>NZ_JROI01000022.1 GCF_000761445.1 Oleiagrimonas soli | reverse complement strand
GGCGACACGTCCGACATCGGCGTGCCGTCGATCGAGAAGCTGGTCGAGGCGCTGGACACGTGGATTCCGGAGCCGGAGCGTGACATCGACAAGCCGTTCCTGATGCCGGTCGAGGACGTGTTCTCGATCTCCGGTCGCGGCACGGTGGTTACGGGTCGCATCGAGCGCGGCGTCATCAAGGTGGGCGAGGAAGTCGAGATCGTCGGCATCCGTCCGACCACGAAGACGACGGTGACGGGCGTTGAAATGTTCCGCAAGCTGCTGGATCAGGGCCAGGCGGGCGACAACGTGGGCCTGCTGCTGCGCGGCACCAAGCGCGACGAAGTGGAGCGCGGTCAGGTGCTGGCGAAGCCGGGTTCGATCACGCCGCACACGAAGTTCGAGGCGGAAGTGTACGTGCTGTCGAAGGACGAGGGTGGTCGTCACACGCCGTTCTTCAAGGGCTACCGCCCGCAGTTCTACTTCCGTACGACGGACGTGACGGGTGCGTGCGAGCTGCCGGAAGGCGTCGAGATGGTGATGCCTGGCGACAACGTGAAGATGGTGGTGACGCTGATCGCGCCGATCGCGATGGATGACGGTCTGCGTTTCGCGATCCGCGAAGGCGGTCGCACCGTCGGCGCCGGCGTCGTCGCCAAGATCTTCGAGTAAG
>NZ_JROI01000021.1 GCF_000761445.1 Oleiagrimonas soli | reverse complement strand
TCCACACGCGGCGGTCCATGCGACGGTGCAGCGGCGGGAAGCCGTTGGCGTCGCCGTTGAGCATGTAGAGCTTTTTGCGCCTTGGCGATGACGTAGACATCAAGTCAAAGTACGCCTAGCAGAATCTGCGTGAAGCCCTTGCTTGTGCTCAGCAGGGCAAGACAGATGGATAGCCCTGACCAGTGTGATAAGCGCCATTGTGCAGGGTATGGTGAACGTACAACCTTCTATTCGAACATCACATCCAGTGTGTGATCGAGCCAGGGAAGGGTGACGGCGCTCATCAACGTCGTACCTATGAGTCCGTCGAATACTCTGCTGGAAAGGTCGAAATGGGATCACTTCAGTTTCTATGGCTGTGATAAAACTTCATACTATGGATGAGGCGTGTGCTTTCGACATGCGTAGTCACGGTTGCAAAGGAGAAGTACAAGGATGAATAGTGCGATCAGGAGTTTGTTCTGGGCAATTTGCGCTTTTGCTGTTTTGACGGGCGTCGCCTTCGGGAAGACCACGTACGGTGGCCAGGTTGTTGGCCTTTCGAATGTCTACAACTATTCGCCATCGGTGATCGAGAGCAACGGCGTGCAAAAATTCTGGTGGTGCGCTCAGGCCATCAATCCGAATAATCCCTCGCAATATACCGACACGATCCAGTACGTAGCGATTGACGTCAGTACGCAGACGATTGTGCAAGGACCCAAGACGGTGCTGGCGGAAACGCCCGCAGCCTGGGATTCGGCTTTCACATGCAATCCGAGAGTGGTCGAAGGCGTCTTCACGAATCCTTTCGGTAACGGCCTCAACTATACATATGCGATGTACTACGTCGGCACGAGTCAGTCATCGGGAACTCTCAATAGCATCGGTGTTGCATTTTCCAATGATGGTGTTTCATGGGTGAAGTATCCACAGCCCGTCATCATGTACACGTCGCAGGATGCACAGAACAATGCCTACGGCATGGGACAGCCTGCCGCTTATAACCACGATGGCAAAGCGGGTATCTGGTTGCTTTACGAGCACGGAGCCCATCATTACAAGGCCACATCCACAGATGGTGTGTACTTTACAGTTACGGGCGAGATTACTGAAAACGGTCTGGATGAAGTCGGCACGATGGGGCAGTCCAGTTATCACTCGCCCACGTGGGGCGATGCTGGTTACGACTACAAAACAGGTTATTGGTACGCGGCATTTGATACGTCGACGAGGCCACCTTCTACGGTTGGTGGTGTGACCGAGCGTGGCCAGATTGGGGTTGTGGTCTACCGTATTCCCAACAGTTCACTACTTACTGGAACGACCTCGTGGGAGCAGGTGTCCACGATTGATACAAGTCTCACTGGTGCCGAGAGCAACTTCCTTGCCAGTTTCCTTCATGACATTTACGGCAATGTAAATGCCGGCGGCTATCCTCAGATTGAGTTGTATGTATCGACCTCGTTGCCGAGGCCGGCCTGGAACTCGACCTCTTCGCAACGCGGGCAGTCCGGAGGCACATCGCACTGGAAAATCGCCTGGTCGATCTGGACGCCGAATTCGTCCAAGCTTGCTCTGGAACGTTATGCCTATGGCTCGACGTATGAGGTGACTACCGGCTACGTTGATACCAGCATTTTTAAGCTCGACAAAACTCTGGGGTACCTCTATGAGACCCCGCAATCAGGCGCTAATACACCTTTGTACAGTTGTGTTGCCGGTAGCACGGATTATTTTGTCTCGCCGTCCTCGAATTGCGAAAGCCAGACTTATCTTGGACTCGTGGGCTATGCGTATGGGAGTGCCAGTGCCGCTTCGAATCTGGTTCCTCTATACCGTTGTTATACTGGTTCGCATCATCTGGTCAGTACCAGTTCGACCTGCGAGGGCTATACTAGAGAAGGTGTTCTCGGGTACGCCATGGCTACGCAGTGAGTTGGCTCGAAATGCGCGTGTCGGTGGCCGAGTATTGAGATCGAGCATCCTGTGTTGATGCAAGCGTCGGGGCACGGGAGCTATATAGTGTCCCGGCGCAAGTTTTCTGATGGCAGTCCCGCGTGATGCAGCGGAGTGAAGCCCAGCACTTTTCACTGTCCGGCATTGAAATACCGGAATGTTCGGCAGGTCGTCGAGGTCAGGCTCTATGTTTCGTCTGGATTGCGATGACCGTATCCGCATCGTTTAGTATGGGTGCTGCTGATAGAACAGTTCGAGTTGCCGATAGACTTCCGGCAAGTTACGTCGCAGGTTAGCCGGATCTTCGAAGAAGTGTTCGCTGGCGACGGCGAAGAATTCGGCCGGAT
>NZ_JROI01000020.1 GCF_000761445.1 Oleiagrimonas soli | reverse complement strand
GTGCCGCCGGTGGTGGCGACGCGCTCGGTGTAACGCCAAGGATTCGGACGATGTTTTTCTACTATCTCCAATTGGCTGTCCGCAGCTTCAGGCGCAATCGGGCGCTCACTGCGCTGATGGTGTTGACGTTGGGGCTGGGGATCGGTGCTTCGATCACGATGCTGACCGTGCTGAAGTTGCTCTCGGGCGACCCGCTTCCCACCCGCAGCGCACGTCTGTTTACGCCCGTCGTCAATCCGTGGCCGGCCGAAAATGCGACGCCCGCCGACGGCATGCCGCGGTGGTGGGGCAATCTGATGTCCTACACGGATGCGATGAGTCTGCTGCATGCGCACAAGGCCCGTCGGCAGGCGGTGACGGCATCGACCAAGGCCAAGATCGATCCGACGCAGCCGGGAGCGCATTCCTTCTATGGCCAGGGCGTCATGACCACGCCGGAGTTTTTCGCCATGTTCGGCGCGCCGTTCGCGTACGGCGGTGGCTGGAGTACACAGGATGCGGAGAATCAGGCTCGCGTCGTGGTCATATCCAGCGCCCTCAACGACCGGCTGTTCGGCGGCGGCAACAGCGTCGGCAAGATGCTGCGCGTCAACGATCACGACTATCGCATCCTCGGCGTGCTGAAGCCGTGGGCGCCGCAGCCGCGCTTCTACGCACTGACTTTCGGCGAGGACGCCTATGGCGATGGCGACGCCGTGTATCTGCCCTTGCAGTCGGCACGCGCCGATGGCATGAAACCGGCCGGCTACAGTTGCTGGGCACCGGGCAACGTGGCGCATCTGGAAACCGCGCCGTGCGCCTGGGTCAACCTGTGGGTGGAATTCGCGCAGGTATCCGGCGCACGTGCCTACAAGCGGTTCCTTTCGCATTATGTGCAGCAGCAGATCGCCCTGGGGCGGCTGCATCATCCCGAGGTCTGGCTGTTCAGCCTGACGGGATTTCTCGATCGTCAGAAGGTGGTGCCCGACGACTTGCGGCTGCAGACCAATCTGGCTTTCGGGTTCCTGCTGATCTGCATCGTCAATACCGTGGGACTGCTGCTGGCCAAGTGCCTGTGGCGTTCGCGCGAGATCGGCGTGCGTCGCGCCATGGGCGCCATTCGCCGCACGATCTTCGCGCAGTACATGGTGGAATCGGCCATCGTCGGTATCGCCGGCGGCGTGCTGGGCCTTGCATTCGCCGAGTTCGGGCTGCTGGTGATTCGGCACCAGCCCGCGCCCTATGCGCACCTTGCCTACCTCGATTTGCCCATGTTCGCCGCGACCTTCGCGGTGGCCCTGGTTGCCAGCCTCATCGCGGGGTTGCTGCCCGCATGGCGTGCCTGCGCCGTGGTTCCTGCGCCGCAACTGAAATCGGTATGAGAGGCGCCTTCATGGATATCGCTCCGATCTTCGCCAGCCTGCGCAAGCACAAGATTCCCGTTGCGCTGATCGTGCTGGAAATCGCCCTGGCGTGCGCCGTGTTCTGCAACGCCGTGTTCATCATCGGCCATCGCGCCGCCGAGCTCGGCATGCGCAACGCCGTGGATGAAAGCCATCTGACGGTCATCGGCGTCGACGGCAGCGATCCGCGGATGGCCAGCACCGACATCCCGCGCAATCTCGCCGCCTTGCGCAGCATTCCGGGCGTCACTGGCGCCGCGGGCGTGACCGCCATCCCTTTCGGGAACGGCTCGGGCGTCGACAACGTGTCGGCCAGTGCGGAAAGCAAGGCGACTCCCGGCGCGGCACGCTACATGATCGGCCGGGATGCTCCGCAGGTGCTTGGTCTGAGGCTCGTCGAAGGTCGCTTCTTCCATGACGATGAATATGCCGGCAGCCTGCTTCGCGGCGGCATGATGCCGAGCGGGCATGTCGTGATCGTCACTCGGGCGCTGGCACAGCGCCTATGGCCCGGTCGACCGGCATTGGGACGACAGCTGTGGGTCGGTGGCGAGCATGACTTTATCGTCATCGGCGTTGTCGCTGATGTCGCTCGTCCCGGCAGCGCCACGATCGGGCAGAGCTATGCGTATTACGCCACCTTCTTCCCGCTCGGGGCGGATCCGGCGATGACGCAGTATGTGGTGCGCAGCGCGCCGCAAGATCGTCAGCGCGTGTTGCGCGCGGCCGAGGCAAAACTGTACGCGCTGGCGCCCCATACGGTGATCCGGGGCCAGACCTTCACGCAGCTGCGCGACAAGGCGTTCACCGCCACGAGATCGATGGTGTGGGTGCTGGTGCTGGTGTGCCTGGTGATGCTGGCCGTTACGGCGTTCGGCATCGTGGGGTTGAGCAGTTTCTGGGTCAGGCAGCGACGTCGGCAGATCGGTATCCGTCGGGCCATCGGCGCGACCCGGGCCAACATCCTGCGCTATTTCCACACCGAGAATTTCCTGATCGCCACGCTCGGGATCGCGCTGGGCATGGCGTTGTCCTGGGCGTTGAACATGTACCTCATGCAGCACTACGAACTGCCGCGGCTGCCGTGGATCTACCTGCCGGT
>NZ_JROI01000019.1 GCF_000761445.1 Oleiagrimonas soli | reverse complement strand
GCAACAAAAAAGCCCCCGACGGTAAGTCGGAGGCTTTGGTGTGTAAGTCCCTGGCGGTGACCTACTCTCGCATGGCAACTGCCACACTACCATTGGCGCGGGTGCGTTTCACTTCCGAGTTCGGGATGGGATCGGGTGGGACCACACCGCTATGGCCGCCAGGGAAAGGGATGCGGGCAGCGCTTTGGTCAGCGCCAGCCCGGCAGAGGGGCGAATCGAGTGTCAAGCGTTTAGATGTGTCGGTAAGGAACGCACGAAGCGTCTTGGGGTTATATGGTCAAGCCGCACGGATCATTAGTACGCGTTAGCTCAATGCATTGCTGCACTTCCACACCGCGCCTATCAACCAGGTGGTCTACCTGGGTCCTTAAGGAGACTCGAAGTCTCGGGAGATCTCATCTTGGGGCGTGCTTCCCGCTTAGATGCTTTCAGCGGTTATCACTTCCGTTCGTAGCTACCGGGCAATGCCATGGGCATGACAACCCGAACACCAGCGGAACGTCCACTCCGGTCCTCTCGTACTAGGAGCAGCCCCCCTCAAATCTCCAACGCCCACAACAGATAGGGACCGAACTGTCTCACGACGTTCTGAACCCAGCTCGCGTACCACTTTAAATGGCGAACAGCCATACCCTTGGGACCGACTACAGCCCCAGGATGTGATGAGCCGACATCGAGGTGCCAAACACCGCCGTCGATATGAACTCTTGGGCGGTATCAGCCTGTTATCCCCGGAGTACCTTTTATCCGTTGAGCGATGGCCCTTCCATACAGAACCACCGGATCACTAAGACCTACTTTCGTACCTGCTTGATCCGTCGATCTCGCAGTCAAGCACGCTTATGCCTTTGCACACAGTGCGCGATGTCCGACCGCGCTGAGCGTACCTTCGTGCTCCTCCGTTACTCTTTAGGAGGAGACCGCCCCAGTCAAACTACCCACCACACATGGTCCCCGACCCGGGTAACGGGTCTGGGTTAGAACGTCAAGCACATCAGGGTGGTATTTCAAGGATGGCTCCACGCAAGCTAGCGCCTGCGCTTCAAAGCCTCCCACCTATCCTGCACAGATGAACTCAACGTTCAGTGTGAAGCTGTAGTAAAGGTTCACGGGGTCTTTCCGTCTTGTTGCGGGAACGCTGCATCTTCACAGCGATTTCAATTTCACTGAGTCTCGGGTGGAGACAGCGCCGCTGTCGTTACGCCATTCGTGCAGGTCGGAACTTACCCGACAAGGAATTTCGCTACCTTAGGACCGTTATAGTTACGGCCGCCGTTTACCGGGGCTTCGATCAAGAGCTTCGCCTTGCGGCTGACCCCATCAATTAACCTTCCGGCACCGGGCAGGCGTCACACCGTATACGTCCACTTTCGTGTTTGCACAGTGCTATGTTTTTGATAAACAGTCGCAGCGGCCAGGTTACTGCGGCCCGTCCGCGCTCAGCTACGCATGTAGCCACGCAGGCGGGCGTACCTTCTCCCGAAGTTACGGTACCATTTTGCCTAGTTCCTTCACCCGAGTTCTCTCAAGCGCCTTGGAATTCTCATCCTGCCTACCTGTGTCGGTTTGCGGTACGGTCTCACCATAGCTGAAGCTTAGGGACTTTTCCTGGAAGCGTGGCATCAGTCACTTCGGCTCACTTGGAGCCTGGTCTCGGTGCTCGGCGTATGTGAAAGAAGGATTTGCCTCCTAACACCGCCTACCGCCTTTCCCCGGGACAACCAACGCCCGGTAGACCTAGCCTTCTCCGTCCTCCCATCGCACTACGGCAAGGTGCGGGAATATTAACCCGCTTCCCATCGACTACGCTTTTCAGCCTCGCCTTAGGGGCCGACTCACCCTGCGCCGATGAACGTTGCGCGAGGAAACCTTGGGCTTTCGGCGGGAGGGCTTTTCACCCTCCTTATCGTTACTCATGTCAGCATTCGCACTTCTGATACCTCCAGCAGACCTTACGATCCACCTTCGCAGGCGTACAGAACGCTCCTCTACCGCGCACACAAAGTGTGCACCCCGAGCTTCGGTGTAGTGCTTGAGCCCCGTTGAATCTTCCGCGCGGGCCGACTCGACCAGTGAGCTATTACGCTTTCTTTAAAGGGTGGCTGCTTCTAAGCCAACCTCCTGGCTGTCTGTGCCTTCCCACATCGTTTTCCACTTAGCACTAACTTGGGGACCTTAGCTGCGGGTCTGGGTTGTTTCCCTTTTCACGACGGACGTTAGCACCCGCCGTGTGTCTCCCATGCAGTCTGTCCTGGTATTCGGAGTTTGCCATGGTTTGGTAAGTCGCGATGACCCCCTAGCCATAACAGTGCTCTACCCCCAGGAAGATTCACATGAGGCGCTACCTAAATAGCTTTCGAGGAGAACCAGCTATCTCCGAGTTTGTTTAGCCTTTCACTCCGATCCTCAGCTCATCCCCATCCATTGCAACGGATGTGGGTTCGGTCCTCCAGTGCGTGTTACCGCACCTTCAACCTGGCCAAGGATAGATCACTCGGTTTCGGGTCTACTGCCAGAGACTATGCGCCCTATTCAGACTCGGTTTCCCTTCGCCTCCCCTAGATGGTTAAGCTTGCCACTGACAGTAAGTCGCTGACCCATTATACAAAAGGTACGCAGTCACCCCACGAAGGGGCTCCCACTGCTTGTACGTATACGGTTTCAGGGTCTATTTCACTCCCCTCTCCGGGGTTCTTTTCGCCTTTCCCTCACGGTACTGGTTCACTATCGGTCGGTCAGTAGTATTTAGCCTTGGAGGATGGTCCCCCCATGTTCAGACAGGGTTTCTCGTGCCCCGCCCTACTCGATTTCACGCCAAATGCTTTTTCGTTTACCGGGCTATCACCGTCTATGGCCGCACTTTCCAGAGCGTTCAACTAAAACATAAGGCGCTTAAGGGCTGCTCCCCGTTCGCTCGTCGCTACTCAGGGAATCTCGGTTGATTTCTTTTCCTCCGGGTACTTAGATATTTCAGTTCTCCGGGTTCGCTTCCAGACACCTATGTATTCAGTGCTGGATACTGCTCACGCAGTGGGTTTCCCCATTCGGACATTGCCGGATCAAAGCTTGTTGCCAGCTCCCCGACACTTTTCGCAGGCTGCCACGTCCTTCATCGCCTCTGACCGCCAAGGCATCCACCGTATACGCTTTGTCGCTTGACCATATAACCCCAAGTCGCCTCGAAGTCATACGCCCAATCGACGTTTCGCCGTTTGCCTTAACGACACATCTTGGATTTCGCAATCCAAAACGCTTGTCACTCGATTCGCTTTGTCAAAGAACACGAAAACGGCCTCAACGCCGTCTCGTTTTCAAATCTTTTGTGTGCGCTGATCCAGAAATCAAAAACTGGTGGAGCCAGTCGGGATCGAACCGACGACCCCCTGCTTGCAAAGCAGGTGCTCTCCCAGCTGAGCTATGGCCCCGAAAAGATGGTGGGTCTGGGAGGACTCGAACCACCGGCCTCACCCTTATCAGGGGTGCGCTCTAACCACCTGAGCTACAGACCCGTTTGATCGTGCCGACAAGCACGCGCCGGAATCCGGCGGCTCGTCTTACTTTCTGGATGCAGGTGCCTTGTGTGGGCGTCTTGCGGGGTGGATCGTCCTTTCTCTAAAGGAGGTGATCCAGCCGCACCTTCCGATACGGCTACCTTGTTACGACTTCACCCCAGTCATGAACCACTCCGTGGTCGTCGTCCTCCCGAAGGTTAGACTAACGGCTTCTGGAGCAGCCCACTCCCATGGTGTGACGGGCGGTGTGTACAAGGCCCGGGAACGTATTCACCGTGGCATAGCTGATCCACGATTACTAGCGATTCCGACTTCACGCAGTCGAGTTGCAGACTGCGATCCGGACTGGGATCGGCTTTGTGGGATTGGCTCCACCTCGCGGCTTGGCAACCCTCTGTACCGACCATTGTAGTACGTGTGTAGCCCTGGTCGTAAGGGCCATGATGACTTGACGTCATCCCCACCTTCCTCCGGTTTGTCACCGGCAGTCTCCCTAGAGTTCCCACCATTACGTGCTGGCAACTAAGGACAAGGGTTGCGCTCGTTGCGGGACTTAACCCAACATCTCACGACACGAGCTGACGACAGCCATGCAGCACCTGTGTTCCGGTTCCCGAAGGCACCAAGGCATTTCTGCCAAGTTCCGGACATGTCAAGACCAGGTAAGGTTCTTCGCGTTGCATCGAATTAAACCACATACTCCACCGCTTGTGCGGGCCCCCGTCAATTCCTTTGAGTTTCAGTCTTGCGACCGTACTCCCCAGGCGGCGAACTTAACGCGTTAGCTTCGACACTGACCACCGAAGTGTGGCCAACGTCCAGTTCGCATCGTTTAGGGCGTGGACTACCAGGGTATCTAATCCTGTTTGCTCCCCACGCTTTCGTGCCTGAGCGTCAGTGTTGGTCCAGAAGGCCGCCTTCGCCACTGATGTTCCTCCCGATCTCTACGCATTTCACCGCTACACCGGGAATTCCACCTTCCTCTACCACACTCTAGCTCGCCAGTATCCACTGCCATTCCCAGGTTGAGCCCGGGGCTTTCACAGCAGACTTAACGAACCGCCTACGCACGCTTTACGCCCAGTAATTCCGATTAACGCTTGCACCCTCCGTATTACCGCGGCTGCTGGCACGGAGTTAGCCGGTGCTTATTCCTCAGGTACCGTCAGCCCCACCGGGTATTGGCCGGTGGTATTTCGTTCCTGATAAAAGTGCTTTACAACCCGAGGGCCTTCTTCACACACGCGGCATTGCTGGATCAGGCTTTCGCCCATTGTCCAATATTCCCCACTGCTGCCTCCCGTAGGAGTCTGGGCCGTGTCTCAGTCCCAGTGTGGCTGATCATCCTCTCAGACCAGCTATCGATCGTCGCCTTGGTAGGCCATTACCCCACCAACTAGCTAATCGAACATCGGTTCATCCAATCGCGTGAGGCCCCGAAGGGTCCCCCACTTTCTCCCGTAGGACGTATGCGGTATTAGCCTAAGTTTCCCTAGGTTGTCCCCCACGACAGGGTAGATCCCGATGCCTTACTCACCCGTCCGCCACTCGCCATCAAGAGAGCAAGCTCTCTCATGCTGCCGTTCGACTTGCATGTGTTAGGCATGCCGCCAGCGTTCAATCTGAGCCAGGATCAAACTCTTCACTTGAAGTTTTCGATCAACCCGAAGGCCGATCTATCTTTTTGAAGGTCCGAACCCAACTTCTGCATTCATCGCTGAATTACAAAGGTTAAAGGTTTGGACGCTTGCATTGGTTGGACTTCTCCAACTCCGCAAGGCGCCCACACAAGTCACCTGCGCACACTGTCAAAGATCAATCGCTTGCGAAACTTTCTTCGCAAACCCTCGAGGACGTTTCGTCCGAGGGAGCCGCACATTCTACATCGCTTTCCGTTTCCGTCAACACCCTTTTTCAGGGAAATTT
>NZ_KN196471.1:241763-296402 GCF_000761445.1 Oleiagrimonas soli | reverse complement strand
TCCGACTTACCGTCGGGGGCTTTTTTGTTGCTCCTGACATCCACGCACCAACGGGCGCAACGTCTGGGCAAGAATGAATCTGCCTATCGCCTATCCCACGGGACCGTGACGCTCCTAAGGTCCGGCTTGCCTTGCACGCCGCCCGATGGCTGAGCACGCAAGGCGCCAGGCCACGTCCCCGGGAACACTTCGACGCGGCCGGCATCCAAGCTTCGCCAGTTTCGCTACAGTACCCCCATGTATCTGGATCACTTCGGCCTGAAGGAATCGCCATTCGCCACCGCGCCCGACGAGCGCTTCGTGTGGCTGCCCGCGCGTCTGCACGCTTTGCTTCAGCGTCTCGAAATGGAAATTCGTAGCGGCAGTGGCGGCATCATGTTGCTGACTGGCGAATACGGCAGCGGCAAGACATTGATGGCGAGGCTGCTGCTGCAGCGCCTGGCCGAGGCCGATATCCGCATTGCCCGCATCCGCTATACCGGCGTCAGTGCCGACGAGTTGCTGGAAACCGTCTGCCATGCGTTGCGCGTACCGTTGGAACCCGGCGAGCACGCGCGTGGTCAGCTGATGATCGATGCGCTGGGCGCCTTCCTGATGGATACCTACGCCCAGGGGCAACGCGTGCTGCTGGTGATCGACGAGGCGCAGGGTCTTTCCGATGCCGCGCTCGAGCAGTTGCGGCAACTGACGAATCTACAGACGCCGGCGCACAAGCTTATTCATGTGCTGCTGCTGGCCGGACCGAGTCTGGAAACCCGGTTGCAGTCGGGCACGCTGCGTGCGCTGGCGCAGCGCATCGGTGTGCGCGAGGAGTTGACCCGCCTCGACAGTGCCGATCTGGAACCCTACGTGCGTCATCGCATGGAGACGGCGGGCGCGGTCAATCAGCCGTTCACTCGACTGGGGCTGCGCAATCTGCATCGCTACGCGGGCGGCATTCCGCGCCTCGTCAACGCGATCGCCGATCGTGCTTTGCAACTGGGCGCTGAGGCCGGCGTGCGTCAGGTGGGCGAGCGCCTGGTGCAACGCGCGGCAGGCGATGTGCTGCCGGGACATCTACGCTACTGGGTGCGGCGTTATCGCTGGTGGTGGCGGGCGGCACTCGTGCTGATCCTGCTTGGCGCGGGGCTGGCGTGGTGGCTGCATACGCCGACGCCCCCGGTATCGACGAAGGCCGCGGTGGAGAAGACACAGAAACAGGCTCGCGAGCAGGGCGCAAAGCTGCTCGCGCAGCTACCGGATGCGCAAGCGGCGCAGATGGCGGCGTGGAGCGAGTTGCTGGCGCGTTGGCAGGTGACCTCGTCCGACGTCTCGGTGGCGGATGCGCTGCGTTGCAATGCGGTGGTGTTCCCCGGCTTCGATTGTGTGGCCGGAACGGGCACCCTGGATCAGCTCAAGCGCTTCGATCGCCCGATGCTGCTCGAGCTGAGCGATGCCGCAGGTACGCGCCAGGTCCTTCTGCTCGGCGTGGGCGACAACCAGGTGCGGCTGTTTGTCGGAGGGCGTGCGGTCGAAGTGTCGCGCGCTGCATTGGAGACGGTCTGGCGCGGCCGCTTCATGGCGCCGTTCCGCCTGCCGGCCTGGATGCCTTCGAGCGTGGCGCGGGGCGATACCGGTCAGGCCGTGGATTGGGTGCGCAGACAATTGCGCAAGCTCGATGGCGATCGCAGCGCCAGCTACCGCCCGCTGATCTACGATCAGGCCATGCAGGAGCGCGTACGCAAGCTGCAGCAGGCGTACGGTATTCCGGTCGACGGCGTGATCGGGCCGGAGACCCTGTTCGCGTTGAGCTCACTCAACGATACGGGCCCGCACCTGGCGCGGGACGTGCCCTGAACCGGCGCGGGGCAGACTGATGTTCGTGAACGTGCCCGACAAGCGTCACCGCAGCGGTCGCTGGGCGACCTTGCTGCTGGTGGTGCTGTGCGTGGCGATGTTCACCTTGCTCATGTTGAGTTCGGACGCCCGCGAGATGGCGTGGGTATTGCGCTGGGGCACGGTGCCCTCGCTGCTGTTCGAGACACCGGGGCCGTGGTGGCAGCGGGTGCTGGATCCGGACGCCGTGCGGCTGCTAACGGCCCTGTTCATCCACATCTCGTGGCTGCATTTGTTGGGCAACATGCTGTTCCTGGTGATTTTCGGCCTGGAAGGCGAGCGCGTGCTGGGATCGCGACGTTTTCTGCTGCTGTTCCTCAGCGGCGGTATGGCGGCCAATCTGGTCGGCGCGCTGACGCTAGCGGGGATGCATGCCCCGATCATCGGCTGCAGCGGCGCGGTGTCGGCCGTGGTCGGCGCCTATCTGGTGCTGTTTCCGCGGGCGCGGCTCGGGCTGGTGTTGCCGCTGGGCCTGTACATGGAATTCGTGCGCGTGCCCGCAGCACTGTTGATCGCGCTGTGGGTGCTGCTGCAACTGGCGTTCACCTACGCCGGGCCGGATTTCGGCGAAGTGGTCTGGTGGAGCCACATTGCCGGCTTCGTCTACGGGATGCTGTTCGCGATGCTCTCGCGTCATGCGGTGATGCGTCGCATGCGGCGCTGAGCGTGGCGAAGGCGATTTCCGCCCGCACACAAAGGGCTTCATGCAGCCCATCCGCACGCATGCGAGTCAATCCGCGGCATGACGCCATGGGAGTTATGCGCACAGTCCGTTGCCGACCGGTCGATCAGGCTTCGAGGGTATGCGAACTGCTTGGCGGCGGGGGCGGGGCCGCCTCGTTCACGGGGGCAGACGTATCGTCGCCGAAAATCGAACGATAGGCCGCGTAGGTCAACGGGCCGAGCAAGGCGTAGTACGGCGTGCTGGTAAGTACGGCCGCCAGGATCTCCGGCAGCAGCTGACTGAGCACGATGCGCAGCAGCCCCAGGCCCAGACCGAGCAGCAGCACGGTGATGAGGTAGGCGCCGAAGTTGCGGGCGCAGGCGGCGAAGCTCTTGCGCATCGCGACGAATGCGGGGTCGCGGCCGAGCATGATGCAGGCGGCGGCCAGAAAGGTAAGCATGCCGGCCACGAAGGCGATCACGACGATCAGTACCAGCGTGAGCAACAGGCGTCCGGCCATGGCGCTCAGGATGGGGTGCAGCGCAGCCGCGAGCGCAGCCTGATCGGAAAGGGTCTGCGCGTCGATCTGCCCGCTGTTGGCAATCGCGATGATGATCGGCATGGCGACGACGATCATCAGCAGCAAGGCCGCGAAGACCGGCAGGCACAGCGCGATCAGCGAACCGATGCGATCGCCGTCCTGGAAGGCCTGGAACAGGTGGCCCACTTTCGGAGTGCGTCCCTGGTCGGCTTCGCGCGCCGCGTAGATCATGCCGGCCAGCAACGCCGGGCCGAGCAGAAGGATGACGATGCCGCCGAGCAGCGGGACCAGCGGAATCACGGTAAAGATCAGACCCATGACCAGGAATGCCGCTGGATGGGCGCGCACGGCCGCGAAGGCCGCCCCGATCCATTCGATGCTTGCTCCAACGTCGACTTTGCGCATGCGTGCGATTCTGCCCTGAAGATTCGCGGAAAGTGTCGCACGCCGCTCGATGCGGGCAAAGCCGCATCGGTCGTATCAGTCGTTATCGGGAGCGACGTCTTCCCGCATCTCGTCCAGCGGCAGTACGGAGAGCACTTCCTCGACCGTGGTCAGACCGCGCACGACCTGCGCGGCGGCGGAGACGCGCAGCGGTTGCATGCCTTCCTTGCGAGCGGCCTCGCCGAAGCGCAGCAGATCCAATTGCGGACTCACCATGCTGCGCAGGCGTGGACTCATGCGCAGCATTTCGTACACGCCGGTACGTCCGAGGAAGCCGGTCTTGCGGCATTCCAGGCAGCCCTGCGGTTCGTTGACGCGTGCCGGCAGCGGCAGCTGGTAGCCGTGCGTCAAGGCATCCCAGGCGATGCGATCCTGCACGCCTTCCTTCTTGCAATGCGGACACAGCGTGCGCACCAGTCGCTGCGCGACCACACCGGCCAGCGTCGACTGGATCAGGTAATGCGGCACGCCGAGATCGAGCAGACGCGTGACCGCGCTGGGCGCGTCGTTGGTGTGTAGCGTCGACAGCACCAGGTGACCGGTCAGCGAGGCCTGCACTGCCATCTGCGCGGTTTCCAGGTCGCGGATCTCGCCGACCATGATGATGTCCGGGTCCTGTCGCAGCAGGGTGCGCACGCCGGCGGCGAAATCGAGATCGATGGCCGGCTGCACCTGCATCTGGTTGAACTCGGGCGCGACCATCTCGATCGGGTCCTCGACGGTGCACACGTTGAGTTCCGGGCGCGCCAGATGCTTCAGTGTCGAGTACAGCGTGGTGGTCTTGCCCGAGCCGGTCGGGCCGGTCACCAGCACGATGCCGTTGGGCCGGCCGACCATCTGTCGCCACACGGCATCCTCGGTGGCCGAGAAGCCGAGCTGGCTGAAATCCTTGGAGGCGATCTCCGGGTCGAAGATGCGCGCCACGACCTTTTCGCCGAACGCGGTCGGCATGGTCGAGATACGCAGTTCGACCTCACGTCCCGTGGCCGAGCGCGTCTTGATGCGGCCGTCCTGCGGGCGGCGCTTCTCGGCCACGTCAAGGCGGCCGAGAATCTTGATGCGCGAGGTCACCGCGGTCATGACCGGCGACGGCAACTCGAACACCTTCTGCATCACGCCGTCGATGCGGAAGCGCATGTGGCCGTTTTCGCGGCGCGGTTCCAGGTGGATGTCGGAGGCGCGCTGCTCGAAGGCGTACTGCAACAGCCAATCGACGATGTGCACGACGTGGCGGTCGTCGGCGCCGATCTCGCCGCGCTTGCCCAGATCCACCAGCTGCTCGAAGTTGAGGATCGCCGAGCCGGCCGGTCCCTCGCCGTTGGCGTCATGCGCCAACTGGATGGAGCGCTGCACGCCGTACAGCTCGCTGAGAAAGCGCTGGATGTCGAGCGGGTTGGACACCACCAGACGGATTTCGCGGCGCAGCATCTGCGCCAGATCCGTCGCCCAGCGTGTCTCGAACGGCTCGCAGGTGGCGAAGACCGCGTATTCGGGGTGCGACTCGATAGGCAGGATGCGATGGCGCAGGGCATAGGCGTTGCTGACCACGCGGGTCACGGCCGGCGCGTCGATCTTCATCGGGTCGATCTTGCAGTAGTCCAGCCCGGACTTGCCGGCCAGCCACTCGGTCAGCAGTTCGATGCCCAACTGTCGCTGGGCGGGGTCGTTGCGGTTGGCCAGCTTGGCCTCGGCGATGATCGCCAGCGGATGCAGCTCAAGGGCGCTGCGGCCGCTGAGCTGTCCCATGCGGACCTGGGCGCCGTCCTCGCTGCGCAGGTAGCCGTCCTGGACGAGTTCGTTCAACACTTCGTCCAGCGCCAGACGACCGCGTCGGCCTAGCGTGGATGGCGAATGCGCGCTGGCGACCATGCGTCGTACCTCCGGAGTCAGCACCGGTATACTAACGCGCTTTGTCCCATGCCCGACGTGACCATGTCTGCGCCAACCTTCCAACAGATCATCCAGCGCCTCAGCCAGTACTGGGGCGACCAGGGTTGCGTGCTGCTGCAGCCGCTCGATACCGAGGTCGGCGCCGGCACCTTCCACCCGGCGACGTTCCTGCGCGCCCTCGGCCCGGAGCCTTGGGCCGCAGCCTATGTGCAGCCTTCGCGGCGGCCGACAGACGGACGCTACGGCGACAACCCGAATCGCCTGCAGCACTACTACCAGTACCAGGTGGTGATGAAGCCGAACCCGGAGAACATCGTCGATCTGTACTTCGGCTCGCTGGAGGCACTGGGCATCGATCCGCTGGTGCACGATCTGCGTCTGGTCGAGGACAACTGGGAATCGCCCACGCTGGGCGCCTGGGGGCAGGGCTGGGAGGTCTGGCTCAACGGCATGGAAGTCACCCAGTTCACCTACTTCCAGCAGGCCGGCGGTCTGGAGTGTCGGCCGGTGACGGGTGAGATCACCTACGGTCTCGAGCGACTGGCGATGTACCTGCAGAACGTCGACAACGTCTACGACCTGGTGTGGACCGAAGCGCCGCATGGCACCGTCAGCTACGGCGACGTGTTCCACCAGAACGAGGTCGAGCAGTCGACCTACAATTTCGAGCACGCCAACGTCGAGGCGCTGCTGGGTTGGTTCGACACCTGCGAGGCGGAAGCCAAGAAGCTGGTCGAGCTCGGCCTGCCGTTGCCGGCCTACGAGCAGGTGATGAAGGCCAGCCACACCTTCAACCTGCTGGACGCGCGCCGCGCCATCAGCGTGACCGAGCGCCAGCGCTACATCCTGCGCGTACGCACGCTGTCGCGCGCCGTGGCCGAGGCCTATGTCGCCCAGCGCGAGAAGCTGGGTTTCCCGGGGCTGCGTCAGAACCAGAAGGAGAACGCGCATGTCTGAGGCACGTTCGCTGCTGATCGAGCTGGGCACCGAGGAGCTGCCGCCGAAAGCGCTCGACGATCTGTCCGAGGCTTTCGCCCAGGGCATCCTCAAGGGCCTGGAACAGCACGGCATCGCGGCGGACGTCGCCGCAGCCCGTCGCTATTGTTCGCCGCGCCGTCTGGCCGTACACATTCCCGCCGTGGCGGCGATGCAGCCCGAGCAGTCCATCGAGCGCCGCGGTCCGGCCGTGCAGGCCGGGCAGGATGCCGACGGTAAGCCGACCAAGGCATTGCTGGGTTTCGCCGGCTCCTGCGGCGTCGACGTCGACGCGCTGGAAACGATCGAGACCGACAAGGGCGCGTGGTACGTCTACCGTGCCGTGCAGCCGGGCAAGGCGCTGGCCGAGTTGCTGCCGGAGATCGTCGCGGCCTCGCTGAAAGCCTTGCCGATCCCGCGCCCGATGCGCTGGGCCGATCACGACTACGCCTTCGTGCGCCCCGCGCACTGGCTGGTGATGCTGCATGGCAGCGATGTGATCGACGCCGAAATCATGGGTCTGCGCAGCGGCCGTCAGACCCACGGCCATCGCTTCCACCATCCCGCGCCGGTGCACGTGGCCGATGCCGATGCGTGGCTGGACGCATTGCGCGTCGCGAAAGTGCTGGCCGATCCGATCGAACGTCGACAGCGGGTTCGTGAAGAGGTGTCGCGCGTCGCTGGCGATCTGGGCGGCGCGCCGCGTCTGTCCGACGCCCTGCTGGACGAGATCGCCAACCTCACCGAGTGGCCGGTGGCGATCGCCTGCGCCTTCGAATCGGCGTTTCTGGCGGTGCCGCCGGAAGCTCTGGTCACGACGATGGAAACCAACCAGAAGTTCGTGCCGGTGTTCGGCGCGGACGGCAAGCTGGTCGAACGCTTCGTCGGCGTGGCCAACATCGATTCGAAGGATCCGGCGGAAATCCGCAAGGGCTACGAGCGCGTGATCCGTCCGCGCTTCGCCGACGCCAAGTTCTTCTGGGACGAGGACCTGAAGACGCCGCTGGCCGGCTACCAGGACGCGCTGAAGAACGTCACCTACCAGCAGGCGCTGGGCAGCGTGTGGGACAAGAGCGTGCGCGTGGCCGAGCTGGCCCGCGTGATCGCCAATCGTGTCGGCGTCGACGCCGCCCAGGCGACGCAGGCCGCGGCGCTGAGCAAGTGCGATCTGATGACGCGCATGGTCGGCGAATTCCCCGAACTTCAGGGCGTGATGGGGCGCTATTACGCGACCGCGCATGGCGAGCCCGAGGCCGTGGCCGACGCGCTGGACGCCTTCTACCAGCCGCGTCACGCCGGCGATGCCATCGCCGCGCAGCCGTTGGCGCGAGTGCTCGCCGTGGCCGAGCGCCTGGATACGCTGGCCGGCATTTTCGCGGTCGGCATGAAGCCGTCCGGCAACAAGGACCCGTTCGCACTGCGTCGCGCGGCCCTGGGGCTGGCCCGCACCCTCATCGAGGGCAAACTCGACATCGACCTGCGCGCCGCGTTGACGGAGGCGCTGCAGCTGCTGCCCGACGCGGCGCTGGCCGCAGGCCTGAAGCCGGGCAAGAACGGCGCGAAGCCGAGCCTGGACGCCGGCGCACGCCGCACAGCGCTGGGGCAGGAGCTGTACGCATTCGTGCTGGATCGTCTGCGCGGCTACTACGCCGACCAGGGGATCGGCGGCGACGTCTTCGAGGCTGTCGTCGCGGTGACGCCGGCGAGCCTGGTCGATTTCGACCGTCGTCTGCGCGCCGTGGTCGAATTCGCGGGGCGTCCGCAGGCGGCCAGTCTGGCGGCAGCCAACAAGCGTGTCGGCAACCTGCTGCGCAAGCAGGCCGACGAGGGCGTGGATGCGGCGGCGGCAAAGGTCGACCCGGCAAAGCTCATGGAGGATGCGGAGCGCGAGCTGGCGGTTGCGCTGGATGCGGCCAGTCAGGAGAGCGATCGCCTTGTCGAGGGTCGTGATTATGCTGCGGCCCTGGCACGTCTGGCAGAGCTGCAGGCGCCGGTGGATCGTTTCTTCGACGAGATTCTTGTCATGGCCGACGATCCGGTTCTGCGCGCCAACAGGTTGGCGCTGCTGGCACGGCTTCAGGATCGCTTCCTGGCGATTGCCGACATCGCGCGCCTGTAGGAACTGCTGCGCCGGGAGCGTGCAAGCCGGACGCCCATGGCGTGTGCCCGGCTTTTTTCGGGCGCCGCCTCGCCTACCTTAGACAGCCTTCTCGTTGTGCTGCAGCCCACTGGGGCTGCGCACGCGATCCATCACGCGTTGATTGAGCACGGACGCGATTTTTGCGCGCTGCACCGGGTCGGTATGGCCGAGCAGCTCATAGTAGTCGGCCAGAAGATCGCTGTTGCGGGCGATCGACGGATCGGCCCCGGCCAGTCGCAGCGTCGATTCGAGTATTTCTACGGCCGCGGAGAGCCGCTTCGGATCCATCGGTTTCGCCGATATGTTCGCCATCGAGGGGGGCGTGCGGTCTTGTTCACCCTCGTTCTGCATCGGGCCTTCGCCGGCCACGACCCACATCAACGAAATGCCCAGCCCCTTGGCCAGCGCTACGCAGCGCGCGCGGGATGGATCCGAGCGTCCATCGCGCCAGCTTCGCACCACGCCTTCGGAGAACCCACATATTCTTGCGATTTTTGATACGCTCCCATAGCGCTTCGACAGTACGTTTATGCGCTCCGCGAATTCATCTATATCGCGCTCGACATCTAATTTATTGTTTTTATTGTTCATTTTAAGAATCTCTCAAGTTATGCCCTTGCAACAAAAATCGTAAATTATTGTTGACTTCCCGTACTTTTTCACGATATATGTTGCCCCAGCTCGCACGCTCTCGACATCCAGGACGGCAGCCAAGCGGCGCGCGATGCGCGTGGTTCCAAGTGAGAACGGCCTTCCCGACCGACTCCATGGGGAGTGTCCCGCTTTGCACTGGAAATCGCAATATTTTACGCCGTCGCGCTTCGACGGCATCCAGTCTGGGGAGCATTGCAGTCATGAATCTGCCTACAACCAATCATCCCAATGCATTGCGCCACATAGCGGTCGCCGTCGCGCTGGGACTCTCCGTCGCCAGTGGCGGCGCACTCGCCCAGTCCAGCGCGACCGGCATCATTTTCGGACAGGTGCAAGGAGGGTCGGGCGCTACGGTGCAGATCCAGAATGTCGATACGGGACAGACGCGTGTATTGACCGTGGATGCCGACGGTCGCTACCGCGCATCCTCGCTGCCGGTCGGCCGCTACTCCGTCACGTTGATGCGCAACGGCCAGACGATCTCGACTCGCGAGAATGTGCAGGTCAGCATTAGCACGGGCACCGATGTCTCGTTCGCTACGGCGAGTGGCGCGACCAGCCTGGAGGGCGTGCAGGTGGTGGCCTCGGCGCTGCCCGCCATCGACATCACCAATGTCGATTCACGCACGGTGCTGACTGCGCAGGAATTGCAGAAAGTTCCGCTGGGGCAGACCGTCAATGCCGCGTCGCTGCTCGCGCCGGGTACGGTGTCTGGCGACTCGCGCTACGGCAACGTGGTCAGTTTCGGCGGTGCTTCGGCGGCCGAAAACCAGTACTACGTCAACGGCTTTCCGGTCACCAATGCGTTGACCGGTCTCGGTTTCACGGAGTTGCCGTTCGACGCCATCGATCAGCAGCAGGTCATCACTGGCGGTTACGGCGCCGAGTACGGGCGCTCGACGGGCGGTGTGGTCAACATCGTTACCAAGAGCGGCGGCAACACCTGGCGCTTCGGAGCAACGGTCGATTGGGAGCCGCGTGCCCTGATGGACTCGCCGCGTGATATCTACTATCCGCGCAACGGGAATGGCAAGGACGGACAGCTATTTCAGGACCGCAGCGACAATCGCACCTGGAGCACCCGTTACGGGGCGTATGCAAGCGGTCCTCTGATCAAGGATCGACTGTTCCTGTATGCCACCGCCGAGCGGCGCGAGACCAGCGGGTCGCGCGGCGTCGGTTCGGAACTGGCCGGCACCGCCGCCAAGACCGACAGCAAGACCACGCGGTGGCTGGCCAAGATCAACTGGAATATCACCGACAACAATCTGTTCGAACTCACCGCGCTGGGCGACACCACCAAGATCGACCGTACGGTGTATTCCTACGATTACTCGACCATGACCGAGGGTCCGCTGCTCGGCACCGAGTACCTGAAGAATTACGACATCGTCGGCGCCGGCGCCACGCCGGGCGGATCGATGTACATCGCCAAGTACACCGGTTACCTCACCGACAACCTGACGGTGACCGCCAACTACGGTAAGACCGAGTCCAAGCATGTAGATACGCCGCTAGGTGCCTCGGGCGTGCCGTGTCCGCTGGTGGTCGACCTGCGCAGCGCGCCCAGCACTATCAACGGCTGCGGTATCACCGGAGGCACGGTGCTGTCGCCTGGCGCCAAGGACAACACCGACGGCTGGCGTCTGGACGTCGAATACCAGCTTGGGGACCATCACCTGCGCGCAGGTCTGGACAACCTGAATCTGAAGTCCTACTCGGGCTTGCAGTACGAGGGCGGTGTGTACTACCTGTATCAGGACACGGCCGACGTGAACCTGACCGGCTACCCGAACGCCAACCTTCCGGCCAACCCTCCACCGTACCTGGTGCGGCAGCGCATCATCGACTTTTCGGCCAACGTCAAGGTCGAGCAGCAAGCGCAGTACATCGAGGACCATTGGCAGATCAACAGCAACTGGCTGGCCTACATCGGTCTGCGCAACGAGCAGTTCAGCAATTACAACGGCAGCGGCCAGATTTACGTCAAGCAGCGCCACCAGCTCGCGCCGCGCCTAGGTGTCACGTGGGACGTCTATGGTGATTCGAGCCTGAAGGTGTACGCCAATGCCGGCCGCTACCATCTGGCGATTCCGTCCAATGTCGCCATTCGCGGTGCGTCGGCATCCCTGTTCCAGGGCCAGTACTTCACGTTCACAGGAGTCGATCCGGTCACGGGTGTGCCGAGCGGTCTATCGCCGGTGACGGGAATTCTGTACTCCAATGGCGCCGATGGCGTGACCGCGCCGGATCCGCGCTCTGTCGCGGCCAAAGGACTCAAGGCTTATTACCAGGATGAATTCATCCTTGGCTTCGACAAGGCGCTGGGGACGGACTGGACCTTCGGCGCCAAGGCGACCTATCGCAACTTGAAGAGCATCATCGATGACTTCTGCGACGAAGCGCCGTTCGCCGCTTATGCGGCACGCAACAATATCGATGTCCAAGCGCTGGGTATCGATGCTGCACTGAGCGCGCACTGCTATCTGTTCAACCCGGGTCAGGCCAATACCTTCAGCGTGCAGTACGGCGATGGGTCGTACCACGACTGGACGCTGACGAATGAGGATTTCGCCGGCAATAGCAACGGCGTCGGCTTTCCCAAGCTGAAGCGCAAGTATCTGGCGCTCAATGTCTACCTGGCGCACCAGTTCTCGGACAACTGGTACGGCAAGGTGGAATACGTGTGGTCGAAGAGCTACGGCAATTCAGAGGGGCTGCTGAAGTCGGATATCGGTCAGCTCGATCCTTCCGTGACGCAAGATTGGGACTTCCCCGAACTGATGATCGGTTCCAGCGGCTACCTGCCCAACGACCGTCGTCACCAACTCAAGGCCTACGGCTACTGGCAGATGACGCCAGAGTGGCTGTTCGGCGCCAATGTGGCGATCGCTTCGGGGCGGCCGAAGAACTGCATCGGCAATGCACCGGGAGCCTTGGACCGTCAGGGCTACGGCACTTCGTTCTTCTTCTGCGATCTGAACCACGACGGCACGCCGGAGGCCACGCCGCGCGGTTCGCAAGGGCGGTTGCCGTGGACGTATCGTCTGGACCTCAACGCGCAGTGGCGTCCGGCCTGGGCCGATCACAATCTGGCCTTCACCGCCGACATCTTCAACGTGTTCACGCAGCAGCGCACGCTCTCGATCGTGGAGACCAATGGCGGCAATCCGAGCTACGGTCGCACGATTTCCTATCAGACACCTCGTTATGTCCGTCTCGGAGTGCGTTACGACTTCTCCTTGTAAAAGGCATAACAACAATTCGGCCGGGCACTCAAGGTTCGGTCGATTTCCCCAGATCTGGCCGCCGGCGGAGCCCGGCGGCTTTTTTATGGCGTTGCCGAAGCGTCGCGAAGCGGTTCGGGACGTGCGCGGCCAGGGCGGGGCGGATCACCGCGGCGTACAGCTCGTGAGCTGGAAGCCCTGGGTGCTTTCAAGCGCATGCGGGCAATTGCTAAGAAAGTGTTGACATGCTGTTAGGTTCAGCGGTAGCGTCAGGAACGCAGACTGGCACGGAATCCTATTTCGAGAGGTGTAGCCGGTCGTTGCTAATCTGCAGCGGTTGGGTTTCAAGTGCATGTTTTCTCTGAACAAAGCTCAAAGGGAGCAGGGACTTGCCACACGACCGCTGTGTTCTAGGTAACCGGTGTAAGCCAGGTTGCTTTGCTTTGTATGGCCCAATTGGGCTGATCTGGGGAGATCATCGAAATGACTAAACGTAATCAGGCACGCGGGGCGCACGTTCGTCGTAATGCCCTTGCTGTCGCCTTGGCCGTTGGCCTCGGTTTCACCGGCGTGGCTCTGGCGCAGTCGACTGCAGGTGCCATTTTCGGTAATGCGCCGAGTGCTGAGGGCCAGACCGTCAAAGTAACCAGCGAATCTGGTCTCACGCGTACCGTCTCGGTTGCGGCCGACGGTCGTTACACCGTGGGCAATCTGCCTGTTGGCACCTACACCGTCACGCTGAGCAAAGGCGGTGAGACTGTCTCCACGCGCAACAATGTAAGCATCACGGTGGGCGCCGGTACCGAGGTTGACTTCGCATCCACTACGAACCTGGGTTCGGTGCAGGTCAACGCGAATGCGTTGCCGGCGATCGACGTGACCAGCGTGAGCTCGAATTTCACTGTGACCGCCGAGCAGCTGGAAAGGCTGCCCATCGGTCGTAGCGCCGAGTCCATCGCCTTGCTTGCTCCTGGCGTTGTGGGTGGCAGCGGTGCCTTCGGTAACTCTGTTACCGGCCCGGTGGTTTCTTTCGGTGGCGCGGGCGTGACCGAGAACGCGTACTACGTCAACGGTATCAACACCACGGCGCTCTACGACTACACGGGTTCGGCTTACCAGCTGCCGTACGGCAGCATTTCGCAGCAGGAAAACCTGACGGGCGGTTACTCTGCCAAGTACGGTCGTTCCGATGGCGGCGTGATCAATCAGGTCGGTAAGCGTGGAACGAATGAATGGCACTTTGGCGGGCAGGTCGTATGGACCCCGCGCTCGCTGCGTGCGGACCCGAAGAACACCTATTACAAGAACGTGGCTCTGCCGGGCGAAGTCTACGCCAGCGATCAGGTGAAGCCGGGTGACCTGCAGTGGTACCGCAATGCCAACAAGGGCTGGGAAACCCAGTACTCGGCGTATATCGGTGGTCCGCTGGTCAAGGACAAGCTGTTCATTTTCCTGTCTGCTGAACAGACCAAGGACGGTGTGCGCAACAACACGTCCGTTGCGACCGGTCAGGACCGTTACTACAAGAATCGTGACCTTAAGTACTACGGCAAGCTTGACTGGAACATCAACGAAAACAACGTCTTCGAGTTCACCGAGCTGAAGCAGAAAGCGAAGAACCGTTATGGCGAAGGCTTCTTCTTCGACAACGATACCAAGACCGATCTGGCGTCTTCGGGTCCGCTGAGTTATCTGGACTACTCGTACGAGACCCGGATCTTCCACTACACCAGCTACCTGAGCGATGCGGCAACGTTGAGCGTTCTGTACGGTTATACCAACGTCAAGAACCCGACGATTGTTCCGAATGCGACCGACTTGCCGTTCATCTCGGGCGCGCTGAGCCAGGATCCGGCGATCACCGGTGGCACCGCTATCCGCAATAACCAGACGGTTGCCACAATCGGTTCTCCGAATGCAGCGCAGAAGTCGAAGAACTTGCGTGTCGACTTCTCCTATCAGCTGGGCGATCACCTGCTGGAAGCCGGTATCGACAACGTTTCCTACGGCGCTACCGATCAGGGCCGTCAGCGCTCGGGTCCGGGCTACGTCTGGATCTACGCTCGCTCGGCCAATCCGGGCGACAACATTCGTGCGCCGCTGGGAGTGGGGCCTGCCGGTGGTAACGGCTACTATGTCTACAAGGACATCTTCAAGACCATCACGTCCCTGGGTGCGCAGCAAAAGGCGTACTACATCCAGGATAAATGGCAGATCAGCGACAACCTGCTGTTGAATCTGGGTATTCGTAATGACGAGTTCAGCAACCAGAACAACATTGGTCAGAACTTTGTCGACGAAAAGAATCAGTGGGAACCTCGTCTGGGTTTCAGCTGGGACGTGAATGGCGATTCTTCGCTGAAGATTTACGGCAACTTGGGTCGTTACTACCTGGCCTTGCCGCAGGCTGTGGGTGAGCGTGCCGCTACGGCGTCGACCACAACGGATCAGTACTTCACTTACACCGGCATTGATGCCAACGGTGAGCCGACGGGTCTGAAGGAAGTCCCGGGCGTTAATGGTGCGCCGCCTCCGGGTCCCGTCTCGTCGAACAACGAGTATGGCTTGGTTCCCAATCCGGGCACTGTGACGTCCACCAACCTGCGTGCGCAGTACCAGGATGAGTTGATTCTGGGCTTCGACAAGACGCTTGGTCCGAACTGGGTCTATGGTGCAAAGGCCACGTATCGTAAGCTGCAGACGATCATTGATGACGTTTGCGATACAGGCAAGATTGCCGACAAGATCGCAGCCATGGGCCTGAATCCGGATGATTACCAGTGGGCCGATCCGGGTTGCCGTCTGTTCAATCCGGGTGGATCGAACAGGTTCAAGGTTCTGACCGCGGACGGTTCCAGCTCGATCAGCGTCAACATGACCAACGCCGATTGGGGTACGTTCCCGAAGCCGAAGCGTAAGTACTACGCGCTGGATTTGTATCTGGAACATCCGTTCGACGGTACGTGGACGGGTCGTGTGGACTATGTGTTCTCGCGTAGCTACGGTAATGCCGAAGGTCAGGTTCGTTCTGACTTGGGACAGACCGATATCTCGAAAACCGAGGATTGGGATTACGTCCAGATCATGAGCGGTGCCGGTGGCGATCTCGCCAATGACCGTCGTCATCAGATCAAGGCCTACGGTGCTTGGCAGGTAACGCCGGAGTGGCTGGTTTCGGGTACGCTGCGTATCCAGTCCGGTGGTCCGAAGTCCTGCCTGGGCTTCTACGGTCCGGATCAGAGTGATGTTGGTCTGGGTTACGGTTCCGATTACCACTGGTGCCGTGGCAAGGTGTTTTCCCCCGGTTCCGAGCGTCTGCCGTGGACCAAGACGCTCAACCTGGGCGTGACCTATCGACCGGCTTTTGCTGATCACAAGTTGGCGTTCAAGATGAACATCTACAACGTGACCAATGAGCAAGCCACGCTGCAGACGGATCCGAATCTGCATCCGCGTTACTCTCTGGCCATCAGCAACACGTACGACTCTGGTCTGTACTTCCAGGCTCCGCGTTCGATTCAGCTCTCAGCGTCTTACGACTACTGATGTAAAGCTGAATCTGCGAATTTTAGCGAGTCAATTTCAAGCGCCACCCGCAAGGGTGGCGCTTTTTTTTGTTCCTCACACATCTGAGTGAAATAGCACCGGGTCCTCCCATTCCCTCAAGCTTCAGGGGTGGTGTATAGGTTAGACTTCAGTTCCCTACTTGTTCCCGCTATGCTTGGAGCTTCCCCCATCAAGCGTCGCTCACTCTCCGCTCTTGGTGAGGACGTCTTTTTGCCCTGACACAACGTTTCACAAGAGGTTTCAATCCATGCGCAGGATCGCCTTGACGCTGACGATGCTGGCCGTGCTCGGTGCCGCTGGCTGCAACAAAACTCCTTCCGACAATCCGAATCAGGCGGCGACCAAGGCGGTACACAGCGTCTCGGGTACGGTCGGTCTGCTGAAACCGCGCGAACTGTCGCAGCAGGCCAGCATGAAGATCGAACTGGTCGATGCTTCGGCCGATGGCACCCAGCCGCTGGCGACGAAGACGATATCGCCGGTCGATCAGATGCCGGTGCAGTTCACGCTGGATTTCGATGCGACCAAGATCAATCCGGCGCATATCTACCTGGTCAAGGTCTCGCTGACCGATGGCGAGCGCACCTTCAACATGCCGGTGCAGGCACCGGTCATCACGCGTGATGCGCCGGCGCAGGTCAACATCAAACTGGCGGCCAACGAGACGCCGGAAGAGAAGATGACCGGCGATTTCGAGAAGCTGAAGAAGAATCTCGGCGCTTACCAGATCAGCAATGGTCGTCAGCTCGAGAAGGACGTGTCGCACGGCTGGCAGACCTTCCGCAACGAAGCGGGCAAGATCGTGTTCGTGCGGGAAAACACGGATTACGGCGACAAGGGCTTCGCCAACACCGATTACGCCTACAAGGACGGCAAGCCCTGGTACGTGGTGATGCAGCGTAAGCCGAGCCAGAACGCGCGTCCGAGCGAAGTGATGCGTGCGGGCTGGGACGATGCCGGCAATCTGGTGGTCAAGGAGCATCAGGCTTCCGGCAAGACCACCACCATGTCTGATGACGAGGCCGCCCAGCTGAAGAGCTCGGCCGAAGCGATGCTCAAGCTGGCGCGCGACAAGTCGCCGGCGAAGAAGAAGCGCTGACGAACGCCCTGCGCGCCGCTTCGGCGCGACACGGTGCGCAAACAAAAAGACCGGGCATATCGCCCGGTCTTTTTTATCTACTGTCGGCAAATCTCCAATCCCGGTCGCCCTTGTTGGCGACCGGACGATCGGTTGCGATCAGAAGTTGATCTTGAAGCCCATGTTGAAGCTGTTGATCTTCTGATTGCTGTCGGCGAAATGGCCCTGATAGCCGATCCAGCCGGACGTGGTCGGGCTGAATTCGGTCATGATGCCGACATCGGCATTGCCCCAGCTTTTGTCCGGAACGAAGCCGGTGAAGGCGAAGCTGCCGTTCATGCCGGTGAGGCCGGCTTCGACCGTACGCGCGCCGGCGCGCTCGTCGCGGGTCCAGGAAACCTCGGCGTACGGATGCATGGTCAGCTCGCCGACCACCCAGTCGCCGCGAAGACGCCAGCCCAGCGTTTCCTGCAAGGAGAAGCGGGATTGCGCATCGAACCACATCGCGGAGCTGTCGCCGCTGAATTCCTGGAAGCCGTTGACCTTGACCTTCTGCCATTCCAGACGGGCGAACGGTCCGGTGCGCAGCGAGCCGGCGTGGAAATCGTAACCGCCCATGAGGCCGGAGAGCAGCTGTGAGCCATCGGTGCGGGCGGCTTCGGTACGCTGCATCGCGCCGAGCTGGAAGCGGCGCTGCACATCGTTGTAGTCCAGTTGTGCGAAGCCGACGTAGCCGCCGACGTAGCCGCCGCCGACGTGATAGAACGCGAAGCCGGTCGCCTGGACGGAATTGAGCTTGTAGCCGCCGCGGTTGCCGCTGATGTCGGCATTGTTGCGCGACACGCCCAGGGCGGCGCCGATGCGGACGTGGTCGCCGGCCGGTGCGGTCACGCCGAGGGTCAGGTTGACGTTGTTGCTGCTGGCCTTGGGCGAGTTGTCGGTGGCGTCGAAGTCCTGGTTGCCGTAGGTCACGTTGGCAAACAGGCGGCTGTCACTGGCGCCGAGGGAGTCGAGCGCGTTGGTGCGCACCGTGCGCAGGTGAGCGGCGCTGGAAGCCAGCGGCGCTTCGGCGAGCAGGGATTGCTGCCCGGGTGCGTTGAGTTCGGCGATCACGTACTGGGACAGCAGGCGGTGCGCCGCGGTGGTCGGGTGCACGCCGTCGGCGAAGACGTAGCTGTCCTGCGCGCCGTCAGGGTAAGAATAGGGCAGGCCCGAACCAGCCGGTCCGCACTGCAGGGACGTCGAGGCCAGGCCGCAGGCGGCATCGGTGACGTTGGTGAAGCCGTAGGCCTGGGGATTGTTGATGACTTCGGTCAGCAGGGTGTAGCTGTCGACCGGGATCACGTTGAGTCCCTGCGCGCTGAGCTGCTTCAGGCCGGTGCTCAGCACGCCGTTGTAGATCAGCGACAGCGACGTGAGGCTGCTCGAGGCGGACGCACCCGCGGCGAGGCCCGACGGCGTCTTGCCGATGTCCGGCAGGTTGAACACCAGCACGTACTTGGCGCCGGCCGCATGCAGCTGGCCCAGCAGGTTCACTTCACCGGCCGCCGCTGCGCCGACCATCGTCGGAATCTGATCCTGCGCGACGGCGCCGGAGGTGGCGTAGAAGATGTCGTTGGCGCCGCCCCAGACCGAGTACAGCGTGTGGGCATCGGCGCTGCCGCCGTTGGCGGTGAGGTACATGCCGAGCTGCTGGCTCAGCAGCGGAATCGGGCCGGCGCTGGAGTTGTTGTTGATGCCCGCGCCGCCAAAGGCATAGTCGCTGCCGCCGGTGACCGAGGGCGTCAGCATGAAGCCGAGCGAGTTGGCGATGTTCTCGACGGCGACGGTGCCCGGGTTGGTGGTGAAGCGCGTCGGCGTGGTGGCGCCGGACGCGAGCGACAGGTTGCCGTTGTCGCTGAGGCTGTCGCCGAACACGACCATGTTGTTGAAGTCGGTGGCGTGCGCGACGCTAGTGAAGGCCAGCGTGGCGACGATGGCCGTGGTGAGGTGGCGTAGACGGGGCATTGCGTAGTTCTCCCTGAGCAAGCGTCTTGTTATGAGCGCGCCCGACATGGGCGCGCGTGATTGCAACGTAATCGTAACGATAATCCAGTCCGTACGGCAGCGCATGTTGCGATGCGGTATCGGAAGAAGTGCCGCGTTTGCGCTTTCCCCAGGCTGTGAATAGTCTTGCGGTGTGCAACGCGCACGCGGCATGGAGCATGCGTGCGGGACGGTTGCGCATCACAAAGGATAGGGGGATTCATGAAGAAGTACGTGCGCATGGCCGCGGCGCTGACCGTGGCGTGGATGCTGAGTGGCTGCATGTCCAGCCTGATGACCAAGACGCCGGGCGCGGCGCCCACGCCGGCGCCGGGGAAGGCCCTGGTCGTTTTCATGCGGCCTTCGTCGTTCGGTGGCGCGATCCAGTCGTCGGTCTATGACACCGGCAAGCAGGGCGACGACTTCATCGGCATCGTTTCCGCGAAGACCAAGCTGGCCTACCAGGCCGACCCGGGAACGCATTTGTTCATGGTGGTGGCCGAGAACGGCGACTTCATGAATGCGACGCTGGATGCGGGCAAGACCTACTACGTGCTGGTCGCGCCGCGCATGGGTGTGTTCAAGGCGCGCTTCTCGTTGCTGCCGATCCACAACGATCCGGCAGCGAAGTACTCGCTGCAATCCGAGCGCTTCCAGAGCTGGCAGCACGAAACCAGTTTCGTCATCAAGACGCCGGCGGCGGACCAGTGGTACACCGCGCACGAGGCGGACGTGAATGCCAAGCAGGCGAAATACATGCAGAAGTGGAACCGCGCCAGCGCCGAGCAGAAGGCGGAACTGACGCTGCATGCCGCCGACGGCCTCTGAGTCGCGATAGCGATTGGATGGCCGCGCCGCCGCAAGGGGCGTGGCCATCGTTCGATCAAGCGGCCCGACGCCGCTTGAGATGCACCAGCAACAGCGAGATGGCGGCGGGCGTGACCCCGCTGATGCGGGCAGCCTGACCGATCGTGGTCGGGCGCGCATGCTGCAGCTTGGCCAGTACCTCCGCGGAAAGGCCGCGTACGCGAACGTAGTCGAAATCGTCCGGAATCGCGGTGTGCTCGTTGCGCTGCTGGCGGGCGATTTCCTCGCGCTGGCGTTCGAGGTAGCCGGCGTACTTGGTTTGCACTTCGACCTGCAGCGCGACGGCCTCGTCATCGACACCGGGACCGATGCCGTCGATGGCGGTCAGGCTCGCGTAATCGAGCTCCGGACGACGCAGCAGATCCAGCGCGCTGCACTCGCGGCTCAACCGCACGTCATGACGCTCGGTCAGTGCTTCGCCGAACGGTTGGCCCGGCGCGATGTGCAGCGCCTGCAGCCGTGCGCGTTCGCGTTCGACGGCTTCGCGCTTGCGCTGCAGCGCCGCGTGGCGTTCGGCCGGTACCAGACCCAGTTCAAAACCGCGCTCGGTCAGGCGCAAATCGGCATTGTCCTCGCGAAGATGCAGGCGGTACTCCGCGCGCGAGGTGAACATGCGGTAGGGCTCCAGGGTGCCGTTGCTGGTCAGGTCGTCGATCAGCACGCCGATGTAGGCTTCGTCACGGCGCGGTGTCCAGGGTGCATGGTCCTGGGTCAGGCGCGCGGCGTTGAGGCCGGCGATCAGGCCCTGCGCGGCGGCTTCCTCGTAGCCGGTGGTGCCGTTGATCTGACCGGCGAAGAACAGGCCTTCGATGGCGCGGGTCTGCAGCGAGGGATGCAGGCCGCGCGGATCGAAGTAGTCGTATTCGATGGCATAGCCGGGGCGCGTGATATGTGCCCGCTCGAAGCCGGGGATCGACCGCACCAGCTCCAGCTGCACATCGAAGGGCAGCGAGGTGGAGATGCCGTTGGGATAGATCTCGAAGCTGTCCAGACCTTCCGGCTCGACGAACACCTGATGCGAGGTCTTGTCGGCGAAGCGCACGACCTTGTCCTCGATCGAAGGGCAGTAGCGCGGGCCGACGCCTTCGATTTGACCGCTGTATAGCGGCGAGCGGTCGAGGCCGGCGCGGATGAGGTCGTGGGTACGTTCGGTGGTGTGGGCGATCCAGCAGCTCACTTGGCGCGGATGCCGATGGCGATCGCCGAGGAAGGAGAACACCGGCGTCAGCGTGTCGCCCGGCTGTTCCTGCAGCTGGCTGTAATCGATGCTGCGGCCGTCGATGCGCGGCGGCGTGCCGGTCTTGAGGCGGTCGGCGGCCACCGGCAGCTCGCGCAGGCGGCGGGCCAGCGCGGTCGCGGGCGGGTCGCCGGCGCGACCGCCGCTGTACTGGCTCTCGCCGATGTGGATGCGTCCGGCGAGGAAGGTGCCCACCGTGAGCACCACGGCGCGCGCGCGAAAACGCAGGCCCATCTGCGTCACCACGCCGGTGACGCGGCCCTGCTCGATCACGAGGTCGTCGACGCCCTGCTGGAACAGACTCAGGTTCGGCTGTTGCTCCACGGCGTGACGGATGGCGGCCTTGTACAGGTTGCGGTCGGCCTGGCAGCGCGTGGCGCGCACGGCCGGTCCCTTGGAGGCGTTGAGCGTGCGCCACTGGATGCCGGCGCAGTCGGCAGCGTGCGCCATGATGCCGCCGAGCGCGTCGATTTCGCGCACCAGGTGACCCTTGCCGATGCCGCCGATGGCCGGGTTGCAGCTCATCTGGCCGACGGTTTCGAGGTTGTGCGTCAGCAGCAGCGTATCCGCGCCGCAGCGGGCCGCGGCCAGCGCGGCTTCGGTACCGGCGTGACCGCCACCGATCACGATGACGTCGTAGTAATGCGGATGCTGCATGGCAGGTGTGCGTGGAAAGACTGGAAGTTCAGTATTTTAGCGGGCCTTGGCCGGCCGGCGCCATGCAGGAATGCGCACGGCGCATCGATGGGACGCGCCGTGGATCGCGTGCTTGGCATGAACTATGCAACGTTCCTCCTGCACCCTCGCCGGGCATAGGCGCTGCGGAACGCGCGCTGAGGCTGGTTTCAGGGGCCGGCTGCGTGCCGGCGAGGGGAAGCACCTGCCGTCCGATCCGGCAGTCCCTGCCCCAAGCAGGAAAAGGAAGGATCTGGCACCCGGCGGTCCTCAGGAACAGGGGGAATCCAGGATGACCGTGTGCCGGGTGCCAGAAACTTTTTGATCGTAAGCGGCTTGCTTGGCTGCCCCTCTGCGTCAGCCTTTGCCGTTCATGGGACCGATCATGGACGCATCATCGTGAACCGACAATGACTCCATTCCGCCCCTTGGGCACATGGTGTGCGGTTGTTGGCACTTTACGACGCTCTGCGTCAGTTCTCCATAGGAAAAAAGGCTAGGTGAGACGGCGGCTCGACGCCATCGATGCTTGGCATGATTGATGCATTCACCTACGTGAACACGCCATGCATGTTCATCAGGGGATAGACCATGTTTTCGAACGAAGAACGCAAGAACGACGCCATGGCACTGCATCACGATCTGCTGATCGAGATGGGGCGCGTGGAACTGGCGATGGAAACGATGGGCCTGCAGTCGGGGGACGTCGATCCGTTGCGCAAGCAGCGTCTGGAGTCGCGTCTGGCCAAGCTGCAGGACGCGGTGCGTCGCCTGTCGGCCTGATCGGCCGACGACCCAACGATCCGATTCATGGATGCGCTCTGCGGGCGCATCCGTACTTCTACGCAAACGCCACGCCGGTTCACGGCGTGGCGTTTTGCTTTGCGGCGACGATCCGCGGTTAGCGGTGCCTGCGGCGGTCGTTCCGGCTGTCGGAGCGGCGCGATGAGGTCGACCCGTTCTGCTGCTGCTGCCGGTGCATCAGTTCCACGCCGCGCGCGCCGAGGCGATTGCTTTGGCGGTACTGCGGCGCAGGGTTCCGGTGACGATCGAAGCGCCGGTCGCGGTCGCCGTCATGGTCGTAGCGGCGACGATCGCCATCGTAGCGATGGTCATGGCGATCATGGTCGCCATAACGATAGCGGCGGTGCCCGCCGGAGTAGTAGTAGATGTTGGTGCTGACGCCCGGACCCCAGGCATACGGCGTATACCAGGGGTCGTTGTAGTACACGGGGCCGGCGCTGCCGTAAATCACCGTCTGGTCGGCGGCGTAGGGCGACTGACCGTAGTAGTAGCCGTCGCTGCCGCCGCTGTACTGGTAGGCCGGGGTGAGAACGCAGCCACCCAGGGCCAGCAGGCCCGTGACGGTCAGTGCGGAGAGAATGAGGCGTTTCATGCAACCCCCTGGACACACCGTGCGCGAGTGGAACACGGATTCACTCTAGACCGACCTACGTTAACCCCAGGTAGACGGCGCATCAGCCTTCCAGGGCGCGTTGCAGGATGTCTGCCAGGTCGCGCGACAGATCGTTTCCGGAAGCCAGCGTCGCCAGCGCGTCGTGCGCCGCCTCGCGGCGCATCGGTTCGAGCCGGTGCCAGCCGTTGAAGGCGGTCGCCAGGCGCGCGGCCACCTGCGGATTGAGGGCGTCGATCTCGGCCAGCTTGGCGGTCAGGAAGCGATAACCCGCGCCATCCGCGCGGTGGAAGCCGGTCGGGTTGCTACGCGCGAACGTGCCCAGCAGTGCATGGACGCGGTTCGGATTGCGCAGCGTGAAGGCGTCGTCGTGCAGCAGCGCCTGCACGCGGTCCAGCGTCTGTGCGCCGGCGACCTGGGCCTGCGCCGCGAACCATTTATCCATCGCCAGCGGCTGCGCGTGGTGACGCTGACGGAACGCACTCGCCGCCGCGTCGGCCTGCGGCCCCCGCAGCAGCATCTGCAGCGCCAGCAGTCGGTCGGTCATGTTGCCGGCCTGCGCGTGCAGCGCGTCCGCACGCTGCAGCGCGGCCTGCGGACGCACGCCGTGCAGCAGGCGAAGCACGGCTTGCTTGAGACGACGGCGCGCCTGACTGGCCGCATCGAGGTCATCGCTCGCGACCGACTGCAGCGCGTCGAAGCGGCTTTCCAGACGATCGCCGCCGATACGCTCGGCGAGGTGGTGCAGCAGCGCCTCGCGCGCGGCGCGCACGGCATCGGGATCGACATCTTGCTCGATGCGCTCGGCCAGTTCGATTTCCGCGGCTGGCATCAGCAGCTCGGCCAACAGGGCCGGATCCAGTTCGGTGTCGTCGAACAGCGAGGCCAGCCCATCGCACCAGGCGCGCAGGGCGGCCGACGAGGCGTCGCCGGCCAGCAGCGCGTCGAAGGCGCGACTCGACAGCTGCTGACCCGCCGCCCAGCGGTTGAAACCGTCGGGATCGGCGCGCAGCAGCGTGGCCAGATCTTCCGGCAGGTAGTCGTGCTCGAGCACGACCGGCGCGGAGAAACCGCGCAACAGCGAGGGAATCGGTGCGGCGGGCACGTTCTCGAACACGAACTCGCCTTCGACGCCGTCCAGTTCCAGCACCCGCTCGTGGCCGGAAGCTTCGGTCTCGCCCTGCAGCTGCAGCGGCAGCATCGCGCCGCCGCGGTCGAACAGGGCCACGCGGACGGGGATCGGCACCGGCTGCTTGTGCGGCTGGCCCGGCGTCGCCGGCGTGCGCTGGCGCAAGGTCAGGGTGTAGCGGCGCTGCGCAGCGTCGTACTCGCCCAGCGCGCGCAGACGCGGCGTGCCGGCCTGGCCGTACCAGGCGAGGTACGGCGTCAGATCGATGCCGTTGGCCTCGCCCAGCGCGGCGAGGAAATCCTCGAGCGTGGCGGCGTCGCCATCGTGACGCTCGAAGTAGAGATCCATGCCCTTGCGGAAGCGCTCGGCGCCGAGGCGGCCGGCGATCATGCGCACCAGCTCGGAGCCCTTCTCGTACACGGTGGCGGTGTAGAAGTTGTTGATCTCGCGGTATTCGCTGGGGCGCACCGGATGCGACAGCGGGCCGGCGTCCTCGGTGAACTGCGCGCGGCGCAGCAGCGAGACGTCCTCGATGCGCTTGATCGGCGCCGAGTTCATATCGGCCGAGAAGCTCTGCTCGCGGAACACCGTGAGGCCTTCCTTCAGGCTGAGCTGGAACCAGTCGCGGCAGGTGACGCGGTTGCCGCTCCAGTTGTGGAAATACTCGTGCGCGACCACCGCCTCGACGTGCCGGTATTCGTCGTCCGTGCTCATGTCCGGCGCGGCCAGCAGGTACTTGGCGTTGAAGATGTTCAGGCCCTTGTTTTCCATCGCGCCCATGTTGAAGTCATGGGTGGCGACGACGTGGAACACGTCCAGATCGTAGTTGCGGCCGTAGGTCTGCTCGTCCCAGCGCATCGCGCGTTCCAGCGCGTCCATCGCGTAGCCGCACTGCTCAATGGCCCCGGCCTCGGCCCACAGGTTCAGGGTGACGTCGCGGCCGTCGGCGGTGCGGTAGGCGCGGCTGATCTTCTGCAGGCGGCCGGCGACCAGCGCGAACAGGTAGCAGGGTTTGGGGTGCGGGTCGACGAAGCGCGCCCAGTGGCGACCATCGTCCAGATCGCCGGCGCCGTCTGGATTGCCGCCGGCCAGCAGCACCGGGAAGCGCGCGCGGTCCGCGCGCAGGGTCACGGTGTAGGTGGCCAGCACGTCGGGACGGTCGGGGAAGAAGGTGATGCGGCGGAAGCCCTCGGCTTCGCACTGGGTCAGCAGGAAGCCGGTGTCGGCGGCGCCGGACAGGTACAGGCCTTCCAGCTTGGTGTTTTCGGCCGGCTTCACGCGCACCAGCGTCTCGATGACGCTGCCGTTGCGCACGCCGTCGATTTCCAGGCCGCTGTCCGTCTTTCGGTAGTGCGCGTCGGCCAGCGTTTCGCCATCCAGTTTCAGCTCCAGCAGTTCCAGATCCTCGCCGTCCAGGTGCAGCGGACGATCCGTGTCGCCGTGCACGGTCAGGCGCGTGCGGATGCGGCTGGAGGCGATGTCGAGATCGACCTCCATCTCGACGCTGGAGACGCGCCAGTCGGGTGCGGTGTACTCGGACAGGCGAACGAGGGATGCAGAAGCGGGCATGCAGTACCAGGGGTGTGGGGTGGGGGCGCAAAGGCTAACATGGCAGTTCTTTACAAACACTTACGAGTCATCATGTCCGCATCGCATCACCTGGAGCATGCCGCCCTGCCTGGACTGGCCGAGGTACGCACCGCCGCCGCGCGACTGGCGGCGCGGGCGCGGGTCACGCCGATCCTGCGCAGCGATGCCCTGGACGTCCTGGCCGGTGCGCGCCTGCATTTCAAATGCGAGCACCTGCAGCACAGTGGCGCCTTCAAGTTCCGCGGCGCGTGCAACGCCGTCTGGTCGCTGGATGAGACGCAGGCCGCGCGCGGTGTGGTCACGCATTCGTCCGGCAACCACGGCCAGGCGCTGGCGCTGGCCGCCGCCTCGCGCGGCATTCCGGCGCATGTGGTGGTGCCCGAGGGCGCCGTGCGCGCCAAGGTCGCGGCGATCGAGGCCGCCGGGGCGCGAATCTATCGCTGCGCCCCGACGCAGGCCGCGCGCGAGGCCGAGGCTGCGCGGGTCGCCGACGCCACGGNGGCGCTCGAGTTGCTGCAGGGAGTCCCGTCGCTGGACATGCTGCTGACGCCGGTCGGCGGCGGCGGACTGGCCGCAGGCTGCGCGATCGCCGCGCAGGCGCTTCGCCCGGACCTGACCCTGCTGGCGGCCGAGCCGGCCGGCGCGGACGATACCGCCCGCTCGCTGCGCGCGGGACGACGCGTGACCGACTTCGTGCCCGACACCGTGTGCGACGGCTTGCGAGCGACCGTGGGCGCGCCCAATTTCGCCGTTCTGCAGGCCTGCGGGGTCGCCGTGCTCACCGTGACCGACGCCCAGGTGCTGGCCGCGATGCGCTTGCTGTGGCGCGAATTGCGGCAGGTGGTCGAGCCCTCCAGCGCCACCGTGATGGCGGCGGTGCTGGCGCATCCGCACGTTTTTGCCGGACGCGAGGTAGGCGTGGTGCTGACCGGCGGCAACGTCGATCTGGACGCGCTGCCGTTCCTCTGAACCGGCGCGTTTCGGCCCTGGCTACACACACGCGCTGCATCCGGAAGTCGCGCCACTGCGTACCTGCGTCGTCGCTGCCCATCTGCGGGAGCGGCCATGACTAGAAACAGGGGTATACGCATGGTTCACCATTCCTACGACTACGTCCTCGTGCTGATGTCCTACGTGGTGTCGGTGCTGGGGTCGTTCACCGCGCTGCGCCTGATGGCAGGCATTCAGGACATCCACGACACGACCCGACGCTGGAAGCGTCTGATTCTTGCCAGCCTGGTGGTCGGTGTCGGCGCCATCTGGGCGATGCACTTCATCGGCATGCTGGCGCTGAACATGCCGGTCAAGGTGGACTACGCGCCCGGCCTGACCGCGCTGTCCGCCGTGGTGGCCGTCATCGCTTGCCTGATCGGCCTGTCGCTGACCTCGCGCGGCGATCATTCGCGCCTGAACCTGCTGACCGCGGGTACCTACATGGGCATCGGCGTGGCCGCGATGCACTACATGGGCATGGCCGCCATGCGCATGCCCGCGACCACGGTCTACAACGGCGCGATCACCTCGCTGTCGATCCTGATCGCGATCGTGGCGTCGGTGGCGGCGCTGTGGATGGCCTACAAGCGCAGCAGCGTGCTGCAGTCGATGTTCGGCGCGCTGGTCATGGGGCTGGCCGTGTGCGGCATGCACTACGTCGGCATGGCCGCGGCACGCTTCGCGGTGCTGGGCACGCCGGAGGTCGCCGAGGCGCACGGCATCGACAGCCTGTACCTGGGCATGCTGGTGTTCGGAGTCATCGTGGTGATGCTGCTCGGCGTGCTGATCGCCGGACTGCGCAACCGTGAAGTGTTCGCCATCGACTCGTGATGCACGGCCTGGTGCGGCCGCCGAAACGGCCGCATCTGTCGCCCGCAGAAAGGGCCGGTTAGGCTTGGCGTACCGAATCAGGAACGCCGTCCATGAAACGTTGCCGCTGGGCCGAAAACAGCGCCATCGAGCGCGACTACCACGACACCGAGTGGGGCGCGCCGCTGCACGACGACCGCATGCTGTTCGAGTTCCTGTGCCTGGAAGGCGCGCAGGCGGGGCTGTCGTGGCGCACCGTGCTGGAGAAGCGCGCCCACTATCGCAAGGTCTACGGCGATTTCGACATCGCCTACGTGGCCGCGATGAGCGACCGCGACCTCGAACGCCTGCTGCGCGATCCGGGCATCATCCGCAACCGGCTCAAGGTCAACGCCATGCGCGAGAACGCTCGCGCCGCGCTGCGCGTGATCGATGAAGAAGGCAGCCTGGATCGTTACCTGTGGTCGTTCGTCGACGGCGCGCCGGTGCGCAACCGCTGGAAACAGCACGGCGACATTCCCGCCAGCACGCCCGTGTCCGAACACATGAGCAAGACCCTGAAAAAGCGCGGCTTCCGCTTCGTCGGTCCGACCATCTGCTACGCCTTCATGCAGGCCACGGGCATGGTCAACGACCATCTGACCGGGTGTTTCCGACATACGCAGGTGAGTTGAGCCGGCGCGCGTCCGCGCCGCGCATGCGCGATTCTGCGGCGCTCTTCACGTTCTCGCGGTCCCGGTGCGCCCCGATGGACGAAATCCCGGAATCAGTCAGGGATCGTTCGGTTTAACAGGATTACAACCTTCGGCCTAGGGATCACGGACCTGCCACGTACAGGTTTCGGGCCGCAGGACCCGGCCCCGACGAGCGAGTGGGAGTAAAGAACATGAGCAAGCCAGGCCTTTCCGGCCGGAAGCTACTGGTGGCCGCGCTGACGGCCCTGCTGGCGACCGGCGCGGCGTTTGCCGACGACGGCGGCAGCGCCACGACGACGAACGATACCACCGCCAGCGCGCGGATGGTCACCCAGTATTCGACGCTGGCCGGTTCGGACAGCAACGCCCAGGCCCTAATCGACGGTCTGCGTAAGGGCACCGATATCACGCTGAGCACCGATACCACCGCCAGCGACGGCAGCACGACCTCGTCGGACACCACTTTCACGCCGGCGACCGGCGCGATGGGTTACGGCAACGTCAACATCAGTCTGGCGCTGGCGCAGGCCGACCTGGCCGCTGCCGGCATCACCGACCCGACTGCCGATCAGCTGGAAGCGGCGCTCAACGGCGGCACCGTCACGCTGAGCGACGGCAGCACCGTCGACCTGCAGGGCGTGCTGGCGCTGCGCGCGTCCGGCCAGGGCTGGGGCCAGATCGCCAAGGCGCTGGGCGTGAACCTGGGCGCCGTGGTGTCGGCGTCGCACACCACGCACAGCCGGGCCGGCATGACCCACGGCAAGCCGGACAGCGTGGCGGCCAAGGTGTCCGATCACGCCAACAGCATGGCGAGCGCGAATCATCCGTCGCGCCCGGACATCGCGCAGCGTCCGGATCGCCCCGAGCGTCCGCAGCGCCCCGACCTGCCGGATCACGCCGGCCGTCCGGGCGGTTGATCGCAAGCACGCCCCGCGATTCAGCGATTTCTCCACTGATGTACCGGCCGGACGCCGCCGCGTTCGGCCGCACCACCCCCGAAGGACAGAACCATGATCCGCATGCGGACGCTTAGTCTCGGCCTGCTGGCCGCATTCGTCGCGATGCCGGCGCTGGCCGGCACGCCCAGTCTTACCGCCGGCGCCGACTACACTTCCGGCAAATACGGCACCGACACCACCACCGACATCTGGTCGGTGCCGCTGACGTTCGGCTACGACACCGGCAAGTGGCGCTTCAAGCTGACCGTGCCGTACATCCACATCTCCGGCACCGGCGACGTCGTGCCCGGCGTGGGCAAGGTCAAGAACGGCAATCCGCTCGGCCTCGGCCGTGGCAAGGGTCTGCTCGGCAACGGCGGCACCACGACCTCCACCACGCAGACCGGCAGCGGCAGTGCGTCGGGTCTGGGCGACGTGGTGGCGCAGGCCAGCTACAACCTGTTCTACGATCAGACCGACCGTTTCGGCATGGATCTGGGCGCCAAGGTGAAGTTCGGTACCGCCGACGAGAACAAGGGCCTGGGCACCGGCAAGAACGACTATGGCCTGAATCTGGACGCCTACAAGGGCATCGGCAACTGGACCGTGTTTGGCGGCGTCGGCTACATGAATTACGGCAGCTCGCAGTACATCAAGCTGAAGAACGGCGCCAACGCCAACGTCGGCACGAGCTATCGCTTCAGCAAGGCCAACAGCCTGGGCGCGTACTACTACTACCGCGAGCGCATCGCCGACGGCGGTTACGCGCAGAAGGAGCTGACCGGCTACTGGAACCACAATCTCGACGACAACCTGCGCCTGCAGGCCTACGTCATGACCGGTTTCTCTGACGGCAGCCCGGACTGGGGCGGCGGCGCGTCGCTGCGCTATACGTTCTGATCCGGCGCGGTTCCGACGTTTCACCAGTGGGCGCCTTCGGGCGCCCGTTGCTTTTTGCGGGTCAGCGCTTGCGCCGCGAGCCGCGCAGCTGATCGAGCGAGAAGCTGGCGATTTCGCCGCCGCCCGCGGCGCGGCGCGACTGGCCGCTGGGCGGTCCCCAGGCGTGCGCGGTGACCACTTCCCAGGTGGCGGGAATGCGGCCGTCGGCGTCGCGCATGGCTTCGTAGTGATCGAGCATGCGCTTCCAGCGCGCCTTGCCGGTCAGCCCGCGCGGCCGCGCGCTGTCGGCGTGGGTCGCGCCCAGGCCTTTCAGGTCGCGCGCCAGGTCGGCGGGTTCGGCATAGGTCAGCGTGTAGCGGTCGACGTCCAGCACCGGGTCGCGCAGGCCGGCGTTGATCATCGCGTCGCCCAGGTCGTGCATGTCCAGAAAACGACCTACGTGCGACTGCTGGTCGGTCTCGGCCCAGGCCGCGCGCAGCTCGCGCAGGGTGTCGGGACCGAACGTGGTGACGGCCATGAAGCCGCCGGGCTTGAGCACGCGCACGAACTCGGCGAACAGCGCGGCGAGATCGTCGCACCACTGGATGCACAGATTGGAGTGCAGCAGGTCGATGGAATGATCGGCCAGCGGCAGTTGCGTGGCCTCGCCGGCCACGCGTGCGAAGCGCCGACGCCAGCGGCTGTGACGCGCGGCCTGCTGCAGCATCGGCACGGCCAGGTCCAGCGCGATGACGTCGGCCTTCGGGTAGCGCTGCTTCAACAGCGCGCTGCCGCGGCCGGTGCCGGCGCCGAGATCGAGCACGCGCTGCGGCGCTTGCAGATAGAAGTCGAGCCGATCGTGCAGCGCGTCGAGCACTTCGCGCTGCAGCACGTCGTGCTGCTCGTAGGTGGTGGCGGCGCGGCCGAAGGCGCGGCGCACGTGGGCGCGGTCCAGGCGGAAATCGCTCATGCGGCGGCCTCCTGCAGCAGCGGATCGAGCGCCTCGACCACCGCGTCGGCAAAGCCGATGAAGGCGGCGTGGCCGGCGCGGGGGATGTCGGTGTAGCGCCCCTCGCACTGCTCGGCCGCCCAGGCCATCGCCGCGCCGGGCACCAGGCGGTCGCGGTGGCCGGAGATCCACACGCTGTCCTGCTGCACGGAGGCCAGTTCGGCGCGCAGGTCGCCGTGGTCGAGCAGCGCCAGCCCTTGCTTCAGTACGCGCTTGTCCGGTTCGCCGTGCGCGAACACGAGTTCGCGCAGCTTGCGGATCTCCTCGCGCGCGTGCTCGCTGCCCATGGCTTCCAGCGCCAGGAAGCGGTCCAGCGTGGCCTTGTAGTCGTGGTCCAGATCGCTGCTGAACTGCGCGAACACGTCCGGCTCCATGCCGTACGGCCAGCCGTCCTTGCGCACGAAGCACGGCGTGCTCGACAGCATCGCCAGACCGCGCACGTGATCGGGATGACGCAGCGCACCGGTCAGCGCGACCAGACCGCCCATCGACCAGCCCAGCCACACGGCGGGCGGCGTGGCTTCGGCGATGGCGCGCGCGCAGGCTTCGGGTTCCAGCGGAAGGTCGCTGTCGCGCGAACGACCGTGGCCGGGCAGGTCGACTACATGCATCGTGCAACGCGCATCGAGGGCCTCGATCAGCGGCGCAAACACGTCGCCGTGCATGGCCCAGCCGTGCAGCAGCACCAGGTGAATGTCGCCGCGACCATGGGTCTGGATGAACAGTTCGGACATGAGAAAAGGATACTCGGGGAAGCTAGAGATTCGTGGCGGACAGCGCGTGCGGCAGGGCATCCAGCAGGCGATCGACGTCTTCGTCGCGGTGCGCGGCGGACAGCGTGATGCGCAGCCGCGCCTGTCCCTGCGGCACCGTCGGCGGGCGGATCGCGCCGACCAGGAAGCCGGCCGTTTCCAACGCGGTCGCGGCGTCGCTGGCGCGCTCGGCGTCGCCCAGCAGCAGCGGCTGGATCGGCGTGGTCGACGGCATCAGCGGCAGGTCGAGTTGCGCCGCGCCGGTGCGGAAGCGCGCGATCAGGTGGCGCAGCCGTTCGCGGCGGTCGTCCGCGGCGCGGGCGAGGCGCACCGCTTCCAGCGTGGCCGCGGCCAGCGCCGGCGGCGGCGCGGTGGTGTAGACGAAGCTGCGCGCGAACTGCACCAGCCCGTCGATCAGCGCGGCCGAGCCGGCGACGAACGCGCCGCCGGTGCCCAGCGCCTTGCCCAGTGTGCCCATCAGGATCGGCGCATCGTCCTGCGACAGGCCGGCGTTGGCGAGGCTGCCCGCGCCCTGCGGGCCGAGCACGCCGAGACCGTGCGCGTCGTCGACCATCAGCGTCGCGCCCTCGTGGCGACATAACGCGGCCAATTCGGTCAGCGGCGCAATGTCGCCATCCATGCTGAACACGCCGTCGGTCGCCAGCAACGCGGCGGCGTCCGGTTGCGCGGCGAGTTGGCGCGCGGCGGCGTCGACGTCGGCATGCGGGTAGCGGCGCAGCGTGGCGGCGGTGGCGCGCGCGCCGTCGATCAGGCTGGCGTGGTTGAGCTTGTCCTGCAGGCACAGGCCCGGCTGGCGCGTGTCGGTGCGCCCCAGCAGCGCCTGCATCACGCCGAGATTGGCCATGATGCCGGTGGAGAACAGCAGTGCGCGTTCGCGGCCGGTCCATGCGGCGAGTGCTTGTTCGAGTGCCGCATGTGCGCGGTGATGGCCGCTGATGAGGTGCGCGCCGGTGCTGCCGACGCCGTATTCGGCCGCGCCACGTTGCAGCGCGGTGACCAGATCGGGGTGCGCGGCCAGGCCCAGGTAATCGTTGCTGCAGAACACGACGAAGTCACGACCGTCGATGCTGCAGCAGCCCGCCGCCGTGTGCTCGACGGCGCGCAGGCGGCGATGCAGGCCGCGTTGCGCGCGTTCCTGAGCGGCGCGGGCCAGCTGATCGAGCAGGTCGGGGCGGTTCATGCGCGGGCTCCGGCGCTGCTACATTGCAGGTCACGCGCGCAACGGGCGCGCAGCGGGAGCCGTACCTCGTGACATGCCGTCATGCCGTGATCTGTCTGATGCTGGCGCTGTTCGTGGCGACGGGCGCGCAGGCGTCGTCCGCGTCCGACGATCTGGCCGGCTACCGTCTCCAAATGCAGACGCGCGTGCAGGGCGTGGCCGACAACCTTTCGGGACTGGCCTACGACGCGCGGCACGACCGGTTGCTGGCCGTGGTCAACCATCCGTCCACCTTGCTGGTGCTCGACACCGACGGTCGCGTGCTGCGTCGCATCGCGCTCGACGGCTTCGAGGACACCGAGGGCGTGGCGCTGCTCGCCGATGGTCGCGTCGCCGTGACCGAGGAAGGCCGCAACCAGATCGCGATCTTCGCGCTGCCGCCGGCTGGCACCGGCCGCGCGCTGCATCGCGACGCGCGCATAGTCCGACTCGATCTGTTCGCGCATGGCAACGACGGCTATGAAGGCTTGGCCTACGACGCGCGTCACGACTGCTTCTGGATGGTCAAGGAGCGACGTCCGCGCGGGCTGTTCCAGCTGTGCGGTCTGCTTCGCGACGGCGCGGTGCGGGCCATCACCGATCACAGCGCATGGCTGAAGGCCGCGCATCCGGGCAAAGACCTTTCCGGCATCGAGTTCGATGCGGCCAGCGGGCATCTGCTGCTGCTCAGCGACGAGTCCCGGCGCGTGACCGAAATCGCACGCGGCGGCGAACGGATCGCTCGCCGCGCGCTGGACGATGCACATCCGCCGCAGCCCGAAGGCATCGCGGTCGACGGACACGGACACCTCTACATCGTCAGCGAGCCGAACCTCTTCTACCGCTACGGGCGCGACTGACACGGCGAAGCTTCACGCCGCCGATTCGGCGCGCGCCTCGCAGGCCGGCTCGACAATGTCGGCGTGCACGGTCTCGGAGGTTTCGGTGATCTGCAGCGGCTTCAGGTCCAGACGCTCGAACAGCTTGCGGTCGCGCTCGGCTTCCGGGTTCGAGGTGGTCAGCAGCTTCTCGCCGTAGAAGATCGAGTTGGCGCCGGCGAAGAAGCACAGCGCCTGCATCTCGTCGTGCATCTGCTCGCGGCCCGCCGACAGGCGCACCATCGAGTCCGGCATCATCAGGCGCGCCACGGCGATGGTGCGCACGAACTCGAACGGGTCCAGAGCGGCGGTGCCGGCCAGCGGCGTGCCCTCGACCTGCACCAGCATGTTGATCGGCACCGACTGCGGATGCTCGGGCAGGTTGGCCAGCGTCTGCAGCAGGCCGGCGCGCTGGCTGCGCGACTCGCCCATGCCGACGATGCCGCCGCAACAGGTCTTCAGGCCGGTGTCGCGCACGTGTTCCAGCGTGTCCAGACGATCCTGGTATTCGCGGGTGTGGATGATCTCGCCGTAGAACTCCGGCGCGGTGTCCAGGTTGTGGTTGTAGTAGTCCAGACCGGCGTCCTTCAGCGCCTGCGCCTGCTCGGCCTTGAGCATGCCCAGCGTGGCGCAGGTCTCCAGGCCCAGGCCCTTCACCGCGCGCACGATCTCGGCGACCTTGGGAATGTCGCGGTCCTTCGGCTCGCGCCACGCCGCGCCCATGCAGAAGCGGCTGGCGCCGGCTTCCTTGGCGGCCTTGGCGCGTTCCAGCACGGCCTCGACGCTCATCAGCTTCTGCGCCTCGACGCCGGTGTGGTAGCGCTGCGCCTGCGGACAGTACGCGCAATCCTCCGGGCAGCCGCCGGTCTTGATCGACAGCAGCGTCGACACCTGCACCGCATTCGGATCGTGGTGCGCGGCGTGCACGGCATGCGCGCGCGCCAGCAGGTCGTTGAACGGCAGGGCGAACAGCGCGGCGACTTCCTCGCGCTTCCAGTCGTGGCGGATCTCGGCGGACATGGACGGTTCCGGTGTCGGGAAAGGCGACAAGTGTCGGAAGCGCGCCCGACGCTGTCAACTTGAATCGGGCGTATGGAGTTGACAGTGCGGCACTTGGGAGGCCGCGCCCGAGCCGCTAGGATCGAGCGGAACCGTCATCCACGAGAGAGGAGTCACCCATGAGCACCGGACAAGGCAGCGCCGGCAACGTCATCGCCGCACTGTGCAGTTTCTTCATCCCCGGCCTCGGCCAGCTGCTGCAAGGTCGCGTGCTGATGGCCCTGCTGATGTTCGTGCTGGCCGCCGTGCTGTGGTGGTTCCTGCTGGGCTGGATCATCCACCTGTGGTCGATCATCGATGCGGCGTTGTTCAAGCCGAAGCGGTAGCTTTGGATCTTGGTTTAAAAGCTCACACAAGGAGGTTTTCTTATGCGCCTTTCAAATGCTGAAAAGTTAATTTTGACAATGCTTGCAGATATCCATAAGGAGCTCAATATACAGGGCGATGTTGATGCTCGCTTTGTTACAAAGGCAATTTATACGGGTAATACATGGGCGCTTTCTTGGGAGATGCAGAGCATTGTAGGCGATTCACCAGAGCCTACTCCTCCGATTGTAAGCGAGGTTGTAGATATTATAGATATGTGGTCTTTCATTGAGGAAGCTTATTCATCTTTTGATGACGCTGAGAGGAAGAGGGTGAAAGACGAAGCGGAGCCATTTGGCGAGCATGTGGAGTTTGCTGGTTTCGATGGAAACAATGAAACAGAGCATATGAGCATCGCTCGTTTCCTTGTGGAGGAAATGAATAGATTTTCACGATTTAAGGGTAGAGATCTTAATTCACACTATCCGTCTATAGATGGCTATCGGGAGATGCTAGCTGTTTTTAACCCAATTCGAGAAACTTTGATTGGTCACGGTCTTTCAGTTGACCAGTTAGTTGCCGTTCTTCAGGCTAAGCGTCGTTAGAAGATTTGGGCTGTTGGGGGCGAAGTTGCAGCCGAACATAGCTGTTTGTGTTCGTAGTCAATTGGAGACAATGGCATGGAAGCCTTGAACCACCTGCGCCGCGTCGGCGCGCATCTTTCTCTTCGTCTGTTGCCGCCACGCTGCCTGCTGTGCGGCGCGCCCGGCGACAGGCTCGATCTATGCGCGGCGTGCCGCGAGGACTTGCCGGGCAACGCCGTCTGCTGCGAACGCTGCGCGCTTCCGTTGGAGCATCCGGCGGCGCAGTGCGGCGCGTGTCTGCGCCGCGAGCCGCGTTGGGATGCGGCGTGGGTGCCGTTCCGCTATGCGTGGCCGCTGGATCGGCTGGAGGCGCGCTACAAGTTTTCCGGGCAGCTCGCCGCCGGGCGCACGCTGGCGGAGTTGTGGGCGCGGCGCGCGCCACCGGCGAAACCGCAGCTGATCGTGCCGGTGCCGCTGCATCGCCACCGGCTGCGCGAGCGCGGTTACAACCAGGCGCTGGAACTGGCGCGCGTGCTGGCGCGTCGGCAGCGTGTGCGTCTGCGGCACGACGTGCTGCGGCGGGTGCGGGCGACACAGGCGCAGACCGAACTCGACGCCGTGGCGCGTCGGCGCAACGTGCGCGATGCCTTCGAGCTGCCTCTGACCGCGAATCTGCCGGCGCACGTCGCGGTGGTCGACGACGTGATGACCACGGGCGCGACGTTGTCCGAATGCGCGCGGGTGCTGAAGCGGGCCGGCGTGCAGCGCGTCGACGTGTGGGCGCTGGCCCGCGCGCCGCTGCCGGGGCAGCGCTGACGCGGCGCGGCGGCGGTCAGCGGATCGCCAGCGCCACGGCCAGGCCCATCCACAGCGCGAAGCCGACCCAGTTGTTGTTGCGGAAGGCGTGGAGGCAGGGCATGCGCTCGCGCCCGCGGATCAGCCACTGCTGCCAGACCATCAGTCCGGCGGCGACGGTGACGCCCAGCCAGTACGGCCAGGCCAGGTGCGCGCGGTGGCCGACCATGGTCATTGCCAGCAGGAAGGTCGCCATCAGGATCGCGATAATCACGCGGTCGAGTTCGCCGAACAGGATCGCGGTGGACTTGGCGCCGACCTTCAGGTCGTCCTCGCGGTCGACCATCGCGTACTCGGTGTCGTACATCGTCGACCACACCACGTTGGCCAGGAACAGCAGCCACGCCAGCGGCGGCACGTGGTTGGCGACGGCGGCGAAAGCCATCGGGATCGACCAGCCGAAGGCCGCGCCCAGCACCACCTGCGGCAGGTGCGTGTAGCGCTTGGTGAACGGGTAGATCGCCGCCAACGCGGCGCCGCCGAAGGACAGCTTGATGGTCAGCGGATTGGTCAGCAGCACCAGACCGAAGGCGACCAGTAGCAGCACGAAGAACACGGCCAGCGCGCGCTTCGGCGTGATGCGGCCGGCGGCGATGGGCCGCTCGCGGGTGCGCTGCACCTGCGCGTCCAGTTTGCGGTCGGCGTAGTCGTTGATGGCGCAGCCGGCCGAGCGCATCACGAACACGCCGAGGGTGAAGATCAGCCACGGCTTCCACGGCGGAAAATCCATCGCCGCCAGCCACAGCGCCCACCAGCACGCCCACAGCAGCAGCAGCGCGCCGACCGGGCGGTCCATGCGCGTCAGCACCAGGATGTCGTAGGTCGGCGCGCGCCAGCGCTCGGGCAGCCGTTTCAGCAGCCAGCCGAGCACCTGGCCGGCGCGGCGCGAGCTGTCTTCGGTGCGTCGCACGGCGGTGCGCGCACGCGGCGGGACGCGCGGCGGCGGACGGCGGCGGGGAGCGGGGCGCGGCGGACGATTCATGCGCGCAAGTGTAGCGTGCGCCGCGCGGCATTCGAGCGGGTTCCGTCACGAGTCGGTCAAGCGTTTCGTGCTAGCTTCGAGTCACGACTCACGGAAGAGCACGCCATGCCACGACACCTCGATCACATCGCGCTGATGGTGCGCGAGCCCGCCCGCACCGCCGTCTGGCTCGGGACCCTGTTCGACGACGCGCGGATCACGCCGGGCGAAGGCGACCACGACACGCTCGTGCATCTGGGCGGCGTCTGCCTGGTGCTGGTGGCGGGCGAACCGCCGGCGAAGAGCAACGGCGACCACATTGCCTTCGCGGTCGACGCGGACGAACTGGCGACGTGCGCGCAGCGTCTGAAGATGCAGGGGCGCAGCGTGCAGTTGGCGCGTGGCGAGACCGCGCTGTACTTCACCGACGACGACCACCACGTGTTCGAGCTGGACGTCGTGGCCGACGCCTGACGCGGGCGATCCGCACCAGGGGCGGGCGGAAAGTGAGCGATCGGTCGGGGTTTCCGTGAGGAAGTCCGTGGTCGTCGATCACACAGCCTGCATGGGTGTCCTGAGGTGCTGCAACGCTGAAACAAGGATCAGGTCGGTGTGCAGTGTGCCGACACTGCGTCGGGCCGCACGTCATGCGATCGCGGAGTCGGGGTCATGCTTCCGATGGCACCGCCGACGCGCTCCTCGCGCGCACCCAAGACATTCCCTTCGGTGACACCACGGGACGCCCCATGGTCGCAGGACAGGCACGCCCTCCGGTCGCACCGCGGGCACTTCCTCCGGTCGTACCACAGGCACTCCCTACGGCCGTCATTCCGGCGAACGCCGGAACCCAGTGACTTCAGGCACCAGCGACAGCAGAGGCGCTAGGTTCCGGCGTTCGCCGGAATGACGACGGTTGGGGTTTCGGCGTTCGTCGGAACGACGAGGTTGGGGTTTCGGCGGGGTGCCATGGGGCGGACGGATGCGACTCGGATACGCATCACGCCGCGTGCGATTCGGGCGGCTCGCTGCGGTGCTCGACCTTCAGCACATCGACCAGTTTGCGGGTCTGGTTGAGGATCTGCGTCAGTCGCGCGGCGTCGCCGTGCACGGTCAGGGTCAGGCGCGAGACAGCCGGGTCGCGGGTGGCGGCGACGTGCAGGCTGTCGATGTTGTGGCCGCGCGCCGAGAACAGTCCGGCCACGCGCACCAGCGCGCCGACTTCGTTCTGCAACAGGATCGAGAGCGTGTGTTTCATGGTGTTCTCCGTCGGAAGGTTTCCGTCAGAACATGGCGGTGACCGACGGCGCGTGGTCGTCGTCGGATGCGCGCGAGGGAATGAAGTCGCCGGTGATCATCTGTGCGTAGCGCGCGCCGGGGCCGATCATCGGGTAGACGCCGGCGTCCGGGTCGATCATCACTTCGAGGAAGGCGGGGCCGTCGAAGGTAAGGAAGTCGGCGACGGTGGCGGCCAGTGCGCACGGGTCCTCCAGTCGTTGCGCCCACTCGAAGCCATCGGCCTTCACGGCCTGGATGAAATCCTTGCGGTGCAGACTCTTGTCCGAGGCCATGAAGCGGCCGCGGTAGAACAGCTTCTGCCACTGCCGCACCATGCCGTCGCCGCAGTTGTTGAGCACCACGATCTTCACCGGCAGGCCGTAGGTGGTGACGGTCTCCAGCTCGCCCAGATTCATGCGGATGCTGGCGTCGCCGTCGATGTCGATGACCAGCGCGTCGGGCCGCGCGCACTGCGCGCCGACGGCGGCGGGCAGGCCGAAACCCATCGTGCCCATCGAGCCGGAGGTCAGCCAGTGGCGCGGCTCGCGGAAGTGCAGGTACTGCGCCGCCCACATCTGGTGCTGGCCGACGCCGGTGGTGATGATGGCGCGGCCTTGCGTGTGGCGATTGATCTCCTCGAGCACGGCGTAGGGCTGGATCAGCGCGTGGTCGCGGTCGTAGTTCATCGCGTGGCGCGACTTCAGTGCGGCGACGTGTGCGTGCCAGTCGTCGACGTCGAGCCGCACGTCGTGCGCACGGCCCCAGGCGGTCAGCTGCTCCAGCGTCGGCTTCAGATCGCCGACGTGGTGCCAGTCGACGGTCTTCACCTTGTCGATCTCGGCCGGATCGATGTCGACCTGGGCGAGGAATTTCGCGCCCGGCGCGAAGGCGTCGGGCACGCCGGCGACGCGGTCGTCGAAGCGCGCGCCGAGCGCCAACAGCAGGTCGCAGTCCTCGACTGCGTAGTTGGCGTAGGCGGTGCCGTGCATGCCCAGCATGTGCAGCGCCAGTGGGTCGGTGGTGTCGATGCCGCCGATGCCCATCAGCGTGGTGACCACGGGCACACCGAAGGCTTCGACGAAGGCGCGCAGCGCGGGCGCCGCCTCGCCGGCGACGATGCCGCCGCCGGCGTAGATCAGCGGGCGCTTGGAGGCCTTGAGCGCGTCGAAGAAGGCACGGCAGGCGTCGTCGTCGAGTCCGCCCGTGGCGCTGGCGGCGATGCGTGCGCGGTAGCCGGGCAGCGGCAGTTCGCCGTCGCCGTGGAAGGCCAGCGCGGCGTTCTGCACGTCCTTGGGGATGTCGACGACGACCGGACCCGGCCGCCCGCTGCGCGCCAGCGTGAACGCGGTGCGCAGCGTGGCCTCCAGGCGGTCGGGGTCCGTGACCAGGAACACGTGCTTGGCGCACGCGCTCATGATGTTGGTGATCGGGGCTTCCTGGAATGCGTCGCTGCCGATGGCGGCGGTGCCGACCTGGCCGCAGATCACCACCAGCGGAATCGAGTCGGCCATGCAGTCGCGCACCGGCGTCACGGTGTTGGTCGCGCCCGGTCCCGAGGTGACGATGGCGACGCCCACCTTGCCCGAGGCGCGTGCGTAGCCGGCGGCCATGAAGCCCGCGCCTTGCTCGTTGGCCGGCACCACCAGCGGCAGCGGTTCCTTGCCGTCGGCGTCGGCGTGCTCGGCGTTGTGGCGGAAGATGGCGTCGTACACCGGCAGGATGGCGCCGCCGGAATAGCCGAACAGCACGTCCACGCCCTCGCCGGCGAGGACCTGCACGACGACGTCGGCGCCGGTCTTGGCGGGTGTGGACATCGGTTGTTCAGCGGGCAAAGCGGAAGCGTTCACTGCGTGTTCCCTGCATCTGCGAAAGCGAAGGCCGGCCTCCGCGCGGAGGCCGGCCCGCGGATCAGCCGGCTTTCTTCATCGGCTCGCCGGCGGCGGCCGCGGCCTGCTTGTCCTTGTGCAGCCAGGCCATGCGCGCGCGCAGCTGGGCACCGACCTTCTCGATGGGGTGCTCCAGGTCGGCCTGCTTGAACTTTTTGTAGTTGGGCAGGCCGGCGTCGTATTCGGCCGTCCATTCGCGGGCGAAGGTGCCGTCCTGGATTTCGGTCAGCACCTGCTTCATGCGCGCCTTGGTGTCGGCGTCGACGATGCGCGGACCGCGCGTGTAGTCGCCGTACTGCGCGGTCTCGGAGACGAACTGCAGCATCTTCGCCAGGCCGCCCTCGTAGAACAGGTCGACGATCAGCTTCAGCTCGTGCATCACCTCGTAGTAGGCGATCTCGGGCTGATAGCCGGCTTCGGTCAGGGTCTCGAAGCCCTTCAGCACCAGCTCGCTGGCGCCGCCGCACAGCACGGCCTGCTCGCCGAACAGGTCGGTCTCGGTCTCTTCCTTGAAGTCGGTCTGGATGAGCATGGCGCGCGCGCCGCCGATGCCGGCCGCGTAGGCGCGCGCCTTGGCTTCGGCCTGACCGGTGGCGTCCTGCGCCACGGCGACCAGGCACGGCACGCCGCGACCGCGCTGGTATTCGCTGCGCACCAGCGCGCCGGGGCCCTTGGGCGCGACCAGATTGACGTCGATGTCGTCGCGCGGCGCGATGCGGCCGAAGTGGACGTTGAAGCCGTGCGCGAACAGCAGCGCCGCGCCGGGCTTGATGTTGGGCGCGATGGCTTCTTCGTACAGCTTGGGTTGGGTCATGTCCGGCGTCAGCACGGCGACGAGGTCGGCGTCCTTGACCGCGTCGGCGGGCGTGGCGACCTTCAGGCCGTCTTCCTGCGCGCGCTTCCAGGACGGGCCGCCCTCGCGTGCGCCGACGACCACGTCGAGGCCGGATTCGTGCAGGTTCAGCGCGTGCGCGCGGCCCTGGCTGCCGTAGCCGAGAACGGCGATGCGGGCGTCTTGCAGAAGGTCGGTGGTGGCGGTGCTCATGATGTTCTCCATGGGGTATGCGGAATGGGTGGTGCGTTCAGGCGGACGTGCGCCAGCGGTAGGGGGTGGAGCCGTTGGTGACGGCGCCGGCCGAGGCCGAGCCGACCAGCTGCGCGTACTTGGCCAGCGCGCCGCGCGTGACCTTGGGCGGCGGTGCGTTCCAGCTTTCGCGGCGGGCGTCGAGGTCGGCGTCGGTGCTGAGCGTGCGGGCCTCGCCGTCGATGACGATGCGGTCGCCTTCGCGCAGCAGGGCGATGGGTCCGCCGCGCGCCGCCTCGGGGGCGACGTGGCCGACCATGAAACCGCGCGTGGCGCCGGAAAAGCGGCCGTCGGTCATCAGCGCGACGTCGTCGCCGAGGCCGCGGCCGATCAGCGCGGCGGTGACGCCGAGCATCTCGCGCATGCCCGGGCCGCCGGCCGGTCCCTCGTTGCGGATGACGATGAAGTCACCCTTCTTGATGCGGTCGTTCTGCACCGCGGCGAAGGCGTCTTCCTCGCTCTCGAACACGCGCGCGGTGCCGGTGAAGCCGCTGCGGCCGAGGCCCGCCAGCTTCAGGATGCAGCCCTGCGGCGCGAGGTTGCCGTACAGGATCGCGTAGCCGCCGCGCGGCTTGATCGGCGCGTCGACCGAACGCACCAGATCGTGCGCGACCTGCGCCGGCGGCGCGTCGTCGAGTTCGGCGAAGAAGTGGCGGCCGGTGACGGTCGGCGTATCGCTGAGCATGCCGGCGCGGCGCAGTTCGTTGGCGATCGCGGCGACGCCGCCGGCCTCGAACATCTCCACTGCGCTGTAGCGTCCGGCGGGCATCAGGTCGGCGATCACCGGGGTCTGCTCGGAGGCGGCGTTGAAGTCCTCCAGGTCCAGCTCCACGCCGGCTTCGTGCGCGATCGCCAGCAGGTGCAGCGCGGCGTTGGTGGAGCCGGCGGTGGCGGCGACCAGGCGCGCAGCGTTGACGAAGGCCTCGCGCGTCATCAGCTGGCGCGGCGTGCGCGAGGCCGCGAAGCATTCCATCACCAGTTCGCCGCAGCAGCGCGCCACCGCGGCCTTGTCCGGGTGCGTGGCTGGCACGTCGTTGAAGCCGACCGGCGAGAGGCCCAGCGTGGTCAGGATCATCGCCATGGTGTTGGCGGTGTACTGGCCGCCGCAGGCGCCGGCGCCGGGGCAGGCGCGGGTCTCGACCTGGGTCAGCTCGGCGTCGGATATCTTGCCCGCGCCGTGCGCGCCGACGGCCTCGAACACGTCCTGCACGGTGATCGATTTGCCGTGGAGCTTGCCGTGGCCGATGCTGCCGCCGTACAGCGCCACGCCCGGAATATCCAGGCGCGCCAGCGCCATCGCGGCGGCGGGAATGGTCTTGTCGCAGCCGCACAGCACCACCATCGCGTCGAGGCAGTGGCCGTTGACGGCCAGCTCGATGGAATCGGCGATGACCTCGCGGCTGACCAGCGAGGCGCGCATGCCCGGCGTGCCCATCGCCATGCCATCGGTGACGGCGATGGTGTTGAACTCGACCGGCGTGCCGCCCGCGGCGCGGATGCCGTCGGCGACCTCGTTGGCCAGATCGCGCAGGTTGAGGTTGCACGGGCTGACGTTGGACCAGGTGTGCACCACGGCGACCAGCGGCTTGCCGATGGCGTCGTCGTCCAGGCCGGTGGCGCGCATCATCGCGCGCGCCGGGGCGCGGTCCGGGCCTTTCTTCATCGTGTCGCTTCGCATGCGCCGCCCCTCAGCCGCAGGCCCGCATGCCGGCGAGGAACGCCGGCCTGCAGTCCTCGTCCAGATCCAGCGCGGCGATCACCGCATCGCGCACCTGCGACGTGGTGGCCGTGCCGCCGAGGTCGCGCGTCCACGGGCCGTGCTCGACCACGTGCTCGACCGCAGCCTCGACGACGGCGGCCTCGGCTTCCAGACCCAGTGCGTGGCGCAGCAACAGCGCGGCGCTGGCGATGGCGCCGAGCGGGTTGGCGGCGTCCTGTCCGGCGATGTCCGGGGCCGAGCCGTGGATCGGCTCGTACAGGCCGCCGTGATGGTCGCCCAGCGACGCCGAGGGCAGCAGGCCCAGCGAACCGGCCAGCGCGGCGGCCTCGTCGGTGAGGATGTCGCCGAACAGGTTCTCGGTGACGATCACGTCGTAGCGCGACGGCTGCGTCAGCATCAGCATCGCCATCGAGTCGACCAGCTGATGTTCCAGATGCACCTCGGGATAGTCGCGTGCGACCTGCTCGGCGGTATGCCGCCACAGGCGCGAAGTCTCCAGCACGTTGGCCTTGTCCACCGAGGTCAGGTGGCGACCGCGCTGGCTGGCCAGCTCGAAGCCGCGACGCAGCACGCGCTCGATCTCGGCGACGGTGTAGGCGCATTCGTCGGTGGCGCGCTCCTTGTCGCGGGTCTTGGCGCCGAAGTACGCACCGCCGGTCAGTTCGCGCACGACCACGAAATCGACGTCCTTCAGGCGTTCGGTCTTCAGCGGCGAGCGCTCGGCCAGGCGCGGATGCACCTTCAGCGGACGCAGGTTGGCAAACACGCCGAGCGCCGCGCGCAGCGCCAGCAGGCCCTGCTCGGGACGCACCTTGGCGTTCGGGTCGGACCACTTCGGCCCGCCGACCGCACCCAGCAGCACCGCGTCGGCGGCCAGGCAGGCTTCGCGGGTGGCGTCCGGCAGCGGTTCGCCGGTGGCGTCGATAGCGGCGCCGCCGATGGCGTGTTCGCTGAAGCGGAAGTCGTGGCCGTGATGGGCGGCGACGTGCTTGAGCACATCGACGGCGGCGGCGGTGACCTCGGGGCCGATGCCGTCGCCGGGAAGGGTGACCAGGTGGGCTTGCATGGGATCTGTTCCTCGGGTGTGTTCGATGCGTTGCGGAAGAGGTGTTTTGTCCGTCATCCCGGCGAAAGCCGGGACCCAGCGACTCCGATGTGCCGGACAGGCACTGGGTGACTCGCTGCGCTCGCCCCTTCGGGGCCGTCCTTCGGACGTTCTGCGCGCTTCGCGCTTGTCCGGCTTTCGCCGGGATGACGACTGAAGGGAGTGCTCGCGGCGTGGCCGAAGAAAGTGACCGCGGTATGACCGAAGGAGATGCCTGCGGTGGAAATGCGCGTGGAGCGGCCGCGGAGCATGTCGGCGGGACGCGTGGAGGAAGCTTTCGGTGCAAGCGTCATGCGGCTTGCTCCACGCGTTGCTCGAACGCCTCGATTTCCGCGGCGTGCTGCCGGATGAAGCCGAGCTGGTCCACGCCGTGCAGCAGACAGTGGCGCGCGAAGCCGTCCAGCTCGAAGGCGAAGCGGCCGTCGTCGGGCAGCTCGATGAAACCGCCGGCGACGTCGATGCGCAGCTCCACGCCGGGGTGGTCCAGCAGCCAGCGGTGCTCGGCCTCGCTGACGACCACCGCGAGCAGGCCGTTCTTCAGCGCGTTGGAGCGGAAGATGTCGGCGATCTCGCTGGACAGCACCGCCTGGATGCCGAAGTCCAGCAGCGCCCACGGCGCATGCTCGCGCGAGGAACCGCAGCCGAAGTTGCGGCCGGCGACGAGGATCTGGCAACCGCGCGCCTCGGGACGATTGAGCTCGAAATCCGGGTTGTCGCTGCCGTCGGCGCGGTAGCGCCAGTCCTCGAAGGCATGCTCGCCGAGACCGGTGCGTTCGGTGGTGGTCAGGAAGCGCGCCGGAATGATGCGGTCGGTGTCGATGTTGGTGTGCGCCAGCACAGCGGTGCGCGAGCGCAGTTGGGTCAGCGGTTTCATCGGGCGGCTCCGTGAAGCGAGAAAAAAGTCCTCTGTCCGCCCGTTCCGGGGAGGCCAGATGCGGGCGAGTGGCAAGAGGCGAAGCGCGCAGGGAGGAGGCGCAGGTGCTTCGCCGGCCGATATCGAGTGGCCCGCGGGCGGAGGCAGAGGACAAACGGGTTCGGACAGACGCGCGTCATGCCGCGGCCTCCGAGGTCTGGAAGAAGCTGCGTGGATCGGCGATGCAGCCGGCCACGGCGGAGGCGGCGGCGGTGGCCGGACTGGCCAGCACCGTGCGCGCGCCCTTGCCCTGGCGGCCCTCGAAGTTGCGGTTGGAAGTCGACACCACCAGCTGGCCGGGCTGGGCCAGGTCGCCGTTCATGGCGATGCACATCGAGCAGCCGGGCACGCGCCACTCGGCGCCGGCGGCGGTGAATACTTCGTGCAGACCCTCGGCCTCGGCGGCGCGGCGCACCGATTCGGAACCGGGGACCACCAGCATGCGCACGCCTTCGGCGACGCTGCGCCCGCGCAGCACCTCGGCGGCGGCGCGCAGGTCCGGCAGGCGCGAGTTGGTGCAGCTGCCGACGAACACCACGTCGACCGGCGTGCCGGCCATCGCCTTGCCGGCGGTGACCTGCATATAGTCCAGCGCGCGGGATTCCTGCGCATTGGCGGCGGCCGGCACCGGCGCGTCCATCGCCGCGGCCATGCCCGGATGGGTGCCATAGGTGACGGTCGGTCGCACGGTGGATGCATCGATGCGGACTTCGCGGTCGTAGCGCGCGCCGTCGTCGCTCTTCAGCGTCTTCCAGTGCGCGACGGCGCGGTCCCAGGCATCGCCCTGCGGCGCGCGCGGACGGCCCTTCAGCCAGGCGAATGTGGTGTCGTCCGGCGCGATCATGCCGGCGCGCGCGCCGGCCTCGATGGCCATGTTGCACACCGTCATGCGCTCTTCCATCGACAGCGCCTCGATGGCCGGACCGCGGAATTCCAGCACGTGGCCGGTGCCGCCGCCGACGCCGATGGTGGCGATCACGTGCAGTACCAGATCCTTGGCCGAGACGCCGGCCGGCAGCGCATGGTCGACGTGAATGGCGAAGGTCTTCGGCTTGCGCTGCAGCAGGCACTGCGTGGCCAGCACGTGACCGACCTCGGTGGTGCCGATGCCGAACGCCAGCGCGCCGAACGCGCCGTGCGTGGAGGTGTGGCTGTCGCCGCAGACGATGGTCATGCCCGGCTGCGTGGCGCCGAGTTCGGGGCCGATCACGTGGACGATGCCGCGCGCGTCGCTGTCCCAGCCGTGCAGTTCGATGCCGAATGCGGCGCAGTTGTTCTCCAGCGTGTGCACCTGCGCCTCGGCCTGCGCCGTGGTGTAGGGACGCGTGCCGTCGGCGGCGGCGGGCAGGGTCGGCGTGGAATGGTCCAGCGTGGCCAGCGTGCGATCCGGGCGACGCACCGGCAGTTCGCGGCGGCGCAGTTCGTCGAACGCCTGCGGCGAGGTGACTTCGTGCACCAGGTGCAGGTCGATGTAGAGCACGGCCGGCGCATCGGGCTTCTCGGCGACGACCTGATGGGCGTCCCAGACTTTCTCGAACAGGGTGCGTGGGGTAGTCATGTGGAGGCCTCCATCGGATCCGGCGCTTCTCGAACAGTGCGGCCACGGATGGCCGCTTTGTGCTTTTCGCGGTCATGGATGACCGCTGAGATAGATTCAGCGTGCCTCGGGTCCCTTGCAGCTCTTGTCGAAGCGGGCTCGTCTAGTCCCGTGAGCCAGCCCCAGCGGTCTTCGGTGCGGCCGTCGAACAGGCCGAAGAAGGCGTCCTGCAGCGCGCGGGTGATCGGGCCGACGCCGCCGTGGCCGACGGGCGTGCCGTCGATCGTGCGCACCGGGGTGATTTCGGCGGCGGTGCCGCACAGGAAGATCTCGTCGGCGTACAGCAGCGCCTCGCGCGGCAGCGCGCGCTCGGCGAAGGGGATGCCCAGCTCGCCGGCCAGCGCGATGATGCTGTCGCGGGTGATGCCGACCAGCACGCCGGCGCTGGTCGGCGGCGTCACCAGTTCGCAGTTGAGCACCAGGAACAGGTTCTCGCCTGCGCCCTCGCTGAGCAGGCCGTCGCAGCCCAGCGCGATGCCCTCGGCGTAGCCGCCGCGGCGTGCTTCCAGCGCGATCAGCTGGCTGTTGAGGTAGTTGCCGCCGGCCTTGGCCCAGCTCGGGAAGGTGTTCGGCGCGGCGCGGTTCCAGCTGCTCACGCACACGTCCGCGCCCTGCTCGCGCGCGTCGCCGTGGTAGCTGCCCCACGGCAGCGCGAGTATGGCGACGTCGACCACGTCGTCCTTCGGCAGGATGCCCAGACCGCCGGCGCCGCGGAACACCACCGGTCGCACGTAGGCCGCGTCCATGCCATTGGCGCGCACGACCTCGCGGCAGGCGTCGTCGATCTCGTCCGCCGTGTAGCCGATGTCGATGCCGTACACGCGCGCCGAGGCGAACAGACGGCGGGTGTGGTCGGCCAGGCGGAAGAAACGCGGGCCGTCGGGCGTGGCGTAGACGCGCTCGCCCTCGAACACCGAGGAGCCGTAGTGCAGCGCGTGCGCGCTGACGTGCACCGTGGCCTCGTGCCAGGGCTTCAGCGTGCCGTTCTGCCAGATCAGGGTGGAGTCGCTCATGGGGTCCTCATGGGGTGTGCGTGGGTGTCGCGTGATGCGTGGGTGTCGCGTGAAGTGCGTAGAACGCGAGCTTCGTCATCCCGGCGAAAGCCGGACAAGCGCGAAGCGCGCAGAACGTCCGAAGGACGGCCACGAAGGGGCGAGCGCAGCGAGTCACCCAGCGACTTCGATGCGCCGGGCAGGCACTGGGTCCCGGCATTCGCCGGGATGACGGCCGAAGGGGGGCGCATGGCGTAGCGGATGCGCGTGCGGCGCCATGTGCGCGAGCGCGGCCATGACATGCGGGCGGTCTGCGTACTCATGCGTTGACCACCTTCGCGGCGGGCGTCTTGCGGGTTTGGCGCGCGTGGTCGCGGGCGATGGCGTTGGCCACGTCCAGCGCGGCCAGCGCGGCGGCTTCGACGATGTCGGTGGACCAGCCGTGACCGCACCACTGGCGTTGTTCGCGGTCGACCACGAGCACGGCCTGGCCCTGCGCGTCGCCGCCTTCGCTGGCGGAGAGAATGCGGAAATCGGTCAGCGGCAGCGCCTCGCCGGTGGCGCGTTCGACCGCGCGCACCACGGCGTCGACCGGACCGTCGCCGATGGCCGCTTCGCTGACCTCGCGGCCGTCGTCGTGGCGCAATTTCAGCGAGGCCGACGCGCCGCCGCGCAGGTGCGAGGCCGCGTGCAGCTGCTCGATGCGCCACGGGCCGGGCTGGTCCGGATCGCGGCCCAGCGCCAGGGCTTCCAGATCTCCGTCGTGGATTTCGCGCTTGCGGTCGGCGAGCTGCTTGAAGGCGTCGAAGATGACGCCGAGACGGTCTTCGTCCGGCGTGTAGCCCAGTTCTTCCAGGCGCTGGCGCAGCGCGTGGCGGCCCGAATGCTTGCCCAGCACCAGGCGCGAGGGCGGCACGCCGACGTCCTCGGCGCGCATGATTTCGTAGGTGCCGCGGTGCTTGAGCATGCCGTGCTGATGGATGCCTGATTCGTGCGCGAAGGCGTTCTCGCCGACCACGGCCTTGTTGCGCGGCAGCGCCTGGCCGGTCAGGCGCGAGAGCAGGCGCGAGGTCGGATAGAGGCGGCGCGCGTCGATGCGGGTGTCGACGGCGTAGTGCGGCGCGCGCACGCGCAGCGCCATGACGATCTCTTCCAGCGCGGCGTTGCCGGCGCGCTCGCCGATGCCGTTGATGGTGCACTCGACCTGGCGCGCGCCGGCGCCGATGGCGGCCAGGCTGTTGGCGACGGCCAGGCCCAGGTCGTCGTGGCAGTGCGCGGAAAACACCGCGCGCTCGGCGCCGCGCACGTTGGCGCGCAGCCACGCGAACAGTTCGGCGACTTCGGTCGGCGTGGTGTAGCCGACGGTGTCCGGCGCGTTCAGGGTCACCGCGCCGGCGTCGAGCACGGCGGAGAAGATCTCGGCGAGGAAATCGTGCTCGGTGCGCAGCGCGTCCTCGGCGGAGAATTCGACGTCGTCGCACAGCGCGCGGGCGCGGCGCACGGCGTCGACGGCGGTGTCGATCACCTGTTGCTTGCTCATGCCGAGCTTGTGTTCGCGGTGCAGCGGACTGGTCGACAGGAACAGGTGGATGCGCGCGGACTTCGCCTTTTCCAGCGCGCGTGCGGTGGTCTCGATGTCGCCGGGCAGGCAGCGCGACAGGCCGCACACCGTGCTGCGCCGGAGTTCGCCGGCGATCTGCGCGACAGCGGCGAAGTCGTCGGGCGAGGCCTGCGGGAAGCCGGCTTCGATCACGTCCACGCCCAGTTCCTCCAGGGCGTGCGCCAGACGGATCTTCTGCGACCGGTTCATGGAGAAGCCGGGCGCCTGCTCGCCGTCGCGCAGGGTGGTGTCGAAGACGCGTACATGGTCGTCGACGGCAACGCGGTCGTCGTCGGTGGCGCGTGGCGATGTGGGGTTCTGCTGGTTCATCCGAGGCTCCGCTGGGCAGGCCAAGGGCAACAAAAAACCCCGCATCCGTTTCCGGGTGCGGGGTTCTTGACTGTGTCCGTGTTGCGCTAATCGTGGACGCGTGCCCTTAACCCGCACCTCCGCTGGTAATAATGACTACGACTAGGATTAGGGCTAGCTCGATGCGCACGAGTGCGACGTCACGCAGCGACGACAGCAGCGCGCGGACCGGGGCGAAGCCGGTCGAGGCGTTTTCGTGCTGGCGCGTGTGCTGCGACATGTCTACCGAACCTACGCAGGGTTTTCGGAACTGTCAACGAAAAATGTGCGCGGATGGATAGACGTCCATATGGCTAGATTGCATATGCGTGGTGATAGCTTGGTCCGGTATGGATCATCATGGTGTGGCGGTAGGTCGCTGGGTGACTCGCTGCGCTCGCCCCTCCGGGGCTGTCCTTCGGACGTTCTGCGCGCTTCACGCTTGCCCGGCTTTCGCTGGAATGACAGTCGCATTTGGATGCTATGGGGAATGGTGATGCTTCCTTGAGGCTACGCCAGCGTCACATCCTTGGTTCGTAGTTCAAGCTCCAGGAGCCGGGGTTCCCTCCGACCGTCATTCCGGCGAAAGCCGGAACCCAGCGACTTCTGCGGGAATACCCTCGTACTCCGTTCGGCCAGCAGACACAGGTTGTCCGCGTTGTGTCATCGAACGCTATCGAGCAAAACCTCGCGCAGCGCATCGTCGTCCGCCGGCAACGGTTCGGCATGGGCAACGCGGCGCAGCAAATGGTCCAGGGTGGAAGGCACCGGCACGGAACGACCGATCAGTGGTTCAATCACGCCTTCGAACTTGGCCGGATGCGCGGTCGCCACGGCGACGCGCAGGCGCGACGGGTCTGCATCGCGAAGCCGCGCGAGCACGTGCAGCGCGGTCGCGGTGTGCGGGCACACGACCAAGTCATGTTCGGCGGCCAGCGCGCGCACGGTGTCGCGGATGGCGACGTCGTCGACGCTCTGCGCGGTGAACTGCGCTCGGATGAAGTCGTCGTCGAACATCCAGCGCAGACGTTCGGCGTTGCTCGGTGCGCCCACGTCCATGGCGTTGGCGAGCGTGGCGACGCTGGCGCGCGGCGCGTAGTCCGCGCCGGCGAGGAAGTCGGGCAACACCGCGTTGGCGTTGCAGGCCAGATGCACCTTGCCGATGGGCAGGCCCATCGTGCGCGCCCAGACGCAGGCCAGGGCGTTGCCGAGGTTGCCGGTCGGCACCACGAAGTCGGGCGCGACGCCGTGCTCGGCATGCAGGCGCAAGGCTGCCTGCGCGTAGTAGCTCATCTGCGGCAGCAGGCGGCCGAGGCTGATGCTGTTGGCCGAACTCAGCGGCGTGCGTGCCTGCAGGTCGGTGTCGCCGAGGGCCGTCTTCACCATGCGCTGGCAGTCGTCGAAGCTGCCGGCGACGCGGAACGCGTGCACGTTGTCGCCGAAGCAGCCCAGCTGATGCGCCTGGCGCGGCGATACGCGGCCGTCCGGATACAGGATCACGACGCGAAAGCCCGGTAGGCGATGGAAGGCCGCGCCCACGGCGGCGCCGGTGTCGCCGGAGGTGGCGACCAGGATGGTCAGCGGCGGGTCGCTCGGCGCGCGCAGCCGGCGCATGCAGGCGGCGAGGAAGCGCGCGCCGACATCCTTGAAGGCGGCGGTCGGGCCGTGGAACAGCTCCAGCAAATAGGTGTCGTCCCACGGCAGCGGGCGCAGCGGCGTGTCGAAGGCCAGCGCTTCGCGGCAGATCGCGTCGAGGTGCGCGGCCAGCGGATCGCCGGCGAACCACGGGCGCAGCAGCCAGGCGGCGATCTCGGGCAGCGTCGCGTCGGGCGCGATGGCGTCGAGGTCCGCGCGCGGAAACGCGGCGGGGACGTAGAGACCGCCGTCCGGAGCCAGGCCGGCGGCGATGGCGGCGCTCAGGCCGACGGCGGGCGCGTCGCCGCGCGTGCTCAGGAAGCGCATGGTTCGAGCCGTGCGGCGGGGCCGTTGATCGGCGCGACGAAGCGGTCGCTGTCGAGGCCGTGCGCGGCGAAGGCGCGGGCCATGGCGTCGGCGGCGGCCTCGGCTTCGGCGCGTCGCTCGAACCAGCCGAACACGCTGGGACCGGCGCCGGAAATGCTCGCGCCGAGCGCACCGTGGTCCAGCGCGGCGCGCTTCACGGCGTCGAAGCCGGGAATCAGCGGCGCGCGGCGCGGCTCCACCAGCACGTCGCGCAGACCGTCGCGCACCAGCTCGGCGTCGCCGCGCTGGCAGCCGGTCAGCACTAGCGCGAGGTGCGCGCTCTGGGCGACGAATTCGCCGATGGCGTAGGCGCCGGCCAGCGCCTCGCGGGCGCGGCGCGTCTCCAGCACGACGTGCGGATGCACCAGCGCGCAATGCCAGGCGTCGGGCACGTCCAGGCGGATCAGGTGTTTCTCGGTGGTCAGCACCAGGCCGCCGAGCAGCATGCCGCCGAGGTTGTCACCGTGGCGACCGCCGCTGGCCACGGCCTCGCCGTCGAGTGCGAACGGGTACAGCGCTTCGCGTGAAAGTGGTTCATCCAGCAACGCATTGGCGGCGACCAGCGCGGCCACGCACGAGGACGCCGAACCGCCCATGCCCGAGCCCAGCGCGATGCCCTTGTGCAGATGTAAAGCGAAGCCGAACGGCAGGCCCAGTGCCTCGCGCAGCGCGATCAGCGCCTGTCCGGCGGTGTTGGCGGCGGCTTCGCGCGGCAAGTCGGTGACGCAGCCGTCGATGCCGTCGATGCGCACCACCGGTTCGTCGATGCGGCGCACGCGCGCGCGGTCGCCGGCGCCGTCGAGGCTGTGGCCGAGCAGGTCGAAGCCGACGCCGATGTTGCCGACGCTGGCCGGCGCCCAGGCGCAGGCTTCGTTGGTAATGTCCGCGCTCATGCGCGTGCCTCCGCGGCCACGCGCAGCAGATCGGTGAACACGCCGCCGGCGGTGACGTCGGGGCCGGCGCCGGGACCCTGCACGCGCAGCGGCGTGTCGGCGTAGCGGCGGGTATGGAACTGCACGATGTTGTCGGCGCCGCGCGCCTGCGCGAAGGCGTGTCCGGCGGGTAGCGCGACCAGGCCGACGTGGGCGCGGCCGTCCGCATCGAGGCGGCCGACGTGGCGTAGCACCGCGCCCTGGGCGGCGGCTTCGGCGTGCCGCGCCGCCATCGGCGCGTCCAGCAGGTGCAAGTGGTCCATGAAATGCTCGCGATCGACGTGGCGCAGGGCGTCCGGCACCAGAGACTGCACCGAGACGTCGTCGAGGGAAAGCCCGCGACCGCTTTCGCGCGCCAGGATCACCAGTTTGCGCGCCACGTCCAGGCCGTCCAGATCGGCGCGCGGATCAGGTTCGGTGTAGCCCAACTCATGGGCTTCGCGCACCAGTGCGGAAAACGGGCGCTGGCCGTCGTAGGCATCGCACAGCCAGGCCAGGGTGCCGGACAGCATGCCTTCCAGCGCGATCAGTTCGTCGCCGGTGTCGAGCAGGTCGCGCAGGGTCTGCACCACCGGCAGGCCCGCGCCGACCGTGGCTTCGTAGCGCAGCTGCACGCGCTGCGTGCGGGCAAGGTCCTGCAGTGCGCGCCAGTGCGGCAGCGGCCCGCTGGGCGCGAGCTTGTTCGGCGTGACCACATGCAGGCCGGCGGCGAGCCAGTCGGCGTAGCGCGCGGCGACGGCCTCGCTGGCGCTGCAGTCGACGATCACCGCGCCCGGCGCGCCATGCAGGCAGGCTGCGACGTCGTCGAGGCTGGACGGTCGCCAGGTCTGCGCGCCGCCGTGGCGGGCGTTGAGCGCATCGTCGTCGCTGTCCAGCCACATGCGCCGGCTGTCCGCGACCACGCGCAGGTGCACGTCGATGTGCTGTTCGCGCCGCAGACGTTCGCGCGCGGCGCGCAGCTGTTCCAGCAACGCACTGCCGACGCGACCGGGCCCGACCACGCCCACGGTCAGCCGCCGCAGGGCGGGCGTCGGCGCGGGCGTCCGCGGCTGCAGGCAGTCGGGGTCCAGTTGCGATGCGTGCATGTTCACGGTGTTGCCTCCCTGGAGAGGCCCGTGTCCTGCGTCGTCGGGGGTCGCATCACGGCCCCGTCCGGTGCGGGGCGGGCCGTTTGCGTGATGGAATCAGTCGCGCACGAACACCTGCCCCGGGCCGGTGGTACCGGTGCCGGTGGTCGTCATGGTCGTGGTCGTCGT
>NZ_KN196471.1:0-241553 GCF_000761445.1 Oleiagrimonas soli | reverse complement strand
GCCTCGCGCAGCGCGATCAGCGCCTGTCCGGCGGTGTTGGCGGCGGCTTCGCGCGGCAAGTCGGTGACGCAGCCGTCGATGCCGTCGATGCGCACCACCGGTTCGTCGATGCGGCGCACGCGCGCGCGGTCGCCGGCGCCGTCGAGGCTGTGGCCGAGCAGGTCGAAGCCGACGCCGATGTTGCCGACGCTGGCCGGCGCCCAGGCGCAGGCTTCGTTGGTAATGTCCGCGCTCATGCGCGTGCCTCCGCGGCCACGCGCAGCAGATCGGTGAACACGCCGCCGGCGGTGACGTCGGGGCCGGCGCCGGGACCCTGCACGCGCAGCGGCGTGTCGGCGTAGCGGCGGGTATGGAACTGCACGATGTTGTCGGCGCCGCGCGCCTGCGCGAAGGCGTGTCCGGCGGGTAGCGCGACCAGGCCGACGTGGGCGCGGCCGTCCGCATCGAGGCGGCCGACGTGGCGTAGCACCGCGCCCTGGGCGGCGGCTTCGGCGTGCCGCGCCGCCATCGGCGCGTCCAGCAGGTGCAAGTGGTCCATGAAATGCTCGCGATCGACGTGGCGCAGGGCGTCCGGCACCAGAGACTGCACCGAGACGTCGTCGAGGGAAAGCCCGCGACCGCTTTCGCGCGCCAGGATCACCAGTTTGCGCGCCACGTCCAGGCCGTCCAGATCGGCGCGCGGATCAGGTTCGGTGTAGCCCAACTCATGGGCTTCGCGCACCAGTGCGGAAAACGGGCGCTGGCCGTCGTAGGCATCGCACAGCCAGGCCAGGGTGCCGGACAGCATGCCTTCCAGCGCGATCAGTTCGTCGCCGGTGTCGAGCAGGTCGCGCAGGGTCTGCACCACCGGCAGGCCCGCGCCGACCGTGGCTTCGTAGCGCAGCTGCACGCGCTGCGTGCGGGCAAGGTCCTGCAGTGCGCGCCAGTGCGGCAGCGGCCCGCTGGGCGCGAGCTTGTTCGGCGTGACCACATGCAGGCCGGCGGCGAGCCAGTCGGCGTAGCGCGCGGCGACGGCCTCGCTGGCGCTGCAGTCGACGATCACCGCGCCCGGCGCGCCATGCAGGCAGGCTGCGACGTCGTCGAGGCTGGACGGTCGCCAGGTCTGCGCGCCGCCGTGGCGGGCGTTGAGCGCATCGTCGTCGCTGTCCAGCCACATGCGCCGGCTGTCCGCGACCACGCGCAGGTGCACGTCGATGTGCTGTTCGCGCCGCAGACGTTCGCGCGCGGCGCGCAGCTGTTCCAGCAACGCACTGCCGACGCGACCGGGCCCGACCACGCCCACGGTCAGCCGCCGCAGGGCGGGCGTCGGCGCGGGCGTCCGCGGCTGCAGGCAGTCGGGGTCCAGTTGCGATGCGTGCATGTTCACGGTGTTGCCTCCCTGGAGAGGCCCGTGTCCTGCGTCGTCGGGGGTCGCATCACGGCCCCGTCCGGTGCGGGGCGGGCCGTTTGCGTGATGGAATCAGTCGCGCACGAACACCTGCCCCGGGCCGGTGGTACCGGTGCCGGTGGTCGTCATGGTCGTGGTCGTCGTGCACATGCGCACCGCGCCTCGGTCGGAAGCCGAGATATCGATGAATCGATGCGGGCGCGCGTCAAGATGCATGCCTCGAACCTAGTCCGGCGCGGGCGCGGCGGTCAATGAAGCAAATGGCATAAGTGGGCAGATACGTGACCGGGTCATCACGCACGAACAGGATTCGGCGTGGTGAACCCAGTCGCGTGGCTGGCCGGGAACCAGCTACGTCCGCGGATGCATGGCTGCTCCCAAACGCTTCCGAAGAAAGCGGTCATCCCGGCGAAAGCCGGACAAGCGCGAAGCGCGCAGAACGTCCGAAGGACGGCCCCGGAGGGGCGAGCGCAGCGAGTCACCCAGCGTCTTTGCATCTCTGGAAGAATCGACAGGCACTGGGTCCCGGCTTTCGCCGAGATGACGACCGAAGGAAGTGCCTGTGGTGCGACCGAAGGAAGTGCCAGTGATGCGATCGAAGGAAGCGCCTGTGGTACGACCAAAAGGAGTGCCCGAGGTACGACTGAAGGGCGTATCTATGGTGCAGTCCAGACGAGGTTCCTGTCGCCGGATCAGTCCTGCTTTTTGCCGAGGTCGATGACGTAGGTCGCCAGGCCGTTGCCGTCGTCGTGCAGTTTGCGTACGGCGCCGACGTGGTCGCCGCGGGTCACGTCCAGCGCGTCGGTCGGGGCGGTGATCGTCACCGGGCCCTGCGTCTTCAGCGGCGCGAATTGCCACGGGCGCGGGCCGAAGTCGGCGCGGGTGACGTGCGAATGGGCGCGGATCCATTGCACCAGAATCTCGCGGTTGGCGTCCGGCGCGTCGAGCACGGTGGCGTGGCCGTCCAGGCCCGGGAAGTGGCCGCCGCCGCTGGCGCGGTAGTTGTTGGTGGCGACGATGAAGGTCTGGTCGGCGCGTACCGGCTTGCCGTCCCAGGTCAGATCGCGGATGCGCTGGCCGACCGGTTGGCTGACGTCGATCAGGTAGTGCACGCCGCCTTCGATCTGGTCGAAGTTGTACCCGGTGTAGTTGGGGTTGATGAGCGCCTGCGGCGTCGTCTTCGTCGGGTCGATGCGCTGGAAGCGGCGGGCGGATTGTTCCAGCCACGCCTTCAGGCCCGCGCCGTCGACGCGCACTGCGGCCAGGGTGTTCGGGTAGTAGTACAGGTCGGCGGCGCTGCGCAGGGTCAGCGCGCCGGGCGATACGTCGGTGTAGTCGTCGGGGCCGCCGAAGCCGGTGCGGAAGGCGGCGGCGGCGGACAGCACGGGGATGTCCTTCAGGTCGGGCCGGTTCTCGGCGATCCAGTGCTTCACGTAGTCGCGCTGCGCGGCGTTGACGATGCTCAGCGCGCTGACGTTGCCGAGGTCGGCGAACACGCTGGTCATGCGGAAATCGGTGCGGCCGATGGGCGTGTTGACGTAGGTGACGGTGGCCTTCTGCACCGCCGCCACGAGCGGCGCAATGTGCGGGTCGGCCGGCACGCAGTCGGTCTTGCTTGTGCAGATCGGCATCACCTCGCTGCGCGCGGCGGCGCGGTCGGACACCCAGTGGCCGTCCTTGCGCACCAGCTTAAGATGAATCACGCCGAGGTCCTTGCCGAAGAAGCCGCCCATCACCGCCGGCATGCCGTGCACGGTGCCGCGCTCGGTGTCGACGCCGGGCATGCCCTGGAAATGCGGCCCGGGGAAGGCCTGGTGCTGGTGACCGAGCAGCATCGCGTCGATGCCCGGCACGTCCTTGGCCAGGTACCAGCCGGCGTTCTCCATCTTCGGCGTGTACGGACCGTTGTCGAGGCCGCCGTGGACCAAAGCGACGATCAGGTCCGGATGCTGCGCCCGAAGCTGCGGCAGATACTTGCGCGCGGCGTCGACCACGCCCATCACTGTGACCTTGCCATCCAGATGTCGCTTGTCCCACTGCATGATCGGCGGCGGCGCGAAGCCCAGCACGCCGATGCGCAGCGGCACGCGCACGGTCTTGCCGTCGGGCGTGGTGGCGGTGACGGTCTTCTCGATCACGCGCCACGGGCGGTAGATCGGCTGGCCGTCCTCGGCGCTGAACACGTTGGACAGCACCAGCGGGAAGCGCGGGCCGGCGCAGCGGCGCGGCTTCACGCCGGCCACGTGCATGCGGTCGTTGGTGACCAGGGCCAGGAACGGCAGACCGTAGTTGAACTCGTGGTTGCCGATGGTGCCGGCGGCATAGCCCAGCGTGTCCATGGCCCGGTAGATCGCCAGTTCGCGGTCGCATGGCACGGGATGCGCCAGCGCCTGGTAGTCGGCCAGCACCGAGCCCTGGATGGTGTCGCCGTCGTCGAACAGCAGGGTGTTGGGGAAGGTCGCGCGGGCGCGTTGGATCAGTGTCGCGGTGCGTTCCAGACCGACCTGCGGGTCCGCCGACAGCTTGTAATAGTCGTAGCTCAGGATGTGGCTGTGCAGGTCGGTGGTTTCCAGCAGCGTCACGCGCGCGGCGGTGCCGGCGGGCACGGTGGCGGCGAAGCTGACGGCGCTCAGGCACAGGCCGGCCAGCAGGCTCAGCGAGGAAAGGGCGATGCGGCGCAGGGACATGGCAAGACAGGAATCGGCGAGAGGCCACTCATGACAGCATCGCGATGTGTCGTCCGCAAGTCACGGCGCGGAAGGCGGTCCGGTCGGTCGCGCCATGCGCGGAACAAACGATCGTTTCACCGCGTATGCGCTTTGGTTATGATCGACGCACGACGCGTTCCGGGGGGAGCGCATCGCTACCCGATGTCGGCGGCCACGGGTCCGTCGGCGGCGTGTTTCCATCTTGGGGAGGACATTCGATGAGGCATTCGCATTCCGGCGCGCGGGCGTCACGGATGGCGCGTCGCGCGCTGACGACGGCCGTGGGACTGGCCTTGCTGGCGCCGGCCGGCGCGGCGCTGGCGGATCACGCGGCGACGCCGCAGGCCACGGACAACGGCCCGGCGCCGGCCGCGTCCGCTTCTGGCGCGCCGCAGGCGGTGAACCTGCACAGCATCACCGTCACCGCGCAGAAGCGCGAGCAGCAGGTCTCCGACGTACCGATCGCGATGTCGGCCTACTCGGGCGCGTTCCTCAAGGACATGAACATCCAGAACGCGCAGGATCTAAGCGACTACGTGCCCGGCTTCAACGCCGAGCTGCAGAGCCCGAACACGCCGGGCTACCAGATCCGCGGCCTGACCTCGGACGACACCGCTGCGACGCAGACCTCGCGCGTGTCGATCTTCCAGGACGGCGTCGACATCAGCCGCCTGCAGGGCTCCAACGTGGCGATGTTCGACATGCAGCGCATCGAGGTGCTGCGCGGCCCGCAGAGCACGCTGTTCGGCCGCGGTGCGGAAAGCGGCGCGATCTCGCTGATCGAGAACAAGCCGGTCGACGCGACCCGCGCCGGCTACGACCTGAGCCTGGGCAACTACCAGGCGATGCAGTTCAGCGGCTTCGCCAACACGCCGCTCAGCGACAACGTCTTCGGCCGCCTGGCGGTCTACAGCGCCACCCACGAGGGCTATTACGAGAATCTCAGCGGCGGTCGGCTGAACGGGCAGAACACCGTCGCCATCCGTCCCAGCCTGCTGTTCAAGCTCGGCGATGACAGCAGCATCACGCTGATCGGCAACGTTCAGCGCGACACGCCGCCGGGCACCGATTTCCACAGTCGCACGATCCCGAACCGCTACGGTTCGACCGACGTGTGGGGACCGGCCGACCTCAACCGCGGCAAGCAGCTGGGCATCGACCGCCGGCTCGGCGGCCTGACCATGCTCGGCGACTTCAAGCTCAACGACGACTGGCGCCTGACCAGCATCACCGGCTACCGCCACGTCGACTCGGCCGAGAAGCTGGATGCCGACGGCTCGCCGTACGACCTGGTCGAGATCGACACGCACGTGCGCTCGCACCAGTTCAGCCAGGAGTTCCGCTTCAACTACGACGCCGGCGGCGCGCTGACCGCGTTCGGCGGTCTGAGCTATTTCCAGGACGATGCCCTGGAGCACGTGACGATCCAGTACGACGAGAGCCAGTTCTTCCCATACGTGATCGTCGACGGCCTGCCGCGCTTTTTCCCGTCCGGCTACGTGCCGGGCGCGCTGCTGGGGCAGCCGACCGACCTGCCGGTGCCGTACGTGCAGCAGTTGCTGCGCCAGCAGCTGGCGGCGTTTCCGCAGATCAACCCGGTGGCCTCGCTGCTGTACAGCACGCCGGTGCCGTTCAACACGAACATGAGCGAGGGCTACGCCGACAGCAGCAACACGCGCGCGCTGGACGCGTTCGCCGACGGCACCTGGCACGTCACCGATCGCTTCGATCTGACCGCCGGCGTGCGCGTCTCGCGCGAGCGCATCCGCTCCGGCTATCAGGTCTACAACACGACGGTGCCGGGCACGCTGGGCTTCCTCGGTCTCAACAACGGCTTCATGCCGGTGACGCCGAACGACCTGTTCGCGCCGACCAACGGCAAGGTGACCGGTCAGGGCAGCTTCACCAGCGTGGTCGGACGGCTGGTCGGCGCCTGGCAGGTCGGCGATCACGTCAACGCCTACGCCAGCGTCGCGCGCGGCCGCAAGCCGAACGTGATCCAGGTCAGCGCCGACGGCAGCGAGACCCTGCCGCCGGAAATCCTGCTCAGCGCCGAGGCCGGCGTGAAGGGCGATGCCGCCGATGGCCGTTTCCTCTACGACGTGGCCGTGTACCGCTACCGCTACAGCGACTTCCAGAGCACCATCTACCAGGACGCGCGCTACATCGTGCGCAACGCCGGCCGCGCCAACGCGCACGGTCTGGAGATGTCGCTGCAGGGCAAGCTCAGCGATCACGCCAGTCTGCTGTTCAACTACAACTACATCCACGCCCGCTTCGCCGACACCGACAAGAACGGCAACCCGCAGCAGTGGGCCGGCAACCGCCTGCGTCTGACGCCGGACAACTCGGCCTCGCTGGCGCTGCTGTGGGACATCCCGATGGACGGCGGCCGCGCGTTCTACGTGCGTCCGAGCTACAGCTGGAAGTCGGCGGTGTATTTCGAGGACGACAACAACCCGAACTACTACCAGAAGGCCTACGGTCTGCTGAACCTGCGCCTGGGCATGACCTTCGATCGCGGCGCCTGGGACGTCGGCTTGTGGGCGCGCAACCTGACCGGCGAGAAGTACCTGCTCGACGCCGGCAATACGGGTGCGACGTTCGGCCTGCCGACGTACATTCCGGGCGCGCCGCGCACCTTCGGCATCAGCCTGTCCGGCCGTTTCTGAGCGCATGAAAGGCTGGCGGCTCGTCATCGCGCCCGTGGCCGCGGCCGCCATCGCCGGCGCGCTGCTGGGCGAGCGCGGTCTGCTGCTGTATCAGGCGGCCAAGCCACTGGCCACGCTGCTGATCCTGATCGGCGCGTGGTCGGCGTTGTCGCCGCTGTCGTCCTGTTACCGCACGACGATCGCAGTCGGCCTGGCGTGGTGCCTGCTCGGCGATATCTGCCTGCTGCCGCCGTGGAACGCGTTCCTGCCGGGGCTGGGCTGCTTCCTGATGGCGCACCTGGCGTTCCTGCTGGCCTTTGCACAAGGCATGGAGCGACCGGCCTGGTGGCCGGCGATGCTGGGGTGCCTCGCGCTCGGCGCGGCGGTCGCGGTGGCGCTGTGGCCGGACATTCCCTCGACGCTGCGCGTGCCGGTGGCGTTCTACATCTGCGTGATCAGCCTGATGGCCGGGCAGGCGTTCGGGCGAGCGTACCGCAGCCACGGGCAGGGCGCGGCCGCACGTGCGGCGAAATTTGCGGCGGCGGGCGCGGCGCTGTTCCTGCTCAGCGATACACTGCTGGCATGCAACCGCTTCCATGCTCCGCTGCCGCTGGCGTCTCTGTGGATTCTGGGCACCTACTACGCGGCCATCGCCTGCATCGCCCATTCGGTGCGCGTGCCGACGATGGCCGCCGACGCGCGTACCGCGAAGGCCTGACGTGAACGCCGCCGCCGTCATCATGTTGTACGCGATTCCCGGCTTCTTCCTGCTGATGGCGGTCGAAGCCGCCGTGGCCGCCTGGCGCGGGCACAAGCGCTACCGGCTCAATGACGCCATCAACAGCATCGGGCTGGGCATCCTGTCGCAGCTGACGGGCGTGTTCACCAAGACGCTGACCATCGGCATCTACGCGTGGTGCGTGGCGCATCTGGCGCTGTTTGCCTTGCCCGCCGACAGCCTGTGGGTGTGGGCCGGGGCGCTGCTCGCTTACGACTTCTGCTACTACTGGCTGCACCGCATGGGGCACGAGGTCAACGTGCTGTGGGCCGCGCACGTGGTCCATCACCAGAGCGAGTGCTACAACCTCAGCACCGCGCTGCGTCAGACCAGCAGCGGCGCGTTGCTGGGCTGGGTGTTTTATCTGCCGCTGGCGGTGGCCGGGGTGCCGGTCGAGGTGTTCGCGGTGGTGGCGCTGATCGACTTGCTGTACCAGTTCTGGATCCACACCGAAGAGGTGGGGCGTCTGGGCTGGTTCGACCGGGTGTTCGCCTCGCCGTCGAACCATCGCGTGCATCACGCCGTCAACGACCGCTACGTGGACCGCAACTACGGCGGCATCCTGATCCTGTGGGATCGCCTGTTCGGCACTTTCCAGCCGGAACGGGCCGAGGACCCGCCGCGCTACGGCACGCGTTCGCCGCTGCGCAGCTGGAATCCGCTGTGGGCCAACGCCGAGGTGTACTGGGCCACGCTGCTCGACGCGTCGCGCGCGCGCCGCTGGCGCGACCGCCTGCAGATCTGGCTGCGACGACCGGGCTGGCGACCGGCCGATGTGGCGGCGCGTTATCCCAAGCCCGCGTTCGACATGAACCGGGCGATCTACGATCCGCCGATGGGGGGGCTGCTCAAGACCTACGGCGCGCTGCAGTTCCTGCTGCTGTTGGGGATGGCGCTGCATTTCCTGATGGCGCAGGCGCACATGCCGTGGCCCTGGCTGCTGGCGTATTTCGGCTACATGGCGATGGCGCTGACGCTGCTGGGGTTGGCGCTGGAAGGACGAGGCTGGGCGCGCATCGCGGAAATCGTGCGCGTGCTGGCCACGGCGGCGACGGTACTCGCGGTGGGGCGCTGGTTCGGCGCGCCGTTGCCGGTCGCGGTGCAGGGCGTGGTCGCGGTTCTGGCGGCGTTGAGCGTGATGTTGCTGCTGGGGGCGCGTCGTTCGACCGGCACGGCGACGGCTTCGACGGCCTGAAAGCCCGCGAGCGCGGGGTTTTCCGACGTTTTTCCGGATGTTACGTGCGGCGAGGCGTCAAGCGTCGTTCAGCAATGCCGACACGACTCTGGTATGTTTGTGTACTGCTGTGCAACAAAGAGGGTCCGAGAAGCGTCTCGGGTCGTGTTGCGTGAACAATGCTCGCGCAACATGTCGGATCGAGTCCGGTGCCGGCTCGATCCGCATCATGTAGGGGGTACCGTAGCGCCTGGCGTACGGTTCCGGTTGCACCGACGAAGGGAGCGCGCCGCTGGCGCATCTTGGCACCGTGTATCCGTGGCGCGAGGCTGTCGTTGTTGCCCCGCCATGCTGCATTCCGCATCCACAACCATCTCAATCCAAGGGGTCATGCATGGGATTCTGGTCCAAACTGATCCGACGCAAATCCGTCGAACAGTTGCAATCCGACGCCGGTGCAAGCACCGATTTCCGCCGCACCATGGGCGTGTGGCAGCTGACCGCGATCGGCATCGGCGCCATCGTCGGCGTCGGCGTGTTCGTGCTGGCGCCGCACGAGGCCGCGCTCAACGCCGGTCCGGCGGTCGTCATCAGCTTCCTCGTTGCCGGTATCGGCAGCGCCTGCGCGGCGCTTTCCTACGCCGAGTTCGCCGGCATGATTCCGGTTACCGGCAGCGCCTACACCTACGGCTACGCCGTGCTGGGCGAACTGCCGGCCTGGATCATCGGCTGGGACTTGCTGGTCGAGTACGCGCTGATCGTCGGCGTGGTCGCGGCAGGCACGTCCAACTACCTGCAATCGCTGATCGCCGACGTCACCGGTCTGCATCTGCCGATCTGGCTGCAGGGCGCCTACGACCCGGCGCATCCGGACAGCGGCCGTGTGGTCAACATCATCGCCGTCGCCGTGGCGCTGGGCATGGCCTGGATCCAGATCATGCGCACCGAGATCGGCGCGCGCTTCAACACCATCGTGGTGTCGATGAAGGTGATCGGCGTCGGCATCGTCATCGTCGCCGGCGCGTTCTACGTGCACACCTCGAACTGGACGCCGTTCATTCCGGACTTGGTGCATGACGCGGCCGCCACCGGCGGCACCCGCTACGGCATGAACGGCGTGCTGGCGGCGTCGAGCATCGTGTTCTTCGCGGTGTTCGGTTACGACACGCTGACCACGGCGGCCGAGGAGTCGAAGAATCCGCAGCGCGATCTGCCGCTGGCGGTGCTCGCCTCCCTGGGCATCTCGATGCTGATGTACCTGGCCATCTCGCTGGTGCTGACCGGCATGGTGCCGTACAACGGCTGCGTCGATCCGAGCCAGGCCGCCGGCCACTGCGACCAGATGATCCTGGCCAGCCAGGCCCCGGTCAGCGCGGTGTTTGCCGCGCGCGATCTGCACTGGATCAGCGCCATCATCGACATCGCCGCGGTCTGCGGCATCGCCAGCGTGGTGTTCGCCTTCATGCTGGGCGCGGCGCGCATCTGGTTCGCGCTGTCGCGCGACGGCCTGTTGCCGGGCTGGTTCGCCAAGAGCCATCCGAAGTACGGCACACCGTACCGTCCGACCATGGTGCTGGGCATCTTCACCGCGCTGGCGGCCGGCTTCCTGCCGATCCGCGAGCTGGCCGAGCTGGTCAACATCGGCACGCTGTCGGCGTTCATCCTGATCTGCGCCTCGGTGCTGATCCTGCGCATCCGCAGGCCGGAGCTGGAGCGACGCTTCCGCACCCCGGCCATCTGGGTACTGGCGCCGCTGGGCATTCTGTTCTCGCTGTTCCTGATCATCGGCTGGCCGTGGTTCGAGAACGGTCAGTACCACCCGATCGGCGGCCTGGACATCATCACCATCTGGCGTTTCGTGATCTGGATGGCGATCGGCCTGGCGATCTACCTTGCCTACGGCATGAGGCACAGCAAGGTCGAGGCCCAGAACCGGGGCGAGTAAGCCCGGAAGCGCCTGGGTTCCGCGCCCGCTGTCGCCCCGTGCGACAGCGGGCGTTTTCGTGCCCGGGGTGGCGTTCTGCCGCATGCCGGTGCGTTCCGGCATGACCTTTGGCATGCGGGGGAGGCCGCATGCCTGCTCTAGGATGGCGGGATCGTCCGCCGTTCGCACACGCGATGCGACGGACGCGTTATCCGCATCATCCTTCGGCAGCGCAGCCCGCGTGACCGCGTCGCCGTCATTCCGGGAGTCCGTATGTCATCCGTATCGTTCCGTCCGCTTCTGGCCGCGCTGGCCGTGTCCGCCGCGCTGGCCGCACCCGTCTCCTTCGCCCAGGAGGCGCCCGTCGCTCCGCTGCATCACAAGCATCCCAGCGATCATCCGTATCCGGGCGGCACCCTCAGTGTGCATGTGGACATGACCCGCGCGCCGGAGCGCATCTTCGACGTGCGCGAGACCATTCCCGTCGCGCAGTCGGGCGACTTCACGCTGTACTACCCGAAGTGGATTCCTGGCGAACACGCGCCGACCGGACCGATCAACAACATCGCCGGCCTCATCATCAAGGCCAACGGCAAGCAGTTGCCGTGGCGTCGCGACCTGGCCGACATGTACACGCTGCACCTGAAGGTGCCCGAGGGCGTGAAGGCGCTGGAGCTGAGCTTCCAGTTCCTGTCGCCGGGCAACGGCGGCCAGTTCGGCGCCGGTCCGTCGACCAGCAACGACCTGGCCGACATCGAGTTCAACCAGGTGGCGTTCTATCCGGCCGGCTACTACTCGCGACAGGTGATGATCCAGCCGACGGTGAAGCTGCCGACGGGCTGGAAGTTCGCCAGCGCGCTGCGCGTGGCCAGCCAGTCCGGCGATGAAGTCACCTTCAAGCCGGTCAGCTTCAACAACTTCGTCGATTCGCCGCTGCTCGCCGGCAAGTACTTCACGCGCGTCGATCTGGCGCCGGGTGCGAAGGTGCCGGTGCACCTGAACATCGCCGGCGACGACGCCGCCAGCGTGAAGATCACCAAGAAGCAGATCGACGATCACCGCAATCTGGTCAAGCAGATCCTGGCGCTGTTCGGCAGCCATCACTACGAGCACTACGACTTCCTGCTGACGGTGTCCGACCAGGTCGACCACTTCGGTCTGGAGCACCACCAGTCCAGCGACGACCGTCTGCCCAGCAACTACCTCACCGACAACGCCATGTACCTGCGCGCGGCGACGCTGATGCCGCACGAATGGGTGCATTCGTGGAACGGCAAGTTCCGTCGTCCGTACGATCTGTGGACGCCGAACTTCAACATGGTCAAGCGCGACGACCTGCTGTGGGTGTACGAGGGCCTGACCGACTACTGGGCCGGCGTGCTGACCACGCGTTCGGGTCTGTGGACGCCGGACCAGTACCACGACGCCATCGCCGCCATCGCCGCCTCGATGGCGCACCGCACCGGTCGCGAATGGCGTTCGCTGCAGGACACCGCCGATGCCGCGCCGCTGACCTACGCCGGCCCCAGCGGCTGGAGCAACTGGCGTCGTCGCACCGACTTCTATCCGGAAGGCCAGCTGCTGTGGCTGGACGTGGACACCAAGATCCGCGAGCTCAGCCACGGCCGCAAGTCGCTGGATGATTTCGCGCATCTGTTCTACGGCATGGACAACGGCAGCTACGTGACCCGCACCTACACCTATCAGGACGTCGTCGACGCGCTGAACAAGGTGCAGCCGTTCGACTGGAACGCGTTCCTGCGCACGCGTCTGGACTACACCGGCGACAAGCTGCCGGAGACCGGCCTGGAGCGCGGCGGCTGGAAGCTGGTCTACACCGATCAGCCGTCGGCGCTGGAGAAGGCCACGTCGAGCATCAGCCGCGGCCTGGATCTGTCGTACTCGGCCGGCTTCGCGGTGTCCGACAGCGGCCATGTCTACGACGTGCAGTGGAACGGCCCGGCCTACAAGGCGGGTCTGGTGCCGGGCATGACCGTGGTCGCCGTCGACGGCAAGGACTTCGATAGCGGCGACCTGAAGCGCGCCGTGACCGCCGCCAAGACCGGCAAGGCGCCGATCCAGCTGCTGGTCAAGAACATCGACCAGTACCGCACCATCGACATCGACTATCACGGCGGTCTGCGCTACGCGCATCTCGAACGCGTGAAGGGCACGCCGGATCGTCTCGACAAGATTCTCAAGGCGCGCAAGTAAGCATCCCCACGCCCGCGTCGTCACGAACGGCGCGGGCGTTCCACTCCGAGGTACAGGAGGCTCTCTCGTGAAAATCCGTTTCATCGCCGCGGCTGTGCTGGCGGCTACCGTCGGTCTGACTGGCCTGCCCGCATATGCCAGCGCCGGCCCGCAGCCGGCGGCCAATGAATTTACCATTCCGGCCCCGCGCGACATCGCCTATCCCGGCACCATCCAGCTGCATGTGGACGCGACCGACCTGGCGCACCGCATCTTCGACGTGCACGAGACCATCCCGGTCAGCACCGGTCCGTTCACGCTGCTCTATCCGGCGTGGATTCCCGGCAACCATTCGCCGACCGGCCCGATCGACAAGTTCGCCGGTCTGGTCATCAAGGCCAACGGCAAGGTGCTGGAGTGGACGCGCGATCCGGCCAACGTCTACGCCTTCCACGTCGACGTGCCGCAGGGCGTGACCTCGCTGGACGTGCAGTTCAAGTACCTCTCGCCGCAGGACCGCAGCCAGGGCCGCGTGGTGATGACGCCGGAGATGCTGAACCTGCAGTGGAACACGGTCGCGCTGTATCCGGCCGGTTACTTCAATCGCGACATCACCGTGCAGGCCAGCGTGACGCTGCCGCAGGACTTCAAGTTCGCCACGGCGCTGGAAACGGCCAGCCAGTCCGGCAACAAGATCGAGTTCAAGCCGATCGACTTCGAGAACCTGGTCGACTCGCCGATGTTCGCCGGCAAGTACTACAAGCGTTTCGATCTGAACCCGGGCGGCAAGGTGCCGGTGCACCTGAACGTGTTCGCCGACCAGCCGCAGGACCTGGATGCCAGCAAGGAAGCGATCCAGAAGCATCGCGACCTGGTGGTGCAGATGGAGCGCCAGTACGGCACCTTCCACTTCAACCACTACGACTTCCTGCTCGCGCTGAGCAAGAAGATGAGCGGCATCGGCCTGGAACATCACCGTTCCAGCGAGAACGGCACCTCGCCGAACTACTTCACCAAGTGGAAACAGAGCTGGGCGCGTCGCGACCTGCTGGCGCACGAGTTCAACCACTCGTGGGACGGCAAGTACCGTCGCCCGGCGCGCTTGTGGACGCCGAACTTCAACGTGCCCAAGCGCGATCACGGTCTGTGGGTCTACGAGGGCTTCACCCAGTACAGCGGCTACGTGATGGCCGCGCGTTCGGGCCTGTGGGACAAGCAGCAGGCGATGGAGATGCTGGCCGCCGTCGGCGCCCGCTACGACCGCGGTCGTCCGGGCATGAAGTGGCGCAACATTCTCGACACCACCAACGATCCGACCATCGCGCAGCGCGCACCGCTGCCGTACCGCAACTACCAGATGAGCGAGGACTACTACTCCGGCGGTCAGCTGATCTGGATGGCGGTGGACGCGAAGATCCGCGACTTGACCCGCAACAAGCGCAACCTCAACAACTTCGCGCGTGACTTCTTCGGCGTCGATCCGGGTGCGTGGGACATCAACACCTACACCTTCGACGACATCGTCAGCGCGCTCAACAAGGTCGCGCCGTACGACTGGAAGTCCTTCCTCGACAAGCGTCTGACCGGTCACGTAAACCTGTCCGAGGCGTTCGAGGCCGAGGGTTGGAAGCTGGTCTACACGCACGAGCCGAGCGATGCGGTGAAGGCGCTGGAAAGCCACTACCACATGGCCGACCTGACCTACTCGCTGGGCATCTACGTCAACAGCAAGGGCGAGATGCGCGACGTGCTGTGGGACGGCCCGGCGTTCAATGCGGGCCTGTCGCCGGCGATGACCATCGTCGCGGTCGACGGCAAGGACTTCAGCATCGACGCGCTCAAGCACGCCATCAAGCAGGCGGCCGACAGCAAGGCGCCGATCAAGCTGCTGGTCAAGAACTTCAACGAGTACAAGACCGTCGAGATCAACTACCACGGCGGTCTGCAGTACCCGCATCTGGAGCGCATCAAGGGTCGTCCGGATTACCTGTCGGAAGTGCTGACGCCGCTCAAGCGCACGCTGAAGGCGATCCAGTAAACCTGCCTGTCGCACGAACCTGTGCGAAGACCTCCGCCGGCGACGGCGGGGGTCTTTTTTTGCGCGCAGTCAGCCGATGCGGACGAAGGTCGAGGGGTAGATCGCCGTGGCCATCCAGTCCGGCGTCTGCGCGTCGGCGTTCTGTTGCAGCAGGTAGGTGGTGGCGATCTGATCGACGCCGTCCTTGCGCTGCAGCAGGCCGGTGAAGCCCGAGACCCAGTGCCACGACGGGTCCGGCTTGCCCACCAGGCTGCGCCAGCTGACCGCGAACGAGATCGCGATGCTGTCGCCGTCCGGGTGCGGGTCGGCGACGCCGACGACCGGATAGTCGCCGCTGGCGCCGGTGCTCGAGGTGTAGCGGCCGCGGAAGCAGCCGTCGGCGTCCAGCGGACCGATGTCCAGCGTCGAGCCAAAGCCATTGCGCCACAGACCGGTCACGCGCGAGGGCGTGTTCCGGCGTGGTTGCGCCAGGGCCACGATGCACGGTCCGACCGCGGGCGGCTGGTACCAGAAGATGCTGTAGACCCAGTCGAGGAACACCGAGCCGACCACCAGCATCTCGTCCGGCAAGCCTTCCAGCACGTGCACGCCGACCTCCCAGCGGTGCGCGCCGAGGCGCTGGAAATACTGCGGCGGGGTCAGCGTGTAGACCGTGCCGTTGAGTTCGACCTCGATGTCGGGGTAGGCGGCCAGCGCCGTCGCCGCGTGCACCGTCAGCGGGCGCTTGCCGCCGTCGGTGATGGCGTTCTGCAAGCGCGCGATCACCGCCGCGCCGCCTTTGAAGCGCGACGAACCGGTATCCAGCACCAGCGCGCTGTGTTCGGCCACCACGTTGCCGCCGCAGCGCAGCGCCTGCATCGGCACGTTCCACAGGTAGGACAGATCGCCCTGCAGCGGTTGCACCGGCATCACGTTGAGGCTGGCCGGATCGAACCGCGTCGGATCGATCGCGCCCATCGTGCATTCGCCGCGTCCGAGCAGCGGATCGACGTCGAAGGTCGCGACCGCGTGATCGATCAGGCCCTGCCGAGTCAGTTGTTCGAGCAGGGCGCTCGGTTGCGCTGAGGGCACGGCCGGAATGGCCAGACCGCCGTCGCTGTCGAGCATGGCGAACTGCACGCCGCGGTACTCGGTAGCCAGATAGATGCTGATCGGTTCGTTCAGCGGTGTCGTGGAGACATGGCCACCGACGTCGCGCTGCAGGTGACAGACGTCGTAGCCGAGCTCCACCTGCATCGTGCCCCAGGGGCCGAAGTCGACCGCTTTCGGCGGCTGGCCGCTGGCGCGGAAAGTGCGCGATGCCGCGCTGTCGAAGGCGCGATGCGCGCAGCAGGCATGAGTGGTGCAGGCGCTCGACGTGATCCAGGTGTTCACCGTGCCGGTGTCGAGCATGAAGCGCAGCGACTGCGCCGGCGTGCCGAGGCCAAGCGTGCAGGTCCAGGGCGTGGCGCCGTTGTCGGTGATCGCGCCGCGCTGCAGCGGGAAGCGCACGCGCGGCGTGTCTGCGGCGGCGATGCGGCCAGCGTCGAGTGCGGTGGCGAAGGTGTGTGCGGCTTCCGTGCGCGTGGGGTTCATCCTGGGCTCCTTACCTCGCTGTCTGCATGCGGTGTCGGTGGCGGCATCGGCAAGGCATTGCATATCTGGTTGCGCCCGGCCTCCTTGGCGCGGTACATCGCGCGGTCGGCCGCTTCGGCCAGCTGCTCGGCCGTGGCGACATGCTCGGGCACGGCGGCTACGCCAATGCTGAGAGTGATGGCGATCGGCTCGCCGCCGGGCAGTCGCAGCCGCAGTGCGCGCACGGCTTGCTGCAGGGTCTCGGCGATGCGCGTCGCGGCCTGCGCGTCCATGCCCGGCAATGCCACGACGATCTCGTCGCCACCGTAGCGCGCCGCCATGTCGTCCGAGCGCAGGTGGTCGCGGATCACGCGGCTGACCTGGCGCAGGACTTCGTCGCCGGCCAGGTGGCCGTGGACGTCGTTGATGCGCTTGAAGTCGTCGATGTCGATCCAGAGCAGCGCCAGAGGACGCCGCGCGCTTTCGGCCTGTTCCACCGCGTCCTGCAGTGTGATCTCCAGCTCGCGCCGGTTGCGCAGACCAGTCAGCGGGTCCTGCACGGCAAGCTGCTCAAGCTGATGCTCCACGCGCTTGCGGTCGGTGATGTTGACGATGATGCCTTCCAGATGCGGACCGTCGTCGGCCTGCACGGCACGCCCCTGTTCCCACACCCAGCGGTGCTGGCCGCTGCGATGGCGGATGCGGTATTCCAGCGTGAAGGCCTGGTTCTCGTTGAGCGCGCGATGGGTTTCGTCCTGCACGCGCTCGCGGTCTTCCGGGTGCACCAGCGAGGCGTAGGACATGCCGCGGTTCTCGACCAGGTCGTCGGCGGTGTAGCCGGTCAGCCCAAGACATCCGCTGGAAACGAAACGCAGCGTCCAGTCGGTGTTGTTGCGGCGACGGTAGACCATGCCGGGCACGTTGGCCATCAGGATCGCCAGCTGCCGGTCGCGTGCGCGCAGCATCTGCTGCATCTGCTTACGGTCGGTGACGTCGCGGCCGATGGCAATCGAGCCCAGTGCGTTGTCCTCGGAGAAGAAACGGCGCGAGTTCCAGGAGACGATTTTCTCCTGGCCGTCACGGCAGCGGATGCGGGTCTCCAGGTTCTCCACCTCGACGCCCTGGGCGAGAATCTCGCTGACCTTGGCGGTGACGCTCTCGCGGTAGTCGCGGTCGGGGTAGAGCTGCTCCCAGATGTCGCTGCGTCCGATCACTTCGTCGCGGCTGTAGCCGCTGATCTGCTCGGCGGCCTTGTTCCACAAGACCACCCTCGCCTGGGGGTCGAGCACGTTGATCCAGATGCTGGCGTTGTCGATGACGCTTTCGCGGAACTGGTTGAGCATCTGCACGTCGCTGCGTTGTCTGGCGTAGCGACGCAGCAGGTGCGCGTCGTGGCGGAACAGACGATACAGCAGCACGAACAGCAGGCCGCCGGTGATCAACACGAATGCTGCGCCTTTCCAGGTCTGCGCCTGCCTCAGCACCGCGTGGTCGGTGATCCAGGCGTGCAGCAAGGCATCCGATCCAGCGATCCAGACCACACTGAGAAGCACATAGGCCAGCGCGAACCAGGCGGCGCGCTGCAAGGGCGGACGCGGCATGCGCTCGCGATCCGGCGGCATCGTATTCGATTCTTCCACTGACATTGCATCCGTGGCGACGGCATCCCCATCCGTCGAACGCCGATTCTAGACCCAGGGACGCGCCGCGCGCCATGCTGGACTAGAGATTATTTGCGTAGGCCCGGCCGGGTCTTGCCAGCCGTCCATGCGCAGGCGTAGGCGCAGCCCCGCGCCTCGGCTACAATGCGCGACAACGCGCTCGTAGCTCAGCTGGATAGAGTACTGCCCTCCGAAGGCAGGGGTCGTGGGTTCGAATCCCGCCGAGCGCGCCACTTCAGAACAGAACTGCGAATGCCGAACGCCGCCGTTTCTGCCCTAGAAGCGGCGACGAGGGTTTGCAGCGGTTCCGATTTCGATCCCATGATGCGAACCACCTCTCGGTAACGGACGACCTTATAGTCGCGACAAACGATGCAGGGTCGTCAGCCTTGCATCATCAGACTTGGTGACAGCATGGTGCGACCATGTCGAACCGAGGCAGATGATGATGTCCACCCGCGCTTACCACCATGGCAACCTTCGCGCCGCGTTGCTCGATGCGGCACTCGCGGTGCTGACCGACAAAGGCGTGACCGGGTTCAGCCTACGCGAAACGGCGCGCCGCGCTGGCGTCACGTCGGCGGCACCGAAACATCATTTCGCCGATACGCGAGCGATGCTGACCGCGCTTGCGACCGGTGCCTTCCAGCGCCTTGCCGACAGTCTTGCGGCTGCAGACCAGACGGGCGCGTCGAAGACCGATAAGATCATCGCCCAGGGTGAGGCCTATCTCGCGTTCGCCGCGAAGCAGCCCGCCTTGTACGAGCTGATGTGGCAAGCTGCATTGCTCGACCTTACCGATGCCGACCTTCTGCGCGAGAAGAACAGGGCCTTTCACATACTTGATCGACGAGTCCGCGGTGCCGACGCGGAGCGTCTCCCCGATGACGATCCACGCATGGCGGCAACCTTCGCCTGCTGGTCGATCGTTCATGGCTTCGCGCGCCTGATGATCGAGGGGAGCTTCGGCCTCGATCGCGAGACCGCGGAGGCAACGGCCCGTGCAACGCTACCTCGCTCGTTGCGGCTCTTGGTCGAGGGCGGCTTCCGCTAACCAGGACTCGTTTTTTGCCGTAGGTTAGACGAGGCGCCGAGCGATCAGACTGTCAGCGGTCGCTTGCACCGCATCTTCTGTCGATAGAAGCGCCCTGCCCAGCAGGGCGCTGCCTGCTCCCACGTCATAGCTCCGCCGGACATCCAGATAGGTCATTCCGTCGCGTAGCGAGCGGTCGAACAGAGCGAACGCCCTTGCCATCCAACTCGGCATTCGGCGGGTTGGCACCTTTGCGGCGGCGGCACCCATGCGATCCCTCAAGATACCCGCGATCTCGATGAGCGGAATGGCGGCGTTCGTCACAATCGTTCGTTTCCCGGCCGCCCTTTCGGCCGTCATGGCCGTGACATGCGCCTCGGAGACATCCCGGACGTCGACATAGGGCAGGATGAGGTCCGGCAGCATCGGCATCTCACCCTTGAGCATGCGCTGGATGACGACTGCCGAGGTGCCGGGATCGTCGCCGAGCAGCGGCCCCAGCATGGTGCCGGGATTGATCACCGCCAGCCTTTCGGTGGCACCGAAACGCCTCGCGATCGCCCAAGCCTTGCGTTCCGCTAGCGTCTTGGACTTGGTATAGGCCGTAACGCGCGGACCATCGACCTCCGTCCAGTCCGACGCTGTAAGCGTGCGATGATATCGCGTGTGGCCACCGTCGATCGCGGCGACCGAGGAGGTGACCACGATGCGCTCGGCGCCCGCGTCGAGGCCGGCTTGCACCGCGCGGCGCGTGCCGGCGACGGCGGGTTCGATCAAGTCGTTCTCATCCTTGGGCATCGTCAGCACAAACGGCGACGCCGTGTGCTGAACGAAGCGGCAGCCTCGCGTCGCGTCCGACCATCCGTCCTCGCGCAGCAGATCGAGCGGGCAGAATTCAAGGCGGGAGGTATCGGCGCCGGCGTCCCTGAGCGAGCTGCGAACGGCATCCGCACGCGTCATGTCGCGCAGGCTCCCGCGCACCGCAAAGCCCTTGCTCAAGAGCGCCAGCGCGACATGGCCGCCGAGAAAACCCGAAACGCCGGTTACAAGAACTGTGTCGCTCATCTGCACCATGCCCTCAATCTTTACACTGCTTAGATTGGGGGTTTATGGTGCAAGTGTCAAGGTCGGAAACGGCGTTAGGAACCCTCTCGTGCCCGAGCCGCAGCATCACGTTGACCTGAGACGGATCGTGTAGCCAGCTGGCAGGTGAGTTCTCTACCCTAAGCAAGGCAGGGAGAGCTCATGAAGAAGCGCTTCACCGATGAGCAGATCATGACCACCAAGCACCATGCTTTGGCGAAGAAGGCGAAAGCTCAAAACCAGGATGAGAACTGGTGGTTGCGTATTGGGCGGGTGAATCGACTAGGTCTAGTGGGTGCCATGTAGCCAGATTGCATGGCTACAAGGCACCCCGCTAGGGTATGCGGACCACCACATGGGGGCGGATTTGTCTGACTGAGTATCTGCCGTTAGTGGACCTATTTCGCATGCCGACTCTGTGCTCTTTGATGTTCGCAAAGGCGAAAAATCAGAAGTGAGTAAAGTTGTGAGTAAGTGAAATTTGTGCATCACTCTATTGCTGGGTATTTCGGTTATTTAAAGAGTGTATTCGAAAAAGGTCGACGCTCGGCAGTCGATACGAATGGACACGGCTATGCCGTGCATAACGGGAACGTTATGCGCCTGGTATATATGAGGTTTCATCTCGGGTTGGGAGCCTCATCAAGAAAATCAGACCCGCTAGCGCAGAAAAGATCGATGCTAGAAAGATTCCCATCTTGGCACTTTCAATCAAACTGGTGCCGAAAGCCATGCTCGCAATAAATAACGCCATGGTGAAGCCGATTCCGGCAAGCAGGCTGCCGCCTATCAGCAATTTCCAAGTGAGTTCCGGGGGGCGGTCGGCGATGCGCAAACGCAAGGCCAACCAACTAAACAACAGAATGCCAAGTGGCTTGCCCAGAACGAATCCGAGGAAAATCGCTATGGTGACCGAATTGCCCAGCGCACTTGCCGTAAGTGGAAGTCCTGCGTTTGCGAGTGCGAACAGGGGCATGATGAAAAAGCCCACCCACGGATGCAATGCGATCTCCAGACGCTCGACCGGGGACAGTGTTTCCCGAGCTGCGATTTCGGCCATCCTCAAGGTTTGCCGATCCTTCGTATCGCCACTACTTTCGTTGCTGGCAGGGTGCGCGATGACCTGATTTAGTATGGCGTACAGCCGCTTGTCGCTGACCCAGCGGCGTGCCGGAGTCATCAGGCCGAGTATCACGCCTGTGATGGTGGCGTGAGTCCCGGACGCATCCACGGCGAGCCAGACGAATCCACCGATCAGGAGGTAGAGAGAAAACCCTCGAATACCCAGCTTGGCCATGACGTGTATCACCACCAAGCCCAGTCCCGCCATCAACAATGGCCACCAAGCCATATGGTTGCTATAGCCGAGGGCGACGACAAGGATGGCACCGATGTCGTCCACGATCGCCAGGGAGAGCATGAATACGCGCAAACTCTGTGGGATGCGCGAGCCAAGCAAGGCCAAGCTGCCGATGACAAACGCCGTGTCGGTTGCCATGACCGTGCCCCATCCATGTTGCCCGGGCTGCCCCATCTGCAGCAGCAGATATATCGCAGCAGGAATGATCATGCCGCCCAGGGCTGCCGCGATGGAGAGCGCGGCCATGCGTGGTGTGCTCAACTCTCCCAGTACGAGTTCCCGCTTGAGTTCCAGTGCTACAAGAAAGAAGAACAGCGTCATCAGGCCGTCGTTGATCCACCCCCGCAGTGGGCGCCCGAACTCGAACGAGCCAAGCTGAAGGCCTATACGCGTCTCCCAGATGTGTTCGAACGCGCTGGCCCACGGCGAGTTGGACAGTACGAGCGCGACAATGGTGAACAACAGAAGCATGCCGCCGGTCGCAGACTCGATGTGCAAGAAGCGCACAAAGGGGGTCGTGAGCCGATCGATGAATGTCTTCGGCAACCGGGTGGCTTTCGAACTTACTTGCTGATTTGGCTCCATGGGCCGCCTCTGCGATGGGTGTGCACCGACATGTCAATGCTCACAGGATCTGCGAACGGCATTGAAGCTTGTCGATAACCATTACTTCCCCGTGGCCCAATGTTTCCAACACGACGTGGTCGCACTGCTTTGGCCTTCTTTCTTGGTCCGTTTCAGTAGTGCAAGCCTAACCGCACGTTGACCTTCCCTCTTGAGATCCTGCGCAGCCAGCAGCCGCTGTCGCCGGGTCGTCGTTGGCAGTGTCTCCGCTTTCTTTGCGCGATCGTTGAAGCGGGTACACCAGGTGCTGATGCGCCAGAAGGAGCGAACAGGCATATGAATATTCATGATCTTAGCCTCAACCACATTCCGGGGGAGGTCGGGCGGCAACGTAGTTGATGCCAGCGCAATCACTATCTACTACTGGCCGTTAGTTGCCTGTAACGCCAAAGTGGAATGGATGACCGAGTCAGCGAAAAAGGGGGGGCGGTTCGATATTCCCGAAAGGGAGGAGGTGGCATTGCATTTCTTGCGCAGTCGATGCGGATCGAAGAGTGGATGCAACTATCTATTTCGACATTCACAGTCGGTCAAGGCGCGGGTGCGCACTCTGATCATGCATAGATTATCTTTTTCCCATTTGGTCGCATTGCCAGCGGAATTCGGCGGTTGGGGGGGGGGTCAGGCAAACGATAGCAAACACGATGCCCTTCGGCATGACTGCTCTCGCCGTGCATCCCCTTTCGGCCGGGCGTCATGACGAGATAGAGCTCGACGGGGATGAACATGCTAGCCGACTGTGCCGGCAAACAAAGTGTGGCAATGCGCATGTGATGCAGCTCTTCAGGGACGAGTTCGTGCTTGGGTTCAAGGCGCGACGACAAAGAAGATAGAGTGCTATCAAGCCCCCCTTGATCGATTCCCTTTTCGTCCTTGTGTAGTCCTGTGCATCAAATGCAGACCAAGAGATGCCTTCCAGAATGCGTCGAACGTTTCGGGCCAGTCGAGGTTCAACACGTTAGCTTTGCGGGAGCTGCAGAAAAAGGCGATTCGCGGGCAGTCATTTCGATTTTTAAAACGTTTAAATGGACTGCTAAAGATAATCGAAGATATCGCACGAAAGATGCGCTTTGGAAGGTGTGTTCTTGGAGTGGAGCAAGGTGTGAAGTCAAGGTCTTCCGCGTAAAAACCTCAAGTCAGAGGCATGCCTCCACTTGGGCATGATCTGCATGCTGATCGAATAAAATCGGTTCGTGACGCAATCACCGCCTATTCATTTATTCCCGATCCGAGGTATCCATGCTCGTACGGTTTTCATGGAATCAATTGGATGCCGGGTAGTGCCTCAGGATCGCTTGCTGATGCAGCCAGTGTCGAACCAGCGCAGTCAGGCGGATCGGTCGATGTCCGCGCGCGCGATTGATTGCACCTAGCGCGAACAGCATGCGTTGCTTGGCGAAAACGATTCGGTACGCCTGGCGGAGCGTGTACTTCGGGTCCCATGCCTGTCCTGCTTCGGAGCCTGCGCCGTTGACTTCCATGATTGTGAATTGACCGCGGCGCAGGGCATGGATGCTGGCGAATCGTACATCGAGGCGGCCTGCGTGGAACTGCGGCATGTCGCATGCGATGGAATCAACGGTGGCTGTCAGGATGTCGCTTTGATGGCGGATCCCATCCTCGTAGGTTGCGCCGACGCGGAACGATCCGATGGTGGAGAGTCGTACGCGTTCGCCGGCACGCGGTATGGTGGCGACGTTATGGTGATCGCAGTTGAGATGATGGCGAAATCGGTGCCTCAGGCGCGGATCGTCGTCTAGCAATTGGGCGATGGTGCGTTTTCCGTCACCGACGACTTGCGGGTGGTGGCGCAGCAAAAGCCCGACAATCCGACCGGTGACCTGTCCGGGTTCCCGCATATAAAAGATTCCTGCTTCGCCCGGCTCGGACAAGTACCGTTGAAGGAGCAATGCAGCTCCCGCCGGGAACTGGGTCAGATAGCTTTGCAGTTCTGTGGTCGTGTTGATGCGGCGCACGCCATATCCGCACCAGCCGAGGTCCGGCTTGGCGACCACGGGAAACATCAAGCCGTGTTCCCGCATGGCTTTCAGTGCGTTTGTCAGTGACGTTGCGCCGTGTCCACAAAGCAGGACATAAGGCGCGATACGAGCGTGCGCGCGCGGACCCATTCGGTCGAAATATTCGGATTTGCAGTCCCCGACCAAACCTCCTGCCGTGATGCCCGGGTTGGCGCAGGAGGGCAGGGTAAGACTGCGGTAACGCAGCCCAAGCCAGATCCATTGAGCGATCAGCGGTATCAGGCATACCGGGTAGGGAATACGTTCAATAGCTCCACGCCGGCAGGGCAGCCGTTGCGGCTGTCTTAGCGAGGAAGCATGAGCGCGAAAGACGGTCATGAACCTATCTGCACGACCGAGGGTGATGAATGATTGCGCCGTACCCCCTGTACTGGACGTAAATAGAGGCCGCAGAGGTTGGGTGCGCGGCGGAATACGCCGTTTATTCGGAGTACCCTGGCGAGGCGTAGATCGAAGTCACGTGACTTTCAGACGCTCCGATTTTCGGTATGAACATTACCCTGCAAAATCGTGACCTCTGGTTGAATCAGAGTTATGGCCGATTGCCCTGTGGTCGACTCAAGCCATGGTAGCGTTCAAAAGAGCACAATGTATGCGCACTCCCACTGCAAGCGACATGCTGTATTTTTATCCGCACCACGCCCACATCGAACCATCTCTTCGGGGAGACAACAACAGGCGAAGCAATTGGTCGCCGGGTTATTACGGTAGGTATGTCCCTTTGTTGACTCCGACTTCGGATTCGGAGCGTGACTGCAACGAAATCGTTCCTGATGCAGACGAAATTCAGGAGACCCTGACATCCGATCGCATGGATGACGATGGCGCGCCATCGCGATGAAGCAGCTTGCAGGTCGTGTGCAAAAGCCTGCTTCAACAGAAAGGTGTCTTGTCGAAGAAGTGTCGATGCAGTTGGCTGAGTATGGTGCGCTTTTGCGTGAACGGATGCCGTCTTGGGGCAACCGCCCTAGGCGCAGCAGCGGCAGCGCTGGGCGCGCGCGAGGGGATGTTGTCGCACTTGACCGCCGGGCTTCGGTGCAAAGTGGTGCGCATCAGGCGCACGCCGCGGTCGTAGTTCCATCCCTCCAACGAACGCATAGCATCGGTTGGCTATGCAGAGCGCATCAGGCCGTGAATCTCGAATGAGCGTACACTCGGTAGACTCGAGCCAGTGGCCAATGACGGATCCTTGTGGAAAGTCAAGAAAGCCAACGGATCGCGGCGGCTCTCGCTAGTCGGGCAGAGACTGCCGGGCAAGTGGCCGACGGCATGGTGTCGGCATGGCAGGGTATCGAAGCCGCTCTGAGTCCCGTCATCGGGCAGCGGGGCGTGGCCATGCTTTACAAGCGCAGCCTCTATCTTGTCGCTCCCTCTCATCCGTGGCTGACGGGCATGCACGAAGGGGTGCAGTCGTCCATCGACCTGGACGCCCTGAAATCTGTTTTTGCACAACAGCACGCCGCTATCGCCGCTGTCGCGGGCGGCGCTTTTCTGCAGACATTCTGCGAATTGCTGACCAGTCTGATCGGTGCTTCGCTCACTGAGCGATTGCTTCGTCCCGTATGGGCCCACTTTTCGAGCGGCCCGCCCGCGCAGGACACCCCGCCATGACCACCAAAGTGACTATCAATCGTCTGGCGACAGGCGTTCCTGGCCTGGACGAAGTGTTGGGGGGCGGGTTGCCGGAGTTTTCATTCAACCTCATCGCCGGGCCGCCCGGCTGTGGAAAAACCACGCTAGCGCACCAAATGATGTTCGCGTTGGCGACGCCGAAACGTCCGGCGCTGTATTTCACGGTCTTGGGCGAGCCGCCCCTGAAAATGCTTCGCTATCAGCAGCAATTCGATTTCTTCGATAGTGCGTTGGTCAACCGATCGATCCATTTCATCAACTTGTCAGATGACGCCTCGGACGGGAATCTCGACCAGGTGCTGCAGCGCATCGTCGCCGAAGTGGAAGCGCATCATCCTGCATTGGTCTTCGTGGACTCGTTCCGTTCCGTGGTGCACGCGAGCAGGGGGCTGGGAGATCCGCACAACAACTTGCAACAATTCGTGCAGCAGCTCGGCATGCTGATGACCAGCTGGCAGGCCACGACGTTCCTGGTCGGCGAGTACTTCATCGAACGCGATACCGAGGCCGAGGCCAATCCGGTACTCACCGTGGCTGACGGGCTGATTTGGTTGCGACAGAGTGTCGAGCGCAATTCGATGGTCCGCAAGATGGAGATCATGAAAATGCGTGGCCAGCCGACGCTGCCCGGGCTGCATACATTTCGTATCGGCAGCGCCGGCCTCGAAGTGTTCGCACCCGCCGGCGCGGCGTTGCCGGAGCGCGACGCATCGAACGCGAAATCGCTGGGTGCACGCTTGCTGATGGGCGTGCCGTTCCTGGATGAAATGATGGGCGGTGGCTTGCCGCGTGGATACTCTGTGCTTGTGGCAGGGCCTTCAGGATCAGGCAAGAGCATTCTGGCCTCGGCGTTCTTGGCGGAAGGCGCTCGCTGTAACGAGACCGGAGTCATTGCGGTCTTCGAACAGCGCCCCAGCCGATTACGAAACGGCTTGCTTGCAGCGCTGATAGAAAGCGGCCAGGTGGGCTTGGTGGATAGCCGCGCTCCAGACCTCTCGATCGATGAGATCGTCCAATTGCTTCTGAACGAGATTCGACGTCTCGAGGCGAGTCGCGTCGTCATCGATTCGCTGTCGGCCTTCGAACTTGCCTTGGCTCCGACGTTCAGGGAGGACTTCCGTGAGTCGCTCATGCGCCTGGTCAATGCCCTGGTCGGTGAAGGCGTGACGGTCCTGATGACCTCCGAGCTGGAGGACCGCTACATCGATCTGCGCTTCAGTCCGTACGGGACCGCGTTTCTGACCGACGCAATTATCCTGCAACGCTACATCGAGGTCGGCAGTCGGATCAGGCGCGTATTGGCCGTGGTCAAGGTACGGGCCAGCGCACATTCGGACGAATTGCGCGAATTCAGCATCGATGACGAAGGCATCCACATCGGTGAAATGTTGTCCGATCAGGAAGGGTTGCTCGGGGGAAGGCCAACGAGAAAGCAGGCTTCTTCTCGATCTCGCACGGCCATCGTCGCGGACGGTGGCGACGAATCCAGTCACCATGAACAAGACCTCTGACAACAAAGGAAGCGGTGCGCGGAAAGCCGCGCGGGAACTTGCCCAGTTGCATGAGCAAGCCGTGCAGGCGCGTGAGGTATTGATTCGTTTGCAGCAGGACGTTGTTGAGGCAAAAAGTTTCCTGGACAGCAACCGGTCCAACCAACTTCTTGAAGCCAACGAGCGGTTGGTCATCTGCGCGCTGAACGCGAAGACCGAGGCCGAGGCCGCCTCACGGGCGTTGGGCGAATTATCTCGATCCGCGCAGCTGGATGCGCTGACGGCGTTGCCCAATCGCGTATGCCTGCTCGACCGGTTCGAGGGCGCCATCGCCTTCGCCAAGCGTCACGGCACACAAGTGGCGCTGTTGTTCTTTGATCTGGATGACTTCAAGAAGATCAACGATACCCTTGGCCATGCGGTCGGCGATGGCGTGCTCAAGCTGGCGGCGGAGCGTCTCGCGGCCCTGGTTCGCAAGGAGGATATGGTCAGTCGCTACGGAGGCGATGAATTCCTGGTCCTGCTCACCGAGGTGTCTCATGCCTCCGACGCCATCCTTGTCGCCGACAAGATGATCGCGTCTATCGCCGTTCCCTGTCGCGTAGGCGACCACTCGTTGCATCTGACGGCAAGCATCGGGATCAGCATCTACCCTGATGATGGCGCGGATGTCGAGACACTCATTGACCGCGCAGACACTGCGATGTATCGGGCCAAGCGGATCGGACTTGGCCGTTCCGTCTTTCATGGCGAAGACCCCTCGGTTGCCCGAAGTCTGGAGTTTCCGGCACGGGCGCCCATGCGGCACCCCCTTGGTCATCAGGATTTTTCATCGGCCGAATACGAACACCGGCACGCACAGTTGCGAGAGGCAAATGAGGAACTGGTGTTGGCCGCGCTCAGTGCCCAGGAGCTGCAGGCCATCGCAGAACTGAAGCAACGGCAGCAGAAAGATTCTCTGGCCGTCGTCGCGCATGAGCTGCGCAATCCGTTGATGCCCATTCGTATTGCGGCCGAAATGATTGGCATGGTGGGTGTGGACGAGGTACCACACTATCAAGCCATCATTGAGCAAGGAGTCGAGCAGATGGCGCGTCTAGTCAGCGATTTGCTGGATGTTTCCCGTGCGAGTACCGGCAAGCTCAGGATTGAATGTCAGGTCGTGGACCTGGCCGCCTTGCTCGTCGAGGCGGTCGATGCGTACCGACCCGCGGTGGACAAGCGCGGGCAGCACTTGAGGATTCAGGTACCACCGCGTGTTCTCGATCTGGATGGCGATCCTGTGCGTCTGGTGCAGATCTTCAGCAACCTGCTCGATAACGCATCCAAGTACACACCCAAAGGTGGAGAGATCGGGCTTTCGGCTGTGGTGGATGGCGATGCCATCGTAATCACCGTCTCCGATAACGGGATCGGAATTACCGTCGACGCCTTGCCCGGGATCTTCGAGCCGTTTGCACAGGAACCGCATGCCATTGGCTTCAGCGGATCCGGTCTGGGTATTGGGCTCACGGTGGTGCGTGAGCTGGTCGAAGCGCATGGCGGCACTGTGATCGCACGTAGTGCCGGCGCCGGGTCGGGCAGTCAGTTCATCGTCACGCTGCCTTTTTGTGCGGCCGGGAAGTCATGTGCCGACCCTTCATGAAGTTTCGCCGTCTCTACACACGATCCTTCTCCCTGGCAACACCAGGACGGTTTAGATATTGCATCGTGATGTGATGCTCCAGACCGTCATCGATCAGTGCAACGGCATCGCTATCCTGGGCGATACCATCCAGGACAGGCGGGTGCGGTGGGGTATGCGCCACGATTTGCACGGTGATGTGATAGAGCGTGTGGCGAAAACGATAATGAACGACGAATCGTCTCCACGTCGACGGAACAACGGGCACGAAATGCAAACGGTTACCCTCGACGCGCAGGCCGAGCAAGGATTCCGTGATCAATCGGTACATCCAACCCGCCGATCCGGTATACCAACTCCAGCCTCCACGACCGGCATGTGGCGGCACGGCGTACACATCTGCTGCCACCACATAGGGTTCGACTTTGTATACGCCAATCGATGCGGCATTCATGCCGCGATGGATGGGGTTGATGATGTCCAGCACGTCCCAGGCACGCCCGGAGTCACCCAGGGCGGCAAATGCCATCGCAGCCCATATGGCGGCATGCGTGTATTGGCCGCCGTTTTCGCGCACGCCAGGGGCATACCCCTTGATGTATCCGGGGTCCAGTAACGAATCATCGTCGAACGGCGGATCCAGTAGCTGCACCAGTTGCAGGTCGCGTCGCACTAAATGTTCATCGAGGGATTGCATGGCCTTGCGCTGCCTGTCTTCCGATACGGCGGCGGACAACACCGACCAACTCTGGGAGATGGAGTCGATGCGGCAGGCATCGTTGCGGGCTGAGCCCAGCGGAGAGCCATCGTCGAAATAGGCTCGCCGATACCAATCGCCATCCCACCCATGTCGCTCCAGTGGCTGCTGCAGGGCATGGGCCTCTACTTCGCATCGACGGGCAAAGACCTCGTCGCCATGCACCCGGGCCGTGTCGGCAAATTTCGTCAACACCTCATACAGGAAAAAGGCCAGCCATACGCTTTCACCCTTTGCACCCTTGCCTACACGGTTCATGCCGTCGTTCCAGTCGCCCGTTCCGATCAGCGGCAAGCCATGTACGCCTCGAGGCATGCTGTGCTCGATGGCCCGGACACAGTGCTGGTAAAGCGTTTCGCGCAGCGATGAGTACCCGGGGAGGTCGTAGTAGGACTCTTCCCCAGCATGCAGTGCGCGTCCCTCGATGTAGCTGGCCTTGGCATCCAGGATGCTGCTGTCGCCGGTGATGCGTACATACCGGCTGGTCACCAATGCCAACCAAAGGTAATCATCCGAACAGTGCGTGCGTACGCCGTGATCCTGAGGCGGGTGCCACCAGTGCTGTACGTCCCCCTCGGGGAACTGATGAGCGGCGCAATACAGCACGTGCTGCCGCACCAGGTCGGAATCGGTGTGGATCATCGCCATGGCATCTTGTAGTTGATCGCGGAAGCCGAAGGCGCCACCGGACTGGTAGTATCCGCTGCGCGCATAGAAACGCGAGGCGATCACCTGATACATGAGCCACCCGTTGGCAAGCAGGTTTACGGAAGGATCGGGCGTATCCACCTGCACCGCGCCAAGTAGCTGCTTCCAGTGTGCCTGGACGGTCTCCAGTGCATCGGCGGCCGTACCGGTGCCGCGACAACGTTTGGCCAGGGTGCTCGCCGTGCTCGTGGTTGCGGCGGCACCGAGACGAAATACCACTTCATGACAGCCGCCGTCGTCCAATTCGAAATCTGTGCGAATCGCGCCACAGGGATCAAGACCGGCCCCGATACGTCCGGACAACGGGTGTTGGGCCATGGCCGCCGGAGCGCGAAGACTGCCATTACGGCCGATGAACTCGCTACGGTCACCGGTGAGGCTGCGATCCGCTGCATCGACATCGAAGAAGGCAACGTGTTGTGGAAAGCCCAGCAGATAGGCGTTGCGGGCGAACATCGCGCCGCTGCCTGGATCCAGTTCAGTGACCACATGCATGGCCGTCTTGGTTCGCAGATCGCCCAATACCCATTCGACGTAGCCGGTGGCGGACAGGTGACGATGCCTGCCCGATGCGTTGCGCACCTTGAGCACTGAGAACTTGACCGGCATGTCGATGGCGACATACACCCAAAGTTCGCTGTGGATGCCGTCCTCGATGTGCTCGAATACGCTATAGCCGAAGCCGTGACGCGTGCGATAGGTCGCGCTCCCGCGTCGTGGCAACGGCGTCGGCGACCAGTAGCGGCCGCTTTCTTCGTCGCGCAGGAAAAGGCCCTCGCCGCTGGCGTCCGTGACCGGGTCGTTGACCCACGGGGTCAGGCGGAACTCGTGCGCATTCTCGCTCCATGTGTACGCGCCTCCACTTTCGGAGATCACCGTGCCGAAATCGGGGTTGGCCAGAACGTTGACCCACGGTGCCGGTGTGACGTGGCCGGCCTTCGTGACGATCTCGTACTCGCGGCCATCCTCGCTGAAGCCGCCGAACGGGTTGTCGAGAACCGGTGCCGGCGATGCCGGCTCGGTCGCCGTGTCGGCGTTGGTTGCAGCTTCACCGCCATCGACCAGATGTTCGGGATGGAAGCGTGGCAGCAGCGCTTCCGCCCAGTGTCGATGAATCTGATCGTGCAGGCTGCCGCGCGTGTCGGACAATACGATTCGCGACGCCGCCTGGGTCAGCAGGCGATCCTCGCGCGAAAGTTGTGGCGCAGGTCGCACGAAGATGCCACCCGGCCTGTCGAGCAGATTGGCTCCGAGCCCGGATGCGATCAGGTCCATGATCAGTTCGCGCAGATGTTGTCGGTACACACTCTGGTCTTCGTTCCAGATCACCAGGTCCACGGCCAGTCCCTTCTGCCGCCAGTAGGCATGGGCCTGGACCAGTTGCCGTACCAGTTCGATGTGCGCCGAACTGCCGATCTGCAGCAATACGATGGGCCGATCACCCGAGATGGACTGCCCCCACAGACCGGATTGATCGCGCCGATTGGCGCTTAGTACACCGGATTCGGCGCGCAGTCTGGCGTGGGCGTAGATGATCGCGGCGGCCATCTTCTCGTACAGGCGCGCATCGGACAGCGTTGCGTTGAGCTGGCTAAGGAACACCCTGCTGTGCGTCCAGGCCAGACCGAATACACGATCGGCCAGGTGTCGGTCGCGATACTTTTCGATCAGGTGAAGGCAGGCATTGCGGTTTGTGGCGATACCGGTCACCAGGTCTATGCTCGCTACCTGTCCGGGTTCAAGTACCAACCGACAGCGGATAGAAACGATCGGATCGAGGACCGCTCCTGCGCTGTTGGACAGTCGGTCATCCGTGCCGATACTGGAGTCCATGGCTAATGGGTGGATCAGGTCTCGACCGCGACCGATGAAGCGAGCCCTGTCCGTTTCGTACGATACAGCGTGCGCGTGCGCATCGTGCACGGCCAGCAGGTGGCACATCCATGGCGCGTCTTCGTCGCTGGACCGGGGGCGACGTGTGCAGATGATTGCCTGCAGCGGCTCGATCAATTCAGTCTGCACGAACAGTTTGCTGAAAGCCGGATGCATGGCGTCGTCAAGCGCCGGCGCCAGGACCACTTCGGCATAGCTGGTGAACTCGATGGTGCGCCGTTCGCGAGAGCGATTGGTCAGATGCATTCGGCGCAACTCGATGTCGTCCTCGGGTGAGACCACGATCTCGGTATGCGCGTCGATGCCGTGTTGACGCACGCGGAACTCGGCGCGCGCATCGGAAAAAATGGCTTCGTAATGGTCTGTCGGATTCAAGGTCGGCTGATGTGCCGTGGACCAGAATGCACCGCTTTCTACATCGCGCAAATAGCAGAACATGCCCCAGTTGTCGCAGGTCGAATCCTCCTGCCAGCGCGTGACGGCAAGTTCGCGACAGCGGCTGTAGCCGCCCCCGGCGCTGGTGACCATGACGTGATAGTGGCCATTGGAAAGCAGCTGCACTGCCGGACGCGGAGAATCGGGGTCGGTGAACACGAGCAGTTTGGTCTCGTCGTTGCGCGAGATGGCTGCTGCCGAGGGCATGCCGGCGGCATGCAGGTATTCGGCAGCCACCCGTGGCACGCGTTCCTGCAGCAGCAACATGCTTGCCTGGCATTGCCGGTCCGATGCAAATCGCCGCTGCATGGGTTCGTCCAGCAAAACGCTCACCAATGCCAACAGGCTCATGCCCTGGTGGTGTGTCATGAAGGACTGTACGACGGCGTGGGACTGCCCCTGAGGCAATCTCGACGGCGTATAGTCGATGGCTTCAAACAAGCCGTAGCGTCCGCTAAACCCGTCTGCGATCAGTCGCTGCAGGTTCTTCACCGCCCGGGCCGGGGCTACCATCAGAGCCAGTGCCGTGGCATAGGGCGCCACGACGATATCCTCGCCAAGTCCGCGCTTGAGTCCAAGGCCCGGTACGCCAAACGCGCGGTATTGATAGTTGAAACGAACGTCCATGGCGTTGTAGCCGGATTCGGACATGCCCCAGGGAAGACTCAGCTGCCTCCCGTATTCGATCTGCCGCGCCACTGCCGTACGACAGGTCTGATCGAGCAGCGTGTCGGCATAGCTGGGCATCACCAGCATCGGCATCAGGTACTCGAACAGCGAGCCAGACCATGACAGCAGCACCGGCATGCCACCGGTGGTCGTCAGCAAACGGCCAAGGCTGAACCAGGCCTCTTGTGGCAACTGGCCCTGTGCAATGGCGACGAAGTGGGTCAGTCGGACCTCCGATGCCAGAAGGTCGTAATAGCCGGCATCAAGCCGTCTTTCATCCAGGTTGTAGCCGATCGATAGCAGCCTGCGCTGGCTGTCGTAGAGAAATCCGAAATCCATCTCCGTCAATGCGCCGGCCACGGTTGCCAGATGGGCGCACCGCTGCACGCAAACCTCGGCCTTGCGACGGCAGGTGAGCAAGGCTTCCCGGTCGGACTCGGGAGCATCCGCGATCCGCATTTCGGCCATGTCCCGCCATGTCGGCACTGGTCCGGCCGCAACGCCACGCAGCGCGGCGTCGAACGACCGCCCGGGCAGTCGTGCCCAGAACCGGGCATCGGCAGCAACATCCCTGCACTGTGCCTGTAATGCCTGTAGCCAGTAATGCGTTTCGCTTTCGGCAATCGCATCCACATGGTCAGCAAACCGCTCGACCCGTTCGAGCAGGGGTTCGAGCAAGGCCGCCGCGGCCCAAAGCGAGAGCGGTGGCGCCCGGGATACCATGTTCAGCTCTGATTGCAGTGATGCAAGCGCTGGCAGCATCGGCGAAGTCGTGCCGAGGGTTTCCCTCACCACATCGATCGTGGTTGCCAGACCCTCCAGCACGCGCCCGTCGAAGACCGGTTGATCCGGCAGCTCAATCAGGCCCGCGCGCAGCGTGAGCAAATGCCCCGCCAGATTGCCGCTGTCGACGGTGGACACGTAGCGTGGGGCCAGCGGTTTGAGAGTCTGAGTGTCGTACCAGTTATAAAAATGCCCCCGATGGCGCGGCAAATTCTGCATGGTGGCCAGCGTGCCGTCGATGCGCTGCAGCAGACGCGCGGTGCTCAGATAGCCCAGGTCATGCGCGGCCAGGTGTGCCAACAGCGCCATTCCCATGTTGGTAGGCGAGGTGCGGTGGGCAATGGTCGGCTCGGGTTGTTGCTGCAGGTTGTCCGGGGGAAGCCAGTGGTCCTGTTCGCAGACGTGCCGATCAAAAAACGCCCAGGTACGACGCGCCAGAACCCGCAGAAGCCGCGTATCGGCAACGGACGGTCTGAAGGTGGCCCGCGCAGGCGAACGGCTGATCCACCAGGCCACAACAGGCGACACCAGCCATGCCACAAGCAGCGGCGCAGCCCAGGCCAGTGACATCGGTCTGGACCACAGCAGGGCGAACATCACCCCTCCGAGCACCGGACCTACCCACATCAGCCGGAACATCCCGGACAGACTGCGAGTGCTGGAACGCTCGACATCGCGTGAGGTATTCCATTGCAGCAACCGTCGATGACTGAATAGGATGCGCCATAATGTCCTGGCGATCGCATCCATGCTGTACCAGGCCTCGTGCGGTAGCCACACGAGCGTCAGCACGGCACGCAGCAGATGTCTACCCGACTCGCGCAGCGCTACCGACAGGTGCTGGCCCAAGCCAACACCATGCGGTTTCTGCACCAACTCCAGCAGCGAGCTGAATAACGGAACTATAAAAACAAGGGCCAGCACGGCAATGACCCACGACTGCATTTTCTGCACCACCAGCCACCCCAGCAGCAGAATGACCAGCAGTGCCGCTGGCTCCAGGCTGCGGCGCAGGTTGTCGAATAGCTTCCAGCGCGAAAGGGCCGATAGCCGGTTGCGTACGATCCGACCGTTAGCTGACCGCACCCAGGGCGCAATCCACGGAAGAAGCTGCCAGTCACCGCGAATCCAGCGATGCTGCCGGCTGACGTATGTGCTGTAGCGTGCCGGATATTCCTCGTAAAGCTGCACATCGCTGAGCAGGCCGGATCGTGCGTAGGTCCCTTCGATCAGGTCATGGCTGAGGATTCGGTTGTCCGGGAAGCGCCCTTCCATCGCCTGTTCGAACGGCTTTACGGCGTAGATGCCCTTGCCGACGAACGACCCTTGCCCGAACAGGTCCTGATAGATGTCCGAGGTCGCCCGGGTATAGGGGTCGACGCCCGCATCGCTTCCGAACAATTGCGCATAGGTCGAACGCGCCGTGCTTTGCAGGCTGATGCCCACTCGCGGCTGCAAGATCGCGTAGCCTGAGACGACGCGTCGTTTGACCGGATCATAGACCGCGCGGTTGAGCGGGTGTTCCATTGTGCCGACAAATTGGTGCGCGGTTTCACGCGGTAACTGAGTATCGGCATCCAGCGTGATGACGTAGCGAATCCGGGTCAGCAGCGCGGTATCGCCGACGATCAGCGAGAACTGATCGCGCCCCTTGCCAAGCAGCAGCGCATTGAGATCGCAAAGCTTGCCGCGCTTGCGCTCGTATCCCATCCAGATCCGATCGGCAGGGTTCCAGCGGCGCGGGCGGTGGAACAGGAAGAAACGGTCTCCGTCTCCTCCGGGGTAGGTTCGGTTGAGTTCGTCGATGAGGCGATGCGCTGTGGTCAGTAGCGTGCTATCGCCGGGTAGCACCCGGGTCGGCGCATCCATGAAATCGGTCAGCAGACCGAAGTGCAGATGGGGGTCGCGATTCGCCAGAAAGCGGATCTCAAGGCCTTCCACCTGCTCCTGAATATCCTGCTCGCTGCCGACAAGCGTCGGTACGACCACTAGGGTGCGCGCATCGGCGGGAATGCCATGCGAGTAGTCCAGCCGTGGCAGCATCGCCGGTATGGTCGTCAGCGTCACCAGCCAGTTTGCCAGCGCGACCGCGAGTCGACTGGTCATCAGCAGTGTCGCCACAATCAGGAGCGCGAGCAGGTATCCAGGCCAGCCGTCCGTGTGCAAGGTGTCCACGAAAGGCACCGACAGCGCACCGGTCAGAACCGTGATCGCGCCCAGATACAAGGGTAACGGGGCACGGTCCAGTGCGCACTTCCAAATGCGGTGCAAGGACCACCGCATGCCGATCCGGTGCTGCAGCAGAGGTAGACCCTTGTCGAGCAGGTAGTAGCCTACATGGGTCTGGACCGCGCCCTTGGCCGCTGCGGCGGCATCCCGTCCGGCCAGCTCCAGTGCGGCGTTGGCCACGGACGCCTCCGGTTGCCTGCAGGTTCTGGCCATACGCTCCACGGTGTGCCGGTAGAGATCGCGTGTGGCGAAGTCCATCAGCGGATACACCCCGGCCGGGTCTTCACGCAGCACCTGTTCGACGATGCTTGTGGTTTCGACGAACGCACGCCAGTCCATGTTATCGAGCAAGCGCAGGCTGCCTATGCTGTTACTGACCGAGACTTGCATGGCCGCCTGCTGCTGGGCTTCCAATTGCACTAACTGTTCAATATTGAGACCGGACTCGGAAAGGTTCTGCTCGATCCACGTCAAGGGCATCGCCAGAGCGGTACTCTGCCCCTGCAATCGGCGTGTCAGTTCGGCGACGAACGAGCCGACCATGGGCGGATCGGATTGCGCCATGGCGGCGACCGTGAGGACCACGCTCTTGAGGTCGCGTTCGGCGGTTCGAGTCAGGCGATCGGCCCATTCGATCGCCAATTTTCGCTCGTTCCAGTTCTTGACCACGCGTACAGCGATACGGCGCAGGTTCTCGATCAGCGTCAGCCGCAACATGATCGGAATCGCCCACAACTCGCCCAACGTAAGCGGCATGACGCTCTGGTAGGCCACGACGAACCGGTTCAGGCCTTCGCTGTCTACCCGTCCGTCGCCGTGGGAAATGATCTCCAGCGCGATGTCGTACACACGTGGCAGACCATTGGAGGCGCCGCCTTTCAGCCACGGCAAGGTTTCGTTGTAGCTTTTGGGCAGGTGCTTCTGCGCCGTGCGTATCTGCTCTTCGATCAGGTAATAATTATCCAGCAACCACTCGGCTGCCGGAGTGATGCGCTGGTTGGACTGCGCAACCAGCGTAAGCATCCGGCAACTCTTGACCAGCACGCTCTCGTTGTCGGCAAGGCGTTTGAGTAGAAGGTTTTTTGCTTTGCTGGCATGCGAGTCGTGCCGGCGAGCCAGATGGATACCGTGGCGCTCCATCTGGTCGGCGCTGAACAGTTCGGCGCGCAGAGCTGGCTCGGGCGGGAACGCCCAACGGGCAGGTTTCCGTAACAGCCTGCCTATTCTGGATCGCCAGATGCGCACGAACGCGCGAATGGGTTTGCTATGCATGGGTCGTGGCTCGCCGCTTGGTGATCCCCATGCTCGGGCGCGCAATATCTTGGATGTCGTGCGCCACATGGGCAACGAGCCCGATCCGGGTCCGTTGCAGTGGATAAGAGTTCGTATCCACACCTTGACGGTGCGCCGTCATCCGTTAATTCGACGTGAACCCGTCGTGAGGACGGCAGCGTATCGAGTCGCTCCGCAGCGTCGCTGTTTGCGGAAACCATCTGTGCCGATAGCGTGGTCTGGTGCATGTCGCCGTCGGGAACCGGACGCGACAACGCCCTCGGTCCGGCTCATGATTGTCTCATCCATGCGCCGACACGACGTGATCGATATCCGAAGGATCCGCGTATCACGGGCACCGCGATCAGCGGGCTGGCAGGCAAGCCCGCTCCGGACACGCTATTGGTCGACGTAGCCGTCTTCTGGCTGCTTATGAGAACTTGCGACCCGAATCCTTCGATTCCGGTGCAACGTCTCGCATCCGGCGCATCGGGCCATAGCGGATCCTCTCTGGATCGCAGTTTCAATGCCTGGCACTCCTGGCGATCAGTCAGGCGATATGCGAGTACTGCAAATCGCGAGACATCGACGGTCCGTTGTATCTGGACTTCGATACCCAGGCGTTGTCGCGGCCGGCTTACGAGGACGCATTGAGGTTCATCCGTCAGCGTTTGCCCGAATCGCTGGCCCCGACTATGGTCAAGCTCGCCTCGCGGGTGTCGCAAGCTGTGCGGCTTGGATGGTTCGTCGAGGATTTGAGACAGTCGGCGAGACATGCACGGTAGAGGTGGAGGATCTGGACACTTTTCTGTCTGCACGACACATACGGTGAGTGGCTAAGCCGGCACCGTGAATCCCCACTTCTGGCCTTGGATGGCGGCGGTCGAACATCCGTTGCTGCCGCGCTGTGCCGCCCCGCATGCCTCCGCTCTACATTGCTTCCCTTCGACAGAGGTCGGAAGTGAGTAAGATTGTGAGTAAAAAATAATTTTCATACGAAAAATAGTTTAAATATCATATATTTGATCATTTAATTTGAAAGACGCCGAGGCCAATATTTTCAAAGACGCAGGCCACCTCATGGGGTGGCCTTCGTCTTTGGTATAAACGGGATAGTGCGTCTCTGTCGCGACAACTTTGGATGATCTTTAAACCACAAATTGGCCAGCAGCCTAAACTATAAGTTGTCCAAGGTCGGAGGAGAGTCTTTCGGATGGCCGATTGGACATCAAAAACCGATGTGCTACTCAAAGCGGGGGCGTAGGGGCACCAGATTGGAAGCAAGGACACAAGCCCATACATGCTGGTGACCAGCAAGGCGGCTCCTTCAATCACCCTCGGGGAGTAAGACATGGCGATGCCACCGACCACCAGCGGCGCACCGATCGTGATCACGGGGTTGCCAGCCGCTGCCGGCGCGTAGCCGCCATCGATCGCTAGCGCGCCAGCCGCTATGTTGACCGTGCCGCCGCTGCTGGTTACAAAGTGTCCGATTGTGATATCGGAATATCCTATTTCATCGTCACGCTTGCCAACCATGCTTCGGTCGCGATTATCGCGTAATTATCCTTCCTTCAAGGTGAGGTGACGACGTGGCGAGGGGCCCGTTCAAGCTGATCGCTAGATGCGTGGGATTTTAGTTTCTCAAGAGTCCAATCATCAAATGCGCCGCTTATGCTGGCGACCAGTATCCCTTCCACTGGATAGCTTAGTTCTTTGGCAAGCACTTTATATTGCACGTTCAAATGTTCGTGTTCGCCGAAATAAAGCAGAAGCCGATTGTTGAGTCCAGACTTATCACCTGGACGAAGACTTCGGGCTGATAATTCCTTGGTCTTCCAATCTCCCGCAGGATGCTTTTGGGAATCAAGAAAATCCCCGTAGTCTTTGCGCCATCTCTGCTGCTCTCCGTAACGCGTTGGCTCCCTGGGCATATAGTTGTGCGCGGGAGCTGGTCGGCCATCAGGCGTCGTTACAGCTATCTGCACTGTGCATTCAGTCAGATAGACATCTGACGTGTTAATGATCTCAAGATCTATCCATGCGCTATTTAATGAAATCGATGCGCACGCCGCAAACTCGCGCCAGTAGTCCGAATTGACTCGACTACCGAACTTCTTTCCGAGCCACCCGCGCTGGTCGGTGAAGTCCGGCAACGACTGAAGGTCCGGGAAACGCATGCGTCGAAATGGAATCAACAGGTGCTGCGTGCGATTTCGGTCTCGGTCGAGCAGGCTGACCTGCGGAGGCGCATGCGTTGGCGCGGCGTTTTTCGGTGCGAACATTGCACGGAGAGTATCTGAGTCAGCTATGTCCGTATGGCTACCTTGCCTTATGTATGTAACCCCTTTGTTGACGATGCCGTAGTCATTCCTCGACAGGAATGGGCGGGCTGCAAGCTGTTCGAACGGAATGCGTAATACAGCGATGGTTTGCCCACGGTATTGGACGTGTTTGTATTCGAAAACGATAGTTTTTTCGACATGAGTAGAAACAAATTGTTGAATATCAGCCTCATCATGAATTGCGTCCCTATCAATGCCGATGGCCTCGGCGCTTTGGCCTGGGCGCTCTCGGACGCCGACAAGGATGTGGGAATCATGTTCGCGAAAAGCGTTTACCATGGCGAGAATATCTTTCAGAAGCTCAGACTTCTTCCTCTCGAAATATTTGGGGTCCAACTTCTTTCCGCCGATGGAAGTCGACTCTCGACTTATAACGTATGGCTCTTCTTTGTAGTCAACCGTAGCGCCTTCGCCTTGCTCCAGTAAGGTTGTGATTAGGTCCTCGTTCAAAAGTTTCTCCCCGCGCTACATTTTGATTAGTCGATCTGGGGTTATTAGGCTTAACGTGAGCGAGGAACCGCACGCGATCAGCCCTAAGCCGAGAGTCGGCGGCGACGGTTTGGAAGCTCTCGATGAGCCCCCGTGTTCTGTATTATAAGAAGGCCAAGCTTAACTGCGGACGCGACGCATGCTGAAGGTCCGCGTTTCTATGCTTGTGGCGGCGTCGCGGCTCATAGGAAAAAGACATCTATTGGGGAACCGCTCAGTGTCAGGAAATGGAGAGCAAGGCTATAAATTGGTAGGCTGCCTAAACCATAAGTTGTCCAGGAAGGGGGTCTTTGGGGTGGGGCGGAGTGAACTCCAAACCGATGTGCTACCTAAGAGGGGATGTAGCTACCCCAGCTGATGACCTGACCGCCGTAGTTGGATATCCACCCCCGTCATCCTCAATCGCCACTCGCACAGTTGGTTGCTTGTGCCGTATTCGAGCGCAATCTCACGGGCAGACAACCCTGTGCGTCGCTTGACGAAGAGCGCGTCCCTCGGGAGCAGTATCGCGCCACCCAGCCAGTCGGCCTCGGACTCTGCCTCGTCGGAGTATTCACTGAGGAGCATCAACCCGCTCTCCGACACGTTGACATGGGACGGGATGTGTTTCAGAACATGGTGAGCAAGCTCGTGGGCAAGCGTGGCGGCCTGCCGCGCACGACTGTGGCTCGGATTCAGAACAATTCCGACTAGGCTGCTCTCCTGGAGAGTCATTCCCGACCAACTGTCTGAGTCTGTCTTGAGCAGCTGCGTCAAGGACTGCGGGCTCAAACCAAGATCATGGATGTTCAATGTCACAATGCCTAGGCTCTCCGCGTAGACCCAGGGATCTAGCGGGGAAAGCGTATCGAGACCTAGATCAGCACGCGCTTGCTCACCGATCCGCTCTGCCTGAGCCTTGAATCCTCGACGCACTAGCGATTCATCAATTTGGCGCGAGCCTGCAGCGCACGTTGCGAGGCAAGAATGAGTTCGCCAAGTGCCGCGGCTGTGTCTTGGCTGACGGTTTTCTTCTTTCGGAAGTGAGCGACTGCTTGCGGTGGCTCCTGGTCACCGTTTCGCGCCTCCAGTCCCAGGAACTCCCTAGGATCAAGATCTAGCCACTTACAGATCTTCGCGAACGTCACCAGATCCGGCATGTTGCCGTTCTCAACACGAGACAAGGTTGCCGGACTGATACCGACATCCATGGCGGCTGCACGAACTCCTCGCCCGTCTCGCTTCACAGCGATCAGGCGGCCTAACTCCTCGATTGGTATGGACATTTGTCCCTCGGTCAACGCGCACTTGCGCCAAGCACATCTGCGGCGTATGGTGTCTCACATGTAAGACGTACTGTTTCTTTCACAAGACGTCTTATTGATGATGCAAAAAAGCACGGTTAGTGAGACATGTCAAGAGGAAAGCGCGTATGAATACCAGCATGACCAACCCGCCCTCGGAAGACGTACCTGGCCAGCACAAGTCTGCCGAGATTTTCGTTAATACGACTCCTCATACGGTGACGCAGAAGCGCATCAGCTATGAAGAAGTGGTGCGTCTGGCGTTTCCTCAAGGACCGTTCGACGTCACCTACTCGGTGGACTACGCCAACGAGCACGGCAAGGACGGCACGCTCAGCAAGGGACAGGACACTAAGGTTCACAACGGGATGCATTTCAATGTCATCAAGTCCAATCGCTCCTGATCAAGCGCTGCATCGCCTTCGGCAGGACGGCTTCAAAGTGGAAATCCGTGACCAGCACTTGCTGGTCCACGGAGTCCCTTTCGTCACCGCTCAGCGCGTGGTGCGTTTCGGTACGTTGGTTTGCCTCTATCTTCAAGAAGGCGATCAGATAACGCCACCCAACGGCAGCGGCGACAACCATCAGATGTGGTGGACGGAGGAGTATCCGTGCTACCCCGATGGCACGGTGCTTGACCTTGGGAGCGACACGGCGACACGGGAACTACTACCAGGCCTGACGATCCGTAATCGCTTTTCCAGCAAACCCGATCTGTACCATGTCACGGGCTACCCGAACCATTACGAGAAAGTCGTCTACTACGTCCGAATGATCCAGAATCCGGCGAAGGCCATCGACGCCGATGTTGATGCACGTAACGGAGTGATTACTGAAACCCAGTCTGCCGAGTCCGTATTTCGTTATCCGGACACGGCATCAGCACGCGCGTCGATCCTTGCACTATCCGCCAAGCTCGCCGTCCAGAGGATCGTGATTGTAGGCTTGGGTGGCACGGGAGCCTACGTGCTGGACCAGGTCGCAAAGACTCCCGCCGGCGAAATCCATCTCTTTGATGGCGATATCTTCAAAAGTCACAACGCGTTCCGCTCGCCTGGTGCGGCCTCGCTTGCGGAGATCAACGCCAGAGAGCCGAAGACGGATTACTACAAGCGCAAGTTCGATCCCATGCGCCGTGGGATCATCAGTCACCCGGTGTTCTTGAGCGAGCACAACATCCAGGATCTCTCTGGATTCGACTTCGTTTTTGTATGTGTCGACAAGGACGAAGCGCGCGCACTGATCGCGAAGTACCTCGTCGAACAAGGCATCCCGTTTGTTGATACTGGCATGAACCTTGAACTCATTGCCGCGACGAACTCACTGATCGGCACCGCGCGTGCGACACTCGTCAGCCCGACCCGGCCGGAAACTGCGAGTGAGTGCCTCCCTATGGGCAAGGAAGATGATGATGTGCTGTATCGGCAGAGCATCCAAGTCGCAGACATGAACGCCATGAATGCGGCACTGGCGGTCATCAAATGGAAGCAACTTCTCGGCTTCTACTCCGACACTTTCAGGTCTTACGAATTGTCGTTCGCGGTCAACTTCGGCACTATCTCTCGGAAGCCATGCGCACAGGACCCGGACGATTGAGCAGCATTCGGCCGGAGTTCGTTGATTCCGCACCGCTTAACCTATCGCCTGGCGTGCTCTACATCAGCGAGCGCTTCAAGACCGCGCTGCATCTATGTCCATGCGGCTGCGGAGAGAAGGTGATAACCCCGCTTTCTCCGGCCAGATGGCAGGTTTCATACAGCGCGAGCGTCGTAAGCCTTTATCCCTCAGTCGGCAACTGGGACTACGCCTGCCGCTCCCACTATTTCATCCGACGCAATCAGATCGTTTGGTGCGACCAGTTTGCACCACATGAGATTGCTAGGGTGAAGGAACGTGATCGTCGGGCTCTCGATGGTGAAATGGCCGCGCGCAACAGGATCAAGCGAATAGCATCGTGCGAATGGATGTTGGATTCGCTATCCAAGTTGAGAGAATGGCTGCGTTCTCTCTGGTAGGTATGCGATAGCTGATCCGGGCGTGTCCTAAATTTTGTGTAAACGGGTTTCAGGCCGACGTTCCCCCAATTTTGAGTAGCGCCACACTTTGGCGCCCGTAGAGCGAACTTCGATACAAAGGCCGTTGAAGGCAGTCAACCGATATGAGCGGGGCTTGGGTTTCAGGGAGCGTAGCTTGGTGTCGGTCAGCATGTGAGTCAAATTTGCGTCGCATTGAAGTCTGACTCACAAAGTGACTCGCATTGTCTCTGAATGCAAGGAAATGCCTTTGGACAGCATAAGGCGCGAAGCCACGCATCAAGCGGGGTTTCGCGTCTATATCGGGGCAACTTTGGACGCTGTTGGACAGGCATATGGTGGGCCCACCAGGACTCGAACCTGGAACCAAGGGATTATGAGTCCCCTGCTCTAACCATTGAGCTATAGGCCCGTTGCCAGCGAGAAAGTGTAGCGTGTCACGCGCTGGGTTGGGATGTCAGGCAGCTTCGGCGGCTGCCTCGGCGCGGCGCAGTCGCGCGTTGCGGCGGTTGTGGCGCAGGGCGTCGGTGGTGAGGACGGCCAGGGCGAACCAGATGATGCCGAAGCCGATCCAGTGGCTGGGCGGCATGGGCTCGTGGTTCACCGCCACGGCGATGATGAACTGCAGGGTCGGGGCGATGTACTGCAGCATGCCGACGACGCTCAGCGGCAGGCGTCGTGCAGCGGCGGCGAACAGGGTCAGCGGTGCGGCGGTGATGATGCCGGTGGAGGCCAGCAGCAGCATGCTGGTGGCGCCGTAGGTGGTGAAGTGCGACTGGCCGTGCGCGGTCATCCAGTACAGCGCGAAGGCGGCGAACGGCGACAGCAGCAGGGTTTCCACGCCGAGGCTGGCGAATGCACCGCTGCGCCGGCCGGCGAAGCTCTTGGCCAGTCCGTACAGGGCGAAGCTGAAGGCCAGGCCGAGCGCGATCCACGGCAGCTGGCCGTCGCCGACGGCGATCACCAATACGGCGGTCAGGCCGATGCCCATCGCCAGCCACTGCAGCGGGCGCAGACGTTCGCGCAGCACCAGCACGCCCAGGCCCACGGTCAGCAGCGGATTGGTGAAGTAGCCCAGCGAGGCTTGCAGGACCTGCTGGTGGTTGGCGGCGTAGACGTAGATCAGCCAGTTGCAGGCGATCAGCGCCGCGGCCAGCGCCAGGAAGCCGAGCTGGCGCGAATGGGTCAGCGCGTCGCGCAGTTCGCGCAGCTTGCCGCTGACGCCGAGCACGCCGACGCAGATCAGCAGGGTCCACAGTGCGCGGTGGGCGACGATTTCCAGGTCCGGCGCGAAGTCCAGCTGCACGAAGTACAGCGGCAGCACGCCCCAGATGCCGTAGCAGGCCAGGCCGAAGAGCAGTCCGCTGCGGCGCGTGGCGTGCGGGTCGGAGGCGGTGTGGGGTGTGGACACGATCGATCCAGTTCGGGGCGGGCAGGCGATGCCCGGCAGGGTCGCATAGCTTGGGGGCTAAACGCGGGCGTCTCAAGGCGCGTGGGCGGGCGACGCATCCTGCGTCACGGATCGACGGGTGACAACGTAGCCGATGCAGTGGCGCAGGGGCCGGCGTTCGTCATGACACTTCTTCACATCGTTGTCGCTAGCTGCGGCGCGCATCGTGCTGCCTGCCGTCGGCCTGTGGCCTGCGATTCGGTGACTTCAACGAAAACGGCCGCGCGAGGCGGCCGTTTCGTCGGTTACATCGATGTGCGATCAGTCGTGGTCGAGGAACGAACGCAGCTGCTCCGAACGGCTCGGATGGCGCAGCTTGCGCAGGGCCTTGGCCTCGATCTGACGGATGCGCTCGCGGGTGACGTCGAACTGCTTGCCGACTTCTTCCAGCGTGTGATCGGTGTTCATGTCGATGCCAAAGCGCATGCGCAGCACCTTGGCTTCGCGTGGCGTCAGGCCGGCGAGGATGTCGCGCACGTTCTCGATCAGGCCGGTCGCGGTCGCCGCATCGACCGGCAGGTCGACGTTGACGTCCTCGATGAAGTCACCCAGATGCGAATCCTCGTCGTCGCCGATCGGGGTCTCCATCGAGATCGGCTCCTTGGCGATCTTGAGCACCTTGCGGACCTTGTCCTCGGGCATCTCCATGACCTTGGCCAGCTCTTCCGGCGTCGCCTCGCGGCCGAACTGCTGCAGCATCTGGCGGCTGATGCGGTTGAGCTTGTTGATCGTCTCGATCATGTGCACCGGGATGCGGATGGTGCGCGCCTGATCGGCGATCGAACGCGTGATGGCCTGACGGATCCACCACGTGGCGTAGGTCGAGAACTTGTAGCCGCGACGGTATTCGAACTTGTCCACCGCCTTCATCAGGCCGATGTTGCCCTCCTGGATCAGGTCCAGGAACTGCAGGCCGCGGTTGGTGTACTTCTTGGCGATGGAGATCACCAGGCGCAGGTTCGCCTCGACCATTTCCTTCTTGGCGCGGCGGGCCTTGGCCTCGCCGATGGACATGGCGCGGTTGATTTCCTTGATGTCGGCCAGCGGCAGGTACAGCGCGGCGGCGATGTCGGACAGCTTCTGCTGCTCGGCATCGATCTCTTCCAGGTGCTTCTTCAGCGCCGGCACCCACTTCTGACGCTTGCGGGCCAGCTCCGCGCCCCAGTCGATGCGGCCTTCGTTGGCCGGGAAGGTCTTCAGGAACTCGCTGCGCGGCATGCGGCACTGCTTGACCATGATGTGCATCAGGGTGCGCTCGTGGCGGCGAATGTTGTTCACCACCTCGCGCATCTTGCGCACGAAGCCGTCGATCAGCACCGACGGCAGCTTCAGGGCCATGAAGTCCTCGGCCATCTGGTCGCGGATCTTGGAGACCTTCTTGTCCTCGATCTCGTACTTGCCTGCGGCGCGCTGGAACTTGCCGTACAGCGTGCGCAGCGCCTCGATGCGGCGCTCGACCTCTTCCGGATCGGGGCCGTTGTTGGTGTTCTTCTTGCTGTCGTCGTCGTCGCCGTCTTCCTCGTCGTCGTCATCGTCCGACGCATCGTCGTCGTCGACATCGCCAGCCGCGGAGTGGGAATCGTCCTGATCGTCGCTGTTGCTGTTGCTCATGACGTCGTTGGGATCCTCGACGTCGTTGAAGCCGGCGATGATCTCGGACAGGCGCTTCTTGCCGTCCTTGTGCAGATCGTATTCCTCGATCAGCAACTGGATGGCCCACGGGAAGCTGGCCAGCGCGGTCTGGACCTGCAACAGGCCTTCCTCGATGCGCTTGGCGATGGCGATTTCGCCCTCGCGGGTGAGCAGCTCGACCGTGCCCATCTCGCGCATGTACATGCGCACGGGATCGGTGGTGCGACCGACTTCCGCGTTGGCGGCTGAGAACAGCGCCACGGCTTCTTCGGCCGCGGTGTCGTCGTCGTTGCCGCTGGCAGCGTCGGGGTTGATCATGTCGCTGTCGGGTGCCGACTCGTGCACCTCGATGCCCATGCCGTTGATCATGGAGATGATGTCTTCGATCTGCTCCGAATCGACGACGTCGTCGGGCAGGTGATCGTTGACTTCGGCATAGGTCAGATAGCCCTGTTCACGACCTTTCGTGATCAGCTGCTTGATCTCGGACTGCTGCTCGTGGGACTTGTTGTTTTCCATAGATGAAACCGCGGGACCCGGAACCGTTCAGTGTACCAGATGGTGATTTTTTAGCCAGTATTCAAGCGTGCTTTCGATGCCTTCGGGTTGAAGCAAAAAGCATGCCTGACAAGGGGTTGCGCCAGCTCGTTCGTGCTTGTCGGTCGGAACGGGGCGGCACCGACGCCGCACGCCGCGCGAAAAAGCGCGGTGTGCGGCGGAAGTCGGGGAGACTCAGCGTGCGTGCAGCCAGAACGTCACCGGACCGTCGTTGACCAGGCTGACTACCATATGGGCACCGAAGCGACCGATTTCCACCCCCGGATGCGTTTCGCGGGCCAGATCGACCAGCCGGTCGAACCAGTGGCGGGCGTGTTCGGGGCTGGCGGCGCTTGTGAAACTGGGTCGTGAGCCCTTGGCGGTGTCGGCCGCGAGGGTGAACTGGCTGACCAGCAGCAGGCCGCCGCCGGTGTCGGTCAACGAGCGGTTCATGCGGCCTTGTTCGTCGGAGAACACGCGGTAGCCGAGCAGGCGTTCGAGCATGCGCCGGGTCTGTTTTTCGCCATCGTCGGGCTCGACCGCGACCAGGGCCAGCAGGCCGGGGCCGATGGCGCCGACGGTCTCGTCGTCGACGCGGACGCTGGCTTCGGTGACGCGTTGGATCAGGGCAATCATGGCGTGGTCGTGATCGGGCAGAAGCGTTGGAGAGCGATGACGATGCTCGGCAGGCGTGAGGGCCGCATGCCGGACCGGCCTACCATGCCGCGATCGCGGCGCGCGGTCGAGCGCTGTGTCGGAGGCCCGGGGTTGCCGTGATCGCGCGCGACGCAAGGCGCCGGGGGATTCCGGCGCAGCCTTGTATGCCGGCAGAGAAGAATGGAGGTCATGGAAGCGCGCTGGCGCTGGATCGTCGGCGATGCGTTCGCACGATGCCGGGGCGCTCGTCTGCCGGTCGATCCGTTCATGCGGCACACTTGCGCGCAGGGTGCCCGCGCGCGCCGACCTGGCAGCATTCGCTACACTTGCGCGGATGCGTCCCGATATCGCCGTCCTGTATTTCCTGCTGCGCCTGCTGGCGCTGTTGCCGCTGCGCGTGCTGCACGCGATCGGCAGCGGGCTGGGGCGCTTGATGGGCCTGTTCGGCGCGCGCGCGGCGCACACCGCGCGCGTGAACATGTCCATCGCACGTCGCGCACTCGACGAGGACGAACAGCGCCGACTGGCGGCCGCGTGTTTGCGCGACCAGGGGAAGTCGATGCTGGAAATGGCCAGCGTCTGGGGCAGTGGCGCGCGGCGTGCGTTGCGGCACGTGCGCGAGGTGCGCGGCGAAGCGCATTTCCGCGCCGCGCTGGAGCGCGGCAAGGGTGTGATCATCGCGGCGCCGCATCTGGGTTGCTGGGAACTGCTCAACTACTGGCTTTGCAGCCAGACGCGCATGGCGATCCTCTATCGCCCGCCGCATGTGAAGGCGCTGGAAGCGCTGCTGCGCAAGGTGCGCGGCGACCTGGCGCCGGAGCAGGTGCGCGCCGAGGGCGCGGGCGTACGCACGCTGTTCAAGCGGCTCGCCGCGGGCGGCACGGTCGGCATTCTGCCGGACCAGAAGCCGCGCCAGGGCGAAGGCCGCTATGCGCCGTTCTATGGACGCCGCGCGCTGACGATGGTGTTGCTGCCGAGGCTGGCCGCGCGCACCGGCGCCACGGTGCTGTTCGCGTTCGCCGAGCGTTTGCCGAAGGGGGCGGGTTATCGCATCCACCTTCTGCCGGCCCCGGAAGGCTTGGACGATGCCGATCCGGATCGCGCCTGCGCCGCGCTGAATCGCGGCGTCGAGGCGTGCGTCGAGCGTGCGTTCACGCAGTATCAGTGGACATATCGACGCTACACGCCGCCGGCGCCGGGCGACGGGAATCCGTACAACGGCTAGGGGGTGCAGAGCGCCGTGCGCGCAGGGTTTTGCGGACAGCTGGATGCGCCAGCGGCATCCGCAGTGTCGATCCTATCCTCGCGGTTTCTGCAGTCGCCGAAGAAAGACCTGCATTTCCTTCTCCGCCTGCTTGTCGCCGCGCCGGGCGGCGGCGTCGATGCCGAGCCGCCAGGCCTCGGCGGCGGCATCGAAATCCTCGTGCGCGAGCAGCGCCTTGCCCAGCAGCTTCCACGCGGCCGAATAGTCGGGGTCGAAATCGACCGCGGCGTGGAAGGCCTCGCAGGCTTCCGCCGTGCGCTTCGCATCGAGCAGCGCGCTGCCCAGCGCGAAGCGCAGCAGGGCGCCGTCGCGGGGGCCGCCGATTTGCGCTTGCAGCGCGGCGATGCGGTCCGTCATCAGTGCGCGCGCACGCTGCGGTAGCGCCAGTAGTCCGGCGACGGCAGCAAGCGTGTCGGTTGGGCGGGTTCGGGCGGCGTTTCGCCGGAGCGGATCGCCGCCAGCGTGCTGGCCTTCCACAGCACCAGCCAATCGCCGCGGAACGGTTGCACCAGCAGCGCGTAGCGCAAGTCGGTAGGCATGAGATCGGCGTTCTGGCGGTAGGTGGCGACCAGGCCGTCCGGATGTTGTGCGGCGAAATCGAGGATGTCCTTGCGGCTCTCCAACTGCTGCACCGGCGTGCGCAGGCGTGCGCGGAAGGTGAACTGGCCTTCCGGATAACCGACGCTGGCGGTGGCATGGCCTTCGGCGCTGGCCTGCGCGAACAACGCGCTGGCCTGGCGCAGGTCGTAGGGTGTCCACAGTGCGACCGTGAACAGCGCGTTGGCGACGAAGGTGCCGATCATGCCGCCGATGGCGATGCGGCGCAGTTCGCCGCGTCCACGCAGCAGCAGCAGCAGGCCCAGCAGCAGGTAGATCACGCCGAAATAGCGGCTGTAGACGGCCAGGTCGACCATCCAGTGGCTGGCGAACGGCGGACGTCCGGCCAGCGAAGGCAACGCCAGCAGCAGGATGCCGAAGGCGAAGCCGCCCAGTGCCATCGCCCATCCGCCCAGCCACGGCGTCGCGGCCAGGCGCGGGTGGCGCTCGCGCAGCAGCGCCAGGGCCGCGGCGATCAGCATCACCGCGCCGCCGAATTCCGGCAGCGGGTAGTACAGCTGTTTGCCGCTGATCAGCGAGAAACCCAACAGCACTGGCAGCAGCCAGCAGAGCAGGAAACGGATGCCCGGCAGCAGCGGGCGGCGCAGGCTGGCCACCGCCACCCAGGCGCGCGGCCAGGCCGCGAACGGGAACAGCAGCACTGGCAGCCATTGCAGGTACCACCACATCGGCCGGGCATGCGCGAACGAGTCGACCACGCGTCCGCCGGTCTGCTTGAACAGCAGCTTCTCGGCGTAGGCGTGGCCGCCCAGTTCCAGCGCCGGCCACAGCCAGGCGCCGAGCATCAGCAGACCGCCGAGCACGGCGAGCAGACCGAAGCCGTACCAGCGCGCCTTCTCGCGACGCGCGTAGTCGCTCCACAGCGGGCCGAGCAGCCACGGGAAGGCAACGTGCAGCAGCATCACCGGTCCCTTGGTCAGCAGGCCGGCGCCGATCCAGAAACCGAACAGCCACCAGCGCGGCGCGACGCGCCGGGCGCTAGGAGTCAGCGTCAGCATCGCCGACAGCACGCATACGCCCAGCAGCACCTCGTACATGATCTGCAGGCTGAACAGGAACGCGTAGGCCAGCGCGGCCAGCATCCACGGTGTGGCCTTGGCGACCCACGGGCGATCCGGGAACAGGCGGCGCGCGATGGTCGCGGCCAGCACCAGTTGCGCGGCGCCGAAGCCGACTTCGAGGACGCGCGGCCAGATGTCGTTGACGCCGAACACGAACCAGCCAGCGTGGATCAGCCAGAACAGCAGCGGCACCTTGTGGCTGTACGGCGCGCCGTTGAAGTACGGCACGATCCAGTGGTGTCCGCTCCACATTTCCCAGGCCACGGCCAGGGTGCGGGTCGAGTACATCGGCATCGGGCCGTGGGCGAAGATCGCCAGCAGGGCCAGCGCGGTCCACAGCGGCAGCCACGGCCACAGCGCGCGCAGGTGTTCGGAGCGGGAGTAGTGCTTCGGTTGCATGCCCGGTTTTCGTCGAAGGAATGTCAGCGCGCGGTCAGCGGACCGGGCCCCAGTAGCCGATACGGCGGCGGATTTTCAGTTTGCGCCAGAAGTTGCCCGGCTTGCGCTTGCGATTGCGTCCGCCATCGGCGATGAAGGCTTCCACCGCGTCCAGCACGCGTTCGCTGGACCGCCCGTCATGATACGGATGGATGGCCTCGCCGTAGTCGCGGATCGCCTTCATCAGTTCCGGCGGCCGCGACAGCGCGCGCTGGATGGCCGGCTCGAAGTCGGCGGCGTCGTGGATGTCGATCAGCTGCGGTCCGGGGCGTCGGTTGTTGAAGGTCACCACCGGCTTGCCGGTCAGCAGGAATTCGTTGAGCGCCGAGGAGGTGTCCGAACACATCATGTCGACCTGCGGGAACAGTTCGAGGATGTTGTCGTTCTCGGCGAAGCTCAGGTGCTCGTTCTGCAGCGCCTTGAAGCGGGCCACGGTGTCGGCGTTCATCTTCGGGTGGAAGGTGACGATCCAGCGCCAGCGGCCGTCGCGCGACAGGCGCTTGACCTCGTCGTGCAGCGTCTCGGCGGCGCTCCACGACGGCGAGAAGGTGGAGTGGTACAGGATCACCGGCGGCGTGCGCACCGGCGCCGGGTGTTCGGGCTGGAACACGTCGGCGAACGGGTCCAGCTTGGGCCAACCGGTCTGCGCGACGCTGAAGTGGCCCAGTTTCGTGGCCATCTCGCCGAAGGCGGCGGTGTCGTTGGGTCCGGTGGTGCAGTACAGGTCGAAGAAGCCGCGGATGTAGATGTGGCGCGGCTTGCCGGCATCGAAGCCGTGGAAGACTTCGGCCTTCACGCCGGGAAAGAAGTGCGGCACCGCATTGGACGGCGTCAGCACCGCGCGCGGGTTGAACGCACGCACTTCCTCGGTGGTGCGCAGCCAGCGCTCGCCTTCGACCAGGTCCTCGCCGCCGGGGCCGTCGAAGAACCAGGCGGCCTCGTCGCCGCGCGCGCGAATGGCTTCCTGCACGGGTCGCAGGATGGCCAGGGCGTAGCGTTCGGAGCCGTACAGGAGGTAGTGCTTGCTCATCGATCGAGTCCGTGGCGGTTCAGCAGTTCGGCGGCCATGTCGACCGAATCGGGGTTCACGCACATCTCGTAGTAGCGCATGCGTTTGTACACGGCGTACGAGGCGGCGGTCTGCGCCACCACGAAGCCGCGCCAGCCGTCCAGCACGGCCAGGCGGAACACGTAGTCCTTGATGAAGCTCGACGCGAACACCAGCGGGCAGTCCCACATGCGCGGCGGGCGTTGTTTCTGACGCCAGTCGCGAGCCTTGAGTTCCGCATAGCGCAGCACCTTGAGGCCCTTGTGCACCAGGGTCGGGTTGTGCAGATGCTCGAACGGTGCGTCGAAGCGTACTTCGGTGCCGTCCCAGGTCAGTGATTCGTGCACGCGCACGTCGCGCCAGCGGGCGCGGTCGCGATGGTACAGGCGCGTCATCTTCTCGCCCACCATTGGCCGGTACCAGCGCATCGGCGCGCCCATGTACATGGTGCGGCGGCGCAGGGTGCCGACGGCGGCGTCCGAGGCCATCACCTCGGGCAGGCGGCGCTGCAGTTCGGCGGTCAGCTCGGGCGACAGATATTCATCCGCGTCGAGCGCCAGAATCCAGTCGTTGGACGATTGCGTGGTGGCGAAGTTGCGCTGCGGACCGAAGCCGAGCCAGTCCTGATGCACCACCCGGGCGCCGTGCGCGCGAGCGATCTCGCAGGTGGCGTCGGTGCTGCCGCAGTCGATCACCAGCTTCTCGGCGGCGAACGGCACGCTGTCCAGGCAGCGGGCGATGTTCGCGGCCTCGTTGTGGGTCATCACGACCAGGGTCAGCGCAAGTGTCGGCATGCGGGCATTCTAGCCGAGATCGAGGTGGCGCCCGGTGGCGTGACGACGAAGCGTGCAGCGGGTCGCTTGCGGCGGTTCGGGCTGAACCGGGTGTAACGGGAGGCGCTTCGCGGGCGCATTGTGGGAGACAGGTTCGGGTGGGGCTGGGTATGCTTCCGGCGGGAATAACACGGATGACAACGCATGACCCAGGGTCGCGTACAGCCCCGCCGGTACTCGACCGGTCACGAGACGATGCAGCATCAAGAAGAACACAACACGACGATGTCCGCGCCTCGCTCGTCCGCCGGGGCGCTTGAGGCACGGCGTCTCGGCATCCGCGATCTGCTCGCGGTCGGCTTGTTCTGGCTTCCGGTCGGCATGGCGCTGGTGCCGGGCAAGCACGCCAGCAGCGTGTTCCACTGGACGGTGGCCCTGCTGCTGTTCGTGCCGAGCCTGGCATGCTGGATCGTCGATCGCGGGCGCTGTCTGCGTGCGGTGCCGCGCAGCGTGACGTGGACCTGCGCCGTGCTGTTGGCGTGGGCCTGCGTGACCCTTTTGTGGGCCACCGGAACGCATGAGGTTGAACGCATCAAGGTGCCGCTGTTCGTGGTGCTGTATCTCCATGCGTGGCTGGCCTGGGGGTCTTCGCGCCCGGGCTCGGTCGAGACCTTGCTGCGTGTGACGGGCTGGGGCATGGCGTTCAGCGCGCTGGCGGCGATGTTGGCTTTCCCCTGGCGCGACATCGTCTGGACGCATCGCATGGTCGGCTTCGACATGCTCGACGGCCCGAACCTCTCCGCCTATGCGATGGGGGCCGCCTTCGTCTGGCTTTCGCAGTTGCCGCCGTCGCGCGGCTGGCGGCGCGTGCCGTGGCTGATTGCGCTGGCATTACTGGCCGTGTTCGTAGCCTGGACCGGCAGTCGCGGCGCGTGGCTGGCGCTGTTCGTGTGCCTGGTGAGCCTGCCATTCTGGCGACCGGGGCTTCTGGCGCGGGGGTTCGCGGTCGTGGGTGTGTTGGCGGCCGCGACGGTGATCCTGCTGAAACCCTCGCTGGTACTGCACCGCGGCCTGTCCTACCGCCCGCAGATCTTCGAGCGCGCGCTGGCGATGATCGAACGGCATCCATGGGGGGGGCTGGGCATGGGCAGCAAGTACACCATCGCCGTCGGCGATCAAAGCTGGACCCACAGCCACAACCTGTTCACCAACATCGCCATCGAACTTGGTCTTCCGGGATTGCTGCTGTGGCTGCTGCTGTGGGCCTGGATCGGCTGGACCGGCTGGCGCATGCGCGCCTTGCCGCTGGGGCGGATCGTGCTGGGCGTGTGGATCTTCGCCAGTGTGGCGCTGCAGTTCGACGGCCCCAGCCTGCTGCGCAGTCCGAGGCCGGAATGGCTGCTGACCTGGCTGCCGCTGGCGCTGGCGATGTTGCTCAGTGCCATGCGCACGCGGCACGGCATGGCGGGCAAAGCGCCCGTCGCGGAGACGCCGCAATCCTAGGCGACGGTCTTGCGCAGCGTGTCCTGCGGCGGCGTGTTGCTGCGCCGCGCTTGCAGCAATGACGGGTTCGTCAGCGGGGATGCCGTGGGCGGCTGTCGCAGCGAGGCGGCCAGCGTCTCGGGTGCGTCCAGCAGGCGATGCAGGACCTGGGTCAGGCGTGCGCCGAAGCCTTCGCGATTCTCGCGATGCCAGGTGCGGGCCGCCTTGCCCAGCTGTTCCAGGCGCGGCTTGTCGAGGCGGATCGCGGTTTCGATCGCCTGTTCCATCGCCGCTTCGTCGAAGAAGTGCGTGGTCGCCAGATGCTGGGTGCCGGTGCGCTCGCAGGGCACCAGCAGGCCGCGATCAGGTGTGATCAGCTCGTTCATCGGCGCGGCATCGACGGTGACGGTAAGCGCGCCGACGGTCATCGCTTCGACGATGTAATGGCCGAAGCCCTCGGTCTCGGACGGACACAGATGGAACCGGTGCCGGTTCTGCAGGCGGCGCAACTCGTCATCGGCGAGGTAGCCGACATGATGTTCTATGTTGGGCGCGGGCGGGCCGGGTCGTGCCGTGCGCGGATTCTGCACCACGGTCAGCAGCGGCCATTCCGGATGGCGGCGCCACAGCGCCAGCAGGCGCTCGGTGCCCTTGGCATGACTGCGACCGGCCAGATGGAAGAAGCAGGATTCGCGCGGCTGTTCGGGGTCGAAACGACAACGCCCGGTGAAGCCGGTGTACATGACGGGTTTGCCGAGGCGACGGAAGATGCGCTCGGCGTGCCGCGTCTTGGCCAGCACCAGATCGATGCGGTCCAGATGGCGCCTGTCGCGCGGCAGAAACCATTCCGGGTTCGGAATCAACACGTTATGGCGGGCGAACGGCAGATCGTCCGGCCAGATGTGTTCCAGCATGATGTTGACGTCGAAACGCGTAGCGGCATCCCGGCCGCGCACGCGGCGATAGCGCCACTCGATGCGCTTGGCCGGCGGGCGCAACCACTTGGTCAACTTGCCGCCGTGGATGCCGGTGACGGTTACGTCGAAACCGCTGGCGTTGAGTACTTCCCCCAGAATACTCAAATCACGACTCAAGCCGACTCCGTTGTCACGGGCGACGAGATTGATGCTGGGCACGTGCTGGTCCATTCGAAGGGCGTTCGCTTCCGATGCATACGCGACCGGCGATGAATTGCGCCTGACTGTCCCCCGCGCAAAACCTTCCGGACGAATTATTTTGCCATAGCCTACGCGGTTCCGAAGGACATGCCCAGTCATCTTCTTTCCACTGTGTGCGTCGGTACGTCGAAGCTTTGGCGAAATTGAGGCACACTGCGCTTTCAACGCGGTGACAGGAGGTCGCCTCCCGTCTCTCAGGATCTGCGAACACATCTTATGAATCGCGTTCTGGTCACCGGCGGCGCCGGCTTTCTAGGCTCGCATTTGTGCGAACGGCTGCTCGATGCCGGGCAGGACGTACTTTGCGTCGACAATTACTTCACCGGAAGCAAGCGCAACATCGCGCATCTGATCGATCGGCCCTATTTCGAGGCCATGCGCCACGACGTGACGTTTCCCCTCTACGTCGAAGTCGATCGCATCTTCAATCTGGCCTGTCCGGCTTCGCCCGTGCATTACCAGTTCGATCCGGTGCAGACGACCAAGACCTCCGTGCATGGCGCAATCAACATGCTGGGCCTGGCCAAGCGGGTGAAGGCGCGCATCCTGCAGGCGTCCACCAGCGAGGTCTACGGCGACCCGGAAGTGCATCCGCAGCAGGAAGGCTATTGGGGGCGGGTCAATCCGATCGGCGTCCGCGCCTGTTACGACGAAGGCAAGCGCTGCGCCGAGACGCTGTTCTTCGACTACCACCGCCAGCACAAGCTGGACATCAAGGTCGTGCGCATCTTCAACACCTACGGCCCGCGCATGCATCCCAACGACGGCCGCGTGGTCAGCAACTTCATCGTGCAGGCGCTGAAGGGCGAGGACATCACCATCTACGGCGACGGCCAGCAGACGCGCAGCTTCTGCTACGTCGACGATCTGGTCGAGGCGATGCTGCGCATGATGGACACCGAGGCGGGCTTCACCGGTCCGGTCAACATCGGCAACCCGGTCGAGTCGACCATGCTGGAACTGGCCGAGAAGGTGCTGGCCATCGTCGGAGGCACATCCCGCCTGAGCTTCCAGCCGCTGCCGGCGGACGATCCGCGGCAGCGCCAGCCGGACATCGCGGTGGCGCGCGAGCGGCTCGACTGGGAACCACGCGTGAGTCTGGAGGACGGGCTGCGCGAAACCGTGCGCTACTTCCGCGCGTTGCTGGCGGAGGGCCATTCGTGAGCGGCTCCACGACGTTTTCCGTTGTCATTACCAGCTACAACTACCGCGCGTACATCGAGCAGACCATCGAGAGCGTGCTGGCGCAGACGCGCGCGCCGACGCAGTTGATCGTGGTGGATGACGGCTCCAGCGACGGCACGCCGGCCCTGCTGCGCGAGCGCTACGGCAGCCATGCGCAGGTCACGCTCCTGCTCGGCGAGAACGGCGGGCAGCTCGCCGCCTTCCTGCGCGGATTGGCGCATTGCACCGGCGACGTGGTCTGTTTCCTCGATGCCGACGATTACTGGAGTCCGCAGTATCTGGACCAGATCGGCGCGTTGTACGACGCGCGGCCGGACGTCGATTTCGCGTTCTCCGATCTGCATCTGTTCGGCGATGAGCAACGTCGGATGGGTTTTGCCGACCGTCCCGTGGATCTGGGTTACACGGCCATCAGCACCTTCATGCTGGCGCAGTGGTACGGCGCGCCGACTTCGGCGATTTCGCTGCGACGCCCGATGGCGCAGCGGGTGCTGGATCTGCCGGAGCGCATCGCGCGGACCTGGAAACTGTCGGCCGACAATTGTCTGGTGTTCGGCACCAGTGTGCTGGGCGGACGCAAGTACTATCTGCCGACCGGGCAGGTGCACTACCGCATCCACGGCAAGAACGGCTGGTGGGGGCAGCGCACGCGTGTCAACGAGTACCACAACCGCATGCGCTCGCGTGCGCTGATCCAGCACTACGCCGCCAGTGTGGGTCTGGACGAGCGATCGCTGGAGAGCGTCAAGCACGAATTCAAGACCAAGCCGGACCCAACCTGGCGAGAAGCGCGCCGATACGCCATGCTAGTACGCATGCGGCGCGACTCCTGGTGGCGCAACCTGGAACGTGCCGTGTCCATCCTTTGGCCGGTGTGGAAGCGCCGGTCGCGAATCGCCAAGGAATATCGCGGCCTTCAGTGAGGCGCGAGCAAGGGGAGTCTCGGATGCGCATCAGCGTCATTGTCATCACCTACAACTGGCCGCAGGCGCTCGATGCCGTCCTGCAGGGCCTGGAGCGTCAGCGCGAGCTGCCGTTCGAGGTGATCGTGACCGACGATGGCTCCAGCGAAGAGACGCGCAAGGTGCTTGCACGCCATGCGCGGACCTTTCCGGTACGCCTGACCCATATCTGGCAACCGGACGATGGCGCCCGCATGAGTCGTGCGCGCAATCGCGGCATTCTCGCGGCGCGCGGCGATTACATCGTTCTGCTGGATGGCGACATGGTGCCGAGCGCGCACTTCATCGCCGATCATCGTGCTTTCGCTCAGCGCGGTTGCTTCGTGCAGGGTTCGCGCATGTTGCCGAACGAACAGGCCACGCGGCGCATGTTTGCGAACGGACGCTTCCAACCGCATTTCTTCACCCGCGGTCTGCAAAGACGTCGGCATTCGTTGCGTCTGCTGTGGCTGGCGCGCGCCTGGGCGCAGCCGCGCACGACCCGGCGCGGCATCAAGAGTTGCAACATGGGCTTCTGGCGCGAGGATTTGATCGCCATCAACGGCTTCAACGAAGCCATGACCGGCTGGGGGCGCGAAGATGCCGAACTGGCCGTGCGCGCCTTCAACTACGGCCTGATGCGTCGCGACATGCGTTTTGCCGGCATGGCCACGCACCTGTGGCATCGCAGCCGCAAGTACGAGGGGCGCAGCATCAACGACGAGATTCTCGACGTCGCGGTCGCGCGCGGATTGCAGCGTTGCGAGCACGGCATCGACGCCCATCTGGGTGAATTCGCGCAGCCGCCGGAGGATCTGCGCGCCGACGTCGCTGCCTGAAGACGAGCAGCCTCAGTCGTCGTCGCGACCGTCGGCCGGCACGCAGCCTGGCACCAGTGCATCGGCCGGCACCAGCCACCACTCGCGGCGGTTGGCGTGGCCGATGTGGGTGGCCTTGGCCCGGTCCACGCAGTCGCCCATCGCCTGTTGCAGCATGAACAGCCGTCGCTGCGACGGATCGGCGTGCAACCAATGCGTCGCGGCCCGGTACTGCTGCGACCACGGCCGCAGGAAGCCGAACTCGGCGACCGGCCCCTGCGCCATCAGCAGGTTCTGTTCCTTCCACGCCACCAGGCCCAGCGTGACTTGCGGTCCGGCCAGCTGGCGCGCGCGCTGCATCACGTCCAGCGCCGAACGGTCGCCGTTGAGGATCGGATAGCCCCAGAGTCCGTACAGACTCCACAGCGCCAGTGCGAAAAAGGCCCAGCCCAGCGCGGCGCGGCGCACGCGGAACAGAGCGGCGGCGAGCAGGCCGCTGACGCCGATCGCCAGCAGCACGCGCCAGATGCGTGGGTCGAGGCTGCGCTCGATCTGCATGGCCCAGTGCGGATGCCGGGTCATCGCCAGCGCGGCGGCGACGCTCAGCAGCGACGCCAGCAGCAGCGTCAGTCCGAACAGCGCGCGGCGCGGCCCCAGCTTGCGCAGCAGGCCGGGCAGCAGCGGCCCCATCGCCAGTGCCACCATCGGCAGCGCGGGCAGGATGTAGACGTCGCGCTTGCCCGGGCTCAGCGAGAAAAACATCAGCACCAGCAGCCACCAGCCCAGCGGCAGCAGGTAGCGGGCGTCGCGGCGTTTCAGGCGTCGCCACCAGGCCGGGATCGCCCATGGCAGCAGCAGCGCCAGCGGCAGCCAGTCGGTGGCCATGATGCCGAGGAAGTAGAACGGCGAATGGATGTGCCCGGTCGGGGTGGCGTAGCGATGCACGGTCTGGCCGAACAGGATGTTCTGCACGTAGGCGGCATGCTGCGGGTCGCCGTCCAGGTGCGCGGTCAGCACCATCGGCACCAGCCAGGCCAGGATCGGCACCAGGAACAGCGCCAGCGAACCGGCCCAGCGCCAGCCGCCGCGCGGCAGCGCCAGGTGGCGCCAGCCGCGCCAGCGCGCGAACAGGAACGGCGCCAGCATCAGCAGCGCCAGCACGCCGACGCCCTTGGTGATCACGCCGACGCCGGCGAAGAAGCAGCCGACGGCGAACCAGCGCCAGTTCGGACCCAGCAACAGGTGGCGCAGCAGGCCGTAGTTGGCCAGCGTGATCCAGCCCACTTCCAGCGGGTCGATCTGCGCGTTGCGGAACTGGTAGGTGAAGTGGATCGTCAGCAGCAGCGCGGCCGCGGCCAGCAGCCCGCTGCGGTGGTTCCACAGCCGGCGGCCGAGGTCGTAGACCAGGCCCAGTGTCATCAGACCCGACAGCAGCGAGGGCAGCAGGAAGGCCACGCGCCAACTGCGCACGATCAGGTAGAAGAACGCCTGCAGCCACATGAACACCGGCGGCTTGTCCGGGTACAGCTCGTGGCCGCGGTGCGGGAACAGCCATTGGCCGTGTTCGACCATCCAGCGTGCGACCAGGGCGAAGCGCGGCTCGTCCGACGGCCACGGATCGCGCAGACCGATGCCGATGCCCAGCAGCACCAGGGCGAACAGCAGCAGCGCGATCAGTTCGGCGCGCGCGCTGCGCAGGAACAGGGGGCGGGCGCGGGATAGCGGGACGGGTCGGTTCACGGATGCTCGGCAGCGGGCCTCAAGGACGCGTCAGGATACCGTGTGTGGCCGGACGATGCGGCGGGCGGCTTCAGGCGCGACGCTTGCCGAGAGCGGCGTAGTACAGGCCGTCGAGATCGGCATCGCCCGGCAGGATCTGCCAGCCGGGACCGGCGGCCTGGCCCATCGGCAGGGCGATCGGCAGCGCCTCGGCGTCGGCATGCGCGGCCAGAAACGGCGCGACGATCGTTTCGTTCTCGGCGCGCAGCAGAGAGCAGGTGACGTACAGCAGCCGCCCGCCCGGCGCCAGCAGCGGCCACAGCGCGTCCAGCAGCTGTCGCTGGATCGCGTTCAGCGCGGCGATGTCGGTGGCGCGGCGGTGCAGGCGCACGTCGGGACGGCGACGCAGCACACCGCTGGCCGAGCACGGCGCGTCGATCAGGATGCGGTCGAACGGCGTGCCGTCCCACCAGGCGTCCGGTTGTGCGGCATCGGCCTGCAGCACGTGTGCGTCGAGACCGAGGCGCTGCAGATTTTCGCGGATGCGCGGCACGCGGCCGGCGTCCAGTTCCACCGCGAGCATGTCGAGGCGGTGACGCTCCAGCGCGTGGCAGGTCTTGCCGCCAGGCGCCGCGCAGGCGTCCAGCACGCGCTGGCCGTCGGCGAGATCGAGCAGGTCGGCGGTCAGCTGCGCGGCGCCGTCCTGCACCGCGACATCGCCGTCGGCGAAGCCGGGCAGGCGGGTCACGTCGGTGCTGTTGGCGAGCACCACGGCGTCGTCGAGTTCGGGATGTGCATGCGCGGCGATCTCGCTCTCACGCAGGCGATCGAGATAGGCGTCGCGGGTGCCGTGGCGGCGGTTCACGCGCAGGGTCAACGGCGCTTCGCGGTTGGCAGCGGCCAGCACGCGTTCGGCGTCGCGCGGCCAGTCCCTGCGCACGGCATCGATCAGCCAGGCCGGCTGCGCCCAGCGGCTGACGTCGTCGGCATCCAGTTGCGCGCGCAAGGCATCGCCTTCGCGCTGCCAGCGCCGCAGCACCGCGTTCACCAGGCCGGCCATGCGCGGTCTGCCCAAGCTGCGCGCGGCCTGCACGGTGGCGGCGACGGCGGCATAGGCCGGCAGTTCCAGCACGTCCAGCTGCACCAGTCCGAGCGCCAGCAGTGCGTGGATCGTCGGTTCCTTGCGTCGCAGCGGTTTGTCCAGCATGCGGTCGAGCGCGATGTCGTAGCGCAGCCAGCTGCGTGCGCCGGCTTGCACCAGCGCATGCAGCAGGCCGCGATCGCGTGCGTCGGGCAGTTGCGGCGTCAGGCGCGCCAGCACCTCGCGCGAGGACGCGCCGCGCAGGGCGATTTCCGCCAGCGCATGGGCGGCGAGCGCGCGGGTGTCGGGTGCGGCGGGTTTCGCCATCGGCGGCGGCCTCAGGTTTCGCGCCGACGCAGGTCGGGGCGCGCGTTGAGGAAATCGGCCACGCGCATGCGACGACCGCCGGCGCGCTGGACTTCGCCGACGCGCAGCACGTTCTCGCCGCAGGCGATGTCGAGGCCGTCCGCGTCGCCGCCCAGCACGGTGCCGGGCGCGGCGTCGTGGTCGCGGTCGATGGCCTTGGCCGACCACAGGCGCAGACGTTCGCCGGCGACGTCCGCGACCGCGACCGGCCATGGGTCGAAGGCGCGCACCTTGCGCTCCAGTTCCACCGCGCAGCGCGAGAAATCCAGTTCGGCTTCGGCCTTGTCCAGCTTGTGCGCGTAGGTCACGCCGTCGTCGGGCTGCGGGCGCGCCGGCGGCAGGTCATCGTCGAGTGCGCGGCGCAGGCCATCGGCCAGTAGCTCGGCGCCGAGCGCGGCGAGCTTGTCGTGCAGGCTGCCGCCGGTTTCGTCGGCGGCGATGGGCTGGCGGCGTTCGAGCAGGACCGGACCGGTGTCGAGGCCGGCCTCCATGCGCATCAGGGCGACGCCGGTGTCCGTGTCGCCGGCAGCGATGGCGCGCTGGATCGGCGCCGCGCCACGCCAGCGCGGCAGCAGACTGGCGTGCACGTTCCAGCAGCCCAGCGTGGGGATGTCGAGCACGGCCTGCGGCAGAATCAGGCCGTAGGCGACCACGATCATCAGATCGGGCCGGTAGGAGGCCAGGCGGACCTGGGCCTCGGCGTCGCGCAGCGTTTTGGGCTGCTCGACCGGCACGCCGTAGTCGAGCGCGGCCTGCTTGATCGGACTCGGCGTCAGTTTGCGGCCGCGCCCGGCGGGGCGGTCGGGCTGGGTGTAGACGGCGACCAGCTCGGCATCGCTGTCGTGGCAAGCGCGCAGGCAGGGCAGGGCGAACTCCGGCGTTCCCGCGAACACCAGACGCAACGGACGCGGCATGGCGTCAGCCTGCCTGACGACGCTGTTTGTCCAGCTTCTTCAGCAGCATGGAGCGCTTCAGCGGCGACAGATAGTCGACGAAGACCTTGCCGTCCAGATGATCCATTTCATGCTGGATGCACACGGCCATCAGCCCTTCGGCTTCGACGCTGAAGGTGGTGCCGTCGGCGTCCTCGGCCTCCGCGCGCACCCAGCTGGCGCGCTCGACGTTGGCGAAGATGCCGGGGAAGGACAGGCAGCCTTCCTGTTCCATCTGCTTGCCGCGCTTTTCGACGATGCGCGGATTGCACAGCACCATCGGCTCGTCGCGGCCTTCGGACACGTCCATCACGAACAGGCGCTGATGGCGATCGACCTGGGTCGCCGCCAGGCCCACACCCTGGGCGTCGTACATGGTTTCAAACATGTCCGCGACCAGCGTGCGCAGCGCATCGTCGAACACCGCCACGGGGGCGGCTTTCGTGCGCAGGCGCGGGTCGGGGAACTCGAGTACGGTCAGCTTGCTCATGATGAAAGTCCGGATAGCGATGCCAATTTGCGGGCGAATCGGCGAAAACCAAGCACACGCCCCATTAGCATGCTCATTGTACGGTGCTGACCGCCTTCCCGCGAATCCCCGCTGCTGCGCATTTGCGTCGGGGGGCGAATCAGCTACACTCGCAAAAACCTTGGGGGAACGGGGGATTACCCGTCATGTTTAAGAAAACGCTTGCCCTACTCGCCGGTCTGCTGGTGACGGTCGCCGTGTACGCTGCGGGCGCCCAGCTCCGTGCCGACCACCCTGATACCTACGTGGTCAAGAAGGGCGACACGTTGTGGGATATCTCCGCCCGTTTCCTGCAGAAGCCCTGGCTGTGGCCGGAAATCTGGCAGGCCAACCCGCAAGTGCACAACCCGCACCTTATCTATCCGGGCGATGTGCTCAATCTGTCCTACGACGGTCAGCACGTGATGCTGAAACCGCGCATGCGTGAAGTCGGCTCGGCCATTCCGGCGATTCCGCTGGACGATCTGAAGATGTTTCTCGACGACATGCGCGTGGTGTCCAGCGACAAGCTGAAGGCGTCGCCGTACGTGGTCGGCTTCGAGGAGAACATGCCGCGCGGCGTGACCGGACAGTTCGTCTACGTGCGCGGCTTGCAGGCACAGCCGGGTCAGCGCTGGGCCATCGTCCGGCCGACCCACATGTTCCGCAGCTTCGACGATGCGCCGACGCGCGTTGCGCATGCGCTGGACAGCAACGTGGCCATGATCAACGGCCCGTGGCAGGAAGACTCGCGTGAGGACGGTCACTACGGCAAGGGTGACGAGATCGGCGTCGAAGTCCGCGTGATCGGCACCGCGAAGATGCTGCGCGGCGGCGATCCGGCCACCCTGCTGGTGACCGACAGCAATCGCGAGATCCGCGCCGGCGACCGCATCCTGCCGGTCAACGACAAGCCGTACGACCCGTACTACTACCCGCATGCGCCGAAATCGGTGCCCGACAACGCCCACGTGATCGCCTTCACCGATTCGCTGAGTTCGGCCGGCAAGCACGAAGTCGTGGCCTTGTCCATCGGCAGCAGCGACGGCGTCGACAACGGCCAGACCTACTCGGTGTTCGCGCCGGGCGAGACCATCCACGACGACGTGGCCAGTTCGAGCATGCAGCGCAGTATCGGCGACCACGTCAAGCTGCCGGACGAGTTCGTCGGTCACGTGATGGTGTTCCGTACCTTCGATCACGTCAGCTACGGCCTGATCATGGACGGCGTGCGTCCGGTGCATACCGGCGACATCCTGCGCATGCCCGAGTAAGCCTTTCGCCGGCGCATGCGTCGGCGAAATCCCACGCGACGGCGCGGCTTCGGCCGCGCCGTTTTCGCATGCGTCTTGCCTACACTGAAGCGCATGCAGGATGCATCGGAAACCTCGGTCTGGCTGACCTTGCTGCGCACGCCCGGTCTGGGTGGCAAGCGTCTGCGGGCGTTGTTGGAGCATGTCGGCGGCGACATCCGCGCGGCGCTGGCGCAGGCGCGGCGGCATGCCGCGGCCGGCGAACTGTCCGTCTCGGCCCGGGATTGGTTGCGTGCGCCGGATGCGACGCGCATCGAGGCCGACCTCGAATGGCTGGCGCAGCCACGGCATCGCCTGCTGTGCTGCACGCACGTCGACTTCCCGCCGCAGCTGGAATGCATGCCGGATCCGCCCGCCGCGCTGTTCGTGGTCGGCAACAGCGATCTGCTTCTGCGTCCGCAGCTGGCGGTGGTCGGCGCACGCAATGCCGGCCCTGCCGGGCGGCGACTCGCGCGCGATTTCGCCGCGGCGCTGTCGCGGCATGGACTGGTCATCACCAGCGGGCTGGCCGAGGGCATCGACGCCGCGGCGCATCGCGCGGCGCTGGAGGCGGGCGGTGGCACGGTGGCGGTGATCGGCACCGGGCCGGACCGGATCTACCCGCGTTGCCATGCCGGACTGGCCGAATCCATCGCCGAACAGGGCGCGATCGTCAGCGAATTCCTGCCGGGCACGGTGGCGCGTCCGGGCCATTTCCCGCGCCGCAACCGCATCATCGCGGGGCTGTCCCTGGGCACGCTGGTGGTCGAGGCGGGCCTGCGTTCGGGCTCGCTGATCACCGCGCGCCTGGCGGCCGAATGCGGTCGCGAGGTTTACGCGCTGCCCGGCTCCATTCACAATCCGCTCGCGCGTGGCTGTCATCGGTTGATCCGCGACGGTGCGCGTTTGGTGGAAGACGTCGAGGAAATCCGCGCGTCCCTGGTCCCGCTGGCGCGGGCGCAGGGCGCGGAACTGGCGGCTCGCCTGCAGGACGATGCGCCGGTTGCGGCGGCGTCGCCTGCGGCGGAATCGTTGTCGGATCCGGCCAGCGCCGACCTGCTGGCCATGCTGGGACACGACCCGGTCACGCTGGACACGCTGCGCGAGCGCAGCGGTCTGAGCGGTCCGGCGCTGTCTTCGCTGTTGCTGCAGCTGGAGCTGGACGGCGTCATTGCCAGTCACCCCGGTGGACGTTTCCAGCGCGTGTCCTGATGCGCGTTGGCGCACGCCCTCCGCCGAATGTGCTTGACAGCTCGCTACGGCGTGTGGTCCCACTAGATATATGTATGCGCGGGAATTCCGGCGCGAAACCCTCAGCTGACACGGATTGCTTGCCCGCATGGCAAAGAACCTGCTCATCGTCGAGTCGCCGGCCAAGGCCAAGACGATCAACAAGTACCTCGGCAAGGACTTCAAGGTCCTGGCCTCCTACGGTCATGTGCGCGATCTGATTCCGAAAGAGGGCGCGGTCGATCCGGAGCAGGACTTCGCTATGAAGTACGACGTGATCGAACGCAACCAGAAGCACGTCGACGCCATCGAGAAGGAAGCCCGCGCGGCCGAAGCCATCTATCTCGCCACCGACTTGGATCGCGAAGGCGAGGCCATTTCCTGGCACATCAGCGAGATTCTGCGCGCCGAAGGCCTGCTCGAAGGCAAGGACGTGCACCGCGTGGTGTTCAGCGAGATCACGCCGCGTGCCATCAAGGCGGCGGTCGAGCATCCGCGCCAGCTCTCGCACGACCTGGTCGACGCGCAGCAGGCGCGCCGCGCGCTGGACTATCTGGTCGGCTTCAACCTGTCGCCGGTGCTGTGGCGCAAGGTGGCGCGCGGGTTGTCGGCCGGCCGCGTGCAGAGTCCGGCGCTGCGCATGATCGTCGAGCGGGAGAAGGAGATCGAAGCCTTCAATGCGCAGGAATACTGGACCATCGAGGCCGATCTGGCGCATGCCGAGACGCCGTTCCGCGCCAAGCTGACGCGCCTGCACGGCAAGAAGTTCGAGCAGTTCGATCTGACCGACGAGGCCACCGCGCACGCTGCGCGCGAAGCATTGTTGAAGGCGGCCGGCGGTCAGCTGACGGTCGGCGAAGTCGGCAGCCGCGAGCGCAAGCGCCGTCCCGCCGCGCCGTTCACCACCTCGACCCTGCAGCAGGAAGCCGCGCGCAAGCTCGGTTTCTCCACCAGCCGCACCATGCGCGTGGCGCAGGGGCTGTACGAAGGCGTGGCCATCGGCGACGAGGGCAACGTCGGCCTGATCACCTACATGCGTACCGACGCCACCGCGCTGTCCGACGAGGCCACCAGCGAGCTGCGCGAGGTCATTGCCAAGGACTTCGGCCAGCAGGCGCTGCCCGAGGCCGTGCAGGTGTACAAGGCCAAGTCGAAGAACGCGCAGGAAGCCCATGAGGCGATCCGCCCGACCTCGGCCATGCGTCGCCCGGCGGACGTGGCCAAGTACCTCAACGACGACCAGCGCAAGCTGTACGAGCTGATCTGGAAGCGCACCGTCGCCTGTCAGATGATCCACGCGCGGCTGAACACCGTGTCGGTGGAATTCCCGGTCGGCGATTCCAGCTTCCGCGCCACCGGCACCACCGTCATCGATCCGGGCTTCCTGGCCGTGTACGAGGAAGGCCAGGACACCAAGGCCGACGACGACGAGAAGCGCCGTCTGCCGCAGCTGGCCAAGGGCGATGTCGTGCCGCTGACCGACATCCTCGCCGACCAGCACTTCACCGAACCGCCGCCGCGCTACTCCGAAGCCAGCCTGGTCAAGGCGCTGGAGGAATTCGGCATCGGTCGTCCGTCGACCTACGCCTCGATCATCCAGGTGCTGCTGAATCGCGAGTACGTCTGGCTCGACAGCCGCCGCTTCAAGCCGACCGACGTCGGCCGCACGGTCAGCAACTTCCTGACCGAGCACTTCACCCAGTACGTCGACTACGACTTCACCGCCAAGCTGGAAGACGAGCTCGACGCCGTCAGCCGCGGCGAGGAAAACTGGGTGCCGCTGATGCAGCGCTTCTGGAAGCCGTTCAAGGACCAGGTCGACGAGAAGATCGAGACCGTGGACCGCGGCCAGGCCACCGGCGCGCGTGAGCTGGGCACCGATCCGAAGACCGGCAAACCGGTGTCCGTGCGTCTGGGCCGCTACGGGCCGTTCGCGCAGATCGGCACGCGCGACGACGAGGAGAAGCCGCAGTTCGCCAGTCTGCGCCCGGGTCAGAGCATGCATACCATCGAGCTGGCCGAGGCACTGGAACTGTTCAAGCTGCCGCGCAAGCTGGGCGAGGCCGAGGACGGCGAGGAAGTCACCGCCGGCATCGGTCGTTTCGGTCCGTTCGTGAAGAAGGGCAGCACCTACGCCTCGATGCCGAAGGAAGAAGACCCGCATACCGTCACCTTCGAGCGCGCGCAGGAGCTGATCCGCGAGAAGCTGGAGATGCTGGCCAACCGCGTCATCCAGGAGTTCGACAGCGGCATTCAGGTGTTGAACGGCCGCTACGGCCCGTACATCACCGACGGCGAGAAGAACGCGCGCATTCCCAAGGAGCGCGAGCCCAAGGAACTGACCGAGGCCGAGTGCGTCGAGCTGCTGGCCGCCGCGCCGGTGCGCAAGCGCCGCGGCGCGGCCGCCAAGAAGACCGCGGCCAAGAAGACGGCCACGAAGAAGACCGCCAAAAAGACTGCGACGAAGAAGGCTGCCGCCAAAAAGGCCACCAAGAAGGCCACCAAGAAGACCGCGGCCAAGAAAACGGCAGCGAAGAAGACCTCGGCCAGGAAATCCGCCGGCAAGGCCGCCAGCGACGCCGACTGAACCTCGACTGCCATGAACGCTTCGTCCGACGCATCCATCCAGGCCGGTCTCGAACGCTGTGCCGCCGCGCTGCACGCTGGCGGCGTGATCGCCTATCCCACCGAGGCCGTGTACGGACTCGGCTGCGACCCGCATGACCGCGATGCCTTCGAGCGCCTGTTCGCGCTCAAGCAGCGGCCGGCGACCCAGGGCGTGCTGCTGATCGGCGCCGATTTCGAGCAGCTGCGGCCCTACATCGATCTGGACGCATTGCCCGCCGACGCATTGCAGCGCGTGCGCGACAGCTGGCCCGGGCCGAACACCTGGATCCTGCCGCGCGCGGCCGACGTGCCGCCGTGGATCACCGGCGGGCACGACGGCATCGCCTTGCGCATGACCGCGCATGCACCCGCCGCGGCGCTGTGTCGGGCCTTCGGTCGCGCCCTGGTTTCGACCAGCGCCAACCGACACGGCACGCCGCCGGCGCGCGACGCCGCGGGCGTGCACGCGGCCTTCGGCGACCGTCTCGACGCGGTGCTGGACGCGCCCGTCGGCGGTGCGGACAAGCCGACCACCATTCGTGACGCCGTCACCGGCGCTATCATCCGCGGCTAGGGGAGGCGAGTGGGTCATCCGTGAACGGCGAATCCGACATCGGCGGCGCACCGGCGGCGCAGATCGTATGCATGCAGCCCGCGCCGCAAGCGCAGCTGCCGCTGCTGCATGCCCGCGATCCCTCGCGCGTCGTGGTCTGGCGCGAAGGCGCGCCGGTTCGCGCCGATGTGTTCCTGGCGCACGTGCGCCAGGTCCGCGCCAGCCTGCCGCCGGGCGTGTACGTGGTGAACCTGTGCGAGGATCGCTACAGCTTCCTGGTCGCGTTCTGCGCCATCGTGCTGGCCGGACAGACCAACCTGCTGCCGCCGTCGCGCGCGCCGCGCGCCGTGGCTGAGATCATGGCCGCGCATCCGGGCTGTCACGCGCTGGCCGAGTCGCGGCCGTGCGAGCCACCGCCGAACTTCATCGCCATGCCGGCGCTGCATGCGGTGGTCGAAGATGTCTTCGCGGTGCCGAATGTGGATGCCGGGCATCTGGCCGTGATCGGTTACACCTCCGGTTCCACCGGCCAGCCGCAGGCCAACCGCAAGACCTGGGGCAGCCTGCACGCCAGCAACGCCGGCAACATGGCCTGCTTCGCCGCGCACATCGGCACGGCCTTCGAGGTCGTCGCCACGGTGCCGCCGCAACACATGTACGGGCTGGAGATGTCGGTGTTGCTGCCGCTGCTGGGCGAGGTCGGCGTGCATGCCGGGCGACCGTTCTTCGCCGCCGACATCGCGCGCGAGCTGGCGGAGGTGCCGGCGCCTCGCGTGCTGGTCATCACGCCGGTGCACCTGCGCGCATTGCTGGCCGAGGACGTGACCCTGCCGCCGCTGGCGGCGATGGTGTCGGCCACTGCGCCGATGCCGTTGGAGCTGGCGCAGGCCGCCGAGGATCGCTTCGGCGCGCCGCTGGTGGAGGTGTTCGGCTCCACCGAGACCTGCGTGTTCGCCAGCCGTCGCACCACGACCGAATCGCTGTGGGCGCTGTACCCGGACGTGCATCTGCATCCGCAGCCCGACGGCACCCGCATCGAGGCGCCGCAGCTGGCGGCACAGGTCACGCTGGCCGATCTGGTCGAACTGCCCGACGCGCGGCATTTCCGTCTGTGCGGGCGCAACACGGACCTGCTGGAGATCGCCGGCAAGCGCGCTTCGCTGGGGGACCTCAACCGCCGTCTGCTGTCGATTCCCGGCGTCGAGGATGGCGTGATGTTCCAGCTCGACCGCAGCGACGCCATGCAGGTACGCCGCATCGCCGCCCTGGTGGTGGCGCCGACCCTGAGCGAAGCCGAACTCAACGCGCGTCTGCGCGAGATGCTCGACCCCGCATTCCTGCCGCGACCGCTGCGTCGCGTGGCCGCGCTGCCGCGCAACGAGACCGGCAAGCTGCCGCGTCAGGCGCTGCTGGCGGCCCTGCGCGACGCGACCTGAGCTGCCCCGTCGCCTGTCGCTCTCCGTTGAAGGGGCATGCTGCGCCGCTCGCTGCGGGCCGCCGCTTCCTTTCGATGGCGGCGGTCATTCTGTGCGCGGATACCGGGTGCGCGCGTTCCGCGGCGGGCCCCGGCTTGGCCGCGGCAGCGCCATGCGCGATCATACGCGGCTCCCGCACCCCGACGTGCGCGCAAGACTGATGTGGAGCAAGGCATGAAAGTTCTGGTGATCGGCGGCGGCGGTCGCGAACACGCGTTGGCGTGGAAGATCCGTCAATCGCGCCGCGTCAGCGAGGTGCTGGTCGCGCCGGGCAACGCCGGCACCGCGGTCGAGCCGGGCATGCGCAATGTCGCGGTCGATGCCTCCGATCCCGCGGCGCTGCTGCAGCTGGCGCGCGACGAGGCCGTGGAGCTGACCGTGGTCGGCCCGGAAGCGCCGCTGGTGGCGGGCGTGGTCGACCGCTTCCGCGCCGCCGGCCTGCGCTGCTTCGGCCCGCGCGCCATCGCCGCGCAGCTGGAAGGCTCCAAGGCCTTCAGCAAGGATTTTCTGCAGCGTCACAACATTCCCACCGCGCGCTACGCGGTATTCACCGAACTGAACCGGGCGCTCGACCACGTGCGCCAGCATCGTGCGCCCATCGTCATCAAGGCCGACGGTCTGGCCGCCGGCAAGGGCGTGGTGGTGGCGCTGACCGTCGCCGACGCCGAGCAGGCGCTGCACGACATGCTCGGCGCGCACGCCTTCGGCGACGCCTCGGCGCGGGTGGTGATCGAGGAATTTCTCGAGGGCGAGGAAGCCAGCTACATCGTCATGAGCGACGGCCACAACTTCCTGCCGATGGTGTCCAGCCAGGACCACAAGCGCCGCGACGAGGGCGATCTCGGCCCGAACACCGGCGGCATGGGTGCGTACACGCCGGCGCCGGTGGTCACGCCGGAGGTCGAGAAGCGCATCCAGCGCGAAGTCATCGAGCCGACCCTGCGCGGCATGGCGGCCGAGGGCGCGCCGTTCATCGGCTTCCTCTACGCCGGTCTGATGATCGACAAGCGCGGCGCGCCGAAGGTGGTCGAGTTCAACGTGCGCTTCGGCGATCCGGAGACGCAGCCGATCATGATGCGTCTGCAGTCGGACCTGGTGGATCTGGTCGAGGCCGCGCTGGACGGCCGTCTGGACCAGACCGAGGCGAAGTGGGACCCGCGCCCGGCGATTGGCGTGGTGCTGGCCTCGGGCGGTTACCCGGGCAAGGTGCGCAGCGGTCTGCCGATCCATGGTCTGGACGGCGCCTTCGGCAAGGACGTGAAGGTCTTCCACGCCGGCACCAAGCGCGATGCGGATGGCGCGACGGTGACCGCCGGCGGTCGCGTGCTGACGGTGTGCGCGCTGGGCGACGATCTGGGCACGGCGCGCGAGCGTGCCTACGACTGCGCCAAGAACATCCGTTTCGACGGCGTGTTCTATCGTCGCGATATCGGTCATCGGGCTTTGCGTCGCGATTGAGCGCGGGGTGCCGGCGCGGCTGTCATCGCGGCGTCCGCGTTTTGCGCTAGGCTTGGCCGGAGTTTCGTGGGGGACACCGGATGAGTCAGTTCGCCTTGCTGGGCAAGCGCCGCTTTGCGCCGTTCTTTCTGACTCAGGCGCTGGGTGCGTTTAACGACAATGCGTTCCGCTACGCCTTGATCGGCATGGCCACGTTCCGCCTGGGCATGTCTTCGCAGGCGCTGAGCACCTACAACAACATCGCGCTGGCGCTGTTCATCGCGCCGTTCTTCCTGTTCTCGGCCAGCGCCGGCCAGCTCGCCGAGCGCATGGAGAAGGCGCGCCTGATCCGCATCGTCAAGGCGATGGAGGTGGCGGTGATGGCGCTGGCCTCGGTGGCGTTCATGCTGGCCAGTCCGGGCATGCTGCTGGCAGTGCTGTTCCTGATGGGCCTGCAGTCGACGCTGTTCGGTCCGATCAAGTATTCGATCCTGCCGCAGACCTTGCATCCCAGTGAACTGGTCGGCGGCAACGGTCTGGTCGAGACCGGCACTTCGCTGTCGATCCTGCTGGGTTCGGTGGCCGGCAACGCGTTGATGGCGGTGCCGCACCTCGGCCCGCAACTGGCCTCGGCAGCGGTGATCGGCGTGGCCCTGGCTGGCTACCTCGCTAGCCGCGCGATTCCGCCTTCGCCGGCGACCGCGCCGGACCTGCGCTTCGAGTGGAACCCGTTCGTCGAGACCTGGCGCGTGCTCGGTTTCACGACCCGCAACCGCACGGTGTTCAACGCCATTCTCGGCATCTCCTGGTTCTGGTTCTACGGCGCCACGCTCACCGTGCAACTGCCGCTGTACACGCGCAATTACCTGGGCGGCGACGCCAGCGTGCTGACCCTGGCGCTGGCGCTGTTCTCCATCGGCATCGGCGTCGGCTCGCTGCTGTGCGAGCGGCTGTCGGGCGGCAAGGTGGAACCGGGTCTGGTGCCGCTGGGCGCGGCTGGCATGACCGTGTTCGGCATCGACCTGTATTTCGTGCGGCCGCACGAAGCGCTGCTGCGCGAGCAGAACTGGTGGAGCATGCTGAGCGGCGCGGGCGGCTGGCACATCGCCATCGACCTGGTCCTGATCGGCATGGTGTCGGGCTTCTACATCGTGCCGCTGTTCGCGCTGGTGCAGGAACGCGCCGAGCGCAGCCAGCTGTCGCGCATCATCGCCGGCACCAACATCATCAACTCGCTGTTCATGGTGCTGGCGGCGGCCTTCGGCATCGTGCTGCTGGGCGTCGGCCTGAGCGTGCCGCAGCTGTTCCTGACGGTGGCGGTGATGAACGCCGCGGTGGCGGTGTACATCTTCACGCTGGTGCCGGAATTTCCGCTGCGCTTCTTCGGCTGGCTACTGGTCAACACGCTGTACCGCATCCGCCGCGAAGGCATCGATCGCATTCCCGAGCACGGGCCGGCGCTGCTGGTGTGCAATCACGTCGCTTTCACCGATCCGCTGATCGTGATGGCCTGCGTGCGACGGCCGGTGCGCTTCGTCATGTACTACCGCATCTACCGGCTGCCGTTGCTGCGGCCGCTGTTCCGCATGGCCGGCGCGATTCCCATCGCCGGCGCCAAGGAAGACCCGGAGCTGCTGCAGCAAGCCTACGACGCCATCGACGCGGCGTTGGAGGCGGGCGAAGTGGTGTGCCTGTATCCCGAGGGTGGACTGACCGCCGATGGCGAGATCGCGCCGTTCAAGCCCGGCATCAGCCGCGTGCTGGAACGGCGTCCGGTACCTGTGGTGCCGATGGCGCTGCGCGGACTGTGGGGCAGTGTGTTCAGCCGCCGCGACAACTTCCTGCGCCGCGCGCGCCTGCCGCGACGCTTCCGTGCGCGTATCGAACTGGTCGTCGGTGCGCCGGTGGCGCCCGAGGGTGTCGATGCGGCCGCGCTGGAAGCGCGCGTGCGCGAGCTGCGCGGTGCGGAAGCCTGAGGGTCCGCAGATGGATGCGTGGCGACAAACGGTGGCGGCGTTGGCGCGAGCGGGTGTGAGTACAGAGGCCGTCGATCGCATGGTGTCCAGCGTGGCCCGTGCGGCGACGGTGGACGAAGCCGAGGCCGTACTCGCGCGCCTGTCGTCGGAAGCCGATCTGCTCGATTGGCCGTTGGATCGCGATTACGCGGCATGGGCGTTGCAACGTGCCAGCGTGGGTGCGGCAGCGGCTGTTCGACGCGTGATGCTGCAGACTGCGCTGGCGCGCGCGCGTTGGTATGCGGCCTGCGCGACGGCAGGTGCGGAGGGATTGGCGCGGTCCCGGCATGTCCACGAGCTGGAGGCGCTGCTCCGCACTGGTCGGTGAGGTGTTGCGTACCGCGCTCGGCAAGCGGAGAACGCGGTGACGCAGCGTGGCGTGCTTCAGGCGCGCTGGCTCAGACGAACCAGCCGCCCAGCACGATCAGCGCGGCCACGGCCAGCCAGACCACCAGCACCCGGCGCAGCAGGCGCCGCGCGTCGCCGAGTTCGACCAGCACGTCGTTGGTGTCCTCGATGCCGCCGTCGCCGGCTTCCACGTCGGCGTCCACGCTGGCGCGTGCCACCGCGCCCAGGAAGCCCGGGTCGAAGTTGCGCGCGGCGTTGCCGGCGTCGGCGTGCCATTCGCGCCAGGCGCGGGTCACGGCGTCGAAGTCAGATACCAGCGCCATCGCCAGCACCATCAGGTGCGCGGCGGGCCAGTCCAGCAGTTCGCCGAGGCGACGTGCCGCCGCGCGGCCGCGCGCGGGTGTCGAAGTCTCGCCGGCATCCGTGTCGTCTTCGCCTTCGGGCGGGTCGACCAGCAGCAGGCGCACCAGGCGGTAGCCGAGCGCGCCGGTCGGGCCCAGCAGCAGGAACCAGAAGATCACCGCGAAGCGCCGGCGCAGACCGGCCCACACCGCGGCCTCGACCAGGCACGGCGCGGTGAACGGCAGCGGTGCGGCGTCGTCGGTGGCGCGCAGGGACTGCGCGGCGGCGAGGCGGCTGTCGCGGTCGCCGGCCTTGAGCACGGCGTCGATGTCGCGCTCCAGATCGCGCGGACCCAGGCTGTAGGCCAGCACGCAGCCCGCGAACAGGCCCCACAGCGCGGTCATCAGCGGAATCTGCGACAGCACGATGGACACCACGGCGCACAGGATCAGCGGCGGCAGCAGGGTCCAGGCGACGAAGGTCGCGCCGTCGCTGTCGGCATGGTGCTCGGTCCAGCGATGGAACCAGCCGTGACGGCGGTACTTGGGCATGTGCGGCAGCAGGTGGATCAGCAGCATGACCACCAGAACGACCAGCAGACGTATAGCCATGACGGGTTCGACTCCGGATTGCGGGCGAAGAAAGCTTTCGACGATTGTAGCGGGCCGCGCCGGTCAGGTCGTGGCGGCGGCTTCGCACAATGCGCCGAGCTCGATGCCGGCGCGTTCGCGCAACCAGTGCTCGATCAGTCGCCACGACACCGACAGCCGTGTCGGCGCGAGCAGGCTGCCCTGCTCGATGCCCTCGATCAGTTGCTCCGGCGTGAACCAGCGGGCGTGTTCCAGTTCGCCGTCGCGCAGTTCGATGGCGCGGCTGCGGGCGTGGGCGGTGAAGCCGAGCATCAGCGAGGCCGGGAACGGCCAGGGCTGCGAGGAGTGGTAGTGACAGGCGCCGACGGCAACGCCGGCTTCCTCGGCCACCTCGCGGCGCACGGCGTCTTCCAGCGATTCGCCCGGCTCGACGAAGCCGGCCAGCGTGGAGTAGCGCCCTTCGGGCCAGCTGGCCTGGCGGCCCAGCAGGCAGGCGCCGTCGTGTTCGACGATGACGATGATGGCCGGATCGCTGCGCGGGAACTGCAACTGACCGCAGCGGGTGCAGCGCGCGCGATGGCCGGCGGCGAGCAGTTCCAGGGCGCCGCCGCAGGCCGGGCAGAAGCGGTGCCGCGCCTGCCAGTGGGCGAGGCCGCTGGCGTAGGCGAACAGGCCGGCGTCGAAGGCGTCGAACAGCATGCCGGCCTTGCGCAGATGGATGCGCTGCGTATCGAGCGTGGCGTCCATGCGCGCGGCCTGGATCGCGTCGGCGCGCAGCAGGAAGTGGCCGCGCCCGCCGGCATCGACGCCGAGCAGGCTGGCGTCGGCGTCCGGCAGCAGGGTGGCGCGTTCGTCCGGCGTCAGCAGCCGTGGCCGGAGGCCCTCGGCGTCGGCGAACAGCTGGGCGTCGGGATCGAGCACCAGAAAGCGGGTGGCGTCGTCGCGTTGCAGCGCATGCAGCCAGGCGTCGTCTTCGCGGCGTTCGGCCGCGCGTTCGAGCGCCAGTCCGGCAAAGGTGTTCAGCGGGGGCTGTCGGGCGAGGTCCACGGAACCTGCGCCCGGCTTACATCGAGAACGAGGAGCCGCAGCCGCAGGTGGTGCTGGCGTTGGGATTGCGGATCACGAACTGCGCGCCGCTGAGGCTCTCGGCGTAGTCGATCTCGGCGCCGGTCAGATACTGCAGCGACAGCGGATCGACGAGCAGGGTGACGCCTTCCTTGTCCAGCGCCAGGTCGTCCTCGGCCTGTTCCTCGTCGAAGGTGAAGCCGTACTGGAAACCCGAGCAGCCGCCGCCGGTGATGTACACGCGCAGCTTCAGCGACGGGTTGCCCTCTTCGTCGATCAGCTCGCGCACCTTGTGCGCGGCCGCGTCGGTGAACACCAGCGGCGCGCCGCCGGTGCGGTAGTCGGGCATGTCCAGGATGACGGTGTTCATGATGACAAGTGTGGCGCTTCGGTTCCTGCGCGGCAAGCGACCGCTGGAAACCAGATGGGGGCCACGTCGCGCCGGCTCAAGTGCGGCGCGGCGTTTCAGGCCTTGCCGCTGTCCATCACCACGTCGTCGTCGAAGACGCCGCTGGCTTCCTCGGCCTGATGGGTGATCTGCCGCGGGCTTTCCTTCTGGTGCACCATGCGGCCGTTGATCTGCGCGCCGGCGGCCATTTCCAGCACGCGGTAGTGCACGTCGCCCTCGACGCAGGCCTGCGCGGCCAGCTCCAGCCGCTCGCCGGCGTGGATGTTGCCCTTGACGATGCCGTTGATGACCGCGTGCGGGACGTGGATCTCGCCAGTGACGCGGCCCTGTTCGCTGAGCGTGAACACGGCGTTGCTGTCGGTGTCGGCGCTGACGCTGCCCTCGATGACGCCATCCAGGTGCAGTGCGCCGCTGAAGTGCACGTCGCCCTTGATGCGGGTGCCCGAGGCGATCAGGCTGGTGTCGTTGGCGTGGGAATGGTCGCCCGTGCTGGCGGGCTTGCGCTGGTTGCTATTCCACATGGTCGGTGTTCTCCGGATTCTTCAGCGCGTCCGTCCAGGACATGCTTTGCGTGGTGGTCTTCGCCCCGTCGGGGCTGATGCTGATGCGCAACCGGTTCGGCGTGAAGTCCTTGGGCAGCATCACGGTGCCGTGCAGCTGCTGGAAGTACTTGAACTTGAAGGCCATGCCGTCCTTCTGATCCGGTGCGCTGATGTCTTTCCAGTGCATGCGCGCGAGCGTGCCCGAGCGCACGCCGTCGATGTCGATCTCGGCGTGTCCGCTGATGTCGTCGCCGCGCTTGGCGTTGCGGGTCAGGGTCAGCTCGATGTTCCAGGCGCGCGAGTTGGGCACCGGCGCGACATGCACCATCTGCAACTGCAGGCCCTGGTGCTGCGCGCCGCCGCCGACCAGTCGCGAATAGAAGGCCAGGTCGGCGCGCAGGCCGTTGATCTGCTCGTCACGCTCGGCGAGATTGTCGGTGAGCTTCTTGGTGGCCACGCTGGCGACCTGCTGCGAACGCTGGGCGATGGCCAGCTGTTGCTTCAGATCGGCGTTCTCGGCCGCCAGCTGGCGCGCGTTGTGGCCGCTGCCGGGGACCACGGCCGGGCCGCGGTTGCCGAGCACGTAGCCGATCGCGATCGCGATCAGCAGGGACACCGCCCAGCCGAGCGCCCACCACCACTTGCTCCGCGGACGGGCAGGCGGGGCGTGTACCGGATGCACGGCGTAGCGGGGCGGGGGACGAATGCTCATGGTCAGCCCTGGGAAAGAACCCATATAGCCATCGCCCGGAACGAGCGTCAAGGCGGGCGGCGCAGATGCGTATACTTCGACACTGTTTTCCGCAGCGGATACGCGCCGTGCTCTGGTTGAAGGCCTTTCACATCATCTTCGTGGTGACCTGGTTCGCCGGGCTGTTCTATCTGCCGCGTCTGTTCGTGTATTTCGTCGAGGCCGAGGAGCCGGCCGTGCGCGAACGGCTGAAGGTGATGCAGCGGCGTCTGCTGGGCATCACCCACATCGGCGGCCTGCTGGCGGTCGGTTTCGGTCTGGCGACGATGGCCTGGTGGCTGGCGCACAGCCCGGCGTACCTGATGAGCGGCTGGTGGTTCCACGCCAAGCTGGGCCTGGTGCTGCTGCTGATCGGCTATCACGGCATGCTGATCAAGATGGTGCGCGACGCCCGTCGCGATGCGCTGCACTGGTCCAGCCGCGCGCTGCGCATCTTCAACGAGATTCCCGCCGTGCTGCTGATCGCCATCGTGATCCTGGTGGTGGTCAAGCCGGGCTGAGCCGTCGCGGCGACGGGCGCAGGAAAGCAAAAAGCCGGCACCTTCGGGGCGCCGGCTTTTTTGGGTGTGCGGGTTGGACCGATCAGCTGCCGATCGATCAGCTGCCGATCTTGGTCTGCAGGTACGGCACCTCGCCCAGCTTGCCGATCAGCTCGAGCTGGGTTTCCAGCCAGTCGATGTGCTCTTCCTCGGATTCGAGGATCTTCTCGAACAGTTCGCGGCTGACGTAGTCGCCGAGCTTCTCGCAGTCGACGATGGCGGCCTTCAGGTCGGGCACCGCAGCCATCTCCAGTTTCAGGTCGCAGGCCAGCGCTTCCTTCGGCGATTCGCCGATCAGCAGCTTGCCCAGCTGCTGCAGGTTGGGCAGACCCTCAAGGAACAGGATGCGCTCGATGAGCATGTCGGCATGCTTCATCTCGTCGATCGATTCCTCGTACTCGTGGTCGGCCAGCTCCTTGTACCCCCAGTTCTTGTACATGCGGGCATGCAGGAAGTACTGGTTGATGGCGGTCAGCTCGTTCTGCAGCGCCTTGTTCAGGTGTCCGATGATCTTGGCGTCGCCTTTCATGCCGTTCTCCTTCGCGTGCTTGACGCGCGCTCACGTGGCGCGCTTGGGTACGACGCACGACTATAGCGCTGCGGAGGCAGGCGATGCAGAAATGCGAATAGGGATGATATGCGACCGCTCAGGCGGCAACGGTCAGCGGCAGATGCGTGGTCTGCGCGGCGTGCACGGCCTGGTTCAGGGTGTGGCGGGCCTCGGCCTCGCAGCAGCCGCAGCAGGTCGAGCAGTTGGTGCGCGACTGCAGTTCGGCAAAGTCACGCACGCCGTTCTCCGCGTGGCGACGGATATCGGATTGGGTGACCGCGTTGCAGATGCAGACATACATGGCTTGAACCTCCAGTGGAAATTCAAACGCAAATGGGAATGATTGTCAATAAACACTTAAACGCAGGCTGACCGCGCCCCGCCAGGCGGCCGTCGCTGACGAGGGCGCGAGAGGCGAACCGAGGTCCGTCAGCTCAGGCGGCGGCGATGTCGGCCGAGCCGCTGTCGCGGCGGCGTTGCGGATGCTCGATGCGGATGCGGCAGGCGCGTTCGACCAGCGGCGCGAACTGGCGCAGGGCGCGCTCGTAGACACGGCGCTTGAACGACACCACGTGCTCGGCGGGGTACCAGAAGTCGACCCAGCGCCAGGAATCGAACTCCGGCGTCTCGCTGGCGTCCAGGCGCAGATGCTGCTCGTGGCCGGTGAAGCGCAGCAGGAACCAGACCTGCTTCTGGCCGATGCATTGCGGCTGCTGATGACGACGCACGTAGCGGTTGGGCAGGCGATAACGCAGCCAGCCGGGCGTGGTGGCCAGCACTTCGACGTGCTCGGCGGCCAGGCCGGTCTCCTCTTCGAGCTCGCGGTACATGGCTTCCAGCGGCGTCTCGTCGCTGCGCATGCCGCCCTGCGGAAACTGCCAGCCATCGCGCCGCACGCGACGTGCCCAGAACAGGCGGCCGTCGCCGTTCAGCAGCACGATGCCCACGTTCGGGCGATATCCATCGGCGTCGATCATGCCGGTCTCCTCAACCGCTTGCGCCTGCGCCGAGCCATCGCAAACAGTGGATGGTTGCGGCATGACGCTTGCTTCCGATTCAACCACAGTGAGCGAAGAACCGGCAAGACACCCTTGAATGCTGGGCCTCACGCGACTAAACTTCCGCGCCTTGCCTGTGCGCCGCGCCCTGCGGCGATGCATTCAGGCCCCGCCTATGGCTAGGTAGCTCAGACGGTTAGAGCGCGGCACTCATAATGCTGAGGTCGGCGGTTCGATTCCGCCCCTAGCCACCAATGCGGCCAACCCGGATGTTCCGGAATGGTCGAAAGAACCGCGCTCCGGCGCGGTTTTTTGTTGCCCGAGGATTTCGTGGGGTCTTGGCGCCCTGCGCAAGCGGTTGCGGTTGAGATCAAGCTTCGATGGCAGCGGCAGCCACGGGACGTAGGCGATGCTGCCGGTTCCAGCCTGTATACCGCGACGCCGCGGGACGCGGCGCACTGAGGCGGCACCGCCGCCGATTCAGGAATGGGTGCGCGCGCGCTCGGTGTCGAGTGCGGCCAGTCCGCCGAGCAGCGAATAGGTTTCACCGCGGCCCTGCCGGCGCAGGCGTTCAGCCGCGTCGCGGCTGCGTCGGCCGGTGGCGCAGAACAGCAGGCAGCGATCTTCGCCGAGTGCGGCGGCGCGCTCGGCGATCTGCGCGGCCGGGATGTGCAGCGTCGCGCAGTCCGCCGGGTGGGTCGCGATCTCCTCCGCGTCGCGCACATCGACCAATCGGTAGCCGGCGGCCGCGGCTTCGTCCAGCCGCGTGAAGCGTCGGTCCACGTCGCCGATGCGCTGTGCCTCGGCGAGTGCCTTCCGGGCGACGGCCGCGCAACCGCCGTGTTCGGCGCAGCCGGTGGCGGGATCGATCGGCAGGCGGCGCAGGTCGTGTTGCAGCAGATCGACCAGCAGCAGCGCCGGTTCGCGCGGTCGCGGCAGGTCGAGCAGGATTTTCAGCGCTTCCATCGCCTGCATCGCGCCCAGCACGCCGGGCGTCGGGCCGAGTACGCCGTTCGCGGCGCAGCTGCCGATGGCGTCCGCGGCCGGTTCCCGCGGCCACAGGCAACGCAGGCAGGGCGTGCCGCCGGCCTCCACGACCTGCAGCTGCCCTTCGTACTGGTAGACGCTGGCCAGGATCAGCGGAATGCCGGCGACCACGGCCGCATCGTTGCTGAGGTAGCGGTTGCGCATGTCGTCGGTGCATTCGAGCACCAGGTCGAAGTCGGCGAAGACGTCGGCCGCGTTGCCGGCGTGCAGCGGCTCGGTCCAGGTGCGCAGCGTCACCGACGGATTCAGCGCGGCCAGCCTGCGCGCGGCCAGCGTGGCCTTGGGCAGGCCGACGTCGCGCGCGTCGTACAGCGTCTGTCGGTGCAGGTTGCTGGCTTCGAGGCGGTCGCCGTCGACGATGCCGAGGGTACCCACGCCGGCTCCGGCCAGATACGTGAGCGCCGGACTGCCGAGGCCGCCCGCGCCGAGCACCAGCACGCGCGCGGCGGCGAGTCGGGCCTGACCTTCCGTGCCGACTTCGCGCAGGCGCGTCTGGCGCGTGTAGTCCGGCGCGAACGTGCGGCTGTGCTCGCCGTGCGCGTGATGGCAGGCGACCCAGGCGGTGTCGCCTTCCAGATAGTGTTCCTTCTTCCACACCGGCAGCCGGTGCTTGAGGGCGTCGATCACATAGCGGCAGGCGCGAAAGGCTTCGTCGCGATGCGCGGATGCGGCGCCGATCCACACCGCCAGCTCGCCGACCTTCAGATGCCCGGTGCGGTGCACGCAGCATAGGTCGTCGACGCCGTGCAGCGCGCCGGCTTCGGCCAGGATGCGTTCGCCTTCGCTTTGCGCCAGTTCGGCGTAGGCCTCGTATTCCAGGCCGTCGACGGCGCGGCCCTCGTTGCGGTTGCGGACCCAGCCCTCGAACACGCAGAAGCCGCCGTTGCCGCCGTCCTGCAGTTCGGCGCGCAGGGCGTCGGTGTCGATGACGTCGGCGGCGATGGCAAAGCGTTTCATCCGCCGGCCACCGGAGGAATGAACACGACGGTGTCGCCGTCTTCGAGCGGACGGTCCCAGTCGCTGAACTGCGCGTTGACCGCGACCTTGAGCGCATCGGCCGGCAGCGAAAAGGCGTGCCGCTGCGCGAGTTCGCGATACAGCTCGCCGAGCGAGGCGGCCTCGGTGGTCACGCGTTCGGCGCCGACGCCGGCCTGTTCGCGCAGTTGGGCGTAATACTGCAGATGCAGGGTGGTCATCGCGGGGCCTCCATCAGGCCTGCAAGCATACCTCTCGCATGGGCTGCGGGAGCAAGGCGGTGCCTCACTGTCCGCCCAGCGCGACGGCCTTGACTTGCGCCCAGACTTCGCGATCCGGCTGCAGGGCCAGCGCGTGCAGGGAGCGTCGCGTGATGCGCGCCAGCAGCAGCTGGTTTCCCGCACGCAACTGCACCAGGCATTGCGAGGGATGGTCGGCGTCGCCCACGGCCGTGATGCGGCAGCGCAGATGGTTGAGCGCGCTGCTGTCCGACGGCGGCGTCAGCGAGAGCACCACGTCGCGCGCGCCGATGCGGCAGCGCACCGTCTGCCCGACGGCGGCGCGGCGGCGCGGCAGCAGCAGGGTGCCGCCATCGAAGGTCACTTCGGCCAGATGCTCGTCCGCATGATGGCGCACGACTTCGCCCTCGATCACCGCGCCCATCGCCTCGACCAGCGACGGCGGCAGGTCCAGCCGCGCCAGCGTCGCCTGCAGCGAGCCCTGTGCGACCGCGCGGCCGGCGTCCAGCAGCACCAGGTGATCGGCCAGGCGCGTGACCTCGTCGATGGCGTGGGTGACGTAGACCATCGGCGTCGCCAGCGTGGCGTGCAGGGTTTCGAGATGCCCCAGCAGCGTGTCGCGCGCCCCGGCGTCGAGCGCCGACAGCGGCTCGTCGAACAGCAGCAGCGCCGGATCGGCGAACAGCGCGCGCACGATGGCCACGCGCTGGCGCTGGCCGCCGGACAGCGCGTGGACGCGGCGCGGCAGCAGGTCGCGCACGCCGAACGCGTCGATCAGCGCATCGCGGTCGAGGTGCGCGGGCCGTCCCGCGCGGCGGAAGCCGTAGTCGAGGTTGCCGGCGACGCTGCGATGCGCGAACAGGCCGGCGTCCTGGACCACGTAGCCGAGGCGGCGCTTGTGCGGCGGCACGAACACGCGGAGCGCGCTGTCCTGCCACAGCGCGTCGCCGAAGCGCACGCGTCCGGTGCAGGCCGGCTCCAGTCCGGCCAGCGCGCGCAGACAGCTGGTCTTGCCCGAGCCGGACGCGCCGAACAGCACGCTGACGCCGCGCGGCGGCAGTTGCAGCGCGACGTCGAGGTCGAAGCCGTCGCGCGACCAGCGCAGTTGGGCGTCGAGGCCGCTCGCGTCAGTCATGCGCGCTTCGCCGCGTGCGCAGCAGGGATATCGCCAGCAGCGCCAGGAACGCGATCAGCAGCAGGCTCAGCGACAGCAGGTGCGCGTGCGCGTAGTTGCCGCTCTGCACGTAATCGTAGATCTGCGTCGACGCCACCCGCGTCTGCCCGGGAATGTTGCCGCCGATCATCAGCACCACGCCGAATTCGCCCACGGTGTGCGCGAAGCCGAGCGCGCTGGCGGTGAGTACGCCCGGCAGCGCCAACGGCAGGGCCACCGACACGAAGCGGTCGAACGGACCCGCGCCAAGACAGGCGGCAACTTCCAGCGGGCGACGGCCGATCGCGCCGAAGGCGTCGTGCAGCGGTTGCACCACGAACGGCAGCGAATACAGCATCGAGGCGACCACCAGGCCGGCGAAGGTGAACGGCAGCGTCTGCAGGCCAAGCGCCGTCATCGCACGGCCGACCGCGCCCTGCGGCCCCAGCCACAGCAGCAGATAGAAACCCAGTACGGTCGGCGGCAGCACGATCGGCAGCGCCACCAGCGCCGCGACCGGCTTGCGCCAGCGCGAGCGCGTGTGGGTCAGCCACCAGGCCAGAGGCAGGCCGAGCGCGAGGAGCAGCAGCGTGACGGTCGCCGCCAGACGCAAGGTCAGCGCGAGGGCTTCGAGATCCTGGTCGGACAGCCACGGCATCGCGGTTTAGTGCGCTTTGGCCGGCAGGCCGAAGCCGTACCGCGCGAACAGCGCCCGTGCCGGCGCGCTGCGCGCGTAGTGGGCGAAGTCGTGCGCCAGCGCGTTGTCGGCGCCGTGCCGGGTCACTACGAAACTCTGGCGCAGCGGGCGGTACATCGCGTCCGGCACCGCGGCGACATGGCCGTGCCGCATCGCCGGGCTCTGCGTCAGCGACGCGGCGAGCAGGCCGACGCGGGCATTGCCGCTGCGCGCGAACTGCGCGGCCTGGGCGATGTTCTCGCCCTGCACCAGGCGTGGCTGCAGCGCGGACCACACGCCGGCGGCGCGCAGGGCCTGTTCGGCGCGCAGGCCGTACGGCGCGTGCTGCGGATTGGCGATGGCGATGCGGCCGAAGCGAGGCTGGACGAGGTCGGCCAGGCGCACGTGCGCCAGGTCGAGATCGCGGCTCCACAGCACCAGCCGGCCCAGCGCGTAGACCGCCGGCGGGCCGTCGCTGCCGCTGGCGTCGGCCAGTTGTTGCGGGTAGCCGCTGTCGGCGGAGAAGAACAGATCGAACGGCGCGCCCTGGCGGATCTGCGTCAGCAGGATGCCGGACGAGCCGTAGACGACGTCAATGCGCGCGCCGGGGTGCGCGGCGCGGTAGCTCGTCACCAGGCGGCCCATCACGTCATGCAGACTGGCGGCGGCGGCAATCACCATGCGACCGGGCGCGGCGCAGGCGCCGAGCGGCAGCAGGAGGCTCACGGCCAGCAGCAGACGAGCACACGCGCGCATCGGCATTCCCTGTGTGAAGCAAAGCAAAGGCGGCGACGCCGTCACGAGGCGTCGCGCCCGCCAGTCAGTACCGCCAACGCCGAAAGCTGTCAACACGAGGCGCGTCCGCTGACGTGGCGCGCTGGCGTGTTGCGGGCAGCGCGGTTCCAGCCGATGCCGTTACCATGTGCGGATCGCGTCTGCGCGCGAATGCGTGTGCAGGCACCGCGCTGCCGTCATCGGCGGCGTCCACCGCAGCATCGGAGAACGCATCATGAGCGAAGGCGGCAAGACCAGCCTGCAACTGGGTTTCATCGGCCTCGGCCGGATGGGGCTGAACATGGTGCGACGCATGCAGAAGGCCGGCATCGACTGCGTGGTCTTCGATCTCGACGCCGACGCCCGCGCCAAGGCGGCCGAGAGCGGCGCCACCGCCGCCGACTCGATCGAAGCGCTGATCGGCCAGTTGTCCGCGCCGCGCGCCGTGTGGCTGATGCTGCCGGCGGCGGTGGTCGACAAGGTGGCCGATCAGGTCACGCCGCTGCTGGCCGAGGGCGACATGCTGATCGACGGCGGCAACTCGCATTTCGTCGACGACCTGCGCCGCTCGGAAGCGCTGGCGAAGCGCGGCGTGATGTACGTGGACGTCGGCGTCAGCGGTGGCGTGTGGGGCAGCGAGCGCGGCTACTGCCAGATGATCGGCGCGCCCGACGCGGCCTACGCGCATCTCGAGCCGGCGTTCGCCGCGCTGGCGCCGGGCGTGGACGCCGCGCCGCGCACGGACGGCCGCGAGGGCGCGCCTTCGCCGTCCGAACAGGGCTACCTGCATTGCGGTCCGAGCGGTGCCGGCCATTTCGTGAAGATGGTGCACAACGGCATCGAGTACGGCCTGATGGCGGCCTACGCCGAGGGCATGAACATCCTGCGCCACGCCAACATCGGCGACAGCCAGCGCGCGGTCGATGCCGAGACCGCGCCGCTGGAACATCCGGAACGCTACCGCTTCGACCTGCCGCTGGGCGAGATCGCCGAAGTCTGGCGTCGCGGCAGCGTAATCGGCTCCTGGCTGCTGGACCTGACCGCCGCCGAGATGCGCCGCGACGCCACGCTGGAAAACTACGAGGGCCGCGTGTCCGACTCCGGCGAAGGCCGTTGGACCGCGCTGGCGGCGATCGAGCAGGGCGTGCCCGCGCCGGTGCTGACCGCGGCGCTGTTCGGCCGCTTCGCCTCGCGCGGCAACGACCTGTTCGCCAACAAAGTGATGTCCGCCATGCGCCACGCCTTCGGCGGGCACAAGGAAGTGGACACCGACGCGGACAAGGGTTGAGCGCATGGCCAAGCCCAGGAACACGCTGGTCATCCTCGGCGCCACCGGCGATCTGACGCGACGCCTGCTGCTGCCGGCGCTGTATCGGCTGCATACGTTGAATCTGATCGGCGACCTGCGCATCGTCGGCTACGCGCTGGAGCAGTGGTCGCACGAGCGCTTCGAGCGCTACGTGCACGACGGCCTGAAGAAGTTTGCCGAGGACTTCGACGCCGCACAGTGGGACCGCTTCCGCGCGCGCCTGGACTACCGCAGCGGCGAGCTGAAGGCCGAGGCCGTCGGCTCGCTGAAGCCCTTGCTGTCGCCGGGCACGCTGTTCTATCTGGCGCTGCCGCCGTCGTTGTTCGGCGCGGCGGCCGATGCGCTGGGCGAGGCCGGCTTCGCGCAAGCGCCGCGCGGCGGCTGGCGACGGCTGGTGGTGGAGAAGCCGTTCGGCAACGATCTGGATTCGGCCAAGAAACTGCGCACGCAGATGCATGCGCACTGGAAGGAGCTGCAGATCCTGCGCATCGACCACTTCCTGGGCAAGGAAACCACGCAGAACCTGATGGTGTTCCGTTTCGCCAACCGCTTTCTGGAACCGGTGTGGAACGCGCAGCACATCGAGCAGGTGCAGATCACCTACGCCGAGACGCTGGGTGTGGAAAAGCGCGCCGGCTACTACGACCATGCCGGTGCGCTGCGCGACATGCTGCAGAACCATCTGATGCAGCTGTTCAGTTTGGCCGCCATCGAGCCGCTGTCGACCTGGGACGCCGAGGTGCTGCGCGATCACAAGGTCGAGGTGCTGCGCTCGGTCAAGCGTTTCACTGCCAGAACCGTCGACAAGCACGCCGTGCGCGGCCAGTACGCGGCCGGCAAGGTGGGGCGGCGCACCCTGCGCGGTTACCGCGAGGAGCCGGGCGTGCCGGCGGACTCGATCACCGAGACCTTCGCCGCGCTGCGGCTGGAGATCGACAACTGGCGCTGGGAAGGCGTGCCGTTCTATCTGCGCAGCGGCAAGCGCATGGCCAGCAACTGCTCGGAGATCGCGGTGCAGTTCAAGCGCAATCCGGGCGCGCTGCCGGGCGAGGTCGCGGCCGAGCAGAACTGGATGATCTTCCGCATCAAGCCCAACCAGACCATGACCCTGCTGGCCAACGCCAAGATTCCCGGTCTGGAGCTGGACGGCCGCCAGGTGCGCCTGACCGCGCCCTACGCGGAGGACGGCGACAGCGGATTCTCCGCCTACGAACAGTTGCTGATGGATGCGCTGGAGGGCGACCGCACGCACTTCCTGCGCTTCGACGAGGTCGAGTGGGCCTGGCGCGTGCTCGATCCGGTGCTGAAGGCGTGGAAACGTGGCAAGCCGGAGGCCTACGCAGCTGGTTCGGAAGGGCCCGAGGGCCAGCATCGCCTGCTCGATGCCGACCACCAGTGGCGTCCGGTCCGTCTCGTGGCCGGCGAGGACGACGCGTAGGGCGCCGCCTGCTGCGATGCGCGGCGCCGGGTCCGGCGTCGTTCCATCATGGGCTGCGCAGGCGGATGGCGTCCGTCCATGCCTCCGCGTGGGTCATGGCGTCGGACTTGCCCCGCCCGCGCGCAAGGCCTGTGCCGCCGGCTAGAATAGGCGACATGCAGATCTTCAAGGTATTCCACATCGAGGCCGCGCATCGCCTGCCCAACGTGCCGGAAGGGCACAAGTGCGCGCGCTTGCACGGCCATTCGTTCAAGGTCGAGATCCACGTCGGCGGCACGCCGGGCGCGCAGACCGGCTGGATCATGGACTACGCCGACATCAAGGCGGCCTTCGCGCCGCTCTACGACCGGCTCGACCATCACTATCTGAACGAGATCGAGGGCTTGGAGAATCCCACCAGCGAACACATCGCACAGTGGATTTTCGCCCGCCTGAAGGTCGGTCTGCCGGCGCTGACGCGTGTCGTGGTGCACGAAACCTGCACCTCCGGCGCCGTCTGCGAGGGGCTCGATTGAGGCGGGCGGCGAAAGCGCGCATATCCTCGTCCTGAGGAGGCTTTTTCGGGTCGCCCATGACTTGTGACACGCTTCGAGCGCCTGCTATAATTTTTTAACTTGACCGTGGCCTGGTGATGCGCGGGCTGCGCCGAAAAGTGCGGCCGATGCCAGGAGAACCGCGTGCTGAACAGCCTCGCCGCCGGTCGTCGTCTCGCCTTGCGCCTTGTTCTATGGCAGCTCGGCGTGGCAGCGATGGCGGGCTTCATCTTCCTGATACAGGGCCGGCGGGCTGCGCTCGCCGCTCTGGCCAGCGCCCTCGCTGTGGCGCTGGGCAACGCGCTCGCGGGGGCGCGTGCATTCAGTCCGGGTGGAGCGGGGCAGGCGTTGGCGCGGTTGATCCTGGGGACGCTGCTGAAGTGGGCCGTGGTTTTCACGGGGCTTTACGTAATATTGGTGCGCTGGCAGTTACCGCCGGCGCCTGCGATAGCGGGACTGATCCTGGCCGTGCTGGTCAATCTGTTCGCGCTCCGATTCAAGCAATAGGCGATGGGACTGAACATGTTGGCGAATACGCCCGAAGGTGGATTCACCGGGTATATCCAGCACCACATGAAGTTCTGGAACCTGCCTCACGTCGGTGAGGGCGGTTTCTGGAGCTGGTCGGTGCACATGGATTCGATCCTGATCTCGCTGGTTCTCGGCGTGCTGTTCAGTGCGTGGTTCTGGATGAAGGCGCGCAAGGCCACGCCGGGCGTGCCGGGCAAGGGCCAGGCCTTCGTCGAGCTGGTGCTGGAATTCGTCGACGGTCAGGTCAAGGACGTCTTCCACGGCGATCGCCGCATTCTCGGCCCGCTGGCCCTGACGATCTTCGTCTGGGTGTTCCTGATGAACTTCATGGATCTGCTGCCGGTCGACTTGCTGCCGTGGATCGCCGAACATTCGGGCGCGAGTCATTTCCGCGCCGTGCCGACCGCCGATCTCAACGTCACCTTCGCCATGTCGATCACCGTGCTGGTGCTGGTGATCTTCTACAGCTTCAAGGCCAAGGGCACCGGTGGCTACATGAAGGAGCTGTTCACGGCGCCGTTCGGTCCGTGGCTGGCCCCGTTCAACATCCTGCTGAACATCGTCGAGCTGCTGTCCAAGCCGGTCAGCCTGTCGATGCGACTGTTCGGCAACATGTACGCCGGCGAGATGGTGTTCATGCTGATTGCCGGTCTGTTCAGCGCCGGAAGCTGGCTGCTGTACGGCTTCGGCATCATCGGCTACACCGCCTGGGGCATCTTCCACATCCTGATCATCTCGATTCAGGCCTTCATCTTCATGGTGCTGACCGTGGTGTACATCTCCATGGCCCACGATCATCACTGACATCCGTTCAACCCTTTCACTACACGAAGCTTTTCTTCAGGAGAACATCATGGAGCACATCGCCAGCCTTTTCGCCCAGGTGCAGGGTCTCACCGGCATCGGCATCGGTCTCATCATCGGTCTGGGCGCGCTGGGTGCCTGTATCGGTATCGGCGTGATGGGTTCGAAGTTCCTCGAGTCCGCCGCGCGTCAGCCGGAGCTCAAGCCGATGCTGCAGGGTTCCATGTTCCTGCTGGCCGGTCTGATCGACGCCGCGTTCCTGATCGGCGTGGCCCTGGCCATGCTGCTGGCGTTCGCCAACCCGCTGCTGTCGGCCGTGCAGACCGCCACCGGCGGTTGATCGAACCCGCTTCGGCAGGTTTTTGCGGAGCACGAACGCATCGCGCGTTCGTGCTCCATGTAATCCGTATTCACAGGTAGCGCAGCGATGGAATTCAACGCGACCCTGATCGGCGAAATGATTGCTTTCGCCATCCTGATCTGGTTCAGCGTCCAGTTCATCTGGCCGCACATCAACAATGCGATCGAAGAGCGGCAGAAGAAGATTGCCGACGGCCTGGCCGCTGCCGAAAAGGCGCGTGCCGAGCTGAAGGACGCCGATGCCCGCGTCGCCGACGAGATCAAGAAGGCCCGCGTGCAGGCTTCCGAGATCATCGACAAGGCGCAGCAGCAGGCCAATCAGATTCTCGACAAGGCCCGTGCCGACGCCGTCAGCGAGATCAATCGCCAGAAGGCGATGGCGCAGGAAGAGATTGCCTCGATGGCCGAGCGCGCTCGCGTCGAACTGCGCGAGCAGGTCGGTTCGCTGGCCGTGAAGGGCGCCGAGAAGATCGTCCAGCGCGAGATCGACGCCGGCACGCACAAGGCGCTGCTGGATCAGCTGGCGGCGGAAATCTGATGGAAGCCCTCACGCTCGCCCGTCCGTACGCCCGCGCCGCTTTCGAGCTGGCGCAGGAGAAAGGCACGCTGACCGAGTGGTCGCAGGCCCTGGCCTTCGCCGCCGCGGTGTCCTCGGACGCACGCATCGCTGCCCTGTGCAGCGACCCGCGTGTCGAGGATGTGCAGCTCGTGGCCCTGCACCTGCCCGAAGGCACCGGTCAGGACACGCCGTTCGCGCATTTCCTCGCCGAGTTGGCGGCGCATGGCCGTCTGCATCTGCTGGTCGAGGTGCAGGCGCTGTTCGACGCGCTCAAGCGTGAATCCGAATCGGTCCTCAAGGTCCGCGTGACCAGCGCCATGGCGCTGGACGATGCGCAGACCGAACAGCTCAAGGCATCGCTCAAGCGCCGCTATCAGCGCGAGATCGACATCGCCGCCCACGTCGATCCGGCCCTGCTGGCCGGGGTCATCATCGACACGGGCGAGCAGGTGATCGACGGCTCCGCGCGCGGCCGCCTGCAGCGACTGGCCTCCGCCCTGACTCATTAAAAGCATCGAGATCGCCGGGAAACAACTATGGCAACCCAGCTCAATCCTTCCGAAATCAGCGAACTGATCAAGACCCGCATCGAGTCGTTCAAGCTCGACGCCGAGGCCCGCAACGAAGGCACGCTGATCAGCGTGTCCGACGGCATCGTGCGCATTCACGGTCTGGCCGACGTGATGTCCGGCGAAATGATCGAACTGCCGAACGACACCTACGCGCTGGCCCTGAACCTGGAGCGCGACTCCGTCGGCGCCGTGGTCCTGGGCGACTACCAGCATCTGCGCGAAGGCGACACCGCCAAGACCACCGGCCGCATTCTCGAAGTGCCGGTCGGCGAAGGTCTGCTGGGTCGCGTGGTCGACGCGCTGGGCAACCCGATCGACGACAAGGGTCCGATCGAGGCCAAGGGCACCAGCCCGATCGAGAAGGTCGCGCCGGGCGTGATCTGGCGCAAGAGCGTCGACCAGCCGGTGCAGACCGGCTACAAGTCGGTCGACTCGATGATCCCGATCGGCCGCGGCCAGCGCGAGCTGATCATCGGCGACCGTCAGACCGGCAAGACCGCACTGGCGATCGACGCGATCATCAACCAGAAGAACACCGGCATCAAATGTATCTACGTGGCCATCGGGCAGAAGCGCAGCTCGATCGCCAACGTGGTGCGCAAGCTGGAAGAGAACGACGCGCTGGCGCACACCATCGTGGTGGTGGCCTCGGCGTCCGAATCGGCCGCGCTGCAGTACATCGCGCCGTATTCCGGTTGCGCGATGGGCGAGTACTTCCGCGACCGCGGCGAAGACGCCCTGATCATCTACGACGATCTGTCCAAGCAGGCCGTGGCCTACCGCCAGATCTCGCTGCTGCTGAAGCGTCCGCCGGGCCGCGAAGCCTACCCGGGTGACGTGTTCTACCTGCACAGCCGTCTGCTCGAACGCGCCGCGCGCGTGAACGAGGAGTACGTCGAGAAGGCCACCAACGGCGAGGTGAAGGGCAAGACCGGTTCGCTGACCGCGCTGCCGATCATCGAGACCCAGGCCGGCGACGTTTCGGCGTTCGTGCCGACCAACGTGATCTCGATCACCGACGGCCAGATCTTCCTGGAGACCGACCTGTTCAACGCCGGCATCCGCCCGGCCGTGAACGCCGGTATCTCGGTGTCGCGCGTGGGCGGTTCGGCGCAGACCAAGATCGTCAAGAAGCTGTCCGGCGGCATCAAGCTGTCGCTGGCGCAGTACCGTGAGCTGGCGGCCTTCGCGCAGTTCGCCTCCGACCTGGACGCGGCCACCCGCGCCCAGCTGGAGCGCGGCCAGCGCGTCACCGAGCTGATGAAGCAGTCGCAGTACGCGCCGCTGTCCATCGCCGAGCTGGCGATCTCGGTGTTCGCCGCCGAAGAGGGCTACCTCGACGATCTGGCCATCGGCAAGGTGCTGCCGTTCGAGAAGGGTCTGCACGCCTTCATGCATCAGAACCACGGCGACCTGATGAAGCAGATCGTCGAGACCGGCAACTGGAACGACGAGATCAAGGCGACCTTCAAGAGCGCCCTGGACGAGTTCAAGAAGACCGGCAGCTGGTAAAAGCGCCTCACGCCGCCGGCACGTCGGCGGCGCGACGAACGCCTAGCGAACACAGCGAGCGAAAGAGATGGCAAGCGGACGCGAAATCAAAACCAAGATCAAGAGCACGCAGAACATGCGCAAGGTGACGCGTGCGCTGGAAATGGTCTCGGCCTCCAAGATCCGCAAGGCGCAGGACCGCATGAAGGCGTCGCGTCCGTACGCGCACGCCATGCGCAACGTGATCGCGCACGTGGCCGCGGCCAGCACCGAAGTGCGTCACCCGTTCCTGGTCGAGCGCGCCGAGGTCAAGCGCGTGGGCTACGTGATCGTCGCCACCGACCGCGGCCTGTGCGGCGGTCTCAACGCCAACCTGTTCCGCAAGACCCTGGGCGAGATCCAGGCGTGGCAGGCCAAGGGCGTGGAAGTGGACATCGTCGCCATCGGCCAGAAGGCGGTGCAGTTCTTCCGTCGCTTCAAGTCGATCAACCTGCTGGGCACCGCCACGCATCTGGGCGAGCGCCCGCGCATGGATCAGCTGATCGGCGTCATCAAGGTGATGCTCGACGCCTACATGGACGGCAAGGTCGATCGCGTGATGCTGGGCTTCAATGACTTCGTCAACACCATGCTGCAGAAGCCGCGTCTGGACGCGCTGCTGCCGCTGCCGGTGGCCGCCGAGCAGATCGTGGCCGAGGCGAAGGAAGGCGAGGGCGATACCGTGGTCGCCATCGACATGAAGCGCGCGCACGACTGGGACTACATCTACGAGCCGGACGCCGAGAGCGTGCTCGAGCACGTGATGACGCGCTACGTGGAGTCGCTGGTGTACCAGGCGACGCTGGAGAACCTGGCCAGCGAACACGCCGCGCGCATGGTCGCCATGAAGAGCGCGTCGGACAATGCGAACAAGGTGATCGACGAACTGACGCTGGTCTACAACAAGGCCCGTCAGGCCGCCATCACCCAGGAAATTTCGGAAATCGTCGGCGGCGCGGCGGCGGTGTAACAGTGGCGCGCGGCAACCGCCTGGATGAGCAGTGCGGCAGCCGTGAAGTTGCGAGTGTTTATTCAAAGCGATCATCCATGATCGCGAAAGACAAAAAGCGGCCATCCATGGCCGCACTGTTCGAGAAGCGACGTTCTACTGGCGCTTACATCAAATTCGATTAAGAGTTACTTGGAGCATATCCATGAGTCAGGGCAAGGTTGTTCAGATCATCGGCGCTGTGGTCGACGTGGAATTCCCGCGTGACCAGGTTCCGACCGTGTACGACGCGCTGAAGGTCGACGGCACCGAAATCACGCTCGAGGTGCAGCAGCAGCTCGGCGACGGCGTCGTGCGCGCCATCGCCCTGGGCTCCACCGAAGGCCTCAAGCGCGGTCTGGTCGCCACCAACACCGGCGAAGGCATCAAGGTGCCGGTCGGTTCGGCGACGCTGGGCCGCATCATGGACGTGCTGGGTCGTCCCATCGACGAAGTCGGCCCGATCGAGGCCGAGGCGCACAACGTGATCCATCGCGAAGCGCCGGCCTACGACGAGCAGGCGCTGTCCAGCGAACTGCTGGAAACCGGCATCAAGGTCATCGATCTGGTCTGCCCGTTCGCCAAGGGCGGCAAAGTCGGCCTGTTCGGCGGCGCCGGCGTCGGCAAGACCGTGAACATGCTGGAGCTGATCAACAACATCGCGACCGAGCATTCGGGTCTGTCGGTGTTCGCCGGCGTGGGTGAGCGCACCCGCGAAGGCAACGACTTCTATCACGAGATGATCGAGTCGGGCGTGGTCAAGCCGGACAACCTGTCCGAGTCCAAGGTGGCGATGGTCTACGGCCAGATGAACGAGCCGCCCGGCAACCGTCTGCGTGTGGCGCTGACCGGCCTGACCATGGCCGAGTACTTCCGCGATCAGAAGGACGAGTCCGGCAAGGGCAAGGACGTGCTGTTCTTCGTCGACAATATCTACCGCTACACGCTGGCCGGTACCGAGGTGTCCGCGCTGCTGGGCCGCATGCCGTCGGCCGTGGGCTACCAGCCGACGCTGGCCGAGGAAATGGGCGTGCTGCAGGAGCGCATCACCTCGACCAAGACCGGTTCGATCACCTCGATCCAGGCCGTGTACGTGCCCGCGGACGATCTGACCGATCCGTCGCCGGCCACCACCTTCGCGCATCTGGACTCCACCGTGACCCTGTCGCGCAGCATCGCCAGCCTGGGCATCTACCCGGCCGTCGATCCGCTGGATTCGACCAGCCGTCAGCTGGACCCGAACATCGTCGGCCAGGAGCACTACGACGTCGCCCGCAAGGTGCAGGGCACGCTGCAGCGCTACAAGGAGCTCAAGGACATCATCGCGATCTTGGGCATGGACGAGCTGAGCGAAGAGGACAAGCAGGTCGTGGCGCGCGCCCGCAAGTGCGAGCGTTTCTTCAGCCAGCCGTTCCACGTCGCCGAAGTGTTCACCGGCGCGCCGGGCAAGTACGTGCCGCTGAGCGAGACCATCCGCGGCTTCAAGATGATCGTCGAAGGCGAAGTGGATCACCTGCCCGAGCAGGCCTTCTACATGGTCGGCGGCATCGACGACGCGATCAAGAAGGGTGAGGAGATGGGCGCCAAGAAGGCGGCCTGATCCCCCCACGGGAGAAGCGAGATGACCACCATCCGTTGCGACATCGTCAGCGCCGAGGCCGAGATCTTTCACGGCGAGGCGACCCTGGTGATCGCCACCGGCGAACAGGGCGAGCTGGGCATCGCGCCGCGTCACGCGCCGCTGATCACCCGTCTCAAGCCCGGTCACGTCGAAGTGATCCAGGCAAACGGCGAGCGCCAGTCGTTCTACGTCTCCGGCGGCATTCTGGAAGTGCAGCCGCAGGTGGTCACGGTGCTGGCCGACGCGGCCGCGCGCGCCGACGACCTCGACGAGGCCGCCGCGCAGGCGGCGAAGGAAGAGGCCGAAAAGGCCTTGGCCGACCGCACCGACGCCATGGAAGTGGCCGAGGCCCAGGCCAAGCTGGCCGAGGCCCTGGCGCAGCTGCAGGCGCTGGAGCGCATGCGCCGCAACCTCAAGCACTGAGAATCGGCGTCGGCAGCTCGGCTGCGGGACGCCAGAAAAACCGCCAGTCTCCCTCGGGAGCTGGCGGTTTTTCATGTCCGCGAAACGCGAAACGCGAAACGCGAAGCGTGTGGTGGGGCATGCCGTCGCCGCGCGGTGCATGACCGCCTCGCGCGGACGAGGAGGCCCACTCAGTACAGCGGCATGCCGCTGTCGTAGGCGTCGAGGAAGGACTGGTAGTCATCCTTGACCTGCTGCGCGTAATCGTCGGCGAAGGCGCGCACTTCGGCGCGGAACGCGTCGTGATGGTGATCGGTGATGTCGGCGACTTCCTTGTCTTCGCTGTAGGGAATCAGGGTGTCGTCGTAGTCCTTGTCGGAAAGCGCGTGCGCGCTGGCCAGGGCCTTGCCCATGTATCCGGCCGCCGTTTCCCATTGGCCGACGCTGGTGAGCTGGGTGTAGTCGAAGTCTTCCTGGTAGGGCGATTTCTCGTGCACGTAGAACGGGTTGCCGCCGAGCGTGGTGTAGCCGGCCAGCACGTCGGCGTGGATCAGCTGCGCTTTCAGGCTGCGCACCACGCGGTAGCCCTGCTGGCCGTCGTAGGCGCTGCTCGGCATGCCGCCGGGGTTGGCCAGGGCCACGTCGCTGGACGCCGCCTGCTTCATCTCCAGAATGACGTCGTCGCTGTTGCTCGCGCTGGGTCCTTCGACGAGCACCCAGTAGCGGTAGCGGCCGAGGCTGCCGATGCCGGAGCCGAGCTTGGCGCGGATGTCCTTCACGGCATAGAAGCTGCTGGCGTAGCGGCGCGAGGCGGGGATCGAGTCGACGTAGGCGCCGATGGATGCGGCGATGGCGGCGTAGCGGCTGCTGTCGACGGTGGCGAGCTTGTCGGTGGTCTGGAAGCGGCGCATGCCGTTGTCGATCTCGGTGTACTTGTCCAGCATGTGGTTGCGGCTGTCGTCGCCGACGGCCTGGATCAGGTCCTTCACCGCACCGCTGGTGTTGGACGTGGTCAGCTGATAGCCGAGTTCGTCGTCGTTGCCCTTGAAGTCGGTCATCTTGTCCAGATACGCCTCGACGAAGGTATCGACGATGGCATCGCGGTCGCTGGCGCCGATGCCCATCTGCTCGGCGGCGAGCTGGATGCCCACGGCTTCGCGCCACACGTCCCACACGTACGGACCGAAGTAGCCCTCGTCGAAGTCGTTCAGCGCGAACACGTCGTTGCCGTGCGAATCGCGGAACGCGCCGAAGTTCTGCAGGTGTGCGTCGCCGTCCAGCCAGACCTGCGACGTGGCGGCGTTGACGTAGGCCGAGCTGCGCGAGGCGACGTCGCGGTAGAACAGGTCCGCGGTGCCGCGGTAGAAGGCGAACGGGTCGGCGCTCATCTTCTGCATCTTGGTCGCCAGTTCCTGCGGCAGCTGCGCCGCGTAGGGATGGTTGGCGTCGTAGATGTCCTGCACCACGTAATTCGACCGCGGTGCGGCGGCGTGGGCGGCGGCGCAGAGCGCGAGGCTGCCGAGCAGGGTCCATGCGAGGCGTTTCATGCGGTCTCTCCATGCGGTGAAGCATCGAGCATGACCGTGCATTGTTGAGCGCATGTGACGCGGCTCGGCGCCGTTTGGCGGTGCGCGCCGAAACATGCGACACGTCGCGGAAATGCATCGCCGCGACGGGCGCAGCGAGGCGGTTGGGTGATGGGCTGTCAGACACCGTGATGCGTCAGAGCGCACTCTCGCCGCGGCGCAGCCAGCGGTCGATCAGCGCCTTCTCGTAGCGCAGGTTGTCGGTGTCGGTCGGGCTGACGCTGCTCATGAAATTGGGCGAAGTCAGCGTACGCTTGCCCTCGCGCAGCACGGCGCCCTGGGCGTCGCGGAGCGTGAAATGCAGGTCGATGCGTGGCGGGTAGGTGCGGCGGATGACGCGGATCCAGGTCCCGGCGGCGCCCATGCGCGGTTCGTAGGAACCGGCGCGCTTGATGTCGGTGATGACGATCGACAGCCGTTGACCGGGTTGCAGCATCCGCGCGGCACGCTGTTCGATGTAGCGCTTCAGCGGCTGCAGATAGTCGTCCGCACCGAGCCGTTCGGATGGGGGCGTGATGCGGGCTTCGCTGAAGTGCGCCGGGTCGTCGTAGCGAACCTGCACGGCGGGTCCGCCGGTGTCGGTCTGCGCCAGCGCAGCGGGCGCGGGCAGCGCGAAGGCGAGGGTCATCAGAAGGAGGGCGAGAACGGAACGAGTCATGGCGATACCTCGCGCGAGGATGCATGGCGACCGGATCCAACGAGGCGACGGGGCCTGCGCATCCAGTATAGACCCGGCGTGCGGCAGAGCGCACGGGAAGCCTGTGCCGAAAGGATCGCGCGAACACGGACTTGGAGCGCGCCGATCCCGAGCGTGCGGCCGGCAGGCTTATTTGCCGGTGCCGCTCTTGTTCTTGTCCAGCGCACCGCGCAGCAGGTTGCCCAGCACGTCCTTGGTACTTTGCGTCTTCTGCGACGAGGTGCTCTGCGTCGAGTTCGCGTCGGTTGCGCTTTTCGCGCCGAGCCCGGAGCGCAGCAGCCCCGCGACCGCGCTCGGGTCGAGGCGGAAGGACGGATCGCTGGCGGTACCGCCGACATGTACGCCGATGCCGTTCTGGCTGCTGCCGCCGAGCAGTCCGCCGAGCACGCGGCCGGCCTTGGACTGACTCAGCAATTTGCCCGACGCCGCGTTCTTGGTCAGGTCCGCGTTGAGCTTCACCAGCATGTCGAAATCGAGCGCGCCGCTGGCGGCCATGCGACCCTTGCCGGCGATGTCGCCTAGGCCCTGGATCACGGCCTTGGCCGGATCGGCGCGGATACCGGACGGCGCGATGGTCAGGCTGGCTTCGGCATGCTGGATCACGGTGTCGCTGGGGGCTTGGATGCCGGCCAGGGAGAGCGCGCCGCCAAGCTTCTGACCGAGGCTGAAACCGGCCAGCCGCGTGTTGTCGGCGCTGACCGGGCCGCTGATGACCAGCGCATCGAGCGGTCCGCGCGCGTGCAGGTTGACGTTGAGCGTGCCGCCGCTGAGGCGCGAGTTCTTCGGCAGCACGACGCCGAAGGCCGGCAGCAGCGGTTGCAGATCGTCGATGGGCAGCTTGCTGCCGCGCATGGTCAGGTCCAGTTGCATGACCTTGCCGCGGCTGTCGAAGCGACCGCTGAGCGCCAGCGTCGCCTTGCCGCTGCCGAGCGTGGTGTCGGTGATGGCGCCAGTGCTGGCGCTCAGGTTGTAGTCGGCCTGGTAGTCGACGCGGACCGGCTGCGGCGCGGGTGACCCGGAGGCGACCAGCTGCAGTTTGTGCGCGTCGATGCGCCCCTTGGAATGCAGCACGCCCTTGCTGGAAGCGATCTGCGTATCGAGATCCAGCACGCCGCCGACGCCGTCGTGCGCGCTCATCAGTCCGGCGCCGACCAGGTCGAGGTGCTTCATGACCAGGTGCGCCTTGAGCGGCGTCAGCGCGGCGTTGCCGGCGCGCCAGGGGCCGAGGTCGCCGTCCAGCTGCAACGAGCCGCCGCCGGCGATGTCGGCGCGCATCGAGAACGGGAACGCGGCGTCGGTGGCGATGCGGTCGGCGCTGAGCTGCACGTGGCTGTAGGTGCGCGAGCCGCCGGCCGCGCGGGTCAGTTCGATGCTGCCGTCGCGGATGCGCAGGCTGTCCACGCGCAGGGCGGGCACGGCGTCGCCGCCGGTCTGCGTCGCGGCGGGCGTAGCGGCTTTCGCATCGCCGACGCCGATGCTGGCGAAATTCCAGCGGCCGGCGCGGTTCTCGCGCAGGTGCACGTAGGGGCGGTCCAGGGTCAGCGTGGTGACGTGCAGCTCGCGATGCACGATCAGCGGCCACAGCCGCACGCCGACGGCCAGCGATTTGGCGCTGACGAAGGGCTGCTTGCCGAAGGCGGGGTCGTCGCCGATGGTGATGTCGTCGGCGTCGAGCGACCCCGACAGCACCGACACGTGCAGCTTGCCAAGCGTGACCGGACGGCCCAGCGCCTCGCTCAGCGAAGCCTGGATCTGCGGGCGGAAGCGGTTGGCGTCGACCAGTAGCAGCGCGCCCGCGGCGAGCACCACGATGCCGAGCACGACGGCGACGAGAACGATCAGCAGGCGTTTCATGGGCGTCTCCGGCGAGCGCGGCTACGAGTGCGGATACGAACCTCATGCTAGTCCGCGTCGATGAAAGAATCGAGTCGCCCGCCGGACGCATAGCGAAAGGCCCCGCGAACGGGGCCTTTCGGTGAAACGGGTGGCTGCGGGTTTCGCTTTACTGCGGCGCCGGCAACTTCTGCAGGGTCTGGTCGAGCAGCTGCCAGTAGTTGCTGGTGTAGGGCACCATTTCCTCGGCGTAGTACCACCAGAATACGCCGCCCACGTAGCGCGGGTTCTGGATGGTGCCGATCAGGTCGTAGTACGTGGTCAGCAGGTTCGACTGGATCGACCACGCGGCGCCTTTCTGCGATGTGCCCATTTCGCCGAAGCCGAGCTTGGCGTTCGGGAAGATGCTGCCGAGGGTGCCGAAGTCGGTCTCCCAGGACGGATGCAGATTCGGGCAGTCCTTGTACGGGTAGTAGCTGAAGAAGGCGTAGTCGGCCTGGTTGCGCACGGTGGCGGACAGATAGGTGGTCGGCCAGGTGTGCCAGTCGTCGACCGGCTTCTCCCAGCAGTTCGTGCCCTTGCCGTCGTCGTTGTAGTACAGGGTGATGGCGGTTTTGCCGCCGGCGTTCTTCACGATGGTGTTGGCGGCGTCGACCATCTGCCCGATCTGGGCTTCCTCGGCGTCGACGGTGGCGTTGCTGCCGTTGGGATTGGCGCGCAGCCATTCGCCGTTGATCTCGTTGGCGATTTCCCACACGTCGACGACATCGCCGAGTTCGCCGACCAGCTCCTGCGTGCGCGCCTTGTAGGTGGCCAGGTCGGTGGGGAAGTAGTACGAGTCCATCACTTCGCCCATGACGTAGGCGACCTTGTGCAGCTTGACCAGCTTGGCGCGGTAGTCGGAGGCGGCGGTGCCCATGTCGAACACCACGCGCACGGTGGGCTTGTAGGGCAGGTTCTTGAGCGAGGCGAGGGTCTTGCGGAAATGCGACATGGTGTCGAGCGTGACGCCGTAGATCGGCGTCTTCAGCGGCACCGGTTGGGCGGAGGCGGAAGACAGTCCGCACAGGGCGTAGAGCGCAAGGGCGGCGAGGAAGGGAAGCAGGGTCTTGCGGGGTACTGCGAATGACATGATCGATAGACCTTCGATAGTTCGGTGGGCGATCCTGGCCCGAAGTTCTGGAACCGGACGGTGCGCGACGGCGAGTCGCGGGCCGAACGGGGTCGTCGGCGTCGCTTGCGGGCGACGTCGTGGGCTTGGATGTGCCTTTCCGGGCACGCGGTGAAAGATCGTCCGTACGAAGATCCCGGCCGGTGCGCACCGGAACAGGGATCGCGCCTTCACGCGGCGGTCAGCGCAGCAGATAGCGCGGCATAGGTCGTTCGGCCGAGAATCGCGTGTGCGTTTCCCCAACCGGGCCGCCCCCTCCCTCATGCGTGACGCGGCTCCGAATCGTCAGAAAAATCAATACTCTGACGCTGCACTGACCCCGCCACTATCCCAGATGCAAAGTTAGCGAATCATGAATTTCGCGTCAGAATCATGCATTTGGACTAGGCCATACGATATAGATGACGTGACCGACGACGCAGTTCGCGGGCGGTGGGCGGACAGGATGGGATTCGGAAGGGGGCGCGACGCATGCGCATCGAACGTTTGACGGCACGACCGTTGGGCGCTGTCGTTGCTAGCAGGGTGGTATCACGCGATCTGGGGCCTCGATCGGGCGCAGCGAGGAAGACGAGCGCACGCGATGGGCCGAATGTTTGGGTGACACGGGGCTGCCCTTCGTGCTGGTGGCGGTGCGAGGCGAAACCTTGCTCGGTGGACTGCAGGTGCGATGTCGAGAGCCCGTGGAACCGTCGTCATTGAACCATGGGCTGAGCGGCGTGTACGTGACGTCGGAGGCGCGCGGCGAGGAGATCGCGGCGCCAGGCCGTGGCAACGGCGCGCGCGGAGGGCGTGCAGGCGTTGCACCTGCAGACGCGCGCCCGGATGGCGGCGTTATGCGAGGCTCAGCTGGGTGTTCGTCGAGTGTGCGTAAGGTGCGCATGGCTGGGTTTGAATCATGAAACGGGAGTGCAGATGACATACCGATACACGTTCGACGAAGAGCGCATGCGTCGTATGCGCGGGTATGGCGCCCTAGCATGCGTGCTGATGCTCGCGGCCTGCAGCGTGGCGCCGGTGCGCAAGCCGCCGCCGAAGACCGACGTCAGCTACGAGGCGGTGGCCGACAAGCACCTCAAGCACTATCACCTGGAGCCGGCGCAAACGCCGCAGATGCCCGCGCAGTATCCCGACAATCCCGCGCCGGTCTACCCACCGGCGCTGGTATCGCAGGGCATGCCGCCGGTAGACGTGACGGCGCTGCTGATCGTCGATGCACAGGGGCGCGTCACGGCGGTCCGCATCGACGCCGAGGCGACCGACGACGCCACCCGCAAGGCTTTCGACGACGCGGTACGCACGGCGGCGCTGCAGTGGCGCTTCATTCCGTTGCGCATCGCCACCTGGGAAACCGACGCGCAGGGCAACGAGCACCGCGTGCGCGCCGATCCCAAGCCGTTCAGCCAGATCTACCGGTTCCATTTCGAGGTACAGGACGGCCAACCGGTGGTGCGCGCTGGCGCGCCGGTTGCGTCGTCGTCGGGTCAGCGATAGACCCAGTGTCGACAGCTGAAGAAGCTGATCGCGGCGAGCACGGCTTCGATCAGCGGCTTCAGCAGCCAGGCGCCGGACAGGCCGCCGTGGTCGGCGATGACGTCGAGCGACAGTGTGCTGAGCGTGGTCAGGATCGACCACAGGACCAGGAAGCGCATCAGTTGCGGCAGCGGATGGCGGCCGCCGCCGTCGAAGGTGAGGCGGCGGTTGGCCCAGAAGCCCAGGCAGGCGCCGGCGGCGCGCCCGGCGACGTTGGCGGCGGGCAGCGGCAGGCCGGCGGCGCTGAGGGCGATCATCACGCCCCAGTCCAGCAACAGTTGCAGTCCGCCGACGGCGGTGAAGCCCGCGCCCTGGCGCAGCAGACGCGCCGGCCGTGCGCGACGGTCGGCGACTTCGGAGACTGCGTGACTCCGCTCGGACATGCGCTTGAGCCTACGCGCGCGAAGGTGTCTGAGCCGTGAATCCAGCGCCCGCCGTGTCGATGGGTTCGGCCGAATGGACGGCACGGCATCTGACCAAAGTTCATATCCACGGCACGGACGTGCATGCGAGCATGGCCGTTCGCGAGGGAGAACCGTCATGTGTGGTTTTGTAGCCGTACTGGATCCGTCCGGCGATGTCAGCGCGTTGCGTCCGGCGTTGCTGGAACAGGCGCGCAGTCTGCGTCACCGTGGACCCGACTGGAGCGGGGTCTACGCCGACACGCACGCCATCCTGGCGCACGAGCGTCTGGCCATTGTCGACCTGATCCATGGCGCACAGCCGCTGCTGTCCAGCGACGGGCAGCAGGTGCTGGCGGTCAACGGCGAGATCTACAACCACCGTGCGCTGCGCACGGAATTTCCCGAGTACGCCTTCCGCACCGATTCGGACTGCGAGGTGATCCTGCCGCTGTACCGTGCGCACGGCGCGGGCTTTGTCGGTCGCCTGCAAGGCATGTTCGCGTTCGTGCTGTGGGATCGCGCGCGCAGTCGCTGGCTGATCGCGCGCGATCCCATCGGCATCGTTCCGCTGTACGTCGGCCATGACGCCCGTGGCCGGCTCTACGTGGCCTCGGAGATGAAGGCGCTGAGCGAGGTCTGTGTCAGCGTCGACGTCTTTCCGCCGGGCTGCGTGCAGACCTCGGACATGGAGGCGCCGCAGCGCTACTACCGACCGACCTGGCGCGACTACGAGGCGGTCGAGAACGGGCCGAGCAACGCGCCCGCGCTGCGCGCCGCGCTGGAGCGCTCCGTACACGGCCACATGATGAGCGACGTGCCCTACGGCGTGTTGCTGTCGGGCGGTCTGGATTCCTCGTTGATCGCCGCGATCACCGCGCGCTACGCCGCGCGCCGCACCGAGGACGACGACCGCAGCGCCGCCTGGTGGCCGCGGCTGCACACGTTCTCCATCGGCCTGGACGGCTCGCCCGACCTGGCCGCCGCGCGCACCGTGGCCGAGGCCATCGACAGCGTGCACCACGAATTCCACTTCACCGTGCAGGAAGGTCTGGACGCGCTGTCCGACGTCATCCGCCACATCGAGACCTACGACGTCACCACCATCCGCGCGTCCACCCCGATGTACCTGTTGGCGCGGCGCATCCGTGCGATGGGCATCAAGATGGTGCTGTCGGGCGAGGGTGCGGACGAGCTGTTCGGCGGTTACCTGTATTTCCACATGGCGCCGAACGACCGCGAGTTCCACGAGGAACTGGTGCGCAAGCTCGACGCGCTGCACCAGTACGACTGCCTGCGCGCGAACAAGGCGATGGCGGCCTGGGGCGTGGAGGCGCGGGTGCCGTTCCTGGACCGGGATTTCCTCGACGTCGCGATGCAGACAGCGCCATCGGCCAAGCGCCCGGCAGACGGGCGCATCGAGAAGCACATCCTGCGCGAGGCCGGTCGGGGATTGCTGCCGGACAGCATCCTGTGGCGGCAGAAGGAGCAGTTCTCCGATGGCGTCGGCTACGGCTGGATCGATGCGCTGAAGGACTACGCCGCCGCCCAGGTCAGCGATGCGCAGATGCTGCTGGCGCCGCAGCGCTTCGCGGTGAATCCGCCGGAGACCAAGGAAGCCTATTACTACCGCGTGCTGTTCGAGCAGCACTATCCCGGCGACGTCGCGGCGCGCACGGTGCCGGGCGGTCCCAGCATCGCCTGTTCCACGCCGACGGCCTATCGCTGGTCGCAGGCTTTCGCGGGCAACGCCGACCCGTCCGGCCGTGCCATCGCGAATGTGCATCACGCAGCGGTCGACCGCGCGTCTGTGCGAGAGGGTTGATCCGGCGGAGGTCGCGTACGCATGAGGTGCCAAGCCTTTCCATGCATCCCTACACAGATTGCGGATGGCCTGCACAGAGCACGGAGGCTACTGGCGTAAGTTGAACCCATGTCGCGGACCGTCCACGCTATGCTTGACAGAAAATCCTCATGGAGAGTAGGTTCAAGGGGCCCAAATTTTTGGGTAAAGGTGCCTTAAGGTATCTAAGCAACATCACCACGGAATGGAGAAAAGGATTATGAAGAAGACCGGATGGATCGCTAGTCTCGGCTTTGCCGGTGCGCTCGCCATTGGATTCATCGTGGCCGGTTTCTCGACCACGGCCTACGCCATGCAAACCTGCGACAGTTGTAATTGGCAGTATCAGCAATGTGTGGCTGCCGGTGGCAGTTCGGCTTCATGCTGGACGTGTAACAACCCCACCTGCATCCCCCCGCTTTCGCTGAAGGACAAGCACGCGGCGAAGAACACGCGAGGCGCGCTTGACGCGAAGCACCTTCGTCCGCAGTCGTCAGTGCAGAAATAAGTCGTCGCACATACAGTGATTGCGCACCATAAAAAGGCCGCCATCAGGCGGCCTTTTTATGGTGCTTTCTGTGGCCTCCGGTCTGCGCTCGTGATTCGGAACGGGAACAGCCGTGGGGCTTGAGGCGAGCGCGACGGCTTCGAAAGGTGGCTGTTCGGTTACCGGAAGAAACCAGTTAAGTAGGCAAGTCGGCTGCATTTGCGGCAAAGTGGCGCACGAATTTCGAGGAATCTGCATCCATGACCGCACCGCTCCATGTCATCGTGCTTGCCGCCGGCGAGGGCAAGCGCATGAAGTCCTCCACCGCCAAGGTGCTGCTGCCGCTGGCCGGGCGGCCGATGCTGGCGCACGTGCTGGACGCGGCGCAGTCGCTGGGTCCGGCGTGCGTGCATGTGGTGTACGGTCATCGCGGCGATCAGGTGCGCGCGGCGTTCGCCGGACGCGAGGGGTTGGCCTGGGTCGAGCAGGCCGAGCAGCTGGGTACCGGTCATGCCGTGCGCCTGGCGATGGATGGTGTGCTCGACGCGGCGCGCGTGCTGGTGCTGTACGGCGACGTGCCGCTGCTGCGCGCCGATTCGCTGCGCGCGCTGGCCGAGGCCGAAGCGCCGCTGGCGGTGATGGCGGCCGAACAGGTCGATCCGACCGGCTACGGACGCGTGCTGCTGGACGCCGGACAGCGCGTCGCCGCGATCGTCGAGGAAAAGGACGCCACGGCGGAACAGCGTGCGGTGCGTCTGACCAACACCGGCATCATCGCCGCCGACGCCAAGCCCCTGCGCGACTGGGTCGCGCAACTGGGCAACGCCAACGCGCAGGGCGAGTACTACCTGACCGACGTCTTCGCCCTGGCCGCGGCCGCCGACGCCCCGGCGCAGTGCGTGCGCCTGGATGACGCCCGCGAGGCTGCTGGCGCCAACAATCCGTGGCAGCTGGCCGAATTGGAGGCGTTGTATCGTCAGCGCCGCGCGCGCGAGCTGGCCGAGGCCGGCGTGCGCATCGCCGACCCGGCGCGCTTCGACGCCCGCGGCACGGTCACGGCCGGACGCGACGTCGAGATCGACGTCGACGTGATTCTGGAAGGCGACGTGAAACTAGGCGACGGCGTGCGCATCGGTCCGTTCTGCCGACTGCGCGACGTCGAGCTGGCCGCCGGTACCGAAGTGCGCGCGCACTGCGATCTGGAAGGCGCCGTCACCGAGGGAGCCTGCACCATCGGCCCGTTCGCGCGGCTGCGGCCGGGCGCGCGGTTGGCGGAGGGCGCGCACGTGGGCAACTTCGTGGAGATGAAGAAGGCGCACCTGGGGCGAGGCAGCAAGGCCAATCACCTGACTTATCTGGGCGACGCCGAGATCGGCGCGGGCGTGAACATCGGCGCCGGCACCATCACCTGCAACTACGATGGCGTGAACAAGCACCTCACGCGTATCGGCGACGGCGCGTTCATCGGCTCCAACGCGGCGCTGGTGGCGCCGGTGACGGTCGGCGCGCAGGCGACCATCGGCGCCGGCTCGGTCATCAGCGGCGAGGCGCCGGAAGGTCAGCTCACCGTGGCGCGCGCGCGGCAGGTCACGCTGAAGGGCTGGAAGCGGCCGGTGAAGCGCGAGGACGGCTAGTCCTGCTGCTCCCGCAGACGGCGGGAGCGTGGACGTCTGTCATCGCTTTCGTGTGAACGGAGGCGGTCGGGTCATGCGCGGGAGTGACGAGGGCGTCGCAGGGTGATTCGCTGCGCGTATCCCTCCAGGGTCGGCCTCCGGTTGTCCCGCGCGCTTCGCGCTTGTCTGGCTTTCGCCAGGATGGCGGTGGAGTAAGGCTTTTTCGACTTCGACTTCGACTTCGACTTCGACTCCGAACCCGAACCCGCGATCAGGCGATCAGGCGAAGCGCCAGCCGTCGATCTCGACCAGCAGCTCGCGGCGGCAGACGTCGCCGAGCAGCAGCAGGCGCGGCGCATCGGGCACGTGTTCGGCGAGGAAGGCCTCCACGGTGGGCGCATCCTCGGCGTGACGCACGTAGACCTTGAGCGGATCGCCGTCGTCGAAGCGTTCCGGCAAGGCGCTGCTGCGCAGCAGTGCGCGCAGGTTGGTCAGCGTCTCGTGCAGCTGCGCTTGGAGATCGCCGTGGTGCTGCGACTCGTGGCCGGTGATGGACGCGGTGCCGGAGATCGCCAGCGAGGCGTCGCCGCGCAGGCGCATGGCGCGGGCGAAGCTGGGCGGCGTCGGGCCGTACTGACGCGGGTAGCGCCAGGCGCTCATCTGGCGCGGGTTCTCGATGCGCTCGCCCGGCTGCTCGGCGGCCAGGCAGTAGACTTGCAGCAGCGGCGCATCGAGACGGTGGCCGATGGCGGTGGCCGCGGGGAAACCGTCGCGGAAGAAGTCGCGCATGCCGTCCAGGCGGCCGGCGCAGAACTGCTTGTAGCGCTCGGCGTCGCCTTCGCCGTCGTTGATGTGCGCCAGGTAGTTCCACAGTCGTTGCACGTGGCGCTGCGGACGTCGCTCCAGAAACGCGCACAACTGCGCGTAGGACTCCCGCGCCGCGCCTTCCGGGCCGCCGTGTTCGCGTTCGTCCAGGGTCAGCGCGGCGAACAGCCAGCCGCCGCCGCTGGACCACTGCAGGGCGCCTTCGCGGCCGTGCTCGACGGTGGCCTCGACCTGCCAGTGCTCCAGCGGCGCCGGATGCGCCGAGGGCGTGCGCAGCGGTACGCGCAGCCGGCGCGGGTCGTCGGCGTGCGCGGCGCTGCCGTCGAAGTCGAACACGGCCAGCGTGCCGGGTGCCTGCAGCAAGGTCTGCGCCGTGTCGGTCGGGGCATAACGGACCCGCGGGCGGACATCGGCGGTGGCGCGGAACGACGAGCTTGCTTGGTTCATGCAGGGTCCTTCGGAGCCGGGCCGGCGGGCGGCATTTCCAGCGGTCGGCAAAGTGTCCTATGGTACACTCCGCGCCCGCTGCACCGGGAGCGGGCGGCATCGTGGGGGAGTGGGAACCGAGCATGAGCAAGCAAACCGAGGCCGAGCACGAGCTGGCCCAACTGATCGTCGAAAACCTCAATCTCGAAGACGTCGAGGCCGCGGAGATGGACCCGGAGGCGCCCCTGTTCGGCGGCGATCTGGGCCTCGACTCTATCGACGCGCTGGAAATCGCCCTGGCCGTGTCCAAGCACTACGGCTTCCAGCTGCGTTCGGACAATCCCGACAACAAGCAGATTTTCGCCAGTCTGCGCGCGCTCTCGGCCCATATCGAGCAGCATCGCCCGAACGCCTGACGGCACGGATCGGCCGTGTCCTCCGCCCAATCCGGTCTTTCCCGCAGCCTGTTTCCCCTGCTGCTGCTCGTCTATGCCGCGCTGGTGTTCATCGGCGCGTTGGGTGGGGGCGCGTGGGCTTATCGCGCGGCGGTGCCGGTACTGACTCTGGCGCTGGCGGCGATGCTGCCGTTGCGGCGTGCGCCGGTGCTGGCGCTGTGGATCGCGCTGGCGGCGCTGATGTTGTGGCTGGACTGGAGCGGACGCGCGCACTGGGTGCTGAATCTGGTGCCGATTCTGATCACGGCGGGCCTTGGCTGGCTGTTCGGTCGCACGCTCGGTCACGGACGCGAACCGCTGGTCACGCGTGTGGTGCGCGCGGTGGAAGGCGACGAGCGTGTGCAGAACCCGCGCGTGGCGCGCTACACGCGGCAAGTCACCTGGTACTGGACCGCGTTGATGGCGCTGCAATGCCTGTTATTGCTGCTGTGCTGGGTGCAGATCGCCGTCGGCGGTCCGCTGCAATCGCTGGCGCGCACCTGGCTGCACGTGGGCGGTTACGCGCTGCCGATCCTGGCGATGCTGGCCGAATATCTGGTGCGCCGCTGGCGTTTCCGCGACCTGCCGCATCCGCGTCCGCACGAATTCATGCAGCGGCTGGTGCGGCACTGGCCTCGCATCGTGCGCGACGCTCACGATACGGTAGGCCGATGAACGATCACACCGCCTCCACGCCGTTCACGCACACGTTCCGCATCGGTGCGGACCATCCGGCGCTGCCCGGACATTTCCCCGGGCGTCCGCTGGTGCCGGGCGTGGTGCTGCTGGACGAACTGGCGGCCCTGCTGCAGCGCGAGCGCGGCTGGCGACTGGCGCGCATCGTCGACGCCAAGTTCGTGGCGCCGCTGTGGCCGGATCGTACGGCCGAACTGCGGGTGCACGGCGAGCCGCCGCGACTGCGCTTCGAGATACTCGGCGAAGGCGGCGTGCTGGCGCGCGGCCGCGTGGAGGTGGCCGCATGAGCGCGCACTGGCGGCACCGCCCCGAAGGCGGCGGCCTGTTCGCGCTGTGGTTGATCCGCACCATCGCGCTGCGTTGCGGTCGGCCGGTGGCGCGGGTCGTGCTGTATCCGGTCACGCTGTATTTCTTCCTGCGTCGCCGTCCCGAGCGGCGTTCCTCGCGTCAGTTTCTACAGCGCGTGCTGGGGCGTCCGGCGACGCTGCGCGAGGTGTTTCGGCATCTGCATGCGTTCGCCGCCATCACGCTGGACCGGGTGTTCATGCTGGCGCGCGGCGAGCGCGGTTTCGCCGTGCAGGTGGAGGGGCTCGAACGCCTGCACGAAGCGCTGGACGAAGGGCGCGGCGCGGTCCTGATCGGCTCGCACCACGGCAGTTTCGAGGCCTTGCGCATGCTTTCGCAGCGCTACCCGCAGGTGCCGCTGCGGGTGGTGCTGAACAAGCAGCAGACGCCGGCGATGACCGCGCTGCTGGAAGCGCTGGCGCCGGATATCGGCGAGCGCGTGATCGATGGCGCGCAGGACCCGGCGTCGGTGGTGCTGGCGCTGGGCGAGGCGGTCCGCGAGGGCCACATGGTGGCGCTGCTGGCCGACCGCGGACGGCCGGACGAGGCCATGCTGAAGGTGCCGTTTTTCGGCGAGCCGGCGCCGTTCCCGCTGGGACCGTGGCTGCTGGCGGTCAGTCTGCGCGTTCCGGTGGTGTTGTGCTTCGGGCTGTACCTTGGGGGCAATCGCTATAAGCTGGTGTTCGAATCGTTCGCCGACACCGCGATGTTGCCGCGCCGGGGCCGCCGCGAAGCAGTGCAGGCCTACGTGCAGGCCTACGCGGCGCGGCTGGAGGCCCTGGCGCGTGCGTATCCCTACAACTGGTTCAACTTCTATGATTTCTGGCATGACACTCCGCGGGTTGCTGGGACTGATGCTGGCGCTGGCGTCGGCGACGACGTGGGCGCGCGGGCCTGAGACCACGGTCGCCAAGGACGACGCCCTGGCGCCGATCACCCGGCTCGCGCAGCCGCCGCCGACGCAGGTGGCCTTTGCCGAAGCACGTTTCTCGGCGCTGCTGAGCCGCCCGCTGGTGGTGTCCGGACAGCTGTCGTGGGAAGGCGGCGACCGTCTGCAGCGGCATGTGGACATGCCCTACGTGGAAACCACGCGCATCGTCGACGGCGAAGTCAGCATGCACCGCGCCGGTCGCGGCACGCGGCATTTCTCGCTGGACCGCGCGCCGCCGCTGAAGGCGCTGCTGGACAGTCTGGTCGCGGTGCTGTCGGGCGATCGGGCGCGCTTGTCGAAGGCGTTCACGCCGCGGCTGGACCAGGAGGGCGACGGCCAGGGCTGGACCCTGACCCTGAAGCCGAAGTCGCCGCAGCTGGCGCGCAGCCTCTCGCACATCCGGCTCGACGGCGACCGGCAGGGCCTGCGCTGCATGCTCATCACCGAAGCCAACGGCACGCTCAGTGTCGACCTGCTCGGTCCGCTGGCCGCGCGCATGCCGGCGCAGCCGACGCGCGCCAACCTGACGGCGCTGTGCCGACATGCCGACTAGTCCGGTGCGCGTGCGCGCCGCGCTGCTGATCGGCTGGCTGCTGGTGCTGGCGCTGCTCGGGCTGTACGTGGCGCGCACGCTGCGCGTCGGCACCGATCTGCGCAGCTTCATGCCGCCGCCGGCCACGGCCGATCAGCGGTTGCTGATGGATCAGATCGGCAGCGGTCCCGGTTCGCGCCTATTGTTGGTCGCGCTGGATGGCGCGCCGCCGGCGAAGCTGGCCGATCTCAGCCACGGTCTGGCCGCTGCGCTGAAGCAGGACTCGCGCTTCACCCAGGTGCTCAACGGCGACTTCCAGCCCGACAGTCTGCCGTCGGCGCTGCTGCCGTACCGCTACCTGTTGTCGACCACGCTCGACACCCACCGTCTGGACGCGGCCTACTTGCACGATCAGCTGCAGCAGCGGCTGGAGGACCTGGCCTCGCCGGCCGGCGGCATGCTGGAAACCTGGCTGCCGCGCGATCCGACTCTGGAAGTGCTGAAACTGGCGCAGCGCTGGTCGCCGCCGCATGCGCCCGAAGTCCGCGACGGCGTGTGGATCGACCCGCAGGGCGAGGCGCTGCTGCTGGTGCAGACGCGCGCCGCCGGCTTCGATCCCGGCGCGCAGCAGGACGCCATCGCAGCCCTGCGCAAGGCCTTCGACGACCTGCCGCAGCGCGGCGCGGCGACGCTGACGCTGAGCGGGCCGGGCTACTTCAGCGTGGTCATCAATCGGCAGACCCGGCATCAGGCCGACTGGATCGGCTACATCTCGACGGTCGGCTTCATCCTGCTGCTGCTGCTGGCGTACCGCAGTCCGAGCGCGCTGCTGCTCGGCGCGCTGCCGATCGCCAGCGGCGCGCTGGTCGGATTGGCCGCGCTGGTCACCGCCTACGCGGAGGTGCACGGCATCACGCTGGCGTTCGGCTTCACGCTGCTGGGCGTGGCCCAGGAATATCCGATCCGCCTGCTCAGCCATCGACGCGCCGGGGCCTCCAACCTGCAGAGCGTGCGCGGGCTGTGGCCGTTACTGCTGACCGCCATCGCCTCGGCCTGCATCGCCTACCTGGCGTTCTACGCCTCGGGCGTGCCCGGCCTGCAGCAGTTGGCGGTGTTCACCATCTTCGGCCTGCTGGGCGCGGGTCTGACCACGCGCTACGCGCTGCCGCACGTGCTGCCGGAACGGTTCGTGGATGTGGCGCGCACGCCCGGCCTGGCGCGCTTCCGGCGTTTCCTCGACGACCTGCCGCGACCGCGCTGGATTCCGTTGCTGGTGACGGTGGCGGTGGCGGCGATGCTGTACTTCGCGCCGGGTTCGTTCTGGCAGAACAACCTCGCCAAGTTGACGCCGCTGCCGATGTCGATGCTGAAGACCGACGCCCGCCTGCGCGCCGAACTTGGCGCACCGGACGTGCGCTATCTGCTGGTGCTCGACGCACCCACGGCCGACGGCGTGCTGACGCTGTCGCAGGCGATGCAGCCCAAGCTGCAGGCGCTGGTGAAGCAGGGCGCGTTGGATGGCGTCGAGCTGCCTTCGCGCTACCTGCCGTCGCTGGCCGTGCAGCGCGAGCGGCAGGATCGGCTACCCGACCGGGCCGCGCTGGAGGCCGCGCTGAAGCGGGCCACGAACGGCATGCCGTTCCGCGAGGATGCCTTCGCGCCGTTCGTGCACGACGTGGAAACCGCGCGCGCCTTGCCGCTGCTGACGCCGGCGATGTTCGAGCGCTCGCCGTTGGGGCAGCGACTGGCGTCGATGCTGGTGCAGCGCGGAGCCGACCCGCGTGCGAAGCCGCAGCACGCCGGTGCGACGCCGACGAGGTCATGGGTCGGACTGGCCACGCTCAGCGGCGTGCACGATCCGGCGGCGCTGGCTGCGCTGTCGGCGCAGACCGGCGGCAAAGTGCATCTGCTGGACATCAAACAGGCTTCGGAATCGCTGGTCGCGGCGTACCGTTCGCGCATCCTCACCGCGCTCGGTGTGGCGTTGTTGTTGCTGGTGGTGACCGTCAGCGTGGCCCTGCGTAGCCTGCGTCGCGCCTGGCACGTGCTCGGTCCGATGACGCTGGCGACGTTCCTGGTGCTGGCGGTCGAGCGGGTGGCCGGCGTCGAGATTTCGCTGTTCCATCTGGTCGCGCTGATTCTCGCGGCCGGCCTCGGTCTGCACTACGCGCTGTTCTTCGAGCGCGAGACCGGCGACCCGGACGAACAGCGCCGCACGCTTCACGCCACGGTGGTCTGCGTGCTGTCGGCGCTGCTGGTGTTCGGCATGCTGGCGTGGTCGTCGATTCCGGTGCTGCGCGCCATCGGCCTCACCGTGAGCCTGGGCGTGGCCTTCCATTTCTGCCTGTCGATCCTGATGGCGCCGCACGCGGAACGCGACGATGCTGCCGAAAAGTGACTGGGCGCATCTGATCCCCCACGCGGGCGGCATGTGCCTGCTCGATGCGGTCGTGGACTGGGACGACACGCATATCTACGCCGTCAGCGAAGGGCACCGCGATGCGGCGCATCCGCTGCGCCGCGACGGCCGGCTGCATGCCGTGCATCTGGCCGAATACGGCGCGCAGGCCGCGGCGGTGCACGGCGCGCTGCGCGCTCGTGCCGCGGGCGCCGGCGCGCCGCGGCCGGGCGTGCTGGTGGCGCTGCGCGACGTGCGTTTCGAGCGTGATTACATCGACGACCTTTCTGGCGCGCTGGACGTGCACGCCGAGTGCCTGTACGCCGACGACAGCGGCACCCAGTACGCCTTCCGCATCGAGCACGACGGCACGCTGCTGGCGCAAGGACGCTGTGCCGTGATCCATGGCGACGGCTGAGCCTGCCGCGGCGCGCTTGCTAGACTTCGACTCTTTCGACCCGGAGCATGCGCTATGAAGGCTTCTCCCGAGACGCGCCGCGCGCTGGTCAGCGGCGGCAGCGGCGATATCGGCGCTGCCGTGTGCAAGGCGCTGGCGGCCGACGGCTGGCACGTCGTCGTGCACGCCAACACGCGCCTCGAACGCGCGCAGGCGGTGGCTGAAGCGATTCGCGATGAAGGCGGCAGCGCCGAGGCCGTGGCGTTCGATCTGGTCGATGCGCAGGCCAGCGCATCGGCGCTGGAAACCCTGCTGGCCTCCGGGCCGATCCATGCCGCGATCAGCAATGCCGGCGTGCACGACGACGCGCCGATGGCGGGCATGTCCGAGGCGCAGTGGACGCGCGTCATCGACGTCTCGCTGCACGGTTTCTTCCACCTCGTCCAGCCGCTGCTGCTGCCGATGGCGCGCGCGCGCTTCGGCCGCGTGGTGGCGATCGGTTCGGTGGCGGGTGTGCTCGGCAATCGCGGGCAGACCAACTACGCGGCGGCCAAAGCCGGCCTGCACGGCGCGGTGAAGTCGCTGGCGCGTGAGATGGCCTCGCGCGGCATCACCGCCAACGTGGTCGCGCCGGGCGTGATCGCCGGCCGCATGAGCGAGGCCTTGTTCGCGCCCGAGCAGATCAAGGCGATGGTGCCGGCCGGGCGTGTCGGCACGCCCGAGGACGTCGCCGCGCTGGTCGCGTTCCTGTGCTCGGCGCAGGCCGGTTACGTCAACGGGCAGGTGATCGGCGTCAACGGCGGCATGGGTTGAACGCGCGTATCAGGCGGCCGCGGCGAACAGCGGCGGTCGCCGGCGTCCCGACAGCGGCGCCTTGAGCCGCGGGTCGCTGCCGGTGGCCTGCAGCATGATGGCGTCGGCCAGCGCTTCCAGCAGATCGACGTGGCCGCGCAGGCGTTCGACCGTGGCGTCGCGGTCCAGCGCGTCGTGCAGGTGGCCGTTGAGATCAGCGAACCAGCGCAGTTCGTACTGATCGAGCATTGCGCGCGGGTTGCGGTTGGCGCTGGCGGCGTGCCAGCGCAGGAACAGGTCCTGCATGCGCAGGTTCAGCGCCTGCGCGCGCTCCAGGTCCGTGCGCACGCGGCCCAGCAGTTCCAGGTCGGTCAGGCCCTGCTGGAACACCAGCGGGCACAGCACGCCCCAGTAGTAGCTGTAGTCCCAGGTCACCTTCACCGGCAGCACTTCGGCGTCGCCGAGCAGCGCGTACTGCTGGCGGAACAGCGGCAGACTGTTGGCGTAGAACGACTGGTACAGCTGGTCGTACATGAAGGCGTGCGGGGCCAGGTTGCGGCCCGCGTGGTCGTGGCCGATCAACGCCGAGATGTAGGTGTTGCCGATGGCGATGAAGTCGCTGCCCGGCGAGTAGAACGGATCGAGGAACGCGCCGGCCTCGCCGGTCAGCGCCCAGCGGTCGGCCGAGAACAGCTGCGCGCAACCGTAGGAGTAGTCGCGCAGGAAGCTGAAATCCAGCAGCGCGTCGCGGCGCTCGGCCACCGCGCGCGCCAGCGCCGGTTGGCGTGCGCCGAGCCACTGCAGCATGCGGTCGAAGTCGCGCATCGATTCCAGCGGATGCATGCCGGCGTCGGCGACGATGCCGACCGAGTGCGCGCCGGAGGACAGCGGGATCAGCCACGACCAGTAGCCCGGACCGACCAGGTGGTTGGTCGAGCGCCAGCGCTCCGGCGGCGAGCAGCGGTCGCTCCAGTCGGCGTCGCTGCACCAGCCGTCGATCTCGATGCGGTCGTCGAGACGGAACCACACCGCGTTGCCGCGGTGACCGTTGTCGCGGGTCAGCTTGAAGTGGCGGCGCAGCAGACCGGCGCGACCGGAGGCATCCAGCAGCCAGCGCGCCTTCAGCGTGTGCTGGCTGGCGTCGTCGCGGTAGCGCACTTCGTGCAGCGCGCCGTGCTCGCCCATGCCCAGGCCGCTGATGGTGGCGCCATCGCGCACCTCGATGCCGCGGCGGCGCGCCTCGTCGGTGAGGAAGTTCTCCAGGATGCCGCGATCGAGCTGGTAGCTCGGCGTCGGCAGCACCTTGCTCACGCCCAGTTCGGTGACGTTCTCCAGGTCGTCGCGGCCGTCGGAGAAGAAGAAGCGGAAGCCGAACTTGCGGATGTGGTCGCGTTCCAGATGCTCGCGCAGGCCCAGCGTTTCGGCGAAGTAGTGCGCGCCGATCTCGACCGTGGATTCGCCGACCTTGTGCGCGGCGGCGGGCAGCGGATGGCGACGGCGTTCCAGCACCAGGATGTCGAGATCCGGATGATCGGCGCGCAGATGCAGCGCCAGCGTCAGACCGGCCAGACCGCCGCCGAGGATGACTGCGTCGTGCGTAGGGGTGTTCGCCATTGCGTTCCTGCCTCGCCGAAGCTTGCCCCGATGATGCCCGAAGCGCGTGGTTCGCGTCACCCGTGAGCGTCGGTTTCGTGCTCGGGGTCGTAGATCAGGGGTTGCTGATCGCGGATCTGGCGCAGGTGATCGCGCATCAGACCCGCGCGCAGGATGCGCCAGACCACGCGCGCGGTGATGCGCGAGAAATCCCGCACCGGCCGGAAGTGGCTCAGGCGCATGTCGCCCAGGTAACGCGATTCGATCGGCACCGAGGCCACGCGCACGCCGCGTTGCAGGGCCGCTTCGATCAGGATGTCGGTCTCGAAGGCGAAGCCGCCGCTCTTGATGTCGGCCAGTTCCAGCGCCGCGCGCGGGTAGTAGCGTTGGCCGCATTGCGTGTCGACCAGGCACTGACCGGCGGCCCAGGAAATGCCCCAGTCGGCGAAGTCGTTGGCGCGGCGGCGGTAGTTGGGCTGACGCTCGCGATGACGCAGCCGCGCGCCGCTGACGATATGGTTCGGGTAGCGCCGCGCGGCGGCGAGCAGGCGCGGAATGTCCTCGGCCACGTGCTGGCCGTCGCCGTCCATGCTGACCACGCCGTCATAGCCGTGCTTCAGCGCCGCGCGGAAGCCGGTGCGCAGGGCTTCGCCCTTGCCGCGCCGCTGCGGATGGCGGATCAGCGTTACCGGCAGCGCGGCCACGATGTTCGGCGTGCCGTCGTCGGAGCCGTCGTCGACCACCATCACCGGGTAGCCCAGCGCCAGCACCGATGCGATCACGCCGCGGATGGCGCGCGCCTCGTTCAGGCACGGGATCAGCACGCAGCAAGCGGGATCGGCGGATGCGGCGTCGGCGGTGGCCTTCATGCAAGGACGTCCGTTTCGATGTGCAACGTCAAGCCAGTGCCGGCGGCGACGCGCGTGCTGCCGGCGGTCGGTTGCGCCAGGGCCTCCAGCAGCGTCAGCGCCGCGCCGCAGGCGTTCTCGCGCGCCAGCCGGCGCAAGTGCGCGTTGGACGGCGGCTGTTGCGGATGACCGGAAGCGTGCAGTCGCAGTCGCAGCGCGGCGCGCGACTGTGGCGTGCGTTGCGGACTCAGCACCAGCGCGCAGGCGAACGGCGTGCGCGTGCTTAGCATTTCCACCAGCGGCCCCTGGCCAGGGGCGTCGAACGCGGCCAGCAGCACCGCTTCGGCATCGCTTGCGGCCAGCGTCGTGGCTTCCAGCAGACCGGCGCCGAAACTGGCGTCGCCGGCACAGATCGCATTGGAACTGCGATGGCAGCCGGTGGCGATGGTCCAGTAGCCGGCGGCGGCGTTGTGCACCGAGTTGTGAAAGCGCGTCGGCGACATTTCCAGCGGCGTCGTCGCCAGGGTCTCGCACATGTAGTCCATGATCACGGCATCGCCGTGCGCGGAGGCGAACACGCTGGGCAGTTCGGCGGCGTCACGGCCGCTCATCGCCACGGCCTGGGCGGCGGTCTCGACGGCCAGGCGCACGCTGTCCGGCGCGCGGCGGCGTTCGGCGGGCGGCAGCAGCCCGGCGGCCGGTCGCTTCGGCGCGTCCTCGGCGGTCGGCTGACCGGCGAGGTGCGCGCACAGGTGATCCCAGTTAGGCAGGCCCGGCGCCCATACGCCGATGCCTTCCACCCACACGTCCAGGTCGCCATTCATGCGATTCCTCCCGCATGAGTGAACGCCAGGCAGGCGTTGTTGCCGCCGAAGCCGAAGGAGTTGCTCAGCGCCACGCGCACGGCGCGCACCTCGGTTTCCAGCTGCAGGCGACCGGCGCACAGCGGATCGGGCGTGCTGCAGCCGAGGTTGCCGGGCAGCACCCCGCGCTCGATGGCGAGCAGGGCGATGCTGGCTTCCAGTGCGCCGGCCGCGCCCAGCGTGTGGCCGCTGTAGCCCTTGGTCGAGCTGCTGCGCGTGGTGTCGGGATACAGTCGCGCGATCAGCGCCGCCTCGACCTCGTCGTTCTTCTGCGTGGAGGTGCCGTGCAGGTTGATGTAGTCGACCTGCTCCGGTCGCAGTCCCGCCCGCGCCAGCGCATCGCGCATGGCCAGTTCGGCGCCGAGACCATCGGGATGCGGTGTGGACATGTGGTGTGCGTCGCTGGATTCGCCGTAGCCGGCCAGGCGCGGCGCCTCGGGCACGCGCTCGGCACGTTCCAGCAGGGCGAAGCCGGCGGCCTCGCCGATGGAGATGCCGTCGCGGTCCACATCGAACGGACGGCAGGCCTGCTGCGACACCAGCGCCAGCGAGTTGAAGCCGAACAGCACGCTGTCGCACAGCGAATCGACGCCGCCGACCACGGCCGCGTCGACCAGGCCGGCCTGCATCATGCGCGCGGCCATCGCATAGACCTTGGCGCTGGACGAACACGCGGTGGAAATCGTCAGGCATGGCCCGGACAGGTCGAGCGCGGTCTTCACGAAGGCGCTCAGCGAGTGCAGGCAATGGATCATCGGCCGGCGCACCTCGGCGGGCAGGCGGCCGTCCACGTCCAGATGGCGATAGCCCTGTTCGGTGCTGGCGATGCTGCCCGTGGACGTGCCCAGCAGCACGGCGACGCGGTCGCTGCCGTAGCGCGCGGCGGCGCGATGCACGGCCTTCGGGAAGTCGTCCTGCTGCAGTCCGGCCCAGGCCAGGCGGTTGTTGCGGCAGTCCCACTCGTTCAGGGTCGCCGGCAGCGCCGCGTCTTCCAGTCCGGCGACACGGCCGATCCAGCAGTCCAGCGGCGCGCTGCTGAAATCGTTGCGCACCAGTCCGCCGCGCATGCGGCGCAGCGCGTCCTCGTGGGCATCCAGACCGCGGCCGAGCGCGGAAGTGGCGGTGTGGGCGCTGACGGCCAGCGCAGGCATCGTGTCGGGCATCCGGTGCAGGGTAGCTTTTCCCGGCTGAATTTTCCCGTGCCGAGTGCCCGATCATGCACGGCGGTCTCGCGCACGCGGGAGCGACTTCGGCGCGGCCGAGGCATGCGGTAGGCTGCGCTTTTTCCCGGTGACCGAAAGCTTCATGAGCGATCCCCTGGCACCTCTACGACGCGGTCCGTGGCGCTACCTGCGCGATGCCGACGTGCTGCACTCCCTGTGTGTGACCCTGCTGGTGCTGGCGCTCAGCGGCGGGCTGGCATGGCTCGCCTACCTGATCCACGTCTGGCGCACCGCCGCGCGCAGCCCGCTGAAGCCGACCCGCGCGCGCGTGTTGCTGATCTTCGGTCGCAGGCTGGAAGGCGAGCGCCCGGAACAGGACTACATCCACCGCCTGCAGCGCGGCCTGACCCTGGCGCGCGAGGCCGATATCGAACGCGTGCTGCTGCTCGGCGGCAACAGCGGCAGCCGCATCACCGAAGCAAAAGCCGGCGCCGACTGGCTGCATGCCGCCGATTTTCCCGACCACGTGCCGATGGAACTGGAACAGGCGTCCACCGATTCCCTGGAAAACCTGCGCCACGCGCGCGAACTGCTCGGCCACGACGAACGTCCGCCGGTCGCCCTGGTCACCAGCCGCTATCACCTCGCCCGCTGCCTGCTGCTGGCCCGCCGCCTCGGCTTCGACGCCCAGCCCATCGCCGCGGAAGATCGCCTGCCCGGCCACGCGCGCTACCGCCTGCGCATGGTGCTGGAGTCGGGCTACCTGATGTGGATCGACATCGGCCTGCGCTGGGCGCATTTGATTGGGCATGAGCGGATGGCGGCGCGTATCCGGTGAGCTTCAATTTATGTGCTTGGGTTTTGGTTGATGATGGCTAGAGCCAAGATAAGTGAATCTAAGACAGCTTTAAACGGTTTTGCGTGAGTTTGCGATACCTCAGGCAGACATGTTGTCTGCCAAGAATGGTGATTTCGCTACTAAAGTTTAGGCGATCCGTCCTGGCTGGCGAGCTTATTTGGTACCCATCATCTCAATGTGGCGGTGAGTTCAAATTGCCGAATATGTATATCCTCACATTGAGTATGAATGTACTATCAAAAATAGTGCCCGGAAGCGCTAAATTTTTTGAGGATTAAATTTTAAATTGTAAAAATAATATTTGACTGGATTAAGTTAGTGTTCATAATTTTACATTGAGGTTCAAGAATGCGATACGTATTTTTATTTTTCATGACATTTGTGGCTGGCGGGCTTGTGTTTACTGCTCAAGCTGATGACTTTGGATATCCAACTACAAGCAGTGGTGAATTTTACTCGCAAAGCGACGCTTATAATGCATGCGTGAAATTCAATCAAGAGCAACAGCAGGAATATGATAATGGCTTGGCTATATATGAATGTCGCGAAGCCAGTGCAACGATGTATGGTGACTGGGTCTTCCCAATCGGTGGGGCAACCTTTACTCCAAAATGGAATTATCCGCTGTGCTGTGGCGCGAATCAAGAATTTTCTTGGGTTCATGGGTTTACGGATGGGAGGGCTCCTCAGTCCAGTGTGGGGCATCCAAGGGCTAATTGTAGTTGTGGGGATCCGATCGAGACTACGATAGGGAATCGGTTCGAGGAATATACTGACGTAAAAGTCAAAGGTATTGGATCATTTGAGCGATATTACAATACGCTTTCTACCCAAAGTTCAGGGTGGCGTTTAGGTGCAAACTGGACCTATAGTTTCTCACGAAATCTGTATGTTTCTGGTGCCCACGTCCCTGACTACATCGCGACTAATGATCAAGCAAGTAATTTGTCAAAGATGCTTTTATTCGTTAATGCGATCAGGGATGATGGACGGCAGGAGGGATTTACGTCGAGCTATAACGCGGCAGGTCATGCTTGGGTGCCGACAGATCCAAGTAATCATGACAGTTTGGTGCAAAATTTCGATCAGAACAGTAACGTTGTGGGTTGGACATTATTCAGTGCCCAGGATCTAAATAAAGAAATTTATAATGCAAGCGGTAAACTTATTAAGATTGTTAATAAATCTGGACAGTCAATAAATTTCACTTACACGCAGGTCAATGACCCTTCGGAAGGTGTTGTCGATAGTGCATTAGAAACGATAACCGGTGTTTCGGGTCGAGTCATAGTGCTGGGCTATGATAGTTCGGGCTTGCTTGCGTCATTGACGTTGCCGGATGGCAGCAGTGTCGATTACGTGCATGATTCTGATAACAACCTTGTATCAGTGATATATACGGACGGAAAATCTGAAAATTACAAATATGACGAGTCGGGCAATACGGGTGGAGCAAATTATCCGAACTTGATGACCGGCATTATTGATGAGGCGGGAGTGCGTTACGCAACTTATCGATATAGCGGGCTGTTGCCTGTGTCGTCGGAAAATGCAGGTGGCGTAAATGCAATGCAATCATCGATTAGTGCGAATTATAGTACAAACACGAATACATTTACAGGGCCGTTGGGTCAAAAAGCATCCTTCACATGGGCTCTTGTTAATGAAATTCCGCGGACAACGAGCATCACGTATTCGTGTGACGGATGTACAGCACGGAAGGTTTTGTTCAGTTATGGCGGCTCCGGTGATTTGCAGCAGAAAACTGATCGTGTAGGCATCGCTACAAACTACAGTTATGATTCAATCGGTGATGGCCTTCGAGTAAAAGAGATTGATGCATCCGGTACAACGAGCCAAAGAACTATTAATACCTCCTGGGATCACTCCCTGCGTGAACCTACTTTGCGATCTGTACAAAATTCTTCCGGTGAAACAGTCTCCAAGACGCAATGGATTTACAATGCCCGCGGTCAAGTATTGGCCAAGTGCGACATCGATGACGCCCAGGCCAGCAGCTACACCTGTGCCGCCACCGGCACGCCGCCGGCCGGCGTGCGCCGCTGGACCTACACCTACTGCGATGCCGTCGACACCACGCAATGCCCGCTGGTCGGCCTGACGCTGTCGGCCACCGGTCCGCGCACGGATCTGACCCAGACCACCACCTACAGCTACTACCTGGACAGCGCCACGACCGGCTGCACCACGCCGGGCGGCGCCTGTCATCAGCCGGGCGACCTGCACACCGTCACCGACGCACTCGGCCACGTCACCAGCATCGACTCCTACGATGCCGACGGCCGCGTTACCCGCACCACCGATCCCAACGGCGTGCACACGGACCTGACCTACACCCCGCGCGGCTGGCTGGCCTCGCGCAGCGTGGGTGGTGCGACCACCAGCTTCACCTATACGCCCTACGGCGCGGTGGCCTCGATCACCGATCCGGACGGAGTGACCACCAGCTACACCTACGACGACGCCCATCGCCTGACCGACATCACTGATGCGCAAGGTAATTCCATCCACTACACCCTGGATGCGGCAGGCGACAAGACCCAGGAGCAGGTGCTCGACAGTACCGGCACGGCCCTGCGCACGACCTCACGCACGTTCAACACGCTGGGCGAGCTGACGTCCGTGGTCGACGGCCTGAACCACACCGTGTTCAACGCCGGCTTCAGCGACAGCTACGACGCCGACGGCAACCTGGTGCACAGCGCCAACGCGCTGGGTATCGAGAAGGAGATGGGCTACGACGCGCTGAACCGTCTGGTCAGCGTGATCCGCAACTACAACGGCACCGATACCGACACCGCCAACACGCAGAGCACCATGGCCTACGACGCGATGGATCGCGTCACCGGCGTCACCGATCCGGACAACCTGTCCACGATCTACACCTACGACGGCCTCGGCGACCGCACCAGTCTGCAGAGCCCGGACACCGGCACCAGCAGCGACACCTACGATGCCGCCGGCAACCGCCTCACGCACACGGACGCGAAGGGCCAGGTCGACACGTCCACCTACGATGCGCTGGATCGTCTGGCGACCCAGCAATACGCCGACAGCACGCTGGACGTGACCTACCACTACGACGAGGCCGACGCTGTGACGGGCTGCAGCGGTTCGTACCCGGTCGGCCGTCTGACGCGCATCGTCAAGGGCGACACCACCACGACCTACTGCTACGACGCGCACGGCAGCGTCACGCAGAAGACGCAGAACCAGAACGGCACGCTGGCGAGCGTCGCCTACGGCTACACCAGCGGCGACCGTCTGCAAAGCGTGACCTACCCGGACGGCACCGAGGCCGACTACGCCTACGACAGCGACGGGCGGGTGCAGTCGCTGAGCCTGATTCCGCCCGACCACACGCAGGCCACGGCCCTCGCTGCGGTCAGCGGCATCAGCTACCTGCCGTTCGGCCCCATCGCCAGCTACACCCTGGGCAACGGCCAGACGATCACGCGCAGCTACGACGCCGACTACCGTCTGACCGACCTCACCAGCCCGCTGCTGAACCTGCACTACGCCCGCGACACCCTGGGCAACATCACCGCGATGGGCAGTGCGCCGGGCGCGAACCCGGCCAGCGAAAGCTACGGCTACGACCCACTGCAGCGCCTGAAGGCCGTCACCGAGAGCGACGGCAGCACGCTGGAGAGCTACACCTACAACAAGACCGGCGATCGCCTGAGCAAGACCGGCAGCGGCCAGGCGACGGGCGCCTACAGCTACGCGGCCAACACGCATCACCTGATCGAAGTCGGCACAGCGCCGTACAGCGTGGACGCGGACGGCGAGACCACGTCGATGCAACGCGCGGGCACGACCTACAGCTTCACCTACAACGCCCGCCAGCGCATGGCGACGGCGCAGGAAGGCGCAGGCACGCCGGTGGCCTACACCTACAACGCCCTGGGCGAGCGCATCCGCAAGACCGCCAACAGCATCGTCACCGACCGCTTCCAGTACGACGAAGCCAGCCATCTGCTGAGCCGCAGCCGGACCGACGGCACGCGCGACTACATCTGGCTGGGCAGCCTGCCGGTGGCCGTGGTCGATCAATCGGCAGCCAACGGCGCCAGCACGGAAAGCTACGTCGTCGCCGACGACCTGGGCAGCCCGCGCGTGGTGACGGATGCGAGCGGCAACCAGATCTGGAGCTGGGCCAAGCAGGGCAATCCGTTCGGGGAACAGCAGCCGACCAGCGGGTCGGGGTTTGTGTTCAACCTGCGCTTCCCGGGGCAGTATTACGATCAGGAGGCGGGGCTTGCGTACAACCTTAATCGTACTTACGAAGCAACTATCGGGCGATATATCGAGAGTGATCCGACGGGGCTTGTTGGTGGGGTTAACACGTATAGCTATGTGGGCGGAGGCCCTTTTAGCTACACCGATTCACGAGGGCTTCAGTCGGCTCCTATTCCAGGGAGTACCGTTGACATACGCACGGCGATGTTGCTCGGTGACTATGCCTACGCGAACCAGGGGAGTCCAATTGCGCCAAGTGGCGCCAGTTTGCCCGATCCAAATGTCGAGCGAAATATGAGCATTGCGGCTCATGGCTATTTGTCACTTTTTGCTGGCGTTATGGGTGGAGAGCTATTGGGGGCACTTGCATGCCCTGAGACGACTCTTGCAACTGAGGAAGTAACAGGCTCCTCCCTGCAAGGATTTAGGCTTTCTCAGCAGCTCAGTGCAGAACAAGCAGCCGGTGTTCGAGCCCCAACTCGCATTGAGAGCTGGTCTAACCATGTTTTGAAGCAAATTGCTGGTCGTGATGGTGGTATTGGGATTCAAAGGTCGGCATTAGAAGATGCTTTTGAGAACCCTTATGAGATAAGGTATGCATCGAGTAAATATGGTCCAACATTTCAGTACGTAGGGCGTAACGCAACCATTATTGTAAATTCAGAAGGCAACGTTGTTACAGGTTGGGCGACCAATAGCGCGGGAACGAGGCTTTAATGATGGCACCCCTAACATCACGTCAGAATGACATTCTGAGGTCAATTGGTGAGAAATCAAGCGAATCCGAGAGGTTGTTACTGGACCTTACTATTGACGGAGTCTTGCCTGCTCGTGATATCGAAAATGTTTGTCTCATAATCAACAAGGAGTATTTGATGGAGGGGATTAATAGTGATTATAGCCCAAATGAATATGGGCTTGAGCTTGAGGGGTTGATTGACGAAATCAACCGACCGCGACTCATGGAGTGATGATAGCTGTAGGTCCAATTGATAAGAAATAGCGGTTCCAGATTCACTTATGAATAAGGCCGCCCGGAGGCGGCCTTTGCATACTGTCTTGTTTGCGTAGCAGTGGGCCTCAGTGCGCCCCGCCACCTGCAGGTTTCCCGCCCTTTGCTCCGAACGGAGGCTTGGCCAGCCAGATCACCGCGATCAGGCTGATGAAGACCCAGCCGAGCACGTGGAAGACCTCGTTGAAGGAAATCTGGAAGCTCTGCTGGGTGATCATGCCGTTGATGATGCGGCCGCCGAGTTCCGGGTTGCCGTGGCCGAGGGCCTGCATGGCGGCGCGGGCCTGCGGGTCGTAGGCGGTGATGTGTTCGGTCAGCTGTGCGTGGTGGTCCACCGCGCGGCGGGTCCAGGCGAAGGTGGTGATGGAGGCCGCGAAGCTGCCGCCCAGGGTGCGCAGGAAGGTGGCCAGGCCGGAGCCGGAGGCGATCTCGTCCTGGCGCAGGTCCGACAGCAGAATGGTCAGTACCGGCATGAAGAACAGCGCCACGCCAAGGCCTTGCCACAACTGCACCATCGCCACGCTGCCGAAGTCGACGTCGAGGTTGAAGCCCGAGCGCATGAAGCAGGTCGCGCCCATCACCAGGAACGACAGGCCGGCGAGGATGCGCAGGTCCATGCGTGTGGCGTATTTGCCGACGAAGAAGGTCAGCAGCACCGGGATCACGCCCAGCGGCGCGGTCGCGTAGCCGGCCCAGGTCGCGGTGTAGCCGAGGTTCTGCTGCAACCACAGCGGCACCAGCAGGGCGATGGCGAAGAACGCGGCGTAGGCCAGCACCAGCGCGATGGTGCCGGCGGTGAAGTTGCGGTGGCGGAACAGTTTCAGGTCGACGATGGGGTCGTCGTCGGTCAGCTCCCAGATCAGGAAGATGGCCAGTGAGATCACCGAGACGATGGTCATCACGACGATGAAGGTGGAGTGGAACCAGTCCGCGTCGTTGCCCTTGTCCAGCACGACCTGCAGCGCGCCGACGCCGATGATCAGCGTGATCAGGCCGACGTAGTCGATCTTCGGGCGCTGGGTCTTCTCGACCTTGGCACGCAGCTGATTGCCGATCACCACGCTGGCGAAGATGCCGATGGGTACGTTGATGAAGAAGATCCACGGCCACGAGTAGCTGTCGGTGATCCAGCCACCGAGGATCGGCCCGGCGATGGGCGCGACGACGGTGACCATCGCCAGCAGCGCCAGCGCCATGCCGCGTTTTTCGGGCGGGTAGACGCCGATCAGCAGGCTCTGCGTGATCGGGTACATCGGGCCGGCCACTGCACCCTGGATGGTGCGGAAGATCAGCAGCATGCCCATGCTTTGCGAGACGCCGCACAGGAACGAGGCCAGCGAGAACAGCAGCGTGGACCACACGAACAGCTTGGTCTCGCCGAAGCGGCGCGTGAGGAAGCCGGTCAGCGGCAGCGAGATGGCCATCGCCACCGCGAACGAAGTGATGACCCAGGTGCTCTGGTCGTTGCTGACGCCGAGGTTGCCGGCGATGGTGGGCAGCGACACGTTGGCGATGGTGGTGTCCAGCACCTGCATGAACGTGGCCAGGGACAGGCCGATCGTGGTCAGTGCCAGATTGGGGGGTCGAAAATGCGTTTCCATGACGGGCATGTCCGGGGATCGGTGAGGGGCGTCGGCTTCAGGTCCGACGGCGTGCGTGCGGATGCACTTTCCCTGTCTCCGGCCGCACGGGCGGCCGGAGGTGTCCTGTGTCTGACGGGGCGGTCAGTCAGTGGTGCTTCGCGTGCCCCATGTTCTGGTGGATGATTCGCGCGATCAGCGTGTTCGCGTCATTCATCTGCTTCTGGTAGACGTCGGTGGTGAACAGCGGCTTGGTCGGCGCCTTCTGCGGCAGCACCGGGCCGTTCTGGTCGTGCAGGTTCACCGACGCGGTCATCGACAGGCCGATGCGCAGCGGGTGCTTGGCGACATCCTGCGGGTCGAGGCTGATGCGCACCGGGATGCGCTGCACGATCTTGATCCAGTTGCCGGTGGCGTTCTGCGCCGGCAGCAGCGAGAACGCGCTGCCGGTGCCGATGCCGAGGCTGACGACCTTGCCGTGGAACGCCACGTCGCTGCCGTAGAGATCGGATTCCAGTTCGACCGGCTGGCCCAGACGCATCTTGTCGAGCTGGGTTTCCTTGAAGTTGGCGTCGACCCAGACCTGATGCAGCGGCACCACGGCCATCAGCGGCAGGCTCGGCTGCACGCGCTGGCCCACCTGCACGGTGCGCTTGGCTACATAGCCGGTGACCGGCGCGACCAGGGTGGTGCGGGCCACGTCGAGATAGGCCGCGCGCAGCTTGGCGGAGGCCGCCTTCACGTCCGGATGCGAGGCGACCACGGTGTCGTCGACCAGCACCTTGTTGCTGTTGTACTGCTGCTCGGACGCATTCAGGGCGCTCTGCGCGGCGTCCAGCGCGTCACGGGCGTGGGCCAGTTCCTCGCTGGAGATGGCGCCGGTCTTGGCCAGGTTCTCGCGGCGCTTGTAGTCGGCGCGGGCCTTGTCCAGCGCGACCTGGCGCGCCTTCATGTCGGCCTGCGCGCCTTCGACGCTGCTGTACAGGCCACGGACCTGACGCACGGTGCGGGCGAGGTTGGCCTCGGCGGCGTCGAGCTGCACTTCGGCATCGCTCGGGTCCAGCTTCACCAGCACCTGGCCGGCGTGGACCAGATCGCCGTCGTCGGCGCCGATGCTGACCACGGTGCCGGGCACGCGCGGGGTGATCTGCACCACGTTGCCGTTGACGTAGGCGTCGTCGGTATCGGCGTACCAGCGACCCTCGAAGACGTACCACAGGGTCCAGCCGATGGCGGCCAGCACGATGACGATCAGCAGTGCCCGCAGCAGGAAGCCGCGGCGGCCCTTCTTGGACGCTTCTGCATTCTTGGTTTCGGCGGTGTTCTGCTCGTTGCTCATGGGGTGCCTCGGGAGGAGTCGGTGTTCGCCGCCGCAGCGGTGGGGGAAACGTCGGTGGAGGAGTCGTCGGCCGGGCGGTAACCGCCGCCCAGGGCCTGGATCAGTTGCACGGAAAGATCGACCTGCTCGGCATGCAGGGCCGCGGCGTTCTGCTCGGCGGCGAGCAACTGGCGCTGCACGGTGAGGGCCTGCAGGTAGCTGCCGATGCCGGACCGATAGCGGTCCATCGCCAGCTTCCAGGCTTCACGCGCGGCGTCGAGGGCGCGCTGCTGGGCGTCGGCCTGTTCTTTAAGCGACTGCACGCCGTCGAGCTTGTCGGCGATGTCGTCGAGCGCGCCGATCAGGGTCTTGTTGTACTGCGCCACGGCCATGTCGCGCGCGGCGTCGCGGCCGGCGAGGTTGGCGCGCAGGCGGCCGCCCTCGAAGATCGGCAGGCTGACGGCCGGCGCCACCTGATAGAAGCGCGCGGGCAACTGGAACAGGTTGGTGCCGCCGCCGGCCGCCAGACCGGCCAATGCACCCAGGCTCAGGTTCGGCAGGAAGCGCGTCTTGGCGGTCTTGATGTCCTTGCTGGCCGCTTCCACGCGCAGGCGCGCGGCGACCACGTCCGGACGATGACCCAGCAACTGCGCCGGCAGCGTCGAGGGCAGGGCCACGGCGGCCGGCGTCAGCGGTTGCGGACGGGCGATGTCCAGACCGCGGTCGGGTCCCTGGCCCAGCAGCACGGACAAGGCGTTGCGGGCGGCGCTGACGCGGCGATTCGCGGCGGCCAACTGCTGCTCGGCCGTGGCCTGTTCGGCGCTGGACTGCTGCAGCTGCAGACGGCTGTCGATGCCGGCCTGGACGCGTTGCTCGGTCAGCGTGCGCACGCCGGTGGCGCGTTGCAGCTGTTCCTTGGCGAGGTCCTGCTGTTTGCAGGCGTAACCCAGCTGCGCGTAGGCGCGAGCCACGTTGGCCGACACTTCCAGGCGCGTGGCCTGGGCATCGATGGCGGCGGCGCGGGCGCGACCCACGGCCGCTTCCCAGGCGGCGCGTTCGCCGCCCCACAGATCAATGTCCCAGCTGAAGCTGAGATAGCCGTACTTGACCCAGCTGAAGTGGCCGCCGAGCGGTTCCGGCACCAGCGTGCTGGGCAGGCGCGCGCCGGCGATGCTGGCGCCGGCGTTCAGCGTCGGCTGGGTCGCGGCCTCGGCGGCGCCGGCCTGCGCCTCGGCGGCGCGTGCGCGGGCACGGGCGATGGCCAGGTCCGGGTTGTTCTTCAGCGCTTCGCCGATCAGACCGTCCAGTTGCTTGTCGCCCAGCGCGGTCCACCAGTCGGCGGCAGGCCAGTCGCGGGAGACGTCGGTCTGGCCGAGGCTGCGCGAGGCGGCCAACTGATCGGCCTGCAGCGGCTTGGCGTCCGAATGCAGCCCGCCGGTGCTGGCGCAGCCCGCGAGGACGGCGGTCAGGGCCGCGGTGAGCAGAAGGGATGTGCGTCGCATGGAATTCATTGCCTAGGCAGAATTTGATTCATCCGGTGGCGCGCAGGGCCGCCAGGACACGTTCGAGGGAATCCATCAGTTGCACGCGCTCGGCCGGCGAAAGGGCCTGCTGGGCGCGTTCCAGCGTGCGTTCGTGGGCCTTGGCCATGTGTTGCCAGGTGGCCATGCCGGCGTCGGTCACGGCGATGCGCAGCGAACGACGATCCTGTTCGTGCGGTTGCCGGCGCACGTAGCCCTTGGTCTCCAGCTGGTCGATCACGCGGGTCATGGCGCCGGCGTCATGGTCGACGGCGCGGGCCAGCTCGCCGGCGCACATCGGGCCGTCCAGGGCCAGACGCTTGAGGGCCAGGAACTGCGTGAAGCGAAGATCCACGCCTTCCTCCTGAAGGGCGGCTTCGAGCGCACGGACCAGCTCGGTGCGGATCATGCTGATCAGCAGGCCGAAGCTGTGTTCAGGGGCTTCCGATGGGTTCGAGGGCTTTTCCATGCCGCACATAATATAGACGAAGTTATAATTGTCAAGGCAACAATGTGTCAGGCAGGTTTCTCCCCGGAATGCACGCAAACACGCCACTGTGCTTGTGTAATGGGGTCATGGCCTTTATATTAGAACTATTGAATATAAAGACGGCGGCATGATTGAACGCGACGACGGCCGAAACATCGCCGCTCGCGTTCGACGTCCACGCAACAAGAGGAGTCGTGCACATGAGCAAGCGTCCGCAAGTGAAGCCTTTCTTCGATGAGGCCAGCAACACCTTCAGTTACGTGGTCTGGGATGCGGACACGCGCGATGCGGCCGTAATCGACAGCGTGCTCGATTACGATCCCGCCTCCGGCAGCACGCACTTCGACGGCGCGGATCGCATCGTTGCGTTCGTGCGCGAGCAGGATCTGCGCTGCCAGTGGATCATCGATACCCACGTGCACGCCGATCACCTATCGGCGGCGCCGTACCTGAAGCAGATCCTGGGCGGGAAACTGGGCATCGGCGAGCACATCACCACCGTGCAGGACACCTTCGGCAAGCTGTTCAATGCCGGTCCGGCGTTCGCCCATGACGGCAGTCAGTTCGATCATCTGTTTCGCGACGGCGAAACCTATCGCCTCGGCGAGATCGAGGCGGTGGCCCTGCATACGCCGGGGCATACGCCGGCCTGCATGACGCACGTGATCGGCGATGCGGCGTTCGTCGGCGACACCATCTTCATGCCGGACTACGGCACCGCGCGCTGCGATTTTCCGGGCGGCGACGCGCATGTCCTCTACCGCTCCATCCAGCGGCTGTTCGAGCTGCCGGACACGACGCGCGTGTTCCTGTGCCACGACTACAAGGCGCCCGGCCGCGACACGTTCGTGTGCGAGACCACGATCGGCGAACAAAAGCGCGCCAACATCCACGTGCACGAGGGTGTCGCGGAGGATGCCTTCGTGACCATGCGCGAAGCGCGCGATGCGAAACTGTCGATGCCGACGCTGATCCTGCCGTCGGTGCAGGTGAACATGCGCGCCGGGCAGCTGCCGCCGCCCGAAGACAACGGCGTGCGCTACCTGAAGATTCCGCTCAACCAGTTCGGCGACTGAACCGGCACGCGCTGCTTTCTGCCGCCGCGGCCTGCGGGCGCGGCGCAGTCGTCGTACATTGGTTCGTTCGCGCGGGAGCGCCTGATGCGTCGATCGTCGCGTGCGGACGACGCGCTCATATAACGAGGACACACCGGATGACCGTTTCTCTGGATATCGTGGCCGTGCTGTGCGGCAGCCTGGTCGGTTTTTCGTTGGCGCTGATCGGCGGCGGCGGCTCGATTCTGGCGGTGCCGCTGCTGCTGTACGTGGTCGGTGTGCGCGATCCGCATTTGGCCATCGGCACCAGTGCGCTGGCGGTGTCGGTCAACGCCTTCGCCAACCTGATCCCGCATGCGCGCGCTGGACACGTGCGCTGGAAGGCGGCGTTCGTGTTCGCGCCGGCCGGCATCGTCGGCGCCGTGATCGGTTCGAGCATCGGCAAGGTCGTCGACGGCCAGCGCCTGCTGTTCCTGTTCGCGGTGCTGATGCTGGTGGTGGCCTTCCTGATGGTGCGCGGCCGCCGCAACGGCGACGGTGGCACCTGGCCCAAGCCTCACATGATGCCGCGTCTGGGCGCGGTTGGTGTCGGTGCGGGCGCGCTGTCGGGTTTCTTCGGCATCGGCGGCGGGTTCCTGATCGTGCCGGGACTGATGTTCGCCAGCGGCATGGAAATCATCTACGCGGTCGGCACCTCCCTGTTCGCGGTCGGCGCGTTCGGCCTGACCACGGCGCTGAACTACGCGGTGTCCGGCATGATCGACTGGACGGTGGCGCTGGAGTTCATCGCCGGCGGCGTGCTCGGCGGCTGGCTCGGTGTGCTCGGCGCGAAACGCCTGGCGCGCACGCGCGGCGCGCTCAACTTGATCTTCGCCAGTGCAATCGTGGCCGTGGCGATCCTGATGCTGTGGCGTACGGCCAAGGCGTTCTAGTGCGCGCGAGTTCGCTGCGACGCTGCGGGCCGAGGCGTCGATGTCCGCCGCAAACTTGTGCGTCACGCTCCGTCCCCGCAAGCAGCGTCGACGTCGTCGAAGCGCTGCGCGTTCCCGCATGCGTGCACATGCGGGAACGCTGACGGTTCAGGCGCCGGTGTGGCCGCCCTGGCAGATGAAGGCGCCGCCGTTGGTGGAATGCGGCCGACGCAGGTCGAGCGGCGCAATGCGGGTGGTATGCCCGTCGAAATCGCGCGCCACGAAGCGCAGCGAGAGTGGATTGTCGAACGACCGGTAGCTGGCCGGCAGTCGCAGTTCCACGGACGCCAGCGCGGAGCGCTGCACGGTGCCGCTCGACGGCAGCCGCTGAATGTTGAAGCGGGCTTCGCCGCCGCGGCCGAACGATTGCGTGTTCGAGGTGCCGTTGGGCGGTTCGGGCTGGAACGAGACGATGCGCAGGTCGGGCGAGAAACTGCCCGTGCGCGGTTCGGCGATCACGTCGATGGACGCCAGGCCGCTGGTATCGCTGGCCGTGACCAGCATCGTTACGACATCTTCGTTGTAGCGCTCGCGCAGCACCAGGCACGAACGCAGATCGTCGCCGGAGTGGACCGACAGGCTGCCGCCTTCCAGGCCGCGCGAGAAGGTGACGTTGATGTCCGGGCCGGTGTCGTTGGCGATGGGCGCGCCCGCGCAGGCGCTGAGACCGGCGGCGCAGAGCGCGCCGAGGATGAGGGTGTGCGTCTTCATGGCTGAACCTCCTGTACGGGCCCCGTTGATCGAGCGCGGGCCCCGCCGTTGGTGATCCGCCCGCGGATGAGCGGGGCGGACACACCCTAGGAGGCGTTTCGGGTGCGCGACAATATCTCTTCGGTCGTGCGCGAAGGACGACATGAGAACCGCTTGCCGACCTACCCGGATGAGGGGCGATGCCCACGCCGGATGAGGGTTCAGACGGACCGTGCAGGCGGCGTGCACCTACGCTCGATCACCACTCATGCGTGTCCGGTCCGCCCTTGAAGGGCCCGCGGATGTTGGCCGTGACCCAGCCGCCGTAGTAGTCGCCGGGCTGCGATTCGACAAGTTCGTTGTCGACGTAGCAGGCGTCCATGCGTCCCGGGTAGAACGCCAGATGATGCGCCAGTTCGCCGAATGCGCGCGTGGGTTCCGGATAGCTCCAGGCGGCGCGTTCGGCGACGCGATCGCCGACCTTGACGTTCCAGTAGAACGCCAGCCCCTTGAACTCGCACAGCGACTGGCCGTGGGTGGGGCGGAGATAGGTCGCAATCACATCCTCGACGGGCAGGTAGTAGGTCGGTGGATGACTGGTTTCCAGCACCCGGTATCCGCGGATGCTGTCGGCGATGACGCGGTCGGCGAACACGACCTGCAGATGCGCCTGCACGGGCTCGATGCGTGGCGGTCGTGGATAGTCCCAGACCGATTCGGTCTCCCTGACCGTTGGCGCAACAGATTCGTCCATGGCTGCTCTCCCGAACGTCCCCCTCGGGACGCGCTGCAGTGGGCCTGCGCGTGCGGACCCCTCATCCATGGGTACGCGGCGCATCGGGAACAGGATGCACGAAACGGAAGCAAAAGTGTGATGACCGTCCACAAAACACCGGACGCGGCAAGTAACGGAACGCGCTAGTCGACGTGCGTGGCGGCGCGCACGCCGCCGGGACGGCGGCCGATTTCGGCGAAGGCGCCGGCGATCAGCGCCTCCAGTGCCGGGCGATCGACGCGGTCGAGACGCCGGATGTACAGGCAGCTCTTGCCGGTGCGGTGCGGCCCCAGCCGTTCCAGCAACGCCTCCTGGCCGTCGAATCCCGCCATCAGGTAGATGCTCAAGGCATCCTTGCGCGGTGCGAAGCCGGTGGCGAAGAAATCGCCCTCGCGGCCGGATGGATAGCGGTAGTGGAACGCGCCAAAACCGATCATGCCCGGTCCCCACATCATGGGCGCATGCCCGGTGAGGCGGCCGAAGATTTCCAGCAAGGTGCGGCATTCCTCGCGGCGACGCGCATCGGGTATCGAGTCGATGTAGTCGTCGACGCTGGCCGGTGTGGGCAGGTTCTTGTTCGCGCTCATGGAGCAGGACCCTCAGGTGTCGGCGCGCTGGACGATCAGCAGGACCAGCCCGGCGGTGACGGCGTAGACGAAGGCGTCCTTGAAGGAGCCGTCGCCGAGGGTCGTCTGCCACATCTGGAACAGCGCGCCGCCGAGCACGATGAAGCCGCCGAACCAGACCAGCATCGCCATGCCCGGTCCGAGCACGGCGTAGGTCTTGGCGGCGTTGAAGTCGGCGGCCGTTCGCTTGCGTGCGACCCACAGGTCCCACGCGCCGCGCAGCGAAAGCGCGCCGACCAGGAATTCGCCGCACAGGATCAGCACGAACGCCAGCACGGCCCAGCCGTGGCCGAGCGCGGGCACGATGTGCTGCGGGTAGATCGCGTGCTCGCGCATGCCGATCACGTAGGCGATGGCGCCGAGGCCGGCGTTCCAGTTGGCGAGGTTGCCGGCCACGTACAGCCAGCCCTGTAGGCCGACAAAGGCGACCAGAGCGATTTTCAGGTAGCGAATGGCCATGCGGCACTCCTGCGTCGAATCGAACGGGGTCGTGCGTACGGTCGTGCTTGAAACGGGAGGACGGTGCGGCGCGGCGTGCGCGGCGGTCTTCACTCGTGCGCGAAGGTATAAAGCGCGCGCGGGCCGCGGACAAGTCGAACACGCTCGGCCATGCGGCCTAGCAAAAACGTCGGAGGGGCGTGTCGGCGCGGTTCAGGGCGTGTCGGCGAGCGATTTGGTCAGGAACACGCTGTTGGGGTCCGGCCGGTAGGCGGCGAACGGCGGGCAGGGCGTGAAACCGTGGCGCGCGTAGAGCGCACGCGCCGGTCGGAAGAAGTCCATCGCGCCGGTTTCCAGGCTGAGTCGAAGGTAGCCTCGGCGGCGCGCCTCCCGTTCGATGTGCTCAAGCAGCGTCGAGCCGATGCCCTGTCCGCGGCACGCCGCGTCGATGCGCATCGACTTGATCTCGCCGTGCGCGGGGTCCAGCGCCTTCAGCGCACCGCAGCCGACCAGCGCGTCGTCGCGATGCACCGTCCAGAAGGTGATATCCGGTGCGCGCAGGCCGTCGAGGTCGAGCGCGTGCTTGCTTTCGGGCGGTGATACCGCGCGCATGTCCTGCAGATGCGCTTCCAGAAAGCGAGCAACCGAGGGGCCGAGTCGTGTATCGAGGCGGATGGTCAGTGGCATGGTGCGAAATGCCAGGGAGGCGTATGGGGGAAAGTTGCCATGGTACGTACCACAGACGCTCTCTGCAGTTGCCCAACGCCCTTTGGTCGTACCAAGGCACTTCCTACGCTTGCATCGCAGCCACTCCTTTCGGTGGCACCGCAGGCACTCCCTACGGTGGCATCACAGGCACTCCCTACGGTCGCACCACAGGCACTCCCTTTGGTCGTCATCCCGGCGCACGCCGGGATCCAGTGCCTTTGCTTTTCGGTCGGTGGCACGTCACTGGGTTCCTGCTTTCGCAGGAATGACGACCAAAGGGAGTGCCTGTGGTGCGAGCGAAGAGCGTTGTGTGCGATCCAGGAACTCGTCTGTGGTGTGATCGCCCGAAGTGCTTTTGGGTGCGGTCGAGGAGCGCCTGCGTGGCAGGCTTTCGAGGTGCTTCGTGCGGCGTTCGAGAGGCCCCGTGCAACCTGGGCGTGTCAGCGGTCGCGGGAGGCGAGGCGTTTTTCCAGCGCCTCGATGGCGGCTTCCTGGCGGCGTGCGATCTCCAGCAGTTCGGCCAGTTCGGTCTCGCGCGTGGCGTTGATCTTCTCGTGCACCTGCAGAATTTCCAGCTCGGCGCGCACGTTCACTTCGTAGTCGTTCTTGGCTTGCGCGCGGTCGGCGTCGGCCTGGCGGTTCTGGCTCATCATGATGACCGGCGCCTGCAGCGCGGCCAGGCACGACAGCGCCAGGTTCAGCAGGATGTACGGATACGGGTCGAAGGCTTCCTTGTGCAGCACGAAACTGTTGAAGCCCATCCAGAGCGCGAGAAAGAACAGGAACAGCAGGATGAAGGTCCAGCTGCCGCCGATTTCGGCGATGCGATCGGACAGGCGTTCGCCGAAGCTCAGGCTCTGGTCGAATTCCTTCAGCACGTTGCGCGCGATGTGTTTGCGGCTGATGAAGCGCTCGACGATTTCGCGCTCGTCCGGCGGCAGTTTCTCCAGCTCGGTCGCCATCAGCGTTCGGGCGGTCGCCTGGCGGTCGACCCAGGTACGGGGAATGCGGGGCGTGATGGGCATGACGGACTCCGTGCGGAAGGTGCAAGGCGGGGAGTCTACTCCGCGTGCGAAGGGTGTCGTCAGTCGCGCGGGATGGGTGCGACCCCGGCTTCCTCGCGTTCGGGCAGATTCAGGCCGTACAGCAGCACGTCCTCGAAGCGGTCGTGCTTGCGAACGTGGCGCGCGAGGCGGCCTTCGTGGGTCATGCCGATCTTTTCCATGACGCGCGCCGAGCCGGGATTGCGCGCCAGGCAGTGGGCGACGAAGCGGCTCAATCCCCAGGTTTCGTGTCCGAACGCGAGCAGGCGCGCGGCGGCTTCCGTGGCGTAGCCGTGGCCCCAGTGGTCGACGCCGATCCAGTAGCCGAGTTCGGCCAGGGCGTCCCGACGGTTCACGGCGATCAGCGACACGGTGCCGACCAGCTGCGCGTCGTTGCGCCGCGTCACCGCGAACACGACGCGGCGCGCGGCGGCGAAGTCGTCGGGTTGTCCTGCGATCCACGCTTCGGCCGCGCCGTCCGGGTACGGATGCGGGATATGCATGGTGGTGTCGGCGATCCGCGCATCGCCGGCCATGCGCTGCACCGCGGCCGCATCCTGCGCCGCGAAGGGGCGAAGCAGAAGGCGTTCGGTGGCGAGCGTCGGCTGCGGCGTCATGCGGGTATCGGTCCGGTGGCGAGGAGACGCCTGCGAGTGTCGGTCATCGCGTGGATCGTGACCAGTCGCGCCGAAAAAAGCGGGCCGAACTCGCGCAGGCGAGTCCGGCCCATGAAAGCACGCGTGTGCTCGCCGGTCAGTGCGCGGCGGTCGCGGCGTCCTTCTTGTTCAGCACGAAGCGCGTGAACAGATCGTGGATGCGGGTGTATTCGTCGCGCCAGGAATCGGCGTGCACGAAGCCGTGGCGCTCCATCGGGTACAGCGAGATCCAGAAGTTGTGCTTGTGCAGCTCGATCAGGCGCTGATACAGACGGATCGAGTCGGTCGGCATCACGTTGTTGTCGATCAGGCCGTGGCAGATCAGCAGCGGGTCCTGCAGGTTCTGCGCGTACTCGATCGGCGAGCTGATCTTGTAGGCCTCGGGATCGAGCTGCGGGTCGTTGAGGATGTTCGAGGTGTACTCGTGGTTGTAGCTGGTCCAGTCGGCCGGCGGACGCAGCGCCGCGCCGGCGGCGAACTGGCCCGGCGCGCGCAGCAGCGCCATCTCGGTCATGAAGCCGCCGTAGCTGCCGCCGTACACGCCCACGCGCTGCGGGTCGACGTGGTAGTGCTTGACCAGCCAGGCCTTGCCGTCGAGCAGGTCTTCCAGTTCCGGATGACCCATGTGGCGGTAGATCGCCGTGCGCCAGTCGCGGCCGTAGCCTTCCGAGCCGCGGTAGTCCATGTCCAGCACGACGTAGCCTTCCTGCGCCAGCAGGTTGTGGAACATCTGCTCGCGGAAGTAATACGACCAGCCCTTGGTGACGTCTTGCAGGTAGCCGGCGCCGTGCACGAACAGCACGGCCGGGTGCGGTTTGGAGGCGTCGAAGTCGGCGGCCTTGTACAGCTTGGCGTAGACGGCGAAGTCGCCATGGCTGGACGGTACCTGCACGATCTGCGGCTCGATCCAGTGCATGGCCTTGTACTTCGCCGTGCGGGTGTCGGTCAGTTCGCGACCGCCGTGGCCGTCGACGTCGATGACGGCGAGCTGATCGGGCACGTAGGCCGACGAATGCAGCACCGCCAGACGCGTGCCGTCGGGCGACAGGCGGAACGGCACCGGCGTCTCGACGTCGTACATGCCTTCGTAGGCGGTCACGCGCTGCAGGGTGCCGCCGTCGGTCGGCACGCGGTAGACGTCGTAGGCATACGGCGCCTGCTTGTTGGCGAGCACGTAGAACCACTGGCCGTCCGGCGAGGGCTGCGGCGTGCGCACCTCGAAATGGCCGGAAGTCAGCTGCTTGGCGCGACCGTTCAGCGCCTTCACGTACAACTGCGCGTAGCCGGTCTGTTCGCTTTCGTACCACAGTGTGTGGCTGTGCGGAACGAAGCCGAAGCCGTTGTAGTTCCAGTTGATCCAGGCGTCGTCGTGCAGGCGGTGTTGCGGCGTCAGTGCGTGCTTGGCGAAGTCGACGCTGGCGATCCAGCGGTCCTTGTTGTCGATGGCGCGGAACATGACCGCCGCGGCCTGGCCGTCGTCGCTCCAGGCCAGCGTGGCCGGACCGTAATCGGCGATGCGCACGCCGCGGGTCTTGGGCGCGTCGAGCGCCTTCGCTTCGGCGTCGTGGCCCTGCTTGCGCAGTTCGGCCTGGCGCTTGGCGCGCAGCGCGGCCAGCGGATCGTCGTGGATGCCGGGCAGGGCGTCCAGCGACAACGCGTACTGCTTGTGCGCGCTCAGGTCGAGCAGCACCAGCGACTGCGGCGCGGGATCGTTGCGGCCGACGTAGGTGCGCGCCTTCTCCGGGTGGATGTAGCCGGAGTCGGTCACGTAGTGGTTCACCACTGGAGACTTGCCGCCGTCGTAGCCGGCGGGCTGGGTGACCACGATCATCCAGCGGCCGTCAGGCGACAGTTCGGTATCGGCGATCTTGACGCCGGTGCCGAGCCAGAACGGTTGTGCGGCGCGGGTGCCGTCGGTGCGGTCGAGTTCGCGGTCGCGTGCTTGTTCGGCGTCCTTCTCGGCCTTCATCTGGCGCAGCGTCGAGAACAGGCTCAGCTGCAGGCGTTCCATCTGGTCGGGCTTGGCGTCCTGCGGGTCGTCGGCGGTTTTCAGCACGGCGACGCTGGCCGTGGTGCCGGTGCGCAGGTCGTAGGTGCTCCAGTCGTTGCCGGCGCGGTACTGCACGGTGTCGCCGTCGGCGCTCCACTGCACGCCGCTTTCCGGCTGCGCGGTGCGCGTGATCTGGGTCAGCTTGTGGGTGGACAGGTCGCGCACGAACACGTCGCCATGGCGCAGGAACGCGGCGCGGGTGTGCTGGCGGTTGAAGACCGGATCGCCGTCGGCATCGGCCTGCTGCGCGCCGTCGAGCTTGACGCTCTTGCCGCTGCTCGGATCGACGCGGTAGAGGTCGCGGATGTCGCTGCCCTTGCGCTTGAGCCGGTAGTAGATGAACTGGCCGTCGGCGCTCCAGTGCGGCGATTCGACGGCCGGGCCGATCCAGTCCGGGTCGGCCATGATCTGGTCGACCGTGAGCCGTGCGGCCAGCGCGGGCGCGCAGGTCAGCGCCAGCGCGGCGAAGAAGGCGATACGACGCATGCGTGTTTCCCCAGTGCGGACAAACCCCGAGGATACCGCCTCGCTGCGCTGCTGCACGCGGTCTGTGCCGAAAGTCAGGGGTCGAGCCGGGACGCGCATGGCGCTACGCTTGATGGTCTGTGCAGTCCGTTGGAGGTGTCACCACCATGCGAGTCTTCCCGCTTGCCGTTGTTGCAGCGCTGATCATGGGGACGGGCATCGCCCACGCCCAGGATGGCGCCGTGCATACCCGTTCCTCGACCGAGATGACCCTGCTCGACACGAAGGGCGCGCCACCGGAGGTGCCGCCGCCGCACACCGCGCGTCATGCCGCCAGCAGCACGCTGCACGGCGTCGTCGTGCAGGATCCGTACCGCTGGCTGGAGAACCCGGACGATCCGGCGGTGCAGCAGTGGATCAAGGCGCAGAACGGCTACACCGAGCATGTCATCGACACGATGCCGGGCAACGAGGCGCTGAGCAAGCGCGTGCGCGCGCTGGCGATCACCTCGACCACGCGCTCGGCGCCGCGCATGGCCGGCGGCACGCTGTTCTACATGCAAGAGACGCCGCCGCAGCCGCAGCCGGTGCTGATGGCGCAGGCCTGGCCGGACGGCAAGGCGCGCGCGTTGGTCGACCTGAACAAGGACGGCGGCGGCGAGGCGATCACCGCCTACTGGCCTTCGCCCAGCGGCCGCTATCTGGCCTACGGCACCGCCGAGGGCGGCAGCGAGCTGACCACGATCCACGTGCTCGACGTGAAGACCGGCCAGTCGCTGGCCGACACGCTGCCCTACGCCGGCGGCGGCACCACGCCGCAGGGACTGGCCTGGGACGCGGATGAGCACGGTTTCGTCTACGTGCGCTTCCCGCTGCCGCCGTCCGGTCAGGACGTGAAGCAGTTCAATGCCGAACTGGTCCATCACACGCTGGGCGCGTCGGCCGGTAGTGACAAGGTGGTGTTCGGCAAAGGCTATTCGGAGGTCGCCGAGTACCGTCTGCTGAGCTCGCCGGGCGCGAAGCGGCTGGCGGTGCTGGCCAACATCGGCGACGGCGGCGCGGCGGAGGTCTACGTGCGCCGTGACGGGCATTTCCAGAAGCTGCTGGGCCGCCGCTCCAACGTGCGCGGCGCGAGCTGGATCGGCCAGCGCCTGGTGCTGGAGGAATTCGCCGCCGCGCCGCGTGGTCGTCTGCTGGTGCGCGAGCCGTCCGGCGAACTGCATGTGCTGCTGCCGCCGGCGAAGGGTGCGGTGCAGGGCGTGACGCCGATGGGCGACGGCTTCGCCGTGGTGCGCAGTTGGGGGCCGGACTGGTGGATCGACCAGTACGACGACCACGCCAAGTTCGTGCGCCGCGTGCCGCTGCCGAAGAGCGGCATCGGCATCGGCGGCATCGCCGCCGAGCACGGCCGCGAGCATGCGCTGATCAGCTACGGCGGCTGGGGCTTGCCGTCGCGTTGGGTCGATTACGACACCAGGACCGGCAAGCTGACCACGGTGTTCGAGGTCAAGCCGGCCAGCGACGCCTACGCCAAGATTCGCGTGCAGCGCATCGACGGCGTGTCGAAGGATGGCACGCACGTGCCGGTCACCGTGCTGTCGATGCCGGGCGTGACGCCGAACGGCAAGCGCCCGACCATCCTGTACAGCTACGGCGGTTTCGACATTCCGATCACGCCGCACTTCGTCGGCCCGTATCTGGCCTGGCTGGAACGTGGCGGCGTGCTGGCCTACGCCAATATCCGCGGCGGCAACGAGTTCGGCGAGGCCTGGCATGCGCAGGGCCAGAAGCTGCACAAGCAGAACGTGTTCGACGACTTCTACGCCGCCGGTCAGGCGCTGAAGAAGGCGCACTGGACCGACACCGCGCACCTGGGAATCATGGGCGGCAGCAACGGCGGCCTGCTGATGGGCACGCAGATCGTGCAGCACCCGACGGCGTACCGCGCGGTGGTGTCGATGGTCGGCATCTACGACATGATCCGCCACGAGACCAATTTCGCCAACGGCAAGTACAACGTCAGCGAATACGGCTCGGTGTCCGATGCGGCGCAGTTCCGCGCGACGCTGAAGTATTCGCCGCTGCAGAACGTGAAGCCAAAGACGCCGTATCCGGCGGTGCTGATGACCACCGGTGCCAACGATCCGCGCGTGGCGCCGTGGCAGTCGCGCAAGTTCACCGCCGCGCTGCAGAACGCCAGCAACTCCGGACAGCCGATCCTGCTGCTGACGCGCATGCACGCCGGCCACGGCATCGGCGCGCCGTTCGCGCAGCGCGTGGGCAACACGGCGCTGGCGCTGGGTTTCTTCGCCGGCGAACTGGGCCTGGATGTACATTGAAGCGGTATCGTCCGACGGCGACGACGCGTGTGCGCCGTCGCCGTCGGGCCGGCGCATGACAGGAGGCACGATGAAAAAGGCATGGTTTGCAGGCGTGATCTGTTCGCTGTTGCCCGTGTGCGCCATGGCCGCGCAGGCAGGGGCTTCCTACCGTTACGTGGTCGGCGTGGACGTCAATGCACAGGGCGGCGTCACCGACGTACAGGTCCCGGCGGGCGTCTCGGCGCCGATCGGCAAGCTGCTCGATGCCACGGTCCGTCAGTGGCACTTTCATCCGGCCACGCTGAATCATCAGGCGCAGCCTTCGCATACGTACGTGTACCTGCGGATGGACATGCGCAAGACAACGGACGGTCGCGGCATGCTGTTGTTGCGTTACACCGCCAATGGGCCGCGCTTGAAGCCCGGGCAGAGCATGGTTCCCGAGTACCCGGCGAACGAGCGTCGGCAGCATCGATCAGCCTTTCTCCGTTTGACGGGTGAGGTGATGCCGGATGGTCGGCTCGATCACGTGAAGATTCAGAATCTCGTAGCGGGCGAGCGCGTAGACGGGGATTTCCGTGCCGCGGTCATGGCCATGGCCGAGAAGGCGCGCTTCGAGAGTGTGACCATCGGCGGTACGCCGGTCGCCACGACGGTCAAGATTCCGGTGTATTTCGCTTTGCGGGATGCTCGGGGCGGATCCGCGATTGCGGTCGATCACAAGCAGTGGCTTTTCCTGAAGAAGCTGCAGGCCGAGCGCAAGGCGCAGGATGACGCGGCCGTTGCCGCCAGCAGCATGCCGCTGGATTCGGGACAGGTCGCCAGTGTCGACGGCCCGCTGCGGCCGGACCGCATTCTCCCCGTCAAGGTGCGGCTCACGCCCTGAAAATGTTTCGCCGAAGGCGCTAGGCTTTGGCGTTTCTCAAAGCCAAGAAGATGCCCATGACGCTGCTCGAAACCGTCGAGAAAGAAACCGCCGCCGCGCCCACGCACAGCATCCTCTGGCTGCACGGCCTGGGTGCGGACGGCCACGACTTCATGCCGATCATTCCGGTACTGACGGCGCCGGAATGGCCCGCGCTGCGGTTCGTGTTCCCGCATGCGCCGGTGCGGCCGGTGACGGTCAACGGCGGCATGGCGATGCGCGCCTGGTACGACATCAAGGGCATGGACATCGCCGACAAGCAGGACGCGGACGGCATCCGCGCGTCGGTGCAGGCGGTCGAGGCGCTGATCGCGCGCGAGGTCGAGCGCGGCGTGCCGGTCGAGCGCATCGTGCTGGCGGGTTTTTCCCAGGGCGGCGCCATCGCGCTGAACGCGGGCCTGCGTCATGCGCAACGGCTGGCGGGCATCGTCGCCTTGTCGACCTATCTGCCGCTGGCCGCATCGCTGGCCGACGAGCGCGCCACGGCCAACGCGCATACGCCGATCTTCTGGGGGCACGGCAGCCAGGACCCGGTGGTGCCGCAGGCGCTGGGCGAGCAGTCGCGCGACATGCTGGCCGGACTCGGTTACGCCGTGGACTGGCACAGCTATCCGATGGCGCACCAGGTCAGCGTCGAGGAGATCGCCGATCTGCGCGCGTGGCTCGGCGCGCGTCTGCACGCCGAGCATGCGGCGGATGACGGCGCAAACGGGTAGAGTGCGTTCATCTCTTGCGCCGACCGGGGCGGTGTGCAGACGATGAAGCCATGAACCGCAGCCATCGAGACCGCGACGACACCCGCGTGCCGCTGCCGGACCTGTGCAGCGTGCAGGGACTGTTCGCCCTGGTGCTGGTGGCCGGGATCACGATCACGGTGATGCAGCTGGCGCCGGGCGTGCGGCCCGGGTGGCGCGCCTTCAGTGTCGGCATGTTGTTCGCGGTGTGGCTGTCGATCGTGCTGGCGGCTTCGGTGTGCATTCTGCGGCCGTGGTTCGAGCGGCTGCCGGCGGCGTTGCCGTACCTCGCCGTCTGGTCGTGGATGCTGCTGATGACGTTGCTGTTGAGCGCGCTGATCGGCTGGATCGATCACGCGCTGCGTCTCGGGCTGACGCGTCAGTCGACGCTCGCTTTCAGCGTGGTCAACGGCACCCTGGTGGCGCTGATCGCGGCCGCGCTGCTGCGCTATTTCTACGTGCTGATGCAGTGGCGCGCGCGGCTGGCGGCGGTTTCACGCGCGCAGGTGCAGGCGTTGCAGGCGCGTATCCGCCCGCATTTCCTGTTCAACAGCATGAACACGGTGGCGGCGCTGGTGCGGGTCGATCCCGGCGCGGCCGAACGCACGGTGGAAGACCTCGCCGACCTGTTCCGCGCGGCGCTGGCGAGCGACAGCGAGGGCACGCTGGGCGAGGAGCTGGATCTGGTCGACCGCTACCTCGACATCGAGCAGCGCCGTCTCGGCGATCGCCTGCGCGTGCAACGCGACATCGTCGATCCGCCCATCGACTTCACCTTGCCGCGCCTGCTGCTGCAGCCGCTGGTGGAGAACGCGGTGCGTCACGGCATCCAGCCCAGTCGCGAGGGCGGCACGGTGCGCATCGCGGTCGATGCCGATGAACACGAGGTGCGCATCGCCATCGACAATTCGGTGCCGCGCGAGCCGGTCACGACGCTAGACGAGGACGGTCACGGTCACGGCCTGCACAGCGTGCGCGAACGCATCGCCTACCACTACGGCGAGCGCGGCCGATTGCAGGTCGAAGACGCAGACGGGCGCTACGCGGTGCGCGTGATCTTGCCGAGGGGCGCGGCATGAAGGTCGTCATCGTCGACGATGAACCGCTGGCGCGCGCGCGCCTCGAAGCGCTGCTGGGCGAGTGCGGGGGAGCGGCCGTGGTCGCCAGCGTCAGCGACGGCGAGGCGGCCCTGGTGGCGTGTACCCAGGAACGACCGGACCTGCTGTTGCTGGACATCAACATGCCCGGCATGGACGGCACGACGCTGGCGCAGCGCCTGGCGCGGCTGCCGCGTCCGCCGCAGGTGGTGTTCTGCACCGCCTACGAGCAGTTCGCGCCGCGCGCCTTCGAGCTCGGCGTGGTGGACTATCTGCTGAAGCCGGTGCGCCTGGAGCGGCTGCGCGAGGCGCTGGAACGGGCGCGTGTTCGTATGGGCGCGGCGCCCGGTGCGGCGCCGGCGCTGACCGCGCGCTCGCGCGACGAAGAGCGCCGCATTCCGCTGGCCGAGGTGATCTTCCTGGTCGCCGACGAAAAGTACGTCACCGTGCATCACGATCGCGGTGAGGCGTTGATCGAGGATTCGCTGCGCCAACTGGAACAGGCCTGGCCCGAACATCTGTTGCGCGTGCACCGCAACTGCCTGGTCGCCAGCGCACGTCTGCTGGGCATCCGCACCCTGGACGACGGACGCAGCGTGGTGCGTCTGACCGGCACCGAGCAGACGCCGGAAGTCAGTCGTCGCAGCCTGCCCGCGGTGCGCAAGCATCTGCGCGGCGAGGTTTGAGATCGAGCATCCGGTGGAGCCGCGTGGCTGCGGACCGTAGAATGCGCGTTTGCGCCGCGCCTGCGCGGCGGCCCGCACCGGATTGCCGATGAACCTGCACACGCTCCGTATCGCCACCCGCAAGAGCGCGCTTGCCCTGTGGCAGGCCGAACACGTCGCTGCCCTGCTGCGCAAGGTGCATCCGCGGTTGAACGTCGAACTGGTGCCGATGAGCACCCGCGGCGATCAGGTGCTCGACCAGCCGCTGGCGCGCATTGGCGGCAAGGGCCTGTTCCTGAAAGAGCTGGAAGTGGCGATGCTGGAGCGGCGCGCGGACATCGCCGTGCATTCGCTCAAGGACATGCCGGCCACGCTGGAGCCCGGATTCGCGATCGGCGCGATCCTGCCGCGCGCGGATGCGGCCGATGCCTTCGTCAGCGCGCGGTTCGCGCGGCCCGGCGAGCTGCCCGAGGGCGCGCGCGTGGGCACGTCGTCGCTGCGCCGTGCCGCGCAGCTGCGTGCGCTGCGTCCGGACCTCGACATCCGCGATCTGCGCGGCAACGTCAACACGCGTCTGGCCAAGCTCGACGCCGGCGAATACGACGCCATCCTGCTGGCCTGCGCCGGCCTGGATCGTCTGGGTCTGGGCGATCGCATCCGTACCCGGCTGCAGGCGCCGGAGTGGCTGCCCGCGCCGGGGCAGGCGGCGATCGCGGTGGAACTGCGCGAGGGCGACATGCGCATCGCCGAGCTGCTGAAGCCATTGGACGATGCCGAGACGCGCATCGCGGTCAGCGCCGAGCGCGCCATGAACGCGGCGCTGGGCGGCAGTTGCACGGTGCCGGTCGGCGCCTGGTGCGTGGTCGGCGAGCGCGGCCTGACCCTGATGGGACTGGTCGGCGATGTCGCCAGCGGGCAGGTGATCCGCGCCCGCGCCGAGGCGGCGCTGGACGGCGCGGCGGCGCTGGGCCGGGAAGTGGCGCAGATGCTGCTCGACCGGGGCGCCGGGGCGTTCCTCGGACGCGACTGAACGATTTTTGCGACTGCCGGAGCGCGCGAGCCGCGCTCCGGCGCATGTCTCACGCGATCAGAAGTTGTAGACCACGTTGGTGGTGTACAGCTGATCCTTGTGCTTGGTGTCCGGCTCGACGTTGCTGTTGTAGCGCACCTGATAACCGAGCTTGATCGCCAGTTTCTCGGTCATGTTGACCGACAGGCCGGCGTCGTTCTGGTAGTAGCGGTTGCTGGAGCCCGCTTCGATCAGCAGCGTGTTCTCGAACTTGGTGTTGGCGGTGAGCTGGTATTTCCAGTTCACCAGGCCGCGCAGCACGCCTTCGTCCTTGATCGGCGAGGGCACCTTCATGCTCTGGTTGTTGACGGTGACGGTCTGATCGGCCGGGCGGTAGCGCTTGTAACCCGGGCCGGCTTCGAACGACAACTCGGTGCGCGAGTTCTTCAGCGCGATGTAGCCGTAGCCGACCGAAACCACGCCCTGCCACAGGTTCGAGCCGAAATCGTCATGCTCGTAGCGGCCCGCGGTCACCACGTAGCTGCGCGGACTGAACTTGTAGCCGACCGAGGCGCCGCCTTCGTAGCGATTGGCGGTGGTGGTGTACTGGGCGATGCTGTTGCCCTGCGTGTCGACCACGGTGACGTTGCCCTTGGAGCGCAGGCCGGTCAGGTAGAAGCTGTCCTTCCAGAGCTCGTTTTCCTTCTTGAAGCTGAGCTTGGCGTTGAGGTTCTCGGTGTGCGAGTTGCCGCGTGCGGCGGCGTAGCCGAGCTCGCCGCTGCCGGACCAGCCGCCACTGGTGGCGGAGGTGGAGGCGCTGGAGGGGTTGTCCTGCGCCATGGCGGTCAGCGGCAAGGCCAGGGACAGGGCGATCAACAGGCGTGAAACGTGATTCATGTCGTCCGTTCCGGGGGTTGGGAGATGGGGGATCGCCGCGCGGCGTGGGCGCGGCAGGTCAGCAGGCAGGGTACGTCATGGCCGTCGTGGTCGGCCAGTGAGGTCAGTCATGACCGTTCAGCTTACGGATGGAACGGCCAGAACAGCGGGATCAGCCACATCGACAGCGCGCAGAACACCCCGATCAACGGGATGCCCATCTTCATGAAATCGGTGAAGCGGTAGCCGCCGGCGTAGTAGACCATGGTGTTGGTCGGGTAGCCGACGGGCGTGGCGAACGAGGTGGCGGCGGCGAACGCGACCGCGACCACGAACGGCTGCGGGCTGACGCCGATGGCGTGCGCGACCGAGATGGCGATGCCCACCATCAGCACCACCGACGGGTTGTGGCCCATCAGTTCGGTCAGCAGCGCGGTCAGCAGATACACCATCAGCAGCGCGCCCAGCGGGCTGTGGTAGCCGACCAGGTTCATCGCGCCCTCGACCACGGTCTGCGACAGGCCGGTCTTCTCGATCGCCGTGCCCAGCGGCAGGATCGCGCCGAGCAGGACGATGATCTTCCAGTCCATGCCTTCGTACACGTCCTTGGTGCCGAAGCAGCCGGTCAGCGCCATCGCCGCCGCGCCGCTGACGGCGGCGATCGGGATCGGCAGCAGTTTCAGGCCCGAGGCCAGCACCACGGCGGCAAGGATGGCGACCGCGATGATCGCCTTGCGCGGGATCGGGCGCACGTTCTCGCGCTGGCTCAGCACGATCAGGTTCTCGTCGGCGCGCAGGCGCGGCATGGCGGCCTCGTCGACCAGCACCATCAGCACGTCGCCGACCGCCAGCGACACGTTGCTGAGCTTGTCGCGCAGGATGTGGCCGCGGCGATGGATCGCCAGCACGGTGGCGTCGTAGCGCCAGTTCAGCGCGGTCTCGCCCAGACGGTGGCCCTCGATGGGGCTGGCCGGCGCGATCATCACTTCGGCGACCACGCGCGGGGTCTCGTCGTTGCCACGCACGTAGCGTGCCTCGGGCGCGTTCTCCAGATTGGCGCGATTGCGGAAGGCTTCGATCTTGTCCCAGCTGCCGCGCACCAGCAGCACGTCGCCGACCTGCAGCTTCTGCGAGCGCGGCGACCACATGCGGCGTTCGCCGCGCAACAGTTCCAGCGGGTACACGCCGTGGTTCTCGCCCAGCACGGCATCGGCGATGGTCTGGTCCAGCAGCGAGGATTTCTCGGTCACGCGCAGCTCGGTGACGTACTTGCCGATTTCCTCGTTCTCCTGTTCCGGCAGATTGCTCTCGCGCGGCAGCATCCAGCGGCCGACCAGCATGATGTAGGTGATGCCGGCCACGGCCAGCAGCGCGCCCAGGCCAGTGAACTCGAACACGCTGAAGCCGGGCAGGCCGCCCTCGCGCGCCAGGCTGTCGGCGAGCAGGTTCGAGGAGGTGCCGATCAGGGTGCACACGCCGCCCATCTGCGCGGCGTAGGCCATCGGCATCAGCACGCGCGACGGCGAGGTGCGCGTCTGCGAGCACACGCGCAACGCCAATGGCAGGAAGGTGGCGACCAGCGCGATGTTCTTGATGAACGCGCCCAGCGGTGCCACCACCAGCATGATCGCCAAGGTCAGCAGCCAGGGTTTTCGGATGCGTGTCAGCAGCCGCGCCAGCGGTTCGAGCACACCGGAGCGTTCGATGCCCAGGCTCAGCGCGAACATGGCCGCGACCGTCACCGTGGCTTCGTTGCTGAAGCCCGCCAGCGCCTCGGCCGGGGTGACGATGCCGAGCACGGCCAGCGCCGCCAGCGCGATCAGCGCGACCACGTCGATGCGCACGCGCTCGCTGGCGAACAGCGCCATCGTCACCACGATGATGGCCACGGTGGCCCAGGCCTGCCAGCTCATGGGCGCCATTCCCGGTGCGGGGACGGCGAAGCGTCACCCGGCATGTGTGCGATGCGGACGTTCAAGCAGCGTCTCTCGGCTCGAAAGGTTCGTACCGCAACCATGCTAGCGGACTGTGCGGCGTTCGGCACCGGCGTGCAGCCGTGCCGGGGCATGGGCGGAAGATGAACGTTTATTTTCGCACAGTTCGGCGCGTGGGCGAGGGTGCTTCCGGCCCGCAGCCGGTTGTGGGAGCATGAAAGGCCCGGCGCGCCCGCGTCGGTTGTCACCTCCCGATGGGAACGCGCCCATGGATCGATACGAACGCATTCTCACGCTGCACCGGCTGCTGAAATCGGCCCGCTACCCGGTCACGCTGTCGCGGTTGATGGACGAACTGTCCTGCTCGCGCGCGACGCTGTACCGCGACGTCGCCTTCCTGCGCGACGCCCTGGGTGCGCCGGTGGAAAGCGCCGGCGGCGAACACGCCGCGTTCCGCTACGAGGCGGGCGAAGGCGACCGTTTCGAGCTGCCCGGCCTGTGGCTGACGTCCGACGAACTGTCGGCGCTGATGGCGCTGCAGGCGCTGGTGCAGCGCTCCGACCCAGGAGTGCTGTCCGGCGCGCTGGCGCCGATCACCTCGCGCATCGAACGCCTGCTGGCCGATCACGCCGGTGGCAAGAAGCTGCCCGTCGAGCGCATTCGCGTCATCAACTACGGTGCGCGCAAGCTCGATCAGCATGCCTTCCGCGTGGTCGCTGGCGCGGTGCTGGAACGTTGCCAGTTGCGCTTCCGCTACCGCGCGCGCACCACCGACGCCGACAGTCGTCGCCAGGTGTCGCCGCAGCGACTGACGCACTACCGCGACAACTGGTACCTGGACGCCTGGGACCACGATCGCGAGGCGCTGCGCAGCTTCGCCGTCGACCGCATCGTCGACGCGTATGCGCTGGACGAGCCGGTGCACGAAGTGGCCGAGTCCGAACTCAACGACACGCTGGCGTCCAGTTACGGCATCTTCGCCGGCACGCCCAAGGCCTGGGCCACGCTGCGCTTCTCCTCGCACGCGGCGCGCTGGGTCGCCGACGAGCACTGGCATTCGCAGCAGAAGGGCCAATGGCTTGCCGACGGCCGCTACGAATTGCAGCTGCCGTATTCCAACTCGCGCGAACTGCTGATGGACATGCTCAAGTACGGTCCCGATGCCGAGGTCGTGGCGCCGGCGCCGCTGCGCGAGGAGATGAAGATTTTGCTGCAGCTGGCGCAGGGCGTGTACCAGTCGCCGCCGCGCTGACGCACGGAGATCGCCGCGCATGAAAGACGCACCGATTTCGATGGCTGCCGTCGCCGACCGCCCGCTGCGCATCGCGCTGGCGCTGGGCGCGGGCGGCGCCAAGGGGCTGACCTACATCGGCGTGATCGAGGAACTGGAGCGCCGCGGCTTCGAGATCGTGGCCATCGCCGGCAGTTCGATGGGCGCGCTGATCGGCGGCATCTACGCCGCCGGCAAACTGGACGTGTACCGCGACTGGGTGTGCTCGCTGGCGCGCATCGACGTGCTGCGGCTGGTCGACTGGACGCTGTCCGGCGGCGGTCTCATCAAGGGCGAGCGCATCATCGAGACGCTGCGCAGCCTGATCGGCGAGATCGACATCGAGCAGTTGCCGATGACTTACACCGCCGTGGCCACCGACATCGACCGCCGCCGCGAGATCTGGCTGACGCAGGGACCGCTGTTCGACGCCATCCGCGCCTCCATCGCGATTCCCTCGATCTTTCGTCCGCATCACATCGACGGTCGCCGCCTGGTCGACGGCGGCCTGCTCAATCCGCTACCGGTGACGCCGCTGCTGGGCGCATCGTGGGACTACATGGTGGCGGTGGGCGTCAACGGGCCGATCGAGGCGCTGCCGGCCCAGACCGAACGGGCCGCGCACGAGGACGAACACGAGCATGCCGACAGCTACCGCAAGCGCATCGCCGATTTCGTCGGAAAACTGATGCCCAAGGGCGAGGAAAAGGAGCACGAACCGGGTGCGCTCGAATTGCTCAGCCAGTCGCTGGACGTGATGCAGGCCAATCTGGCGCAGCTGCGTCTGGCGGCCTACCAGCCGGATCTGTTGATCGAGATGCCGGCCAACGTGTCCACCGCCTACGAATTCCACCGTGCGCGCGAACTGATCGAGTTGGGGCGCACGCGCGCCGACCGCATTCTCGAAAACTGGACGCCGCATCACCTGCACGGCAGCCATGCGTCGGTGGACGACGCCGAGGCCGATCCGGACGAATCCGCCTCGGCTTAATGCGCAGCGTCGCGCCCGTGCGGGCGCTCAGTGCTCTTCGATGCCGGTGCGCCTGGAGCGCTTGATCAGCCAGGCCACGCCGCGCAGGTCGGCGATGCCGACGATGGCGCGGCCCAGGTTGGTGTACTTGGAGCTGCCGGCGTGGCGCGCGCGGTGGTTCACCGGCACCGATTTCACCTTCCAGCCGGCGCGCTGCATCAGTGCCGGCAGGTAGCGGTGCATGTGGTCGAAGTAGGGCAGGTCGAGGAACGCAGCGCGCTCGAACAGCTTGATGCCGCAACCGGTGTCCGGCGTGGCGTCGCGCAGCAGGCGGCTGCGCAGGGCGTTGGCGAAGCGCGAGCCCAGGCGCTTGCTGGCCGTGTCCTTGCGGTTCACGCGCCAGCCGGCGAACAGCTTCACGCTCGGCTCGGCGGCGTCGCGCTCGGCGATCAGCTTGGGAATGTCGGCCGGATCGTTCTGGCCGTCGCCGTCCAGCGTGGCGATCCAGGCGCCGCGCGCGGCCTTCACGCCGTTGCGCACGGCGGTGCTCTGGCCGCTCTGGCTCAGGTGATGCAGCACGCGCAGTTCCGGATGTTCGGCTTTCTGCGCGGCCAGCACGTCCCGGCTGTCGTCGCTGCTGCGGTCGTCGACGTAGATCACCTCGTAGTCGATCTTGCCGCGCAGGGCGGCGGCGACTTCGGCCAGCAGCGGAGGAATGTTGTCGCGCTCGTTGTAGACGGGCACGACCACGGACAGATCGGGCATGGGCTTGTTCCGCGAAGGGTTCGGCTGTGCATTATCGCGCAAGCACGCGCTCGGCGCAGGCCATTCGGCCGAGGCGTGTAATGAATCCGTAGGCGTCCGGGTCCCCTTGCATGCCGGCGCCGTGCCGGCGTCCGAAAAATCCAAGGGAGACGACCCATGCAAGCCAACACCATTCTGAAATCGACCCTGATGACGCTGCTGGCCGCCGGTGCCATCGGCACCGCCGCGAGCGCGCATGCGGGCGACAAGATGGGCCACGACAAGCTGGTCAAGTGCTACGGCGTCAACGCGGCCAACAAGAACGACTGCCAGTCGCCGGGCCATTCCTGTGCGGGTCAGGATTCCAAGGCGCGCGATCCGAACGCTTTCGTCGCGGTGCCGGCCGGGCTGTGCGAGAAGCTCGACGGCGGTTCGACCTCGCCGGGCGGCGCGATGATGAGCCACGACGGCATGATGAAGAAGAGCTGATTCATGCCGCTGTCGCACACCCCGTGCGTGCGCCCGATTCCGACGGCTGTCGGGATCGGGCTGCGCGCCCCGCATCACGATCACGTCATGGCGCGGCGGCCGGCGGTGCCGTTCTTCGAGTTGCACAGCGAGAACTTCTTCGCCGCCGGCGGGCCGAATCGCGAATTGCTCGATGCGTTGCGCGAGGACTATCCGTTGAGCCTGCACGGGGTGGGCCTGTCGCTGGGCGCGGCCGACGCGCTGGACGCCGAGCATCTGGCGCAGCTGCGTGCGCTGGTCGCGCAGGTCGAGCCGGGGCTGGTTTCCGAGCACGTGTGCTGGGGCGCGATCGACGGTCGGCACTACAACGACCTGCTGCCGCTGCCGTACACCGAGGAGGCGCTGGCGCTGATGACCCAGCGCGTGCAGCAGGTGCAGGAGACGCTGGGCCGGACGATCCTGGTCGAGAACGTCTCCAGCTACATCCATTTCACGCATTCGACACTGCGCGAATGGGAATTTCTCGCCGAGCTTTCCCGGCGCAGCGGCTGCGGGCTGTTGCTGGACGTCAACAACGTCTACGTCAACAGCGTGAACCACGGCTTCGATCCGCTCGATTTTCTCGACGGCATCCCCGGCGAGCGGGTCGGCGAGATGCACCTGGCCGGCTTCACCCGCAAGCAGGGTCTGGGCGGCGAGTTGCTGATCGATTCGCACAACCGTCGTGTCGACGACGCGGTGTGGGACCTGTACGCGGCTGCCGTGCAGCGCTTCGGTCCGAAACCGAGCCTGATCGAATGGGATCAGGATCTGCCCGATTTCGCGGTGCTCGAAGACGAGGCCCGCATCGCCACGGAGCATCTGCATGCACGCGCCGCCGTCCCTGCATGAGCTGCAGCGCGCCTTCGCCGCGAGCCTGATCGAGGGCGACGCGCCGACGCTGACGCCGTGGATCGCCGCACGCGGCATCGATCCGCAGGCGCGGCTGCGCATCTACCGCAACGCCGGTTACGCCATCCACGTCGAGGCGCTGGAGGCGGTGTTCCCGGCGCTGCGCGCGCTGATCGGCGAAGACAGCTTCGACGGTCTGGCCACGCGCTACACCGCGCGCCGCGGCAGCGACGGCGGCAACCTGCAGCATTTCGGCCGCGACTTCGCGGACTTCCTCGGCGCGCAGCCGGAACTGGCCGGGTACGCCTGGCTGAGCGACGTCGCGCGACTCGAATGGCTGCGTCAGGAAGCGTTGCTGGCGGCCGAACACCCCGCGCCCGATGCCGCAGCGCTGCTGCGCGCGTTCGACGAGGTGCCGGCCGAGGCGCTGCATCTGCCGCTGCAGCCGCATGTGCGCGTGCTGCAGGCCGCCGTGCCGGCGCTGGATCTGTGGACCTGGGCGCACGATCCGCAGGGCGACGCGCCCGACCCGCGGGGCGCCGCGCAATGCGTGCTGCTGTGGCGGCGCGCGACGCGAATCGTCATGCAGGCGATCCCGCGTGACGTCGGCCGTTTCCTGCAGATCCTGCGCGAGGGCCGCAGTCTGGCCGATGCGCTAGGTACGGAGGCCGATCCCGCACGACTTCCCGCGCTGCTGCAGCCCGTACTCGAACACGCCCTGCTTGCCGCGCCCACCGTCCACGCGACCGCTGCGGTCGCACCGGAGCCGCTGTCATGAATGCACGCATCCTGCCCCTGTGGGCGCGCACCACCGGCCTCCTCGAAGGCCTCGCGCCACTGGTCCTATTGCTGTTCCGCCTGTTCGTCGCCATCGCCTTCTGGCGCGCCGGCGTGGTCAAGATCGACGATCCGACCGGCACCCACTATCTGTTCTCCGAGGAATACCAGGTGCCGTTGTTGTCGGCCTCGGCCGCCGCCTTCCTCGGCACCTGGATCGAGCTGATCGTGCCGTGGTTCCTGGCGCTGGGCCTGGGTACGCGGCTGATGGCGGCGTTCCTGTTCGTCTACAACATCATCGCCGTGATCTCGTACCCGGCGCTGTGGCCGAAGGGTTTCTGGCACGGATTGATCGGCAGCGATTTCGCCGACCACAAGGCCTGGGGCCTGATGCTGCTGGCGTTGGTGGCGTGGGGTGCGGGGCGCTGGTCGCTGGACGCCCTGCTGGGGCGCGTGTTCAAGCCGCGGGTCGCGACCGACGCCTGACGCGCTTCATGCATGAAACATCCGAAGCCGGCGCGACATTTTCGCGCCGGCTTTTTTGCGCTCGCTCGTGCGCGTGTCCGAAGGCCGTCTCAGGCCATGGAGTGCAGCCCGAACAGGTTGCCTTCGGTGTCGACGATCAGCGAAATGAAGCCGTATGGACCGATGGACAACTTGCCGCGTTGCACCGTGCCGCCGGCGGCGGCCGCGCGGGATTCTTCGATCGCGCAGTCCTCGCAGGCGAAATACACCAGCGTGCTGTTGCCGCCGGCGGCGAAGCCGTCCATGTGGACCAGCGCGCCACCGGCGCCATAGCGTTCCATGTCGGAGGGGAATGCCTGCATATCGAGGCCAGAGGCGTTGGGGTCGCTCAACGGCTCGAAGGTGATGCCGAATACGGCCGCGTAGAACGTCTTCGCCCGCGCCATGTCGTCGACGTAGATCTCGAACCATCCCACCGGATTGCCGTGCATGATCGTGCCCTCCGCCTGCGTGAGGGCGAAGTCATAGCAGAGGCCATGTCAGCGCGGCGTTAGCCCGATTCAGGGCGCCAGCGGCGCGTGCTCGGCGTCCGCGCCCGGTCCCTGGATGGCCTTGCGCCAGTCGGCGGCGACGGCGTCGAAGGGTGCGCGCGTGCCGCGGTCGGTGAGCAGCACCAGCGAGCCGGTGCCCATCGGCATCTCGCGGCCGACCCAGCCGTGGCGGTCGAAGTCGCTGGTCTTCGCCACGCGCTTGTCGGGCATGTACAGCACCACCACCGGTTCGCCGTCGCGGCGGGTGACCAGATGCACGGCCGCGTATGTGCCGACCTCGCAGTCGTGCACGTAGGTGGTGCCGGCCGGTACCGGGCCGCGCAGGGCCAGGTTGCGGCCGGCGAATCCGGCGGCGACGGCCTGCGCGGTGAGCGGCTTGGTCAGGTTCAGCGCATCGATCTCCGGCGGCATGTGCGCCACGGCCAGCGCCGGCAGCGAATGCGCGTCGAGCTGCTGCCAGACCACGCCGCCGATGCCCAGCGCCACCAGCACCGAAGCGGCCAGCGACAGCGCGATGCGCCGGCCGCGCGAGATGCGCTGGCGACGGCCGGTGGTCTGCGCCAGCAGGATGCGGTCGACCAGGCCTTCGGGGACCGGTACGGTCAGCGCCTGCATCAGCTCGTTCTCGAACGCCTGCGCACGCTCCCAGGCGGCGGCGCAGGCGGCGCACTCGCGGCGGTGCGTGACGAAGGCCGGATCGTCGCTGTGCGGCGTGGCCGTCAGGATGCGGCGGAATTCAAGACAGTCCATGCGCGGCCTCCCGGTCGTCGTCGAGCAGCGCCTTCAGCTGCTGGCGGGCGCGGAATAGCTGCGTCATCACCGCACCGGGCTTCTCGCCCAGCTCGGCGGCGATTTCCTCGCAGCTGAAGCCGCCCAGGGTCTGCAGCAGCAGCGGTTCGCGGTATTTTTTCGGCAGTTTCCACATGGCTCGGCGGATTTCGGCGGTACGGCCCTGGCGCTCGGGATCGGCCCAGGCGGCGTTCTCGGGAACGTTGTCCTCCAGCTCGACCAGATCCAGGCGCTTGCGCTCGTACAGACGCGCGTGCTCGCGGCGCAGGATGGTCAGCAGCCACGGCTTGGCCGCGTCGGCGTCGCGCAGGCTGTCGATGTTCTTCCAGGCGCGCAGCATGGTTTCCTGCACCAGATCGTGGGCCAGGGCTTCCTGCCCGCACAGCCACCAGGCGAAACGGAACAGATCCGCGGCATGGGCGCGGGTCAGGGCTTCGAACTGATGCTGTCGAGCGTTCACATCTTCTAGGACCGGGTCAGACGGTTTCATCTTTCACCCTTGCCTCGAACGGATCGTCGCCGGCGCATTCAGCGCATCTTGCCGAGGATGCCGTCCAGTTCGTCCAGGCTGTGATAGTGGATGACCAGCTTGCCCTTGCCGCCGCGACCGTGCGCGAGCTGCACGCGGGTGGCGAACTTCTCGGCCAGCTCGTTTTCCAGCCGCTCGACGTCGGGATCGCGCGGCCCGGCCTTGGCGGGCTTGCCCGACTTGCCGTTGCTGGCCTGCGCACGGCGCACGGCTTCTTCCAGTTCGCGCACCGACCACCCCATGCGCGAGGCCTGGCGGGCCAGCGGCGTGGAAATGTCCGCGTCCAGGGTCAGCAGCGCGCGGGCGTGGCCCATTTCCAGCTTGCCCTCGTCGAGCAGGGTGCGGATGGCGTCGGGCAGGTCGAGCAGGCGCAGCAGGTTGGACACCGCCGCGCGCGAACGGCCGACGGCTTCGGCGGCCTGCTGATGGGTCAGGCTGAATTCGTCGATCAGGCGCTCCAGCGCCTGGGCTTCTTCCAGCGGAGTCAGTTCCTGGCGCTGGATGTTCTCGATCAGCGCCATCGCCAGCACCGACTGCTCGGGCACGTCGCGCACCAGCGCGGGCAGCTCGGACAGGCCGGCCTTCTGCGCGGCGCGCCAGCGGCGCTCGCCGGCGATCAGTTCGTACTTGTTGCGGCCGATGGCGCGTACCACGACGGGCTGGATCAGGCCCTGGGCGCGGATCGAGTCGGCCAGTTCGGTCAGCGCGTCCTCGTTCCAGTGCTGGCGCGGCTGGTACTTGCCGGGGCCGATGTGCTGGATCGGCAGCGTGCGCAGCTCGCCGTCGGTCTTGCCGTCTTTGCTCGCCGCCGAGGCGTCGTCGCCGCCGAGCAGGGCGTCGAGTCCGCGTCCGAGTCCACGTTTCTTGGCCGCCATCGGTACCCGTCTCCTAGTGTGTTGCGGAAGCCGCGTTCTGCGCGTTGCGCTCGCGGCGGATCATCTCGCCGGCCAGGCCCAGGTAGGCGATCGCGCCGCGCGAACCGCGGTCGTAGAGGTTGATCGGCTGGCCGTGACTGGGCGCTTCGGCCAGGCGCACGTTGCGCGGGATGATCGAGCGCAGCACCTTGTCGCCGAAATGCTTGGTCAGCTGCGCCGAGACTTCGTTGCCGAGGTTGTTGCGCACGTCGAACATGGTGCGCAGCAGGCCTTCGATCTCCAGCTTGGGATTGAGCCGCTGCTGCACCGCGCGCACGGTGTCGAGCAGGCTCGACAGGCCTTCCAGCGCGAAGTACTCGCACTGCACCGGGATCAGCAGGCCGTCGGCCGCGGTCAGCGCGTTGAGCGTGAGCAGGTGCAGCGACGGCGGGCAGTCGATGAGGATGGTGTGGTAGCGGTCGCCGAGCTTGGTCAGCTGCTCGGACAGGCGCGATTCGCGCGCCATCGCGTCCATCAGCTTGAGTTCGGCGGCGGTCAGGTCGCCGTTGCCGGGCAACAGGTCGAAGCCGCCTTCGGTGGTCAGGATGGCGTCCGCGATCGGCGCTTCCTCGAGCAGGACTTCGCAGCCGTTCGGCTTGACGTCGTCCTTGTCGATGCCCGAGGCCATCGTGGCGTTGCCCTGCGGATCGAGGTCGACCAGCAGCACCTTGCGCCGGGCCTCGGCCAGCGCCGAAGCCAGGTTCACGGCGGTGGTGGTCTTGCCGACACCACCCTTCTGATTGGCGATCGCGATGATGCGCGTCATGGTCCCCTCGCTGCGTCGACCGTCGCGTCCGTCGCCGCGCGCAGGGCGGCGTTCGGCACGGACAGGGAGTGGAAGCGTACCATCACGGCGCGCCGGTTCGCGTGAGCACCAGCAGGCGGCGTTCGGCATCCAGGCCGGGCACGGGCACCTCGTGTTCGCGTTCGAGCCGGAATCCGTCCGGCAACGCGGCCAATTCGTCGTCCGGACGGCGTCCCTTCATGGCCAGCCAGCGACCGTCGGCGGCGAGCAGGTGGCCGCCCCAGGTCAGCATGTCGGCGAGGCTGGCGAAGGCGCGCGCGGTGACGCAATCGAAAGTGCCCTCGACCTGCTCGACGCGGGCGTGGATCACCTCGACGTTGTCCAGACGCAGGCTACGCACCGCTTCGCGCTGGAAGCGGGATTTCTTGCCGTTGGTGTCGATCAGCGTGACCGCGCGCTGCGGTGCGACGATGGCCAGCACCAGGCCGGGCAGGCCGGCGCCGCTGCCGACATCGGCCAGCGTGGCGCCCTCGACGTAGGGCACGATGGACAGCGAATCGAGCAGATGGCGAGTCACCATCTCCAGAGGATCGCGCACCGCGGTGAGGTTGTAAGACGCGTTCCAGCGCGCCAGCAACGCCACGTAATCGATCAGTTGCGCGCGCACGTCGTCGGACAAGGTCTGGCCGAGCGCGGCGAGGCCCTGGTCGAGTCGGGTTTGCAGTGCGGCGCGGGACATGCGCGGTTCCGTGGGGTGGAACCGACAAGTATCCCTGCGACGAGGAACGGATGCCAGTCTCAGGCGCGTCCGTGCAGGCGCGCGCGAGCCACGAACAGGCCGTGTTCGGCCAACGCGGCGTTGAGGCGGTCCTTGAGCGCGGCATTGCGCGCCATGTCGCCTTCGATCGACGCCAGCTGCGGTGCGGCCTGCTGCGCGTGTTCGCGGATGAGCGCTTCGGCGCGTTCGATCACGGCATCGGCGCGTTCCGGTTCCAGCACCTGCCAGTAGACCGTGCCGCGCAGCGCGTCGTCCTCATTGCCGTCGAGCTCCAGCGAACGGCCGACCAGGCTGATGCGGTGAGTGATGTGTTCCAGCACCGGCCAGACCCAGTGCGTGCCGGGCTGGAGCAGCCGCGGCGCAGGCTGGCCGATGCGGCGCAGCGTGTAGACCTGTCCCTCGGGAATGCGCTTGACCGACACGCCCAGCGTCAGCGCGCTGAACACGATCAGGAAAAGCAGGGCGATCGAGGCGGACATGTCAATCAAATCCGTAACTTGAGATCAGTTCTTAGGATGGGACTGTAAATCAGGCTACATCGTCTTGATCTACAGTAGATTAATTTTCTTTTAACAGCAAGCGAATTTCCGTGATTCACGCCTCGAACGATGCATGCCGTTTCGGGCGGCGCGGGGACCGCCTGCGGGCGTTTCGGAGGCGCTTCGCGAGTGTTCTTGTCCGCAGGGCCGCGACGGCCTGCCGCTGGGGACGTTGCGGGAGGGGGCGTACAATGCACGCTCGATCCTTCGCCCCGACCGGATTCCGCCATGACGTTTCCCGCCATCCGCATGCGTCGCATGCGCCGCGACGCTTTTTCACGCGCACTGATGCGCGAGACCGTGTTGACGCCCGCCGACCTGATTCTTCCGGTGTTCGTGCGCGAGGGGCAGGGCGTGCGCGAGCCGGTGCCGTCGATGCCCGGCGTGGAGCGCGTGTCGATCGACGAGCTGGTCGGCATCGGCGAACAGGCGCTGGCGCTGGGCATTCCGGCATTGGCGCCGTTTCCGGTGCCCGACGCGTCGGCCAAGAGCGAGGACGCTGCCGAGGCGTACAACCCCGACGGCCTGATGCAGCGCGCCATCCGCACATTGAAGCAGCGGCTGCCCGAACTGGGCCTGATCTGCGACGTGGCGCTGGACCCGTACACCACGCACGGCCAGGACGGCCTGATCGATGAGGCCGGTTACGTGATGAACGAGCCGACCGTCGAGGTGCTGGTCAAGCAGGCGCTGGCCCAGGCCGAGGCCGGCGCCGACTTCGTCGCGCCGTCGGACATGATGGACGGTCGCATCGGCACCATCCGCGATGCGCTGGAAGACGCTGGCTACATCCACACGCGCATCCTGGCGTATTCGGCCAAGTACGCATCGAGCTTCTATGGACCGTTCCGTGACGCGGTGGGTTCGGCGGCCAGCTTGGGCGGCGGCGGCAAGCACACCTATCAGATGGATGTCGCCAACAGCGACGAGGCCCTGCGCGAGGTCGAACTGGATCTCGCCGAGGGCGCCGACGCGGTGATGGTCAAGCCGGGCCTGCCGTATCTCGACATCGTGCGCCGCGTGAAGGACGCGTTCGGCGCGCCGACGTTCGTCTATCAGGTCAGCGGCGAATACGCGATGTTGCGCGCCGCGTTCGCCAACGGCTGGCTGGACGAGCGCGCCTGTGTGCTGGAGTCGCTGACCGCCATCAAGCGGGCCGGCGCCGACGCCATCCTCACCTACTTCGCGCTCGACGCCGCGCGCTGGCTGCGCGAGGCGAGCTGATCTTTGCGTGTCGTCGGAGCGGCATGCGCTCCGACGGGCCTGGGAAATCCGCTACAGAAACACTTGCTCCGGTCGTACCCAAGGCGTTCCCGCGGGTACGGCCGCGGGCGCCCTGCCCCTTAAGCGTTTCCTTCGGTCGCGCCAAGGGTGCTGCCTTCCGTTGCAGCAAAGGCGTCGCGCCACGGGTACTCCTCCGGGCGCATCACAGGCGATCCTTTCGATCGCTACCATGAGCATCCCCCAGTCCCATCGGTCGTCATTCCTGCGCAAGCGCGAATCCAGTGACTTTCAAGTCGCTGAAGAGCACCGTTCCGACTTCGACTCCGACTCCGACTCCCGCCGGAATGACGACCGCAGGACGTGCCTGCGCTGCGACTGAAGCAAGCGCATGCGGTATGCGTCAAGGAAGGAGACCTGCGTCGGCTTATTCCCCGGAAGACCGTCTGCTGGCGACGATGATCGATGGTTCCTGGCGGTCTCTCATGAGCGGCTTCCGTTCCCTTGGTCGTTCGCGGCCGCCGGCAGCGCCCAGACGCTGTTGGCATCGCCGCGTAGCGCGCGCCGCCCGCTGGCCCGCGCCAGCCATGCAAACCCCGCCGCCAGCAGCAGGCCGGTCAGGTCCACGCCGAACACGACCCCATGCAGTGGCGTCCAGGGTTGTGTCCATGCATGCGCGTTGCGCAGCAGGTCGGTCACGGCGGCGAGCGCGGTGACCAGCGCGGTGGCCCATAGCAGTTCGCACGTCGCGCGCGGCACCTCGCGCAGCGCCGCCCACAGACAAGCCAGGGCGAACGCGCCGTAGGCCGCGATCTGCTGCAGCGCGGTCGTGTCGCCACGGCCATCGGCGAGCGCGACCGCAAGAAATGCCGCGGAGATGCCCAGGCAACTGCCGATGCACACACCGACGGTGGCGCGTGCCATCCACCGGGTGCGCGCCGGCTGGTCCGCATGGCGACGCTTGCGTCGCGATTCGATCCACAGCAGGTTGCCGGAATAGAACAGGAATGCGCCGCCCAGGCCCAGCAGGAAGTACAGCACTTTCACGGTCATGCCGCCGTAGCTGCCGAAATGCAGCGCGAAGATGGCCGAGTACACCAGACCGTTGATGTTGTGTGCATCCGCTACGTGCACGTTCAGCACGCGACCGCTGACGCCGTCCAGCGCGACGGTGCCGTAGGTGCCGACGGTGTGCTGCGACAGTCCGCGCACTTCGACCACGGCGTGACGATCGCCGTAGTGCATGTAGTGCACGTAGTCCGGCCGGAAGCTGCTGGCGCCGTTCGTCAGGGCGGCCTCGCGCGCACGCGCGACCAGCGCAGACAGCGGCTGCATGGGCGCGGCGACGCCGGCGGCCGCGCGCTGTGGCGCGGTGTTGACGACATTCGCGAACTGGCTCGACAGCCGCCCATCGAAAGCCATCGTGTTCAGAGCCAGAAGCACCACCGTGAACAGACACAACACGGCGCCGGTCACCGCGAAAATGATGTGGAACGGCAGGCTCAACAGTCCGATCACATTGTGCGCGTCCTGCCACAAGCGCTTGAGGTTGCGCCCCGGTCGCAATGCGAACAGGTCGCGGACCAGGCTGGGCAGGTGGATGAGGACTCCGGAGACCAGCGCCAGGCCGTACAGCACGCTGACCACGCCCATCAGATACAGCCCGACGACCGGTAGGCCGAGCGAGTCGTGCAGTTCGTAGACGAAGTCGGCGAGGCTCTCCGACGGCAGGTCCGCATGTAGGGTCTGCAGATCGTTGGCGGTGACGAAGCGCGCACCGTCGGCAGAGGGCCAGTAGACGTAGGGTGCCTGCGCCGAACCCGGTGGCGGTAGCACCACGCCGAAGTCGCGACGTGCCGTTGGATGCGCGGCGGCGAAGTTACGCGCCAGGTCGCCCGGGTCGGTATCGGCGGCCGCGGCCGCGCGCCACGGCGGATGCTGCCAGGTGGCGATGGCGTCGTGGAACACGGTCAGCGCACCGGCATAGAAGGCGATGAACAGGAAGAAGCCGGCGGCGACGCCGGTCCAGGTATGCACGGTCTGAAATGTGCGCAGAGTGGATGATTTCATCGGCGTTCTCGACTCAGCTGCCGGCCATGCGCAGTAGCGCGAGTGCGGCGAATGCGGCGAGGTTGCATGCGCCCAGCACGAACCAGGCGCGTCGCGCATGGCGGAACAGGAAGGTGGCGATCATCAGCGCGGTCCACAGCGGAAAAAACAGCAGCAGCGCCGGGATCAGGACGTTCGCGCCGTGCTCGGGCAGCCCTTCGAGCAGCAATGCCAGCAGCGCGCCGGCCAGCGGGAAACCGAGCAGTACGCCGGCCAGGCTGCGCGCGATCATCGACGTCGCTCCTGCGTCGACGGATGCCCCAGCCACCAGCCCACGTAGGGCGCCAGTACCCAGATCAACATGATGCAGGTCATCACGGCGAACAGGCCGGCACCGACCCCTGCCTCGCGGCACCACAGCGCCGCGCCGGCAAGCAACGGCACGAGTGCGGCCGCCTGCGTCCAGCGCGGCCACGCGATACGAAGCCAGTTCTGCCGCGGGCTGCCCAGATAGACGAGCAACGCCGCGGCGACAGTGAGGATCAAGGCCGTCGGCAGGATCATGGTCAGAACCGCCAGGTCACGTTGAGGCTGTAGTGGCGTGGCGCGCCGTAGTAGGCCTGATTCCAGTACAGGCTGGTCAGGTACTTGCGGTTGGTCACGTTGTCGACGTTGAGCGTGGCGCTCCAGCTGGGATCGAAGTCGTAGCGGGCCATCAGGCCGAGCAGGGCGTAGGCACCCTGCCGGGTGACGATCTCGCGGCCCTGCGTGTCCAGCACGCCCTGGTCGCGTGTGATGGCGTCCTGCCAGCGCAGGTTGGCGCCGACCTTGAGGCCACGAAGCGCGGGCACGCGGTAGCTGGTGGACAGGTGCAGCGTGCGGCGCGGCACGTAGGTGCGCACGTTGGTTCCACGGTCGCCGGTGATGCCGAGCTGGGTGTAGCCGGCGCTGATCTCCCAGCCGGGCGTGAGGCGACCGGCGACGTCGAATTCGTAGCCCTTCGACGTGGCATTCACGCCGCGGTAGTAAGTCTGCCCGGTATCGGGGTTGAAGCCGGCGGATTCGGCGGTGTGGTCCTGTCGCGTGCGGAACAGCGCGAAGCTGGCGTTGAGGCGTTCGTCGAACCATGCGCCCTTCAGGCCCGTTTCCAGGTTGCTGCCGGTGATTGGCGGCAACACGCGGTTGTCGAGATCGACTTCGGTCTGCGGGCTGAAGATCTTCGCGTAGCTGGCGTAGGCCGACAGATGCTTGCCGAGGTCGTATACCAGGCCGGCGTAGGGGGTGTTGCGCGTGGCCGTGTAGCGGTGCGGCACGCCGTAGCTTTCGCCGCGGCTGCGGATGCGGGTGACGCTGGCGCCGGTGATCAGCTTCAGCGGGTCGGTCAGGTTCCAGCGCGCGGTCACGTAGGCGCTCTGGCGGCGGATGTCGAAAGCGGCATCGGCACGGTAGGCGTCGAAGACGGGTTTCGGATAGACGCCGTTCCAGTCCTGCAGTGGCGGCAGCGGCGTGCCGACGTCGTTGCCGTACAGCGACTGCTCGGTTTCCTTGTTGCGCGCCGCGTTGGCGCCGAACACCAGCTGGTGCGTGCGGCCGGCCAGGTCGAACGTGCCGGACACGGACAGGTCCGCCGTGTCCTGGCGATTGACGTCGGTGTAGTGCGAGGGATAGCTGAGCAGGCCCAGGCCGGTGGTTCGGTCGGGGGTACCGTAGATGTAGAACAGGTCGCTGCGGCTGCTGAAGCGGCGGTGGTTGAGCTCGAACTTCAGTATCCAGCCATGGGCGAAATCATGTTCGAGTTGCGCGAACGTGCGAACGTCGTCGCTGTTCCAGTAGGCCCAGTCGGTGGCGGTGCTGGTGGCGCGGTCGAAGTCGGTGGCGCTGCCGTCCGTGTAGTACAGCGGCAGCGCGCCCCACATCACGCCCTTGGGTCGGTTGCGCTGATCGGTCAGGCCGGCGCTGAGCAAGGTGCTCTCGCCGACGTCGGCTTCGACGATGCCGGAGATCACCTGCTTGTGCAGCGAGTAGCGGTCCAGGTAGCTGTCGCCGTCCTGGTCGGCGGCGATCAGGCGGCCGCGCACGCTGGCCGAGTCGTTCAGCGGACCGGACAGGTCCAGGTCCAGGCGGCGCGTGTCCCAGCTGCTCACGGTGAGGCCGGCGCTGCCCTGGAATTCGGCGGTCGGCCGTTTGCGCACGAAGTTGATGGTGGCCGAGGGATTGCCGGTGAACGACAGTAGGCCGTTGGCGCCGCGCAGGACTTCGATGTGGTCGTACACGGCGGTATCCATGTCGCCCCACTGCGCGCCGTTGGTGAACGGCATGCCGAGGCCGTCGACCAGGAAGTTGGTGACGTCGAAGCCGCGGGCGCTGTAGTAGGTGCGGTCGGTCTCGACCTGCTCGACGTTGATGCCGGTGGTGTTCGCCAGCACCGAGCGCACGTCGTCCAGGCCGAAGTCGTCCATCTGTGTGCGGGTGATCACGCTGACCGACTCCGGTGTCTGGCGCAGCGTCAGCGGCAGGCGCGTGGCGGTAGTTTCGGCGGCGGTGGTGTACGAGCCGGTGCCTTCGGTGGACAGGTTGTCGACGCTCGCCGTGGTCACCACGCTGGCGAGTGGGGTGATGTCCCGGGTGTCGACCAGACGAAATCGCGACGGACCGACGTGCTCGGCCTGCCAGCCGGAGCCGGCCAGCAGGCGGCGCAGCGCTTCATCGGCGCGGAAATCGCCGTGCAGGTCGGCGCTGTGCGCGGACGCGGGAATGTGTTCGATGCCGTCCAGCTGCAATCCGCTCTGCTGCGCCAGTTGCCGTAGCGCGGTGCGCAGGGAACCGGCGGCTACCGCATAGCCGCGCACGGCGACGGAAGTGGGTGGCGCGCCGGCATGCTGCATAGCCGAGGATGCCGCGCAGACGGGTGCGGCGCCGAGCAGTGCGGTGACGATCGCGATCGCCAGAACGGGCGTGCGACCGCATCGCGGTGGGTTTGCGGGAAGTCGGGTGGGCGTGGCGAAGCGCCCGGTGATCGAGATAGGCATGAGCAATCCAGGGAAGGGGCAAGACGGTGTTGTGTTCGATGCGCGGGCTGCGGCGAAGGCATCAATGATTGAATAGTAATCATTCTCATTAATAATTACAAAAGGCCGTGACGATTCGCCTCATGCGCCGATGCGCGTGTCCGCCATACGTGTCTGCGGGAGGGACAGTGCCGCGGTTCCTGACGTACTCTGGACGCACGCGATGTGCGTGACGGGTCGAACCAAGGGAAGCAAGTGCATACCGAACACATGCTGCAGATGGCCGTGGTGTTCCTGCTCGCGACGGTGTTGGCGGTACCGCTGGCGAAACGCTTTCGCCTGGCGGCCGTGCTGGGGTTCCTGCTCGCGGGCGTGGTGATCGGTCCGCATGCGCTGGGGCTGGTCGGCGACACAGGGCGCGTGGCGCAGGTCTCGGAACTCGGCGTGGTGTTGATGCTGTTCGTGATCGGCCTGGAACTGTCGCCGTCACGGCTCAAGGTGATGCGGCATGCGGTGTTCGGCACCGGCCTGATGCAGGTGCTTGTGTGCGGCGTGGCGCTGCTGGCGGTGGCGTACTACGGCTTCGGACTGCCGCTGCGTGCGGCGATCGTGGTGGGCGCGGCGTTGGCGTTGTCGTCGACGGCGTTCGGTCTGCAAATCCTGGCCGAGCGCAAGGAGGCCGGGCTGGCCTACGGGCGGCAGGCCTTCGCGGTGCTGCTGTTCCAGGATCTGGCGGCGATTCCGCTGATCGCCGCGGTGCCGCTGCTGGGTACGGGGAGCGCGACCGAAGGGCCGCTATGGCTCGGCGCCTTGCGCGTGATCGGCACCATCGCCGTGGTGATGGTCGGCGGCCGTTACCTGTTGCGACCGCTGTTCCGCATCGTCGCGCGCACGCGCATGCAGGAGGTCTCGACGGCGACGGCGCTGCTGGTGGTGATGGGCACGGCGTGGGTGATGGAGCTGGCCGGCGCATCGGCGACGCTGGGCGCGTTCCTGGCCGGCGTGCTGCTGGCCGATTCGGAATACCGGCACGAGCTGGAATCGCACATCGAGCCGTTCAAGGGCCTGCTGCTGGGCCTGTTCTTCATCAGCGTGGGCATGTCGCTGGACCTGTCGCTGATACGCCAGGCGCCGTGGATAGTGGCCTGCCTGGTGCTCGGGCTGCTGTTGGTGAAGGGGGTGCTGCTGTGGCCGATCGGGCGCTGGTCCGGGCAACTCGGCGGCGCCGATGCGCTGCGCATGGCGGTACTGCTTTCCAGTGGTGGCGAATTCGCCTTCGTGGTGCTGAATCTGGCGCTGGGTCAGCACTTGCTGGAACCGCGCCAGCGCGATCTGCTGGTGCTGGCGGTGAGTCTGTCGATGGCGCTGATGCCGCTGCTGGTGACGGGGCTGGCGCGCGTGCTGCGTGAACGCGAAGCGCCGCAGAAGCGCGAGTACGACCATATCGACACCGACGCGCCGCGCGTCATCATCGCCGGCTTCGGTCGTGTCGGACAGATCGTGGCACGCGTGCTGCGCGCGCAGCACATTCCGTTCGTGGCGCTGGAGGCGTCGGTCGATCAGGTCGATCTGGTGCGGCGCTTCGGCGGCACCTCGATCTTCTTCGGCGATCCGGCGCGCCCGGACCTGCTGCGCGCGGCGCAGGCCGACAAGGCCGAGGTGTTCGTACTGGCCACCGACGATCCGCAGGCCAACCTGCGCACCGCGCGCGTGGTCAAGCGGCAGTTTCCGCATCTGAAGATCGTCGCCCGCGCGCGCAATCGCCAGCATGCGTTCCGGCTGATGGACCTCAGCATCGACGAGCCGGTGCGCGAAACCTTCTATTCCAGCCTGAAGATGACGCGGCACGTGCTGGAGGCGCTCGGCGCATCGCAGGACAGCGCCGAGGCGCAGGTTGACCGCTTCCGCGAGCACGACGAAGCGCTGCTGAAGACGCAGTACCTGGTCTACGACGACGAGACCGCGCTGATGCAGTCCTCGCGCGAAGCGCTGGCCGATCTCGAACGCATCTTCGAGGCCGACAGCCAGCGGCGCGGATCAGGGGGCGGGATCGAAGGCGAGAACGCCTGACGAAGCCCTGAGGCTCAGGTCGCCAGCTTCGGCAGGAGTTGCTTTGAGACCGTCTGGCGCAGCGCGTGGAACGGCATGTGCGGACCCATGTCGCCGTTGCACAGGATCGCCGTGCTCAGGCCGACGTCGAGCCAGGTTTCCAGGCAGACGGCGAAACCGTTGATGAAACCGTAGTGCATGACGCTGCGGTGTCCGTGCAGCGGTGGCGGAAGCAGCAGGCCCATGCCGTACTGGACCGGCCCGTAGGCCGCGTCGTCGGCGGGCAGGAAACGGTGGCTTCCGCTCAGGCGACCGTCACGCAGACGGCCCGGTGTCGTCATCAGGTCGGTGTGACGCGCGTCGAACAGGCGGTGGGTGAACAGCGCGTGATGCCAGCGGCAAAGGTCGCTGGCGGTCGAGCGCATCGCGCCGGCGCCGCCGGCCTGGGCGATATCGATGAACGCGGCATGGTCGAAATGCGTGCGGGCATCCGGCTGCGGCGAGTAGCCGCTGACGCGGCCGGGAACCACGTCCTGCACGCGGTCGAAGGCGGTCGCATGCAATCCCAGCGGCGTGAAGATCATCGTGCGCGCGGCATCGGCCAGAGACATGCCGGTGATCTTTTCGACCACGGCGCCGAGCACGATGTAGTTCGTGTTGCTGTAGCGCCACGCGGTGCCGGGCGCGAAATCGAAGAGCTTCTTCTGCTGACTGATCTGTCGGGCGATATCGATCTGCGTGATCGGCGTCGCCGTCGCGCCGTCGACGGAATCACCGTCGTCCTCGTGCAGGCCGGCGGTGTGATGCAGCAGCTCGCGCAGCGTGAATCGGGGGGATTTGCGGAAGAACGGCAGCAAGTTGGCCGCGTCGGCATCGAGCGAAACGCGGCCTTGCGCAGCCAGCTTCACGATCAGGGCGGCCGTGAATTGCTTGCTCAGCGAGCCGATCCGGAACACGCTGTCGCCATCGACGGGGGTGGCGGTTTCCAGGTTGGCCTGGCCGGCGTTGCGTGCATGAAGGGTGCGGCCATGATGGGCGATATGGACCGCGATGCCGGGACAGGCGTAGGCAGCGAGAGACGCGCGGATGCCGGCGTCGAGCGCGGCGGCGATGTCCGGGTCGGCGGTGGAGGCCGGGTGCGCGAAGGTGCGCGGCAGTGCGGTCGTGGTCGCCAGCAGGGCGCCGGCGCCGATGAAGTGACGACGGGTGAGTGGCATGCCGGCGATTCCTGTCCAGGGAGCGATGCGCGACGCTAGCACGCCTGCGCGCCAGGGGGGAGCCGCAGGCGCTGGACGAGATTCAGTCGGCGGCGGGCTGGCGCAGGGTCTGCTGCACGCCGGGGACGGAGTGGCCGCGCGTCTCCAGTTCCACGGCGACGTCGATGTAGCCCAGCGTGCGCGCCAGTTCGGCCGGCGTGCGTCCGAGTTCGTCGACGGCGTCGCGGGCGGCGCCACGGGTCAGCAGCACGCGTGCCGGCGCGATCAGCATGTGCATGGCGCAGGCGTGCAGCGGCGTGACGCCACGCTGGTCAGCGTGGCGCGGATCGGCGCCGGCGTCCAGCAGCACCGGCAGCAGGGCGCCGATGTGGGTGCTGTCGCACGCCGCGCCGGGCTTGGCGTGTGCGCCGAGCAGCAGCAGCAGCGGTGTGCGGCCATCCTGGTCGGCGTGATTGACGTCCGCGCCGCGCTTGAGCAGCACGTCGAGCAGGCGACGGGCGCGCAGGCTGTCGCGACCGGCGAAGCACAGCTGCGCCGCGGGGTGTAGCACGCTGCGCCCGTAGACGTCATGCACGTGCACGTCGGCGCCCGCGCTTAGCATCTGCTCGGCGATGTCGACGTGGCCGCGCGCCACGGCCAGCATCAGCGCGGTGGTTTTTCCGGGCAGCGGCTGGTCGATCTGCGCGCCGCTTTCGATCAGAAGCGCGACCATGTCGCTGCGACCGGCGTTGGCGGCGGCGGCCAGTGCGGTGACGCCGGAGCGTGCGCTCAGGCCGAGGTCGGCGCCGTGTTCGATCAGCAGGCGCGCGGTTTCGGTGTGGCCCATGCCGGCGGCGCGCAACAGGGCGCTGGCGCCCTGGCTGTCGCGGCTGTCGACGGCGAAACCGAGGTCGAGCAGCTTGCAGACCGCTTCGTTGTCGCCGCTGGCAGCGGCGGATGGTAGGTCGTGCGGGCGCAGCGCGCGGCGGGGCAGCGGCCAGCGTTCGTCCCAGCGCAGCCAGCGCACCAGCTCCGGGTCGGCGCGGTCGAATACGCTGCCCAGCGGAGTTTCGTTGTTGGCGGCAGGCGCTTCGGGGTCGGCGCCGGCGCGGATCAGCGCGCGAATCTGCGGCAACGGATCGGCGTGTTCGAGCGCCACGTGCAGCGGCGTGCGGCCCGCGGCGTCCTGTGCGTTCGGATCGCAGCCGCGATCGAGCAGCGCCTGCAGCAGCACGCTGTGGCCGCCAGCGGCCGCCAGATGCACGGGCGTGATGCGGTCGCGGTGCGCGGCGAAGGGATCGCCGCCGGCATCGAGCATGCGCAGCGCCAAGCGTTCGCATCGTGCATCGCCGTTGTCGCGGTCGAGCGCGCGCGCGATGCCTCCCGCACCGGCGCAGCTGGCGCCGGCGTCGAGCAGGTCGTGTACGGCGTCGGCACTGGCGGGAAGCGCGTCGAGCAGGGCGTCGAACAGCGAGCGGCCGTGCTCGGCCGGCGCGTGCGGCGACAGCCCGTGTTCGAGCAGCCAGCGGCGCGCGGGCGTCAGCGCGTCGTCGGCCAGACGCAGGTAGATCTGCGCCAGGTCGCGTTGTGGCCAGTCGCGCACGCGGCGAGCGAAGGTGGAGGCAATGGCCCAGTGGCCGAAGCGCAGCGCGTCGGCGAGATGCTCCGGCGTGTCCGCGCCGGCTTCCGGTTCGGCGCCGATGTCCAGATTGGCCGGCAGCGGCGTCTGCGGGTCCATCAGCGCGACCAGATCCCAGCGGCCGGTGGCGGCGGCGTGGTCCAGCGCGCTGCGCTCGTCGTTGCCGATGGCGCGCGGGTCGGCGCCGAGGTCGATCAGCGCGCGCACGATGTCGGCCTGGGCGCGCGGCGACTGGCAGGCCAGCATCAGCGCGTCGCGGCCGTGCTTGTCGCGCAGATCGGTACGCGCGCCAGCGGCGGCCAGCACGTTGACCACGCCCAGCGCGCCGGCGCGCGAGGCTTCCATCAGCGCGCTGGTCTGGTGGTGGTCGATGGCGTCGATCTTGGCGCCCGCGCCGACCAGCGCGCGGGCGATGTCGGCGTGTCCCTCGAGCGCCGCGGCCATCAGCGGCGTGCGGCCGATCGCGTTGGCTGCATGCACGGAGGCCTTGTGCCGGAGCAGCAGGCGTACACCCTCGGGATCGTCCTCGGCGATGCCGGCGGCGGCGAGCAGGGCCGGTTCGCCGCTGTCCAGCGCGGGCTTGGCGCCGTGTTCGAGCAGGAACTGCACCAGCGGCCAATTGGCCGCGCGGCAGGCCGTCGCGAGCGGGGTGAGACCGTTGCGATTGAGGACGTTCGGATCGGCTTCGGCGTCGATCAGCATGGCCGCGACGGTCGGTTTCGCGCTCAGTGCCGCGCCGTGCAGGGGCGTGTTGCCTTCGGCGTCGGTCGCGTTCGGGTCGGCGCCGTTGGCGAGCAGGGTCATCACCGCTTCGGCGCGCCCGTGGTAGCTGTCGCGCGTGGCCGCCAGCAGCGGATTCAGGCCCGCCTGCATGCGGTTGACGTCCGCGCCGTGCGCGATCATCGCGCGCAACAGACGGGTTTCGGGCAGCAGCGCGGCGAGGATCAGCGCCGAGCGCTGGTCGCGGTCGGCCGGGTGCGCGGCGATGTTGGCGTCGGCGCCGGCTTCCAGCAGCGCCATCGCGCGGTCGATGCGGCCGGCGCGAACGGCTTCGAGCAGGTCTTCGTCGCTTGCGCCCGTTACGGTGTCCGGCGAACTCGCGGCGGGCGCCTCATCGAGTTCGCGGCTTCGTTCCCGGTCCGGCTCCGGTTCCGAGGCGGCGCTCCCTCCGGGGCGCTGTCCTTCGTAGAGCAGGGCGCGCAGCGTGCGGTTGGTGACGACCAGACAGCACAGCGGCAGCAACAGGAAACCGTACAGCAGCACGCCGGCGGTACGCAGTTCGTCGGGCACCACGCCCACCAGCACGCTCAGCGCCAGCGCACCGAACGCGGCCATCAGGGTGCACAGCGACACCGGCAGGAAATGGCTGAAGAAGCGCTCCTCGCCGGACAGGTGGCGTGCGAAGTGCAGGCTGCGCGACAGCGCGGTGCGGATCTGCGATCCCTGCGGGTTGCCGCCGGCAAAGGCGTCGTCCCACAGGAAAGCGAGTCCGAACGCGGGCCACATCCGCCACAGCAGCGCGGCGCCGAGCGCCAGCGCGATCGACAGCACGATGACGCTGGATAGCGACGGCGACTGCGTCATCAGCACCAGCGGCCAGGCGATCAGCAGCAGCACCAGCGCGGTGTAGGCGGTGAACAGGATCAGGTGCGCCACGCCGCGGCGCAGCATGGTGCGCGTGAACGACGGTTCGGGGTCGAAGCCGATGGCGTGGCACATGGCGCCCAGCATCAGCGTGTTGGCGAGCAGCAGGGGAATCAGCGCGACGGGCGAAGCGACGACGACGGCGACGGCGATCATGGCCAGGGCGGGCAGGAACCAGACCAGCATGGTCTGCAGCGATGAGCGGCGGCGCGGTTTGGTCGGCGGCATGGTCTGGCGTGGCGTCCGAAGTCGAGGCGAGGGTGCGGCTTGCGCGCCACGATACTACGCGCATCGGCCATGCGCCCGAAACCTTCGCGGGCGATTCGCGCCGATCGCGGGCGGTTGGCGTCAGCGGGCGTTCAGGCCTTTTCGCCGGGCGGCAGCTGCAGATGCCAGCCCTGTTCGAGCAGATGGCTCAGCACCTGCTCGGTGTCCTGGTGCGGCAGCCTGCGCGCGCTGTCGAGTTCGACTTCCAGCACGAAGCGCAATTCGCCGAGGACCTGCCGCAAGGCTTCGGGCAGCGTCTCCAGCAGCGCCGGATCGCGCAGCCAAAGGTAGGTTTCGCTCTTGCGGCGGCTAGCGTAGACGTGACAGTGCATGCTGTTTCGGGCGTGGCGCGGGCCGCTCAGCATACGCGCTCCCGAAGCGAGCGTCAGCGCAGGCCGCCGGGGCTGTACCGGCGGGCACTTGCATTCGCGTCCGGCAATCGTCAAAGTTTCGCGACAGACTTCAAACGTCTGTATGAATGGAGGAGGGGTCCGTCCCGCGGGCCGCAGATTCGAATGGCGTCCAAACGTCAGGAGTAGGTGGAAATGTCTATCAAAAAATCGTTCGTGAAAGCTGCCCGTCCCGCGGCATTCGCCGCGCTTGCGGTAGCCGTGGTCGCGGCGTTGGGGACGCCGCAGACGGCTCACGCCAGTGCGTTCCAGCTCAAGGAAAACAGCGCCAAGGCGCTTGGCCGCTCGTTCGCCGGTTCGGCCACGGCGGGTGGCGATGCTTCGGTCGTCGTCAACAACCCGGCCGCGATGACGATGCTTACCGGCACCGTGTTCCAGGCCGACGTCACGGCCATCAATTTCAGCACCAAGTTCAGCGGCACGGGCACCGACGCCTTCGGTCGTCCGCTCGGCGGCGGCAACGGTGGCGACGGCGGCACCACGATTCCGGTGCCGGCGTTCTTCCTGTCCACGCAGGTCAACGACCGCACGCATATAGGCATCGCCTTCAGTGCGCCGTTCGGCTTCAAGACCAACTACAACCCGGGCTGGGTCGGCCGCTATCACGGGCTGAAGTCCGACTTCCAGTCGCTCGACGCCACGCTGTCGGCGTCCTATGACCTGACCGACAACTTCAGCATCGGCGCCAGCGTCATCGCGCAGCACACCAAGGCGGAGCTGACTTCGGCGATCAACTACAACGGCGTGGCCGCGGGTCTGATCCAGCAGGCCGTCGCCGGTGGCGTGCTGCCTGCGGCTGCCGCGCCGACGTACCTGTCGACCATCAACACCGTGGTGCCGCCCGGCAGCGACGGCGAAGCCCGCATCAAGGGCGACGACTGGGGCTACGGCTGGCAGGTGGGCGCGTTCTGGAAGCTGACCGACAGCGACCGCCTGGCGCTGGACTATCACTCCAAGATCTCGCACACGCTGGAAGGCAACGCGCGCTTCACCATGCCCAGCAACGTCTCGGCGCTGCTCGGCAGCCCGATGGTGGCGCCGCTGCTGGCGGGCGCCGGCGGCGTGCCGTTCACCAACACCACGGGCACTGCGCCGTTCACCACGCCGGCCTTCGTCAACCTGAGTTACTGGCATCAGGCCCAGAAGTACGGCTTCGGCGCTGACGCGACCTGGACCAAGTGGAGCGTCTTCAAGGAGCTTCGCGTGAACTACGCCAACCCGGCGCAGCCGGCTTCGGTGGAGACCTTCGACTGGGAGAACACCCTGTTCGTCTCGGTCGGCGGCGAGTACTACGTCAACGACAAGCTGACGCTGCGCGGCGGCGTGGCCGTCGACGGTACGCCCACGTCGCAGGCACACCGCGATCCGCGCGTGCCGGACGGTACGCGTCGCTGGGTCAGCGTCGGCCTGGGCTACAAGCCCACGCAGAAGCTGGACCTGAACGTCGGTTACGCGCACATCTTCGTCAGCGATGCGCACGTCAACAACCTGAGCCCGACGGGCGACCGTCTGGTCGGCAACTTCAGCGACAAGGGCAACCTGCTGGCGTTCTCGGCGGCCTATCACTTCTGATCGGTCGCGACGGCCCGCCGCATGCGGCGGGTCGGCCGCAAAACAGAAAAGCCCCCGCAGCGATGCGGGGGCTTTTCGTTGGGTGGCGTCGCGGCGTGCCGCGATGCGCGTCAGTCGCCCAGCATCATCAGGCTGGCGTTGCCGCCGGCTGCCGTGGTGTTGACGGTCAGCACGCGCTCGGTGGCGAAACGCAGCATGTAGTGCGGGCCGCCGGCCTTGAAGCCGGTGCCGGACAGGCCCTCGCCGCCGAACGGCTGCACGCCGACCACCGCGCCGACCTGGTTGCGGTTGGCGTAGCAGTTGCCCACGCGCGCGTGCTTCTGCACATAGGCGATGGTGTCGTCGATGCGGCTGTGGATGCCCAGCGTGAGGCCGTAGCCGGTGGCGTTGATCTGCGCCAGCACCTTGTCCAGTTCGCCGGACTTCCAGCGCACGACGTGCAGGATCGGGCCGAATTCCTCGCGTTCGAGCATGTCCAGCGACGGAATCTCGAAGGCGTGCGGCGCCAGGAAGGTGCCGTGACCGGTGACGGTCTCGTCCAGGCGCGCCTTGCGGATCAGCTTGGCCTCGCGGTTCATGCGGTCGATGTGTTTTTGCAGACCGTCCAGCGCCTCGTGGTCGATGACCGGGCCGACGTCGGTCGACAGCAGGCCGGGGTCGCCGACCTTCAGTTCGTCGATGGCGCCGGCCAGCATCTCGATCACGCGGTCGGCGACGTCTTCCTGGATGAACAGGATGCGCGCGGCCGAGCAGCGCTGTCCGGCCGAGCCGAAGGCCGAGGCCATGACGTCCTTGACCAGCTGCTCGGGCAGCGCCGAGGAGTCGGCGATCATCGCATTCTGGCCGCCGGTCTCGGCGATCAGCGTGGCGATCGGGCCCTTGCGGGCGGCCAGGGTCTTGTTGATCGCCCAGGCGGTCTCGGTGGAGCCGGTGAAGGCCACGCCGGCGATGCGCGGGTCCTTGGTCAGCGTCGCACCGACGCTGGCGCCGTCGCCCGGAATGAACTGCAGCACCTTCTCCGGAACGCCGGCTTCGTGCAGCAGTTTCACGGCCGCATAGCCGATCAGCGAAGTCTGTTCGGCAGGCTTGGCGACGACGGCGTTGCCGGACAGTACCGCGGCCATGACCTCGCCCATGAAGATCGCCAGCGGGAAGTTCCACGGGCTGATGCACACGAACACGCCGCGGCCGTTGAGGAACAGGCGGTTGGTCTCGCCGGTCGGGCTGGGCATGTCTTCGGGCTGGCCGAACAGCTTGCGCGTCATGCCGGCGTAGTAACGGCAGAAGTCGGCGGCCTCGCGCACTTCGGCGATGGCGTCCGGCAGGGTCTTGCCGGCCTCGCGCACGCACATGGCGACGAACTCGCCGCGCTTGGCTTCGATCATTTCGGCGGCGCGCTCGGCGATCTGCGCGCGCTGCTCGGCCGGCACGCGGTCCCAGTCCGGCTGCGCGGCGACGGCGTTGCCGATGGCGGTATCGACGACGCTCTCGTCGCCGCCGATCCACTCACCGACCACGCGGCGGTGGTCGGCCGGATCGGTGACCTTCACCGTCTCCTTGCCGATCTTCGCGCCCGGCACCAGCGGTGCGGCCTTCCACGGCCCCTTGTGCGCGTTGATTTCCTCGGCCAGCTGCCGGATGTCGTCTTCGTTGGAGAAATTCACGCCCATGGAGTTCTTTCGCTGTTCACCGTAGATATCGACCGGCATCGGAATGCGCGGATGGTTGAAGGTCTTGAAGCCGCGCACGGTCTCGCACGGGTCGGCGACCAGGTCGTCGATGCTGACGTCCTCGTCGAAGATGCGGTTGACGAACGAGGTGTTGGCGCCGTTTTCGAGCAGGCGGCGCACCAGATACGGCAGCAGGTCCTCGTGGCTGCCGACCGGCGCGTACACGCGGCACGGCACGTCGAGCTTGTTCTTGCCGATCACTTCCGCGTACAGATCCTCGCCCATGCCGTGCAGGCGCTGGAATTCGTACGGTCGTCCCTTGGCGATGTGATGCACGTAGGCGATCGTGTGCGCGTTGTGCGTGGCGAACTGCGGATAGATCAGGTCCGCGCCGACGTCCAGCAGGCGCTTGGCGCAGGCCAGATAGGCGACGTCGGTATTCGGCTTGCGGGTGTAGACCGGGTAGCCGCGGAAGCCCTGTTCCTGGGCGCGCTTGATTTCGGTGTCCCAGTAGGCGCCCTTGACCAGGCGCACGAACCAGCGGCGCTGGTGACGGCGGGCCATGTCGGCCAGCCAGTCGATCACCATCGGCGCGCGCTTCTGGTAGGCCTGCACGGCCATGCCCAGACCGTTCCAGCCTTCCAGCGAGGGATGCGTGAACACGGCGGCGGCGACGTCCAGGGACAGTTCCAGGCGGTCGGCTTCCTCGGCGTCGATGGTCAGGGCGATGCCCTGTTGCTTGGCCATCTGCGCCAGTTCCAGCAGTTTCACCGTGAGCTCTTCGAGTACGCGCTCGCGCTTGCTGTGTTCGTAGCGCGGGTGCAGCGCGGATAGCTTGACCGAGATCGACGGACCTTCGATCAGGTTGCCGGCGTCCGGGTCCTTGCCCAGGGCGACGATGGCGTCGCGGTAGGCTTGCTGGTAACGCTCGGCGTCCGGCTGGGTCAGCGCGGCTTCGCCGAGCATGTCGAACGAATAGCGGTAGGGGCGGTTGGCCTTTTTGTCGGCGCGCTCGACGGCTTCGCCGATGCGCCGGCCCATCACGAACTGCTTGCCCATGATGCGCATGGCCTGATGCACGGCGGCGCGGATCATCGGTTCGCCGGCGCGGCCGGCCAGGCGGCGCATCGCGCCGCGCACGTCGCTGCGGGTGTCTTCGGCCATCTGCACCAGGCGGCCAGTCAGCATCAGGCCCCAGGTGGAGGCGTTGACCAGCACCGAGTGGCTGCCGCCGATGTGTCGCTGCCAGTCCGCGTCGCCGAGCTTGTCGCGGATCAGCATGTCGATGGTGTCGGTGTCGGGAATGCGCAGCAGCGCCTCGGCCACGCACATCAGCAGCACGCCTTCCTCGCTGGACAGGTCGTACTGGCGCATGAAGGCCTCGATGGCATCCTGCTCGTCGGCGCCGTCGCGCACGCGCTCGACCAGGTCGGTGGCACGCTGGATGATCTGGGCGCGCTCGGCCTCGGGCAGCTCCGCTTCGGCCAGCAGGGCCTGGACGGCTTCGGACTCGTCGCGCAGCCAGGCGGCGGTGATGCGCTCGCGCGTCGGGTCGCCGGCGTCGACGAGTTCGGGACTGAGAATCTGGGCGTTCACGTGCGTGCGCTGACCTTTACAAAATGAAGGGCGAATTGCGCGATTGTATGCCCCGTACAGGTGGCATCCAACCTATTTCTGCACCCCCATTCAGCTCATGCGTGCATGCGCTCCGAGAGCGGGCCTGGATGCTGAACGAGCACGCTGTCCGCTGCGTCAATATGCCGCGTGCGGCAAACAGTCTTGCCCCTCTGCGGGGGGCACACTATCCTTGGACGGATAGGGGCAGGCCATGAATGCATGATTGTCCTTGAGTCAACTGCCGGGGATGCGGGCCACGTGACGATGTGGCTGCGTCCGAACCGTTCGCTCAGCCGTCGCGGTCTGCGGCGACTGTGCGCGGCACTGGCGGCGGTCACGGTGGCGATCGCGACCCTTGGCGCACGCGCGGGCAATGTGTACGCCCCGCTGTTCGCGCTGGTCGAGTCGGCTGCAGTGGCCTACGCCTTGTCGCTGGCCTGGCATGCCGGCGATCGCAGCGAGCGCATCACCATCGATGCGCGCTCGCTGCAGGTGGAATGCCTGCCCGGGCATCGCCGCGCGACGTTCCAGTCCTACTGGGTACGCGTCCGCATGCGGCAAGCCGGCAACAGGCAGCGGCTCGTGCTCACTTCGCACGGAGGCGAGGTGGAAGTCGGGGCGTTCCTGGGAGAAGAGGAGCGTGCCGATGCAATGCAGCGTTTGCGAAGGCTGCTGGCGCAATACACCGCGCCGCAGCGGAAGTAGGAAACAATCGGCGATTCGGTGACCGGGCCGCGTAGGGGATTGCATTGCGGCTGCCGGATTCCATGCGGACCGTCTGCGAAGCAGATGCAGACGGATCGCCGGGACGCTCACCGTCTGGTCTGGCGGACATTCAATTTCAGGGTGCAAGACATGAAATTTGGCGGCATTCGAGGACGGGCGACCACCTGGTTGGTGGCGGCGAGCGCGCTGCTCAGCGGCTCGGCATGGGCCAATCCCCATCCGTGGCAGCTCAACCTGACCAAGGGCGTGACCCAGACCTCCAAGGAGGTGTGGGACCTGAACATGGCTTCGTTCCTGGTCTGCGTGGTGATCGGCATCATCGTGTTCGGCGCCATGATCATCGCCATGATCCGCTTCCGTAAGTCCAAGGGCGCGGTCGCCGAGAAGTGGTCGCACAGCACCAAGCTGGAGCTGGTCTGGACCATCGTCCCGGTGCTGATCCTGATCGGCCTGGCCTGGCCGGCGACCAAGATCCTGGTGCGCACCACCGACACCGCCGACGCTAAGATGACCGTCAAGGTCACCGGCTACCAGTGGAAGTGGCGTTACGACTACGTCGACTACGACGGCAAGACCGTGAAGAAGGTCGGCTTCATGTCGCGTCTGGACAAGAAGAGCGACGCCACGCGTCAGCTCGACTCCGGTCTGGACCCGAACAAGGTCGTCGACGCCAACGGCACCAACGATTACCTGCTCAACGTCGACCACCCCCTGGTGGTGCCGGTGGGCGTGAAGATCCGCTTCCTGATCACCGGCGGCGACGTCATCCATTCGTGGTGGGTGCCGGATCTGGGCTGGAAGATGGACGCCATCCCGGGCATCGTCAACGCCGCCTGGACCAAGATCAGCAAGCCCGGTATCTACCGGGGCCAGTGCGCCGAGTTGTGCGGTCAGGACCACGGCTTCATGCCGATCGTGGTCAAGGCCGTGCCGCAGGCGCAGTTCGAGCAGTGGCTGGCCGCTCAGGAGAGCGCCGCGCAGCTCGACAAGGCCGCGCGCACCGCGCAGGCCACCCCCACGCCCGGCGACAGCCAGGGTTAACCGGACCACTTTAGGCAGAGGTAGAAGGTCATGGCGCACGCAGCCACCCAGGACCACCACGACGATCACCACGAGGCTCCGAAGAGCTTCTTCCGTCGCTGGTTCATGTCCACCAACCACAAGGACATCGGTACCCTGTACCTGATATTCGCCCTGCTGATGTTCTTCATCGGCGGTTCGATGGCGATGCTGATCCGCGCCGAGTTGTTCGAGCCCGGTCTGCAGCTGGTGCAGCCGTACTTCTTCAACGAGCTGACCACCATGCACGCGCTGGTGATGATCTTCGGCGCGATCATGCCGGCCTTCGTCGGTCTGGGTAACTGGATGATCCCGCTGATGGTGGGCGCCCCCGACATGGCGCTGCCGCGCATGAACAACATGTCGTTCTGGCTGCTGCCGTTCGCCTTCACCATCCTGCTGTCGTCGTTCTTCCTGCCGGGTGGTGCGCCCGCCGGCGGCTGGACGATGTATCCGCCGCTGTCGATCCAGGGCGGCGACTCTATCGCCTTCCTGATCTTCTTCGTGCACGTGTCGGGCATCAGCTCGATCATGGGCGCGATCAACATCATCGCCACCATCCTCAACATGCGCGCGCCGGGCATGGATCTGCTGAAGATGCCGATCTTCGTCTGGACCTGGCTGATCACGGCGTTCCTGCTGATCGCGGTGATGCCGGTGCTGGCGGGCGCGGTGACCATGCTGCTGACCGACAAGTACTTCGGCACCAGCTTCTTCAACGCGGCCGGCGGCGGCGACCCGGTGCTGTTCCAGCATGTGTTCTGGTTCTTCGGGCACCCCGAGGTCTACATCATGATCCTGCCGGCGTTCGGCATCATCTCGGAGATCATCCCGACCTTCAGCCGCAAGCCGCTGTTCGGCTACAAGGCGATGGTGTACGCCACCGCGTCGATCGCGTTCCTGTCGTTCATCGTGTGGGCGCATCACATGTTCGCGGTCGGCCTGCCGCTGGGCGCCGAGCTGTTCTTCATGTACGCGACCATGCTGATCGCGGTGCCGACGGGCGTGAAGGTGTTCAACTGGGTCACCACGATGTGGAAGGGCTCGCTGACCTTCGAGACCCCGATGCTGTTCGCCGTGGCCTTCGTCATCCTGTTCACCATCGGCGGTTTCAGCGGCATCATGCTGGCGCTGGTGCCGGCCGACTTCCAGTATCAGGACACCTACTTCGTGGTGGCGCACTTCCACTACGTGCTGGTGACCGGTGCGGCGTTCTCGATCATGGCGGCGGTGTACTACTGGCTGCCGAAGTGGTCGGGCAACATGTATTCCGAGCGCTGGGGCAAGATCCACTTCTGGCTGAGCGTGATCTCGGTCAACGTGCTGTTCTTCCCGCAGCACTTCCTGGGTCTGGCCGGTATGCCGCGCCGCGTGCCCGACTACAACGTGGCCTTCGCCGACTTCAACATGATCAGCTCGATCGGCGGCTTCGTGTTCGGCGCCACCCAGCTGATCTTCGTCGGCGTCATCATCCACTGCGTGTTCTTCGCCAAGAAGAAGGCCACGGACCGCGTGTGGGAAGGCTCCAAGGGTCTGGAGTGGACGGTGCCTTCGCCGGCGCCGCATCACACCTTCTCGGTGCCGCCGGTGATCGACGACAGCCAGCTGGCGCACGGCGACGTGGGGCACTGAGCGGCATGCAGCAGCCGGCATCGTTTGATCCCGCCCAGCGCCGCGCCGCGGTGCGGCGCACGGTGGGTTTCCTGGTCGCGGCGATCGTCGTGATCCTGGGGTTGTTCCTGCTGCAGTTCGTCGTCTGAATCGGATCGAGTACATCGGGGCGCGGCCCCGGTCAAGTTCATCACGGGAATAGAAAACCATGGCTCAGCAAGGCGCCTACTACGTACCGCATCACAGCGTGTGGCCCATCGTCGGCTCCGTCGGTCTGTTCACGACCATGTTCGGCGCCGCCCACTGGCTCAACGATGCGGGCTCGTTCGGTCGTCCGATGTTCTTCATCGGTCTGGCGATCGTGATCTTCACGCTGTTCGGCTGGTTCAACTCGGTGATCCGCGAATCGATCAAGGGCAGCTACAACAGCCAGGTCGACGTGTCCTTCCGCATGGGCATGATGTGGTTCATCTTCTCGGAAGTGATGTTCTTCGGCGCGTTCTTCGGCGCACTGTTCTACACCCGCATGTTCTCGGTGCCCTGGCTGGGCGGCGAAGGCCACGGCCTGTTCACCCATCACTACCTGTGGGACCAGTACGCGGCGGCGTGGCCGACCAACGGCCCGGGCGACGTCGGCGGCTCCTTCAGCACCGTCTCGCCGTGGGGCCTGCCGCTGCTGAACACGCTGATCCTGCTGACCTCCAGCGTGACCATCACCATCGCGCACCACGCGCTGCGCGCCGGGCGCCGCAAGCAGCTGCTGGTGTTCCAGGCCCTGACCGTGCTGCTCGGCGCGACCTTCCTGTATTTCCAGGCGCACGAATACATGGAGGCCTACGAGCACCTGAACCTGACGCTGCAGAGCGGCGTGTACGGTTCGACCTTCTTCATGCTGACCGGCTTCCACGGCCTGCACGTGACCCTGGGCACGATCATGCTGATCGTGATCTGGTTCCGCTGCGCCAAGGGTCATTTCAACAAGGAAAACCACTTCGGCTTCGAGGCCGTGGCGTGGTACTGGCATTTCGTCGACGTGGTCTGGCTGTGCCTGTTCCTGTTCGTCTACATCATGTGAGCGCGCGGTCGTCCGCGACCGCGAACCGCCACAAAAAACCCGCCGATTCGGCGGGTTTTTTGTGGACGATGTCCGTGCAAGCGCGGGTGGGGCGCGGTCAACTGACGCGCATGCGCACGCCCGCAGCGTGGAACGGTAGAATAGGGCGCTTAACCGCCGACGCCGTGCGGGTGCAGCCAGCCGGCCCAGATGCCCACGATCACCATCAGGATCAGCAGCAGCGAGAGGCCGATGCGACGGGTCAGCGCCCACACCGTCCGCTTGTTTTCGCCGGTGTCCTTCATCATGAAATACAGCGCTTGGCCGAGATTGAAAATAACGATGGCCAGGACGATCACCAGGGCCGCTTTGTATACGCTTTCCACGGGACGATTCCATTGCGACTTGAGCTTTGCAGTATAACGCCGCGTTCCGGGGTGTCCGCATGATCCGCCTGCGACGTCCGTCGTGGTTTGCGGTGCTGCTGACCCTGTTCGGCGTGGTGTTTTTCGTGCGCCTGGGCGTATGGCAGCTGCATCGCGCCGCGGAAAAGGAAGTGTTGCTGCGTCGCTTTGCCACGGCGGCGACGGCGCCGATCCAGGATTTCGCCAGTGTGCAGCGCGGCGCGCTGCCGGAGCGCTATCCGCATCTGGCCGTGCGCGGGCATTTCGTGGCCGGCCGCAGCTACATGCTCGACGATCAGAACAAGGGCGGTCGTCCGGGCGTGCAGGTCTACGCGCCATTCCAGCCGGATGGGCATCCGCGCCTGCTGCTGGTCGATCTCGGCTTCCTGCCGCGCGAGGGTGCGGACCTCAAGCTGCCGCAGTTGCCGCCGATCCAGTCCGGCGAAGTCGAGCTGCGCGGCATCTACGTGCCGCCGCCGGCGCCCGGCTTCAAGATGGGCGGCAATGCGCTGGCCCGCGAGACGACCTGGCCGAAGCTGACCACCTACATCGACATGGACCAGATCGCGGCGGATCTGCACGCCACGCTCTACCCGCGTGCCCTGCTGCTGGACGCGGACCCCGCGCAGGCGTACGTGCGCGAGTGGACGCCGGGCTTCATGCCGCCCGCGCGCCACTACGGCTATGCCTTCCAGTGGTTCTCGTTCGCCATCGCCGCGATCGCGATCTTCGTGATCATGCACCGCAAGAAGCCCGAAACCGGAGACGACGATGAATGATCCCAGTCCTGCCTCGCGCCGGGCGAGCCGCATCAAGCTGCTGCTGGTGGCGGCCGTGTTCGCCATGCCGCTGCTGGTGGCGATGATCCTGAGCCTGGCCGGCTGGCAGCCGGGTACGCGCAGTCACGGCGATCCGATTCTGCCGCAGCGCAGTTTCGCCAAGATCGACATCCGCCTGGCCGATGGCAAGACCTACGCCTGGAAGGACAGCGAGCCGCGCATGACGCTGCTGGCGCTGCCCGGCAGCGACTGCATGGACAACTGCATGCGCCTGCTGCATCTGATGAGCAACGCGCGCGTCACCCTGAACAAGAACGCCGACCGCCTGCGCCTGCTGTACGTGGGCGAGCCGCCGCACGGCCCCAAGGCGGCCGCGGTGATGCAGGACTGGCAGGTCGGCAGCGACGTCGAGCAGAAGCTGGCCTCGTTCCGTCCGCGCGGTCCGGACAGCGTGGCCGCAATCCTGGTCGAGTCCAACGGCACGGCGCTGACGCTGTACCGCGCCGGCTTCGATCCGAACGGTCTGAAGAAAGATCTGCAAAAGGTGATCCGCTGATGCTGCGCGCCGTCTCCCGTCTCTCGTGGCCGGCGCGGCTGGCCTGGTTCGCCGCGATCTTCGCCTTCGGCGTGGTGATGTTCGGCGCCTTCGTACGCTTGTCGAATGCCGGCCTGTCGTGTCCGGACTGGCCGACCTGCTACGGTCAGATCGCCTGGCCGCACCACGCGCACGAAGTGGCGCAGGCCGACGCCGCGTTTCCGCAGCGTCCGGTGGAGCCGGGCAAGCCGTGGCGCGAGCAGTTCCACCGCATGATCGCCGGCACGCTGGGCGTGCTGGTGCTGACGCTGGCGGTGGTGGCGGTGTGGCGTCGCCGCTGGGCGCGCTGGACGGTGATCGGCACGGCCGTGGCTGCGGCGCTGGGCACGGGCATGTACATCGGCGGCGAGCATGTGATCTCCTCGGTGCTGGCCGCCATCGCCATCGCCGCGCCGCTGTTCGTGGCCGCGAAGCTGACGCGCGCGCCGCCGTGGCGCATCGCCGTGATCGCGCTGGCGCTGGTGATCTTCCAGGCCATGCTCGGCATGTGGACGGTAACGCTGCTGTTGAAACCCATCGTCGTCACCGGACATCTGCTCGGCGGCATGGCGACGTTCGCCCTGTTGGCCTACATCGCGCTGCGTTTCACGCCGGTCGGCGCCGACGGCGAGGAGCATGCGCGGCTGCGCCGGTTCGTGGCGTTCGGCATCGTGCTGCTGGCGGCGCAGATCTTCCTCGGCGGCTGGACCAGCACCAACTACGCCGCGCTGGCCTGCGGCGTGGGCGACAGCGCCTTCCCGCACTGCCTCGGGCAGTGGTGGCCGGCGACCGATTTCCATCAGGGCTTCGTGCTGTGGCGCGGCATCGGCGTGAACTACGAGGGCGGCATCCTCGACGGTCCGGCGCGCACCGCGATCCAGATGGCGCACCGCATCGGCGCGCTGGTGGTGTTCGTGTACCTGGGCTGGCTGTCGCACAGGGTGGCGCGCGCCGGGCTGCGCGCGTTCGGCATCGGCATCGCCGTGACCCTGGTCGCGCAAGTGCTGCTGGGCATCAGCAACGTGCACTTCGGCCTGCCGCTGCCGGTGGCCACCGCGCACAACGGCATGGCGGCGCTGCTGCTGTTCAGCCTGCTGGCGACCCTGGCGCGGACCCAGAAGCGGCTCGAAGCCGTGTAAACTGTGCGGTTCGCGTGCGGCGGTCGTCGATGGCCGCGCGCCGAGGACCGACTGGAGTCGCCGTGAAGATGCCCTTCGCCGAATACTGGGAGCTGACCAAGCCGCGCGTCGTCGCGCTGCTGGTGTTCTGCGCCGTGATCGGCATGTTCCTGGCCGTGCCCGGTCTGCCGCCGCTGAAGCCGTTCGTGTTCGGCTCGCTGGGCATCTGGATGGCCTCGGCCTCGGCGGCCGCCTTCAACCACCTAATCGACGAGCGCATCGACAAGCTGATGACGCGCACCGCGCACCGGCCGCTGGCGACCGGCCAGCTCAGCGCCAGGCAGGTGTTCGCGTTCGCCTTCGTGCTCGGCATCGTCTCGATGCTGGTGCTGACGGTGCTGGTCAACTGGATGACCGCGGCGCTGACCTTCGCCTCGCTGATCGGCTACGCGGTGATCTACACCGCCTTCCTCAAGCGCGCCACGCCGCAGAACATCGTCATCGGCGGCATCGCTGGCGCGGCTCCGCCGCTGCTGGGATGGTCGGCTGTCACCGGCATGACCGGCGAGCGCGACTGGGCCTATGCGCTGCTGCTGGTGCTGATCATTTTCGTCTGGACGCCGCCGCATTTCTGGGCGCTGGCGATCTTCCGCCGCGAGGATTATTCGCGCGCGCAGGTGCCGATGCTGCCGGTCACGCACGGCGTGGAGTACACGCGCTGGCACGTGCTGTTCTACACGATCCTGCTGTTCGTGGTGACGCTGCTGCCGGTGCTGACCGGCATGAGCGGCGTGCTGTATCTCGGCGGCGCGGTGGTGCTGGGCGGCGGCTTCCTCTACTACGCCGTGCGTCTGATGAAGCCGCCCGACGAGTTCTATCCGATGAAGGTGTTCCGCTACTCGATCACCTACCTCATGGCACTGTTCGCCTTCCTGCTGTTCGATCATTGGCTGGTCGACCCGATGGTGCATCTGGGCACGATGGCCGGTTAGGATGATCTGAACGAGGGAGACCGGGCATGCGTCTGCTGGTGGTCGAGGATTCGCCGAACCTGGGACGCGACCTGCGTGAATCGCTGGCGCGGGACGGGCATGCCGTGGATCTCGCCGCCGACGGCGCCGAGGCGCTGCGGTTCCTGGCCAGTTATGCCTACGACGCCGTGGTGCTGGATCTGATGATGCCGCGCGTGGATGGCTGGACGGTGCTGCGGAAACTGAACGGGCACGACTCGCGGCCGCGGGTTCTGGTGCTTTCGGCGCGCGATCAGGTCGAGGATCGCGTCGAGGCGCTGCACCTCGGCGCCGACGACTACATGGTCAAGCCGTTTTCCTACGACGAGCTTTCCGCCCGCCTGCAGGCGCTGGCGCGACGCAGCGTACAGTCGGATCCGGTGCTGCAACTGGGCGCGGTGGAGATTCATCCGCGCGCGCGTCAGGTGCGCGTCGACGGCGAGGCCCTGGCGCTCACGCCCAAGGAGTACGCCCTGCTGGAGACCCTCAGCGCCGAACGCGGGCGGGTCATGACCCGGACGGCGCTGTTCGAGCGGCTTTACGACGCGCGCAGTGAATCTTCGGACAAGGTCATCGAGGTGCTGGTCAGCACACTGCGAGGAAAGTTGGCCCGGGCCGGCGTGAAGGACCTGGTGCAGACGCGTCGGGGGTACGGCTATGTGGTCGAGTGAGCGGCGGCCGCTGTCGATCCGCCTGCGCTTGCTGCTGTTTCTCTTCGCCGGGCTGGGCATCCTGATGCTCGGTCTGTTCCTGCTGCTGGATCGCGGTCTGGACCGGCAGATCTACGGCCGGCTCGATCAGAGGCTGCATGCTCGCGCGCACGCCATCTCGGTCTTGCTGGAGTCGCGTCCGACCCAGGAAGCGCTGGCGCAGTTGCAGGCGATGAGTCCGGAGTACGCCGGTGGCGGGCACAAGGATTTCCTGCAGCTGTGGGATGCGGCGGGGCACACGCTGCTGACCTCGGGCAGCAACCGCGACGCCAAGCTGACTCTGCCGCATGCGGTGCCGGCCAATGCGCCGTATTTTTACGACCTGACGCTTCCGGACGGCCATCACGGCCGTGCGATCGCCGTGCGCGTGAGGCTGCTCGGCGATGGTAGCGAAGCCACGCTGGCCGTGGCCGAGGAACGCGAGCAGGTCGATGCGCTGGAACGACAGGTGCACGTGGCCCTGGTCAGCGGCGTGATGCTGACGTCGCTGATCGCCGTGCTGCTTGCCTTCCTGGCGGTGCGTGGCGGCCTGCGCCCCTTGCTCGCGTTCGGCGGTACGGTGCGTGAAGGCGCCGAGTCGGCGGATCTGCGGCCGGACACGCTGCCACGCGAATTGCGCCCGCTGGCTCACGCGCTGAACGATGCCTTCGGCGGTCTGCGCCGCGCCCTGCAGCGGGAACGCCGTTTCGCGCGCGACGTGGCACACGAACTGCGTACGCCGCTGGCCGAGATTCGCACCGCGGTGGAGCTGGCGCGTCGGGATGCGCAGGCGTCGCCAGCGCTGGAAGGCGCGCTGGATGCCACCGAGCGCATGAGCCGCTGCATCGACGGTCTGCTGGCCCTGTCGCGCTACGAATCGGGCATGCAGAAGGCGCAACTGGAGCCGGTCGACCTGTCGGCCCTGTTGCGGCACTCCCTGCAGTTGGCCACGGGTTCGGCGCAGCGCAGGAATGTGCGGATGGACCTGGATGCCCCGTCCGAATGCTGGACGCAGACCGACGCGGCCCTGCTCGAACGCGTGATCGACAATCTGCTGCTGAACGCCGCCGAACATGCACCGGAAGGCAGCCAGGTCGCCGTGTGCCTGCGGTGTGCGCAGGAGCACGTCGGGCTGCGCTTCGGCAATCCGGCGCCGGATCTGAAATCCGGTGATTTGCAGCGTTTCGGCGAGCGCTTCTGGCGCAAGTCGCCCGCGCGTGAGGCCAGCCGTCACGGTGGGCTTGGGTTGGCACTGGCGCAGAGCCTGGCTGAAATACTGAATCTGCGTCTGGATTTTCATCTGGACGGGGGCTGGCTCTGGGCCGAACTCGGCGGGCTGCTCCGCCTCGATCTCGCCGAGTGACGGACGAGCCGACGTTTTAAGCTTGTTCAAAGCCGATCTGCGGATGCTCGATCGTACGAATGGGTACATCGAGGTCCGTCATGCGTCGAGTATTGCTGGCCGGCATCCTGCTGGCGGTATCCGCAAGTCCCGCGATGGCCGGGACGCTGCTGAAGGTGTCCGCTTCGCAGCGCCAGGCCATGGGCATCCGTACCGCTGAGGTCAAGGCCGCGGCCCACGTGCCGGTGGATGGCTTGCCGGCCACGGTGCGTGCGCCGTTGCAGGAAAGCGCCGTGGTCACTGCGCCGTATGCCGGCATCACGGTCGCCGTGCTCGCGCGCGAGGGGACGCAGGTCGAGCGCGGTCAGCCGCTGGCCCGCATCCAGAGCCGCGAGGCCATGCAGCTGGGCGCCGACCTGGCTGCGGCACGGGGCGACTACCGGGTCGCCCGGGCGCAGGCCGAGCGCGACCGTCAGTTGCTGGCCGAGGGCATCATTCCTTCCAGCCGCGTACAGGCGGCGGTGGCGCGACGCGATGCTGCCGCGGCGCATCTGCAGGCCTTGCAGGCCGCCCGCGCGATGGCGCCGGTAGCGGCCGGTGCGCCGCCGGGCACCTATGAATTGCGCGCGCCATTAGCCGGTCGCGTCCTCGAGCGCAGCCTGCGTCTGGGCGAGCCGGTGGCTGCACTGGACAAGGCGTTCATGGTTGCCGAGGCGGGTCGCGGCATGCTGGAGATGCAGGTGCCGGCACGCTATGCGGCGCGTCTGCGCACAGGTCTGCCGGTGCGCACCGTCGACGGCGCGACCGGCGCCCTGAGCGAGATCGGCGCGGCCGTCGACCGCCACAGCCAGACAGTGCTGGTGCGCGCGAGCATGCGCGGCGAGATGCTGCTGCCGGGGCAGCAGACCAGCGCCACGCTGCTGCTGCCGGCTCCCGCGCATGCCTGGACGCTGCCGTCCGGCGCGCTGGCCGAGTTCGAGGGTCGCAAGATCGTCTTCGTCGAACGCAACGGCGGTTTCGAGGTGGTGCCGGTGACGCCGCAGGCGCAGACCGGCGAGGGTCTCAGCGTGGTCACGGGCGCGCTGGCCGCGAAGCTGCGCGTGGTGGTGTCGGGGACCGGTGCGCTGAAGGCCATGCTGGTGGCGGGGGAATGACATGCTGCGCCGCCTGATCGGATTCTCCCTGTCGCAACGCCTGCTGGTGCTGCTGGGCGCGCTGGCGATCGTCGGTGCGGGCGTCTGGGCCTATCTGAAGCTGCCCATCGATGCCTATCCGAACATCGCCCCCACGCAGGTCAAGCTGATCCTGAAGGCCCCCGGCATGACGCCGGAAGAGGTCGAGACGCGCGTGGTGGTGCCGCTGGAAATGGAACTGCTGGGCATTCCGCATGCACAGATGCTGCGTTCGATGTCCAAGTACGCAATCGCCGACATCACCCTCGATTTCGACGAGGGCACCGACATCTACTGGGCGCGCCAGCAGGTCTCGGAGCGTTTCGCGGCAGCGGCCGGCGAACTGCCGGGCGATGTCAGCGGCGGGCTGGCGCCGATCGCCACGCCGTTGTCGGACATGTTCATGTTCACCATCGAGGGCGGCGGTCTGAGTCTGGCCGAGCGGCGCACGCTGCTGGACTGGACCATCCGTCCGGCGTTGCGGACGATCCCCGGCGTGGCCGATCTCAACGCGTTGGGCGGCAAGGTGCGCACGTTCCTGGTCACGCCCGATCGTGCACGGCTGTCGGCGGCCGGATTGCATTTCCGCGACGTGGCCGATGCGGTGATGCGCAACAACCGCAACGACGGCTCGGGCCGTCTGCGCGATGGCGACGAAACGCTGATCGTGCGCGCCGAGGGGGCCGTGCGCACGCTGGACGATCTGCGTCGTGTGGTGGTGGCCACGCGCGATGGCACGCTGTTGCGCGTGGACGATCTGGCCCAGGTCCGCTACGGCAGTCTGACGCGCTACGGCGCGGTCACGCGCGATGGCGCCGGCGAAGCCGTCGAGGGTCTGGTGGTCGGCCTGCGCGGCGCCGATGCGTCGAAAGTGGTCGATGCCGTGCGCGCACGGCTGGATTCCTTGCAGTCGGCCCTGCCCGAGGGCGCGCGCATCGAAGTCTTCTATGACCGCGGGGCGCTGATCGAGCGCGCCGTGGACACGGTGCGCAGCGCGCTGATCGAGGCCACCGTGCTGGTGGTGATCCTGCTGCTGCTGTTCCTCGGCGACGTGCGCGCCGCGGTGGTGGTGTCGCTGACCTTGCCGCTGGCGGTGCTGATCGCGTTCCTGATGATGCATGTGTTCGGGCTCAGCGCGAATCTGATGAGTCTGGGCGGTCTGGCCATCGCCATCGGCCTGCTGGTCGACGCGGCGGTGGTGGTGGTGGAGAACACCGTCAGTCACCTGGTGCCCGGTCGCAACGCCAGCGAGTTGCCGAAGCTGCATCGCGTCTACCGTTCGGTGGCCGAGGTGGCACGGCCGGTGGTCTCGGGCATCGCCATCATCTGCCTGGTGTTCATGCCGCTGCTCACGTTGCAGGGATTGGAAGGCAAGCTGTTCGGGCCGGTGGCCCTGACCATCATCTTCGCCCTGGCGGCCTCGCTGCTGTTGTCGATGACCGTGGTGCCGGTGCTGTGCTCGATGCTGCTGCGCGAGCGCCCGCACAAGGAGCCGTGGCTGATGCGCCAGATCGAGCGCGGCTACCGGCCGCTGCTGGAATGGTCGCTGGCGCATGCGCGCTGGATGGGCGTGATCGCGGGCGTCGCCCTGGCGGTCGGCGTCGTCGCCTACATGGCCACCGGCAAGACCTTCATGCCGACCATGGATGAGGGCGATGTGCTGATGCAGTTGACCAAGCCGCCGTCGATCAGCCTGGAAGCTTCGCGCGACCAGGATCTGGCCATCGAGCGCGCCATCAAGCAGCGGGTGCCCGAGGTCGAGCACGTGGTCGCGCGGCTGGGCTCGGACGAGTTGGGCCTGGACCCGATGAGTCTCAACGAGACCGACATGTTCCTGCAGCTCAAGCCGAAGGATCGCTGGCGCGTGCCGGACAAGAACTGGCTGGAGGATCAGCTGCGCGCCGTGATGAAGGACTTCCCGGGCATCGAGTACGGTTTCACCCAGCCGATCCAGATGCGCGTGTCGGAGATGCTGACCGGCAGCCGTGGCGACATCGCGGTGAAGGTGTTCGGGCCGGATCTGGCCACGCTCAACCAGATCGCCAACCGCATTGCCGCGATGCTAGAAAAGACCCCGGGCAGCCAGGACGTGATCGCGCAGACCCAGGAGGGCGTGCGTTATCTCGGCGTGCGCATCGACCGTCAGGCCGCCGGTCGGTACGGCCTGGACGTGGCGGCGGTGCAAGACGAACTGCGCGGCCAGCTCGAGGGCATGCGTGCGGGCAACGTGCTGGAACAGCAGCGCCGCGTGCCGATCCTGGTGCGAGGCGAAGCGCGCATGGCCGATACGCAGGAGCTGTTCGAGCGCATGAACCTGGCCACGACCGACGGCATGCAGGTGCCGTTGGAGCGCATCGCCGCGCTCGAAGCGACGACCGGTCCGATGCAGATCCGCCGCGAGAACGGTTCGCGCTTCGCGCTGGTGCAATCCAATGTCGCCGGGCGCGATCTGGTCGGTTTCGTCGACGAGGTGCGGGCCGCGGTCGAGCGTGACATCCACCTGCCGACCGGCTATCGCGTCACCTGGGGCGGCCAGTTCGAGAACCAGCAACGCGCCGCGGCGCGTCTGGCGCTGGTGGTGCCGGTGTCGCTGGCGCTGATTTTCCTGGTGCTGTTCTCCACGTTCGGTTCGATCCGCCAGGCCGTGCTGATTCTGTGCAACGTGCCGTTCGCGCTGGTCGGCGGCATCGTCGCGCTGTGGCTTTCGGGGCAGTACCTGTCGGTGCCGGCCTCGGTCGGTTTCATCGCGCTGCTCGGCATCGCCGTGCTGAACGGACTGGTGCTGGTCTCCTATTTCAACCAGCTTCGCGCTGCCGGCATGAGTATGGACGAGGTGGTCCGCGAGGGTGCGATACGGCGCCTGCGCCCGGTGATGATGACGGCCTCCATTGCCGCGCTTGGCCTGGTGCCGCTGCTGTTCGCCAGCGGGCCGGGTTCGGAGGTGCAGAAGCCGCTCGCGGTCGTGGTGATCGGTGGCCTGGTGACCTGCACGGCCCTGACCCTTCTGCTGCTGCCGACCCTGTTCCGTCGATTCGGCGAGTCGCGCCGGGTAGAGGAGTGACGCATGAGTCCCCGACTGAAACGATTGACCATCCTGGCGCCGCGCGATCTCGAGGATGCGGTGCTGGAAACGCTGCTGGACATGCAGCCGGCCTTGCCCGGTTTCACCGCGCTCGCGGTGTCCGGTCATGGCGAGGATTTCGAGGGCGCGGGCGTGCAGGAGCAGGTCCGCGGCCGCATCGACCGCAGCATGGTCTGGCTGGTACTGCCCGAGGACGATGTCGAGCGCACGCTGACGCAGTTGCGTCGACGCATGCCGCATCCCGGCATCCTCTGGTGGGTGGAGCCCGTGGACGCGATGGGGAGGCTGGCATGAATCGCCGGATGCTGTATTCGATGCTGCTCGGGGCCGCGCTGGCGCCGATGACCGTCGGGTCGCAGCCGGCGGTACCTGCGGCGGAGGCCTCGCCGCTGCCGCCGGCCTCGCTGGCGCTGCGTGCGATCGAGCGCATGCCGGAGGTGCAGGCAGCCGCGGCGGAACTGGCGCGGGCCGAGGCCGATGCGCGTCTACGCGCGGTCGGTCCGCACGAGTTCCAGCTCAGCGTCACGCCGCAGCGACGCCGCGTGGAGGGCGGCCCGACGTTCAACGAGTGGGAAGCGCAAGTCAGCCGCGCCGTGCGTTGGCCGCGCAAGGCGCGGCTGGATCGGGAGATCGGCGCCAGCGGCGTGCAGGCCGCGCGGCTCAGCCTGGCCGATGCTCATCATGCCGGTGCGCGTCGCCTGCTGGGGTTGTGGTCGATGTGGCAGCGCGCCGAAGTGGTGGCGCAGCAGCAACATGCGCAGGTTGCATTGTGGACGCGCGACCGCAACGCCATCGCGCGTCGCGTGGAGCTGGGCGACGCGGCACAGCGCGATCGCGTCGCTGCCGATGCGGCGCTGGCCCAGGCGCGCGCCGCCGCCCTGCAGGCGGATGCGGATGCCGCAAGCGCGCGGCGCATGCTGGAAAGCGCTTTCCCCGATCTGCCCTTGCCCGCGCGTGTTCGTTTGCAGGCTGAACCTGCGGCCCTGAAAGGGAGTGATGCGCAATGGAGTGCGTGGATCGTCGAGCGCAGTCACGAAATCGGCGCGGCGCAGGCGCGAGCGCGGATGCTCGAGGCCGAATCGCAGCGCGCCCGGGCCGACCGCATGGCGGACCCGACCGTGGGCGTGCGTGTGCTCAATGATCTTGGCGGCCGTGAGCGCGCGGTCGGGCTGGTGCTGAGTGTGCCGATCGGCGTGCGACAGCGCGGTGCGCGCGCGGCGGCGGCGGAGGCCGGCGCGTGGGCGGCGCAGGCGGAGGTCGCGATGGTCCAGCGCGATGTCGTGCGCGATGCACGCGAGGCCGTGGCGCGGGCGCGCGCCTTGCAGGCTGTCTGGCGCAGCCGCGCGCAGGCGTTGCGGGCGGCCGACGACAGTGCGGCCCGGGAGGAGCGCGCCTATGCGTTGGGCGAAAGCGGCCTGGCGGAATTGCTGGCCGCACGTCGCGTGGCCTTGGAGGCGACCCTGGCCGAACGTCGCGCCGCGGTCGATGCGATCGAGGCCGTGGCTCGCGTCCAGGTCGATGCGCACGAGCTGTGGCACCACCATACGGGTGGTTCCGATCCCGACGAGCACGAGGACGCGGCGGTGCGGCTGCCCGATCTGTGATCCGGCGGCATCGTGACCGCAGCTCATCGCCGTGAAGCCGTGGTCGACAAGGATCGAGGCCGCCGGACCGGCGTCGGCCCCATGCGTATGCGGCAGTCTGGGTTTCGGGCGCGCCTGGACTAGACGGCCAGGCCTGCGGCATGGCCGGAGGCCCAGGCCCATTGGAAGTTGTAGCCGCCCAGCCAGCCGGTGACGTCGACGACCTCGCCGATGAAGTACAGGCCGGGGACATGCCTGGATGCCATGGTTTTCGAGGACAGGCCGTCGGTGTCGACGCCGCCGAGCGTGACTTCGGCGGTGCGGTAGCCCTCGCTGCCGCTGGCGACGATGGGCCAGGCTTTCAGGCGTCGGCCGATGTCGTCCAGAGCCGCGACGGCATACTGCCGCAGCGGGCGCTGGCCGAATTCGAGTTCGCACAGACGCTGCGCCAGGCGTTTGGGCAGCGCTTCGGACAGCAAGGTCTTCAGTTCGCGATCCGGGTGCGCTTCGCGTTGCGCGCCGAGCCAGGCCGATGCATCGGTGTCGGGCAGGAAGTCGATGTGCACCGTCTCGCCCGGCTGCCAGTACGAGGACACCTGCAGGATCGACGGCCCGCTGATGCCGCGATGGGTGAACAGCAGGCCGGCGCGAAAGGCCTTGCGCGCGCTGCGCGCTTCGACTTCGGGTACGGCGACGCCGCTGAGGTCGCTGTAGCGATCCAGGTGCTTGCCGCTGAGCGTCAGCGGCACCAGGCCGGCGCGCGTGGGCAGGACGGCGTGGCCGAAACGCCGGGCGAGGTCGTAGCCGAAGCCGCTCGCGCCCATGCTCGGGATCGACAGGCCGCCGCTGGCGATCACCAGCGATGCGCAGGCCATCGGTCCGTGCGTGGTGCGCAGCGCGAAGCCGTCGCCGTCGCGTTGCACGTCTTCGATGGTGCAACTGGTGCGGATGTCGACGCCGGCCTGCGCACATTCGTCCAACAGCATGCGCACGATCAGTTTCGAGGAGACGTCGCAGAACAGCTGGCCGCGTTCTTTCTCGTGGTAGGCGATGCCGTGCTTCTCGACCAGCGCGATGAAGTCGTGCGGCGTGTAGCGCGCCAGCGCGGACTTGGCGAAGTGCGGGTTGGCGCTGAGGTAGTTGTCCGGCGTGGTGCCGAGATTGGTGAAATTGCAGCGCCCGCCGCCGGACATCAGGATCTTCTTGCCGACGCGGTTGGCGTGGTCGAGCACGGTCACGCGACGTCCGCGCTGGCCGGCGATCAACGCGCACATCAGGCCCGCGGCGCCGCCGCCGATGACGATGACGTCGGGATTCATCGCGGCGGCGCGGCCAGCTCGCGGGCGTCGAGGAAGCCGTCGTGGTTGGCGTCCTGGCGATGGAAGGTCGCGGCGAGGTTGCGCAGGTACTGCGTCAGCGTGATGGCGCCGTGGCGGCGTGGACCGGGCGGCTGCTCGCCGACTTCGATCACGCCGTCGTGGTTGCGGTCCATGCTGCGGAAGCCCTGGCTCATGTGCGCCTGGTATTCGGCCAGACTGACGCGGCCGTCGCCGTTGCGGTCCATGATGCGCAGGTAGGCGTCGAGCGTGACGGGCGGGGTGGCCGACGCCAGCGCCGGCGTCAACAGGGACGCCGTCAGCAGCAGGCGCAGGCCGCGCATCAGTGGCCGTCGATGTCGATGAAACGCAGGAATTCGGCGCGGGTGCGCGCGTCCTCGCGGAAGGTGCCGAGCATCTGGCTGGTCACCATCGACACGCCGCGCTTGTGCACGCCGCGCGTGGTCATGCACTCGTGGCTGGCGTCGATGACGACGCCGACGCCGCGCGGCTGCAGGGTTTCCTGGATGCAGTTGGCGATCTGCGCCGTGAGCTTTTCCTGCACCTGGAAACGGCGGGCGTAGCCGTCCACCACGCGCGCCAGCTTGCTGATGCCGACGACCTTCTTGTCCGGCAGATAGCCGACGTGGGCGCGGCCGATGATCGGCGCCATGTGGTGTTCGCAGTGGCTCTCGAACTCGATGCCGCGCAGCACCACCAGCTCGTCGTAGCCCTCGACTTCCTCGAAGGTGCGGCGCAGGTACTCGCCCGGATCTTCCGTATAGCCGGAGAACCAGTCGCCGTAGGCCTTGACCACGCGCTTGGGCGTATCCAGCAGGCCTTCGCGCGAGGGGTCCTCGCCGGCCCAGCGCAGCAGCACGCGGACGGCTTCCTCGGCCTGTTCGCGGGTGACGTCGGTGTTGGACGGATCGCTCATGGGAAATCCTTTGCATGCAGACGTGTAGTGTAGCGTGAAGTGCCCGAATCGCCGCGGGCAGCGGGGCGTACGGGGCTTTATACGTCGACGATGCGTGGATGGATTCGTGCCGGATTCAGGGCGTGTCCGCGTCCGGTTCGGCCTCGGGCGAATCGTCCAGCGCCAGCCGTTCGGGCATGTCCTTGCGCGGCTTGACGCCGAAGGCGCGCAGGCGCTCGGCCTGGCGGACCAGACCGCGACTGGGATCGGTCAGCGCCTTTTCCGCATCGCGGGCGGCTTCGGTGGCCTTGGCGAGGGTGTCGTTGATGGTCACGATGTGCTCGCCGAATTTGCGCGCCGCCTCGTACATGAGCTCGCCGCGCTTGACGATCTTGTCCATGTTGCGCGTGGTCTTTTCCACGCGCCAGATGTAGTCGACCGTGCGCAGGACCGTGAACAGCGTATTCGGCGAAACCAGTGCGATATGGCGTTCCAGCGCGTACTGGGCCAGCGTCTTGTCGGCTTCGCTGGCGGCCATCAGGGCGCTTTCGATGGGCACGAACAGCAGCGTGAAATCCACGCTCTTGAGGCCGTAGAGCTTGGGGTAGTTCTTCTCCGAAAGGTCCTTGATGTGCCGACGGATGGACGCGCAGTGCTCTTTCAGCGCTTGCTCGCGCGCCGGCTCGTCGTCGCGGGCCTCGACATGCCGCTCGTAGGCCACCAGCGAGACTTTGGAATCGATGATGATGGCGCGTTCCTGCGGCAGGTCCAGCACCACGTCGGGCACCAGGCGCGCGCGGCTGTCGTCTTCGGTATGGCTGGCCTGGGTGCGGAAATTCACGCCCTCGTGCAGGCCGGCCAGTTCGAGCAGCTTCAGCAGCACCTGTTCGCCCCAGATGCCGCGGGTCTTGCTCTCGCCGCGCAGTGCGTTGGTCAGCGACTGCGCCTTGGCGCCGATATCCTGGTTCAGCTCAGTCAGGTGGCGAATCTGCGCGATCAGGCCCTCGCGGGCCTTGAGGTCGTCCTCGCGCGAGCGCTCCACCTTGGTCTTGAAGTCGCGCAGGGTCTCGCTGAAGGGGGTCAGCAGCGAAGCCAGGGTCTCCTTCTGCTGCTTGCCCAGCAGCGCGCCCTTTTCCTCGAGCAGCGAGCCGGCCAGCAGCTTGAATTCCTTGGTCATCGCCTCGCGGGTTTCGCCGAGGAGTTTTTCCGTGTCCTGCTCGCGCTGCCGAGCCGAGGCGACTTGCTGCTCCAGGCGTGCCGCCTGTTCGCGCTTTTCGGCCCATGCGTCGCGGGCCTGGCGCAGCTCTTCTTCCAGCACGGGCAGACGCTCGGCGGCCGCCTCGGCCTGGGCCAGGCGCTTGTCCGTCGCTTCGCGTTGTTCGCGCGCCTCGCGCGCTTCACGCGCAGCGGTGCGTCGGAGCCCGAGGTAGACGATCGCGGCACCGAGGGCCAGGCCCAGTACCAGGGCGCTCAGGACGGGCATCAGCAGTTCGGTCATGGGTGCAGGCGAATCCATGCGGTGGAAATCGATGCCACCAGTGTACGACGCCTCGTCTCAGATGCTGCGTCGCATCAGCCTGATGGCATGCCAGCCAAGTCGGGTTCAGCTGCCCGCGCAAGGCTCGTGTCACCATGGCGGGGTCGACCGAATCATCCCATTTCGAGCTGCGGAGGCATCATGGAACACAGCTACGAGTACCTCATCATCGGCGGCGGCATGACGGCGGATGCCGCGGTCGGCGCCATCCGCGAACGCGATCCGGAAGGACGCATCGGCCTGATCGGCGCCGAGCGCGAACCGCCCTACGAACGCCCGCCGCTGAGCAAGGCCCTGTGGAAGGGCGACAAAGAGGTCGCGTCTATCGACCTCGACACGCGCCGGCATCGGGTCGACATGCATCTGGGTCGCCGTGCGACCGCCCTGCATCGCGCCGACAAGACCGTGCGCGACGACCAGGGCGACACCTACCGCTACGACAAGCTGCTGCTGGCCACTGGCGCACGGGCGCGCACGTTGCCGTTCGAGGGCGAGCGCGTGATCGCCTTCCGCACCCAGGACGACTACCTGCGCCTGCGCCGCTTCGCCGTCGAGGGCGCGCACGTGGCCGTGGTCGGCGGCGGTTTCATCGGCGCCGAGCTGGCGGCCTCGCTGACCGACGCCGGCTGCAAGGTCAGCATGGTGTTCCCCGGTGACGCCATCGGTGCCGGGCGCTTCTCCGACGGTCTGGCCGACTTCCTCAACGACTACTACCGTCAGCGCGGCGTGGACCTGCGCCCCGGCGTGAAGGTCGAGGACGGCAAGGCTTCGGACGACGGCGTGAGCCTGACGCTTTCCGACGGCAGCACGCTGACGGCCGACGTCGCCGCCGCGGGGCTGGGCGTGGAGCCGGAGACCGCGCTGGCCGAGCAGGCCGGTCTGATGGTGGACAACGGCATCGTGGTCGACGCGCGCCTGCGCACCGCCGATCCGGCGATCTGGGCCGCCGGCGACGTGGCCTGCTTCCCGTCGCTGGCGTTGGGTCATCGCCGCCGCGTCGAGCACGAAAACGCCGCCATCAGCATGGGCCATCACGCCGGCTGCGGCATGGCCGGCGAGGATCGCGCCTACACCACGCAGCCGTTCTTCTATTCCGACCTGTTCGATCTCGGCTACGAGGCCGTGGGCGAGCTCGACGCGCGGCGTCTGGAAGTGGTCGAACACTGGGCCGAACCCTACCGGCGCGGTGTCACGTATTACATGGATGGTGGCCGCGTGCGCGGCGTGCTGTTGTGGAACGTGTGGGGCCAGACCGACGCGGCGGCCGAACTGATCGCCGCGCCCGGGCCCTACGACGGCGACAACCTGCGACACCGCATCCCGATGGGCTGAGCGCGGGTCGAGTGCGTCGCTTACTCGATCCGTGGCTTCTTGCAGTGAACTGCGGGTGCAGGTGGCGTGGATGATGCGGTCGCTCGTCCGGTAAGCTGCATCACCATGCGGGTACATCGGGGGCGCTATGGAGCGTTTCGCAGGGGAGGCGGAGCATCCTCGGGAAGACACTGACAGCGGCCTGAAGCAAAGTGTGCGCAGCGCAGCAGGCCATGGGGTGGCGGTAGGTTCCGCAACCCCATCTCGTGGATGGATTTCGCGATGGCTCGGTCGGCTTGGCCGTGTTGTAGCGATGGCGCTGCAGTTCCTGATTTTCGTCGGTTTAGGCATCTATGGGGCTAGTTTCCTGGATCGCTACGTCTTGAGTCCTGGGTTGGCGCCGATGGCTCTTTGGCTCTGGATGCTTCTGCTCATACCAGGCATTGCCATCCATGAAGCGGGTCATTATCTGGCGGCGAAGTGGAAGGGCATGTGCGTATTGCATGTTCAGGTGCTCTGTCTTCAGGTGTTGCCGAGGCGGCGCGGCGTGCGTATGCGCTGGCGTCGCATGCCGAAAGGTTTGGGGTACAGCGGGTTCGTGATGGCCTTCTGCGACCCTTCGCTGCCGAGGTGTCCGGCCCGAATCGTGATGACCGCGGGCGGACCTGGAATCAATCTGTTCTGTGCGGCTCTCCTGGCTGCGGTTGGGGCAGGATTGCCGGAAGGTTCGGTCTCGGCGTGGCTGTTCGCATTTGCTCTGGCGAATGCGTCGATTGGGCTGCAAAACCTGGTTCCTTCCAAGGGTCGAATGGTCTCGGACGGGTACAGGCTCATCCAGCTTCTGGCAATGCGCAGGAGCGCCGAGTCGACGCCGTACACGCGATTGATCGAGCATTCCTTGTTCGGTGCGACGGCGGATCAGCTTCCGGAGCGGGATCTGAACGCGCTGGAAGAGCAGCCCGCTCCGATGCCGTTTGTGGCACTGTGGTATCGCGTCAAGGCGGCGCAGATACGCGCTGCGTGGTCGTCGGTGGCATCCCTGCGTGAGCAGTTCGAGCAGATGCAGGCTGCGTACGAGCCGGCGCAGAGAGAAGCCTTGCGGGAACTCTTGCAGACGCTGTCCATCGAGATTGCCTTCAGCGAAGCGATGTCCGCGCGCGATCCCGATTATTTGCCGGAAGAGCATGAGGTGGCGCGCGAAACCTGGATGTCGCCGCATCTGGGACCGCGCTGCCTGGCATTGCGTGCGGCGCTAGCCGGGGAGTCGGTCGAGTGCACGCATCAATTGCGGTTGTCGGAGTCCTTCGCGGAGAACGACGTCGACATTTCGGTACGGCGCGGTGAGCGTCTTTTGCGCGGATACACCGTGTCGTGTGCGGCCTCAGGAACGGCTCAGGCGTAGGCGCGAAGCGGACGAAGACCCGTTCGAAGCGGTTCGAGTCGTTTCAGTCCGGCGAATTCGACGCGTTGCTGGAACGTTCGGCGCGCTTCTTGTGCCGACGCCAGAAGTAGAAGCCGATGCCGATCACGAGCACGCCGAGGACGATCCACAGGCCGGTCTGGCCGCGGTGGATCCAGGTCAGCAGCCACTGGTGGTTGTCGGCGCCGAAGTAGCCCAGGTAGACCCACACCGGCACGCTGATCAGCGCGGCCAGGCCGTCCAACAGCAGAAAACGGGTGAACGAGACGCGGTGGGTGAGGCCGGCGCTGACGAATACCGCGGTGCGCATGCCCGGCAGGAAGCGCGCGGTGAACAGCATGCGGTTGCCGTACTGCTCGAACTGCTTCTGCACGGCGCAGTAGCGCTTGGGCGTGAGCACCCACTTCAGCGGTCGTTTGTGCAGCAGGCGCACGCCGTAGTGGTGCCCGGCCAGGAACATGCCTGCGTCGCCGACCAGCACGCCGAGCATGGTCACGGCGAACATCACGTGCACGTTGGCGTAGCCCAGTCCGGCGATGACGCCGCCGGCGACCAGGGTGACGTCTTCGGGGATCGGCGCACCGATGCCGCAGACCAGCAGGGCCATGAACACGGCCAGGTAGCCGTTCTCGGCGAAGAAGGTGATCAGGCGGGTGAGCAGGTCCATTCGTGGCGTCAGGGGCCGTCCGGTGCGTGAATCGACGATCTTCCCATGGATCGCGACGCGATCACAGGCCGAACTTCATGCATCGCGGGCACGCTCAGGAGGCCTTTTTCGACTTGGCGGCAAGGCGGGCGCGCAGTTCGTCCTTGCCCGCCGCGTCGAGCTGTCCCTGGGCGAGTGCGGTCTGCAGCGCATCGATGCGTTGCAGGTCGGCCTGGCGTTCCATCTGCTTGAGCGCGTCGAGGAATTCGCTGCGCTGCATGCCGGTGTCGCCGACGACTTCGGCCATCGCCAGTTTCTGCAGGGCGGCGGCTTCCTCGCGCTCGGCGAAGTGCTCCAGCAGCACGCCGGTGCGGATGCCGGGACGGGCGCGGATCAGCTCGATCAACTCGATCAGCAGCGACACGCCGGGCTTGTCCAGCCGTGCGAAGGCGTGCGGCGGCTCCAGCTCCTCGGCCAGTTCGGGTTGCGCCAGCAGCAGAGCGATGGCGCTGCGCACCAGGGTGCGGCGCACGCTGCGCGAGGGCAGGGGGCGTTCGGCGCGCGGCGGCGCCTCGGTCTCGAAGCGGGCGTTGGCGCCGGTGCGCGCGGTCAGTTCCTGCGCCATCAGGTCGCGGAAGGCGCCATCGGGCAGGCGCGCGATCAGCGGGCGGGCGCGCTCGGCCAGGCGTGCGCGACCGTCGATGGAGCGCAGGTCGATGTCCTCGCCGAGGTGGTCGAAGAAGTAGGTCGACAGCGGCGTGGCGTCGGCCAGGCGGCGCTCGAAGCCGTCCTTGCCTTCGGCGCGGATCAGCGAGTCGGGGTCCTCGCCGTCGGGCAGGAACAGGAAGAACGCCTGGCGGCCGTCGCGCAGGCGCGGCAGCGCGGCCTCCAGCGCCTTCCAGGCGGCCGCGCGGCCGGCGCGGTCGCCGTCGAAGCAAAACACCACGTCGGGCGCGCTGCGGAACAGCCGCTCGGTGTGCTCGGGCGTGGTGGCGGTGCCCAGCGTGGCCACGGCGATGGGCAAACCGGCCTGATGCAGGGCGATGGCGTCCATGTAGCCCTCGACCACCAGCAGCCGCGTCAGCGAGGCGTTGGCCTGCTTGCACTGCCACAGGCCGAACAGCTCGCGGCCCTTGTGGAACAGCGGCGTCTCGGGCGAGTTCAGGTACTTCGGGCCGTCGCCGTCGAGGATGCGTCCGCCGAAGGCGATGACGCGTCCGCGGCGATCCATGATCGGGAACATCAGGCGCGCGCGGAAGCGGTCGTACTTGCCGCGGTCGCCGGTCGAGACCATGCCGGCCTGTTCCAGCCACTTCGCGCGTTCGGGCGTGGTGCCGAGGCGGCTCAGCAGGGTGCCGCCGCCGGGCGCCCAGCCGATGCGGAAGCGCTCGATGGTTTCGGCGTCCAGACCGCGTTGCTCGCAGTAGGCTTTGGCCTGGGCGTTCTCGCGCAGCGACTTCTGGTAGAACGTGGCGGCTTGGTCGAGCAGTTCGTACCAGCCGCTGCGGTCTTCGCGCGGGCGATGGTCGCCGCCTTCGCGCGGCACGTCGAGACCGACCGACTGCGCCAGTTCCTCGACTGCATCGGGAAATTCCAGGCGCTCGTAGTCCATCAGAAATTTGATCGCGCTGCCGTGCGCGCCGCAGCCGAAGCAGTGGTAGAACTGCTTCTGCGGGCTGACGTAGAACGACGGCGTGCGTTCGTCGTGGAACGGGCAGCAGGCGGTCCATTCGCGCCCGGCCTTCTTCAGCGGCACGCGCCGCTCCACCACGTCGACGATGTCGATGCGGGTGAGCAGGTCGTCGATGAAGCTTTCGGGAATCAGGCCGCGCATGGGACCGCTAGGATGCCACGGCGCGCCGCCGGGCGCGCGCATTTTCGACGCTCAGAAGCCCAGTCTTCGCCGCAGTTCGGCGGCGATGGCGGCGGTTTCGCGCAGCGGTGCGGCGGGCGCGTCGGCGTCGTCGTCGAGGTCGTGCAGCAGTCCGCGCCGGCGCAGCGCCGCGTGGAAGTGCGCGAGCTTGGGCGGCAGCGTGTCCAGCGCAGGCGTGTGCACGGGGACGCCGGTGGCGGCCGCTTCGGACAGCATGTTCACCGAGTCGGGCGTGACGATCAGACGGTCGGCCCAGCCGAGCACGCCGGGATAGGGGTTGGGGCCATCGTCGGCGTTGCGCCAGAACAAGCCGGGCAGCGCGCCCAGCGCCGCGCGCATGCGCCCGAACCACGCGTCGGGCGTGCGCCGCGAAGCCAGCAGCAGCACGCTGCCGCCATCGCGGGCTTGCCGTGTCCGCAGGGAATCGATCAGTCGGTCGATTTGCGCGTCGTCGAGCGTCGCGCCGCGGCGCGGGCCGCCCAGCAGCACGCCCAGACGCGGGCCGGGCCGTTCGCCGAGGTGCGCGAAGGCGGCGCGGCCGGCGGCCAGCCAGGCGTCGTCGATGGGATGCAGCGAACCGAGCGGCGTCAGCACGTTGGGTCCGGTCAGGTCGTCGTGCTCGGGGGCGATCACGACGTCCCAGTGACGCGGGTCGATGCGTGGGTCGAGGATCTGCACGCTGCGCGTCGCGCCAGAGGAGATGTCCGGAAGCAGCCGTGTGAGCAGCGCGGCGGCGCGACCGCAACCGATTGCCAGCGTCGGCCACGGCGGCATCAGCAGGTGGCGATGTGCCGCGGCCACGGCGAGACGTCCGCCGGGCAGGCGCCGCGGCGCCAGCCACGACCACGGCGCGCGCAGCGGCAGCACCAGATTGCGCGCGGACAGTCCCAGCGCCTGTGCCAGCGCTAGGGCCTGACGTTCGTTGCCGGCGGCGCCGTCGGTGATCACCCAGCAGTCGTTTGGCACGTCGGCAACGGGTTTTGTATCGTTTTCGAGCACAGTCTGTTCTCGGCTCAGAGGGTGGAAGGGTCGCACGCGGACCGTACACTGGGAAACGCCAACGTCGTGACGCGGTCTGCCGTGCCCGACGTATGTCCACATCAAGGAGTCTGATTCCATGCGTAGCCTGTTCGCCACTCTGCTCGTCGCTCTGCTGGTCGCCGCTCCGGCGATGGCCAAGCCGGTCACCTACAAGCTCGATTCCGGCCACACCCAGATCCGCGTGGTCTGGAACCACTTCGGGTTCTCCAACCCCAGTGCCAACTTCACTCATATCACCGGCACGCTGGTGTACGACGCCGCCGACCCGGCCAAGTCGTCGGTGAAGGTCGACATCCCGATGTCCGGTCTGGACACGCACGTCGCCAAGCTCGACGAGCATCTGAAGGGTGCCGATTTCTTCGACATCGCGAAATTCCCGACCGCGCACTTCGTCAGCACCAAGGTAACGCCGGCGGGCGAGGGCAAGCTGACCGTCGAAGGCAATCTCAGCGTGCACGGCATCACCAAGCCGGTGACGCTGCACGTGACCGTCAACAAGGTCGGCATGCAGCCGATGCTGAAGGCGCCGGCGGCCGGCTTCGACGCCACCACCACGCTCAAGCGCAGCGATTTCGGCGTGGGCGCCTATGCGCCGATGGTCAGCGACGAGATCAAGGTGCACATCACGGTCGAGGCGCTGGGCGCCGAGGCCTACGCCAAGATGCAGAAGATGATGAAGGGCGAGTGAGTTCGCCCGCGCCCGCCGCCGTGATGGGCGGCGGGCGCGTTCGCGTTCAGTGCGCGTCGGCGCCGCTGTCGCGCAGTTTTTCCAGGGCGTCCAGGTCCACCGCGTCCACGGCGTCCTTCAGAACGTCGAAATTCTTCACATGGCCACGTGCGCGCACCGCGTAGCGACCGGCGATCAGCACCGCGTATTCGCCGCGGTGGGTCTTGTCGTTCCAGCGCTCGTGCACGATGCGGTCGCCATCGTGGCGCACCTTCTCGAAGCCGTCGTCGGTGACCGTTTCCATGTCCCGCGTGATCATGCCGCTCAGCGCCAGCAGCGAGCGCGCGCCGCCGGTATCGGTGAGGGTCAGGTCGACGCGCTGGTCGTCATCGCCACTGTAGGTGGCTTCGGCCTGACTGATCTGCATGTTCATCACGTCCTGGCGACTGGCGCGGGCGTTGCTGCGCTTCAGATCGTCCAGGGACTCGGGCAGCATCGTGCGCATGCGATCGGGCGCCAGCGACTGGATGTGCTCGGCGCGGGTGGTGTCGTCGGTCATGCCGCTGCTGCGGTCGTTCGCACTCGCCGTCGCGGCGGCTTCCGTGCGTGCGTCCCGATCCGCGCGCTGGTGCAGGTGGTGCATCATCGCGCCGGCGCCGGTCAGCGCGGCGAGGAGGACGCCGAGAATCCAGCTCAGTACGAAGGCGATGACCACGCTGAGCGCGGTGTAGCCGAGGCTTTTCTCGCGCGGGCACTGCATGGTGTGCGGCAGGCCGAGGTAGAGCAGGTAGATCGCGTAGAGACCGCCCGCCAGCATGATCAGCCAGCCCAGCCAGGGAATCACGACGGCGATGCCCGCGACCCAGGAGGCGGTCCAGGCGTAGGCAGTCACCTTCAGCGCTTGGATGCGGTCCTTGCGTCCCTCGAAGGTCGGCGCCAACGCATCGATGATGCTGGCGATGACGTAGACCAGCACCAGGCTGAGCAGGTAGCCCAGCACCAGCCGCGCCAGTCCGCCGCCGATCGGCGCGCGGGCGAACACCCCGAACACGTGGTAGCCGATCAGGCTGGACTTGATGAACTGGAACACCACCGGCACGGCGGCGAGGATGAGGATGTAGCGCTTGTACAACGAGGCGACCGATTCGGCTTCGCCGGCGATCACCGGCCACTCGCGGTTCGGTTGCAGCAGAATCCCCTTGACGCGGGACAGTAGTCTGTCGAAATCCATGGTGTTCTCCCTGAGGTGTGTCTGCGGCCACGTCAACGGCCGCGCGACGCGCCTTCGCCCCCTGCTGCGCGTTGCCTGCATTCTAGGGCATCGCGCGCGGCTTCGATTCGGCCGTATGCACTAGCTGGGCCGTGCCGCAGCGCGCCGGCCTGCGGTACCATGGCGGTCTGACTTTTCCACCGTGGAGTGTCCCCATGCAGCGTCCAGATCCGGCCGCGGAAAAACTGGTGCCGGCCAATGCCGAACATCGTTACAAAGTGACGCGCAGCGACCTGCCGTTGTCGTGTCCGATGCCCGGGATGTACCTGTGGAATTCGCACCCGCGGGTGTATCTGCCGATCGAGGACGAAGGCGGGACCGCCGTATGTCCCTATTGCGCCGCGCAATATGTGCTGGCTGACTGAAATCTGCGCTTTGAGTCACAAAAATTGCCTGCAATTCGGCATGTTTCTTGCTTGACTTCGTAGGGATGCTTGGGACATAGGCATTGACGCCATGTACAACACCGGGCCACAGAGTCCCTTCAACATGCCAAACCGGGAACTCGACGCCACCCGGTCGTCCACGCCGATGACCGTGGTCCAGCTGATGCCTGCCATGCATTCGGGCGGGGCCGAGCGTTCGACCCTGGAAATCGCCAGCGCGCTGGTCGCCGCCGGGCATCGCTCGGTGGTGATCTCGGCGGGCGGACGCCTGGTGGAGGCGCTGGAGCAGGGTGGCAGCCGCCACATCACGCTGGACATCGGCCGCAAGTCGCTGGGCGTGTTCGGCAAGGTGCGCGCCCTGCGTCGTCTGCTGCGCGAGATCAAGCCCGATGTCGTGCACGCGCGCTCGCGCCTGCCGGCCTGGATCGGCTATCTGGCCCTGCGCGGTCTGCATCCGCGTCCACGCTTCGTCACCACCGTGCACGGCCTGAATTCGCCGGGGTTCTACAGCGGCATCATGCTGCGTGGCGACCGCGTGATCGCGGTTTCGCAGAGCGTGCGCGATTTCGTCATCAAGCACTATCCGGATTTCGACCGTTCGCGCCTGGAAGTGATTCCGCGCGGCGTCGACAGCGCAGCGTTCCCCTACGGCTACCGGCCCGAGGACGAATGGCGCGAGCGCTTCTTCAGCGAATACCCCGAACTGGATGCGTTCCCGCTGCTGACCCTGCCCGGACGCGGTACGCGCCTGAAGGGCCACGACGATGCGATCGAACTGCTGGCCGGCCTGCACAGTCGCGGCATCGAGGCGCGCCTGCTGCTGCTGGGCGTGATCGAGCCGGGCCGCGAGGCCTACGTCGCCGAGCTGCGCCAGCGCATCTCGGTGCGTGGCATGGACGGCAAGGTGGTGATGACGCCGCCGCGGGACGACGTGCGCGACATCTTCGCGGTCTCGTCGTTGATCCTGCAGCTGTCGAACAAACCCGAATCGTTCGGTCGCACGGTGATCGAAGCGGTCTCGCTGTGCCGGCCCGTACTGGGCTACGCGCATGGCGGCGTCGGCGAACTGCTGGCCGAGCTGTACCCCGCCGGCCGCGTGCCGCTGGGCGACAAGGAGCGGCTGGTCGAACGCGCCGCCGAGCTGTTGCGCCTGGCGCCGTCGATCGCGCCGCTGGACCGCTATCGCCTGCAGGACATGCAGCACGACGTGCTGCGCCTGTACGGCGAACTGCGCGAACACGTGGACTGAAAGTCCGGCATGCTTGCGCATGGCTGCGCGGGGGACGGCTGGCCTACAATCGTCCTTTCTCCCGCGATGCGACGCGCATGTCCGACTCCTCGCCCCTGAAAGCCGCACTGCGTTCGCCGTTGCTGCCGTTCTGGCTGGTGGTGGCCTTGCTGCCGTTCGGCCGTGCCAGCGAACTCGGTACGCTGTTGTGCCTGTTCGGCAGCGTGATGCTGTTCCTGCGCGAACCGGATGCGCTTTCCGATCACGCCGGCGCGCGTCTGTTGCTGCTGCTGTTCGCGGCGTATTTTCTGGCCGCCTTGCTGTCGGCGCTCGACAGTGTCGCGCCGGGTCGCAGCTGGATCACGGTGGCCGGCATCCTGCGCTATGCCCCGCTGGGCATCTACGCCTGTTTCGCGATCCGCCGTCTGCCGCGTCTGCAGGTCATGTACGCGGCCTGCGCGGTCGTCGTGGCGCTCTGGGCGCTGGATGCCTGGGTGCAGATGCTGACGGGCTGGAGTCTGGGGGGCCATGCCGCGCCGCAGCGTCTGTCCGGCATCTTCGGCGCGCACGACCTGAAGCTCGGGCCGGTGCTGGCGAGCCTGTCGCCTTTCGTGCTGTGGGCGGCGCGCGAGCGCTGGAAGGGGCTCGGGCTGGGGCTTGCCTGGCTGCTGCTGCTGGGGCCGATCCTGCTCGCCGGTTCGCGTGCTGCGTGGCTGACGTTCGCCCTGGTCACGCTGGCCTTTGCCGCTCTCGAAGCACGCACGCCAAGGCGCTTCGCGTTGCTGTGCGGCGGCGGACTCGCGGCGCTGGCGCTGGTGGTCGGTCTGGCCTGGCAGTTCTCGCCGCGCTTCGAGGCGCGCATGACGCGCAGCATGCAGGTGTTCAGCGATCGCGAGTCGCAAGTCAATGCGGCGCTGAGCGGACGGCTCGATATCTGGGACGTCGCCGCGCACATGTATGCGGGGCATTCGATCAACGGCGTCGGCGTACGTGGCTTCCGCTACGCCTATCCGGACTACGCGCCGAAGCACGATCATTTCGTCGTCAGCAATGAAGCCTGCGGCCCGGGCGCCGGGGCTTGCCATGCGCACCAGCTACTGTTGGAGATTGCCAGCGAAACGGGGACTCTCGGGTTGCTGTTGTGGTTGGCGGCCGTCGTCGTGGCTGTTCGCGCCTGGCGGCGCGTGGGTCCTGCGGCGCGGCGGAGGGCCTTTCCCGCCACTGTCGCGCTTGGGGTCACGCTGTTCCCGCTGAACACGCATCTGGCCTTTTATTCGGCCTGGTGGGGTTTGCTGTTCTGGTGGCTGCTGGCGTTGTGGTGCGCAGCGTTGTTCGTGGTCGAGGACGTACCGGAGGGGACGCATGCCCGCGCGTGAGCCGCTGTCCGTGGTGATCATCACCTACAACAATGCCGATACGCTGGAGCGTTGCCTGCGGGAGGTCGACTGGGCCGACGACCTGATGGTGCTCGACTCCGGTTCCAGCGACGAGACCGTGGCGATCGCGCGCCGGCACGGTGCGCGCGTGGCGACGCATCCGTTCGACGACTATGGTCCGCAGAAACAGCGCGCCATCGATATGGCGTTGCACGATTGGGTGTTGAACCTCGATGCCGATGAAATTCTCTCGCCGGGAACGCGCGGAGTGATCGAACAGGCACTGGTCGCTCCAACGGTGGCCGGCTATCGACTACCGCGGCGCGAGCGCATGTTCTGGGGCGTGCAGCATCGCAACAGTCATCGCAACGGACATCTGCGTTTGTTCGATCGCCGTCGCGGTGGCATGAACCACGTGGAAGTGCATGCTGCGGTCGAAGTCGACGGGCCGGTACGGACGCTGCATGCGGCGGATTTCATCAATGATGGGGATGCCGACATCGCCGCGCGCGTGGAAAAGATCAATCGCTACTCCAGCGGTCTGGTTGCGAACAAGCTGCGTCGACGCCAGCGTTTCACTGGCGTGCGCATGGTGCTCTATCCGCCGGTGTTCTTTCTGCGGCAGTACCTGTTCAAGCGCTATTTTCTAAGCGGTTGGGCCGGGTTCGTGGCCAGCGCAACCGGTGCGTTCTACGTCTTTCTGAAATACGCCAAGTTGTACGAAGCGAGGCGCAGTGCGCATGGCGGCGACGATCAGCCGCGCGTGTAGATCGGCGGTTCGCCTGGCGGTCGTGTCTTGAAGCGCTTGTGCACCCATAGGTACTGCTCGGGCGCTTCGCGCACCATCTGTTCGATGGCGGCGTTCACGCGCGCGGTGTCGTCGACGATGTCGTCGCTCGGGAACGGTTCGAGCGGTGCGCCGATGCGGATCGCGTAGCCGCGGCCGTGGTCCAGCCGACGATGGAAGAAGGGCAGCACGCAGGCGCCCGAGAGTCGCGCCAGGTGGTGCGTGGCGGTGATGGTGGCCGCCGGCACGCCGAAGAAAGGAACGAATACGTTGTCCTTGCTGCGCATGTCCTGGTCCGGCGCGTACCACAGCGTGCCGCCGCTGCGCAGGTAGCGTACGGTGCCGCGCAGGTCGTCCTTGTCGAACATGGCTTCGGCGTAGTCCAGGCGCGCGCGCAATACGGCCCACTCGAACACGTCCGAATCCATGCGCCGGTACATGCCGGCGATGCGGATGCGGCTGGATACCAGTCGCGCGCACAGTTCCAGGTGCGAGAAATGGCCGCCGACCAGTAGCACGCCGCGTGATTGCGCCTTGGCCGCTTCGAGATGCTCCAGGCCTTCGATGTGCACGGGGATGCGCGCCACGGCCGCGTCGCTGCCCATCCAGCCGACGGCGAACTCGGCCAGCATCATGCCGAGATCGCGCATGTGCGCATCGACGAGCGCCTTCTGCGCGGCCGCGTCGCGTTCCGGAAAGCACAGCGCGATATTGCGTTCGGCGATCGGCCGGCGGGCGTTCGGCACGCGGTTGATGAGTGCGCCCAGCAGCCGTCCCATGCCCAGCAGCCAGCGATACGGCAGGCGTGCCAGCAGCCACGTGCAGCCGAGTCCGATCCACGCCGGCCATTGGGTCGGGCGGAGCAGGGCGGGCTGGAAGAATGGACGGGGGGCGCCGGGCATGGACCGTCGATTGTAGTCAATGCGCGCCGCTTGCGGGGATGGCGCGGCAGGCAATCGCTATACTGGCGCGTCGAACCGCTCCGGAGCCGCGCTTGCGCCTGCTGTACACCCTCGCCATGTTCATCGCCACGCCGCTGCTGATGCTGCGGCTGTGGGCGCGCGGCATGCGCTACGGCGATTATCATCAGCGCTGGCGCGAGCGCTTCGGCCTGTTCGCGAGTCCGGCGTTCAAGGGGCGCAGTCTGTGGGTGCACGCGGTCTCGCTGGGCGAGGTGAATGCCGCCGAGCCGCTGATCAAGGCACTGATGGCGCGCTACCCGGACTGGCCGATGGTGGTGACGACCGTCACGCCGACCGGTTCCGAGCGCGTGCAGCAGCTGTTCGGCGACAAGGTGTTCCACGTCTACCTGCCGTACGATCTTCCATTCTCGGTCCAGCGTTTTCTCAAGCGTGTGCAACCGCGTCTTGCAGTGATCGTCGAGACCGAGATCTGGCCGAACCTCTACGCGGCCTGCCACAAGCGGGACATCCCTCTGCTGATCGTCAACGCGCGTCTGTCGCGCCGCTCGCTGCGCGGCTACATGCCGTTGCGCTCGCTGGCGCGGCAGGCGCTGCATTGCGTGTATCACGTGGCTGCGCAGTCGCTGACCGATGCGGCGCGGTATCGCCTGCTCGGCACGCGGCGCGAGTCGATCAGCGTGGCCGGTAACCTGAAGTTCGACATGCCGCTGCCCGACAACCTCGTCAGCGAGGCGCAGGCCATGCGCGAAGCCTGGGGCGAGCAGCGTCCGGTGTGGATCGCCGCCAGCACGCACGAGGGCGAGGAAATGCTGGCGCTGGAAGCGCATCTGGAGATCCTGCAGCGTTTCCCGGACGCGCTGTTGCTGCTGGTGCCGCGGCACCCCGAGCGGTTTCGTGCGGTCGAGCACAGCATCCGCGGTCTCGGGTTCCGTATGGCTTCGCGCAGCGGGGATCGTCTGCCGGATGCGGCCACGCAGTGCTTCCTGGTCGATGCGATGGGTGAGCTGATGCGTTTCTACGCGGCGGCGGACGTGGCGTTCGTCGGTGGCAGCCTGGAGCCGATCGGCGGCCACAACCTGCTGGAACCGGCCTCGCTGGCCAAGCCGGTGCTGGTCGGGCCGCACACGTTCAACTTCCAGGGCATCACGCGCGGGTTGCTGCGCGTGGACGGCGCGCGGCGCGTCACCGCGCAGAACCTGGGCGCCAGCGTGCGCGAGCTGTTCGAGCAGGCCGACGTGCGCGAGCGTATGGGGCGCGCGGCGCGCGAGGTGTTTGAGCATGAGAGTGGCGCGGTGGGCCGCATCATGGCGCGCATCGAGCCGCTGCTGGAGTGATCTCTGCGGTGTGTTCCGGCACAAAAAAAGACCGGCGTTGTGCGCCGGTCTTTTTTGTGTTTCGAGGAACGCTTCAGGTTCCGTCCGGTGTTTCGAGCAAGGCGTTGACCGCTTGCAGATCCTTGACGGTGATCGTGCCCGCAGCCTGTTTCAGCAGCAGTTGATTGAGCACGAACTGGTGACGTGCGCGCGAGTAGCTCTGCTGGGCGTTGGTCAGGTTCTGTTGACCGATCAACACATCGACGATGGTGCGTGTGCCGACCTTGAAGCCGGCTTCGGTGGCCTCAAGCGCGCTTTGCGACGATTGCACGGCCTGGCGCGTGGCTTCCACTTCGCTGATGCCGGCGATCACCGAGCGGAAATAGTTGCGGGTATTGCGGATGGTCTGGCGGCGTTGCGATTCCAGTCCATCCTTCGAGGCGTCGCGCTGGGCGATGGCCTGACGAACCTGCGATTGCACCAGTCCGCCGGAGAAGATCGGTACGCGCAGCGTGAGTCCGAAGGTGGTGTCGCTGGGCGTCGAGGTGTTCAGCGTGCCGTTCTCGCTCCAGGTCGAACTCTTGCCGTAGGACACATTGGCGCTGACGGTCGGCAGGTGGCCGGCACGAGCCGAGCTGATCTGATAATCGGCTGCGTCGACGTTGTACTGCTGCGCCATGATGCTCGGATTGTTCTGTAGCGCCGTGTGCACCCAGTCCGACACGTCGTTGGGTACCGGTGGCTGCAGGGGCACCTGGTCGCGCAGTACTTTGAGATTGTTGGCGGGTTCGCCGGTGATCTGCGTCAGGGCCTCGCGTGCATCGTCGAGGGTGTTCTGCGCGCTGATCAATTGTGCGGTGGCCGAATCGTGCTGCGCCTTGGCGTCCTGCACGTCGGTGATCGCGGAAAGTCCGACCTTGAAGCGCTGCTGTGCCTGGTCCAGCTCACGAGCCAGCGATTTCTCCTGCGCTTTGCTGAAGTCGACTTCGTCCTTCGCGGTCAGCACGTTGAAATACGCCGTAGCCACGCGCACGATCAGGTTCTGCTGCTCGGCCGTCAGCTGGGCGTTCTGGCTGTCGGCCTGGGAGTGCGCGGACTTCAGGTCCTCGTAACGGCTGAGGTCGAATACGCTCTGGCTCAACGTCAGCGACAGATTGCGGCTGCGCAGATAACCGGTGGCCGGGGTCATATACAGCTGACCGGTGCTCTGGTCGATGTAGGTGCCGGACGAACGACCGCGATTGTCCTGGGTCAGTCCGAGGCTGGCGTCGATCTGCGGGAACAGGGCGGCGCGCGCCTGGTTGATGCCCTCGTGCGTGCTGCGTGCGTTGGCCTCGGCCAGGGCCAGCTGCGGATCGTTCTGGCGCGCCTGCTGGTAGGCCTGCATCAGATCCTCGGCGTGGGCCATGCCGGGCATGGCGGCGGTGATGGCCAGGGCCAGCAACACGGGTTTCAAGCGCATGGAATGTCTCATCGGGGCATCGTCCTCGTGACTGCGCGGCACGTCAAAGCGTGAACCGCGATTCCGGTTGTGCATTCTTCAGATACGGCAGGTCGGTCTCGAACAGGCTTTCTTCGCGATACCGACCGTCGCCCTCGTGGTGCAGCAGCACGGCTTCCATGATCGGCGCATGACCGCGCACCGCGAACATGCGGCCGCCCGGCTTCAGCCAACGACTGAAGCGAGCGGGAACCTCGACCACCGCGCCGGTCACCACGATCACATCGAAAACGCCCCCGGGCTGGTATTCGTTGACAGCCTCGGCGTGGATCAGTTCGACATTCTCGATGGACGCGGCGCGCAGGCGCTCGCCGGCGCGCGCGGTGAACTCGGCGTGCATCTCCACGCTGGCCACGCGGCGCGAGAGTGTCGCCAGGCAGGCGGTCACGAAGCCCGAGCCGGTGCCGATTTCCAGCACATCTTCCGTGCCGGTCAGGTTCAGCGCCTGCAGCATGCGGCCTTCGAGCACCGGCTTCATCATGCTTTCGCCGTGCCCCAGGGGCAGGGCGAGATCGGCGAACGCGAGGTTGCGATAGGCGTCGGGCACGAAGTCCTCGCGTCGCACGCGGCCCATGACGTCGAGGACGCGGGGATCGAGCACTTCCCAGGAACGTACCTGGTTTTCGATCATGTTCTGGCGGGCCAGTTCGAGATTCATGGTCATTTTGCGTACGCGCTGGAAACGAGCGTGGAATTATAGGGTCGTCGGGTTTCCCGAGCCATGCATGCGGCCGTACACCGCACCACGTCTGCGCATCGTGGGGGCTGGGCGCAAGTCGCCGAAGTGCCGGAAGTCACCGTGTCCGCGGACGGTCGGACGTGTCCGCGAGCGGACACATCGCGGTGCTGGAAATAAATGAACCGAACCGTATAATAAAATCAATTGTTTGTGTTGCGAAACCCCCTGCTTATGAACACGATCGTCAAATGTCAGCGTCCGGGCCGTCCGAAGGACATGGAGAAACGCGCAGCGATTCTCGACGCGGCCCAGGACCTGTTCACCGATCAGGGTTTCGAGCACACCAGCATGGATGCGGTGGCCTCACGGGCCGGTGTCTCGAAACTCACGGTCTACAGCCACTTCGGCGACAAGGCCACGCTGTTTCGGGAAGCCGTGCGTGCGCGTTGTCAGGCGATGGTGCCCGAACAGCTCTACGGCATGCAGGACGGCGACACGCTGCGCGAGGCGCTGCTGCGCATCGCTCGGCATCACGCCAAGCTGATGAGCAGCCCGGAAACCATCGGTGTGTGGCGCGCGATCACCAGCGACTGCGCCAGCGGCGGGCCGCGCCTGGGCCAGATGTTGTGGGAAGAAGGGCCGATGCGTTCGCGGCAACTGATGACGACGCTGCTGCAGGAGCGTGTCGATCACGGCGAACTGGTGATCGATGACGTGGATCGCGCCGCCGGCCAGTTCCTGACCCTGCTCAAGGGCGATCTGCATTTCCGTCGGCTGCTGGGCTGCGTGGACGACCGCTGTCCGCAGTTCCGCGAGGAGATGGACGCGAACGCCGAAGCCGCGGTGGATATGTTCCTGCGCGCCTATGAGCCGCGCTGATCCGCATGGCGTCGCCATGAGCGTGGTGCGTCGGTGAGCGAATACCGCGGCCGTTGCCTATGCGGCGCCGTGACCTACGTTGCGCGCGGCGAGCCGGTGAATCCGCACTATTGCCACTGCGATGCGTGTCGCCGCAGTGCGGGCGCGCCGGTGGTGGCCTGGGTCAATTTCGCCGAAAGCGATTTTTCATGGCAGGGCGACGAACCGACCTGGTTCGCGTCGTCGCCGGGCATGCGGCGCGGCTTCTGCGCGCGCTGCGGCAGCACGATGTGCACGCTGGAGGACGACGGCGAGGTCTGCGTGACGATCGCCAGTCTGGAGCATCCTGAGGCCGTGGCGCCGCGCTATCACATCTATGTGCAGCACACGCTGCCGTGGCTGAAGCAGGACGACGGCCTGCGGCGCGAGGTGCGCGAGGACCGGCGCTGACCGGCCCCCGCACGAATCGTACGGACGATCAGGAAGCGCTGGCTTCGCGGTAGCGCTCGATGCCGGCGGCCAGTTCCTTGCGCGCCGCCTCGGCGTCGGACCAGCCGTCGAGCTTGACCCACTTGCCTTTCTCCAGGTCCTTGTAGTGCTCGAAGAAGTGACCGATGCGCTCCAGCCAGTGACCGGACACCTTGTCGATGTTGTCGATGTGGGCATAGCCGCTGAAGATTTTCGCGGTCGGCACCATCACCAGCTTCTCGTCGCTGCCGGCCTCGTCGGTCATCTGCAGCATGCCGACCGGATGGCAGCGGATGACCGAGCCGGGAACCAGCGGCAGCGGCAGGATCACCAGCGCGTCGAGCGGATCGCCGTCGCCGCCGAGGGTCTGCGGCACGTAGCCGTAGTTGCACGGATAGCGCATCGGCGTGGTCAGCACGCGATCGACGAAGATCGCGCCGCTTTCCTTGTCGACTTCGTACTTGACCGGCTCGGCGTCCTTGGGAATTTCGATGATGACGTTGTACGCGCCAGAGGCTTCGTCGCCGGCGTTCACGAGGTCCAGACTCATGAGAGATAGTTCCTTGGGTGCATGCAATGCGGGGGCGCGAAAGCATAGGGCAAACCGTTATGCGCCGCAAAAACGGCTTGTTGCTTCAGCTAGCTAAGCGCGCACGCGGCATCATTTGAACGGGTGTTCGCGGATCCATTTGGTGGCGATCCACTTTTCGCCTTCGGTGACCGGCAGCCCAGCGTGCAGCGACTCCTTGTCGTCCTGCTCATAGGCGAAGTAGAGCGCCGAGCCGCGTCGCGCGGTCACGGTTACGCCGACATTGGGGAAATGCGTGCCGCCGCCGCCGGTCGGCGTGTTCAGGTACATGATGATGGTGGCCACGCGCTGGCCGCCCTTGTGCGTGACCAGCCGGAAGCCTTCCTTGGTGGAGTCGAACCAGTCGAAGTGCGGTTCGTACTTCTGGCCGGGCAGATAGTGCAGCACCTGCAGGGCTTCTCCGTGATCGGTCGGCAGGCCGGTGAGCGCGGCGATGCGCGCGTCGATGCGCTCGATCAGGGGCGTCTCGCCGGGCTTGAAGAACATGCCGCTGCTGGTGCGCGCCTCGTCGACCTGGTTGCCGCCGTCCTGGCTCACGGTGAGCGAGCGGTCCAGACGCGGCTTGGCCAGTTCGATCAGTTCGTCGCACTCGTCGTCCCGCAGCAGATGTTCGAGGATGCGGATCGGCGGCTTGTCGATGCACATGGAAATGGCGATGGCGTGGCCTTCCGCCACCTGTTCCGGCGGCTCGGGGTGCCGGGTCCGCTTTCCAGGAGGGCGTTTGACTTCCACGTCCAGGGCCAGGGCCGGGCGCTTGAGCGTCTTGGCCAGGATCTGCCGCGCCTGGCGCGACTCGTAGCCGGCCCGCAGCATCATCAGCAGAATGGTTTCGATGTCGTGACCCGCGCGCGAGGAAGTCAGAATCCAGTCGCGGAGGCTTTCGTCGTGTTTGCTCATGACCGCCGATTGTAATGACGAACGGCGCCGCAATGCGACGCCGTTCGCGGACATCGCGTCCGATTACTGCAGCTGGTCCCAGAGGAAGTCCCAGGCCATCGCGTGCATGTGCGCGGACTGCTTGTTGTCCGCGCCGGCGCCGTGACCGCCTTCGGTGTTCTCGTAGAACCACACGTTGTCGTAGCCCATGCCCAGCATTTTCGCGGCCATCTTGCGCGCCTGGGCAGGACCGACGCGGTCGTCGCTGGTGGTGGTGTAGAACAGCACCGGCGGGTAGTGCATGCCCTTCTTCACCAACTGGTAGGGCGAGAACATCTTGATGTACGCCCACTGCTTGGGATCGTCGGGATTGCCGTACTCGCCGATCCACGATGCGCCGGCGTCCAGGTGGATGTAGCGCTTCATGTCGAGCAGCGGCACTTCGCAGGCGATGGCGCCGAACAGCTGCGGGTAACCGACCAGCATGTTGCCCATCAGCAGACCGCCGTTGCTGCCGCCTTCCGCGCCGAGATGGGCCGGCGAGGTGACGCCGCGACGGATCAGATCCTGCGCAACCGCCGCGAAGTCCTGGTAGGCCTTGGGCCGGTTGGCCTTCAGCGCGGCCTTGTGCCAGCGCGGCCCGTATTCGCCGCCGCCGCGGATGTTGGCGATCACATACACGCCGCCGCGTTCAAGCCAGGCGCGGCCGATGGCGCCGTTGTAGCGCGGCAGCAGCGAGACCTCGAAGCCGCCGTAGCCGTACAGCAGGGTGCGGTGGGAGCCGTCCAGCTTCATGTCCTTCGGGTCGATCTCGAAGTAGGGCACGCGGGTGCCGTCCTTGGAGGTCGCGAAGTGCTGGCTGACGGTGAACTTCGAGGCGTCGAAGAAGGCCGGGGCCTGCTTGATCTTCTCGGCCTGGGTCTCGCCGATCACGCCGCGCTCGAGCGTGGCGGGCGTCAGGAAGCCGGTGACGTCGAGCCAGTAGGCGTCGTCCCGGTCGGGGTCGGTGTCCACCACGCTCACCGTGCTCAGCGCAGGCGCGCCGGCCAGCGGCTTGCGCGTCCACGAGCCGTCGGCCTGCGGCGTCAGCACCTCCAGTCGACTCTGCACGTCCTTGAGGGTGTCCAGGATCAGGTGGTGACGGGTCCAGTCGAAGGACGACAGCGCGGTGTGCTCGTCCGGCGTGAACAAGGCCGTGAAGTCGCGCTTGCCGGCCATGAACTCGTCGTAGTGGATGGCCAGCAGCGCGCCGGCCGGCCAGGTCGTGCCGCCGACGGTCCAGGCCGATTTGGTCTCCACCAGCAGCCACTGGCGATGGACGTGCACGTCGGCGTCGCCGGGCACGTCGATGCGGATCAGCTTGCCGTGCTTGAGCTGGTAGGTGGTGCTGTGGAAGAAGTCGTGGGCAACGGTGACGAAGTCGCGCTCGAAGCCGGGCGTGCGATGGTGCGAGGCGGACACGGCCAGGTCATTGGGCTTGCCGGCGTAGACGGTCCTGGCGTCCTTCAGCGGCGTGCCGCGCGTCCACACCTTGGCGATGCGCGGATAGCTGGAACGGGTCATCGAGCCGGGACCGAAGTCGGTGCCGACGTAGATGTGGTCGCGATCGATCCAGTCGACCTGGGTCTTGGCGACCGGCAGGCGGAAGCCGTGCTTCACGAAGCTGCGGCTGGGGATGTCGAATTCGCGCGTTTCCACCGCGTCGCCGCCGTCCGGCGACAGTGCGATGAGGCAACGCGTGTAGTCGGGCTTCAGGCAATCCGCGCCCTTGAAGACCCGCGCATGGCCCTCGGCCTTGCCGAGTGCATCGACGTCGAGAATCGTCTGCCATGCCGGATCGGCCTTGCGGTATTCGGCCAGCGTGGTGCGGCGCCACACGCCGCGCGGATGCTGCTTATCCTTCCAGAAGTTGTACAGGTAATCGCCCATGCGGTAGACGTAGGGGATGCGTGCGTCCGAGTCGAGCACCTGCAGGATCTGATCGCGCGTGCGTGCGAACTGCGCGCCTTCGGCGAAGCGCTTCTCGGTGCGGGCGTTCTCCCGCTGCACCCACTGCGTCGCGCGTTCGCCGTGGGTCTGTTCCAGCCAGAGGTAGGGGTCCGCAGCAGACTTGCCTTGCGCGGGTGGTGTGGCATGCGCCGCCTGTGCGCCGCCGAGCAGCATGCCGAGCGGCAGAATCAGACCGAGCTTCCTCATGTGTCGCCTCCTTGGGTGGTGTCGCCGACCAGTATGAGCGGGCCGGCATGCGCCTGCACGTGACCAAAGCCATGTACCTGCGGACAAAAAAGCCCCCGCGCGCGGCGGGGGCTGTGAAGGGATCGAATCGATCGCGTCGCTCAGTGCATGGACAGCAGCGGAATCAGCAGCAGCGCGACGATGTTGATGATCTTGATCAGCGGGTTGATGGCCGGGCCGGCCGTGTCCTTGTACGGATCGCCGACGGTGTCGCCGGTGACCGCGGCCTTGTGCGCCTCGGAACCCTTGCCGCCGCAGTTGCCGTCCTCGATGTACTTCTTGGCGTTGTCCCAGGCGCCGCCGCCGGTGGTCATCGAGATGGCCACGAACAGGCCGGTGACGATGGTGCCGATCAGCACGCCGCCGAGCGCCTTCGGTCCCAGCAGCAGACCGACCAGCACCGGCACCACCACGGGCAGCAGCGAGGGCACGATCATTTCCTTGATCGCCGACTTGGTCAGCATGTCCACCGCGCGGTCGTACTTGGGCTTGCCGGTGCCGTCCATGATGCCGGGGATCTCGCGGAATTGGCGGCGCACTTCCTCGACCACCGCGCCGGCTGCGCGACCCACGGCTTCCATGGCCAGAGCGCCGAACAGGTACGGGATCAGGCCGCCGATCAGCAGACCGATGATCACCATGTGATCGGACAGATCGAAGGTGAAGGCGTGGCCGGTCTCGGCCGTGAGGTTGTGCGTGTAATCGGCGAACAGCACCAGTGCGGCCAGCGCGGCCGAGCCGATGGCGTAGCCCTTGGTCACCGCCTTGGTGGTGTTGCCGACCGCGTCCAGCGGGTCGGTCACGCCGCGCACTTCGGCCGGCAGTTCGGCCATCTCGGCGATGCCGCCGGCGTTGTCGGTGATCGGGCCGTAGGCGTCCAGCGCCACCACCATGCCGGCCATCGACAGCATGGCCGTCGCGGCGATGGCGATGCCGTACAGGCCGCCGAAGTGGAACGCGCCCCAGATCGCCAGACACACGGCGAGCACCGGCCACGCGGTGGCCTTCATCGACACGCCGAGGCCGGCGATGATGTTGGTGCCGTGGCCGGTGGTCGAGGCCTGCGCGATGTGGCGCACCGGTTTGTAGTCGGTGCCGGTGTAGTACTCGGTGATCCACACGATCAGGCCGGTCAGCACTAGGCCGATGACGGAGCAGTAGAAGATGCTCGTCGACGAGATCGTCGCGCCGCCGTCGCTCGGGGTCAGGCCGCTCGGGAACAGGCTGTGGGTGATGAACCAGAAGGCGATGGCCGACAGCACGGCTGAGACGATCACGCCCTTGTACAGCGCACCCATGATCGAGCCGCCTTCCTTCACCCGCACGAAGAAGGTGCCGATGATCGAGGCCAGGATCGAGGCCGCGCCAAGCACCAGCGGGTACAGCACCGCGTCGGCGTTGCCGGCGAAGGCCAGGCCGCCGAGCAGCATGGTGGCGATCACGGTGACGGCGTAGGTCTCGAACAGGTCGGCGGCCATGCCGGCGCAGTCGCCGACGTTGTCGCCCACGTTGTCGGCAATCACCGCCGGGTTGCGCGGGTCGTCCTCGGGAATGCCGGCTTCGACCTTGCCGACCAGATCCGCGCCGACGTCCGCGCCCTTGGTGAAGATGCCGCCGCCCAGTCGCGCGAAGATCGAGATCAGCGAACTGCCGAAGGCCAGGCCGACCAGGGCATGCAGGGCGCGTTCGCCGGTCAGGCCGAAGTGCGGCAGCAGGAAGAAATAGCCCGCCACGCCCAGCAGCGCCAGACCGACCACCAGCATGCCGGTGATCGCGCCGCCGCGGAAGGCGACGTTCATGGCCGGGCTGATGCCGTTGCGCGCGGCCTCGGCGGTGCGCACGTTGGCCCGCACCGAGACATTCATGCCGATGTAGCCGGTTGCGCCCGACAACACCGCGCCGATCGCGAAGCCGACGGCCGTGGGCCAGTTGAGAAAGAATCCGATCAATAAAAAAAGCACCACGCCAGCGATGGCAATGGTGCCGTATTGTCGATTGAGATAGGCGCGTGCCCCTTCCTGAATCGCCCCCGCGATCTCCTGCATGCGTTCGTTGCCGGCCGATTGGGCCAGGACCCAGCGCACAGAGAAGGCGCCGTACAGGATCGCGACGATGGCGCATGCCAGCGCGATCCATAAACCGTAGTCGTGCAACATCTAGACCTCCCCAGAACGTTGCCGTCACATGACGGTCCCGCGAGTATAGGGGGCAGTTCGGCGCGGACCCTTTGTGCAATGCAATAAATCGATTTCTCGCGTTGGCAGTTCCTGCGGCAGCCGGTTCGTGGCATACATGCAGGTGCCCTTCGGGGCTTGTCAGGAAAACCGATTAAGGAGTGATCGAATGAACGTGAGCATCAAGATGGCGTGTCTGTGTGCCTTCGCCTTCGGCGTCGGCATGGCTTCGGTGACGTCCGCGGGCGCTTCCGTGCTGCCGCCGGGCTACATGCAGTGCGTGCAAGCCTGTCTGCAGGCCTGCTCGTATGGCCCCAGCGGCTGCTCCGCCGAGCAGTCCGAATACTGCACGACCGAAGCCTGCAACTAGGTTGCCGCCGCGGCGCGGCATCTTGCGAAACCATGATGGACATCCCGGGTGCCGTGCCGGCCGGGTGGCATAAAGAGCGAGCCCGCCAAGGGCTATTCATGCATCAAGGAGGAAACGATGAAGATCAAACTGTCATGGGCGTGTGCGTGCGCCTTCGTGTTCGGGCTGGGACTGGCCTCCGCGGCCATCGCCAGCGGGCCGGTCTCGCCGCCGGGTTACGACGAATGCGTGACCGCCTGCATGCAGGCGACCTGTCCGGGCGGTCTGTGCTCGGAACAGCAGTACCTGTATTGCCAGGTGCAGTGCCGCTGAGCCTGCGTCGACAGGGATGAATCGCGGCGCGGGCCTGGCCCGCGCCGCGCAGTCGGTGTCTTCGCGCTAGGCGAGGGCACGTTGCACGGGAGTTCGTGACGTGAATATCAAAAGCATGGCCATCGTGGTGGCGTTTCTGGTGTTGGGGCTGGGCGCCGGCTGGTACGGCGGACCGATGGTCGCGCGCTGGATGCATCCGGAGAAACCGCGCGTCCAGGTCGGCGATTTTCGCCATCAGTTGCCGGCGGACGGGCCGCGCGTGGTGATGTACTCGCTGTCGACCTGTCCGCATTGCCGCGATGCGCGCGCCTATTTCAAGGCACACGGCATTGCCTACGTCGATCGCGAGATCGACAAGTCGGATGCGGCCTTGCAGGCCTTCAAGCAATTGCACGAGCGCGGTGTGCCGGTGATCTTCACGCCGAGTCACGAAGTGCGCGGTTTCGACCGCGAGGGGCTGACGACCGCCCTGCGCAAGGACGGCTTGCTCGCGCCCTGAGCGCGCGCGGCCTAGCGCTCCTTCCAGGGAACGAGTTTCTTCGCCACGGCGACGCGCTTGAGGGTGGCGTGCAGCGGCAGGCCATCCTTGCCGCAGGGCGTGGCCGCCTCGCCGCGGATCAGCGGCGCCAGGTAGCGCCGTGCGGCGGCGGTGATGCCGAAGCCATCGCGGGTCAGGAAGCTCTTGGGCATCTTCTTCTCGCGGTTGGCGATGCGCGCCAGCGGCGCCGGCGCGATCTTCCAGCGGTACGGCGTGTCGCGTTCGCGCAGGATCACCGGCATCACCGCGTTCATGCCCGCCAGCGCGTACTCGACCGCGGCCTTGCCGACGGCCTGTGCCTGCATCAGGTCGGTGGCCGAAGCCGCGTGCCGCGCCGAACGCTGCAGGTAGTCCGGCACCGCCCAGTGCACCTTCATGCCCAGCTTCTCGTTGACCAGTTGCGCCAGCAGCGGCGCGACGCCGCCGAGCTGGGCATGGCCGAAGGCATCCCGGCTGCCGGTGTCCGACAGCAGCGTGCCGTCGGCATCGCGGATGCCCTCGGAGGCGACCACGGTGCAGTAGCCGACGCGCTGGACGGTGGCTTTCACCTTGGCCAGGAAGGCCTTGGCGTCGAAGTGGCGCTCGGGGAACAGGATCACGTGCGGCGGCGCGTCCGCATCCTCGCCGGCCAGGCCCGCCGAGGCGGCGATCCAGCCGGCATTGCGGCCCATCACCTCGAGGATGAACACCTTGGTCGAGGTCTCGCTCATCGAGGCCACGTCGAGGCTGGCCTCGCGCACCGACAGCGCCGTGTAGCGCGCCACCGAGCCGAAACCGGGGCAGCAGTCGGTGACCGTCAGATCGTTGTCGACGGTCTTGGGCACGCCGATGCAGTGGATTTCGTGGCCGTAGGCGCGGCCCAGGCGCGAGAGCTTGAGCGCGGTGTCGGCCGAGTCGTTGCCGCCGTTGTAGAGGAACCAGCGGATGTCGTGCGCCTTCATGACCTCCATCAGACGCACGTATTCGGCGTCGTCGGTCTGCGGCGACTTCAACTTGTAGCGGCACGAACCGAACGCGCCGCCGGGCGTGTGGTGCAGGGCGGCGACGGCCGATGTGCTCTCGCGCGAGGTGTCGATCAGGTCCTCGCGCAGCACGCCCAAAATGCCGTTGCGCGCGGCGTAGACCTTCACGCCGTGGCTGCGCGCGGTCTCGATGACGGCGGCGGCGGTGGCGTTGATGACGGCGGTGACGCCGCCGGACTGGGCGTAGAGCAGTTTTCCCTGAGTCATGGCGTTCCGATTCCTGCGGTGAGACGGGGCGCGGCGCGCCGACCGCGGGTTTGACTGTCCTGGGCGCAAAGGCTACCTTGAACTCCATTTTTTCCAGAGTCCAGCGCGTCGTCGGAAGAGGGCGCGCGAGGCACTTCATTGGAGCGATCATGCGACTCGTGCTACTCGGTGCACCCGGCTCGGGCAAGGGGACCCAGGCCTCGCGGTTGAAGAAGGAACTGGACGTTCCGCACATTTCCACGGGCGACCTGCTGCGCGCGGCGGTGGCCGCCGGCACGCCGCTGGGCCGCAAGGCCAAGGCGGTGATGGACGCCGGTCAGCTGGTGTCCGACGACATCATGCTGGGCATGCTGGAAGAGCGCCTGTCGCAGTCCGATGCACGCAACGGCTTCATCCTCGACGGCTACCCGCGCAACCTGGCCCAGGTCGAGGCGCTGGACGGCCTGCTGCAGCGCCTGAAGCAGCCGCTGGACGCCGTGGTCAAGCTGGACGTGCCGGCCGAGGAGATCGTCGGTCGCTGCGAAATCCGCTTCAAGGCCGAAGGCCGCGCCGACGACAATCCCGAAGTCGTGCGCAAGCGCCTGACCGTCTACGCCGAGCAGACTGCGCCGGTCGCCGACTGGTACCAGCGTCACGGCATGCTGAAGGTGGTCGACGGCGTGGGCGAGCTGGACACGGTGTTCCAGCGCATCCTGGCCGTGCTGCCCGGCGATCGCGTCGCTGCCAACGGCTGATGCGCCTGCACCTTCTCGGTATCTGCGGCACCTTCATGGGCGGCGCCGCCGCGCTCGCGCGCGAGTTGGGCCATGACGTGGAAGGGTCCGACGCCAACGTCTATCCGCCGATGAGCGATCAGCTCGAGGCGCTGGGCATCACCTTGCGTCAGGGCTACCGCGCCGAGCATCTGCAGCCGGCGCCGGACCTGACCATCGTCGGCAACGCCATGAAGCGCGGGCTGCCCGTCATCGAGTACCTGCTCGACGAACGGCTGCCGTACATCTCCGGTCCGCAGTGGCTGGGCGAGAACGTGCTGGCCGCGCGCGACACGCTGATCGTCGCCGGCACCCACGGCAAGACCACCACCTCGAGCCTGCTCGCGCATCTGCTGGAGCAGGCCGGTCTGCAGCCGGGGTTCCTGATCGGCGGCGTGCCCGGCAATTTCGAGGGGTCGGCGCGGCTGGGCGGCCCCGAACCCGCGCGCGCCGCCGAGGCGCCGTTCGTGATCGAAGCCGACGAGTACGACACCGCGTTCTTCGACAAGCGCTCGAAGTTCGTGCATTACCGGCCGCGCATCGCGATCCTCAACAATCTCGAATACGACCACGCCGACATCTTTCCCGACGTGGCCGCGATCCAGCGCCAGTTCCATCATCTGGTGCGCATCGTGCCGGGCAACGGACGACTGATCGTCAACGCCGAGGACGCGCGGCTGGCCGAGGTGCTGGACATGGGCTGCTGGACGCCGGTGGAGACCTTCGGCATCGACGCCGGCCACTGGCGCGCACGCCTGCTGACCGACGACGGCAGCCGCTTCGAGGTCCGCCGCGGCGACGCCGTGCTGGGCGCGATCGACTGGCCGTTGCTGGGCCGTCACAACGTGATGAACGCGCTGGCCGCGCTGGCCGCCGCCACGGCGCAGGGCTGCGATCCGGTCGCGCTGCTGCCGGCGTTTTCCGCGTTCGCCAACGTCAAGCGGCGCATGGAGACGATTGCCGAGATCGACGGCGTGCACGTCTACGACGATTTTGCGCATCACCCGACGGCCATCGCCACCACGCTCGCCGGACTGCGCGCCAAGGTCGGCGATGCGCGCATCGTGGTCGCGCTGGAGCCGCGCTCGAACTCGATGCGGCAGGGCGCGCACGCCGAAGCGCTGGCGCCGTCGCTGGCCGACGCCGACCAGGTGGTGTTCCTGCAAAGGCCCAACCTGCCGTGGGACGCGGTCAAGGTGACCTCCGCCCTGCAGGGGCGCGGGCATGTCGCGCCCAGCGTCGATGCACTGCTGGAGGCGCTGCGCTTCGGCGTGCGTCGCGGCGACCGGGTGGTGTTCATGTCCAACGGCGGTTTCGAGAACGCGCCGCGTCGCTTCGCGCAGATGCTGCGCGCGCATCCGCCCATGGGTGGCGACGCCCCTTAGGGATGCTCTGAAGCCGCCTGCGCAGGCGGCATGAGGTCCGGAAGGCTCGGCGGATGGTGCACGTGGTGCCACGCAGGCTGATTGCCAGGACAAGTCGCGCATGAGGGCCGACGCGGTCTTCTGGACATCCCTCCCGATCTGTTGTTGCCAAGCGCCCGGGGCGATCTTCCGCCCGCCGCGCCGCCGCCACTGGCCGTCCCGCCTTCACCGCCGCGCCGCGCCGCCGCGCCGCGCCGCCGCACCGCGTCTGCGCGCAGGCAGAACGGAGACCTCTGCGTAGGCGTGTTCAGCGTATCCCTGACGTTACGCGCGACGGTCGATACACTCGGGGCATGGCTTCGACCGTCTCGACCCTCACCGATCTGCCGCTGTTTCCACTGTCCACGGTACTGTTCCCCGGCGGCCAGCTGCGCCTGCGCGTGTTCGAGCTGCGCTATCTGGACATGGTGCGCGAATGCACGCGCAGCGACGCACCGTTCGGCGTGTGCCTGATTCTGGAAGGCCAGGAAGTCGGCGCGCCGGCGGTTCCCGCCGCAGTCGGCACGCTGGCGCGGATCACCGATTTCTTCACCGATGCCGGCGGCATTCTCGGCATCCGCGCGCAGGGACAAGAGCGCTTCCGCGTCGAGCGCGTGCACATGCGCGACAACGGCCAACTGCGCGGTGACGTGCGTTGCTGGGAAGCCGAGGCCGAACAGGAGCTGCCCGCCGAATTCGTGCTGCTGGGCGAGGTGCTGCAGCGACTGATCGAGCAGGCCGCGCCGCATTGGCGCGACGCGCCGAAGTCCAGCTACGACGAGGCGTCGTGGGTCGGATACCGTCTGGCCGAACTGCTGCCGCTGGACGTGGCCGAGCGGCAGATGCTGCTGGAACTGCGCGATCCGGTCGCGCGTCTGGCCGAACTGCGCGACGTGCTGCCGCGCTTCCAACGCGAGTAGCGCGATGGCGGGCGTACACTGACGGCTTTCGGCACGCAGCAGGACATGCGCATGAGCGGACTTTCCGGGAAAACCCTGTTCATCACCGGCGCCTCGCGCGGCATCGGTCTGGCGATCGGTCTGCGCGCCGCGCGCGACGGCGCCAACGTGGTGATCGCGGCCAAGAGCGGCGTGCCCAACCCCAAGCTGCCCGGCACCATCCACTCGGCGGCCGAGGCCGTCGAAGCCGCGGGCGGCGCGGCGCTGCCGATCAAGCTCGACATCCGCGACGAGCAGGCGGTCGCCGCAGCGATGGCGCAGGCGGCGGAGCGCTTCGGCGGCATCGACATTCTGGTCAACAACGCCAGCGCGATCTGGCTGGCCGGCATCGAGAAGACGCCGATGAAGCGCTTCGACCTGATGCAGCAGGTCAACGCGCGCGGCAGCTTCGTGTGCGCGCAGGCGGCGCTGCCGTATCTGCGCAAGGCCGCCAATCCGCACATCCTGAGCCTGGCGCCGCCGCCGAATCTGGATCCGAAGTGGTGGGGACCGCACACCGGCTACACGCTGGCCAAGATGGGCATGAGCTTCGTCACGCTCGGTCTGGCCGCCGAACTCGGCTCCCAGGGCATCGGCGTGCACGCGCTGTGGCCGCGCACGGTGATCGCGACCGCGGCGCTGGCGATGCTCGGCGATACGGTGCAGCCGCGCTTTTGCCGCACGCCGGAGATCGTCGCCGATGCCGCGCATGCGCTGCTGTGCAAGCCGGCGCGGGACTGCAACGGCCGATTCTCCATCGACGAGGACGTGCTGCGCGAAGCGGGCGTGAGCGATTTCAGCGGCTATGCCGTCGAACCCGGTCAGCCGCTGCTGCCGGACCTGTTCCTGGGCTGATTCGGCGCGTTCCACTGAAAGGCATACGACGGTCGTGGAATGGCCGCCCGCGCGCGGCTGCGCGAAGCTGATGGGACGTCACGCTGCACTTGGCTTGCAGCGCTTCACGCATCCATCGATGGGGACGGATTCCATGACTGAACCGGCGCGATTCAGGCGCAAGGTGGTCTGGCTTGGCCAGATCGAAACAGAACAAGACGCGGCGCTGGACCAGGCGGGATGGGACGTGCTGGACTTGCCGCTGCAAGGCGACGTCGAGGCCCTGCTGGCGCGCAGCGCGGCGACGGTCGGCGTCATCGATCTGCGCGAACGGGACGATCGGCGCCTGACGCGTCTGGAGGCTCTGTTGGCGGCGCATCCGGAGAAGCGCTGGGTGGCGCTGGTGTGTTCGCAGGCGTTGGCGGATCGACGCGTGGCGACGCTGGTGCGCGCCGCTTGCTTCGACTATGTCACGGCGCCGGTGCACGCGGATCGTCTGTTCGACGCGTTGGGTCACGCCTGGGGCATGGCGCGGTTGAACGCCGCCGATCGCACGGTCGAAAACGACTGCGTGTTCGAGGGCATGTACGGCTGCAGTCCGCCGATGCGCAAGCTGGCGGCGCGCATCACCAAGTTCGCGCCGGTCGACGTGCCTGTGCTGATCACCGGCGAGACCGGCACCGGCAAGGAAGTCGCCGCGCGCGCGCTGCATCGTCGCTCGGTCCGTCGCGATGGACCGTTCGTGGCGATCAACTGCGGCGCCTTGCCGGCCAATCTGGTGCAGTCGGAACTGTTCGGTCACGAGCGCGGCGCGTTCACCGGCGCCGGTTCGCGCAAGATCGGCCGCATCGAGGCCGCCGACGGCGGCGTGGTGTTCCTCGACGAGATCGGCGACCTGCCGCTCGATGCGCAGACCAACCTGCTGCGCTTCCTGCAGGAAGGCACCATCGAGCGCGTCGGCAGCTGCGTGTCGATCCGCCTGGATGTGCGCGTGATCGCGGCGACCCACGTGGATCTGGAGAAAGCGGTCGCCGATGGCCGTTTCCGCGAGGATCTGTACTACCGGCTCAACGTGCTGCGTCTGCCGGTGCCGCCGCTGCGCGATCGCGGCGCGGACATCCTGCGTCTGGCGCGGCATTTCCTCGACGCTTTCCGCCGCGAGCATGCGGCCGGCACGCACGTGCGCGACTTCGGTCCGGAGGCCGAGACCGCGCTGTGCACGTTCGCGTGGCCCGGTAACGTGCGCGAACTGATGAACCGCGTGCGCCGCGCGGCGGTGGTGGCGGAGTCGCCGCTGATCGGTGCGGCCGATCTCGATCTGGCGGCGCGGCCGGCGGCCGCGCCGGTCGGCGCACACGCACCGACGCTGGATCTGGCCCGCGCGCATGCCGAGCGCGAAGCCATCATCGCCTGTCTGCGCGCCAGTCGCTTCAACGTTAGCGAATGCGCGCGGCGGCTGCAGGTTTCGCGGGTGACGGTGTATCGCCTGTGCAAGAAGTACAGCGTCAGGCTCAACACCACCACGCATTGAGCGCGTGCGTGCACCTCGCCGTCAGCGGCGTGCGGGACTTCAGAAGGTATAGGGGATCTTCACGCTCAGCGTGACGTCCGGCGCGTCCGGGGTCAGGCCGATGCCGAGCAGGCTGACCAGCGTGGTGTGCTGGTTCAGCGCATAGGTCACGCCCATGTTGAAGGTCGCGGCATGGCCGTCGCTGCCGATCACCGAATCCCATTCGCCGCCGCGCGGCTGCACGCGCGCTTTGGCGTTGATGCGGTCGTTGAACGACAGGCTCAGACTGGTGCGTTCGTTGAAGGCGAAGGCCACGCCGCCGCCGAAGCTGTAGACGTTGCCGAGCTGCACGCGGCCTGGATTCATGGTGTCCGGGTTGTTGTCGAGGTCGCTGAAGTCGCGCGCCATGCTGTGGGCGACGCCGATGTTGCCGAACAGGATCGCCGGGTCCAGCGTCTTGACCATCGACAGTCCCAGGTTGGCCGTCCACATGCCGTTGCCGGTGGGTTGCTGGCTGGGCACGGCGAAGCGCACGAACTGGTCGTTGTCGCGTTCCAGCACGCGCCAGTCGATGCCGTAGGGATGGCGTCCGGTCGGCGCGGTGATGCCGAAGGTGAGTACGGTGTCGGGGCGCGTCGCGGTTTCCGGCAGCATGCGGTAGTTGACGCTCAGCGTGCTGTCGCCGATGTGGCTGCCGGACACGATCTGCTCTGCCGTGGCGGCGGCCGAGCCGCCGGCGCCGCCCTTCTGGTATGTGGTGCGACGGGCCAGGTAGGGCACGTCGAGGTTCAACGTCCAGCGCGGGCTGAGGCCGTAGCGCGCGGCGAAGTTGTAGGTCAGGGTGTCGGACTCGACGTTCTCCACCGCGATGTTGCCGAGGAAGATCGCGTCCAACGCGAGGAAGCCGTTGAGGGTGAGCTGCTTGCGGTCGTAGCGGGCGTAGGTCAGGCCGTTCTCGATGGTGAACTTGCGATCGAACAGCGCGTGTTCCTGCTGCAGCACGTCTTCCACGCTGCGCGACGGCCGCGCGTCCTCGCCGGTGCTGCCCTGGGCATTGCGGATCGGCTGCGAGCCCGGTTCGCCGCCGCTCTGCGCAACCTGCGGCTGGCTGGTCGCGGGCGGCGCCGGCAGCGTGCGGTTGTCCAGCGTGCGACCGGCCAGGCGCGATTCGAGCGCCTGCACCTGGGCATCCAGATCGCGCAGGCGGCGCACCTGGTCGGCGTAGCCGGTCTTCAGCGCCTGCAGTTGCGCGAGCAGCGTGCGCACTTCGGCCTGGTCCTTCTCCGATGTCGACATGCCGTTGACTGGCGCGGTGTTCTGCGCCTGTGCGCCGGCCGCGAGGGCCAGCGAGATTGCGACGCCCAGCAGCGTGCGGCCGAGCCAATCCGTGTTGCGATCGCGAAGCATGAAAAATCCCCTGTTCAGTAGCTCAAGCCGATGCCGCGTACCTGACTGACCGATTGCGCGAAGTCGCGGGTGAGGCTGACATTGCTGGCCAGCGAGCGCTGCACCAGATTGATCTGCATGCGGTTGCTGACGAGCTGGCTGTCGGCGCCCAGTGCGATGACCTGGCCGAGGCTGCCGCTGCGGATCCACTGCTGCACCTGACCCTGGCCGGCAACGCTCAGCGACACGCGCGCGCCGCTGCCGTCGATGCTGGCGCTGGCCGAGGCGTCGCCGTTCTGCACCGATTGCTGCTGCGGCTGACCGTTGAAGGCGGTGCCCGTTTGCTGCGCCAGGGCCGGCGCGTCCGCGTCGTTTTCGTTGCGCACCGTGATCGCGGTGACGTTGTCGGCCTGGTTGCCGTCGCCGGCCAATTGCACGCCCTGCACCAGGCCGGACACGTTGTTCAGGCCCGAGCTGTCCACCGAACGCTGGGTCGATGTCGCGCCGCTGGCGGCCGCGCTGCCGGCAGCGGGTATCGGTTGGGTGCTGACGATGGTCACCGTCGGCTGGAAGGTCACCGTGGGCGTGTTCTGGTCGTCGAAGCGCATGCCGACGGTCATCGCGCTCTGCAGCTGCTGACCGCCGCTGGTGGTCCAGTTGCTGCTCATGGTGACGCCGAAGTAGGCCACGGTGGCGCTGCCGTCGCCGGGTGTCCAGCGTCCGCGCATCTGCGAGAGTTCCTCGTCGCCGATCTCGCTGAGGCCATTGCCGGCCGGTGCAGCGTGTTCGATGGCCTGCGCCTGCGTCGAGACGCCGACGAGACCGAGAGCGACGGTGATCAGGGAAAGCGAAGTCTTCATGGTGTGCTCCTGCACGCCGGCCGTCAGAACAGGTCGGCGTTGGTGAAGCCGAAGTCCAGCAGTTCGGCGTCGGAAATGGGGCCGCGCCGCGCGTAGAGGGCGCGTGCGCTGGGTTTTTGCATGGGTTTGAGCAGGGCGGTCTGGCGATCGAAGCCGCTGCCGATGACGACGAACAGCGCTCGCGACGGCCACTCGCGCAGGAAGTCCTTGAGCGGCAGCGAGCGGTTGCCGAGCATCGGGTCGGCGATCTCGACGGTGTCTCCTTGCACCTGCTTGAGCACCACGAAATGGCTGAAGCCGTTGACGTCCATCAGCACGATGGTTGGCACGCGCAGCGTGTGCAGGCGTTCGACCGACACGCGGTAGCCGCGCCCGCGCAGACCCAGTTCCTGCACGTAGCGCTTGATGTCGAGCAGCGAGAAGCCGCGCTTGGCGACTTGCTCCGGATCGGACACGCCCATCAGGCCCTGGATCACCAGGCGCTCGTCGACGTTCATGCCGTAGCCGTAGCGCAGGATGGTGGCCAGCGCCGCCGCGCCGCAGCTGTAATCGGTCTGCTGGCGCACGATGTAGCGATAGCGCGCTTCCTGCATGCTTTCGACGTTGCGCGCGTACAGTGCGCCGTTGGGCAGCACGCCGGCGAATTGGACGTCGCCGCCGCGGGCCGGTGCGGTCGCGGTCAGGGCGCAGAGCAGTGCGAGAAGGGCGCAGAGCAGACGCATGATCGGAATCCTGTCCTCGGTGGAGAAGGTGTTCCCCGGCCGCGGGAGGAGCGGCCGGGGAACGGATCGCACGCGAGCGTGCGATGGGAGAGCTTCAGGCGTTATTCGCCACCGCCGCCGTTGCCGCCGCCGGTGCTTGGCTGCGCGACGGCCATCGCCAGGCTGTTGGCCTGCTGATTGCCGGTGCCGGCCGAGACGTTGATGCCGATGTTGCCGGACGCGCCGCGGAAGGCGTTGCCGCCCAGCGAGGCGGTGTTGGTGGTCGGCAGATACGAGATCTGCAGGTAGTTCACCGTGCCGGACAGGTTGATGTTGTCCAGCGCCACGTCACCCGACTCCTCGAAGCCCAGGCCGCCCGACGCGGACGAGTCATCCGTGAAGCCGAAGGCCAGCGCGCCGCCGTCGCCGTTCAGGTCCGAACCGCCCTGCGTGGCCGTGTCGAGATCGATGTGACCGGTCTGCGAACCTGCCGGATGCGCGTCGCCGGTCCAGGTGTCCGGATAGACGTCGCCGATCTGGTCGACCGCACCGCTCAGGCCGAGGTCGGCGCTGCCCTGGCCGCTGCCGCTGTAGCTGCCGCTGCCGCTGCCGCTCAGCGAGACCTGCACCGACGTCATGTAGACGTCTTCGTACAGCGCGTTGATGGTCTCGTTGTGACCGGAGGCCTGGTCGGAGGACACCGTCGCCTGCGCGAAGCTGCTGGTCGCCACCGAGGCGGCCATCGCATTCTTCTGCTGGTTGTTGTTGCCCGAGGTCACGTTGACGCCGATGTTGCCGGACGCGTCGCGGAAGGCGCTGTTGCCGATCGTGGCCTGGTTGGTGGTGGCCATGTTCAGCGTCTGGTTGAACGAACCCTGCTGATCGACGAAGACTTCCGAGTCGGCCATACCGAAGGTGAAGCTGGCGTCGGCCGCGGACAGCGCGGCAGCGTTGTCCTGCTGGTTGTTGTCGCCGGCGGCGACGTTGGCGCCGATGTTGCCGGAGGTCTCGCGACCGGCGTTGCCGTCGACGTCCGCGTCATTGGTGACCATCTGGTTCTCGGCGTAGTTGGCGCCGTTGGTCTGACGGTTGTTGACGATGGAGATGGCGGCCGAATCGACGTTGATCATGCCGTCCACCTGCACGCGGCCGCGCAGGGTCACGTCCGAATTCAGCGACACGTCCTTCTCGAAGCTGACGCTGTCGTTGTTGCCCTGGTGCGGATCGACGCTCTGCGCATACGCGGAACCGCCGAACAGCGCGGTGACGGCGATGGCGAGCACGGTGCGTTTCATGGTCTTGTTCATGGTGTTTCCCTCTCTCTGGTCCATGGTTGTTCTGCGAATGGCTGTTGCTATTGCACGGGCTGCGAGATCGACAGATGCAGCTGGTTGGACGCTGCATTGGCCGATCCGGCGACCTGATTGAGTTGCACGACGCCGCGAACCTCCTGCATGGCAGTCGATTCGACGGCGACGGCGCGCTCCTTGCCGGCGGCTGCCGACGGAGCGGGGGAAACGGTTCCCCCTGCGGACGCGGAAGCGGCGGCAAACCATGTGTCGCCGGCTTCGCGTATGCCCTGTCTGGCCAGCGCCGCGGTCACCACGTTGCGTTCCGCGTTGCCGTTGCCGCTGGCCTGGTTGATCGAGAAGACGCCCTGCGCGCCCTGCATGGCCTGGCCGCCGATGCTGGCGCTGGCGACGTCGGGGTCGGTGGCGACGTTGGTCGTGCGCGACTGGCGCGTGCGGACCTGGATCGCCGCGTGATCGCCCACGGCCAGGGCGCGCACGTTGGTCTGCTGGTTGAAGTCGCCGGAGGCCATGTTCACGCCGACCACGCCCGAGGCATTGTTCAGTGTCTGGCCGTCCATGCGCGTGTGCGTCAGGTACTGCAGCATCTGCTGGTAGCTGTCGTCCTCGGCGTGCGCCGGGAGCGCGGCGAACAGCGTCAGCGGCGTGAGCAGCAGGAGAACGCGGCGGAGGGCAGGCATCGGCATCGTCCTCAGCGCTGACCCGGTTGCGTGGGCAGCGGCAGGGCGCTCAGCGCGTGTTGCACTTGCGAACCGATGCCGCGCGTGGCGCTGCCGACGGTGCTCATCGGGTTGGTGCCGGGCGGTGCGTTGTCGTGCGAGACCCGCGAGGAACTCGTGCTGTTGCGGGTGGACACGCTCAGCAGTTGCGTCATGCGGGCGCCGGTCGTTTGACCGGCGGCGGCCGCGGGGCTGGCGCTCAGCGAGGCGATCTGGCTGTCGTCGAGCTCGCCACCGGTGCCCAGTGCGCCCGCCAGTTCGCGGTTCGGACGCGGGTCGACGATCAGCGCCATGCCGGGCGGTTGCGAGCGCGTGGCGTGACGCGCCGGTACGTCGCGCAGCAGCACCATCTCGCCGTGCTGGGCCTTCACCGCCTTGTGCGCATCGCCGGCATGAATGGGCGATGCGAGTGCGAACAGCAGGCTCGCCGCCATCGATGCGCGCATCGCGTAGTGCGGGCGATGGGGGAAGAATCGCTGCGGTCGAATGTGCATGTCGCGCTCCGTGCTGGTGACCTCCCCCAACTCGCAAGTTCGGTGCCAGCCGGCGACAACCCTTGGCGCAGCGCGCTTTCGCTCCATCGTGACGCTGCCGTGACAACAAGCCTGTTGCATGCGAGCAACACCTGTGGCGGCGACCGCGGGCGATGAATCGACGGCAAACGTTGGCTGCGGCCCGGCTTGCGGCGGGTGTTACGCTGATGCAACAGCTGTCACAGCCGCGTCGGTCGGCCGGTTAGCCAGGCGGCTCTGCCGTGCGGCCGAGGCGCGCCTGCAGACGGTCTAGTCCGGGCGGCGGGTGCGCGCATCGTGCGTGTTGCCGGACAGCGGCGTGGGTTCACGCAAACGGTTTCTTTGAAGAGGATGCAACCGATGAAATTCCTGCACAGCATGGTGCGCGTGCGCGATCTCGACGCCTCGCTGCGTTTCTTCCGCGACGGCCTGGGTCTGGTCGAGACACGGCGCAAGGATTATCCGCAGGGCAAATTCACGCTGGTCTATCTGGCCGCGCCCGGGCAGTCCGAGGTCGAGGTCGAGCTGACCCACAACTGGGACTCGAACGAGGACTACGGCTCGGCGCGCAACTTCGGTCACCTGGCGTTCGCCGTCGACGACATCTACGCGCTGTGCGCCCACCTGCAGGACATGGGCGTGGTCATCAACCGCCCGCCGCGCGACGGCCACATGGCCTTCGTGCGTTCGCCGGACCTGATTTCCATCGAACTGCTGCAAAAGGGCGAGCCACTGGCGCCGGCCGAGCCGTGGGCGTCGATGGAGAACACCGGCAGCTGGTGACCGTAGCGCCTGCGGCAGACATGCATCATGCAGACGGATCACATGCACAATGCTTTCGCAGTCCTATGTATGACTCTGGCGTGCATTACAGGTGGTGCGTCGGAACCACTGCGACACCAGCCAAAGCCAAACCGATCTGGACAGCGTGTCGCGAAACAGATTGTCATCAACGCGGCAAAGCGCTTGTCTACGTCTTTGTGCAAGCCGCCTGTCTCCGCTGGTTGCGACTACGACGCTCTTTTCGTCGATGGGAAGTGGCATGTAGCCGTGGCTCCCTATGCACTTTTTCATGGCAAGCACATGAACGCCTCCGGAGGACCTTCTTATGCCTTTGATGCCAAGGGAAAGCTGGTTGAGGTTATCGGAGGCATGTAATCTTGCCTTGCGCTCAAGGCGGATACATCAAGGCACGCCGTTTTGATTTAAGCGTTTGCGCCGCACGTAACGGAACGTCCCCATGCACGACTCCCCAGAAGGACACGCGTCCACCGCGACGCTGACCGCCCTCGGTCAGCGTTACTACCTGCCGGTCTACCGTCCGCGCGAATTGGTGCTCGACCGCGGCGAGGGATCGCGCGTGTGGGACGTCGAGGGGCGCGACTACATCGATTTTGGCGGCGGCATCGCGGTCAACGCGCTGGGTCATCGCCATCCGGCGCTGCTCGCGGCGCTGACCGAGCAGGCGCAGAAGCTGTGGCACGTCAGCAACGTGTTCTACACCGAGCCGCCGCTGCGGTTGGCCGAGGCGCTGGTCGAGGCGGCGGACTTCGCCGAGCGCGTGTTCCTGTGCAATTCCGGCGCCGAGGCCAACGAGGCCGCGATCAAGCTGGTGCGCAAGTGGGCCGCCGCGCAGGGGCGCGGACCCGAGCGTCGCGTGATCCTCACGTTCCAGGGTTCTTTTCACGGACGCACGCTGGCGACCGTCACCGCCACCGCGCAGCCGAAGTACCAGGCGGGTTACGAACCGCTGCCGGGCGGCTTCCGCTATCTGCCGTTCAACGATGCGGCGGCGGTGGAAACGGCGATGCAGGCGGGCGACGTCGCCGCCATCCTGGTCGAGCCGGTACAGGGCGAGGGCGGCGTGGTGCCGGCCGCGCCCGGATTCCTGAAGCGTCTGCGCGAACTGTGCGACGCGCACGACGCCTTGCTGGTGCTGGACGAGATCCAATGCGGCATGAGCCGCACCGGCACGCTGTTCGCGCATGCGCAGGACGGGGTGACGCCGGACATCGTCACCCTGGCCAAGGCGCTGGGCTGCGGCGTGCCGATCGGCGCGATGCTGGCCGGCCCCAAGGTTGCCGAGGTCATGGGCTTCGGCGCGCACGGCACCACCTTCGGCGGCAATCCGCTGGCGGCGGCCGTGGCCTGCGCAGCGTTGCGCGAACTGGATTCGGACACCCTGCGCGCCAACGTCGAGCGGCAGTCCGCCGTGCTGCGCGAGGCGCTGATGCGGATGGGCGGGCAACGCCTGTTCCGCGAAGTCCGCGGCCGCGGGCTGATGCTGGGCGCGGTGCTGAAGGAAGACTTCGCGGGGCGTGCGGGCGAGATACTCGACCACGCCGCGCGGCATGGTCTGCTGATCCTGCAGGCCGGTCCCGATGTGCTGCGGCTGGTGCCCGCGCTCAACATCGACGATGCCGACGTGGCCGAGGGTCTGCAACGACTCTCCGCCGCGCTGGACGATTTTCTGGCGGCAGCGGACGCTTGACCGAAGGTACGGGCGAAGCCGCGACAACCGGCACGTAGCAACTTTTCGCGCTGCTCAGGAAGCCGCTTCGGATGCGTCGCTGTCGGTCAGCAGCGCACCGCAGCGGCGGCAGTAGCGCGCGTCGACTTCATGCCCGTTGAGGTCGCACTGATCGCATCGCCGCTGCGCCTGCGCCGTGCGCAGACCGGACGCCAGTTCGGCGGTGAAGATGCCGGTCGGCACCACGATGATGCTGTAGCCGATCAGGATGATGAACGAGGTCAGCAACTGGCCCAGCGGCGTCGACGGGGTGATGTCGCCGAAACCGACCGTGGTCATGGTGATGACCGCCCAGTACATCGACTGCGGGATCGAGGTGAAGCCGTGGCGCGGCCCTTCGATCAGGTACATCAGCGCACCGAAGATCAGCACCAGGGTCAGGAAGGTGCTGACGAACACCAGTACCTTGCGCCGGCTGCGGATCAGCGCCGTCCACAGCAGGTCGGCCTCGCCCACGTAGCGGGTCAGCTTCAGCACGCGGAAGATGCGCAGGATGCGCAGTGCGCGGATCACCAGCAGGTACTGGCTGCCAGCCAGCGCGAGGCTGATGTAGGTCGGCAGCACCGACAGCAGATCGACCACACCGAAAAAGCTGCGTGCGTAGCGCCATGGCCGTTCGACCACCCACAGTCGTACCAGGTATTCCGTGGTGAAGGCCAGAGTGAAGGCCCATTCGGCCAGATAGAACTCGGTGCCGTAGCGCGCATGCAGGCTTTGCACCGAGTCCAGCATCGTGACCAGGATGCTGGCCACGATCGCCACGATCAGGATCACGTCGAACCCGCGCCCGGCGCGATCCTGATGGCCGAAGATCACGTGGAACCAGCGCGCGCGCCATGCCGCGCCGCCGGCCGGGGCGTGCGGTGCGAAGTGTTGGCGTGGCGCGCGGCGGGACAAGGCGGGTTTCCTCAGGCGTGCAGTGCCGCCATCGCCTCGTCGGCGGCGGCCAGCGTCTGTTCGATGTCGGCGTCGCTGTGCGCCGAGGACATGAAACCGGCCTCGAACGCGCTCGGCGCCAGGTACACGCCGCGTTCGAGCATGCCGTGGAAGAAGCGCTTGAAGGCGTCGATGTCGCAGGCGGTGACCTGCTCGAAGCGGGTCACGGGGCCGGGACCGAAGAACAGGCCGAACATGCCGCCCACCAGATGCGTGCTGAACGCGATGCCGTGTTTGTCGGCCAGCTGCTGCATGCCGTTCACCAGCATCGCGCCCTTGTCCTCCAGTGCGCGGTGGAAGCCCGGTTCGCGCACCAGTTCCAGCATCGCCAGACCCGCCGCCATCGCCACCGGATTGCCGCTCAGCGTGCCGGCCTGGTAGATCGGTCCGGTCGGCGCGATCTGCTGCATCAGCTCGCGCTTGCCGCCGTAGGCGCCGACCGGCATGCCGCCGCCGATGACCTTGCCGAAGGTGCTCAGGTCCGGCGTCACGCCGTAGTACGCCTGGGCACCGCCGGCGGCGACGCGGAAGCCGGTCATCACTTCGTCGAAGATCAGCACCGCGCCGTGCTGCGTGCACAGCTCGCGCAGGCCTTCCAGGTAGCCGGCTTCGGGTGGCACGCAGTTCATGTTGCCGGCCACCGGCTCGATGATGAGTCCGGCGATGTCCGCGCCCTGCTCGGCGAACAGTGCCCTGGCGGCGTCGGGGTCGTTGTAGGGCAGGGTCAGGGTCAGATCGGCGCTGGCCTTGGGTACGCCCGGCGAAGTCGGCACGCCGAAGGTCAGCGCGCCGGAGCCGGCCTTGACCAGGAAGCTGTCGCCGTGGCCGTGATAGCAGCCCTCGAATTTCACGATCTTGCCGCGTCCGGTCGCGCCGCGCGCCAGGCGGATGGCCGACATGGTCGCCTCGGTGCCCGAATTGACCATGCGCAGCATTTCCATCGACGGCACCATGGCCTGGATCGTCTCGGCCATCGTCACTTCCGCTGCGCACGGCGTGCCGAAGGACAGGCCGTCGCGCACCGCGCGCTCCACGGCCTCGCGTACATGCGGATGGTTGTGGCCGGCGATCATCGGTCCCCAGGAGCCGACATAATCGATGTAGCGCTTGCCTTCCACGTCCCACAGGTAGGCGCCCTCGGCGCGCTGCGTGAAGAACGGCTCGCCGCCGACGGAGTTGAAGGCGCGCACGGGCGAATTCACGCCGCCGGGCATGAGCGGTTGCGCGCGTTGGAACAGTTCGTGGTTGCTGGTCATGAAGATGCGGCTCGTGTTGCGTCGAACAGGGTGGAGAAGCGCTGCGCGGCGGCGCGTGTGTCGTCGGCGTCGAACACGCCGGAAATCGAGGCCAGGAAATCCGCGCCCGCGGCGATCAGTGGAGCGCCATTGTCCGGGGTGATGCCGCCGATTGCCACCACGGCCGGCCCCAGCGTCGCGGCCTCGCGCAGCAGGTCGATCGGGACCTGCCGCGCCTGCGGCTTGCTCGGCGACGGATGAAACGCGCCGAAGGACAGATAGTCGACGTCCTTGCGCGCCATTTCGCGGGCGCGCTCCAGATCGCCGTAGCAGGACACGCCGATCACGGCATGTTCGCCGAGCGCGGCGCGCACGGCGGCGGGATCGTCGTCCATCGATCCCAGATGTACGCCGGCGGCGCCGCTGGCGTGCATCAGCGCGATGTCGTGATCGACCAGCACGGGCACGCCGAACGGCTGCGCCGCGGCGACCAGGGCGCGTGCCGTGGCGAGGCGCGTGCGTTCGTCCGAGTGCAGGTCGCGATATTGCAGCATGCGTGCGCCGCCCTGCATGGCGGCGACGGCGCGGTCGACGAGATCCGCGCGCGCTCCGTTGGCGATGGCGTAGAGGCCGCCGTGGGGCAGGCGCTTCGTGCTCATGCGCAGCGCCTCGACGGCATCGGCTGTACCTGCGGTGCGCGAAGCTGCGACAATGGCGGTTCCTTCTTTCCTTGCATGGTCATGGTTCCTGCGATGAGTGTCACCGGTTCCGAGGCAGTAGCTGCCCGTAAATGGATGTGCGTGGTGTGCGGTTTCATCTACGACGAGGCCGAGGGCCTGCCCGAGGAGGGCATCGAGCCGGGCACGCGCTGGGAAGACATTCCCGACACCTGGACCTGTCCCGACTGCGGCGTGACCAAGGACGATTTCGAGATGATCGAGATCGACTGATCCGTCTCAGCATGCGCCGATCCGGTCAGACAATTGCCCGAATCGGCCCGCCGCGCGGCCGTTCGCCGCGCTTTCATGAAGCTGCAATTCCGCCGAACGCTTTACGGAGGCAGCCCATGAAACAGTTCATTCCCTTTGACGACGCCTGGCTCGATCATCCCGAGATGATGCCCGGGCCGCTGGTGCCCTACCAGGTTGGTCTGCCTTGCGGCCCTGCCGACGAAGCACGCGTTCAATGCACCGGGCCGATGCGCCCTTCCAGCGAAAAGGTGTCGCCGGTCTGGATGTCCAGCTGAGCGGCTGTCCCGGCGGCAAGTTCGAGCACGTACATCGCCGGCTTGCCGCTGGGATACAGCGGACACGGGTCCGCGGTGCAGGGCGGCACGTTCAACTGCATCGACACCAGCTTGCGATCCTTGTCGAAAAACAGCATGTCTAGCGGGATCAGCGTGTTCTTCATCCAGAAGGTCTGTACCCCGCTGTAAGCGAACGCGAACAGCATGCCGTGATCGGTCGCCATGTGCGTGCGATGCATCAGGCCGAGGTCGCGTTGCGCGTCGGTGGTCGCCAGTTCCACGTGGAAGACGTGGCCGTGCAGCGTCAGCGTATGCGTCGCCGGTTGGGTCGGTGCGGCGACGCATGCGCCGGCCAGAAGCGCCAGCAGCGCAGGTAGTAGGTAGCGTCGAATCATGTGAAGCGTGTTCCCGTGCGGATCTGAAAGGCGTGCTTCGAGTGTAGCGCGACCGCCGTGCGAAAAAGTTTGCATGAACCCCTTCCCATCCCCTGCCCGAGGGCGTAAGATTCGCGGCCCGCACATCGCAGCGGTCGCTCGCAAGAGCGTTCACCGCGACCGAAAATTTCCCTGAAAAAGGGTGTTGACGGAAA
>NZ_KN196470.1:2499150-3072697 GCF_000761445.1 Oleiagrimonas soli | reverse complement strand
TCCGACTTACCGTCGGGGGCTTTTTTGTTGCCTGCGGAGACTGATGACGCGACACCGCGTCCGTGAGCGGGCCAGCAGGAGACGGCTGCCCGGAAAGCGGCGCTCGGAACCTGTCGATACTGCTGGAAGAGTTGCCGCTCAGCAGGCACGTCTACTCGATATTCCGCTGAGGGCATCGCTTACCCGATGCCGATGCTTTTTTGTACTCGTGGGCCTGCTTCACGTGCTGCGTGTTAGCGTGGACGTAGAAGCAAATTCATTGCGAGGCGCAGATCGAAATGCAGTACGACACGGATATCCTGGTGGTCGGCGGAGGCGTGAACGGGGCGGGTATCGCGCGCGATGCGGCCGGGCGCGGTCTGTCCGTGACGCTGTGCGAACAAGACGATCTTGCCGCCCATACGTCGAGCGCAAGCACCAAGCTGATCCACGGTGGCCTGCGCTATCTGGAGCAGTACGAATTCCGCCTCGTGGCCAAGGCGCTGGCGGAACGCGAAGTGATTCTGCGTCTGGCGCCGCACATTACCTGGCCGATGCACTTCGTGCTCCCGCACGAGTCGCACCTTCGCCCCATGTGGATGATTCGTCTCGGTCTGATGCTGTACGACCGTCTGGGCGCGGCGCATCGTACCCTGGCCGATTCCAGGGCGGTGGATCTGCGCAAGCACGTCAGCGGTGAACCGCTCCGGCCGGTGTACGAGCGCGGCTTCGTGTACTCGGATGGCTGGGTGCAGGATGCGCGGCTGGTGACGTTGAACGCGATGGATGCCGCGCGGCGTGGTGCCTCGATCCGCGTGCGCACGCGTTGCGTATCCGCGCAGGTACGCGACGGCGTATGGCACGCGGTATTGCAGGAACGCCATGGTGCGCAGCGGGAAGTCCGTGCACGTGCGCTGGTCAACGCTTGCGGTCCGTGGGCGGGGCGTTTTCTCGGCGAGGTCGTCGGACAACGTGAACATCGCGACGTGCGTCTGGTGAAAGGCAGTCACATCGTCCTGCCGCGCCTGTTCGATCACGACTACGCCTACATTTTCCAGCAGCCGGATCGGCGCATCGTGTTCGCGATTCCGTACGAGACCGACTTCACGCTGGTCGGCACGACCGATGTCGACTATCGCGCCGATCCCGCCGAAGTGCATATCGACGGCGACGAAACGCGCTATCTGTGCGATGCGGTGAATCGCTATTTCGAGCGTGCCGTGACACCGGACGACGTGGTCTGGAACTACAGCGGCGTGCGGCCGTTGCTCGATGAAGGTGGCGATGCATCGTCGGTCAGTCGCGATTACCGCATTGAGCTGGATGAGCGGCCGCAGGCGCCGCTGCTGAATGTCTTCGGCGGAAAGATCACCACCTACCGACGTCTCAGCGAAGACACTGTCGATCGGTTGGCGACGGCGCTCGGTGTCGATGCGCCGGCGTGGACCGCCGACGGCGATCCCCTGCCCGGCGGCGACTTCGCCGACGCCGAACGTCTGGTCGATGGGTGGTCGCGACGCTGGCCGTGGCTTCCGGTCGGACTCGCACATCGTTGGCTACGCCATTACGGCACCTTTACCGCGGACCTGCTCGGCGAAGCTACATGCGTGGAGGATCTAGGCGAGCACTTCGGCGCCGGCCTGTATCGTGCCGAAGTCGATTATCTTGTCCGCTGCGAATGGGCGCGCAGCGCGGACGACATTCTGTGGCGCCGCACCAAGCTCGGGCTGCGCCTGAATGCGGATCAGAGAACGCATCTGGAAGCCTATCTCGACGGCGTCGTGGACACGCTGTCGAGGGCAGACCAGACGCGCTCCGGGGAGCATATGGCATGAGTCAGCAACGCGATCACATCGTGGCCATCGATCAGGGCACCACCAGTTCGCGGGTGATGGTGTTCGATGCGAGCGGACAGGTCGTGGGCGTGGCGCAGCGCGAGTTCGAGCAGATCTTCCCGAAGCCGGGCTGGGTCGAACACCGGCCTCGAGACATCCTCACCAGCGTACTGGTCACGCTGACCGAGGCGATGCATCATGCCGAACTGGACGCGGCGCGGGTCGCCGGCATCGGCATCACCAACCAGCGCGAAACCACCGTGGTCTGGGATCGCAAGACCGGCGCGCCCGTGCACAACGCCTTGGTCTGGCAGTCGCGGCATTCGGCTGAACTGTGCCGGCGCATGCGTAACGACGAGGTCGATCGCCTGGTGCGCGAACGCACCGGGCTACTGATCGACGCCTATTTCTCGGCGACCAAGATCCAGTGGCTGTTCGAGCATGTTGACGGCGTGCGCGAGCGGGCGCACAACGGCGAGTTGCTGTTCGGCACCATCGACAGTTGGCTGGTGTGGAATCTCACCGGCGGCAAGGTGCACGTCACCGACATCACCAATGCCTCGCGCACGCTGCTGTACGACATCCATCGGCAGCAATGGGACGATGAACTGCTCGAGCTGTTCGACGTGCCGGCCTCGATGCTGCCGGAAGTGCGCGGTTGCAGCGAGGAATACGGCCGCATCGAATCCAAGCATTTCTTCGGACAGGACGTGCCGATTTGCGGCATCGCCGGCGACCAACAGGCCGCGCTGTTCGGCCAGGCCTGCTTCGCGCCGGGCATGGCCAAGAACACCTACGGCACGGGCTGCTTCCTGCTGATGCACACGGGAACGCAAGCGCGCAGCTCGACGCATGGCTTGCTGACGACGCCGGCCTGGCGCATCGGCGACACTACCGAGTACGCGCTCGAAGGCAGCGTGTTCGTGGCCGGCTCGGTGGTGCAGTGGTTGCGCGACGGTCTGCGCATGCTGGGCAAGGCCGGCGATTCGCAGGCCTACGCCGAGCGCGCCGGCGACAACGATGGCGTGTACATGGTGCCGGCGTTCACCGGCCTGGGCGCGCCATACTGGCAGAGCGACGTGCGTGGCGCGGTGTTCGGGCTTTCACGCGGCACGCAGAAGGAGCACTTCGTGCGCGCCGCGCTGGAGTCGATGGCCTACCAGACCCGCGATGTGCTCGACGCCATGCAGAACGACGCCGGCATCGAGTTGATGGAACTGCGCGCCGACGGCGGCGCCATCGCCAACGATTTCACGGCGCAGTTCCAGGCGGATCTGCTCGGCGTGCCGGTGATCCGACCGAAGATCCACGAGACCACGGCGCTGGGCGCGGCATATCTTGCCGGTCTGGCAGCGGGCGTGTGGCGCGATCGCGAGGAGATCGCGAACCTGTGGGCGCTGGACCGGCGCTTCGAGCCGCAGATGGCGGAAGACCGTCGCGAGCGTCTTTATGCCGGATGGCAGCGCGCCGTCGAAGCCACCATGCGGTATCGCGTGGAAGATTGACGACGCGTTGCCGGCGCGGGGCGCGTCAGGCGTCCAGCGCGTAGCCGAACTGCTGCTGGAACTGTTCGGCGAAGTGGGCGAAGTCGAAGCGCTGGTTCTGCGTGCCCGGGTGCTCGACCTTCAGTGCGCCCATCAGCGAGGCCACGCGGCCCACGGTTGGCCAGTCCATGTCGCGCATCAGCGCGAAGATCAGGCCGGCACGGTAGGCATCGCCGCAGCCGGTCGGATCGGTGATCGCGCTGACCTTGGCCGGTGCGATGTCGTGCATCGTCCCGTCGGCATAGATGTAGGAACCCTGGGCGCCGCGCGTGACGATGTAGCCCTTCACGCGGGCGGCAATGTCCTGCGGCGTCCAGCCGGTACGCTCCTGCAGCACCTGCGACTCGTAGTCGTTGACGGTGACGAACTGCGCCATCTCGATCAAGTTGCGGAATTCCTGGCCGTTGAACAGCGGCATGGCCTGGCCCGGATCGAAGATGAACGGGATGCCGCGTTCCGCGAACTCGCTGGCGTGTTGCAGCATGGCTTCGCGCGAGTCGGGCGCGACGATGCCGAAGGTCGCCTCGGCCACGTCGCGCACGTGGTTCTCGTTGGAACGCATCATCGCGCCCGGATGGAATGCGGTGATCTGGTTGTCGTCCAGGTCGGTGGTGATGAACGCCTGCGCGGTAAACAGCTCGGGCAGTTCCTTGACCTGGCTGAGATCGATGCCGCAGGCGTCGAAATGGGCGCGGTAGGGCGCGAAGTCCTGACCGACGGTTGCCATCGGGATCGGCGCGTCGCCGAGCAGCTTCAGGTTGTAGGCGATATTGCCGGCGCAGCCGCCGAATTCGCGGCGCATACCGGGGACCAGGAAGGCCACATTGAGCATGTGCACCTTGTCTGGAAGGATGTGGTTCCTGAAGCGGTCCTCGAACAACATGATGGTGTCGTAGGCCAGCGAGCCGCAGATCAAGGCAGACATGCGTGGTGCGTTCCCCGTGCAGAAGGCGGACGGATGCGGAAGGTTCGGACGCATCCGCACAAAACCTCGACATTTTATCTTCTGCGGACCGATCCGGCGACCCGGCTGTTCAGGTCGCCGCGCATGAGCGGCACAGGCATTCATGCGCGGGATGCGAAATGACGCGCATCCCTAGGCGAAACAAAGACTTTCTTAACGTTTCTCCGCTTGCGCCCTAACTCGGCGCTGACTAGACTGACCTGCTTATTTCCCCATCACACGCAAGGGCGGCGTGCAGCGCAATGTTCAAATGGTTCAGTGGGTTCTTCTCCAACGACATCTCCATCGATCTGGGCACGGCCAACACGCTGATCTATGTGCGTGGCGAGGGCATCGTGCTGAACGAACCCTCGGTTGTCGCCATTCGTCATGAGCACGGCTCGGGCGCGCCTCGGCGTGTCGAGGCCGTCGGCAGCACGGCCAAGCGCATGCTCGGCCGCACGCCCGGTTCGATTACCACCATCCGCCCGATGAAGGACGGCGTGATCGCCGACTTCACCATGACCGAGGCGATGCTGCAGCACTTCATCAAGCAGGTGCACAAGTCGCGCATGCTGCGCCCCAGCCCGCGCGTGCTGGTGTGCGTCCCGTGCGGTTCGACCCAGGTCGAGCGCCGCGCGATCAAGGAATCGGCCGAGGGCGCCGGCGCCCGCGACGTGTTCCTGATCGAGGAGCCGATGGCCGCCGCGATCGGCGCCGGCATCCCAGTGCACGAGGCCCGCGGCTCGATGGTGCTCGACATCGGCGGCGGTACCTCGGAAGTGGCGGTGATGTCGCTCAACGGCGTCGTCTACTCGCAGTCGGTGCGCATCGGCGGCGACCGCTTCGACGAGTCCATCATCAACTACGTGCGCCGCAACCACGGCACCCTGATCGGCGACTCCACCGCCGAGCGCATCAAGCTCGAGATCGGCTGCGCCTATCCGCAGACCGAGGTCAAGGAAATCGAGATCTCCGGCCGCAATCTCGCCGAGGGCGTGCCGCGCATGTTCACCATCAACTCCAACGAAGTGCTGGAAGCGCTGCACGAGCCGATCTCCGGCATCGTCGCCGCGGTCAAGGCGGCGCTGGAGCAGACCCCGCCCGAACTGTGCTCGGACGTCGCCGAGCGCGGCATCGTGCTGACCGGCGGTGGCGCGCTGCTGCGCGATCTGGATCGCCTGATCACCGAGGAGACCGGCCTGTACGTGCAGGTGGCCGACGATCCGCTGACCTGCGTCGCCCGCGGCGGCGGCAAGGCGCTGGAGATGATCGACCAGCACGGCAGCGACTTCTTCACCGGCGAGTAATGGCAGGTCAACGGCGGATGCGTCAGCATGCGCCTATCACGCCGACGGGAAGGGCATGACGCTGACACGTGACGGGGGCTCGCTGTTTTCCGCCAACATGGCGGGAACGTTGCGGCTGATCGTCTATCTCGCGCTGGCCTCCGTGTTGATGGTGCTCGATCACCGCGGTCACTGGATGGGCAAGGTGCGCTACGGCGCAGCCATCGTGATCGAGCCGATCTATCACCTGGCCGGCTTGCCGGCGTCGGGCTTCCGCGCCGCCCGCGTGGCCTTCGCCGACCGCAAAAAGCTGACCGAAGAGAACAAGCAGCTGCGCGTGGACCTGCTGCTGGCCAACGCGCGGCTCAATCACATGGCCGCCGTGTCACGCCAGAACAAGCGTCTGAAGAAACTGCTCGACACGCGTCGCCAGCTCGGCATGAACGTGCAGCTGGCGCGGGTGATCGACATCGATCTGGGCGCGTTCAGCCATCGCCTGACGCTGGATATCGGCGCGCATCAGGGCGTGAAGATCGGCCAGGTCGTGATCGATTCGCACGGCATCATGGGGCAGGTGATCCAGGCGCTGCCCAACACGTGCACCGTGATGCTGATCACCGATCCCGACCACGCCATTCCGGTTACCGACACGCGCACCGGCATGCGCACCGTCGCCTACGGTTCGCACGAGGCCGGGCAGCTGTCGCTGCCGACGATTCCGGTGTCCGCGGATGTGAAAGTGGGCGATACGCTGGTCAGTTCCGGTCTCGGCGGCCGCTTCCCGCCCGGCTTCCCGGTCGCGACCGTCACGCATGTCGAACCGCAACTGTCGGGCATGTTCCTGACCGCCCGCGCCGAACCCAGCGCGGACATGCAGCGCGCCGATGAAGTCCTGCTGCTGCGTGATCTTGCGCCGCCGGTCGGTCCGCCCGCGCCGGTCAGCGAGGAAGGTCCGCCCGCGGATCTGGCGCCGCAAACCGACGTCAAGGCCACGGCCTCGTCGCGGAGCACGCGATGAATCGTCAACGTGTCCGCGCGATCGTGTTCTGGAGCACGGTGGTGTTGTCCCTGCTGCTGATGCTGCTGCCCTTGCCGCAGGCGCTGATCGCGTTCAAGCCCTATTGGCCGGCGCTGATCCTGCTGTACTGGGCGCTGGAATCCAGCGACGTGGTCGGCCTGGGCGTGGCGTTCGCGATCGGTCTGGGTGCGGATGTGGTGAACGGATTCCTGCTCGGCGAACAGGCGTTGCGGCTGACCGTGCTGGTGTTCATCGTGCTGCGCTTCCGGGCGCGGCTGCGCTTCTTCCCGATGTGGCAGCAGGCGCTGGCCGTGCTCGCGCTGCTGATCAACGACCGCATCATCGAGCTGATCCTGCGCAGCTTTGCTGGGTATCCGCTGCCGCCGGTGAGTTTCGCCATCGCGCCGTTGATCGGTGCGCTGATCTGGCCGTTCGTGTTCCTGCTGCTCGACGACGTGCGTGCCCGGTTGCGCGCCCACGAGGCATGAGTACGCTGTCTGTCGTGTCTGAGCCTGGCGTGACGGAGCCTCGGTCATGGCGCTGAAGTCGACGCGCATCAAGAACGAACAGCTCGAAGCGCATCTGTTCCGCGTGCGGGCCCTGACCGGCTTTGTGCTGGTGGCCTTCGCGCTGCTGGTGCTGGCGGGGCGCTTCTTCTGGCTGCAGATCGTGCAGCACGACGAATACGCGACGCGCTCGACGCAGAACCGCGTGCACCTGCGCCGCCTGCCGCCGCCGCGCGGATTGATCTACGACCGCAATGGCGTGCTGCTGGCCGACAACGTGCCCGCGTTCCGGCTCGACGTGGTGCCCGAGCGCGTGGAGAACATGGACGAGATGCTCGATCAGCTGGGCATGATCATCCCGTTGAGCGACCAGGACATCAAGGACTTCCGCCGCAGCCTGAAGCAGCATCGCGCGTTCCAGAGCGTGCCGTTGAAGCTGCGCCTGAACGAAGACGAGATCGACCGCTTCGCCATCAACCGCTGGCGCTTTCCCGGCGTCGACGTGGTGCCGTACCTGAGCCGCAACTACCCGCAGGGCGCGTTGTTCGCGCACGTGGTCGGGCACGTCGGGCGCATCAGTGCGGAAGAACTCAAGCATGTCGATCCGGATCGCTACGACGGCACCACGCACATCGGCAAGACCGGCATCGAGCGTTACTACGAGAGCCAGTTGCACGGCGAGCCCGGCTACGAGGTGGTCGAGGTGAACGCCGATCAGCGCGTGCAGCGCGTGCTGCAGACCCATCCGCCGGTGCCGGGCGAGAGTCTCTATCTGAGCATCGATGCGCGTCTGCAGAAGGCGGCGTACCAGGCCTTCCAGGGACAGGCCGGTTCAGCCGTGGCGATCGATCCGCGCAACGGTCAGGTGCTGGCGATGGTCAGCGTGCCGAGCTTCGATCCGAATCTTTTCGTGGGCGGCATCAGCAGCACCGACTACACGCAGTTGCTCAAGGACCCCGAGAAGCCGCTGCTGGACCGCGCCATCCGCGGCGGCTATCCGCCGGGCTCGACGGTGAAGCCGTTCATCGGTCTGGGCGGTCTGGAGCTGGATTTCCGCAAGCCTTCCGACACGGTCATGTCGACCGGCGTGTTCTACATCCCGGGACAGGTGCGCGGTTATCGCGACGATCAGCGCAACGGTGCGGGACGCGTGGACTTGGTGCAGGCCATCGAGCAGTCGGTGAACACGTACTTCTACAAGCTCGTGTACGACATGGGCATCGACAAGCTCAGCACCTGGATGGCCCAGTTCGGATTCGGCAAGCCCACCGGCATCGATCTGCCCGGCGAGGCTGCGGGCGTGCTGCCCTCGCGCGAGTGGAAGCGCATCCACCGCAACCAGCCGTGGTTCATCGGCGAAACGGTCATTTCCGGCATCGGTCAGGGCTACTGGGTGGTCACGCCGGTGCAGCTCGCCAGCGCACTGGCGACGCTGGCCGACGGCGGCGTGCCGCATCGACCGCATCTGCTGATCGCGACGCGCAAGGGCATCGATGGCAAGCGCACGCCGGTCAAGCCGCCCGCGCCGGGCAAGCCGATCGCGCACGACCCGAAGGATTGGCAGGTGGTGCGGCAGGGCATGATCGCCGTGGTCAACGGCGACAAGGGCACGGCGCGCGGCCTGGGCGACGGCTTTCCCTACGTGATCGCCGGCAAGACGGGTACCGCCGAGCGTTATTCGCGCACGACCAACGCGTACGAGGATCGCACCAACCTCGAAGCGCTGGCGCGACGGCATCGCGCGTTGTTCGAGGGTTATACGCCGGCCAGCGATCCACGCATCGCCGTGGCGGTGGTGGTCGAGCACGGCGCCTGGGGCGGCAGCGTGGCGGCGCCGATCGCGCGCAAGATTTTCGATGCCTGGCTGGCCGAACAGCCACCCGGAAGCCTGCCGCCGCCTACCGTACCGAAGAAACCCGACGCGGCCAGCGGAGGTACGCCATGATGCAGCCACTCGTCATGCGGCTGCGCCGTTTCGCGGTGCGACTGTGGGAGCACAAGCGTCTGGACTGGCCGCTGATGAGCGCGCTGATGCTGCTGGCCGGTGTCGGCCTGATCACGCTCTACAGCGCCGGCGACGAAAGCATGCGCCTGGTCGTCAATCAGGCGTTGCGGTTCCTGCTGGGCGGCGCGTTGCTGCTGCTGATCTCGCGCATCTCGCCGCGCGATCTGCGTACCTGGACGCCTTGGCTGTATAGCTTTTCGGTGCTGCTGCTGGTCATCGTCGCCATCGTCGGCGAGGGCCGCGGCGCCTACCGCTGGTTGGACCTGGGCGTGGTGCGCTTCCAGCCGTCGGAACTGCTGAAGCTGACCACACCCATGATGGTGGCGTGGTACCTGCATCCGCGTCATCTGCCGCCGTCGTGGAAGCACATCCTCGGCGCGGCCGTGCTGATCGGCGTACCCGCCGGCCTGATCGCCGAGCAGCCCGATCTGGGCACGGCGCTGCTGGTCGGCGCGGCCGGCACCTTCGTGCTGTTCCTGTCCGGCATGGGCTGGCGACGCATCCTGTTCCTGCTGGGGCTGGTGCTGCTGGCGGCGCCGGCGGCGTGGCCATTCCTGCACGATTACCAGCGCCAGCGCGTGCTGACGATGCTGAACCCGGAATCCGACCCGCTCGGTGCTGGCTGGCACATCATCCAGTCGAAGATCGCCGTCGGTTCCGGCGGCTTCTTCGGCAAGGGCTGGCAGCATGGCACCCAGTCGCATCTGGAATTCCTGCCCGAGCACACCACTGACTTCGTGTTCGCGGTGTTCGGCGAGGAGTTCGGCCTGTTCGGCGTGCTGCTGCTGCTGGGACTCTACCTATTCATCGTCGGCCGCAGCCTGTGGATTGCCGCCCAGGCGCGCGAGACCTACGCGCGTCTGCTGGCCGGTTCCATCGGCCTGAGCTTCTTCGTCTACGTGGTCGTCAACGGCGGCATGATCACCGGCCTGCTGCCGGTCGTGGGCGTGCCGCTGCCGCTGATCAGCTACGGCGGCACCTCGGCGGTCTCGCTGCTGGCCGGCTTCGGCGTGCTGATGTCGATCCACGCGCATCGCAAGATGCTGAAGTAATCGCCGTTCCTCGGCGGCGCTTTCATGCCGATGGGTGTTCAGTCGGATATTGCAATGAACGCATGGGATAAAAGTTCATAGGACTCTGTGCCAGAGGCGGCAGGCAGACGGAGTCGAAACCGAGTGCAGGGTTTGGCTTGTTTGCCGAGATCGCGTTATCTAGCTCGCGATGGCAGGGTCTCAATCATGGATTCTTGACATATCCTCAGCATGAGGGTGGATAATGATTGAGTCTGCGCCACTCGTGTCAATACGATGTCAGTGAGAGTGAAATAGCGACCTGCGTAGACAGCGTTAGGACACCAAGACCTCAAAGGAGAATGAGATGATCCGTAGAATGTTGATCAATGGTCTAGCAGTCGTCGTGATCGTGGCAGGAACGGCACTCGGTGGAATGGCCCATGCTCGTGCCGAGCGCCCGGGTGTGACCCCATCTGCAATTGATGTTTGCAGGAGCCTGGGTGAGGCCACCTGCTGCGATGGTACGTGTGACGAGGGTTCCAATAACTGCGCTCTCCACGGCGGGATCTGTGGTTATTGATCGTTTCCATTGAACGCCTGTGAACCTTGCAGGTAGGCGGGAACCCCAAAGTGGGTTCCCGTCGGATTCGGGGCGGTCCTCGTTCAGGAACGCTTTTCTCCGAGCATGTGTTTAGAACAGTCAAGGACCGATAATGAAAAACGTATTTCCCAATATCGTGACCGGAGTGCTCGTGATTTGCGCCATTGTGGTCACGGTTGCGGTCGCTAAACAGACATTCTTCCATCCGTCTGCAAGTCACGCCGTCAAGAATATCGCCGACTGGAAGTCTCTCGTGGCCGGCAAGACGCCAGCCATGGGGCAGACTGGCGCCCCTGTTGTGGTCGTCGAATTTTCGGATTATCAGTGTCCATTCTGTCGTGCATTGGAACCGAATCTGCAAAAGGTCTACGACAAGCACCGTGACGATATGGTGGTGTATCGGTACGATTTTCCCTTGACCAAGATTCACGATCACGCCTATGAAGCAGCGCTGGCTTCACGGTGCGCGGGCGAGCAGGGTGCGTATCGTGCGTTCTCGAGTCAGCTCTTCAAGATCGATTTCAGCAAGGGTGTGGATTGGTCCTCGCTGGCACAGACTTCGGGCGTGAAGGATGTGCAACGTTTTGCGTCCTGTCTGGACAACAGGCAGACGGCTAAGATCGTGGATCAGGAGAAATCCAAAGCCGTCGATCTGGGTATCCAGGGAACGCCGACGCTGGTGATCAACGGTCGAGTGGTTGCTGGTATGGAGTCGGTCGAGCAACTCGAAAAGGCGGTGCTCGATGCGAAATCGAACAAGACATCAGCATGATGCGGCGCCATCGAGCCATGGAAATTTCGTCCAGCTGACTATGTGCATGTTTCGTCATCGGACACGGCGGGAAGGCGCCTGCACAGCAGGGCACCGCAGCCGCCCATCAAGGTCAGCAGGGTCAATGCGGCGGTGATGGACCAGGCCGAGAGCGCGGCGACTGTGCCGCCGACGATCAACAGCAGGATGCCGATGACCGAATTGCTGACCGCCACATAATCGGTGCGCGTGTCGTCGTCGGCCATGTCGACGACGTAGGTCTTGCGGCCGATGCGTACCGCCTGATGGGCCAGCGACAGCAGGAAATACATCAGCGGCATGAACCAGAACAGACCGAGCATGCCGGTATCCAGCGTCACCAGGACGGCCAGCGTCGCGCCGAGCGCGGCGGCGGAGAGACCGCCGATCAGCATGACGTGACGACTGGAACGGTCCGCCAGCTTGCCCCACAGCGGTCCGCCCAGCATCGCCGCCACGCCTTCGACGGCGATGAATACCGCCAGCAGTCGCGGCGTCTCGCCGCCATGCCGCTGCGCAAGCATCACGTAGTACGGCGCCGACAGCGCCGTGCACATCAGCAGCGCGCGGGCGACCACGAAGCGCCGCAGGCGGCGGTCGCGGAACAGCATGCGCAGGCGTGTGTCGGTATCCGTGGCGCCATGCTTCGCACCGGGTTCGCGCACCAAGGCGAACAGGCCCGCGCCGATGATCCACAGCAGTCCCGCGCCCGCAAGCACCGCCGCGTAGCCGTCGGAAGACAGAGTGCCCGGACCGAAGCCCACCACTACGGCGCCGATGCACAACGTGGCGATGCCGGCGGCGCTGGCCGACCAGCCGTTGGCGCGGCCGCGGCGCGACTTCGGCAGGGTGCGGCCGAGGACATCCTTGGAGGCGACCGACGACAGGCTGCGTGACAGCGCGAACACCGTCAGCAGCGCCAGCAGCGCGATGCCCGCGGCGTAGCCGCGCAGCCACAGCGCGACGGCCGCCATGCCGAACATGCTGGCCGCCTGCAGCAGGGCCCCCAGCGACCACACCCATTTGCGATGACGGAAGCGTTCGACGACACCGGCCAGGCCGATCTGCACCAGCATGCTGCCGGATTCGCGCAGCGGCACCAGCAAGGCGGTCATCCAGCCGGCGACGCCGAGGCTTCCGGCAAGCCAGGTCAGGGTCGTCTTCGGGTTGCTCAGCGCGTCGCCGAGTTTGGTCAGGAAGTGGCTGCCGACGAACAGAAAGAAGTTGCGCGGCTCGTCCTGCTTCAACACGGAGTCGTCGCGCTGCGCGCTACTCGGATCGGCGACCAGCGTGCGATACGCGCGCTCGAGATTCGACATGGCGATGCGTTCCTGTGCGCCGCCGTTGGCGGCCGACCCTGGATGATAGCGAACCGGCTGCTGCGCTTGCCGAGGACGTCAGCGCGCGGCGTTCCATCCGTCGACCGCCATGCGTCCCGCGGCGGGGTCGTCGGTGAAGAAGGCGTCGATGCCGAGGTCGAGAAAGCGGTGGATCTGCCGCGCCAGCCCTTCCTGCGAGGCATGGTTCGGAGCGTCGCCGTCCTGGAATTCACGCGCCAGGAAACGGTTTTCGGGGCGGAAGGTGTAGGGATGCACGCGCAGTCCGGCGTCATGCGCGTCCTGCACCAGCGAGGTCGGCGCGCCGAGGCGGTTGTCCGTCGTGCGCGGCAGGATGGCGTCGGCGTCGGGACCGATGGCGTCGGCGTACAGGGCGACGGCGCGCAGGCCGGCCGGCGTCGTCATGTCCGCGTAGGTCGCCGCGTCGCCGCTGGCCTGCATGTCGTAGGGCTGACGGTCCGGCGCGCCGAGCAGTTGCAGCAGGCGGATGTGCGATGCGGAGCGGTGCGGTCCGTCGCCGATCCGTTCGCGCAGGTAGATCAGGTTGCCGACTTCAAACGACTGGATCTCGATCGGCGCCTTGCGCGTGTAGTCGTGCGCGGCCAGTGTGGCGAGCAGACGGTCTTCCATCGGCAGGCCTAGTTCGCGGAAGTAGGTGCCGTGCTTGATCTCCGGCACCAGACCGATCGCGCGTCCGCGGCGGTCCGATTCGACGGCGGCCAGTTCGATGATCTCGTCCAGCGTGAGGATCGGATAGCGGCCGTCGTGCGCGGTGCCGCGCAGTTCGGGGAGACGCTCGCGGGCGTGCAGCGTCTTCAGCTCGGCCAGCGAGAAGTCCTCGGTGAACCAGCCATCGATGTCTTCGCCGTCGATGCGTTTGCGGGTCCGCCGGTCGGCGAATTCGGGATGCTCCGCGACGTCGGTGGTGCCGCCGATTTCATTCTCGTGGCGCGAAACCAGCACGCCGTCGCGGGTCATCACCAGATCGGGTTCGATGAAGTCTGCGCCATCGGCGATGGCGCGCAGATAGGACGCGCGGGTGTGTTCGGGGAAGTGCGCCGGCGCGCCGCGATGGCCGTAGACCTGCGCGCGCACAGCGGCGGAAGCGTGGTTCGAGTCGCGTGAGGACATGGGTGCGTGCGTCAGAGCGTCGGTGCAAGCATAGAACCGACGAGCGCCGCGATGGAAATGTCCGATGTGCCGCGCTGCGTCGTTACGCGTCGACGTCCGGTCGGCGCCACTCGTGGTGCAGCAGGCCATAGAGGTCGGTATCGGTCACCTGACCGCCGACGCACCAGCGTTCGCGCAGCCGCCCTTCGTGCACGAAGCCCTGGCGTTCGAGCACGCGGCGCGAGGCGGCGTTGGCCGGATCGATGTCCGCTTCGATGCGGCGCAGCTTCATGGCCTCGAAGGCGTGGCCGATGAAGGCGGTGAGCGCTTCGTGCATGAGTCCGCGGCCCCAGTGCTCGCGGTGCAGGGTATAGCCGATCTCGGCGCGGCGGGATTCGGCATGCAGGCTGAACAGCACGCAAGTGCCGATCACATGCTGCGTGGCGCGGTCTTCGAGCACCAGGGTCAGCGCGCTGGCGCTGGTGTGCCCGCTCTCGGCGCGTTCCAGCCAGGCACGCGCCTCGTCGAGATCGGTCCAGGGGGCGTGAGTGCCGTAACGGGCGATGTCGGGGTGCGCGTAGATCGACAGCAGATCGTCGAGATCCTCTACGTCCGGCGTGCGTACACACAGGCGCGGCGTATCCAGCCGCACCTGCGCGAACGTTTCGGGCGCCAGCGTGTCCGGCGACGGACTCATTTCGAGGCGCTGGCCTGACGGATCTGCGAAAGACGCTGCTCGAAGAAGTCGTACACGCCCTGATCGCTCATGTGACGCGCGTTGGCCAGTTCGCCGGCGCGGGTGGCGTACAGCACCTTGCCCTGCGGCGAGACGATGACCGCGGCGGGAATGCCCTTCTTGATCGGGTTGCCGAAGCGGTGGTCGATGTCGAGGTTGTGGTCGAAGTTGCCTACGTCCACCTTCACGATGTTGAAGTTGGCGTGCATCAGCGCGGCGTTCTTGCCGGTCTTGATCGACTTGGCCAGCGCGCGGCAGTCCGGACACCAGTTGGCGCCGAAGAACACCAGCACCGGCTTGTCGTTCTTCTTCGCGATCTGCAGCGCGTGCTGCACTTGGGCCTTGGCGTCGGCCTTGGGGTTGTAGGGCATCGCGGTGGCGGCCATCGCGCCGGTCGCGACCAGGGCCGCGAGCGCGACCAGGGACAGCAGGCGTTTCATCGGGTTCTCCAGCGGAAAGACGAAAAAGGGCCGGCGCGACGGCCGGCCCGGTTCGATCCTAGCGCGTCGGGCGCCTCGGTGCAGGTGCCGCAGGTCCCGGTTCAGTAGCGCGGGACGCTGTCGTCGATCTCCTGCGACCAGGCGTCGATGCCGCCGGTCACGTTGTGCACCTGGGTGAAACCATGTGCGGCGAAGTGCTCGGCGACGCCGCGGCTGGACACGCCGTGGTGGCACAGGAACGCCAGCGGCGTGTCCTTGGGCAGGTTGGCGAAGGCGGCTTCGCCCTCGTCCTGCAGCGAGCGCGCGCCCGGGAACGGCGCCAGCGCGCGCTGGTCGGCCGGACGCACGTCGACGACGGTGATGTCACCGGCGTCCAGACGCGCCTTCAGTTCGGCCACGCTCAGGTCGTGCACTTCGGCAGCGCCGGGGAAGCGCAGGCTCAGGCCCGCGCCCTGCATGGTCTCGACCCAGTCGATGACGATGCCGCGCGCGCGCTGCGCGCTGCCCGGATCGAGATGGATCTCGATGCCGTTGGCGACGCTGACGATGTCGTGATCGCCGGCCGGCGCCAGCTGGAAGCCGGCGCTGTGGTCGGCGCCGATGTTCAGGTGCAACGCCATGCCCTGGGCGTTGCCCATGCCTTCGCGGATGGCGTCGGCGGCCTTGTCGGTCACGGTAATCTCGGGCGGCGTGCGGTCCGGCACCTCGGCGCCGAACAGCTCGTGCAGCTGACCCGAGGCGTACATCTGGCGCACGATGTCGGAACCGCCGACCAGCTCACCCTCGACGTACAACTGCGGAATCGTCGGCCAGTCGCCGAACACCTTGATGCCTTCGCGAATCTCCGGGTCTTCCAGCACGTTGACGGTGTGGTATTCGTCCAGCACGTCGTTCAACGCGCTGATCGCGGCGGCGGAGAAACCGCACATCGGCTGATGACGGTCGCCCTTCATGAACAGCACCACACGGTGCGTGTCGAGCAGCGACTGGATGCGTTCGCGGGTGGCGGTATCGAGGGACATGGCGAATTCCGTGATCGATGATGCGGGGATCGGCCATGATACCGCGGAATGCGGTGTCCGCCGATGCGCCCGAAGGTCTCGACTGCCTTGAATCGGGGGCGTCCGCGCCGATTTCAACCCCGCTGTTGGCGCAGCAGCGTGCGCGCCAGCGGCAGCAGGCGCTGATTCCACACGGCGTACTGGGCGGCGGAAGGGTGCAGGCCGTCGCTGGCCAGCATGTCGTCGTCGTCGCCGCAGGCGCGCGACAGGCCGGTGATGTCGGCCCAGTGCGCGCCGGCGCGCAGGGTCTCGTCGCGGCCGACGGCGTTGTAGACGTCGATCTGCCGCGCGATGGCCGTCCGGTCGCGTTCCTGCTCGCGGGCGAAGCGGGTCACGCCCCAGTCCGGGATCGACACGACCATGACCTGACGCGGACGCTCGCCGGCCAGATGCACCGCGCGTTCCAGCAGCGCGGCGAATTCCTCGCGGTAACCGCCGACGTCGCGGCCGCGGTACTGGTTGTTCACGCCGATACACAGGCTGACCAGATCGTAGGGCGGTTTCAGGCACACCGCGCGCATGCCGGCGGCCAGTTCGTCGGTGGTCCAGCCGGTGACGGCGATGATCTGCGGGTCGTCCACGCGCAGGCCCTCGCGGCGCAGGGCGTGAACGATCTTCTGCGGCCAGCGGTCATGCGCGTTCACGCCTTCGCCGATGGTGTAGGAATCGCCGAGGGCGAGAAAGCGGCAGGCATCGGGAGCGGACGTCATGCACTCAGCCTACGCGATTCGCGTGCGCGATGCGCGTCGCTCCGGTTCAGGCGGAGCGGCGCGTGCAGTGCGATGCGGTTTCGCTCATGCGGTCCAGCACGCGCTCGATGCGCGCGAACACATCGCGCAGCGTGTCCGGTTCCGGCAGCAGGGTCAGGCGCAGGTGCCGGCTGGCCTCGACGTTGAAGCTCGAGCCGGGTGCCAGCAGCACGCCTTCCTCTTCAAGCAGGCGCAGGGCGAATTCGCTGTCGTCGAACGTCGGCAGCGTGTCGGCGCGCACGGCGGGAAAGGCGTACAGCGCCCCCCGCGGCGCCACCAGTTGCAGATGCCGGCTGGCCGCCACGCCGTTGAGCACGGCCTGACGCGCCGCATGCAGGCGGCCGCCCGGACGCAACAGCGGGCCGATGGTGTCGGGGCCTTCCAGCGCCGCGCGCACGGCCCACTGCGCCGGCACGTTGGCGCACAGGCGCAGGGCCGACAGCAACTGCAGCGCGTCGCGCAGTTGCGCCGTGCGTCGGCGGTCGCCGGACAGACTCATCCAGCCGATGCGGAAACCGCAGGCGCGGTGCACCTTGGACAGGCCGGAGAAGCTCAGGCACGGTACCTCGCCAGCCAGCGGCGCCAGTGGCTCGAAGCGCGCGTCGTCGTAGACGATCTCGTCGTAGATCTCGTCGCTGAGCAACAGCAGGTCGTGGCGCGCGGCCAGGGTGACGATGCGTTCGAGCAGCGCACGCGGGTAGACCGCGCCGGTCGGGTTGTTGGGGTTGATCAGCACGATGGCGCGGGTGCGCGGCGTGATCAGGCGCTCCATCTCCTCCGGATCGGGCAGATGGTCGTTGGCCGCCGCGCAGTGGTAGTACCGGGGACGGCCGCCGTTGAGCACGGTCGAGGCGCTCCACAGCGGATAATCCGGACTGGGCAGCAGCACTTCGTCGCCGGGGCCGAGCAGGGCGCGCAGGCTGATGTCGATCAGTTCGCTGACGCCGTTGCCGATGAATACGCGGTCGACATCGACGTCCGCCACGCCGCGCGCATGCTGACGCGCGACGATGGCTTCACGCGCTTCGTCGATGCCTTGTTCCTGGCAGTAGCCGTCGCTGTGCGTCAGGTGCGCGGGGATGGCGTCGACCAGATGCGCGGGTGCGCGGAAGCCGAAGCGTCCCGGGTTGCCGATGTTCAGATGCACGATGGGCGTGCCGGCCGCTTCCATGTCGCGTGCGCGGCGGGCCAGGGCGCCGCGGATTTCGTAGCGGACTTCGGCGAGGCGGGCGCTGGGTGCGATCGGCTTCACGGAGGGGCTTCACGAATGGATTTGCCCGCATGCTAACAGCGCTTCGCACGCAAGTGGGGCCGCGATGCGGCGCTGCGCAGGGCATAATCGTGGCATGAGTTCCGGTTCCGACATCGAAGCGCTGCGCCGCATTGGCTGGCGCGACGCCGATCCCGCTGCGCGCGTCGCCCGTGTGGTGGCGCAGCATCGCGCCGGCTACGAGGTGCACGACGGGCACGCGGTGATTCCCGCGCAGCCGGACGGGCGTTTCCTGAAGCGCCGCATCGACCCCGCGGAACGGCCGGCCGTCGGCGATTTCGTGGTGCTGGACGACGCCGAGCCGCCGACCATCGAGCGCATTCTTCCGCGCCGTTCGACGCTGACTCGCGCCGCCGCCGGCGAGCGCTACGCGCGTCAGATCATCGCCGCCAACATCGACTACGTGCTGGTGCTGACGGGTCTGGATGGCGACTTCAACCCGCGTCGCATCGAGCGCTACCTGTTGCTGATCGAAGGCTCCGGCGCGCAGCCGGTGGTGCTGCTGACCAAGGCGGATCGGACCGAGGATGCGGAGGCCAAGTGCGCCGCGCTGCGCGAGCGGCTGCCCGAATCCACGCCGGTGCACGCCATCAACGCACGCGATCCGGCCAGCGTCGAACATCTGGCCGGCTATCTGAAGCCGGGCGACACTGTGGTCCTGGTCGGTTCCTCCGGCGCCGGCAAGTCGACCCTGACCAACACGCTGATGGGCGAGACGCGCATGGCCACCGGCGCCGTGCGCGCCAGCGACAGCCGCGGCCGCCACACCACCACGCATCGCGCGCTGCTGCCGCTGGCGGGCGGCGCGTGCCTGATCGACACGCCGGGCATGCGCGAACTCAAGCTCACCGGCGAGGAATCGCTGGACCTATTCGCCGACATCGAGGAACTGGCGCTGCGCTGCCGTTTTGCCGACTGCGCGCACGAAAGCGAACCGGGCTGCGCGGTGCAGGCCGCCATCGCCGCCGGCGAGCTCGATGCCGAACGCTGGCGCAACTACGTCAAGCTCAAGGGCGAGCGCGAGGAACAGGCGGCAACGCTGGAGGCGCGACTCAAGCAGCAGGGACGGGCGAAGACGCCCGGTCGCCGCTCGGGCCAGCGCGGTCGCGGTCGGGACGAGGTCTGATCGTCGGGCGGCCATCTAGGCTTTCGCAACGGCGCATCGCTCCCCGTTTTCCCGCTCGCCTGATATCGGCAAGGCGTGCGGAACATCAGCGCACGCGTGCGTAGCGCTGGATCATCGGGTCGGCGATGCCGGGGAAGCGCTTGCGGGTGACCAGCGTGTCGCCGCGGCAGGTGTAGCGCATGTGCATCGCGCCGGAAGCAGGGGTCGGCATCGGGCGCGTGAGCCGGTGTCCGGACTGCGTGACGTAGTCGATGGCGCCTCGTGCCCGTTGTGATTGCGGCTGCAGGGTCAGCTGATCCTCTTGCGCGCGCCAGCGTCCGCGCGAGCGGACCGACATCAGGCCGTGGGTGGCCGCGCTTTCGCCACTGTCCATGGACGCCTTCGCGTCGAGCCGGACCCGCGATTCGTAACGGCCGTCGGCCAGCAGGTGCAGTTCGCCCTCGCGCATTCCCATGTCGAAACGCATGCCGTGCATGTGGCGAGCCATCCATGTGGCCGTGCCGTTGCCCTGCGCTTTCCAGGTGCCGACAAGGCAGGTGTCTGCAGCGCGTGTGCTGCAGGAAGCCAGCAGGCAGCTGGTCAGGATCCATGAAAGGGCGAGGTGTTTCATCGGCGTCTCTCCGTGCGCAGGTGTCTGTACCGGAAAACGTCGAACCGCGACGGATCGTGCCACCCCATCGCGGGAAAACAAGTGTGGGAGGGCGCATGCCGGTGGCGCGGTTTGTTCGTCGATTGCGTTTATCCGGTCGGGGGCGTGCTGAGCACGCACGAATTCGACGGTGATCCAACCGGATCAAGCGAGGAGACGAACATGAAGGATGTATCGACCATTCGGCGGGCGCTGGCCGGCATGACGTTGCTGGCGTGCGTGGGGGCAGGGCCGGCGTGGGCCGGGCAGGTCTGCCAGCTCACGGATGCGACGGGAGGCGGCAGCACCGCGGGCGGTACCTATGCGGTGGCGTGCGGACGCAACAACACGGCCGGCGGCAATGTGGCCACGGCTGCGGGCGACGAGAACACGGCGTCGGGTTCCTATTCGACGGCGCTGGGCAATCAGAATTCGACGTCGAGCGACTACGCCGTCGCCGTCGGCAAGGGCAACACGGCCTCGGGCAATTCCAGCATCGCTCTGGGTCGCGAGAACTACGCCACCGGGCTGCACAGCATGGCGATCGGATCGGGTGGTTCAGCTACCGGTGCGTCGAGCATGGCGGTGGGCAACTGGATCGATTTCAATGGCGACGGCTACCTCGATACCAACGAAACCACGCTCGCCAACAAGAACTATGCCACCGCCATCGGCGCCGCTTCGCATGCGACCGGCGTCAGCAGTACGGCGCTGGGTACCCTGAGCGTCTCCTCCGGCGCCAACAGCGTGGCCGTGGGCGGCTGGTACGACGCCAACGGCAACGGTCAGGTCGACGTGGGTGAGCAGACGATCGCCAGCGGTGATCATGCCGTGGCCATGGGACCCGTCGCGGTGGCGCAGGGATACAACAGCACGTCGATCGGTTTCGTCAGCGGCGCCACCGGCAGCAGCAGCACCGCGATCGGCGCGTTCAGCAGCGCGCAGGGCGACGTCAGTTTCGCCGGCGGCTTCGACAGCAGCGCCTACGGGAACGCCAGCACTGCGGTCGGCACCGGCGCGCATGCCGACGCCATCGAGACCAGCGCCTACGGTCACGCCGCCCTGGCCAGCGACACCGGCGATGTAGCGGTGGGCTCGCACAGCATCGCGCAGAATGCCGGCAGCGTCGCCATCGGCGGCTGGTTCGACGCCAACGGCAACGGTACCTATGACGCCGGCGAGGGCGTCCAGGCGACTCAGCTGGGCGCGACCGCGATCGGCATGCAGGCCGATGCCGAAGGCCAGCACAGCACCTCGATGGGCAGTCAGAGCCGGGCGACCGCGGGCATGAGCACGGCGCTCGGCCATCGCAGTGCCGCGACCGGCGCAGGGGCCGTGGCGGCAGGCGCGATCAGCAGCGCCAGCGGCGACTACAGCGCGGCGTTGGGTGCCAACAGCCGCGCTGAGTCCGACGGTAGCGTGGCGGTGGGTCACAACAGCCACGCGATCGGGGTCAATGCGGTGGCGCTGGGTTCAATGTCGGTCGCCGATCGCGACAACACGGTCTCGGTCGGCGCGGCCGGCAGCGAACGGCAGGTCACCAACGTGGCCGACGGCACCGCACCGACGGATGCCGTGAACGTGCGTCAGACGCAACAGATCGCCGACCATGGCGATGCCAACACGCTGGCTGCGGCCCAGGCCTATACCGATTCGCAGATCGCCACGCTGGCCACCGGCGGCGATCCGGCCGTGTTCGATCGCTTCCGCAGCCAGGTCGATGATCGTTTCCACCAGGTCGATCGGCGCATGGCACGCATCAGCGCAATGAGCGCGGCGTCCACGCAGATGGCGATCAACGCGGCCGGGGCCGGCCACCACGGTCGTCTGGCGGCGGGCGTCGGTTTCTCCGGCGGCAAGGCTGCCTTGTCCGTGGGCTACGGCACATCCGTGGGCAAGCGCGTGCATTTCAGTTTCGGCGCCACGGCTAGCGGCTCCGAGAGTTCCGCGGGCGTCGGCTTCGGCGTGGATCTGTAGACGTCTCGTGCAGACCGGTCCGTCGACCGCCGTTGCAGGACGGCGGACCGGCGGCGACGGCATGGCCACGAGCGATTCGTGGTGGCGGCATCCCGGTTGTAGACTTGCTGGCGGGGTTGGAGGTGTTCCCGTCGTCAAGGGGGAGGGCATGGCCGACATCACACAGTTGCTGGTGCGCGCGCGGGAGGGTGAGCCGCACTGTCTTTCCGATGTGTTCGCAGCGCTGTATCCGGAACTGCTGCGCATGGCCCGGGGGCGCATGCACGGATCGTCGGCCACGCTGACGCCGACGGTGCTGGTGCACGAAGCCTATCTGCGACTGACCGGAGGCAACACGTTGTCGCTCAACGACCGGCGTCATTTCTTCGCCTGCGCGGCGCGCGCGATGCGCAGCATCATGGTCGACGCGGCTCGCCGGCGCAATGCGCTCAAGCGCGGCGGTCCGCAGCGCGAGATCACGCTGACCGAGCGTCTGGCGCCGAGCACCGATGCGGACGTGGAAGTGCTGTCGCTGGACCAGGCACTGGAGCACATGCGGGTGCGCCGGCCGCGTCAGGTGGAGATCGTCGAACTGCACTATTTCGCGGGCTTCGGGTTCGCCGAGATCGGCGAACTGCTGGAATGCTCCGAACGCACCGCCAAGCGGGAATGGGAGCGGGCGCGGGCTTTCCTGCACGCGCGGTTGTCCGCGGAGTCCTGATCCGGATCAGGAGGGATCGCGATGGAACGCCCGGAAGACGAACTCTGGGAGCAGGCCGATGCCATGCTGGATCGATTACTCGATCTGTCCGAGGCGGAACGCGACGAGGCGCTGAAGGCCATGCATCTGGCCACGGATCTCGAGGCCTGCGTGCGTCGCCTGCTGCGCGCGCATGCCGCGGCCGGCGTGCTGGACCGTCCGAGCGCGGATGCGCATGCGTGGCAGCCGGTGTGTCTGGCCGGACGACGGGTCGGCGACTGGACGTTGGAGCGCGAGCTGGGACGCGGCGGTATGTCGGTGGTCTGGCTGGCGCGGCGCGGCGAAGACGCGACTCTGCAGCGTGCGGCGATCAAGCTTCTTCCAGTCGGTGCGCTGACGCACCCGGCGTTGGTGCGCTTCCGGCGCGAGCAGGCGATCCTGGCGCGGCTGAATCATCCGCATATCGCACATCTGTACGAGGCCGGCGCAGCGGACGACGGCACGCCCTATTTGGCGATGGAGCAGGTCGAGGGTGAGCGCATCGACCATTGGTGCGACCGCCGCGAATTCGACCTGCGCGCCCGCGTGCAGTTGATGCTGGATGTGTGCGCCGCCATCGCCTACGCGCACCGCAATCTGGTCGTGCATGCGGACCTGAAGCCCTCCAACGTGCTGGTCGATGCGGAGGGGCATGTGCGTGTGCTGGATTTCGGTATCGGTCGCCTGCTCGACGATCGCCTCTCCGAAGCGACGCGCACGGTCTGGCGTGCGGTTACGCCGGAGTATGCCGCGCCTGAGCAATTGGCCGGTGAGCCGGTCAACACGGCCGCCGACGTGTTCGGCCTGGGCGCGCTGCTGTATCGGCTGCTGACCGGTCAGGGGCCGCGCGAGCACGATTGCGGGGCCGAATGCCTGGCGCCGTCGCGCGCCGTGCGAAATGCGCAGGGCAGTCGCGATGCGCGGACACGATTGCTGCGCGGCGATCTCGACACGATCGTGCTCCGGGCGCTGTGCAGCGAACCCGAGCGGCGTTATGCCTCGATCGAGGCGTTGAGTGTCGACCTGCGTGCCTGGCTCGACGAGCGTCCGATCGCTGCGCGTGCGCCGAGCCGGCGCTATCGTGCGCGCAAGTTCATACGTCGTAATCGTCTGGCGGTTGTGGCGTCCCTGGCTGTGGCCGCTGCGCTGCTGATCGGTTTCGCGACCACGATCTGGCAGGCGCGCCGCGCGCATGTGCAGGCGGTCGCTGCCAAGCAGCAGGCGCAGCGCGCGGTGGCGGTGAAAGAGGTGCTCGTCACATTGCTGGAACGCACCGATCCGGGGCGTGTTGCCGGTGATCCGCCCGCCTCGGTGCTGCTGCGCATGGGATCGAGGAGCATTCGCGACGATCGCAGTCTGGCGCCGGCGACCCGGGCCGAGTTGTTGCGCGTCATCGGCTTCAGCCAACGCGCGCGCGGCAAGTACGAGGATGCGCAGGAGACCCTGGATGCCGCCCTGCGGCTGTACGCGCGTGGCGCCGTGCACGATCCGGTTGGTTATGCCGATACCCTGGATGTAAGGAGTTGGGTGGCGTACGAGAGGGACCACTCCCGACAGGCCCTCGAAATGCTCCGGCATGCCGATGCGCTGCTGGGCGGCATCCGCGGGCCGCTCACGCCCTTGCATGCACACATCCGCACGGGTCTGGCAGAACAGCTCGCGGAGTCCGGCCATCCCGCCGAGGCGAGTGTCATGGCACGGGACGTCGTGCAGCGGTTGCGCGTGCACTGGCGGCAGCACCGGCATGCCTACGGGTACGCACTGCGTGTGCTCGGCACGGCGGCCGACATCGACCACCGGCCTCTGGACGCCGTTCGCTGGCTGGAGCAGGCCCGGCGGGCCTATGAACCGGTCAAGGACGCACCGGATCTGGCCAACACCGACAACGAACTGGGGCTGGCCCGGTGGGATGCCGGACAGTTCGAGGGAGCCGAGCACGACTTCGAGGCGGCGGTACGCGCCTACACGGCGATCTTCGGCGCGACGAACCCGACCACGCTCACGGTGCGCAGCAATGCGGCGGAGGTGCTGGTGGAGCAAGGGCGCGCCCGGCAGGCTATCGGCGCGTTGCAGGACATTCTGCGCGAGACCAAGCGCGCGTACGGCGACAAGCCCGGCCATAACGTGGCCTTGACCGACTACTGGCTGGCTCTGGCCTACTACCGCAGTGGGCAGACGCGACAGGCGCTGGCTCCCGCGCGCGAGGCGCGGCGCATCGGCATGGATATCGGCAATGGCTTCCTGGGCCGGCACGACACGATGTCGCCATTCGTGGGGTTGCTCCAGTTCGAGTTGCTCCAGGGCGACGCGGACGCGGCCCTGCTGCAGCAGGGCGTGGTCGACTGCAACGCGCCGGACGCGCCCACGGCGCTGCGCCGCTGGATCTGCATTGCCCGGGCGTTGCGCGCCAGCGACCGGGGACGCTGCCGGGTCCCCGACATCGAGTCGATGCAGCGGCCGCCGGTCGATGACGTCGATCGACGCTGGTGGTTGGCCTACCAACTGCTGCGCGCGCGATGCGGCGCAGCGGACGTGCGCGCCGATGCGCGGCGCGCCGTGGTGTCGCTGGAGCACGGATCGAGTGCGCCGCTTCCGGCTTGGCTCAGGACGCGCCTGGTCGCGTTGAAACGGCATCGTTAGCCACGCTTCCGCTACAAGCCGCCCGACGCAGGTGCAGGACGCGAAAACGCGTCTCGCCTACGGGTATCCGCGCGAACACGCGGGACGGCATTCGTTGCCCGCCCTGGTCCATCGCCACGCATCCATGCAGTCATGCGTTGCCGCGTGGCAGGCAGGTGGCTAGCATGGGCGCTTCCGGTCCTCCATGGCCATGGCTCCCGCCGTCAGAGTCCACTCTTAATGTCCAGCATTTCCAAGGAACTCGCGCAGGCCGCGCTCGAGTATCACCGCAAGCCCACTCCCGGAAAGATCAAGGTCACGCCGACCACGTCGCTGATCAATCAGCGCGATCTGGCGCTGGCCTATTCGCCTGGCGTGGCGGCGGCCTGCGAGGCCATCGTCGACGATCCGGGCCAGGCCGCCGAGCTGACCGCGCGCTCCAATCTGGTGGCGGTGATCTCCAACGGCACCGCGGTGCTGGGGCTGGGCAACATCGGCCCGCTGGCCGGCAAGCCGGTGATGGAAGGCAAGGGCGTGCTGTTCCAGAAATTCGCCGGCATCGACGTGTTCGACATCGAGCTGGACGAGACCGACCCGGACAAGCTGGTCGACATCATCGCCTCGATGGAGCCGACCTTCGGCGGCATCAACCTGGAAGACATCAAGGCGCCCGAGTGCTTCATCGTCGAGAAGAAGCTGCGCGAGCGCATGAACATTCCGGTGTTCCACGACGACCAGCACGGCACCGCGATCATCGTCGGCGCGGCGGTCATCAATGCGCTGCACGTGACCGGCAAGAAGATCGAGGGCGTAACCCTGGCCACCGCCGGCGTCGGCGCGGCCGGTATCGCCTGTCTGGACATGCTGGTGTCGCTGGGTCTGAAGCCGGAGAACATCCTGGCGGTCGACCGCGACGGCGTGCTGTACACCGGTCGCGACAACATGGACCCGGACAAGCAGCGCTACGCCCGCGACACCGACAAGCGTTCGCTGGGCGAGATCGTCGAGGGCGCGGACATCTTCCTCGGCCTGTCCGCCGGCGGCGTGCTGAAGCCGGCGATGGTCGAGAGCATGGCCGACAAGCCGATCATCCTGGCGCTGGCCAACCCGTCACCCGAGATTCTTCCGGAAGACGCCCGCGCGATCCGGCCGGATTGCATCATCGCCACCGGCCGCTCGGACTATCCGAACCAGGTCAACAACGCGCTGTGCTTCCCGTACATCTTCCGCGGCGCGCTGGACGTCGGCGCCACGGTCATCAACGAAGCCATGAAGGTGGCCTGCGTGCACGCCATCGCCGAACTGGCGCGGCGCGAGGCGTCGGATGTCTCGGCGCGCGCCTACGGCGGCCAGGTGCCGCATTTCGGCCCGGACTACCTGATTCCGCAGCCGTTCGATCCGCGCCTGCTGGTGCAACTGCCGCCGGCGGTGGCGAAGGCGGCGATGGAATCCGGCGTGGCCGCGCGTCCGATCGAAGACATGGCGGCCTACTGCGACAAGCTGTCGAACGTGGTCTTCCGCACCGGTCTGACCATGAAGCCGGTGTTCGACCGCGCCAAGGCCGACCTCAAGCGCGTGGCCTTCGCCGAAGGCGAGGAAGACACCATCCTGCGCGCGACGCAGACCATCGTCGACGAAGGCCTGGCGTGGCCGATCCTGATCGGTCGTCCCGACGTCATCGAGCAGCGCATCGAGCGCGCCGGTCTGCGTCTGAAGGAAGGACGCGATTTCGAGCTGTGCAACATCCACTCCGATCCGCGCTTTGACGACTACTGGCAGCACTACCATCGCCTGATGGAGCGTCGCGGCGTCACCCCGGCGCACGCCAAGGCCGTAGTGCGTTCGCGCGGCATCGCCATCGCCTCGCTGATGGTCGAGCGCGGCGACGCCGATGCCATGATCGGCGGACTGGTCGGCCATTTTCATCGCAAACTGCGCTACATCACCGACATCATCGGCCTGGACGACGGCGCGCAGGGCGCGTCGGCGATGTCGGCGGTATCCACCGACAAGGGCGTGTTCTTCTTCCTCGACACCTACGTCGAGGAGAATCCCAGCGCCGAGCAGATCGCCGAATCCACGCTGATGGCGGCGATGCGCCTGAAGATGTTCGGCATCACGCCGCGCATCGCGCTGCTGTCGCATTCCAACTTCGGCAGCCGGCAGACCGCCGGCACCTGCAAGATGCGCGACGCGCTGGAGCTGATCCGCGCGCGCGCGCCGCGTATGGAGGTCGAAGGCGAGATGCAGGCGGACGTGGCGCTGGAGCCGGAGATCCGCAACCGCCTGTTCCCGAACTCGAACCTGACCGACAAGGCCAACATGTTCGTGTTCCCGAACCTGGATGCGGCCAACATCGCCTACAACATGACCCGGCACATGTCCGACGGCGTGACCATCGGCCCGATCCTGATGGGCGTGGCCAAGCCGGCGCACCTGCTGACGCCGCAGGCGACGGTGCGGCGCGTGGTCAACATGACGGCCATTGCTTGCGTCGAGGCGCAGATCCGCGCCGACATGGCCCGCGGCGAGGGCTGAAACAGCGCCGAACGTCGTTCAAACGGTCGTTACGTTGGCGCATTTGGTCGCGAGCGGTAAACTTGATGAGTTCGCCGTGCACATCGTGTGCGCGGCCGTCCCCGTATGACAGCAGCGGGCGCCCGATCCCCACGGACGCACCGCGGAGGAAATTCGATGGATCAGATGCAGGACATCCTCGACCAGGATCTCGACCCCACCGAGACCCGGGAATGGATCGATTCGCTCAACGCGGTCATCACCGCCGACGGCCCGCAGCGCGCGCATTTCCTGCTCGACCGCATGGTCGACGCCACCCGTCGCGCCGGTGGCTACCTGCCGTTCGACCCGACTACCGAATACGTCAACACCATTCCGCCGCACATGGAGGCCAAGAGCCCCGGTGACGCCGCGCTGGAATGGCGCATCCGCTCGCTGATCCGCTGGAACGCGATGGCGATGGTGGTGCGCGCCAACCGCAAGCCGGGCAGCCTGGGCGGGCACATCGCCAGCTTCGCCTCCTCGGCGACGCTGTACGACGTCGGTTTCAACCACTTCTGGCGCGCGCCGAGCGAGGATCACCCGGGCGACCTGGTGTTCTATCAGGGTCACTCCAGCCCGGGCATCTACGCGCGCTCGTTCATGGAAGGCCGCTTCAGCGCCGAGCAGATGGACCTGTTCCGCATGGAAGTGGTCGGCAAGGGTCAGGGCCTGTCCTCGTACCCGCATCCGTGGCTGATGCCGGACTACTGGCAGGTGCCGACGGTGTCGATGGGCCTGGGCCCGATCCAGGCCATCTACCAGGCGCAGTTCTGGAAGTACCTGGAACACCGCGGCCTGATGCCCAAGACCGACCGCAAGATCTGGTGCTTCATGGGCGACGGCGAGTGCGACGAGCCGGAATCCCTGGGCGCGATCTCGCTGGCTGGCCGCGAGAAGCTCGACAACCTGGTGTTCGTCATCAACTGCAACCTGCAGCGCCTGGACGGCCCGGTGCGCGGTAACGGCAAGATCATTCAGGAACTGGAGGGCGTGTTCCGCGGCGCCGGCTGGAACGTGCTGAAGCTGGTCTGGGGCAGCTACTGGGATCCGCTTCTGGCGCGCGACGACAAGGGCGTGCTGCGCAAGCTGATGATGGAAACGCTGGACGGCGAGTACCAGGCCTGCAAGGCCTTCGGCGGCGCCTACACGCGTGAGCACTTCTTCAACAAGTACCCCGAGACCAAGGCCATGGTCGCCAACCTCTCGGACGACGACATCTGGCGCCTGAATCGCGGCGGCCACGATCCGCACAAGGTCTACGCGGCCTACCACGCGGCCTCGCACACCGGGGGCATGCCGACCGTGATCCTGGCCAAGACGGTCAAGGGCTACGGCATGGGCGAAGCCGGCGAGTCGCAGAACCCGACGCACCAGCAGAAGAAGCTGGATCTCGACGCGGTGCGCCATTTCCGCGACCGCTTCAACATTCCGGTGCCGGACGACAAGCTGGAAGAAGTGCCGTACTACCACCCGGGCAAGGACTCGGAGGAAGTGCAGTACATGCTCGAGCGCCGCAAGGCGCTGGGCGGCGCGCTGCCGCAGCGCCGCGGCGCGTCCAGCAAGACCTTCAAGGCGCCGGACCTGGAGTTCTACAAGCAGATCACCAAGGGCAGCGGCGACCGCGAAATCTCCACCACCATGTCGCTGGTGCGCGGCATGAACCTGCTGCTGCGCGACAAGGAGATCGGCCAGCGCGTGGTGCCGATCGTCTCCGACGAGGCACGCACGTTCGGCATGGAAGGCATGTTCCGGCAGATCGGCATCTACGCGCCGTTCGGCCAGAAGTACCGTCCGCAGGACGCCGACCAGCTGCTGTACTACCGTGAGGACACCAAGGGCCAGGTGCTGCAGGAAGGCATCTCCGAGGCCGGCGGCATGAGCGCGTGGATGGCGGCGGCGACCAGCTATTCCATCAGCGACCAGCCGATGCTGCCGTTCTTCATCTACTACTCGATGTTCGGCTTCCAGCGCATCGGCGATCTGGCCTGGGCCGCGGGCGACATGCGTTCGCGCGGCTTCCTGATCGGCGGCACCGCCGGCCGCACCACGCTGAACGGCGAGGGTTTGCAGCATGAGGACGGCCATTCGCATCTGTTGGCTGGCACCATTCCCAACTGCAAGGCCTACGACCCGACTTTCTCCTACGAGGTGGCGATCATCCTGCAGGACGGCGTGCGTCGCATGCTGGCCGAGCAGGAGGACGTGTACTACTACCTCACGGTGATGAACGAGAACTACGCGCATCCGGACATGCCCGAGGGCTGCGAGGATGGCGTGCTCAAGGGCATGTACCTGCTGCAGGACGTCGGCAAGACCAAGAAAAACACCCCGCGCGTGCAGCTGCTGGGGTCGGGCACGATTCTGCGTGAGGCCATCGCCGCGGCCGAGCTGCTGAAGAACGATTTTGGCGTCGAGGCGGATATCTGGTCGTGCACCAGCTTCGTCGAGCTGCGCCGCGACGGTTTCGATGCCGAGCGCTGGAACCGCCTGCATCCGGAAGCCAAGCAGTCGCGCGAGGCCTACGTCACGCAGTGCCTGAAGGATCGCGAAGGCCCGGTCGTCGCCGCCACCGACTACGTGCGCGAATTCGCCGACCAGATCCGCGCCTTCATGCCGGACGGCAAGCGCTACACAGTGCTGGGTACCGACGGCTACGGTCGCAGCGACACCCGCGAGCACCTGCGCAGCTTCTTCGAGGTCGACCGCTACTGGATCGCCCACGCGGCCCTGGCCGCGCTGGCGCGCGACGGCGCGGTCAACGCCAAGGACGTGACGCGGGCCATCAAGCAGTACAAGCTCGACGTCGACAAGCCGAATCCGTTATCGGTGTAACAGTCCCGAAAAAAGGCAAAATCTATACTGACCCGGCAAGCCACTGGCGCGCCGGGTCTTTTTTTGTTTGCTTGCCGGCCGTGTGAGGCTTCGCCTACACGCGAGGGCGTGGTCGTCCGGCAGACACGCGCCGCGTGGATCGAGACACTGAACCCGTTCCGGCGCTCCTGGCTTGGATGAGCTGACCGTAGGTCCACCCACAGGATGTTTGGGAGAGCGGCGGAACACGGCAAAACGGCGAGCCGGCGGCACGGAAGCCCGCCGGCCCACCCATGCATGGAACAGTGCACGCCATGATGCAACGAGTCGTCTACACGATCGCCTGCCAGGACGGAGTCTGGTCCGTCCGCCATCACGACGAGTTCGTGGGCGCCTTCATGCAGTGCGAAAGCGCGGTGAAGTTCGCCAACATGATCGCGCAGCGCAATTTCGAGGCCGACGGCAAGCCGGCGGCGGTGCGTCTGCTGGATGGCGACGAGGCCGTCGACATCATCCTCCACGGCGAACAGGACCCGGCCGCGCACGCGCTGGCCTGGCTACGCCGTGTCAGCGCCCTGCGCAAGCGCAAGGACGGATTGTCCGGCGAGAACGCGCAGGGCGATCGCGGGCACATCAAGCGCAGCGCCTGAGTCCACGCGTTACTGCTTCTTCCCGGTCTTATTTGCGCCGTCTGTGGTGATCCGTTCCCCATGGACGATGATGCGCCGCCGCATGCAACTAGGCGATGCGGCGGCGTGTCTTCGGGGTGCGCGGATGGTCGGTCAGTAGCGCCAGCTGCGCAGGTCGGCGTCCTTCGGAGCGTGCGTGTCGACGTAACGCGTGATGTCCTGGATCAGCTCGCCACCCTTCGGTCCCCAGCAATGCGGCGCCATCGGCTGGTAGGTGACGCTGCCGCCGAACGCCGGATCGCGCGCTGTCTTCAGGAAATCCTCCATCATGTGCACACCCATGTTCAGATAGAACGTGTCCGCGGCGCCGACGTAGATGTGCAGCTTGTCGGCCAGCAGCGGGCCGAGCGTCGACCACTGCGACTGCAGGATGTGGCGCAGGTCGTAGTGCTGCTTCCAGTACGCGGCGACCTGGTGATCGATCACGCCGGTGCGCTTGTTCCAGATGCGCTGCGGGTAGCCGTCCTTGCCGACCGGGCCGAAGGTGGCCTCCCAGATGTCCCACTGGCCGCCCGAGCGCGAATGGTCGCCGACTGCCAGCTCGAAATGGTTCTCGTCCTTCATCATCGACATGATGTTGCCGTCCGGCTTGCGCGAGGCCGGGCGCTCCACGCGCATGAAGCCGTCGTCGATGTAGTAGGCGTTGGGGTCCTTGTAGATGTTGACGATCTGGAAGTAGCGGAAGTCCAGCGGGTCCGGACACAGCGCGAAGCTGCCGCCGTAGAAGCGCGGGTGGAAGACCTGCATCGCCGCGGCGATCCAGCCGCCGGTCGAGCCGCCAGTGAGGATGCGCGCCCAGGGCTGCTCGATGGTGCGGAAGCGCTGCGCGATGGCCGGCAGCAGTTCCTTCTGGATGGCATCGCCGTAGGGGCCGTTGTTGGCCGAATTCACGCCGTACGAATCGTCGTAGTAGGGCGAGGGATGCTGCAGCGTGACGACGATGTAGCGCGGCGTGCCATCCGCCAACCAGTAGTCGTGGAAACCGTACTTCGGATAGTCGAAACCCATCGGCGCACGCAGCGAGAAGTGGCCCTGGTCGTAGATCACCGGGTAGCGCACGTTCGGGTGACTGGCGTAGCCGCGCGGCAGCAGCACGGTCGCGCCGAGATAGATCGGGTGCCCCCACCACTTGCTCAGAATCGCGCTCTTGATGCGGAAGCGCTTCACGTATTCGGTATCGGCGGGCACCTTGATCGGCGGGATGACCTGGTCGGCGACCAGACGGATCGGCGTGCTGGAGCGCGGATCGAAATGCACCTTCACCGGCTCGCCATAGAGGTTGCCCGGCGAGCGCCGCCAGTCCTGTCCTTCCCATTGGTCCATGTGCAGCCATACCGTGTGGCCGTCGGCGCGCGGGAAGCGTGTGTAGACGTTGACGAAAGCCTGCATCCAGTAGTCGCCGGCCGGCAGCTTGGCGAGGCTAGCGACGGGCGCACCGAAGTCGCTGGCGTCGATCACGGCGGTCTGGCCGGGTTTGAGGTTGTTCACGTCGTGCCCGAACAGCGGCGTGCCGGTGATCTCGACCTGACGGATCGGCGGCTGCTTGTCGTTGCGGCTGATCGCCACGTAGACGCGACCGGTGATCGGCGCGGCGTGCGCCTTGGCGGTGAACTGGATTTCGACGCGCGGGCCGTGCGCGGACGGTGTCTGCGCATATGCGGGCGCGGCCAGCACCCATGCAGGAAGCAACAGGAGAAGGAATCGAAGATTCATGGGAGTCTCGCCGGGGTGGAGGAGCCGGCACGCCTCGCAGACGGCCGGATCGGTCGATAGTGCACACGCAGACGGCGATCCGGCAAGAACCCGCCGTCATCGGATGGCCGGCGCGGCTCAGCGCGCCGCGTCGGCGACGTTTTCCTCGTCCGGCGTCTCCAGCGTCTGCCGCTTGCGCAGTACCGGGAACATCCACATCCACAGGCCGACCACGACCAGGGTGCCGAGGCCGCCGATCAGCGCCGAACCGACCGCGCCGAGCCAGGCTGCCAGCATGCCCGACTCGAATTCGCCGAGCTGGTTGGAGGTGTTGATGAAGATCGAGTTGACCGCGCTGACGCGGCCGCGCATCGCATCCGGCGTGTCCAGCTGCACCAGCGCGCCGCGGATCACCATGCTGACCATGTCGAACGCGCCCAGCGCGGCCAGCGCCAGCAGCGACAGCCACAGCATCTGCGACAGGGCGAACACCAATGTGGCCACGCCGAAGCCGGCCACCGAGGCGAACATGATCATGCCGACGCGGCGCTGCAGCGCGTGCCGCGCCAGCCACACCGACATCAGCAGTGCGCCGACCGCCGGCGCCGCGCGCAGCAGGCCCAGGCCCCACGGGCCGGTGTGCAGGATGTCGCGCGCGAAGATCGGCAGCAGTGCCGTCGCGCCGCCCAGCAGCACCGCGAACAGGTCCAGCGAGATCACGCCGAGGATGGCCGGCCGCGCGCGGATGAAACCGACGCCCGCGAACACGGTCTTCAGCGTCGCCGGCTCGCGGCGCGGCGGACGATGGTCGTAGCGCAGGCGCGCCAGCAGCACGATCGAGATCAGGTACAGCAGGGCGGCCGTGGCGTACACGGCATCCGGTCCGGCGACGTAGAGAAAGCCGCCGGCGGCCGGTCCGGCGATCATCGCCACCTGCATGGCCGAGGCGTTCATCGCCATCGCTCGCGGCAGCACGGGCGCGGGCACCAGGCCGGGCACCATGGCCTGCCGGGTCGGGAATTCCACCGCCCGCGCCAGGCCGATGACGAACAGCAGCGTCAGGATGCCGGTCTCGTTGAGCCAGCCCTGCCAGCTGCCCAGCGCCAGCGCGGCGATCGCGATCCATTCCAGGCTCTGGCACGTCACCACGATGCGCCGGCGGTTGAACTGGTCGGCGATGTGTCCGGCCGGCAGCGCCAGCAGCAGCGAGGGCACGAACTGCACCAGGCCGACCAGGCCCAGGTCGAAAGCGTTGCCGGTGAGGGCGTAGATCTGCCAGCCGACGGCCACCGACAGCATCTGGAAGCCGAAACCGGAGGCGATGCGCGCGATCCAGAAATGCACGAAGGCGGGATACGCGCGAAGCGGCGCGGCGTTCGCGGGGGCGTCGTGGGTCATGTGTTGGGCTTGGGTACAGAGAGCGGGGCGGTGGTCGTGATAGGCTGGACCGCTCGGTATATTAATTCAAAAGCTGTTTCGACATACAGGAGCCGATCCATGCTGAAGACTCCCGCCTGGGCCGCACCGTCCGCCACCGAACCGCTGGCGCCGTTCGCCATCCAGCGCCGCGAACCCGGCGCGCATGAGGTGCTCATCGACATCCGTTACTGCGGCGTCTGTCATTCCGATATCCATCAGGCGCGCGACGACTGGGGCGGCAGCATCTTTCCGATGGTGCCGGGCCACGAGATCGTCGGCACCGTGGCCAAAGTCGGTGACCAGGTCGAACGCTGGAAGGTCGGCGACGTGGTCGGCGTGGGCTGCTTCGTCGATTCCTGTCGTCACTGCGAAGCCTGCCTGGAAGGCGAGGAACAGTTCTGCAGCGAAGGCATGAGCGTCACCTACAACGGTTACGAGCGCACCGACGGCAAGCTGGACAAGAGCCGGCCAACCTGGGGCGGCTACTCGACCCGCATCACCGTGGACGAGAACTACGTGCTGCGCGTGCCCGAAGGCATTCCGCTGGACCGCGCCGCGCCGCTGCTGTGCGCCGGCATCACCACCTATTCGCCGCTGCGCCGCTACGACGTCGGCAAGGGCGACAAGGTGGCCGTGGTCGGCCTGGGCGGACTCGGCCACATGGGCGTGAAGCTGGCCAAGGCGATGGGTGCGCACGTCACCGTGCTGAGCCATTCGCCGAGCAAGCGCGACAGCGCGCTGGCGCTGGGCGCGGACGATTTCCTGTCGACGCGCGACGACAGCATGTTCAAGGAGCATGCCGGCCGTTTCGACTTCATCCTCGACACGGTGTCGGCGGCGCACGACTACAACGCTTATCTGGGGCTGCTGCGGCGCGACGGTACGATGGTGCTGGTCGGCCTGCCGGAGCCGCAGGCGCTCAGCGCCGGTTCGCTGATCCGCGGACGCAAGCGCCTGACCGGCTCGTTGATCGGCGGCATCCGCGAGACCCAGGAAATGCTGGATTTCTGCGCCGAGCACGGTGTGGCGGCGGACGTCGAGGTGATCGACATCGCGCAGATCAACGAAGCCTATGAGCGTATGATGCGAGGCGATGTACGCTATCGCTTCGTGATCGACAACGACAGCCTGCGTACCGAGGACGTCGCCTGAACTTGCGATTGCGGCGGCGGTCAAATGATGGCATCGGGTGGATGGGTTTCGAGGGCACGTTCATGAAAGCGCGACTTCTGATTTCAGCGGCGATTCTGGTTTCCCTTGCGGCCTGCGCGAATGTGCCGAGGGTGAAGAACGATCCCGCGCGCGTGGCTCGGTTCGAGGCCGCGGCCGGTGCTCCGGTGTCGACCTTCCAGTTCAACTCGCTCAACGGGTTCTACGCGTGGGATCCAATCAGCGACCATCAGGTCGTGACCTACGTGACGCCGAAGCGGGCCTACCTGCTCGAACTGCCGCCTTGCCCGGATCTGCAATACGCGCCGGCCATCTCCATCACTTCGCGGATGGAGCAGGTCAGCACGAACTTCGACTCGGTCATTCCGCTCGGGAATCTCGGTGGCGTTCCCTGCCAGATTCGCAGCATCCGCCCGTTGAATCTCGACATGCTCAAGGACGCCGAGGAGCATCGCGGCGATGTCGAAGTCCGCGCGCGCCCGGCGGCGCCGTCCGCGACGGGTGGGAAAAGCGCCTGAGTCGCTGAAGAACGGCCAGTCAGTCGATACACTGGTGCGCGACTGACGGCATGGCCGTCGATGTGGAGCGCATGCGATGAAGTACGGGACAAGCCGCCGCATGGCGGCGCTGGTGGTCATGCTGGCGGCGCTGGGCGCCTGTTCGAGGGGGCCGACGCCCGAACAGCAGGCGGCGGCGCGCAAGGCGGCGATGGAGGCAAGCGCGCAGGATGCGCTGACCACGTACCGGAAGATGGTGGACATGAAGAGCTACAGCCTGGCCGTGCCGCTGGGCGAGGAGATCGTGTCCAAGTATCCCGGCACCAAGGCCGCGGCCGAGGTGAAACCGCAGCTCGACGATCTGCGCGCCAAGGCCAAGGCCAAGGCGACCAAGGAACGTCTGCAGCGTCTGTGGGTGTATCAGGTCGCGCCGATGGCCGGCGGTACCCAGAGCACGGCAGCCATCAGCGTCAGCCGTCCGGCGGCGCTGGATCTGCGCCTGATCCTGCGTCGGCACAGCGACTGGGGGCTGAGCGTGTTCCTGTACGCCGACGGCAGCCAGGGTTTCGTCTGCAAGGGCGACTGCACGGTGCCGGTGACGTTCGACGACACCACGGTCAAGCTCAAGGCCTACGTGCCGCAGGGCGGCCGTCCCGCGCTGATGTTCCGTGACGAGAAGGCTTTCATCGCGAAGATGGAAAAAGCCTCCATCGTGCACATCAAGGTCGACATGAAGGGCACCGGCGAGCGCGACCTCGAATTCGAGGTCGGCGGTTTCGATCCGTCGAGTTGGAAGCCGTTGCCGAAGAAGAAATGATCGGTCCGGTCGCGACGGCGAGGGCAGGCCATGTCCTCGCTGTGCCGCGGCGGTTCAGTGCAGCACGAACCGCTCGGTCAGCCTGGTCAGCGGCGTCTGTAGCGAGGCGTTGAGCCTGGGCGGAAGATTCAACGGCTTCAGCAGCATCTTCACCGTCATCTCGGCGGGCAGGTGCTTGCGTACCAATCCGTAGACACGCTCGCTGGCGGCCTTGAAGGCGGCCGGGTCGTCATTCACTTCCGGGCGGCGGTAGGCGAACACGTGGCGCAGGGCGATGTCGCCATCCTCGTTGCGGATTTCCATCAGACGCCGATACAGCGCGCGCATCACCCGCCAGCGGCCGTTGCGCTCGCGCGCCTCGTACTCGCGGAAGTACTTGTAGAAGTGGCTGTAGTGACGCACTTCGTCGCTCTTGATGTACTCGGTAAGCTGCTTGAGCACCGGCTCCTCGGTCTGCGTGTGGATGGCGCGATACAAACTCGCGGTGCCGGTTTCCACCACGCAGCGGGCGGCCAGTTCCAGGCCGCGTCGCGATTCCAGTTCCTCGCTGGTGCACACCGCGCCGTATTCGGCGAAGAAGTCGGCGAAGGCGCTGTCCCAGTCGAAGTCCGGCCAGGCGTGGCGTACGTATGTGGCGAGCGCGCGGCCGTGCTGCAGTTCCTCGTGTTCCCAGTGATCGCGCAGCCAGGTCTGCACGGCTTCGTCGCCTTGATAGTGTTCGACGAGGTTCTTGGTGTAGAGGTCCGAGCCGCTCTCGATGAACGAGGAGGCACAGATCAGGTAGATCAGGTCTTCGTCGGCGCGCGCCTTTTCGGCGTCGAAGCGCGTGAAGTCGATGTCCTCGAGTTTCCAGGGCAGCGAATAGGCGTCTTGCATCGGGCAGATCTCCATGCGCGCACTTCCCGCGCCCGAGTGTTCACCGGGGACGGTGTGACATTCTTGTTACATCTAGCATAGCCACGCATGGCCGCTGAAGACCAGAGCCGGTATCGCGGTCAGCGCACGACCGTGACCGGCACGCGTGCCCGCGCCAGGATGTCGTCCGAGACCGAGCCGATCAGCCAGCGTGCCAGCACGCCACGACCGGTGTGGCCGACGATGATGTGATCGATACCGTGGGCGGCGACCTGCGCCAGCAGCACGTCGCCGGGACTGCCGTAGACCACTTCAGTGTCGATGCGGCCGCCGAGATCGGCGGCGCGGGATTTCAGCGCGTCCAGCAGTTCGTGCGCTTTGCGCGCGCCCTGGTCGGTCATCATCATCGCGCAGGTGTCGGAACCGCCGTCGGTCATCTGCAGGGCGGCGACGACGCGGATGCGACCGCCGTCGTGACGCGCCTGCTCCGCGACAAAGTCGAAAGCGCGGTCCGCCGAGACGGAACCGTCGTAACCCACGAGGTAGTGCTTGCTCATGACGCCTCCAATACTTGTCATGACAGGTATTATGCGTTCATGGGCGCCCGAACGCACGCTGCGAGCGCCGCAAAATGCCGGCTGAACACGATCATACGGGCTTTTGCCGCGATTCATCGAGGCCCGCAGAGACTGGTTCGCGTTCCACGTTGAACCAACGCAAGGAGGTACACGATGAATATTCGACGTTCGATGCTGATGGGTGCGGTGCTGGTGGGTTGCGCGGCGCTGACCGTGCCGGCGATGGCCGCCAAGCCGACGCTGGACTGCAAGCTGAGCTATTCGATGACCGGCTGGTCGATCATCTACAAGCATGCCGAAGGCAAGGGTGTGGTCACCTGCGCCAACGGCACCAGCATGCCGGTGAAGATCGCCGTCAAGGGCGGCGGTCTGACGGCCGGCAAGTGGCACATCGACAACGGCAAGGGCAAGTTCACCGACGTGCACACGATCAACGACGTGCTCGGCCGCTACGCCCAGGCCCAGGCGCATGCCGGCGTGGTCAAGTCCGGCTCGGCGCAGGTGTTGACCAAGGGCACCGTGTCGCTGGCGCTGGCCGGCACCGGCGAGGGCGTGGATCTGGGCGTCGACGTCGGCGCTTTCACGATCTCGCGTCGCTGATGTCCGTTCGGCGGGGTGCGTGTGCGCACGCTCGCCGGGACGTTGCAAAGAAGCCGGCAGGCCGCAGGGTCTGCCGGCTTTTTCGTGGGCATCCGGAGGCGTGCGCCGCGAGCAGGTAGACTGACAGGCCCTTGGTCGTCCGTCCCCGCGATTCCATGAATCATCGTTCCCTGTTTCTTCTGCGCATCGTCGTCTGGCTGGTGCTTCTGCTGACGGCCTGGGGCGTACTGCAGTACGCGATGCATGCCTGGCGGCTGATGCACCTGATGGGTCAAGCACCGGCCGAGCAGGCGTCGCGGATGCGCTGGATGCTGGCGTGGGATGCGGTGTACGTGCTGGCCGCGGGGCTGACTCTGAGCGCGGCGGCCGGTGTGCTGCTGTGGCGTGCCCGCGCGCGACCGGTGCTGCGTTGGCTGGCCTTCGTGCTGGCGGCGTACTCGCTGGCCAGCGGGGTGCATCTGTTCGCGCAGTGGCAGAGCTTCCAACATGCGAGCGTTGACCTGCTGGCGCAGTCGCCGTACCCGGATCTGGCGCGTGCGCTGATCGACAAGGTCAACCGCACCACGCTGATCAGCCTGGGTCTGAAGGCGATCTCGGTGCCGGTGCTGGCCTGGCTGGGTTGGCGATTGGGCGCGACGGACGTGGTGCAGCGCTTCGCTTCCGCCAAGCGCGCCTGAGGCGCGACCTCAGCGCTGCGCGTTGCGCCGCGGTGGCGGGGTCGGCGTGCCGTGCTGGCGCGCGTATTCGTACAGCGCGACCGAAGCGGCGACGGCGACGTTGAGACTGTCCACCGCGCCCCACTGTGGAATGCGCACGAAGCGCGCGCCACTCTGCGCCCGCGCCTCGTCGCTCAGGCCGTGCAGCTCGTGACCGAGCACGAAGGCGCAACGCGGCGGCAGTTCAATCTCGTGCAGCACTTCGTCGGCGAACGGTTCCAGCGCGACCAGCGTGAAGTCGTCCGCTTCCAGCGCAGCGGCGCAATCCGCGAAGCGAGCGTGGAACTTCGCCGGCACGTGCCTGAAGCCGCCCTTGGCCGGTGCGGGGTCGAACGGCCCCACGTCGACCAAGTGCACCGCGTGCGCGCCGAAGGCCTCGGCGCTGCGGAAAATCTTGGGCACGTTGAAGTCGGCCTTCAGCCGGTCCAACACCAGCGCCACCGCATGCGGCCCCGGCGTGGCCTGCAGGTTCTGGCGGCGGTGCTTCTCGTAGCGCCATAGCGCGTTGGCGTCGCCGGACTGTCCCTTGGCGGCGACGGTGCCGGGAGCGATGACGCGATCGGGGTCGACGGGTGCGCGGGGTTTGCCCATGGTCGTGCGGTCGTGGAAATGAACCGTCAATGTACCGGAAGCGCGCCTTGCGACCGAATGCGCGGCGGATTCGCCGGGGCGCAAACGCCGCGATGGTAACCTGACGCTTTATTTCACTGCGCAAGAGGGTGAAGTGATGCAGGACTTCTTCAATCGCTTCGGTCTGCCGGATCATCTGGCCGCCGACATCAAGACCTACGGTTTCAAGCTGGTGGTCGCGCTGCTGGTGCTGGTGATCGGCATCTGGATCGCCGGCCGGCTGGCTAACATGGGTCGGCGCGCGATGAATCACGCCAAGGTCGACATCACCCTGGTGTCGTTCCTGCGCAACGTGCTGTTCGGGTTGCTGCTGGTGATGGTGATCATCGCCGCGCTGAGCACGGCCGGCATTCCCTCGGCCTCCTTTGTCGCGGTGCTGGGCGCCGCCGGCTTGGCGGTCGGTCTGGCGCTGCAGGGTTCGCTGTCGAACCTGGCGTGGGGTGTGCTGCTGATCATGTTCCGGCCGTTCAAGGTCGGCGACTTCGTGCAGGTGGGTTCGTACATGGGCACGGTCGATCGCATCGACCTGATGCAGACCTGGCTGATCGCGCCGGACGGTCGCGACGTGGTGATTCCCAACGCCAAGGTCGGCGGCGATGCCGTGATCAACTTCAACGCTCGCGGCACGCGCCGGTTCGAGGTCGCGGTCGGCATCGGTTACGAAGCCGATATCGGCAAGGCGATGGACGCGGTGCGCGATCTGCTGAAGGCCGACAAGCGCGTGCTGGACGATCCCGCGCCGGGCGTGTGGACCACCGAACTGGGCGACAGCAGCGTGAACCTGGTGATCCGTGGCTGGACCGTGGCCGCCGATTTCTGGGCCACGCAGACCGATTTCGTGCGCGCCGTGAAGGAGCGCTTCGATGCCGAAGGCATCTCGATCCCGTTCCCGCAGCGTGACCTCAACGTACGCAAACTGGATGCCGACAAGCTCTGAAGTCGTCGATTTTCGTCGTTCGGGAGCGCCTTTTTTGCCCGGAATCGACGTGCGAGGTGAAACAAGCGCGCCGATTCGTCATATCATGGCTGTTCCCCCCACGTTCGCCGGCGTTATCACCGGTTTAGCTCAACCCCGCCAGGAGGACCCATGGCCCAAGTCCAGGAAATTCGCGTACCGGATATCGGTGATTTCGATGGCGTGCCCGTCATTGAAGTGCTGGTGAAGCCGGGTGATTCGGTGCAGAAGGACCAGGGGCTGGTCACGCTGGAATCGGACAAGGCCACCATGGAGGTGCCGTCGCCCGGCGCCGGCGTCATCAAGGAGGTCAAGGTCAGCGAGGGTGACGAAGTCGCCGAAGGCAGCGTGATCGCGACCTACGAGCCGGCCGACGACAGCGCTTCGAGCGGCGGTGAAGAGAAGGCTGAGGCGCCCGCGCCTGCACCTTCGCCCGCACCGGCTCCGACGCCTGCGCCGGCCAAGGCCGAAGCGCCCGCGCCGGCGCCTGCCGCCGAAAGCGCCCGCGACGCGGCCCCGGCCGACGCCGGCGAGACCCGCACGCCGCCGGTACCGTTCGACGCCAGCGTGGTGATGCCGGGCGATGCGCCCTACGCCAGTCCGGCGGTGCGCGCCTTCGCGCGAGAGCTGGGCGTGGATCTGGGGCAGGTGAAGGGCAGCGGGCGCAAGGGCCGCATCCAGCGCGAGGATGTGCAGGCGTGGGTCAAGCATGCGCTGGCTTCCGGCGCGCGCCCGAGCAGCGGCGCCGGTGGCGGCAACGGGCTGGACCTGCTGCCGTGGCCCAAGGTCGATTTCGCCAAGTTCGGTGAGATCGAGGAAAAGAAGCTCTCGCGCATCAAGAAGATTTCCGGCGCCAACCTGGCGCGCAACTGGGCCATGATTCCGCATGTAACCCAGCACGATCAGGCCGACATCACCGAGATGGAAGCCTTCCGCAAGCGCCTGGCCAAGGAGAACGACAGCCTCAAGGTCACGCCGCTGGTGTTCATGATCAAGGCGGTGGTCGCGGCGCTGAAGGAATTCCCGCAGTTCAACGCCTCGCTGGACGCTTCCGGCGAGACGCTGATCCTGAAGAAGTACTTCCACATCGGCATCGCCGTGGACACGCCGGACGGCCTGGTCGTGCCGGTGATCCGCGACTGCGACCAGAAGGGTCTGCTGGACCTGGCGCGCGAGCTGGGCGAGATTTCCAAGAAGGCGCGCGACAAGAAGCTGGGTCCGGCCGAGATGTCCGGCGGCTGCTTCTCGATCTCGTCGCTGGGCGGCATCGGTGGTACCGCGTTCACGCCGATCGTGAATGCGCCGGAAGTGGCCATCCTCGGCGTGTCGCGTTCGTCGATGCAGCCGGTGTGGGACGGCGAGGCCTTCCAGCCGCGCCTGATGCTGCCGCTGTCGCTGTCCTACGACCATCGCGTCATCGACGGCGCCGACGCCGCGCGTTTCGCCGCGTTCCTGGCCCGCACGCTGGGCGACATCCGTCGCATGCTGCTGTGATGTGATCGAGATGCTCGCCTGGCTCGGCCAACCCAAATCGATGATTCCCGATGCGCCCAAGGCGGTGCAGCACGGCGTAGATCAGCTTGGCGACTGGCTGAATCAGAAGCACGAAATTGCCGGCATTCATTTCACGGCCGGCAAATTGCTGATCGCGTTGTTGCTGCTCTTGCTGTTCATCGTGGGCTCCTGGGTGATCCGGTTTGTCCTGCGTCGTTACGGAAGCCGTCACCAGAACGTCAATCAGTCCTCGATCTACACCATCGAGCGGGTCGTGCACTACCTGCTGATGGTGATCGGCATCCTGGTGGCGCTGACCGCGGCCGGCGTGCCGATGGCGAAGATGACCGTGTTCGCCGGCGCGCTGGGCGTGGGCCTCGGCTTCGGTCTGCAGGCGATCTTCAACAACTTCGTCTCCGGCCTGATCCTGCTGTTCGAGCGCACGTTGAAGGTCGGCGACTTCGTCGAGCTGGCCTCGGGCGTGCACGGCCACGTGCGCGATATCCACATCCGCGCCACCCGCATCACCACCAACGACGACATCGACATCCTGGTGCCGAACTCGGAGTTCGTGAACGGCCGCGTGGTCAACTGGACGCTGCGCGAGGTCTCGCGGCGCATCAAGGTGGGCTTCGGCGTCGCCTACGGCACCGACAAGGAATTGGTGAAGAAAGCCGCACTGGAGGCCGCCGCGGACGTGCCGTTCACGTTGACCAACGAGGGTCCGCGCGCGCCGCAGGTCTGGCTGACCGGCTTCGGCGATTCCTCGCTGGACTTCAAGCTGGTGGTCTGGCTCAACGCCGAGGCCACGCGTCGGCCGGGCGCGGTGACGGCGGCCTACTACTGGGCGCTGCACACGGCGCTGGAAAAATACGAGATCGAGATTCCCTTCCCGCAGCGCGACCTGCACGTGCGCACCTGGCGTCGTCCGCCCGAGGACGAGGACGCCGAGCGCGCGCGCGAAGACCGCGATGCGAACGAACCCGGACATCGCCACGGCAACGACGCCGTGCGCGATGTCGAACGCGATATCGCCGAGGCGTCGCCCGCCCCGTCGAGCGCAGACGATCCCCACGCCGCCCGCGGCGGCAACGCGAAAAAGTAAGGATTCCAGGCATGGCAAAGACCATCGAGATCAAGGTTCCCGACATCGGCGACTTCGACCAGGTGCCCGTCATCGAGGTGCTGGTGGCGCCCGGCGACCGGGTGGAGAAGGAGCAGGGCCTGATCACGCTGGAATCGGACAAGGCGACGATGGAAGTGCCTGCGTCGGCGGCCGGCAAGGTGGTCGAGCTGAAAGTGAAGGAAGGCGACGAGGTTGCCGAGGGTTCGGTGATCCTGACCCTGGAGGTCGAGGAAGGCGCATCGTCCGATGCGCAGGACGCTCCGCCTGCATCGAGTTCCGCACCTTCGCCCGCACCCGCACCCGCACCGGCGAAGACCGCCGACAAGCCGGCGTCGACGCCGGTCGCTTCGGCCGCTTCCGAGACCGGTCGCAAGGCCGACATCACCTGCCAGGTGCTGGTGCTCGGTTCCGGCCCCGGCGGCTACACTGCCGCGTTCCGCGCGGCCGATCTGGATCAGGACACGGTGCTGGTCGAGCGGTACGGTTCGCTGGGCGGCGTCTGTCTGAATGTCGGTTGCATACCCTCCAAGGCGCTGCTGCACGCGGCCGCCGTGATCGAGGAAGCCGAGGCCATCGCCGCGCACGGCATCAGCTTCGGCAAGCCGAAGATCGACCTCGACAAGCTGCGCGACTTCAAGGACAAGGTGGTCGGCAAGCTGACCGGCGGCCTGTCCGGCATGGCCAAGCAGCGCAAGGTGCGCACGGTGCAGGGCACCGGCACCTTCGTGTCGCCGCACGAACTGGAAGTCGAGGGCGCCGATGGCAAGAAACTGATCCGCTTCGAGAAGGCGATCATCGCCGCCGGCAGCCAGTCGGTGAAGCTGCCGATGTTCCCGTGGGACGACGAGCGCATTCTGGATTCCACGCGCGCGCTGGAGCTGGCCGACGTGCCGAAGAAGCTGCTGGTCGTCGGCGGCGGCATCATCGGTCTGGAAATGGCCACCGTGTATGCCGCGCTGGGCAGCGAGGTGACCGTGGTCGAACTGATGGACCAGCTGATGCCGGGCGCGGACAAAGATCTGGTCAAGCCGCTGCAGCAGCGCATCTCCAAGCGCTACAAGGGCATTCACCTGAAGACCAAGGTGGTCGAGGCCAAGGCGCAGAAGAACGGCATCAAGGTGACGTTCGAGGGCGACGATCAGCCGGAAGGCAGCATCTTCGACCGCGTGCTGGTATCGATCGGTCGCAGCCCGAACGGCAACAAGATCGGCGCCGACAAGGCCGGCGTCGAGGTGACCGAGCGCGGTTTCATTGCCGTCGATCGGCAGATGCGCACCAACGTGGCGCACATCTTCGCCATCGGCGATCTGGTCGGCCAGCCGATGCTGGCGCACAAGGCCACGCACGAGGGCAAGGTCGCGGCCGAAGTCTGCGCCGGCATGAAGAGCCAGTTCGACGCGCGCGTGATCCCGTCCGTGGCCTACACCGACCCGGAGATCGCCTGGGTCGGCGTGACCGAGCGCGAAGCCAAGGAAAAGGGCTTGAAGGTCGGCGTCGGCAAGTTCCCTTGGGCGGCGTCGGGCCGCGCCATCGGCATCGACCGTACCGAAGGCTTCACCAAGCTGATCTTCGACGAGGACACCCACCGCATCATCGGTGCCGGCATCGTCGGCCCGCACGCGGGCGATCTGATCAGCGAGCTGGCGTTGGCCATCGAGATGGGCTGCGAGGCGGCCGACATCGGTCTGACGGTGCACCCGCATCCGACGCTGAGCGAGTCGGTGGGCATGGCGGCCGAGGTCTACGAAGGCACCATCACCGACCTGTATATCCCGAAGAAGAAGAAATGACGTCGGCGCGCCGCACCCGCGGCGCGCGTCTCACGAGCCGGTCTTTTCGATGCTGCCGATGCTGTTGCGGCCATTGCGCTTGGCGTCAAGCAGCAACTGATCGGCCCGTTTGAAGGCCTGCATGATGGTCTCTTCGGGGTCGATGGCGACCACGCCGAAACTTGCCGTGAGGTGACGGTCGGTGCCGGGCACGGCGATATCGTGCAGCAGGCGGCGCAGGCGCTCGGCCATGCTTAGGGCGTGGCCCAGGTTGGTGCCCGGCAACAGCAGCATGAATTCGTCGCCGCCGAAGCGGCCGAACACGTCCGACTGGCGCAACTGCATTTTCACCGTCATTGCCAGCCGCACCAGCGCCTGGTCGCCCACGGCATGGCCGAAGCTGTCGTTGATGTCCTTGAAGCGATCGATGTCCAGCAGGATCAGCGAGGCCGGCAGTCCGTAGCGGCGCGTGTCGGTCAGGGTGTGCTCGCTGCGCTCGAAGAAGTGGTGCTTGCTGGCCACCTTGGTCAGGCTGTCGTTGAAGGCCATTTCGCTCAGTTGCTTGTTGCTGGCCACGAGCACCGGCACGGCCAGGCCGAAATAGGCGCTGGCGGCAATGACGCAGATGGCGAACTGGTACACCAGCGCCTGCTCGACCAGGTGCAGCGCCGCCATCCATATCGCCATTGCGGTGCTGAACATGGCCAGGCTCAGCGCACTGCGGAACGGACTCTCGGTGTAGACGATCCACATCTGCGGCACGATCAGGAAGAACACGCCGAAGGCGATTTCCTGACGCTTGAAATGGGCCGCGAGCAGCATCACCAGGCTGAGCAGGAACACGCTCAGCAGCAGTTTGCTGAGGTACGTGCCGACGGGATGCGCATGGCCTTGGAAGTCGAGTCCGCCCAGCCAGGAGGTGATCTCGGGATAGCCGCGGCTGAGCAGTCCCAGAAACAATGGTGCCAGCACCATCGTGCCGGCCATGTCGCCGATCCACCAGGGCAGCCACAATCCCGTTGCGCCCTGATCGTCGAGAATGCCTGCGACCTGGAGCGACTGCACGCCGCTCAGCGCCGCGCACAGCGACGACAGGCATACCACGACCAGAAAAGCGGTGATGATCGCCGGCAGCGAGGCCATCGTTCTGCGGCGCACGATGCGGCGCAGGATTCCCGCGCCCAGACCGTACGACAGGCAGTGCACGGCGCCGAACACCAGGCCGGTCAGCAGCAGGTCGTGGATCGAGGCATGCGACTGGTACATGCGGTCGACCCAGAATGTGACCGTCACGGCGCAGATCATCAGCACCGGGATCGCGCGCCAGCCGATGACCAGCAGCGCGGCGAAAGTCAGGCCGGCCGGCGGAAACCAGAGACTGGCGTGCGGGGCGTACTGCATCAGCGCCGACAATCGCCACAGCGCCAGCCAGGCCAGCGCCAGCAACGGATAGCGCAGCCACGCATGACTTTCGGACGCCTGCAGACGCTGCATCAGGCGGTGCCAGGCGTTCAACGGATACGGGCCGTGTCTGCGCGCATTCATGTGTCCGTTCGATCCGCTAGATCAGCATCCAGTAATAAGCCGAGCCGTCGTCGCTGCCGCCGAATACGGCGTGGCCGTCGGCGGCGATGGCCATCGGCCAATTCATCAGCGACGTAGTGTACTGCCAGGCCAGTCTGCCGCTGCCGGCTGCGAATAGATAGAAATTGCCCTTGCTTTCCGACGTGCCACCGTCGGGTTGCCCGTCGGTCGCGGTCACCCACTGCGCCTTGCGGTCCATGTTGATGCCGGGGTTGGGGTCGTGCGCGAGCGTGTGCTGCCACAGCGGTGTCGGAGTGTAGGACGGCGTATCGCCGGGCTCGCGCTGCGAGCGTACGGCATACAGGCAGCCGCGATCCTTGGCGGTGTCCTGCAGGTTCGCACCGCAGACCACGCGGACCTCGCCGTCCTCGGTCTCGGCCACGGCGATGCCGTAGGCCACGTCCAAGGCGATGCCTGCCGGCGCATAGATCCAGGCCGGTGTGCCGTCGGACAACGAGACGTCGGCCGTGAAGGCCATCGCCTGACCGTCGTGACGCGAGGCGACCCAGCAGCTGCCGTTCGGCAGCATGGCGACGTGCATGATGCCGGCGTCGGTCCGGCTGGTGGCATGCGCCTGCAGCTGCCGGTCATCGATATCGAACACATGCACGGCGCCGCCGGCATCGCTGCCGTCGGTGTCCCGGCTCCAGCGGAAGCAGGACTCGGCATCGTCGCTGTCGCTGTTGATCGAGGTGCCAACCACGATGCGCCGGCCGTCGGCGCTGATGGCGCAGGTGCGGCAGTATTCGCCGGCGAAGGATGGCTGGGCGAGCCTTGCGTAGCCGTCTCCGCGCAGGTCGTAGACGTACAGGCTGTCACCGGCGACGGCGACCAGCCGTTCGCCCGCATCGGACAGAGCGACCTGATTGACGCGCGAAGGCAGCGATTCGTCCAGCAGCCGCGTGCCGTTCTCCATGGCGTAGGCGCGCAGGAAGCCGGCGCTGCTCGCGGTCTGGCTCTGGGTGCCGCCGGCCGCGCCATAGCGCCCGTCCACGCTGACGGCGACCCAGAACACGCCCTGGTAGGTCGTGCTGGGAAGCGGATCGCTCCAGCGTTGCTGGCTGATGCGGTTGAAGCAGAACACGGCGAACTGCCCTGTGCCGTATTCCTGCGACGTACCCAAGAGGCAGATGCCCCCGTCTGCGCTGATGTCCGTGGAGTTGATCTGATTGCCGGGTTGCGGCGTGACCTTCCAACGGGGCGTTCCCTGCTGACTCACGTTTTCGGTCCCCTACATCGAATCGTGATGACTACAGCATAGGACAGATAGGCTCGCGTGGGGTTCAGAAATCGCAGGGGGCTGTGCGGGTGTCCGCACCCCGGCCCTGCGCCGGGGTGCGGAGGACGCCGAATCAGGCCGTGCGGCGCACGATACCGTAGTAGACCAGCTGGCTGATGCCGGTGCAGACGGCGATCACGGCGATGGCGCCGGGCGTGATGGAGGTCCAGCCGAACGCGGCGATGAGGGCGAAGGCGACGCCGATGGCGACCAGGAACAGGCCCCAGCGCAGCGAGCTGTAGCGGCGCTGTTCGCGGTCGGTCGCGATCATCGATTCCATGAGTTCGCCGGATACGCCCTCTTTGACGATGCGATAGCGCACGATGGCGTCGAAACCGGCCTTGATGGCGTAGGTGAGGCAGAGGAAGAACGTGATGGGAATCAGAAAGGTCATGCGGAACTCCGTGGGCAGGGCGGCGAGGCGCCGTTCCTGAAGCAGAGATACGTCGATGCGACGAACGGTTGCAGCGATTCGCTTGCAACCGTTTCGCCTGCGGGCGTATCCATGCATGCATGAGGGACAGGTCCACATGATGAGCGACCGCGAACTGGTCCAGGCCGTGACCGGGGGTCGCGCCGGGGCGTTCGAGCGACTGGTGCGCCTGCATCAGGGGTTGTGCTGGCATATCGTCCAGCGCATCGTGCGCGATCCCGACGAGACACGCGATCTGTGCCAGGAAACGTTTCTGCGCGTGCATCAATGCCTGCATCAGTACCGTTTCGAGAGCGCGTTGAAGACCTGGATCGGGCGCATCGCCTACAGCATCGCGCTGCGCCACATGGAGCGCCGGCGCAAGGCGCTTTCGAGCAACATCGGCGGCGAGGAAGGACAGGCCCTGCTGGACGGCATGAACAGCGGACATGACGTCGCGCAGGCCGCCGAGCAAGATGAAATGACGGCCTGGCTGCTCGAACAGATGGACACCCTGGCGCCGGTCCAGCGCACCGCGCTGACGCTCTATCATCTGGAAGAGATGACGATTCCGGAGATCGCGCGCATCGTGGGCGCGCCCGAGGGCACCGTCAAAAGTCACCTGTATCGCGCGCGCCAGCAGCTGCGCGCACGCATGGCCGAGTACATCGGAGAACCTGCATGAACACGCGCAAGCCAACGCACGAACCCGTGGATGCATCGGTCTGGGATGCCCAGGAGCGCGTCTGGCGCGCGGTGCGCGAGGGCCGCGCCGCGGATGGCGAGGATGTCGCTGATGTGGCCCTGTTCACCGCGCTGGCCGATCTGCCGCGCCCGACGCCGGACGCGGATTTTGCCGCGGACGTGGCCGCGTTGGCCGCGCGCCAGCAGGCGCGGCATGCGCAGGTGCGACGGTTCCGTCGGCGCGTGCTGGGCGGTTTGGCGCTGGGCTACGGTGTGGCGCTGGGCATCGGCGTAGGGCTGAGCGGGTTCGGCGCCTGGGCGCCGCTGTCGCGTCTGTTCCAGCACGGTTGGGTGCTGACGGCGGCGGTCTGTGTGGCCGCGTTCGCGGTGTTCGATCGTCTGGCGCGGCACACGCTGGGGCGTCCGCACGCCTGAAGCCGGTGCGCGGATTACTCGGCGCTGATCGGAAACCGCAGGGTCGCCACGAAGCCGCTGTCCGCGCCGTTCGTCAGCAGCAGTTGACCGTCGTGCAGTTCCGCGGCGCGGCGCGCGATGCTCAGGCCCAGCCCCATGCCGCCGCCGCCGCGCGCGGGATCGCCGCGCAGGAACGGTTGGCCGAGGCGCTCCAGCAGCGCCGCCGGCGCGCCGCGGCCGTGGTCGGTCACGCGTAGGTCCAGCAGCGCGCCATGGCGTTCGAGCGTCAGCGCGAACGGCGCCGCGCCGTGCCTTTCGGCGTTGTCCATCAGGTTGCCCAACGCACGTCGCAGCAGACTCGGGCGCACCCGCACGCTGAGGGCTTCCGGCGCCTGCAGTGTCCACTCCTCCGGCGCATCGCGCAGCGCCAGCAGCTGGCCGGCGAGCACGCTGAGGTCGATGACGCGCAGCGCTTCGTCCCGGCCGTCGCGCACGAAGGCCAGACATTGCTCCAGCGCGGTGTCGAGTTCGTCCAGGTCGTCGACCATCGCGTCGCGCCGCTGCGCATCCGCGCCGTCGCCCAGTTCCAGCGCCACGCGCAGTCGAGCCAGCGGCGTGCGCAGGTCGTGCGAGATGCCGGCCAGCATCAGCTCGCGTTCGCGCGAAGCCTCGCGCTGGCGCGCACCCGCGGCGCCGATGGCTGCGGCGAGGTCGCGCACTTCGCGCGGACTGCCGCGCAACTGCTCGGTCATCGGCGCGCCGCCGAGCAGCTTCGCCGCATGCGTGGACAGCCGCTCCAGCGGACGCGTCAGCAGGCGCGCGGCCAGCGCCGCCGCGATCAGCGCGAGCAGGCCGGACACCAGCATCACCAGCGCGGTCGAGCGCAGCGCGGCGGGGCGGTAGTTGATGGCGCGCAGTACGATCCAGCGCTGCGGGTCGTAGGCGCTGCGCACCCAGATCTCGGTGTCCGGCGCTTGCGTCACCACGACGCGCGACGGATCGCCGAGATCGCGCGCGGCGGCGCGTCCGATGGTGCGAAGCAGCGGCGCGACGCGCATGGTCGGCGCCGGTGGTGAGGCGTCGGAGAAACGCACGCCTTGCTGTCGCAACTTGCGCAGCAGCGCCTGCGAGGCGGCGTCGGAACGGTTGGCCAGATCGTCCGCGCTCATCGCCGTGGTCGCCACCAGGTGGCCGTAGGGCTGGCCGATGGCGCTCTGGCCGATGCGTCCGGACAGCAGTGCCGCCAGCGCCAGCGCGATGAAGATCGCCAGCGCCACCAGGCCGAGCACCAGCGAAAACGTGGTCGGCGCGCGTTTCATGCGTCGTCCTCGTCCGGCACGAACACGTAGCCTTCGCCCCACACGGTCTGCAGCCATCGCGGCTGGCGCGGGTCGTCTTCCAGACAGCGGCGCAGGCGCGACACCATCACGTCGATGCTGCGGTCGAAGGCGTCGTGCTCGCGGCCGCGCGCCAGGGCGATCAGGCGTTCGCGGGTCAGCGTCTCGAATGGATGCGCCACCAGCGCCGCGAGCACCGCGAATTCGCCGCTGGTCAGTCGCACCGGTTCGCCGTTCTCCAGCAACTGGCGCGTGGACGGCTCGAATACGAACCGGCCGAAGCGTACCGCGACCTGTTCGACCTGCGGTGCGCCGCTCGGCGTGCGCGGCCGGCGGCGCAGCACGGCGCGGATGCGCGCGGCCAGTTCGCGCGGATTGCACGGCTTGGCCAGATAGTCGTCGGCGCCGATTTCGAGACCGACGATACGGTCGATATCGTCGCCCTTGGCGGTGAGCATGATGATCGGCGTCTGCACGTTTTCCGCGCGCAGGCCGCGGCACAGTTCGAGACCGTCGGCGTCCGGCAGCATCAGGTCGAGCACGATCAGGTCGACGTGATGCTCGCCGAGGGCCTTGCGCATGCCGGCCGCGTGCGCCGCGCCGCGCACGCGGAAGCCCTGCTGGTCGAGATAGCGTTCGAGCAGGTCGCGCAGGCGCAGGTCGTCGTCGACGATCAGGATGTGGGGCGATTCCATGCCGCGACTATCTCCCGCCCGCGCAGGCGTAGCAAGGCGCGGCGGGCGGCATGTGTAAGCACATGTTTCTGTCGCGGCCGCGAGCAACAAACGCTCACATCCGGCGGCATTCGGACACACCTCGGCGCATGCCCGCGCCGAATACTGCGGACGTGCCGCAAGCCGACGCTCGCGTGCATGCAGGTTCCTTCACTCATCCGCAGGAGTTCCGATCATGTTCCAGATCACGCAACCTCTTCGCATCGCTTCGTTGGCCGCGCTGTGCATCGCCGCGTTCGGCCTGGCACAGCCGGCCTCCGCGCAGCGCTTCGGACGCGTGCACGTCGGCGCGACCGGCGGTAACGCTGCCGGCGGCATCACCCATGTGCGCGGCACCGCCGTATCGGGCGCTCGCGGCACGGCCGTGCGCGGCGGCTACACCGCGACCGGCGCCGACGGCAGCGTGCAACACCGTGGCGGCCGCTACGTGTCCGGCGCCAACGGCGGCAGTTACCGGGGCAGCAACAGCTACGTGCGTAACGCCGACGGATCGGCCGCGTCCTCGCACAACGCCTACGGCTCCACGGCCTCCGGCGGCACGTTCAGCAGCAACGGCAGCTATGCGCGTGGCGCCGACGGCAGCGTCAGCGGCCAGTCGCAGACCAACGCCAGCGGCGTGCGCGGCAGCTACCACGCGGACACCAGCACGGCCAACGGCGTGACCACGCGCAATACCGACGTGACCAACGCCAGTACCGGCAACAGCTACAGCGGCCAGACCACCTACACCCAGGGACAGGGCGTCACCTACACCGGCACCTGCACGGATGCCAGCGGTAACGCGATCGCATGCCGTTGAGTTGCCCGGCGGCGCGGTTCGGACGCCGCCGCGCGTCCGGACCGCCGCAACGGTGACGGCGACGGTGACGCGACACCACGTTCCCTTTCTCACACGGAGTCATGACATGCGAATCTCTTTCACTTTGATGCTGGCCGTCTTCGCGTGCGCCAGCGCGACCGCGGTGTCCGCCCAAGGCATGCAGCGCGATCCCGCCCGTCGTTTCGCGCAGACCGACGCCAACCACGACGGCCGCGTCAGCCTGCAGGAATTCCAGGCGTCGCGCGCTAGGCGCTTCGATCAGCTCGACCGCAACCACGACGGCTTCATCACCGACGCCGACCTGCCGCGCTTCGTGCGCAACAACAGCCGCTGGTCGCAGATGGCCAAGGCGATGGAGCAGATGGCCGACGTCAACCATGACGGACGCGTCAGTCGCGACGAGTTCATGGCGGCCGGGCAGGAGCTGTTCGTCACGGTCGACGTCAACCACGACGGTTTCGTCGATCAGGCCGAGATGCAGCAGGCGCGCGAACGCGTGCAGGCGCTGGCGAAGCACTAGGAGGTCCTCATGAACGTTCTCGCACGTTCGCCGACGCTGGCGCTGCTGATGCTGGCCCTGGTGCTGGCCGAGTGGTTGTGGCGTCGCCGCCGGCCGCAGTTCGGCTACGACGGCAAGGGTGCCTGGGCCTCGGTCGCGGTCGGCCTCGGGCATGTGTTCAGCACGGCGCTCAGCGCCGGCGTGCTGGGCGGCCTGTTCCTGGGCGCGTGGCGGCTGGCGCCGGTGCACTGGTCGATGCAGGATTGGCGCGTGTGGGTGATCGGTTTCTTCGCCGTGGAGTTGGCGTATTACTGGATGCACCGTTGCAGCCATACCGTGCGCTGGATCTGGGCCAACCACGCCGTGCATCACACGCCGGAGCAGATGACGCTGCTGTCGGCGATCCGGCTGGGCTGGACCAACCTGCTGTCGATGGCCTGGGTGTTCTACCTGCCGCTGGTGCTGGCCGGCTTCGATCCGCGCATGGTGTTCGTGCTGCTGGCGTTCAATCTGCAGTACCAGTTCTTCCTGCACACCGAGGTCGTGCGCACGCTCGGGCCGCTGGAGTGGATCTTCAACACGCCCGCGCACCATCGCGTGCATCATGCGTCCAATCCGTACTACCTGGATTGCAACTACGGCGGCGTGCTGATCGTCTACGACCGCCTGTTCGGCACGCTGCGCAAGGAGCGCGCGGACCAGCCGCTGCGCTACGGGCTGGCCCATCCGCTGGGCACGCAGAATCCGTTCGGACTGGCCTTCGGCGAATGGGGACGGCTGCTGGCCGACCTGCGTCGCGCGTCGGGTCCGCGCGAGGTCTGGCGGATGATCGCCGGGCGGCCGTGACGACCGTCATCGCTGTCGCTCATGCGCTGGGCGGGCGTTCCGCAGAGGGATGCCCGTCCGCTGTCTGCGATCACGCGCACATCGTCATGGCGCGTCGCCGAACAGGTCGTTCTGCACCAGATGGCTGTCGGCGTCGACGAAACCGGACAGGCCCACGCCGACCAGACGGTAGCGGGTCGTGTCCGGCAGTTCCACGCGACCGCGCAGCGCGCAGGCGATATCGGCCAGTTCGCGTTCGCTCTGCGGCGGCTGCTGTGGGGTCAGGCTGCGGGTGAGGGTGCGGAAGTCGGCGGTCTTCAGCTTCAGCACGATGGTGCGCGCCACGCGCGGGCGCTCCTCGTCGCTCTTGCGCTCGTACGCGGCCCAGGTCTTGCCGGCGAGACGGCGGATGTCGGCTTCCAGCGCCTCCAGCGACAGGTCTTCGGCGAAGGTGTCTTCCGAGGAAATCTGCTGCAGCTCGCGTTCGTTGCTGACCGCCCGTTCGTCGATGCCGCGGGCCAGTTCGTACAGGCGTCCGCCCCAGCGCCCGAAGCGCTGTTCCAGCGCCGCGCGCGGGTGCGTGCGCAGGTCGCCGACGGTGCGGATGCCGAGCTTGGCCAGGCGCTGCTGCATGACCTTGCCGACGCCGGGAATCTTGCCCACGTCGAGCGGCGTCAAAAACGCCTCGACCTGACTCGGCCGGATCACGAACTGGCCGTTGGGCTTATTCCAGTCCGAGGCGATCTTGGCCAGGAACTTGTTCGGCGCGATGCCGGCGGAGGCGGTGAGTTCGGTTTCCTCGAAAATCGTGGCGCGGATCGCCTCGGCGGTCGCGGTGGCCGAGGGCAGGCCGGACTTGGCGTCGGTGACGTCGAGGTAGGCTTCGTCCAGCGACAGCGGTTCGATCAGGTCGGTATGACGCGCGAAGATCGCGTGAATCTGCCGCGACACGGCCTTGTAGCGGGTGAAGTCCGGGGCCACGAAGATCGCCTGCGGGCACAGCCGCTCCGCGCGCAGCGCCGGCATCGCCGAGCGCACGCCGAACGGACGCGCCTCGTAACTGGCCGCGCACACCACCGAACGCGCGCCACGCCAGGCCACCACCACGGGCTTGCCGCGCAGGCGCGGGTCGTCGCGCTGCTCGACCGACGCGTAGAACGCGTCCATGTCGACGTGGATGATCTTGCGCGGCGAGGGCATGAGCGAGGCGAGGTTCGGGGACGTTCGATTGTACGCAGCGCATGGTACGTGGCGGCAAGCTTTGCCGCGAGGACACGGGGCGAGCCGAACGAGGGGCGTGCGAAACCTCCGGTATGCGCGCATCCGATTCGGGTCAGATGGGTCGGCAGGACGCTTTCATGCATGTGCGCGCAGTTCGCGCCGCCATGGGCGTGCAGGAAGCCGGTTCATCGCGCGACAGCACGCTTGCAGCGGTTCCGCACCCGACAGCAGCGTCGATGCGGGTGCCCTTTCCGACGCAGCGCCGGTCGCTCCTGCTATAACGTCCGGGTTCCGCAACGCTGGAGTGCGTACCGATGAAGAGCACATGGATACCGGTCGTCTGCTGGTTGGCCGCACTGGTGGTCTCGATGTCCGCGATGGCCGATGGCGGCGGTGGCGATACGTCGCTGGAAGCGGCGTGTCCGGCGTTCGCCGCGTGGGAACAGGCGCACCACAAGCCGCCGGAAAAGGCGCATGTCGCGGACACGGCGACGCCGACGGACCCGATTCTTCGCAAGCGTCTGCTGGCGATGTTCAAGGCCGATCAGGATGCACGCAACGCCTGGATTGCTGCCGGTCTGGCGATGGACGGCCCGTTGGCCAAGCGCATGCAGCAGGTCGATGCGGACCATCTGGTGCAGTTGCGCAAAATGCTTGCCGCACACGGATTTCCGACGCCCGCGATGGTCGGCAAAGATGGCGTGCAGGCCGCGTTCATCCTGGTGCAGCACGCCACGCGCGATCCGGCGCTGCAGGCGAGCGTGCTCCCGCAGCTGGCGAAGCTGCGCGCCGCGGGCGATGTGTCGGGTCAGGACTTCGCCCTGCTGACCGACCGGGTGCTGCGCGAGCAGGGCAAGCCGCAGCGCTACGGCACGCAATTCATCAGCGACAAGCGTACGCACGGCGTGATGATGCTGCAGCCGACCGAGGATCTGGCGCACGTCGATGCGCGCCGCGCCGAGGTCGGGCTACCGCCGCTGGCGGCGTATGTGTGCATCCTCTCGGCGAGCTATCACAAGCCGGTGTCGATGCAGGTGGTCAAGGACGCCCCCGCCGCGCTGCCGCACAAGTCCTGAGCGCGGATCAGCCCCGTCGTTCGCGTTCGCGGTGGCGGTGCTCGCCTTCGGCCAGCACCTTGGCCTGGTTCATCGACTTCAGCCACAGCGGATGCTGTTCGGCATCCTGCTCGGCCGCCTCGGGGATGTGGCTGAAGGGAATGCGCATCGGCGCGGCGTCGTGTTCGAGCGCAGTCTGCATGCTGCCGAAGTAGACCTTGTTGAGGCCGTACTTGGCGTTGATGCGGTCGACCACGGCGTCCAGCTTGCGCATCGATTCCAGCGGCGCGAACAGCGAGCCGCTGCTCTGCGTGCGCGCGACCAGCTTGTGCAGGGTCACGCTGACCGACAGCGGCATCGCGCGCGGCGGGCCGGGCAGGGCGCGACGATGGCGGCGCGGACCGTCGAGCATGCGGTTCATCAGATGCAGCAGGGCGCGGGTGTCGTCGGTGGGGTCGAAGCCCAGGTCCGCGCCCCAGCGTTCGTCGTGGCCGACGAAGCGGATGTGCACCGCCAGCGCGCCGCTCAGCAGATCGTCGCGGCGCAGCCGCATGGCGGCCTTGGCCAGCAGCTTGGCCAGCACCGCGCGCGCGCCTTCGGCCGAGCGCAGTTCCGGGTTCAGCACGTGCGAGTGACCGATCGAGCTGCGCGTGGTCTTGGTCGGCGGCAGCCACTGGCCGTGCAGCAGCCCCCACATGCGTTCGCCCTCGATGCCGCCCCAGGCGTGGCGCAGCAGGTGCGGCGGCGCGGCGGTCAGATCGGCGACGCTGTGGATGCCGTGTTCGAGCAGACGGCGATGCATGGACGGGCCGATGCCGCACAGGTCGCGCAGTTCCAGGGCGTGCAGGGCATGCGGCAGGTCGCTCTGCTCGATCACGGTCAGGCCGTCGGGTTTGCGCATGTCCGAGGCAGTCTTGGCCAGCCACGGATTGGGCGCGATGCCGATCGAGCAGCGGATCGCGCCGCCGGGCGCGATGGCGGCGATCTCGGCCTTGACCTGCTGCGCGATCTGCTCGGCGACGTCGCGCTGGCGCTGCCGGCCGACCAGTTCGCAGGCGACCTCGTCGATGGAGCTGGGCACGCCGACGGGAATGGCGCGGTCGATGGCTTGCATCAGCCGGTGGTGCCAGTGCACGTAGCGCTCGGGCCGCGCCTGCACGACGACGATGTCCGGACACAGGCGGCGCGCCTCGCGCACCTGCGTGCCGGTCTTCACGCCGAAGGCCTTGGCCTCGTAGCTGGCGGCGATGCAGCAGGTGGTTTCGGCGGCCACCGGCGCCACCGCCACCGGACGGCCGCGCAGCGCTTCGTCGTCGTGTTGCTCGACCGAGGCGAAGTAGCTGTTGAAGTCGACGAAGAGGCTGCGCAGAGTCATGGGCGGGCAGGGTGCCGCGCGCATGTCTCACGGGCGGCGACGAAGGGTCAGGGAATAATCTCGTGGGTGTCGTACAGGCGCACCAGCGGTTCCATGTCGAGCAGGAAGCGGTCCTCCTCGTCCAGGTACACGGCGCGCTCCGGATCGCCGCCGACCCAGGCCTGCATGGACTCGTGCGAATCCCACAGCGTGATGACCTGGAATTCGCTCTTGTCCCCCTGCTCGCGCTGGAGGATGTAGGAGTGCAACAGGCCTTTCGCACCTTCGAGGCGCGGTACGGCCTGTTCCTGCAGGTGGGCGAGATACTCGTCGGCCAGATCGCGCGACGTGATCCCGCGCCAGATTCGGGCGATCATGGAACTCTCCCGGCGGCGGTTCGAAGATGCAGCCTATCATCCGCGGGCGGCGCCACGGGTTAACTTCCCGTTTCCGCGCGCGGTGGGTCGCGCGGCGCGGTGTTCGCAATCAGTGAATTGATTTCAAAGGATTTTATCTGCATGCATGTGGTGGTCTTCGGTGCCAGCGGGTCCATCGGCCGATTCCTGCTTCCGCGGCTGCGCGAAGCGGGCGATGCGTTCGTGGCGGTCAGCCGTCGGCCTCGCGACGATGCATCGGGCGAATGGGTGCAGGGCGCGCTGCCGGACGACGTGCCGGCCTTGCCCGCCGTCGATGCGGTGGTGTGCGTGGGCCCGCTGGATCATTTCGTCGCCTGGCTGGAGCAGGCGTCCCTGATCGGAACGCCGCGCATCGTGGCGATGTCGTCGATGAGCGCCGAAAGCAAGCGCGAAGCGCCGCTGACCGCCGAGCGCGCGCTGGCTGCGCGGCTACGCGACGCCGAGGCGAGGCTGGCCGCGACCTGCGAACGACGCGGCCTGCACTGGGCGATCCTGCGCGCCACGCTGATCTACGGCGACGGTCGCGACCGCAGCCTGACGCCGCTGGCAAAACGCGCGATGCGTTGGCGGGTGTTTCCGCTGCCTGCCGGGCGCGGCCTGCGTCAGCCGGTGCACGCGCAGGATCTGGCCGCCGCCGTGTTCGCGGCCCTGCATATGGAGCACGCACCGGACCGCGTGCTGGAAGCCGGTGGTGGCGAGCGCCTCAGCGCCCGGCAGATGTTCGCGCGCGTGCGCGCCGGTCTGCCGCGCTGGACGCTGCCGCTGCCGGTGCCACGCTTGGCGTTGCGGCTGGCTGCGTTGCTCAGTCCGCGCGTGCGCGGCGCGATCGCGCGGCTGGACGAGAATCTGATTGCCGACAATCGCGAACTGGAGCGCCAGCTCGGCGTGAAGCCGCGCGATTTTCGCCCGTAAGACGCGACGCCGGTTCGAGGGTCGCGCACGACCCGCGCCGACATCGGGTTGCGTGTCGATCCAGCAAGCGCGTGACGTGCGTTCGCGACCGAACGGCGCTCAGCGCGAGAAGCCGGCCAACGGGATCAGCGCCAGCACGGCGATGACGCCCACGCACAGGCAGGCGTTGCCGAGCGTGATGCGGTGGCCGTCGCCGCGCGGCACCAGTCGCCACAGCAGCGCCACGCCCAGCAGCATGTCGAGCAGCACGGCGACGCGGATCCAGCCCGAGGCCAGTAGTTGGTGGCCGGGTCCGACCGCCTGCTTGCCGCCCAGCGAGATCAGGCCGAGGGTCACCGCGCTGGCGGCCAGCGCCCACAGCAGGCAGGCCAGATACACGCGGTTGAACGGCACCGGGCAGCGCGTGTTCCAGCGCAGCAGACCCCAGCAGATCAGGGCCAGCAGCAGCGCGACCACGCTGTCGGCGAGGATCAGGTAGACCAGCGAGGAGCTGATCGCCAGTAGTGAACTCATGGCGTTGACCGGTGCGGAAAGCCGCTATTGTGCCGCAGCCGGCGTCAGTACCGCAGGCCGACGCGGCGCATCAGCTTGCCCAGCAGCCAGGCGGGGCCGATCAGCAGGTAGGTCAGGTCGGTCAGGAACGACGGCTTGTGGCCCTCGATCTTGTGGCCGACGAACTGGCCGATCCACGCCAGCACGAACAGGATGCCGGCCAGCCACGCCAGTCGGACCGTGCCCAGTTGTAGGTAGACGAAGTGCGCGATCAGCCCGAATACCGCGAACACCACCGCCATGCCCAGGCCGATGGCGCGCGAGGTGCGGTAGTAGAACAGGAACGACAGGAACATGATGCCGACCGCCCACAGCCCCTGACGGCCCAGCATCGGCGGCACCGGAATCAACCACAGCGCGGCGATCACGCACCACAGGATCACCGGCACGCAGACCCAGTGAATGGCGCGGTTGGTGGCGTTCTGGTGGTCCTGACTGTAGGCGTCGAACCACTGCTGTGCGTCGCGCATGGTGTGTATCGCCTGAGTGAAGCGGCACGCGCCGCGTGTCTGCCTGGATGAATGGTCCGGTTCGTATGGTGCATTCAGGCCGTCCGGCCCGCAAGCAAAGAACGCTGATCTTTCAGCTCAAAGCAGCCCGGAGAGCGGCTGCCCACTCGATGCGCTCCTCGTTCGTGTAGGGCGCCTTCGGTCCCGCATACAAGTCGTCACTTGCGTAGCGAGGAAATACATGAAGATGGTAGTGCCACACATCTTGATTGCCGGCAGGCCCGTTGTGTTGGCGAGTGGAGATGCCCTCACACCCGAAGGCATGCCGCATGGCATCCGCCAGGCGACGCGTGGCACGGAAGAAGTCGTTGCCGAGGTTGTCCGGGATGTCCCATACGTTCTCGTAATGGCGCCGGGGCACCACGAGGCAGTTGCCTTTGATTCCGGCGTAGTGGTGCGTCGGGACCAAAGCGAACACGTTGGCATCCACCAAGACAACGGCGGACGCTGGAGCAGGCGATGGAAGCGTCTCGGCGATGCCGCAGAACGGACACTCGTATCCGGCTGGAGCATGCTTCATAAGGCCTGACCCTCGCGTCGGTCCGTTTCTTGCTCGCGCGCGTTCATGCGCGGATTAAAATTGTCGTGCGGTAAAACCAGCCGAATTCGAGCAGCGGTACAACCGTACGGTCGTCATCCCGGCGAAAGCCTGGACCCAGCGACTTCGCGGCGCGAATAGAGACACTAGGTCCCGGCTTTCGCCGGGATGACGGGATGGCGTCGTGATCGGCGTGTTGTGCCCGGTCCACGTTCGTCGCGGCTCAGTCCAGCACGATGCCGGCCAGGCGCTTGAGCGCCTCGGCGTAGCGCGCGGCGGTGCCTTCGATGATGCGGGTCGGCAGCGACGGGCCGGGTGCCTTCTTGTTCCAGTCCAGCGTCTCCAGGTGATCGCGCACGAACTGCTTGTCGAAGCTCGGCGGGCTGGTGCCGACCTTGTACTCGTCGGCTGGCCAGAAGCGCGAGGAGTCGGGCGTGAGCATCTCGTCCATCACGTACAGCGTGCCGTCGGCGTCGGTGCCGAACTCCAGCTTGGTGTCGGCGATGAGGATGCCGCGCTCGGCCGCGTGCGAGGCGGCGAAGCGGTAGATCGCCAGGGTCGCCTCGCGCACCTTCTCCGCCAGTTCGCCGCCGATCTTGGCGACCATCTGGTCGAAGCCGATGTTCTCGTCGTGGTCGCCGGCCGCGGCCTTGGTCGAAGGCGTGAAGATCGGTTCGGCCAGCTGCTCGGCCTGGCGCAGGCCGGTCGGCAGGTCGATGCCGCAGAGCTGGCCGGTGGCCTGGTAGTCCTTCCAGCCCGAGCCGATCAGGTAGCCGCGGGCGATGGCCTCGACCGGCACCGGCGTCAGTTTCTTGGTCACCACGGCGCGCTTTTCGTACAGGGCGACGTCGGTGCCTTCCGGCAGCACCTCGGCGACCGGCGTGCCGGTGAGGTGGTTGGGCATCAGGTGTGCGGTCTTGTCGAACCAGAAATTGGAGATCTGCGTCAGCATCTCGCCCTTGCCCGGGATCGGGTCGGGCAGGATCACGTCGAACGCGGACAGGCGGTCGCTGGCGACGATCAGCAGGCGCTCGTCCGACAGTTCGTAGACATCGCGGACCTTGCCGCGGTAGGTCGGTTGCAGACCCAGCAGGTCCGATTGCATGAGGCAGGTGGGCACGGCGAGACATTCCTGGGGAACGGACACTCATTGTAGCGGCGCGCGGCGGCGAACGCGCGGCGTCGGGCTGGTAGAATGAGGGTCTTTGACACGGCTTCGGAACGGCGATGAAGGCTTTTCCCCTGTGGGCGGCACTGCTGCTGGCCGCACCCGTCGCGGCGCAGGCTGGCGCTGCAACGCCTCCGCCGCAGCTCGGCATGTGCGCGGCCTGCCACGGCGAGCACGGCATCGCGGTGGTGCCCGGTGCACCGAATCTGGCGGCGCAGCGCGTCGACTACCTGCTGGACGCGATGCACCAGTACCGCGACGGTCGCCGCGACGTGGCGGTCATGCGCGCGGCGCTTGGTCCGCTCAGCGAGGCGCAGCTGAAGGCGCTGGCGACATGGTTCGCTGCGCAGCCGCCGGCGTCGCCGCAGACGGAGGCGTCGCCGTAATGGGCGCGATCATCGGCGCGGTCATCGGATACCTGGTGCTGCACAACTTCATGGGGGCGCTGCTCGGCGGCGTGATCGGCTGGTTGCTGACGTCCTCGCAGCGCGCCGCGCGGCCGCGCACCTCGTTCGATCAGGTGGTGCAGCCGCTGTTCGCGCTGCTCGGCGCGGTGGCCAAGGCCGACGGCCGCGTCAGCGAGAAGGAGATCGCGGTTGCCGAGCGCCTGATGACGCGCATGGGTCTGAACCAGGAACAGCGCCGTCACGCTGTGGCCAGCTTCAACCTCGGCAAGCAATCGGACTTCGACCTCGACGCGGCGCTGGCGCAGCTGCGCGCCTGGACCGGCGGTCGCCGCGACCACGCCATCACCATCCTCGACGTGGTGGTCGAGACGGTGCTGGCCGAAGGCGCCAGCGAGGGCAAGATGCAGCTGCTGCGCCGGCTCGCTGCGGCTCTGCGCATCAGCGAGATGGAGCTGATGGCGGTGATGGCGATGAAGGGCTACGCCTGGACGCCGCCGGGCGGCGGCGGACGCGGCTGGGGCGGCGCGGGCGCGGGCGGCGGATACACGCCGCCGCGACGCGAACCGTCCGGTCCCGATCCGCACGCGATTCTCGGTGTCCAGCGCGATACGGACGACCGCGCCATCAAGCGCGCCTACCGCAAGCTGATCTCCGAACATCACCCGGACCGCCTCGGCGACCTGCCCGAGGATCTGCGCAAGCGCGCCGAAGATCGCGCCAGCGAGATCAATGCCGCCTACGAACGCATCAAGGCCGAGCGCGGCTTCAAGTAAGTCCGCGCGGGCCGCTCGTGCTACAACGGCCTGCGTGCAGACAGGCCGCTCCTCGTCCCTTCAACGACCGGATTCCATCATGGCCAGGCAAACTCCCGTCATCGCTCCGTCCATTCTCTCGGCCGACTTCGCGCGGCTGGGCGAGGACACCCGCGCCGTGCTGGAGGCCGGCGGCGACTGGGTGCACTTCGACGTCATGGACAACCACTACGTGCCCAATCTGACGATGGGGCCGATGGTGCTCAAGGCGCTGCGCACGTACGGCATCACCGCGCCCATCGACGTGCACCTGATGGTCAAGCCGGTGGACCGCATCGTGCCCGACTTCGCCGAGGCCGGCGCGACCCTGATCAGCTTCCATCCGGAGGCCGTCGAGCACGTCGACCGCACCCTGGGCCTGATCCGCGAGTGCGGCTGCCAGGCCGGTCTGGTGTTCAATCCGGCCACGCCGCTGAGCTACCTCGACTACGTCATGGACAAGGTCGACCTGGTGCTCATCATGTCGGTCAATCCGGGCTTCGGCGGGCAGAAATTCATTCCCGCGGCGCTGGACAAGCTGCGTCAGGCGCGCGAGCGCATCGATGCCAGCGGCCGCGCCATCCGCCTGGAGATCGACGGCGGCGTGAAGGCCGACAACATCGGCGACATCGCGGCGGCCGGCGCGGACACCTTCGTCGCCGGCTCGGCCATCTTCGGTGCGACCGATTACAAGGCTGAAATCGACGCGATGCGCCGCGCGATCGGCTGACTTTTCGGTGTGGCTCGGGTGAGCGGATGCGAACCCTAGAGAGGGTTTCATCGCAAGCATCGAGGGACCACGGATTCCGTGGTGTTGGAGTTCGCGCTGCTCACTCCAGCACGGTGCAGTCACCGTCAACCGTGATCCCCCGCCTGCGCGGACGCGACGCGCTGCGCAAAGACCGTGTAGCGCAGCGGCCCGCCAGCCATCACCGCGTCGAACGGGTAGCAGGTCACCAGCAACAGGCCGTCGGCGCTGTCGGCGGCCGGCAGGCGTGTGCGGCGGCTGTCGACGACGTCCGCGCGCACGACGCGGTAGCGGGTCGTGCCCTTGGCGCTGTCCAGCACGATGCCGTCGCCCGCGCGCAGCGCGCCGAGAAAGTCGAATTGCGTGTCGCGATGGGCGCTGATGACGCTCAGACCGGGTGCGCCGGGCGCGGCGCTGGAAGGTGTCCAGCCCGGTCCGAAGGCCAGCGCCTGGCCGCTGTCGCGATCCAGCACGATCAGATCCCGGTGCAGCCGCGGCACCCGCAGCCGCGCGATCGGCGCCATGTCGGCCCACGGCCACGGTCGGCGCAGATGGCGGCCGTGGTCGCTGCCGGCCCAGGCGCGTTCCAGCAGCACCTGGGCCAGCATCGCCTTGGCGTGAATCCAGCCGGCGCGGCCGCCCAACAGCACGGCGATACCGAGCAGCGCGGGCACCAGCCAGCGGGCGCGGCGCAGACTCACGCACGTCCCTCCGCGTCGCGCCGCTGCCACCACGATGCGGTCAGGGCGAACAGCAGCATCAGCGCCGCCAGCAGCATCCACACGCGCGCCGACGTGGCGGTCTGGGCGAAGGCCGAACCAGCCGGCAGCACGTTGGGAATCTGCGTGTCGCGCAGCGCCTGCGGTTTGTCGCGCGCCGGCGTGCGGTCGACGGCGACCAGGCTGGTGTAGCGGCTGACCAGATGCGCATCCAGCGCGGTCTTCACGATCTGCGGGCGCAGCGTGTTCTCGTCGCCGCCCTGACGCAGCTGCTCTTCGAGATGGTCGATGCGTGCCTGCGCCCACAGCCGGTTCAGGCCGCGCGCCGGGCGCGCCGCATCCAGCGATACCGGTGCGGTCCAGGCGCGGTCGGCAAGCTGGCCGTGCAGCTGCACGCGGCCGCCGGGCGCGTCGAGGCGCGCGGTGACCAGCAGCGGCTCGCCCAGGTACAGGTCGGGCAGGGCGCGCGGATAGGCCTGTGCGCCGTGCGGCCAGTCGATGCGCAGGTTGCGCAGCGCCGGATGGCCGAGCCGCGCCAGCAGACCGCGCATGGCGTCGCCGACTTCATGCAGATCGGGAATCAGCGTCTCGCTGCCGCGGCCGTGCACCGCCGCCTGCTTCAGGAATCCGGCGTTCGGCGCGCTGCCGATGCCGACCGGGAACAGGCGCGAATCGCCGAGATCGCGATCGATCAAATGAATGAGGCCGGCATCGTTGTCGACCGCGCCGTCGGTGGCGAACACGACCTGGCGCACGTAGCCCTCCGGCGCATGCCCGTCGAGCGCGGCCTTCAGCGCCGGCGCCATCTCGGTGCCGCCGCCAGCATTCAGCGCGGCGACCCAGTCGCGTGCCTGCTGCACGGCTTCGGGCGTGGCCTGCACCGCCTGCGGATGCAGCATCTTCATGTCGGAATTGAATTCGATGACGTTGAAGCGGTCCTCCGGGCGCAGGTTCTTCAACGCCAGATCCAGTGCCGCGCGCGCCTGGCGGATCGACGCGCCTTCCATCGAACCGGACGTGTCGATCACCAGGATCAGCTCGCGCGGCAACGTGCGCGCTTGTTGTTGCGGCGGCATCACCATCAGCGTGGCGTAGTGCGCGTCGCCGACGGTTTCGACGAAGCTGGCGACGTTCGGCTGGGTCTGCGGTTGCGGCGTCCAGCGCAGGATGAAGTCGCGGTCGGGCACCACGCTGGCGTCGCGCAGCTGCACGTTCCAGGTCGCGCCGTGGTGCGAGGTGTCGATGGCATGGCTGGGGCTGACGACGTTGGCCAGCGGCACGCCGGTATTGAGCGTGACCGCGATCTGCGTACGCAGCGGCGGTTCGCTCTTGGCCGAAGCGAAGGTCTGCGTCGCGGCGATGCCGGGATCGTGCGCCGCCGGCATGGCGCCTTTCGCCATGTGGTAGCGCGGCGTGTAGGTCAGCGGGAAGTGCAGCGAGAAGGTGCCGTCGCGGTAGTCCACGCGCTGCCAGTAGTGCAGCTCGATGTCGACCTGCTCGCCGGGCGCGACGTTGGTCACCGCGGTACGGAACAGGTTCCCGCTGTCGGCTTCGATCAAGGCGGCCTTGTGCCCGCTGGCGCGCGCTTGCGCGAAGACCTTGCGCGCGGCCTCCTTCTCGCGGATCTCGCCGACGACGGTGCGCTTGCCGATGTGCAGCGTCATCGCGTACACCGCCGCACCGTCGGGCAGCGGCAACAGATACGTGCCCTGCATCCAGTCCTTGCTGTCGTTGCGGAAACGCTGATGCACGGTGACGTCGGCGACCAGGCCGTCGACGCGGTAGGCGACGTCGGTGTCGAGACTGGCCTGCACGTGTGCCATGCCGCCGGCGTCGATCAGGCGCAGTTCGCCGCTGCCGGGCGCCTGCTGCGCGCGCAGCGTGGCGGTGCACAGCAGCAACAGCAACAGGACCAGCGGCGGGCGCCAGTCCAGGCGGCGGGCGGAGCGTCGAGCGAGGTCGTTCATGGCGAGGCGTCCTTTCAGTGGCGGTGATGCCATTGCAGGACACGCGTGGGTCCGGCAAGCGTCCGCGATCGGACCGAATGCGGGCCGCATATGGCGCATTGCGGGCAGTGCTATTTGGGCGGCCAAAAAAAAAGACCCCCGCGAGCGGGGGTCAATCGGAATCACCCAAGGGCGGGCGGGAGTTTTACAGCGGATGCCAGTCCGGATCGGGCTCGACCGGTTCCACGACGGCGGCGAATCCTTCCGCCGCCGTCGGGCCGGCGCCTTCCACGGCAATCGGCAGAAAGTCGTCGAACAGGTTCATGGGCGTCTCCTGAAGCTTCATCACAGCAGGCCGACCAGCAGGCCCAGCAGCAGCGCGCCGATCGCCAGGATCACGCGCAGCGGTTCGATGCCGCGTTGCAGGTCGGTGTTGTCGGTGGCGGTGGTCATGGTCGTCTCCTGTGTGCGTCCTCGGTATCCATGAAAGACGGCGGCGCGGCGCGCGCGGGGACGCGCTGCGGGCAATCCGCCGACCAGATGTGGCCGAATGCGGGCAGAGGCGGTTTGCGCCTTGCGCGGGACCGCGCGCCGATGCAGGCTGCACGACAACGACCACCCATCCGCAAGGAGCCCGCTTATGGGGCGCAGCATCGCTATCGTCGAAGACGAACCGTCCATCCGCGCCAACTACGTCGAAGCGCTGACGCGTTTCGGCTACGAAGTGCGCGGCTATCCTTCGCGCCGCGACGCCTCCAACGCGTTCGGCTCGCGGCTGCCGGAACTGGTCATCATCGACATCGGCCTGGGCGACGAACCGGAAGGCGGCTTCGACCTGTGCCGCGAGCTGCGCGCGAAGTCGTCGACGCTGCCAATCATCTTCCTGACCGCGCGCGATTCGGATTTCGACGTGATCTCCGGTCTGCGGCTGGGCGCCGACGACTACCTCAGCAAGGACACCAGCCTGCACCACCTGGCCGCGCGCATCGGCGCGCTGTTCCGCCGCATCGAAGCGCTGAAGACGCCCGAGGCCAGCGAAACGGTGATCGAGCACGGCCCGCTGAAGCTGGAATCCGAGCGCATGCGCATCACCTGGAACGGCGCCGAGATTCCGCTGACGGTGACCGAGTTCTGGATGGTGCACACGCTGGTGCGCTTCCCCGGCCATGTGAAGAACCGCGATCAGCTGATGCGCGAAGCCGAACTGGTGGTCGACGACGCCACCATCACCTCGCACATCAAGCGCATCCGCAAGAAGTTCGTCGCCATCGCGCCGGACTTCGACGCCATCGAAACCGTGCACGGCGTCGGTTACCGATGGAAGCCTTGAGAGCGATGCCGCGCGCCATCCTTCTTGGCTTCGCGTTGTTGCTGGGCCTGTGCGCAACAGCCGCACAGGCGGCGTCTCCAACCGGAAAGTCCGCCGTGGCCTATGGCCGGGCCGGGGACAAGTGGCCCGGTTGGTCCATCGTTACCGACGTGCCGGCGGGTTGGACGGCGGACTGCTGCGATCATGCACGCTGGGTCGGCGTGCCGATGGTGATCTATCGCGGTGAATGGACCGGCAAGCCCGAGGGCGTGATGGTGCTGAACGTCTGGCTTTCGGACGGCAAGACTCTCGGACAGGATCTGGACAAGGATCGGAGCGAGTATCTGCGGCGCGATCCGAAAGCGACCGTCGCCGTGCTGTCGGCGCCGGAACCCAAGGGCGTGACGTGCGTCGGAGTGCGGTACCGCGGCAGCGATCGTGTCGAGGATGCCGTGGTGTTCTGCGATCCGGGCAAGCGCACCGGCATCCACTACAGCTGGTCGATCAGCATCGGTGCAAAGGACCCGCAGCGCGCCGCAAAGCTGACCGCGTTCGAGCGGGTGGTCACGCATTCGCGGTACCTGCGCTACGACCCCGCTTCCGGTCCGCCCGCCGTGTCCGGGACGAAGTAAGCTGGTGAGCGATGTGATCGCGCGACGGAACCCTCCTGCATGACCCTGCGCCGCAAACTGCTTCTGGTCGCCCTGTGCACGCTGGTGCTGCCGTTGGTGGGTCTGCTCTATGTGCGGCAGATGGAGACGCTGCTGCGGCGCGGGCAGGCGCAGGCGCTGGCGGCCTCGGCGCATGCGCTGGCGCGTTCGCTGGTGGTGGTCGGCGCGGCGCTGCCGAAGAGCAGCGGCTGGTACGTGCAGCGTCCGGTCGATGCGATCACCGTCGACGGCTACGGCGACGACTGGGGGCCGATGACGCCGTGGGCGCAACCGCTGGGCGATCGCGGCCGGCTGATGCTGGCGCACGACGATGCCTGGCTGTATCTGTTCGCATCGATCCGCGACACCACGCGCACGCGTCGCGACGCCGATGCGCCGGACGCGATGCGCGCCGATCACGTGCTGCTGACGCTGGCGCGTGGGCAACGGCTGTGTACCTATCTGATCGCCAGTGCCGCGCCGGGCGGTTTCTCCGCGCCGGCACTGAACGACTGCCGCGACGACGGCTTTCCCGACCACATCAACGGACAGTGGCAGGACGACGGCAGCGGCTACCGCATCGAACTGCGTCTGCCGCGGTCGCTGGGCGTGAACGGACTCGGCCTCAGCGTGCACGACGCCGATGCCGCCACGGCCGATCTGACCGAACCGGTGCGGCCGCTGCTCAGCTATTCGCGCTCGCTGTCGGCGGAACTGGCGCAACTGGCGCCGGACGGCGTGCAGGCGCGCGTGCTCGGTACGCGCGCGTGGCTGCTGGCGACGGCCGGTTCGCTGCGCACGCACGAGGACCCGCAACGGCGTCCCGGCTGGCTGGCCTACACCATCTACCGCCTGCTGATCGCCGCGCCGTTCGATGCGGCGCAGCCGTGGACCCAGGACGCGCCGCGCTTGGACACGCCGCAGGTGCGCGAGGCGCTGGCCGGCAAGGAGGCGATCTCGTGGACGCTGGGCGAACAGCGCGGCAGCGTGATCCTCAGCGTCACCGTGCCGGTGCGCGACGCCAACGGCGTGCTGCGCGGCGCGTTGCAGCTCGATCAGGCCAGCCTGGCGGTGCCGCTGCTGGCCAACCGCGCGCTGTTCGCGCTGCTGCTGGCCAGCCTCGGCGTGCTGCTGGCGGCCGGACTGGTGCTGTTCGGTTTCGCCACGCGCCTGAGCGTGCGTCTGGGTCGGCTGCGCGACGCCGCCGAGCGGGCGCAGGCGCGCGACGGCCGTCACTCGGGCGCGTTCCCGTCGCACGACGATACCGACGAGCTGGGCGATCTGGCGCGCAGCTTCGAGCGTCTGACCCAGGCCGTGGCGGGGTACACCGATTACCTGCGCACGCTGGCTTCCAAGTTGTCGCACGAACTCAACACGCCGCTGGCGATCGTGAAGTCGTCGCTGGACAACCTCGAACACGCCGGCCTGCCCGAACATGCGCGGCCCTATCTGCAGCGCGCCCGCGATGGCGTCACGCGCATGGGCTCGCTGGTGCGGGCGATGAGCGAGGCCAGCCGCATGGAGCGCGCCATCGAGGCGGCCGAGGCCGAGACCTTCGACCTGCGCGAGGTCGTGCACGGCTGCGCCGAGGGCTATCGCGCCTTGGCCGCGCCGCGTCGCATCGAACTGGAACTGCCGGCTTTGCCGGTGACCTTGCACGGTGCGCCCGAACTGATCGCCCAGGCGCTGGACAAGCTGTTCGGCAACGCGGTGTCGTTCACGCCGGAGGACGGCTGGATCCGTCTCGGCCTGCACGTCGAGGGCGACGAGGCCGTGCTGGAACTGGCCAACCAGGGTCCGCCGCTGCCGGCGGCGATGCAGGACCGTCTGTTCGATTCGCTGGTCAGCGTGCGCGAGGATCGCGGCCACGAGGGCGCCACGCATCTGGGGCTGGGGTTGTACGTGGTGCGGTTGATCGTCGAACGGCATCAGGGCCGTGCCGAAGCCCGCAATCTCGACGACGGCAGTGGCGTGGTGTTCACGCTGCGTCTGCGCGGCATGCCGCGCGAGCGGCTGGCCTGACGCAAAACCTCGGCGGCTTCACGTTGATGGCGTCACGCTTGCAGTAGGATCGAAGTCCGGTCGCGGCATGGCGTTCGTTTGGACGTCCATGCTTGCGCCGCAGGGGAGGCTGGACAGGGGCGGTCTCGCATCCCGCGCATCCGCATGCGTCGAAGTCCTCGACGCATGCGCGATCGCGCGCTTCGAAACATGGAGGGATCGCCATGAGGCTGTGTCTGTCCGCTCCGCTGCGCATGGCAGCGGTATTCCTTTTTTCCTGTTCTCTGGCCGGCGCCGCATGGGCCGCAGGCGCGTCGTCGGACGCATCGCCCCCGCCGCTGCTGGGCGAGACCGGCGCGGTCACCGCGCTGCCCGACGTGCCCACGCCGCCGACGCGACCGTGCGTGGTGCCGCTGTTCTCCGACGTGCCGTTCGCCAATTTCACGCCCAAGTCCTTCGATTACACGCCGCCCGCGCGTTGCCGCGGGCCGTGGGCGCGCGTGGTGCTGGTGATGGACTGGTCGGTGACCGCCGGACGCCAGTTCGACCGCACCGCGAGCCTGTGGCTGGGCGGCGTCAACATCTACTTCGGCACCACGCAGGAACCGTCCTCGAACATCAGCCCGCACTGGCAGATTCAGCGCGATCTGACCGACTACAGCGCGCTGCTGCGTCAGCCGCAGTCGGGCCGCAGCATCCTCGGCAACGTCGTCAACAGCACCTACACGGGCATCATCAGCGGTAGCGCCAAGCTGGTGTTCTATCCCGGGCCCGCGCCGAAAACGCCGGACATGATCGTGCCGCTGTCGTCCAACCCGGACGGCGACACCATGTCGGTCAGCCCCGGTGCGCCGCAGGTCGGCCGCACGCTGGACCTGCCGCGCAACATGGTGGCGATCTACATGGACGTGTACGCGCAGAGCCAGGCCTCGGACGAGTTCTGGCCATTCTGCGTGCCGGATGTCGTGGCCGACGAGCTGTATACCTGTGGCGGCTCCGGCTTCCGTCAGACGATGGTCTACATCGACGGTCAGCCGGCCGGCGTGGCGCCGGTGTATCCGTGGATCTACACCGGCGGCGTCAGTCCCGCATTGTGGCGCCCGATACCGGGCGTGCAGACGCTGGATTTCCGCCCGTTCCGGGTCAACCTGACGCCGTTCGCGGCGCAGCTCGACGACGGCCAGCCGCACGCCGTCACCCTGGGCGTGACCAACACCGGCGATCATTTTTCGATGGCCGCGAACCTGCTGATCTATCGCGACCCGGTGCGCAAGATCGTGACCGGCGCGCTGACGCGCAACACGCTCGAGGCCGATCCCGCGCAGCAGGACGACATCGAGACGCTGAGCGACACGCAGACGCGCGTGACCACCACCTCGGCGCGTGATTTCAGTCTCGCCGGTTACGTGATGACTTCGCGCGGCCGCGTCGATACGCAGGTGCATCAGCAGATGGCGTTCTCCAGCGTGCAGGACTTCACCATCTCCGACACGCAGTATCGGCAGACCCTGGACCAGCACACGCAGGTGCACGTGACCACGCAGGTCGACGGCCTCGGCCCGACGCGTACCACCACGCGCACGATCGCCTTCCCGCTGTACTTCGACTACAACGACTACGTCGGCAGCGACGGTCTGGAACGGCTGGCGATGCAGGTCGATCAGTCCTTCGACCGCACGCGGCGCAGCGAGCAGGCCGGGCACGTGCTGTTCCGCGATCACCTGCACAACGAGGTGACGCCGGCAGTGCAGTACAACTTCGATGCGTCGGGCAACCTGACCAGCGTGTCGCCGTGGACCGGCGCGCAGCACGTCCATTACGACAACAGCCTCGGACAGTGCTTCGACCGCCGTCTGACCAGCGATACCTACGACCTGCTGGACGTGACGGACGGCGAGGGTTGCGGCGGCCACAATCGCTACAACTGGACGCCGCTCATGAATCTGGGCGGCGGCTTCGTGATCGGCAACGAGGATGCGTTGTGGCGCTGGTGAGCCTCTGACGCGGGACTGCGCTTCCACTGCCTGGATGGCGGAAGCGCGGAGGCGGCAGGCGGCACGCTTATGCCGCCTGCTGCTGTCCCCGCACCGGCGCGGCCTGCTATCTTGCCGCGACCGATTCCCTGCCATGCCATGCCCGTGATCACCCAGGACGAATTCAACGCGCTCGCCGCCGCCGGCCACACCCGCATCCCCGTGGTGCGCGAAGTGTTGTCCGATCTCGACACGCCGCTGTCGGTGTACCAGAAGCTCGCCGACGGCCCGTACACCTTCCTGTTCGAGTCGGTGGAGGGCGGCGAGAACTGGGGCCGCTACTCGATCATCGGCCTGCCGGCCAAGCGCGTGTTCAAGCTGCGCGCGAACACGCTGGAAGTCGAGGACTTCGGCGAGGTGGTCGAGACGCGCGAGCTGGACGATCCGCTGGCCGAGATCGAGGCGCTGCGCAAGAGCTACGATGTGCCGAAGCTTCCTGACCTGCCGGCGTTCACCGGCGGCCTGGTCGGCTACTTCGGCTTCGAGACCATCGGCTACATCGAGCCGCGCCTGGCTCAGTGGGACCGCCCCGACGAACTGGGCACGCCCGATGTGCTGCTGATGCTGGCCGAGGAACTGGCGGTGTTCGACAGCCTCAAGGGCCGCCTGTACCTGATCGTGCACGCCGATCCGGCGCAGCCGCAGGCGTGGGCGCGCGCGCAGCGGCGGCTGGAGGAGTTGACCTTCCGTCTGCGTCATTCCGGTTCGACCTACCCGGAGAACCTGCATCCCGAGCCGCTGGCCGAGAGCGACTTCAAGTCCTCGTTCACCCGCGCCGAGTTCGAGGCGATGGTGGAGACGGCCAAGGAATACATCCGCGCCGGCGACATCTTCCAGGTGGTGCCATCGCAGCGGCTATCGGTACCGTTCCACGCGCGACCGGTCGACGTCTACCGCGCGCTGCGCGCGCTGAACCCGTCGCCGTACATGTACTTTCTGGACCTCGGCGCGACGCAGATCGTCGGCTCCTCGCCGGAGATCCTGGCGCGGTTGAAGGACGGCAAGGTGGTGGTGCGTCCGCTGGCCGGCACCCGCAAGCGCGGTGCCACGGATGAAGAGGACAAAGCGTTGGAAGCCGAGCTGCTGGCCGATCCGAAGGAGTGCGCCGAGCACGTCATGCTGATCGACCTGGGTCGCAACGACGTCGGCCGCGTCAGCGTCGACGGCAGCGTGCAGGTGTCCGACGCCTTCAGCATCGAGCGCTATTCGCACGTCATGCACATCGTCTCGGAGGTCCAGGGCACGGTGCGCGACGGCATCGGCTACATGGATGTGCTCAAGGCTGCGTTCCCGGCGGGCACCCTCAGCGGCGCGCCGAAGATCCGCGCGCTGGAGATCATCCAGGAGCTGGAACCGTACAAGCGCAACATCTACGCCGGCGCGATCGGCTGGATCGGCTGGTGGGGCGACGCCGACACCGCCATCGCCATCCGCACCGCGGTCATCCACGACGGTCGCCTGCACGTGCAGGCCGGCGCCGGCATCGTCTACGACTCCGATCCGGCCGCCGAGTGGGAAGAGACCATGAACAAGGGTCGCGCCCTGTTCCGCGCAGTGGCGCAGGCGGCCGAAGGGTTGTAGCTTCGTCGCATTACCCGGGGAGGGAGCGACGATGAAACGATGGATGTTCGTGCTGGCGGCGCTAGTGTTGCCGGCCGTGGCGCAAGCGCAGGTTCATACCTTGCCGGACGCGCCGCATCTGCTGGTCAAAGGGCATGCCGAAGGACGCTACGTCCCGGACCGCTTTACGGTCGATATTCAGGTGACGGTGATCGACCCTTCGCCTGGAAAGGCCCGGGTCGCCGTGGAGCGGCATGTGCTTGCATTGTTCAAGTCCATTGACGCGCATGGGGCCATCAAGCACCTCACGCGTGCCAGCAGTCTGTCGATGAGCGAAGCGACCAGCTACAAGGATGGCGAGCAGGTCCACAAGGGGACCGAAGTCGATCGCAACGTGTCGGTCACATTCGATAGCCTGAAGCGACTGCAGGGCTTCATCAGCGACCTTCCCGCGAGCAAGGAAGTCCTGGTGCAAGCGACACGAGTGGGCCGCAGCGATCAGGCCCAACGGATGATGACATTGCGTACGCAGGCCATAGCCAACTCCAAGGTTGCGGCACGTGCGCTGGCAAAGGCCTACGGCATGCAGATCACGGGCGTGTACAGTATTTCGGAGGTCGCTCCAGATTTTAGTTACGGTGTTCAGGCTGGAAGTTGGGATGTAGGCCCTACGGGTAGCGGGAATGCTCCGCCACCGCCGCCAGTAGGGCGTGGCCCAGCATTGGCATCCATGGATGTGAAAGCCGTGCCCACAGCCCTGCGCACGGGGACGATTGAGCTGAGCCAGAACATGTATGCGGTGTATCTGATTGCTCCGAAGAATTAATGATCCATCGCTTTGATTGTCGTGTTGATGACTGTTCGAGCTGACTCGAACGGTCTGTCGTGACGATTAAGAGACAGGAGAACGGACATGCTGGTCGTCACCACCGAAAACGTCCCCGGCAAACGGGTGCGCGAAGTGAAAGGGCAGGTATTCGGCGTGGTTGTGCGCAGCCGCGGCATCGGCGGCAACATCATGGCTGGCCTGCGGTCCCTGGCGGGCGGCGAGATTCACGAATACACCTCGCTGCTGGAAGAGGCGCGCCGGCATGCGCTGGATCGCCTGGTCACCAATGCCTCGGCGATGGGCGCGAACGCGGTGGTGATGATGCGCTACGACTCTTCGGAGATCGGCCAGACCATGAGCGAGATCGTCGCCTACGGCACCGCGGTGGTGCTCGAGCCGGACGCCTGAGGACGCGGTCATGTTGCGCACCGTCTTGCTCACGCTCGGCGTGTTGTGCCTGCTTGGCGCACTCGCAGCACTGCTGACAGGACACGGTCTGCATGCGCTGCCGTGGCTACTGTATGGCGCGCTGGTGCTGGGCGCGGGCGTGGCGTTCGAGCGCTGGCGTTACAAGCGCATCGGGCCGACGCGCATCGAGTCGCACTGGCAGGACACCGGCGAGCGCTTCGTTGATCCCGAGACCGGTGTCACCACGGCGGTCTACTTCGATCCGCGCACGGCGGAGCGTCACTACGTGGCCGTCGACCCACAGCAGCGTTGATCGCCATGCATTCTGGCGCAGAGCCTTCGTGAGCACGACAGGGAAGCCGTCGCCTTATCGCTGGAGAACGGCGATACGGAGGCATTTGCCCTGGTTTTTTATCGAGGGCGGTCTCTGTGGCAAGGGAGAGGATTGCGAGGCCGCTGGCGGTAGCCACTCCTGGTACAACCACGAGGGCGAGAGCAGCGCGTGCTATCACTGCAAGGTGATTCGGTCTGGTCGCTTGTGGGAGGAGTTCGATGCCTGATCATGCATTCGAGACATGCGGTGTTACCGAGGTTGGGCTCAGGTGATGGTCGCCATGTCTGACAGCGGTTATTGGCTCATGCTGTTTGTGATGTTCTATGGCCTGATGGCGTGGATGCCCATCCTGTGGCCGACCTGGATCGCATGGCGACACCGCCGACGGATGCCTCGCCGCGCGTGGTTCGTGGGCACGGTGGCCAGTCTGTCCTATGGCGTGCTCATGCTGTTGTTCTTCGCCGTCGTGCTGCCGCTGGAGCTGTATGCGACCCATGTGGCACCGGTGCGGCAGGACAGTGGGCATGCATACGCTTCGCCGTTGGTTGCGGGCGCCTGGTTCTTCGGCGGCTACGCGTGGTTGATTGCGCCGCTTCTGCTGCTGGCGGTCACGTTCTTCGTGACGCACCGTCTTGCCGCGCGGTGGCCCGGCATCTGCGAGGCATTGCGCAGCTGAAGTCTCAAGGACTCGACTGTGTCGGCTCCGTTGTTTCGGATGTGCGCAGCGCGGCGAGTCGGGCGTGGCGCGCCTTCGCGGGCAATACCGACAGTCTGCGCACAGCCTGGAAGAAGGCTGGCCAGCTGCGATGGACTTGCGCGAACAGGGCAGCGAAGGCGGGCACGTCGCGGTCGTAGAGCGCAAACGGTAGTAGGGTGGCGTTGTTGAGCGGTTGCGCCATCCAGGCGTCGTAGTCGTCGTGATCGCGCCAGGGGCCTTCGCGCAGGGCGCGGTACTGCGCGCGCAGATCGGCGAACGCCGCCTGTTTCAAGCGCAGTTTCTCGGCATCGCTGCGGTCGCTGGCGTACAGCGCGGACAGGCGCTCGCGTGTGGCCAGCACCAGCTGCGTGAAGCGCACCGATCGCTGTGCCGCGCCGGGATCGGACGGCGCGAGGTGTTCGGCGGCATGCCACTCGCGCAGCCCTTCGCGCTGCACGAAGGTGGCGTAGGCCTCGTTGAAGGCCGTGTCGCCCTTCAGGTACAGCTTCTGGTGCGCGAGTTCGTGGAAAATCGTGCCGACCAGTTCGTCGTCGCTCCAGCGGTTCATGCTCGACAGCACCGGATCGGCGAAGTGGCCCAGCGTGGAGTAGGCGGGCACACCGCCGATGTAGACGTCATCGCCTTTGGCGCGCATGCGTCTGGCTTCGGCCTCGGCGCGAGTCTTGTCGTAGTAGCCGCGATAGGCCACGCAGCCGGCGATCGGAAAGCAGTGCGTGATCGGCCGCATCGACAGCGGCGGCGTGGCGAACACGTTGTACATCACGAACGGACGGCCGATGTCGGCGTACAGGGTGTAGCTGCGGTTGCGCGGCAGGTCCAGCCGGTCGGAGGCGAAAGCGCGGGCGCGCAGCGCCAGGGTCAGACGCGCCTTCAGCGCCGGGTCGGTGGTCGGCGCGTCGATGACCTTGCGGATCGGCTCGCGACGCATCAGCAGGCGCGTCTCGCCGCTGGCCAGGTGCAGGTAGTAGCAGCCGCCGAGAGGCAGCAGGAGCGACAGAATCAGCACAGTGCGCAGCAGACGGAGCATGACGCCATTGTCCGATAAAGCGCGCTCATGCGCTTCGGGTGTGCCGCCGTCCTCTCGTCATCGGCATCTGGATGCGTCTTCGTTCGACCGATCCCCGCCGCGAAGGGGTATGGTGTGCGCGTGGCAAACAGTAGGAAGCGAACATGAAGATCCTGGTCATCGGCGCAGGCGGGACGGGCGGCTATTTCGGCGGCAGGCTGCTGGCGGCCGGTCGCGACGTGACGTTTCTGGTGCGTCCGAAGCGTGCGCGCTTGCTGGCCGAGAGGGGCCTGCGCGTGCGCAGTCCGGTCGGCAATCTCGATCTTCCCGCGCCGCCGACGGTGACGGCAGATGCGCTGGATAGGACGTTCGATCTGATCCTGCTCAGCTGCAAGTCCTACGATCTCGACAGCGCGATGGAGGCCTTCGCCCCGGCGGTGGGGCCCGATACGCGCATCCTGCCCTTGCTCAACGGCATGCGGCATCTGGATGTGCTGCGCGAACGGTTCGGCGATGCGGCCGTGCTCGGCGGCCTGTGTCTGATCTCGGCGGCGCTGGATGCCGATGGCCGGATTCAGCATTTCGCGCCCGTGCACACCATGGTGTTCGGTGAGCTGGACGCCGCGAACGCGCCTTCGACCGCCGCCGTGCTGCACGTGCTGGCCGATGCCGGTTTCGATGCGCGCTTGAGTGACGATATCCGCCAGGACATGTGGGAAAAATGGGTGCTGATCGCCAGTGTCGCCGGCATCACCTGCCTGATGCGCGCCTCGGTGGGCGACATCATCGCCGCCGGTGCGGGCGACCTGTCGCTGAAATTGCTGGAGGAATGCATCGCCATCGCCGGCCATTGCGGGCATGTGCCGAGCGAGGCTGCGGCAGCGCGCGTGCGCAAGATGCTCAGTGACGCCGATTCGATGCTGATGGCCTCGATGCTGCGCGATGTGGAAACCGGCAGCCGCACCGAGGGCGACCACATCCTCGGCGACCTGCTGCGACGCGGCGGCGAAGCCGCCTACCCGGTGCTGCGCGCGGCGCATCTGCACGTGCGGGCGTACGAGGCGCGACGCGAGCGAGTGACGAAGGGCAAATGACGCCGGCCGCAGCGCGCGGCGACGGTGCTGCGATACGCTGCGCCTCCACGCAACGAACACACCTGTCATGAATGAGCCGTATCCCGAGGTCGCCGTCATCGGCGCTGGCAGCATCGGCTGCTTCGTGGGCGGGCATCTGGGCACGCATGCACGGGTACGCCTGATCGGTCGCGAGCGTGTGCGTGCGGTGATCGCCGCGCACGGCATGCGCCTGACCGATCTGGAGGGCGGTTCGGTCGAGCGAGCACCGCAGGAATTGGACTTCGTCACCGACATCGCCGCTGCGAGCGCGGCGCGGCTGGTATTGGTCACGGTGAAATCCGATGACACGCCGGAAGTGGCGCGCGCCCTGGCGCCGGTGTTGCGTAAGGATGCGGTGGTGCTGAGTCTGCAGAATGGTCTGCGCAACGTTGCCGTGTTGCGCGAGGCGTTGCCGGCGCAGACGGTGCTGGCGGGCATGGTGCCGTTCAACGTGCTGCATCGCGGTCACGGTCGATTGCACCGCGCTTCGGCGGGCACGCTGATGGCTGAACGGCATCCCGCGTTGGAGCCGTACGTCGAGCGCTTCGCGGCCTGCGGTCTGCCGATGATCTTGCGTGACGACATGCGCGAAGTGCAGTGGGCCAAGCTGCTGCTGAACCTCAACAATGGCGTCAACGCGCTGTCCGATCTTCCCCTGCGCGAAGAACTGGCGCTGCGCGCGTACCGACGCTGCCTGGCGTTGCTGCAGGATGAGGCATTGCGTGCGCTGAAGGCGGCGGGCATCCGTCCTGCGCGTCTGACGCCGCTGCCAGCGCGTTGGCTGCCGTCCCTGCTGCGTGCGCCGGACGCGGTGTTCGGCTTGCTGGCGCAGCGCATGCTGGCCATCGATCCGTTGGCGCGTTCCTCGACCTGGGACGATCTGGCCGCGGGCCGACGCACGGAGATCGAACATATCAACGGCGAAGTCGTACGGCTGGCCGAGCAGCACGGCATGCGCGCGCCGGCCAACGCGAAGCTGGTGGCTCTGGTGCACGCGGCCGAGCAGGGCGATCGCCGCATCTGGTCGCGCGAGGAACTCTGGGGCGCATTGCGGGCTGCAGCGTCGGCACGCTGAGCGCCTTCGCGACGCGATGCCGCAGGTGCGCGGCGACGGCCCGTGCCATGCTTGCACCGTCCGTGCATGTGCGCGGCATGGGGTTTCACGGGGCTCGTTGCTTGATCTTTTCGCGTCGACCATTCCGCTTGCTGGCCTGGCTCGGCCTGGTGGCGTTCGCGCTGACCGCGGTCGCGCCGGTGGTCTCGCGTGCGTTGATGCCGCCGATGTCCATGGCGGTCGACTGCGGATCGGCGACGACGCACCCGGCATCCGAAGGGCATCGGCAGCCGCATGGCGCGCCGCTCGATGCGTGCGCCTATTGCGGCCTGTTCTGCCATATCCCGCTGCAGGTCAGCGTGCCGCCCGCGTTGGTGCTGGAGGCGCCGCTGCCGCCGCTGCCGCCGGCCGGTCCGGCGCCCCTCGCCGACACGCCGCATTCCATCCTCGCTTCGCATCCACGGGGACCGCCGCAGGCGCACGCCTGACGCCCGTCTCCACTCCGCGCGCGGTCTTCGGCCGCGGGCGGCGATGCGTATTGTTTGCAGGATGAATCCATGAATCTTCTCGTTTCCAACGAGCGCGTCCGCGCGCGCCGCATGCTCGCGGCCGGCATCGCGCTGGCCCTCGTCTTTCCGTCGGCCGCCTCGGCGGCGGCCACCCAGCCCGACAAGCACAAGACTGCAGGCGACCACGCCCAGGCGCTGCAGCCCGTGGTCGTGACCGCGCCGATGCAGGATGCGCCGCTGACCGTGACGCTCGATCCGAAGGCCGCGCATCAGCCGGTGCCGGCCAGCGATGGCGCGGACCTGCTGAAGACCGTTCCCGGCTTCGACACCATCCGCAAGGGCGGCAGCAACGGCGACCCGATGCTGCGCGGCATGGCCGGTTCGCGCCTGAACATCCTGGTTGACGGCGGCCAGATCGCCGGCGGCTGTCCGTCGCGCATGGACCCGCCGACGGCCTACATCGCCCCCGAGCTGTACGACAAGGTGACCATCATCAAGGGTCCGGAAACCGTGCTCTACGGCCCGGGCAACTCGGCCGGCACGGTGCTGTTCCAGCGCGAGCACGAGCGCTACGACGCGCCCGGCTGGTCGTTCGACGGTAGCCTGCTCGGCGGCACGCGCGGCCGCAACGACCAGATGGCCGATTTCCGCGCCGGCACGCCGCTGGGCTATCTGGAAGTCGACGCCAACCACACCCACGCCGGCGACTACGAGGACGGCTCCGGCCGCCGCGTGCACAGCCGCTACGAGCGCTGGAACGTCGACACCACGCTGGGCTGGACGCCCGACGACGACACCCGCGTGGAGCTGACCGCCGGACGCGGCAACGGGCAGGCCGCGTACGCGTTCAGCGGCATGGACGGTGCGCAGTTCCTGCGCAAGAGCGCGGCGCTGCACGTGGTGCGCGAAAACCTGGGCACGCACTTCGTCAAGCTCGATGCCCGCGCGTACACGAACTACGCCGATCACGTGATGGATAATTTCACTCTGCGCCATCCGGACCCGAACAGCAGGATGCCGATGGCGATGGCCAGCAATGTCGACCGGCGCACGGTCGGCGGCCGCGTCGCCGGCACGTTCGCGTGGGGCGACGACGTGCGTCTGACCGCGGGCGTGGACGGCTCCGGCAACGTGCACAGCGCGCGCAACGGCGGTCCGCCAGGCAGCATGCACTATTACAAGAACCTGCCGCGCGTGCGCGATGCCCGCATCGAGACGGCGGGAGCATTTGCCGAATTGCACTGGACGCTCTCGGAACGGCAGCGACTGATTACCGGCGCGCGCCTGGACCGCGCACGTGCGCATGGTTACCACCTGGCGGACGACGCGATGGCATCGGGCATGGGCGGCATGTCCTCCGGCATGGGCATGAGCGGCGGCATGTCGAGCACGTCCGCCGACGTCGCCGCCAGCCGCAGCGACACGCTGCCGTCGGGCTTCGTGAGCTACGAGCGCGATCTGGCATCCGCGCCCGCGACCTTCTATGCCGGCATCGGCCACGTCGAGCGCTTTCCCGACTACTGGGAGCTGTTCGGACAGCACGTCGACACCTCGCTGAGCGCGTTCCTCGACACGCGTCCGGAACGCACGACGCAGCTCGACATCGGCCTGCAATACCGCGATGCGCGCACCAAGGCGTGGGTGTCGGGCTACTACGGCGCGATCGCGGATTTCATACTGATCCATTACCCCACGGGCATGACTGCCGGTGCGGTGCGCAACGTCGACGCGCGCATCGCCGGCGGCGAGGCCGGGTTCACCCACGCGCTGACGAAGCGCTGGAAGCTCGACGCCACGCTGGCCTACGCCTGGGGCGCCGACCGTACCGAGCATCGTCCGTTGCCGCAGATGCCGCCGCTGGACCTGAAGCTGGGCCTGACCTACGACACCGGGAAGTGGTCGGTCGGCGGCCTGTGGCGTGGCGTGGTCGCACAGCATCGCGTGGCGGTGGGCGAGGGCAACATCGTCGGCCAGGACCTCGGTCCGACGCCCGGTTTTGCCGTGTTCTCGCTCAACGGCGGCGTTCGTCTCAGCGACGCGCTGACGCTCAGCGCGGGCATCGACAACGTGTTCAATCGCACCTACGCCGAGCACGTCAACGCGGCGTCGGTGGAACTGGCGGGCTACATCGACACCGTTCGGGTGAACGAACCCGGGCGCACGGCGTGGATCAAGCTGGCCGCGCACCTGTAGCTCATGACCAGCGGTCAGGTGACGGCAGCGCATGCGGCCGTCACAATAGGGCGCCCTGGCGGCGCCCGTGCCGCTCCATGCGAGGACATGCTCCGTGCTGTTGATGATCGACAACTACGACAGTTTCACCTGGAACCTGGTGCAGTACCTGGGCGAACTGGGACAGCCGGTGAAGGTGGTGCGCAACGATGCGCTCGATGTCGACGGCATCCGTGCGCTCAAGCCCTCGCACATCATGATTTCGCCGGGGCCGGGCACGCCCGACGACGCCGGCGTGTCGCTGGCGGCGATCGAACAGCTCGGCGCGGAGATTCCGATCTTCGGCGTGTGCCTCGGGCACCAGTCGATCGGCCAGATCTACGGCGGCAAGGTGGTGCGCGCCAAGCAGATCATGCACGGCAAGACTTCGCCGGTGCGCCATCGCGGCCAGGGCGTATTCGCCGGGCTGCCGGACCCGCTGGAGGCTACGCGCTACCATTCGCTGGTGGTCGCGCCCGATGCGGTGCCCGATTGCCTGGAGATCACGGCCTGGACCGAGAATCCCGACGGCAGCCTGGACGAGATCATGGGCCTGCGCCACAAGACGCTGCCGGTCGAGGGCGTGCAATTTCATCCGGAGTCGATCCTGACCCATCACGGACACGATCTGCTGCGAAACTTCCTCGGTTTGCCGCTGCCGCGCGCGGCGGCCTGAAATAGATACGAAACGGAGTCGATTCATGCCTTTCACCCCGCACGAGGCCCTGCAGCGCACCATCGAGCATCGCGAGATCTTCCACGACGAGATGATCGATCTGATGCGTCAGATCATGGGCGGCAAGGTCAGCCCGCTGATGACGGCGGCGATCCTGACCGGTCTGCGCGTGAAGAAGGAGACCATCGGCGAGATCACCGGTGCGGCGCGCGTGATGCGCGAGCTGTCGACGCCGGTGCCGGCGCGCGGCACCGAGCACCTGGTCGACATCGTCGGCACCGGCGGCGACGGCGCGTCGAGCTTCAACATTTCCACCACGGCGATGTTCGTGGCGGCCGCGGCAGGCGCCAAGGTAGCCAAGCATGGTGGCCGCAGCGTGTCGTCGAAGTCGGGCAGCGCGGACCTGCTGGAATCGCTGGGCGCGCGCATCGATCTGACGCCCAAACAGGTCGCAGACTGCCTGGACGAGACCGGCATCGGCTTCATGTACGCGCCGAATCATCATCCGGCGATGAAGGTCGTCGCGCCGGTGCGCAAGGAAATGGGCGTGCGCACGCTGTTCAACATCCTCGGCCCGCTGACCAATCCGGCCGGCGCGCCGAACATCCTGATGGGCGTGTTCCACGAGGATCTGGTCGGCATCCAGGTGCGCGTGCTCGAACGTCTGGGCGTATGGCGCGCGCTGGTGGTGTATGGCCGCGACGGCTTGGACGAGATTTCCCTGGGCGCGACCACCAAGGTCGGCGAGCTGCGCGACGGCGTGGTGCGCGAATACGAGATCGAGCCGGAGGAATACGGCCTGGCGATGGCGTCCAGCCGCAATCTGCGCGTGGAGAGCGCCGAGGAATCGATGCGCATGGTGCACGAGGTACTCGCCGGCACGCCGGGCGTGGCGCGCGACATCGTGCAGCTCAACGCCGGTGCGGCGCTGTACACGGCCGGCAGCGCGGACAGCATCGACAGCGGTATCCACGCCGCGCGCGAGGCCATCGAGAGCGGTGCGGCCGAGCGCAAGATGCTCGATTTCGTGGCTGCGACCAAACGTCTCGCGGAAGCCTGATTCCGAGGTGCAACAAGTGCGGCGTTTGCCGTTAAGATGCAAACCGAGTCGACTTTCCTCCACACCCCTTTCGACCCATGTCCGACATCCTGCATCGCATTCTCGCCCGCAAGACCGAGGAGATCGCCGAGCGCGAGGCCCAGGTGCCGCTCGAAGAACTGGCGGCGCGGTGCGCCGACCTTCCGGAGACGCGCGGTTTCGCCGCGGCGATGGAAGCGCGCATCGACGCCGGCGATCCGGCGGTGATCGCCGAAGTGAAGAAGGCCAGCCCGAGCAAGGGCGTGATCCGCAACGACTTCGATCCGGCCAAGATCGCCAAGGCCTACGCCAAGGCCGGCGCCGCCTGCCTGTCGGTGCTGACCGACAAGGATTTCTTCCAGGGCAGCGAGGCCTTCCTCAAAGCGGCGCGCGAAGCCTGCGATCTGCCGGTCCTGCGCAAGGATTTCATCGTCGCGCCGTATCAGGTGTACGAGGCGCGCACCATCGGCGCCGACTGCATTCTGCTGATCGTCGCCGCGCTGGAGGACGATGCCCTGCTGGAGCTGACCTTGCTGGCCGCACAGCTCAACATGGACGTGCTGGTGGAAGTGCACAACATCGACGAGCTGGATCGCGCGCTGGCGGTGCCGGCGTCGCTGATCGGCATCAACAATCGCAACCTGCGCACCTTCAAGACCTCGCTCGACACTTCGATGGATCTGCGCGACTACGTGCCCTACGACCGCGTGCTGGTCACCGAAAGCGGCATCCGTTCGCCCGAGGACGTCGAACAGCTGCGCGACGCGGGCATCGAGGGCTTTCTGGTCGGCGAGGCGTTCATGCGCGCCGACGATCCGGGTGCGGAACTGAAGCGGCTGTTCTTCAGCTGACGACGATGCACGAAGACAGGGGAACGGAGGCCGGAACCGAAGCGGTTGCGGCCCAGCGCATCGTCCTGTTCGATTTCGACGGCGTGGTGCTGCGCGGCGATGCCTTCGCCGCCTTCGTGCGTGCGCGTCTGCAGCGTCGGCGCTGGCGCAAGTGGCTGGGGCTGTCGCTGTGCGTGCCGCTGCTGCCGACCTTGTTGTTCACCCGGCGCTGGGCGGTCAAGGCCCTCATCTTCGCGGTGCTGTGCGGTTTGCGCGAAGACGACTACCGCCGTCTGGCGCAGGCATTCGGCGTCGAGCTGGTGCGCCAGCCGCGCCGCTTTCACCGCGAGGCACTGACGCGCCTGCGGCAGCATCTGGCCGAGGGTGACCGCGTCATGGTGGTGACCGGCTGCGAAGAGACCCTGGTGCGCAGCATCTTCGACGAGCTGGGGCTGCGCGACCTTCCGATTCTGGCTTCGCGGCTGCGCAGCGGTCCGCTGGGCATGCGCGTGCAGCTGCACAACGTCGGCGTGCGCAAGATCGAGTCGCTGCAGGCGGCGGGCGTGCAGCCGCCGTGGGCGGTGGCCTACGGCGACTCGGCCTACGATCTGCCGATGCTGCGCGCGGCCGACGAGGCGGTGCTGGTCAACGCCTCGCCGAAGTGGTGCAAGCGGGTCGAGCGGGTGCTGGGCCGCAGCGTCACCCGCGTGCACTGGCATTAGCCACGCCGATATAGGTTGGCGTGCCGCTTGAACCCTGTATCAAATCGCATCCGGCGAACTTGCCGGTTGCTGTTGGCATCTCATCCTGACCTGCGCGTCGGATGTGCACAGCCTTGGCAGGAGCGCCACAAGGCGCGGCCGCGCGGGGCGACACATCCTGTGTCGACATCACCGCATCCGGTGAAGTGGTCCGCTGGGTTCGCAGGCTGACCCCAAGCTGTACATACGAGATTAGCGCGTGCCGCGCACCACGATGGTCTTGCCGGATACGTCGATCATGCCCTGCTCTTCGAGCTGCTTGAGCACGCGGCCGACCATTTCGCGCGAGCAGCCGACGATGCGACTCACTTCCTGGCGCGAGATGCGGATCTGGGTGCCTTCCGGATGGGTCATCGCGTCCGGCTCCTCGCACAGGTCCAGCAGGGTGCGGGCGACGCGGCCGGTGACGTCCATGAACGCCATGCGGCTGACCTGGCGCGAGGTGCGCAGCAGGCGGTTGGTCAGCTGGAAGCCGATCGCGAACAGCAGTTTCGGGCACTCGTCCTTCAGCGTGGTCTCGAACAGCTGGAACAGACGCTCGTAGTTGATTTCGGCTAGTTCGCAGGTGGTGCGCGTGCGGACCAGCGATTCGCGTTCGGACTGGTCGACGAACAGGCCCATCTCGCCGATGAACTGGCCTCGATTGATGTAGGCAAGGATCAGTTCGCGGCCGTTCTCGTCCTCGCTGCAGACCGTGACCGAGCCGTCGATGATGTAGTAGAGCGTGTTGGCCGGATCGCCGGGGCGGACGATGGCGGTCTTCTTCGGATAGCGGCGACGATGGCAATGCGCCAGGAAGCGCTCCATCGATTGCGGGTCGGGACCCAGCCCACTCGGGGCGTGATGGCGGACGAACTGCTGCTGCAGCAAATATTTAAGTTGAGCCACGATGTACTTCCGTCAGCGACTGTCGGCGGGCCTTGCAAAGTCTCCCCCTGTGCAAGGCCGGGGATGCGTGTTGTTCATACTATATCTACTTGTGCAGCGTGCGCCTAAGCCATATCGGAACCCCCTCCGATGCGTCGAAACGCGGCTTGCGCATGGTCGACCTGCTGTCAGCAGGTCGGGCCAGCATCCCTTCAAATCGCTGCGACCATGACGCATAATTGCGCTTTCCGGCGCCGGCGTCCATGCCGCGTGCCTCATGCCGTGCGGCAGGTTCGGACTTTTCGACGATCCGCCTTGACCGCTGACTCAATTCTGCCGGTGACCTCTGCCCAGAGCCGACCCGAGCATTTTCGGAGGGTAGCCGTGGTGAAACCGCTTCCGCGTCTTCGACTCCAGGGCTTCAATAACCTGACCAAGGCCCTGAGCTTCAATATCTATGATGTCTGCTATGCCGTCTCCGAGGAGCAGCGGCAGCGCTACATCGAATACATCGACGAAGCCTACGACGCTGATCGGTTGACGCAGATCCTCACGGACGTGGCCGACATCATCGGCGCCAACATCCTGAACATCGCGCGCCAGGACTACGATCCGCAGGGCGCTTCGGTGACGATTCTGATCTCCGAGGAGCCGGTGGTCGAGAAGCTGGGCCGCGATTCGATCGCCGGCGCGGTCGCGCATCTGGACAAGAGTCACATCACCGTCCACACCTACCCGGAAACGCATCCGCACAACGGCATCGCGACCTTCCGCGCGGACATCGACGTGGCCACCTGCGGCGTGATCTCGCCGCTGAAGGCGCTGAACTACCTGATCGACAGCTTCGAGTCCGACATCGTCATCATGGACTACCGCGTGCGCGGCTTCACCCGCGACGTGAAGGGCAAGAAGCACTACATCGACCACAAGATCAATTCGATCCAGGACTACCTGGCGCGCCACATCCGCCAGAAGTACGAGATGTTCGACGTCAACGTGTATCAGGAAAACATGTTCCACACGAAGATGCACATCAAGGACTTCGACCTCGACACCTATCTGTTCGAGGCGCATGCGGACGAGCTCTCCTTCAAGGAGCGCAAGCGCATCGAGCTGCTGGTGCGGCGCGAGATCGAGGAGCTGTTCCACGGTCGCAACCTGATGTGACGACACGGCCCGCACGATGCGGGCCGTGTTCGTATCGACGACCGTTTCTTCACGTCCATGCATCGATCCCCGCAGACGCCGGACCTGGCGCTGTTCGATTTCGACGGCACCCTGACTACGCGCGAGACCTTCGCCGACTTCGTGCGCGCGGCCGCTCCGCCGTGGCGCCGCCGACTGGGCGGTCTCTGGTTCGGTCCGATGTATGCCGGCTACAAGGCCGGCTGGGTGTCCGGTAACCGCATCCGAGCCGAGGTCGTGCGTTTCGGATTCCGCGGCCTGCCGGCGGCCGCGCTGCGCGCGGCGGGCGAAGCTTTCGCGCGGGACGTGCTGCCGACGCTGCTGGATGCGCGCATGATGCAGCGCCTGGACGATCATCGCCGCTGCGGCGACGTGGTGGCCGTGGTCTCCGGCGCGCTGGATGTGTACCTGCAGCCCTGGTGCGTGCAACACGGACTGCCCGTGATCTGTTCACGCCTGCAGGTGGTCGATCATGTCGTCACCGGACGCTACGAGGGCGCGCAGTGCGTGGGCGAGGAAAAAGCCAGGCGCGTGCGGATGTCCTGGGATCTGTCGAGCTTCGGCGAGATCCATGCCTACGGCGATACCGCCGAGGATCACGCCATGCTCGCGCTTGCTCATCGCGCCTACTTCCGTGGCCGGCGCATGGACGCCAGCTCAGCACGGGTCCGTTGAACGGTCCGGTCGCTCGTGCGGCCGTTTCCGCGCGACGTTTTCCATGCAAGCGAGTGCCGATCATGCCGTTGCACGCCATCCTGTGCGACTCCATAGCCGGATCAGGTGACTAGGCGATCTTCATCACGCGCGGCTGCCATGCCTCTCGGTCGCCATTTTGGAAAGCTGAAGTCCTGCATGGCCGCCATCCAGGATGGCCGTGATCCGAGGGTTCCGATCCCGGATAGTCGTGACCTCAGATAGCCGTAATCTCAAGTAGCCGCGATCGCACACAGTCGTCATCCCGGCGAACGCCGGGACCCAGCGACTCAAGCCCCGCATGCATCCCGAGAAAAGGCAGGCACCGCAGGATCGCCCCGATCAAATCCGGTAAGCGACGGCCTTCATCACCTTCGAGGTCAGCGCCATCAGCGTCGGGATCGGCGCGGGCAGCTCGATGCCGCCGCGCGCCAGCGCATTGTCGGCGTGGCGGATCTCGTCTTCCTGCATCTGCCGGAGTACGACGCGCGAGCGCTCGTCCTCGGCGGGCAGGCGTTCGATGTGCTCGGCCAGGTGCGCTTCGACCTGGCGCTCGGTTTCGACCACGAAGCCCAGGCTGACGCGGTCGTTGACCGCGGCGGCGGCCGCGCCGATGGCCATGCTGCCGACGTACCACAGCGGGTTGAGCAGGCTCGGACGGCTGTCCAGTTCGCGCAGCCGGTCCGCGCACCAGGCCAGGTGGTCGGTCTCTTCCTCAGCGGCGTGCAGCAGGTGCTCGCGGGTGTCCTCGTCGCGCGCCAACAGGGCCTGGCCCTTGTACAGCGCCTGTGCGCACACTTCGCCGGTGTGGTTGATGCGCATCAGGCCGGCGGCGTGGCGGCGGTCGGCATCGTCCAGTTCGACCTCGGGCTGGGTCAGCGCCGGCGAGGGACGGTGAGCGTCGGGGCGACCGGCCACGGCTTCGAGCGCGTTCTCGACGCCGATGAGGAAGCGGTCCAAAGCGGTCAGGGTGCGAGCGGTCATGCGGATTCCAGTTGACGGGCCAGCAGGCTCAAGGGGTGTTCGGTCGGCAACGCGCGGTCGCCGGCGGCCAGATGCAGTCGGCACCCGATATTGGACGACAGCAGACAGTCCACTGCCAAGTCGGCAAGCGGCGCCAGCGTCAGCGCGCGCAGGCGTTCGGCGCGCGTCGGAAAAGTCAGCGCATGGCTGCCCGCGGCGCCGCAGCAACCCGCGGAAACGGGCAGGACACGCAGTTCCAGCCCCGGAATGCGCTTGAGCAGGGTCTGCACGTCAGCCTCGTCGCGCGGCCCGTTGCGGCGTGAGCAGGGCACGTGCAGTGCGACGCGAAGCCGCAGGGGCGCAAAGCGCAGGCGGTCGGCATGACGCGCCAGAAAGCCGAGCACGTCCTCGACACGAGCTTGCGGCAGATCGTGCCCGAGCGTGTCCAGACAGCCCGGCGTGACGGTCAGCACGGTGTCGATGGCACCGGCCTCGCGCCATGCGCGCTCGGTGGCCGAAGCGGCGTTCGCGGCGCGCGCGGACAGGCCGTCGTGGCGGTCCATCGCGCCGCAGCAGCGGGCGGGCAGGCGGTGCACGTCGAAACCGGCCGCCTCGAGCAAGGAGGCGGCGGCTTCCAGCGCGGCGCGATCCTTGACGGAGGCGACGCAGCCCGGATACAGCGCGACGCGGGTGCGCGCCGATGCGTGTTGCGTGGAACTCGGGGCGACCGTCCGCGGCGTCGGGCGCGGCGGACGGGAAGTATCGAGCATGCGCAAGGCGGCGAGCATCGCGCTGTCGCGCGCCATCCCGAATCGCCGCAACAGCGCGGGCATCCAGCGGGGGGCGCGCGCAAGACGCGTGGCAACCGCTATCATCTGTGTCAGGCGAGGGCGACTCAGCAACCTCAGTAGACGCGACGGCCGCTGTGGCGCCGGGCCGATCAGGGCCCGCGTGCGGACCATCAGCTCGCCGAAGCGTACCTGCGACGGGCACACCCGCTCGCACTGGCGACAGCTCAGGCAGTGGTCCAGATGCAGGCGCGCCGCGTCCAGTTCCCCGGTCAAGGTGCCGTCCGCCAGCGCGCGAGCCAGTTGGATGCGACCGCGCGGGGACTCGGCCTCGGTGCCGTCCAGCGCGTAGGTCGGGCAATGCGGCAGGCACAGCCCGCACATCACGCACTGGTCGGCAAGTTCGGCGATGGATGCGTGGGGGTCGTCAAACATGCGATTCATGCTATCATCGCTCTCTTACGGTCGGTCGGTTGACCGGCTTGCGCGGATCGCCGGATTCGGCTATTCTTTCGCGCCTTTCGTTTCACCATTGCGGTCCGCCCCATCGGGCGGCTAGACGGGTATTTCGAGATGAATACGTTCAGCGCCAAGTCCGAGAGCGTCAAACGCGACTGGTTTGTGGTCGACGCCACGGGCAAGACGCTTGGTCGGCTCTGCTCCGAGGTCGCTCGCCGCCTGCGCGGCAAGCACAAGCCGGAGTTCACTCCGCACGTCGATACCGGCGATTACATCGTCGTGATCAACGCGGAGAAAGTGGCCGTGACCGGCAAAAAGATGGGTGACAAGACCTATCACCGCTTCACCGGCTACATCGGCAACATGAAGCACATGTCCCTGCAGGACATGCTGGCCAAGCATCCCGAGCGCGTGATCGAGATCGGCGTCAAGGGCATGCTGCCCAAGAATCCGCTGGGCCGCGCGATGTACCGCAAGCTCAAGGTGTACGGCGGCGCCGAGCACCCGCATGCCGCGCAGCAGCCCCAGGCGCTGGAAATCTAAGGAAACATCATGGCGACTCAGCAGAATTACGGCACCGGCCGTCGCAAGTCCTCCGCCGCCCGCGTCTTCCTGCGCAAGGGCACCGGCACGATCACCGTCAACGGCAAGCCGCTGGACGAGTTCTTCGGCCGTCAGACGTCCAGCATGATCGTGCGTCAGCCGCTCGAGCTGACCGAGATGAGCGACAAGTTCGACATCAAGGTCACCGTCAGTGGCGGCGGCATCACCGGTCAGGCCGGTGCGATCCGCCTGGGCATCGCCCGCGCGTTGGTCGAGTACGACGAAAACCTGAAGTCGCCGCTGCGCAAGGCCGGCTTCATGACCCGTGACGCCCGCGAAGTCGAGCGCAAGAAGGTCGGTCTGCACAAGGCCCGTCGCGCCACGCAGTTCTCGAAGCGCTAACGCTTCGGTACAATTGCGATCCGTTTTTGGGGGATCGTCTAATGGTAGGACTGCAGACTCTGACTCTGCCTATCTAGGTTCGAATCCTAGTCCCCCAGCCAGTTCAAAAAGCCCTTGGAAAACCAAGGGCTTTTTGCTTTTCGGAAGACCGCCGATGGATCAAATCTTGGATCAAACCAGGATGATCCATGCGCTTGCCTCACCACCTCATCTATCGCCCTTCGGGCTTCACCTTTCGGCTCATCGTCCCGACTGACCTTCGCGCCAAACTTGGCCGGGTCGTCATCAGCCGGTCTTTGCGCACTCATGACCGGGCCCAGGCTCAGGTTTTCGCGTTGGCCCTCGCAGCGCAGTATGCTCAAGTCTTTAGGGAGCTTCGGGGGCAGGGTGTGGCCAAGAAGGGAGCGCCATCCATTGAAGACATCGTGGGTGCATTCGGGCAGGGGAAGGTGCGCCCTTATGAGATCGACCTGGTCAACGGCACGATACGCACCGACGGCTCCGCCGAAGAACACGAACGAGCCATGGCCGCCTTGGACAAGGCCGCCAAGGTCCGGGCACAGATGCCAGTTCAGGCCGTGCCCTCTGCTGCGATTGCTCAGCCTGTAGCGTCCCCCGTCAAATCCAGCATGCCGCTCTATCAGGCGATCCGGGATTACTCGGAAGTGGAGGGCCCGAACCTGCACTCAAACACCTGGTCTGGGCGGCAGAGGGCTTTGCGCTCATTCGAAGAGGCCGTGGGCCGGCAAAGGCCCGTTGCCACCATTACCCGTCCGATGGCCGCCAATTGGGCGAACGACCTGGTGCGCAGCGGCATGAGCAAGCGCACGGCGGTCAATTACGTGTCCAACGTGGCGCAAATCTTTGCCTACTTGATTCGCCAAGGACACCTCACCGACAACCCGGTCAAAGGCGTGATGGTGATGACCAAGCGCGAGAAGGCCAAACGTCGGGCCGAAGGCCATGAGTGGGAGGCCTTCACGGTCGACCAGCTGAGGCGCATCTATGCGCCCGAGAACATCGGCAAGATGAGCCAACTGCACAACCGCTGGGCGGCAGTGCTGGGGCTGTATACCGGGGCAAGGGTGGGTGAAGTCGCCCAAATCTTCCTGCGCGACATCGTCAAAGAGGGTGACATCTGGTGCGTGCGCCTGACCGTGGAAAGTGACGGTCAGGCCCTCAAGAACGAACATTCCCGGCGCTTGGTGCCCCTGCACCCGGATCTCATCACCATGGGATTTGCTGATTACGTGGACCGGCTGCGCAAGATGGGCGAAGAGCGCCTGTTCCCCCAAGTGAATCTGGATGGAAAGGCTGGTAAGGGTTCGGCCATATCCAAGAATTTTGGGTATCTGTTGCAGCGCAAAGAAGTCGGCGTCAGGCCTCGGCGCGAGCATGGCCGGGTGGGGTTCCACTCATTAAGAAAGACGGTCGTTCAGAGCCTGCAAGGGACGGGTGTATCGGACGAGCGGCGACGTGCTTTTGTGGGGCATGAGCAGTCGGACGATGTGCATGCCACCGTCTACATGCGTGCATGGACGGCAGAGGAGCTGTCCAGTTTGTGGGCGGGCCTCAAGTGGGGCGAGTGGCTGCGGATGGATGAGTTGCGGGCGTTGCTGATTTAGGCGGATGACGAGGCCTTCTAATCAAAGCGAAGGTCAGCGAAATGGTGTGATTGCCGCATCTGGTGGGCCGAACTCGAACTCGATCCAGTCATCGCTTTCGTTCTCATCGGTCTTGATGATGCTCATCTGTGTTGGTAATCGACTTGCTCGGAGTTGTGCGTCGATCCACTGCGGCATCGAGATGGAGTGCCCGCTCCCGTGAAGCGCCTTGTGTTGTTCGTTGATTTCTTCTGCGGTGCGTTGACCCGCGAGAACTTCAAGGATCTCTCTGGCACTAAATCTTGCACGCTTTCCGCTCATCGTGAATCCTCCGTGGTAGCCCCACCCGAAGCCACTGTCCTTCGCTCGGTGTGATGCGTTGATTGGCATATTCACCGGTTTCGGAAAGGCGTCGAGCATGCCTCTGAACAATGCTTCAAGCTTGGCTGAGATGTCGTCGGGCAAAGTGGACACCAAATCCACCTCTAGCCACATCTTGCGTTCGTGAACCTGATACCAGGTGTGCGGCTCTTCGCGAACAGTGATAAGAAGGACGAAATTGATCGAACTGTATTGCCTGAGGAACTCTTCAGCAATTGCTCGGCCAGTTAGGGCGGTTGACCCTGTCAGGGGTTTGGCGAGCGTGCCGGTGGAGCTGTCCCCAACGATCACCCCGACAATGCCAGGTGCCTTTCGAAGCTGCTTGGCCTTAGCCTTGAGTGCTTCGTAGAGAGGGTTCTTGTCACGAATCGTTGGCGATGTATACGAGGCGTGTGACATCGTGCTGAATGTGGGTTTACTCGGGTCGATGGTGATGCGTAGAGAAGCCGTCTCATTCTTGATGGAAACGTGGAGCACGCGGCCCCCTGCATCAATCTGTTCCTTCAATTTCGGAACAATTTCGTCGCGAACGAGCTCAGGCAGACGGGTCGACGAGGGCAGACAAAGTCTCGTTCTCACTCCCCGAGACGTTTCTTCTTCTCGATAGTCAATGTCCAGATTCATGCCGGCCTGGGAAAGGCCAAGTTTGAGTTGCTGCTCGTATATGAGGTCATGCAACTTTTGTGCAGGATTGATTTCGTGCAAGCCGTCATCCGAAACTGTTGTGACGTCAGCCGTGATTTCGAGGTCGCTCGATTTGAACTGGATGTCCGGTTTGCGGCCAGTTTCGAGCGGCAGCTCATGTCGAAGAACGCCTAGCTTAGACAGGCCGTGGAATGTGACGACTTCCCACATGGCCGCCAGACGGTCTTTGCCCGGTGTGTTTAGTCGGTCGGCAAGCTTTTGGATACTCTCATCTCCGAGGGTTGTTCGGAGTTGGTCCAAGCGGTTTTGAATTGCGCGTCGAGCGAAGATCATGTGGGGCTCCATGCATGCGCGACCTTTCATGAAGCGTATCGTAGTGCCAGCAGGTCTCTCCCCCCAGCACACCTCCCCAACACAGCCTTGCACCTCGTGGGCCATCGTCACTTCGCGTCGTTCGGCGCAAGACGCAGGGTCTCGTCCACGTTGTTCCCGCCTTCCAACGTCCACACGGTGGCCGCCTCCAGGTGCTGCCTGCCTTTTCCGCTTCGTTTCTGGAAGGCCACGGCGCAATTCAGCGTCGGGGAGATAAGACATGGGCATCGCGAAAGACAAAGCTGGCAACTACCGCCTCACAGGTAAGACCACAGAATCTGACATCCTTGAAGCTGCCGAACAGTTTCTCCGCAGCAAACTCGAACGGCTCGGCAACATCTCCGACCCTACCGATGCCGGCGACTTCCTCCGCATGCGCCTGGCTGGACTCTTACATGAAGAGTTTCATGTTCTTTGGCTCGACAACCGCCACCGCATCCTCGACTGCCAGAAGCTATTCGCTGGGACAGTGGACGGCGCGTCAGTTCATCCCCGGGAAGTGGTCCGGGCAGCGCTGGAATGCAATGCAGCCGCCGCCATCCTGGCGCACAACCATCCCTCAGGGGTAGCCGAACCCAGTCAGGCGGACCGAAATATCACTGTGGAGCTTCGCGCAGCGCTGAAGCTCGTGGGGGTTCGGATTCTCGACCACATCGTGGTTGGTGGCGAAGGCTGCACGAGCATGGCGGGGAGGGGGCTCATTTGAGCCCTTTAACTTGTCGGTTCATTACTCGGGTAAAGTTTTGAGCCAGTCCGCGATGCCTGCGATGCGACCGTTTCGGTAAGGCAGGTAGTGAACAGGCAATCCGAAGCGTTTGCGGAGCATCGCCAAGTATGTGTTCGCTTCAACGCCAGCTTCAGACGGTCCGACGATGAGCAGTGTTTGGCATCGGTGCTTATCCGGCCAGTAGGCGTATTCCATGAGCTGGGAAAGGGCGTCGCGGATGATTTTTCGAGCGGGACCGAAGGTCTTCAGTTCGATGAAGATCTCGCGCTTTCCGAGGGCAAGGACAACATCGACACGGTGCCCGCCAACTGTCCGCTCGATATCCACCTTCGCGCCTTTGACGTCTTCCGACAGTGTGTTCTCCAGTGATTGCTGCCACTGCGTCTGAATCAGGTCGACTTCATATGAACCACCGGAAACATGACGTGTGGCCTTGGTCTTGCTCAAGTTGCGCCCAGAAGATTCTTCTTCGTTCTCGCTCTCTTCAAGAATGCTTGATATGGGGGTGACTAGGCGCTGCAACTGACCATACCGAGCCGACTTAAGAAGCCTGTAAGGGAACGGTTTCAGGTCGTCGAACATGTGCAGGCTTTCAGGTCGGTAGCGCACGTTGACCAAGGTTTCCGCGTCATTGAGCGTGGCGGGATTCAGTTCCAGACTTCTGACCTCTTCTCGCATCGCTCGCAACCAGCCTTCCTTTCGGAATTGATGGCTGATGCGTCGTGCATCGCGCTTGGTCAGAACCTCAGCATCATCAATGGTTCCGATCCAGTAACGCTGCTTGGAATTGTGATCGATGGCGTACAGAAGCAAGCTGAGATGCTGGCCTTGATACTTCTCCTGTGAGCGATTGAGCGCTTGAATAAAACCGTACTTCCAGCCATCGATTAGGGTGCTGTGGTTGAACAGCCATTCTTCGTGCCCGAAACCGTGCTCACCTTCAAAGGTGTCGACATCGGTCAACTTGCCTTCGCGGCCACTGGGGCTGTGCCAATAATTCGTGTTCCAACACAGCCGGGCTGCTTTGTACTCGGTGTTGCCAGTTGCACGGGAATGCTCGCTTTCGATGGCTTCGTATAGAGGCCACAGCATGTTGAGGACGTGGGCCGCATCCGCAATCGCGCGTCGCGGAACACCGCTGGCTGGAACCCGGACACGTCGTCCCAGGAAGATGAACACTCCGTTGCGCATCCAGTGGCTGTCAATTGGTCCGGTGGGGAGGTGGTGACTCCGGTCGCCTTCGTTGACCCACATCTGAAGATTGAGCAATTTCGGGAAGTGCTCGATGAGGCGGTTGAACAGCATCATCTTGGGTACAAGTTGCACGGCTGGGTCGGGTAGGTCTTGGCTTGGTTCTAGGCTGAAAGCAACGCCGTACCGGAAGTATTTCCCGTCGTCCTCGAAGCCCACATTGAACTGAAGCTCTTCTCGTCCACCCTTATGGAAGGCGTAACCTTGCCGGGAGCGCTTTCCCCCTCCTTGAATTTGTAAAAGTGGCCCGTTCCACTTGTTGCCACCGTTCAACTTCTTGCGTTCTGCATAGAAGTTTTCCAGCAGTGTTTCGGTCAACTGCGCATCGATGGCCGTGACGATTTCGGACAGCTTTTCCATGATGATCCCCTATCCTTGTTGATCCAAAATTGGTCCTGAAGCGTCTACCTGATGAAAAAATCATCATAGCCTGCTAACCTCAATTCCAGAAGGTCTGTAAGTCGCTTGATGATTGTCTAAGCATTCGGTTCAAGGATCGATTGGCAGCAAAGGGAGAAGACCGATGGGTGTGGCAAACTTTTTCTTTAGTTCAATTGTTGCGGGCTTGGTTGTCACGTTGCTGATTTATTTTATTGGCAGAGTTGGCAAGTGGTGGGGGGGGCGGCGCTGTCTGGGATTACATCAATTATTATCGGTGGGATCCTGATCTGGGTTGTTATTTTTGCCTCTAGCAAGACAGCGAACAACTTCGGGGATGTCGCAGAAAATGGATCTCTATTTATAACCAAGCTGCTGTGTTCCATTGGTTGGTTCGGGGCTTCCGGTGTTCTTTGTTGGTTTCTCCCTCGTAGTTAATGAATTAAGTCATATATTATCGTTGCAATCTGGGTTAATGCCAGGATACTTACTAGGGATATGACAAATGCTTTGTCATATTTGCCAAGGTCGCGCCATCTGCGGAAAAAGCGGCTTTCTTTGGATGTTTCTGATTTTATTTTATGCATAAATCACCTATTGGCTTAATGAATATCACCAGTAGCATATTGCGAATACTTGTCAATACCGAGAGCGCGTCTTAGTGTTGTCCCAACACAACGCGTCTGGAGCGCCGCTCCAGTTCACCAAACGCTAAAGCGTCGCCAATTCGGCGGCGCTTCTTTTATGTCAAGTATCCTTGACATTTCTGAGAAATCTGCTTGGATGACTGGAGAACGCTAAGCGTTCATCCAGCGGCTAAGGACAGCCGCAATACGGTCACGGAGGACCCTATTCATGCACGCACACGCCAGACCTCACCTGGAAACCCACAACCGCGCAAAAGGCCACTCTTCAGTGGCCGGCGCGGCGTATCGTCTCGGTCTCAAGCTCTTCGATGAACGGACCGGAAAATGGCACGACTTCCGCCGCCGCAAGCTCGGCGAAGAAATCGTGCGTGCCCTGACCGTGGCACCCAAGGATGCGCCAGCCTGGGCGACCGACCCCGGTCAGCTGTGGAACCGGGTCGAGGCGATGGAGAACAGGAAGGACGCGCAGGTTGCCCGCGACTACCGCATTCCGATCCCTTTCGGCCTCAGCGACCAACAGGCCGGCGACTTGGCCGAAGAGATGGCGCGATACATCGCAGCTAATCTCAACGTGCCCGTCAGCATGGGTCTGCACCGGGATGCCGACACGGATGTGCTCGGGGTGGTCAAGCCCAACGATAAGCAGGGTTTCCACGCGCACTTGTATTTCCCCACCCGACGCCTGGCCAAGGAAGACGGCAGCGAGGGAGAGAGTGGCAAAGGGTTCGGGGCCAAACTGACGCTGCTGTCCAACAAGCGCACATCAGCCGCGTTCGTCGATACCTTGAACCAGAAGTGGGCTGAGTTGGCCAACAAGTATCGAGCTGGTCAGGGCCTGTCCACAGATTACGATCACCGCAGCTACAAACGGATGGGTGTGTTCAAGGAAGCCGAGCCTACGGTAGGTCAGGCCGCAACTGCCATGCAGCGAAAGGGCATGGACACCCGGAAGGGTGCTCAGCTCCAACAAGCCCGCAAGCTGGCTCGCGTCTTCGAGCATGTGCATGCCGAAGCCCTCAAGCATCAGCACGTCCAGGCCAAGGCCGATGTGGTGCGTGAGACGAAAGCCAAGCTGCCGGCACTGTCGGGTGTCGGTATTGCTGGCAGGCTGAAAGCGAGGCGAGTGGGCAAGGGCTATTTGCGGCTTGGACCGATGGCCTCCAGGCTCAGGTCCACTTTGCCCCCGCCAAAATCTAAGGCCGACCAGGAGGCATTGGCACGTTCACTCATCCTCACCGATCTCATCGAGCAGATCCTTCGGTCGATGCGGGACGCACAAAGTCAGGTCAGAACTCTACAGACCACCATCAGCGAGGCGACGACACGCCGGCTGGATGCAGAGTTCGAGCGGGACGAAGGGCGGCGCGCTCGGAGTCGGGCTGTGAAACGCTTGAGGGTGTGGGAGCAGGAACACCCCTGGCGACGCAGGGCGGCCAAGCTCGTTGGCTCAAAGGCTGCCCAAGAGAGAGCGACGTTGCGTTCTGATATAGACAGTCAGAACCAGTGGGTGCAGGTGATGAAGACGGTTGTGGCTCGTGAAGCTGCGGCAGCCGAGAAGGCAAAAGGCGGGCAGGCTGAGTTGGAGAAGGTCTTGCGTGCAAATCAGACCGATCTACAGCAAGCGCTGGCGGAATTGGAGGCGTTGGACCTGTCGGCGAACGGTTTGATGACCGTGGCGCCGGAGGAGCTGCGGGGCGTGCTGGAGGGGGCGGTGGAGAGAGGTCAGCGTGATGAGGGTGGTGTGCCTGTTGCTGAGCCGGAGCAGGTGGGGCGGCTGAAGGAATCACTCAAGAGTGGTCTGGCGGTGCGGTGACTAGATACATGATGTGGCGATGGCGCATTGACTCAAGAGTTTGATTCGTTCCCCGTGGCGATTCTTAGATTTAGCGATAGACTTTGTCTTGGTGAGATCAGGGAGGGGAAGGAAGTGAGCTTGACTCAAATTCATCACTTAGAGCAATGGAAAGGCACAGTTGATGCCCGGTATCGACTTGCCGACATTCTGATAAGACTGACTACAGCCACCCTTCCGATCGGCGCGATAAAGAGACTGCGATTCTTGAGCGGAACGGCAACCCAGCTCAGTGGATGGGATGGATTGGTAGATAGTGGCAATGGCAATGCATACCTCCCTGAGGGAAAGTCAGTATGGGAGCTTGGGGTTGGAGCTAATGATCTCGCGAAAATTCGTTCAGATTTCACCAAGCGGTCCAAGGATCCCGAGCTTCCTGATGGTTGGGATGCTGCTGAAACTACGTATGTGGCAGTCACGCTGGCAAAACTTCAGGATGCGGCTAAGCAGGCCACTGATCTCGCAGAAGATGAGTCACCTTGGAAGAGTGTTCGGATACTAGATGTTGTTGAGCTCTACCACTGGTTAGGCCTTAGTGATGCAGTTGATGTTTGGGCCTACGAGGTAATTACAACAACAAGCATGGAAGGCATGCAATCCCTATCAGGGGCGTGGGGCATGTGGTCTTCGGTCACAGAACCCGCAATTCAAGCCCTGCTAGTAACGACTGCGCGCGAAGCGGGATTTCAGAGTCTGCAAGAATCTCTATCAAGAAATTCAGATATTTCTCCCATCAATGCCGATTCGCCCGACGAAGCAGTGGCTTTCATATATGCTGCAATTCAAGGTCTAGATGAACTGAAAAAAGAAGAGCTTGGTTCAAGGGCCCTTGTTATTTCAAGTACCGAGGCGGTTAAGTGCATATCTAGGCAATCACCGCTGCTTTTTGTGCTGAAGGGTGATGCAAGCTCACATGCAATGCAACTGCTTAGAGAGGGGCATCAAGTTGTAAGCGTGCATGGGCGAAACGCGCATTCTGTTAAACAAGGACTTAAGCTGGAGCGCCAGCCAAGACAGGAGTTTGCCAAAGCTTTGGTCGAGATGGGTGTTCCGGAAGAAACGGCAGATATTGACGCTAGGGCGTGTGGGTCGAGTGCTTCAGTGTGGCGGGTATGGAACCTTTACAATCACGCAAATGCCGATGCATTTCTTCCGGCATGGATTAATGAAAAGTATCTGCCCGTTGTAGTTCCAGTCGTTTTGCTTGGTGGGTGGGATACAAAGAAAGACCTTGATGTGCAAGTTGTGGAGGCTGTATCAGGTATTTCTCACGCTGATTTGCGCGATAAATTAGACGAGATTCACAACCTCGCTGACCCGTTTATAGAAATTATAGCCGACACAATTGTTGTGTCTGCGCCGGCCACAGCATTTGCTTTAATTGTTCGATCCATTGGGTCGGGCATTCTTGACCGGTTTACCGAGCAAGCGCGGACAGTATTTCAGACGCTAGACCCTAACGTCGAAGAGGGTTCAGAAGAGCAAATGTATGCCCCGTTCCCGGGCGATCAGATGCATTCGGAATGGCTGCGTGACGGGATGGCGGGAACATTGCTTAGGATTTCAGTGCTCGGGCGCAAGTTAGAAGAATCAGGGAGGCTTAATGGAAGATCTTGCCAACAGTTCGTCAACGATTTCGTCCGGGGAGTGCCGGGACTCAAAGAGGATACGCGGCTTCTGGCGAGCCTCCGAGATCAGCTACCGGTTCTTGCGGAGGCCGCACCGGTCCCTTTCATGGAAGCCCTGGAGGCGTTGCTCCAGGGCCATCGTAATGAATTGGCGTCTTTGTTTGCCGATACCAGCGAATACGGCGGTGCGTTACACCCCTCGATCTTGTGGGCATTAGAGACCATTGCATGGGAGCCTAGTTGGTTGGCACGAGCAGTGCTGATTCTCGGTGCGCTTGATGATCTAGATCCAGGCGGCAGGCTTAGTAATCGACCGGCCGCATCTATCGTAAGCATTCTCCTTCCTTGGTATGCAGGGACATCCGCTACTTCTAAACAAAAGGTAGATAGTTTGAATGCTTTGATTGACAGCTATCCAGTGGGTGGTTGGGGCGTACTCTTAAATCTGTTGCCTGGCAAGCAGTCCTTCACAAGTGGTACGAGGCGGCCTGAGTGGCGGGAAACTAGATATGGAGATGGTGCGCGTATACCGCGCAAGGAAGTTGCGCAACTCTACAGTTCATATGTTGAATGCGCGATTGTGAGGGCCGCGAGCGACGTGGATCGGCTTGCCAGTCTTGTTGATTCATACCCCAATTTCACTGCGACGCATCGGAGGAAGCTAGAAGGCGCAATCCAAGAATGCATTACATCTATGAAGGACAGAGATCCTTTGAGCCCGCTCTGGGAGGCCTTACGGAAGCTTATCGGGCATCACCGCCAGTTTCCTGATGCGGCATGGGTTCTTGATAATGATTCCCTCAAAAGGCTCGAAGAGCTTTCAAATGAATGTGAACCTTCCGGTTCTATAGCGCGTCATCTGTGGCTTTTCAGCGATTCCATGCCTGACATACCTTTTTCGCGTTCGGATTCAGATGCGTATTACAATGAAGTGGCTATTCTTCGCAAGAATGCAATTAACGAATTGTGGTCCGGCGGAAAAGGTCTCGAAGCACTTCATGAGTTAATAAATCGATGCAAATTCCCAGGCATCGTTGCGATGACATTCGCAGCCGTAGAAAATAGTTTCGAAATTCTTATCAATGTTTATGCGGGCGCATGCGTCGGTTCAGAAAATGAAGAGATATTTTCAGCGGTGTTGTCCGCTGAAGGCTATGAGATGTTTAAAGACCAGTGGACAACAAATGTTCTCAAAGTTTCTGATAGTTGTTCAAATCCAATCGCTTCCAAGGTAACAGCGTTACGTGCGTATCCTGATTCTTTAGCTTTATTCGATACTTTACAAGCATTGGGGCCAGAAGTTGAAAGTGATTTCTGGAGGCGTCATCGTGGTTTTACTTCGATTGATAGCCAAGAGGTTGTTCGGCGTGTTGTTCGTTCTCTGACTAAATATCATCGAGCGAGGGATGCAGTAGCTATTGTTGCGCACGAATTGAAGGCATTTGGATCAGAAGAGGCTCTAGATATCCTCGATGCAACATTGAACGAACTTAATGAAGGATTGCAGCCGTCTGGTACAAGCTCCATAGGTTTCTGGATAGCACAAGTTTTTGAAAAACTCCGCAAAAATCCCGAATCAGATCGTCTGCGGGTTGCGAAGATGGAGTATCGCTATCTTCCGCTCCTTGTGCGGGGGCTAGAGAAGAAAGATCTTTTTTTGCATGAAATGCTGGCTACTGAACCGAGTTTCTTCGTGGATGTCTTGTGTGATCTGTATACCCCGGCGAGCGGTGAACTCGATGATGCGCGACCCATCGAGGAACGCCGCACCCGAGCTCGTCACGCATGGCAACTGTTGCATTCGTGGCGCCTTGCTCCTGGTATGTTGCCGGATGGTTCCCTTGATGCTGATGCTTTGAACCGCTGGATTGTTGAAGTTCGTCAGCGCGCCGAAGAAGCGGATCGGGTCAAGGTAGCCGATCAGCAAATTGGTCAAATTCTGTATCACACGCCGGAAGATCCAGAAGACGGAGTATGGCCTCATGTGGCGGTGCGGCGACAATTAGAGACGCTACACAGTGAGCAAATCGAGTCTGGCATTCATACTGAACAATTTAACTCAAGAGGCGTAACGACAAGATCGCCATATGACGGTGGTGAGCAGGAGCGAGATCTTGCGAATTTATGGCGGCAGAGAGCGGAAACCGTTGGCGCCAGATGGCCCCGAACACAAGCATTGCTTCTACGAGTTGCCGACTCTTGGGAGCATCATGCTAAGCGTGAAGATGAAGATGCCGAGAAGAACAGGTTGCGAGATAGGTAGTTGTCTAGTTAAACACTATAGAAGCTCTGTTCCTTTTTTGGACTTTCTATTTATGATCCCGCTCAAGGCGGGGCAAGATTCAGTGGTGTGTGCCAAAAAATTGAACAGCTAGTAGCCAGACAGCCCACAAGGCCCAAGGGACGGAGATGACGGCTTGAACTGCCAGTATGGCGTTACCGAGCACGTCCGAGGCCGTCGAATGAGCGAGTTTGTTGGTGCCCCAGAGAAACAAAAGCAGCAGGGTGAAGATGAAGACTCCCATGGTTGGTTTCCCTCCTTAAGTATGGGTGCAGCGCGGACGTCGATGTCACTGCATGAGGTGAAGGAACGAAAAGACCGCGCCGCCAAAGATCACCAAAGCCACGATCCCAACCGCCAATGCAATCGCGCCGAGCACAACGCCGGCAGTCGCCATGCCACTCCCGGTGAGGCCGGGAGTGGTGCGTATGTGTTTCTTGGCGGTGAGGCCGAAGGTCAACGCCAACACGCCGAACAGTAGGCCGATGCCGGCGAACGATGACAGCAGGCTCAGCAAACCAAAGACCAAGCTCGCGATGGCCATGCCACTGTTGCGGCGGTCAATGGGGGCAGTTTGCGTTGGGCCATTCGTGGGGGAGGGCGTTGCGGTGCTTGCGCCCCGATGCCCTGTTGGCATCTGCTTGAACAAGATGACCATGCAGGCAGCGATGATGAGCAGATTCGTGATGCTACCGATGACCCACAGCGCGTTCGCAGTAAAGGGCGAATACAGCGAAAAGTGATGGAGAAGATTGAAGCTTTGGATGGCGTCGACGGGGGAAGGAGCAAACCAGCAAGAGGCGGCCCGGCATATGGCCAGGTAGCGGTCGTGCAAGTTCAGGATTTGCAAGGCCAGGCCGGCAATCGATACCGTGCCCAGAAGAGCCAGCAAAATCCATTTGGCCAATTTGCTGGCGAGAAACATGGCGCCGACAATGGTGGCGCCATAGATCAAGTGCAAAACGATGTTCCAAATCTGGCCGGCTGTAGCGACGTTCGATCTTGGGTGCAGGCTCATCGCCAGCAGGTTGATGTCGGTAACCAGGCAGACGATGACGCCAAACATGAGAAGGCTGAACAAGCCCAGATAGAGCTTCCGTGCGGTCGATGCGGTCATGCGTGTTGTCCCCTGTGAAAGTCAGTCGGGTTTGACTGGAGCGAGTCCGATCCTAACTCTTTCGGTAGCATCAAAGTCAAGAACCTGCATGCCGATGAAGGATCGGGGCACAGCCTTGGGTCAGTCTTTCAGGGGAGAGAGGCCGTCCGGCAAATAGGGCAGCAGTTGCTTGAGCAGTGCTTCGCGCTTGCCAGCCGGCATACGATGAAATGCCAGAATCAAAGCGGCCATTTCATCGTCGGTGGTGAGCAGGTAAGCCGTTGGAACCCCCAACGCCTTGGCGATCTTCTCCAAGGTTTCCGGGTCAGGGTTGGCCTTGCCTGACTCGTAACGGTTCATGCGCACCGACGCCGACTTGTAGTCCTTGGTGATGCCGGCATCCAGGCCAAGCTGGGCCTGACTGACACCCAAAAGCGTCTGTCTTGCTGTTCGGATGCGTTGGCCCAGCATGGTGACGCGTCGACGCACGAAGGTGGCCTGCGATAGTCCCTGTAAGGCATGGCATTACACCTTGTCGTCACCCGGGCGAACACTACCGGAAAATATAGCGCTGTGCGCCTGAGACAGTCGTATACTGGCTCAGTGACGGAGAAGGGGGCTGGGCAATGAAGCTCAAGGGTGCATGGGGAATGGTGCTGGGTCTGGCTGCTCTGGCAGGGTGTTCATCGCACTCGGGCAGCCTGGATGCTCGATACGAAGGCAAAACCCAAAATGAAGTGATCATGCTTCATCTGGTTGAGGCGCCTCCTGGTCATCTGGGCGGGAGTTTCGTAGTGACCAAGCTCGATGGCAGCAGCCATTCAGGCACCTCTGAAAGCTCTCGCGATGTCACGGGGGCCATCAACAACGGCAATGTGAACCTTCACGTTGGCGAGATCAAGCTGCTCGCAACAAACCTTGTTGGTCACATCGACGGTGACACCCTCACCATCAGCGCGGGCAGCCAGACCGGCCAGATGCAACGCGTCTCAGAGACGCAATACCAGGCAGATTTGGCGGAGTTGGCCAAGCGTGGGCGGCAGGTGTATGCCTGGGGCCAAGCCAAGGCGTCCGTCCAGAACATCCTCAACAAGCGTGAGCAGTTGAACAAAGACCTGAAGGCTTATGTGGCCTGGGGGCAGCAGCGCATTGATAGGGCTCCGAACGTCAAGAAGTGGTATGCCGGCCATGTGAACTATTACCAGCGGTGCTTGAACACCATCGGTTCTCTCGCACGCCGTCACGTGCCCAGATACGAATGGCAAGAGTGCGTCTTGACCATCCAAAATGATGATTACGATCGCAAACAGTCACTGGATAGCGTGGCATCGCTTCAGAAGACCAACCGCGACCAAGTGGCCGGATTGAATGCTCGTATCGAAAATGGACCTGCAATGATGGCTAGGCTCGAAGCGGACATGCACACACTTTCGACCGCGTGCCCGACAAGCGCACATCCGGAGACGTGCGAATCGAGATTTCAAGCCATTAGCAGTCAGTCCCCGGGAAGCCTGGTCGACACAGACACCTTGAGCGCATACAGGTCCATGGTCCCCAAGGTTCAAGCAACGCTGGATGCTGAAGCCAAGACGCAGGCGGAAGGAGAGAAGCAGCTCAAGGTTTTGAGTGCGAGGGTGCAGCGAATCTATCAGGACGGGATGTAACGCAGGACTAACCCTTTGTCTTCGAGTTGGGCTTTTTCTTCGCTTTCCGTGCGGACAGCAGGCCCATGATGTATTCGATGCCTTCCTCTTCCGGGAAGAAGCCCACAACGTCGGCCACGGTCAAGTTGTGGCGCTTGCAAAGCTCCAGGAACTCGGCCTTGGCCTGAGCCATGGGGGCGGTGCTGGTTGGTGCCTGCTCGTCGATGGCGGCAAGGTCTTTCTGGAACTGGCGGAAGTCGTAGGCGGTCATGCTGCAATTTTAGAGCAAGGAGGGGCTATGGAGCAGATGAACAGGGCGCATCGCTACCTTGAGCGGATGCGTGCCCAGTACGAAGGTGTAGACAGCGCTAGGGGAAGCAAACAGCAACTTCTAGACGACGTGATCTCGTTTTTCATGCATTGCCACCACATCCGCGACTGGATTGTCCATCTGAACAAGGTCGGCGTCACCAGTCGTCAGGTCGATGCCTTCATCGATGCCCATCCAGAACTTCAGGTGTGCGCGGACCTGTGCAATGGGTCCAAACACTGCAAGCTTGATCGGACCATCCGTTCGGGGCGTCAGCCGCACATTGCAGGGGAAACTTATAGGAAGTCGACCTGGCTTACCGGTGATGGTGGTATCTGCATCGTCCAATGCCGCTATACCATCTTGACCGCCACGGGACCGATTGACGCCTTGGCTCTGGCCGAAAAATGCATGAAGTTGTGGAATGAATACGTCGGGCAACTTCGTCCCGACCAGGAGCAGGTATGAGAGCAATCAGATAAGCACGCGCAGTGAGAATCAATTGTCGCCGGAAGGCGCGCATTTCGGCATGGCATCAATCATCTCTCCGAGCAACTTCTCATATGCCCTAAACGTGCGAACAGCGGCACTGTATTGCTGCATATTCGCCTCATACACGTCTTCGAATCGAAGCGGTGGCGTGCCGCCGAAGCCGTAACTGACAGCAAGCTTGCCCGGAATTTCGGTTTCGAGAACGGTGCCATCGGGCTGTATGTCTATCTTGGTTGCGGGAACAATGCTGCGGGTGATGAAGTTTGTGAGTCCAAATCTAAAGCGCGGGGCAATGCCATGACTGGCACGGTTACGGAAGTTGGCTGTCTGACCCCGATAAGCCTTGTTGTCGATCATTCCGAGGGCTTGCTTGAATGGTGGAAACGACTTCCAGCCTTTCCCTAAGCTCTTGAGCTGCTTTTCACGTTCGGGACGGGTGAGATGTCGGTTGCGTTTTTTCTTGCCGCCCATGTCGTCATCTTGCACCAGCCGGTCCTTGTAATCGTTTATGACGGTCAGGTTCGCTTGATGCATCGCAGTCTCGGCGACGAGGCCAAAACGATCTCGGGTCGCGCTGGGCTGAAACAAGCAATGAAAGGCGAGAGGGTCCACGAAGTGCCGCTGAATGGACCAAGCTTCGTCATCATCAACAGGCTTGTCCTTCAAGATGCCAATCCATATGGACAAGAGCAGAAGGTTTTCGCGCCAGAGATTGAGTTCATTGATGAGCTCAGAAGTGTCTTCATTGACTTGCATGCCCATAAACGCGGTTCTCCACTCGACATCTTGAACGCGTTCGGCGATGGCATACGGAAGCGGCCAGTCCTTCGGTGTCGGGGCCGTCTCCATGTTTTCCAAAAAGAGTTGGTAGGCCGTCTCATAAGTGTCTCTGAGTGCCTTGCGGTCGTGCTTGGCGGCTTCGCTGAGTTCGGTTTTCTTGGTCATGCTCATATCCCTGTTTGACACAACATAGGCTACTGCGGGTCGATGTTTGTGCAATCACTGAGTGGGGTCCGTTCTACGCCGCCTTTTCCTTCTTGGGTTTCTCCCGCTTCATCTGCCGCCTCTCAGCTGCCTTGTCAGCGCGGGCGAGATAGGTGTCAAAGCGCCCCTTTTGGTAGGGCTGCAAGACCAACTCGGGGAACTCGATACGGCCCAGGTTCTCGGCGCATTCATTCACATCAGCCCGCTGAATGTAGTGTCTGCGGGCCACTGAAGCCCCACGGCTGTGCCCCAACATCTTGGTGATGACGGTCTCTGAGACCCCAGAGCGGTCAGCCATCGTTGCCAAGCTATGGCGGAAGCAATGGAAGGTCTTGGTCTCGCCCAACACGCCTTGCTTCTTGCGGTATCGACCAAACCACTCACTGATGGAACTACCAGGCCCGGGGCCAGACCAGTTGAGGCCAGGGAAGAGGTGCTTGCAGCCAGCGGCCTTCACATCAGCCACATAGTCCATGAAACCCAGTTCAATCAACTTGGGATGGATAGGCATGTGGCGTTCGGCGTTGGCTGATTTCAGATGCTGGCCGTCACGATAGGGGGCGATGCTGAAGCAGGGCGTTTTGCCCACCCTGTCGATGTCGGCCACATAGAGCTGAGCAATCTCGTTCACGCGCATCCCTGTATAGAACGCAATCAAGGGTGCCCAGTAGAACTGCGGTCGCTTGAGCTTGGCCATCGCCTTGGGGCAGAACAGGGCGTCCAAGTCCGCTCGACTGAAGGCTTCTTTGGATGAGCCCGTTGGACTGATGTAACGCTCAGACTGAATCTGCCGGGTTGGGTCGGCTTCCAGGTCGCCGCTCTCGATGCACCAATGGAAGAACGCTTTGAGATACAGGATGTATTTGTGCTGGGTGCCCTTCGAGATGGGCTCATCACCTTGAGCCTTGGCTTTGTCCACGATGTTCTTGAGGCGCATGTGCTGGAACTCAGGACGGCTCAAAGCCCGTGGGGGAAGGGCGGCCAGGACATCGAGGAAGGCATCCACATCCCCTGTGGTGACTTCCACGATGGGTTTGTCGCCTGTCAGGTCCAGAAGTAGATCCAGCGCAAAGCGTGCTGACCCCATGCTGGCCTTGGACACTCCGCCACGTTTGAGGTTGGCCAGGTGCTTTTCGATGTGCTGGGCCAGCATGGGGGCCAGCTTCTTGGGCTTGCTCTCCGCGCCGCCTGCTTGACCCAAGTAGGTTGCCAGCCCCTGCACGACACTATCGACAAGCTGTTGGGATGTGTCCTTGGGCGGCGGAGGTGTATCGCAGGACTCAGGTGCATCCCCAAGGATTGCTGACACCTCGGCATGACTGATTGCGGGTGGCGGCGGTGGGGGCGTCCTGAGCGTGATGGATCTGCCGTTGGCATCATCGCCAGGCAGAAAAAATGGGCCGGCTGGAGTGATGTCATGCTTGCTGACCAACTCGACGACCTGTTTCACGGCCTGCATCATCCATTCATCTGCGCCAGGGCCGGATGCCGAGAGGCTGCAAAGGTTGGGAATGTCGATGTTGTAGGTGAGTGCGGGGCAGGCCCCTGACTCCTCTAATCGTTGTTGTAAATACATAGAGCGTCCTTGATTTCATCACCACTCCCGAAGCAGCGGTGGACGCTCGGTTTAACTGATAAAAAGGCGCTGTCAAGGGCTTTTGAACCACTAATTTTACAGCGATCTAAATGCCGTTTTTGCGCATGAAAAAATGGCTAAGTCATGCGGTTTTCGTCGTTAAGTCTGATCCGATTTAGAGAAATTAATTTCAAAAATTGTTTGTTGACAAGTTTGAAATTTGTGACAGGGTGCATCAATCAATCGGAGCAAATATGAAATTTCCCCCATCTTTTTTCGTCCCAGTTCTTCTTTGAAGGGGCCAAGGGAAATTCAATAGTATTAAGCTCACTCTTGAAAAGAGATGTAAGCCCTTGATGGGGAAATCAGAAAATTTATTCCCCATAACGCACTACTACTGCTTCTAGGGTCAGCGACCAGCGTCAGAATCCCCCTACAGACATCCAGCTTCAACAGGTTCATCCTGATACGAGCTTCCCACTCTGTTGCCGACCGGATGTCCAGGCAGTGCCGACATGGGGTCATGGCCTCAGCGGGAAGCCACATCCACTTTGGGGAGGAGGGAGACATGGCAGGTTTCTACGAACTTAAGAAGAGCTCAGACGGGCAGTTCATGTTCAATCTCAAGGCCGGGAATGGCGAAATCATCCTGACCAGTGAGCGCTACACGGCCAAGAGCAGTGCCGAGAACGGCATCGAATCGGTCCAGACCAACAGTCCCAAGGACGAGCGTTACGAAAAGAAGACCTCCACGCGTGGAGAGCCGTACTTCGTTCTGAAGGGAGCCAATGGTCTCACCATTGGTCGCAGTGAGATGTACTCATCGACTTCGGCGCGCGACAACGGCATCGAGTCGGTCAAGACGAACGGACCGACCAAGGATGTGCGCGACAAGACTTGACCGCGCGTGTCCAGGTGGCGACTTCGCCCATGCTAGGCTTGGATCAAACTTTGGCACACAAATTCCAAGGTTTGATCCACGCAAGGGCAATTGAATCAATGGGTTGGGCTGGGCTCAAAAGATCCTAGTCCCCCAGCCAATGAAAAGACCCCGCTTCGGCGGGGCTTTTTTATTGGTCATGGGCCTGGCATTCCGGGAGAGCGTACGTAATCCGCTCGATGAATGACCTTCGCCCCGCCTCATGCGGTCCGAGATGGACCCTGGCCCGGGTTTCACGAATCAGAAGAGGGCGTCGCGCCTACGGATTTCTTGCGGAAGGATGGCCCGCATCGTCATGACGGTCGCTTTCGCGTGTAGCGCGTTTCTTCGACAGTTTCTCTTCCTTTTGCTTCTTCTTCGCGATCTCGCGTTGACGCTTTTCGTATGAGTAGTTGGTCTTTGCCAATCCGGAACTCCTGCGTTGAGTGAAAAAGTCTTGGGCTGTGCCCTTGTGGCGCCCTTTGGATCAGGGTGATGTCGAGCGCGAGTACCTGTGTTCCTCTGACAGCCAGTCGTCAGGCAGGTGTCAGGGACGCGACCTGCGCATGTTGTTCATCATGTTCGGCGCGGACGGCCCGGCAATAGGGGCCATTCATGACAAAGCGCCGGCAGACGGACGGGCGCGTTTCGTAGATGCCGCAGTTCATGCGGGCACCGTCCATCGCCACGCACCAGCCCTCCGGATCCTTGGCCATCACATGAAGACCGTTGGCCGTATGCGTGGTGAGATGGTCCGGAATGTGGTCCGACGCCTGAAGAACCACGGTCAGGCGGCAACACACCGCATCGCAGGCTGAGCAATGGGCCTTGCCCGGCGCGGGCGGCTTGCGCGCGCTCATGCGGAAAGCTCCGACAGATACAGCGGCAACCTGCAGGAGGTTGCCATGCGTTTGACAAAGTCGTGCCGTGGACGATGATGGCCGAGATCGGGCCGGCGGCAGTCGCGCATGACTGAGAAGACGTGCGAACTGCACGAGAAAATGCTGGGCATGGTCGCTCCCGGGGACAGGATCCCGCGGTATGGCATGAGAGGGAGCGAGGCGGGCGGCAGACGGCCGCGCGGAACGCGCAAAGCAAGTCGTGTCGAATGCGCTTGCTCTCCCACCATACATCATTGCGGTCAGTGCGGTGGTGCAGCAGGTGTTACAGGGAGCAAGATCTCTACGTGATTGCTTCAGCTGCTTTTCCGCCACTTCGTGAATATCCCTCGGGCGTGGAGCTGGCCGAGCCTGGTCAGGCTTTGCGGTATCGCGACAAGAGGTAAGTGCTTGCTACGGTGCCGGAGTGTGCTTCGTCCCCAGGCGAGCGCGAATGGTGAGTGCGGCATCGGCGATTGCTTGGCGCATCAAAACATCCGATCAAACGTTGTTCGGTTGCCTCACCCGATCTGTAGCCTCCATCCCCGAACCCAGTACACTGTCCCCGGCCGTTCCCAGGGACACGGGCGGCGGTCTGGCTTGGCTGCACCGAATCGTGTCGTGACTACTGGCAAGAAACCCACTTCCATCGATATCGCGTATCTGACCGGCTTTTCGCAGGCCACGGTGTCGCGCGCCTTGCGCAACAGTCCGCTGGTCAGCGAGGAGACGCGGCGCAAGGTGCAGGAGGTGGCGCGGCAGCTGAACTACAAGGTCGACAAGAACGCCTCGAATCTGCGCACGCAGCATTCGGGGACGCTGGCGCTGCTGTTCTTCGAGGACCCGACCACGGACGATTCGCACATCAATCCGTTCTTCGTGTCGATGCTCGGTTCGATCACTCGCGCCTGCGCGCAGCGTGGGTACGATTTGCTGATTTCGTTCCAGCAGGCGTCGGACGACTGGCACGCGGACTACGCCGACAGCAAGAAGGCCGATGGCATCATCCTGCTCGGTTACGGCGATTACGTGACCTACTGCGACAAGGCCCGCAAGCTGGTCGAGCAAGGCACGCACTTCGTGCGCTGGGGCGCGGTGTTGCCGGATCAGCCCGATACCTCGGTCGGCTGCGATAACTACAGCGGCGGCCGCGCGGTCGCCGAGCACCTGTTGGAGCAGGGCTGCAAGCGCATCGCGTTTCTGGGCGAGGCGACGCGGCACTATCCGGAATTCTTCGAGCGTCATCACGGCTATGCTGAAGCGTTGGCCGACGCCGGTCTGAAGGTGGATCCGGAGTTGCAGGTCGATGCCGAGAGCACGCAGGAGTCCGGCCACGCCGCGATGACCGCGCTGCTGGATCGCAACGTGCAGTTCGACGCGGTGTTCGCCGCCAGCGACCTGATTGCCATCGGCGCGATGCGCGCGATGGACGAGCGCGGGTTGCGCGTGCCCGAGGACGTGGCGGTGGCCGGTTTCGACGACGTGCCAAGCGCCAGCTTCGCGCATCCGCCGCTGACGACGGTGCGTCAGGACACCAAGGAAGCTGGCAGCATTCTGGTCGACAACCTGCTGCACCTGATTCACGGCGACCCGGTGCAGACTTCGATCCTTCCGATCAAACTGGTGGTGCGCAAATCCAGCGTGCGTTGAGGCCGCGGTTTCGCGATGGGTGGCGATCTGCGCGCCCTTGTTCTACGTGGAAGAGGACGCACCCGATCGCGACGCCGTGATGCAGGCGTCGCGACGGCGGTGCAATCAATGTGTATAGACGCCGCTCGGATGCCCGCGTTCGGTCATCAGGCGCGTGAGTTCGGCGACCAGTTCCGGCTGCCGGGCGATGGCGTCCAGCAGGTAGACGCGTGCGCCGTGCGCCGGGACGCTGGCGTGCAGCGTGCCGCCAGCGGGCACCTCGACATCGGCGCCGCCGAGCGCCGCTTTCCAGTGGCCGCCCTGCAGGTAGCGGTGGATCGCGAAGTCGGCGTCCGTATCGCCCTTGTTCAGCAACACCAGCGCGATCTGGTGGGTGCCGTCGTGCTGCAGGACACGGTAGAACGCGGCCTGATCGCCATGCATGCGTTCGACCAGCATCAGCCCGCGCTGCAGGGCCGGCGTGCGTGCGCGCAGCTGCGCGATGCGTTTCAGATGCTGGTAGATCGGCGACTGCGGCGCGGCGTCGATGCGCTTCTGACCGAAGTAGTTGCGGTTGCCCTGGTGCTCGCCCTTGCCGCGCTCGAAGCCGATCTCCGAGCCGTAGTAGATCGCCGGAATGCCGCGCGTGGTGAACAGGAAATTGTTGGCGTCGATGAAGCCGTCGTCGCTGGCGTCCAGACGTTTCATGTCGTGGTTGTCGTAGAACGTGACCAGGCGGTAGGGGTTCGTATACGGGCCGTTGGTCAGGTACAGCACGGCCTGCAGCTTGCCGAAGTCGCTGTGCGGATGCTCGAAGACGTCGCGCATGGCGTCCTTCAGCGGGAAGTCCAGCAGGCTCATGCTGCCGCCGCTCTTCCAGGTGTACTTGCCGAGGTTGTCGACGTTGGCGTCGAACGCTTCGCCGAACATGAAGAAGCCCGGATGCCTGGCGTGGATGGCCGCGGCGAACTTCGCCCAGAAGCGCGTGGACATGTGGTTCATGGTGTCGATGCGGAAGGCGTCCGCGCCCTCGCCGATCCACTTCAGGTACGCACCGACGAAGTACTTCAGCACCGCCGGATTCTGGTCGTCGTTGTTGGACAGCTGCGCCAAGTCCGGCCAGGCGTTGTAGAAGCGCTGCAGCGGGTGCTTGACCGGGTCGAGCTTCCACGGCGGCAGGTTGTCCTCGTCGGCGATCAGCTTGCCGTCGGCGTCGAAGATCTGGCCGAACTGCGGCTGCTTGACCGGCATGCTGAAGGCGGGCGAGCCGTGGTTGAGCACGATGTCCTGCACCACCTTCAGGCCGGCGGCGTGCATGCCGCGGGTGAACTGCGCGTAGTCGAGGTGCTTGCTCGGCAGGTGCTCGTCGACGCGGTAGAAATTGATGCCCCAGTAACCGTGGTAGCCGCTCTTGCCGCGGTCGGTGAGGATGCTGCCCCACTTCACCGGGTCACCGCCGGTGAAGGCCTGATCCGGGTTGTCGACGATGGGCGTGATCCACACCGCGCCGAAGCCCATGTCGCGGATGTAGTCGGCGTTTTCCAGCACGCCCTTGAAGTCGCCGCCGAGGTAGCCGATGTTCGCGGTCTGACCGTTCGGACCGTGCACCGGAATGTCGAAGCTCGGATGCGCGCCGCCCTGGTGACGATGGTCGTTGGACGGGTCGCCGTTGACGAAGCGGTCGGTGACCACGAAGTAGATCGCGTTGGAGGCGAATGGCTGGGTGGTGCCGACGAAGTCGGTCGGCGCGTTCGGAGCGGCTGCGGATGCGCTGCCGCCGACGGCGAGGCACAAGGCCAGCGCAAGACCGCTGGCGGAAAGACGACGCTGGATGGACATGACAGCTCCCCTCTGCATGGATTCGTGGGCGGTCAGCCCGGTTCGCGCACGCGCAGCGTCAGCAGGCCGGCCAGGATCAGGCTGGCGCCGCCCAGCACCAGCGCGTACATCGGCTGACCGTGGAAGAACACGCGCAGCAGGATGCCGAGCACGCTCGCGGCCAGCAGCTGCGGGATGACGATGAAGAAATTGAAGATGCCCATGTACACGCCCATCTTCTCGGTCGGAAGGTTGTCCGACAGCAGGGCGTAAGGCAGGGACAGGATCGACGCCCAGGCGAAGCCGACGCCGACCATCGACAGCAGCAGCCAGTGCGGATCGCGGATGAACAGGAACGAGATCAGGCCGAGGCCGCCCAGTACCAGATTGGTCAGGTGGCTCATGCGCAGGCCGATGGCGCGCGCCACCCACGGAATCACCAGCGCGGCCAGCGCGGCGAAGCCGTTGTAGGCGCCGAACAGCACGCCGACCCAGTTTGCGCCCTGGTTGTACAGCGCCGACTGCGTGTCGGTGGTGCCGTACTGCACGGCGGTGACGGCGGACGTGGTGTAAATCCACATCGCGAACAGCGCGAACCAGGAGAAGAACTGCACCCAGGCCAGTTTCTTCATGGTGTCGGGCATGCCATAGAGGTCACCCATCACCTGACGCGTCATGCCGGTGCTGCGGGTCTGGCTGAGCCAGACGAACAGACCGCCGAACACGATCAGCATGCCGGCCAGCAGGTACAGCTCCTTCTCCAGCGCTCCGTAGTAGATGACGAACGGAAGCGCCAGGCCAAGCACCAGCAGCACCAGTCCGAGCATCCAGGCGCGCGAGGCGTCCACCGGCGCGGGCGTGCGCACGGCGTCGCTGAAGTCCTGCAGCTGCTCGGGCGGGTATTCGCGGGTGGTCAGCACGGTCCACAGGATCGCACCCAGCAGCACCGCGCCGCCGACGTAGAAGGCGATGTGCACGGTGGCCGGGATGTGCCCGGCGGGCGCCGTGTTGGCGACGCCGAACTGCGCCAGCACCCACGGCAGCACCGAAGCCACCACCGCGCCGACGCCGATGAACACGCTCTGCATCGAGTAGCCGAGCGGCCGCTGCTTGGTCGGCAACTGATCGCCGACGAAGGCGCGGAACGGCTCCATCGAGATGTTGAACGAGGCGTCCATGATCCACAGCAGACCCGCCGCCACCCACAACATCGGCGCGTTGGGCATGGCGATCAGCGCCAGCGTCGCCAGCACCGCGCCGGCCAGGAAGTACGGCCGGCGGCGGCCCAGGCGGTTCCAGGTGCGGTCGGAGAAATGACCGATGATCGGTTGCACGATCAGGCCCGTCAGCGGCGCGGCGATCCACAGCGCGGGAATCGCGTTCACGTCCGCGCCGAGGGTCTGGAAGATGCGGCTGACGTTGGCGTTTTGCAGCGCGAACCCGAACTGGATGCCCAGAAATCCAAAACACATGTTGAAGATCTGCCAGAACGACAGCTCGGGTTTGCGCGTCATGCTCTAGTTCCCCTGTTGCGGCAGCGGCGCGATGTGCAGCTCGCCGACATCCGCTTCGTTGAGCGGTCCGGTTGCACCGCCCTCACCGCCGGTGAAGTGCACGAAGTGCTGCAGGTTGCTCATGTTGAAGCCCTGTTCGAGCGCGAAGCTGCAGGACTGTCCGGCCACGGCGTGGAACTGCACCATGGTCGAGTTCTGCTCGGCGATGCTGTGCGGCAGCACGATCGGACGGATTTGCGGCGCGAGCTTGCCGCAATAGATCTTCATGCGTTTCACGCCGGCGGTGACGCCGGTGTTGATCGGGCCGTGATCGTTGTCGTAGCGCAGCCAGGCCGTGAACGTGCCGCTGCGTGGCGCTTTCCAGCTGCGCGGCCAGTGACCGGCCAGCGTGGCGATGTCGCCCACGCAGGTTTCCGGGCTGTGCAGCGATTCCAGACCGTCCGCACCCTTCGCGGTGACGCTGAAGCATTGCAGACCGTCGACCCTGGCGATCGCGGTGGCATGCTGAAGTGCGCCGTGGCGTCGGCCGTTGACGTACAGCACGCCCGGCACGGTGGTGCTCACGCGCCACGTGGCGCCATGGGCGACGACCTTCGGTGCGGCCGGCGTCGCCGGCAGGTAGAACGGCGCGTTCATGCGCAGCGGCGGGGCCTTGACGGTCTTCGCCACCAGCTGCACGACCGTGGTGTCGCCGTTGCGCTGCACGGTGCCGGCGACCAGCAGGTTGCCATCGAGCTTGGCTGGACGCTTCAGCGTGACCGTGCGCTTGCCCAGGTGCAGCGTGATGCGGTCGCGGTCGCCGAACAGCATCGGCGCCAGCGACGTGGGCAGCTTCGGCTGCACGGCGTTGTCGTTCTCCAGGCCGAACACGCCATGCAGCACCATGTCGAGGTAGCCGGCGACCGACCACTCCTGGCGCGGCGAATCGACCACCGGCCCGCTGAGCTTGCCCTCGTCGACGTGGATCGACTGGGTGCGCAGCGAGTAGTTCTCCATGTTGGTCGCTTCCAGCGCCGCGCCGCGCATCTGCGTGCGCAGCTCGTGGGCGATGCGCGCCGGATCGTCCACTTGGCGCGCGGCGCGCAGCGTGTACTCGCTGACGAACGGCCAGATGGCGCGGTTGTGGTAGATCGGCTGGTGGCGGCGTTCGGGCCAGATTACCGGGCTGCCGGCCGGCCAGGTCGGGTAGTTGGCCAGCGCCTGGCGCGCGCGCTCGGGACCGGCAATGCCGCTGACGATGGCCAGGTCGGTGCCGAGCAGATCGTAGGCGTCGAACGGGGCCGGGTGCACGCGGCCGCCGATGTAGCTCATGTACAGGCCGCGGTCGGCGCGCCAGAAGTGGCGGTTGATGGCCTTCTTCAGCGCATCGGCTTCGTCGCGGTAGCGCGTGGCGGCCTTGGCGTCATGACGATCGTCCGCCATCCGCTGGCCCAGGCGCAGCGCTTCGTAGTGCAGCACGTTGGTGGACAGCGCGAACGACTGCGCGATGAACACCACGTTGTTCTGGGTCCAGTCGGGGTAGGTCTGTTCGCGCCAGTCGAGGAACGAGGTCTCGCCGCGGTACAGCCCGGTGACCGGGTCATAGGCGTACAGGCGGTCCTGGCTCATGGTGTCGTTCAGCGCGGTGTAGACGCGGTCCGCGAATGCCTTGTCGCCGAGCAGGTGACGCGCGCCCAGGAACCACACCACGCGGTCGGTGCTGATCGGCCAGCTGCCGCCCGAGCCGGTGTCCTGCATCACGTACTGACCCTGCGGCACGTCCTTGCCGCGCGTCGGCGAGAGCTTGAACAGCAGTGAGTTGCGCGCGCGCTCGGGCACGAAGCGCCACAGGCCCAGGTCGATCGAGAAGGACAGGTCGCGCGTCCACACGAACGGCCATTTCTTGCCGGCGATCAGGCAGTGGCAGGGAATCGGCTGGCCGTGGTCGAAGGCGCCGTCGGTGATGTTCTCGACCGAGATTTTCTTCAGGTCCGACTGCGCCATCGCGAACAGGCCATCGAACAGCGGGCTGGCCGTCTCGACGGTGTAGGCCTGCGGTTCGATGGTGCGCGTGGTGGTATCGGTCTTGAGTACGTAGCCGCCGCCGGGCGCGGTCTGCATGGTCGCGTGCCGCTGCATCCAGTCCACGCGGTCGTGCCAGACCGGCGTCGCCGCCTGTCCCGCGGCCATCGCCGCCGTCATCAGCACGCTCAGCATGCCGCACCCCCGACCGGCGCCGTACGCGCCGCATCTCGCTTGCTCATGCGGGTCATGGCCGCGTCCTCCCAACTACTTCAGCTACAGGAACGTCCGATTCTACGGCGGCCGCCCGCTGCATGCGCGGACCCCGGTCGGATCTTGGTGGGTCCCGCATGGTAGGCACGCAGGCCGGACGGGGGCCAGCGAATGCATACGTATTCATAACGCAACGGCATGTGCCGCCTTGCGCCGTCGAGCGCTCGGGCCGTGCCCAGGCGCATCGCGATGGCTGCGAAGGAACCGGCGCGGTGAGAATCCCCATGCGGACGGCCGACAGAACGTTCGTGATCGAGTCTGTCCTCGGCTTCGCTGGTGAGGCAGCCGCATGCGGACGATTCCGTGACGGGAGTCGTGCACAGAGCACGGGCCGGCTCTGGCCGTTCGGCGTACCGGAGGGTATCGTCGCCTTTGATCGTCGGTGAACGAGGGCTGCGCCATGATGAAGAACCTCATCCCCAAGGTGTTCTACGACCGGTTGCAGGACGGGCTGGACCTGTTCGTCGACGGACTCGGTTTCGAGGTGCTGCATCGCGACGACACGCTGGCCGTCGTCGCGCGCGACGGCGCCAAGGCCTATATTGTCGAGAGTCCGGAATACGCGGCCAAGGACCGTCCCGAACTGGCCATCGAGACCGACGACATCGATGCGTTGCATGTGGAGATTTCCGGCCGTGCGCCGCAGTTGCTGCATCCGAACGTGCCCCGCGTGACGCTGCGGCCGTGGGGTGCGCGCGAGTTCGCGGTGCTGGATGCGACCACGGTCTGCGTCGTGTTCCGGCAGTGGCCCGCGGCGTAGGCGCATGGGTCGTACGCTTCGCACTAGCGGGCATGTCCGCGCATCCGGGCGGGAAGGGGAATCGACTCGATGGCGATGAAAGGACGTTGTCACTGCGGCAACATCGGCTTTTCCCTGCATTGGGAAGCGGAGCCCGTGCGGATTCCCGCACGCGCCTGCGACTGCTCGTTCTGTACGCGGCATGGTGCGGCGTGGACTTCGCATCCCGCGGCCGTGTTGCGCATCGCGGTGCACGATGCGGCCCGGGTTTCGCGCTACGCGTTCGACACGCGGACGGCGGATTTTCTGGTCTGCGCGCAGTGCGGCGTGGTGCCGGTGGCGGTCAGCCGGATCGAGGGGAGAGACTACGCCGTGGTCAACGTGCATACCTTCGTCGATGTCGACCCGGAGCGCCTCCAGATGACGTCCGCGCATCTTGGCGACGAAACGGAAGATGTGCGCCTGGAGCGTCGCTCGGCCCGCTGGATCGCGAACGTCGAGTGGGTGGAGACCGGCGCGCACCAGGCGTGAATGCCGGCGCTCGGGTGCTCTTCCGAACAGCCTAGGCGGAATGCGGCGATGGACGCCGTGGTCGTAACAGGCGTAGGTTTCCCTTGCAGGCTGGACGTATCGGAGGGGAGTTCACATGAGCAGGATACCGAAGTGGTTCGTGCCCGTGGCCGTGATTGCGCTGCTGTGGAATCTGCTGGGCTGCGCGGCCTATCTGATGGACGTCATGTTGACGTCGGAGGACGTGGCGAAGCTGGGCGCGGCGGAGCAGGCGATGTACGCGGCACGCCCGGCGTGGGCGGTCGCCGCGACGGCGACGGCGGTGTGGTTCGGTGCCATCGGCTGTCTCGGCCTGGTGCTGCGCCGGCGTTGGGCGATGCCGGTGCTGGTGCTGTCGCTGCTCGGCGTAATCGTGCAGGACGTGGCCATCTTCGCGATGATGCGCGGCGTGACGATTCCGGCCGCGGCGTACGCGATGCAGGGACTGGTGCTGCTGATCGCCATCGCGCTGGTGTGGATGGCGCGGACGGGCGCGACGCGCGGCTGGCTGCGCTAGCTTTCCGCGTCGGCGAGAGATCGTCACGCCGCCTTCTCGGGGAAATCTCGACCGCCTTGTTCGTCATCCCGGCGAAAGCCGGGATCCCGTGTCTTTGCTTTTCAGCGGCTTGAAAGTCACTGGGTTCCTGCTTTCGCAGGAATGACGACCGTAGGGAGTGCCTATGGCCCGACCGAGGGAGGCATCCACGGCATGGATTTCCGAGATTTTCGAGAGGGCGGCGTGACGTAACGCGTGCCTACTGCTCCAGAATCGCGCCGTAGTGACCGTTCACGGTCACGGTGAGGTTGCCGTTCTGCACCGTGTACGTGCCGCCATTGAGCGCGTCGGTGACGGTGCTGCCGTCGGTCATGCTCAGCTGGTAGGCCGGAATGGTCACGGTGTGGCTGCTGCTGTCGTTGTTCAGCACCACGGCGATGCGATGGCTGGCGTCGAAGCGGCCGAACGCATAAATGTGGTTGCTGTCATCGGTCAGCAGGGTCATGAACGAACCGGTGCGCAGGGCGCTGTACTGCTTGCGGATGGCGATCAACTTCTGGGTCAGGGCCACCGCGCTGTTGTTGGTGGTGCCTTGCGACCAGTCGAAGGTGCGGCGGTCGTCCGGGTCGTTGCCGCCCTGCATGCCGTACTCGTCGCCGTAGTAGATGGTCGGCGTGCCGACGTAGGTCATCTGGAAAATCAGACCGAGGTAAGTCTTCCAGATGTCGCCGCCGCAGCGGGTGGCGAAGCGCGAGGTGTCGTGCGTGCCCAGTTCGTTGGTCATGGTCTGCTGCACATCGGTGGGCAGATCGGCGCGGGTGCCGTGCAGCCAGCTGTCCAGGCCGCTCGGCGTCAGCGAGTTGCTGTTGCCGCTTTCGTCGACGCCGCAGATCCATTCGGAGACAGGGTTGGTGAAGCCGTTGTAGTTCATGGCGCCGTCCCACTGGTCGCCGGTGTCGAGCCAGGACGAGGCATCGCCCCAGAATTCGCCGAGGATTTCGGCGTTCGGGTTCACCGACATCACTGCCGTGCGCATTTCGCGCATGATCTGGTGATTGACGCTGTCGCTGCCGTTGTTGCCGTTGGCATCCAGGTATTGCGCGGCGTCCAGGCGCCAGCCGTCGATGCTGTAGGGCGCCTTCAGGTAGGTCTGCATGACCGAGCTGCCGGAGCCGTAGATTGCGTTGCGCACCGCCGAACCGCTGGCGCCGTAGTTGAGCTTGGGCATCGAGGCGATGCCGAAGAAGCCGGAGTAGGTGTTCGGCCACTGCTGGAACGTGTAGTAGTTGTACCAGGTGCTCGACTGCGACTCGTACGCGCCGTTGCTGCTCCACCAGTTGTATTTGTCGAACCACTTGTGGGTGTCGCCGGTGTGGTTGAACACGCCGTCGAGGATGACGTAGCCCTTGGGTCCGTTACTGGTGCTGTGGACGTCGCCGATCAGCGTCTGCAGCAGGCTGTTGGTGCCGAATGCGGGATCGACGGTGGTGTAGTCCTCGGTGTCGTACTTGTGGTTGGTCGGTGATTTGAAGATCGGGTTCAGGTAGATGATGTCCGCGCCGAGCGTGTTCTTGATGTAGCCCAGCTTGTCGATCACGCCCTGCAGATCGCCGCCGAAGAACACCGAGCTGTTACAGCCACCGACGTTGGACGTGACGCTGCTGCCCCAGGCGTGCTGCTCGGTGGCGCAACCGCCGTAGGTGTACTGACCGTTGGTGACGTCGTTGGAGGTGTCGCCGTTGTAGAAGCGGTCGGGGAAGATCTGATAGACGACGCCGTTCTTCATCCAGTTCGGCGTGGTGAAGCCGGGGACGATGAAGAAGTCGCCGGAGCTGGGTTCGCTGGAACTGATGCCGGCGGCGTTGTACCAGGCCGTCGAGGAGCCGTCGTTGATCTGGAAGCGGTAGTACTTCTCCGAGGCGCTGGCGGGGATGGTGCCCTGCCAGTAGTCGAAGCGGCCGGTCGCGTCGTTCGACGACCAGTGCATGGCGACCCAGTGGAAGCTGGAATCGGCTTCGTCGTAGTACTTGATGTTGGCGCTGGTGATGTCGCCCTTGAAGGTGCGCAGGGTCAGCGTGACCGACTGGCTGGCGGTGGGCTCGGGGTGATTGTCGTACAGCGGGCCCTGGTCGTGGAACAGGCCGTTCCACTCCACGTTGTTGTCGTTGCTGGCGGCATGCGCCGGGGTGCTGACGCAGGCGCCGGTCAGGGCCAGCGTCATGCCGAGTGCGAGCGCGTGCAGCGCCATGGGTTTGCGGAATTGCATCGGGTGTCCTCCTCCTCGTTGTGGTCATGCGCCGCACGGCCGTGAAGGGTCGTGGGCGACAGCTTCCCCCGTGTTGCGGTGGCTGCCGACGCGCGTCCGGCGCGGCGGTGAGCCTGTCCGGCGTGGACCGCCGGATCGTTGTGGCGGACCGCGTGCCGGTGGCCGCGGTCTCGTGGTCTATGGGATCGATTCAGGGCATCAGCGCAGCGTGATCGACTGCGCGTGCCGTGCGTTCATGCGGATCCAGGTCACCGGACCGTAGCGGTCGCTGCCGGTGGCCCAGCCTTCGCCATCGGCCTGGCGCAGGGCCTTGAGATCGGCGTAGCGATGGGACAGACCGGCGACTGCATGGGCCGCGGTGCCGTGGATCTTCACCAGGTAGTGCCGCAGGGCCGGCGCGTAGCTGCCGGTCGGCGCGGCGAGCGCGAAGCGCACGCTGCCGTCGGCGCGGCGTTGCGTGTCCATGCGCTGCAGATAGTAGACGCCGCGCTCGTAGGCGTAGGTACGGCCGTCATCGTCGTAGTAATCGAAGTGCGTGGCGTGCGTGGCCGGGAACACGTCCACCGACACCGTCGGCACCGGATGCTGATCGACGTAGTCCATGACCGGCTGGGTCGGAATGATCGCGCCCTGACGGATGAACAGCGGGATGTCGCTCCAGTTCGTGCTGTCGACGTCGAGCGTGACGGTCTGACCGCCGGCGTAGCGCTTGCCGGTGAACCAGTCGGTCCAGGCACCGGCGGGCAGGTAGATTTGCTTGTGCGTCTGGCCCTGCTGCACCACGGGCGACACCAGCAGACTTTCGCCGAACATCCACGCGTCGACGTCGTTGCGCACTTTTGGATCGTGCGGCCAGTCGAAGGTCAGCGGGCGCACCAGGCCGACGCCGTGGGCGTGGTACTGCCAGGCGTAGGCGTAGACGTAGGGCAGCAGGCGGTAGCGCAGGCGGATGGCGGCGGTGGCGGCGCGTTCGGCCTTGTCGCCGTAATGCCACGGCTGACGCTTCTCGCCGAACACGCCGTGCACGCGGAAGATCGGCACGAAGGCGGCGAACTGCATCCAGCGCGCGTAGTTCTCGTTCGACGGATGGCCCTTGAAGCCGCCCGTGTCCATGCCCCACAACATCGCGCCGACGTCGACGGAGGCGAGCATGCGCTGGCGCTGGCCGGCCATGCTGGCGAAGCCGGTCTCGATGTCGCCCGACCACAGGCCGTAGGCGTAGCGCTGCGAGCCGAGCCAGAAGTTGCGGTTGACCGACCACACACGCACGTCGGTGTGCTTGCGCTGCGCGTCGTACAACGAGCGCTGCATGTTGAGGAACTGGGTGTCGTCGCCGGTCTCGTCGGCCTCGTCGTTCCACCAGCCGACGATGCCCTGGTCGAAGGCGTACTTCATCGCCAGATCGCCGAACCAGGTACGCGTCAGCGGCAGGTCGAAATCGACGTCCTTGACCGGCTTGTGCGAGAAATAGTCGTCGCTGACCTTCTCGCCGGGCACCCAAAGATCGTGATCGGTGGCGTAGCGGCCTTCCACGGTGTCCACGTGGATGCGCGGTTTCATGATGCCGGTTAGCTGCATGCCTTCGGCCGCCAGCTCCTTGGCGAGCTGGCCGGAAGGCCCGTCGGGAAACTTCACCGGATTCCAGCGGAATTCGCCGTAGTGATCCTCGCCCCAGGCCTTCCAGTCGAAGTCGAGGGTGAAGTTGTCGATGGGGATGTGCTTGGTGCGGTAGGTACGGACGATGTCCAGCAGCTCCTTCTGGTCGATGCCCCACTGGCTGTTGGTGAAGCCCATCGCCCATTTCGGGAACAGCTGCGCGTGGCCGCTGAGGTCGGCGACGGCGGCGAAGATCGCCTTGGGTTCACCCGCGATCAGGTAGTAGGTGGCGTCCGGGCGCGAGAGCTTGTCGACGCTGAGCTCGTCGCTGCCGAGATCGAAGCTGGCGCCCTTGCTGTCGACCAGCACGGCGAAACCGTCCGTGCTCCATACCAGCGGCGCGCCGGCATGCCCCTGGTGTCCGGCCTTGGCGATCTGCGTGCCCGTGCGCAGGAGATCCGCGCCGGCGTTCTCGAAGGCATCGAAGCTGCCGATGCCGTACAGCGGCGCGCCCGCCGCAAAGCCGACGGCAATGCGACCGCGCGCGAGTGCGCCGAGATCGGTTTGGGTCAGCAGCGGCTGGGTCGCACCCGGAAGGCGCACGGTGAGCGTGCCGTGGACGCGATCGAGCACCACCTGCAACTGCGTGCTGCGCAGCACCACTTCTCGCTTCGATCGGTAGACCTGTGTCGGTCCGGCGTCAGAGTCCGATGTATCCGGCGCCATCACCAGGGTTGGCGGGGTGCGCTTGCCCTCGGGCGCGAAATGCACGCGCAGCACGTTGGCGCGTATCAGCTGCAGCGATAGCGTGCCCTGGGACATCGGCAGGTCGACGCCATGGGTGCGGTGCTTCGCCGTCGCGATCGCAGATGGCGGGGGGGCATGCGCCGCCGCGGCTGGATGCGAAGCCAGCGCGCCGATCAGGAGGGCGCTGCAGAACGAACGGAAAGCGTGGGTCATGATGAAAACCTTCGGTCGTGCGTCACCGGTTGCGCATCGACACGGTCGGTCGATGGCAGGAGCGCGGTGGTGGAGTCGGGCAGACGCGTGCGGTCGCGGAGCATGGCATCGTCGGCGACGTGGTAGCCGCGACCGCCGGGGGAGGGCGCGATCGACGCCCGTTGCGGTCCGCTCAGGTCTGGCGGCTTCGGAGTGTCGAGCTTGGCGCCGAGGTCGTTGCTGTCGCCGATGCCGTTGCTGTCGCCGATGCCGTCGTGGAACGAGCGCGTGACCTTGTTCTGGAACACGACTGGCGATGCGGATAGGGCGGTCGATGCCGTAAGCGCCGCGGCTGCGGCATGCACCGATGAGATGCCGACCGCGCACAGCCCGAGCGAGGCGACGATCAGGATCTGGCGACGGTTCGGCATGACGTACTCCGGGCGTGTCGGCGGGGTGCAACCGGCGAAACGAATGGATTCCCCCTGCCGCGCGCAGGCACGCGCAGCGCACCGTCTACGATGCCACGGTTGAATGTCTGCAGCGCCCGAATTCGCGGCTTCGCATACGTATTCATTGCGATTTTTCGCGGGTTTCGGCGTGCTGCGTCGCAGCAGCCTGCAAACGATTGCAGAACTCAGGGCAAGGGCGGCGCCTTGCAGTGCCGTTCGATGAACGCATCGTGCGACGGCATGCTGTCGATCGCGCGATCGAGCAGGGTGCGGATGTGCGTCAGGAATTCGTCCAGCTGCGCCGGCGTGACGGCGTTGGCGAGCGGATGATGGCGCTGCGGTTGCACATGCTGGCCGATCAGCACCTGCAGCCAGCCGACGTCGGTGAACAGCTCCTCGCCGTCACGGAAGAGTTGCGCGCTGGCACGGAAGACGTCCAACTTGCGACGCAGGCTTTCGGGCGGCTCGATCTGCGCGCAGTGCCGCCAGAACGGCGTGTCGCGGCGTTCGGTAGCGCGGTAGTGCAGGATCAGGAAATCGCGGATGCGCTCGTATTCGAAGCGTGTCTGGCGATTGTATGCGTCGATCATCGCGGCATCGAAGGCACTGTCCGGGAACAGCGAAATCAATCGGCTCACGGCGGACTGGATCAGATGGATGCCGGTCGATTCCAGCGGTTCCATGAAGCCGGCGGCGAGGCCGATGGCGATGCAATTGCGGTGCCAGAAACGGCGTCGGCAACCGGTTTGGAAGCGCAGCGGTCGCGGCTCGCCCATCGCTTCGCCTTCGAGATGGCTGAGCAGTGTGGCAGTGGCTTCGTCGTCACTGATGAAGTCGCTGCTGTAGACGTGCCCGTTGCCGCTGCGGTGTTGCAACGGGATGCGCCATTGCCAGCCTGCCGCGCGTGCGCTCGCCTGAGTGTACGGGCGCATCGGCGCGACGCGCGTGCTGGCCACGGCCATCGCGCGGTCGCAGGGCAGCCAGTGTTTCCAATCGTCGTAGCCGGCGTGCAGGGTTTCCTCGATCAGCAGACCGCGGAAGCCCGAGCAATCGATGAACAGGTCGCCCTCGATGCGCTCGCCGCTTTCGAGAAGCAGGGATTGGATGAAGCCGTCGTCCTCGCGCAGCGCCACGTCGACGACTTTGCCTTCGATGCGCTGCACGACGGTCGGGTCGCACTGTGCGCGCAGGAAGCGGGCGTAGAGCCCGGCGTCCAGGTGATAGGCGTGACGCAGACCGGTCAGCGGCGTGTCGCCGATGCGTTCCATCCGTGCCATCCGCCCGGCGTGGCAGGCGCGTGCGTTGATCGAGTAGGCCCACAGTTCCGCCGCGCCTTGGCTCGCGGCGGCAGAGCGTTCCTGTCTGTCGCGCAGCCAGTAGTGCTGGAACGGAATCAGGCCGAGCGGCAGACCGATGTCGCCGAAGGCGTGCAGATAGCTGTCGCCGACGCGCCCCCAGTCGTTGAACTGGATGCCGAGCTTGTAGGTGCCCTGACTGGCCTTCAGCACTTCGCGCTCGTCGAGGCCGAGGAAGCGGTTGATGTGCTGAATCTGCGGGATCGTCGCCTCGCCCACGCCGACGGTGCCGATGGCGTCGGACTCGATCAGGCGAATCGCCAGCCGCGACCCGAAGGCGCGGCCCAGCAGGGCAGCGCTGATCCATCCGGCGGTGCCGCCGCCGAGGATGACTACACGTCGGATCGGAGATGCGTTCATGCGTTCGTTCCCTTGGCGGCGGGCCGTACCGGCGGGCAAAAAAAAAGCCCCGTTGATGCTAGCAACGGGGCTTGTCCGGGCAAAGCCGGGGAGGTGGTGCTTATCAGAACTTGTAGGACACGCCCACTTCGTAACGACGACCGTAGTTCTCCCAGGTCAACACCTGACGCGGGTCGTGGTTCTGGTAGGTGACGAACTTCTCGTTGGACAGGTTCGAGCCCTGCAGCAGGAAGGTCATGCCCTTCATCGGACCGCTCTGCAGCGTGTAGCTGATCTGCGCATCGTAGGTGCTGCCACCCTTGATGGTCTGTTCGATACGCGACGCGCTGATGCCGTAGACGCGGCCCAGGAAGCTGCTGCGGTAGTTCTGGCTCACGCGGGCCTGGAAGCCGCTGTGTTCGTAGTAGATCGTATTGTTGACCACATGCTCGGACAGGCCCGGCACCGTGATCGGATTGGGGTTGCCGTCGTACACGATCGAGCTCTTGGTCAGATTGCCGGAGAAGATCACGCCGAAACCGTCGAGCGCTGGCGTGAACAGGCCCAGCGGCGTGTTCAGCACACCCTGCACGCCCTTCACGTAGCCGCGGCCGCTGTTGGTCGGCACCGTGGCGATACCCGTCTGCGAACCTAGCTGCTGTTGCTGAGCCGGCGTCAGGTAGGAATCCACGAACTGCGAGAAGTTCGTCAGCACGGAGGTCGACGGATTGATGTAATCGCTCAGCTTGAGGAAGTAGCCCGACAGCGACATATAGCCCTTGCTGTCGCCAAAATAGTGCTCGATGCTCAAGTTGTAGTTCTGCGCCATCGACGGCAACAGCTTCGGATTGCCGGCATTGCTGCTGAAGTACGCGTTGTTCGGATCGCTCGACGCCAGGTTGCTGTTGTTGGTGTTGATCGCGAAGCTGGCGTTCATCTGATCCATGCGCGGACGCGCCATGGTACGCGCGGCGCCGAAGCGCACGTCAGTGGTGTCGGTCAGACCGAGCACCAGGTTCAAGCTCGGCAGGTAGCGCGTGTAGGACGTGCCGCCGGACACCGGGATGACCACCGTTTCGCCCACGTACGAGCTGCCGGCCGCGACGCGACCGCCGTCGGAATCCTGCGTCGTGTGCGCGACCTGGATGCCGAAGTTGCCGCGCAGCGGGAAGTTGCCGAGCTGCGTGTCCAGGTTGAACTGCACGTACGGCGTGGTGTCCTTCTCGTGCACCTTCCAGTTCGGCGGCATCGGCAGACTGGACTGGTAGACCGGAACCTGATCGTAGGTGCCGTTCTTGATCAGCTCAATCGGATCGTAGATCGGCAGCGGGCCGACGCCCATGAAGCCGAGCTGGTTGGCGGCGAACGCGTCCGAAGGCATCGGCAGCGTCTGCGCACCCCACGGCGAGGTGGTGTACGTCATGTCGCCGTTGTTGGGTACCAGGAAGCGCTGCTGGATGTTGAAGCTCTTGTTGCGGGTTTCGCGGTCGATGCCGAACTTCACGCTGGCGATCGGGCCTTCGACGAAGCTGCGCTCGGCGCTGAGGCGCAGGTCGGCGATACGGTCGACTACATGCGGTGCATTGACGAAGCCGGCCTGCACCAGACCGCTGCCGCCGCCCCAACCCTGCGGGTCGGTCAGCACGACTTGGCTCGGGCTGTAGTCGAGCGCGTTGTTCAGCTGCCACAGGCCGCCGCTGCCCTGGTTGAAGTTCAGGGTGTCGAACGGACCGTTGTCGGCGCCGTAAGCCGTGCCGGCATAGCTTTCGATGAAGGCGTCACGACGATCGGCATGCGAGACGCTGGCGTCCGCTTCGACCGACCAGTCTTCGTTGATGCGCCACTTGTTGTTCCAGCCGACGTTGTAGACCTTCGACAGCGAGCGGTTGTAGTCGTTGCGGATGACCGGCTTGACGTGCGAGAACGTGCCGCTGGTGATCAGGCCGTCCTGCACGGTGTAGCCCGGATCGAGCTGGGCGTTGCCCCAGGCCAGAGGGAACTCGATGCCCTTGGACTGCTGACGGTCGTGGAAGCGGTCGTAGGTCATGTCCAGCGTGCTGGTAAAGTTCTCGCTGGGCTGGAACTGCAATGTGGCCAGCACGCCGGTGCGCTTGAACAGGTCCGAAGTAGCGTAGTTCTTGGAACCGCCGATTAGCCCGTTACCGCCCGCGGCCGAATTATCGGTCGGGTAGCCCCAGGGTGCCTGGTGCTGAATCTGGGTCGGGTTGGACTCCATGTCGATACCGAGCGTCACGCCGAAGGTGCGATCGGCGAACTGGTGAACCCACACGCCGTTGACCTTGTACCCCTTGTCGCTGACGCCATTGCCCGGAGCAACCTGTTTCAGGCTGTTCCAGATGTAGCTGGCGTTGAACGCGGCGATCGGCTTGTCCTGTTCGAGCGGACGGATGGTGTGCATGTCCACCGTGCCGGCCATGCCCTGTCCGATCAGGCCCGCCGCGGGGCTCAGATGCACCTGCACGCTGTTGAACCAGCTGGCCGGATACTGATCGAACTGCACGCCGCGGTTGTTGCCGGTGCTGACCTGCTGGCGACCGTTGACCAACGCCGTGCTGAAGTCCGGACCGAGGCCGTGGATGGTCAGCACCTGCGGGCGGCCGTTCAGGCGCTGCACCGCGAGGCCGGGCAGACGGCCCAGCGAGTCGGCGATGGAGGTGCCGGGAAGCTTGCCGATCTGTTCGGCGGAGACCGCCTCGACGATCACATCCGAGTTGCGCTGCGTGGCGATGGAGTTCTGCACGCTGCTGGCAAAGCCGGTGACTTCGACGGCGCTCAGCTTGGTCGCCTCGGCGCGCTTCTTCTGGTCTTTCTTGTCGGCCTTCTTGGTGGTGTTCTGGTTTGCCTGGCCGTTGTCAGCCTGGGTGGCCGGCTGCGCTGCATAAGCGCCGGTGGCGGTCATCAGCATGGCCGACGCCAGCGCGGCGCTCAGCAGATTGCGCTTGAGAATCATCTTGGTTGTCCTCCCCGAATGGATCGCGTCTCTAGGAAATCGTGTCGCCGATGCCTCGTGCGGCGATCGGAGACGACAAACGTTCGAGCCTTGTCACGGCCGCGTAACATTTTCTCGATGGTAGCTCCGCCCCGATCCTCGACGGTGCGTTCTGCATACGTATTCATGCATCCCCGAAAGCGCGTGTGCGGGCGGAAAATCGGGCGTGAAGCCCGTGCGAAGCGCCGTATGGCCGGGCTTCGAGGGGGCTTTGCAGCGCGAAGACCGTGTTGTGACAGCCGGGATGAATACGTATGCAAGGTCATCGGCTAGGCACCCGGTGCGCAGTTAAGCTTGGAGCGTATCGCTGTCTGGCAGCGTCGATGCCGATGTCGGCGCGGGGGAACAGTGACCGGGGTTTTTCAATGAATGCATTACCGTGGTGGCGCGGAGCCGTCATCTATCAGATTTATCCGCGCAGCTTCCTGGACACGAACGGCGACGGCATCGGCGACCTGCCGGGCATCGTCGAGCGCCTGGATTACGTGGCGGGGCTGGGCGTGGATGCGATCTGGATCGCGCCGTTCTTCACTTCGCCGATGGCCGACTTCGGCTACGACATCGCCGACTATCGCGACGTCGATCCGATGTTCGGCACGCTGGAAGATTTCGATCGTCTGCTGGCCGAGGCGCACAAGCGCGGGCTGAAGGTGATGATCGATCAGGTGCTCAGCCATACTTCGATCGAGCATGCCTGGTTCCGCGAGAGCCGGCAGAGCCGCGACAACGACAAGGCCGACTGGTACGTCTGGGCCGACGCCAAGCCCGACGGCACGGCGCCCAACAACTGGATGTCGATCTTCGGCGGTCCGGCGTGGCGCTGGGAGCCGCGGCGAGGCCAGTACTACCTGCATAACTTCTTGGCCGATCAGCCGGACCTGAACTTCCACAACCCGCGCGTGCGCGACGCAGTGTTGGACAATGTGCGTTTCTGGCTCGACCGCGGCGTCGACGGGTTTCGCCTGGATTCGATCAACTTCTGCTACCACGACGCGCAGCTGCGGGACAATCCGGCCAAGCCGCCGCAGGAACGCGTCGGCCGCGGCTTCCGCCCGGACAATCCGTACGCGTTCCAGTACCACTACTACAACAACACGCAGCCCGAGAACCTGACGTTTCTGGATCGGTTGCGCGCCCTGCTGGACGAATACGACGACTCGGCCGCGCTGGGCGAGATTTCCTCCGAGGATTCGCTGGCGACCCTGGGCGAATACACCAACGGCAAGCGTCTGCACATGGGTTACAGCTTCGAGCTGCTGACCGAGGATTTCAACGCCGCGCACATCCGCACGACGGTGCGCAATCTCGAAGCGCACATGCCCGACGGCTGGCCGTGCTGGGCCATTTCCAACCACGACGTCGAGCGCGTGGTCACGCGCTGGGGCGGGACGGATGCGCCGCCGCACCTGGCCAATCAGCTGACGGCGCTGGTGTGTTCGCTGCGCGGCTCGGTGTGCGTCTACCAGGGCGAGGAACTGGGCCTGGGCGAAGCCGAGGTGCCCTACGAGCAGCTGCAGGATCCGTACGGCATCACGTTCTGGCCCAACTTCAAGGGTCGCGACGGCTGCCGCACGCCGATGCCCTGGGGTGAGGGCGAGCACGCCGGTTTCAGCGACGCCACGCCGTGGCTGCCGGTGCCGGAGGCGCATCGCGCGTTGGCGGTGTCGGGCCAGGAGCGCGACGCCGACTCCATGCTGCATGGCTTCCGCGCCTTCATGGCCTGGCGCCGCACGCAGCCCGCGCTGCGCTGGGGCGACATCCGCATGCTCGACAGCGACGAGCCCCTGCTGGCGTTCACGCGCAGCTTCGAGGGCGAGACCGTGCTGGCCTGCTTCAACCTGTCGGATCGTCCGCTGGACGTCGCCGCGCCGGTGGATGCGCCGCTCGAAGCGATGCACGCGGCGCGTCTGGTGCAGGGCGAGATCGTGGACGGCCGCCTGCGGCTGCCGTCCTACGGTGCGCTGTTCGCGAAGATGAAGCGCTGACGGCGCGCGTCAGAGCTTGCGGTCGCCGACCAGCACCACGTCGGCGCCGCGGCGCGCGAACAGTCCCACGCTGACCACGCCGGCGATCTGGTTCAGTTCGCTCTCCAGCGCCACCGGATCGGTGATGCGCCAGCCGTGCACGTCGAGAATCCAGTTGCCGTTGTCGGTGACGGTGCCGTCGCGCCAGACCGGATGACCGTCGAGCTTGCTGATCTGGCGGGCGACGTGGCTGCGCGCCATCGGGATCACCTCGATCGGCAGCGGGAAGTTGCCCAGCACGTCGACCTGCTTGCTGGCATCGATGATGCACACGAACTGGCGCGAAGCCGCGGCGACGATCTTCTCGCGCGTCAGCGCCGCACCGCCGCCCTTGATCAGGCGCTTGTGCGGGTCGCACTCGTCGGCGCCATCCACGTACAGGTCCAGCGGGCCGGCGGCGTTGAGGTCGAGCACCTCGATGCCGTGCCGCTTCAGCTGCGCGGTGGACTGCTCCGAACTGGACACCGCGCCGCGGATGCGATCCTTGATGTTGGCCAGGGCGTCGATGAAGAAGGCCACGGTCGAACCGGTGCCGACGCCGACGACGCTGTCGTCCTCGACGTAGGCGATGGCGGCTTCGCCGGCCAGGCGTTTTTGGTTGGCTTGGGTCATGGTGAATCCGGGAAACGGGGTCGAGGCCAGGTCGTCAAAGCATACTCGTTCGTCATCCCGGCGAAAGCCGGAGCCCAGTGCCTTTGCTGCCAATCGAGTCGCTGGGTCCCGGCTTTCGCCGGGATGACGGTGTTTCGGGATCATTCGACATCTTCCACGGATGCCGTGATGGTGAACAGCGGGTGGACTGTTTCCACCGCGGATCGGACTATGTCGCCAGGCTCAGAATGTGCTTCCAGTGCGCGGCGTCGACCGGCATCACCGAGAGCCGGTTGCCCTTGCGCACCAGCGGCATGCCTTCCAGGGCCGGATCGTCCTTCAGTTCGGCCAGCGAAATGGTGCGCTTCAGGCGCTTGACGAAGGCGATGTCGACGAGCACCCAGCGCGGATTGTCGCGCGCGCTCTTGGCATCGAAATAGTGGCTCTTGGGGTCGAACTGGGTCGGGTCCGGATACGGCTTGCTGGCGACCTTGGCGATGCCGACGATGCCCGGCACGTCGCAGTTGGAATGGTAGAAGAACACCTTGTCGCCGACGCGCATGTCGTCGCGCATGAAGTTGCGCGCCTGATAGTTGCGCACGCCGTCCCAGGGCTCGCTGCCCTTGCGCTCGAGGTCGTCGAGCGAGAACGTGTCGGGTTCGGATTTCATCAGCCAGTAGTTCATGACGTTCCGTGGTGGTCGTTGCAGTCGATGAGTGCTTGATCGGTGGCGACGATGTCCAGGCGCACGTCCCACTCCGCCGGTGTGATCGCATCGCATTGCTGGAAAGCGTAGCCGATCCCGATCAGCAGCGGGCGGGCCGGTCGCGGCTGGTCGCGTAGGAAGGCGAAGTGGGCGTCGTAGAAGCCGCCGCCGTAGCCGAGGCGGTGGCCGCGTGGATCGAAGGCCAGCAGCGGCACCAGCACGGCGTCCAGTTCGCGCCCTTCGAGCATGCCTTCGCGGGTCGTCGGTTCCGGAATGCCGAAGCGGTTGGGTTCGACCTCGTCCCCCAGCTTCCAGGGCGCGAAGCCCATGCGCCGGCCGCTTTCGATGCGCGGCAGATACAACGACTGGCCGCGCAGGGCCGCCGCGGCCAGCACCAGGTTCAGCGGCAGTTCGCCGTCGCAGGCCCAGTAGCCGGCCACGCGCGGTGCATCGACCAAGGCGGGCAGGGCGTCCAGCTGTCGCCGCAGCTCCTGCGCGGCGCGCATGCGTTCCTGCGGGCCGAGCGTGCGGCGCCGTTCGGCCATGCGGCGGCGGAGCGCGGTGCGCGGGTCGTCCAGGTCGGTCACGGGCGGGATTCCTGTCGGGAGCGCATACAGAAACGGCCCCGTCGGGGCCGTTCTGCGGAATGAGGGGTGTTCTCCACAATGCCGATGCGCTTCGAACGACCTTGATCCGGAAGGATCAGGTGGGAGGGCGCAGATGGCGTTTCAGGCTTTCCGTACGCGACGGACATGCTCACCGGCCACCTTGTTGCCGACCCAGGTCGAAAGTTAGGAACAAGGCAAATGTAACGAAACGCTGTCGTACACCGCAGGGAACACCTTGGCGACTATTCTAGCGCGCCGACGCGGATGCGTCAGCGGTTCGGTGTGGAAAAGTTCAGGTACGCGACGAGGTCGCGCGTTCCAGGGCGCCTTCCAGCTTGCGGCGCAGGGTCTCGATGCCCTCGCCGAAGACGCGCTGTTCGCTTTCGTGGCGCTGCCGGGTTTCCAGCAGTTCGTGGGTGACGCTGAGGGCGGTCAGCACCGCCAGGCGGTCGAAGCCCGGGCTGCGCGCATTGGCGCGAAATTCACGCATCTTGCTGTCGAGGTAGCTGGCGGCGGCCAGCAGTCCTGCACGTTCCTCCGGCTCGCAGGCGACCAGGAACTCGCGGTCGTTGAGTCGGATCGTGATCGGTTCGGACATGGGGTCAGGGTCTCGTGGATGCTGCTGGTGTGCTGTTTCGCAAGAATCGCTCAGTCGGCGCGCGCGGATGTTCATGGCAGGCAAGGGCACATCGCGAAAAACGCTGCATGTGCGTCTGGAGCCTTGCGGGACAGGACACGGTGTTCAACCCGAGCTTTCCAGGGATTTCAGGCGCTGGATCATGGCTTCGACGCGGCTGCGCGCCTGCTCGTTGCGCGCCAGCAGTCCGGCGCGTTCGGTGGCCAGCTGTTCCTGGCTGTGGCGCAGGCTGCGGTTTTCCTCGTCCATGCGCTGCACGGTCTGCAGCAGCTGATCGAGGGTGGCGTTCAGCGCGGCGAGTTCGGCTTGGAGTGGATCGTTCGGATTCATGCGGGCACGTGTGAACGAGCGGTCATGGTGAGCTTTTTCGCATCTCGCGGGGTCCCGACGCAAGTCCGGCGTGTCACGAGGTGCGCGATGAGCTTGGGCGCAGGGCCTGGCGGCGACGTTCGTGTTCGACGCAGAACGGCAGGCAGGCGTCGGCTTCCAGCGGCGGCGAGAGCCAGTTGCCCTGCATCAGATCGCAGTCGTGCGCTTGCAGGTATTCGGCCTGCTCGGCGCTTTCCACGCCCTCGGCGACGACTTGCAGACCCAACGAGTGCGCCATGGTGATGATGGTGGCGGTGATGGCCTCGTCGTCGGGGTCGGTGGTGATGTCGCCGACGAAGGCCTGGTCGATCTTCAGCACCGTCAGCGGCAGGCGCTTGAGGTAAGCCAGCGAGGAGTAGCCGGTACCGAAATCGTCGATCGCCAGGCTGACGCCGATGGCGCGCAGTTCGCCCAGCGTGCGCATGGACTGCTCGACGTTGGCCATGACCGTGCTTTCGGTCAGTTCCAGTTCCAGGCATTCCGGCGGCACGCGGTGTTCCTGCAGCGTGTGCTGCAGGCGCTTGGCCAGTCCGCTGCGCTGCAGCTGGACCATGGACAGGTTCACCGCCATCGTCAGCTTGTTCTGACCGGCCTCGCGCCAGGCTTGCAGATCCTGGCAGGCGCGTTCGAGGACGAACTGGCCGATCTTCATGATCATGCCGGTTTCCTCGGCCAGCGGGATGAAGATGCCGGGACCGACCTCGCCGAGTTCGGCGCTGTGCCAGCGCACCAGCGCCTCGAAGCCGATCAGTTCGTGATCGTCGAGCGCCATCTTCGGCTGATACACCACGCGCATCTCGTCGCGTTCCAGCGCGCGGCGCAGGGCGCCGGCCATGGTCGCGCGCAGGCGGGCGTCGGCGTCCATCGTGTCGTTGTAGATCATCCACGTGTTGCGGCCGTGTTCCTTGGCCTGGTACATCGCCGTGTCGGCATGCTTGAGCAGTTCGTTCGGCACTTCGCCGTGGTCCGGATACAGCGAGATGCCGATGGACGGCGAGATCAGCACTTCCTGATGCGGGTCCAGCACCAGGGCCTCGTTGAAGGCGCTGATGATCTTGTGCGCCACGCCGATGACCTCGCCGGAACCGCCGATGTCTTCCAGCACCAGGGTGAATTCGTCGCCGCCGACGCGGGCGACGGTGTCCTGCTCGCGCACGCACTGGCGCAGGCGCGCGCCGGCGGCCTTGAGCAGGCGGTCGCCGGTGGTGTGGCCCATCGAGTCATTGATGTGCTTGAAGCGGTCCAGGTCGACGTACAGCACCGCCAGGCGCTGGCTGCTGCGTCGCGCGCGCAGGATCGAATCGCCCAGGCGCTCGCCCAGCAGCGTGCGGTTGGGCAGGCCGGTGAGCATGTCGTAGTTGGCCAGGTAGCGCAGTTCCTGCTCGGCGCGCTTGCGGTCGGTGATGTCGGTCATCACGCAGACGTAGTGCGTGCGGGTGCCGTGCGCGTTGCAGACTTCGCGCAGTTCGACCCAGCACAGGAAGTCGCTGCCGTTCTTGCGCCGCTGCCACAGTTCGCCGCGCCAGTGGCCGTGGCTCTGCAGCTCGCGGCGCATGTGCGTGTAGATGCTGTCCGGTTGCTGGTTGCAGTTGAGCAGCGAGGCGTCGCGCCCGCGGACTTCGCTGTCGCTGTAGCCGCTCATGCGGGTGAAGGCGGCGTTGACGGAGGTGAACTTGAAGTCGAGGTCGGACACGGTCACCGCCTCGCTCATGCTGCGGATCACTTCCGCGGCGATGCGCCGGTCGCGATCCTCGCTGCGCATGCGGGTGATGTTGCGCACGGTGCCGGAGATGCGCGTGGCTCGGCCCTCGACGTCTTGTTCGACGATCTTTCCGCGTCCCAGCACCCAGATCCACTGGCCCTGCGTGGTCTTGAGGCGATACTCGGATTCGAAGTGATCGACGTCGCCGTTGAGGCAGGCGGCGATCTCCTTGCGCACGTGCGGCAGGTCCTGCGGATGCAGCACGTAATTGCACCAGTCGTCGAAATCGATCTCGGTCGGCGTGCCCTCGCCGAGCAGTTGCTCGGCGCCGAGGCGGTACATGCGCCCGCGGTTCAGGTCCAGATCCCAGAACTCGTCGCCGGAACCCCACAGCGCCATGCTTAGGCGGCTTTCGCGCTGGCGCAGCTGGTCCTGGTGGTAGCGCTCGCGTGCACGGCGCGCACGGAAGGCCAGGTACAGCGCCAGCAGCAGCATGACGCCGAGCGCGATGTACAGCGCGTACATGCCGCGCGAAGCCCACCAGGGTGGAATGACGACCAGCTCGACGCTGTGCGCCGTGGTACTGAAGCGGCCGTCGTGGTTGCTGCCGCGCACCTCGAATCGGTAGCGCCCGGCGGGAAGGTTGGTGTAGGTCGCGCTGTGCCGTGTGCCGTCGTCGATCCAGTCCTTGTCGAAGCCGAGCAGGCGATGCTGGAAGTGGTTCTGCTTCGGTGCGGCAAAGTCCATCGCGGCGAATTCAAAACGGATGGCGCGCGCCGACTGTGGCATGCGCACGCGGCCGTTCACCGGCAACACGGAATGGTTGTCGGCGCCGATCTGGATGCTGGTGAGATTGACCGCCGGCTGGAAGTCGCCGGGTTTCACGCGGTCGGGGCTGACCTTGTCGAAGCCGTTCACGCCACCGAACACCAGTTCGCCGTCGCGCATCTTCAGGCACGCACCGGAGTTGTACTCCATGCCCTGCAGGCCGTCCTGCGCGCTGAAGGCGGTGATCTTCCCGCTCGACGGATCCATGCGCACCACGCCGCGGTTGGTGCTCATCCACAGCGTGCGTTCATCGTCCTCGCGCAGGCAGTAGATGGTGCCGTCGGGCAGGCCGTCGCGGCTGGTGAAGCGCTGGAAGTGCGCGCCGGCGTCGTCCAGCGACTTCAGGCGATCGAGTCCGGACTGGGTGCCGACCCACAGCGAGCCGACACTGTCGGTGAACAGGCTCATCACCACATGGCTGCTGAGGCTGTCGTTCACGCCGGGCTGCTCGTAGAACGTGCGCATGCGGTCCTTGCGCGGGTCGTACACGCTGAGACCGGTGCTGGTGCCGATCCAGATGCGTCCCTCGGCATCCTGCGCGAGCGCGAGAATGATGCCCGCCGCGAGGCTTTCCGGATCGTCGTCGCGGTGTTCGAGGTGCTGCACGCGCTTACCGTCCCGGTAGCGGTATACGCCGCTGCCGTCGTACATGCCGACCCACAGCGAGCCGCTGCGGTCGAGCAGCAGGCTGCGGCTGGGGCGTGGACTCCCGCTCTGCGTGAGCAGCGCCGGATCGAGCAGATGCGCGCTGTGTTTGTCCGCATCCATCACCATGACGCCGCGGTCGCTGGCGATCCAGTAGTGGTCGTTGTCGCGGGCCAGCGCGTAGACGGTGATTTGCGGCATCGCCTCCTTCGGCAACGCGCGCAGCAAGATGGGCGTGAGGCTCTCGAAGCGATCGGTCTGGAAGTCGTACAGACTGAGGCCGCCGCCCGCGAGTCCGAGCCACAGCTTGCCGTCCCTATCCTCGTACAGGGCGCGCACGTTGTTGGAGACGAAGGGGTTGTCCGTCGGTGAGCGCTCGTCGCGGATGAAATGAAAGGGCGCGCCGTCGGGGTCGAAATAGGCTGCGCCGTTGGTGACGCCACCGGTCCAGATCAGGCCCGAGCGATCGACGTAGAACTGTTGCACGTCGTCGTCCGGAAGACTGCCCTGGATGCCGGGGTGCGGGCGCAGGACTTCCGGGTGCTGCTCGTCGGCGTCCAGACGCAGCAGACCGACCGATTCGATGGCGGCCCAGATGCGTCCGGCGTGGTCTTCGACCAGGGCGTTGATCACGGTCTTGTCGTTGGCCGGTTGTCCTTCCTGCGGCCAGATGCGCGTGGTCGCGCCGTCGTTCGGATGCAGCACGTAGACGCCGCTGTCGGCACCCAGCAGCAGCCGGCCGTTGCGGCGGCACAACAGGGTGCGCGCATCGTTGCGCTGGATGCGCACCACGCGAGTGTGCGCGGCGTCCGCGCCCAGCACGATCAACTCGCGCCCGTGCAGGCCGTAGAAGGGGCCGTCGGAGCCGCATTCGGTGAGCGTGGTCTTGCTGCTGAGGCTGCTCGAATGCAGCGTTTTCCACAGCACCTTGGCCTGTTTCAGCGAAGGATCGACGGCAACGATGGCATCGCGTTCGGCGACCAGCAGCCGCTTGCCGTCGCCGCCGGCGAGCGAGGTGATGCCGCTGAGTCGCCGCGACCAGTCGCCCGGCACCGGCAGTACGCGGTCGTGATCGGGATCGAACAGCACCAGTCCGCCGACCTTGCTGGCGACCCAAAGGTGCCCCTGGCCGTCGCTGGCCAGGGCGCTGATGACGTTGTCGGGCAGGCTGTCGGTGCGGCTGGCGTCGTGGTGGAAACGCTTCAGCTCATAGCCGTCGTAGCGGTGCAGGCCTCCCTGCGTGCCCAGCCAGATGTAGCCCTTGTCGCCCTGGATGATGGCGCCGACGGTATTCTGGGCCATGCCTTGTTCGGCGCCGATGTGGCCGAAGTAATACGTGCGTACGTGGGCGCTGGCCGAGGGAGCGTCCAGGCTGGCCAGGAGTGCGCCGATGCAGAACAGCAAGTGCATGGCCAGGCGCACAGGATTTCCGCAACGGCAACGCGCTGCGACGATGTGCAGTGCGTGGCTGCGGCGAACCGCCGAGCGACCTGCCAAGCTTGCGGACATCATGTCACCTGTGCAGATGGATTTCAGCGGGACGCGTTCGCATGGGTCCCCGCGGATGAAGCCCCCCTGTTGCAGTGTAGGCAATCGCCGTTATGGGTGCCAGAATGAATTGGTACACATCTTCGCAACCGTCTTTGCTGGCATGAACGTGACTTACGCCGAACTCGAATCCGATCTCGCCCGCGCCCATGTCGGCGTGGACGCGAGCGAGCTGCACGGCTCCCTGACCGGGTACCTCTGCGGCGGCGGCCGGGCCGCTCCCGGCGGCGTGCTGCAGGCGCTGGAGCTGGACGTCGAGGACGCCACGGCGCGGGCGCCGTTCGATGACCGGGTGCAAGCGCTTTACCGCGACTGCCGCGCCGCACTGGACGACGCGCAGATGGGCTTCGAGCCGCTGCTTCCGGACAGCGAGCGCCCGCTGGCCGAACGCGCCGAGGCGCTGGTGGAATGGTGTCGCGGTTTCCTCGGCGGGTTCGGCCTGGCCGGCGCTCAGCGGACGCAGGAGCTGTCGGCCGACGGCAGCGAGATCCTGCGCGATCTCGGCACCATCGCCGGTTCCGAACTGAGTTTCGAGGGCGACGAGGACGACGAGCGTTCGCTGATGGAAATCAGCGAGTTCGTGCGTGTCGGTGCGCTGGTGCTGCATGCCGAGGTGGCCGGCACGCGCGCATCCGGCGCACCGCAGGCGGGTGGAAGCGTGCACTGAGATGGACGCACGCACCCAGCGCCCATCGCCCAAGGCCGTTGCCCCGACGATGACCGCCAAGGAGTTCGCCCGTCGGCGTCGCCAACTGATGCATCTGGCGGGCGAGGATGCCGCCCTGCTGATCGCCGCCGCGCCCGAACGCATGCGCAGCGCGGATGCCGCCTGGCCGTACCGGCAGGATTCCGATTTCCATTACCTGACCGGCTTCCCCGAGCCGCATGCCGTGCTGGCGCTGCTGCCGGGGCGCGACGCGGCCGAGTCGATTCTGTTCTGCCGCGAACGCGATGCCGAGCGCGAACGCATGGACGGGCCGCGCCTGGGCACCGAAGGCGCGGTCGAGGTCTGTGGCGTGGACGACGCGTTTCCCATCGACGACATCGACGACATCCTGCCCGGCATGCTGGAAGGGCGCGCCCGCGTGTACTGCCATTTCGGCCAGGAACCCGAATTCGATGCCCGCCTGCTGGCCTGGATGCGACGCCTGCGCGCGCTGCGTGGCGGCGGCGTGGTGCCCAAGGAGTTCCTGGCGTTGGGCTATCTGCTGCACGACATGCGGCTGTACAAGTCGGCGGCGGAGATCAAGCTGATGCGGCGCGCGGCCAAGGTGTCGGTCGCGGCGCACCGGGCCGCGATGCGCTGCGTGCGTCCGGGCGTGGCCGAATACGAGGTCGAGGCCGAGTTGCTGCGCACGATGCGTGCGCAGGGCGCGGTGTCGGCGTACATGCCCAGCGTGGCCGGCGGCGTCAACGCCTGCATCATGCACTACAACGCCAACCGCGCTTTGCTGCGCGACGGCGATCTGCTGCTGATCGATGCCGGCGCCGAGGTCGATTGCTACGCCGCCGACATCACCCGCACGTTCCCGGTCAACGGTCGCTTCACGCGCGACCAGCGAGCGCTGTACGAGGTGGTGCTGGCCGCGCAGGAGGCCGCGATCGAGCAGGTGCGGCCGGGCCGGCCGTTCAGCGCCGCGCACGACGCCGCGGTGGAAGTCATCGCCGAGGGGCTGCGCGCGTTGAAACTGCTGCGCGGCAGTGTCGCGAAGATCCTCGAGGACGGCAGCTACCGGCGCTATTTTCCGCACAAGACCGGGCACTGGCTCGGTCTCGACGTGCACGACGTCGGCGACTACCGCATCGACGGCGAACCGCGCGTGCTGGAACCGGGCATGGTGGTGACGGTGGAGCCGGGCGTGTACATCCCGCCCGACGCCGACGGTCCGGCCGCGCGCTGGGCCGGCACCGGCATCCGCATCGAAGACGATGTGCTGGTCGGACGCGACGGTCCGCAGGTGCTGACCGAGGGCGTGCCCAAGCAGGTCGAAGCGATCGAGGCGTGGATGTCCGCGCGCTGAGGCCGCTTGCGTCGCCGCCCGGCGCGGTGGTGGCGCCGGGCGGGAATTCCGAGATTGGGGCGGAATCAGTCCAGCGCGGCGAAGGCGTCGCGCGTCATGTTCTCCGGATCGCCGTCGGTGCAGATGACGTCGTCCTCGATGCGGATGCCGCCGTAGGGGCGCAGGGCGTCGACGCGGTTCCAGTCGACGTGCTTGCCTTCCGGGCGTTCCTTCAGGCGCGCCAGCAGCATGTCGATGAAGTACAGGCCCGGCTCGATGGTGACGACCATGTCCGTTTCCAGCGCGCGGGTCATGCGCAGGAACGGGTGGCCGTCCGGCTGCGCGATGGTGCCGCCCTTGTCGCTGCGCATGAAGCCGCCGACGTCGTGCACCTGCAGGCCGATGCCGTGGCCCAGTCCGTGTGGGAAGAACGTGCTGCTGACGCCGCGCTCGACCATGGCCTCGGGACTCATGTCGACGATGCCCTGGTCCTTCAGCACGCCGGCCAGCAACTGGTGCGCCTGCAGGTGCAGCTCGGCGTAGTCGCGACCGGCGCGGACGCCGTCGCACAGCTGCAGCTGCACCTTGTCGACGGCATCGATCAGGGCCCGGAACTCCTCGGCCTCGGGCGCGGCGTAGGTGCGGGTGATGTCGCTGGCGTAGCCGCCGCTGCTGGCGCCGGCGTCGATCAGGAAGGAGCGGTTGCGTTCCGGCGGCGTGGTGTCGAAGTGCATGTAGTGCAGCACCGCGCCGTGCTCGTTGAGGCCGGCGATGCTGTGGTAGGGCAGCTCGGCGTCGGTCTGGCCGACCGCGTGCAGGTAGGCCATGTGGATGCCGAACTCGCTCTCGCCGGCGCGGAAGGCGGCGGCGGCGGCGCGATGGCCGCGTGCGCCGAGCGCGCTGGCTTCGCGCATGCGGATCTGTTCGTACGGCGTCTTGTAGGCGCGGTGGTAGTTCAGGTACTGCACCACGGCCTCGGGCGCGTCCGGCACGAAGTCCGCGATGCCGTCGCGCGGCTGGCCGAGGATGGCGCAGGCGGCCGGGTCCTTCGGCAGGTGCTGGCGCGCGTCTTCCCACGTGCGGATCAGGCGGATGTCGAAATGCTCGACCCAGTAGCCGGTCGGATCTTCCGGCGTCAGATGCCAGAAGTCCTGCGGCTGCAGATAGATCAGCACCGGCTTCTCGCCCGGCGTGTAGACGATCCAGCTGCCCGGCGCGTTCAGCAGCGGCACCCACTGCTTGAACGAGGGATGCACCGCGAACGGATACTCCATGTCGTCCAGGTGCTTGCCGATGGGGTGGCCGGCGGGGATCACCAGATGCGCGCGGCCGACCGCCTCCAGCGCGGCGTCGGCGCGCTGACGAAGGGTGGCCAGATGCAGGGGATAGGCTTGGGCGAGTGCGTCGTTCATGGGCGTTTTTCGGTCCGAATCAGACGCCCATGGTGCCTCGGAAGGCGGGACAAAGCCAAATGCCGCAGCGTCAGACGAACTCGCCGCCGGGGGCTTCGATCCAGTTGCGCAGCTTCAGCGCGTCGGACTCGCTGATGGCGATGATGCGGAAGCCGGTCCAGTACTGGCCGGGCACGTTTGCCGCTTCGCTCCACTGCTCGTGCACGCCGAATTCCAGCGTGTGTTCGCCCTGGCCGCGCGAGGGCAGGGTGAGACGCAGCTGATAGATGGCGTCGGCGCGCAGCGGCGCGTTGCTGATGAGCATCAGGCCGCTGCTGGAGATGTTGCCGATGTGGCCCAGCAGTCGCTCGCTGATCGCGTTCTCGACCGCGATGGCGGCGCCGACATGGCGGCGCGGGGCGCGACGTTGTTCGGATCCGTTCATGCGCTCTGCTCCGCGGTGTTGCGCGCGAACTGCTGCAATCCCTTGAGGATGGCGCTCCAGGCGCGGTCGATCAGCGATTCGCTGCGCTCGGCCGGGATGCGCACGCGGCCGGCGGCCATCAGGCTCGCCAGTTCGTCGAGGTTGCCGACGTCCTCGCGCACGCCACGCTGATTGACTACCAGGCAATGTCCGGTCACGGGCGAGAACCAGGCCAGTTTGCGGCGCACCACGCTCTGGTCGTCGCGCACGAATTCCAGCCAGGATCCGTAGCGCAGCTGACGCAGGCTGGCCGCGGCTTCCTGCACGGCGGGGTCCTGCACGTCCTGCGCCGGCGCGTCGGTGCGCTCCTCGCTTTCTCCGCTGCCCAGGCGCTGATGCTGCTTCAGACGCATCGCCAGTTCGGTGCGGGTCAATTCCGGTGCGGGTGCGTCGGCGGCCTGCTTGGTGACGACGTGGCGCGCGATCTGTTCGGCTTCCTCGCCATGGATACCGACCTGGCCGAGACCCTCGGCGATTTCCTCGCGCAGCTCGGCGTCGTCGTGCTCGGTGCGTTGGCGCAACAGGCGGTCGGTGACTTCCAGGCGCTGGCGGAAGGCCTTGCTGCGTTCGCCCCAGCGCAGCATGGACAGCGCCAGGACGTCGGTCCAGGCCTGTTCCATCATGGTGCGGAGGAGGCCGCTGGCGTTGCTGCTCTGCAGACGTTCGGCGACCAGCTCGCTGGCGCGGTTGCGCGCCAGCAGCAGTCGCTCGCGACCCTGCGCGGCTTCCAGATGGCGGCGCTCGCTGATTTCCGCGCGGCGACGCAGCACGGACAGCTGGCTGTCGAGGTCCTGACGCAGGTCGTCGAGCAGCTGCACGTCGCCGTTGAATTCCGAGGCGGTGCGCTCGACCACGTCCTGCAGCTTGCGCGCCAGCATGGGATCGGCCGATTCGCCGGCGCCGTCGAGCCACTGCGTGGCGGCGTCGAGCACCGAGCCGAGCAGCTTGCGCGCGGGGTGGTTCTGTTCGGAGAAGAATTTCGGATCGGACAGCGCCACGCGCAGCATCGGCACCTGCATGCGCGTCATCAGCGTGGCGGCATGACCGTCGATGGGCATGTCGCGGCCGAGGTGGTCGAACAACATGGTCATCAGGTCGATGGTGTCGGCCTGATCGGCGTCGAAACTCAGCGGCTGGCCATCCGGGCTGAGCGCGCGCAGTTGCGCCTGCAGATCCTGGCGCAGGTGCTTCATGCCGCGCACGTGACGCGTGCCGTTTTCCAGCACGGTGGTGTCGGCCTGCGCCTGCAGTTGGGCCAAGGCGTCCTGCAGCTGGTCCGACGTACTGGTCGGTCCCGGCGTGGCGATGTCCTGATTCAGGCCCAGTGCGCTGCGGCGCTGCGCGAGCAGGTTGCGCAGCACCGTGAAGGCGATGGTGGTCTCGGTTTTCTCGGTGGAGTCGGCGTTCGGCGCGCCCGCCGATGGCGCGGATGCGTTCTGCGCCGGGGTTCCGCCGTGGCTTTGCGGCGACGCTTTCTTGTCCCCCTTGGTCTGCGTGCTTTGCGAGCGCCGCGCCAGCAGCGTACTCAAGTCCGGCAGCAGACCTTGCGCCGCCATCAGGGTGTTCAGCGCCTCGAACATCCGCGGCGCTTCGCGCAGCAGGTGCTGGCTGAAGATCCGGTGCAACTGCTGGCGGTGTGCGGGCGGCAGGTCCAGTTCCCGGTTGGCGTGTCGCCAGGCGGCGCAGATGGCGCGCGGGCCGACCGGCAACGCATCGGGTTCGATCACCGGCATGCTCACCAGCGCGGCGAAACGGTAGCCCAGTTCCAGCAACGGAATGCCCGAGCGGATCTCCACGCGTGCTTCGGTGCCGTTGAGGAGCGAGGCCTCTTCCTGTTCGTCGACGTCGACCAGCGACAGCCCGAGGCCGGCGCGGGGATCGTTGTACGCCTTGCGGTCGGCAAGGTGGAAGTGCTCGAAACCGGAGGTCAGGCGGCTCAGGAAGCGCGGCGCGAAATCGGCGCGTCCGCGACGGACCTCGCGCTGGGCCGCGAGGCAGATTTCCTGCTCGGTGTTGTTGTTGGCCTGGTCGGCGAGCCGGAACATCTGCTCGTCGAATTCATCCAGAATCTGCGTGAGCATCGGGTGCAGCGCGGCTTCGCACAGATCGCGCACGCGTTCGAGCAGCCGCCGGGCGCGGGGCGCCAGCGTCGTACGGTTGCCCGGATCTTCGTGATGGTCGCCCGGATGTTCCATGCCGCTCCAGCCTCCAATGCAGGCGATTGTACGTCATTCGGGCGCTGCGCGACCTGTCTAGGATTCCATGAACAGCGCGACCACGTCGTTGAGGAAACGCTGCCCGAGTGCGGTGGTGCGCAGGCGCGTCGGCGAGTCGTCCAGCCAGCCGCGTTCGATGGCTTCGTCCAGGGTGCCGCGGATGCGCGCAAGCGGCAGGCCGGTGCGGGCGCTGAAGGCGTCGAGCGGCGTGCCGTCGATCAGGCGCAGCGCATTGAGCATGTACTCGAAGCCCAGTTCGTCCCCAGGAATGAGGCGGTCGCCGCCGATGCGCTCGGCCTGGTGCTGCGCGCCCAGATAGGTTTTCGGCAGTCGCTGCTTCCAGCGTCGGCGCACCGTGCCGTTGCCGCTGAACTTGCCGTGCGCGCCGGCGCCGATGCCGAGGTAGTCGCCGAAGCGCCAGTAATTGAGGTTGTGTTCGCAACGGCGGCCTTCGGCGGCGTAGGCCGAGACTTCGTACTGCGCGAATCCAGCCTCGGCCAGGCGCGCCTGACAGGCTTCCTGCATGTCCCAGGCCGAATCCTCGTCGGGCAACGGCGGTGGGTGCGCGGCGAAGGCGGTGTTCGGTTCCAGCGTCAGTTGGTAGTGCGACAGATGGGTCGGTTCGAGCGCCAGCGCACGCTCGACGTCCCGCAACGCGCCGTCGAGTGTCTGTTCCGGCAGCGCGTACATCAGGTCGATGTTGAAGTTGTCGAAACCGGCCGCGCGCGCCAGGGCGACGGCATGCTCGGCTTCACCGGCCGAATGGATGCGGCCGAGGCGGCGCAGACGCGCATCGTCGAAGCTCTGCACGCCGAACGACAGGCGGTTCACGCCGGCGGCGAGATAGTCCTCGAAGCGGCCGTGTTCGACGGTGCCGGGGTTGGTCTCCAGGGTGATCTCGGCATCGTCGGCAAAGCGCAGCCGTTCGCGCGCCGCCTGCAGAAAACGCGCGATCTGTACCGGCGGGAACAGGCTCGGCGTGCCGCCGCCGAAGAACACGCTGACGATCGTGCGTTCGGCGGCCGCGCGGCCGAAATCGGCGAGGTCGCCGTCGAGATCGGCGATCAGCGCGTCCACATAGTCGGCGTAGGGCGCCGGCGCGTCGCGCAGGCCGTGCGAGTTGAAGTCGCAGTACGGGCATTTCTTCACGCACCAGGGCATGTGCACGTACAGCGCCAGCGGGAGGTCGTCGATCATCGGTCTAGGATAGCCGTTCGTTTGCGCCGAAGCGGCATTCGTGCGCGCGCTTGACCAGAGTCAAGGTGGCGTCTGCGGGTTCGCCGGAGAATGGCTCGGCTATTTTCTGCGGGATGCAACCCATGGCCATCGAACTCTACGCTAAGGACGGGCACACCGTCGTCGTCTTCCCCGACCTGGTGCGCGGCGAGGACGGCGTGCAGGCCAACCAGTTTCTGGTCTGTCACGGCGACCGCACCGCGCTGATCGATCCGGGCGGCGCGCTGCTGTACACGCCGCTGTCGATGGCGATCTCGCCGTACGCCAAGCTCAAGGACCTGACCTACATTCTGGCTTCGCATCAGGACCCGGACATCATCGGCGCGGTCGATCGCTGGCTGATGTACACGCCGGCCACCGTGTGCTGCTCGCGGCTGTGGGGGCGCTTCGTGCCGCACAGCGTGCCGCACTACCAGAAGAACACCGGCGCGGACCGCTTTCTGCTGATTCCCGACCGTGGCGCGGACATCCCGATGGGCGACACCGTGATCCAGGCCGTGCCGGCGCACTTTCTGCACAGCGTGGGCAACTTCCAGTTCTACGATCCGGTGTCGAAGATCCTGTTCAGCGGCGATCTCGGCGCGTCGATGGTCGACGGACCGTTCGTTGCGGTCGAGGACTTCGACGCGCACATCCCGGCGATGCTCGGCTTCCACCAGCGCTACATGGTGTCCAACCGGGTCTGCCGCCTGTGGGCGCGCATGGCGCGCAGCATGGACATCGACATGATCGTGCCGCAGCACGGGCGGCCGTTCGAGGGCGCGGCGATGGTCAAGCGCTTCATCGATTGGGTCGAGCAGCTCGAATGCGGCGTCGACCGCCTGACGCAGGAGGACTACGTCGCCGCCTGAGGCATCGCCAGCGCGTCGCGCAGACGCGCCAGCGCCTGACCGCGGTGGCTGAGGCGATTCTTCAGCGCGTCGTCGAGTTCGGCGGCACCGAGCGTCTGGCCGTCGGGCAGGAACAGCGGGTCGTAGCCGAAGCCGTGCGCGCCGCGCGGCGCGTCGAGGATGCGACCGCGCCAGCGGCCTTCGGCAATCAGCGGCGCGGGGTCGTCGGCATGCCGTAGCAGCGCCAGTACGCAGATGAAGAAGGCGCCGCGCGCGCGCTCGGGCGTGCCGTCGAGTTCGCGCAGCAACTTCGCGTTGTTGGCGGCATGGTCGCCGTGGGTGCCGGCAAAGCGCGCCGAGTACAGGCCCGGCGCGCCGCCGAGCGCATCCACGCACAGGCCCGAGTCGTCCGCCAGCGCCGGCAGACCGGTGATGCGCGCGGCGTGGCGTGCCTTCAGCAGGGCGTTCTCGACGAAGGTGGTCGCGGTCTCCTCGGCGTCGCTGACGCCCAGCTCGCCCTGGGCGACCAGTTCGATGTCCGCATCCGCCAGCAGCTGGCGCAGTTCGCGCAGCTTGCCGGCGTTGCCGCTGGCCAGGACCATGCGTTGCGTCATGCCCGCGACTCCGTCACTGTCCCAGGGCGGCGCGCTGCGCGGCGACCAGTTCGCCGACGCCCTTCTCGGCCAGGCCCAGCAGCGCGTCCATCTCGTCGCGGCGGAAGGCGTGACCCTCGGCGGTGCCCTGCACCTCGATGAAGCCGCCGCCGTCGTTCATGACGACGTTCATGTCGGTGTCGCAGCTGGAATCCTCGGCGTAGTCGAGATCGAGCACCGGCGTGCCCTGGTAGATGCCGACGGAGACCGCGGCCACCGCGCCGACGATCGGGTTGCGCTTGAGCTTCTCGCGCTTCATCAACACCTGGACCGCATCGACCAGAGCCACGTAGGCGCCGGTGATGGCGGCCGTGCGGGTGCCGCCGTCGGCCTGCAGCACGTCGCAGTCGAGCGTGATGACGCGCTCGCCGAGCGCCTGGCGATTGACGCAGGCGCGCAGGCTGCGGCCGATCAGGCGCTGGATTTCCTGGGTGCGTCCGCTCTGCTTGCCGCGCGCGGCTTCGCGCGCCATGCGGCTGCCGGTCGAGCGCGGCAGCATGCCGTATTCGGCGGTGACCCAGCCTTCGCCCTTGCCGCGCAGCCAGGCCGGCACGCGGTCCTCGATGCTGGCGGTGCACAGCACGCGGGTGTCGCCGAACGCGACCAGCACGGAACCTTCGGCGTGCTTGGTGAAGTGGCGCTGGATCTCGACGGAACGAAGCTGGTCGGGCTGACGGCCGCTGGGGCGGGTGGTTTCGCTCATGGCTGGGGGTGGTTCCCTTGGGTACGGCAAAAACGGAATGATACCCGCATGGTCCGTCCGTCGCCGTGTGCGGATTGGGCAACGTACGCCGCGAGCGTTTACCATGACGCCCTTCGACTTCCGGAATTCGCGCATGATCCGCAGCATGACCGCGTATGCATCCGCCGAGTCCAGCGGCCCGCTGGGCACGCTGGCCTGCGAAGTGCGTACGGTGAACCACCGCTACCTGGAGCAGAGCCCGCGTCTGCCCGATGAACTGCGCGCGTTCGAGCCGAAGCTGCGCGAGATCGTCTCGGCGCGGCTCTCGCGCGGCAAGGTCGACGTCACGGTGCGCCTGCGCGGCGAGGACCGCAGCGACGCGCTGGAGGTCAACCACACGTTGCTGGCGCGTCTGGCCGAGCTGCATCTGGACATGGGTTCGCGTTTTCCCGGCCTGCAGGTGCAGAGCACCGAACTGCTGCGCTTCCCGGGTGTGCTGAAACAGCCCGAAGTGGATCGCAAAGCGCTGCAACACGCGTTGACCGACACGCTGGAGCAGGCGATGGACGCGCTCACCGCGACCCGCGAACGCGAAGGCGCCAAGCTGGGCGCGCTGATCGGCGAACGTCTGGATGCCATCGAGAAGATCGTCGCCGAGGTGCGCACGATGATGCCGACGATCCGCGCCGGGCTGCGCGAGCGTCTGGAAACCCGGCTGGCCGATCTCAAGCAGCCCGCCGATCCCGGTCGCCTGGAACAGGAACTGGTGCTGCAGATCACGCGCGCCGACGTCGACGAGGAACTCGACCGCCTGGACGCCCACATCGCCGAGGCGCGCCGCGTACTGGGTCTGGACGAACCGGTCGGCCGGCGCCTGGATTTCCTGATGCAGGAGTTCAACCGCGAGGCCAATACGCTCGGCTCCAAGGCGGTGGACACGCGCAGCACCAACGCCGCGGTCGAGCTGAAGGTGCTGATCGAGCAGATGCGCGAGCAAGTGCAGAACATCGAATGAACGCATCGCACCCGCAGGGCACGCTGTTCGTGGTCGCCGCGCCGTCCGGGGCTGGCAAGTCCACCCTGGTCAACGCGTTGCTCGAACGCGAACCGTCGATCTCGCTGTCGATCTCGCACACCACGCGTCCGCCGCGTCCGGGCGAGGCCTACGGCCAGCATTACTACTTCGTCGAGCGCGAGGCGTTCGAGCAGGAAGTCGCCGACGGCATCTTTCTGGAGCATGCCGAGGTGCACGGCAATCTCTACGGCACTTCGCGCCGGACCGTGCAGGAACTGATGGCGCAGGGGCGCGACGTGCTGCTGGAGATCGACTGGCAAGGCGCGCAGCAGATCCGCGTGACCATGCCGGATTGCGTCAGCGTGTTCATCCTGCCGCCGTCGCGCGTCGAGCTGGAACGTCGCTTGCGCGGGCGCGCCTCGGACAGCGACGAGGTGATCGAGCGACGCCTGCGCAACTCGCGCGAGGAGATCGCGCATGCGCACGAGTTCGACTACATCATCGTCAACGACCGCTTCGAGGATGCGCTGGACGATCTGCAGGCCATCGTGCGCGCGGTGCGCCTGCGCACGCCCTTGCAGCGCGCGCGTCACCAGGTGCTGATCGACGAATTGCTGGGCGCCGGGCCCTGAACGCGCGGATGCGATCCGTGAACGCGGTACGATCTTGCCGCTCGCATCGATCCGTTGCGCTTGGGTTCAGCCGCTTTGCCCCCATAGTTGCGCCCGAAACCTGGCCGCTGCGTTCATGCTCGGCTATCTTGGACACCCTATGACCGATGCCATCGCTTCCCCCGAATCCGCGCCGGCCGGCGACGCGCTGGTGCGCGTGCGCGGCCTGACCACGCGTTTCAGCGGCCGTGCCGTGTTCGACGGACTGGACCTGGACATCCCGCGCGGCAAGATCACCGCGATCATGGGCCCCAGCGGCACCGGCAAGACCACGCTGCTCAAGCACATCACCGGACAGTTGGCCGCGGACGAGGGCGAGCTGTGGGTGGATGGCGAGGACGTGGCGCGGCTGTCGCGCGAGGGATTGTTCAAGCTGCGCGAACGCGTCGGCTACCTGTTCCAGAATTCCGCGCTGCTGACCGATTTCGACGTCTTCGAGAACGTCGCCTTCCCGTTGCGCCAGCACACCAAGCTGCCGGAAGAGCTGATTCGCGACATCGTGCTGACCAAGCTGCAGGCCGTGGGCCTGCGCGGCGCCGCGCGGCTGATGCCGAGCGAGCTGTCCGGCGGCATGGCGCGCCGCGTGGCGCTGGCGCGCGCGATCGTGTTCGATCCGATGCTGATCCTGTACGACGAACCGTTCGTGGGTCTGGATCCGATTGCGTTGAACCAGGTGCTGAAGCTGATCCGCACGCTGAACGAGACGCTCGGCATCACCAGCGTGCTGGTGGCGCACGAGCTGGCGGCGATCCAGCAGGTTGCCGACCGCGTGGTGCTGATCGCCAACGGCAAGGTGGTCGCCGAGGGGCATCCCAAGGAGATCGCCGACGACGGTTCGCCGTGGACGCGCCAGTTCTTCGGCGGCGAGCCGGACGGGCCGGTGCCGTTCCACTATCCGGCCGGCGACTACGCCGCCGACCTGGGCCTGGGAGAGACCGCATGACCGCGCAGGCGAAACGTCGCAATCTTCTGCTCGACGGACTGGCGCAGATCGGCGACGCCGGTCTGTTCCTGCCCACGCTGCTGGCGGCGGTGCCGCGCAGCCTGCGCTATTTCCGCGAGACCGTGCGCCAGCTGTGGTTCGTCGGTGCGATGAGCCTCATCATCATCATGACCTGCGGCCTGTTCGTGGGCATGGTGCTGGCGCTACAGCTCTATCACGTGCTGGAGATCTTCGGCGGCACGGCCTCTACCGGCACGGTGGTGGCGCTGTCGGTGTACCGCGAACTCGGCCCGGTCGTGACCGCGCTGCTGTTCGCCGGTCGCGCCGGCACCTCGATCACCGCCGAGATCGGCCTGATGCGCGCCACCGACCAGCTGTCGGCGATGGAGATGATGGCGGTCGACCCGGTCGCCTACGTCGCCACGCCGCGCTTCATCGCCGGCATCATCGCGATGCCGCTGCTGTGCTGCGTGTTCTCGGCGATGGCCATCTTCGGTGGACATCTGGTCGGCGTGACCTGGCTGGGCATCGACAACGGCACCTTCTGGTCGAACATGACCTCCAACGTCGACGTCTGGAAGGACGTCATCGACGGCGTGATCTGGAAGGGCCTGGCCTTCGGCACCGTGGTCACGCTGATCTCCGTGCACCAGGGCTACACCACGCCGCCCACCAGCGAGGGCGTGGCCTATGCCACGACCCGCACCGTGGTGGCCTCGTCCATCGCCATTCTGGCGATCGATTTCGTACTCACCGCCTTCATGATGTGAGGTACGCGACGATGCGCCCGTTGTTCCATTCCATTGATCCGAATTCGTACCGTTTACCGAGGATGTTGCCGTGACCCAGAGACGTTCCTATGCCGTCGGCACTGGCCTGTTCATCGTGCTGGGCTTCGCCGCGCTGGCTTATCTGGCGACCCAGACCACGTCGCTGGTCAACATGAGCCAGGGCGATTCCTACACGCTCAAGGCGCGCTTCACCAACATCGGCCAGCTCAAGGATCGCGCGCCGGTCAAGCTGGCGGGCGTGCGCATCGGCTCGGTGCAATCGATCCAGCTCGAACCCGCCAAGCTCGATGCGCTGGTGACACTGTCGATCGACAAGCGCTTCAACCAGATTCCCGAGGATTCCTCCGCGTCGGTGTTAACCAGCGGTTTATTGGGCGATCAATACATTGGCATCCAGCCGGGCGGGTCGCCGGACTCGTTCAAGAACGGCGACGAGGTGATCCTGACCCAGTCGGCGGTGCAGCTGGAAGACCTGATCGGCAAGTTCCTGGTCAACGGTTCGCCGAGTGACAAGGACAAAGACAAGACGAAGCAGTAACGCCGAGGCGTTCGCGCCCCGCGGTTCCCCATTGGAGACGATGTTCCATGAAACTACGTAATCTGGTTCTGGCCTGCGCGCTGTTCGCTCCGGGCGCGCTGCTTGCCTCGCCGGCCCCGGCGCCCGCGGCCGCCACCAGCGCTCCGGCCGTCGCCACGCCGCAGCAGGTGGTGGAGAACATCACCAGCGAGCTGGCCAACGCCATCGACGGTCATCGCGCCGAGCTGAAGCAGGACAAGAACAAGCTGATCGGCGTGATCGACGGCATCTTCCTGCCGCACTTCGACATCGACTACGCCTCGATCCTGGTGCTCGGTCGTCATGCCCGCGAGGCCACGCCGGCGCAGCGCGAGCGTTTTGCCAAGGCGTTCTACGACTCGATCACGCATCGCTACGCCGAAGGCCTGCTGAACTACACCAAGGGCAGCGTCAAGGTGTTGCCGTCCAAGGGCGCGCTGAACGACCGCCGCACGATGGTGCGCACGCAGGTCATGCTCGATGACGGCAAGACCATCTCCGTCGACTACGCGTTCCGCAAGACCTCCGACGGTCAGTGGAAGGCCTACGACGTGGTGATCGAGGGCATCTCCTACATCACCAACTACCGCGCGCAGGTCGATGCGGAAGTCCGCAAGATGGGCATCGAGGGGCTGATCGAGCGTCTGGAGAAGAACGGCGCCGACACCCTGGACAAGATGCAGAAGGACGCCGCGGGCTGAGCGCAATGAGCGATTCCGCCGTCCGTTTCGACCGCACCCAGCCGGACACGCTCGCCGTGTCCGGCGCGTTGACCTTCGCCACCGCCGCGCGTGCCTTCGGGCAGGGCGTCGAGCGGCTGGCGAAGGGCGACACCCGCGTGCTGGATCTCGCCGGTGTGCAGAGCGCCGACAGCGCCGGACTGGCCTGCGTGCTGGCCTGGATGGCGCATGCGAGCCGTCACGGCGCGCCGCTGCGCGTCGTGCATCTGCCGCGCGGTCTGCAGTTGCTGGCGGCCGTCAGCGACGCCGAACCGCTGCTCGGCGTCGGCTGAGGGCGGCGCGCGGCGCATGCGCAAGCACGGCGCCGTGCGCTTCCTGCGAGAGGACGACCTCGACGCGGTCTGTCGCATCTACAACCACTATGTGCTCGGCAGCGTCATTTCCTTCGAGGAGGACGCCGTGTCGAGTGCGGAGATGGCGCGTCGAGTGCAGGCGCATCCCGCGCTTCCCTGGCGCGTGCTGGAATCCGCCGAAGGCGCTCTCTGCGGCTACGCCTATGCGTCGCCCTGGAAAGCGCGTGCCGCTTACCGGTACAGCGTGGAATGTTCGGTGTACGTCGATCCCGCGCAGGTGCGCCGAGGGTACGCCCGACGTCTGTACCAATGTCTGTTCGAGGATCTGCGCGAAGCCGGCATGCGTACCGTGATCGCGGGCATCGCCCAGCCCAATGCCGCCAGCGTCGCGCTGCACGAGGCGTTCGGTTTCCGCAAGGTGGCCCATTTCGAGCGCGTGGGCTTCAAGTTCGGGCGCTGGGTCGACGTCGCCTACTGGCAACTGGATCTGCACGACTGAATCGGCCCGCCGCAGAGGGCGGGCCGACAAGCGCGTGCGAAGCGCCTCAGTACGGCTGACCGGACGAGCTGGCCGGCGCGGGCTGCGGCGTGGTCGGCGTGTTGTCCTCGCCCGGCGTCTCGTTGTGCTTCTTCTCCCACGACTGCTGCTGCTTGAGCAGGGCATCGGGATCGAAGCCTTCGTCGTTCAGACCTTGCATCTGGTCGATGACGCTGGCCGGCGGATTGCCGTCGTAGAGCTGGTAGGTGCGCTGCTGCAGGTAGGCGTCGCGCAGGAACACGTACGGATCGTAGGCCGATTCCAGAAAGCTTTCGGCGTCGATGGCGCGTGCGCGCAGCGTGACCAGATACAGCACCGACGGCAGGTACTGCTGGCCGTGGTCGAAGCGTCCCTGATTGCGCGAGTAGATCGACATCGGGTCGAAGAAGTAGCTGTCCACCGGCAGGTGCCACACGTCGCGCCCGGTGGTCGGGCCGATCAGCGGCAGCACCAGATACGGGCCGTCCGGCACGCCCCAGCGTGCCAGGGTGATGCCGAAGTCGGTGTCGTCGAGCGGCAGACCCATGCGGCTGGCCGGATCGAAGAAGCCGCCCAGACCCAGTGTCAGGTTGACCAGGAATCGCGCCGAGGCGGTCATGGCTTTCTTCGGTCGCGCCTGCAGCAGGTCGTTGGCGACCGTGATCGGCATGCGGATGTTGGTGAAGAAGTCGCTGATCGAGCGGCGCACCGGCGGGTTGGTGATCTTGCGGTAGCCGACCGCGACCGGTCGGATCGCGACCTTGTCGACCGCATTGTTGAAGGCGTACACCTTGCGGTTGTACTTCTCCAGCGGGTCGTCGGTGCGCGGCTTGGCGACGGCGCAACCGGTCAGCGCGATCACTGCGGCGAGCAGTGCGGCACGGCGGAATTTTTGCTTCAGGGTAGGGCGCATGAGCAAACGGCGTGACCTTATATGAACCGTAGAGTTTAATTATATTTTGGAGCGCTGACCAGCGATGCGCGCATTCGGCATGGTATGTCGCTGCGCCGTTGCCAGCCAAGCGCACCCGAAGCTACACTGTCCACCCTGAATAAGTACCTTTTTTTTCTTAGGAATTCCGCATGGCCCGCATTACCGTCGAGGACTGCCTGCAGGTGGTCGACAACCGTTTCGAGCTGGTGCTGATGGCGACCCGTCGCGCACGTCAGCTGGCCAAGGGCGCCGAGTCCCTGGTGAACCCCGAGCACGACAAGCCGTCCGTGCTGGCGCTGCGCGAGATCGCCGATCGCCGCATCGACGAAGCCACCATCGATGAAATCGACCGCGCCGAGCGCGAGCGTGCCGAGCGCGAAGCGCTGGAATGGGCCGCTGCCGAGGTCGAGGAAGAGGCGGCCGCCAAGAACGCCGACGAGTAAGTCCATGCTCGCGCGCCGTCCCCACGCACCTCGCCAGGATGCACGCCGGACGGCGCGGCAGGCGACCCCGCGCGCGAGGAGGGCGACGGCCTGACCGGTCGTTGCGACCGCATGGCCCTGCCCACGTCCGCCGACACGCCCGCGCAGCAAGCGATCCCCAAGGATGTGCTCGATCTCGAGCAGCGTCTGGCCGAATACCTGCCGGACGAGGATGTGGCGCGCGTCCGTCGCGCCTACCTGATCGGCGCCGAGGCGCACGCGGGGCAGATGCGCAAGAGCGGCGAGCCGTACATCACCCATCCGGTGGCTGTCGCGGCATTGCTGGCCGAGCTGCACATGGACGCGGAAACCATCATCGCCGCGATCCTGCACGACACGCTGGAAGACACCCAACTCGACCGCGAACAGATCGTCGAGGAATTCGGCGATGTGGTGGTGGAACTGGTCGACGGCGTCACCAAGCTCGACAGCGTGCGTTTCCGCAGTCGCCAGGAGGCCGCGGCGGAAAGCTTCCGCAAGATGCTGCTGGCGATGGCGCGCGATCTGCGCGTGATCCTCATCAAGCTGGCCGACCGTCTGCACAACATGCGCACGCTCGGCGCCAAGGAATCCACCTCGCGCCGGCGCATCGCCCGCGAAACGCTGGAAATCTACGCCCCCATTGCCCAGCGACTGGGCATGAACCGCATGAAGGCGGAGCTGCAGGACCTGGGCTTCCGCGCGCTGTATCCGGACCGCCATCGCGTCATCAGCGCGCGCATTCGCAGCGCGCTGGGCAATCGTCGCGAAGTGATGGGCCGGATCGAGGCGTCGCTGGCGAACCGGCTGGGCGAAGAGAACATTCAGGCCAAGGTGGTCAGCCGGGTCAAGGCGCCGTATAGCATCTACATGAAGATGCGTCGCGAGCACAAATCGTTCGACGACGTGATGGACGTGTACGGCTTCCGCGTGGTCACCGACAACGTGATGCGCTGCTACCAGGCGCTGGGCGCGATCCACATGCTGTACAAGCCGGTGGACAAGCGCTTCAAGGATTTCATCGCCATTCCCAAGGCCAACGGCTACCAGTCGCTGCACACGGTGCTGTTCGGACCGTTCGGCGCGCCCATCGAGATCCAGATCCGCACCGAGGAGATGGATTCGGTGGCCGAGCGCGGCGTGGCCGCGCACTGGAGCTACAAGGCGCAGAGCGGCCCGGCCAACAGCGCGCAGTCGCGTGCGCGCGAATGGCTGGCCGGGCTGGCCGAGCGTCAGGCCGGCACCGATTCGTCGTCGGAATTCATCGAGAACGTCAAGGTCGACCTGTTCCCCGACGAGGTCTACCTGTTCACGCCCAAGGGCGAGATCATGTCGCTGCCGCGCAACGCCACGGCCATCGATTTCGCCTATGCCGTGCACACCGACGTCGGCGATCATGCGGTGTCCGCGCGCGTCAACGACAAGCTGGTGCCGTTGCGCACGCGGCTGGATTCGGGGCAGCGCGTGGAGATCATCACCGCGCCGTCGTCGATGCCGCGACTGGATTGGCTCGACGTGGTGGTGACCGGCAAGGCGCGCACCGCCATCCGCCAGTTCATCAAGCACATGCAGCACGAGGACGCGGTGCAGTTCGGCCACCGCATGCTCGACCGCGCGCTTGAGGCGCGCGGCGCCAGTCTCGACGGCATCCGCCCGAAGACGCTGGAGCGCTACCTGGCCGACAACAAGCTCAAGCGTTTCGAGGAGCTGCTGGCCGATATCGCGCTGGGCAACCGCATGCCCGACCAGGTCGCCGCGCAGCTGCTCGGCACCACCGCCGAGACGCGCCGGATCGCCGGCGACGCGACCCAGGACAAGATCCGCATCACTGGCGACGAGCGTGGCGTCATCAGCTTCGGCAACTGCTGCCATCCGGTGCCGGGCGACGACATCATCGGCTACCTCTCGGCCGGCAAGGGCATCGTCGTGCATCGGGTCGAGTGCCCGAACATGGTCGAGTTCCGCAAGTCGCCGGAGCGCTGCATCGGCATCGCCTGGGATCGCGAGGTGCGCGGCGACTTCAAGGTCGAGCTGCGCATCGAGGTCATCAACCGCACCGGCGTGCTGGCCACCGTGGCTGCGGCCATCGCCGACGCCAACTCGAACATCGAGAACGTCGAGTACATCGAGCGCGATCTGTCCGCCGCCACGCTGCTGTTCATGATCGAGGTGAAGAACCGCAAGCATCTGGCCGACGTGATGCGCGGCGTGCGTCGCGCCGGCGTGGTCAACGGCGTCTACCGGCACCCGGTCTGAAGCACGCCCGCGGCGCGGGACCTTGCTATGCTCAGCGGCCTCATTCGTCGCTTCCGAGGTGTCCATGTCCCGCAGCATCATCGCCACCGACAACGCTCCGTCCGCCATCGGCCCGTATTCGCAGGCCGTGCGCGCCGGGCAGACCGTCTACCTGTCCGGACAGATTCCGCTGGACCCGGCGTCCGGCGCGATGGTCCATGGCGACATCGCGGTGCAGGCGCGCCGCGTGTTCGACAACCTCAAGGCCGTGTGCGAGGCCGCGGGCGGCAGTCTGTCCGACCTGGTGCGCGTCGGCATCTACATGACCGATCTGGCGCATTTCGCCGCCGTCAACGCGGTGATGGAGTCGTACTTCGAGCAGCCGTACCCGTCGCGCGCGACGGTGCAGGTGGCGGCGCTGCCCAAGGGCGCGCAGATCGAGGTCGACGGCATTCTGGTGCTCGACTGACGCGGGAACGGCTCGCGATTCTGGGCTAGTCTCGCCTCGATGAAGATGACGGACGCCACTACGGCCGCCGATGCCGGTCGCGAACCGGTTACCGTGCTCAGCGGCATCGGACCGGCGCTGGCCCGTGCGCTGGAAAAACTCGGCGTCGCCTGTGTGCAGGATCTGTGGTTCCACCTGCCGTTGCGCTACGAGGATCGCACCCGGATCACCCCGATCCGCGAGCTGATCGGGGGGCAGCCTGCGCAGGTCGAGGGCGAGGTCGAGGCGGTCGACAGCGGTTTCGGTTATCGCGCGCAGCTGAAGGTGGCGATCGGCGACGATTCGGCGTCCACCCTGACGCTGCGCTTCTTCCATTTCCGCAAGGCGCAGGCCGATCAACTGCGCGTCGGCACGCGGCTGCGCTGCTACGGCGACGTGCGCATGGGCGCGCGCGGCGTGGAGATGATCCATCCGCAGTACCAGCGCGTAGCGGTGGGCGCGCCGCTGGATGCGCGGCTGACGCCGGTGTATCCGACCACCGAGGGACTCGGTCAGAAGCGCCTGCGCAGCGTCATCGAGAAAGCGCTCGAACGCTTGCCCGACGATGACGTGCTGGAGCTGATCCCGGCCTCGCTGCGAGAAGGTCTCGGGCTGGGCTCGCTGCGCGAAGCGCTGCTGACGGTGCATCGTCCACCGCCCGAAGCCGATCTGTCGGCGCTGGCGCGCGGCATGCATCCGGCACAGCAGCGTCTGGCGTTCGAGGAACTGCTGACCCAGCACCTGAGTCTGCAGCGGCTGCGCGCGCAGGTGCGCAGCCGGCGCGCACCTGCGTTGCAGGGATGTGGAACATTGCGACGTCGTCTGCTCGACACGCTGCCTTTCGCGCTGACCGGCGCGCAGCAGCGCGTGGACGCCGAAGTACTGGCCGACCTGGCGCAGGCCAAGCCGATGCTGCGACTGGTGCAGGGCGATGTCGGCAGCGGCAAGACCGTGGTCGCCGCGCTGGCCGCGCTGGCCGCGGTGGAGTGCGGCTGGCAGGCGGCGTTGATGGCGCCGACCGAACTGCTGGCCGAGCAGCACCTGGCCAATCTGAGCGCCTGGCTGGAGCCGCTCGGCGTCGAGGTCGCGTGGCTGGCCGGCAAGGTGCAGGGCAAGGCGCGCAAGCAGGCGCTGGATGCCGTGGCCGGCGGCACGCCGGTGGTGGTCGGCACGCACGCGCTGATGCAGGAAGGCGTGGTGTTCGATCGTCTGGGCCTGGTCATCATCGACGAGCAGCACCGCTTCGGTGTGCATCAGCGCCTGGCCTTGCGCGACAAGGGCGCCGAGGGGGAGCAGGTGCCGCATCAGCTGGTGCTGACCGCGACGCCGATTCCGCGCACCCTGGCGATGAGCGCCTACGCGGATCTGGACGTGTCCTCCATCGACGAGCTGCCGCCCGGACGCACCCCGGTGCAGACCGTGGCCATCGCGGGTTCGCGTCGCGGCGAGGTGATCGAACGTCTGCGCGCGGCTTGCGGCGAGGGGCGGCAGGCGTACTGGGTCTGCACCATCATCGAGGAATCCGAGCAGTTGGTCGCACAGGCGGCCGAGGTGGTGCACGCCGAGCTGTCTGCCGCGTTGCCGGGGCTGCGCGTGGAGCTGGTCCACGGGCGCATGAAGGCGCGCGAGAAGTTGGCGGTGATGCAGGCATTCAAGCGCGGCGAGGTCGCGGTGCTGGTGGCGACGACGGTGATCGAGGTCGGCGTCGACGTGCCCAATGCCAGCCTGATGGTGATCGAGAACGCCGAGCGACTCGGTCTGGCGCAGCTGCACCAGCTGCGCGGCCGCGTGGGCCGCGGCAGCGTGGCGTCGAGCTGCGTGCTGCTGTACCACACGCCGCTGTCGGCGCTGGCGCGCGAGCGGCTGCAGGTGATGCGCGAGACCAGCGATGGCTTCCGCATCGCCGAGAAGGATCTGGAGCTGCGCGGTCCCGGCGAGGTGCTGGGCACGCGGCAGACCGGGCGGCTGGAGTTCCGCGTCGCCGACCTGGCGCGCGACGCGCATCTGCTGCCGGCCGTGCAGCGCGTCGGCGCAGCCATGCTGCAAGAGCATCCGCAGCGCGCCGAGCGCTTGGTGCGACGCTGGATCGGCGCCGCGGCACGCTACGCCGACGCCTGAAACCGCGAACAAAGCGATGTAGCGCAGGGCTGCGGCATGCATCCCGCTCGCGCTATGCTGTGCGTTTTCCCGCGGGCACGACCATGAATCAGCCGCATCTCATCATCGACACCGATCCCGGCGTGGACGACGCCCTGGCGTTGCTTATGGCGCACGCGCACGGCCACGTGCACGCGCTGACCATCGCCGCCGGCAATGTCGGTCTCGCCCACACCGTGCGCAACGCGCTCACGCTGATGGATGTGATCGGCGCCGACACGCCGGTGCATCCCGGTTGTCCCGTGCCGCTGGTGCAGACGCCGTCCGAGGACGCCGCGCTGGTGCATGGCGCGGATGGCTTCGGCGATGTTGGTTTCGCCGATCCCAAACGCACGGCCGAGAACGAGTCGGCCGCGCTGGCGTTGATCCGTCTCAGCCACGCGCACCCGGAAGCGACGCTGGTCGCGCTGGGGCCGCTGACCAACGTGGCGCTGGCGGTGCGTCTGGACCCGAGCCTGCCGTCGCGCATCGGCCGCTTCGTCATCATGGGCGGCGCGGTCAACGGCCACGGCAACACCATGAGCACGCCGGCCGAGTTCAACATCGGCTTCGATCCGGAAGCCGCGCACGTGGTGTTCGAGGCGTTTCCGGCTTTCGAGCTGGTCGACTGGGAAGCCACCGTGCGTCACGCCTTCGACGGCGCGACCTTCGACCGCTGGCTGGAGCAGGGCGACGAGCGCGCGAAGTTCTACGCGCAGATCGGCGCGACTTCGCGCGCCTGGAATGCCCGTCGCGGCCGCACCGGCGTGATCGCCGCCGACGCGCTGGCGATGGCGGTGGCGCTGGACCCGGCGCTGGTCCAGCGTGCCGAGACGCATCCGGTGATGGTCGAGATGAACGGCGCCCGCACGCGCGGCATGACCGTGGTGGACTGGGAGGCGCGTCTGGACCGTCCGGCCAACGCGCGCATCGTGTTCGATGTCGACATGGCGCGCTTCGAGGCCCTGGTGGCGCGGGCGTTGGGCGTGCCGGACGCGGCGATCTGAGTTTTGTTGTTGCAAGGCTTGCGGCAGGACGGTCCTGCTCGCTACAATGCCCGTCTTTTCCCCGCGCTTTAGCCCGGAGCGAGCCATGAAGCCCGACACCCATCCGAACTACCAGCCGGTGGTGTTCCAGGACCAGTCGTCCGATTTCGCCTTTCTGACGAAGTCGACGATGTCCAGCCAGGAAACCATCCAATGGGAAGATGGCAACGAGTATCCGCTGATCAAAGTGGAAATCTCCAGCCATTCGCACCCGTTCTACACCGGCAAGCAGAAGACCATCGACGCCGGCGGCCGCGTGGACAAGTTCCGCCGTCGCTACGGCAAGTAAGCCGTCCCACGACGACTTTTTCGATCGGCCCCGGCCGTGTCGAATCCGATGTTCACGAAAGCCGCGGTTTCTCCGGAAGCCGCGGCTTTTCGCGTGCTTCGAGCCGGCGTTTCCCCATCGCCTGCGCCGCGGTGTCGCATCCGTACGCAAGCGTCTTGTGACATAATGGGGAGATAACGGGCACGCCGTGGCCCGGATGGCAAGCCTCTTATGCCGGCTTGCCGCGCTTGTTGATCTCACGTCCCCACCGGCGCCGCCACGCGATCACGCCGGGACCGCATACCAAGGAGTACGCCGTGTCTGACAAGACCGTGAAGCTGACCGACGACAGCACCAGCACCAGTATCGAACTTCCGCTGGTCGAGCCCACCCTGGGCCCGTCCTGCATCGACATTTCGTCGTTGTACAAGAGCACCGGCCACTTCACTTTCGACCCTGGCTTCGCCGCCACCGCGAGCACCAAGAGCGCGATCACCTACATCGACGGCGACAAGGGCGTGCTGTTGTATCGCGGTTACCCGATCGAGCAGCTGGCCGAGAATTCCAGCTTTCTGGAAGTGGCCTACCTGCTGCTCAACGGCGAGCTGCCGAGCGAAGGCGAATTCAAGACCTTCGAGCATCACGTCACGCATCACTCGATGATGCACGAGTCGCAGAAGCACTTCTTCCGCGGCTTCCATCACGACGCGCACCCGATGGCCATGCTGTGCAGCGCGATCGCCTCCCTGTCGGCGTTCTATCACGACGACCTGGACATCGAGGATCCCGAGCAGCGCAAGATGGCGGCCATCCGCCTGATCGCTAAAATGCCGACCATCGCCGCCGCCTGCTATCGCTATTCCATCGGCTGGCCGTTCCGTTATCCGCGCAACAACCTCGAATACTGCGACCGCTTCCTGCACCAGATGTTCGAGGTGCCGAGCGAGCCGCTGGAGATGAACCCGGTCGCCGCCAAGGCGCTGGACCTGCTGTTCATCCTGCACGCCGATCACGAGCAGAACGCCTCGACCTCGACCGTGCGCCTGGTCGGCTCGACCGGCGCCAATCCGTACGCCTCCGTCGCCGCCGGCATCGCCGCGCTGTGGGGACCGGCGCACGGCGGCGCCAACGAGGCCGTGCTGAAGATGCTGGAAGAGATCGGCACGCCGGACAACGTCGAGAGCGCCGTCAAGCGCGCCAAGGACAAGAACGACAGCTTCCGCCTGATGGGCTTCGGCCACCGCGTGTACAAGAACTTCGATCCGCGCGCCAAGATCATCCGCAAGACCTGCCACGAGGTGCTGGATGCCCTGGGCGTGTCCGATCCGCTGCTGGACGTGGCGATGAAGCTGGAAGAGGCGGCGCTGAAGGACGAGTACTTCGTCGAGCGCAAGCTGTACCCGAACGTCGACTTCTACTCCGGCATCATCTACAAGGCGCTGGGCATCCCGACCGAGATGTTCACGGTCATGTTTGCCATCGCCCGCACCGCCGGCTGGATCTCGCACTGGATCGAGCATCACGAGACCCCGGGCTCGCGCATCGGTCGTCCGCGTCAGGTCTACACCGGCGCCACGCCGCGTGACTACGTGGCGATGGGCAAGCGTTGAGTTTCACGGCTCGCGCCGCACACGACAAAGAAAACGCCCCGCATGCCGGGGCGTTTTCTTTTGGTTCCGCGTGAAGGCGGGCGTGTGATTCTTGGGGCGTTCAGCGGCCGAGCGCGTTGGTCAGCATGTCCTCGAAATCCTGGTCGTTGCTGCTGTCCGGTGCGGTCAACAGGTCGTCGACGACGCTCAGCGAGGCGCGTTCCATCGGCCGCTCGTCGATGCGTCCCAGCGGCGCCTGGCGCAGGGCGTCGCGCGGAAACACGGTGAGGTCGAACGGCAGTTCCTCGGCGCGGAACAGATAGACCGGATAGTCGCCCGAACGCTCGCGTGTTTCGCGCAGGCGTCGGCTCTGCACCTCGTAGGGAATGCCGCGTTCTTCCAGGAAGCGTGGCACCGCCTCGGGTTCGTCGCAGAACAGGTGCAGGCAGACCGCGGAGTGGCTGTCCGCGGTGCCGTCCAGCACGGCGCCGACCAGGCGCGGCTCGAAGCGGGCGAGGAAACCCATGGCTTCGCGCGCGGCCTCGCGGCGGCGACGCAGCGCCTGCGGTTGTTCGTGACCGTGGAAGATGCGCTGGCGTTCGCGCAGCGCCTGTTCGATCTCGCGGTTTCGCGGCAGCGCCTGTTCGTCGTCGACCCCCATGCGTTCGGCGGCCTTGAGCTTGGCGTGGTGGAAGTCGCGGATGCCGTGTTCGCTCATCAGGCGGGCCGCTTCCTGGGCGACGCGCTGACGGTTGCGGTGCAGGCGATCCTGGGCGTGTATGCGGTGATGCTGACCTCGGGCCATGGCGTGCACTCCGTACGTCCGGGTACAGCCTAACCGAGCTGGGCGATTTGCGATACCCGGCAGATCGCGCCGCCGCGAGGGCGGCGCGACGACGCATCAGAAGATGTCGTAGGCGTGCTTCTGGTTCTGATCCTGCTTGGCCTTGCGCGCCAGTTCCTGCAGGTGCGGCACGTCCTCGACCTTGAAGATTTCCGGCATCGCGTCCGGATCGTCGGCGGTGGTCGGCAGGCCGGTATTGCGGTTGATCAGCAGGCTGGTGATGCCCGGCGGACGCGGCAGCGCGGATTCGGGCGTGCCCTTCAGCGCGGCGCCCATGTAGTCCATCCAGATCGGTAGCGCGGCGGTGGCGCCGAACTCGTAGCCCAGTGTCGAGAAGTTGTCGAAGCCGACCCAGACCGTGGTCACCACCTTGTCGTTGAAGCCGCAGAACCAGGCGTCGCGGTGTTCGTTGGTGGTGCCGGTCTTGCCGGCCAGGTCCGGCCGGTTCAGAGCGCGTGCGGCGATGCCGGTGCCGTGCAGGATCACGTCCTTCATCAACGACGTCGTGAGGTAGTCGTTGCGGATGTTGATGACGCGCGGCGCCAGGCGCGGTTCGGCCGTGCTGGAAGCTTCGGCCGGTTGCGGGCTGCTGCTCGAGGCGATCGGCTGCAACGGCAGCAGGCCGTCGGTGCCTGCGTACGACGCGGCGGCAGCGACCGAGCTGGACGGCGCTGGCGGCAGGGTGTCGCTGGCGTCGCTGCTCTGCAGTAGGCGCGCCTGACAGTCACGGCACGCGCGCAACGGATTGGCCTTGTAGATCGTCTGGCCGTCGCGGTTGTCGATTTCCTGGATGAAGTACGGTTCGACCAGGAAGCCGCCGTTGGCGAACACGGCGTAGGCGCGCGCCATGGTCATCGGCGAGACCGAGGCCGTGCCCAGCGCCATCGACAGGTTGTCGGGCACCGCGTCGGGGTCGAAGCCGAAGCGCAGCGCGTACTGGCGCGCGAACTGCAGGCCCAGCGTGTCCAGCAGGCGGACCGAGACCAGGTTCTTGGACTTGATCAGCGCCGTGCGCAGACGGATCGGTCCGTCGAATTTGCCGTCGTCGTTGGACGGCGTCCACTGGCCGTTGGGCTTGGACGGATCCGGCAGCACCACGGGCGCATCGTTGATGATGGTCGCCGGCGTGAAGCCGTGCTCGAACGCGGCCGAGTAGATGAACGGCTTGAAGCTGGAGCCGGGCTGACGGCCGCTGCCGGTCATCAGGGCGCGATTGAACTTGCTGCGCTGGAAGCTGAAGCCGCCGACCAGCGCAAGCACCGCGCCGTCGTCGGGATTGAGCGAAACCAGGCCGCTCTGCGCCGCGGGGATCTGTGCCAGCTGCCACTGGCCCTTGTCGTCCTTGCGCAGGCGCACGATGTCGCCGGGCTTGAGCACGTCGTCGACATGCTTGGGCTTCGGGCCGCGATAGCGCGGCTTCAGGTATTTCTGCGCCCAGGCTACGGCGTCCAGCTTCAACTGCACGTTGCGGCCGTCGTCGAGCACGAGACGGGCATCGTCGTTGCCGCTGGTGACGACCAGCGCCGGCTTCAGACCGCCGACATCGTGATAGTGGGCGAGTATCTTCGCGTAGTCGGACGCCTGTGCCTGCGGCGGCAGCTGCACGTGCGCCTCGGGGCCGCGGTAGCCATGGCGACGGTCGTATTCCAGCAGACCCTTGCGCACCGCAGCGACGGCGTCGGCCTGGTCTTGCGCGCGGATCGTGGTGTGGATGACGTAGCCGTCCGTCAGCGCGGCGTTGCCCAGCTTGTCCAACGCGGCCTGGCGCACCATCTCGGCCAGGTACGGCGCATGCGCGGCGATCGGCAGTTCATGCGGAGCAGCGTGCAGCGGCGTGGCGAGGGCTTCCTCGTACTGCGCCTTGGTGATGAAGTTGTTCGCCAGCATGCGGCCGAGCACGTAATCGCGGCGCGCGTGGCCGAGGCGCTGATGATCGGTCGGGTTGACCACGGACGGACGCTGGAAGGTCGAGGCGATCATCGCGCATTCGGCGATGGTCAGCTGGTCGAGCGTCTTGCCGTAGTAGTACTGCGCCGCGGCGCCGACGCCGTAGGTGCGGTGACCGAGGAACATCTTGTTGAGATACAGCTGCAGGATTTCGTCCTTGGTCAGCTCGTGCTCGATGCGGAAGGCGGTGAAGATCTCGGTGATCTTGCGGGTGTAGGTTTTCTGCGAACTGAGGAAGAAGTTGCGCGCCACCTGCTGAGTGATGGTCGAACCGCCCTGGGTCTTCTTGCCGCCGCTCAGCACGACATGGATGGCCGCGCGCAGCGTGCCGGTCCAGTCCACGCCGCCGTGGTGATAGAAGTCGTCATCCTCGGCCGCGAGCACGGCATGCTTGAGGCGCGCGGGCACGTTGTCGATCTTGACCGGCAGTCGGCGCATCTCGCCGAATTCGGCGATCAGCTTGCCGTCGGCGCTGAGCACGCGCAGCGGAACCTGCATCTGCACGTCCTTGAGCGAATCGACCGAAGGCAGACGCGGCGAGATGAGCCAGTAGGCGACGCCGATGGCGATGGCCCCCAGCAGAGTGCCCGCCAGCGCGAGGATCAGTGCGTAGCGGAGCAGACGCTTGATGATTGGCATGGAATAGGAAACTTGGCTGAAAACGGAATCGGGGTCACGCAAGAGTCCGAGTATAGAGCGCCGGGCGCATGCGTGTTCAAGCCGTTTGTGCGCTTGCGCACTCGCGCACGCTTGCGGGGAAGACGGCCGGATGGTGCGGCGTGGGTCACGGAATGCCGCTCGCGACGTGCGATGCGTCACGACTTTGCGCCGCGCGCCACATGGATACGGCACAAAGTTGTCGACTTACCTGAATTTGCCGCTAGGATGTTTGCCCGGCGCACGGAAACGGCGGTCGCGCAGCGGCAAAACGCGTTCGTCAGGCACCGGAAAGGTGGAGAGCAGGGCAGGTTCGGAGAGAATTAATGCCCTGTTGCCAAGCTGTTAAAATTCATATTTAATGCCGTTGCGCACATTTCGCTCCTAAGGGCGCATGGGGAAGGGGGAAACGTGAGTCTGTTCACTCCCAAGAAGCCGCCGCTGATCGGCGTCGACATCAGTTCCACCGCGGTCAAGCTGCTGCAGCTGAGCCGATCGGGTGGCCGCTACCGCGTGGAACACTACGCGGTCGAGCCGTTGCCTCCGAATGCGGTGGTGGAAAAGAACATCGTCGAGGTCGAGGCGGTTGGTGACGCCGTGCGTCGCGCATTGGCGCGGTCGGGCACCAAGACACGCTTCGCCGCGGCGGCCGTGGCCGGATCGGCAGTGATCACCAAGGTGATCCCGATGGCATCGGATCTCTCCGAGGAAGATCTCGAAGGCCAGGTCCAGGTCGAGGCCAACCAGTACATCCCGTACCCGATCGAGGAAGTCAGTCTCGACTTCGAGAAGATCGGGCCGGTGCGCGACAACCCGGAGATGAGCAACATCCTGCTCGCCGCCTCGCGCACAGAGAACGTCGATATGCGCGTCGCCGCGCTCGATCTGGGCGGTCTGACCGCCAAGGTGATCGACGTCGAAGCCTTCGCGATGGAGAACGCCTTCACGCTGATCGCCGACCAGCTTTCGGTCGCGCGCGACGCGCTGGTGGCCGTGGTCGACGTCGGCGCCACCATGACCACGCTGGCGGTGATGAAGAACCAGCGCACCATCTACTCGCGCGAGCAGGTCTTCGGCGGCAAGCAGCTGACCGACGAGATCATGCGGCGCTACGGCCTTTCCTACGAGGAAGCCGGGCGCGCCAAGCGCCAGGGCGGCCTGCCCGATACCTACGAGCAGGAAGCGCTGGAGCCGTTCAAGGAATCGATGGTGCAGCAGATCAGTCGTCTGCTGCAGTTCTTCTTCGCCGGTAGCGAATACAGCAAGATCGACCAGGTGGTCCTGGCCGGCGGCTCGGGCGGCATCGCCGGCGTCAGCGAAATGGTGGAGGACCAGCTCGGCGTGCCGTGCATGGTCGCCAATCCGCTGGCGCAGATGTCGATCGCTTCGCGCTCCCAGGCGCAGCAGCTGGCGGCGGATGCGCCCTCGCTGATGATCGCCGCGGGCCTCGCCATGAGGAGTTTCGACTGATGGCGCGCATTAACCTGCTTCCCTGGCGCGCCGAACGGCGCAAGCAACGCGAACGCGAGTTCTTCACGCACCTGGGTCTCGCCGCCGTCGTCGGCATCGCGATCGTGATCCTGTGGGCGATGTGGATGAACATGCGCATCAGCAACCAGAACGAGCGCAACGCCTACCTCACGGGTCAGATCCGGCAGCTCGATCAGCGCATCGCGCAGATCAAGAATCTGGAGAAGGTGCGCGATCACCTGCTGGCCCGCAAGCGGATCATCGAGAAGCTGCAGGCCGACCGCTCGAAGATGGTGCATCTGTTCGACGAACTGGTGAAGACGATCCCGCCCAGCGTGCGTCTGACCAGCCTGGAGCAGCAGGGCGATCAACTGAAGCTGACGGGTGTGGCGCAGTCGAACGCCAGCGTGGCCGAGTACATGCGCAACCTCGAACAGTCGCCGTGGATGAGTCAGATCGAACTCGGTCGGACCGAAAACAAGGGTGGGGACACGCGCATGCCGTACGTGTTCAACCTGAGCATGAAGATGGTCAAGCCGAAGTCCGAGGGCGATGCGAATGATGGCAGTGGCACGCCTGTCGGCGGTGCGAGCAAGGGAGGTGCGAAGAAATGAGTTTCTTTGACGATCTCCGCAATCTCGATCGCAACAACATCGGCGGCTGGCCGAAGTCGGTCAAGATCTTCTTCATCGTGTTGCTGCTGGCCGTGATCGTTCTTGCCGGTTGGTACTTCTATACCAGCGATCAACAGGATCAGCTGCAGCAGCTCCAGCGCAAGGAAATGACGTTGCGCACGGAGTTCCAGAGCAAGCAGGCCAAGGCGGTCAATCTGGAGGCGCTGCGCAAGCAGTTGAGCGACATGCAGGACATGCTGCGGCAGATGCTGCGGCAGTTGCCGAGCAAGACGGAAATGCCGGCTCTGCTCGTCGATATCTCGCAAACGGCGCTTGCCTCCGGTCTTCAGGTCGACGTGTTCGCACCGGGCGCGGAGTCCAAGCAGGACTTCTACGCCGAGAAGCCGATCCAGCTGAAGATGAGCGGTACGTACCATCAGTTCGGCACGTTCATCAGCGGCGTGGCATCGCTGCCGCGCGTGGTGATCCTGACCATGCACAACGTTTCGCTCAAGCCGGAGAAGGCCGGGCCGAACGGCGTGGCCACGAACGGCCGACTGACGCTGGAAGGGACGGTCAAGACCTATCGTTATCTCGACGATGAGGACACGGACAACGTCAACGGCAAGATGCGCGGGAGGGGCAAATGAGCATGCGTACGAACACCATGCGTCTGTTGCTGCTGCTGACTTCCCTGCTGGTCCTGGGCGGTTGCACGCGCGGTACCTCGGACCTGCATCGATGGGTTGCGCAGGAGAAGGCGAAGAAGGGCGCGCCCCTGCCGCCGCTGCCGGTCATCAAGACGTTCGAAAGCTTTGAATACAAGGACCAGGCGTTGCGCGATCCGTTCGCGCCGAGTCCGAACGAAAACGCCAACAAGGCGTCTTCCGGGCCGCGTCCGGACCAGAATCGTCCGCGCCAGCCGCTCGAATCGTTTGCGCTGGACAGCCTGAAGATGGTTGGCACGATCGGTCAGGGCGGCACGATGGAAGCCCTGATCAAGGATCCCGGTGGGGTCATTCATCCAGTGCACGTAAATGACTACATGGGACAGAACTATGGCCGTATCACGGACATTGCCGAGGATCATGTCGATCTTGTCGAGCTGGTACCGAATGGGACCGGCGGCTGGATGGAACGCAAGGCGAGCATGGCGCTCGACGAGCAATGAAGACCCATCGGGGGTGATGTACATGATGACCACAACTATGCATCGTCGAGGCCGGGCCATGTTTGCCTTCCGTAACAGCGTTCTCGCGCTGCTGTCCATGCTGGCATTCGGCTTCGCCGGTTCCGCCTGGGCGACCAGCACGCTGAAGAACGTCAGCTACCAGACGCTTCCAGGCGGCAGCGTGCAATTGAACATGCAGTTCGATGGCGCCCCGCCGGAGCCGAAAATCTTCACCACCAGCACCCCTCCGCGCATTGCCGTGGATCTGGACGGCATCAGCAATGGCGTCAGCCAGCGTCACTTCGATGTCGGCACCGGTGCCACGTCGGGCTACTCGGTGGTGTCCGCCGGCAATCGCACGCGCGTCGTGGTGGAACTGTTCCGCGCGGCGAGCTATCACGCCAAGGTCGACGGCGACAGCCTCGTGCTCACGGTCGGCAACGGCGGCGAAGCGGATACCAGCGACACGACGGCCGCCACGGATCCCAGCAAGCAGGTCCAGTCGGCCGATGCCGCACAGGTTTCCAATGTCGACTTCCGACGCGGCGCCAACGGCGGCGGCAAGGTGCTGATCACGTTCAGCGGCACGGGCGCCGACGTCAATCTGCAGCAGGAAGACGGTCGCGTCACGGTGCAGATGAACAACGTCATCGTACCGGCGAAGTTCGCCAAGACGATGGACGTCACGGACTTTGCCACGCCGGTGCAGAGTATGAGCACCCAGTCCACGCCGAGCGGCGGGCAGATGGTGCTGCAGGTCAACGGCAATGTCGATACGTCGGCCTATCAGACCAACGATCAGTACGTGGTCGACATCACGCCGAAGAAGGCGGACAAGTCGGACAAGCCTCAGCCAGGACAGGAGCCGGTCTATTCCGGCAAGCGCGTCACCTTCAACTTCCAGAACATTCCGGTGCGCTCGGCGCTGAACCTGCTGGCGCAGGTCTCCGGCCTGAATATCGTGGCCGCCGACAGTGTGGGCGGCAGCGTGACAGTGCGCCTGGTGAACGTGCCGTGGGATCAGGCGCTGGACGTCATCATGCGGGCCAAGGGTCTGGACAAGCGCCGCAACGGCAATGTTGTGTGGATCGCGCCGCAGGAGCAGATCGCCAAGTACGAGCAGGATCTGGCCGAGGCTCGACTGAAGTCCGAAGCGCAGGCGGAGCTGGTCACGGCCTACATTCCGATCAATTACGGCAAGGCCTCCGAGATCGCGCAGCTGTTGACGCAGAAGAGTCTGCAAAGTTCGGGTGGCGGTTCGGCGGCGGGAGGCGCGAGCGCTAGCCGCGGATTCCTGTCGCCGCGTGGAAGCGTTTCCTACGATCAGCGCACCAATACGCTGTTGATCAACGATACGCCTGAAAAGATCAAGGACATCCGCAATCTGGTCAGCGTCCTCGATCGCCCGGTCAAGCAGGTGCTGATCGAATCGCGCATCGTTGCGGCCACCGACAACTTCACCCGGGATCTGGGCGTGAAGTGGGGCGCGTTCGGCGTCAAGAACAACAATGGCAATACGCTTTCGCTGGGTGCGGACGGTGCAAACGCCGTGGATACCGCCACGGGTAATCGGACCACGAATGTTGCAGTTCCTGGTCTGAGCAGCAGCGGCACCAATGGTTTCAACGTGAACCTGCCGCTGACCACGAATCCGACCGGTAGCCTCGGCGTCGCCATTCTCGGCTCGAACTACCTGCTGGATCTGGAGCTGAGCGCCGCGCAGAGTGAAGGGCAGACGGAGATCATCTCCAGTCCCCGCGTGATCACGGCCAATCAGCAGGAAGCGGTGATCCGCCAGGGTCAGGAAATCGGTTACGTGACGTTCCAGAACTCCGGTGCCGGCGGCAGTGGCGGCGCGGGCACGGCCACGGTCCAGTTCAAGGATGCCGTGCTGGAGCTGAAGGTCACGCCGACGATCACCTCCGACAAGCGCGTGTACCTGAAGATCAACGTGAAGAAGGATGCGCTGGCCGGTTTCGTCGCGAGCCCGGGCGGTGGCCAGGTTCCGCAGATCGACACGCGCGAGATCAACACGTCGGTGCTGGTCGACAACGGTCAGACCGTGGTCCTGGGCGGTATCTACGAAATCACCAAGAACAACAACGTGGCGAAGGTGCCGGGACTGGGCGATATCCCGATCCTCGGTTACCTGTTCCGTTCGCGCAATCATTCCAACAACAAGGCCGAGCTGCTGATCTTCGTAACCCCGAAGATTCTCAGCGAGACCGGACGCTGAACGGCGTTGCATGATCCTCGAAAAGGCGGCCATCCGGCCGCCTTTTCGTTTGCGCAGGACACGCTCGCTAAACTTTGAGCGTCGATCGCTGTCCCAAAGCGGTGTCGAAGCCTGTGACCGGCCCGACATGCGATCCAAATTCTTCCGTCCTAGCCAGGGGGCCGATGCCCGTCATGAGTGAGAGCGAGACCCGTCAGCAAATGCCGTTGCAGCAGGCTTTCGCCACGCTGCGCGAGGATCTGAAGCACGCCATCATCGGGCAACCCGCCTTGGTCGAGAGCCTGCTCATCGCACTGCTGGCGGACGGTCATCTGCTGGTCGAGGGCGCGCCCGGGCTGGCCAAGACCACGGCGATCAAGGCGCTGGCGGCGCGCATCGAAGCCGATTTCCATCGGGTGCAGTTCACGCCTGATCTGCTGCCCGCGGACCTTACCGGCACCGACATCTTCCGGCCGCAGAGCGGAAGCTTCGAATTCGAGCGCGGGCCGCTGTTCCACAACATCGTGCTCGCCGACGAGGTCAATCGTGCACCGGCGAAGGTGCAGTCCGCCCTGCTCGAAGCGATGGCGGAGCGGCAGATCACCATTGGCCAGCGCAGTTGGCCCCTGCCGCCGCTGTTCCTGGTGATGGCCACGCAGAATCCCATCGAGCACGAGGGCACCTTCGCGCTGCCCGAGGCCCAGCTCGACCGCTTCCTCATGCACGTCACCATCGGCTATCCCGATGCCGAGGCCGAACAGGCCATTCTGGAGCTGGCGCGCGCGAACAGTCGCGAGGCGATGTCGACGCCGGCGCCGGTCAAGCACCTGCTGCATCAGGACGATGTCTTCGCGGCTCGTCGCGCCGCGTTGGATGTGCACATGGCGCCGGCGCTGGAACGCTACCTGACCGAACTGATCCTGACCACGCGCGACGCAGGGCGCTACGACCCGGAGCTGGCCGGCTGGATCGAGTGGGGCGCGAGCCCGCGCGGCACGATTGCGCTCGATCGTTGCGCGCGCGTGCATGCCTGGCTGCAGGCGCGGGACTACGTGCTGCCCGAGGACGTGCATGCCGTGGCGCACAACGTGCTGCGGCACCGGGTGCTGATCGGCTACGAGGCCGAGGCCGCCGGCGTGAAACCCGATGACGTGATCACGCGTGTGCTGGAGCGCGTGCCGCTGCCGTGAGCGTGCCGATGGACGCGCAACAGTCTGCGGCACAGGACGGGATCACGCGGATCTCCCTGGCGGAGCTGCTCGCATTGCGCCGGCAATTGCCGCGTCGCCTGGCGCCGCCCGTGGATCGCGTGCACGCCGTGCGCTCCGGTGGACACGTCACGACCGTGCGCGGCCGCGGCATGGACTATCGCGAATCGCGCGCCTATCAGCACGGCGACGACATTCGCAGACTGGATTGGCGGCTCACTGCGCGCAGCGGCAAGCTGCACACGAAACTCTTCCAGGAGGAGCGCGAGCGGAGCCTGATGGTGCTGCTGGACACGAACGCGACGCTGCGCTTCGGCACGCGCCGTCGCTTCAAGTCCGTGCAGGCCGCGCGCGCCGCTGCGCTGGCGGCCTGGCTTGGCATCGCAACGAACATGCGGGTCGGCTTGGCGGCGTTCGGGAGTGCGCGTCGCGTGGCGCGCCCGCAGGCCGGGAGCCGCGGCGCCTTCGCGATTATGCATGCCTTGTGCGAAACGCAGTCGACGCATGCGGAAGATGGTCGGGAGTCGCTTTCGGCGGCCTTGCAGCGCGTGTCGCGGCTGGTGCGCAACGGCAGTCAGGTGCTATTGATCAGTGACGGCGCAAGCCTCGATGCGGAGACGCGTGCAGCGCTGGTCGCTTTGCGTCGTCATGCCGCCGTGCGTGTGCTGGTCGTGGCCGACGCGCTGGAAAGCGCGCTGGCCCCGGCGGGCCGCTATCCGATCGCGTGGCAAAGCGTGGTGCGAACGCTCGATCTGCAGCAGCAGGCCGCGCGAGTGAAGTTTCGCGAAACGCTCGGTCGCGCGCCCCACCGGCTACAGATGCTGGCGCGGGAACTGCAGCTGCCGTGCCGGCGAATCGAGACGCAGGACGAGCCCATGACCGCGGTGGCGCAGCTGCTTGGCATATCGCTGGGAGCCAAGCAGACATGATCGCCCCCGGACCGAAGCTGCGCGATATTCACCCGCCGCCGCCGCCGTCCTGGTGGCCGCCGGCATACGGCTGGTGGGTGCTGCTCGCCTGTGTGCTTGCGGCAATGGTCGTCCTGGTCTGGTACGCGCGACGCAAACGGCGCGGGCGTCTTCGCTGGAAAGCGGTGCGCGACGCGCTGGGCGAGATGCGTGCGCGCTATCCGCAGGAAGGTCTCGCCTGGCTGGCGGGACAGCTTTCGCAGTGGCTGCGCCGCGCGGCGATACAACGCGATGCGGCAGCGGCATCCATGCAGGGCGAGGCCTGGCGTGCCTTCCTGACGGCGCATGCGCCGCGCGGGGCGGATGTTGCGCCGCTGCTGTCGCTGCATGACCTCGCGTATCGGCCGGCGCCGCAGTTCGATGCCGAAGCGACGTTGCATGCGGCCGAGGCGTGGCTGCGTCATGTGCTGACGGAGCGCTCGGCATGATCGATTTCGCCTGGCCATGGTTGTTCCTGTTGCTGCCGCTGCCGTGGCTGTGCCGCCGCTGGCTGCCGCCGCATGCGCCGAGTCGTGCGTTGCGTTTGCCGCATCGCGATCTTTCCTCGTTGCTGGCGCAGTCACCGCGCGGCAGCGCGATGTTGCGCGGTCGCGGGTTGCTGTGGACGCTGATGTGGTGCTGCCTGCTGGCGGCCGCGGCGCGACCGCAGTGGATCGGCCCGCCGCAGCCGCTGGAGCGCTCCGGCCGTGGCGTGATGCTGGCGGTGGACATGTCCGGCAGCATGAGCCTGCGCGACATGCAGCTGGGCGACGTTCCGGTGAGTCGCTTCGGCGCCGTGCGCGCGATCGTCGGCGACTTCATCGACCGCCGCGCCGGCGATCAGGTCGGACTGATCCTGTTCGGCACGCGGGCCTATCTGGTCACGCCGCTGACCTACGATCTGGACGCTGTGCGCGCGCAACTGCGGGACGTCGCCGTCGGTCTGGCGGGTCGCAACACCGCGATCGGTGACGCCATCGCGGTAGCGGTGCGGCGTCTGCGCAAGTTGCCGGGCGACGATCGCGTGCTGGTGCTGCTCACGGACGGCGTGAACAACGCCGGCAGCATCGCGCCGATGGATGCCGCGCGGATCGCCAAGAAGGCCGGGGTGCGCATCTACACCATCGGTATCGGCGCCGTGGACAACGGACCACTGGACCTGTTCGGCAACCCGATGGGCGGGCAGGGACTGGACGAGGATGCGCTGCGCAGCATCGCCGAGATGACCGGCGGCAAATTCTATCGCGCCACCGACACGCGCGAGTTGGCGCAGGCCTACCGCGCGATCGACGCGCTGGAGCCGACCCTGAAGGGCAACCTGATGCGTCGTCCGCGCGAACCGCTGTATCCATGGCCGCTGGCGGCGGCGCTGCTGCTCGCCTTGCTGGGTTGGAGTGGACCGTCGTGGCGACGGGAGGCGACGACATGAGTGCGTGGCACGCTTTTCACTTCCTGCGTCCGTGGTGGCTGCTGGGGCTGCTGGCACTGCCGGCGATCGCCTGGTGGCTGCGTCGCGGCGGCGAAGGCGCCTCGTTGCGACGCCTGGTCGATGCGGCGCTGTTGCCGCATCTGCTGGAAGGCGGCGCGCGGCGACGCATCGGTCTGCAGCTGGCGGTGCTGGGGGCGTGGACGCTGGGCACGCTGGCGATGGCCGGGCCGACGTGGGAGCGCAGCCCGCAGCCGGTGTTCATGAACCAGCGCGCGCAGGTGGTCGCCGTATCGCTCTCCCAGCGCATGCTGGCCGCGGACATGACTCCGGACCGCATGACGCGCGTGCGCTACAAGATCCATGCATTGCTGCAGGCCAATGCCGCCGGACAGAATGCCCTGATCGCCTATGCCGGCGAATCGTTCACGGTCGCGCCCTTGACGTCCGACGCCGACGCGCTCGGCGAACTGCTCGACGCGCTGGCGCCGGACGTGATGCCGGTGCAGGGCGACAACATGGCCAGCGCGATTCGTCGCGCGACCCGGCTGTTGCAGGGCGCGGGCGTGCACGACGGCTCCATCGTGGTGATCGACGACCACGCCGATGCCTCCGCCGTCGACGCCGCACGCGCGGCGCGCAAGGCCGGCATGCGGGTATCGGTACTCGGCGTCGGCACGACCAAAGGCGCTCCGGTGCCACAGGCCAGCGGCGGCTTCGAGCGCGGCGCCGGCGGACGGACGCTGATGGCCGTGCGCGACGATGCCTCGTTGCGGGCCGTGGCCGAGGCCGGTGGCGGTCGTTATGTGCCGATGCGGAATGACAGCGCGGACGTCCGCGCGCTGGCGACCCAGTTACGCATGCGCTCGGGTGCGCGCGACAGCCATCGGCAGTCCGATGCCTGGCGTGACCGTGGCGCCTGGCTGCTGCTGCCGGTGCTGCTGCTGGCGGCGCTCGGATTCCGGCGCGGCGTGCTGTGGATGCTGCCGCTGCTGATCGTTTCGTGGTGGTCGCCGCCGGCGCGTGCTTCCGGTTGGCAGGATGCCTGGCACACGCGCGATCAGCAGGCCGCCAAGGCGCTGGCCGACGGACATGCGCGCAAGGCCCAGCAACTGGCGCACGATCCCGCCCTGCGCGGCACGGCGGCCTATCGCGCTGGCGACTACCGCACCGCGGCGCAGGCCTTCGCGCAGGCAAAGGGCGCGCAGAACCTCTACAACCGCGGCAACGCTCTCGTGCACATGCATCGCTACGAGGAGGCGATCAAGGCCTACGATCAGGCGTTGGCGGCCGACCCCAAGCTGGCCGATGCGCGCGCCAACCGCACGGCGGTGCAGGACTGGCTGCGCCAGCAGCGCAGGAAGCAGGGCAACGGCCAGGGCGAGCAGCGCGAACAAGACGGGCACGGCGGCCAGGGGGGGCAAGCCGCGCCCAAGCCAGGACAGAACGGGCAACGCAAGGGTGCGGCGAAACCGTCCGAAGCCGGCAAGTCCGCTTCGCAGAACGGCAAGTCCTCGCAGGATGCAACGCGTGGGGATCGCAAGTCCGGACAGGGCGAACAGCATGGCGGCGCGGCGGACGCGCAGCGCCCGGATCAAACCACGCAGCAGCCGGATCAGCGCGGGCAGACGTCCGATCAGGCGCAGAAGGCCAAGGCGCCGACAGCTGCGGACAAGCAGGCCGAGCAGAAGGCGCAGCAGGCGCTCAAGCAACGCATGGACGCGCAACTGAGCAAGTCGTCCCGTGGCTCGCAGAAGGCCTACGCGCTGGGCGCGCAGCCGGAGCAGGCCTCCGGACAGAGCCATCCGCTGCCCCAGGCCATGCAGCAGGCGCTGCAACGGGTGCCGGACGACCCCGGCGGGTTACTGCGCCGCAAATTCCTGCTGGAGTACCAGCGTCGCCAGCAGCGCGGCGACCTCGGCGGGCAGGACGATACGGACGGGAGTGATTGAGCGTGAACCGATCGGCAAAACTCATCATGAGCGGGTGTCTCCTGCTGGCGCTGCTGTTCAGCGCGACGGCGGCGGCGAGCGGCGTCACGGCGTCCCTGGATCGCCATCATGCGACGCTGGGCGATACGGTGACGCTGAACCTGAGCCGCGATGGCGGCGATGCGATCCCGATGCCGGATCTGTCGGCGCTGGGCAAGGATTTCCAGGTTCTGGGGCAGTTCAACGGTTCCAGCGAGCTCGAGGAAAACGGTCGCATCCAGTCCCGCTCGGTGCTGTCGATCACGCTGCGTCCCCTGCATGCCGGCACTTTGCAGATTCCCGCGCTGGATGTGGGCGGACAGCAAACGAAGCCGCTGACCTTGCAGGTCGCCGACGCGCCGAAGCAAGGCGTCGGCCATGCGGGCGATCCCGCCTTCCTCGAGGTCACGGTCAGTTCGCAGACGCCCTATGTCGGTCAACAGGTGGCGCTCGACGTGAAGCTCTACTACGTCGCCTCGATGCTGGATGGCAACCTCAGTCCGCCCAGCGCCGACGGTGCGCAGGTGCAGACGCTCGGGCGCGATCAGCGGTATCAGGCGCAGCGCGGCGGGCGCATGTACGGCGTGATCGAACGGCACTACGCGATCATTCCGCAGCATGCGGGCACGCTGCAGATTCCGCCGGTGGTATTCCGCGGACGCACCGTGGACAGCTCCGGCATGGGCGATTTCTTCGGCACGGCGCACGCGGTCGGCGCGGAGTCGAAGACGCTGACTTTGAACGTGACACCGCGCCCGGCGAGTTCCGGCAAGGGACCGTGGCTGCCCGCCAAACAGGTGGAGATCAACCTCAGCGGACTGCCGGCCAGCGGCACGGTGCAGGTCGGCGAGCCGGTCACCGTGACGCTGCAGGAAGGCGCCACGGGACTGCCCGCCGAGATGCTGCCCGAGCCCACGCTGCCGGCGATATCCGGGGCGGATGTGTATCCGGATCAGACGCAGGACGTCAGCCGCAACAACGGTCAGTGGATCACCGGATCGCGTTCGCGCAGTTTCGCCATCGTGCCGAATCGCGCCGGCACGCTGCAGATCCCGGCGATCACGTTGCGCTGGTGGAATGTCGATGCCGACAGGGAGGAGACGGCGACGATCCCCGCGCACAGCCTGACCGTGACGGCGGCGAGCGGCAATGGCGCGGCGCCACCGTCGGCACCCCGGGCGCCGGTGGCCGCAGCCAGCGCCGGCACACCACNCTGTGGATTCTGAGCCTGGCGACGTTCGGGTGGCTGGCGTGGCGGCGGCGATCGGCGGCGCATCGGGCCGGGACGGCCGCGGCGCAGGCGCGTAGCGGCCGGGCTCGCACCTTGCGCAACGCCTTCCTGTTGGCGGCGCGCGGCGGCGATCCGCACGCCACGGGTCGTGCCTTGCTGGCCTGGGCGCAGGCGGAGCGTGACGGCGTGCGGCATCTTCAGGACGTTTCGGAGCAGCTGGCCGATTCCGATCAGATCGAGGCCATCGCGCGGCTGCAGCAACGTCGTTACGCCGCAGCGATCGATGCAGCGCAGGATCCGTGCGCGGCTCTGGCGGAGGCTTTCCGTTCCGGGTTCGTCTGGCGCAAGCCGTCCGCGGCGTCGCCGCAAGAGCCGCTGCCGCCGCTGTATCCGCCTTCGACCTGACGTCCCTTCGCGGCGTCGCAACGGGTAGACTCGGTCGGCAGATGCTGACGGAGTGACCCGATGTCGAGTGCCGGTAACGGAACGAAGGCAAGCCGCCGCGGCCTGCCGTTGCACACCCAGATGCTGATCGGCTTCATCGTCGGCGCGTTGGCCGGTCTGGCCTGCTATGCCTTCGCGCAGGACGCGGGCTGGCTGCAGACCTTGATCGGCTACGTCACGCAGCCGGTCGGCGACCTGTTCCTGCGTCTGCTGTTCATGCTGGTGGTGCCGCTGGTGTTCTCGGCGCTGGTGCTGGGCGTGGTGGAGATCGGCGATCCGCGCTCGCTCGGACGCGTGGGACTGAAGACCCTGCTGTGGATTCTCGGCGTGACCGCCATCGCGGTCACCATCGGACTGATCCTGGTGAACGTGTTCCAGCCCGGGCAGGGCGTGCCGCACGACGTCGGCGAGAAGCTGCTGGCCGAGGCAGGGCATCGCGCCAGCGAAATCGCGGCCCGCCGCGAAGCGATTTCGGCGCGCGAGATGCTGCTGGGCATCGTGCCGCTGAATCCGGTGCGCGCGGCTGCCGACGGCAATCTGCTGGGGCTGATGTTCTTCGCGCTGATGTTCGGCATTGCCGCCGCGGTGGTGCGCAGCGAAGGCACGCGCACGTTCGTCGGCGCGATGCAGGGCGTGTACGACATCAGCCTGAAGCTGATCGAATGGGTGATCCGCATCGCGCCCTACGCGGTGGCGGCGCTGTTGTTCACGCTGACGGCGCGGCTGGGTTGGGACGTGCTGCTGCAGCTGGCGCGCTATGTCGGCGTGGTGCTGCTGGCGCTGGTGCTGCAGTGTTTCGTGGTGCTGCCGCTGCTGGTGCGCTATCTCGGCGGCATGCCGATGGGGCGCTTCTTCCGCGGCGCGGAAACCGCGATGGTGACGGCGTTCTCGACTTCGTCCAGCAGCGCCACGCTGCCGACGACCCTGCAGGCGGCCGAACGCCGGCTCGGGGTGCCGCGTCGCATCAGCCGCTTCGTGTGCACGCTCGGGGCGACGGCGAACATGAACGGCACGGCGTTGTACGAAGGCGTCACGGTGCTGTTCCTAGCGCAGTTCTTCGGTGTCGACCTGTCGTTCGCGCAGCAGTCGCTGGTGCTGCTGATCTGCGTGCTTGGCGGCGTCGGCGCGGCCGGCGTGCCGGGCGGTTCGCTGCCGGTGATCGCGATGATCCTGGGCATGTTCGGGATTCCGCCCGAAGGTATCGGCCTGGTGCTGGGCATCGATCGCCTGCTGGACATGTCGCGCACCGCGCTGAACGTGACCGGCGATCTGGCCGCGGCGGTCGTGATCGCACGCGGCGAGGACGTCGAGCCGGCAAGCGAGGTTGCCGGTGCGGCTCTGGAAGCGGCCGACGGCGACTAGTCCGCCAGTGCCCGAGTCCAGGCCGCGTCGGCGGCGGCATCGAAGCTGCACAGCAGAATGTCGATCTCCCGTCCTGCGCCGGTTTCGCGCAGGGTGCGCACGGCAACGCGTGCCGCTGCGTCGACGGGATAGCCGTAGACGCCGCAGCTGATGGCCGGGAAGGCGAGGCTGCGCAGCCCGTGTTCCAGCGCGAGCTGCAGGCTGTGGCGGTAGCAGTCGGCCAGCCGTTCGGCTTCGCCGCGGTCGCCGCCGTGCCAGACCGGGCCGACGGTGTGGACCACGTACGTTGCCGGTAATGCAAAGCCGGGGGTGATGCGGGCTTCGCCGGTCGGGCAGCGCACGCCGGGCCGGATTTCCGGAAGTTGGCGGCACGCCGCCAGCAGGGCCGGTCCGGCGGCGCGGTGAATCGCGCCGTCCACGCCACCGCCACCGAGCAGCGTCGGATTGGCGGCGTTAACGATGGCGTCGACGGCCAGCGTGGTGATGTCGATGCGGCGGCTGGACAGTTTCATGCATCCTCGTGGCGTGGATGAAACGCGTGGGACGTCAATGTCGTAGACTAAACCCAGCGAAATCGTACAGCTGCCAGTTCGACTATGACGACCATCCGCGACATGTCCATCGGCTACTTGCTCAACGACGTCACGCTGCTTTTCCGCAAGCATTTCGATCGTCGGGCGACACGCTTCAATCTCACACGCGCCCAGTGGCGTGCGCTGAAGTGCCTGCATCTGCGGCAGGGCATCCGTCAGAGCGAGTTGGCCGAATTCCTGGAGATGGAGGCCATCGCCGTCGGTCGCGTGATCGATCGTCTGCAGGCGGCCGGTTTCGTCGAACGGCGCGCCGATCCCAACGACCGCCGCTGCTGGCGGCTGTACCCGACCGAGCGCGCCAACGCCGTGGCCGAGGACATGGAGGAAATCGCGCACGGTCTGCGCGAGGACGCCACCCGCGACATCGACATGCAGGATCTGCAGCACATGATCGACGTGCTGACGCGGATCAAGGAGAACCTGCAGGCGCTCGATGGCGGCGCGGAGGCCGACGCGGCGGTCCTGCCGAGCGCGCAGCAGGGCCGTTAGCTGTAGCCGATGCGAATCCGCCGGCGCCTCCATGGCCGCCGGCGGAGCACGGCGATCACGACTTCTTCAGCAGATCGCGGATTTCGGTCAGCAACTGCACGTCGGCGGGCGGCGCGGCCGGTTCGGCCGGCTTTTCCTCTTCCTTGCGCTTGAGCCGGTTCATCACGCGGATGACCATGAAGATGCTGAAGGCGACGATCAGGAAACTGATGACGTTGTTGATGAAGGTGCCGTAGTGGATCGCCACTTCGCCCTTGCCGTCGGCGGCGGCCGCGTGCAGCACCCATTTGAGGTTGGAAAAATCGATGCCGCCCGTGATGAGGCCGACCGGCGGCATGATCACGTCGCTGACCAGCGACTTGACGATGGTGCCGAACGCGCCGCCGATGACGATGCCGACGGCCATGTCCACGACGTTGCCCTTGACGGCAAATTCCTTGAACTCGCTCATCATGCCCATGTGCTTCCCCTCTGCGGTGTGATCCCCTTATGCCGACAATGTACCCCAGTCACGGGGGCTGCGGGCAGGTCAGACGATGCGCGTTTCCAGCGTGGCGATGTCGCCGAGTGTCGCGCGCACTCGGTCGCCTCGCTGCAGCGCAGCCACGCCAGCGGGCGTGCCGGTGAAGATCAGATCGCCGGCCTTCAGCTCGAACAGGCGCGACAGTTCGACGATGATCTCGGGCGTGCTCCACAGCATGGCTTCGAGCGTGGTCTGCTGGCGCGTTTCGCCGTTGACGTCGAGGCGCAGCACGGTTCGTGCGTCGGGTGCGCCGTCCGCGGTCGGACGCAGGGCGGACACCGGAGCGGAATGGTCGAAGGCCTTGGCCACGTCCCACGGCAGGCCCTTTTCCTTGGCCCGGGCTTGCAGGTCGCGGCGGGTCAGGTCGAGGCCGACACCGTAGCCGAAGATGGCGGCCTGGGCGGCGTCCACGTCGAGATCGCGACCCCCGCGGGCCAGCGCCACCACCATTTCCACCTCGTGGTGCAGATCCGAGGTGGCGGACGGGTAGGGCGTGTCGGCGCCGTCCGTCACGACGGCGTCGGCCGGCTTGGTGAAGAACACCGGCTGTGCGCGGTCGACGCTGGCGCCCATTTCCTTGGCATGATCGGCGTAGTTGCGGCCGATGCAGAAGATGCGGCGCAACGGAAAGCGCGCGTCGCTGCCGCCGTATACCGGCAGGCTGGTGGGTGCGGCGGGTTCGAAGACGTGGGACATGGCGAAGCTCCGGGGAAAGCCACAGGGTAGCGAATGACAGCTGTCATGGGCGCCATCTGATGCCTGACGCTTCCGGTCGCACGGCAGGTGGGGCATGCTTGCAGGCGTACACGTCGGGCGACGGGGAGCGTAGCGTGGACCACGGCGATCTACTGAAAGAACTGCGCATCGATCATGCGCAGCGCGACGATCACGACGAACACGGCCGCCGCTGGCTTTGGCTGGTTGCTGCTGGCGTCGTGCTGGTCGCGCTCGTCGCCGGCGCCTGGATGTTGTTCGCGCGAGGCCCTGTCGAGGTGACCGCGGCCACGGCGTCGGCACCGGCGTCCGCCACGCAAAACGGGCAGGCCGTGCTGCAGGCAACCGGATACGTGACCGCGCAGCGACAGGCCACGGTGTCGGCACAGATCGTCGGCACCCTGACCGAGGTACTGATCGAAGAAGGCGACCATGTGAAGAATGGGCAGGTGCTGGCGCGACTGGAGGATAGCGCGCAGTCCGCCCAACTGCATGCCACCGAGGCCAGTGCGCAAGCGGCGCAGGCGCAGACGCTGCAGACGCAGGCCGAGCTTCGCCAGGCGGATCGGGACATGGCGCGGCAGAATGAGCTGGTCGCGCAGGGGCTGGTTTCCAAACAGCTTGCCGAGCAAGCGCGCACCAAGGTGGCCACCTTGCGCGCTCAGCTGAACGCGCAGCGCAAACAGGCCAAGGCCGCGCAGGCGCAGGTGCGTGTGGCGCAGGTCAACTACGACTACACCGTCGTGCGTGCGCCTTTCACCGGCGTGGTCACGCAGAAGACCGCGCAGGTCGGAGAGATCATCGCCCCGGCCGCCGCGGGGGGAGGATTCACGCGCACCGGCGTCGGCACCATCGTGGACATGGATTCGCTGGAGGTCGATGTCGACGTCAACGAGTCCTACATCGGCCGCGTCAAGGCGGGCATGCCGGCGGAAGCGGTGCTGGATGCCTATCCGGACTGGCGCATTCCCGCGCACGTCATTGCCATCGTGCCGGCCGCCGACCGCGGCAAGGCCACGGTGAAGGTTCGCGTGGCGCTGGAGCGCAAGGACGCGCGCATCATCCCGGACATGGGCGTGCGCGTGTCGTTCCTGGAGAAGCGCGCAGCGCCGGTGGGAGAGGCGCCGAAGGGCGTGCTGGTGCCGACTACCGCCATCATCGAGCACGACGGACATCCCGCCGTGTTCGTGATCGAGGACGGTCGTGCCCGGCTTCGCACGGTCGCGCCGGCGAAGCAACTATATGGCGACCTGCGTCGATTGCCGCAAGGCGTGTCCGTCGGCGATCGCGTCGTTGATCGGCCGCCGCCGACGCTGCACGACGGCGATCGGGTGCGGATGGCGTCGCCGCGCTCCTGAACGCCGGGCGCGGTGGAGTGACAGCTGTCATCCGCAATGCTTGACCATCGACCCTTTGTCAGACAGCGCCGCCCGGACATGCTGTGCAAGACTGCTCAGGGGACGGATTTTCGCGGCGGCATCGCATGGGTGCGCCGCGTCGAAGGCAGGGGCGGCCAGGACCGACACGCCGTTCATGCGGGACAACCGCTGCGAGGGGAGACATCATGGCAACGTTGATCGATATCCGCGACGTCAGCAAGACCTACACGCGCGGCAAACAGAAGGTCGAGGTGCTGCACCACATCGATCTGCAGGTGGCGGAAGGCGACTTTCTGGCCTTGATGGGGCCGTCCGGTTCGGGCAAGACCACGCTGCTGAATCTGATCGGCGGGCTGGACGTGCCGACCGGAGGCAGTATCACGGTCGGCGACAAGCGCATCGATCAGCTCGGCGCCGGTGCATTGGCCCGCTGGCGGGCCTCGAACGTGGGTTTCATCTTCCAGTTCTACAACCTCATGCCGATGCTGACCGCGCAGCGCAACGTCGAGTTGCCGCTGCTGCTCACCAAGCTGTCGGCGGCGCAGCGCAAGCGCAATGCGGGCATCGCCCTCAAGCTGGTCGGTCTGGAGGAGCGCGTGACGCACAAGCCATCCGAACTGTCCGGCGGCCAGCAGCAGCGCGTGGCGATCGCACGGGCCATCGTCTCGGACCCGACCCTGCTGGTTTGCGACGAACCGACGGGTGATCTGGACCGCGAGTCGGCCGAGGATGTTTTGGGGCTGCTGCGCACGCTCAACCGCGAGCACGGCAAGACCATCGTGATGGTCACGCACGATCCCAAGGCGGCCGAGTACGCCGATCACGTGCTGCATCTGGACAAGGGCATGCTGGTCGAACAGGCCACGGTCTGAGCATCGCGGCATCTTCCGCGGGAGGCTTCGCATGAAGTATCTGCATCTGATCTGGGCCGCGCTGTTCCGGCGCAAGACGCGTACGATTCTGACGATCGTCTCGATCGTGGCTGCGTTCCTGCTGTTCGGCATGCTCGATTCGGTCCGCACCGCGTTCGAGACCGGCAGCACCAGTGCGGTCGGGGCGCGACGTCTGGTCACTTCTTCGCGCTATTCCATCATCCAACCGTTGCCACAGGCGTTGCAGAACCGTATCGCCGCCATACCCGGCGTACGCAAGGTCGGCTATGCCAACTGGTTCGGCGGCATCTACCAGGATCCGAAGAACTTCGTCTTCAGCTATGCGATCAGTCCAGAGTACCTGGACTTGTACCCCGAGATCGAGCTGGCACCCGCGCAACGCAAGGCGTTCGATGCGACCCGCACCGGGGCCGTGGTCGGGCGCACGCTGGCGAAGCGCTACGGCTGGAAGATCGGCGACAAGATTCCGCTGCAGTCGACCATCTTTCCGCAGAAGAACGGCGACAAGACCTGGCCCATGGACATCGTCGGCATCTTCGACGTGAGCAAGGATGCGGCCAACGGCCTGGATCAGGCGCTGTTCTTCCATTGGACCTACTTCAATGAGGCCAATGCATACGGTCAGGGCACCGTCGGCTGGTACATCGACGAGCTGTCCGACCCGTCGCAGGCGGATCAGGTCGCCAACCGTATCGACGCGCTCTCGGCCAATTCGCCGAACGAGACCAAGACGCAGACCGAGCAGGCCTTCCAGGCCTCGTTCGCCAAGCAGATCGGCAACATCGGACTGATCGTGGTCGGCATCATGGGCGCGGTGTTCTTCACGCTGGTTCTGCTGGCCGGCAACACGATGGCGCAGGCCGTGCGCGAGCGCACGTCGGAGCTGGCGGTGCTGAAGACCATCGGCTTCTCGCGCGGCAGCGTGCTGATGATGGTGCTGGCCGAGGCGGTGCTGCTGCTCGTGCTCGGCGGCCTGATCGGACTCGGCATCGCGGCGGCGCTCGGGCCGCTGGTCACCAAGGGCAGCGGCGGTCTGGTGAATCTGCCGTCGCTGGGACTTTCGACGTGGATGACGGGCATGGCGTTGATGATCGTGATCGGGCTGCTGGTCGGCGTTCTGCCGGCGCTGCGCGGTATGCGCCTGAATATCGTCGATGCGCTGGCTGGGCGTTGAGGAGAACAGGATGAGCACCTTCAAGCGATTTCTGGTCAATATCGGCCTGTTCGCAGGGCTGATGGTGGCGGTGGCCGTCTGGGCGGCGATGCCCTGGATCGGTGCCGTGGTCCTGGGCGTGCTGGTACTACTGTGGCTGGCGCTGGCGCGCAGTGGTCGGCGCACGCTTTCCGTGACGCAGGTCGGCTTGAGTACGCTGCGTCAACGCATCGGCGCTTCCTCGGTCATCGTGATCGGTATTGCCGGCGTGGTCGGCGTGCTGGTGGCGTTGCTGGCGATGGCGGAAGGTTTCCAGAGCACCCTGCAACGCACGGGGTCCGACGACACCGCGATCGTGTTGCGCGGTGGCTCGCAGGCGGAGCTCAACTCGGTATTGAGTCGCGACAATGTCGATGTCATCACCCAGGCGGCAGGCGTGGCGCGTGACGCCTCCGGCAAGCCGATTGCATCGCCGGAGGTGGTGGTGGTCGCGAATCTGCCCAAGAAGAGCGACCGCAGCATCGAGGCCAACGTGCAGATTCGCGGGGTCGGCGATCAGGCCTGGAAACTGCGTCCGAACGTTCGCATCGTCGATGGTCGGCGTTTCAAGCCGGGGTTGCGCGAGCTGGTGGTCGGGCAGGGTGCGCAGCGCCAGTTCGCCGGGCTCGAGGTCGGGCGCAGCCTGCGGCTGGGCGGGCAGGAATGGACCGTCGTCGGCACCTTCGTGGCCCACGATTCGCATGACTCCGAATTGTGGGGCGACGTGCAGACGGTCGCATCGGCTTATCGCCGCGGCAGCAGTGTGCAATCGGTTACCGCAAAGCTGACGTCGCCTTCGGCCTTCGACGCCTTCAAGGCCGCACTGAGCAGTGACCCGCGACTGAAGGTCGACGTCAGCACCACGCGGACCTACTTCGCCAAGCAGTCGGAGAATCTGACGCGCACGTTGCGCATCGTCGGTCTGGTCGTCGGCATCATCATGGCCATCGGCGCGGTGTTCGGGGCGCTGAATACCATGTTCGCCGCCGTCGCCACGCGCTCCAGGGAAATCGCGACGCTGCGCGCGATCGGCTTTCGCAGCGTGCCGGTGGTGGTGTCGGTCATGCTCGAGACCCTGCTGCTGGCGGCGCTGGGCGGCATTGTCGGCGGACTGGTCACGTGGCTGATCTTCAACGGCTACACCGCATCCACGCTGGGTTCAAATTTCAGCCAGGTGGTGTTCCAGTTCCGCGTCACGCCGAATCTGTTGTGGAACGGCCTGAAGTGGGCGCTGGCGATCGGCCTGATCGGTGGTCTTTTCCCAGCCGTGCGCGCGGCGCGTCTGCCGGTAACGACAGCGCTTAGAGAATCCTAGGCGCGTGCGCTCATCGACTGCGCACGGCGCGTCCGCGCGAGAAGATCACGATGGCCACGCCGAGCAGGATCACCGCCATGCCGGCCAGATCGATCGGGCCGACGTGTTCGCCGCCCAGCATCAGGCCGAACAGCACGGCGACGGGCGGATTCACGTAGGCGTAGCTGGTCGACAGCGCCGGGCGCACGGTCTTCAGCAGATAGACGTAGGAACTGAAGCCGATCAGCGAACCGAACACCACCAGATAGCCGATCGCCAGCGTGGCGTGCAGGCTCGGGTGCGCGGGCACGCGCTCGCCGGCGAGCAGGGCGGTGACGATCAGGGCCACGCTGGCGCAGAGCATCTGCGCGGCGGTGTTCATGGGGCCGACGGGCATGTCCTGGCGGCGGCTCCAGGCCGAACCGAAGGCCCACAATGCGGCAGCGCTGACCAGCGCCAGCGCGCCGACACGCGAACCGGACAGCGTGCTGCCCAGGTTCAGCACCACCACGCCGACGAAACCGATGACCAGGCCGAGGATTTCGTTGCGCTGTGGCCATTCGCCGTAGAAACCGTTGAACAGCGTCGCGAACAGCGGCATGGAAGCGACCGCGACCGCGGCGATGCCCGAACTGACGCTCTGTTCGGCGTAGCAGACCAGCCCGTTGCCGCCGAGTAGCAGCAGGGTGCCGGTGATGGCGGCGTTGCGCCACTGCCTGCGCGTCGGCGGCGCGGCGCCGCGCAGGCGCAGCCAGGCGTACATGAGTACGCCGGCGAGAGCGAAGCGGATGGCGGCGAGCAGGAACGGTGGCCAGCTTTCCAGCGCGAAGCGGATGCCGAGATAGGTCGAGCCCCAGACCACGTACAGCGACGCCAGAGCCAACGGCACCAGCCAGCGGCGCTCCATCGGAGCCGCGGGATCTGCGATCGAATTCATGCACGCACCGAAGCGGGGGACGGTCGCGCAGTGTAGCGCTGTCAGGCGCGGGAAGCCCGTGCCAGCGGGGTCAGGAATGCGGCACGTGACGCCGCTCGTGGATCACCACGTACTCGCCTTCCAGCACGTCCGGGTCGGCGTTCGGCGCCGCGCCGCGCGCGCCCGTGTTCGAGGCGTGCCGGCCGCGCCAGGCGCGCACCAGCATCAGGATGCCGCCGACCGCCACCAGCACGGCCAGGGCGATCAGCCCGAAGACCAGCAGGGCGCCGAAGACGGCCAGGCCCAGCAACGCCAGCGCCGCGCGGGCGAGCGGATGGCGGGGGCGTTGCAGGATGAAGAAGCGGGTGCGCATGGCGATTCTCGCGAGCAGCTACAATCTCGCCTTCCACCATGAGGTCGATGACGCCGTGACACAAGTGCCAGAGGTTGCCGATGACGTTTTTCCCCTGCCGTTGTGCGGCGTGGATGACGTCGCCGAAGGTGCGGCGATTGGCGTCGAAATGGAGCTTTTCGGCGAGCATCATGCGTTCATCGTGACCTGCGCAGACGGCCGCTTCCACGCCTATCGCAATCTCTGCCCACATGCCGGGCGGCGTCTGGACTGGGCGCCGGGCCGCTTCCTGCTGAAAGACCGCGTGCTGGTGTGCGCCGTGCATGGAGCAAGCTTCCGCGTCGAGAGCGGCCTGTGCATCGGCGGTCCGTGCCAGGGCGACCACCTGCTGCGCGTCGGGGTCGAGGTCGAGGGCGATGCGGTGATGCTGACCAGTCTGTGAGGCCGCGCGTCAGCGGTACATCAGATTGATGCCGACCAGCGTCGCGACCAGGATCAGCGCGGTCAGCGGCAGGCCCACGCGAAGGAAGTCGCGCGAGCGGTAGCCGCCGGGACCGGCCACCATCATCAGCGCCGGATGGCCGGAGCTGATGAGGAAGGTATTGGACGAGGACAGCGCCACGAGGAGCGCGTAGGCGGCCGGATTGCCGCCGGTCGCCACGGCAACGCTGATGGCGATGGGCACCATCATCACGGTCGCGCCGACGTTCGACATCACCTGCGAGAACAGCAGCGTCAGCACCGCGATCGCCAGCTGCAGCGACCACTGCGGCGCGCCGTGGGAATAATGCAGCACTTCCTGCGCCAGCCAGGCGGCGGCGCCGGTGGAATCCATCGACCAGCCCAGCGGGATCAGGCAGGCGGTGACGAAGATGGTCTTCCAGTTCACCGAGCGGTAGGCCTCGTCCATGGTCAGCACGCCGGACAGCAGCATGCCGATGGCGCCGCTCATCATCGCCACCGGCAGGTCCAGATCGGTGAACAGGGCCAGGCCCATCGCCAGCAGGAAGAAGCCCAGCGCCTGCCACAGCTTGCCCGGGCGCTGTTCGACCTTGGGCACGTCGGTGATGACGACCAGGTCGCGGTCGGCCTGCATCATCGCCAGGTCGTTCCAGTGACTGTGCAGCACCAGGGTGTCGCCGGCGCGCAGGCTGATGCCGCGGATGTCCTCGCGGAACACCTGATCGCCGCGATTGACCGCCAGCACGGCGATGCCGAAGCGCTTGCGCAGGTGCAGGTCGCCGATGCGCTGCTTGATGACGCTGGAGCTGGGCGGCACCACCGCCTCGGAAATGCCGGCGCGCGTCGGGTTGAACAGGTCGGCCAGCTGGCGCATGCGCGGCGACACGCGGCACAGCTGGTTGTTGGCGAATTCGTTGACCTGCTCGCGCGCGCCGAGCACGCCGAGCACGGTGCCGACCCAGATCATCTCCTCGGCCGGCGGCGCCATGCGCGATTCGTTGCCGTTCTTCATCGCCAGGATCAGCGGCGCGCCGTGCAGCTGCTCCACCTCGCCCACGCTCATGCCGACCAGGGCGCTCTCGGCCGTCACGGTCAGTTCGGCCGGGTTGCCGACGATGCCGTAGGTCTCGGCGAAGTAGCTCTCGGTGCGGCCGGGCGTGACCTTCTGGCGGTCGTCCTCGCGTGCCGGCAGCAGACGCTTGGCGAACAGCGCGAAATAGGCGATGCCGATCGCGGCGAGGATCAGGCCGATCGGCGTCACGCTGAACAGGCTGAAGCGGGTGATGGTGTGTGCGCCCGGCGGCAGGTTGCGGTTGGCGCTCGCGATCAGGTCGTTGAGCAGGATCAGCGGCGAGTTCGCGATCAGCGTGGTGTTGGTGGCGGTGAGGATGCAGAACGCCATCGGCAGCAGCATGCGCGTCAGCGGCACGCCGGTGCGCGCGGACAGGCGGCTGCTGACCGGAATCATCAGCGCCGCCAGCGCCTGACTCGGAATGATCGCGCTGAACAGGCTGGTCACGCTGTTGATCACGATGCCCAGGCGCGATTCGCGTCCGCCGGACATGCGCATGACGAAAGCCGCGGCCTTGGACAGCGCACCGGCGCGATCCAGGCCCGCGCCCATGATCATGATCGCCAGGATCGCGATCACCGCATTGCCGGCGAAGCCCTGGAACACCTGCGTGGCCGGCATCAGGCCGGTGACGCCGATCACCACCACTACCAGCAGCGCCACCATGTCGGCACGAATCCATTCCAGCACCAGCATGATCATGGTGAAGGCGACCAGCCCGAGCACCAGGATCATGTCGGGTGTGAGGGTCAGGCCGGCGGCGGTGCTGTCCATGGAGTGCGTCGTCGAGGCGGGCCGTTCAGCGTCGGCCGCGGGCGGGCTGACGCTGGGGTGCGTGAAAGGGCAGGCGTCGGGTCAGTGCAGTCACCGCGATGCGCATCCGGTCGTGATCGTTGAGCGTCTCATTGGCGTAGGTAGAGCAGGTCGCAGACGTCGTGTCCGAGGCGCAGGCCGCGACGCTCGAAATGCGTTTCGATGCGCCATGCCGGACGCGCGGCGACTTTGCCCGGACCTTCCTGATTGCGCCATGCCGGAGCGGCCTCCATCACGTCGAGCATGTGTTCAGCATACTCGGCCCAGTCGGTGGCCAGATGCAACAGGCCACCTGGCCGGACGCGGCTGGCGATCAGCTCGACGAATGCGGGCTGGACCAGGCGTCGCTTGTGGTGACGCTTCTTCGGCCACGGGTCGGGGAACCAGATGCGCACTTCGTCCAGCGCCTCGGCGGCAATCTCGTTGCGCAGCACTTCCACCGCGTCATGGCGATAGATGCGCACGTTGCCGGCCTCGGCCTCGGCCAGCGCATTCATCAGGCGACCGACGCCGGGTCGATGCACTTCCACGCCGATGTAGTCGCGATCGGGGTCATGCTCCGCCGCCCAGGCCAGCGCTTCGCCGTTGCCGAAGCCGATCTCCAGCACGCGCGGTGCCGTACGGCCGAACACGGCGTCGAGGTCGCGCGGCTGGCCGGTGTAGTCGAGACCGTAGCGCGACCAGTGCGCATCGAAGGCGCGCTGCTGCGCCGGCGTGATGCGTCCCTCGCGCAGCACGAAGCTGCGCACCGGTCTGCGGCGCTCGGCGTCCTTGTGATCGCCGGACGAATCGGAACCTGTCATCGCGCGCTCTCCGGAGCGGCGACCGACGCGGAGATGGACATCGGAATACCTTGTCGAATCGGATGGTGCAGGGGACCGCGCAGCGCCCTCGCACGCCGTACCGGCAAGCCGGTCGGCATCCTCCAGGATGCGCATCGCGATCCGTGGGCGGAAAGGCGGAGCCCCATGCGCGCATTGTAGCGGAGGCGATTGCGCTTGGTGCGGTGGCGGTTCGCGTTCCACGCCGTCGCGGGCTTGCGCGCGGAGAGCAAAACCGATGTAATCGTCCTGCATCCGCGCGGGTGTAGTTCAATGGTAGAACCTCAGCTTCCCAAGCTGATGACACGGGTTCGATTCCCGCCACCCGCTCCACCTCGGCCGTTCGACCGAGGGCGTGCCCGACCTCCTTAACGCTTCCCTGTCCGACGGTTAACAGCCGTTTAAAGCGTGCGCGCCTAGAAAGGAACTGTCACGGAACCGCGACCGGCCTTCCCCAGGCCGCACCCTCGCGACCGTGACGATCGGGGCAGCGACTTGGGCCCGGACGCGGCGACTTCCCCCAGCCTTCCGTCCGGGCCTTTTCTTGCGCGGTGTGCCGGTCCGACCCGATTCCCGTTAAGCTTGAAGTGCCGGCGTCATGCCCGGCGCTGTACCGAGGACGTCGCATGCGCGTATTGGTCATCGAAGACAACAACGATCTGGCCACCAACATCGGTGACTACCTGGAAGACCGTCACCACATCGTCGATTTCGCCGGCGACGGCGTGACCGGACTGCATCTGGCGGTGGTGCACGACTTCGACGTCATCGTGCTGGACCTGACCCTGCCGGGCATGGACGGCCTGGAAGTGGCGCGCAAGCTGCGTCACGAGGCGCACAAGCAGACCCCGATCCTGATGCTGACCGCGCGTGACGCGCTGGAACAGAAAATTACCGGCTTCGAGTCCGGCGCCGACGACTACATGACCAAGCCGTTCGCGCTGCAGGAACTGGGCGTGCGTCTGGAAGTGCTGGCGCGACGCGGCAAGGGACCGCAGAGCCGTGTGCTCAAGGTCGCCGATCTGACCTACAACCTCGACACCTTGACCGTGACTCGCGCCGGCACGTCGATCCAGCTCAACCCGATCGGTCTGAAACTGCTGCAGGCGCTGATGGATGCCAGTCCGTCCGTGGTCACGCGGCATGATCTGGAACAAAAGGTCTGGGGCGAGGAGTTGCCCGACAGCGACAGTCTGCGCGTGCACATCCACGGACTGCGCGCGGCGATCGACAAGCCGTTCGACAAGCCGCTGATCCACACCCGCCACGGCATTGGGTACCGCATGGTCGATCCGGATGCGCTCCCGACGTAAGCTGCGCACTCGCCTGATCGTCTCCTTCTCGCTGTTCGGCATCGGCCTGTCGGTGCTGTTCGCGATGGCCGCGCTGTACGTGCGTGCCAAGGTGGAAGACCAGCTGGTCGTCAACGCCCTGCAGCACGACGTCGACAGCAACATCGAACGCCTGCACGCGAACCCGAACTACCAGGCGCATTCGGGACTGGTGGAAGGCTGGTTCAAGAGCGACCGCACGCTCTACAAGATGCCGCTGGCCTGGCAGAACCTCGACAGCGGCGTGCACGACATCTCCGAAGTCGGTCCCGACGGGCGCATCCATCACTACAAGCTGGCGGTGCGCCGCAAGTACGGCCTGATCGGCTTCATCCGCTACGACGTCGGACGCGACGAGCAGGGCAAGCGGCAGCTGCTGATCGGCCTGGTTGCGGCCGTGGTGCTGTTCAGCCTGTTATCGCTGGCGTTGGGCGTGTGGTTGTCGCGACGCGTGCTGCGGCCGGTGACGGAGCTGGCGGCGCGGCTGCGCGATTTCCGACGCATCGGCAAGGCCGAGCCACTGGCGCCGCACGTGGCCGATGACGAGGTCGGCGAGCTGGCGCAGGCGCTGGACGAATATTCCGAACGTCTCACGGCGCTGGTCGAGCGCGATCGCGAATTCAATTCCGACGTCAGCCACGAACTGCGCACGCCACTGGCGGTGATTTCCAGCACCACCGAGTTGCTGCAGTCCTCGCCGGATCTCAACGACAAGCTGCGCGAGCGGCTCAAGCGCATCGAGCGCTCCTCGCGGCAGGCCACCGAGATGATCGAGGCCCTGCTGCTGCTGTCGCGCGCGGAGCGTCGCGGCCCGACCTTCGGCGAGATCACCGATGCCGTGAAGGTCGCCGAGGACGTGATCGAGAATCAGCGGCCGCACATGCGCGACAAGCCGATCGATCTGCGCTTGCGTGGCGTGCAGCCGCTGAAGGTCGACGCGCCGGCTTCGGTGCTGGCCGTGGTGCTGACGAACCTGGTCGGCAACGCGATCAAGTACACCCAGAACGGCGAGGTGGAAGTCAGCATCCTCGAGGATCGCATCGTCATCGAGGACACCGGTCGCGGCATCAAGGCGGAAGAGGCCGATGCGCTGTTCCAGCGCGGTACGCGCGGCGAAGGCGCCACCGGAAGCGGCGCGGGCCTCGGTCTAGCCATCGTGCGGCGACTGTGCGAGCTGTACGGCTGGCACGTTGCCATCCGGCCACGCGAGGACGTGGTCGGCGTGGTCGCGACCGTGCTGTTCCCCCGCGCGAATCGCGCAGGTTGATCCTTCCCGCGCCGGCAGAACCGGATTCGGTCAGGCTGGCGCCGCGGTTGCTTCCGGTTCGAGTGTGAACGCGACGAGCTGATTGCGGCCGTTGCGCTTGGCTTCGTACAGGACGGTGTCCGCGTCGACCATCAGGTCGCGCAGCACATAGCCGGACATCTCGGTGGTGGTCAGGCCGACGCTGGCGGTGACGGTGATGTTCTCGCCTTCATGCAGCTCCACGGCGGCGTAGGCGAGCGCGCGGCGGATACGGTTGCCGACCTCGATGCCTTTCGCCTGATCGCAGCCCGGCATGAGAATGCCGAATTCCTCGCCGCCGAGCCGGCCGAAGACATCCAGTGGACGCAGTTCGTCACGGCAGACGCGGGCGACGTATTCGAGCACCACGTCGCCCGAAATGTGGCCGTAGTGGTCGTTGATGCGCTTGAAGTGATCCATGTCCAGAATCAGCAGGCACGCCGGATGGCGGGTCCGCTGCAGCCGGCGCAGCACGCGGTTGGCTTGGTCCAGAAAGTGCTGCCGGTTGAAGATGCCAGTGAGTCCGTCGTAGTGAGCCAGACGGCGGAACTGCATCTGCAAGTGCTTGGTGCGGTAAGCCCAGAGCGCGATGACCACCAGTACGAGCAGCAACATCAGAGCGTACAGGCGATTGGTCTCGACGGACTTACGGTCTAGCGCCTGCTGCAGCTGCAGGATGTTGTTCTGCTTGTTCAGCTCGTCCAGCTTCATCTTCTTGGTCAGGACGTCCTGGCGGATGATTTGGTATGCCAGCGCCTGCGCCTTGGCGTCGGTCACGGAAGCCTTGTACTGCTCCATGTATTTCTTGTACATCGCCAGAGCGGCTGCGGTGTTGCCGTCATGCTCGTTGATTTCGTGCAGGGCTTTGTAAGCGGCCTGTAGCGTCCAGTTGAAACTTTTGGGATCGTTCGCGGCCAGTACAGCCTGCGCTGATTTCCGGGCAAGTTCATACTTTCCTTGTTGCAGATAGGCGCTGGTCAGGGCGTCGTAGTACCCCGCGATGTGCGGTTGGTAATCTGTGCGAAAAATCTCGGCTCGAATACTGCGCAGAAAGGCGATGGCCCGGTCCGGATGACCTTCGCTGTTGATCAGCCCCGCCCATTCCAGGCGAAGGCCGTTGGCGAAGCCGGGAATATCCGCCTGACGACAGGTTTCGATGGCCTTCTGGTAATCCTTCCGCACGGATGCGAGTGTTCCTCCGCGATAGATCAGTGTCTGCCCACGGAATACATCAGCTACGCAATGTGTGCGTGATGATGTGGCCGTGCGGCTCAACTGGTCGATGTATTCGAGTGCCGCGTCGTACTGTTTCTTGTTCAGCAGCACCCGGATGATGACGATGATGATCATCGATTTGACGCGCTGATCCTTGATGTTCGGGAGTTCTTCGATGAGCGTATTGGTCATCGAATAGGCTTCGAGATACTTGCGGTCGCGCATGTCCAGTGTGATTAGCGCCGCGCGCGCACGGACGTTATTCAACGGGTCGAGCGGACGGGCCAGGATGCTCTTGTACATCCGAGTGGCTTGTTCGCTTTGTCCTGCTTGGTCGTATTGGATCGCGTCGAGCAAAAGCAGGCGCTGGCGTTGAGCCGGTGTCATCTGCTGCTCGTCGGTATGCAGACGTTGCAGTGAGTGAACGAATTGGGCCCGGTCCGTGGACATGTCCTGCTCGGCCTGCCGGAACAGATCGTTCAGCCGCGGCCGTTCTTGCGGCGGCGCGTGTCCGGTTTGCGGTGCAAGGAAGAGCAACAGCATGGCGAATGCAAAGGTGACGCCCTTGCACGTTCGTCCGCGCACGGGAAGAGCCGCGTGCACCTTTGAAGGGAGACGCTTATCTTGCATATTCGCTGTAAAAGCTGCTGCGCGGATACATGCAGCGCGTGGCGCAACCCAGGCCGTCGACGGCAACGAAGGCCATGGAATCAGAACGGATCGGCTGCAGGTGGCGGTGAGGGGGAGGGCGGGTTTTGTGCAACTTGGTTCGTGCCTGCGTTCAACTCGCGATACAAACCGCTCAGATCGCCGGTCGCTGTGGCTCGGCGGAGCGCATGGCTGGCCGCCAAGACTTGCAGCGTGCGTTCGAGTTCGCTGGAAGAGCCGTTTCGCAGCGAAGCATTTCGTCCGACCACTTCCAGCAGATCAATGGTGTCCACCATCGCAATTCCCTCGTTTCCCCAAAGAGCGCATTGCCCCGTCGCCAACGATACTTCAACTCGCGGCGCGCCGGCACCTGTCGTTAGTGAGAGGTTCTACATCGCTAGATGGTGAGGATGATCATGTGGAGCGTGTTCGATCGCGTTCCTTCAGGTGGAGCGGATCACCAGTTGGTTGCGCCCATTGCGCTTGGCTTCGTACAGCGCTTCATCGGCATGAATCAGCAGTCGCTTGAGCTGATAACCGGACCTGCGTGTACTGGTCAGTCCGATGCTTGTAGTGATCGTCAGGCTCTCGTCCTCGCGCACCTCTACGGGCGTGGTAACCAATGTATGGCGTATGCGATCACCGATGTCCTTGCCCTGCTGTGGAGTGCAGTTGGGCATCAGCACGCCGAACTCCTCGCCGCCGAGGCGGCCGAAGACGTCGGATGCGCGCAGTTCACCGCGGCAAATCCCCGTCACATGACGGAGTACGGTGTCGCCGGAAACATGGCCATACTGGTCATTTACGCGCTTGAAGTGATCCATGTCGAGGATCATAAGACACGCCTCGCCATCGGTCTTCTGCAGACGGTGCAGAATACTCTCGGCCTGCTCCAGAAAATGCTGGCGGTTGAAGGCCCCGGTGAGATCGTCCTCGCGCGCCATGCGCCGGAAGCGCAGTTGTGAATGCTTGGTGCGGTAGGCCCAGAGTGCGATGGAGGCGAGTACGAAGAGCAGCAGCAGGATGTACAGCCTGCTGGTTTCCGCGGACTTGCGGTCCAGCGACTGCCGGAGTTGCAGAATCTTGTTTTGCTTGCCCAACTCCTCCAGCTTGAGTTTCTTCGCCATCACGTCCTGTTTGACCATTTGATAGGCCACGGCCTGGGCCTGCGCGTCATCCACCGTGGTTTTGTATTGGTCGATGTACTTCTGATACATCGCCAGAGCGGTAGCCGAATCGCCTTGCTTTTGGGCGGCCTGGTAGAGCACTTCGTAGGCCGCTTCGAGCATCCAGTTATGGCCCTTGGGATTGGCGGCTGCGACGGCGGCCTGGGCGGATTTGATCGCCAGGTCCAGTTTGTTCAGGCGCAGATAGATCTGGGAGAACGTCACATGCAAGGACGCGATCTGCGGCTGTATGCCGCTTTTGCGGATGCTCGGCGCGATGCTGCGAAGGAAGACCAGTGCGCGGGCCGGACTCTCGTATTCGTTGATCAGGCTTGCACGGTCCAGTCGCAGGGCGTTGGCTTGACCAATCAGGCCTGTGCGGAGGCAGATGTCTACGGCTTCATCGTAGGGCGCTCGTGTCGAGGCGATCAGTTCGCTGTCGCCCAGGCCGGTCGCGTCACCCTTGTAGACTAGGATTTGTGCCTGGAATGCCTTGGCGTAGCAAAGTCGTTCTTGAGTCCTGCTCGGGGTGCTCGTGTGCGTCTTGACGAGTGCTTCCATCTGCTTGGTATAGCTCAGGGCATCGTCGTATTGGTGTTGCGCCACTTTCACGCGAGCGATGGCCATGAGTACGCTCAGGCGCAGAGCCGTATCCGTGATGTTCGGATACTCCTCCATCAACGTGTTGGCGATTGTGTATGCCTGCAGATATTGGTTGTTGTTTCTGAGCAGCGCGACCAGCTTCACGCGTATGCTGACGCTCAGGGAAGGATCCTTGGTCTGACTCAGGATGTGTTCGTAGCTCTTGATGGTTTCGGCATCGTGGCCCGAGTTCTGCGTGCTGAGCGTATTTAAATACTGCAGGTGGAGTTTTTGCTCTGGCGTGAGCTCCAGTGTGCTTTCGTTGATCTGCTTGAGCAGTGCGGCAAAGCGGGAGGGGTCGTCCTTGGAGGCGCTTTCAGCCTGGGCGAGTAGTCTGGCGCTAAGCGTGGAGCTTTCGTCAGGAGGAGCGGCGTGCGTCGAAATACTCGCGCAGCAAAGAAGCGCCACTGTAAAAGCGGCGCCTCTCATGAGTAACAAGCGAAAGCCAGTCGCCATGGGCAATGGAGGCCAGCGCCTTTTGCTTAGGAGATAATGCTTTCGCCGGGTGACGGCGGCGGGGGCGGCGGCGGCGGGGGCATGTGGATGTTTGAGGGCGGCGGATTCTGATTGACGGAGCCGTCCTTGCCGCCCAGTTCGATCTTCACATGGACAGCGTCCCCTGTTCTGACAGCCTGCTTTAAAGCATCGCTGGCGTGCATCGCATCCAGCATCTGTTCGAGATCATGAGCGGGCGCATGCCGCAGCGAAGCATCCGTGGCAATAGATTCCAATAGATCGATAGTGTTTGTCATGGATGACCCCTGTTGCTGATTGTGGATAGACGGTCCCGTGTCTCACGGGTGTTGCCTTGCCGGCGCAGTTGCATCGGGTGCGTGCCAGCGCTGCATCCATTCGGGCATGTATCGCGTTGCTTATTCTCACCTACGATGTATCACAAGTGAATTTCAGATGCCCCCATTTGTGTTCGCCGAGGTGATCTGGGCACGATCGATTTCCGTAAGTCGCCGCAGGATCTCATCGTTGCTGGTCAGCGACTGTGTGGGGGGGAGTACGACGGTCTCCTCACTGCTGATATCGGTGTCAGGCAACTCGCGCAAGGTAGTGCGGCGAATCCGTGGCTGCTGGATCGGCAGCGTTGCACCACGGTAGATAATCGCTTCGTGATCCAGCGGATAGTCGTGCGAAAGGACGTCGACCAGCACCTGGCGGTACTCAGGTCCGGTGGAAAAACGCTTCATGGACAGATCGCCGACCAACCCGACCTGCCAGAGCACCAGATAGGCTTGCGGGTTCAGCGGTGTCTTGTAGAACAGAAGCTGTGTTGCTTCGTAGTGCTGACAACCGCAACGGCCCGGGTCGATGCCGACATCGGCGTAAAGGCAGTCTTCGGCAGAAATTCCGGGCTCCATGTGCGCAGCGAAGCCCTCTTCGCGCGCCACGCGGATGACTTCGTGCGGAGACCAGGCGAACACGCCCGGATGACCGTAGAAGACGGCGCAGACCTTCTTGCCGGCCCGCACCTCGGTCATCATGACCTCGACCCATTCGCGGTAGGTATCGATGCGCGGCTTGTCGGTGCCGTCGCCGTAGTAGGACTGCAGGCTGCGCACGTCCGGATGCATGCGTTCGAGCCACAGTTCGACGATGCCGTCGGACAGCGCGGCGAAGACCACGTCGGCCTGTTCGATGTGGCTGCGCGACAGCGGACTGAGGTGCGATCCAAGGACCATGCCCAGGCCCACGCAGGCGATGCTGCCGCGCGGGTTGGGCATGTCCGTTTCGGTCTGAGCGGTATCCATGCGTGAATACTATGACAGGATTCACGTTTTGGGGTACCCGAACGCGCGCTGGCGCCGATCGATGCCTCAGACCGGTTCCAGCCAGCCTTCCAGATCTGGTGTGCGGCCGTCGAACAGGCCGAAGAACAACGCCTGCATGCGCCGCGTGATCGGGCCGGCCTTGCCGCTGCCGACCGGCTTGCCGTCGACCGAACGGATCGGCGTGATCTCGGCAGCCGTGCCGCACATGAACACTTCGTCGGCCAGGTACAGGTATTCGCGCGGCATGTCGCGTTCGATCACCTCGATGCCGTCGATGCGCGCCAGCTTCATCAGGGTGTCGCGGGTGATGCCGTTGAGGATCGCCGCGCTGACCGGCACGGTGAACATCTGCTCGCCGAAGACCAGGAAGATGTTCTCGCCGGCGCCTTCGCTGAGCAATCCGGTCGAGGCCAACGCGATGCCCTCGCCGAAGCCCAGGCGGCGCGCTTCGCGCGCGACCAGCTGACCGGACAGGTAGTTGCCGCCGGCCTTGGCGCCGGCCGGAATGGTGTTGGGTGCGAAGCGCTGCCAGCTGGACACGCAGGCGTCGATGCCATTCTCCAGTGCTTCGGCGCCGAGGTAGGTGCCCATTTCCCAGGCCGCGACGGTGACTTCGGTCGGGCAGTTGGCCGAGAGCGACAGGCCGCCCAGGCTGCGGAAGGCCAGCGGACGCAGGTAGGCCTTCTCCAGGCCGTTGCGCTGGATGACTTCGTGGCAGGCGGCGCTCAGTTGCGCCTGCGTGAACGGCATGTCCATGTCGTAGATCTTGGCCGAGTGGAACAGACGCTTGAGGTGGTCCTGCAGACGGAAGATGGCCGGACCGTTCGGCGTCACGTAGCTGCGGATGCCCTCGAACACCGAAGACCCGTAGTGCAGCGCATGCGCCATGACATGCACGGTGGCGTTCTGCCAGGGCATGATTTCGCCGTTGTGCCAGATCCACTCGGGGTAGTTGGTCGCCATGATGCATTCTCCTCGGACAATCCCTCCATGATACCGGCTGCGCGGCGATGGGGCATGTGCTCGCGGTCATTGCCGCCGGGGTGTACCGGCGGCGGTCGTCGTCAGGGAAGCAGCCAGTAGCAGCCGGCGCGCGTCACGACCTGGAAGCGGACCGGGCCGCTTTCGCGGGCCTCCACGCCACCGAGATGCACTTCGAGGTCGTCGTCGGGCATGACGTCGATCGTCGTGTCGACATCCGCGTCGGGCACGGGAGGCATCGCGGAAAGCGGTTGTGCCGAGGGTGGCGAGGTATCCGCCCCATCGGTGACGTTCAGCAGCGGATGCTGCATGAGCCGATGCATGCGCGCCACTTCCTGCACGGCTTCGACATCGCCGTAGCCTTGCCACAGCATCAGGCCGGCCAGCGCGTTGGCATCATGCGCGACGAAGGCGGCGGCCACGCGCTGGCGAAGCGCTTCACGCGTGGCGGGGCAGGCGTGTTCTGTCCTTGATGACGAAGGCTGGACCGCGCCGATGCGCGCGGCCTGCATGCTGCCACAGGGTTGATCGGTGAATACCGGCGTGCCGTCGGCCGACACGCAGTGATGCACGGCGGACTGCGCATGGCAGACCGACGCCAGCGTCAGCAGCACGAGGATGAGCGCCAGTCGCAACATCGTCGCAGCATACGCCGCGTGCGCCGGCCCGCGGCTGAATGCCGCTCAGCGCAGGCGCTCGACCACCGCCATCGTCGCCACCGCGCGGTTCAGGGTGTACATGTGCAGGCCGGGCGCGCCGCCTTCCAGCAGTCGGCGGCACAGGCCGGCGACGATGTCGGCGCCCAGTTCGCGCACGCTGTCGACGTCGTCGCCGTAGGCCTGCATGCGCTTGGCGATCCAGCGCGGAATCTCCGCGCCGCAGGTGTCGGAGAAGCGCTTGAGCTGGGTGAAGTTCGAGATCGGCATGATGCCCGGCACGATCGGCACGTCGATGCCGGCCTTGCGGGCGTCGTCGACGAAGTGGAAATACGCGTCCGGATTGAAGAAGTACTGCGTGATGGCGCCGTTCGCGCCGCACTCGACCTTGTGCTTGAAGTGGCGCAGATCGGCCAGCGCATCGTCGGCTTGCGGGTGCGTCTCCGGGTAGCAGGCCACTTCGATGTGGAAGTGGTCGCCGGCGTGTTCGCGGATGAAGGCGACCAGCTCGGAGGCGTAGCTGAAGTCGCCCGGGCCGGCCATGCCCGAGGGCATGTCGCCGCGCAGCGCCACCAGACGGCGGCAGCCCATGGCCTTGTAGTCGTCCAGCAGCGCGGCGATCTCTTCGCGCGTGCCGCCCATGCACGACAGATGCGGCGCGCTGTCCAGGCCCGCGTCCATCAGTGCCTTCACGGTCTGCGGGGTGTAGCTGAGGGTGGAGCCGCCGGCGCCGAAGGTGACGCTGGCGTATTCGGGATCGAGGCTACGCAATTGCGGCAAAGCCTGTTCAAACTGGGCGCGCTGCTTGTCGGTTTTGGGCGGGAAGAATTCCAGCGAGATGACGGTCATGGGGCCGGTTCCTGAATATGTATCTCTTTATCAAGATAGAGAGAATGGTGTCGGAATCGGGGCGGATGTGCAAGCGCGGCCGCAGGGGCCGCGCGTGTCGTGACGGGGCGGCAGCGCGGTGGGTCCGCGCCGCCGGGTGAAGGCTCATTCGTCCGGTTGCACCAGGGTGTAGCCGGCGGGCAGCGCGACGCTGAAGCGCGACGGATCGATGGGCTGGTTCACGACTAGCTTCAGCCGCTGGTGAAGGTTCGTGCTGCCGGCGATGTCGACGGCGCGCGGCATCTGCTCGGCGTCGGCCCACAGCTCGATGTGCATGCCGCCGGTGTCCAGCGCCCAGCCGTGCGTGATGTAGCCGTCGATGGTGCGGGTGCCGGGCAGGGGCCTGGCCTTGCCCTGGAAGTCGCGCACCTGCTTCAGCCAGCCTAGCGACTTCTCGCCGGTGTGTTCGACGTCGTCGGGCAACGGCACGCGCATGGCCTTGCGCGGACCGTGCAGCAGGGTCAGCAGGATGCGCTGCTGCACGTTGACGATGACGCTGGTGGCATCGCCGATGTCGGTGCGCACGTCGCCGGCGCGGTCGGCCCAGGTGTGGATCGTCGGCAGGTCCTGGCCGTTGGCGCGCTGGACGACGGTCACCTGCAGGGTGCGGAAGTCGCGCAGCTGGTGCTGCACGGCGGCGAAGGCCTCGGCGTCGCGGTGGCCGGTCAGCGACGGACCCAGCATCAGGGCCACGGCCAGCATGGCGGTGCAGGCGGCGCCGACCCAGGCGATGCCGCGGGTCAGGCAGGTACGCGGGCGCCGGCGGGCGATGCGGGCTTCCAGACGCTGCTGGGCGTCGTCGAGGCGGGCGGTGTCGGGGGGCAGCTCGGTCATGGCGTTCACGTGGGACTTCAGGTTCGGGGACAGGGGCGTTTGCGTGGTCATCACAGGTTCTCCTCGGTGGCGGGCGTGCTCGTCCCCAGGTCGGACTCGAGCTTGCGTACGGCGCGGTGCAAGCAGACGCTCACGTGATTGGCGGTCATGCCGCTGCTGCGGGCGATCTCGGCGACGTCCATGCCGTGCAGGCAGCGCAGGGCGAAGCATTCCGCTTCCCTGGCCGGCAGCCGGAACAGCGCATGGCGCAGTCGAGCGGCCTGCTGGGTGCGTTCGACATGCCGGTCGGCGCTGTCGTTGCCGACCTCGTCGCGGCCGGCCCGCCAGATCGGCAGCAGTCGCTGCCAGCGGTGGTGGCGGCGCAGCTGATCGATGGCCATGCGTACGGCCAGGGTCTTCAGCAGAGCCGGCCAGGCATCCACGCGGCCCAGCGGACGCTGCATCAGACGCAGGAACACGTCCTGCTGCACGTCCTCGGCGCGGGCGTGGTCGCCGAGGACCTGATAGGCCGCCGAAAACACCATGCGGCCGTAGGCGCGGGCCAGCTCGGCGGTCTGTTCCGGTGTGGCGGCTTGCCGGGCGGAAGGGTCATCCATCGCGGTCGATCGCATCACGGTTCGTCTCCTGGGGTGTTTACACCAAAGGACGAACCGGGCGGGGTGCATCTTACGTATCGCTTGACGAAAGCAATTATTTCCATAATTCTAGAAACATGGAATCGAACAATGCCCTGCAGTGCCTGACCGCCCTGGCGCACGAACATCGCCTGGCCCTGTTCCGCCTGCTGGTGCAGGCCGGCGGCGAGGGCATGGCCGTGGGCGAACTGGCCGGCGCGACCGGGCTGGCGGGCGCCACGCTCAACCATCATCTGAATCAGCTGCGGCAGGCCGAGCTGGTGGCCGACGAGCGGCGTGGCCGCGTCATCCAGTGCCGCGCGGACTACGCCCGCATGAACGGTCTGCTCGACTTTCTCACCGACAACTGTTGCGCCGGTTCGGCGGATGCGGTCTGTGCGCCGCGCGGTACCGAATCCTGCAAGGAGACTTCGCGATGAAACGCTTCCACGTACACGTCAACGTCGACGACCTCGAAGCCAGCATCGGCTTCTACCGCATGCTGTTCGGCGTGGCGCCGAGCGTGGTCGAGTCCGACTACGCGAAATGGATGCTGGACGATCCGCGGGTGAACTTCGCGATCTCGCAGCGCGGCGGCGCGGTCGGCATCGATCATCTCGGCCTGCAGGCCGAGGCGTCGGACGAGCTGGCCGAACTGGGCGAGCGCCTGCAGGCGGCGGACGCGGTGGCGCTGGCCGAGCAGGGCACGGTCTGCTGCTATGCGCGCTCGGACAAGTTCTGGGCGCAGGACCCGCAGGGCGTGCGCTGGGAAACCTTCCGCACGCTCGGCTCGGCCACCACCTACACCGGCGCGCCGGACGCGGCGGCGGGCGATGGCCCCTGTTGCGGCGCGGCTGCGACGTCGGCTCCGGCAAAGGCCGCCAGCAAGGCGTGTTGCTGACATGAGCACGCCGATCCGACACGTATTGTTTCTGTGCACGGGCAATTCCGCGCGCAGCGTCATGGCCGAGGCGATGCTCAACGTGCTTGGCGCGGGGCGGTTCGTCGCGCACAGCGCGGGCAGTCATCCGTCCGGCCGCGTGCAGCCCATGGCCGAGGCGCTAGCGCGCGAGTTCGGTTACGAAGGCGAGCTGCGCAGCAAGCGTTGGGATGAGTTCGGGACGCCGGAAGCGCCGGCGATGGATATCGTCATCACCGTCTGCGACAACGCGGCCGGCGAAGTCTGTCCGATCTGGCCCGGTCATCCGGTGAGTGCGCACTGGGGCGTGCCCGACCCGGCGGCGGTCGAAGGCGACGAGGAGACGCGCCGTCGCGCGTACGTGCAGGCATGGATGTTGTTGCGACGTCGCGTGGACTTGCTGTTGGCCTTGCCCGTGGACAAGCTGGATCGGCTGGCGCTACAGGGTGCATTGCGCGACATCGGTCGAAGCGGTGACGACGCATGAGCGCGACAGCGGAAACGGTGCGCGAAGCGCAGCCGGCCATCGGTTTCTTCGCCCGCTACCTGAGCGTATGGGTGCTGCTGTGCATCGTCGCAGGCATCGCGCTGGGCCATGTGCTGCCGCATGCCTTTGCGCGTCTGGCGGCGATGGAAGCGCATCAGATCAACCTGCCGGTGGCCGGACTGGTGTGGCTGATGATCGTGCCGATGCTGCTGCGCATCGACTTTGCGGAGTTGGCTGGCGTGCGCCGCCAGGTCCGCGGCATCGGCGTGACGCTGTTCGTGAACTGGGCGGTGAAGCCATTCTCGATGGCGCTGCTGGGCTGGCTGTTCGTGCGCCACGTGTTCGCGGCGTGGCTGCCGGCCGGCGAGCACGATGCCTACATCGCCGGTCTGGTGTTGCTGGCGGCGGCGCCGTGCACGGCGATGGTGTTCGTGTGGTCGCGACTGTGCGGCGGCGAGCCGCACTTCACGTTGGCGCAGGTGGCGCTCAACGACGCCATCATGGTGGTCGCGTTCGCGCCCATCGTGGCGGTGCTGCTGGGCGTGGCGGCGATCCACGTGCCGTGGGCGACGCTGCTGCTGTCGGTCGGGTTGTACATCGTGGCGCCGGTGGCGATCGCGCAGATCTGGCGGCGCGTGTTGCTCGCGCGTGGCGGTGAGGCGGCGCTGGCGCGTACGCTGCAGCGGATCGATCCGTGGTCGACGGCGGCGCTGCTGGCCACGCTGGTGCTGCTGTTCGGCTTCCAGGGCGAGGCGATCCTGCGCCAGCCGCTGGTGATCGTGCTGCTGGCGGTGCCGATCATCATCCAGGTCTATTTCAACGCCGGGCTGGCTTACCTGTTGAGCCGCCGTCTTGGTGTGCCGCATTGCGTGGCGGGGCCGTCGGCGCTGATCGGCGCCAGCAACTTCTTCGAGCTGGCCGTGGCCACGGCCATCAGCCTGTTCGGCCTGCGCTCGGGCGCGGCGCTGGCGACGGTGGTCGGTGTGCTGGTGGAGGTGCCGGTGATGCTGTCGGTGGTGCGCGTGGTCAATCGCACGGAGCACTGGTTCCAGCCGAACGAGCCCTAGACCGGAACGGCGGCTTGCGTGTCGTCATCGGACCGCATGGCGTTCCCGAGTTCGTTGGACACTTCGATCAGGTTGCCGTCGGGGTCGCGGAAATAGACCGACAGCAGGCGCGCGCGAGCGCCGGTGCGCTGCACGGGAGCCGGGCCGTCCAGGGGCACGCCGCAGCGCGCCAGATGCTGCATGACGGTGGCGATGGGCGTGGTGGTAATCAGACAGAGGTCCGCGGAGCCGGGCGTGGGCCGGGCGGCTTCGCAGGGAAGGTCGGCGAGTGCCGGTGTCCACGGCTTGACGTTGATCTTCTGGTCGCCGAAGCCCAGGGCCAGGCGGCCCGCGCCGAATTCGATCCGGCGCATGCCGAGAACGCGCTGGTAGAACGCCATGCTGGTCTCGACGTCGGTCACCGCGATCACCAGGTGATCGAGATGGTCGATGCTGAAGGCCGTGTCGGGCATGGCGTGCGATCCGCGGTTGCGCGGCCGGCGGGGATCGCCCCGCCGGCCGGCAGACTCAGTAGCGGTAGTGCTCGGGCTTGAACGGGCCGTCGACGGACACGCCGATGTAGTCGGCCTGTTCCTGCGTGAGCTTGGTCAGCTTCACGCCGATCTGCTCCAGATGCAGACGCGCGACTTCCTCGTCCAGCTTCTTCGGCAGGCGGTAGACGGTCTTCTCGTAGCTGTCCTTGTTGGCCCACAGGTCGATCTGCGCCAGCGTCTGGTTGGAGAAGCTGTTGGACATCACGAAGGCCGGGTGGCCGTGCGCGCAGCCCAGGTTCACCAGACGGCCCTCGGCCAGCAGGTAGATGCTGTTGCCGGACGGGAAGGTGTAGCGGTCCACCTGCGGCTTGATGTTCTCGTGCTTGATGGACTTGTCGGCCTGCAGCTTCTCGACTTGGATCTCGTTGTCGAAGTGGCCGATGTTGCAGACCAGCGCGTTGTCCTTCATCGCCTTCATGTGTTCGAGGGTGATGATGTCGCGGTTGCCGGTGGTGGTGACGTAGATGTCGCCCTTGCCGAGGGTGTCCTCGATGGTGGCGACCTCGAAACCTTCCATCGCCGCCTGCAGGGCGCAGATCGGATCGATCTCGGTGACGATCACGCGCGCGCCGAAGCCCTTCAGCGAGTGCGCGCAGCCTTTGCCGACATCGCCGTAGCCGCAGACCACCGCGACCTTGCCGGCGACCATCAGGTCGGTGGCGCGCTTGATGCCATCGGCCAGCGACTCGCGGCAGCCGTACAGGTTGTCGAACTTGGATTTGGTGACCGAGTCGTTGACGTTGATCGCCGGGATCAGCAGCTTGCCCTGTTCGGCCAGCTGGTACAGGCGATGCACGCCGGTGGTGGTTTCCTCGGACACGCCCTTCCAGTCGGCGGCGGCCTTCTTCCAGAAGCCGGGGCGCTCGGTGCGGGTCTTCTTCAGCAGATTCTTGATGACCTGCTCCTCGGTGCTGGCGCCGGGCTGGTCGACCCAGTCCGAACCGTCTTCCATCTCCACGCCCTTGTGGATCAGCAGCGTGGCGTCGCCGCCGTCGTCGACGATCAGTTCCGGACCCTGCATGCCTGGATGGGTCAGCATGTCCAGGGTGCACTGCCAGTACTCTTCCAGCGTCTCGCCCTTCCAGGCGAACACGGGAATGCCGCTGGCGGCGATGGCGGCAGCGCAGTCGTCCTGCGTCGAGAAGATGTTGCACGAGGCCCAGCGCACCGAGGCGCCGAGGGCGCTCAGGGTCTCGATCAGGACCGCGGTTTCCTTGGTCATGTGCAGCGAGCCGGACAGGCGCACGCCCTTCAGCGGCTGCTGCGGCGCGTACTTGGCGCGGATGGACATCAGGCCGGGCATTTCCTGCTCGGCCATGCGGATGCGGCGGCGGCCGGCGTCGGCCAGGCTGATGTCGCGGACCTTGTAGTCCTGGGTGGCGTCTTTGGCGACGGCGTTCATGTCGATAACTCCATGGCGGATTGAGATGGGCGCGGTTGCAAAAGGATGCCGAGCCTGACCCTGCGAGCACGGCGGTCGTACACAACGACACCGTTTCACAGGGACGCAACGCCCCTCGGCCAAGATGGGAAGCGCCATTATATCGCTTCATGCGGATGCATACGTATTTGTTCTATGCGCGGATGCCTTACTCAGCGTTCATGCACGTACGGACCCGTATGATGTGAGGGATGACTACAGGAGGATGCATGACTGCCACGCACGATCACGACGACGCCCGCCACCTGGAATTCCTGCCGAACGACGGCCCGCTGCGCGAAAATGTGCGCACCTTGGGCGCGATGGTCGGCCGCATGCTCGCCGAGCAAGGCGGCGAGGCATTCTTCGAGCGCGTCGAGAGCGTGCGACTGGCCGCCATCCGCCGCCGCGAATCCGGCGCCGGCATCAGCGGCATGGCCGGACGCCTGGCCGGCCTGAGCGCCGACGATGCCGAAGCATTGGCGCGCGCGTTCGCCACCTATTTCCAGATGGTCAATGTCGCCGAGCGCGTGCATCGCATCCGCCGTCGTCGCGACTACCAATTGGCCGGTGCCGCGGCGCAGCCCGAATCGCTGGCCGACGTGCTCGGTCAACTCAAGCAGCGCGGCGTCGATGCCGAGGAGCTGCTGGCCTGGATCGGCAAGCTTGACGTCGAGCCGGTGTTCACGGCGCATCCGACTGAGGCCGTGCGCGCCTCGCTGCTGGAGAAGGAAGAGGCCATCGTCAAGGCGCTGATCGCCGAGTTCGACGCCCATCGCCCGCCGCCGGAGCGCGAAGCCGACGCCGCGCGCATGCAGATGGCGCTGACGGCCGGCTGGCAGACCGCCGAGGCTTCGCCGGTGCGTCCCAGCGTGCAGGACGAGTTCGATCACGTCGGCTACTACCTGACCGGTTCGCTGTATCGCGTGCTGCCGGTGTTCTACGAGGCGCTCGAGCGCGAGCTGAAGAACGTCTACGGCATCGAGCCGGAACTGCCGCGTCTGCTGCGCTTCGCCTCGTGGGTCGGTGGCGACATGGACGGCAATCCCAACGTCGGCGCCGATACTATTTCCGAGACCCTGCGCGCACAGCGCGCGATGGTGCTGGAGCGCTACATCGGCGAGTGCGCGCATCTGCAGCGCGCGTTGAGCCAGACCGAGGACCGCGTCGAGGTCAGCGCCGGGCTGCGCGAGCGCCTGGCGCAGTACACCGACGAATTTCTCGAGGACGCGATGGCGATCCGTCCGCGTCATCGCGACATGCCTTACCGCTGCCTGCTGACGCTGATGCGCGCGCGCCTGGAAGCGACGCTGGAAGACGCCGACAACGGCTATCCAAACGCCGAGGCCTTCGAGGCCGACGTCGCCCTAATCGCCGAAAGCCTGGCCGCGCACAAGGGCGAGCACGCCGGCTTGTTCGCGGTGCAGCGCCTGCTGCGTCGCGTGCGCACCTTCGGTTTCCATCTGGCGCGCCTGGACGTGCGCCAGGATTCGCGTGTGCACGACGATGCGTTGGCGGCGCTGCTCGGCGATGCCGGCTGGAGCGAGCGTCCCAAGGCCGAGCGCGCCGAACGCCTGCGCGCGCTGGCAGCGGGCGACGAGAGCTTCGGCGACAACGACGACGAGACCGCCGAGCGCCTGCGCGCGGTGTTCGCGACGCTGGCCGATGCGCGCCAGCGTTACGGCGTCACCGCCACCGGTCCGTACATCATCAGCATGGCCGAGTCCGCGGCCGACGTGCTCGCCGTGCTGGCGCTGGCACGTCATGGCGGACTGGTCGACGACGAAGGCCGCGTGCCGCTGGACGTGGCGCCGCTGTTCGAGACGGTCGACGATCTCACCAACGGTCCCGATACCCTGCGCGCGCTGCTGGCCGATCCGGTCTACCGCGCGCACCTGGCCGCGCGCGGCGACCGTCAGCTGATCATGCTGGGCTACTCCGACAGCGGCAAGGACGGCGGCATCCTGGCCGCGCGCTGGGGCCTGCAGCGCGCCCAGGTCGAGCTGCTGGAAGTGGCCGAGCAGGCCGGCATCGAACTGACCTTCTTCCACGGTCGCGGCGGTTCGGCCAGCCGCGGCGGTTCGCGCGTCACCCCGGCGCTTATGGCCTCGCCGCGCGGCAGCGTCGGCGGTCGCCTGCGCATGACCGAGCAGGGCGAGGTGATCCATCGCAAGTACGGCATCCGCGCGCTGGCGCTGCGCAATCTGGAACAGACCGTCGGCGCCGCGCTGCACGCCAGCCTGCGCCCGCGCGATCCGGACGAGCGCGAGGACCTGTGGCGCGAGCGCATGGTCACGCTGGCGGCCTGGGGCCGCGAAGCCTACCGCGAGTTGGTCGGCGACGAGCAGTTCGTGCCGTATTTCCGCACCGCCACGCCGATCGACGTCATCGAGCGCATGACCCTGGGCTCGCGCCCGTCGCGTCGTCGCTCGATGCGCGGCGTGGAGGATCTGCGCGCGATTCCGTGGGTGTTCTCGTGGACGCAGTGCCGCGCGATCATGCCCGGCTGGTTCGGTCTCGGCTCGGCGCTGGAACGCGGCATCGAGGCCTACGGCTTCGAGGCGATGGCCGAGATGGCGCGCGACTGGCCCTTCCTGTCGACCCTGCTGGACGACGTCGAGATGGTGCTGGCCAAGGCCGATCTGGACATCGCCGAAGCGTTCTCGGAACTGTCCGGCGAACTGCACGAACACTTCTTCCCGCGCATTCGTGGCGAGTTCGAGCGCACCCGCGACGTCGTACTCCGCCTCAAGCACAACGAAGCCCTGCTGACCGACGACAAGCGTCTGTCGCTGTCGATCCGCCTGCGCAATCCGTACGTCGATCCGATGAGCCTGCTGCAGGTCGACCTGCTCAAGCGCTGGCGCGCCGAGGGCAGCGAGGATGGCGCGCTGCTGCGCGCGCTGGTGGCTTGCGTCAACGGCGTTTCGCAGGGGCTGCAGAACACCGGCTGATTGCGTTCGGAGCTGTGGAGGGACAACTGTTCGCCGCGGTGATGGAAACTCGTCGACGTCTGAACCGCGACCCGGTTTCCCGTATCCTGCCGTGGTGCGGGCGCGCCGTTGAGCGCGTGCCCGCCGCGCATCCATCTGGCCGAAGGGGAACGCCATGAGAGCACGCTATCGCTACTGGATCGTCTGCGCGCTGTCGCTTCTGCTGACGCTGTTCGCCCTTCTGGCGTTCCCGCGCATGAACCCCTCGACCATGACCGTGCGCATCGTGGCCCTGGTGGCCTGGATCGCGGCGCTGGCCTGGGTGCTGCAACCGCAGGCACGCCAGGCCGGCGGCTGGACGCACCTGCCGCCGGTCCGCTTCGCGCTCAACGCGCTGGGCGTGATCCTCGGCATCGCATTGTTCGCGGGTATCGGCGTGCTGCTCGCCTCGGTGCTGCACGCGCGTCTGGCGACGGCGACTTGATCACTTCACTGCGCCCGTAGCGCCGCCACGCGTTCGGCGCGCGGCAGGCGCTTCCAGGCGATTTCCAGCTTCAGCGCCGCGCTCTTCGATTCGACCCAGACCCAGCCCAGCAGACGCTGCGGCGGATTGCTGCGGGTGAAGCGCGCGCCCTTGCCGGCGGCGTGCTGCGCATAGCGCTTTTCCGGGTCGCGCGCGATGCCGGTGTAGACGCGTCCGTCGCTGCATTCGAGCAGGTACACCGCCCAGGCATGCGGCCCGGGCGCGGACGTGTTCACGCCCATTCGCTGAGCTGTTCGCGCTCGTACAGCGTTTTCCACGACGGACGCGCCTTCACCTTCGTCGCCAGCGCGGCCAGCGACGGCCAGTCGGTGGCCGGTCGCGGCATGTTGCGCGACCAGCGCATCAGCATGACCACGTACAGATCGACCACGCTGAAGGTCTCGCCGAGCATGTGCGGACCATGGTTGTCCAGATGTGCGGCGATGCGCTCCCAGCAGGCCTCGATGCGCTGGCGGCCCGCCTCGGCGATGGCTTCGGCGCTGTCGGGCACGAATTCGTCGGCGTAGAACCACTGGCGGAAACCCGGTTGCAGGGTGTTGGCCAGGTAGAACATCCACTGCAGGAAGACGGCGCGGTCGGGCGCGCCGACGGCCGGGGCGAGTCCGGCTTCGGGGTGGCGTTCGGTCAGCAGCAGGGCCAGCGCCGCGGTTTCGCCGTGCGGCGCGCCGTCGACGATCAGCGTCGGCACGGTGCCGCCGGGATTGAGTGCGAGATAGGCGTCGCTGCGCTGCTCGCCTGCGGCCAGGTCCACGGCCTTCAGTTCGTACGGAACGCCGCATTCGAGCAGGACCAGATGGGTCAGCATGGCGGCGGTGCCGGGGGCGAAGTAGAGGGTGTACATGCGTCACTCCGGGGCAATCGTTGCGTGCATCTTACGTGGCTCGGTCGCGGACGCCAGTTTCGGATCGATGTTCCGCGATCCGTACGGGCGGCGTCCGCTGGCGGATGTTGTTGTACGGATTCGGACATGACGATGTCCCAGCCTGCGTGCGCGGGCGTAGAGTAATCGTTTGTTATTGCATGCATTTGTCGCGCTTCGCCGAGCTGGCACGGCGTTTGCAATTCGTCCCGCATGGACATCGCTCACTCGACATGCAAACGACACCGGAAGCACATGCGCCACGCAGGCGCGACGGCGCGGCCGCCCGAGGCCGAAGCTTTCGGCAAGCGAGCGCAATGGCCGGACACATGCCCGATAGCGACCGGCGCGGAGGAGAGCTGACATGCGCATCGTGTCCGACTTGATCTACACCGCGCGCCTGCTGCGCAAGAGCCCGTGGTTCACGCTGACCACGGTGCTGCTGCTGGCGGGAGGCCTGGCCATCAGCATCTACACGTGGTCGGTGTTGAACACGATGGTCTACAAGCCCCTGCCGATGCCCGACGGCGATTCGGTGGTCCGCGTCATCGGCACGCGCGACGGGCGCACGCGTCCGATCAACGCCTTTGCGCTGGCGAAGCTGCGCCAGGGCGCCGACCGTTTGCAGGACATGGGCGCCTACACCGTCGATTCGGTGCGCGTCGGCGAGCGAGGCGCGAGCCGCAATGTGAACGCGACCTTCGCGCAGTGGAACGTGTTCGGATTCAGTCGCGCCAAGCCGTTGTTGGGCCGCGGTTTCGTGCGCGCCGACGCCGACGTGGGCGCCGAGCCGGTGGTCGTGCTCGGTTACGACGTGTGGCAGGCGGTGTTCGCCGGCGATCCGGACATCGTCGGGCGCGTGATCCATATCGACAACAAGCCCACGCGGGTGGTGGGCGTCATGCCGCGCGGCTACGCGTTCCCGATCGCGGCCGCGCTGTGGCTGCCCTTGTCGACGCGCGATCTTCATCCGGACCGCTGGTCCGACCAGAGCTACAGCGCGTGGGCGCGATTGCGCGACGGCGTGTCGATGCAGGCCGCCGACGCGCAACTGCAGACGCTGCTCAAGAGCGTGCAACAGCAGTATCCGCGCCGCACCGACGACGATGCCGCGCTGACCAGCGTCTCCGTCGGCACCTTCCAGATGGTGCAGACCGATTTCCAGGGCACCGGCGTGTTCATGGTGCTCAATCTCGTCGCGCTGTTCATTCTGCTGCTGGCCAGCGTGAACGTCGGCAACTTGCTGCTGGCGCGCATGAACGAACGCTGGCGCGAGGTGGCCATGCGCATGGCGCTCGGCGCACCGCCGGGATGGCTGGTGGCGCAGATGGCGCTGGAGAGCGCGTTGATCTGCATCGGTGGCGGCGTGCTGGCGCTGGCGTTGGCCGGCTGGGCGCTGAAGGCGACCAACAGCGTCATGGCCACGACCTTCGGCACGCTGCCCTGGTGGTGGCAGTGGGGTCTCGATCGCCCGACGATCATCGCCGCCGCGGTGTTCGTGACGGTGACGGTGGTGCTGGTGGCCGTGCTGCCGGCGTTGCGCGCGCTGCGCGTGCAGCCGGCCAGCCTGCTGCGCGAGGATGCGCGCAGCGGGACCGGGCGACGCGGCGGACGTCTGTCGCATGCCCTGGTGACCATCGAGATCGCGCTGATCTCGGTCATCATGGTGGTCGGCAGCGCGTTGACCCTGCTCGCCTGGCGCGCGGCGCACATCGATACCGGCATGGACATCTCGAATCTGGTGCGCATGCCGCTGAACCTGAGCGCCGAGAAGTACCCCAGTCCGAATCAGCAACTGCAGTTCTACGACCGTCTGCTGACGGCGCTGGATGCGCAACCGGCCGTCGCGACGGCGACGATCACGAGCGGGCTGGGCAAGGTCCGCCTTGCCGTCGACGGCGCCGTCTATGCGCGCCTGGAAGATCATCCTCAGGCGTACGGCGTGCTGCTGTCGACCCGGCCCGATCCCATCGGCATCCGACTGCTGTCCGGTCGTGGCTTCGACAGCCGCGACCGCGCCGCCGGCGCGGCGACCGCGCTGGTCAGTCAGACGCTGGCGCGAACGCTCTGGCCGCACGGTTCGGCCATCGGCCGCAGCATCCGCTTGATCCGCAATGGCAAGGCGGTGGAACCCCGCACCGTGGTCGGCGTGGTGGCCGACGTGCGCCAGGGCGACGATCTGCTGAATACCGACCGCAGCACATACGCATCGATCTACGTGCCGCTGGCGCAGTCGATCGTGCCGACGGCGCGCGTGCTGGTGCGCGATCGCGGCGATCTGCATGCCGCGCGTCAGGCGCTGTGGCAGGCGCTGGCGCAGGTGGATCCGGCCATGCCGCCCGGCGAGATCACCAGTTACGCCGAGGTGCAGCGAAAGCTCACCCTGATGGCCCGCACCATGACGAACCTGTTCATGTACTGCGGACTGTTCGCGATCCTGCTCGCGCTGACCGGCATCTATGCGCTGAGCAGTCACGCAGTGACGCGACGCACCCACGAAATCGGGCTGCGCCGCGCGCTCGGCGCCACCGACGGCACCATCCTGCGGCAGTTTCTGCGCCAGGGTCGGCGGCAGTTGCGCGTGGGGCTGGCGATGAGCGTGCTGCTCGCGGCCGGCATGTTGTATCTGCTCGGCAGCTTTGCGGGTGTCGGGCTGGTCTCCCTGGCGGGAATCGGTGCGGCGGTCGTCGTCACGGTATCGACGCTGGTGCTGGTCGCCGTCGCCATCGCCACGCAACGCGTGCTGCGCCAGCAACCGGCCGTCTCCCTGCGTCATGAGTAGTGCATGTCGGCGCTTCCGCAGGCGTCCAGATACGGATCGAGGTGTACGGAACCGGACACCGAATTGCCAGGAAGTCACTGGTCGAAGTAACGAAAAAGAACATCTAAACAATGATTTACGCGAACACTCTCCGTTGGCACGCAGCTTGCCCTAGATAGATCATGGACATCGCAAACCCGAAACTGAAACAACGCAAGAAGCGCAAGCGCCTGCTGCTGATCGGCGGCGGCGTCGCGGCGCTGCTGCTAGTCGTCGCGACCGCGGCCTGGATGGGGCCGGCGCTGCCCAGCGCCGACCGTTCGAGCCTGTGGATCGGCACGGTCAAGCGCGGCGACATGCTGCGCGAGGTGCGCGCCACCGGCACCCTGGTGCCGCGCCACAAGCGCTGGATCTCGGCGGCGACCGCGGCCCAGGTCGACACCATCCTGGTGTGGCCCGGCGCGACGGTGAAGCCAGACACCGTGCTGATGAAGCTGAGCAACCCGGAGGTGGCCGACGCCCTGCGCAACGCGCAGGCGCAAGTGGCCGCGGCCGAAGCGGACGTCGCCTCCAAGCGCGCGCAACTGCAGTCGCAGTTGCTGGACGAGCGTTCCGCGTTGGCTCAAGCGCAGTCCGATTACGCCTCGGCCAAGGTCAAGGCGGATGCAGACGAGAAGGCCGAGAAGCTCAACCTGATTCCGCGCGTGGAGTTCCAGCAGGGCCAGATCGCCCTGAAGCAGCTCAAGGCGCGAATGGAGATCGAACAGCAGCGCGTGGCGTCGTTCGCGGCCAGTCTGCACGCGCAGATGGACGCGGTCGAGGCGCATCTGGCGCAGCAGCGCAGCAACCTGCAATTGCGCCAGCGTCAGGCCGATGCGCTCGATGTGAAGGCCGGCATCGCCGGTGTGCTGCAGCAGGTCCCGGTGCAGGAGGGCGCGCAGGTCGCGGCCGGCGTCAATCTGGCGCAGGTGGCGCGACCGGACGTGTTGATCGCGCGGCTGAAGGTGCCCGAGGTGCAGGCCAAGGACGTGGTCGTCGGCATGCCGGTCAGCGTCGATACCCACAACGGACTGATCGCCGGCCAGGTCGAGCGCATCGACCCAGCGGTGACCGACGGCAGCGTGCAGGTGGACGTGCGCCTGACCGGCAAGCTGCCGCCCGGCGCGCGGCCGGATCTCTCGGTCGACGGCCGCATCCGCATCGCGTTGCTGAAGAACGTGTTGTCGGTGGGACGGCCGGCGCTGGCCAAGGCCGACAGCGACATCAGCCTGTTCCGGATCGACAGCGACGACGCCACCGCGACGCGCGTGCCGGTGCGCGTGGGCGCGACGTCGGTCGACCGGGTGCAGGTGCTGCGTGGTCTGAAGGCGGGCGACCAGGTGATTCTGTCCGACGCCAGCCAGTGGGACGGCTACGACCGCATCCGGGTGCGCTGAGATGGCTATTCGATGCAAGGGAACAGGGGGCTTCGGACGAAGCCGGGACGATCACAACAGGGAGTTCGCGGGCCAGGGAAGGCGCCTCCGGGCTGCCGTGGTGCTTCGAATCATTGAACAAATCATGGTGAACGCATGAACGAGAACCGCAAAGTCATCGCCCTGGAGGGCGTTCGCAAGGTGTTCCAGGCCGAAGAGGTAGAGACGCACGCGCTGTCCGACGTGCATCTCGTGGTCGAGCGCGGCGAGTACGTGTCGATCTCCGGCCCGTCCGGCTGCGGCAAGACCACGCTGCTGTCGATCCTCGGGCTGCTCGATACGGCCTCGGACGGCAGCTACACGCTCAATGGCCATGACGTGGCCGGCCTCAACGCCGCCGAGCGCGCGCGCATCCGCAACGCCGAGATCGGTTTCATCTTCCAGGCCTTCAACCTGATCGGCGACCTCAGCGTCGAGGAAAACGTCGAGCTTCCACTGACCTATCGCAGCGGCATCGACCGCGCCGAGCGCCGCCAGCGCGTGCGCGAAGCGCTGGAGCGCGTGGGCATGGCGCATCGTCTGCGGCACTACCCGGCGCAGCTGTCCGGCGGTCAGCAGCAGCGCGTCGCGGTGGCGCGCGCGCTGGTCGGCAAGCCGGCGATCCTGCTGGCCGACGAGCCGACCGGCAACCTCGACTCGCGCAACGGCGAGGCGGTGATGGCGCTGCTCGACGAGCTGCACAAGGGTGGCGCGACCATCTGCATGGTCACCCATGACGCGCGCTACGCCGAACTGGCCGAGCGCAAGGTGCGCCTGTTCGACGGCCGCGTGGTCGATGAGGAAACCTTCGAGCGTCTGCGCCGCGAGGACGAAGCGCGTCTGGACGAACTGATCGGCAACCGCGTCGGAGCGGTGTGATGCCAGTCTGGATCGCCGAGATCGCGCAGTCCTGGCGCGCCAGTCTGAGGCGTCCGGGCTTTCTTGTACTGGCCGCCTGTGTGCTGGCGCTGGGCATCGGCGCCAGCGTGGCGGTGTTCACGCTGATCGATGCGGTGCTGCTTAGGCCGCTGCCGTATCCGCAGCCGGCGCAATTGGCATCGGTGGGCATGCAGAAGTTCGGTGTGGCCTACTCGATCACGCCGCGTCAGTACCAGCACATTGGATCGATCCACGGCGTGCAATCGCTGGGGCTGATCGAGCAGTGGTCGCACATGAAGAACATCTCCGGCGGTGGACGGCCGGAGCTGGTGCCGGCCATCGCCGCCGATCGCGGCCTGTTGTCGACCCTGGGCGTCCGGTTGGCGCTGGGTCGCAACTTCACCCGGGACGAGGACGATCCGCATGGCCCGAAAGCGGTGATTCTCAGCCATGGCTTCTGGCTGCGCCGCTACGGCGGCGATGCGGGCGTCATCGGCCGTAACATGTCGATCGAGGGCACGCCGTACACGATCGTCGGGGTGTTGCCGGCCAGCGTCGATTTCGAGCAGAGCGACTTGCTGCTGCCGCTGGCGCTGCCCGCGAACAGTGACGACCAGGGGCCGAACTATCGCGCGGTCGCTCGGCTTGCGCCCGGCACGTCGATGGCGGCGGTCGGTGGCCAGTTCCAGGCGAACATGCACATGTTGCTGCGGCACACAGGTGCGCTGACCGGGCCGGATGCAGGGTACTGGTCGCAGCAGCATTTCAAGGTGAATGCGCTGCGCACGTCACTGCGCGCGCAGGCGCGCCCGGTCCTGATGATGTTCCTGGCCAGTGCGGCGGTGCTGTTGCTGCTGGCGATGGTGAACCTGACCAACCTGGTGCTGCTGCGCTCAGTATCGCGCAGCCACGATACGGCGGTCCGGCATGCGCTGGGCGCCTCGACGATGCGTCGATGGCTGCCGATGCTGGCGGAAGGACTCCTGGTCGGTCTGGGCGGGGCGTTGTGCGGCGTTGCCGCGGGCGTGTTCGGTCTGTCGGCGTTGCGCGGCATGATTCCGGTGGAATGGCTGGCCGGTACCCATGTGCAGCTGCATGCCTCGGTGGTGTCGCTTGCGCTCGTCCTGGGTCTCGGCAGCGCATTAATTGCGGTGCTACTGGGGGTATGGCGCAGCCGGTTCTCGCTCTCCGTGGACGAGTTGCGCGAAGGGGGGCGTAGCGGCCTCTCGCAGCGCAATGGGCTGCTCGGACGCGCGATGGTCGTTGTCCAGGTGGCGCTGGCGGCCATGCTTCTGTTCGCCAGCGGGCTGTTCCTGCATGCGCTCTATTACGCGTCGCACACGCCGCTGGGCTTCAATAGCTGCGATGTGGTCACGTTCGATCTGCTGCCGGTGAAGGCCAGGTATCCGGATACTTCTTCGGTGCAGTCGCTGACGACGCAGGTCGTGGAGCAGTTGCGCGCCTTGTCCGGCGTGGAACAGGTGACTGTGGCCAGCGCACTGCCGGCGGGCGACCATTCGCAGAATTTCTACCTGGGTAACATTCATGCGTCGGGTGCCTTGCCGCTGTCCATGAATTCGCCGCAGCTTCGGCTGGTGAGTCCGGGCTACTTTTCCGCCTTCGACATTCCCCTGTTGCGGGGACGTTCGTTCACCACCGACGACCGCAAGGGCGGCGAGCCGGTGGCGATCGTCAACACGATGCTGGCCCAGCGCATGTTCGCGGGGCACGCGTTGGGCAAGACGATCGAGTTCACCTCGCCCGTGCCAAGCGATGGCGGCAAGCCGTTCGCTGCTCGCATCGTCGGTGTGATCGGGACGATCAGTCCGTTCGGCCCGCTGGGCGATGACGACGGCATCATGTACATCCTGCTCTCGCAGTGTCCCGAAGGCCTGATGGGTCTCTACCAGAGCTTCAGCCCGCTGCGATTCGCGCTGCGGGTGCACGGCGATCCGGAGAGCTATCGCCGGGCCATCGTCGATGCTGTGGCGCGCGCGGCGCCGGACCAGCCGATTGCCCATGTGCGCAGCATGCAGCGCGTCGTCCATCGCACTACGGACAGCGTGCGGCTGAATCTGCTGCTGGTGGGCATCTTCTCGGTACTGGCGCTGCTGCTGGCCGCGACCGGCATGTTTGCCGTGGTCGCCTCGTCCGTGGCGATGCGCGAGCGCGAATTCGGCGTGCGTCTGGCGTTGGGCGCTTCGCCGTCCACCTTGCTGTGCGGCATCCTGAGCGGCGGGTTGCTGCAGGTATCGATCGGCTTGCTGGCGGGCCTCGGTCTCGCGTTCGCCTTTGCCGGCGTGCTGCGTTCGGTGTTGGTGCAGGTTAATCGCAGCGTTTTCGATCCGACGGTGCTGTCGTTCGTGGTGCTGTCGCTGTCATGTGCAGGCTTGCTGGCCTGTCTGGTGCCTGGGCTGCGGGCGTCGCGCGTGCAGCCGATGCGTGCGTTGCGAGGAGATTGAAACCATGGGCATCGTGTTGAACGAGATTCTCAGGTCGTGGCGCGCGAGTCTGCGCAGGCCCGGATTCCTGCTGTTGGCGACCGCGGTGCTGGCGCTGGGCATCGGGGCCACGGCATCGGTGTTCATGTTGATCGATCAGGTGCTGCTGAAGCCCTTGCCGGTCCCGCAGGTCTCGCGTCTGGCCGTGCTCGGCCCGCTCGACGGCGGGCAGGTGTCGAGCATTTCCCCGCAGCAGTACCAGCATCTCCAATCGCTTTCCGGAGTACGTTCGATCGGATTGATGGAGGGCTTCACGCCCACGGCGAACATCGCCGGCGGCGGCGCGCCGGAGCAGGTGCCGGTGACGTACGCCGACCGCCATCTGTTGCCGACCCTGGGTCTGCACGTGCAGCTGGGGCGCAACTTCAATGCCCAGGAAGATGCGCCGCATGGGCCGAAGGTGGTGATTCTGACCCACGGTTTCTGGTTGCGGCGCTACGGTGGCGATCCCGGTGTGATCGGACGCGACATGCAAGTGGAAGGGGTGCCGCACGCGATCATCGGTGTGCTGCCGGCCAGTTTCGATGCCGTGGGCAACGATGGCGACATCATGTTGCCGACGGCTTTGCGCGCGGGGTCGCTGAATGACGGAACCAACTACATGGCGGTTGCCCGACTCGACCAGGGCACGACCGTAGCCAGTGTCGCGCAGCAGGTCGATGCACGTCTGCATGCCATGTACGCGCAGTCCGACAACAAGTACTGGCTGCATGCCCACTTCGGTGCGCAGGACTTTCGCGAGGCGATGCATGCGGACAGTCGCCCCAAACTGATCCTGTTCCTTTGCAGCGCGCTGTTCGTATTGCTGATCGCGCTGGTCAATCTCACCAATCTGATGTTGTTGCGCTCGCTGTCGCGCCATCACGATGTCGCCGTGCGCAGCGCGCTGGGTGCGCCGCGCTTGCGGCTTGTCTTGCCCGCGCTGGCCGAAGGCTTGTTGATCGGCGTCGGCGGAGCGCTGCTGGGGGTGCTTCTGGCCGCTTCGGCGATGGCGTGGCTGCAGCATTTCATTCCCGCGGCATGGTTGTCCGGTGGCCGCATCCATCTCGGTGCGTCGGTGTGGTTTCTGGGGCTGGCCCTGGGGATCGTAGGCGCGCTGCTGGCCGCGGGGCTGGGGCTGTGGCGCAGTCATTCCGGCATGTCGAGCGACGAATTGCGCGAAGGCGGGCGCAGCGGCATCGGCGTGCGCAGCGGTCGTCTCGGTCGGGCGCTGGTGGTCGTGCAGATGGCCCTGGCCATGGCGTTGCTCAGTGTGGCCGGCGTCTTTCTGCATACGCTCTACGATGCCGCACGCACGCCGTTGGGCTATGCCAGTCAGGGGATTCTCACGGTGGATCTGGCGCCGGTGAAAGCGGAATATCCGGACGCCGCCTCGGTCGCATCACTGTCCCGTCGCCTGGTGGAGCGGTTCCGTGGTATTCCCGGTGTCGATAGCGCCGTCGGCATGACCAACCTGCCCGGCGGAACCCGGTTCGACCAATTCAATATCGGGGCCTTGCACGCACCGGGTGGCGAGGAATTCAACAGTCAGTACCACGCAGTCGGCCCCGGCTTCTTCCGGTTGTTCGGCATCCACCTGCTGCAGGGACGCGCGTTTTCGCCCAGCGATATCCGGGGCGGCGAGGCCGTGGCTATCGTCAATCAGGCCATGGCCGAGAAGCTTTATGGCGGGCATGCCCTGGGCAAGACGATTCAGCAGTTCCACGGCGAGAGCGGCTGGTCGGCGCGTATCGTCGGCGTCGTCGGCAACACCAAACAGTTCGGTCCGCTGGGCTCGGAGCCCACGGTGCTCTACGTGCCGCTTGCGCAGGTTTCGGAAGATGCGTTGCGCGTGTTCCGGAGTTTCGAGCCGATGCGATTCGCGATTCGCGTGCACGGCGATCCGAACGGTTATCGCGAGGCATTGCGTCAGGCGATTGCCGAGGTGGCGCCGGATCAACCCATCGCCCACATGCGTACGATGTCGGACGTGGTGGCTTCTACGCTGGACGCGGTGCGCTTGAATCTTCTGCTGGTGGGCGTTTTCTCGGCCTTGTCGTTGCTGCTGGCTTCTGCGGGACTGTACGCGGTGATGGCGGTGGCGGTCGCGGCACGCGAGCGCGAGTTCGGTGTGCGCACCGCACTCGGCGCGTCGCCCTCGCGACTGATCCGGCTGGTATTGCGGGGCGGTTTGCTGCAGATCGCGATTGGACTGGCCCTCGGCGTGGTGCTGGCCCTTTCCTTTACCAGCATGTTGCGTGCGGTGATGGAGCAGATCGGACGGAGCGGCCTGTTTGATCCTGGTGCGATGCTGTGTGTCGCGTTGGCGTTGTCGTTTGCCGGTTTGCTGGCCTGCCTGATTCCGGCGCTGCGTGCGGCACGCACCTTGCCGATGACGGCGTTGCGGGGAGAGTGATCCGATGTGGATTCGCGAATGGCGTCAGGCGGGAAGGCGGCTGTCGAGACGGCCGGGATATGCGTTGCTGTCGGTGACCGTGATGGGGGTCGGGCTGGGGCTGATGATGTTCGTGTTCAGCATGGTCAATTCGCTGATCCTGCAGCCACTGCCCCTGCCGCATGCCGAACGGTTGATTTCGGTGGGGATGCCGACACCCAACGGCATCGAGGGGATCGATGGGGATCAGTATCTGCAGCTTCGCGGCAAGCTGCGCGGGGTCGACCGCATGGGCGCCTATCGGGAGGCGGGTATCAGCCTGGACAGCGGTCACGGCGCCACGTACTACCGCGGCGCTCGATTGACGGCCTCCATGATGCGTCTGCTGGACGCTCAGCCACTCCTCGGGCGCGGGTTCGTGCCTGCGGACGACGCGCTGGGCGCACCGCACGCGCTGCTGCTCGGCGAGACGCTGTGGCGAGAGCACTTCGGGGCCGACCCGAAGATCGTCGGGCGTTCCGTCCGGGTCGATGGCGAGTGGGCGACCGTCGTTGGCGTGATGCCCGCGGCGTTCGGCTTCCCGGGGAGCGCGCAGGCCTGGCTGCCGTTGCGCCTGCAATCGGGCCAGCATACGTACGTTGCCGCCGTGGCGCGGATGGCGCCCGGCGTCCAGCTCGGACAGGTGCGGGCGGAACTGGATGCTTGGGCCGGTCGGCTGCAGCGAACCCTGCCGTCGGGCGTGCATACCATGCAGCTCATCGTCGCGCCGGTATCGTTGAGTTTCGTGCCGCGGGACATGCGCCGCTGGGTGTGGCTGATGTTCGGCGCCGGCGTGCTGGTGCTGTTGCTGGCATGCATCAACGTGGCCAACCTGCAGCTGGTACAGACGCTGCAGCGGCGGCATGAGCTGTCGCTGCGCAGCGCGCTTGGCGGCAGTCGCATGCGGCTGCTGTACGGCGCGCTGGCGGAAGGTCTGCTGTTGGGCGCGGCGGCGCTGGCGCTGGCTTTTCTGATCGTGCACGCAGGCGGACGCTGGATCGACGCGACCTGGGTGGCCAACCATCCGGAGTCGGTCCTGACCCTGCACGGCACCGATGCCTCGGTCATCGCGTTCGGTATCGTCGTGGCGCTGCTGAGCACCATGCTGTCCAGCGGCATCCCGGCCTGGCGCGCGACACGCGCCGACGATCTGCAGGACGCCATGCGCGACGGCAGCAAGGGTTCCGGGAGCGGCTTCGCGCGCGTGTCGCGGGTGATGGTGGTGGTTGAGGTGGCGCTGACCGTGGTGCTGCTGGTCGGCGCGGGCACGTTCGTGCGCTCGCTGCATGCGCTGATGGCGCAGCCGGCCGTGGGCGCGAGCCATGCCGCGCAGGTGCTGACGGCCGATGTCGCTCTGCCGCCGCAGGCCTACAAGGAAGATGCGCAGCGCATCCGTTTCTTCGAGGCTGTGGTCCAACGGCTGCAGCAGAATCCGGAAGTCGTCGCGGCCACGGCGTCGGATGTCGTGCCCGCCGCCGTGCTGGGCAGCCACGAGGATGTGTCCCTGCCGGGTCAGCCGCAGCCTGCGGACGGCTGGCCGCGCGCGCAGATGGCCATTGTCGATGCGCACTTTCTCGACACCTATGGCGTGCACCTGCGCGAAGGGCGCTTTCTCGATGCGCGCGATCGCGCCGACAGTGCGCCGGTCGTGGTGATCGACGCCAAGATGGCCGCGGCCTACTGGCCGCACCGCGATGCGCTGGATCAGAAGCTGGTGCTGTATCCCGGCAAGCCGTGGGCGCGCACGCTGACGGTGGTCGGCGTGATCCAGTCGCTGCAGATGGACAGCATGCTGGAACGTCCGCGGCCGGGCCTGCTGGTGCCGCTGCAGCAGAGCGCCACGTTCAGCCCCCTGCACGACGTCGGTCTGGCCGTGCGCACGCATGCCGATGCTTCGACATTCGCGCCGCAATTGATCGACGCGGTGCACAGCGTGGACCCGCAGGCGGCCGTTTATGCGGTGCGCAGCCAGGCCGACGCCATGGCGACGGCGCGCGTGGGGCTGGTAGTGCTGACGGGCGTGTTCAGCGCGCTGGGTCTGGTTGCGCTGTTGCTGGCGGCTGCCGGTCTGTACGGCGTGCTGGCCTTCTCGGTAGCGCAACGCACCCGCGAGATCGGCATCCGTCGCGCGATCGGCGCGGGTCACGGCGCGATTCTGCTGGATACGGGGCGGCAGCTGTTCTGGCAGCTCGGTCTGGGCCTGGGCATCGGGCTGCTGCTGTCGTGGCCGTGGTCGAAACTGCTGGCCGATCCGGGTCTGCACACGCGCGCTCACGATCCGGGCGTGTTCGTGCCAGTGCTGGCGACGGTGATCGGCATTTCCGCACTCGCCACGCTGGTGCCGATGCTGCGCGCTTTGCGCGTGGACCCGGCGGTCGCGCTGCGTTACGAGTGAGCACTACACTGCGGAAATGGATGAAGTCATGAAGCGCTCGACGAACCCCTGCGTGCTGCTCGCCGACGATCAGGCCGACGTGCGCGAAGCATTGCGCATGCTGCTGAAGGCCGAAGGCATGAATGCGGTCGGCGTCGACGGCCCGGCGACGGCGCTGGAACAGGCGCGTCGCCGCGATTTCGACGCCGCCCTGATCGATCTGAACTACACCCGCGACACGACCTCGGGCGAGGAAGGCCTGGAGCTGCTCGAACAATTGCGCCAGCACGTGCCGGAGATGCCGGTGATCGTGATGACGGCCTGGGGCAACGTGCCGCTGGCGGTCGAGGCGATGCGTCTGGGCGCGGCCGACTTCATCGAGAAGCCGTGGGAGAACATGCGTCTGATGCGCGTGCTGCGCGCGCAGATCGCGCTTGGCGAAAGCGCGCGTCGGCAGCGTCGGCTGGAAGCTGAGAACGCCTTGCTTCGCGCCGAGGAGGGCGGCGAGCTGATCGCCGAATCCGCGGCCATGCGTCGGGTGCTCGATCTGACCGCGCGCATCGCCGCCAGCGACGCCAACGTGTTGGTGCTGGGCGAGAATGGCACCGGCAAGGGCGTCATCGCGCAGCGCCTGCACGCGTTGTCGCCGCGCGCGGATCGCTCGCTGGTCAAGGTCAACATGGGCGGCATCGCCGAGAGCGTGTTCGAGTCGGAGATGTTCGGCCACGTGCGCGGCGCGTACACCGATGCCAAGGGCGAGCGCATCGGCCGTTTCGAGCTGGCCGACGGCGGCACGCTGTTCCTCGACGAAGTCGGCAACGTGCCCGCTTCGCAGCAACCCAAATTGTTGCGCGTGCTCGAGGATGGCGAGTTCGAGCGGCTGGGTTCCTCGCGCACGCAGACGGCGGACGTGCGGCTGGTGTCGGCGACCAACGCCGATCTCGACGCCGAAGTCGCGGCCGGCCGTTTCCGCAAGGACCTGCTGTACCGCCTCAACACGCTGGAAGTGCGCCTGCCGCCGCTGCGCGAACGGCGCGATGACATTCTGCCGCTGGCGCGCGCGTTTCTCGCCCGCAGCGTCGCGCGGCATGGTCGCGAACCGCTACATCTGGCCGCTTCCGCCGAACGCGCGCTGCTGGCCTGGCGCTGGCCCGGAAACGTACGCGAACTGCAGCATCTTATGGAGCGTGCGGCGCTGCTGGCCGAACACGATCAGGTCAGCGCCGCGGCGCTGGCCTTCGGCACACCGACGGAGGTCGAGTCCGGGGTTGGCACGGATTTCGAGGGCATGACCCTGGACCAGGTCGAGGCGGTGCTGGTGCGTCGCGCACTGGATCGCCACGACGGCAACCTGCAGCAGGCGGCCGATGCGCTTGGCATCACCCGTCAGACGCTGTATCGGCGCATGGAGAAGCACGGTTTGCGCGATACTGCGGGGCATGCCGACTGAGCCGCCAACGAAACCGTCCCAACGCGGCCTGATGCCACGTTTCGAGGCGCGCGTGTTCTACGGCGGTCTGCTGGTCGCGGCGCCGGCCTTGCTGGCGCTGCTCGGTGTGTTCGTGTTCGGGCTGCCACAGGGTCGGTGGACCGTCGTGGTACTGGCCACGGTAGTGGTATTGACGCTGATGCTGGCGCGCTGGCATCGCCGCCGCGCGATCTTCCCGCTGTACACGCTGTCGAGCCTGATCGAGGCGTTGCGACAGGGCGACTACAGCCTGCGCGGTGCGTCGGACAGTGTGCTCGGCGACATGATCGACGACGTCAACCGGCTGGCCGAACGCCTGCAGGACGAGCGCCTGGCGTTCGAGGAATCCTCGTACCTGCTGAGCAAGACGCTGGCGGCGCTGGACAGCGCGGTGTTCGTGTTCGACCAGGACCGCCGCCTGCGCCTGATGAACCCCGCCGGTCAGCAACTGCTGGATGCGGACAAGCATCGTGTGTTCGGTCTGCGCGCCGAGGAACTGGGGTTGGACGCCTTGCTCAATGCGCCGTCCTCGCAGGCGGTGGCGCACGCCTTTCCGGGACGCAGCGGGCGTTTCGAGGTGCGTCGCGCGCCATTGCGCAGCGGCGGACGCGGCGGGCAGTTGCTGGTCATCAACGACGTCGGCCGCGTGCTGCGCGAAGAGGAGCGTCTGGCCTGGCAGCGGCTGCTGCGCGTGCTCGGTCACGAGGTCAACAATTCGCTGGCACCGATCCAGTCGATGGCGGACACGCTGGCCAGCCTGGCCGCGCGCGAACCGTTGCCGGACGACTGGCGCGAGGACTTCCGCTCCGGGCTGGAGGTGATCGGCAAGCGTGCCGGTGCACTCTCGCGGTTCCTGTCCGGCTACAGCAGCCTGGCGCGGCTGCCGATGCCGCAGAAGCGCGAGGTCGATCTGGCCGAACTAGTCGGCAAGGCGGCGCGCCTGCAACAGCGTTGCGCCGTGGAGGTCGAGCCCGGCGAAGCGCTGACGGTGCATGCCGATCCGGACCAGATCGAGCAGGCCCTCATCAATCTGATCCGCAACGCCGCCGAGGCGGCGCCGGCCGCAGGCGCCGAGGTACGCGTGCGCTGGCGCTGCGAGGAAGCGCGCGTGCTGATCGAGGTGATCGACAACGGTCCGGGCCCGCCGCGCAGCGACAACCTGTTCGTGCCGTTCTTCACCACCAAACCGGGCGGTTCCGGTATCGGCCTGGCGCTGGTGCGGCAGATCGCCGAGGCGCACGAAGGCGGCGTGAGTCTCACTACGCGTGAGGATAGGCCGGGCGCGGTAGCCACTCTGTGGCTGCCGGTGGCGTCAGCGCAAGCCGTGACCCGTGCGTAGGGATCGGCCTGCTTGCTTCGCTGAGGGTGGTCTCGTCGCGGCTGGATTCGACATGATCCGAGACGGTTACAAGGTACAGAGGCAACGCGGTGAGAATCAGCTATAAAGACTTCATGATTCGCATGATCCGCGAGGGGAGTTGGGTCCTTTTCTTACTTCTGTCATGGCCGCAGCGGCAAATGATGGCGGATCAGCCTTCCAGTTCTTCCCAGCGCGCGTAGGCTTGTTCGAGTTCGGTCTGCAGGTCGGCCAGGGCTTCGTTGGCGGCGACGATGACGTCGCTGTCCTGTTGATAGAAATCCGGCGCGTTCATGGCTTCGGTGCGCGCGGCGATGTCGTTTTCCAGTTGCTCGATGCGGGCCGGCAGCTGCTGCAGTTCGCGCTGGTCCTTGTAGCTGAGCTTGCGGCGCGGCGGCGTCGGGGACGACGGCGCCGGTGCGGCTGCAGACGAACGCGATCGGGATGAAGGCTTGGCGCCCGCAAGAGCATCGCGCGGGGCGGGACGCTGGCGCAGCCAGTCCGCGTAGCCGCCGACGTACTCGCCGATGCGGCCGTCGCCTTCCAGCACCAGCGTGCTGGTGACCACGTTGTCGAGAAATTCGCGATCGTGCGAGACCAGCAACAGGGTGCCCTTGTAGTCGGCCAGCAGGTCTTCGAGCAGTTCCAGCGTCTCGACGTCGAGATCGTTGGTCGGTTCGTCCATCACCAGCAGGTTGGACGGCTGCGCGAACAGCTTGGCCAGCAGCAGGCGATTGCGTTCGCCGCCGGACAGGCGCGTGATCGGCGCGCGGGCGCGTTCGGGCGAGAACAAGAAGTCCTGCAGGTAGCCCATGATGTGGGTGCGCTTGCCGTTGAGTTCGATGAATTCGCGGCCCTCGGCGACGTTGTCGGCGGCGTTGAGGTTCTCGTCCAGACGCGCGCGGTACTGGTCGAAGTAGGCGATTTCCAGATTCTGGCCGATCTTCACGCTGCCTGCGTCGGGCGGCGTCTGGCCGAGCAGCAGGCGGATCAGCGTGGTCTTGCCGGCGCCGTTCGGGCCGATGATGCCTATGCGGTCGCCGCGCATGACCACGGTCGAGAAGTCCTTCACCAGCGTGCGCTCGCCGTAGCCGAAGGCGAGGTCCTTGGCCTCGACGACCTTGCGCCCGGAAGCCTGGGCGTCGGCCAGCTGCATCTTCGCGCTGCCGGTTTTCTCGCGCCGCTCGGCGCGTTCGTTGCGCATCGCCTTCAGGGCGCGGACGCGGCCCTCGTTGCGGGTGCGCCGGGCCTTGATGCCCTGGCGGATCCACGCTTCTTCCTGCGCCAGGCGCTTGTCGAACAGGGCGTTGGCCTGGGTCTCGGCGTGCGCGCGTTCCTCGCGGCGGCGCAGGTAGTTGTCGTAGTCGCCGGGCCAGTCGGTGAGGCGGCCGCGGTCGATCTCGACGATGCGCGTGGCCAGCTCGCGCAGGAAGCGGCGGTCGTGGGTGACGAACACGATGCTGCCGGCGAAGCCGCGCAGGAATTCCTGCAGCCAGTCGATGGCGGCGATGTCGAGGTGGTTGGTCGGTTCGTCCAGCAGCAGCACGTCCGGCGCGCAGACCAGCGCCTGCGCCAGCAGCACGCGGCGCTTCATGCCGCCGGACAGGGCGGCGAAGTCGGCGTCGCCATCCAGTTCCAGGCGCGACAGGGTCTGGCCGACGCGGGTGTCCAGGTCCCAGCCGTGGCCCGCCTCGATGCGCGCCTGGGCGCGGGCCATCGCGTCCGTGTCGCCGTCGTGCGCGGCGCGGTGGAAGGCGGCCAGCTGCGCGCCCAGTTCACCCAGGCCCGCGGCGACCACGTCGAACACGCTGCCGTGCGCGTCTTGCGGCACTTCCTGCGTCAGCCGCGCCACGCGCACGCTGTCCTGGCGGCGGACTTCGCCGTCGTCGGGCGTGATCGTGCCGTCGAGCAGGCGCAGCAGCGTGGACTTGCCGGCGCCGTTGCGCCCGACCACGCACACGCGCTCGTTGGCATCCAGGGTGAAGTCGATGCCGTCGAGCAGCAATGGACCGCCGACGCTGTAGTCGGCCTTGAGCAATTGGATCAGGGACATGCCGCCATTGTACCGGTGCGGGGCGCGTAGAATGCGCAGACCCCCCACGCGAGGAGATTCCATTCATGGTCGATTGGGACGAACGCTACGCCGGCGACGACTATCTGTTCGGCACCGCGCCGAGCGCGTTCATGGTCGCGCAGCAGGCGCGCCTGCCGGCACAGGGCATGGCGCTGGCGGTGGCCGACGGCGATGGCCGCAACGGCGTCTGGCTGGCCGAACAGGGACTGGACGTGCTGGCCGTGGACGGTTCGCAGGTCGGGCTGGACAAGAGCCGCCGCCTGGCCGACGCGCGCGGCGTGCAGTTGCGCTACGAGTTGGCCGATCTGGCGGACTGGGATTTCGGCCACGAGCGCTTCGACGTCATCGCCGGCATCTTCATCCAGTTCGCCGACCCGGCGTTCCGCGCGCGGATGTTCGCGGACATGCAGCGCGCGCTGAAGCCGGGCGGTCTGCTGCTGCTGCAGGGCTATCGTCCCGAGCAGCTGGCCTACGGCACCGGCGGTCCGTCCGAGGCGGAGAACATGTACACCGAACCGATGCTGCGCGAGGCTTTCTCGGGACTGCAGATCGAACATCTGGCCAGCTACGACGCCGAACTCCACGAAGGTCGCCACGAGGGCATGTCCGCCCTGATCGATCTGGTAGCGCGCAAGCCGGCGGCGGCATGCGCGTGACTGTCGGCCCTTGGCGGATGGCGGCGCGCGAGTCCGTCTCCGCGGCGCTGCGCAAGACGCTCCGTCGTGGCGTCGGCTGCTGGGCCGTGCTGATGGCGCTGATGCTTTCCGCTCCACTGCACGCGGCGATTCCGGTCTACGGCTACACCATCGTGCACCGCTATCCGCACGACACCAACGCCTTCACCGAAGGCCTGTTCTACCGGGACGGCTTTCTGTACGAGAGCACCGGCATGGAGGGCGCTTCGTCGGTGCGCAAGGTCGAATTGCGCAGCGGCAAGGTGGTGCAGCAGACGTTGTTGCCGCCGAAGATTTTCGGTGAGGGCATCGTGGCGTGGAAGGATCGCCTGATCCAGCTGACCTGGCGTCAGCACATCGGGTTGGTCTATGACCTCGCCAGTCTGAAACCCATCCGCCTGTTTCGTTATCCGGGCGAGGGCTGGGCGCTGACGAGCCACGAAGACCGGCTGTACATGAGCGACGGCACGCCCGATCTGCGCGTGCTGGACGCCAACACGCTGCAGCAGGTCGGCACGATCCACGTCACCGCCGACGGCAAGCCGGTGCATAACCTCAACGAGTTGGAGTGGGTCGACGGCCAGTTGTTCGCCAACATCTGGCAGGCCAGCCGCATCGCGCGCATCGATCCGGCCACCGGGCATGTGGTGGGCTGGATCGAGTTGAAGGGTCTGCTGGACGTGAGCAAGCTGCCCAATCCCGAGGACGATGTACTCAACGGCATCGCCTGGGATGCCGAGCATCGCCGATTGTTCGTCACCGGCAAGTGCTGGCCGACGCTGTTCGAGATTCGGCTGGTTGCGCCGCGGAAGCAATCGCGATGACCGCTTTCTTGGTGGCCGCGCATGCGACGATGTGCGCCATGCACTCGCCTCGGTGTGCGGAAGCGGGCACGATCAGGCCATGAGTATGGATCGCTCGCATCGCCCGCTGCGCGTGGGCCTGATCGGTTACGGCTACGCCGGCCGCACCTTCCATGCGCCATTGATCGAGGCGGTGGACGGCCTGGAACTTGCCGTGGTGGCGTCCAGTCAGCCGGCGCAGGTGCGGGCCGATCTGCCACAGGCCGATGTCGTGCCCGATGCCGCGAGCCTGATCGCGCGCGCGGATGTCGATCTGGTCGTGATCGCCGCGCCGAACGCGCTGCACGCATCGCTGGCCGAGGCCGCGCTGCGTGCCGGCAAGCATGTGGTCGTGGACAAGCCGTTCGTGCTGGATCTGGCCCAGGCTCGTCACGTCACGCGTTTGGCGCAGGACGCCGGGCGCGTGCTGTCCGTGTTCCAGAACCGTCGCTGGGACAGCGATTTCCTGGCCGTTCGCGCAGCCGTGGCGGCCGGTCGCGTCGGTCGTGTAGTGCATGTCGAGTCGCGCATCGATCGCTTCCGCCCGGAAGTGCGCGTGCGTTGGCGCGAACAGGCGGTGCCGGGCGCGGGTCTGTGGTTCGATCTCGGCCCGCACCTGGCCGATCAGGCGCTGGTGCTGTTCGGTCTGCCCGAGCGGATCACGCTGCATCGGCTGGCGCAGCGCAATGGCAGCGTGGTCGACGACTGGTTCCACGCCGTGCTCGATTACGGTGCGCTGCAGGTCGTGCTGCAGGCCGGCATGCTGGTCGCGGGCGGCACGCCGCGCTATCTCGTGCACGGCGAGCGCGGTGGCCTGCGCAAGCACGGCGCCGACCGGCAGGAGGGCCAACTGCGCGAAGGCATGCGGCCGGGCGCGGCGGGCTGGGGCGACGATCCCGATCCGCTGCGCGTGATCGACGGCAACGGCGAGGAGACGACGCTGCCCGCGCCGGCCGGCGATTACCGCAGCTTTTACGCCGGCGTGCGTGACGCGATACGCGGCCAGGCGCCCAACCCGGTGCCGCCGGCCCAGGCGCTGGCGCTGATGGCCGTGCTCGAAGCCGGCGTCCGCTCCGCGCGTGCCGGGACCAGCGAAGCGCTGGAGTTGCGTTCGGACGAATGGGCGCAGGCCGCGGCGGCCTTCCCGCCGGTGCAGTCGGGGGGCGTGGCCTTGCACAGCGTGCCGAACTGAGCATTGCCGTCCGCGGTGCCCGCTTCGCTTGGATGGAAACGGTTGGCGTGGCCGGTGCGGCATAGCATGATCGAGTCGAGCCACAGAGGGCGATCCGATGACCAACGCACTTCGCGCCGATCCGCTGCCGGGGCCGGAGGGGCAGTTCGATCACGTAAGCATGGCCGACGGCCAGTCGCTGTTCCGGCGTCGCTGGGCGGACCCGTCCGCGCGGCGCGGCGTGCTGCTGGTGCATGGGCTGGGCGAACACAGCGGTCGCTACCGGCACATCGCCGCCTGGTTCGCGGGACGGGGCTGGGACGTGTGCAGCTACGACCAGCGGGGTCACGGTCGCTCGCCAGGGCCGCGCGGGGCGCTGCGTCGCGGCGACGATCTGCTCGACGACCTGACGGCCATGTACGCCGCCTACGCTGCCGAGTTCGACACGCCGTCGCTGCTGTTCGGCCACAGCATGGGGGGACTGATCGTCGCGCGCGCGGTGCTCGAGGGACGATTCAAACCCACCGCGATGGTGCTGTCCTCGCCGGCGTTCCGCAGTCACGAGTCGGTCTTCATGCAGCGTCTGGCGAGCGTGCTCACCGGCATGACGCCGAATTTGCCGCTGCGCAACGGTCTCAAGCGCGCGTATCTGTCGCACGATCCGTCGGTCGCCGCGTTCTACGGTGAGGACCCGAACTGCGACAACCGCATCACGCCGCGTCTGGCCGATTTCATCTTCCGCGCCGGTGCGTACTGTCTTGCCGAAGCGGACGATCTAAGCGTACCGACGCTGCTGATGGCGGCCGGCGACGATCATCTGGTCGACGCCTCCGGCAGCCGCGACTTCATCGCCGCCGCGCCGCCATCGAAGCTGGACGGTCGCATCCTCGGCGGGCTCTATCACGAGATTTTCAACGAGGCCGAGCCGGCGCGCAGCCGCGTGTTCGCACAGCTGGGCGAATGGCTGGACGAACAGTTCGCGGAGGACGCTACGGCGTCCGAGTGAGTCGATGGGCTGCCGCTGCTGGCGTGGTGGAGTTGCAGGTATGTGCACGAAGTGGTGGATGGCGCGCGGTACCATCGCGGTGGCTGCGGTGTTTGGGTCTTTCCCGAGTCGCGTGCGAGCGCACAGGAAAGCCCGAAGCACGCGGCTTCGAGCAACGCAGCCATCGGGGCCGGGTCCATTGAGGACGATGTGGTGGTGTCACCCGCTGCCCAAGGATGCGCAGCCCATCCGGGCATACAAAGACAAAACATGGTCGATTTGCACGAACGTGAACTGCGATCTGTCGCCGGCGCTGATGCGAGGCCTGCGCCAGGCAGCCCGCCTGTATGCGCAGGACATGCCGAAGGTTGCCGAATTCGGAACCGTGACGGGAAATTCCCGCACGGGGAGGCCGAGGTCACGTTGCTTCCGGTCCGCCACGATAAGGTGCTGCTGTTTCCGGTGCGCAGCGATCACATGGGGGTCACCTATATCTTCGATGCCTCCGGTCGAACCTTGAAAAAGCGCATCTACAACCGCTGACGAAAAAGGCGCCCAGTTCGGGCGCCTTTTTCGTGGTGTGCGGGGGAAGGGAATCAGCTCGCCGCACCCTTCGGTTTCACGCCGTCGACGATCTTGAACGCGGTGCCGACGATCTTGGACAGATCGCCCATGTCCGACGGCACGATCATCACGTTGGATTCCTTGGCGATGCCGCCCCACTGGGCGATGAAGTCCTGCGCGACCTGCATCTTCATGGCGTCCTGCGCGCCGGACTGCTGCAGTGCGGCGCCGACCGTCGCCAGCGCGCGGGCGGTGGCGTCGGCGACCGTGGTCACCGCCTGGGCATCGCCCTCGGCCTGCAGGATCTTCGAGCGCTTGGTGCCCTCGGCGCGGTTGATCTGCTGCTGGCGCTCGCCTTCGGATACGTTGATGGCCTGCTGCTTCTCGCCCTCGGACTTGGCGATCAGCGCGCGCTTCTGGCGCTCGGCGGTGATCTGCAGTTCCATCGCGCGGATCACTTCCTGCGGCGGATTGATGTCGCGGATTTCATAGCGCAGCACCTTGACGCCCCAGTTCAGCGCGGCGCGATCGAGTTCGCTGACGATGGACTCGTTCAGTTCGGTGCGCGAGGACAGCACTTCATCCAGCTGTTTCTTGCCGACGTCCGAACGCATGATGGTCTGCGCCAGCTGCTCGACCGAGGCCAGCGGGTCGGAGGTGCCGTAGGCGGCCGCCTTGGGATCGGTGATCTGCAGGTACAGCACGCCGTCGATGGAAATCTGCGTGTTGTCCTTGGTGATGCAGACCTGCTTTTCGACGTCCATCGGCGTTTCGCGAAGATCGAACTTGTAGGCGACGTTGTCGACGATCGGGATCAGCAGGTTGAGGCCGGGTTCCAGCACGCGATGGAAGCGGCCGAGACGTTCGACCACCCAAGCATGTTGCTGCGGCACGATGCGCAGGCCGCGGCTGATGAGGGTAAGCGCGATCACCACCAGAGCGATGGCGAATACAAGACTCACGGACATGGAGCTCTCCTTGTCGAAGATAGATAGTGGAAGGCCGCGCCGCGCTCAGGCGGCGACGGCGGCCAGCACCAGCACGTTGCCCTCGCGGGCGACGATGCGCAGGGTCTGGCCAGGATGCGGCGTGGTGGCGGATGCATCCTGCATGCGCGCATTCCAGGCGGTGCCGCGGTAGGACACGCGCAGGTGGTCTTGATCGAACGCGACGACCTGCACGGTGCGGCCGACATCGTCGTGGGTGACGTGCTCGGACGCGTGATTGCGCAGGCGGCCGCGCATCCAGTGCGCCACCGGCATGCCCAGCACGGCGACCACGGCCGCGACGCCGAGCGTCAACGGCAGACTCGCGCCGGCAAAGGCCACGCCGGCGCCGACGAAACAGGCGACCGCGACGGCAATCAGGTAGATGGTGAGCGTGTGCATCTCGGACACGGCGACGATCGCGCCGACCGCCAGAAGGACGGTGCCGAGGATCTGCGAAGCGTTCATGGAATCCCCTCCTTCGCTCCGATTCTGCGGGCGCGTTCAGAGGGTGCGCTGCTAGGGAATCAGGCAGACCTGCATTTTACCGCAAACCGTGCGCGCATGCTGGATATTCGGAGCGACATCGACGCTGCCCGGGTAGGCGCATGCCGCGTGTTTGCGTGCGTTTTCGACAACGTGTTCTGGCCACGCTGCATGTGCACGGATGACGCTGTTCGCGCAGCGCTCGGGCATCGCATGTGCGTCCATGGCGGGCGCATGTCCCAGCCCTCGGATCAGGGGACCGGGTGTCCGGTGCTGGCCGTCCAGATCGTGTACCAGTCTTCGGCCGACAACGTGACGTCGAGCGCGGCGACGGCCTCGCGCAAACCTTCGATGCGCCCGCTTCCGGTGATCGGATGCGGGCGCGACGGATGGCGCAAGATCCAGGCGTAGGCCAGCGTCGCCAGCGACACGCCGAGACGTTCGGCCATCGGCTGCATCACGCCGCGCACGCGCACGGCTTGTGCATCCTCGCCGGTGAACAGGCGACCGCCCCCGAGCGGCGACCAGATCATCGGCCGGCGGCCGAGTCGCTGGGCCTGGTCCAGGGTGCCGTCGTCGAGCGCGGCAAGGTGCAGCGGCGACAGTTCGACCTGGTTGGTGCGCAGCGCGTGACGCGCATCGAGCAAGGCGAATTGGTCGACGGTGTGGTTGGAAACGCCCCAGTGCGCGACCTTGCCCTCGTCGGTCAGCGCCGCAAAGGTCTCGGCCAGTGCGGTGGCGTCCATCAGATAGTCCGGGCGATGGATCAGCACCAGGTCCAGGCGCTCGACGTGCAGCTTGCGCAGCGAGGCCTCGACCTGGGCACGCACGTGCGCCGGCGAGGTGTCGTAATGCTGCACGGCCACGCCGCGTTGCGCCGACGTCAGCCGGATGCCGCACTTGGTGACGATGCGCATGCGCTCGCGCAGCGAGGGCGCTGCTTTCAGCGCGGCGCCGAATAGGCTTTCGACTTCGTGATTGCCGTAGATGTCGGCGTGATCGAAGGTATGAATCCCCAGCTCCAGCGCCTGCTCGATCCAGCGCACGCGCGCGGCGACGTCGAGGTTCCACTCGGCCATGCGCCACATGCCGGCGACGATGGGGGAAAGCAGCGGTAAAGCGTGTTCTGTATGCATGTGTATTTCTGGGTACGGCGGATGCGATGGAAAGGCGGACTGACGAGGTTCAACCCAGCCAGAGCAGCAGCAGCGCGATCAGGGCCGGCAACGCCTGGACCACGAGAATGCGGCGGCTGACCGTGGCTGCGCCGAAGATGCCCGCGATCATCACGCAGGCAAGAAAGAAAGTCTTGATCGCCAGCCCGTTGGTCGTATCGAGCAGACCCCAGATCAGACCCGCGACGAGGAAGCCGTTGTACAGGCCCTGGTTGGCGGCCAGCGTCTTCGTGGTCTGCGCGCGTTCGGTGCTGAGGCCGAAGACGCGTCGCCCGAGCGGCTCGTCCCAGAGGAACATCTCCAGCACCAGAAACCCGGCGTGCAACAGGGCCACCAGGCCGACCATGAGGTTGGCGACAAGGATCATGCGGCTCTCCTGCGCGGCGCCCGTGAACGTAGGGTCTGCATCATGCCACGAGGTTCCAGATCATGGTCAGCAGGCTGGTCAGCAGCATCAGGGCGGTGGGATAGAACGTCAACGCGAAGCCGAATGCCCGCGCTCCCGCGCCGTGGCGATAGCGCGCGAAGAACAGCAGTCGACCGCCTACGAACGTGAGGGCGGCGAGGGGCACGACCGACAGCCACGAGGCCGGCGCGGCGACGGCCCAGGCGACATAGGCCGCGCTGGCGAGCACGGTTTGTTCGAGCGTGTTTTGCAGCAGGGCCTGCAGCAGGTTTGCGCGTTCGCTGCCTTGGGTCAGGCCGCTGCCGTCGATGTCCCCGGGCGTGCGAAAGCGATGCGCGGCAAGGCGGCCGATGGCGAGCATCAGACACGCGGCGGGCAGCGCGATGGCGCGGGCGGCGACGCCGAGCCGTGTCGGCAGCGACAGCGTGTGCGCATAGCCGAATGGATTCAGCCAGACGCCGAGCCCCACGACCGCCAGTGCGCCGGTCATGCCCAGCGCCATGCCGTGCAGCACGCCGCGTTGCTTTTCGCTGAGGCTCGTCATGCGCAGGTCCGGTGATCGCGAATGCGGTCCATGATGCAGGACATCCGGTTCGCGCGGAAACGCCGGCTCAGGCCGCGCGCGCCTCGTTTGCCTCGGCATCCGCACGCTTCAGCGTCTTGTGCGATTCCTCGTCGCTGCCTTGCTTCCAGTAGCTGGAGATGTACATCTGCTGACGCGTCACGCCGCGCGCGTCGCGGAAATGCTCGCGCAGGGCGCGCATGCTGCTGAACTCGCACGCGGCCCATACCGAGAGCGTGCCGCCCTCGGGCCATGCCAGCGCCTGCACCGCGTCCAGCAGCGGCGTCGACTGGCCGGGGTGCGGCTGGACGATCCATTGCAGCGTGAAGCCTTCGGGCGTCGGCAAGGTCTGGATATCGGCCGCATCCGGCACTTCGACGATCGCGTGACCGCGGGCATGGGCGGGAAGCTGCTCGAGGTTGACGCTGAGCGCGGGCAGGGCGGTCATGTCGCCGACCATCAGAATCCAGTCCGCAGCGGGATCGACCTGCTTTTTGGGGCCGGGGCCGGCCATCTCGATGATGTCGCCCGGCACGCACGTCAGCGCCCAGCCGGAAGCCGGACCGCCGCCGTCGTCGCCGTGCAATGCGAAGTCGATGTCGATGGCATCGGCGCGCTGCGCGCGCACGGTGTAGGTACGCAGCAAGGGGCGCTCGCGCCCGGGCAAGGGCAGCAGCAGTTTCACGTAGGCGCTGGCTTGCTGGGCGGGGAAGCGCTGCATGCCTTCGCCGCCGAGCGTGACGCGCAGCATGTGCGGGGTGATGTGGCGTTTGCCGAGGACGGTGAAGCGGTAGGGGTCGGGACGGTTCATCGGGGAGGCTCCGTGGTATCCAGGTTGGCCGCCATGGTTTCGGCAAGGCGCACGAAAGCCTCGATGGACGTCCGAGGCAGTCCGCGCACCATGCGCGCGCCGGCTTCGCGCTCGGCTTCGGCGATGCGCTCGCGCAGACGCTTTCCCGAGGCGGTCGGGGTCAGAATCTGGCGACGGCCGTCCAGCGGGTCGGGCGTGCGCTTGACCAGTTTCTCGGCGCACAACTCCTGCACCATGCGGGTGATCTGCGATTTGTCGCGCTGCATGCGTTCGGCGATGGCCTGCGCCGTGCATTGCGGCAGGTGACAGATCGCCTTCATGGCGCGCAGATGCGAGGACGGCAGTTCGATGCCGGCCGCGCGGTAGGCCTCGCGCATCGCGCGCTTGTAGGCGTGCAGAAGTCGGTGCAGGGCGTCGCCGGGATGGGGCGCGGTCATGGCGGATATCGTTGATAGTGTCAACGATATGATGTCGACATTGGTTGATGATGTCAACTAGTTGGTCGCGTGCCGTGCAGGCGACGCCGCAGCGTCAATGGCACAGCAGCTGATACCAGTGGCGGCAACGGAATCGCGCGGCGCACTGCCTGAGCTGGGCGCCGTATTCGCGGGCGCGGTAGGCCACGCCGTCGGCCGTGCGCAACAGGGCGCGATTGCGTTTCCAGTGTCCGCTTCGATAACCGCCGATGCCTTCGTGATAGGCGAGGTACAGATGCTTGGGGTCCCACTTGGAGATGCCCAGCGTGCGATGGATGCGGTCGGTGTACCAGCCGATGAAGTCGAGCGCGTCGTCCATGTCGGTGCGGCTCTTGAAGAGACCGCCGTTGGCTTTCTTGTAGTCCTCCCACGCCGGGTCCTGGATCTGCGCATAGCCGTAGGCGCTGGATTTGCGCGGCAGCGGAATGAACAGGAACCACGGTCGGTCGGGGCGGGCGCGCTTGCGGTAGCCGGACTCGCGGTTGATGAAGGCCATCAGCACGTTGATCGGCGTGCCCCAGCGCTTCTGCGCATCGTGCGCGGCGTCGTACCAGTCCGGGTGCTGGTCGAAGACCTTGCACAGGTTGTCGGTATGGCGCGGGGGATTGGAGGCGCAACCGGCGAGGGTGGCCAGCAGGACGGCCGCCGCCAGCATGCCGATCCGGCGGCACGTGGGAATCCAGATTCCAGTCATGAGCCAAGGGTAGCAGTCGACTGCATAGCTCGGGTCCCGGCGGTTCGTTCATCCGCGCCGCATGGTCCAGCGAAGGCGTACACGATGCCACCGCGACAGCAGTGTCTCCGGTGGTGTGAGCCGGAGATTGCTGGCGATGCGGACAGACAAAAAGCAGGAAGCCGACGCGTCCACGCCGGCTTCCTGTGGGTCGGGCTTTGTCCTCCACGGAGCAGGCCCCCCAGCCCGGTCCGTGTCGTCCGCTCCATTCGTCGCAGGCCATCCGTCCTAGGTGCGGCATGCGGCGAGACCTGGAGCGGGTCAAGCATCTCCGATGCGATGGGCGATGTCTGTAGGGGAATGCTGATTGTGGTTGTCGTTGCGCGCCCGCAGCGGCTACGGGTGGCGCGCTGCGGGCGATCGGTTTGCGGTGTGCTGCATGCGACCGGCGACGATCCAGAACACCAGCAGGACCGGCAAGGCATAGACGCCGACGAACAGCAGGCCGATGGCGCTCTGCGGATCGGCATGCCAGTGGAAGATGTCCACATAGACGTAGCCGAACCAAGCGGCATACAACGCCGTCGACATCAGCAGCACACGTTCGGCGCGGCGGTCCGTGAACAGGATTGCCAGAAACAGGGTGATGCACAGCGGGCCCAGCGCGAAGGGCACGAAGAACAGTCCGGCCATCGCCGGCTTGGCCTGTATGCAGATCAGGCCGGTACCCGCCAGGAACGCGAGTGCCGTGACGGTCAGCGCGGCGCGGCGCATGGCGTGTCGTCCAGGACGGTTGGCGTGTCTAGTGGCCGTTGGCGTGCATGGGTCGTGTGTGCGCGGATGTGGTGTTCAGCGCCTCGACATCGTACGGCGGCAGATTGGGCTGCGTCTTCAGCCATGGGGCGATCGTTAACAGCTGCACGATGCTGGCCGAGGACACCGCCGGGTCGCCGTTGCCGGTCGTCGACGCGTTCGCGTCGGCGGAGACCGCATAGCGCTGGGACGAGCAGCCTTCGCAAAGGCCGCTGGTCGTGTCGTCGCCGTGCTGCGTGCAGACCTTGTCCAGGCAGAACGTTCAGGTGGTCGGTTCGGAGCAGGCGACGAAGCTCTTGATCGGAAAGTCGCGCGACAGGATATGGCCCGCGGTCTTCCTCATGCCGAGCTGACCGCAGGTCTGGGCGCCCGCCCACCAGCGGTCCTGCACGGTGCAGGTACCGTTGCTCGGATTGTTTCCCATCGGAGTGGCCTGGATGCATAGGGCGTATGTGGCCTTGCAGACGGTGAACGGTGCGCTGGTATCGGCGCTGGCCGGCAGGTCGCTTGCGTGCGCCTTCGCCGGAGCATGCGGCGCATGGCCGGCGTGGCCGATCATCCAGGTAGCGCGGGTACGACGAATCCGAACGTCTTCATACCGGCCTCCTGCGGGAACCCCTCTCGGACGTATCATGCGCCTACTTTTTGACGGATACCATCGCATGGTTGCGCGCGGTTGAGGCGCGGACGTGAGCAGGCTGTGGGTTGCGTGGGGCGGCAGGAGAAGCGTGGAGATCATGGTCGAACTGCAGCAAGGGAACATCGAGGCCTTTGCCTTCCGCTCCTGGGGGCGCGTGCGTGTGAAACCGGGACGCCACGTGGGATACCGCATACCCGGCGAACGCGCACTGTTCGTCAGCCGCATGATTAATTTCTGCGTACTGCTGTGCGTGATCGGGTTGTTCGTGGTGCAGCGTCCGGAGACAGCCGTCGTCGAGGTCTTGCTGACGGTGCAGGGCGTGCATCTGCTGGTCAAGGCGACATGGTGGTGGAAGCCGGTGTACATGGACGCTACGCGTCCGCTGGTCGTGCGCCCGCCCCGTTTCACCCTGGATGGGGAGTGGATCGGCTATCTCGCCTCCGTGAACGGGCTGCTGGTCTGGCATCTGATCAACATCGAGGGGCCGGCCGACGGCCTGTCGGCGGTGCTGCTGCTGGTCGTGTTCGTGCAGTTCTACACAGGGCCGTTCCGCGGCAAGAAGCTGTTCGGCAGACACGGCGGCCGTTAAGACAGCATGGCTTTCGGCACTGGATATGTCGTGCCGAGGACCCCATGATACATATGACTTTTCTCGTCGAATGCCGGGAGACTGCCGTGCTGACCTTCGTACTGTGGCTGCTGTTGCTCGTATTCTGCTGGCCGCTGGCGCTGCTTGCGCTGGTGCTGTACCCGATCGTCTGGCTGCTGCTGTTGCCGTTCCGGCTGCTCGGTCTGGCGGTCGAGGGTGTGTTCGCCTTCTTGAAGGGTGTGGTGATGCTGCCGGCGCGCATCCTGGGCGTACGGCCGAGCTAGCACGGTCGGTCGTCGGCAGATGCGTCAAGGGCCGCCGAGTGCGGCCCTTTTCTGTGCGTGGCGTTCAATCGCTTGTCGCGGGCATCGGGTCGACGGTCGTGAACGGGCGGACGATCTCGGGAGTCCGATTCATGAAACCGCTCCTGAGCGTGCGCGACGCTTGATCGCCGTCGACGAGGCGGGCCTGGCGGGGTCGGCAACGGGTGCGCCGGAGCTCAGCCGCTCGCGCGGCGAACCGTGCGAGTGCCGCGGTCATGGCTGCGTCGGCATCAGCAGCTGGCCGACCAGCCGCGCGGCCAGCGCCGCCATGCCGATCAACACCAGCGCGGCGACCTGGAACCACATCGGGTGCGGGATCACCGCCAGGTTCGCCAGCGCCGCCAGCAGCACCACGCCGCCGACCAGCAGTGCGTAGAACCCCGACTTGCCGCGCGCGATCACGGTCGCGACCAGCGTGCCGTCGAACACCCCGAACGCCCAGGCCGAGAGCGCGAAACCGAAGGCGCCTGGCGGCAGCGTGCGGATGAAGGCGGCGACGGCGTCATGGTCGGAAAGATCCAGATTCCCTGGCGGTGGATAAAGGCTGTGGCCAACGAACTCGATCACGACGACGGTGACCAGGGCGCTGACGATCCCAGCTGCTCCAGCAAACACGCGACGTGCCTTGGGGGTCATGAATGCCATCCTGATGGGAGGTCTGCCGGGGATTGTACGGTGCCTGCGATGCGTTCGCCCGTGGACTGTGCTACGAATGCGCCACGAGCCGGGCAGCGGCGTCGCGTTCGCCGCGACATCGTGTCGTCCATCTCGCTCCGGGAAGAGCACCTGGCCTCGGCCAGCATTTCATCATCAGGGAAGGGAACGTCCATGACCGGTTCTTCGTTCGATCAATTCTCCAGCCCCGTGGTGCTGGTGGCGCCGCAGGCCTCCGCGTCGGCATCGGCCGCGCACCAGCATCCGACCTACGACATCTACTACGCTGACATCGCGCCGGGCACCACGGTGCAGACGGCCGATCTGGCCGCGCAGCTCACGCACGTGCAGGGCTCGATGCACGTGAGAGGCGAGGCGACGAAGTCGCTGGCCAAGAAACAGTACGGCGTCAGCCTGGACACCGATCCGTCGCCCGAGCATTTCCTGGGCATGGCCAATGGCGGCAAGCACTGGGTCTTCAACGATTGCGGCGCCGTCGATTTCACGCTCCTGCGCAACGTGCTGGCCTTCAGCATGCAACGCTCGCTCGGTCACTATGCACCGCAGCACAAGTTCTTCGAGCTGTTTATTTGCGAAGCGGGCTTCGAGCCGTCGACGATCGATGCGGCGGTGCTGCAGGCGGCCTATCAGGGCGTGTACCTGAATTTCGACAAGATACGCTTCCAGCCCGACCGCATCGAGGCGCCCTACGACGCCAAGCATCCGACGGTCGACTATGCCATCGTGCAGGCCAACCAGGGCAACCCGGAATATCTGGCGCTGGAGCCGCGGCCGCCGCTGACCGGCAATGTCGAGATCTACGAACCGAAGCTGTCCGACATGAGCGCGGACCTGCAGGCTGCCTTCTCGGCCTGGTACATCGACAGCACCCTGACCCAGGGTTGGGCCGGCCAGTTCGCGGCGCTGTATTCGGACTACGTGGCGCAGCAAAAGCCGATTCCGGCCGCGTCCTTCGCGCCGCTGCAGACGACGACCGACTATCCGTCGTTCGCCGCCTACTTCGTGCTCAACGAGATCGCCAAGGACCCGGACGGCTATCACAAGAGCACGTTCATGGTGAAGCGCAAGGGCAGTTGTTACGCCGGGCCGCTGTGGGACAAGAACAAGTCCTACGGCAACGTGGCCTCGTGCTCGCAGTATCCGCAGGGCTACGTGAAGCCGGACGGCTGGCTGTTCTCGATCGCCGGGCAGGCGCCGTGCTGGTGGCACGTGATGATCCGCGATCCCGCGTTCCAGGACGAGGTGCGCGCCTGCTGGCGGGCGCTGGTCGCGATGCTGGCCATCAACCCCAAGCAGGGCGACTGGATCGACGCGCTGATCGACGACAACGTGGCGTACCTGCAGTCGACGGGCGCGCTGGCGCGCAACGCGGCGCGCTGGCCGGCGCAGCACACCGGCGGGTCGTACGCCAGTCAGGTGGCCGAGCTGAAAAGCTATCTCGCGCAGCGCATCGCCTGGATCGACGCGAACCTGGAAACGATGCTGGCGTCCTACTGAGCGCGCGGTCGCCCTGATGTCGAACGCGTGACGGAAAGCGGTGCGTGGCGCGCACCGATCCGAGGCGTGCCACGGGTCGACGCGTCGAGGAAGCGCCTGCGGGCGCGCTGCCCGCAGCCGGTTCGACGTCAGATGGCTTCGACCTCAGAAGCTTGATCCCGGTTGCGCCAGAAAGGCGATTTCCTCGGGCGTCGACGTGCGCCCGAGGATCGCGTTGCGGTGCGGGTAGCGTCCGAAGCGCTCGATGATGTCGCGATGCTTGAGCTCGAAGCGGTAGTTGTCTTCCAGACCGTTGTCGCGGAACAGCGCTTCGGCCCGCGCATGGATGGCGCGCGATTCGCTGTGCATGAAGGGCATGTAGAGGAAATTGCGCTCGATCGGCGTCAGCGCCTCGTGTGCGTCGGCGCGGATCGCTTCCTGCGCCAGCACCAGCGCGATCGGGTCGCGCGCGAAGGACAACCGGGTGTCGCGATGGATGTTGCGCGAGAACTGGTCCAGCACGATCACTTCCGCCAGCCGTCCGCGCGGCGTATCGCGCCAGTCCGACAGCTCGCCGGCGGCGGCCTGCTCCAGCAGATCGCCGAAGCGCGCGCGGATGGTCTGGTCGAAGTCTGCATCCTTGACCCACCATTGCTTGGGCTCGATGTCGTCGAACCAGAACCTTAGGACGGTGTCGTGCATCGTGATTTCCCCGGCGATGATCCTTGCCAGATTCGTGCATAGCTGCGAGTTTGCCAAGCGTATCGTCTGAGTGTGCCGGGCGCTTGCCGCACGGCGCATGGGGACAAGACATTCTCGCGGTATCCGGCCGAATGGGGTGGCCGGCATGTTCGACAACGGATTTCGGTCGGTGCGGTTCGTGTGCGTCGACCGATCATGGCTGTCCGGCCCGCGAGCATGCGGCGGACAGCTCCGAAGGGGAGCGGGTGCGAGCAGGGCGCTTCATGGGACGACGCGCCGGTTCCTCGTGATCGTGGCATCAAGGAGGAGGGGAACATGAACATCGCATCGATGCTTGCGTTGGCAGGCGTGTCCTGCCTGATCTGGACGGCGCCGGCCGCGGCAGCGACCGCTGGCCCGCCGCCCGGTTCCTATCTGCTCAGTTGCACGGGTGCGACCGTGCAGGCCGATGCACTGTCGGCCAGCTGCCAGACCCTGAGCGGAAGTTTCAAGAGCACCACGCTGGCGCAGTTGGGCGCGTGCCAGAACGAGGTGATGAAGGGCGGCGACATCGCCAACATCAACGGCAATCTGGTTTGCGTGCCGAATCTGCCGAATGCGACCGGCGAGCCGTACCCGCAGTCCGAAACCACCATCAACGACTGGGTCTACTCGGACAACCAGGCGGCGCTGGTCCGGCACAGCTGGTCGATCTGGGCCGGGCTGACGCAGTTCACCGGCAAGGTCGACGGTACGCCGGTGCGAGCCTTCGAGACCTGGACCACGCCCTCGAACATGATCTACCGCATCCAGTCCGGCATCGGCATCGATGTGGAGAAGGGCAAGGTACTGCTGCGCAAGGCGCAACTGCTGCGTCCGGGCAGCCGGTTCAAGCTGGAGATGCCGCATCAGTTCCGTATCCTGCGGCCGATGCTGAAGTCGGCGCAGACGATTCCGGACGGCGACACCAACATCTTCGTCACGGTCGCCTACAACCCGGCCGCCGCGGAGCACGCCATCCGCAACAAGCTGTTCCTGCAGAGCACGCTCAACGGGTATCTGAAGCAGGGATACACGCAGATTCCGGTGTTTCCGACCAGCGCCATCACCATCAAACCGGTCTACAAGATCATCCAGAAGAACGAGACCGGCGGCAACGTGAAGGACGGCATCTACACCATGCCCGGTTGGCCCGGCACGCCGTCGCCGGCCAAGACCTTCCCTGAATCGTTGTGGGGCGCCTGCGTGTACGTCGACGTCGCCCACGACGGCCCCAGCGGATCGTCCATCGACACCGGCTGCACCGGCCGCACGCCGGCCACGACCTTCCACGTGGGCGACTTCATCCATCACGTCATCACCGCGGAGGAAGCGCCGGCCATCGCGTCGCAGACCAAGATGAAGGTGTCGGCGGGCGATATCGCGATCCTGGTCGGCATGCACGTGACCACGCGCGAGACCACGCGCTGGGCCTGGCAGACCTTCTGGTGGTCGGCCAACCCGAGCAGTCCGTATCTGCCCAGCAGCAGCACGATCGCCTCGGCGCGTCCGCAGCAGGACATGGATGCGGCCTCCAGCCACTACGCGATGGCGCTGGCCTACCAGATGGTCGCGCCGGCGCAGCCGATCAACGGCGGCAAGAGCGTGGGCTATTCGGTTCCGGCCTACAACCCGCACCTGGAGGCGGGTTTCTCGCCGGAGGTGTTCCAGGCCAAGGGCACCATCACCGAGCCGAACGGCACCGTGGTCGACAACGAGTACGGCGTGCAGACCAACTGCATGACCTGCCACGGGCAGGCGCAGTACCAGGCAACGCCGGGCTATTACAGGAACGTGGATCACCGCGAGGACCCGTACGCGGCGAACTTCTACTTCGGCCTGAACGATCCGTCGTTCCAGGGCAAGCTGCAGCTCGACTTCGCCTGGTCGATCCTCGGCAATCTGGTGCTGGACGATGACGGCGGCCATGGCATGGCCAAGAGCAAGGAGTCCATGCAGAAGTAAGTCTGCGCTCGTCCGCGCAGGAGAACGGGATGCCGCGCGGCATCCCGTTCTTTTTTGACGGTCAGGCCGAGACGCTGATCGAGCGGTTGATGTACTGCACCAGGCGCGGACGCTCGCCGAGGTTCGGGCGACTGCCGTGCGGCAGCCAGGCGTGCCAGATCACCAGATCGCCGGCGCGGCCGGCAACGGGCTCCGAGCCCAGTGCGTGCAGGTCCTGGTCCTGCGGGTCGAGACCGGGTTCGAGCGCGGCCAGCCAATCGGGCAGCTTGCGTTGGAAACCGGGCACCACGGTCAGCGCGCCCTGTTCGGCCGGCGTGTCGGTGAGGTAGAGGATGCCCTGGGTGTCGAACTCCAGGGGCGCGCCGAGATCGAGATCCCAGTGCAGATCCGGCCCCGGGAACGGGTAGCCCGCACGCTGCGGCGGGTGAAAGCCGCAGCGGTCCGCCGTCGGCCACAGGTCGGCGGTGTCCCACAGCTGCGCGAAGGCCTTGTGGATGCGCGGCGAGTGCCGTGCCGCGTTCAGCGCCGCATGCTGGATCAGTTCGACCATGATGCCGTGGCGACCGTCGCCGCGATACCACGATTCGCGGTCGTTCGGATCGGCATGCACGTGCGCGTAGACCGCCTGCTCGGCCGCTTCGCGCTCGCTCTCGGTGATCGCATCGTGCAGCACGACGTAGCCGTGTTCGTGCCAGTGCGCGAGATCGGTTTCGTCGAGTACGGGCGGGCTGGCCTCGATGGCGTCCAGCCGCGCGCGCACGGTGTCGGAAAGCGGCTGGCGATGAATCGTCGCGCGCAGGCGTTCGCGGTCCAGCGGGTCGGGCGCGCCGGCGGTGTCCACGATCCAGTGCTCGAAACGCTCGAACGTCGGCGCGGTATGCATCAGGTAGGCCCAGGTCTGCTGCAGGCCGAGGCCGAGAGCGTTCAGTACCTGGTGGTCCAGCCGTCCTTCGTTCGGTCGCGCAGACTGGGCGCCCGAGCGTGCGGCATGCGCCGCCGCCCACATCCGCTTGAGATGCGGAACGCCGAGTGTGCCGGTCTCGGTCGAGGCGGGAAGGAGGTCGGACATGGCGGTTCCCTGTAGTGTCGTTGGCTTCGTGCCGAGCCCGAATCTAGCAGAAGTTTTTCCATGCAAGCGGCCGTTGCGCGGTTGTCCGCAGGGCATCGCCGGAATCCGTGGCCGGTCGGCTGCTTGTTCGGGTCATCGGCACTGCACCCTATCCTCGCTGCCCGTGGTCGAGAATCCGGACAGATGCAACGCGGCGATCGGATAGGGCCAGTGTTCGATCGCCAACCGTTTCGAGAGGATGTCGCAGACGCTCGTGGCTTCGTACACATAGCTGCCGCTGCGTCGCATCGTGGCGTGATAGCGCAGCGTCGATGGCAGCGGGTTGTGCAGGGTCAGATACATGTCATCGGTGCCCGGTTCGTTCCAGAACCGGATGATCAGCGTGCGCTTGGGATCGGCGGTGGTCACGATACGCACCGGTTCCACGCGCGTGCCGTCGACATGCAGGTCTACGCAGAGTGTCTGTCCGGGTTCGATGATGAGCGCGCCGTCCGCAAGCGCATTCTCGTGCCCGGCCTGACAAGACGGCGTAGGCGATGCAACGGTTCGCAGGCCGACCTGTTCCATGGTCGGTTTCGGCGCGGCGGCGCAGCCGGCGGCAAGCAGAGCCATACAGACGATGAGGTACTTCATGCCCATGCCTCGTCGAGGAAGAATGCGTGGAGGTCGGAGTTACGCATGTCGCCATGCGTTGGCGGTTGGCGTCCTACTTCGCAGCAGCACGCGGCCCCATTCTGGTGAAGTAGTGCGTATGCATGATCGGATGGCCGTCCTTGTCGTAGTACACGGCGGTTTCGGTCATGTGCTGGCCGTCGGCGGCGATGACGTCCATTGCCAGTTATATCGAGTCACTCGGACGAAACGCAGTGACGACCTTTTTCGGCCGTTGTGCTGGCGGCATTGGCAGGTGTGATCGGACGACGGCCCAGCGGTTGAGCAACGGAGAATCGTGCGAAGACTTGGACAGAACCGGGGTGCTGATCGTCGCGGCGACGAGCACGAAACAGGAAAAGGCGGTTTTATGCTGGTTTTCCAGGAGAAAATAATCATCTACCTTGCGTCAATTCCATATATTCGGCAAATGCCGTACGCCGAGCGGGCGTCATGGCCAGTATGGTCTGGGTGCTGTTTGCTGCCGATGTAAGGTTCGTGCGTGATTTTTCACATTTTTTTATGGTGATGGTTCTAGAATCGGTAGACGGTGCCCTGCAGTTATTCGGGGCACTTGAGGGGCGTGTGTTATTCGCGCGCCTCATTCATCGTGTTCAACAAGGAGATTGCATCATGGAGATCAACAAGGTGACCGGCTGCACCATTCGCCCGTTCGGGCGCGTCGTGGCCAGCGAGATCAGCCGTAAGCAAACGGAAGAGCTGAAGAAGGGGTGCTACCACTCCGTAACGTCCGGCTCGGTCTCAAACGATATACCGGATGCGAGTGATCCGGGCTTCCTGCCTTAGTCGTCGCGATAGCAAATTGCTGCACCGGATGACAGGAGTGGCGAATTGCTTACCGGTCGGCCGTTGCCTACTCGGTCTTGCGACGGTCGGCCATTGATATGAAGGCGCGCTCGATATCGTGTGTGCTTATTGAATGGAGATATACATGGACAAGGCTGTCCTGATTCTGGCCAAGTGGAATGAGCCGCACACGGCCGCCTTGCGCTGGTCCCTGGACCGCATGGGTGTTCCGACCCGGATTGCTCCGGACTTCAGTAGTGTGGGACGGCGTATCTCGATTCACGCCGACGATCACGGCATGCGCTGGTGGTCGGATGCCTGTCCGGAAACGCCCCGTTCAATCTGGTTCCGGCGGCCGGAGACGCCCAAGCCCGAGCAGTGCATGGAGTCGGATCGTGAATTCCTCAGGGTCCAGTGGAAGTTCTTCCAGAAGAATCTCTTCGATCTGGGGGGGAAGGTTCTGGATACACTCTGGATCAATGATCCGGTCGCGGCCTATGTGGCCGAGAGCAAGCTCGTGCAGCTGCAGGCAGCGGTCGAGCTGGATATTCCGTTTCCCGACATGGTGGTGACCAATCATGCCGAGGATGTTGCACGGTTGATCCAGCGCTGGGGGCAGGTGATCTACAAAACGTTCTACCCTCACAGTTGGCTGAGCCGTTCCGAGGGCAAGTTGTATGACCTGGGTGTGACCCTGCTCAATGTGAATTCGGAACTGCCCGAAGCGTCCATTGCCATGTGCCCGGGCATCTTCCAGCGTTACATCGACAAGACCGAGGACATTCGCGTGACCGTGATCGGCGACCGGATTTTTGCGGTGCGCGTGCTCAAGCAGACCGGGGGCGCCTATCTGGACTGGCGTCAGCAGGTCCTCGCAGGCGAGACCCGCATGGAGACCGTGCAACTGCCAGCCATATGGGAGGAGCGCATCCGTAGGCTCATGAAGAAGCTGGGTATCGTTGTCGGCTGTGCCGATCTGGTTGTCGATCCGCAGGGGAACATGTATTTCCTGGAGATCAATCAGGCGGGTCAGTTTCTGTTCGTGGAGGAAAAGCTCCCCGAGGTGCCTCTGCTCAGGGCGATGACGGCAATGCTGATCCAGGGCCGCTGCGATTATTCGCTCGATGCCTGTGGCCCGGTGCATTTCGGAGACTTCAAGCAATCGGACGAGCACCAGCGCGTCATGGACTCATATGGTGAGACCGCACTGGTCGCATCCGAGGAACCCTGACTGTGCGGCAACTCGATTTCATGGGGTGGTGGTGCAGCATGTTCCGCATCGCCTGCCGGTGAAATCGGCATAAAGAAACGGGCGGCTTGGAGCCGCCCGTTTCCGTTCTTATTGTACGTTCGCTGCGACGTTACTTCAGCTTCGCCGCCTTGCGCAGTTCTTCGGCACGGTCCGTCTTTTCCCATGGGAACGCCTCGAACGGGCCGGCCTTGTGCTTCACCTTGCGGCCCTTGTCGTCCAGGGACTCGTAGCTGTAGCCGGCCTTCGCCGTCGAACGGCGGCCGAAGTGGCCGTAGCTGGCGGTGCGCTGGTACATCGGATGGATCAGGTCGAGCATCTTGATGATGCCGTACGGGCGCAGGTCGAAGTGGCGCGCGATCAGCGCCTCGATCTGCTCGTCCGGAATCTTGCCGGTGCCGAAGGTGGTGACCGAGATCGACGTCGGGCGCGCCACGCCGATGGCGTAGCTGACCTGCACTTCGCAGCGGTCGGCGATGCCGGCGGCGACGATGTTCTTGGCCACGTAACGCGCGGCGTAGGCGGCCGACCGGTCGACCTTCGACGGGTCCTTGCCGGAGAACGCGCCGCCGCCGTGGCGGGCCATGCCGCCGTAGGTGTCGACGATGATCTTGCGACCGGTCAGACCGCAGTCGCCCACCGGGCCGCCAATGATGAACTGGCCGGTCGGGTTGATGTGGATCTTCGACTGCGGCAGCGAATCCAGCCAGCCCTTGGGCAGCACCGGCTTCAGGATGTGCTCGCGCACGCCCTCGATGATGTCCTTGTGCTTCAGGCCCGGGTCGTGCTGCGTGGACAGCACCACGGCGTCGATACCGGCGATCTCGCCGTCGGCGTAGCGCAGCGTGACCTGGCTCTTGGCGTCCGGACGCAGCCACGGCAGCGGGCTGTTCTTCTGCTTGCGGATCTTGGCCTGCTGCTCGACCAGACGGTGCGAGTAGTAGATCGGCGCGGGCATCAGTTCGCGCGTTTCGTTGCAGGCGTAGCCGAACATCAGGCCCTGGTCGCCAGCGCCCTGTTCCTCGGGCTTCTTGCGGTCGACGCCACGGTTGATGTCGGGCGACTGCTTGCCGATCAGGTTCATCACGCCGCAGGTGGCGCCGTCGAAACCGACCTCGGACGAGTCGTAGCCGATGTCGAGGATGACCTTGCGGGTCAGCTCCTCGATGTCGACCCAGGCGTCGGTGGTGATCTCGCCGGAGACGATGGCCACGCCGGTCTTGACCATGGTTTCGCAGGCCACGCGCGCACGCGGGTCCTGCGCCAGGATGGCGTCGAGGACGGCGTCGGAGATCTGGTCGGCGATCTTGTCCGGATGGCCTTCGGAGACCGACTCGGAGGTGAAGAGGTAGCTGCTCATCGAGGTCTATATCCTTCCTTGCGGATAGAGAGATAAATGAAAGGCGGCATCATACAACCGCTGTCCCGCAAATGCATGGTGCGGTGCGACGCGGCCTGCCTTTCCGTTCAGCCGAGCCTGCCCGAAAACCGCCCGCATGCGCGCCGCGGGCTGCCCGGACAGCGCCCCGCGGTCGCCGGGTATCGGCCCCAGTCTGGACACGTCCGTCCTGGGGAGCAAGTCGATGAAGTGGATGTGGGTGATGGTGCTGGGGCTTGGCGCGCTGGGCATCGCTCCGGCGGCTCGCGCCGGGGCATCGTGTGCGAAGCCGCGGCTTGAGGTCCAGCGTGTGTTGTGCGCGGATGCCGCGCTGCGTCGCATGAACGTTGTGTTGCACTGGCTGGAGTCGTCGGTTTCCGCGCAAGGGCGTCGCCGGCAGGCTGTCCGCGATGCGACGCTCTGGCGCGGACATCGGGACGATGTGCTGTGGACCATGTTGCGGCGTGGCTCGACGCGCGAGGACGTGCTGCGAGAGGCCTGGACGCTGGCGCGTTCGCGGATGGACTACCTGTTGGGTCGCCGTGGCGAGGGCGCGTTGCCGGACGAGCCGCTGCAGCGTTTGGCGCGAGTCATGCGGACGCGTGCGGCGAGGTCCGACACGGATGTCCTCGACGCTTGGCGGCAGGCCGATGACGCGGTGCAGTCGGCGCGCATTCTCTCCGCCGACAAGACACCATTCGAGCACGTCTTCTCGGCGGCCGGGCTGAAGATGTCGCCCGCGTTGCGTGCGCAGGTGGGGCGGCTCGGCGAGGCGTCGCCGAACCTGACGCTGCACTGGCTTGCATCCTCGCGCATGGGGGCGGTGGAGAGCGTGCAGGGTACGGCGGACTGCGCGTATCGCGTGTGGTTCCGAGCCGACGCCGACGGGCTTGCCCATCCCGTCGCCGCGCCGATGCTGGACCAGTCGCCATGCAGCGCCAACGGCGAGCGCATGGCCCTGCTGCGCGTCGGCAACGACACCTATGCGGCGCTGGAGCGCGCCGTGGGCGTCGATGGCGTGGACGTATCGCTGCAATGGTGGACCGGCGAGCGCTGGGCCAGTCCGCAGCGGTTGCGCGTGCGTTTCGATCACACCCTGTCGCTGACGCGGCTGCGCTGCGGCGAGGCCGATTGCGCACTCTATCGCGAGGCGATCATGCGCGCGGTCGCGCGTTACGACGGCAGCCCGCAGGCCGGTCGTCTTCCGCGGGTGCGGGACGCGGATGCGGCGACGGCACGGCGCATGCTGAAGCGGGCGCACAGCATGCCGCGCGAGGTCATGAACACGGCGCCGTTCGCGGACGGGCTGGCGCTGGACCACTTCTGCAACGAGGCCACTTATTTCACGCTGCGCGTGCATGGTCGGTTGTTGCTGGGCCGGATCGGGCACGGCCATCTCGGATGGCGCGCCGATCGCGGCTGGCTGGTCGGGCTGTGGGTCGAGCGAGGCGGTCGTCTGCAGCCGGTGGCCGGCGCCGTGGTCGCGCGACCGCGGGGGCGCGTACTCGGCATGGCGCCGATGCCGCCGGCCGTGGTGCCGACGCATTGACGCGCGCGCCGGTCAGTTGCGGTCGCCGAAGTACTTCTGCAGGCGCTGGTCCCAGTCCGGCGCGTTGATCCGCTGCAGCAGCGAGGTGTCGATCTGCTCGCGCAGCGGGCTGCGGTCCGGCAGGGCGAAGGCGTAATCCTGCCGTTCCAGCCGGATCGGCAGCACGCGCAGTCGGCCGTCGTAGTCCTGATTGATCTGCCAGCGCAGCAGCGGCGCGTCGTAGACCACCGCGTCGACCTTGCCGGCTGCGAGCTGCTGCAGCGCGTCGTCCAGCGAATCGGCGTGCACGTAGTTGTCGTCGTTGCGCTGCAGCCAGTTGCCGCTGGTGCTGCCGGCGATGCTGGCCACACGCACGTGGCCGAGGTCGTCGGCGTTGCGGATGCGGTTGCTGAGCTGGCCGACGGTCAGCGCGCTGGTGATCGATGCGGTGAAGAACGACACCACCATCAATGCCGCCAGCATCCACACCATGCCGAGCAGGCGGCCGGGCACGGTGCGTGGCGCGGTGTCGCCGTAGCCGACCGTGGTCATGGTCACCATCGCCCACCAGAAGCCGGAGAAGATGCCCTGCGCGCGCGTGCCGCCGAACTGTTCGGGGTTGTGCTTGTGTTCGAGGCTCCACACCAGCACGCCGACCGCGAGCAACAACAGCACCAGGGTGCCGATGACGCTGAGGAAGGCCGGCGATACCAGCGCCTGCGCCACGGCCAGCCAGCCCGAGCCGCTCTCGCTGCGCACCGCGACGCCGAGGCCGGAACTGGTGATCGGATGGGCGAAGTCCATGCGTTGTTCGCGTTGCGCGGTGGCGGTGATCGCGCCCAGACCGACGTCGACCTGATGCTGCTGCACGGCGTCGAGCAGGCCTTCGAGATCGTACGGTTTGTAGGTGTAGCGCCAGCCGTGATCGGCGGCGACTTCTTCCCACAGGTCGATGGCCAGGCCGCGATAGTGGTCGCCGTCGCGGATCACGAAGGGCGGCGCGACCTTCACGCCGACCGTCAGCGTTTTGGCCGGGGAGGCGCTGGATACGGCGGATGCCGGGGAAGTAGCGGCAGGCGTCTGCTGCGCGCCTGCGGCGGTGGACAGAAGGGCAAGAACGAAAGGCAGGATCGTGCGCAGGCAACGCGTGGTCATCCGGGACTCCAGGGTTCGGTATCCAGCACATCGCGCACGCGATGCGCGTCGATCAGCTTAGCGCGATGCGCGATCGGCTTCAGGGCGCGAACGAGCTCCGGGCCGTGGCTGCCGCTTTCGCGTGAAAGCGTGCCGCCTCACGAGGGCGCTCGGCATGTCGTTACGCGCCGATGCATGACGTCGCTGCGCCCTACCTGATGACACCTCGCGGCGACGTGCGTCGTTCCTACCCGCGATTCGCAGCGATGAGTCCATCTCACGGCGTTCCATCATGTATGCAGGCATGGCGCACGGGCATGGCGCGCACGGGGGCGCACAGGGTGACCTCGACAATCCATACCTGTACGTCATCCCGGCGAACGCCGGGACCCAGCGACGCTCAAGCCGCTGAACAAGGCAAAGGCCCTGGGTTCCTGCTTTCGCAGGCATGACCCGCGGCGAAAAGACCCGTGGTGCGACCGCAGAAGTGCCCATGGTGCGGGCGAGGGAAGCGCCGAGGTAGGCGGTGGGAAGTGTCCGTGGCGCGAGCGAATGAAGTCTCAGCGTTGGGATCGCAGGAAACGCTCGTGGTGCGGATGCTTGCCGCGGGATTCAGGCCGCCAGCGCGGCGTCGTCGGCCAGACGGGCGAAGTAGTCGCGGGTCAGGCGCAGCTGTTCGGCGGCGGATTCGGCGCGATTGACCACGGCGCGGAAGGCCGCGTTCTCGGGACGGTCCTTGGCGTACCAGCCCAGGTGCTTGCGCGCGATGCGCACGCCCTGATGCTCGCCGTAGAAGTCGTGCAGGTGTTCGAGGTGCTCGCAGAGGATGGCGCAGACTTCGTCCGGCGTCGGCTCGGGCAGCTTCTCGCCGGTGGCGAGGTAGTGCGCGATCTCGCGGAAGATCCACGGCCGGCCCTGTGCGCCGCGGCCGACCATCACGGCGTCCGCGCCGGTGACGTCGAGCACGTGGCGGGCGCGTTCGGGCGTGGTGACGTCGCCGTTGGCGAGCAGTGGTATCGAGATCGCGCGCTTGACCGCGGCGATGGTCTCGTACTCGGCTTCGCCCTGGTACTTGTCGGCGCGGGTGCGGCCGTGCACGGCCAGCGCGGCGATGCCGGCGTCCTCGGCGATGCGCGCGATGTTCAGCGCGTTCTTGTTCTCGCGGTTCCAGCCGGTGCGGATCTTCAGCGTCACCGGCACGTCGACCGCCTCGACCACGGCACGGCAGATGCGCGCGACCAGCGGCTCGTCCTGCAGCAGCGCGGAGCCGGACCACACGTTGCACACCTTCTTCGCCGGGCAGCCCATGTTGATGTCGATGATCTGCGCGCCGTGATCGACGTTGAAGCGCGCGGCCTCGGCCAGCATCTGCGGATCGTAGCCGGCGATCTGCACGGCGATGGGGTCGGGTTCGCCCAGGTGGTCCATGCGCTTGCGCGACTTGGTGGTGTGCCACAGACGCGGGTCGGCGGTGGTCATCTCGGACACGGCCAAGCCGGCCCCCATGCGCTTGCACAGGAGTCGGAACGGCTTGTCGGTGACGCCGGCCATCGGGGCCAGCACCACCGGCGGATCGATCAGGTGGGAGCCGATGCGCATGGCGCGCATTGTACGGCAGTCGGTGGCGGCGATCCGGTTCGGCGGTCGGGCCGGGCCAGAGCCAGTCTGGATTCGGGGATCGCGCTTGATGCCAGCGCGATCCTGCGCAGGTTTCGACTGGCCGCGCCACGCGGGCTATGCGCGGCTGCTTGGCCTGACTCAGTCCGCCGTGCGCGGCGCGGTTCGATACTTGCGGCGCGTCCACCAGAACAGGAAGCCGGTGACCACGAAGAACGGCGGCAGCAGACCCGCGAATGCCGTCAGCACTTCCCACCATGTCCCGCCGAGCCGACCCGCATGCAATCCGTGGACGACGCTCATCACGCTGCGCGTGCCGCGCTGGCGCGGGTTGACCTGCAGGCGCGCGGGCTGTGTCGAGGCGGTGTCGACCTGCAGCGTCAGTCGACCCTTGCCGGGCTGACTGGCGCGCACGTCCACGATGGAACGACCGCGCGCGGGCAGGCTGACCATCGACAGCGTGGCGTCCGGTGCAGCCGCATGGGCGCGTTGCAGCACCGAACTCCAGTCGATCGCGACCGTTGCCGTCGTCTGTGCCGGGACGCGTTTCGCAGCCGGCGCACGCTGCGGCGGACGCGGACGCTCGCCGCGGAACGTCAGCCAGGTGCCCGTGACCGTGAGGACCAGCAGCAGCGGCAAGGTGAGCACGCCGACGCTGCGGTGCCAGCTGACCCAGCGTCGCGTCGGCGGCTGCGTATACGGGCGCAGGCTCTGCCGCAGATGGCCCTTGCGCGGCCACCACAGCACGATGCCGGAGAACAGCAGGAACAGCGCGCAGAAGCCCAGGATGCGCACGAGCAGGTTGCCTGTCGATCCAGCGAGCAGGTTGGCGTGGAAGCGGTGCAGCAGGCCAAGGACATCGCGACCGCGCTGGCGGGTCAGGATCACCTTGTCGCCCTGTGCGTCGAGGTAGATGCGCGTGCCGTCGGTGGTCATCAACTGCCAGTAGGGCGCGTCGGGCGAGGGCAGGCCGATGGCGCGCAACTGGTCGCGCTTGGCGTCGTCGGCCGTCAGTCGGTCGAGGATCTGCGCCTGCTGCGCCCGGTCCGGCACATGCGCGTCGTGCGCCTGCAACTGCGGATACAGCCAGGCCTGCAGCGGGTGTTCGTACACCAGCGCGGTGCCCGACAGGGCGATCAGGGCGAAGACCAGTCCGACGCTGAGGCCGAACCACAGGTGCAGGCGTCGCAGCCAGTGGCGCATGTGAGGAGCTTCCCGGGGAAAGCTTGGATATTATTGAGAAGCATTATCATTTGTAAAGTTTCGCCTTGCACGCACAAGCATCCGCAGATGCGCCGGTTAAGCCGTGCTTACGTGGGGCTTGCCTGTGCACGAAGCGGTTGCCTCGGTGATACAGCCAGCGCTCCGGAAGGGTTGAGGTCACTGCATTAATCGCAGGAGTGACCTGCACTCAGCTTGGCGATGAAGCGGCGCATGTGCGGATCGCTACGGGCGAAAGGCACCTCGTCGAAGGCGAACCAGCGCACCGAGTGGAATTCGCTGGCGTCGAAGCTGACGGGTCGGGTGCGATCCGCGTGCACGACGTACCAGAGCGATACGTCGGTGTGCCCGGCGGTGAGTCCCACGGTGGACGTGCACGTGACCATCAGGGGCGCTGCGATGGGGTGGGGTGCGACGAGGCCGAGCTCTTCTTTCAGCTCGCGCAGTACGGTCCGTCTTGGATGCTCCCCCGGCTCGACATGGCCGCCGGTGGGCAGCCAGCGCTGTGCGTTCCTGTGATCGACCAGCAGGATGTGATCGCCATCGACGACCGCGAAGTAGGCAACGAGGTGCTTGGCCGGCGTGGCTGGTTTGGCGATGCGGCACAGGGGTGCGCCCGAATCGATCCACGCGAATGCGTCGCTCAGATGCGTGTGTTCCAGTGCGTCCAGAGGCCGGATCGACTGGAATTCGGCGCGTATGCGGGTGCGCTCCGCATGGTCGGGTGGAGCCGTGGATTGCCTCACCGTAGGCACCGTTTCACGCAATCAGGCCGACGACGGCGCGAATCCTCAACCGAATCGCGCGACGACTTCGTCGCGGCGCGGCATCGCGGTGGCGGCGCCGGCGCGTTCGGTGGACAGGGCGGCGACGCGGCCGGCGTGGCGCACGGCGTCGGCGAAGCGCGTGACGCGCTCGTCGGCGAGGCCGGCGACCAGCGCACCGCAGAAGGCGTCGCCAGCGCCGGTGGTGTCGATGGCCTTCACGGTTTCGGCGGCGACGCGATAGCAGGCGGCTTCGTCGCCGCGGCGCGCATCGCCGTGGGACACGAAGCTGCCGTGACGGCCAAGGGTGACGACCACGCTGCCGCCGCACAGCTGTCGGCACAACGCGTGCAGTCGCTCGTCGTCGAGCGTGGCGACGTCGTCGGTGGCGACTTCGGTGTCGAGAAAGCGCGCGCACAGCTGCGCAAACTCGCTCTCGTTCGGCGTCAGCACATCGGCCAGGCCTAGCAGGTCGGCGTCCAGATCGGGATGCACCGGTGCGGGATTGAGCACGCGGATCAGCTCGTGCTCGCCGCCCAGTTGCAGCGCCGTGCGCGTGGCGTCGAGGTTGTTTTCCAGCTGCGCCAGCAGCACGCGGGCGTCGGCGAACAGCGCCGATTGCGTGCACAGGAAGTCGGGGTCGAGCCGTTCGTTGGCGGCCAGGTCGACGATGATCTGGTTCTGCCCGCTGGCTTCGACCAGGATCGCGGCGGTGCCGGTCGGCACGTCTTCGCGGACCTGCCAGCAGCCGGTCAGGCCTTCGGCTTCGGCCAGCGCGGCGGCGCCGTCGCCCAGCGCGTCATGACCGCGTGCGCCGACAAAGGCCGTCGTCACGTCCTGGCGCACGCAGGCGATGGCCTGGTTGAAGCCCTTGCCGCCGGGGCCGGTGCGGAAGCCGCCGCCGCGCCGGGTCTCGCCCGGCTGCGGGAAACGATCCACCTGCCACACGTGGTCCTGGTTGTAGCTGCCGACGACGACGACCTTGCATGCCATCGTCGATCAGACCTCGCCGTGCGCCTGGCGCGGCAGGCGTTGCTCTTCGCGCACGTGCTTGTGCTTGAACAGCGGCACGAACAGCAGCGCCATGATCAGCGCGTAGCCGGCGAACGCCATCCAGATGCCCGGCCAGTCCTTGCATACGGCGACGGTGTCGTTGCAGGTGTGGTCGGTGAAGAAGGTGTCGATGGCCCAGCCGGCAATCAGGCTGCCGAGCACCGCGCCGACGCCGTTGGTCATGAACATGAAAAGACCCTGCGCGCTGGCGCGGATCTTCGGGTCGGCCTGGCTCTCGACGAACAGCGAGCCGGAGATGTTGAAGAAGTCGAACGCCATGCCGTAGATGATGCACGACAGCACGATCATCCACAGACCGCCGCCCGGATTGCCCAGACCGAACAGGCCGAAACGCAGCACCCAGGCCAGCATGCTCATGGTCATCACCGCCTTGATGCCGAAGCGCTTGAGGAAGAACGGGATGGTGAGGATGAACGCGGTTTCGGAGAACTGCGAGATCGAGATGATGATCGCCGGATGCGCGACCGCCAGACGCGTCGCCAGATCGGAGAACGAATGCCAGTTCAGCGAGGCGAAGAAGGTGTGCCAGTCCAGCGGCGCCATGTCCTTGTACGGCGCGATCTTGTTGAAGTCGTGCAGGAAGGTGTCGCCGTAGGCGTTGGTCAGCTGCAGCGCCGCGCCCAGCAGCATGGCGAAGATCAGGAACACCGCCATGTTCTTGTTCTTGAACAGCACGAACGAGGTCAGGCCCAGGCGGTCGGCCAGCGACACGCTGTGCGCGGCGTCCAGCTTGGGTGGGCACTTGGGCAGGGTGAAGGCGTACAGGCCCAGCAGCAGCGAGGCCGCGGCGGCGATGCGGAACTGCAGCGGCGAGGTCTCGAAGTGCATCAGGCTCACCGTCCAGGTCGCGGCGATGAAGCCGATGGTGCCCCACACGCGGATCGGCGGATACACCGTGACCACGTCGTGGCCCTCGTTCTTCAGCGCGTTATAGGCGACGGTGATGGCCAGCGCGATGGTCGGCATGTAGAAGACCATGTTCAGCAGCATCACCCAGAACATCAGTTCGGGGTCGTGCACGAACGGCACGCAGAACAGCACCACGGCGCCGCAGATCTGCAGGATGCCGTACAGGCGCTCGGCGTTGATCCACTTGTCGGCGATGATGCCGGCGATCGAGGGCATGAACAGCGAGGCGATGCCCATGGTCGAGAAGATTGCGCCGAAGCTGGTGCCCGACCAGTGTCGCGTCTGGAACCACCATGCGCCGATGGTCAGCAGCCATGCTCCCCAGATGTAGAACTGCAGGAAGTTCATGACGGTCAGGCGAAATTTGAGCATGGTGCGCGTCCCCCGCGTGTCGGCCGCGGGAACCGCCCCAAGGCCATCAAACTTTCGCAGAGTAGAGGAAGGCTTGCGAGAACGGCAAGCCGCGGGCCGGCCTCAGGCCAGGGCGTCGGCGACGCGCTGACGCAGCACCGGAAGCAGTTCGTCGGCGAACCACGGGTTCTGTTTCAGCCAGCGGTTGTTGCGGGGGCTGGGATGCGGCAGCGGCAGGCGGTCGTGTTCGAGATGCGTGCGCCAGTCCTGCACGGTGGCGGTGAGGTTGGCGCCGCGCGCGTCGCCGAGCAGGGCGGTCTGCGCGTACTGGCCGATGACCAAGGTCAGGCGGATCGCGCCCAGCAGCGGCAGCACGCGCGGGTGCCAGGTCGGCGCGCATTCCGGACGCGGCGGCAGATCGCCGCTGCGGCCGGTGCCGGGGTAGCAGAAGCCCATCGGCACGATGGCGACGCGATGCGGGTCGTAGAACGCATCGCGGTCGATGCCCAGCCAGTCGCGCAGGCGCTCGCCGCTTGGATCGTCGAACGGCACGCCGCTCTCGTGCACGCGCCGCCCCGGCGCCTGGCCGACGATCAGCAGGCGCGCATCTGCCGCCGCTTGCAGCACGGGGCGAGGCCCCATCGGCAGGTGTGCTTCGCACAGGCGGCAGGCACGGATGTCGTTGAGCAGGACGTCCATGCGATTCGCGATGTCGTTCGATGTTCGGCTCATGGTGCGGTCCGTGCGGGTACGGCATGGCAAGCCTAACTCCGATGCGGGCGGTTGTGCGCAATGCCATGAATCGAGGCGGACCTCGATGCGCGAACGCGTTCGGGCCGAGGCGCCATGCATCGACGGTCGGGCGCGATGCGCAAGTGTCGCTCGTCCACGCGCACGAGGTCTGCCGGCAGGTCGGGCCTTGCGTCATCGATGCGATGCATGCCTTGGTCGACGAAAGGTATCGCGCGGCCACGACAAGGACTGCGCAGTCGGCCGGACGAGCAATGGGCGAAAAGAGGCGGGCCGTTGCGCACGTGTCCGGTGTTGTTTGCCTCGATGCCATGATCTAGGCTTGATTCGGTCGCGAAAAACGATGACGGCGACGGCCTTTTGCGGCGAACCCGTCATCGCGCATACGTCGGACATGCGTTCTGCATGCTTCGGCCAGCGTCTCCCTCATGACTCTCCGGCACCTGCCGGACCGATGCCGTCGTCAGCGCTTGTGCGTGCTGGCGCGGCGAAAGGAGCGCTGAACATGCAACACACCATCACCATCGTCGGTGCCGGACTGGGCGGACTCACGCTGGCTCGCATCCTGGCCATGCACGGCATGCGCGTGACGATCTACGAAGCGGAAGCTTCGCCCGACGCGAGATCGCAGGGCGGCCTGCTCGACATCCACGAACACAGCGGCCAGGCCGCGCTCAGGGAGGCCGGACTGTTCGAGGCCTTCCGCGGACTCGTGCGTCCCGGCGAAGATGCCAAGCGCGTCGTCGACAAGCACGGCCGGATACTGCTCGACATGCCGGACGGGCATGCCGTCAAGCGTCCCGAGGTCGATCGCGGCGCGTTGCGGCAATTGTTGATCGACGCCCTTCCGTCCGGTGTGATCGAGTGGGGCCGCAAGGCGGTGTCCGTCGCGGCTGCCGGCCACGGTCGGCATGAAATCACCTTCGCCGACGGGTCGACGCGTGTCGTCGACGTCCTGGTCGGCGCCGACGGGGCGTGGTCGAAGGTCCGCCCCATGGTTTCGCAGGCGAAGCCGGTCTACAGCGGTACCTGCTTCATCGAAACCATGCTTTTCGATGTACCGATTCGCCACAAGGCCAGCGCGGACATCGTCGGCGAGGGCACGCTCATGGCGGTTGCGCCCGGGCAAGGCATTCTGGCGCACCGATACGCGGAAGGCTCGTTGCACGTCTATGCGGCGCTGAACCGGGCCGAGGCATGGTTCGAGTCGATCGATGTCAGCGGAGCGAAGGACGGCATGGCGACCGTGGCCCGGGCCTTCGCGGACTGGGCGCCCGCTCTGGTATCCCTGATCGCGGACGGCGAGGTCGATCCCGTCCTGCGGCCGATCCATGCGCTTCCCGTCGAACATCGTTGGCCGCGGGTGCCGGGCGTGACCCTGCTGGGCGACGCAGCGCACCTGATGTCGCCGTTTGCCGGCGAAGGCGCCAACCTTGCCATGCACGACGGCGCGGAACTCGCGCGGGCGATGTGCATGCATCGCGGCGATGTCGAAGCGGCTTTCCGGGCGTATGAAGCGCGTCTTTTCCCGCGCAGCGCCGAGGTTGCCCGTCGGAGTGCGCGCAATCTGGAGCGGTTCTTCGATGCGACCGCGCCGTGGGGCGTGGTCGCGCTTTTCCGTGAGTGAAGGACGGCGTCTGTCTGCTCACGATCGAATGACCCTCGCTGCGTGAGGGCGCCGAACTCCGCGTTCGATGCAGCGAACATGCCGGAAACGTTAGATTCGCGACGAGGGGGCACGCCGTTTCGATCATGCTTGCGGGTGACGTTCAGGGCAGCAGCTTGCCCGGATTCATGATGCCGTCCGGATCGAAGCTGCGCTGGATGCCGCGCATCAGTTCGAGCGTCTGCGCGCCGAGCGCCATCGGCATGAAGTCGCGCTTGGCCAGGCCGATGCCGTGTTCGCCGGACAGCGTGCCGTCGAGGGCGATGACGGTCTCGAACAGCTTGCGCAGGCACGGCTCGGCGCGCTTGAGTTCGGCGTCGTCGCGCGGCAGCAGGTTGACGTGCAGGTTGCCGTTGCCGGCGTGACCGAAGCTGACGATGGGCAGCTCGTGCTCGCGCGCCAGCGCCTCGACGGCGGCGACCAGCGCGGGCAGGCGGCTGACCGGCACCACCACGTCCTCGTTGATCTTGTGCGGCGACAGCTTGCGCTGCGCGGGCGACAGCGCCTTGCGCGCGGCCCACAGCGTCTTCGCTTCCTCGGCGTCAGCGGCGGCATGCAGGTCGAGCAGGCCGTCGCCGCGGGCGGCGCGCGACACGGCTTCGACCGCGCCGGGCAGGGCATCGGGTTCGCCGTCGACCTCGATCATCAGCAGCGCGCCGGCGGCGGGCACGCTGTCGCCGGCATGGTCGCGCGCCAGCTTCAGCGCGGTGCCGTCCATGAATTCCAGCGCGCAGGGCGTGACCGGCTGCGCCATGATCCGCGCCACCGCGCGCGCGGCGCTGGCGACATCGGCGTAGGTGGCGCGCAGCGTGCGCAGGGCGGACGGTTTCGGCGTCAGTTTCAGCGTGGCTTCGGTGATCAGCGCCAACGTGCCCTCGGAGCCGATCAGCAAACGCGTGAGGTCGTAGCCGGTCGCGCCCTTGCTGGTCTGCACGCCGCAGCGGAAGGCCTCGCCGGTGCCAGCCACGGCGCGCAGTCCGAGGGTGTTCTCGCGCGGGCTGCCGTACTTCACCGTGCGCGGCCCGGCGGCGTTGCAGGCGAGGTTGCCGCCGATCGAGCAGAACGGCGACGAGGTCGGATCGGGCGGCCAGAAGAAGCCGTGCGGCGCCAGTGCGGTTTGCAGGTCGCCGTTGAGCACGCCGGGTTCGACCACCGCCAGGCGGTTGTCCGGATCGATGCGCAGGATGCGGTTCATGCGCTCGAAGCTGGCCACCACGCCGCCGGCGACCGGCACCGTGGCGCCGGTGGTGTTGGTGCCGCGACCGCGCGCGATCAGCGGCACGCGGTGCGCGCGGCACCGTTGCACCAGCCGGACGGCCTGCTCGTGCGTGTCGAGGAAAGCCACGGCGTCGGGCATCGCCTGGCGGCGGGAGTTGTCGTAGCCGTAGGTCAGGCGCTCGGCCGGGTCGGTGCGCAGGTTGGCTTCGCCCAGGTCGGCACGCAGTTCGCTCAGGAAGGTGTCGCTCAGCGCCATGTCACGTCCCGGCGTCGAAGGCGGCGCGATGCCAGGCGGTGTCGGGGCGTTCGGCGTCGCCCTCGAAGGCGATCACGTCGAAGCGGCAGTCGCGCTCGGCGTGTTCGGGATGGGCGGCGAGGAAGCCTTCGGCGGCGCGCACCAGCCGCTCGCGCTTGCGTGCGGTGACCGACATCGCGGCGCCGCCGTAGCCGCGGCTGCGGCGGTAGCGCACCTCGACGAACACCAGTGTCGCGCCGTCGCGCATGATCAGGTCGAGTTCGCCGAAGCGGGTGTGGAAGTTGCGTGCGACCGCTTTCAGACCGGCACGTTCGAGGTGCGCCAGGGCGCGGTCCTCGAACGCGTCGCCGGTCGCGCGCATCAGTGGCTGGCAGCGGCCGGCGTCACGCTGGCCGACGGCGTCTGGTCGGTGGGCGAGCCGAGGTCGAGGCTGCCCGACAGCGGTCGAGCGAGGCCGTTGTCGAAACGGGCCCAGGTCAGCACGCGCTGGATGCGGCCGAAGTCGTCTTCGACCAGCTGACCGGTCGCGCCCGGCACGTAACTGCCCGGGTGCGAGCGCAGGAAGTCCAGATACGGCGTCAGCGACCAGGCGTCCATGCCGAACGCGAACAGGCGCGCGCCGCTGGCGCTGGTCGCCGGCAGCAGGTTGGCGATGGCGCTGCGCGAGGGCAGGCCCGGCTGGGCGTCGAACAGCCACGGCGCATCGCAGAAGGTCACGCCGTCGAGGTCGCGGTCGGCGTCGGGATTGTCGTAGCCGCCGTACACGTGCGAGGTGGCGAACACCGGCTGCCGCATTTGCGCCAGGCGCAGCTGCGGCATCACCAGGCGCGCCTGCTCCGGACGCATGCTGATGAAGATGCCGCTGCCGTTCTCCAGCTGGGCGACGCGCTGGTTGTAGGCGTCGGCGGCCTGCTTGTCGGTGCTGGCGCGCGCCGATGCGGCGGGCGGCGCGATGGTCGCCAGCTGCTGGCTGACGTTGATGGTCTTGGGGTCCAGCGACAGCTGGCCGACGATCTGACCGCCCTGGGCGGTGAATTCGCGGGCGAAGGCCTGGCCGGCACGTTGCGCGAAGTCCTCGGTCGACACCACGACATAGGCGCGCTTCAGTCCCTGCGTCAGCATGTGGTCGGCGACGCTGGCGCCTTCGGTTTCCGGCAGCAGGCCGAATTCGTTCACGCCCGGCGGCGGCACCCGGGTGGTGTCGGGGTGATTCAGCGCCAGCACCGGCACCGGCAGCGAGGCCTGGCCGACGACGGCGGCGACGTCCTCGCGGGTCAGCGGCCCGATGATCTGCTGCGCGCCGTCCTGCACGGCCTGCTGGTAGGCGGCCACGGACTGCGCCGGCGTGCCGCCGCTGTCGTAGACCTTGACCTGCGGGCGGTGCTGGCCGCCGACGCTGTCGTTGAAGTAGGCGGTGAAGAAGCCCTCGCGGATCAGCGTCGCCGCGCGCGCCAGCGAGCCGGTCAGCGGCAGCAGCAGGGCGACCTTGCCCGGATTGCGGTAGCCCTGACCTTGCGGCTGGCCCGGCATCACCGTGCCAACCGGCTGGTTGGCGTCCAGCGCGCCGTTGGACATGCCGGCGCCGAGCTGGTGGAGGGCCTGGTCGATCCAGGTCTGCATCGGGCTGCCGTCGGCCAGGGTCTGGCGACGCTGCTTCAGCGCGTCGGCGCCGAGACTGCCGAGCAGGCGCACGATCTCGCGTTCGTTCTGGGCCTGGTCCAGCCCTTGCAGCTGCGCGTCCATCTGCACCCGGATGCGCGCGGCCTGGTACGGCTTGCCGGCGGCTTCCAGCGCCTGCGCGCGCAGTTCCAGCGTGCGCTGCTGCAGATCGGCGGGCAGGTGGTGGACCGGCGCGGCGGTCAGCGAAAGCGCACGTTGGGTGTCGCCGTTCTTCAGCGCGAGTTGGGCCTGCAGCAAATCGTAGCGCTGCTGATCGTTGGCGGAGAGCTGGCCGCGGGTGACGCCATCCAGTGCGCGCTGGACGTTGTCCAGGTCGCCTTCCTGGCGCCAGTCTTCGGCGGCGCGCAGGCGGAAGTAACTGCCCGAGCCGGCGTTCTGCGCCGCCAACTGCATGTAGGCCTGCGCGGCCTGCGCGTACTGGCCCTGGCGTTCCAGTCGCATCACCTGCGCGGACTGCGCCTGCTGTTGTTGGGTCGGGCCGCTGACCGTAGCGCAACCGGCGAGCGTCAGAAGGCCGAGCAGGCCCAGGGCACGGATTGTGCGCATGCGTGTTCCTCAGAAATTCATTGCACAGCGATTTGCGCGATCATAGCGGATGACTCCGTACCCAGTCTTGAACATGGATCAAGCTACGCCCGGCACCCTGCACGTCGTCGCCACCCCCATCGGCAACCGCGACGACATCTCCGCGCGCGCCGTTCAGGTGCTGCGCTCGGTCGCGCTGATCGCGGCCGAGGACACCCGGCACAGCAGGCCGCTGCTTGCGCACCTGGGCGTCGACACGCCGTTGAAGGCCCTGCACGAGCACAACGAGGACGCCATCGCGCAGGCGCTGGTGGAGCGCCTGTTGCAGGGCGAGGACGTGGCGCTGATCTCCGATGCCGGCACGCCGCTGGTCAGCGATCCGGGCTACCGGCTGGTACGCGCGGCGCGCGCGGCCGGCGTGCGTGTGTCGCCCGTGCCCGGCGCGTGCGCGGCGATCGCGGCGCTGTCCGCCGCCGGGCTGCCCAGCGACCGCTTCGTGTTCGAGGGCTTCCTGCCGGCCAAGCGCGGTGCGCGCAGAAGTCGGTTGGAGGCGCTGGCGGCCGAGACGCGCACACTGATCTTCTACGAATCCCCGCATCGCGTGGCCGAGACGCTGGACGACATGCGCGCCGCCTTCGGCGATGAGCGCGAGGCCGTGCTGGCGCGCGAGCTGACCAAGCTGTTCGAGACCGTGCTTGGCGAACCGCTGGCCGCCCTCGCCGCGCGCGTGGCGGCTGACTCCGATCAGCAGCGCGGCGAATGCGTGCTGCTGGTGGCCGGTTGTGCCGACGCCGCCGAAGCGCAATTGGCCGAGGGACGGCGCCTGTTCGCCCTGCTGCGCGAGGAGTTGCCGCCGTCGAAGGCGGCCAGGTTGGCGTCCTCGATCAGCGGCGCGCCGCGCAAGGCGCTCTACGGCGATTGACCCCGAGGGGTGCCGTCGGCGGGCGCGGGCGCTAAGATCGAACGCTTTCCGGTGGCGTCAGGATGCGGGCCGGTGCGGAGCGCGATGCTGCGTTCCCGATTCGTGGGCGAAGGTCGGTGAGGATGCCCGACGGCATGGGCCGGTTTCTCCCCGGCGCATGCGGCGCCCGGTGCCGTCTCTTTTTTGTTGCCCGCCCATGACCGGATTGTCCAGCCGCGCGCTGACCTATCGTTACCTCATCGCCCTCGGCCTGATTGCCGTGTGCACGGTGTTCTCGCATCTGATCCTCGGCCGCGTCCTGCGCGAAGACGACGGTTCGGCCGCGGTGGCCGCCATGAGTACGCGTCAGGTGGTGCTGGCCGAGCGCATCGCCGAGATGGCCGATGAATACGCCGACGGTTCGGCGCAGGCGCACGCGGTTCTGCACGTCAGCCTGGCGCAGTTCGAGAAGGAATACCGGCTGCTGTCGAGCGACGAAGGCAGCGCGTCGTTCATGGCCTACGGCAAGCCGCGCGCGCTGGCGCTGTACCGCGACGGTCTGGGGCAGGACATCGAGCGTTTCATCGCCCTGGCCAAGCGCATCGACACGGGCGCGCCGGGCGATCCGCAGTTCGTCGGCGCGCTGGATGCCTTGCGCTCGCTGGCGCGCGAGCAATTGCCCGACGGGCTGGATGCGGTCGCCACGGTGCACGTCAAGGCGGGCGAGGTGCATCTGCAGCGGATGGAGATGCTGCAGCACGCGATTCTCGCCATCGTTCTGCTGGTGTTGCTGTTCGAGGCGCTGGGCATCTTCCGGCCGATGATCCGGCGCATCGTGCGCTACGCCCGTCAGCTGCAGGATCTGGCCACGCGCGACGTGCTCACCGGGCTTTGCAACCGGCGCGAATTCCAGGATCGCGTGGCGGCCGTGCGCGAAGCGCCCGTGTCGACGTCGGAAGTCGCGGTGTTGATGCTCGACGTCGATCATTTCAAAAGCATCAACGACCGCTACGGGCATGCGGTCGGCGACATCGTGCTGACGCGCCTGGGCGCGCATCTGCAGGGCATCCTGCGCGGCGGCGACATCGCCGGTCGCATCGGCGGCGAGGAATTCGCGCTGGCGCTGCCGGCCACGTCGCGCGATGGCGCGCTGAAGATGGCCGAGCGCTTGCGCGTGGAGGTCGCGGCGATGGCGCCGCCGGACGAAGCGCCGGATCTGAAGGTCACGGTATCCATCGGCGTGGCCGCCCTCGGGCCGGGCGCCGAGGCGACGCTGGACGAGGCGCTGCGCATGGCCGATGGGGCGCTGTACCGGGCCAAGCGCAATGGCCGCAATCGGATCGAATGCGCCGATGCGTCGGACGCCGTGGCGACCGCGAGGACGGGCGGATGAAGTACACTGGCGTCGGAGTCGGCCGGACAGTCGCGTCGCACCTTGTGTGCGTCGAGGAAAGTCCGGGCTCCGCAGGGCAGGGTGCCAGGTAACGCCTGGGCAGCGCGAGCTGACGGCCAGTGCAACAGAGAGCAGACCGCCGATGGCCCCGCAAGGGGATCAGGTAAGGGTGAAACGGTGCGGTAAGAGCGCACCGCGCGCGGGGACAACGCCGCGTGGCACGGTAAACCCCACCCGGAGCAAGACCGAATAGGGGAACGATAACGCGGCCCGCGTTGTTCCCGGGTAGGTTGCTGGAGCCTGGCGGTGACGCCAGGCCGAGAGGAATGACTGTCGCGCCGCAAGGCGAACAGAACCCGGCTTACAGGCCGACTCCATCTCTTTCCGCGAACGACAGCGATGTCGGTGAACGCCCTCTCCCTCGTGGGGAGGGCGTTCACGTTCGTGCGGTCGTATGGGCTCGGTGCGGATGCCGTTGCGCTTGGCGAGCAGAGCGCGGAAAAGCAAAAAATCCACCGATTTCAAGGGCCTCAGAACAGTTCCTGAGAAACTGCATAAAAATTCAGCAACCGTTGTCTTTGTCCTTGATCTGCAAGCGAAAATTCCTTGACAGTCTCAGGGGCTGAGACTATTGTGGGTTCCAGTGTGAATTCGTGGGAATTCGTGGAAGTCCCTAGCCATGTTCCAGGGTGAAACCGCCATCACCGTCGACGACAAGGGCCGACTGGCCATCCCGACCGCGTATCGGGAGCTGGTCGTTCGCGAGTGCGGCAATTGCCTGGTGGTGGCGTACAACCCGTTCGAGGCCGGCTGTCTGTGGATTTTCCCGCAAAGCGAGTGGGAGCGGGTGCGCGATCAGGTCAATGCGCTTCCCAGCGTCAAGGCCGTGCATCGCGACCTGCAGCGCAAGCTGGTCGGCGCCGCGGCCCACGTCGAACCCGACAGCGCCTCGCGCATCCTGCTTCCGGCCAGCCAGCGGGCGTCGGCCGGGATCGAGAAGAAGGCGGTGCTGCTGGGCATGGACACCAAGTTCGAGTTGTGGAGCGAGCAGGCGCATCTGAGTCGCATCCGCCAGACCATCGGCGAGGACCAGATCAGCGACGACATGGCGGAACTGAGGTTGTAGCGAGACAAGAAGAACAGGACACGAAGTAACGGGATGGGTGCCATGGGAAGTCAATCGATGCACATCCCGGTGATGCTGGAGGAAGCGCTGGAGGGGCTCGCCGTGAAGGCAAGCGGGCGATATCTCGATGGCACGTTCGGTCGCGGCGGCCACGCCCGCGCGATCCTCGAACGCCTCGGCCCCGACGGCAGCCTGCTGCTGATGGATCGCGATCCGCAGGCCATTGCCGCGGCCGAAGCGACCTTCGCCGGCGATGCGCGGGTGACGATCCGGCGCGGCAACTTCGCCGAACTGGCGCAGTGGCCGGCGACGGAGGACGGGCTGGACGGGATTCTGCTCGACATCGGCGTGTCCTCGCCGCAGCTCGACGAAGCCGAGCGCGGCTTCAGCTTCATGGCCGATGCGCCGCTGGACATGCGCATGGACCCGGACAGCGGCGAGAGCGCCGCGGCATTCCTGGCCCAGGCCGAGGAAAAGGACATCGCCGACGTGCTGTGGCGCTTCGGCGAAGAGCGGTTCAGCCGCCGCATCGCGCGCGCCATCGTGGCGCAGCGCGAAGAGCAGCCGATCCGCCGCACCGGCGAACTGGCGCAGCTGCTGGAACGGTTGCTGGGCCGGCGCGAGAAAGGCAAGCACCCGGCCACGCGCACCTTCCAGGCGCTGCGCATCCGGGTGAACGGCGAGCTGGACGCGTTGGAACAGGGATTGGAGGGGGCGCTCGCGCGGCTCAAGCCGGGTGGACGCCTGGTGGTCATCAGTTTCCATTCGCTGGAGGACCGGGTGGTCAAGCAGTTCATCCGCAGCCAGTCGGGCATTCGTCCGGCCGGTCGCCGCAATCTGCCCCCGCCGGACGCGCCGCCGGCGATGCTGCGCGCGGTGGGCAAGGCCCATTTCCCGTCCGCCGCCGAACTGGACGCCAACCCACGCGCCCGCTCGGCGGTGCTGCGCGTGGCCGAGCGACTGCCATGAGTATCCGTCTCGTGCTGCTCCTGCCGATGCTGCTGGCGCTGGTCCTGATCAGCGCCATCGCCGTGGTTTGGGCGCGGCATGAGAACCGCGTGCTGTTCGTGCAGCTGACCAAGCTGCAGACGCAGCGCGACGCGCTGAATGTGGAATTCGGTCGCCTGGAGCTGGAGAAAGCCACCTGGGCCGATCCGAGCCGTATCGAAACCATCGCCCGCGGCCAGATGGGCATGGTCAATCCCACCGCTGCCGACACCCGACTGATCCGCCGATGAGACGCGACCGCGCCAAACCGGAACTGCAGCTGCCCGAACGCGCGCCCGGACCGAGCGCGCGTCGGCGCATGACGCTGGTCGTCGTGCTGCTGTCGCTGGCGGCGCTGGGCCTGCTGGCGCAGGCGGTGAAGCTGCAGGTGGTGGACAAGAGCTTCTACCAGGCGCAGGGCAATGCGCGTTTCCTGCGCGAAGTGCCGATCCCGGTTTCGCGCGGCAGCATCTTCGACCGCAACGGGGTGCCGCTGGCGGTGTCGACGCCGGTCGAGTCGATCTGGGCCAATCCGCAGGAGCTGCTCGATCACACCGACCAGATGCCGGCGCTGGCGCGTGCGCTGGGCATTGCGCCGGACGATCTGGAGCAGTACCTGGAGCAGCGTGCGAACCGCGAATTCGTGTACCTGAAGCGGCGCATGAGTCCGGAGGCGGCGCAGGCCGTGCTCGACCTCAAGGTGCCGGGCGTCAACGAGCAGCGCGAATTCCGTCGCTACTATCCGCTCGGCGCGGTCACCGCGCACGTGCTCGGCTTCACCAATATCGACGATCACGGCCAGGAAGGCCTGGAGCGCGCCTACGATCAGTGGCTCAGCGGCGCGGCCGGCAGCAAGCGCGTGATCCGCGACCGCCTCGGGCACACCGTGGAGACGGTGGACATGGTGCGCGCGCCCAAGCCGGGCCACGACCTGACCCTGAGCATCGACCGTCGCATCCAGTACCTGGCCTACCGTCAGCTCGACGAGACGGTGAAGAAGTTCAAGGCGTCCTCGGCGTCGATGGTCATCATGGACCCGCGCACCGGCGAAGTGCTGGCGATGGTCAATCTGCCGTCGTACAACCCCAACGCCGTCGGCAACAGCGATCCGTCGCAGCGCCGCAACCGCGCCGTGACCGACGTGGTCGAGCCCGGTTCCACCGCCAAGGCCTTCACCGTGGCCGCGGCGCTGGAAAGCGGCAAGTGGACGCCAAGCACCAAGATCGACACGTCGCCGGGCTGGATCCAGCTGTACGGCCACACCATCAAGGACGACGAGGACAATGGCGTGCTCGACGTCACCGGCGTCATCACGCGTTCCAGCAACATCGGCGCGGCGAAGATGGCGCTGAGCCTGTCGCCGGACGCCATGTACAAGGTGTTCCGCGATTTCGGCTTCGGCGCCAGCACCGGCAGCGGCTTTCCCGGCGAGTCCTCGGGTTTGCTGCCGATCGGTGGCGACTGGCGGCCGATCCGTCAGGCCACCATCGGCTACGGCTACGGTTTCAGCGTGACCGCGCTGCAGTTGGCGCAGGCCTATTGCGCGCTGGCCGACGGCGGTCAGCTGCGCGCACCGAGCTTCGTCAAGGGGCAGGACAACGCGCCCAAGCAGGTGCTGAGCCCCGAAGTGGCGCAGGAAGTGGTCAACATGCTGAAGACGGTGGTCGAGCCGGGCGGCACGGCCTACCGCACCGCAGCCATCGCCAATTACACCGTCGCCGGCAAGACCGGCACCTCGCATATCGCCGAGGCGGGTGGCTACTCGAACTCCAACTACAACTCGTTGTTCGCCGGCATGGTGCCGGCCAGCAATCCGCGTCTGGTCGGCGTAGTCATCGTGCGTGGCGCGCAGGGCGGTTACTTCGGCACCACGGTCGCGGCGCCGGTGTTCAGTTCGGTGATGAAGGGCGCGCTACGCCTGCTCGACATCCCGCCCGACAACGTGCCGCAGCTGTACGCCTCGCGCGGTGGTGCGGCCGCCATGCAGGGTGGCCGTTCGCGGCAGGAGGGCGCGCGATGACGACGAGCATGCGCCTGCGCGACCTGCTGGCCGGTGTGGCCGAAGCGCCCGCCAGCGGCGACATCGTGGTTTCGGGTCTGCAGATCGATTCGCGCCGCGTGCGCCCCGGCAACGCCTTCGTGGCGCTGGCCGGCCGTCGCGCGCACGGCATCACGTTTGCCCCTGCGGCCGTCGCACAGGGCGCTTCGGTGATTCTGGCCGAAGGCCCTGTGCGCGCCGCTCCCGAGATCGATGCGCCGGTGGTCTGGATCGACGGTCTGCGCGACTGCGCCGGTCCGCTGGCTGCGCGCTTCCACGGCGATCCGTCGCGGGCGATGACGGTCATCGGCGTCACCGGCACCAACGGCAAGACGTCCTGTGTGCAGATGCTGGCGCAGGCGCTGACGTTGCTGGGCCATCGCGCGGCGACCATCGGCACGCTGGGCAGCGGCATGCACGGCGCGATCGAGGCCGGCGAGCGCACCACGCCGGACGCGCTCAGCATGCAGGCGCTGCTGGCCGATTTCCGCGCGCAGGGCGCCAGTCACGTGGCGATGGAAGTGTCCTCGCATGCGCTGGATCAAGGCCGCGTCGAAGGCGTGGCCTTCGATCTGGCCGCCTTCACCAATCTGACGCGCGATCATCTGGACTACCACGGCACCATGCAGGCCTACGGCGAGGCCAAGGCGCGCCTGTTCGCGTGGCCGGGGCTGAAGGCCGCCGTGGTCAACGTCGACGACGGTTTCGGGCGTAGCTTGTCCGAGCGTCTGCCCGAGGGCGTGACGCGCCTGCGCGTCAGCGTCGGCGGCACGCAGGCCGAAGTGACCGCGACGGACGTCGAGGCGCACGGCGACGGTTTGCATTTCACGCTGCACACGCCCTGGGGCGAGACGCCGGTGCACAGCCCGCTGCTGGGGCGCTTCAACGTCGCCAATCTGCTGCTGGTCGCGGCCTGTCTCGGCGCGCTGGGCGAGGACTTCGCGCGTGTCGGCGCGGTACTCGCGCAGCTGCAGCCGGTGCGCGGACGCATGAGCCGGCTCGGCGGCGAAGGCGGGCAGCCGCTGCTGGTGGTCGATTATTCGCACACCCCCGATGCGCTGGAACAGGCCTTGAACAGTCTGCGCGGCCACACGCGCGGCGCGCTGATCTGCGTGTTCGGCTGCGGCGGCGAGCGCGATGCGGGCAAGCGCCCGCACATGGGCGCCATCGCCGAGCGACTGGCCGACCGCGTCATCGTCACCGACGACAACCCGCGCGGCGAAGACGGCGACGTCATCGTCGCGCAGATCCTCGCCGGCATGGACCGGCCCGAAGCGGCCGCCGTCCAGCGCGATCGTGCGGCGGCGATCCACGAGGCGCTGCGCCTGGCGCACGCCGACGACGTGGTGCTGGTGGCCGGCAAGGGACACGAGGACTACCAGGAAGTGAACGGCGAGAAACATCCTTTCGACGATCTCGAAGTGGCGCGCGCCGCGATGGAGGTGCACGCATGCTGAAGGTGCATCTGCAGCAGATCGCCGCGTGGACGCAGGGTCGCGTGCACGGCGACGACGTGTTGATCCGCGGCGTGACCACGGACAGCCGCAAGGTCCTGCTCGGGCAGTTGTTCGTGGCCCTGGTCGGCGAGCGCCATGACGGTCACGAGCACGTGGCGATGGCGATGGAGAAGGGCGCGTCCGCCGCGCTGGTCTCGCGCGTGCAGGATGCGGCGGTCCCGCAGGTCGTGGTCTCCGACACCCTGAAGGCGCTGGGCGACATGGCCGCCGCGCGCCGCGAGGCTTCTTCCGCGCGGGTGGTCGGCATCACCGGCTCCAACGGCAAGACCACGGTGAAGACGCTGACCGCGGCGATCCTCGCGCGGCACGGTCGCACGCACGTCAACGCGGGCAACTTCAACAACGAGATCGGCATGCCGCTGACGCTGCTGGCGATGCCGGACGACGCCGAGTACGCGGTGCTGGAGATGGGCGCGGGCAAGCCGGGCGACATCGACTACCTGGCTGCCATCGCGCGGCCCGATATCGGCCTCGTGAACAACATCGCCACGGCGCATCTTGAGCGCATGGGCAGCGTCGAGAACATCGCCGAGACCAAGGGCGCCATGTATCGCGCCCTGCCCGACGACGGCGTCGGCATCGTCAACGCCGACGACGCGTTCGCCGACTATTTCGCCGGCCTGCTCGGCACGCGCCGCATGCTGCGTTTCGGCCTCGACCGCGAAGCCGACGTTGGTGCCGAGATTCTGGATATGAACCCGGGCGGCAGCCGCTTCGTGCTGAGCACGCCGCAGGGCGACGCCGAGATCGCATTGCCGCTGCCGGGTCGCCACAACGTCGCCAATGCACTGGCGGCGTCCGCGATCGCCTGCGCGCTCGATGTGCCGCTGGAGCACATCAGCCACGGCCTGCACCACGCCGGCAGCGTGCCGGGACGCCTGCGCAGCCGCGCCATGCCGGGCGGCTGGAAGCTGATCGACGACAGCTACAACGCCAATCCGGCCTCGACCCGCGCCGGCATCGACACCCTCGGCCTGGCCGAGGGCGAAGCCTGGCTGGTGCTGGGCGACATGGCCGAGCTGGGACCGGAGGGCCGCGAGCTGCATGCGCGGATCGGCGCCTATGCCCGCGAACACGGCGTGACGCGGTTGCTCGGCGTCGGCCTGCTCACGCGCGCTGCCTGCGAGGCTTTCGGCAGCGGCGGCGAGCATTTCAGCGAGCAGTCCGAACTGATCGAAGTCCTGCGCAGGGAATTGCGCGCAGGCGTTACCTGCCTGATCAAGGGCTCGCGCAGCGCCGGCATGGATCGCGTGGTCGCGGCGCTGGAAGCGGACGAGCAACAGGGGGGAACGCATGCTTCTTGAACTGGCCAAATGGCTGTCGGCGTACCTGGGTGCGCTGCGCCTGTTCGAATACATCACCTTCCGCACCATCATGAGCGCGCTGACCGCGCTGGCCGTGTGCCTGCTGATGGGGCCGGGCATGATCCGCAAGCTGGCGGCGATGAAGGCCGGCCAGGTGGTGCGCGACGACGGTCCGCAATCGCACTTGAGCAAGGCCGGCACGCCGACCATGGGCGGTCTGCTGATCCTGGTGGCCATCGTCATCGGCACGCTGCTGTGGGCCGACCTGCACAACCGCTACGTGTGGGTGGTGCTGTCGGTCACGCTGGCGTTCGGCGCGATCGGCTTCTACGACGACTACCGCAAGCTGGTGCTGAAGGACAGCCGCGGTCTGCCGGCGCGCTGGAAGTACCTGCTGCAGTCGGCCTTCGGTCTGGCTGCCGCGCTGTTCCTGTACTTCACCGCGAAGACACCGCCGGAAACCGCGCTGTTCGTGCCGCTGTTCAAGCACGTCGCGCTGCCGCTGGGCGGGCTGTTCGTGCTGATCGGCTATCTGATGGTGGTCGGCTTCTCCAACGCCGTGAACCTGACCGATGGTCTGGATGGCCTGGCGATCATGCCGAGCGTGCTGGTGGCCGGCGCACTGGGCATCTTCGCCTACCTGGCCGGCAATGCGGTGTTCTCGCAGTACCTGGGCATTCCGTCGATTCCGGGGGCGGGCGAACTGGCGATCTTCTGCGGCGCGCTGGCTGGCGCGGGACTGGGATTCCTCTGGTTCAACACCTATCCGGCGCAGGTCTTCATGGGCGACATCGGCGCGTTGTCGATCGGCGCCGCGCTGGGCCTGATCGCGGTGATCGTGCGGCAGGAAATCGTGCTGCTGGTAATGGGCGGCGTGTTCGTGATCGAGACCGCCTCGGTGATGCTGCAGGTGGCCAGCTTCAAGCTGACCGGCAAGCGGCTGTTCCGCATGGCGCCGATCCATCATCACTTCGAACTGAAAGGCTGGCCGGAACCGCGCGTGATCGTGCGCTTCTGGATCATTTCCGTGGTGCTGGTCCTGATCGGACTGGCGACGTTGAAGGTGCGTTGATCCGATGCTGCTGATGTTTCCATCGTCGCAACAGGCCAAGCGCCGGGAGGGGCCTCGCGGCCGCTATGACCCGGTATTGCTGCTGGCCATCGTGGCGCTGGTCAGCATCGGCATCGTCATGGTGGCGTCGGCGTCGATCGCGGTCGCCGACGGCAAGCACATCGGCGCGTTCTACTACCTCAAGCGGCATCTGCTGTTCCTCGGCCTCGGTACTGTGCTGGCGGTGATCGCCATGCGCGTGGAGCTGAAGTTCGTGGAGAAATTCAGCATGCCGCTGATGCTGCTCGGCATGGCGACCATGCTGGCGGTGTTCCTGCCCGGCATCGGCATGCGCATCAACGGCGCGCGGCGCTGGCTGAATCTGGGCGTGACCAGCTTCCAGCCGGTGGAGGCGATCAAGCTGATCATGATCGTGTACCTGGCCAGCTATCTGGTGCGCCACAAGCAGGCGGTCGAGCGCAAGCTGTTCGGCACCGTCAATCCACTGGTGGTGGCGGGGTTGCTGGTCATCAGTCTGCTGCTGCAGCCGGACTTCGGTTCCTCGGCGCTGATCATCGCGGTGACCGTGGGCATGATCTGGCTCGGCGGCGCGCGCATGCGCTACCTGTTCGGCATGGCCGCGGCGGCCGCGCCGCTGCTGGCGGCCGCGGCACTCAGCGAAAACTACCGTGTGCGTCGTCTGATGACCTTCCTCGATCCGTGGAAGGATCCGTTCAACGACGGCTTCCAGCTGACCCAGGCGCTGATCGCCATCGGTCGCGGCGAGTGGACCGGCGTCGGTCTGGGCGAGAGCGTGCAGAAGCTGTTCTACCTGCCCGAGGCGCACACCGATTTCATTCTCGCCGTGATCGGCGAGGAGCTCGGCCTGTTCGGCATCGTGCTGGTGCTGGCGCTGTTCGCGCTGCTGGTCGGGCGCGGGTTGATGCTGGGCCTGCGCGGCGTGGAGCTGGGTCAGCATTTCGCCGGCTACGTGGCTTTTGGCGTGTCCTTGATGATCGGCCTGCAGGCCATCGTCTCGGCCGGCGTCAATCTCGGCGTGCTGCCGACCAAGGGTTTGACGCTGCCGCTGATCAGCTCCGGCGGATCGAGCGTGATGATGACCTGCGCCATGCTCGGCGTGCTGCTGCGCGCCGGTTACGAGATCCATCGCGCGGGCGACGCCCGGCGCATGGCAGTGCGCAACGAAAGCGCGCGCGTGGCCGAGGCCGACCTGCCCGAGGAGGCGCACGCATGAGCGCGCAGCGTCCCGTGCTGATCATGGCCGGCGGCACCGGCGGCCACATCTTCCCCGGCCTGGCCGTGGCCGCCGAGCTGCGCGAGCGCGGTGTACCGGTGGTGTGGCTGGGCGCGGAAGGCGGTCTGGAAACCACGCTGGTGCCGGCGCATCGCATCGACATGGATACCGTGCGCATCGGCGGCCTGCGCGGCAAGGGCTGGCGCACGCGCCTGACCGCGCCGTTCGTACTCGCCCGCGCCGTGCTCGGCGCGTTGCGCATCCTGCGCCGCTACCGTCCGCGCAGTGTGTTGTCGATGGGCGGCTACGTGGCCGGGCCGGGCGGTCTGGCGGCGTGGCTGCTGCGCACGCCGCTGCTGGTGCACGAGCAGAATCGCGTGCCCGGCGTGACCAATCGCGTGCTGGCGAAGCTGGCGCGCACGGTGCTGGTCGGATTCGCCGACGCGTTCCCGCCGTCCACGCAGGCCGAATGGGTCGGTAACCCGGTGCGCGCGGATATTGCTGCGCTGCCGTCGCCGAGCGAGCGTTTCGCCAAGCGTAGCGGCAAGCCGCGCCTGCTGGTGCTGGGCGGCAGCCAGGGCGCGCGCACGCTCAATCGACGGGTGCCGGCGGCGCTCGGTCGCATGCCCTCCGAAGCGCGCCCCGAGGTGCTGCATCAGTGCGGCAAGCGCGATCTGGACGTCGCGCGCCAGGCCTACGCCGAGGCCGGCGTCGAGGCCCGGGTCGAAGCCTTCATCGAAGACATGGGCAGCACCTACGCGTGGGCCGATCTGGCCGTGTGCCGGGCCGGCGCACTGACGCTGGCGGAACTGGCCGCCGCGGGACTGGGTTCGATTCTGGTGCCGTTCCCGTACGCGGTCGACGACCACCAGACCAAGAATGCCGAGGCGCTGTGCGAAGCCGGCGCCGCCACCCTGATACAGGAGCGCGACTTGCGCGAAGACGAACTGGAAGCGCGCCTGCATCGCCTGCTCGGCGACCGCGCGCAGCTGCTGAAGATGGCCGAGGCGGCGCGCGCGCTGGCCCGCGCCGACACCGCCGCGCGCATCGCCGACCGCTGTCTGGAGGTGGCCGCATGAGCGTGCGTCGACTGCGCCCCCACGACGACATCATGACCGTGTTCCGCCGCGTGCATTTCATCGGCATCGGCGGCGTGGGCATGAGCGGCATCGCCGAGGTGCTGCACAACCTGGGCTACACCGTGTCCGGTTCCGACCGCGCGAACTCGCCGGTGACCGAGCGCCTGCGCGCGCTGGGTGTCATCGTGCACGAGGGCCACGCCGCGGCGCACGTGACCGACGTCGACGTCGTGGTCACGTCGAGCGCGATCCAGGATGACAACGAAGAACTGAAGGCCGCCCGTGAGCGCCGCATCCCGGTGGTGCCGCGCGCGGAGATGCTGGGTGAGCTGATGCGCTTCCGCCGCGGCATCGCCATCGCCGGCACGCACGGCAAGACCACCACCACCAGCCTGACCGCCAGCGTGCTGGCCGAGGCCGGCTACGACCCGACCTTCGTCATCGGCGGTCAGTTGAACTCCGCCGGCGCCAATGCGCGACTGGGCACGGGCGAGTACCTGGTGGCCGAGGCCGACGAATCCGACGGCTCGTTCCTGCTGCTGTCGCCGATCCTCGCCGTGATCACCAATATCGACGCCGATCATCTGGAGAACTACGGCGGCGACTTCGCCAACGTGCGCCAGGCCTTCGCCGACTTCCTGCACCGGCTGCCGTTCTACGGGCTGGCCGTGCTGTGCGTCGACGACCAGGAAGTCGAGCAGCTGTCGCACGAGATCGCGCGCGGCGTGGTCACCTACGGCATCGACAACGAGGATGCCGACGTGCGCGCGCTGAACGTGCGCCAGCGCGGCTTCGAGATGCACTTCGACCTGCAGCTGCCGGGCCGCAAGGCGCCGCTGCAGGTGGCGCTGAATCTGCCGGGTCGGCACAACGTGCTGAACGCGCTGGCGGCGGTGGCCGTCGGTTGGCAGCTGGGCGTGGACGAGACGGCGCTGGTCGGCGCGCTGGCGAGCTTCCAGGGTGTCGGTCGCCGCTTCCATCGGCGCGGCGAGCTGGCGCTGGACGAAGGCCGCGTGATGCTGATCGACGACTACGGCCATCATCCGAGCGAACTGGCGGCGGTGTTCGACGCGGTGCGCGGCGGCTGGCCGGACAAGCGCCTGGTCGTGGCCTTCCAGCCGCATCGCTACAGCCGCACGCGCGACCAGATGGACGACTTCGCGCGCGTGCTGTGCGAGGCCGACGTGCTGGTGCTGACCGAGGTCTATCCGGCCGGCGAGAAACCCATTCCCGGCGCCGACGGTCGCGCCCTGGCGCGGGCCGTGCGTGCGCGCGGCAAGGTCGCGCCGGTGCTGGTCGAGCATCCGCGCGAATTCGCCGAGGCCTTGCCGGCCCTGCTGCGCGACGGCGATCTGCTGTTGCTGCTGGGCGCCGGCGACATCGGCAGCACGGCCGCGGCGCTGGCCGCGAGCGGACACCTGAAGAGCGGAGGCGCGGCATGACGCGGACGACCAACGACATGCCGCTGCGCACGCCCGGCGAGTTCGGCCGCGTGGCCGTGGTCATGGGCGGCAACTCGGCAGAGCGCGAAGTCTCGCTCGACTCCGGCCGCAACGTGCTGGAGGCACTGAAGGCGCGCGGCATCGACGCGCACGCCATCGACGGCATCCCGGCCTTGCTCGACGCCCTGCGCGCCGGCCATTTCGCGCGCGTGTTCAACATCCTGCACGGCCAGCACGGCGGCGGCGAGGACGGCGTGCTGCAAGGCGCGCTGGAGTCGCTGAACATTCCCTACACCGGCTCGGGCGTGCTTGGTTCGGCGCTGTCGATGGACAAGGTTCGCGCCAAGCAGGTGTGGCAGGCGATCGGGCTGCCGACGCCGCGCTACGTGGCTCTGCGCCGCGGCGGCGACGTGCATGCGGCGGCCGCGGAGCTGGGACTTCCGGTGATCGTGAAGCCGGCCTGCGAGGGGTCCAGCGTGGGCATCACGCGCGTGTTCGAGGCCTCGGATCTGGCGGCGGCGGTGGCCTTGGCCGAACGCTATCCGGGCGACCTGATCGTCGAGCAGCTGATCGAGGGCGACGAGCTGACGGTGTCGATCCTCGGCGACCGCGTGCTGCCGTCGATCCGCATCGTGCCCAAGGGCGCGTACTACGACTATCACGCCAAATACGTCGCCGAGGACACGCAGTACATCTGCCCGGGCCTGGACGACGCCGAGGCCGAGGCCGAACTGCGTGCGCTGGCGCGAGCCGCCTTCGATGCGCTGGCCTGCGGCGGCTGGGGCCGCGTCGACGTGATGCGCGACCGCCAGGGCCGCAACTGGCTGCTGGAGGTCAACACCGCCCCCGGCATGACCACGCATTCGCTGGTGCCCAAGGCGGCGGCCACGGTCGGCATTCCGTTCGACGAACTGTGCCAGCGCGTTCTCGAAACCAGTTTCGACAGCACGCCGGCGCGTGCGGGAGGCGACGCATGAAGAGCGTGATCTCCCTGCGTGGCGCGGCCTGGCTGATCGCCGTGGCGCTGGTGATTCTGCCCGTGGTCGGTCTGGTGCGCGGCTGGTTCGCCTCCGACCGCTGGCCGATCCGCACGTTGCAGGTGCAGGCGCCGTACCAGCACGTCAGCGCGGACAAGATTCGCGCCACGGTCGCGCCGTATCTCGGCAAGGGCTTCTTCGCCACGCGGCTCGACCGCGTGCAGCAGGCCGTGCAGGCGCTGCCGTGGGTAGCCACGGTCGAGGCGCGCAAGGTGTGGCCGGACACGCTGATGCTGCGCGTGCAGGAGCGCCAGCCGGTGGCGCACTGGAACGGCGATCGCCTGATCGGCCGCGACGGCGAGGTGTTCGCCGCGCCGGGCGCGGCGGACATCGGCGGTCTGCCCGAACTGAGCGGGCCGGACGCGCGCGAAGGCGACGTGGTGGCGTTCTATCAAAAGGTGTCCGAATCCTTCGCCCGCGTCGGCCTGCGCGTCGACGGCGTGGATCTGAGCGGTCGCGCCAGCTGGCGCCTGAAGCTCGGCAACGGCGCCGAACTGGTCATCGGCAGCGACGACGTGCAGTCGCGACTGCAGCGTTTCCTCGACGTCTATCCGCGTCTGGCCCAGGACGGCCAGGGCCAACCCTTTACCCGCGTGGATCTGCGCTATGCCAACGGCTTCGCCGTGCGCTGGCCGCAAACCGCGGCGAATGCGCCACCCGAAGCGAACGGGGGAGTTCCGCACACATGAACCGCAAGAACGAAAAGCAGCTGGTCGTGGGGCTGGATATCGGCACCTCCAAGGTGGTCGCGATCGTCGGTGAGTACGAACCCGGCGAACCGGTCGAGGTGATCGGCGTCGGCTCGCACGTCTCGCGCGGGCTCAAGCGCGGTTCGGTGGTCGACATCGAATCCACCGTGCACTCGATCCAGCGCGCCGTCGAGGAAGCCGAGCTGATGGCCGGCTGCGACATCCGCTCGGTGTACGCCTCGATCTCCGGCAGCCACCTGGAAACCAAGAACTCGCACGGCACCGCCGCGATCCGTGACCGCGAAGTGACCGCGAGCGATCTTGAGCAGGTGCTGGAAGCCGCGCGCGCGGTGGCGATCCCGGCTGACCGCAAGGTGCTCTACAAGGAGCCGCAGGAATACCGCATCGACGGTCAGGACGGCATCCGTCACCCGGTCGGCATGAGCGGCGTGCGCCTGGAGGCCAGCGTGCATCTGGTCACCGGCGCGGCGCCGGCGGTGCACAACATCACCAAGTGCATCAGTCGTTGCGGCCTGTCGGTCGACGAGCTGGTGCCTTCGGCCGTGGCCAGCGCCAAGGCGGTGCTGACCGACGACGAGCGCGAACTGGGCGTGTGCCTGGTCGACATCGGCGCGGGCACCACCGACATCGCCATCTACACCCAGGGCGCGATCCGCTACACCAAGGCGCTGCCGGTGGGCGGCGATCAGGTCACCAACGACATCGCCTACGGCGTGCACACGCCGACCGCGCATGCCGAGGAAATCAAGATCAAGTACGCCTGCGCGTTGGCGCAGCTGGCGCGCGCCGAGGAAACCATCCAGGTGCCCAGCGTCGGCGACCGCCCGCCGCGGCGGCTGGCGCGGCAGGCGCTAGCGCAGTCGGTGCAGGCCCGTTACGAGGAGATCTTCGAGATGGTGCAGGACGAACTGCGCCGCTCGGGCTTCGAGAGCATGGTCGCGGCCGGCGTGGTGCTGACCGGCGGTGCGTCGCGGATGGAAGGCGCGCTGGAACTGGCCGAGGAGGTCTTCCACAAGATGGTGCGCCTGGGTCATCCGACGCAGGTGTCCGGTTTCGGCGACGTGGTCGGCAACCCGATCAACGCCAGCGGCGTGGGCCTGCTTCTGCATGGCGCGCGCAGCGGCGGATCGCGCCTGGCCGGGGGTCCGATCGGACCGGGCATGGGCGGTGTGGTCGACAAGGTGCGCGATTGGCTGACACGGAATTTCTGATCGCGCTCCGGCGCGACAGGGCAAGGAACAGGACGCGCACGGAGGCGCGACCCGGCAGGAGAACGTCCTGCCAAACCCGGACCGCGACAGGTGTGGCGGCCGGGCAACAACGACAAAAGTGAAACACTGACGGAGGACGGGAAATGTTTGAATTGGTCGAAAAACTGGCACCCAATGCGGTGATCAAGGTGATCGGCGTGGGCGGAGGCGGCGGCAACGCCGTGGCCCACATGGTCAATGCCAACATCGAGGGCGTGGAGTTCATCTGCGCCAATACCGACGCCCAGGCGATGAAGAACTGCGGCGCCAAGATCGCGCTGCAGCTGGGCGCGAACGTGACGAAGGGCCTGGGCGCGGGCGCCAATCCGGAAGTCGGCCGTCAGGCCGCGCTGGAGGATCGCGAGCGTCTGGAAGAAATGCTGGAAGGCACCGACATGGTGTTCATCACCGCTGGCATGGGCGGCGGCACCGGCACCGGCGCGGCGCCGGTGGTGGCGCAGCTGGCCAAGGAGAAGGGCATCCTGACGGTGGCCGTGGTCACCAAGCCGTTCCCCTTCGAGGGCAGCCGCCGCATGCAGGTGGCGATGAAGGGCATCGAGGACCTCTCGCAGCACGTGGATTCGCTGATCACCGTGCCCAACGAGAAACTGCTGACCGTGCTTGGCCGCGAGGTCACGCTGCTCAGCGCCTTCAAGGCCGCCAACGACGTGCTGCAGGGTGCGGTGCAGGGCATCGCCGACCTGATCACGGCGCCGGGCCTGATCAACGTCGACTTCGCCGACGTGCGCACCGTGATGTCCGAAATGGGCATGGCGATGATGGGTTCGGGCACCGCCAAGGGCGACGACCGGGCTCAGGCCGCGGCCGAGGCGGCGATCAACAACCCGCTGCTGGAGGACGTGAACCTGTCCGGCGCCTGCGGCATCCTGGTCAACGTCACCGCCGGTCCCAACCTGACCATGCGCGAGTTCGACGAGATCGGCCGCATCGTGCACGACTTCGCCAGCGAAGACGCCACCGTGGTGCTCGGCACCTCGCTGGATCCGGAGCTGAAGGACGAAGTGCGCGTGACCGTGGTCGCCACCGGCCTGAACCGTTCGGCCGCCGTGCGCCAGCCGCTGCGTCAGGGCATGCGCGACGACGCCCGTGCGACCAAGCCGGCCGCTTCGCGTCAGCCGCCGCGTCCGGTGGTGCTGCGCACGGGCACCGGCAACGAAGTGGTCGACTACGCGGAACCGCAGCCGAAGGTGCAGGCCAGGACCGAACCGGCCGCGGCTGCCGACAGCGATCCGGGCATGAACTATCTGGATATCCCGGCCTTCCTGCGTCGTCAGGCCGATTGATCGCGCCGGCGGAGGCGATGGACGCCTCTGCCGCACGATCGCTGAACGCCCGCGCCGGAACTCCCGTCCTCCGGCGCGGGTCCTATGCTTCCGTGCGGGTTCGCTCTGCGCGTCAGCGCGCGGGCGAAACCGCACGGCGTTTTTCGCTGCGGTCGACGAAAGTCATCCGCATAGGAGGGTCGATTCGGCCAGTGCATCGCACCGATGGCCAGCTCGCATGGGAATTCGCACATACGCAGCCGTACTGAGTGCTGTACGAAAGTGATAGCTTGCTCACATTTGAACGCACCGGTACACTATCTCGGTAGTTAAAACTGTGTTAGCCTTTCTCCCACTTTGGGCTGCTGTCCCATAAAAAAGGTTGCAGGCATGATCAAGCAGCGCACTCTAAAAAACATCATTCGTGCCACCGGCGTCGGCCTGCATACGGGCGACAAGGTCTATATGACCCTGCGTCCGGCCCCCGTGAATACCGGCATCATCTTCCGTCGCACCGATCTGGCCGAACCGGTCGAGATCCCGTCGCGTTGCGAGAATGTCGGCGACACCCGCCTTTCCAGCACCCTGATGAAGGACGGCGTGCGCGTGGGCACCGTCGAGCATCTGATGTCGGCGATGGCCGGCCTCGGCATCGACAATGCCTATGTCGACCTGTCCGCACCGGAAGTGCCGATCATGGACGGCAGTGCCGGCCCCTTCGTGTTCCTGCTGCAGTCGGCAGGCATCGAAGAGCAGGAGGCGCCGAAGCGCTTCATCCGCATCAAGAAGCCAATCAAGGTCGAAGACGGCGACAAGTGGGCCCGCTTCGAGCCGTTCGACGGTTTCAAGGTCGGTTTCTCGATCGATTTCAACCATCCCATCTTCACGCAGCGCACCTCCAGCGCCGAGATCGATTTCTCCACGACCTCGTTCGTGAAGGAAGTCTCGCGTGCGCGTACCTTCGGTTTCATGCGCGACATCGAGATGCTGCGCGAGCGCAACCTGGGCCTCGGCGGCTCGATGGACAACGCCGTGGTGCTGGACGATTACCGTGTTCTGAACGAAGACGGCCTGCGCTACGAAGACGAATTCGTGAAGCACAAGATTCTCGACGCCATCGGCGACCTGTACATGCTGGGTCACAGCCTGATCGGCGCGTTCTACGGCCACAAGTCCGGCCATGAACTCAACAACAAGCTGCTGCGTGCGCTGGAAGCCAATGCCGACGCCTGGGAAGAGGTGATCTTCGACGATCCCGCCAAGGCGCCGATTTCCTACGTGCATCCCGCGCAAGCCGTGTAACAGCGGCGCACCCGCACCTAGGGGTGAATCCGACGCCCCCGGCTCTGCCGGGGGCGTTTTTGCATGTAGAGTGCGCAAACGACAGGGCATGGAAAGGCGATGTCTCGCTCAATTCTGAGACCTATGCCTTTCCAAATAAGCTGAACGTGCTATAACCCTGAGACGTCGGTCGCAGTCATGCGCGACGAATTCGAAAACAATGCGAGACGCAGCGGGGGAGGGCAGTTCAGCCGCTGCGGGGAGTCGTTACGACTCTGAAGGGGAAGACGATTGTTCGGCGACGGACGCCAAATTCAGGAACAGGGCCTTCAATTCGTGGTCCGACAGGGACTGCGCTGCCTTGCGGAGGTGTTCCGCAGCAGCGTGCGGGAGGGGTTTCGTCACGACCGGTTCTTCCGGTTCGGGTAGGAGCGGAGCCACTTTCACGACGACGGAACTGGCCTGAGCGCCCAGTTTGTGTGCCGCGGCGAGAAGTTCGCCCTGACAGGTGCGCAAGCGCGACGCCCAGGCCGGAGTCGGCGCCAGAAAGACGATGCGGCCATCGCGCAGGTCGGCAAGACGGACCTGTTCCCGGAGGGGAGATGGAAGTGTCTGGCGCAACCGCTCGTCCAGTGCGATCAGGGCTTGGGCACGCTCACGTAGCGCGGCCACGGGCTTGCAGTCGCCCACGACCTTGGCGGTCGTCGGGTGCCTGCCGTGAGTCGAGCGCTGGCGAGGGGGTTGCACGGAGTCGAACCTAACTAATCGTTGAAGTAATGCAGATCATACTCGTTCCCCGAAACAAGCAGGCCCCGAAGACCTACGACACCGGCCATGTCGGACTGCGTGCACGCGTATTGGCGATCGCCGTCGGCGCGGTGCTTGTCGTGGCGAGTATCGGTGCGGCCGCGGCCCTTGCCGTGGTGCGCCCCCGCGACAGCGCGGTGCGCGAGATTCAGGCCATGCGCCAGACCATCCAGCAACAGCAGCAGCAACTCGCGCAGGTGCATGCGGACGCACAACGCGACGTCAATGCGCTGGCGGTGAAGCTGGGCGAACTGCAGGCCCAATCGGTACGCCTGGACGCTCTCGGCGAGCGACTGGCCAAGGCCGGCAAGCTGAAGGACGGGGAATTCGACTTCGATCAGCCGCCTGCCATCGGCGGCGCCGAAGACAGCGGCGAGGCGACCTATGCCTTGCCGCAGACGCTCAATACCAGCATCGGCAGCCTTTCCAGCCGTTTCGATCGCCAGCAGGTGCAGCTGAAGGCGCTGGAGGATCTGCTGCTGGATCGTCGCGTGGCATCCAGTCTGCGCCCGACCGGCATGCCGATCTCCGATGGCTACATTTCGTCCTATTTCGGCTACCGCACCGATCCGTTCAACGGCCATCGCGAATTCCATTCCGGTCTCGACATGGCCACCCCGATCGGCACGCCGGTGCATGCGGTGGCCGAGGGCATCGTCACCTATGCCGGTACGCGCAGCGGCTACGGCAACGTGGTCGAGGTCGATCATGGCAACGGCTACATGACCCGCTATGCGCACAACAGCAAGTTGCTGGTGCATGTCGGCGAGCGCGTGCGCGTGGGCCAGAAGCTGTCGCTGACCGGCTCCACGGGTCGTTCCACCGGACCGCATCTGCACTTCGAGGTCTGGTACAAGGGGCGCGCGATCAATCCGCTGGCCTTCGTGCGCAGCCACCGCTGAACCCGTTCCAGAGAGATTTTCCGTGCCTTGGCGCGGGGTTGCCCCGTGCCGCTCGGCTGGGTGCTTGAAACCGGCCGGCTGTGCCACCATTGGCAGGGCAGGGAGCCAGCGAGCGTAGTATGATTGCGGATTCGACCGCGCGCGCTGCGGCCATTCGTTAATCAAATCGGACTTTCGATGTTCAATCGACTACTGACGAGCGTATTCGGCAGCCGCAACGAGCGTGTGCTGCGCCAGCTATCCAAGATCGTGGCGCGCATCAATGCGCTGGAGCCCGACTTCGAGCAGCTTTCCGACGACGCGCTGCGCGCCAAGACCGACGAATTCCGCACGCGTCTCGCCGACGGCGCGACGCTGGACCAACTGTTGCCGGAAGCTTTCGCCACGGTTCGCGAGGCGTCCAAGCGCGTGCTCGGCATGCGCCACTACGACGTGCAGCTGATCGGCGGCATGGTGCTGCACCAAGGCAAGATCGCCGAGATGCGCACCGGCGAAGGCAAGACCCTGGTGGCGACCCTGCCGGTGTACCTGAATGCCCTGGAAGGCAAGGGTGTGCACGTGGTCACCGTCAACGACTACCTGGCGCGCCGCGATGCCGCGCAGATGGGCAAGGTCTACGGGTTCCTCGGTCTGACCACCGGCGTGGTCTGGCCGGACATGAACCACGAGGACAAGCACGCCGCCTATGCCGCCGACATTACCTACGGCACCAACAACGAATTCGGCTTCGACTACCTGCGCGACAACATGGCGCTGTCGTCGGAGCAGCGCTACCAGCGCAGCCTGCACTACGCGATCGTCGACGAGGTCGACTCGATCCTGATCGACGAAGCGCGTACCCCGCTGATCATCTCCGGTCCGGCCGAGGATTCCCCGCAGCTGTACGTGGCGGTGAACAAGATCGTCCCGCACATGACTCGGCAGGAGAACGAGGAAGCCGAGGGCGACTACTGGGCCGACGAAAAGCAGAAGCAGGTGCACCTGTCCGAAGAGGGCATGGAACACGCCGAGCAGTTGCTGCGTCAGGCCGGCGTGATCGAGCAGGACAGCACGCTGTACGACTCGGCCAACCTGGCCGTGGTGCATCACCTGAATGCCGCCCTGCGCGCCCATGCGCTGTATCAGCGCGATACCGACTACATCGTGCGCGACGGCGAAGTCATCATCGTCGACGAGTTCACCGGCCGTACGCTGGCCGGTCGCCGCTGGTCGGAAGGCCTGCATCAGGCCGTCGAGGCGAAGGAAGGCGTGCCGATCCAGCGCGAGAACCAGACGCTGGCGACGGTCACCTTCCAGAACCTGTTCCGCATGTACAAAAAGCTGTCGGGCATGACCGGCACGGCGGACACCGAGGCTTACGAGTTCCAGTCGATCTACGGTCTGGAAGTGGTGGTGATTCCCACCAACGAGCCGATGATCCGCAAAGACCATTCGGACATCGTCTTCCTCAGCCAGGAATACAAGTTCAAGGCCATCGTCGAGGACATCCGCGACTGCCAGCAGCGCAAGCAGCCGGTACTGGTCGGCACCACCTCGATCGAGGTATCGGAACTGCTGGCCAACGAGTTGCGCAAACAGGGCATCAAGCACGAAGTGCTGAACGCCAAGCAGCACGAGCGCGAGGCGCACATCGTGGCGCAGGCCGGCGCGCCGGGTTCGGTGACGATCGCCACCAACATGGCCGGCCGCGGTACCGATATCGTTCTCGGCGGCAGCCTGGAAGCCGATATGTCCGCGTTGCCCGAGGACGCTACCGATGTCGACCGCGCGCGCGTGAAGAGCGAGTGGCAGAAGCGTCACGACGCCGTGCTGGCGTCCGGCGGTCTGCACATCATCGGCACCGAGCGCCATGAGTCCCGCCGTATCGACAACCAGCTGCGCGGCCGTTCCGGCCGTCAGGGCGATCCGGGTTCGTCGCGCTTCTACCTTTCGCTGCAGGACAACCTGGTCCGCATCTTCGCTGGCGAGCGCGTCGGACGCTGGATGCGCGCCTTCGGCATGAAGGAAGAAGACGCGCTCGAAGACCGCATGATCAGCCGCCAGATCGAGAAGGCGCAGCGCAAGGTCGAGCAGCACAACTTCGACATCCGCAAGCACCTGCTCGAGTTCGACGATACTGCCAACGACCAGCGCAAGGTGATCTACAACCAGCGCCGCGAGCTGCTCGAATCTGATGACGTCTCCGACACCGTGCGCGACATCCGCGACGACGTGTTCACTTCGTTGGTGAGCGCCTATGTGCCGCCGGAAAGTATTGACGATCAGTGGGATATCGCCGGTCTCGACCGCACGCTGCAGAGCGAGTACGACCTGCATCTGGACCTGCAGCGCTGGATCGAGAGCCAGCACGAGATCGATGCCGAAATGATCCTCGAGCACGTGCGCGAGGCGGCCGAGAAGATGTTCGCCGACAAGGAAGCGCAGATCGGCGCCGAGACCATGCGCCAGCTCGAGAAGCACATCATGCTCTCGGTGCTCGACAACGCGTGGAAGGAACATCTGGCGAGCATGGACTACCTGCGTCAGAGCATCCATCTGCGCAGCTATGCCCAGCAGCAGCCCAAGCAGGAGTTCAAGCGCGAGTCGTTCCTGCTGTTCTCGAAGATGCTCGACCGCATCAAGAGCGAAGTGACGCAGATGCTCGCGCGCGTGCGCATCCGCAGCGAGGAGGAAGTCGCTGCGCTGGAAGCCGAGCAGCGTCGTCAGGCGCAGGCCAAGCAGCTGCAGTACCAGCATGCCGAGGCGCGCGCCATCGGCGACGAGGAAGACGGTGGCGAGGGCGCGCCGCATCCGGAGACTCCGGTGGTGCGGGACGGGCCCAAGGTCGGCCGCAACGATCCATGCCCGTGCGGCTCGGGGCGCAAGTACAAGCATTGCCACGGTCGTTTGGATTGACCGTCGTGTGCCTTGGCCGCTTGCCTCGGCACGCATGAAAAAACCCCGCTTCGGCGGGGTTTTTTCATGGCCAGTTGGGCACGATCTTCAGCTTTCGTCGTCCTCGGAGGCGTCCTCGGACTTCTTGCCGCGCTTGCGGTTCTTGCTCTTGCCGTTCTTTTCGACGCGAGGCGGCGCCGGGCGCACACGTTCGGGTTCCGCGTCCACGCTGATGACCTGCGGTTCTTCCCGATCCAGACGCAGCGCGGTGAGCTTGCCGCCCCATACGCAACCGGTATCGATGGCGTGCACGCCGAGTCCGGCGAACAGGCCGAGCGCGGACCAGTGGCCGCAGACGATACGGGTCTCGCGACGGCGCATGCCGGGAACCTCGAACCACGGATAGAGGCCGGCCTTCTGCGTGCCGGGAATGTCCTTGGCGTTGAAGTCGATGCGTCCGCGCACGTCGCAGTAGCGCATGCGCGTGAACACGTTGATGGCGGCGCGCAGGCGTTCCTCCAGCGGCAGCTTCGGCGACCACGAAGCCGGCGTGTTGCCGAACATCTTCGACAGCAGACGCGCGTGCCGGTCGCCGGAGAGCTCGCGCTCGACCTCGTGTGCCGCACGCTTGGCCTGGCGCAGACTCCAGCGTGGCGCCAGGCCGGCATGGACCATGGTCCAGCCCAGCTCCTTGTCGCAATGCAGCAGAGGCTGCTTGCGCAGCCAATCGAGCAGCACCGGAGCGTCGTCGGCGAACAGCACCTCGCGCAGCTCCGGATTGACGCGGCGCTGCGCATCGCGCTTGCGCTGCGCGATGGCGAGCAGGCTCAGATCGTGATTGCCGAGGGTAATGACGACATGCTCGCGCAGCTCGTGCAGCAGGCGCAGGACTTCCAGCGACTGCCCGCCGCGGTTGACCAGATCGCCGCAGAACCACAGGCGGTCCGCGGCCGGGTCGAAGGCCAGTTTGTCGAGTAGGCGTTGCAGTTCCGGATAGCATCCCTGCACGTCGCCGATTGCATAGACGGCCATCAGGCGTCTCGCTCCATGGTCGGGATGCTCAATGCAGGGTGCGCGGGATCGACAGGGTGAACTGCGGAATGTCGGCCTCGAAATGGGTGCCGTCGTCGGCTACCAGCTGGTAGCTGCCGCGCATGGTGCCGACATCGGTCTTCAGCACCGCGCCGGAGGTGTACTCGAAGTCGTCGCCTGGACGCATCCACGGCTGCTCGCCGACCACGCCCTCGCCCTGCACTTCCTCGGTACTGCCGTTGGCGTCGGTGATCAACCAGTGGCGTTTGAGCAGTTGCACCGGAATCTGGCCAGTGTTGTGCAGCGTGACGGTGTAGATGAATACGTAGTGATCGTCCTCGGGGCGCGACTTGTCCGCATCGAAGCGGGTCTGGATCTCGACAGCGAGGGCGTACGGATTGATTTGGTTCATGGTGCGATTGTCCGGCACCGGCCGTGCACGGGGCAAGCCCGGCGCCGGAATCAGCGGCCTAGCGCACGCGCCAGATCGACGAATGCGGACGGCGGCAGCGTCTCGGCGCGCGCTTTGGGATCGATGCCGCAGGCGGCGATGGTGTCGGCGTCGAGCAGGCCCTTGAGGCCGTTGGCGAGCGTCTTTCGGCGTTGCGCGAAGGCGGCGCGGACCACAGCTTGCAAGTGTTTAGGGTCCACGTCCGGACGTTGCTCCGGCGGCCGCGGCCGCAGGCGCACGACGGCCGAATCGACCTTCGGTGGCGGCTGGAACGCACCGGGCGGTACCACGAACAGCGATACCACCTCGCACACCAGTTGCAGCATCACGCTGAGGCGTCCGTAGATCTTGCTGCCCGGCGCGGCGGCCATGCGGTCGACGACTTCCTTCTGCAGCATGAAGTGCATGTCGACGATGGCGTCGATGTGTTCGAGGCAGTGGAACAGAATCGGGCTGGAAATGTAGTACGGCAGGTTGCCGACCACGCGCAGCGGCTGGCCGGCGGTCGTGGCGAGGGACGTGAAGTCCACCGTCAGCACGTCGGCCTGGACGATCTCCAGCGTCCCCAGGTCGGCGGCACGCTCGCGCAATCGGGGAATCAGGTCGGTATCGAGTTCGATGGCCGTCAGCGTGCCGGCGGCCTTGAGCAGGGGGAACGTCATCGCTCCTTCGCCGGGGCCGATCTCCACGAGGCGGTCGCTCGGGCGGGCGGCGATGGACGCGACGATGCGGTCCAGGTAGGTGCGGTCGTGCAGGAAGTGCTGCCCGAAATGCTTCTTGGCGCGGCTCATGCCTTCGATGTCCGCTCGTGGGCGATGAGGCGCAGCGCCATGCGCGCCGCAGCGATCAGGCTGGATGGATCCGCGCGGCCGCTGCCGGCCAGCTCCAGCGCGGTGCCGTGATCGACCGATGTGCGCACGAAGGGCAGACCCAGGGTCAGGTTGACGGTGCGATCGAAGGCTTCGCTCTTGAGTACCGGCAGCGCCTGATCGTGGTACATCGCCAGCACGGCGTCCATGCGCGTACGCATGGCGGGGATGAAAGCGGTGTCCGCGGGCAGGGGGCCGATCAGTTGCATGCCTTCGGCGCGCAGTGGTTGCAGGGCGGGTTCGATGACCTCGATTTCCTCGCGTCCCATGTGTCCGCTTTCGCCGGCGTGGGGATTGAGACCGAGCACGCCGATGCGCGGCGCATCGATGCCGAACTGCCGCTGCAGCGCGGTGTGGACGATGCGCAGCTTGGCGCACAGCATGTCGATGCCGATGGCATCCGGCACGGCGCGCAGGGGCAGGTGGGTAGTGGCCAGCGCCACGCGCAGCGGCGGTCGTGTCGCGTCGCCTTCGCTGGCCAGCATCATCACGACCGAGGCTTGGGCGCGTTGCGCGAAGAATTCCGTGTGACCGCTGAACGGTTCGCCGGCTTCGTTGATGACCGACTTCTGCACCGGTGCCGTGACCACCGCATCGAAGCGTCCGTCCAGGCAGCCGTCCGCGGCGTCGGCGAGGGTGTTGAGGACCTGGAAGGCGTTGCGCGGGTCGAGAATTCCGGGGCGCTCCTGCGCACGCAGCGGGTGGTGCGCGACGCGAATCTGTCCCGGCGCGCGGGTCGCAATCCGGGTGCCGTCATCCTCGCGGATGTCCAGCGTGACGTCGCAGCGCGCGGCGGCGCGACGAAGCTGGTCGACATCGCCGATCGCGATCAGATCGGCGAGCAGGGGCTGCATGGCCAGTCGTGCGACCAGTTCGGGTCCGATGCCGGCCGGCTCGCCGGCGGTGACGGCGAGCCGCGGCAGAAGGGCCGCGGCGGATGACATCAGGTGCTGCCGTTGTCGCTGTCGCTCTTCGGTTCGCGCAGCGACGGAACGCGGATATTCACGTACCCGGTCGAGCGCAGCTGGCGCAGGAAGTTCTCGTAGGCGTCCTGCGCCTTGCGGTTGCCGATGGCCTGACGGGCCTGATCGCGACGCTCTTCCTCGGTGCGATCCTTCTGCCGCACGCCGAGGCGCTGAATGATGTCCCACACGCCCTTCTGCACCTCGAACGGCTTGGAGACCTGGCCGTCCTTCATCGCGTCCAGCTGCTGCTGGATGGCCGTGCCCCAGGCGTCGGACGGGAACCAGTCCATGTTGCCGCCGGCGTTGGCGGTGGTGTCGTCATCCGAGTTCTCCTTGGCCAGCTTGGCGAAGTCCTCGTGCTTGTCGACGATGCGGTGGTAGAGATCGTTGATCTTCTTGCGGGCTTGGGCCTCGCTGACCAGCTCGGACGGCTTGATGATGATCTGGCGGGCGTGATACTCGGTGACCACCTTGGCCTGCGGGGCGCGACGGCCGATCAGCTTGAGAATCTGGAAGCCGTTCGGGCCGCGCAGCGGCGGGGTGATCTGGCCGGGCTTCATCTTCGAGACGATGTCGACGAAGCCGGGCGGAATTTCGTCCAGCCCGCGCCAGCCGAGATCACCGCCCTTCAGCGCGTCGTCGGCGTCGGAATAGCGGATCGCGGCCGCATTGAAGTCCATGCCGCCCTGGATCGCCTTGATGGCGGCCTCGGCCTTGTTCTCGGCGGCCTGCAGGTCGCTGGCCGAACCGCCCGAGGGCATGCTGACGCGGATGTGCGCGAGGTGCACCTCGCCGCCGGAGTACACCGGGTTCTTCAGCATGTTGTCGACTTCGGCGTCGGTGATCGACACGTTGTTGCGGACGACCGAGTCGCGCAGATGCTGGACCATGATCTGTTCGGCCAGCTGCTGCTGGAACTGGGCGAAGCTGCCGCCCTGCTGGGCGATGGCCGCACGCAGCTGGTCGACGGTCATCTTGTTCTGCTGGGCCACATTCTGGGTGGCCTGGCTGACTTCGTCGTTGGATACGCGAACGCCCTGCTCGCTGGCCTTCTGCACCTGCAGCTTCATCAGGATCAGGCGCTGCAGTACCTGGCGCTCGAGGATCTGGTGCGGCGGCAGCTGGTCGGTGTGGCCGGCGTACTGCTGCATCACCGTTTGCACGGCCTGATCCAGGTCGCTTTGCAGGATGACGCCATCGTTCACCACGGCGACGATGCGGTCGATCATCTGCGGCTGTGAGCTCTGTGCCTGCGGCAGAAGCTGCGCATGCAGCGGTGCCGCGATCAGCGCCAGAAGGAACAGGAAGGACGTGACAATCTGCTTCATCTCAATCGTGCCCTGAGGGGTCCGTGGGGCACCGTGCCGGTGCCGGTTTGCACCGGGCGGTCGAAGAGCGGGCCCGGTCCGGATGGTAGGTGGCTGCGGCTTGCGAGGGACTCGCACCCCTGGAGCGCGGCCGCTTATTGATAGCCAAGAATAGCACGCTGCAGGAAGCTCTCGGTCTGCGGGGTGGTGCTGCCCAGGCCCTTGAATTCGATCTCCAGCATGACCGCGTTGTTGGTATTGCCGTAGTTGTCGCGTACGTAATGGTGGCCGACCAGCCGGATCGCGACGCAGCAGCTGTCGTACTCGACGCCGGCCACGGCATCGAGCGTCTTGGGGTGGCCACGATTCCAGTTCGGGTTGCCGACAAGCGAATCACGCAGCGAAACGTTCCAGCGACCCAGTACACGCCAGCGGGCCGATATGGGATAGACCGCGGAAGCGTCCAACTGTTCCAGGAAGCGGTTGCGATAGCGGTAGCTGAAGTTGAACACGCCGTCCGCGCCGATCCGGCGTTGCACGCCGAGGGTCGCGACCTGGTTGTGGCGCGTGTTGGGACTCCACTGGTAAGCGCTGTTCAGGCGCCAATCGTCGGACAGCTTCAGCGAGAACTGACTGACGTAGGCGGAGCCGCTGTAGTCGATTTCCGGTGCGTTCGGAGTCAGCTGCACGCGCTGCGGCTGCAGATAGCGGATCTGGCCGAAGCTGATCGATGCGCGCTCGTCGCCGTTGGCGTCGAGCAGGCGCGAAGTGATGGCGCCGGTCAGGTTGTTGGCGTCCATCTGGCGGTCGGCGCCGGAGAAGCGGTTGGTGCTGAACAGCTGCCAGTAATCGAAGGTCATCAGGCGCGTGTCGAACAGCGGCAGATCGTCCTGGTTGCGGTACGGCACATACAGGTAGTACAGCCTCGGCTCCAGGGTCTGCGTGTATTCCTCGCCGAACAGACTGGTTTGCCGCTCGAAGTACAGGCCGCTGTCGACGCTATAGATGGGCATTGAGCGCGAGGGGGTGCGGTTCGGATAGGTGTAGCTGCCGGCGTACTGGTTGAAGTCGCCGATCAGGTCGTAGCGCGTGTAGCGGTAAGCCACCCGCGGCTTCACGTACCAGGCCGAGCCGCCCAGCGACCAGGAGACGTAAGGCTGCAGATCCAGACGATTGCCTTGTACGGACTCGTCGCGACGGAACGCCACGGCCTCCGTGTTCAGGCCGAAGTCGATGTAGCGCGACAGCGGGATGTCCATGTTGAAGACGCCGCGCGGCCAGCGACGGTATTGCAACCTGTTGTCGGGCAGCGCCGGATCGACGCTCTCGTAGCGATCGACACCGATGGCGGCATTCCACCAGTTGCCGTGTCCGCTGATATAGGCATTGGACGGCAGCACGGTTGTCGCGCTGCGCACGATGTCGTTGCTGAAATCCTTGAAGTAATAAGGGTCGGACACGTGCCTGTAGCGCACGGAGAAGTTCCACTGCCGTCCGATGGGCGTGACGTTGCTGAAGTCGATGAAGTAGCGGTTCGCGCCGTCCTTCAGGTCGGGGCGCGTATTGCCGCTGTGGTCGCTGCCTGCCTTGCTGTCGTTGGGCAGGTAGTCGACGTTCAGTACGCCGCGGCCGAGATCGGTCAGGTAACGGAACTGGGTGCCCAGCATCAACCCGCGTTCGCTGTAGAGATTCGGCGTCAGCGTGGCGTCGTAGTTCGGCGCCAGATTCAGGTAGTACGGCTGGCTGTATGTGAAGCCAGCGTTGGAGCTGTTGCCGAACGTCGGGTACAGGAAACCGCTCTTGCGCCGGTTGTCGATCGGGAAACTCATGTACGGCAGGTACAGGATCGGCACGTGGTGATAGCGCAACGTGGCGTGATGGGCGACGCCGACGCCGGTCTGCTTGTTCAGGTCGATCTGCTTGGCGCGGAATTCCCACACCCGGTCGCCCGGATCGCAGGTCGAGTAGGTCGCCTGCTGCAGCTTGCTGTGCTGCGGGTCGAACAATTGCGCGGTGCCGGCGATGCCGTTGCCATGCGATTCGAGCAGCTGGTACTGCACCGTGTTCGCGGTGCTGCGGTCCGGCATGGTGGTGCCTTGGATGTGCTGCGCCGACAGCAGCATGGTGCTGTCCTGGTAGCGCACATCGCCGTGGGCGTCGTAGGCCGTGGTGACGTCGTTGTAGTCCACATGGTCGGCGCGCAGCAGCTGGTCGTAGCGCTGCAGCCGCACCTGTCCGTCGAGACGGTAGACCGAGCGGTTGGAACTGTCGACGTGCGCGGCGCGGACGTCGGTGTCGGCCAGGTCGCGTCCGTCCGTGTCTTGCGGCAGGCCGGGCTGGTAGAACGCCAACAGCGCATTGGGGCGGCACAGTGCATAGCTGACCGGGCGCGGGGGGCAAAACAGGGACCCCAGCGGACACGGTGCAGGCGGCGCTTTGGCGCCGCGCACGGCCGGAATCGGCGCGACGGTGGTCGTGGCGTCCTGGGCGGCATGCGCGGCGGTGCCGCTGACGGCCAAAGCCACGGCCAGGGCGAGCAGGCGTCTGCGGGGCGGGGCGGGCTGGCGGGTCGACAAGGCCCGGTCTCCTCAAGTCGTTATCGGTTCAGGCCACGTCCGGCCACGGCTGGGTGAGCACGCAGCGCCGGGCATGCGGCAGCACAACGCACGTACGCTAGCAGAAACGGGGGCGGACGGCAGCGCGCATCTGCGTCGAGGTCGGTCGCGATGGGCTGCGTTCGGCGCGTCAAGCCATCAGTTCGCGCACGTGTGCAGCGGAGGCGGCGGCCAGCGCAGCCAGGTCGTAGCCCCCTTCCAGGCTCGACACCAGACGGCCGTGGGCGTGGGCATCGGCCAGATGCATCAGGCGATCGGTCAGCCAGGCGTAGTCCTCGGTTTCCAGCTGCAGCTGCGCCAGCGGGTCGAGGCGATGGGCGTCGAAACCGGCCGAGATCAGCACCAGTTGCGGGCGGAAGTCGTGCAGGCGGGGCAGCAGCAGACCGTCCCAGATCTGTCGGAATTCCTGCGAGCGCGTGTCCGGCGGCAGCGGCGCATTCACGATGTTGCCGACGCCGGTCTCGATGGCATCGCCGGTGCCTGGATACAACGGCGCCTGATGGCTGGAGACATACAAGACTTTCGGCTCGCGCGCGAAGATGTCCTGCGTGCCGTTGCCGTGGTGCACGTCGAAGTCGACGATGGCGACGCGCTTGAGGCGATGCTCGGCGATCGCGTGCGCGGCGGCCACCGCCACGCTGTTGAACAGACAGAAGCCCATCGCGGTGTCCGCCGTGGCGTGGTGCCCGGGCGGGCGCACGGCGCAGAACGCGCGTTCGCAGGCGCCCGTCATCACGGCGTCGACGGCGGCCACGACCGCGCCGGCCGCACGCAGCGCGGCTTCGGCCGATCCCGGCGACATCACCGTGTCTTCGTCCAGACGCAGGCCGTTTTCGTCGGGGCGCGCCTCGAGAATGCGCGCCACATGCTCGAGCGTGTGCGTTCGCAGCAGCTGCAGACGGCTGGCGCGCGGCGCCTCGACCCGGTCCAGGGCGGCGAAGCTGTCGTGATCGAGCGCGTCCAGCACGGCGCGCAGGCGGGCGGGCGATTCGGGATGGCCCGGCCCCGGATCGTGCTGCAGGCATGCGGGATGGGTGTAGAGCCGGATCAAGGCGTCAGGACACCGGCTTCTTGCGCCGCTCGTGCTGCCACAGCACCTCGCCATGACCGCTGGCGCGCGCCAGCACGCGGGCGATCACGAACAGCAGGTCGGACAGGCGGTTGAGGTAATGGATCGCCTGCGGCCGCACGTCTTCGTCGCGCGCCAGCGTCACCACCATGCGCTCGGCGCGACGGCACACCGTGCGCGCCAGATGGCATTGCGCGGCCGCCATGCCGCCGCCGGGCAGGATGAATTCCTTCAGCGCGGGCAGGTCGGCGTTGAAGCCGTCGAGCTGGCGTTCCAGGCGCTCGATGTCGGCGTCGTGGATCATCGCCATGCCGGGAATGCACAGCTCGCCGCCCAGGTCGAACAGATCGTGCTGCACCTGCGTAAGCGTTTCGCGCACCGTATCGGGCACGCCGTCGCAGGCCAGCACCATGCCGACGGTGGCGTTCAGCTCGTCGGTGGTGCCGTACGCGGCCACGCGCGGCGCATCCTTGGCGATGCGCGAACCGTCGCCGAGGCCGGTGCTGCCGTCGTCGCCCGTGCGCGTGTAGATTTTCGACAGGCGCTTGCCCACGGCGCTGGACTCAGCGGGCCGGCTGCGGGATCGCGTTCAGCGCCTTGAAGCGCAGCGACAGCAGGGCGAAGCCGCCGAACAGCACGCCGCTCCACAGCAGCGTGCCCGGCAGCGAGCCGTACTGGTAGAACGGCAGGCCAGCGACATAGCACGCGGCCAGGCCGGACGCGGTCATGGCGTACATGCCCGAGGTCAGCCAGACGAAGAAGTTGGTGATCAGATAGAAACCGGTGGCGCCGCCCACGGCCGCGGCGATCACGCGTCCGGCGCTGCGCTTGCGGCGCAGCAGGCCCGAGCCGAGCAGCACGCCCAGCGCCATGCAGCCGTAGATCACCGGGATCAGCACATGCAGGCCGATCACCAGATCGGAGACGAACATCGCCAGTAGCGGCACCAGCAGGGCCAGACGACGGTCGCTGAACAGCGCGCCGCCGAAGATCGCGATGGCCATGACCGGCGAGAAATTGAGCGGCAGCGCCGCGGGCTGGAAATAGGCCAGCAGGCGAACGGCGACGGCGAAGACGATCATGCCGCTGAGCACCAGGCTGCGCGGCGTGATCAGGCGAGGCGAATTGGGCTGCATCGAGAACACCATGTTCGGGGCGACGAATATCCATGCAAGGATACTGCATCTGCCGGATTTCGACAGGATCGGGCGCGCAGCGAGTATCCTTGGCGGCATGACTGAACGCACCGATATCCTGGTGATCGGCGGCGGCCTGGTGGGCGCCAGTCTGGCCATTGCGCTGGATGCCGCCGGTTGCGACGCGACCCTGGTCGAGGCCGCCGCGCCGAAACGCGAGCCGCCGCCGCGCTACAGCGAGCGCAATCTGGCGCTGGCGCGGGCGACCGTGAATGGCCTGCGCAGTCTGGGCGTCTGGCCGCATGCCGAAGCCGCGGCCACGCCGATCCGCCGCATCCACGTCAGCCGCGTCGGCGAGTTCGGCAGCGCGCGCCTGGATGCCGCCGAAGCCGGCGTCGACGCGGTCGGCTGGACGCTGCCCGCGCGCGAACTCGGCCATGCCCTGCAGTTGCGTCTGGATGCCTGCACCGCCTTGCGCCGAAGGGCGCCGGCGACGGTGCGCGCGTTGCAGCCGGTCGAGGACGGCTGGCTGGCCCGCATCGACGATGCTGACGGCGAGCGCGAGCTGCATGCGCGTCTGCTGGTCGGCGCGGACGGCACCGCATCGATGGTGCGCGACGCGCTCGGCATCGAGGCCGATACCCACGATTACGCGCAGACCCTGTTCGTCTGCACGGTGACGCCCGAGCGTCCTCTGCGCGGCTGTGCCTACGAGCGTTTCAGCGATGACGGTCCCGTCGCCTTGCTGCCGTTGACCGACGACCGCGCCGGTCTAGTGATGACGGTGGCGGCCGACGAAGCCGAGCGCGTGTCGGCGCTGGACGACGAGGCCTATATTGCTCTGGCGCAGCAGCGCTTCGGCTGGCGCGCCGGTCGCCTGCGGCAGCCCGGCATGCGTTTCGCGCATCCGATCCGCCGCGCCGCCGCGCGCCGGGTGGTCGGGCCGCGCGCCGTGCTGGTCGGCAATGCCGCGCAGACCATCCACCCGATCGGCGCACAGGGTTTCAATCTGGGCCTGCGCGATGCGCTGACGCTGGCCGAATGCGTGATCGGCGCCGCCGATCCGGGCGATGCCGATCTGCTGCATGCCTACGCCGAGCGCCGTGCGCCGGATCGCGAAGGCGTGATGGCGATGAGCCATGGACTGATCCGACTGGCCTGCCTGCCGCAGCCGTGGCTGGGGCCGCTGCGCTCGCTGGGCCTGCTGTCCGGCGCGCTGGTTCCGCCGTTGCGCGACGCGCTGGTGCGGCACGGCATGGGTTTCCGCGGTCAGCCGCCGCGCGCCGTACTGGAGCAGGTGCCATGAGCGGTTCCTTGGAGCGCACGCGCCGTCGGCGGCGCGAGGGTCTGGATGTGGTCGTGGTCGGCGGCGGCATGGCCGGCGCGGCGGCGGCGCTGGCGCTGGCCGACGAAGGCTGCGAGGTGGCGCTGGTCGAAGCGCGCGAGCCTGAGCCGTGGCGAGCCGAGGACGAAGTCGATCTGCGCGTGGTCGCGCTGGCGGCCTCGTCCGCGCAGTTGCTGGACCGGCTCGGCGTGTGGGACGACATCCTCGCCGCTCGCGCCTGCGGTTATCGGCACATGCATGTATGGGACGCCGAGAACGGCGCCGTGCTGGATTTCGACGCCGCCGATCTGCAGCGTCGGGATCTGGGTTGGATTGTCGAGAATCGGTTGATCCAGCAGTGCCTGTGGCAGGCCCTGGATGCCGCAGATGTGCGCCGCCACTGCCCGGCGAGCGTGGAGCGTTACACCGCCGATGCGGACGGCGTGCGCGTACATCTGGACGACGAACGCGTGCTGGACGCGCGACTGCTGGTCGCGGCCGACGGCGCGCGATCGCCGCTACGTGCGCAGGCCGGCATCGCCACGCGCGGTCGCGATTACCAGCAACGCGGCGTGGTCGCGCACGTGCGCACCGAGCGCGAGCATGGGTACACCGCCTGGCAGCGGTTCCTGCCCGAAGGGCCGATCGCGCTACTGCCGCTGGCCGACGGTCGTTGTTCGATCGTGTGGACGCTGCCCGAGGCGCGCGCCCGCGAAGTGCTGGCGCTGGACGACAAGGCATTCCGCGACGCCGTCGGCGTGGCGACCGACTTTCGCCTTGGACCGATCCTCGAGACCACCGCGCGCGCCGGTTTCCCGCTGCGTCTGCAACTGGCCGAGCGTTATGCCGATGCGCGTCTGGTGCTGCTGGGCGATGCCGCGCATGCGGTGCACCCGCTGGCCGGACAGGGCGTGAACCTGGGGCTGCGCGATGTGGTGGAACTGCGCGATACGATCCGGGACGCGCGTGCGGCCGATCGCGATATCGGCAGCGCCGCGGTCTTGCGCAGGTATGCCCGTCGCCGTCGCAGTGCGGACACCTTCGATGCCCGCGCCTTCGACGGCGTCGAGCGCCTGTTCGGCGTGCAGTGGTCGCCGTTCGTGACGGCGCGAGGCGTGGGCATGCGGATGCTCAATCGCATGGGCTTCGCCAAGCGGCTGCTCGCCGGTCACGCCGCCGGCACGCTGGAGCCGAACCCGAAGTAGACTGGTCGCTCCACGATGCGGGAGAGCGATCATGAAGCGTTTCATGGTGTTGACGGGTCTGTGGGTGGTGCTGGCGCTGTGCGCGTTCGCCGCGCGGGCCGGCATGCAGGTGCGCACGGTGCAGTGGCAACTGGATGGCCGCACCTATCAGGGGGCGTTGATCTACGACGATGCCGTCGCAGGCAAGCGACCGGGCCTGCTGATGGTGCCGAACTGGTACGGCGTCAACGCCGACGCCATCGCCAAGGCGAAACGCATCGCTGGCCGCAAGTACGTGATCCTGCTCGGCGACCTGTACGGTCGCGGTCTGCGGCCCGCGAACGCGGCGCAGGCGCGCGCTGCGGTCGGCCCGCTCTATGGCGACCGCAAGGAGATGCGCAAGCGCGTGACCAAGGCGCTGGACGTGCTGCGCGCACAGGCGGCCTCGGCGCCCATCGACCTGCGCCATCTGGCCGCGATCGGTTTCTGCTTCGGCGGTTCGGCGGTGCTGGATCTGGCCCGCAGCGGCGCGGACATCGCCGCGGTGGTGTCGTTCCACGGCGGCTTGTCGACGGACGATCCCGCCCTGGCCAGGCAGATCAAGGCGCACGTGCTGGTCATGAACGGCGCCGACGACAAGGGCACGATGGGCGACGCCGACGCGTTCATGGACGAGATGCGTGCAAGCCCCGCCGACTGGCAGTTCGTGGTGCTGGGCCACGCCGTGCATTGCTTCACCGAGGTCGGCGAGGATTCGCCCGGTTGCCGCTACGACGCGCGCGCGGCGCGGCGCAGCTACCGTTTGATGGACATGTGGCTGAATGATGCATTCCGTTGAACGACTGTTTTATGGTCAGGATGCCAGTTCGTGCCGGCTGATGCCGTGAAGTGGCCATGCATGAACTGCAAAAGTGCGGATGCGTTCTGGCACATATCCATGACGCCAGACAAGCACTAGCCTGCAGCGTTCTGTCTTTTTATACGGTGTACTCGATGACGATGCCAACGACTCCTGCGGTTATGGACCGCTTGAACCGACGTGCGGACCAATACCTTGCTAGCGGGCAACTGGTAGCCGCGCAGACCACGTTGGAATCGCTTCTCCAGCGTGTGCCCGAGAGTCTTCCGACTCGGTTACGGTTGATCGATGTGCTTTGGGAGCGCGGTCGGTTTCGTGGCGCGGCAGCGGAGGCTTTGCGTGCAGCTTCGTTCTCGCCTGTTGCTCCAGAAATGCTGATACAGATTGCTCAAAGGTTGTCCCGTTGCGGTGAGACTGTCGCAGCGCGGCGTTGTCTGTCGCGGCTTGAGGAACAACACGATCTCGATTCGGCCGTGCTGGTGGAGGCGGCGAGATTGCGTCTGGCGCTCGGGGAAATTCCCGAAGCCCTCCAGTCGATCGAGAAGGCTGCAGCGGAGGGGCTTGATGATCCGGATGCGTGCTACCTGCATGCCAGCCTTGCGCAATTTTCCGGTGATATCGAGGGCGCGGGCCGGATACTGGAGCAGTGCCTCGATCGATGGCCCATGTTCAGCGGTGCGTCCATGGCACAGGCGCGTCTGCGCAAACAGGAGGCATCCACAAATCACGTAGAGTCCCTGCAGGCAAAGCTTGGCCGCATACCGGTCGACAGCGGAGTGGCTGGGGATCGTCTGGTTCGAGCTGAATTCGAATCCGCGCTATTTAATGAACTTGACGATCTGGGTCAGCATGCACAGGCCTGGGAGGCGCTGGCGTCCTCCAATGCCATTATGCACGAGCTCTTTCCCTATCACCGTGAAGGCGAAGAGGCCGTGACGGAGGCCATCATCGGGCGCGCGCTCAAGCCGGTCTCGAAAGGCGGGGCAGTGACTTCGGGGCCGGTTCCGATATTCATCATCGGTCTTCCTCGATCCGGAACGACCTTGTTGGACCGCATGCTTTCAAATCATTCTGGTGTGGTTTCCGCTGGTGAAATCAATGACTTCCTGTTGCAGATGTGCTGGTCTTGCGACATCGTCGAGCGAGACTTGGCCAGTCGCCTTGATTATCTAAAGAAAAGCGCTCATGTGGATTTTCGCGAACTCGGCGAGCGCTATTTGCAGCAAACCATATGGCGTGCAAGAGAGCATGCGTTTTTCATCGACAAGCTACCGACCAACTTCCAGTTGGTCGATCTGATCCATCGCGCGCTTCCTGATGCGCGGATTCTGCATATGGTTCGCGATCCGATGGATGTGTGTTTCTCCAATCTAAAGGCGATGTTCGGGGGCACCTCGACGTACAGCTACGCTTTCGGCGCCATGGCTCACTATCATCGGCAATACCGGCGGATCATGCGGCACTGGCACGAGACGTTGCCGGGCGTCGTCATGGATGTTGACTATGACGCGTTGGTGAAGCGGCCGGAGGTGGTCATGCCTCAAGTACTTGCATACTGTGGACTGGATATGCAGGTTGATTGCCTGAGCCCGGAACGCAATGTCGCACCTGTGTCCACGCCTAGCAGCGTTCAGGTGCGTCAACCGATCCACACTCGCAGTGTCGCGCAATGGCGACATTACGAGCAGCAGTTGCAACCGTTGTTGGACATGCTGCGATAAAACGGATGATTCGCTGTGAGGTGGCCGGTCGGGCGCGCAGAGTAGCGGATGAAGGGTGCCGTTCTAAAACACTGATGCTTTCTCAGAACGTGCGTTCGACCGCGTAGTCGGCCAGCGTCAGCAGCGCCTGGCGATGTTCGGAGTCGGGCAGGGTGTCCAGCGCTTCGCGCGCGGCCGCCGCGTGCTGCTGGGCGCGGCGGCGGGTGCGTTCCAGTGCCCCGGACTCGCGGATCGAGGCGACGATCTGCTCCAGCCCGTCGAGGCCGCCGTGACGGATGGCCTCGCGCAGCGCCTCGGCTTGCTCCGCCGGCGCGTTCTGCAGGGCGTAGATCAACGGCAGCGTCGGCTTGCCTTCGGCCAGGTCGTCGCCGATGTTCTTGCCGATGGTGTCGGCGTCGGAGACGTAGTCCAGCAGGTCGTCGGCGATCTGGAAGGCGTAACCCAGCTCCATGCCGTAGCGACGCAGCGCCGCGCACTGCGCCGGCGGCAGGTCGGCCAGCACGCCGCCCAGCTCGGTGGCGGCGGCGAACAGCACCGCGGTCTTGCGCTCGATCACCTGCAGGTAGTCGTGCTCGGTGACGTCGGCGTTGCCGATGTTGAGCAGCTGCATCACCTCGCCGGCGGCGATGGTGTTGGTGGTGTCGGCGAGGATGCGCAGGATCGGCAGCCGCTCCAGTTCCACCATCAGCTGGAACGAGCGCGAGTACAGGAAATCGCCGACCAGCACGCTGGCCGCGTTGCCCCACACCGCGTTGGCGGTGCTGCGGCCGCGGCGCAGGTCCGATTCGTCCACCACATCGTCGTGCAGCAGCGTGGAGGTGTGGATGAACTCGATCACCGCCGCCAGCTTGATGTGCGCCTGACCGGCATAGCCGCCGGCACGCGCCGCCAGCGTGTGCAGCATCGGCCGCAGGCGCTTGCCGCCGCCGCCGATGATGTGTTCGGCGACCTGGTTGATCAGCACCACGTCCGAGCTGAGCCGGTCGCGGATCAACGCATCGACGGCCGCCATGTCGGGCGCGGCGAGGTCGCGCACGGAGGCGAAGTCGACGGAACGCGGGCGGGCGTCGGCGGATACGGACATGGACACGGCTGACCTGGATACCGGGAAGAAGTGCCCAATTATAGGGTGCGACGCCTTGCCGGGGGCGGGTCGCTATGATCGATGTCTATAATGACCGATTACTCGACGTGAGGATGCCGCTTCCGTGAGCAAGCTCAGCAGACAGGAAATTCGCAGCGCCTCGGCGCTGGCCAGCGTGGTCGGCATGCGCATGTTCGGCCTGTTCCTGATCATGCCGGTATTCACCGCCTATGCGCGGCATCTGCCCGGCGCGACCGCGTTCCTGGTCGGACTGGCGATGGGCATCTACGGTTTCGGCCAGGCCCTGCTGCAGGTGCCGATGGGCATGCTCTCCGACCGCATCGGGCGGCGCCTCACGATCACGCTGGGCCTGCTCGTGTTCATCGCCGGCAGCCTGATCGCGGCCTTCGCGCACGGCATCGTCGGCATCATCGTCGGTCGCGCGATGCAGGGCATCGGTGCGGTGTCCGGCGCCAGCCAGGCGCTGGCCGCGGATCTTTCGGAGCCGGAGAACCGCAGCAAGGTGATGGCGATCATCGGCATCAGCGTGGGCATGGCGTTCATCCTGGCGATCATCCTCAGTGCGCCGCTGGCCGCCGCGGGCGGACTGGAAGGCCTGTTCGGCACCACCGCGGTGCTGGCGCTGGGCGCGATGATTCTGCTGTGGGTGCTGGTGCCCAAGCCGGAGCTGCATCGCGCGCCGGCCGCGGCCGGTTTCGACGATGTGCTGCACATGCTGGTGAAGCCGCGACTGCTGGTGCTCAACGCCTCGGTGTTCGTCATGCATGCCATGCTGACGGCCAGCTTCGTGGTGCTGCCGCTGGTGCTGGCGCGCGAGACCGGCATGCCGTTGCAGCACCAGTGGGAGCTCTATCTGCCGGTGATGCTGCTGTCGGTGGTCGTGATGGGCGGCGTGCTGCGCCGCGTGCGCACCGTGTCCGGCAGCCTGAAGCTGGTGCTGGTATGCGCGCTGGGGCTGGCGCTGGCGTTGTGCGGTTTTGCCGCCGCCGGCGAGAGTCACGTGTGGCTGTGGATCGGCGCCTGCCTGTTCTTCAGCTGCTTCAATCTGCTGGAGGCGACTCTGCCCAGCCTGGTTTCGCGGCTGGCGCCGCAGCACATGCGCGGGGCGGCGCTCGGCGCTTATGCGACCTGCCAGTTCCTCGGCGCTTTCGTCGGCGGCCTGCTCGGCGGCATCGGCATGGGCCAGTGGAGCTACGCCAGCGTGTTCCTGATGTCCGCCGTGCTGGCGCTGCCCTGGGCGGCGCTGGTGCTCTGGGGCATGCGCAACGCCGATATCCAGGGCGCGCTGTCCGAGTCGTCGCCCGCCTGAGTGGCGGGCCGGGACCGGTTCCAGGCGGACAAGCGCGCGCTCGGGTTCGGGAACGGCCTTGGCCGATGCGCATCGCGCGTCAGGGAAGCCTCCGTCGACTCGGCCGCCAGGCGTGCCGTTTCATCCGGGCCTGGCCTTGGCGCTTCGTCGGACCGCTCGCCGCCGCGCGGGCGCTCGCTGCTGTCCGGGCCGGTCGATCGTGAAGCAAGGGCTGGCGTGGTGCGATGATCCCTGCATCGCCCCGGGGCTTGCGACTACGCGCCGCATGGCACACATTGCAGGTCCGGCTGCGGCGTTCACGAAGCGGAATACGGCCTCGTGACGGTATCCAAGCCCGGCCGCAGCCCGGTACTATGGACGGGTCGCAGGCGTACTCTGCGGCAATCGCGAACAGCCGCGGGTTGCCGGGACGAAGCCCTGCAAGAACACCGATTATCCAGATAAAAGGCGAAAGAATATGGCGAGCAGAGGAGTCAACAAGGTCATCGTGGTCGGCAATCTCGGCGCGGACCCGGAGACGCGCTATACCGCCAGCGGCACGCCGATCACCTCGCTGAGCGTGGCCACCAGCGAACAGTGGACCGACAAGCAATCCGGCCAGAAGCAGGAACGCACCGAGTGGCACCGCGTGAAGATGTTCGGTCGTCTGGCCGAGATCGCCGGCGAGTACCTGCGCAAGGGCCGTCAGGTCTACATCGAGGGTTCGCTGCGCACCGACAAGTACACCGGCAAGGACGGCATCGAGCGCTACTCGACCGAGATCATCGCCAACGAGATGCAGATGCTCGGCGGCGGCAGCGAGATGGGCGGCGGCGGTGCTGGCGGCGGTAGCGGCGGTTACCGCAACGCGCCTCAGCAGCGCTCGGGTGGCGGCGGCGGTGGTGGTCGTCCCGCACCGTCGCAGCAGTACGGCGGTGGTGGCGCGCCTGCGCAGGGCGGCGGTGGCGATTTCGTCGACGACGACGTGCCGTTCTGATCCCGTCGTCGTTGCGACGTCATGCGATGAAAAAGCCCGCGGCGACGCGGGCTTTTTCGTGTCCGGACGCCGCGCAGTTCGCACGCATGGATGCGTCTGCTGACACCACGCTGTCAGTGGGGGGCGACTAGCTTCTGCGGCACGCGATGCGGCACGGGTGCCGCGTGCGTCCACTCACCGAGGAGCAACGCATGGACTTTGTCTCGATTCGCCTGATCACCGACGACATCACGTGTCTGGTGGATTTCTACGCGCACGTCACCGGCGTCTCGCCCACGTGGTACACCGAAGACTTTGCGGAGCTGAGGATGCCGTCCTGCACGCTGGCCATCGGCAGCACGCGGACGCTGGCGCTATTCGACGATGAAGATGCAGCGCGCGCCGCCGACAACCGCTCGGCGATCCTCGAGTTCCGCGTCGAGGACGTCGATGCCGCCTTCGAGCGCTTGCACGACACCTTGCGCGACGTCGTGCAGAAACCGAAGACGATGCCGTGGGGCAACCGCTCGCTGCTGGTACGCGATCCGGACGGCAACCTGGTCAACCTGTTCGCGCCGGTCACGGACGCGGCCCGCGAGCGGCTCGACGGCGTGACGGTGTAGGCGAGGCCAGCGGTCTCAGTCGATGTCGAGCTTCTTCAGCTTGTAGCGCAGCGCGCGGAAGGTGATGCCCAGCTTCCGCGCCGCGGCGGTCTTGTTGTAGCGCGTTTCCTCCAGCGCCTTCATGATCGCCTCGCGCTCCAGGTTGGAGATGTAGTCGTCCAGCGGCTGGTCGCTGTTGTGCGGCGGCGGCGCGGCTTCGGCACTCGTGCTCGCGGCGGCCGGTGCGCCGGGCGCGCTCTGGGTGCGCGGCGCGTGGTCGGGCAGCATCAGATCGTCCGGCTGCACGGTGTCGCCTTCGCACATGGCCAGGGCGCGTTCGAGAATGTTCTCCAGTTCGCGCACGTTGCCGGGGAAGGTGTAGCTGCGCAGGGCGGCATAGGCCTCGTCGCTCAGCGACACGCGCGACTCGCCGTTCTCGCGCGACAGGCGTTCGAGGATCACATCGGCCAGTTCGCGCACGTCGTCACCGCGGTCGCGCAGCGGCGGAATCTGCAGTTCGATCACGTTGATGCGGTAGAACAGGTCCTGGCGGAAATGGCCATGCTCGACCAGTTCGGCCAGATTTTTGTGCGTGGCCGAGAGAATGCGCACGTCCACGCTGACCTCGCCGCGGCCGCCGATCGGGCGCACGGCTTTCTCCTGGATCACGCGCAGCAGCTTGACCTGCATGTGCAGCGGCAGTTCGGCGACCTCGTCGAGGAACAGCGTGCCGCCGTGGGCGGTCTGGAACAGGCCTTCCTTGTCGGCGTGCGCGCCGGTGAAGCTGCCTTTCTTGTGACCGAAGAACTCGCTTTCCATCAGCTCGGACGGAATGGCGCCGCAATTGACCGGCACGAACGGCGCGCCGGCACGCGGGCCCTGCTCGTGGATCAGGCGTGCGGCCAGTTCCTTGCCGGTGCCGGACTCGCCGCTGATGTAGACCGGCGCCTGACTGCGCGCCAGCTTGCCGATGGTGGTGCGTACCTGTTGCATCGCTGTGGACGAACCGATCAGGCGGCTGCCGATGGGCGTGCTTTCCGATTCCTCGCTGTTGCGGCGCTCCTCGGACAGGCGCAGCGCGGTCTGCACCAGGTTGCGCAGCACCTTGATGTCGACCGGCTTGGAGACGAAATCGAAGGCACCGGCCTTGAGCGCGTTCACCGCGGCGTCGACGTTGCCGTAGGCGGTGATCATCGCCACCGGCATGTCCGGATGTTCCTCGGCGATCAGCTCGATCAGGTCCTGACCGGAGCCGTCCGGCAGACGCATGTCGGTGAAGCAAAGGTCATAGGCGTTCTCGCCCAGCAGTTGCCGTGCTTCGGCGACGTTGCTGGCGGCGTCGACCTCGAGATCCATGCGGCCGAGGGTGATGGTCAGCAGTTCACGGATGTCGCGTTCGTCGTCGACGACCAGGACGCTCTGTTTGCTCATGGCATCTGCGTGGAAAAGGGGCGGATAGAAGCATACCCGCAGTGTTCAACGGCGGCAAAGGCGTTTCGCCGCCCGATTTGACTGCGGTCAATGGCCCAGATGGCGATTGAAGAAGCGCACCATGACGGCGTAGGCCTGCTGCGATTCGGGCATGTCGGCATCGGAGAAGAAGGCGTGCCACATGCCGTTCCAGATGTGCAGCTCGGCGTCCACGCCTTCGCGTTCGAGCAGGTTGGCGCTGTAGACCATCGAGCTCATGGTGAAGTCGCGAGTGCCGGTGATCAGCAAGGTGGGCGGGAAGCGGGCGATCAGCTTCGGGTCGTCGGCCGGGAACGCCAGCGGGTCGTCGGCCTGTGCGCCGCGGAAGTAGGGCAGGTCGATCAGCTTCAGCGGATGCGTCACCGGGTCCCCGCCGCTGAGCATCGGCGCCAGGTAGGCCGAGTCGCCGCCGAGGTCGGTCAGCGAGCCGCAATAGGTGCCGATGGCGCCGGGCGCGGGCAGCTTGTGCACGAGGATGCGCGCGGTGGCTTCGGCGGTGAGGACGCCGCCGGCCGAGCAGCCGTAGATGCCGATGTCGGCGGCCTTGTAGCGTTTCAGGAGCGCACGGTACACCGCCTCGACGTCCTTGCTGGCGGCGGGGAACACGTGTTCCGGTCCCTGCCGGTAGTCCACGCTGACGACGCGGAAGCCGCCCACGCCGGCCAGCGGAATCGACTCCACCAGGCCGCCGTACTGCGCGCCCCACAGGAACGCGCCGCCGTGCAGGTTGACCAGCACGCGGTGGCGCTGCACCGGCGCGACGCCTTGGGCCGGGGTCACGATCTGCACCGGCACGCCGCCCAGCTTCGTGCGCTCGATGCGCACCGACCAGCGCTGGCGCATGTCCTGTGCGCGGGCGCGGTTGATCTTGGCGTAGTAGGCGCGGCTAGCCTGGATCGGTCCGTCCAGCGGCGGCGCGTGCCGACCCTGTTCGAGCATGCGTCGGAACACCGCGCGCGAGGCGGGCGAGGCGAAGCTGGAATACGGCACGGTGCTCGTCTGCAGCTTCACGGCATCGGCCTGCGGTGCGGACGATGGCGGGGTAGCGCTGGCGCTGGCGGCGGCGAACGCGAACGCGGCGAAGGCGGCGAGGGTGTGCATGCGCATGGCGAGCGTCTCCGTCAGGCCTGAGCCGGCACCAGCCGCGTTTCGCGGCGGAACACCACCAGACAGCCCAGGATCAGCACCATCGGCACCAGCGTCAGGTAGAACGCGGTCTGGCCGCTGAACAGGCGGAATACGGTGCCGGTGATGAACGAGCCCAGCGTGCCGCCGAGCGCGGAGAACACCACGATCAGACCAGTCATCGCCGCGTGGCGGTCCTTGGGCAGGGCGCTCAGCATCACCGAATTGACCACCGGATAGATCGGCGCCATCAGCAGACCGATCAGCGGGAAGGCGTAGGTCACCAGCGGCGCGTTGAACCAGTTCACGTCCGGGTTATGCGGCACGTGCGCGGCCAGCGGCAGGGTCAGGATGACCAGCGCGGCCATGCCCACCAGGCAGATTGTGATCAGCGTGAACCAGTGGATGCGCCGCAGCAGCAGGCCGGCGCTGAGACGGCCGATCGCCAGCGAGCCGGCGTAGATGCTGGCCGCCTGCACGCTCATCGCCGCCGGCAGTTGCAGGATCTCGCGGTTGAAGGTGGGCAGCCACGTGCCCACGCCCTGTTCGATCAGCTCGTACAGGAAGATCAGCGCGATGAAGGTGTAGATCATGCGCTTGACCAGCAGGCGCAGCATGTCCATGAACGCCGCAGGGCGGCCGGCTTCGTCGCCGTGCGCGGCCGATTCGTCCATGCGCGAGAACGCCAGCAGCACCGCCACCGCCAAGCTGATCGCGGCCAGCACCCAGTACACGTTGACCCACACTAGGTTGCCGGGATCGGCATCGTCGATGAAGGCGCCGAACAGCCAGTAGCCGCTGAGCATGCCGGCCATGAACAGGCCTTCGAGGATGTTCATCATGCTGGCGTGGCGCTGGCGGTCGGGCGTCAGCAGGCCGATGGACGAATACACCGCGACCTTGATCAGGGCAAAGGTGCTGCCGATGATCGCGAAGGTGACCTCGGTCATGCCGAACACCGGATGCATCGCCATCGCCACGCAGGCGCCGGCCACCAGCACGTGGCCCAGGATCATCGCGCGCCGATAGCCCAGCTTGGGCAGGTACGAGGCGGTGACGAAGGACACCGTGGCGATGGACAGGTCCTTGAACGCCTCCAGCACGCTGCCGGTTTCCTTGCTGATGGCGAAGCTGGCGATGGACTGCGCGATCACCGTGCCGACGCTGTTGAGCAGCACGGCGTAGACCATGTAGCTCAGTCCGATGGACAGGAAGATGAGGTATCGGGACGAAGTCGAGGTCGTGGTGGGCATCGGCGCTACCGGTCGTCGGAAAGGAAGGGGAACACCGGCGTACCGGCGCAGTATGTCGGGAGGCGGCGCGCAGCGCACATCATGGTTGCGCCCCGGTCGCGGCGTGGACGACGCTCGGCGGCAGGCCGCGCAGGCGCACGTGTCCCGAGGCATCGCGGTCGACGACGATGTCGTAGCGCTGACCGCGATAGTCGACGTTGCGCAGCGTCATGGACGTCCACGACGGCGGCAGCACCGGCGGATAGGCGGCGCGCAATCCGCCGTGCTCCAGACGCAGGCCGCTGAGTCCGTAGACCAGGCTCTGCACGAAGCCGGCCGAGGTTGCCAGGATGTAGCCGGCGTTGTTGGCGCGGGTCTCGGTGCGCACGTTGAACGGCGGCTTCAGGAAGCCGTGCAGGTTGTGATCGATCCAGTAGCCGGTGCGCGGGGCGTCGCCTAGTTCGGCCTCGGCCACGGCCAGCATCACCATCATCATTTCGTTGGGATCGTCGCCGTGCGTCTTCAGTTGTTCGAGCTGCCAGGTCAGGTCGTTGCGGCGCACCGCCGGCGTCATCGGCAAGTCCAGATTGGGATACATCAGCCAGGCCAGCGACGAACCCATCCAGGTGATCTTGTCGTGCGGTGCGGACGGGTCGAAGTCGTAGTGACGCTGCGCGCGCGCGTCGAACGGCACGTACATCGCGTCGGCAATCGTCGTCCAGCGCGGATCGGGCTTCGCGCCGACAAGCTTCGCAGCGCGCACGGCGATGCGCAGCGCCTTGCGTGCGGCGGCGTTGGTGAAGCTGTCGTTGGGCACGTCGTCATAGGCCTCGTCGGGCGAGGTGACGTGCAGGATCTCGAAGCGCTTCGCGGCCTTGTTCCAGGTCACGCGGCTGGCCCAGAAACGGGCCACGTCGCGGATCACCGGCCAGCCGGTGTGTTTCAGCCAGGCGCGGTCGCCGGTGGCGAGGTAGTACTGCCACTGGGCGATGGCAACGTCGGCGTTGACGTGGATTTCGCGCCAGGCCTCGTGGGCGAAGTGGGGCGTGTTGTCGATGCCGGTCTGCGGGTCGGCTTCCCACGGATACATCGCGCCCTTCACGCCGAATTGCCTGGCGCGATCGAGCGCCTGCGGCAGCGTGCGGTGGCGGAACATGACGATGGGCTTGGCGCGCTCGGGATGCAGCAGGAGCAGGGCCGGGAACACCCACGAGTCGCTGTCCCAGAAGGCGTGGCCGGCGTAGTTCGGCGTCAGCGCGCACGCGCCCATCGGCCAGGCGGTGTCGGTGGTGGTGTTGGACAGCAGGTAGTAGAGGTCCGAATGCACGGCCTTCTGCGCGCGCGGATCGCCATCGATGACGATGTCGCTTTGCCACAGCCGGTGCCAGGCGGCGCGATGCTCGGCCAGCAGTGCGTCGAGGCCGCGTGCGCGCGCGGCCTGCGCCAGGGCCCGGTCGGCCTGTGCGTCGCCGCCCCAGTCTTGCCGCGAGGCGGCCACGTATTTGACGAAGGTGTAGGTGTGGCCGGCTTCGACCTCGGCCGTCAGGTCCAGCGACAGGCGATGCGGTCCCTGGTGCAGCTTCAGCGAGCGCAGCGCAAGTCCGTCGGGCAGGTCCAGCGCCGCCGCCATTGCCATGCGCAGGCCCTGCACGGCCCGGCCGTCCACGCGCAGCGTGCGCGCTTTCGTGTCGCCGCGCGCATCGAGCATGCGCGTGTAGCCGGGATACCAGATCGGCGCGCGGTCGGCGGTGGGTACCGGCTTGTTGCCGAGGTTCTGGCCGCTGGCGATCACGGCGTCGGTCAGTTGCTGGTAATCCAGCTTGCCGATGGCGAAACGTGGCGCGTGCTGCGACCACAGCCGCAGCGGGAAGCGCAGTTGTACGGTGCCGTTGAATTGCGGGGTGATCGTGAAGCGCGTCGCCGCGAGGTGCTTGTCGGCCTGGCTGACGAAGGTGGTCACGCGCACGTCGGTGGCGCGGTGCGCGTAGTCGAAGCGGTAGCGCGTGCGCAGCGTGCCGTCGCGCATGTTCAGCGTCTGCGCGTAGTCGGCGAAGTGCGTGGCATCCAGACGCACGGCGTTGAGCCAGCCACCGCCCGGGTTGTAGTCGACCTCGCTCCAGCCGGGAATGGCGGCCGGGCGCGAGATGTCATCCCGGGTGTAGTCCATGAACGCGGCCATGTAGGCGCGCGCCGGGCCGGTGCCGCGCGGCGTGCTCATGGTCGAGAAGTAGCCGTTGGCCAGATAGGTCGGGAAGTAGTGGCCGAAGTCGTGCGACGTGGCGGTCAGCAGGAAGCTGTCCGGCGTGGCGGCCGACGCCGAGGCGCAGGCGCAGGTCAGCGCCAGCAGGCTCGACAGCAGGCGTGCGGTGAAACGAGGTCGCATGAAGACTCCGGCTGGCGTGCACGTCGTCCGTGGCGTGCCGCGGGAGAGGGCAGGCGGCCGCGGCCACCTGAAGAGGAAGCCCCGGACGCGTTCGGGGACGCGTCCGGGGAAAGTGCGGGGGAGACCCGCGATCAGAGCTTGTACTTGGCCTGCAGGAACACTTCGCGACCGAAGATCGGACGCACCATTTCCAGGCCGTTGCTGACGCCCGAATCGGTGACGCGGGCGTTGCCCTCGGTCAGGCCGATCTGGTTGGTCAGGTTGCTGCCCTGCAGACGGAACTGCAGGTGCTGGCCGACGTTGGCGACCACGCCGGCGCCGAGCGTGTAGTACGACGGCAGCGGCTGGGTGTTGCCGATATCGGAGTAGCGGAAGCCGACATGGGTGTAGGTCACGAACATGTTCAGGTCGCCCCAGCTGGTCGGCATGTCGTAGTCCGGCGTGAAGCGGAACTGCAGGCGCGGCTGGCGCTGCAGCACGTTGCCGTTGTAGTCGAAGCCCGGCGAGGAGCCGACCGCGGCCGAGTAGTAGTGCGTGTACACGCTGTCCTGCCAGTTGCCGGTCAGGTCGAACGACAGGTTGCGCGTCGGGCTGTAGCGGGCGGTGAAGTTCAGGCCGTGCGAGCTGGCGCCGTAGATGCTGGTGACGTTGTCGCCGTTGGCGGTGAACTGCTGGAATGGCACGCCGTCGAAGATGCGGCGGAACGCGGTCAGGCTGGTGTAGAACTGGCGGTTCTGGAACTTGAAGCCGGCCTCGAAGTTCTTGATCCGCTGCACGTTGGCCTGGCCGCTGCGCAGGTCGTCGAAGCCGGGGAAGTGCACGCCTTCGTTGACGCGGCCGTACACGCTCATGTTCGGCGTGATCTCGTAGTTCGCGCCGACGGTCCACGAGCCGTGCGTGTGCGAGTAGCTGATCGGGGTGAACGAGCCGTTCTCCACGGCGGTGTTGTTGTTGTAGGCCGTCAGCGGATTGCCGTCGAGGTCCATGCTGGTGTCGTTGGACACCGTGCCGTCGGCCTTCTGGTGCTCGACGCGCCAGCCGGCGTCCAGGGTCCAGGCGCCGAGCGTGATCTGGTCGGAGATGTAGCCGGCGATGTTGCGGCCGGTCCAGTTCTCGGTCAGGGCATAGAACGGACCGCTGATGACGCCGTTGCGCGACAGCTGCACGCCGTTGTCGAGCGTGGCGTCGATCAGACGCGCGTTGTTCTCGGCCGTGACCAGCATGTTGTTGCCCAGATACCAGTGGTCGTCGGACGAGTAGCTGGCCAGGTAGGTGCCCATGGTCAGGGTGTTGTTGTCCGACAGCTGCGCGCTGAGGCGGAATTCGTCGGAGAACGAGCGGATCTTCTTGTCGACCACCCAGAAGCCCAGCGAGGCCACGGCCTGGTTCGGGTCGACCGTGCCGCCGCCGTTGACGTAGGTGCCGGTGCCGGTGGTGGCCATGCCGCCGGCGGCGGTGACGATGTCCGGGTTGCCGTTGGCATTGGCGACTTCGCCGTCGATGTACTGACTGAACGATTCCGGCGAGAAGTTGTTGAACAGCGCGTTGGTCGGCATGTGGCCGGCGGTGACGTGGAACTTGTTGCTCAGCGTCCAGCCGTTGTCGAAGTACATGTTCAGGTTGGAGCCGAACATGTGGATGTCGCTGCCGCGACCCTTGGCCAGATCGGCGTTGATGGAGCCGGGCGGGTTGCCGGGCGAGACCTGGAAGTTGGCCGAGCGCAGCTCGTTGCCGGCGAAGGTGCCGGTCAGCGGGTCGAAGTTCTGGAACTGCGACACGCTCTTGCCGTCGGCGCTGACGCGCACCGGCACGTCGGTGATGAACAGGTTCTTGTCGTTCAGCGAACGCGCGTAGAACATGATGTCGCCGTTGTCGAAATCGCGCGACAGCGTGGCGGTCAGCTGGCCGCCCTCGTCGGCGGGGAACTGCGGCGAGCGCACGCCGTCGGAGGTGCGGTAGAAGCCGCCGACGCTGAAGAACCAGTTGTCCGACAGCTTGCCGCCATAGAAACCGTCGAGGCGGTACAGACCTTCCGAACCGTAGGTCACGCCGATGTCACCGCTCGGCTTGGCCGTGCCCTGGCGCAGGATGAAGTTGGCGGTGGCGCCGATCTGGCCGTTGCCGTAGACCGTGGCCGGACCGCCCTGCAGCACTTCCACGCGCTCGATGGTGTCGTCGATGCGGAACAGCGAGCCGTTGGCCATGAACGACAGCGTCGGCGTCGGATACACCGGCGAGCCGTCCAGCGCGAAGGTCACGAACGGGGCGTCGCCGCCGCCGGGGAAGCCGGCCAGCTCGATGTTGGCGCCGGTCTGGCCGCCGCTGGATTCGGCCCAGATGCCGGGCACGATCTTCAGCAGGTCGGCCGAACTGGACGGGTTGGCCTTCTTGATCTCGGTCTGGTTGGCGGTGGTGATGGAGAAGCTGGCATCGATCTTCTTGACGCCGGCGTAAGTGGCCGCGCCGGTGACCACGACCTGGTCGAGGGTCTGCGTGGTCTTGGCGTTGGCGTCCTGCGCCTTCTTCTGCGTGGTGGCGGTGCCGGCCGCGTTCTGGCCGGCCGGGCTGCCGTCGGCCGCGAAGGCGGGCGACGCCACCAGTGCGGCGACGATGGCCGCCGTCAGCGTCAGTCGGGTCAAGCGAGTTTGGCGTTGCATGGTGCTACCTCCCCAATACGTTCTGTTGTTTGCTGTGGTTGTTGGTGGTGCGAATCCGGTTCGGACGACGCTTCGCTAGGGCGTCGCAAAAGCTCCCAGGTCGAATGCGGCGATGTCCGGCAGCACGGCCTCGGCCGCGCCGAGTGCTTCGTGCGAGCCGATGCCCACGGCGCACATGCCGGCGGCGTGGATGCTGGCGATGCCCGCGGCGGCGTCCTCCACGCCGAGACAGGCGGAGGGTTCGACGCCCAGCCCGGCGGCCGCGGCGAGAAAGATTTCCGGGTCGGGCTTGGAGTGGCGGATGCCGTTGGCGTCGACGACGTAGTCGAACAGCTCGGCGATGCCGAGGCGTTCCAGCAGCAGCGGCGCGTTGCGGCTGGCCGAGGCCAGCGCGGTCTTGAGGCCGGCGGCGCGCACCGAGGCGACCGCTTCGCGCGCGCCGGGCAGCAGGTCCTGCGGGCCGAACTGCTCGATGCGTTCGCGGTAGTAGCTGTTCTTGCGCGCGGCCAGCGCGTCGCGCTCGGCTTCGTCGAAGCGGCGCGTGGCCTGTTCCAGCACGATGTCCAGCGAGGCGCGACGGTCCACGCCCTTGAGGCGCTCGCCGATGTCGTCGGCCAGCGGTGCGTCGATCTCGGCGGCAAGGCGGCGCCAGGCGGCTTCGTGCACGCCGGCGGTGTCGGCGATGACGCCGTCGAGGTCGAACACCACGGCCTCGAAGCGGCGCGGAAACGGCGAGGCCTGCGCGGTGCGCAGCGGACGCGTCAGCGTCTGGCCGGTCTGCAGTTCCAGGCGCTCGCCGTCGTGCTCGATGGTCAGGCGCGCGCCTTCGGTCAGGGTGTAGTGCGCGCCGTCGGCATCGACGGTCACGCGCAGATGCGCGTCGCGCCAACGCAGGCCGAAGCGGTAGCCGCGCCACGCGGCGGGCAGCGTCGGCGCCAGCACTGGATGGTCGGCGTGCAGGCGCAGGCCGCCGAAACCCCAGGCCAGTGCCTGCCAGCTGCCGGCCATGGCCGCCAGGTGCACGCCGTGCGCGGCGTTGCCGTGCGAGTCGTCCAGATCGACGCGCAGCGTGTCGAGGAAGTAGCGGTAGGCTTTCTCGACGTCGCCGACGTCGGCGGCCAGCACGCTGAAGGTCGAGGCCGATAGCGTCGAGTCGTGCACGGTGACGGCTTCGTAGTATTCGAGGTTGCGACGCTTGGCGACACGGTCGACCTGTTCGCCGGCCAGCACCAGCGCCAGCACCACGTCGGCCTGCTTGCAGACCTGGTGGCGGTACAGGGTGAGCGGGTGCATGCGCAGCAACAGCGGGCGCTTTTCGCCGTCGTCCGCGTCGTCGCGCGGCAGGCGCGGTTTATCGAGGAAGGTATCGTCCTGCGGGAACACGCCGGTGGCGGGATCGACCGGGAGGTACATGGCGTCCGCGGCCTGTCGCCACTGGGTGGCCTCGTCGTCGCGCAGGTCGATGCGCGCGGCCAGCGCCGCATGCGCTTCGGGGTGGCGTTCGGCGAGCCAGGCGGCGACGTCGGCGGCGTAGCGCAGATGCCGCTGCGCCATGCGGTTGGTGTAGTGGTTGTTGTCGACCAGTGCGGTGTATTCGTCCGGACCGGTGATCGCGGCGATGCAGAAGGCGCCGTTGCGGCGCGGATCGAAGTGACCGACATCGCGCCACACGCGTGCGGTCTCAAACAGGATCTCGGCGCCCTTGGCGAGCAGGAAATGCTCGTCGCCGCTGGCTTCGACGTAGGCGCGGATCGCCCACGCCACCGCCGCGTTGATGTGGTACTGCGCCGAGCCGCTGGGGAAGTAGGCCGAGCATTCGTCGCCGCTGATGGTGCGCCAGGCGAACAGCGCGCCGCGGGCGTGATTCATCTCGCGGGCGTGGCGGCGCGCCGGCTCCAGCACGCGGTAGCGGTATTCGAGCATGCTGCGCGCGAGTGCCGGATCGGTCGCCAGCATGGCCGGCAGCATGAAGACCTCGGCGTCCCAGAAGTAGTGGCCTTCGTAGCCTTCGCCGGTCAGGCCCTTGGCCGCGGCGCTGGCGTCGCCGTCGCGGCAGGTCGATTGGAAGACGTGGAACAGATTCAGGCGCAGCGCCTGCTCGGTCGCCGGGTCGCCGTCGATGGCGAGATCGGCGCTGTCCCAGAAGCGCTGCAGCAGTGCGGACTGGCGCTCGGCGAGCGCGTCGTAGCCTTGCGCAGCGGCGGCATCGAGTTCGGCCAGGGCGCGGTCGGCCAGCACGCCGGCTTCGACGGCGTCGCCCGGCGGCGTCCAGGCGTAGGCGACGTATTTTTCCAGCGTCACCGTCTGTCCGGGCGCCAGTTGCTGGGTGAAGGTCTGGGTGACGCTCTCCTCCGTCTGCGCATGCGCGCCGGCCGAGGCCGAAGTGCGCTGGCGTTGCGCGCAGGCGAGACGAACGTCGCTGTGCGTGGTCCGCTGGGTCAGCCAGGCGGCTTCGCCGTGCACGCCGCGACCGGTGACGCGCAGACCGCCCTGCACGCGCGTGCCGATGCGCGGATCGTCGCCCTGCGCGGCGGCGTGGCCGGCGCTCTTCAACTGCGAGTGCAGGCTGAGTTCGCCGTCGGCGTCGATCGAACGCACGCGGTAGCGGATCGCCAGCACGGCCTTGCGGTCGAGCGGGATCAGGCGTTCGGACTCGATTTCCAGCGTCGCCCCCTGCGGCGAGCGCCAGCGCAGGCGGCGCTGGTAGCGGCCGTGGCGAAGGTCGAGGCAGCGCTCGAAATCCAGCCATTCGCCCTGGTCCAGATCCAGCGGTTTGCCATCGAGCTGCAGTGCGATGCCGATGCCGTCGGCGATGGGCAGGCGCGTGTCGGTGGTGCGGGCGAAGCCGGGGAAGCGCTCGTGGTACTCGATCGGGGTGCGTTCCCAGATACCGCTGAGGAAGCTGCCGTGGCTCGGGCTGCGGTCTTCCTCCAGGCCGGCGCGGACGCCCAGGTGACCGTTGGCGAGTGCGAAAAGACTCTCATCCTGGGCGAAACCCGCACGCGCGGTGCGACGTCGGACGAAGCGCCATGGGTCGATCGATGCCTGTGCGTCGGTCCTGGCATCGTGGGCGTCAGTCGTCGTTGCCTCGTGCATGCTGCGATGTGCTCCCCGGTTCGATGAGTCGTCGGTTCGGGGTGGCTGCGTGCCGCGTCGGCCGCCCCCGGTCCGTGATGGTCGGCGAGGATACGTCCGAATGATATCGATATCAAGTTATCGATATCATTGTTTGCCGGAGCGGCCGTGAAATGTCCCGAGCGCATGTGCCGGAAGGCATGGACGGCGGCGGTATGAGTGGACATACTGGTTCGGAGGCCGTCCGGCCGTGGACCGGGCATCCGGGGTAGACCGTTGACGAAACCGAAGAAAAAGCAGCCCAGCGCACCGCGTCCCGGCCTGACCATGGCCGATCTCGCCGATCTGGCCGGGGTGTCGAAGATCACCGTGTCGCGCGCGCTCGCCGACAGTCCGCTGGTCAACATCCGCACGCGCACGCGGGTGCAGGAGCTGGCGCGAGAACACGGTTACAAGCTCAATGTCAGCGCGCGCAATCTGCGTTTGCGGCGTAGCCACACCATCGCGGTCATCGTCGAGATGAAGCCCAGCAGCGACCGCACCATGTGGGATCCGTATCCGCTGACCCTGCTCGGCGGCATCTCGCAGGAACTGACTTCGGCCGGCTACAGCGTGCTGCTGACCACGCGGCAAGGGTCGAGCGCGGCGGCGGTGCAGGCGGCCGATGGCGTGATCCTGCTGGGTCAGGGCGTGCGCCAGGATGCCGTGCGGCTGTACGACAAGCTGGGCCTGCCAATGGTGGTGTGGGGCGCGAAGTCGGTCGGCGACAGCCATGTGGTGGTGGGCAGCGACAACCGCCACGGCGGCATTTCCGTGGCCGAGCGCTTCGTGTCCATCGGTCGGCGCCACCCGGTGTTCATCGGCAACCCGGATCACCCCGAGATCGCCGAGCGTCTGCACGGCTTCGTCGACGAGTTGGCGCGGCACAACGTCAAGCCGCTGCTGATGCGGCGCGACGAGTTCACGCTGTCGTCCGGCGTCGATGCGGTGCATTCGCTGTCGCGGCGCAAGGCGCGTTTCGACAGCATCTTCGCCTGCAGCGACTTGCTGGCGATGGGCGCGATCCGCGCGCTGGTCGAGCTGGGGCATCAGGTGCCCAGCGACGTGTCGGTGGTCGGTTACGACGATTCGCCGCTGGGCGCGAGCTTCCTGCCGCCGCTCAGTTCGGTGCGGCAGAACTGGCAGGAGGGCGGCATGCTGCTGGCGCGCAAGGTGCTGGCGCTGGTGGAAGGTCAGCCGGCCGAGTCGGAAATGCTGCCGACCACGCTGGTGGTGCGCGCGACCTGACGATCCGGATCAGGCGTCGCTCTGCGCCGGTGCCTGCGCGGGGGGCGCCAGGGTGATGCGGAAGCAACTGCCGCCGCCGGCCACCGGCACGTATTCCAGTTCCGCCTGATTGGCGTCGCACATCTGCTTGCACAGGTACAGGCCCAGGCCGGTGCCGTATTCGTGCGTGGTGTAGAACGGCTCGAAGATCTGCGCGGCGACCTTGGTCGGGATGCCCGGACCGCGGTCGACGACTTCGAGCAGCGGCGGACCGGCGTCGCTGGCCGCGCGCGAGATCAGCATCACGCGCGCCGGCTCGCCGGGCATGCGGCCGTAGCGCAGGGCGTTCTGCACGAGGTTCCAGATCACTTGCTGCAGATGCTGCGGGTCGATCACCGCTTCGACCGCATTGGATTGCACGATGGCGCGCAGCGAATCGCTGCCGAGGTCGTTGCTTTCGCTGTATTCGTCGACGAATCCAGCGCCCAGGCGTTGAGGTCGAGCGTCTCCGGTCGCGAGCGCTCGCGTCGCGAGAGCTGCAGGATGTTCTCGATGATCTCGTTGAGCCGGCTGCAGTGATTGTTGATGATCTCGACCATGCGCTGGTCGGCGTCGACCAGGTCTTCCGATTCGGCCAGCAGCTGGGCCGAGTAGCGGATCGCCGCCAGCGGGTTGCGGATCTCGTGCGCGATGGAGGCGGACAGGCGTCCCAGCGAGGCCAGCGTGAGTTCCTCGGCACGGCGCGATACCAGCGAGGTGTCGTCGAGGAAGATCAGGATGTTGGAGTCGTCGTTGGCGGCCAGCCGGGTGAAGCGCGGCACGATCTCGGGTACGCCCTCGGCCAGCGCGATGGCGGTTTCGTCGAGCTTGCCGTAGTGCCGCCAGTGGAACAGGCGACGCGACAGCTCCGGCGCCAGCGTGCCGAGGTCGCGCTGGCTCATCGGCGGGCTGCCCAGCAGCATCCAGGCCGATTCGTTGAACTGGTGCACCTGGTTGCCGTCGTCAACCAGCAGCACGCCGGTCTTCATGCGACGGATGATGAGTTCGTTGACCTGGGCCAGATTGGCCAGGTCGAGGCCGCGCCGCTGTGCCAGCTCCTCGGACGCGCGCATCTGTCGGCCGAGGATGTTGCACATGCCGGCGGCGGCCATGTAGACGATGCCGAACAGCGCGCTTTCCAGCAGTTCGCCGTCGAAGCCGTTGAACTTGGGCGTCAGGAAGACCTGGCCGAGCAGGCCCAGCGCCGCCAGCGCGGCGAAGAACAGCGCCAGGCGCATCGGCAGCACCAGCGCGGCGCCGGCCAGGTTGACCATCAGCATCATGGCGATGCCGATGCGCGCGTTGTGCATGGCCATCACCGCGGCGATCGCGATGACGATGTCCAGGGTGATCGCGATCGCGGTGTACAGCGCGGGACGGCTCAGCCAGGCGCGGGTGCGCAGCAGGGCGATGACGGCATAGATCATGGCCGCGATCGCCACGGCCTGGGCCAATGCGGGGCGATCGGGATTGAGCCACTTGTTGCTCAGCGTGCCGTAGGCCAGCACGCCGTAGACCACGGCCTGTGCGAATCGGAACCAGTTGAGGAAGTAGAGTTCGCGGCGGGCCATGCTGGCGCTGGACATAGGATTCCCGTGGCGTGAGTCGGTCGCGTGGATGCCGTCGGAGAGCGGTCCGAAGTTGCCGGAAGTATAGCCGCGCCGGGCGTTTCCGCGTGTGTCCGGGGGCATGACGGCGCAAGCGCCCCTTTCCATCGGGCGGCGGTTCTAGGACAATAGCGGGCTGTCGCGTGCGGATTCGCTGGGGACGCCTCGTCCATATCCCGCCGCCGTGCATCCATCGCCGTCGCCGTGCCCGCGCTTCCTGCGCCCGCTCCCCGACTGCGCGTTCCACGTACGTTCGAGGTATCGAATGAACTTTCACGAGTATCAGGCAAAAGAGCTGTTCGCGCAGTACGGGATCACCGTGCCGCCGGGCAAGGTGGCCGATTCGGCCGACGCTGCCGTGGAGGCCGCCAAGGCCCTGGGCGGCAGCCAGTGGATGGTCAAGGCGCAGATCCACGCGGGCGGTCGCGGCAAGGCCGGCGGCGTCAAGTTCTGCAAGAGCCTGGACGAGGTCAAGGCCGCCGCGGCAGGCATGCTCGGCACCAATATGGCCACCTACCAGTCGGGCGGCCGCGCGCTGCCGGTGAATCTGGTGCTGGTCACCGACGCGACCGACATCGCGCGCGAGCTGTACCTGTCGATCCTAGTCGACCGCGACACCAAGTCGATCTCCTTCATCGCCTCCAAGCACGGCGGCGTGGACATCGAGCAGGTCGCCAAGGACACGCCCGAAGACATCCACACCATCGCCATCGACTACGTCGAGGATCTGCAGCCGTACCAGTGCCGCCAGATCGGTTTCGCGATGGATCTGAACGCCAAGCAGGTGCGTCAGCTGACCGGCATCATGCTGGGCCTGTACAAGCTGTTCAACGAGAAGGACCTGTCGCTGGTCGAGCTGAACCCGCTGGCGGTGCTCGAGGACGGCAGCCTGGCCGCGCTGGACGGCAAGGTGAACTCCGACGACAACGCCGAGTTCCGCCACAAGGATCTGGCCGCCATGCGCGACCTGACCCAGGAAGACCAGGCCGAAGCGGCCGCGGTCGAGCACAACCTGAACTACGTGACCATGGACGGCACCATCGGCTGCATGGTCAACGGCGCGGGTCTGGCGATGGCCACCATGGACGTGATCAAGCTGGCGGGCGGCGAGCCGGCCAACTTCCTCGACGTCGGCGGCGGCGCCACCAAGGAGCGCGTGACCGAGGCCTTCAAGCTGATCCTGTCCTCGGACAAGGTCAAGGCCATCCTGGTCAACATTTTCGGCGGCATCGTGCGCTGCGACCTGATCGCCGAGGGCATCATCGCCGCGGTCAAGGAAGTGGGCCTTCAGATCCCCGTGATCGTGCGCCTGCAGGGCACCAACGTCGAGAAGGGCCGCGAGCTGCTGGCCAACTCCGGCCTGGCGATCACGCCGGCCGACGATCTCAACGACGCGGCGCAGAAAGCCGTCGCCGCGGCGAAGTGAGGAGCATCAAGGCATGAGCGTACTTGTCAACAAGAACACCAAGGTGATCGTGCAGGGCTTCACCGGCCAGCAGGGCACCTTCCACGCCGAGCAGGCGATCGACTACGGCACCCAGATCGTCGGCGGCGTCACGCCGGGCAAGGGTGGCGAAACGCATCTGGATCGTCCGGTCTTCAACAGCGTCAGCGAAGCCGTCGAAGACACCGGCGCCAACGCCTCCGTGATCTTCGTGCCGCCGCCGTTCGCGGCCGACTCGATCCTGGAAGCCATCGACGCCGGCATCGAAGTCATCGTCGCCATCACCGAAGGCATCCCGGTGCTGGACATGCTGCGCGTGCGCAACGTGCTGGACGCGCATCCGGAGACCGTGCTGATCGGCCCCAACTGCCCCGGCATCATCACCCCGGGCGAGTGCAAGATCGGCATCATGCCGGGCCACATCCACACGCCGGGCAACGTCGGCATCGTGTCGCGTTCGGGCACGCTGACCTATGAAGCCGTGTTCCAGACCACTAACGAAGGCCTGGGCCAGTCGACCTGCATCGGCATCGGCGGCGATCCGATCCAGGGCATGAACTTCATCGACTGCCTGAAGCTGTTCCAGGACGATCCGCAGACCCAGGGCATCATCATGGTCGGCGAGATCGGCGGCAGCGCCGAGGAAGACGCGGCGGAGTTCATCGCCGAGTACGTGACCAAGCCGGTGGTGTCGTTCATCGCCGGTGCGTCCGCGCCTCCGGGCAAGCGCATGGGCCACGCCGGCGCCATCATCTCCGGCGGCAAGGGCACGGCCGAGGCCAAGTTCGCCGCGCTGGAGAAGGCGGGCGTGACCACGGTCAAGTCGCCGGCCGATCTGGGCAAGGCGCTGGCCGAGCGCATGAAGTAGGCTCATCGTCCGGCCTACGGATGAAGTCGAAGGCCGCGGCATGTCCGCGGCCTTCGCGTATCGAGACAAAGGAACCAAGCATGGCAGTTTTGCGGTTCGCCCTGGCGCAGCATGACTTCGCCGTCGGCGCGGTCGACGCCAACGCCGCGCGGGCGATCGATCTGGCGCAGCGCGCGCGCGCCGGCGGCGCCGATCTGGTGGTCTTCCCCGAGCTGACCGTCAGCGGTTATCCGCCGGACGACCTGCTGCGGCGCCCCAGCTTCATCGCCGCCTGCGACGCGGCCGTGGCGCGCGTGGCGGGCGAGACGTCCGGCATCGACGTGCTGCTCGGCCATCCCGCCGAGGCCCGTGCCGTGGCGCACACCGCCGACGAGCACGCCTTCCAGCGTCCGCTGCTCAACGCCGTGAGCCTGCTGCGCGACGGCCGCGAGCACACGCGCTACGCCAAGCATGCGCTGCCCAACTACGGCGTGTTCGACGAGAAGCGCTATTTCACGCCCGGCACCGACCCGCACGTGGTCGAGATCGCCGGCGTGCGCGTCGGTCTGCTGATCTGCGAAGACGTGTGGATCGACGCGCCGGTCGACGCCGCCTGCGCGGCCGGCGCGCAACTGCTGGTGGTGCCCAACGCCTCGCCCTACGACACCGGCAAGCAGGCCGAGCGCCTGACGGTGCTGCAGCGACAGGCCAAGCGGCACGGCGTGGGCATCGCCTACGTCAACGTGGTCGGCGGGCAGGACGATGTGATCTTCGACGGCGCGTCGCTGCTGATCGACGCCGACGGCCGCGTGGCCGCACGCGCGCCGGCCTTCCGCGAACATCTTTTGCATGCAAGCTTCGATGCCGCGAGCGGTCGCTTCACGGCGGAGGCGTGGCCCGAAGTCGCCGATGATGCCGAGCAGGTGCTGTACGACGGTCTGGTCTGCGGCATCCGCGATTACGTGACCAAGAACGGCTTCCCCGGCGTGCTGCTGGGGTTGTCGGGCGGCATCGATTCAGCGCTGACGCTGGCGCTCGCGGTCGACGCGCTGGGCGCGGATCGCGTGCAGGCGGTGATGCTGCCCTCGCGCTACACCTCGCAGCTGTCGCTGGACGGCGCGCGCGCGCAGGCCGAGACGCTGGGCGTGAACTACGAGATCGTGCCGATCGAGTCGAGCTTCGAGGCCATGACCGGGGCGCTGGAACCGGCATTCCACGGCAAGCCGGCGGATCTGACCGAAGAAAATCTGCAGGCGCGCATCCGCGGCGCCATGCTGATGGCGCTGTCCAACAAGCACGGCCGTCTGCTGCTGGCGACGGGCAACAAGAGCGAGATGGCGGTCGGGTATTCCACGCTGTACGGCGACATGTGCGGCGCCTACGCGCCCATCAAGGATGTCTACAAGACCCAGGTCTATCGCCTGGCGCGCTGGCGCAATCGCGCGGGCGTGACCATTCCCGAGGCGGTGATCGAACGTCCGCCGTCGGCCGAACTGCGCGCCGATCAGACCGATCAGGATTCCCTGCCGGCCTATGACGAGCTGGATGCGATTCTGGAACGCTTCGTCGAACGCGAGCAGTCGCGCGCGGACATCGTGGCTGCGGGCTTCGACGCCGAGACCGTGGAACGTGTCGCGACGCTGGTGCTGCGCAACGAATTCAAGCGCCGGCAGTCGGCGCCGGGACCAAAAATAACGCCGCGCGCGTTCGGTCGCGAGCGGCGTTATCCGATCACCTCGGGATGGAAGTGATCCGTATCCGTCAGTGGTGATTGACGAAGGGCACCATGCGCCGCCACACGGAAGCGAAGTGCGGCCAGTTCGGGTCCTTCAGGTACGGATGATTCGGGAAGTTCAGCTTCAGGACCTGGACGGCCTGGTCGGCCAGCTTGTCGCGACCCAGACCCTTGTAGCTGCGCGCCAGGATGGCCAGGGCGTCGCCGGCCTCCGGCGCGCGCTGGTAGTGCTCGATCACGTACTGGGCGCGGTGCGCGGAGGCCACGTACATCTTGTGCTTGAGATAGAACGTGGCGACGTTGATCTCGAACTGGGCCAGACCGTTGCGCAGAAAGATCATGCGCTGGCGCGCGTCGGCGGCGTACTTGCTGCCCGGGAAGCGGCGGGTCAGCTGGCTGAAGTCGTCGAAGGCCTGCAGGCGGTAGCCCTGGTCGCGACGCGACTGGTCCTGCTCGACGAAGCGTTCGACGATGCCGGTGGTGCGGTTGAAGTTGATCAGACCGCGCAGGTAGTAGGCATAGTCGATATGCTTGTGCGTCGGGAAGGTCTTGATGAACCGGTTGATCGTCGAGTAGGCGTCGTCCGGCTTGTTGTCCTTGTACTGCGCGTAGGCCAGTTCCACCTGCGACTGCTCGTTGTACTTGCCCGACGGGAAGCGTGCGATCAGCCGTTCGTAGGCCTTCTCCGCCGCGGCGTAGTCGCCTTTTTCCAGCGAAGTGTGGGCGTTCTGGAAGAGCTGTTCGACCGGCATGGTATTGATGTCGGCCTTGTTGCGGAACATCGCGCAGGACGCCACGGACAGAACCAGGACGAGAATGCTGAGTTGCTTGATAACGCGCATAGAGGACATTCGGGTGCTTGAGCGAAGGGCCATGATAGCGGAAACCGGACGATCGCCGGGGGATGGGGCATGAGCACGGTCGAGCACCGCGCGCAGGTCCCCCTGGACGAGGCGGGTCGGCGTTTGGACCAGGCGCTGGCGGCAATGTTCCCGCAGTATTCACGCTCGCGTCTGGGCAGCTGGATCCGCGATGGCGCCGTGACCGTCGACGGCGCGACGATGGCGCCCAAACAGCGCGTGCAGGGCGGCGAGTGGGTCGCCATCGAGGCGGTGCTGGAGGATGAGGTGCCGCTGGCGCCGCAGGCCATCGCGCTGGACATCCGCTACGAGGACGACGACCTGCTGGTGCTGAACAAGCCGGCCGGACTGGTCGTCCACCCTGGCGCGGGCAACGCCGACGGCACCCTGCAGAATGCCCTGCTGCACCACGATCCGCGTCTGGTCGAGCTGCCGCGCGCGGGCATCGTGCACCGGCTCGACAAGGACACTTCCGGACTGATGGTGGTGGCCAAGTCGCTGCCGGCGCATACGGCCCTGGTGGCCATGCTGTCGCGTCACGACGTGCAGCGACAGTACGCTGCGGTGGTGCGCGGTGCGCTGGTGGCCGGCGGCACGGTCGACGCGCCGCTGGGACGGCATTCGGTCGACCGCTTGCGCCAGGCGGTGCGCAACGAGGACAACGGCAAGCATGCGGTGACGCATTACCGCCTGCGCGAGCGCTTTCGCGCGCACAGCCTGATCCAGTGCAACCTGGAAACCGGCCGTACGCATCAGATCCGCGTGCACATGGCGCATGTGCAGCATCCGCTGGTCGGCGATCCGCTGTATGGCGGTCACCTGCACCTGCCCAAGGGCGCCAGCGAACGACTGGTCGAGACGCTGCGCGCATTCCGTCGTCAGGCGCTGCACGCCGAGCGGCTGGTTTTCGTGCATCCGATCCTCGGTAAGGAACTGGCGTTCGAGGCCGATGCGCCGCGGGACATGCAGTTGCTGATCGAAGCGCTGCGCGAGGATGCCGCGCAGGCATGAGCCGCGCTCCCCGGTGATCGACCGGAGACGGTATCCTCGGCACTTGCGTTCCACGGGTGCCTCATCGCCGCATGCACGATTCCTGGATTCTTCCCGACTGGCCCGCGCCCGCCGGCGTGCGCGCGGCGGTGAGCACCCGCATCGGTCCCGGTCTGTCGTCCCCGCCGTACGACCGCTTCAACCTGGGCACGCGTTGCGGCGACGATGCCGAGGCGGTGCTGAGCAATCGGCGCGCGCTGATGCAGGCGCTGGGGTTGCCGTCGGCGCCGCGCTGGCTGCGGCAGGTCCACGGCACCACCGTGGCCGAACTGGGGCCGCTGGCCGACGGCGAAGAGCCGAAGGCCGATGCGGCGGTGTCGCGGGTGCCGGGCACGGTGCTGGCCATCCTTACCGCGGATTGCCTGCCGGTGCTGCTGTGCAGCGACGACGGCGGCGAGATCGGCGCCGCGCATGCGGGTTGGCGCGGTCTGGCGGCCGGCGTGATCGAGGCCACCGTGCAGTCGATGACCGTGCGACCGGAGCATCTGCTGGCGTGGCTGGGGCCGTGCATCGGTCCACGGCACTACGAGATCGATGCGGCCGTGCGCGACGCGTTCCTTGCGGTCGACGCGCAGGCCGAGGCCGCATTTCAGTCGACCCGCGCGGGACATTGGCAGTGCGACCTCGCGCTGCTGGCGCGGCAACGTCTACATCGGCTGGGTGTGACGCGCATCCACGGCGGCGGCTTCGACACCTTCGGCGACGCACGCCTGTACTCCTATCGCCGCGACGGCGCGGCCAGCGGCCGCTTCGCCAGCCTGATCTGGACCCGGACGCGCAGCGCGACTTGAAGCCCGTCCGGGCGACCGCATTTCGGAATGCAGAGCGACGGCACCGCCGTCCAACCCTTTGCAGGAGAACCCCGAAATGCGCATGGACAAACTGACCTCGCGTTTCCAGCAGGCGCTGGCCGATGCCCAGTCGCTGGCCGTGGGACGCGATCACAACATGCTCGAACCCGTGCACGTGATGACGGCCTTGCTGGACCAGCAGGGCGGTTCGACCGCGCCGCTGCTGTCGCAGGCGGGCGTCAACGTGCCGCTGCTGCGCGAGCGCCTGGGCGAGATGCTCAACGGGCTGCCGCAGGTCAGCGGACAGGCCGGCGACATCAACGTCGGCAACGCGCTCAACCGCGCGCTGAACCTCACTGACAAGCTGGCGCAGCAGCGCGGCGATCAGTTCATCGCCAGCGAGCTGTTCGTGCTGGCGGCGCTGGAGAGCGGCGGCGAGCTGGGCAAGGCGCTGAAGGCGGCCGGCGCGGAGAAGTCGCGCATTGAGACCGCCATCGACAAGATCCGCGGCGGCGAGAAGGTCGCCAGCGAGAACGCCGAGGACCAGCGCCAGGCGCTGCAGAAGTACACCATCGACCTCACCGAGCGCGCCGAGTCCGGCAAGCTGGATCCGGTGATCGGGCGCGACGAAGAGATTCGCCGCGTGGTGCAGGTGCTGCAGCGGCGCACCAAGAACAACCCGGTGCTGATCGGCGAACCCGGCGTGGGCAAGACCGCCATCGTCGAGGGCCTGGCTCAGCGCATCATCAAGAACGAAGTGCCCGAGGGCCTGCGCGGCAAGCGCGTGCTGAGTCTGGACATGGGCGCGCTGATCGCCGGCGCGAAGTTCCGCGGCGAGTTCGAGGAGCGCCTGAAGGCGGTGCTCAACGACCTGTCCAAGAACGAAGGCCAGATCATCCTGTTCATCGACGAGCTGCATACCATGGTCGGTGCCGGCAAGGCCGACGGCGCGATGGACGCCGGCAACATGCTCAAGCCAGCGCTGGCGCGCGGCGAGCTGCACTGCATCGGCGCCACCACGCTGGACGAGTACCGCCAGTACATCGAGAAGGATGCCGCGCTGGAACGCCGCTTCCAGAAGGTGTTCGTGGGCGAACCGACGGTGGAGGACACCATCGCCATCCTGCGCGGCCTGAAGGAGCGCTACGCGGTGCATCACGGCGTGGAGATCACCGACCCGGCCATCGTTGCCGCGGCCACGCTGTCCAACCGCTACATCACCGATCGCCAGCTGCCGGACAAGGCCATCGACCTGATGGACGAAGCTGCCTCGCGCATCCGCATGGAGATCGACTCCAAGCCGGAGGAACTGGATCGTCTGGAGCGTCGCCTGACGCAGCTGAAGATCCAGCGCGAGATGCTGAAGAAGGAAACCGACGACGCGTCCAAGCAGCGCCTGGCCGATCTGGAAACCGAGATCGACAAGCTGGAGCGCGAGTTCTCCGATCTCAACGAAATCTGGAAGTCGGAAAAGGCCGCGCTGCAGGGCGCGACCAAGGTCAAGGAGCAGATCGAGGCCGCGCGCCTGGAACTGGAAGCCGCGCAGCGCCATCAGGACTACACCAAGATGAGCGAGATCCAGTACGGCACGCTGCCGGCGCTGGAGAAGCAGTTGGCCGCGGCGCAGGCCGCCGAACAGCAGGACTTCAAGCTGGTGCAGGACCGCGTCACCGACGAGGAGATCGCCGAGGTGGTGTCGCGCTGGACCGGCATTCCGGTGTCGAAGATGCTGGAAGGCGAGCGCGAGAAGCTGCTGAAGATGGAGGAAGCGCTGCACGAGCGCGTGGTCGGTCAGGACGAGGCCGTGAAGGCCGTGTCCGACGCCATCCGCCGCGCCCGCGCGGGCCTGTCCGATCCCCACCGTCCGTACGGTTCGTTCCTGTTCCTGGGCCCGACCGGCGTCGGCAAGACCGAGCTGTGCAAGGCGCTGGCCGGCTTCCTGTTCGACACCCAGGAAGCGATGATCCGCATCGACATGAGCGAGTTCATGGAGAAGCACTCCGTGGCCCGCCTGATCGGCGCGCCGCCGGGCTACGTCGGCTATGAGGAAGGCGGTTACCTGACCGAGGCCGTGCGGCGGCGTCCGTACAGCGTGATTCTGCTGGACGAGGTGGAGAAGGCGCATCCGGACGTGTTCAATATCCTGCTGCAGGTGCTCGACGACGGTCGCCTGACCGACGGCCAGGGCCGCACGGTGGACTTCCGCAACACCGTCATCGTGATGACCTCCAACCTCGGCAGCCAGATGATCCAGGACGTGTCCGAAGAAGGCGGGGACGACGGCGACAGCGAGCAGGAATACACCAAGATGAAGGCCGCGGTGATGGGCGTGGTGCAGGGGCATTTCCGGCCCGAGTTCATCAACCGTCTGGACGAGATCGTGGTGTTCCGACCGCTGGAGAAGGCGCAGATCCGCGCCATCGCCAAGATCCAGCTGCAGCAGCTGGAGAAGCGGCTGGAGGAGCGTCAGCTCAAGCTGTCCATCGGCGACAAGGCGCTGGATCTGCTGGCCAACGTCGGTTTCGATCCGGTGTACGGCGCGCGTCCGCTCAAGCGCGCGATCCAGCAGCAACTGGAGAACCCGCTGGCGCAGAAGATCCTCAGCGGCGCCTTCGCGCCCGGCGACACCATTCGCGTCGAGGCCGAGGGCGGGCATCTGGTGTTCAGCGCCGGCGGTTGATCCGCTCTGGGTGTTGCACGAAAAAGGCCGCGGTGTTTGCCGCGGCCTTTTTCGTGGCGGATCGGCCGGATCAGCCGAACAGCTTTTTCAGCCCGTGCGGCTGGCAGCGCAGATACTGCGGCGGCGCGTGCGCGGTGGCGCCCAGTTCGGCGGCGGCGTGCCACGGCCAGCGCGGGTCGTAGAGCATGCCGCGCGCCAGGGCCACGGCGTCGGCCTTGCCTTCGGCGACGATGGCTTCGGCCTGCGCGGCTTCGGTGATCATGCCCACGGCGATGACCGGCATCGCCACTTCGGCCTTGATGGCCTCGGCGAAGTGCACCTGGTAGCCGGGGCCGACATCGATCTGCTGACGCGGATCGAGACCGCCGCTGGAGACGTGGATGAACTGGCAGCCTCGGGCGTCCAGCGCCTTCGCCAGCTCGATGCTCTGCACCAGGTCCCAGCCGCCCTCGACCCAGTCGCTGGCGGAAATGCGGATGCCTACGGTCATGCGCTCGGGCACGGCGGCGCGCACGGCGTCGAAGACCTGCAGGGGCAGGCGCATGCGGTTTTCCAGGCTGCCGCCATAGTTATCGTCGCGTGCGTTGCTCAGCGGCGACAGGAACTGGTGCAGCAGGTAGCCGTGCGCGGCGTGGATCTCGATCAGGTCCAGGCCCAGGCGGTCCGCGCGATGCGCGGCGTCGACGAAGGCCTGCACGACCTCGTCGATGTCCGCCTGCGTCATCGCGCGCGGCGCCGGGTCGCCGTCGTAGAAGGGGCGGTCCGAGGCGCTGAGGACCTGCCAGCCGTGCACGTCGTCGGGCGCAATCGCGGCGCCGCCGTCCCAGGGCACGTGCGTGGAGGCCTTGCGGCCGGCGTGCGCGAGCTGGATGCCGAGCGCCGTCGGCGCATGCTGGCGCAGTGCGCCGACGACCTTGCGCAGCGCCTGCTCGTTGCCGTCGCTGTACAGACCCAGGTCGGCCCAGGTGATGCGGCCACGCGCCTCGACGGCGCTGGCCTCGAAGATCAGCAGGCCGGCGCCGGACAGCGCCAGATTGCCCAGGTGCATCATGTGCCAGTCGGTGGCGCTGCCGTCCTCGGCCGAGTACTGGCACATGGGGGCGACGACGATGCGGTTGGCCAGCTTCAGCGGTCCGAGTTCGAGCGGCGAGAACAGGTGGCTCACGGGAAATTCCTTGTGCGGCGGAAAAAGACTGTCCGGCGCGCGGGCCGGACGGAGGGCTTCGTTGCAGTGTGGTCGGATGCGTGGTGATGCAAGCGGAACTCAGCGTTCGCCTTCGTGGACGCTGCCGGTCTCGGTTTCGGCGTCCACGGCCGGATGCATCTCCATCGCCGCCGGCGTGGTGCGCAGCATCGGCATGAAGGCGGGGGCCTCGGCCTGGTCGCGGTGGAAGGTCAACAGGCGGAAGGCAACGTACAGCGCCGTGCCGCCCATGCACAGCACCACCCAGCCGAACAGCCATGATGCGCCCATCGCGCTCATCAGCACGCCGGCCAGCAGCGGTCCGGCCGCCGAGCCGATGCCGTTGACCAGCAGCACGCTGCTACTGGCGGGCAGCAGTTCCTCGCTCGGCACGTGGTCGAGCAGATGCGCGACCACGATCGGATACACCGCGAAGGCCATGCCGCCGAACACGAACAGCAGCACGTCGGCCATGATCGGTACCCCGGCCAGCATCGGCAGCAGGGCCGCGGCGATGGCGCCGAGCGCGCTGACCACGATCAGCATGATGCGTCGGTCGTGGCGGTCCGACAGGCGGCCCATCGGCCACTGCAGGGCCGCGCCGCCGAGAATGAACACGCTCATCCAGGTGCCGATGCCCGCTGCATTCAGGCCGACGGAGGCGGCATAGACCGGCGCCAGACCCCACATCGCGCCCATGGTCAGCCCCGACAGCAGCGCGCCGACGGCGGCGCTGGGCGCGAGCTGGAACAGTCGTCGCGTGCGCAGGCGGGGCATCGGCTGCACTTCGGGCTGACGCATGCGCGTGGCCAGCACCGGCAGCGTCGAGGCGCACACCAGCAGCGCCACCAGCACGAACAGCACCGCGTTCTGCGACGGCTGGAACTGCAGGAACTGCTGCGCCAGCGCCAGCGAGCCGAGGTTCACCACCATGTAGGTCGCGAACACGCTGCTGCGCTGACGCGGCTCGGCCTGGCTGTTGAGCCAGCTTTCGATCACGGTGTACAGACCGACCACGACCAGGCCGATGCCGAAACGCAGCAGCAGCCACAGCAGCGGCTGCGTGGTCAGCGACAGCAGCAGGATCAGGCAGGCGCAGGCGGTGGCGCAGAAGGCGAACGCGCGGATGTGGCCCATTCGCCGTACCAGCGCGCTGATGATGAAGGTGCCGCCGAGGAAGCCGGCGAAATAGGCCGAGGTCATCGCGCCGAGCAGGGTGCTGGAGAAGCCGAGACGGCCGCCCAGCACGGGGATCAGGGTGTTGAGCAGGCCGTTGCCGAGCAGCAGCAGGGCAACGCCGGTCAGCAGCGAGGCAAGCTGTCGGGCCGTGCGTAGCATGAAGGTCCTTCGTGGCGGTGCGTGGTGGCGGTGAAGTCAGGCCGAGGCCGGCACCGAGGTGCCCGGACTGTCGCCGGTCTCGGCGACGGCATCGAGAAAGCCCTGGCCCCAGCGGCTTAGGTTGTGATGCTCGACGATATCGAACAACCCCTGCAAGCGGCTGCCGGCTTCCTTGGCGTCCATGCGGATCGCACGCAGGCAGACCTCGGCCAGATCCTCGATGTCGTGCGGGTTGGTCAGCAAGGCGCCCTTGAGCTCGGCCGCCGCGCCGGCGAATTCGGATAGCACCAGCACGCCCGCATGCGGGTGGCCGACGATGCCCTGCACGGCCACGTATTCCTTGGCCACCAGATTCAGGCCGTCGCGCAGCGGCGTGATCCACATGACGTCGGCGACGCCGTAGTAGGACAGCAGCTCCTCGAACGGCAGCGCGCGGAAGAAGAACTGCACCGGCGTCCAGCCCAGTTGCGAGAAGCGACCGTTGATGCGGCCCACCGCCTGCTCGATCTGCGTCTGCAACTGCCGGTAGACGGTCATCTCCTTGGCCGCCGGCACGCACACGCAGAACAGCGTGATTTCGCCGACCAGGTCGGGATTGCGCTCCAGCATGCGCTCGTAGGCCTGCAGCTTCTGCAACGTGCCCTTGGTGTAGTCGAGGCGCTCGACCGAGAGGATCAGCTTGCGGCCGTCCAGCTCGCTGCTCAGATGGCGGCGGCGCAGGCGCGAGTCGTCCGATTCCAGCAGTCGGCGCACACGATCGACGTCGAGTCCGACCGGGTGCGCACCCACGTGCACGCGGCGGCGGCCGACGTCGATGATGCGACTGACGCGGTCGAGTCCGGCGGCGCAGCCGTAGGTGAGGAAGCGCGGCGCGCAGTTCTCGCGCTTGATCACTTTCACCGGCGCCACGCCGCGCACCACGTCGACGAAGTTCTCGACCTGGCGCGGAATGTGGAAGCCCACGTAGTCGCACTGCAGCAGGCTGCCGATGATGTCGCGTCGCCACGGCACCACGTTGAACACGTCGGCGGACGGGAAGTGGGTGTGGTGGAAGAACGCGATGCGCACGTCGGGGCGCAGTTCGCGCAAGTAGGCTGGCACCATCCACAGGTTGTAGTCGTGGATCCACACCGTCGCGCCGGAAGCGGCCTCAGCGGCGGCGCGTTCGGCGAAGGCGCGGTTGACGCGGCAGAACACCTGCCAGTGCTTCTCGCGGAAGCGCGCGCGCTCCCAGAAGGTGTGCAGCAGTGGCCAGAAGGCTTCCTTGGAGAAGGACTTGTAGAAGATGTCGACGTCCTTCTTGGTCAGCGCCACGCGCGCGGCGGTGAGGTCGGGGTAGCGCTGGGCGTCGACCGCCGTGTGCACCTCGAAATCCTCATCGACGGCCGGATCGTGGATGGACCAGGCGATCCACGATCCCTTGCGTCCGTCGGCGAAGAACGACAGCAGGGTCGGGATGATGCCGTTGGGCGACTTCGGTCGGCGGCGCTGGATCTGGCCGTCCTCGACGACTTCCTCGTAGGGCAGCCGGTGATAGACCATGACCAGCTCGGCCTTGCCGGTGTCCGGCACGATGTCCGTGGTGTCGAGGTGCTCGGCGTCGAGCAGCTCGAAATGCGCCAACGCTTCGAGGATGCCGCCGCAGCCCGGCTTCTCGGCGTGCAGGGTCTGCCCGATGTCGCGCGTCGCCTCGATCAGGCCGGGTTCGGAGCGGCCCACGCAGACGCCGGCGAAGCCCTTGCCGTACATCGAACGGTCGTTGAGCGTGTCGCCGGCCACCAGCACGCGTTCGTCGGGGATGCCCAGGTGGTCGATCAGGCCGCGCAGGGTCGCGCCCTTGTTGACGCCGAACGGCAGGATGTCGAGATAGCGCTCGGCCGAATGCAGCAGTTCGCAACCCAGTTCGCGCACCTGCTGTTCGAGCTTGTCGCTGATCGCGTCGCTGGAGCAGAAGTAGGACACGCGGCGCTCCTGCGGCACATCCTGGCGGATCAGGCCCTCGTGCTCGCCGATGTGGCGCACCACGGCCTGTTCGCCGGGCCAGCGCGCGGCGATGCGGCCCTGCAGCGGTTCGACCGCGTGGATGTCGTGGCCGTCGACCACGGTCGCGCCGACGTCGCAGATGATGTAGTCCGGATGCGGCAGCGTGGGATCGGCCAGCAGCGGCAGCACGGCTTCCAGTCCGCGGCCGGTGACGTAGACCAGCAGCATGTCCTCGCGGCGGCTGATCAGCTGGTACAGGCGCAGGCGCTGCTCCGGCGAACCGGCGAGGAACGTGCCGTCCAGATCGGTGGCCAGCAGGCAGCGCACGTCATCGTGCATGATGGCGGGTTCGGGGCGCTGATCGCTTCGTGCAGTCGGGTTCACGCGTGCTCCTCGTCGACATGGCGAGCTTCGCGGAACCGGTGGCCGGATGAATGGTGCGGTGGCGGTCGTTCGACCGGCAGCGTGCACTGCATGGCGTGAGCCGCTGACTGGCGCGTTGCCCTCCGTGACCGGAGAGCATCGCGCGACCACCTCCGGGCCGTTGTCGGCTAGCCGCGAAGTGTGCGGTATGCGCAGTGACAATTTCATCCTAGCAGGTTCGCCGGGCCCGCCGATGAATCGACCCTGCATGCAGGTGATGCAGCAATCGGACGTCTGGACGTCCATACATCATGCGCCAAAAAAAACGGCCCCGCGGGTGCGGGGCCGAGTCGAGGGTCGAAAGGCGGCGCGCGTTACCAGTCGTACGCCACGCTGCCATAGTAGTACGCACCGCTGAAACCGTAGGGCGAGGTCAGCGGATAGGTCAGGATGCCGTGGTAGTTGTTGTTGGCATCGTTCTTTTCCGGGTACACGTTGGTGACGTTGTTGCCGCCCAGCGTGAAGGTCCAGCCCGATTGCGCGTAGCTCACCGACAGGTCCAGCAGCACCTTGGCGCTGTAGGTCTGGTCCGAGCTGGCGCTGCTGCCGCGCGAGGTCCAGGTGCCGTAGCGCGTGGCCTGGGAGTGGAAGGTCCAGTGATTGACGGACCAGTCGGCGCCGACGAAGGCCTTGGTGCGCGGTGTGCCGACGGTGATGCGGCCCTGCTCCTGGCGGTCGATGATCGGCAGGGTCAGACCGGCCAGGCCCAGCTGCGGCGGGTTGTCGGCGATCTTGCGGATATCGGTCTTGTTGTAGTTCATGCCGCCGGTGAACTTCAGCGTCGAGCCGTCCTGCAGGTACCAGGGATAGGTCGCCACCAGGTCTGCGCCGCGGGTGCGCGTGTCGACCGCGTTGGTGAAGAAGCGACCGCCGCCGACGTCGGTGAAACCGGCCGACAGCAGGTAGGCCTGCACCGCGCTGCCGGTCAGGTTGCCGGACAGAATGATGCGGTTGTCGATGTCGATCTGGTAGGCATCGAGGGTCGCGTACAGGCCGTTGGCCGGCGTGAACACCAGGCCGAAGCTGTAGTTGTGCGACTTCTCCGGCTTCAGCGGCTGCGCGCCGAGCGCCTGCGCGGCCGGGTCGTCGACCGGGAAGGTGCGGATTTGTACCGGCACCAGACCGCTACCCGTGTTGACGAAGTTGGTCGCGGTGCTGGAGTAGTACTCCTGCTGCAGCGATGGGGCCCGGAAGCCGGTCGACACCGTGGCGCGCGCGGCCACCGTGTCGGTGAACGCATAGCGACCGGAGGCCTTCCACGAAGTAGTGCTGCCGAAGTCGCTGTAGTGTTCGTTGCGCACGGCCAGGCCGGCGGTCAGCTTGTAGGTCAGATCGCTTTCCAGGTCCAGGTAGGCCGAACGGTTATGACGCGAATGCGAGCCGGCGTCGGTCGGCGTGTAGCCGGAGAACACCTGGCCGCCGCAGCTCGGGTAGCCGCTGGCGCCGAGCACCGGACCGCAGGCGTAGGACGCGCCGTCGCCCTGCTTGATCTCGAACTGCTCGTGGCGGTACTCCAGGCCCCAGGCCACGGTCACGGGAGCATCCATGCCGGGGAAATGCACGTCACGGCTGAAGTCGGCGTTGAACAGGTTCTCGCGGTTGGTCAGCGTGCCGATCTGGAACACGGTCGGCGAATCCGCGCCGAGCGAGTAGTTCCAGGTGTTGCTGGTGTGCATCTTCCAGTGGTTGCCGCCGGTGTTGTAGCTGACGTCGTAGTTCCAGCCGCCGATCTTGCCGCGCACGCCGAGCACTTCGGAGTCGTCGCGGATGGCACTGTTCTCGACCGGCAGGTAGCCGGCCGGATACTGCGCCACGGCGTTCGGGTACTGCGAGGCGTAGGTCGACAGCGAGCGGAAGAAGCCCTGCGAGGACACGTTGCGCTTGTTGAACAGGCTGAAGCCGTACAGCTGCGCGTTCGGGGTCAGGTCGTACTGCAGGTTGATCGCGGCCTGTTTGGCCTTGGTCTGCGGCAGGCCGTAATGGAAGGTGACGGTGTTGAAGGTCGGATCGGCCGGATAGCGCGGGTCGGGGCCGGCGCGATTGGTCGGATCCTGATGCATGTAGTTGGCGCTCAGGTGGACCCAGCCGCCGTCGCCCAGTTTGAAGCCGCCGTCGGCGCCGCCGTGCCAGGTGTCGCCGTCGCCGGTGTCGTACTGGCCGCCGGTGATGCTGGCCGAGCCGTGCTTGGCGCCGCCCTTGAGGATGACGTTGATGACGCCGGCGATGGCGTCGGAACCGTACTGCGCCGCCGCGCCGTCGCGCAGCACCTCGATATGGTCGATGGCGTTGATCGGGATCGCATTGAGGTCGACCGGCGACGAACCGCGACCGAGCGAGCCGTTGACGTTGAGCACCGCCGTCGAATGCTGGCGCTTGCCGTTGATCAGCACCAGGGTCTGGTCCGGGCTCAGGCCGCGCAGCTGCGCCGGCTGGGTGGCGTCGGTGGCGTCGGTCACCGACGGCTGCGGGAAGTTCAATGACGGCAGCAGGGTGCGCAGGGCGGTGGCGAGGTTGGTCGCGCCGGTGTTCTTCAGGTCCTGCGGCGACAGCACGTCGATCGGCGCCATCGAATCGGCTTCGGTGCGGTCGTAGCTGCGGGTGCCGGTGACCACCACGGTCTGCAGTTCGGTGGCCTTCTTGTTCTTGGCGGCGTCGGTGTTCGTGGATTGCGCCTGTGCGGCGGGTGCGAGCGCGCAGGCGATGCAGGTCGCCAACAGGCTGTACGTCAGCGTTCTGGATATAGCCATCGATGTACTCCCCAAAAAAGTTCGAGCAAATGCTTCGATGCGCAGAGGTTGCCTCAGAGCCTCCGCGCGCCAGATATGGACGTCCGTTTCTGTCTCGAACCTAGGCGCATTGTTACAAAAATGTCAACGAATATTTCCTCATGGTGTGGTTTTGTGCGGTATCGTGCACAACTAACGACGCGTTGCCCGTATCCCGGGCTGGCGCGATAATCGCGCGTCCGCACGCTGCGCCATCGAGTCGATGGTGCGCCTGCGATTCCGTAGAGAGTGACGTTTCCGATGCCGATTTACGCGTTCCAATGCCAGGCCTGCGGCCATACCTTCGACCGCCTGCAGAAGCTGTCCGATGCCGATCCCGAAATCTGTCCCGCGTGCGGCGAGCCGCGCGTGCAGCGCCAATTGACCGCGCCGTCGTTCCGGCTGGCCGGCAGCGGCTGGTACGAGACGGACTTCAAGAAGGACGGCGACACCAAGCGCAATCTGGCCGACAAGGGCGACAAGCCTGCCGCCGCGCCTGCACCCGCACCCGCCGCCGCGCCGTCGCCCGCGCCTTCGACGGACTGAATCGGGCTACCAGAACACGCCGAGGATGACGGCCGTGGCGGCGAGCACGCCGGCGGCCGCCCAGAGCACGTCGTTGGGTACGCGCTGAAGTCCCTGTCGCGCGATGACCGCGATGCGGCGGTCGTCGTCCGCGGGTCGGTCGCGGGCGGCCAGCACGCGCATCCACATCCACGTGAACAGCGCTGTCGCCACGAACACCACGCCGGCGATGATGGTGAAGTGCAGATGGATCCAGCCGAGCTCGCGCGCGACGAAGAACAGCGCGCTGAATGCGTGCCCGCAGATCAGGCCGCGCAGGGCGGCCGACGCGCCCAGCCGCTTCGACCACAGGCCGAACAGGAAGGTCGCCACCAGCGGCGAGGCGACGAACGCGAACACCTGCTGCAGATAGGCCCACAGCCCCTGGAAGTGCTGGATCATCGGTGCCCACAGCGCGGCCAGCAGGGTGATGACGATGGTGGTGATGCGGCCGGCGCGCGCCAGTCGCGCCGGGCTCATGTCGGGGCGACGTGGCTGGATGAAGTCCATGGTCACCAGCGTCGCGGCCGAATTCAGCGTGGCCGAGCAAGTCGACATCAGCGCCGCGATCAGTCCGGCGACGATCAATCCGGTGAGGCCGGCGGGAATGAACGTCGCCACCATCGTCGGGAACACCTGATCGGGGTGATCGAGGCCGGGCAGCAGCACGCTGGCCATGGCGCCGGGAATCGTCATCAGGAACAGCGGCAACAGCTTCAGGCTGGCGGCGATGACCGAGGCGCGCCCGGCCGCGCGGAGGTCGCGCGCGCCGAGGATGCGCTGCACCACGTACTGGTTCATGGTCCAGTAGTAGAAGCCGACGATGGGCAGGCCGGTCAGCAGGCCCAGCCACGGCACGCCGGGATCGTCCAGCGGCCGGATCAGCGACAGTTTGTCCGGATGCACCGCGGCCACGACGTTGTGCCACGAGTAGTCGAACTTGCCGAACACGATGGTCGCCAGCACCGCCGAGCCGACCAGCAGCACGATGGCCTGCATGACGTCGGTGTAGACCACCGCGCGCAGACCGCCGGCGGCGGTGTAGATGCCGGTGAACACGGCCACGATCAGGCAGGTCTCCCACAGCGTCAGACCGGGAATGAAGGTGGTGATGATCAGCGCGCCGGCGTACAGGCTGCCGGCGGTGTCCAGCACGATGGACAGGAACAGCGTCACCGCCGACAGGTACTTGCGCATGCGCGCGTCGAAGCGGCGCTCCATCAGCTCCGGCATGGTGGTGACGCGGGCGCGCATCAGCACCGGCAGCACGAACAGCGCGGTGAAGATCAGTACCACGCCGGCCATCCATTCGTAGTTGGCGGCGGAAATGCCGGTGCGATAGGCCGCGCCGGGCAGGCCGATCAGCGTGTCGGAGGAGACGTTGGCGGCGAACAGCGAGAAGCCGACGGCCAGCGGTCCGAGCGAGCGGCCGGCGAGAAACAGGTCATCGGAGGTGGTCCTGCCGCGTGCCACGAACACGCCGATCAGCGCGGTGACGAGGAAATAGGCGGCAATGGCCGCATAGTCGAGTGCGCCCAGGTGGACCATGTCTCCGGTGTGCGATCGATCCCGGATTCAGGGAAACACGCGCCTGCGGACGATGCAAATCGGCGCTGACGGCGTCTTCCCGGGGCGGCCGTTCAAATGGCGGATGCTCCGGTTGCGTGTGCGGTGATAGGGTCTTCTCGGTCGCCGAGCCTTGCGGGCGGTCATTCGCACGCACGCGTCGCGAGGGGCGTGCGCGTCGAGGCACACGGGTGTCATGTCGCCAGAGGAGATCGTTATGTTCACAGCCATGCGAACGCTGTTCACCGCCGCAACCGCCGTCGCGCTCGGCGCGGGTCTGCTGGCGGCTTCGGCGCCGGTGCACGCGCAGGTCCAGTCGCAGGACACCGTGTACTGTGCCAGCAACAGCAACAAATACACTGAGTGCGCCATACCGTGGCGCGATGCGCGCCTGGTGCGGCAGGAGTCCAAGTCCGGCTGCGTTCACAACAAGGACTGGGGCGTGAACGCTCGGGGACTGTGGGTGAAGAACGGTTGTCGCGGCCGGTTCGCGGCAGCAGGGTATGGGCGTCACGACGGGTACCGGCGCGCGGGGTCGCATCACGGCGAGCATCGTCATGGTCGCGGCTGGGATCGACGGATCGAGCTGCAGTGCGACAGCAACAAGAAGCGCTATCAGATGTGCCGCGTCGACGTCGGCCGTCACGGTTCCGTTCGCCTGATCCATCAGATGTCGGATACGCGTTGCACACAGGGCTACAGCTGGGGCTGGAACCGCGCCGGGGTGTGGGTGAACCACGGCTGCCGCGCGAAGTTCATCGTCGATCGTCGCTGGTAGCGCGCGCGGCTGCCCGCGCCAGACGCGCCCTGCCTGGCGTCCGGTCCCGGGCCGGGCGCCGGCAATGGTAGAATTCCGGGTCTTTTTCATCTGCACCGCCGCTCTGCGGCCCGGAGTTCCAAGCGCATGCGCACGCATTATTGCGGCCTCGTCGACGAGGCGCTGATCGACCAGACCATCACTCTCTGCGGCTGGGTGGACGGCCGTCGCGATCACGGTGGCGTGGTGTTCCTGGATCTGCGCGATCACGAGGGCATCGTGCAGGTGGTGGTCGATCCGGACACCGAAGCGGCGTTCGCCACGGCGGTCGAGGTCGGTTACGAGTTCTGCCTGCGCGTGCAGGGCAAAGTGCGGGCGCGCGTGTCGGTCAACGACAAGATGAAGACCGGCCGCGTGGAAGTGCTGGCCAGCGAGGTCGAAGTGCTGAACGCGGCGCGCGACCTGCCGTTCGCGCTGCACGAGAACCCCAACGAGGACATGCGCCTCACCTACCGCTATCTGGACCTGCGCCGTCCGGAGATGCAGCGCATGATGCGCACCCGCATCCGTCTGGTGCAGGCGCTGCGCCGCCGTCTGGACGCGGCCGGTTTCCAGGACATCGAGACACCGATCCTGACCAAGGCCACTCCGGAGGGCGCGCGCGACTACCTGGTGCCCAGTCGCGTGCACGAGGGCGAGTTCTACGCGCTGCCGCAGTCGCCGCAGCTGTTCAAGCAGATCCTGATGATGGCCGGCTTCGACCGCTACTACCAGATCGCGCGCTGCTTCCGCGACGAGGACCTGCGCGCCGACCGCCAGCCGGAATTCACCCAGCTCGACATGGAGTTCGCCTTCGTCGAGGAAGCCGACGTGCAGAACTACGTCGAGACCATGATCCGCGACGTGTTCGCCGAGGTCGTCGACGCCAAGCTGGAAGCGCCGTTCCCGCGCATGACCTGGCACGAGGCGATGCGTCGCTTCGGTTCGGACAAGCCGGACTTGCGCATCGCGCTGGAGCTGGTCGACATCGCCGAGGCGGTCAAGCACGTCGAGTTCAAGGTCTTCGCCGGTCCGGCCAACGACCCGAACGGCCGCGTGGCCGCGCTGTGCGTGCCCGGCGGCGCGGAGCTGTCGCGCAAGCAGATCGACGAGCTGGCCGCGCATGCCGCCAAGCACGGCGCCAAGGGGCTGGCGTGGATGAAGGTCGACAACGCGCAGGGCGGTCTGGAAGGCGTCAGTTCGCCGGTCGCCAAGTTCCTCGACGACAAGGCCCTGGCCGGCATCCTCGAAGCCACCCGGGCCGCCGACGGCGACCTGCTGCTGTTCGGCGCCGGTGCGTGGGGCGCGGTCAGCGACTTCATGGGCGCGCTGCGTCTGAAGGTCGGCAAGGACCGCGGCTTGGTCGAGAACAGCTGGAAACCGCTGTGGGTCACCGACTTCCCGATGTTCGAGCACGACGCCGAAGCCGGCCGCTTCGTGGCCCTACATCACCCGTTCACGGCGCCGAAGGTCGACGACGAGGCCGCGCTCAAGGCCGATCCGCACAACGCCGTCAGCCGCGGTTACGACATGGTGCTCAACGGCGCCGAGATCGGCGGCGGCTCGATCCGTATCCATCGCCCGGACATGCAGAACGCGGTGTTCGAGTTGCTGGGCATCGGTCCGGAAGAGGCCGAGGCCAAGTTCGGCTTCCTGCTCAAGGCGCTCAAGCTCGGCGCCCCGCCGCATGGCGGCATCGCCTTCGGCATCGACCGTATCGCCGCGTTGATGGCTGGTACCGAGTCGATTCGCGACGTGATCGCCTTCCCCAAGACCACCAGCGCGCAGGACCTGATGACCGACGCGCCGTCGCCGGTGTCGGCGGCGCAACTGGACGAACTGCACGTCCGCGTCGCGCCCAGCGCCTCGGACGACTGAGCGCGTCGGCAAAACGTGCGGCTTGCCGGGCCGGAGCGGCGTTCGCTCCGGCCGCGCGGCGCGCTTGCGTGGCCGTGGTGCATGACGCGTTCACGCAAACCCTACGTTCGACGCAGTAAGCTGCGGGCTGTTTTCGTCCGGCTCCGAATCTACGCATGTCCGACCACCTCATTCTGCTGCACGGCCTGTGGATGCGCGGCATCGCGCTGGTCATGCTGCGGCGTCGCTTCGAGAGCGAGGGCTTCGAGGTCGACGTGTTCGACTACCTGAGCGTGGCCGCGCCGCTGGAACGCACCCTGGAGCGTCTGCGCAAGCAGCTGCGCGAGACCGAGGGCACGGTGCACGTGGTCGGGCACAGCCTCGGCGGCCTGGTCGCGCTGCGCGCTTGTCGCGGGCAGGACGATCTGCCGCCCGGCCGCATCGTCTGCATGGGCTCGCCGCTCAACGGCAGCGCCTCGGCGCAGCGGCTGGCCGAGGCCGGCGGCGCGTGGATGCTGGGGCACAGCAAGGAGCTGCTCGAACACGGCCTGCAGCGCTGGGACGGCAAGCGCGAGGTCGGCGTCATCGCCGGTTCCAAGCCGGTCGGGCTGGGCGCGGCGCTGGGTTCGCTGGAAGGCGACCACGACGGCAGCGTGGCGGTCAGCGAAACGCGCCTGCCGGGCATTCGCGACCACTGCGTGGTCACGGCCAGCCACAGCGGCCTGATCTTCTCCGCCGAGGCTGCGGCGCAGGCCGTGCGGTTCCTGCGCCAGGGGCGCTTCCGGCACCAGTCCGAGACTGTCGATGCCGAATCGGTTTCATGATCGCCCGGCGCCTGCATTAGAATTGCGCCTTTCGATTTCTTGACGGAAACAGCACATGGCCGGACATTCCAAATGGGCCAACATCCAGCACCGCAAGGGCAAGCAGGACGCCGCGCGCGGCAAGGTCTTCACCAAGCTGGTGCGTGAGATCACCGTGGCCGCGCGCATGGGCGGCGGCGATCCGGACGCCAACCCGCGTCTGCGCCTGGCGATGGACAAGGCTGTGGCCGTGTCCATGCCCAAGGAAAACATCGAGCGCGCCATCAAGAAGGCGACCGGCGAGCTGGAAGGCGTCGAGTACGAGGAGATCCGCTACGAGGGCTACGCCCCGCACGGCGTCGCGGTGCTGGTCGAGTGCATGACCGACAACCGCAACCGCACCGTGGCCGAGGTGCGTCACGCGTTCTCCAAGTTCGGCGGCAACCTGGGCACGGAAGGCTCCGTGGCCTACATGTTCAAGCGTCTGGGCGTGCTTTCCTTCGCGCCCGGCGCGGACGAGGACAAGGTCACCGAGATCGCCATCGAGGCCGGCGCCGAGGACGTGGTCGCGTTCGACGACGGTGCGCTGGAAGTGCTGACCGACGCGGACAGCTTCCAGGCGGTCAAGGACGCGATGGTCGCCGCCGGCCTGGAGCCGGACGACGCCGAGATCACCCAGCGCGCCGACGTCGAAGTGGCGCTGGAAGGCGAGGACGCGCAGACCGTCGCTAAGCTGCTGGACTACCTCGAAGACCTGGACGACAGCCAGAACGTCTACTCCAACGCCGATCTGCCGGCCGACGCGTATGCGTAAGCCCGGGATTCGGGATTCGGGATGCTGCGGGATTCGGATCGGCGAGTCCGCGCGAGTTATCCGGTGGTTGCCGAACCGTGCCCGTTCCTTCCCGCTGACCTGAGGCCATGTTGTAATGCCTCCTGCCCGCACCGAATCTCCAATCCCGAATCCCGAATCCCGGTCCGTACGCATCCTGGGCATCGATCCGGGCAGCCAGCGCACCGGCGTCGGCATCATCGACGTCGATGCCCAGGGCCGCAGCGTGCATGTGTTCCACGACACGCTGACGGTGCTCGGCGAGGGCGGTTTCCCGCAGCGCCTGAAACGCATCTATGACGGACTGTGTGCCATCATCGCCGAGCATCGGCCCGGCGAAGTGGCCATCGAGCGCGTGTTCATGGCGCGCAACGCCGACTCGGCATTGAAACTGGGGCAGGCGCGCGGCGCGGCGATCTGCGCTGCCGTCAGTCAGGGGATGGACGTGCACGAATACGCAGCATCGGAAGTGAAGCAGGCCGTGGTCGGTGGTGGTCGCGCCGACAAGACGCAGGTACAGCACATGGTCGGCGTGCTGCTGGGCCTGAAAGGCCCGATCCAGGCCGACGCCGGCGACGCGCTGGCGATCGCGCTGACGCATGCGCACACCCGCGCCAGCACCGCACGCGTGGGCATTCCGCGCAGCGCGTGGAGACGGCGTCGATGATCGGGCGACTGCGCGGCATCCTGGTGTCCAAGCAGCCGCCGTGGCTGCTGGTGGACGTGGGCGGCGTCGGCTACGACGTGGAAGCGCCGATGTCCACGATCTACGATCTTCCGGCTACGGGCCAGGAAGTCACCCTGCTGACCCATCACGCGGTGAAGGACGACAGCGTGGTGCTGTACGGTTTCCTGCACACGTCCGAGCGTGAGCTGTTCCGCAGCCTGCTGAAGGTCAGCGGCATCGGCGCGAAGATCGCGCTGGCGGTGCTGTCGGGCGTGTCCGCCGACCAGTTCGCGCGCCTGGTGCAGGCCGGCGACGTGACCGCGCTGACCAAGATTCCCGGTATCGGAAAGAAGACCGCCGAGCGCATGATCGTCGAGCTGCGCGACCGCGTGGACGGTCTGGCCGCGACCGGCGCGACCCGCATCGGCGGCAGCGCGCCCACGCCGCAGGATGCGCAGTCCGAAGCCGTCATCGCCCTGCAGCAGCTTGGCTACAAGCCCGCCGAGGCCACGCGCCTGGCGCAGAAGGCGGCGGCCGAAGGCGACGACGCCGAAACCATCATTCGCAAGGCATTGCGCGCCGCCCTCGGCGGTTGAGCAACGGAAACGACATGAGCGAGCAACCGCAACAACCCCTTCCGCCCTCCGGCGAGCATCTGCACGGCAGCATTCCGGCATTGGTCCTCGGCGCCATCGGCGTGGTGTTCGGCGACATCGGCACCAGTCCGCTGTACACGATGCAGGAAGTGTTCCTGCCCGAGTACGGGCTCAAGCCCATGCACAGCACGGTGCTGGGCGTGCTGTCGCTGGTGACCTGGGGTCTCATCACCGTGGTGGCGGTCAAGTACGTCAGCCTGGTGATGCGCGCGGACAACCGCGGCGAGGGTGGCATCATGGCGCTGATGACGATGGCGCAACGCGCGGTCGGCACCGGTTCGACGCGGATGCGCCGTATCGTCATGCTGATGGCGCTGCTGGGCGCGGCGCTGTTCTTCGGCGATGGCGTCATCACGCCGTCGATCTCGGTGCTGTCGGCGGTCGAGGGTCTGGAAGTCGTCGCGCCGCATCTGGAGCACTGGGTGGTGCCGTTGGCGGTGCTGGTGCTGCTGGGCCTGTTCTGGTTGCAGCGGCACGGCACGGCGAAGGTCGGCGCGCTGTTCGGACCGATCTGCGTGCTGTGGTTCGCCGCGTTGGCCACGATCGGCGTGTGGAACATCATCCAGGCGCCGGAAGTGCTGTTCGCGCTGAATCCGGTGCATGCCGTGCACTTCTTCAGGGAGCATGGCGTGGCGGCCTTCATCGCGCTGGGCGCGGTGGTGCTGTGCGTGACCGGCGCCGAGGCGCTGTACACCGACATGGGTCATTTCGGGCGCAAGCCGATCCGTCTGGCCTGGTTCTTCTTCGTGATGCCGGCGCTGCTGCTGAACTACTACGGACAGGGCGGTCTGCTGCTGCACCATCCCGATGCCATCAGCAATCCGTTCTATCACGCGGTGCCGGACTGGGCGCGCTATCCGATGATCGGTCTGGCCACGGCGGCGGCGGTGATCGCCTCGCAGGCGGTGATCTCCGGCGCGTTCTCGGTGACGCGTCAGGCGATCCAGCTCGGCTTCGTGCCGCGCATGCAGGTGGTGCACACCTCGCCCGACGCCATCGGTCACATCTTCCTGCCGTGGGTGAACCGCCTGCTGATGGTGGCGGTGATCCTAACCGTGGTCGCGTTCGGCTCGTCCAAGGCGCTGGGCGGCGCCTACGGCATCGCCGTGACCGGCACCATGGCCATCGACACGATCCTGGTGATGATGGTGGCCAAGCGGCTGTGGAACTGGAATTGGCTGGTGGTGCTGCCGGTCGGTCTGGCGTTGCTGACGGTGGACCTGGCGTTCTTCGGCGCCAACACGCTGAAGATTCCCGACGGCGGCTGGTTCCCGCTGGTGATGGGCCTGTGCCTGTTCACCGTGATGACCACCTGGCGCCGCGGTCGCGAGCTGGTGGTGCGCGAGATCAAGCAGGGCGGTCTGGCGCTGCAGCCGTTCATCGAGAACATCGCCGAGCACCCGCCGACCCGCGTGCCGGGCACGGCGATCTTCCTCACCGCCAACCAGAGCTCGGTGCCGCATGCGCTGCTGCACAATCTCAAGCACAACAAGGTGCTGCACGAGCGCAATGTGCTGCTGACGGCGGAGACGCTGGAGACGCCCGTGGCCGACGCCGACGAGCGCATCGAGATCACGGCGCTGGGCGGCGATTTCTTCCTGCTGACCCTGCGCTTCGGCTTCGCCGAGGACCCGGATATTCCGCAGTCGCTGGCACTGTGCGGACGGCGCGGTCTGGACTTCGACATGATGGACACCACGTTCTTCCTGTCGCGCGAGACCATCGTCGCCGATACCCGCCGTCCGGGCATGGCGCTGTGGCGCGACAAGCTGTTCGCGTTCCTGTCGCGCAACGCGTTGCCGGCCACGGCGTTCTTCCAGATTCCGGGCAATCGCCTGATCGAGCTCGGCGCGCAGGTGGAGATCTGAAAGGCCGGGAATCGGGAGCGAGGCATCGGGAATGGCAAAAAGCCAAAGCGTCGCCTTAGGGCGGTTCCTCCGATTCCCGACGCCCGGTTCCCCATTCACGGCGCTGCAGGCGCCATAATGACGCCATGACCGACACCCGCGTACTCGCCAACGACGCCACGCCCGAGGATGCCGCGATCGAGGCCTCGATCCGTCCGCAGCGGCTGGACGACTACCTCGGCCAGAAGCCCGTCCGCGAACAGCTGGCGATCTACATCGAGGCGGCGCGCCGGCGTCAGGAAGCGCTCGACCACGTGCTGATCTTCGGCCCGCCGGGCCTGGGCAAGACCACGCTGTCGCACGTCATCGCCAACGAACTCGGCGTCAACGTGCGCTCGACCTCGGGGCCGGTGCTGGAACGTGCTGGCGACCTGGCCGCGCTGCTGACCAACCTGGAGCGCGGCGACGTGTTGTTCGTCGACGAGATTCATCGCCTTTCGCCCGTGGTCGAGGAAGTGCTGTACCCGGCGATGGAGGACTTCCAGATCGACATCATGATCGGCGAGGGTCCGGCCGCGCGTTCGATCAAGCTGGATCTGCCGCCGTTCACCCTGATCGGCGCCACCACCCGCGCCGGTCTGCTGACCGGCCCGCTGCGCGACCGCTTCGGCATCATCCAGCGGCTGGAGTTCTACAACGCCGAGGAACTGCTGGCGATCGTGCGGCGCTCGGCGCGCATCCTGGACATCGAGTGCGACGTCGAGGGCGCGCGCGAGATCGCCCGGCGTGCGCGCGGCACGCCGCGCATCGCCAACCGGCTGCTGCGCCGGGTACGCGACTTCGCCCAGGTGCGCAGCGGCGGCGTCATCACCCACGAGGCCGCCAGCGCGGCGATGGACATGCTGCGCGTGGACGCCGAGGGCTTCGACGATCTCGACCGCCGCCTGCTGCGCATGATCATCGAGAACTTCGACGGCGGTCCGGTCGGCGTGGAGTCGCTGGCCGCGGCGCTGAGCGAGGACCGCGGCACGCTCGAGGACGTGGTCGAGCCGTACCTGATTCAGCAGGGCTTCCTGGTGCGCACCGCACGCGGCCGCATGGCCAGCGCACGCGCTTGGCGGCATCTGGGCCTGCAGCCGCCACCGACCGCCTCGCACGCGACCGACCTGTTCGTGGACGGGCAGGGTAGCTAGGAATCCAGGCTCCGGCCGGTCCTATCGTTCACTTCGGTCTGCAATATCCGTATGTATTGCGAGGTCGTCTCACGCATCACACCTTTCATGCGTTGTGATCGTGTTCGGCGATACAAACGAGTCTCGCTTGCCTGACTCACACCCATAGGAGCCATGATGGCCATGCTCGACAAGCTGATGGAATCAGCGATAACGGATACGGACGTACTTCGCGCGTTGAACGCGCAAGGCGACAATTTTGCTTGCCCTCGCGATGTGGACTTTCTGCTGCGAGCTCCTTCCAAAGAGAAGGCTGTCCTGGTTTCGGGATTCATCAACGACTATCAGTTCGGCGTCGCCACGTTGTTGGACGAGGATGGGCAATACAGTGTCAGAGTGGTGATCAACACGTCCATTCAGCAACATGCCATGCTTTCCATGTCCGGCTTCATGGGCTGCATTGGCGAGCTGTTCGGCCTGGAGTACGACGGTTGGGGCTGTACGCCGCAAGTGCGTTCCTAGCCAGCGTGCCCAACCAATAGGCTCAGCAAGCCAACACTTCGCGACATGGAGTGATCGGGGTCAAATGCATCCCTCGGCATCCGCCGCAAAGGTCGGGTAGGATGACCCGGATCACGCAACCAGCCCGCACGCATGTCGGAAAACACGTCGAGTGAGGCCCCGTTCAGGTGGCCGATACGAGTCTATTGGGAAGATACGGACGCAGGGGGCGTGGTGTACCACGCCGGCTACCTGCGGTTTCTCGAACGCGCACGCAGTGAGTGGCTGCGCGCGCGAGGGGTCGATCAGCAGCGTCTGCGCGATGCGACCGGCATCGGTTTCGTGGTGCGTGACATGCAGATCGGCTTCGTGTCGCCGGCGCGTCTGGACGATGAACTTGACGTGTTGGTGGAGATCGAACGACTGCGGGCGGCCAGCATGGCCTTCGCGCAGACGATTCATCGCCAGGACGGCAAACTTTTGGTGCGCGCCACCGTGCGCGCGGCCTGCGTGAACCTGGACGACATGCGTCCGTGCCCCATTCCCGAAGACCTATTGGCAAGGATTTCCTGACCGATGAACGGCGATCTCAACATCCTCGACCTGGTCCTGCACGCCAGCCTGCCGGTGAAATTGGTGCTGGGCGTGCTGCTGGTGTTCTCGTTTCTGTCCTGGGTCATCATCGTGCGCAAGTACACGCTGATGAATCAGGCCGTCAGCAACGCCGACGCCTTCGAGGAGCGCTTCTGGTCCGGCGTCGATCTGGCTGCGCTGTACCGCGAAGTCGGCACCGAGGACGAACCCGGCCGCGGCCTGGTCAACGTGTTCGGCGCGGGCTTCCGCGAATTCGCACGCCAACGCCAGCGCAAGGGGCGCGATCCGCGCACCACGCTGGAGGCATCCGAGCGCGCCATGCGCGTGGCCGGCACGCGCGAGATCGAGCGCCTTGAGCAGAACCTCGAATTCCTCGCCAACGTCGGCTCGATCAGCCCGTACGTCGGCCTGTTCGGTACCGTGTGGGGCATCATGGTCGCCTTCCAGGGCCTGGCCAACGTCAAGGAAGCGACCATCGCGATGGTCGCGCCGGGCATTTCCGAAGCGCTGGTCGCCACCGCGATGGGCCTGTTCGCGGCCATTCCGGCGGTGTGGGCCTACAACCGCTACGCCAACCGGGTCGAGCGCATCGCCACGCGCTACGAGACGTTCCAGGAAGAATTTTCCTCCATCCTGCAGCGCCAGACCCTGACCGACGAGGGCGTCTGATCCCATGCGCCCCTCGATGCGACGCCACAAGCGCCACAAGCTCAAGGCCGAAATCAACGTCGTGCCCTACATCGACGTGATGCTGGTGCTACTGATCATCTTCATGGTCACCGCGCCGCTGCTGCGCCTGGGCGTGGACATCAAGCTGCCGCAGGCCGCCGCCAAGTCGCTGCAGGACGAGAAGCAGCCGGTGCTGGTCAGTCTGGACAAAGACGGCAACATGTTCCTGACGCTGGGCGCGGGCAAGCGCGAGCCGGTCGACGCGCAGACGCTGGTGACCAAGGTCAGTGCCTTCGTGCGCAACAACCCGAACGTCTCGGTCATGTTCGGCGGCGACGAGCGCGTCGACTACGGCAAGATCATGCAGGCCATGGTGCTGCTGCAGCAGGCCGGCGTGCCCAACATCGGTCTGATGACGCAGCCGCCTGCTGCGCCGGATGCCTCGCATGGACGTCGCTGATCGCCAAGCCACGACCTGGGGCGTCGTCTTCGCGGCCCTGCTGCATCTGGGCATCGTGGCGTTCCTGCTGCTGGCGACGATTTCCTGCAACACCTGGGAGCAGGCGATCGACAGCCTGGGCCTGCCCAAGTCGTGGAATCCGGTCACCTGCGAGCGTCCGATCGAGCTGTCCGGCCCGGTGATCCAGGCCACACTGCTGGGACCGACCGGCGCGCCGCTGCCGGCGCCGTCCAAGGTCAAGGCGCCGCCGAAGCCCAAGATCGCGCCGCCCAAGGTCGAGCAGCCGAAGGTCGACCAGGACAAGCCGAAGGTGGCGCCGGTCAAGACGCTGCCGCCGCCGCCGAAGAATCCCGACGTGCGCGACCAGCAGAAGGTCGTGGCACAGTCGACCGAGAAAGCCGATCAGGCCAAGCGCGAGCAGCGCGAGCGCGAAAAGCAGCGCATGTCCGAGCTGGACGCGCAGCAGCAGTCCGAGATCGACAAGCTGTTCAAGCAGATGGACGCCGCCGGCAAGCAGAGTCAGCAGGCGGACCGTCAGGCCCAGCGCATGGCGCAGCGCGACGACCTGAAGAAGGCCAAGAGCAAGGACGCCTCCGATGCGCCGCCCAACACGCCGCAGGCCGATCAGGCGCAGACCGGTACGGCAGGACAGGACAGCGGGTTGCTGGGACAGTACCAGGCCGCCATTCAGAATGCCGTCACACAGGCGTGGCTGCGACCCGATAACATCCCAGCGGGTACGACCTGCAAGATCGATATCGTGCAAATCATCGGCGGGCAGGTGATCAGCGCCAACGTGGAGCCGAGCTGTCCGTTCGATGCCGCGGCCCGGCGCTCGGTCGAAAATGCCGTGATGCGGGCTTCGCCTCTGCCGTATCGCGGGTTCGAGAAAGTGTTCGCACGCCGACTCACGCTTCACTTCATGGTCAACGAATGATGCCCAACTTCCGTGTCACGCTCGCTCTCGCGTTCGCCCTGCTCGGGGCGCTGGCGTTCTCGCCGGCGCAGGCCCAGACCCAGGGACTGAACATCAATATCGTCAACGGCACCAAGTCGGCGATTCCCATCGCGGTGGTGCCCTTCGGCAGCGAAACGGTCGGTCCGCCGCCGACCACCAAGGTCAGCGACGTGGTGCAGATGGATCTGGCCCGTTCGGGCAAGTTCCGCACCCTGGACAAGGGCGACGTGGTGGAATTTCCCACCCGCGGCAACGAGATCAAGTTTCCGACCTGGAGCCTGCTGAAGCAGGACTACATCGTGGTCGGCCACGTCAAGAACGCCGACGGCGGCCAGTACCAGATCGGTTTCGAGCTGTGGAACGTCAACACCAAACAGCAACTGCTGCAGCTGTCCTACACCGCGCCGGCCAGCAAGCTTCGCGACATCGCGCACCAGATCGCCGATCAGATCTACCAGAAGATCACCGGCGTGCGCGGCGCCTTCTTCACCCGCATCGCCTACGTCACCGCGGTCGGCACCGGCAAGAACATCCGCTATTCGCTGATCGTCGCCGATTCGGACGGCTACAACCCGCAGGTCGTGGTGCGTTCGCGCGAATCGCTGCTGTCGCCGACCTGGTCGCCGGACGGCAACGAACTGGCCTACGTCTCGTTCGAGAGCGGCAACTCGGCCATCTACATCCAGAACTTGTCCACGGGCGCGCGCCGGCTGGTGTCCGCCCGCAAGGGCATCAACGGCGCGCCGGCGTTCTCGCCGGACGGGACCAAGCTGGCGGTGTCCCTGTCCTATGTCGGCAATCCGGAGATCTTCGTGATCGACCTTGCCTCCGGCAAGGAGACCCGGCTGACCCATAACTACGGCATCGATACCGAGCCGGTGTGGGTGCCCAACAGCAACAACATCATCTTTACCTCCGACCGCTCGGGTAAACCGCAGTTATACGAGGTGAGCGCGGACGGGGGTACCCCCACTCGCGTGACCTTCCAGGGCGATTACAATGCCGACGCTTCCGTGAGCTATGACGGCAAACAGATCGCCATGGTGCAGGGAAGTGGGAACGTGTATCGTATTGCGGTGATGGACCGCAGCCTCGGCGGGCAGGAGCATTTCGTTTCTCCTGGCAATTTCGACGAGTCGCCGAGTTTCGCTCCCAACGGAAGTATGCTGCTGTATGCCGCTACGGAAGGATTGCGCGGCGTGTTGTACTCGGTTTCCGCGGACGGCAAGGTAAGACAGCGACTCGTGCTCTCCGATGGCGATGTGCGCGAACCTTCCTGGGGCCCGTACCGGAAACCGTGACCACTCCAACAAGCCGGATCAACGGCGTGTAGTACAAAAGACTGTCGGAAACCCTAGAGTAAAAGGAAAAGCCATGAACAAGAGCGTTCGCACCACCCTCGTCACGCTGTTGTGCGTTGTCGGCATGGCGGCGTGCAGCAAGAAGCAGGAGGTCAAGCCGACTCCGCCGCCGCCGCCGCCGCAGGAACAACCGGCACCGCCTCCGCAGCCGACCGGTTTCACCCCGGCCGACCTGGACACCGATGCCTGCCTGCGTCAGCGCGTGGTGTACTTCGATTTCGACAAGAGCGAAATCAAGCCGGAGTTCCAGCAGATCATGGCGTGCCACGCCAAGTACCTGCAGGATCGCCCGATGGCGCACGTGCGTCTGGCCGGCAACACCGACGAGCGCGGTACCCGCGAGTACAACCTCGGCCTCGGCGAGCGCCGTGGCAATGCGGTGGCCGCTGCGCTGGAAGCCAACGGTGCTTCGGCGGACCAGATCACGGTGGTCAGCTACGGTGAAGAGCGTCCGACCTGCCGCGAGCACAACGAGGCTTGCTGGTCGAAGAACCGTCGTGTCGAGATCGAATACACGGCCAAGTGATGAAGTACCGATCGGCACGTAACCTACCTGCCGGTCACGGCAAGGCGGCTGCAGTTGCAGCCGCCTTGCTGCTGCTGATCGCCGGCATTTTTCCGGCCCAGGCCCAGCGCCTGAGTCTGTCCGAGCGCATCACGCGTCTGGAGCAGGCCCAGCAGAAGCAGGATTCCGATCAGGGCGGCACCATGCTGGTCAACCAGGTGCAGGCCTTGCAGAGCCAGGTGCAGCAATTGCAGGGACAGATCGAGGAACTGCAGCACCAGATCAAAGAGATGCAGCAGACCGGCAAGGATCAGTACGTCGATCTCGATGCCCGTCTGCGCACGCTCGAAGGCGGCGATGCACCCGCACAGGGTTCCTCGGCGCCGTCGCCGGCTACCGGCGCGGCCGCTGCTGCAGGCACAGCCGCGGGCAGCGCCGCCGCAGGCGCCACGCCATCGGCGTCCGCCAAGCCGCCGTCCACCGCGTCCGCGGCGGGCAATCCGGCACCGGCCAGTAGCGCCAGCACGGCGGGCCAGGCCAATCCGCAGGCTGCACAGGATGCCTACAATCAGGCGTTCACGGCGCTTCGCAACGGGCAGTTCGTGCAGTCTTCGCGGCAGTTCCGCGACTTCATCCAGACTTACCCGAACAGCGCGTTGACGCCCAATGCCTACTACTGGCTGGGCGAGTCCTACTACACCGTGCAGAACTACGACATCGCCTTGCAGACCTTCCAGATGCTGCTGAAGTTGTATCCGGACAGCGAGAAGGCTCCGGGTGCGATGCTGAAGGTCGGCTACTGCCAGGACGCGCTCAAGCACGAGGGCGAGGCGCAGAAGACGCTGCAGACGGTGATGCAGAAATACCCCGGCAGTTCGGTGGCCAAGCTGGCGCAGCAGCGCCTGCAGGACATCCAGCTGCAACAAGCGAACTGACGTCCCATGAGCGAGCAGGTGACCGGCGCGGCCCGGGATTCCTCCAGTGCCGCCGAACGGCTGCGCGTGTGCGAGATCTTCCATTCCATCCAGGGCGAAGCCGACGCGGTCGGCTGGCCCACCGTGTTCGTGCGCCTGACCGGCTGCCCGCTGCGCTGCGTGTGGTGCGACACCGAATACTCGTTCCAGGGCGGCGAGTGGCACGATATCGATGATCTGGTTGCCCAGGTCGGTGCCTTCGACACCCGGCATGTGTGCGTGACGGGCGGCGAACCGCTGGCGCAGAAGCGCTGCCTGCGTCTGCTCGAACGACTGTGCGATGCCGGCCACGAGGTGTCGCTGGAAACCTCGGGCGCTCTCGACGTGTCCGAGGTCGATCCGCGCGTGCGCAAGGTGATGGATCTGAAGGCGCCGGGCTCCGGCGAATCCGCGCGCAATCTGTGGTCGAACCTGGCGCACCTGCAGGCGCACGATCAGATCAAGATCGTCATCGCCGACCGTGCCGATTACGAATGGGCCTGCGATGTCCTGCGCGAACATGCGCTGCAGCAGCGCTGCATGGTGCTGTTCTCGCCCGTGCACCTGAAGTTGACGCCGCGCCAACTTGCCGAATGGATACTCGCCGACCGCCTGCCGGTACGGTTGCAGACGCAGATGCACAAGCAGCTCTGGGGCGAGACGCCGGGGCACTGAGCGACGCTTTCCCGGCATACGGGTGCACGAGCGCGTGCAAAGCCCGATAATGGGCGGCTAGACGCGCACATGTGGAACCCCCGATGACCGAACAGACCTCTTCCCAACCCAAGGCCGTGGTGCTGGTTTCCGGCGGCATGGATTCGGCCGTGGTGGTCGCCATGGCGCGCGCGAAGGGTTTCGAGGTATATGCGCTGAGCGTGGCTTACGGTCAGCGTCATGACTCCGAGCTGCAGGCCGCGGCTCGCGTCTGCGCCATGTTGGGCGCGCGGGCGCACAAGGTGGTCGACGTCGACCTGCGCAGCATCGGCGGCTCCGCCCTGACCGACGACATCGACGTGCCCGAAGAGGGTGGCGAAGGTATCCCCGTCACCTACGTACCGGCGCGCAACACCATCATGTTGTCGGTCGCGCTGGGCTGGGCCGAGGTGCTGGGCGCCAGCGACATCTTCTGTGGCGTCAACGCAGTCGACTACTCCGGTTATCCGGACTGCCGACCGGCCTTCATCGAGAGCTTCCAGCAGTTGGCGCAGGTTGCCACGCGCGCCGGCGTGGAAGGCTCGCCCATGCGCATCCACGCACCGTTGATGGCCATGGGCAAGGCCGACATCGTTCGTGCCGGCCTCGAGCTGGGCGTGGATTTCGCGCAGACCGTCAGCTGCTATCAGGCCGATGCCGAAGGCCGCGCCTGCGGCCACTGCGACGCCTGCCGCCTGCGCGCGCAGGGATTCGCCGAGGCCGGCGTCGACGATCCCACGCACTACCGTTGACCCGCGCAAGCAGGTAGAATCGCCGGTTCCACGCGGCAGTCGCCGCGTGCGCAGCGCGCGTATCCGATGGGTCGTTAGCTCAGTTGGTAGAGCACCGGACTTTTAATCCGATGGTCGTGAGTTCGAGTCTCACACGACCCACCATCCCCCTCCGATGACATGATGCCGATCTCGCCGCCAGCGGGGTCGCAGGCGTGCGGGCATGTGCGGGCGATACGTGGTCAAGGCATCGCTTCGGTGACATGATGACGGCGTTCGCGCATGACTGGCTGGCGTCCATCCGAACGCTCGTCGAGCGGTACGCCACGTTCGGTCTCGCGCATCCAAGGAGGAGGACATGACCATGCGACGTCTGCTGTTGATCCCGATGCTCATCCTGGCGAGCGCCTCCGCGCTGGCGTCATCCACGATCCGTTTCGGCAGTCGCCTGGTTTCGGTCGGCGACACCGAGGGCATGGTGCTCAAGGTGGCCGGCAGGCCGGACAGTCGCGAGCCAGTCGAGAACAAGTACGGCGCGCTGCTGGGTTATCGCCTGGAGTACGACCTGGACAACAAGACCGTGTTGATCACGGTGCTGCAGGGCCGGGTGACGGATATCCAGGAAATCTATCGCTGACCGGCCATGCACGGGGCGCGCCCGCCCGGGACGCAGTCATTCGGTGAAGGCGAGCTCGCGATCGATGCCGCCAGCGGGCGTCTGCTGCGAAACGAGTCCGGAGACGGAAGGAAGCCCGACGCGGCTGTCGCGGTGCTCCACCAGAAGTTGGTAGCGCAGGGCGAGCTTGGCGGCTTCCTGTTCCAGATCGTGGTCGCCGCAGCGGCGGCATTGCTCGGCCAGGCGAAGCCACATGGCGGCCTGCTGGCGGGCGCGTTCGGAGATGGCGGGGCTGGACATGCGTGCCTGCTCGCAAGGGGAGAATGGCGCGCAGTGTGCACGCTGCGGATTGCAGGAACTTGCCGGCCGCATGACACCGGGATGAAGGCGGTTCCAATGACCGCCGTCGAGCGTGCACGTGCGAAGCGCGTGAACCTCGGAGCCGAGGACTCCGATCACGCGCGCGTCCCGCGGCCTATCAGGCGTGCCCGAGCTGCTGCGAAGCGACCACGGCCTCGACGCGGTTGCGCACGTTCAGCGCACGGAAGATCGCTGCCAGATGAATCTTCACGGTGCCTTCGCTGATGCCGAGCTCGCGTGCGATCACCTTGTTCGGACTGCCCCGGGAAAGCAGGCGCAGCACGTCCATCTGGCGGTCGGTCAGCAGTTCGGCGAGCTGTTCTTCCTGCGATCCGTCGATGGCCTCGCTGCTGTCGAAGCTGAAGCGTTCGCCGTCGTTGGAGGCCTGATTCAGCGCCATCGGCGGGATGTAGGTGCCGCCGGACAGCACCAGGCGGATCGCCGACAGCATCACGTCCGGCGAGTACGCCTTCGGGATGAACCCGTGCGCGCCGCTGTCGATGAGCTTGTGGATCAGTCCGCTGTCCTCGCAGCCGGACAGGATCAGCACTCGCATGCGCGGCTGCATGCGCAGCGCTTCGGTGATGTGCCGGCAGTCGCGGGCGCCGGGCATGGACAGGTCGATGAGAGCGATGTCGGGCGGCGGCGACTCACGCAGAATGGCGTAGAGTTCGTCCACCGTCGTAGCGACGACAAACTCGTTGTCCGGACCGAGTTCGGACAATTTGAGCCTGACGCCTTCGACCACGAGCCTGTGGTCGTCTGCGATCAGTACGCGCATCACGCTTCTCCGTGTGACTGGCCTTGATTCTGCGCCTCCGTGGAGGGGACGGCAAGGTGCGTGGCCTATGTCATCGGACATAGGCAAAGTGGCCGCTCAGGCCTCCGGCGTCGGCTCGACGCTCTTGCGACGCGTGCGCAGCAGGGTGATCACCGCCTCGCGCAGCGGTTCGGCGGCGACCGGCTTGAACAGGATAGGCACGCCGGATTGCAGCGCCGGTCGCAGCCGGTTGCGTTCGGTCTCGCCGGTTACCAGCAGTCGCGCGAAGGGCGGATTGTCGGGTCGGGCGCCGTAATGCTCGGCCAGCGCGTAGAGCGTCTCGATGCCGTTGCGACCGGCGCCCAGGTGAAGGTCCGAGATGACGATGTCGGGCACTTCGCTGCGGCTGGCCTGTTCGAGGGCGCGCTCGCAATCGGTGGCCATGCGCACCTTGCAGCCCCAGGTGCGCAGTAGGTCGTGCATGCCGGCCAGGATGGCCTGGTCGTCGTCGATGACCATCACCCGCACATCCTTGAGTTCCTTGGCCTGGTTCGTGCGCGGCAGTGCGCGCGGCTGTCGCGGCGCGTGCTGCGGGTTGCGGCTTTTGCTGCGACCGCGGCGGACCATCAGCGAAAACAGCGTGCCCCGGCCGGGGTGCGACTGAAGCTCGATCTCGGTGCCGAGCAGTTCCGCCAGACGCTGCACCGTGGACAGGCCGAGACCGAGTCCGCGCTGGCTGCCGGATTGGGCGGGCACATCGGCCTGTTCGTGCTGCTCGGAATCGACGCGATAGAACTCCTCGAAGATGTGCGCCTGGTGCTCTTGCGGAATGCCGATGCCGGTGTCGCGCACATCGATGCGGATGCGATCGCCGCGCACGCGCGCGCCGACCAGCACGCCACCCTCGCGCGTGTAGCGCAGCGCGTTGCTGACCAGATTGTTGAGGATGCGCGCAAGCATGGTCCGGTCGCTGTGGACCCAGGCGGGAGTGGGGCGTGTGACCAGGCGCAGTTCCTGTTTCTCGGCCTGCATGCGGAAGTTGCGGCTGACTTCCTGGAACAGTTCGTCCAGCGGGAAGTCGCGCAGTTCCGGCTGCATCGCGCCGGCCTCCAGGCGTGACAGGTCGAGCAGTTCGCTGAACAGGCGGTCCAGCGATTCGATGCATTGCTGCACGTGGGAGATGCGGTCCAGTCGTTCCGGGCTGGTTTCCTGCTCGGCCAGCGACGAAGAAAACAGGGTCAGCGCGTACAGCGGCTGGCGCAGGTCGTGGGTCGCGCTGGCGAGGAAGCGTGCCTTGGCCTTGCTGGCTTGTTCCAGCGCATCGTTCTTGCGCGCCAGTTCCTTGGTCGCGATCTCGATGCGGCGCTCCATGTCGCGGTGCAGGGTGTGCAGGCTGGCCGCGGCCTTGTTGAAGCCGCGTTGCAGTTCGCCGATCTCGGAGTCGTCGGTCACCTCGACGGACAGGGCGTGATCGAAGCGCCCCAGGCCGCCCATGGCCACGGACAGGCGCCGCAACGGTGCGCTGATCCAGCGCGCCTGCTGCCAGCTCAGCAGGATCGCCAGCAAGATCGCGACGCTCAGCCAGAGCAGGGTGTCCAGCACGTCGGTGTACTGTCGAAGCAGGGAGGTTTCGGTATCGATCTGCACCAGCAGTGTGCCGATCTCATGCTCGGCGTCGGTGCCGATGCTGCGGCGAAGATCCGTGAGCGAGGCGCCGGCGGGAACCGGACTCTTCGAGGCGGCGAGGACATGCCCGTCGTGATCGAGAATGCGGACCTGGTCGACGTGCGGCAGATGGCCGATGGCGCGTACCAGGCGCCGCAGTTCGGACAGGTTGCCGTTGCGCAGCGGCTGTGCAGCGTCGGCGGCGACCTGCAGCATGTACGCGTCGACCGTGTTGCGCGTCACGTCCTTGAGCGTGTGGATCTGGTGCCGCGTCAGCAGGATCGCCAGGAACATGGTGGAGACCACCGAAGGCACCAAGGCCACCAGAACCAGGCGCTGAACCAGCGACGTGCGCCGCCACCATTGGCTGAGTCGAGAAGGTGCACGTTCGGGCATGCTTCCGCCCCCTGTTCCGGTGGCGCATCGGTGACTCGATTGTAGCGCCTGTTCCGAAAGACTGTCGCCGGGGTCAGCGGGAGTCGTCGGCGTCGCTGTGGCCGCCGTGCCGTTGGCGTCGCCGGATCAGCACCGGAAGTACCGCGAGCAGGGCCAGCGCGCCCAGCGGCAGCAACATGTGCGGGTCCAGCAGCAGTTGCCAGCCCATGGTCCGGCCGGCGGCTAGATTGCGACCGAGGTCCGCGCCGATGGCGGTCTCGAAGATCAGCATGATCGAGCCGCCGAGAAAGCTGCTCAGCAGGAACAGCCACATCGGGCAGCGCAGCCAGGCCAGCGTCACGGTGACGGCGCCGAACGGGAAGACCGGAACGAAGCGCAGGAAAAACGTGTAGTTGACCGGATGCTGCGCATAGCCGTGACGCAGTCGTTCCACCAGGCCCGGCGCGGGCTTGCGTCCGCAGCCGAAGGCGTAGCGACTGGCCAGGAACAGCAGCAGCGAGCCGAGCAGCAAGCCGAGCGCCGACAGCAGGGTGCCTTCGACTTCGCCGAACACCAGGCCGCCGGCGATGATGACCAGCAGGCTGCCGGGTACGCCGGTCGAGGTGACCAGGGTCAGCAGACCGACGTAGGCCAGGCGCGACAGCCACGGATGCGCCTGCACCGCATCCAGCAGCACGGCGTGTTCCTGCGCCAGCCGGTCCGGCGCCAGATAGCTGCCCATGCCGCCCGCCAGCAGCACCACGCCGGTGGTGAGCAGCAGCAGGAGAGGCAGCATGGCGCGCAGACGTTTCACGGCGGCGGTGTCCGTTCGATTCCGGCTAGGCAGTCTACGGCGATCGAGCGTAACGAAACGTAGTCGCGTCCACATGCCGCAGGCGCGTGCGGGGCGTCCGTCGGCGGGCGCTGTCGCTCACGCACGGCGGGCGAACACCGTGATTTCTTCGCGGTCGTGGTACAGCTGCCGCGCGCGCACGTCGAGCGGCGCGTCCACCTGTTCGTGCAGCAGACCGAGGCACAATTGGACTTCGGCGTAACGCTTCTTCATCGGTAGCTTGAGGTTGAACACGGCCTGCCGGCACCAGCCCTGTCGCAGCCATTCCGCCATGCGTGCGGCGACGCGACGCGGTTGTTCGACCATGTCGCAGACCAGCCAGTCGACGGGTTTCGGCGGCTGATAGCGGAAGCCGTCCTCGCGCAGATGCTCGACCAGGCCCGATTCCATCAGCGCCGCGTTCATCGGTCCGTTGTCGATGGCGCTGACACGGATCGAGCGGCGCACCAGCTGCCAGGTCCAGCCGCCGGGCGCCGCGCCGAGGTCGACGCCGCGCATGCCTGGTTGCAGCCAGTCCTCGCGCTCGCGCGCATCGAGCAGCACCAGGAAGGCTTCCTCCAGCTTCAGCGTCGAGCGGCTGGGTGCGCCGCGCGGGAAGCGCAGGCGCGGAATGCCGCCGGGCCAGGGCGCGGCGGTGCGCATGTCGGTGGCGCAGACCAGCGCCTGCGTCGGCGACAGCAGGGCCACATGCAGCCGATCGTGCGAAGTGCGGTCGATGCGCCCAAGGCGTTTCAGGCCGCCCAACAGCGCGCCGTTGAGGCCGCGGCACAGCGCGCTGAGTTCGCGTCCGGCGTCGCTGTCGGCCGACTCCACCCAGGCTTCGGCCCAGCGCCGCGGGTCCTCGGCGATCAGCGGCAGCAGTACCGAGAGCCGGTCCTCGCGCGGCAGGGCCTCGATGCGGCCGATGCCGTGCATCAGCTGACGGGCGAAGATCAGCGGTTCGCGACCGACCGCGGCGGCGATGCGGCCGGCGGCTTCGGCATCCAGCGCGACGAATTCGACGAAGCCCTCGCCCGGCTTGGCGCGTGCATAGCCGCCACCGCCGAAGCCGCTGTCCAGCGCGCTCAGCTCCTGCGCGCATTCGGCCTCGAAGCCGGGTCGACACCAGGCCAGCAGGCGATGGCGCGCGTCGGCGCTCACCGGCCCTTGCGGGCCCAGGTGTCGCGCAGGCCGACGGTGCGGTTGAACACCGGGCGCTGCGGGCGGTGATCGTGACGGTCGGCGACGAAGTAGCCGGTGCGCTCGAACTGCCAGTGCGCCTCGGGTTCGGCGTCGGCCGCGGCCGGCTCGATGTAGCCCTGCACGACGCGCTTGGCCTCGGGGTTCAGGTAGTCCTTCAAGGTCTTGCCGTCGCGTTCGTCGCCCGGGTTCTCGACCTCGAACAGGCGATCGTACAGACGCACCTCGGCGGCCACCGCGTGCATGGCGCTGACCCAGTGGATGGTGCCCTTGACCTTGCGGTCGGTGGCGTTGCCGCCGGGGCGCGTTTCCGGGTCCAGCGTGCATCGCAGTTCGGTCACTTCGCCGGCGTCGTTCTTCACGACTTCATCGCAGCGGATGATGCCGATGCCGCGCAGTCGGACCTCGCCTTCGGGAATCAGGCGCTTGAAGCCCTTCGGCGGCACCTCGGCGAAGTCCTCGCGCTCGATCCACACTTCGCGCGAGAACGGCAGGTCGCGCTTGCCGAGGCTCTCGTCCTTCGGGTGGTTGGGGAATTCGACGGTTTCCTGGTGACCCTCGGGCAGATTGGTGAGCACCAGCTTCAGCGGGTCGAGCACGGCCATGCGGCGCGGCGCGTGCGCATCCAGCTCGTCGCGCACGCAGGCTTCCAGCACGCCGAAGTCGATGTTGCTGTTCTGCTTGCTCACGCCCATGCGCTCCCAGAACGCGCGCATGGCGGCGGCGGGGAAGCCGCGCCGGCGGGCGCCGGACAGCGTCGGCATGCGCGGATCGTCCCAGCCGTCGACCAGACCTTCGGTGACCAGTTGGGTGAGCTTGCGCTTGCTCATCACGGTGTAGGTGAGGTTGCCGCGCGCAAACTCGATCTGGCGCGGCTTGCTCGGCGCCGTCGGGATGCCGGCCTCGACCAGCGGCTGCCACAGCTCGGGGTGGCCGGCCAGGTCGACGTGGTCGACGAACCAGTCGTACAGCGGGCGATGGTCCTCGAATTCCAGCGTGCAGAACGAGTGCGTGATGCCTTCCAGCGCGTCCGACAGGCAGTGCGCGAAGTCGTACATCGGGTAGATCGGCCAGGCGTCGCCGGTGTTCTGGTGGGTCTGCTTGCGGATGCGGTAGATGGCCGGGTCGCGCAGGTTCATGTTGCCGGAGGCCATGTCGATCTTCGCGCGCAGGGTCTTGGCGCCGTCGGCGAACTCGCCCGCGCGCATGCGCTGGAACAGATCCAGGTTCTCTTCCACCGAGCGCCCGCGGAACGGCGAATCCTTGCCCGGTTCGGTCAGCGTGCCGCGGTAGGCGCGCACCTCGTCGGCGTTCAGATCGTCGACGTAGGCCTTGCCGTCGCGGATCAGCTTCTCGGCGGCGCGGTAGAACACCTCGAAGTAGTCCGAGGCGTGGCGCAGCTCGGCCCACTCGAAGCCCAGCCAGTGCACGTCGTCCTGGATGCCCTGCACGTACTCGGGCAGTTCCTTGCCCGGGTTGGTGTCGTCCAGGCGCAGGTTGCAGCGGCCGTCGAATTCGGCGGCGATGCCGAAATCCAGGCAGATCGCCTTGGCGTGGCCGATGTGCAGGTGACCGTTCGGCTCCGGCGGAAACCGCGTGCGGACCGACGGCTGGCGGCCGGACTCGACGTCCTCGCGCACGATCTGGCGGATGAAATGCTGTACGGGGGCGGTATCGCTCGCCATCGGCGTTCACTCGTCGCAATGCTGCAAAGCTGCACAGTTTAGCGCAGGTGCGTGGCCTTCAGGACAGCGGTCGGATGGCGCTTCGGAACAGTTGCAGCGCGGGCGCGGCGCGAGTAGCGTGAGGCCATGCGCACTGTCTACCACGCCGAATCCACGATCGACGCGCACCTGGTCAAGGACGCGCTCGAGCACGAGGAGATTCCCGCCTTCGTCGCCGGCGAGCACCTGATCGGCGGTGTCGGCCAGCTGCCCGCGCGCGATTTCATCAGCGTGGCGGTACCCGATTCCTGCGTCGAACGGGCCGCGCCGATCGTCAAGCGCGTCGAGACCCAGCTCAGCGAGGCGCGACAAAGCGCCGCCGAGGATCCCGACTGGGGCGACCAGTCGCTGCCCGCGGCCACCTGATCGCTGCGGCTCTGGCATCATGCGGGTCCGTTCCGCCGGACCGTTTCGACGATGCATGCATTGAACGCGCTGATTCGCGACATCCCCGATTTTCCCAAGCCGGGCATCGTCTTCAAGGACATCACGCCGCTGCTGGCCGATGCGGCCGGCCTGGCGCAGTGCACCGAGGCGCTGGCCGAACCCTGGCGCGGCGCCGGTGTGCAGGCGGTGTGCGGCATCGAGGCGCGCGGCTTCATCTTCGGCGCGGCGCTGGCGCAGGCGTTGGGCGCGGGCTTCGTGCCGGTGCGCAAACCGGGCAAGTTGCCGGCCGACACCGTGGGCGTCGACTACGCGCTGGAATACGGCAGTGACCGGCTCGAAGTGCACCGCGACGCGGTGCGTCCGGGCGAGCGCGTGCTGCTGGTCGACGACGTGCTGGCCACCGGCGGCACGCTGGAAGCGAGTGCCGAGCTGATGCGCACGCTGGGCGCCGAGCTGTGCGGCGCGTCGGTGGTGATCGAACTGGCGTTTCTGCAAGGGCGCGGACGCTGGACCTCGGACGCGCCGCTGCACAGCCTCTTGCGCTACGACTGAGCGCGCGGGTCGCTCAGTCGAGGTCGGCGCCGAGCGCGGCGTGCTGCTCGGCGTCGAGCTGTACGCGCACCGGATAATGGTCGTGCGTGCAGCTCAGGAACACGGGCGCGCCGTCCTTCCAGGCCGCACGCATCGCCTCGTCGAGTTCAAAGCGCATGAAATGCACGGCCGAGGTCTTCTCCTCGTTGCTGCGTTCCAGATCTTCGTCGGCGATGGCCTTGACCGGCGGCAGATCGCCGACCTGCAGCGCGATGTCGTGCTCGACGTTGCGCAGCTTCGCCAGCTCGCGCTTGCGTACCTCGGGATCGGAATACTCGATCAGCATCGTCGCCTTGAGGTTGCCGCCATCCGGAATCAGCGGGTTGTAGGCGCCGAGCTCGTCCTCGATGCCGGTGGCCTCGAAGATGCGCTCCACGCGCAGCATTTCCTGAATCTGGTACTGGATCGTCAGGCGATCCTCGAAGATCAGGGTCAGGTGCTCGCCCAGGTGCACCTTGCGCGGCTTCTTGTGCGCGATCACGCGGGCGCGGAAATCGCTGCGTTTGGCGGCGTAGGTTTCCAGGGTGAACAGGTCGTCTCGGGTCAGTGGTTTCATGGTTGGAACATGCGTTATCGAATGAGGGCGTTCAAAGCCCGTAGGCCTTGCGCAGCAGGCTGATTGGATGCTCGTTGCCGGGCTTGTCGTCGATCCCGTGGGCGATGTGCTCGCCGGCCATCGGGCAGTCGCTGGTGAAGTGTTGGGCTTCGGACTGCTTCACGCGCTTCTCCACCGGGCGCGCGATCTTGCGCGCGATGGCGTAGGTTTCGCGTTTCACGCCGTAGGTGCCGTCGTGGCCCGAGCAGCGCTCGATGGTGATGACTTCGGTGTCCGGCACCAGCTGCAGGATGTCGCGGGTCTTGGGCCCGATCTTCTGTACGCGCTGATGGCAAGCGACCTGCCAGGCGACCTTGCCCAGCGGTTGCTTGAAGTCGGTGGCGAGCTTGTCGTCCTTGTGGCGTTCGGCCAGGTATTCAAACGGATCGAAGAAGTGGTCGCGTACCCGCGCCACGTCCTCGTCGTCGGGGAACATCAGCGGCAGTTCCTGCTTGAACATCAGCACGCAGGAGGGCACGGCGGCGGTCAGGTCCCAGCCTTCGCGCACCATCTTCGCCAGCACCGGAATGTTCTCTTCCTTGTACTTGCGCACGGTGTCGAGATCGCCCAGCTCGAACTTGGGCATGCCGCAGCAGCTTTCGCGTTCGACCATGCGCACCGGCACCTGGTTGTGCTCGAGCACCTTGACCAGATCCTCGACCGCCGACGGCATCGAGTGATCGCAGTAGCAGGTCGCGAATACGGCGACCTTGCCACGGGTGCGTCCGGCCGGCTGTGCTTCGCCGTGGCCGTCGAGATGCTTCAGGCGCTGGCGCGCGGTCGGCGTGTGGTAGGCCGGCACGCGCGCGTCGGGATGCACGCCGAGCGTCTTCTCCAGCAGCTTGCGCATCGGCTTGGAGCGGTTGGCGGCGTTGATGGTCTGCACCACGACCGGAATCGAGGCCAGCTTGCCGACGGTACGGGTGTTGGACAGCACTTTGGCCTTCAGCGGCGCGCCGTCGCGGCGGAACTGCACGGCCTTGGCGCGCAGCATCAGGTGCGGGAAATCGACGTTCCATTCGTGCGGCGGCACGTACGGACACTTGGTCAGGTAGCACAGGTCACACAGGTAGCACTGCTCGGTGACCTTGGCGTAGTCGGCCTTGTCCACGCCGTCGACTTCCATGGTTTCGGATTCGTCGATCAGATCGAACAGGGTCGGGAAGGCGTGGCACAGGCTGACGCAGCGACGGCAGCCGTGGCAGATGTCGAAGACGCGTTCGAGTTCGGCGTCGAGCGCCTGTTGATCCCAGAATGCATCGTTGAGCCAATCCAGCGGATGCCGGGTGGGTGCTTCCAGACTGCCTTCTCGGGACATGCGGATCTCCTCGATCATGCACGGTGTGTTCGGGACATGCCGACGGATGTCGGCGAGCCAAGCGCGGGAATCGCGCACGCTCCGTGCGGGAGCGTGCGCGATGCGACGAAGCGTCTTACTGCAGCTCGTCCAGCGCCTTCTGGAAGCGGTTGGCGTGCGAACGCTCGGCCTTGGCCAGGGTCTCGAACCAGTCCGCGATCTCGTCGTGACCTTCCTCGCGGGCGTCCTTGGCCATGCCCGGGTACATGTCGGTGTACTCGTGGGTCTCGCCGGCGATGGCGGACTTCAGGTTGGCCTCGGTGCCGCCGAACGGCAGGCCGGTGGCCGGATCGCCGACTTCTTCCAGGTACTCCAGGTGACCATGCGCGTGGCCGGTCTCGCCTTCCGCGGTGGAGCGGAACACGGCGGACACGTCGTTGTAGCCTTCGACATCGGCCTTGGATGCGAAGTACAGGTAGCGGCGGTTGGCCATGGATTCGCCGGCAAACGCGTCCTTCAGATTCTGCTCGGTCTTGGAGCCTTTCAGATTGCTCATGATTACCTCGTGGCTTCGGCTGGGAGGTGGAGACATGGCGGCAGGTGTGACATGCCGCCCCTGCGGCCCAGCCTAGCGTGCGGCTGAGCCTTGTTTGAAATTGATTGTTTCGATGAACTTGATAGCTCTTGGCTATCGCGGGTATTGGCGCCGGTTGCGCCGCACCAGCCAGATCACCAGCACGGCGACGGCGGCCAGGACGATCAGCAGGCCGACGAACACCCAGGTCACGATGCGCATCAGCGCGTGCATGTCGGGACCGTTTCCGATAAGCAGGGTGTCGATGCGCCGATGGCCGTTGGTTCCATCGATGTGCAGCATCAGCGTGCGCACCTGTTCGCCGTGACCGAACTGGTAGGTCAGCGTGGTCTGCCACGGGTTGCTGTTCTGCTTGGTGACGTTGGCGCCGACGAGTTCGGGGTTCGGCGTTTCGGCGAGCATGGCGGCAAGCGTGTCGAGGGTCTTTTCGGAGGGTTCGCGTTGCTTGTCGAAATGCGCGCGTGCGGCTTCGGTGTGACCGGCGCGCAGGTCCGTGAACAGCGCGTGCACCAGCGCAAGATCGCCATTGGGCGTGATGCGCTCGGCGAGTTTCTGCATCGAGCAGGCGCTCAGGGTGCAGACCAGCAGCGTGGCGAGAAGCAGCGGCAGGCGTGGAGGTGTCTTCATGACGTCAATGCTCCGTGGTAGACCGGGTTCGCGACAGCTGGGCCGAGGCGTGCGCATCCAGCAGTGCCGGAGGCAGCCGCCGGAACACGTCGGCCAGGCGCTTGAGGAAACCGTCCATCGCCGAACTCTTACGCCAGATCATGGCCACCCGACGGTGCGGCGGGTGGCCGCCGAATTCGATCAGTCGCATGTTCTCCACCCGTGCGACCGGAGGATTCACTGCCAACGTCGGCAGCAGGGTGATGCCGACGTTGGCCGCCACCATCTGCCGCAGCGTTTCCAGGCTGGTGGCGCGGAAGCCGGTGCGCTCGCCAGCGCCGGCCAGTTGGCAGACTTCCAGCGCCTGATCGCGCAGGCAGTGACCGTCCTCGAGCAGGAGCAGGCTTTCCTCGGCCAGATCGTCCAGGCGCAGGCGCTTGCGCTCGGCCAGGGCGTGCTGCTCGGGTACCGCCAGCAGGAACGGCTCCTCGAACAGGAATTCGACGTGCAGGCTTTCCTCGTGGATCGGCAGCGCCAGGATGCCGGCGTCGAGCTTGCCCTCGCGCAGCCGCTCAAGCACGACTTCGGTCTTCTCCTCCACCAACAGCAGTTCGAGCCGCGGGAACGCCTCGCGCAGCATCGGGATCACGTGCGGCAGCAGATAGGGCCCGAGCGTTGGGAAAATGCCGAGGCGCACGGTGCCGGATTCGGGATCGCGCGTACGGCGGGCGATGGCGCGGATCTGCTCGGCCTCGTTCAGCACGTCGCGGGCGCGGGCGGCGATCTCGCGGCCGACGTCGGTGAGCAGCACCTTGCGCGGCGTGCGTTCGACCAGGGTGACGCCGAGTTCGTCCTCGAGCTTGCGGATCTGGGTCGACAGCGTGGGCTGGCTGACGAAGCAGGCTTCGGCCGCGCGTCCGAAATGGCAGTGCTCGGCCAGGGCGACGAGGTAGTGCAGGTCTCGCAGGTTCATACGGGTTCCCGGCGGCCTATCGATAGTTTTTTGCTATGAATATCATGTTAACAATCAATTTGAAGAATGCAAGCTTGGCCCCTATCCTTGTCCGAGACGACGCTCGGATCGAGCGTCCCTTTCCCCTGAAACCCATCATCCTTTCATGGAGTTGCACATGCTTACCGTTGGTGACAAGTTCCCCCAGTTCAGTCTCAAGGCCACCGTGTCGACCGAAAGTCTCGACAAGGCCTTCGCCACCATCGACAACGGCACCTACCAAGGCAAGTGGACCTGCGTGTTCTTCTATCCGAAGGACTTCACGTTCGTCTGCCCGACCGAGATCAAGGGCTTCGGCGACCTCAACGAGCAATTCGCCGATCGCGATTGCCAGGTGCTGGCCGCCAGCACCGACAGCGAGTTCGTGCATCTGGCGTGGCGCAAGGATCACAACGATCTGAAGGATCTGCCGTTCCCGATGCTGGCCGACATCAACAAGGACCTCAGCCGCGCGCTGGGCATTCTCGACGACGAGGGCGTGGCCCGTCGCGCCGCGTTCCTGGTCGATCCGGAAGGCGTGATCCGCTTCGTCTACGTCACCGAAGGCAGCGTCGGCCGCAACCCGGCCGAGGTGTTGCGCGTGCTCGACGCGTTGCAGACCGACGAGCTGTGCCCGTGCAACTGGCAGTCGGGCGAAGACACGCTCAAGGCCGCCTGAGCCTCCGACCCGCGCGCTCGTCCCGGGCGCGCGGGTTCGATTCAACCCATCCTCGAACCTGTACGCACGCGTGGCCGCGTCCGCGCCGGCGTGCCCTGTCCGAACGGAGATCATCCATGTCCCTCGCAGAGCTGAAATCGCAACTGCCCGAGTACGCCAAGGACCTGCGCCTGAACCTGGAATCGGTGCTGGGCGAGAACGGCGCGCCAGGCCTGACCCAGTCGCAGATCGCGGTGATCGCGCTGGCTTCGGCCATCGCTTCGCGCCATGTGCCGTTCACTGCCTCGATGGCCGCCTGGGCCAGCGAGCATGCCGATGAAGACGCCCTGCGCGGCGCTCGCGCCGCGGCCGCCATCATGGGCATGAACAACATCTACTACCGCTTCCTGCATCTGGTCGGCAACGACGAGTACGCGACCCTGCGCGCCGGGTTGCGCATGAACGTGATGTCGAATCCGGGCGGCAGCAAGATCGACTTCGAGCTGGCCTCGCTGGCGGTGTCCGCGATCAACGGCTGCGGCGCGTGTTTGGAATCGCACGAGAAGACGCTGCGCAAGCACGAGGTCGGCGCTCAGGCCATCCAGAGCACGGCGCGTATCGCCGCCGTGGTGCATGGCGTGGCCGTGGCGCTGGAGCAGGCCGAGGCGGCTGCACCGCCGCAGGCCGCGGCCGCCGCCTAGGCCGAAGGTCGTACGACAGGCTGCGAAAAGCCGGCGCAAGCCGGCTTTTTCGTGGTCGCAAGACGGCGCTGTGTCTTTCGGCACGTGTTCCCGTCGGCATCCACCGCGTAGCGTGCGTCGTTGCATCCCACGATCCGGAGTTCACGATCATGCAACGTTTTGCCCGCACGCTCGCGCTCACTGCGCTGGCGGCCTGCTGCACCTCCGCCTTCGCGGCCGGCGCCGACATGAAACCGCCGCTGGAGCGCCTGCCCGGCTGGGCGGTGCCCGAGGCCTACACGCTGGACCTGCGCGTCGATCCGGCGCAGACCCGCTTCGCCGGCGTCACCACGATCCGTGTCGACCTGAAGAAGGCGGCCGACCACGTGTGGATGCACGGCAAGGACCTGAAGGTGTCCAAGGTGCGCGTGATCGACGCCAAGGGCGTCGCCCATGACGCGACCTACGTCGACGCCGCGCCGAAACAGGGCGTGGTGCGCATCGACTTCGGCACCACCCTGCAGCCGCAGGAACTGAAGCTGGTGTTCGATTACACGGCGCCGTTCAACAACCAGTTGCAGGGGCTGTACAAGGTCACCCGCGACGGACGCCCGTACGCGATGACGCAGATGGAGCCGATCAGCGCGCGCTACGCCTTCCCGAGCTTCGACGAACCCGGCTTCAAGACGCCGTACAAGATCGTCCTGACCGTGCCCAACGACGAAGTTGCCGTCGCCAACACCGCCATCGCCAAGTCCAGCAAGGACGGCAAGGGCTGGAAGACGCTGGACTTCAAGACCACGCAGCCGCTGCCGACCTACCTGGTCGCCTTCGCGGTCGGTCCGTGGGACGTGGTGTCGGGCGGCGAGATCAAGGCCAACGCGTGGCGCAAGGAGCCTATCCGCCTGCGCGGTATCGCCCCGCACGGCGAGGGTTCGCGCATCCACATCGCGCTGGGCGAGACGCCGATCATCATCCAGACCCTGGAGCAGTACTACGGTTTCGGCTACCCGTTCGGCAAGCTCGACCTGCTGGCCGCGCCGGACTTCTCCGCCGGCGCGATGGAGAACGCGGGTCTGGTCACCTTCCGCGACTGGCTGATGCTGATGGACAAGGATTCGCCGTCCGACGCCGTGCGCAATTCCTTCAACGTGCAGGCGCACGAACTGGCGCATCAGTGGACCGGCGACACGGTGACGCTGGACTGGTGGAACGACATCTGGCTGAACGAGGCGTTCGCCACCTGGATGCAGCAGAAGGTCACCGCCAAGGTGCATCCGGAATACCGCGCCGACCTGGATCGCGTCAGCCGCGCCGAGGGCGCGATGGGCAACGACAGCCTGGTCAGCGCGCGCAAGATCCGTCAGCCGATCACCGGCAACGGCGACATTCAGACCGCGTTCGACGGCATCACCTACCAGAAGGGTGCGGCGGTGATCGGCATGTTCGAGCACTACGTCGGCGTCGACACCTTCCGCAAGGGCATGCGCGCCTACATCCAGGCGCACAAGTTCGGCAACGCCAAGACCAGCGATCTGGTCGACGCGATCGCCAAGGCGGCCGGCAAGGGCGATGCGTTCAAGCATGCCTTCAACAGCTTCCTCGACCAGTCCGGCGTGCCGATGGTCTCCACGCGCCTGGACTGCAGCGGCAAGCATCCGGTGCTGCATCTGAGCCAGGACCGCTACCTGCCGCTGGGTTCGAGCGGTGATCCGAACCGTCTCTGGGGGGTTCCCGTCTGCGTGCGCACCGGCGCGGGCAAGGCCGCCGTGCAATGCCAGATGCTCGACAGCAAGACGGCCACCATGCAACTGTCCGGCGGGCAGTGCCCGGCCTGGTACATGCCCAACGCCGACGCGCGCGGCTACTACCGCTTCAGCATGGACAAGACCGACCTGGCCAAGCTCAGCGCGCACCTCGACGGACTGAACGACGCCGAGAAACTGGCCTACGCCGATGCCGTCGACGCCGCCTTCCGCCGCGGCGACATCGACGCCTCCGCGGCGATGGAAGCCGTGCGCCGGCTGGCGCCGGAGAAGACCCGACAAGTGGCCCTGGCGCCGCTCGATACCTTCGAGTGGATCTGGGTTCACGAGGCGCAGACCGACGCCCAGCGGGCCGCGCTGCGCAAGCTGGCCGCCGACGCCTATCTGCCGCGACTGCAGAAGCTGGGCTACGTCAAGCGCAAGGGCGAATCCTCGGACGATGCGCTGACGCGCCGTTCGCTGGCCGGTTTCCTTGGGCTGGACGTAAAGCTGCCTGCCGTGCGCGAAGCGTTGATGAAACAGGCCGACGCGGCGCTCAAGAAGGGGGCGGATGGCCGTCTGAATCTGGATGCCGCGAACCCCGATTTGCTGGCGGCCGATCTGTCGGTGGCGGTGGAGGAGAAGGGCGAACCGGTGGTCGGCACGCTGATCGCCGAACTGGATCGCACCACCGATCCCGCGCGTCGCAACGCCATGCTGGCGGCGCTCACGCATGCGCAGGGCGCGCAGGCCGAGCGGGTCTGGAACTACTCGCTCAGCCCACAGGTGAAGGTCGGTGAGATGGCGCGTCTGCTGTACGGCACCCGCGACACGCGCGCCGGCCGCGATGCGCTGTGGACCTGGTTCAAGGGGCACTACGATCCGCTGGTCAAGCGCACCGGTACCTTCGCCAGCGGCTACGTGCCCAATCTGGCGGGCGGTGGCGGCTGCTCGATGGAGGAAGCCGATCGTCTGCAGGCCTTTTTCCAGCCTCGCCTCGGCGATCTTCCCGGCGCCGATCGCGGCCTGGCGCAGACCACCGAGTCGATCAAGCTGTGCGCAGCGTTGAAGAAAGCGCAGAACCCGGACGCGATCACGCGCTGATCGCTCCGCGTTCGTGGACAGGCAGCGGGCGGCTTCGGCCGCTCGTTGTCGTATGTGTGCAGGCTCCGTTCCTGCGGCACATGGCGATGCACTGACGCCGCTACGGCGACGCTGTCGAAGTTTCGCTCGTGGATGCGGTCGCCATGACTGCGCGCGCGTCCAGACTGTGCGCGTCGATGAAGCGCAGCGCATCGTGCAGGGTCGGCGCCTTGGAGCGGAACGGATGGGACAGCGACAGCAGCAGACCGGCATGGCTGACGCCGCTGTACACATGCGCCTGCACCTGCTCGCCGTGTTCGCGCAACGCCGCGGCCAGCGACAGCGCGTTGTCCGGCGCCACCACCCCGTCGTCGCCACCCTGCAGCAGCAGCATCGGCGGTTCGTTGCCGTCCACGAAGGCCACCGGTTGCGAGCGCATCTGCTGGGCATGCGTGGCGCCGAAGAGGTCGATGTAGACCTGCTCGCGCAGCGGCAGGAAATCGTACGGACCGGCCAGGCCGATGAAGCCGCGCAACTGCCGCGGTCGCATGCCGACGCGGTGCAGCCAGGTTTCGTCGGTGGCCAGCAGCGCGCCGATGTGCGCGCCCGCGGAATGCCCCATCAGGAAAAGATCGTCCGGATCGCCGCCGTAGTCGGCGGCGTGCGCATGCGTCCAGGCCACGGCCCGCGCCGCATCGTGCATGAAGCCGTCCAGCTTCACCTGCGGGAACTTGCGGTAATCGGGCACCACGACGACCAGTCCCTGGCGCGCCAGCCTCTTGCCGGCCCAGCGGTACCACTGCCGTTTGCCGTCCTGCCATGCGCCGCCATAGAAGAACACCACCACGGGGGCATGTGTTGCGTCAACGGGACGGTAGACGTCGAGCGCGAGGCGGTGCGCGCGGTCGAACACGATGCAGCGATGCACGCGCACGTCGCGGCGCGGCGTGACGCCGTTCAAGGCGGAGAAAAAGGTGGCCTCGCAGGCGCTCAGGCACAGCGGCAGGAGTCCGGCGAGCAGCAGACGCGTCAGCGTTCGCAGGCGGGGAGAAGGCATCGTTGCACGTTCCTTGGGTCGAGATCGGTACACTCTTCGATCTACGGTCGCGGTCCAGGCATAGATGCAACGGAGCGGATCGGGTTCATCTTCGAGCAGGGTGCATGCATGGTCTCAACGACGCCGGTACGCGAACTTCTGGTTGGCGCCGCCGCTTGCGGGGTCGAGCGCGGCGAGGCCGAGTTGCTGCTGATGCATGCCCTCGGCGTCGACCGCGCCTGGCTGTTCGCGCATGCGACCGATCCTGTGGACGTGTCCACGGCGCAGGCCTTCGAGGCGCTGCTGCAGCGGCGCGCCCAGGGCGAGCCCGTGGCCTACATGCTCGGACGGCGCGGATTCTGGAATCTCGATCTGGAGGTCACTCCGGCGACCTTGATTCCGCGTCCGGAAACCGAACGACTGGTCGAACTGGCGCTGCAGCGCATGCCCGAGGGGGTACCCGTACAGGTGGCCGATCTCGGCACCGGCAGCGGCGCGATCGCTCTGGCCCTGGCATCCGAACGACCGCAGGCCCGCGTGACAGCCGTCGATCTTTCCATGCAGGCGCTGCAGGTCGCGCGGCGCAACGCCGTGGCGCACGATCTCCCGCAGGTCGAGTTCCTGCACGGCGACTGGTACCAGCCGCTGGCCGGTCGCACGTTCGATCTGATCGTCTCCAATCCGCCCTACATCGAACGCGACGACATCCATGTCCGGCAGGGCGATCTGCGCTTCGAGCCGCTCGATGCCCTGGTGTCTGGTGCCGATGGCCTCGACGCCATCCGTACCCTGATCGCCGGTGCGGCGCGGCATCTTCGCGATGGCGGGTGGCTGCTGTTCGAGCACGGCTGGAATCAGGGCGAGGCCGCTCGGCGTCTGCTCGTCGACGCCGGATTCGCGGACGCGTTCACCGCACGCGACCTGGAAGCGCGCGAGCGGGTCAGCGGTGCGCGGCGAACGGCGGCGTCGATCTCAGGGACATTATGACCCGAGCCGTGATCTTCCTATACTCGGTCGCAGCGGGAGCAGGTGCGTGTCTGCGTGAGCGGAAGGGTTCCCTGTGGCGAGTGACGAGCGCGAACTGATGAACTTCATCATTGCCGAATCCGGAAAGGACCATCATGCATCGCATTCACTTCATATCCGGTCTGCCGCGTTCCGGCTCGACGCTGCTCTCGGCCTTGTTGCGGCAGAACCCGCGATTCACGGCCGGTATGAGCGGTCCGGTTGCGGGGCTGCTGGGCACGATGCTCGGAGAAATGAGCGGGCGCAACGAATTCTCCGTGTTCATCGACGACGAACAGCGCCGTCGCGTACTCAAGGGCGTGGTCGAGAATTTCTACGCCGACCGTGACGAGGCCGTGATCTTCGACACCAGCCGAGCCTGGTGCGCGCGCATGAACGTGATCGCAGAACTGTTTCCGCAATCGAAGGTGATCGCCTGCGTACGGCACATGCCGTGGGTCATCGACAGCATCGAGCGTCTGGTCCAGAAGAACACCTTCCAGCCGTCGTCGATCTTCAACTACACGGTCGGCGGCACGGTATACACGCGTGCCGATGGCGTGGCCAAGGGCGACGGCATGGTCGGTTACGCCTACAACGCGCTGAAGGAAGCCTTCTTCGGTGCGCACGCCAGCCAACTGATGCTGGTGCAGTACGAGACGCTGGTGAGCGATCCGGGCAAGGCGATGGCGGCGATCTACGACTTCATCGGCGAAGCGGCTTTCCAGCACGATTTCGAGCACATCGAATTCGATGCCGAAGCTTTCGACATCAAGGCGGGTACGCCGGGGCTGCACACGGTGCGTCCGAAGGTCGGCGCGGTCGAGCGCCGGACGGTGCTGCCGCCGGATGTGTTCAATCGCTTCGAGAACGACGCCTTCTGGCGCAATCCGGAATTGAACATCCACGGGGTTCCGATCGTGTAACGAGCGGGCCCGAAGCCGTTCGCGTCCGCTCCTGCCGGCGGGTCGGTGCGGCAACGAGTTCATCTGTACGTTGGGGGTGGCCATGCGGCGCGCCGGGAGGCGACGCTATCGTGGCACGGCGCGGCGGGCCACCATTACCACGGCAACAGCGGCATGCTGCAGGCGCGCTACAGCTGGTAAGCGGCCGCACGTGGGAAACGGAAAAGGCCCGCCATCGCGCGGGCCTTTTTCCTGGGCCGCGATGGCATGCTTCAGCCGTTGGCCGTGGTGCGTTGCGCCAGCTGGGGGAAGCGCGCCAGGATGGCGCGGCGCATCGACGGGAGGTCGAGTCCGGCCATGCTCAGCACTTCCTCGCGGCTGCCGTGTTCGAGGAACTTGTCGGGCAGTCCGAGGTGCAGGATCGGCAGAACGATGCCATGCGCGGCCAGGCATTCGGCCACGCCGGAACCGGCGCCGCCGGCGACGGCATTGTCCTCGAACGTGACGATGGCCTCGTGGGTCTTCGCCAGTTCCAGAATCATCGCTTCGTCGAGCGGCTTCACGAAACGCATGTTGACCAGCGTCGCGTCCAGTTCGGCGGCCAGTTCGGCGGCCGGGGCCAGCATCGCGCCGAACGAGAGCAGGGCCAGACCGTGACCGCGCCGGCGCAGCTCGGCCTTGCCGATGGGCAGGGTTTCGAGATCCGCGTGGATCACCACGCCGGGGCCGTTGCCGCGCGGATAGCGCACCGCGGCGGGACCTTGGTGCTTGAAGCCGGTGCTGAGCATGGCGCGGCATTCGTTCTCGTCGGCCGGCGCCATCACCACCATGTTCGGCAGGCAGCGCAGGTAGCTGAGGTCGAAGCTGCCCGAGTGCGTGTCGCCGTCGGGGCCGACCACGCCGCCGCGGTCGACCGCGAACAGCACGTCGAGGTTCTGCAGCGCCACGTCGTGGATGGCCTGGTCATAGGCGCGCTGCAGGAAGGTGGAGTAGATCGCCACCACCGGCTTGGCGTCCTCGCAAGCCATGCCGGCGGCCAGCGTTACCGCATGCTGTTCGGCGATGGCGACGTCGAAGTAGCGCTGCGGATATTCGCGCGAGAAGCGCACCAGGCCGGAACCTTCGCGCATGGCCGGGGTGATGCCATACAGGCGCTCGTCGGCGGCGGCCATGTCGCACAGCCAGTCGCCGAAGACCTGGGTGTAGGTGATCTTGCCGGCGGCCTTCTTGACCACGCCGGCCTGCGGGTCGAATGGGCCGACGGCGTGGTAGTCGATCTGCGCGTTCTCGGCCGGCGCGTAGCCCTTGCCCTTGGTGGTGATGACGTGCAGCAGCTGTGGGCCGGGCAGATCCTTGACCGTCTTCATGGCCGCGACCAGCGCATCCATGTCGTGACCGTCGATCGGGCCGGTGTAGTGGAAGCCCAGTTCCTCGAACAGCGTCGAGGGCATGAACATGCCTTTGGCGTGTTCCTCCCAGCGCTTGAAGAAGCGGCCCATGAACGATTGTCGCGGAATCGCGCGCTTGGCGCGTTCGCGCCAGCTGTTGAGGGTGCGGTTGGCGAGCAGGCGCGCCAGCATCTTGGTCAGCGCACCGACGTTCTCGCTGATCGACATGCCGTTGTCGTTGAGCACGACCAGCATCTCGGGTTCGACATCGCCGCCGTGGTTCATGGCCTCGAAGGCCATGCCGGCGGTCATCGCGCCGTCGCCGATCACGGCGACGATCTTGCGCATGTCGCCGCGGCGCTGGTTGGCGATGGCCATGCCCAGCGCGGCCGAAATCGAGGTCGAGGAGTGGCCGACGCCGAAGGTGTCGTACTCGCTTTCCTCGCGGCGCGGGAACGGCGCCAGACCGTCCTTCTTCTTGATCGTGGTGATGCGGTCGCGGCGGCCGGTCAGAATCTTGTGCGGGTAGCACTGGTGGCCGACGTCCCAGACCAGGCGATCGTGCGGCGTGTCGAACAGCCAGTGCAGGGCGACGGTCAGCTCGACCACGCCCAGGCCGGCACCGAAGTGGCCGCCGGAGCTGGCGACCGATTCGATCAGGTAGGCGCGCAGTTCGTCGGCGACGTCCTGCAGTTGCGCTTCCGAGAGTTGGCGCAGGTCGGCCGGGCTCTCGATGCGGGCCAGAAGGGGGTAGCGAGCAGCGTCGATCATCGTCGTATTTTCGCACCAACGGTGCCGTCTGTCCCGTGCCGCGCGCAAACGCCGCGTTCAGGGACATCCTGAATCGTGCGGCGGGCATTTTCGGGGCGTGGCGAGGGCGTTTCCGGGCGCGGCTGCGCGCCGATCAGCAGGCCCGGCGCTTGCGCGGCAGGTGGCTGACCAGGAACTGCATCTGATCGGCCAGGATGTTGCGATTGGACAGGATCAGGTGCTCGACCCAGCTGGGCCGGTACGGCACGGCCAGCAGCGGCATGTGCGCCTGCTGCGGGGTGCGGTTGCCCTTGCGCAGGTTGCAGTGGGTGCAGGCGCTGACCACGTTCTCCCAGATGTCGCGGCCGCCGCGCGAGACCGGCATGACATGGTCGCGGGTCAGCGCGCTGCGCGCGAAGCGTTCGCCGCAATACAGGCACAGGTACTTGTCACGGGCGAACAGGGCGTTGTTGGTCAGGGCCGGCGAAGGCGCGATGCCGCTGGCCCGGCAGTGGCCGGTGCTGGCGACGATCGGATGCAGCTGCAGCGTGGTCTGCGCGCCGGTCAGGCGATTGGTGCCGCCGTGCACGGTGAGGCAGGGATCGCCGAGGGTCCAGGCCACGGCGTCGCGAACGTAGAGACAAACGGCGTCCTGCCAGCTGATCCAGTCGAGAATCCGACCGCCGGCATCCAGCGCCAGCACCCGCGTGGAGTGCAGGTCGTGCATGTTCGAATCTTCCGTCAGCATCTGCGTATCGATCCCTCGTGGTGGGGCGAGATAAGCGTTCCTGCCGGGGGGCGTGCCTTTCGCGCGGCCCCGATTCCTGCTTTTTCCCGAGCATAGCGGAAAAAACCCGTTTTTTAACCTTTTGCGCAGGTGCCGGGCGGATTTCAGCCTACTACCCGAATGTGGCGATGGTCTTACTGCCCGGGCGGTGCGCTGGTATGATCAGGGATTGACCAAAAACCGTCGTTGCGTTCCCGAGGACCCCGGAGGGGCGGTCCGGCGCGGCGGTAGCGAGGAATGATCAACGTGAGCGAAGTTCTTTTCTACGAGCGTCCGGTGCCGCTCAACCGCGAATCCCACAAGGATCTGCGTATCAAGCCGATGGCCGACATGTCTTTCACGGCCAAGACCCATTCGGTGCCGCTGGCCAGCATCGAGTTTCCGTCGGCGGCCCATCACTATCCGATCCTGTTCGGCGGCAACAGTGTCGAGGACGCCAATCCGATCGCGCTGCTGGGCGTGCGCCAGCACGAGAATCTGATGGTCAACGAGGACGGCTTGTGGGATCGCAGCACCTACATCCCCGCGTTCGTGCGTCGTTACCCGTTCGTGCTGGCCGAGAAATCCGAGGACGGCGAGGGCGACGATTTCGCGGTGTTCCTCGATGAGTCCTACGAGGGCTTCAACAACGAGGAAGGCGAGCGTCTGTTCAACGAGGACGGCAGCGACACCGACACCCTCAAGCAGGCGGTCGGTTTCCTCGGCGAGTTCCAGCAGCACATCAATCGCACCAAGGCGTTCATGAAGCGCGTGCGCGAGCTGGACCTGCTGGTTGCCCGCAACATCGAAATCAAGATGCCGGACAAGAACACGGTGCTGAACGGCCTGTTCGTGATCGACGAAGAGAAGCTGCACAAGCTCGACGCCGAGACCATCCACGGTCTGCTTCAGGACGGTTCGCTGGGCTGGATCCACGCGCACCTGTTCTCGCTGTCGAACCTCGACGGCATCATCCAGCGTCTGCATGCGCGCTTCACGCCGGAGGAGCGTCAGCGCTTCGTCGAGCGCATGCGCGAGGAGACGGTCGAGAACGCGTAACGCGTTCCACGCCGAACCCGACCGGTTGCCGGTGTCGGCACCGCGCTCGAGCAACGCCCGTCCAGCGATGGACGGGCGTTCTGCTTTCTGCGGGCGCGAATCTCAGGACAGCGGCATGGCCATGCGCACCAGATCGACGTCGAAGCCGGCGGCCTCGTACATCTTGCGTGCGCGTTCGTTGCCCGGGAATACGGCCAGCGTGATCATGTGGCAGTGATGTTCGTGCGCCCACTCGCGGCTGTGGTCGAGCAGTGCCCGGCCGATGCCGCGGCCTTCCTGTTTTGGCGACACGGCCAGATCGGAAATGTGGCAGTTGGTGCGGCCGTTGAAGAAGTCCTGCGTCTTCTGCAGATGCACGAAACCCAGCCGCCGACCGCTTTCGCGGTCCTCGGCCACGAACATGAAGCTGTTGGCGGGCGAGTCTTCCAGGTGTTCGGAGAGATCCTTGCGGATGCCTTCGATGCACTCGTTGCGCCGTCGCCATGCGGGCAGCGTGAAATCCACAAAGCGCGGGACCAGGCCGATGATGAAGTCATCGTCGTCGGGTCGGGCCAGACGGATCAGGAAGGGCGAATCGCTCATGACAGCTCGCGGGTACGGCGCTCGAGGCGCGGGTGTGCAGTTCTACACCTTCGCGGCGACGCCGGAAAGTGCGTTCGGTACCGCTCTCGTGTCGCCAGTCGGCGCGCGTGAGCTAGCGCACGACGGGCAGACCGGCGAGACCGGACTGCATCGCCGCCAGATGCGTGTGCGTGCGCGGCAGGATGCGCTGGAAGTAGAAGCGCGCGGTGTCGCGTTTCTCGCTGCGCGTTTCCGCATCCAGCGACGAGGCGTCGAGCGTCGCCACGGTGCGCGCCCATAGCCACGCCAGCACGATGTAGCCGGAGTAGAACAGGTAGTCCACCGCGGCCGCGCCGATCTCGTCGGGATCGTCCTGGGCGCGTTTGCCGAGTTCCTGGGTCAGGTCGCTCCAGGTCTTGGTGTGCACGGCAAGCGGGCCGACGAAGGTACCTAGCGCTTCGTCCCCCGCATGCTGTTGGCAGAACGCGGCGATGTCGCCGAGCACGTGTTTCAGGCCCGCGCCCTGCAACTGCATGACCTTGCGTCCGAGCAGGTCCAGGGCCTGGATGCCGGTGGTGCCTTCGTACAGCGTGGTGATGCGCGCATCGCGGGCGAACTGTTCGATGCCGTGCTCGGCGATGTAGCCGTGACCGCCGTAGGTCTGCAGCGCGTGGTAGGTGCACTCGACGGCCGCTTCGGTCAGCAGCGCCTTGCAGATCGGAATCAGGAAACCCAGTACCTCGCCGGCGCGGGCGCGTTCGTCGGCGTCCTCGCTACGTTCCTCGATGTCGCTCTGCAGCGCCGCGTACAGCGCCAGCGCGCGGCCGCCCTCGGCGAAGGCGCGCTGGGTCAGCAGCATGCGGCGCACATCGGGATGCACGATGATCGGATCGGCGGCCTTGTCCGGCGCCACCGCGCCCGAAAGCGCGCGCATCTGCAGACGTTCGCGGCAGTAGGCGAGGCTGTTCTGGTAGGCGCGCTCGATCAGCGACAGGCCCTGGATGCCCACCGCCAGGCGCGCGGCGTTCATCATGGTGAACATGGCCATCAGGCCCTTGTGCGGCTGGCCGATCAGGTAGCCCTCGGCGCCGTCGAAGTTCATCACGCAGGTGGCCGAACCCTTCAGGCCCATCTTGTGCTCGATGGCGCCGCAGGCAGCGGCGTTGCGCTCGCCCATCGCACCGTCGCGGTCGACCTTGAACTTGGGCACGATGAACATCGAGATGCCGCGGCTGCCGGCCGGCGCGTTGGGCAGTCGCGCCAGCACCAGATGCACGATGTTCTCGGTGAAGTCGTGCTCGCCGGCGGTGATGAAGATCTTGGTGCCGGTGATGCGGTAGGTGCCGTTCTCGCCCGGTTCCGCGCGCGTCTTCAGCAGACCCAGGTCGGAGCCGGCCTGCGGCTCGGTCAGACACATCGTGCCGGTCCAGCGGCCTTCGACGATGGGCTTCAGGAACGCTTCGCGCTGCCAGTCCTCGCCATGCGCCAGCAGCGCATCGGTGGCGCCCTGCGACAGCAGCGGGTAGGTGCCCCAGGCCAGATTGGCCGAATCGATCATTTCCTTGACCAGCGCGCCAATGCTGTGCGGCAGCCCCTGGCCGCCGTAGGTCTCGGGCGCGGTCAGGCCGGCCCAGCCGCCGTCCACGTATTGTGCGTAGGCCTCGCGAAACCCCTGCGGCGTGCGCACGGACGCGGTGTCGCGATCGAAGTGGCAGCCTTCGGCATCGCCCTTCTGGTTCAGCGGAGCCAGCACCTGCTCGTTGAAGCGTGCGGCTTCGTTCAGTACGGCGTCGATCAATTCCCGACTCAGCGCCTCGCCGCCGGGAAGACGCGCCAGCACGGCGTCGCCGCCGAGCAGGTCGTAGAAGGCAAAGCGCATGTCGTCGAGCGGAGCGGCGTAGAGCGTCATATCGAATCCTGGTGGTGCGGCGCGCGTGGTTTAGCGCCAGGTGTTGGCGATGCCCGGTACCGGCGACAGCCAGGTGTCGCCGCTCTTCACCTTAAACGTGCGGGGCTTCTTGTCCTGCTCCGGCGTGCCGGTCGCGGTGCCCTCGAGTTGGTAGCGGACGGCGTTGCCGGCGAGCAGCCTGGCCGCGGTCGGCGAGGGCGTGATGCGTACGTCGGCGACGTCGACCGACAGCGCCGGAATGTCGAGATCGATGGCCTGGTCGATGCGGCCCGCGTCGGCGCCGTGCAGCTTCATGTCCAGATTCACCGCGCGGAACTTCACGCCGTCGTAGCTGTTGTTCTGGATGCGCAATTGCATGCGCCACTGGCCGTCGGCGCCGACGTGCAGCTGCTGGATGCTGACCAGCGGAGGAAACACGCTCTTGCGCGTGGGTCCGCAGGCGCTCAGGGCGACGATCGCGACGATCAGGGTTGCCACGCTCAGAACGCGTTTCATGCCAGCCTCCAAACGAATGTTCGAATTTCGATTCTAACGCCCGCCGGCGCGGATGCCACCCTTGCGACATCGCGGCCTTGCAATCGTTCGTGCGCAGGGCATGATGCTCCTTTTGCGCGAAGACCTCTCCATGCCACGACGCATCGCCGCCCGCCGTTCGCCGATCCACGGCAATGGCGTGTTCGCCACCGCCCCCATCGCCAAGGGCGAGACCGTCATCCAGTACAAGGGTCGCCTGATCACGCACGCCCAGGCCGATCGTCAGTACGGCGACGGTGCCGACACCGGCCACACGTTCCTGTTCACGCTGAACGACAAGTACATCCTCGACGCCAACTTCGACGGCAACAACGCGCGCTGGATCAACCACAGCTGCGACCCGAACTGCGAGGCGACCATCGAGGAAGCCGCGGACGGCAATCCGAAGCACGACAAGGTGCTGATCGAAGCGCTGCGCGACATCGCGCCGGGCGAGGAACTGACCTACAACTACGGCATCGTGCTCGAAGTGCCGCACACGGCGAAGATGAAGAAGCTGTGGGCCTGCCGCTGCGGCGCGTCCAACTGCACGGGCACCCTGCTGCAGCCCAAGCGCTGAACGAACGGTCGCGCCATGGCTTGAATCGGCGCGTGCACGCACCCAGTTCGGGAGCATGAGCCGAGCATTCGTCAAGGAATCCGATACGCCGGCCGGCAGCGAATTGCCGGAACGGCCGATCAGTCCGCATCCCAATTACGTCACGCCCTCCGGACTGGCGCAGTTGCGCGCAGGCCTGGACGAGGCGCAGGCGCGCAAGCAAGCGCTGGCGGCCGAAGGCGATGACATGGAGGCCAAGGCGGAGCTGAAGGCGCTCGAACGCGACCTCCGTTGGCTGGAGTCGCGGGTGGGCAGTGCGCGCGTGGTCGATCTGGACGGCCAGCCGCGCGACCGCGTGGCGTTCGGCGCGAGCGTGCGCGTGGCCGACGACGAAGGCGAACACACCTACCGCATCGTCGGCGAGGACGAAGCCGGTGCGGATCGCTACCTGGTCAGCTACGTGTCACCGCTGGCCAAGGCGTTGCTGGGTGCGAAAGTCGGCGATGAAGTGGTGTGGAAACGCCCGGCGGGCGATCGCACCATCGAAGTGTTGAGTATCGATTACCCCGCCTGAGCACCGAGGCCGGTTCCGTTTCCTCGCCCGGATCGAGATGCCCCTCCGGAGATGTTCCGGATCGGTGCTGTACGCATGCGCGAAGTGCGTGGATCGCCAGAGATCGATGATGCGGTGATGGCCGCAAGGCCGACCAGCGCGACGCCGACGGGTGAGGGGCTTCCGCCTCTGTTCGTCGATCGTCCATCATCCAGATGGGCGCTTGCACGCGCCTGTTCCTGACGACAACGGACCGGAACGCGGACGTTCCGGTCCGGATGGGGTGCATGGTCGAGCGTCAGTGGCCGGTGACGCGGTAGCCCAGATGCAGGTCGATGCGATCGCCTGCCTTGAGTTGCGCGATGGACGGCGGCGGGAAATGCACGACCAGAGGCATGCCCAGGGAGGTCACTTTGACGATGCCGGTCTTGTGATCGACCGACGTCACGGTACCGGGCATGGTGTGTTCACCCATCATCGGCGTTTTGTCCATCATGTTCTTGCCGGCCTGCATGCCCGGTCCGGATGCCGCGGGTGCGCTTGCCTGCGCGGCAAGCGCCAGCGACATGGCCGTGAACAGGGTCAGAGCGATCAGGGAAAGATGCTTGCGCATGATTCATACCTCCTTGCGTGTAGCTGTCGGATGGGTTCCCACCGTAGCGCGGCGCGGCTGTAGCTGCGCCAACGATGCGTATGGCGCGGTACTCAAACGGCCTCCGCGTGCGGCCGCCAGGCGTCGCTGAGCCGCTTCTGCACGGGTGCCGGAACGGCTTCGTAGTGGCTCATCTCCATCGCGTAGCGGCCTTGGCCGCCGGTCATCGATTTCAGTTCGGTCTGGTAGTCGGTCAGTTCGGCCAGCGGAACCTGCGCCTTGATGACCAGCTCGCCGCTGCGCAACGCGTCGGTGCCGAGGATGCGCGCCCTGCGCGAGGCCAGGCTGCCGGTGACGTCGCCGACGCTGGCCTCGGGAATCGACACGTCCAGGTTGACGATCGGTTCGAGCACCAGCGGCCCGGCCTTGCTCACGGCGTCGAGGAAGGCCTTGCGTCCGGCGGTGACGAAGGCGATCTCCTTGGAATCGACCGGGTGGTGCTTGCCGTCGAGCACGGTCACGCGCACGTCCTGTATCGGATAGCCGGCGGTCGCGCCACTTTCCATCGCCTGCAGCACGCCTTTCTCCACGGCCGGCAGGTACTGGCCGGGAATGGTGCCGCCCTTGACCTGGTCGACGAACGCGAAACCCGCGCCGCGCGGCAGCGGTTCGACGCGCAGCAGCACCTCGCCGAATTGTCCGGCGCCGCCGGTCTGCTTCTTGTGGCGGTGATGGCCTTCGGCCGGACCCTGGATCGTCTCGCGGTAGGCGATGCGCGGCGCATGCGTTTTCACGTCGACGCCGTAGCGCTGCTTCATCCGTTCCAGCGCGACCTTCAGGTGCAGGTCGCCGAGGCCGCGCAGCACGGTTTCGTTGAGTTCCTTGTGATGCTCGACCTGCAGGCAGGGGTCTTCCTCGCACAGCCGCTGCAGGGCCTGCGACAGCTTCTGCTCCTGACCCTTGCGCGCCGGTTCCAGCGCCAGCGCGAACATCGGCTGAGGGAAATCCAGCGGCGCCAGGTGGATGTGCTGATCGGCCTGGGCGTCGTGCAGCACGGCGTCGAAATGGATCGCGTCGACCTTGGCCACGGCGGCGATCTCGCCCGGGCCGGCTTCGTCGATCTCGATGTGTTCCTTGCCTTGCAGGCGGAACAGATGGCCGACCTTGAACGGCTTGCGGCCGTCGTCGACGAACAACTGCGAATCCTTGCGCACCGTGCCCTGATGCACGCGGAACACGCTGAGCTTGCCGACGAAGGGATCGTTGACGATCTTGAACACGTCGGCCAGCACGTGGCGTTCGGGATCGGCCACGGTCAGCACCGGCTCGCTGCGACCGTCTTCGTCGCGCATGAACGGCGGCGGATTGCTCTCGGCGGGGCTGGGCAGCAGACGCACGGTCAGGTCGAGCAGTTCCCGCACGCCGGCGCCAGTGCGCGCGGAGACGAAGCAGATCGGCACCAGGTGCGCTTCGCGCAGGCATTGCTCGAAGGCATCGTGCAGTTCCTCGCGGCTCAGGTCGTCTTCGCCGGCGTCGAGGTAGTGCTCCATCACCTTCTCGTTGATTTCCACGACCTGGTCGATCATCTGCCGATGCGCCTCGGCCAGCGAGGAAAAGTCGGTGTTGCCGGTGTCGTGGAAGAAGCAGTCCAGCACCTCGGTAGCGCCGTTCGCCGGCAGGTTGACCGGCAGGCATTCGGGGCCGAAGCGCTCGCGCAGTTCGTCCACCAGCGCCGCCAGCGTCGCGCCGTCGACGCGGTCGATGCCGTTGACGACGAGCAGACGCGCCAGCCTGCGCTGGCCGGCGTAGTGCATCAGACGCTGGGTGCCGTGCTCGATGCCGGCGGCGGCGTTGACGACCACGGCCATGGTCTCGACCGCGTTCATGGCCGACAGCGTGGGGCCACGGAAATCGGCGTAGCCGGGAGTGTCGATCAGCTGGATGCGGCAGCCATCGTGTTCAAGGCTGGCGATGGCGGTATCGATGGAATGTTGGTGCTCGCGTTCGAGCGGATCGTGATCGGACACGGTGTCGCCGCGCTCGATCGTGCCTGCCGAGGAAAGGGCTGCGCCGGCATGCAGCAGGGCTTCCAAAAGGGTGGTCTTGCCGGCGCCGGCGTGGCCGGCCAGGGCGAGGTTGCGGATGGGTGCTTGGTGGTGGGACATGACCTGCCTCCCGTGAGGGGTGGTGGGTGTCCTGGTGCGTGCCGATGCAGGTGTCGCGGGTGGTTGCGGATGCGGGTCGCGAACGCATCGGTGAAGTCGAGCGAACGGCTCGTCGGGACCGGGGGCGTGCACGCCGGGCATGCAGCGACCGGTCCGGGCGCTCGAACTGCCGATCAGCGCGGAAGACCCAGAAGATCGGCAGCGCGCCGTCCGAAACCGGCTCAGACACGCTGTCTGCGCCGCGCCACGGATGTGCTGTGAATCTTCTGGGCATCATGACACCTGCACTGGGACGCGTCAGGGCATCCCTGGAGGCCGTCATGGTCGTCCGCTCGGGAACGCTGGCCGCCGGAGCGCGGTGCGCTGGGCGGGCGGTCATGGCGGGGAAGACAAGCCTTGTCCTTTTGCCGGCCGAGGTCAAGCTGCCCTGCGCAACGCGCGAGTCCGCCACGCGTTGACAGGGCCGATTTCGCAGTTAAGAGGCAATTCAAAGCGGGTACGGAGAATGCGAGTCGCACAACCGATAGAGGAGTCGTGCCATGAAACGTCTCGTTACCACCCTGACGCTCGTTGCCACCATCGCCACCAGCACGGCCGCGCTGGCCGACCCGCCCTGGGCGCGTCACGGCTACGGCGGCGAGACCTACATCGACTACGCCCGCGTGATGTCCGTGCAGCCGCTGTATCGGAGCGCCTACCGTCCGCAGCAGGTCTGCCGCGACGTGCCGGTCGGTCAGGAGGTCTATCGCGACAACGGCCATCAGGCGGCGGGCACGCTGCTCGGCGCCGTCATCGGCGGCGTGCTGGGCAACACCATCGGCAAGGGCGACGGCCGCCGGGCCGCGACCGTGGCCGGCGCGGTGGTTGGCGGCGCCATCGGCAACCGCGCCACGGCCGGCAGCGGTCGCGAGGACGTGCGCACCGCCTATGCCGAACGCTGCCGTACCCGGTCGGTCTACGCGGGCGATCGCGTGATCGGTTACGACGTCACCTACCGCTATCGCGGCGACGTCTATCGCACCCGCATGGATCACGATCCGGGCCGCCGTCTGCGCGTGCGCGTGGACGACAGCGTGCGTCCCGCGGAGTAAGCGCGCGAAGGTGCGGGAACTACGGGTACCGCGCGCACTCGAAATGCATGCCACTGGCGCGGCCGGCCTTGTCCGGCCGCGCTGTTTTACGGCTGCGCTCCGCCGCGCGGGGCGCAGCCGCAGCCAGGTACTGCCGCGCAAACCCGGCCGCTGCTAAGGTGACACGCACCGTCGGAAATCGTCACGCCGGCACGCACCGGAAACCTTCGGAACGATGATGTCAGGCAAGAACATGCAATGTGCGTTGGCGCTTGTGCGGGTCTCCGCAGGGAGCGGCGCGCGCGCATGAAGTGGCTGGGCTACGTGCATACGCCGATTGCGGAGCATCACCGCTGGACGGTGCATTCGCGGCGTTCGATCTCGACCGGGCAGGGCAGCTTCAATCGCACCACGCGGCTGATGCTGCACCAGATGCGCTGGCGCAAGCCGCCGCGGCAGTACGGGCTCAGCGTCACAGCCTGGACGCTGTCGATCATCGTGCACCTGGTGTTCGCGGCGGCGATGCTGCTGGTGCGTCCGCCGCACTATAACCCGCCGGAGCCGGAAGGCCAGGACAACGCGATCCAGGTGCGCTTCATCGACGCCACGCCGCCGCCTCCACCGCCGCCGCCGGCCGTGCCGGTGCGCCGGCAGACGCCGGTGAAGCCGCGTGTCGCGCACCGCAAGCCGAGCGCGCCGTCGCGCGCGCCGGACCTGGCGCCGATCGCGGTGCCGGCACCGTCGCGACCGAAGGTCGACGTGCAGATCGCGCAGACCCCACCGAGCATCGACGAGAAGCCGCAGCCGCTGCCGCAGGTGCAGCCGGTGCCGAAGCCGCCAGCGTCGCCGCCGAAGCCGGAAGCGCCGGCAATTGCGGTGCCGCCGCCGCAGAAGGTGGTGATGGAGCCGTCGAAGATGGCGCTGCCGCCGCCGAAAGTGACCCTGCAGTCGCAGACGTCGGTGCCGTCGCCGTCGGTCATGGATCAGCCGATCCAGATCGCGCAGGCCAAGCCGGTCCAGGGCGCGCCGAAACTGGAGGTGCAGAGCGATCAGGTCGCACCGGTCGCGGTGCAGCCGGTGCAGGCGCCGCCGGCGGCCGAACCGCAGCCGCAGCCGCAGATCGACGTCGGCAAAGTGCTGCCGCGCCAGCAGCTCGAATCCGCGCCCGCGCAGAAGATTCAGGTCGAGACCACCACCGTGGTGCAGCAGACGCCGCAGACCGTGGTCGCCGCGCCCACACCGGAAACGCCGCCCGAGGCGATGCCGGCGGCGCCGGTGCAGGCCCCCGACGTGCACATCGACATGAACGCCGCACAGACGCCGAAGATCGACGTGCCGCCGTCCGCACTGCAACCGCAGCCGCAGATCGAGACGGCGCCGCCGGTGCGCGCCGCGGTCAGCGAGGTCGCTCCCGCGCAGGCCACTTCGGTCGCGCCCGCGCGGCCGAGCACCGTGGCCGCGCCGCGTCCGGACGCGTCATGGGCGCAGCAGTCCGACCGTTTCAGCAAGAATCCGCCGCAGCCCGGTCACGGCAAGGCTGCGCAGCGGCAGGCCGGCAAGGGCAGCCCGAACGGCGTGCCCGAGTTCATCCAGCGCGAGCCGCAGGGCAATTCCGACGTGATGACGCGCCGCTATCACGGCCTGGACTACAAGCCGACCATCTTCGACAAGTACTGGGCGCCGGACAATCAGGACGCGCTGACGGCCTGGTTGCAGAAACTGGTGGACGCGCTGAGCTTCAAGAAGACCTTCGATCTGGGCCGCNGTCATGGCGGGGAAGACAAGCCTTGTCCTTTTGCCGGCCGAGGTCAAGCTGCCCTGCGCAACGCGCGAGTCCGCCACGCGTTGACAGGGCCGATTTCGCAGTTAAGAGGCAATTCAAAGCGGGTACGGAGAATGCGAGTCGCACAACCGATAGAGGAGTCGTGCCATGAAACGTCTCGTTACCACCCTGACGCTCGTTGCCACCATCGCCACCAGCACGGCCGCGCTGGCCGACCCGCCCTGGGCGCGTCACGGCTACGGCGGCGAGACCTACATCGACTACGCCCGCGTGATGTCCGTGCAGCCGCTGTATCGGAGCGCCTACCGTCCGCAGCAGGTCTGCCGCGACGTGCCGGTCGGTCAGGAGGTCTATCGCGACAACGGCCATCAGGCGGCGGGCACGCTGCTCGGCGCCGTCATCGGCGGCGTGCTGGGCAACACCATCGGCAAGGGCGACGGCCGCCGGGCCGCGACCGTGGCCGGCGCGGTGGTTGGCGGCGCCATCGGCAACCGCGCCACGGCCGGCAGCGGTCGCGAGGACGTGCGCACCGCCTATGCCGAACGCTGCCGTACCCGGTCGGTCTACGCGGGCGATCGCGTGATCGGTTACGACGTCACCTACCGCTATCGCGGCGACGTCTATCGCACCCGCATGGATCACGATCCGGGCCGCCGTCTGCGCGTGCGCGTGGACGACAGCGTGCGTCCCGCGGAGTAAGCGCGCGAAGGTGCGGGAACTACGGGTACCGCGCGCACTCGAAATGCATGCCACTGGCGCGGCCGGCCTTGTCCGGCCGCGCTGTTTTACGGCTGCGCTCCGCCGCGCGGGGCGCAGCCGCAGCCAGGTACTGCCGCGCAAACCCGGCCGCTGCTAAGGTGACACGCACCGTCGGAAATCGTCACGCCGGCACGCACCGGAAACCTTCGGAACGATGATGTCAGGCAAGAACATGCAATGTGCGTTGGCGCTTGTGCGGGTCTCCGCAGGGAGCGGCGCGCGCGCATGAAGTGGCTGGGCTACGTGCATACGCCGATTGCGGAGCATCACCGCTGGACGGTGCATTCGCGGCGTTCGATCTCGACCGGGCAGGGCAGCTTCAATCGCACCACGCGGCTGATGCTGCACCAGATGCGCTGGCGCAAGCCGCCGCGGCAGTACGGGCTCAGCGTCACAGCCTGGACGCTGTCGATCATCGTGCACCTGGTGTTCGCGGCGGCGATGCTGCTGGTGCGTCCGCCGCACTATAACCCGCCGGAGCCGGAAGGCCAGGACAACGCGATCCAGGTGCGCTTCATCGACGCCACGCCGCCGCCTCCACCGCCGCCGCCGGCCGTGCCGGTGCGCCGGCAGACGCCGGTGAAGCCGCGTGTCGCGCACCGCAAGCCGAGCGCGCCGTCGCGCGCGCCGGACCTGGCGCCGATCGCGGTGCCGGCACCGTCGCGACCGAAGGTCGACGTGCAGATCGCGCAGACCCCACCGAGCATCGACGAGAAGCCGCAGCCGCTGCCGCAGGTGCAGCCGGTGCCGAAGCCGCCAGCGTCGCCGCCGAAGCCGGAAGCGCCGGCAATTGCGGTGCCGCCGCCGCAGAAGGTGGTGATGGAGCCGTCGAAGATGGCGCTGCCGCCGCCGAAAGTGACCCTGCAGTCGCAGACGTCGGTGCCGTCGCCGTCGGTCATGGATCAGCCGATCCAGATCGCGCAGGCCAAGCCGGTCCAGGGCGCGCCGAAACTGGAGGTGCAGAGCGATCAGGTCGCACCGGTCGCGGTGCAGCCGGTGCAGGCGCCGCCGGCGGCCGAACCGCAGCCGCAGCCGCAGATCGACGTCGGCAAAGTGCTGCCGCGCCAGCAGCTCGAATCCGCGCCCGCGCAGAAGATTCAGGTCGAGACCACCACCGTGGTGCAGCAGACGCCGCAGACCGTGGTCGCCGCGCCCACACCGGAAACGCCGCCCGAGGCGATGCCGGCGGCGCCGGTGCAGGCCCCCGACGTGCACATCGACATGAACGCCGCACAGACGCCGAAGATCGACGTGCCGCCGTCCGCACTGCAACCGCAGCCGCAGATCGAGACGGCGCCGCCGGTGCGCGCCGCGGTCAGCGAGGTCGCTCCCGCGCAGGCCACTTCGGTCGCGCCCGCGCGGCCGAGCACCGTGGCCGCGCCGCGTCCGGACGCGTCATGGGCGCAGCAGTCCGACCGTTTCAGCAAGAATCCGCCGCAGCCCGGTCACGGCAAGGCTGCGCAGCGGCAGGCCGGCAAGGGCAGCCCGAACGGCGTGCCCGAGTTCATCCAGCGCGAGCCGCAGGGCAATTCCGACGTGATGACGCGCCGCTATCACGGCCTGGACTACAAGCCGACCATCTTCGACAAGTACTGGGCGCCGGACAATCAGGACGCGCTGACGGCCTGGTTGCAGAAACTGGTGGACGCGCTGAGCTTCAAGAAGACCTTCGATCTGGGCCGCGGTGTGCGCATCCACTGCGGCGGTTGGCTGCTCGGTTTCGGCTGCGGTGGCGATCCGCCCGCGGGGCCGTCCGCGAAGAGCGACGATCCGCGCTTGAACATGGCGCCGGCGCAGCCGCTGGTGCCGGGCCTGGGCGCATCGTCGTCGGCGCCGGCCGCGCCGGTGTCGCTGCCCAAGTCCTCGTCGGAATCGGTCGAGTGCGAGACTGCGCGCGTTTCCGGCGGCGTGCTGCCGCCGGGTTGCGCCGCGCCCAAGGGCGCGCGCAGCCACAACTGGTGAGCATGGCTGCGCGGCGTTACAGCTTGCGCAGCAGTTCCGGCATCAGCGGCAGCTGACGCACGCGCACCGTGGTCGCGGCGGACACGGCGCTGGCCAGCGCCGGTGCGGTCGAGGGCATGGCCACGATGCTGGCGCCGGTCGGCGCGCTGTCCGATGCCACGATGATGACTTCGACTTCGCGCGGCAGCTGCGCCATGCGCGCCAGCGGGTAGTCGCGCAGGTTGCTTTGCACGATGCGGCCGTCGCGCATCTGGATGGTCTGGCCCAGCGCCGTGGAGATGCCGTCGACGGTGGCGCCGACCGCCTGGGCCTTCAGCCCGAGCGGATTGATCACGCGGCCCACGTCGATCGCGCACACGGCGCGATGGACGATGACTTTCTCGCCGCGCACGGACACCTCGAAGGCATGCGCGCAGTAGGCGCCGTCGATGTGGTGGAAGGCGATGCCCAGGCCGTGGCCGTTGGTGCGCCGCCGGTTCCAGTCGATGCGCGCGGCGACGCGCTGCAGCACGTTGGCCAGGCGGCCGGTGTCGATCGCTCCGTTGGCAGTGGCTCCGGGCAGCACGTGCGGTTCGCCGAGCAGTTCCATGCGCAGTTCGAGCGGATCCTTGCGCACGGTGTGCGCGATTTCGTCGAGGAACATCTGCGTGGCGAAGGCGTCGACCACGTCGTGCCCGCCGCGGCTGGGACCGCGTGGCAGGGGGCTGTCGAGTTCGTACCAGGTGGAGCTGAAATTCGCGATCAGGCCCGCGGGCAGGGCGTCGGGGCGGGCCTCGGACGTCCACAGCCGATCCGCGGGCACGTCGCGTCCGGCCAGGGCCGAGGCGCTGGCCTTGCGCACGTTCCAGCCGACGATGCGCTTGCGGCGGTCGAGCACGGCCTGCATGCGGTGCAGCGCGCCGGGACGGTAGAAGTCGTTGCGCAGGTCCTGGTCGCGGGTCCACACCAGCTTGATCGCGGTGCCGGCGGCCTTGGCCAGCAGTACGGCCTCGGTGAGGAAGTCGTGATCGAGCCGGCGCCCGAAGCCGCCGCCGGCGCGCGGCACTTGCACGTCGATGCGCTCGGCGTTCATCCCGGTCAGTCGCTGCACAATGGTCAGCGCTTCCTGCGGCGACTGCGTCGGCGTCACCACGCGGATGCGGTCGGTGTCGATGCGCACCAGGCAATTCATCGGTTCGGCGGTGGCGTGGGCGACGAACGGCTGCACGTACATCGCCTCGACGTGATGCGGCGCATGCTTGGCGATCTCGGCGAAATCGCCGTCTTCGCGCACGTGGCGAGTCGGTTCGGCCTGACTTTGCAGCAGATCGCGCGCGCGCTGTTCGAGGTCGGCGGTGGAGGCGTCGGCCTGCTTGCCGGGCTTCCAGGAAAGTTTCAGCGCGTCGCGTCCGCGTAGTGCCGCCCAGGTGTCGTCGGCCAGCACTGCGACGCCGTTGGCGATCGGCGTGCTGCCCAGTGGCTGACCGGCCTCGGGCTGGAACTGCAGCACGCGGCGTACGCCGGGAATCGCCAGTGCGCTCTGGGTGTCGATGCTGTCCAGCGTGCCGCCGGGCCAGGGGCAGTGCAGGACCACGGCGGTCAGCGCCTCGGCCATGTACTGGTCGAGCGCGAACTTTTCCTCGCCACGCACCATCGCTTCGGCGTCGACGTCGCCGGCCGGGCGGCCGATCAGTCGGAAGTCGTCGGGCGTCTTCAACGGCGGCGCGGTTTGCGGCGGCGCCTGACGCAGCGCGGACTTGACCAGCGACCCGTAGTCGAAGCGGCGACCGTTCGGCGCGATCACGGCGCCGTTCTCGCAGCGCAGATTGGCGGCGGCGACACCGCTGGCCTGCGCCGCGGCCTGCACCAGCAGCCAGCGCGCCAGCGCACCGGCCTCGCGCAGATCTTCCCAGGCGGCGGGGATGCTGCTGCCGTCGCCGCTGCGCTGGTGGCCGTAGCGCCAGCGCAGGTTGTCGTTGCCGCTGACCAGGTCGGGACCCAGCGAAATCACCTCGACCCGGGTCCAGTCCGCATCGAGTTCGTCGGCGATGATGCGCGGTAGCGAAGTGTGCGTGCCTTCGCCGCAGTCCGGGTCGCGCGCGCCGAGGATCACGCGGCCGTCCGGTTCGATGCGCACGTACGGTCCCAGGCGGGTGAGGTCGTCGCCGAGCAGCGCCAGCGGCGTGTCGGCATCGGCGGCGCGGGCACGGCCGACGCCGACGATGAGCGCGCCGGTGGCGCCGGCCAGGACCTGCAGGAAACGACGTCGGGTCAGCGGCAGTCGAACGCTCATTTCGAGCCCTTCGCGGCCTGCAGCTGCGCGGCGGCGCGATGGATGGCGCGGCGGATGCGCGGCTGGCTGCCGCAGCGGCACAGGTTCGGCAGCGCGTCGATGTCGGCGTCGCTCGGCGCGGGCTTGCGGCGCAGCAGGTCGGCGGCGGCCATCAGCCAGCCCGGCTGGCAGTAGCCGCAGAGGATCGCGTCCTCGTCGATCCAGGCCTGCTGCAGCGCATGCAGGCTGCCGTCGGGGCCGGCCAGGCCTTCCACCGTGGTCACTTCGCTACCGGCCAGGGTATCCATGCTGCGGGCGCAGGCGAGTGCGCGCTTGCCGTCGATCAGCACGGTGCAGGCGCCGCACACGGTGCTGTCGCAGCCGTACTTGGTGCCGGTCAGCTGCAGCACGTCGCGCAGGTACCACAGCAGCGGCATCGAAGGGTCGCCGGTATGCAGGTACGACTCGCCATTGATGCGCAGTTCGATGCCGTTGCGCGGTGGAACCCGCGTGATGGTGTCGGGTGGCGTCTGGACAGGTTGCGCTTGCACGATGGAGGGCGTCCTCTGGGCGTCGGAAAATGATTGTCGCAGAGCGTATCCGGTCAGCGGCTGAACCAGCGGCGCCACAGCACAAACACGGGCACGCCGGCGGCGATGATCAGCAGTCCGATGCCGACGCTGACCGGCCGCGTGATCACCAGGATGGCGACGATCACCATCACCGTGGCAATGAACAGCAGCGGGGTCAACGGGTACAGCGGGGTGCGGTAGGCGCTGGCGTTGCCGGCGTGCGTGTGGCGGTACCAGAACAGGGTCGCCACGGCGGCGGCATAGCCCAGCCAGTCGCCGACGGTCGAATAGTCCAGTAGCTGGTTGTAGGTGCCGGACAGGGTCAGCAGCACGGCCCACGCGGCGACCACGGCCAGGGCGCGGTTCGGCACGTGCCAGCGCGGATGCAGGCGCGCCACCGAACGGAAGAACACGCCGTCGGCACCCATCACCTGGAACACGCGCGCGCTGCCGATCATCGCGATGTTGCAGTAGCCGAAGGTGGAGATGGCGATGCCGGCGGCGATCAGGCGGCGGCCGTTGTCGCCGAACACGCGCGCCATCACGTCGGCGGCGGGGGTGTCGCTAGCGGCCAGTCCGGCGTGGCCGAGCGCGCTCATGTAGGCGATGTTGACCAGCACGTAGCAGCCCAGCACCAGCAGCATGCCCAGACCCAGCGCGCGCGGCAGGTTGCGCGCCGGTTCGCGGATCTCGCCAGCGATGTTGTTGACGTAGGCGAAGCCGCCGTAGGAGAACAGCACCGGCAGCAGCGCGCCGGCCAGCGCCCAGCGCGGCAGTGCCGCCTGCGCCGGGTCGCCGACGAAGGCCGCGCCGAGGTGGCCATTGCCGGCCCAGGCCAGGCCGATCACCACCAGGATCGCCACCGCCAGCAGCTTCAACACCGTGAACAGGTTCTGCACCAGCGCGCCGGCGCGGATGCCGAAGGCGTTGATGCCGCCCAGCAGCACGATGGCGCCGACGCCGATCGGCTTGACCAGGGTTTCCGGCAGGCCGACGGCGACGCAGGTGTAGCGCGCGAAGATCATGCCGACGGCGGCGATGCTGCCGGAGTAGTTGACCAGCAGCATGGTCCAGCCGAACAGGAACGCCGGCAGGCTGCCGAAGGCTTCGCGCAGGTACACGTAGCTGCCGCCGGCCTGCGGGCGGCGCGCGCCGAGTTCGGCGAAGCACAGCGCGCCGGCCAGGGTCAGCAGGCCGCCGACGATCCACAAGGCGAGCAGATCGACGCCCGAGTGCGTGCGCTGCGCGACGGTCGACGGATTGACGAAGATGCCGCCGCCGATCACGCCGCCGACCACCATCATCGCCGCCGACCAGGCGCCGAGGCGTCGAACGTAACCGGGCGCTGTCGCGTCCTGCTGCATGGATGGGTTCTCCGCGAACGATCCGCACAGCATGCGGTGTGCCGCATGGGCAGGCAACTGTCGCTGTCTTCGGCGTTTTGAAGACCTGCGTTACCGACACGTTCTCCGGTCGTCATTCCCGCGGAATGTAGGCATCCGGGGGCTTCCGCGTGCGTTGCAAAGAGAAAGTCACTGGGTCCCGGCTTTCGCCGGGATGACGTGAGAGGGAAGGCTTGCGAGGTTCCGGTGCGGGGCGATCAGAGGTTCAGGTGGCCCTCGACCACCACGACGCAGCGGCCGCCTACGGCGACACGTCCCTCGGCATCGACGTGGACTTCCACGATGCCGTCCCGGCCCACTTCGCGGCCCTGGCTGGCGGTGTAGCGGCGGCCGTAGCCGTCCAGTCCGCCTTCGGCATGCAGGTAGGCGGCGATGGCCGCGTTGGCGCTGCCGGTGACCGGGTCTTCCGGAATGCCGTCGGCCGGGCAGAAGGCGCGTACGGCCATGTCGGTCTTACCGTCGCGTTCGCGTCCGAACACGCAGGCGCCGACCGCTCCGATCTGCAGGCACAGCGCCGCCAGTGCGTTCATGTCCGGCTGCAACGCGCGCACCGTCGCCGCGTCGGCCAGATCGCAAGTCAGCCAGAGCGGGCCGTTGTCGATCCGCTGGGGCGGACGCGCGGCCGTCGTGCCGAGTGCGGCGCAGAGCACGTCGGCCTGCGCGGCGGGCAGGGTCTGCAGGCGCGCCGGCGGTGCCTGCACGCGGATGGTCCGCTGCGCATCGTCGCCCTCGACCTGCACCGGCAGCAGCCCGGCGGCGCATTCCTGCACCAGTGCCCCGCGCGTCGCCTCCACGCGCCCGCAGGTCAGTGCGACGAAGGCGCTGCCGACGCTGGGATGCCCGGCGAAGGGCAACTCCTGGCGCGGCGTGAAGATGCGCACGCGGTAGTCCGCCTCGGGCGTCGTCGGCGGCAGCAGGAACGTGGTCTCGGAGAAATTGGTCCAGGTGGCGATGCGCTGCATGGCGGCCGCGTCGAGGTCGTCGGCGTCGACGATCACGGCCAGCGGGTTGCCGTACAGGGCGCGGTCGGTGAAGACGTCGATCTCGAAGTAGCGTCGCGAAGGCATGGCGGAGCGGTCCGTGGTCGGGTGGCCTACAATACACGCGGCCACCGTTTCGTCATGTCCGCTGCCCGGTTCGGACATGGAAAAACGCTATAACCGGGGCGATTGCGTTTTGTCGCGCAACGGGCACACTGGCCGGATGCCCTTTCCCCACAGCATGTTGTCCAACCCGTGAACCAGACCGTTTCCACGTTGCCTGCCGACGCCCCCTGGGTGGTGATGAAGTTCGGCGGCACCAGCGTCGCCAGCGTCGAGCGCTGGCGCAACATCCGCGAGCTGGCCGCCGCGCGCCGCGCCGAGGGCGTGCGCGTGTTATTGGTGGTGTCGGCCCTGGCCGGCGTGACCGATGCGCTGAAAGCGCTCTGCGCCGAGGACGATGCATCGGCGCGCACGCAGGCCGCCGATGCGATTGCCGAGCGCCATCGCGCGCTGGCGGCGGCGATGCAGATCGCGCTGCCGGAGCGCGTCGGAACGCTGCTCGACGGTCTGCGCCAGCTGGCCGAGCGTGGGCCGGAGGCCGACGGCGATCCGCTGGCCTGGAAGGCGCTGGTGCAGGGGCACGGTGAACTGCTTTCCAGTGCGCTGGGCGCGGCGTTCCTGAGCGCCCAGCATCTGCCGACGCAGTGGATCGACTCGCGCGATTGCCTGCGCGCCGTGGCGCTGCCGAACCAGAACACGCGCACGCGCACGCTGTCGGCGACGGTCGATGCGCAGCCCGACGCCGCGCTGGCCGAACGCCTGGCCGCGCAGGGCGAGGTGCTGATCGCGCAGGGCTTCATCGCCCGTGACGAAAACGGCCGCTGCGTGCTGCTCGGACGCGGCGGGTCGGACACCTCCGCCAGCTGCTTCGGCGCCGTGCTGAAGGCCGCGCGCGTGGAGATCTGGACCGACGTGGCCGGCATGTTCAGCGCCAATCCGCGTCAGGTCGCGGGCGCGCGCCTGCTGCGTCAGCTGGACTACGAGGAAGCGCAGGAAATCGCCACCACCGGCGCCAAGGTACTGCATCCGCGCTGCCTGTCGCCGCTGCGCGCGCCGCGCGTGCCGCTGTGGATCAAGGACACGAATCATCCGGACATGGAAGGCACCGAGATCGGCCCGCAGGTGCGCGAGGCCGCGCCCAGCGTGAAGGCGATCTCGACGCGCTCGGGCATCACCCTGGTGTCGATGGAGTCGGTGGGCATGTGGCAGCAGGTCGGCTTCCTCGCCGACGTGTTCGATGCCTTCCGTCGTCACGGCATCTCGGTGGACCTGATCGGTTCGGCCGAGACCAACGTCACGGTGTCGCTGGACCCGACCGAGAACCTGCTCGATTCCGACGCCGTCGCCGCGCTGGCGACCGATCTGGCCAAGGTGTGCCGGGTCAAGGTGATCGCGCCGTGCGCGGCGGTGACGCTGGTCGGACGCGGCATGCGTTCGATGCTGCATCAGTTGTCCTCGGTGCTGGCCGAGTTCGGGCAGCTGCGCGTGCACATGATTTCGCAGTCGTCGAACAATCTGAATCTGACCTTCGTGGTCGACGAGGACGTGGTCGACGACCTGCTGCCGCGCCTGCACGAACTGCTGGTGCGCGCCGGCAGCCTGCGCAGCGACGACTCGCAGCTGTTCGGTCCGAGCTGGCAGGCGCTGTACGGCAGCGGCGAGCAGGACATCGCGCCGGCGTGGTGGCGCGGCGAGCGCACGCGTCTGCTGCAGCTGGCCGCCGAGCGCAGCCCGCGCTACGTCTATCACCTGCCGACGGTGCAGGCGCGCATCGACGGACTGAAGCACCTGCAGGCGGTCGATCACGTGCACTACGCGATCAAGGCCAACAACCACGCGCGCATCCTGCAGGCGGTGGCCGCGTCCGGCTTCGGGCTGGAGTGCGTTTCGCCCGGCGAACTGGCGGCGGCGAAGGCGGCCGCGCCGGACGCGCCGCGACTGTTCACGCCGAACTTCGCGCGTCGCGACGATTACGCCGCCGCGCTGGACGACGGCGCCACGGTCACGCTGGACGCGCTGCATCCGATGGAGCACTGGGGCGAACTCTTCACCGGTCGCTCGATCATGCTGCGTGTCGATCTGGGTCGCGGCCTGGGCCATCACGAGAAGGTGCGTACTGGCGGCAGCGGCTCGAAGTTCGGCCTGCCGCTGGATCAGCTGGATCGTTTCCTGGAACTGGCGCGCACGCACGACGTGCGTGTGCAGGGCCTGCATGCGCATCTGGGGTCGGGCATTCTCGACGCCGGCCACTGGGGCGAGGTCTACGCGCAACTGGCGGCGCTGGCCGAACGCATCGGCAGCATCGAGATTCTCAACATCGGCGGTGGCCTCGGCGTGCCCTCGCATCCGGGCGAGCAGCCGCTGGACCTGAACGCGCTGGATCGCGTGCTGAGCGAAGTGAAGGCGGCCTATCCGCAGTACCGCTTGTGGATGGAGCCGGGCCGCTATCTGGTGGCCGAGAGCGGCGTGCTGCTGGCGCGGGTGACGCAGGACAAGCGCAAGGGCGGTCATCACTACCTCGGCATCGACGCCGGCATGCATAACCTGATCCGCCCGGCGCTGTACGAGGCCTGGCACGAGATCGTGAACCTGTCGCGCCTGGACCAGCCGGCCATCGCGTTGTACCAGGTGGTCGGACCGATCTGCGAGACCGGCGATGTGCTTGGCAACGACCGCCGCCTGCCGGTGTCGGCCGAGGGCGACGTGATGCTGGTCGCCCAGGCCGGCGCCTACGGCGCGGTGATGGCGTCGAACTACAATCTGCGGGAAACCGCCGACGAGATCGTGATCGAATGAGTGCACTGAGCGACCCGCGCGAGGCCGCGAGCTTCCGTTTCGTCCGCTGCGGCTACGCCGACGGCGTGGCCGAGCTGGCCTACGCCTTCGACGACGGTCCGGAGCTGATCGAACGCATCCGTTTTGCGGATGCGCCGGCGTTGTCGGAGGCGCGTCGCGGCGCGTTCGACGCCGCGCTGCGCCTGCTGCATTTCGTCGCCGGCATCAGTTACTACAAGGCCGGCGTGCCGCAGCGTATCGTCGTCGACGGCGATGCGCCGGACGCCGACACCGCCGAGCTGCTTGACACGCTGTACCTGCATGGCCTGGCCGAGTTCGCCTACCGCAACGGGTTGGACCTGCGCGGGCGTATCGCGTTTCCGCGCGATGGCGCAGCGTCGGCCCCGGCGGCGTCGCTGAACCTGCCGCGCCGCACGCTGGTGCCGATCGGCGGCGGCAAGGACTCGCTGGTGGCGATCGAGGCGATCAAGGCCGTCGGCGGCGAGGCCACGGCGGTCTGGGTCGGCAACTCGCCGCTGATCGCGCACTGCGCCGCGCGCACCGGACTGCCGACGTTGAACATCGGCCGCGAACTGTCGCCGGTGCTGTTCGACTACAACCGCATGGGCGCGTGGAACGGCCACATTCCGGTGACGGCCGTGAACTCGGCGATCCTGGCCGTGGCCGCGATTCTGTACGGCTTCGACAGCATCGCCTTCGCCAACGAACGCTCGGCCTCGGCGGCGACGCTGGAATACGAAGGTCAGGAGGTCAATCACCAGTGGAGCAAGGGCTTCGACTTCGAGTGTCGCCTGCACGACTGGTTGCATCGCCACGTGGCCGCGGACCTGGACTACTTCTCGCTGCTGCGTCCGTTCGCCGAGCTGGCGGTGACGCGCGCCTTCGCGCGCCTGGGCGGCGACTATTTCGACGCCTTCTCCAGCTGCAACCGCAACTTCCGCATCCTCGGCCCCAAGCCGGCCGACCGCTGGTGCGGGCAGTGCCCGAAATGCCACTTCGTGTTCCTGGCGCTGGCGCCGTTCCTGCCCAAGCCGCGCCTGATGGGCATCTTCGGCCGCAACCTGCTGGACGACGAATCGCAGCGCGCCGGCTTCGACGCGCTGATGGAATATCAGGACCACAAGCCCTTCGAGTGCGTGGGCGAAGGCGCGGAGGCGCGCGCGGCCATGTACGCGCTCAGTCAGCGTCCGGAGTGGCGCGAGGACGCGCTGGTGGCGCGTTTCGCCGACGAGATCCTGCCGCAGCTCGACGCATCCGAGCTGGCGCTGGAGCCGTGGCTGGACGCCGCCGATGCGCATCGCATTCCGTCCCGGCTGGCCGGAGCGCTGGATGACATTCGCGGCGCTTGAAGGCCAACGCGTCGCGGTCTGGGGCGCGGGACGCGAAGGACGTGCAGCGCTGGCCGCACTGCGCCAACGGCTGCCGGGTCAGGCGCTGACGCTGTTCTGTCGCCCGGGCGAGGCGGACGATCTGGCGGCGATGGCCGAGCTGACGGTGCGCGTCGAAGCGCCGGATGCGCAGGCGCTGTCGGCGTTCGACGTGGTCATCAAATCGCCGGGCATCTCCGCCTACAAACCCGAATTGCTGGATGCGCAGGCGCAGGGCACGAGGTTCACGTCGGGCACCGCGCTGTGGTTCGGCGAGCGTGCCGACGCGCGCGTGATCGGCGTCACCGGCACCAAAGGCAAGAGCACGGTCAGCGCATTGCTCGCGCATCTGGCGCGTTCGCTGCGCGTGCGCACGGCGCTGGCCGGCAACATCGGTCTGCCGCTGCTGGAGCTGCTCGACGGCGACGCGGCGCTGTGGGTGACGGAACTGTCCAGCTTCCAGACCGGCGAAGCCGGGCCGCTGGAACTCGGCGTCATCACCAGCCTGTACGAAGAGCATCTGGATTGGCACGGCTCGCGCGAGCGCTACGTCGCCGACAAGCTGAAGCTGGCCGACGCCGCGCGCACGCTGCTGGTCAACGCCACGCAGCCGGACCTGCTGGCGCGCACGGCGGCGCATCCGAGACGCGTCGTCTTCGGCGCGACGGATGGCTGGCACGTGGCGGACGGCGGTTTGCATCGCGGCGCGTCGCGCCTGTTCGAGGTTGCCGACCTGCCGCTACCGGGCGCGCACAACGCGCTCAACGCCTGCGCCGCGCTGACGGCGCTGGAGCAGGTAGGTCTGGATGCTGAAGCCGCGTTGCCGGCGCTGCGAACCTTCCACGCCCTGCCGCACCGTCTGCAGCCGCTGGGCGCACGCGACGGGCTGCGCTGGATCAACGATTCCATCAGCACCACGCCGCAGGCGGCGCTGGCGGCGCTCGACAGTCTGCCGCGCGCGCGGACCGTGCTGATCCTGGGCGGCCACGATCGCGGACTCGACTGGCACGGTTTTGCCGAGGCGCTGCGCGACCGTCCGCCGCACGCGGTGGTGGTGCAGGGCGCCAACCGCGCCCGCGTGCTCGACGCGCTGCGCGTGGCGGGATACGCGGCTTCGCTGATCGAGACCGACACGCTGGAATCCGCCGTCGACCGCGCCCGCGAAACGGCGCCGGTGCAGGGCGTCGTGCTGCTGTCACCCGGCGCGCCGAGTTTCGACCAGTTCCGCGACTACACCGAACGCGGCCGTCGCTTCGCCGCGCTGGCCGGCTTCGACGCCGCGCGCATCGCCAGCATCGAAGGGCTCGGCATCGCCTGAGTCGTTCGGTGTCCAGTCCATGCACAGGCATGGAGTCGGGGTGACGCGGGTCGTGATCCGGATATGAAAAAGGCCGCGCATTGCTGCGCGGCCTTTTCGTTTTCGCGGTGGTGCGGTCTTACCAGATCTGCACGCGCTGTTCCGGCTTCAGGTACAGCTTCTGGTCCGGCTGCACGTCGAACGCCTTGTACCAGCCGTCCAGGTTGCGCACCGTTTCGGCGCGGAACTGCGGCGGCGCGTGCACGTCGGTGTTCACGCGCTGGCGCAGAGCAGCTTCGCGCATCTTGCTGCGCCAGGCCTGGCCGAAGGACAGGAAGAAGCGCTGGTCGCCGGTCAGGCCGTCGATCACCGGCGCCGGCTTGCCGTTCAGCGACTTGTGGTAGGCGATGTAGGCGGCGGTCAGGCCGGAGACATCGGCGATGTTCTCGCCCAGCGTCTGCTCGCCGTTGACGTGCAGACCCGGCAGCGCGACGTACTGGTTGAACTGGTCGACCAGCTTCTGCGTGGCTTCCTTGAAGTGCTTGGCGTCGGCCGGCGTCCACCAGTTGTGCATGCGGCCCTGGGCGTCGAACTGCGAACCCATGTTGTCGAAGCTGTGGCTGATCTCGTGGCCGATGATCGCGCCGATCGCACCGTAGTTGTGCGCCGGGTCGGCCTTCGGGTCGAAGAATGGCGGCTGCAGGATCGCGGCCGGGAAGTTCAGCGAGTTCTCCAGCGGGATGTTCAGCGCGTTGACGGTCTGCGGCGTCATCCACCAGTCGGCGCGGTCGACCGGTTTGCCCAGCTTGGACAGCGCGAAGTCGTAGTTGAACTTCGACACCGCCATCGCGTTGGCCAGCGGGTTGTCGGCGCTGACCTTCAGGCCGTCGTAGTTGCGCCAGTGGCCGGCGTCCGGATAGCCGACGAACACCTTCAGCGTGTCCAGCTTCTCCTTGGCCTTGGCGCGCGTGGCCGGGGTCATCCACTCCAGGTTGTCCAGACGCGAGCCGAAGGCGGCGACGAGGTTGTTGACCAGATCCTCGACCTGCTTCTTGGCCTCGGGCGGGAAGTACTGCTTCACGTACAGCTTGCCGACCGCGTCGCCCAGCGCGTAGCTGGTGGCGGCGATGGCACGCTTCTCGCGCGGCTGCTGCTTGGGCACGCCGGTCAGGGTCTTGCCGTGGAAGTCGAAGGCGAGATCGGCGTAGGCCTGCGGCAGCAGGCCGGCGTGCTCATCCAGCGTGTGGAAGCGCAGCAGCGCGCGCCAGTCGGCCAGCGGCGCGTCGGCGACCAGCTTGGACAGGCCGGCGAAGGCCTTGGGCTGCCACACGTCGATGACCTTCTGGTCGCTCAGGCCGGCGGCCTTGAAATAGGCGTTCCAGTCCAGACCCGGCGCCTTCTTGGCGAAGTCGCTCATCGACCACAGGTTGTTGGCCTTGTGCACGTCCTGGCTGTCGACCAGGCTTTCCTGCGCCTTGGCGATCTTCATTTCCAGATCGAACACGCGCTTGGCTTCGGCCTCGGCGTTCGGCGTGCCGGCCTGCTTCAGCAGGGCGGCGATGTAGGCCTTGTACTTGTCGCGGAAGCCGGCCATCGCCTTGTCGTCGGACAGGTAGTAGTCGCGGCTGGGCATGGTCAGACCGCCCTGCAGCAGGTAGGCGATGTTGTGCGACGGATCGGTCAGGCCCTGGGCCACGAACAGGCCGAACAGGTGATCGGTGTGGAAGTCGGTGTTGTTGACCGGGTCTTCGTCCTGACGCAGGCGGCTGCCCAGCACTTCGGCCAGCTCCTTGCGATTCTTGATCTTGGCGATGGCGTCAAGCTCGGGCTGGATCGGCTGCAGGCCCATCTTCTCGATGGCGGCGGTGTCCATGTAGGCGGCGTAGTAGTCGGCGATCTTGCGGTCGTCGGTGCCGGCCGCCGGGTTGCTCTTGGCGGTGTTCTCGATGATGTCGTCGATGCGCTTCTGGGTGCGCTCGTAGATGGTCAGGAAGTTGCCGATGCTGGAACGGTCGTCCGGAATCGTCGCGGTCTTCAGCCACGCGCCGTTGGCGTAGTCGAAGAAGTTGTCGCCGGGCTTCACCGAGTGGTCGATGCCGGCCATGTCGACGCCGCTGTCGGGCTTCGCGGCGACGGTTGCGGCGGTGGCCGGTTTCGGCGCGCTGGCGGCGGGCGTGGCCGTCTTCTGCTGGTCGCTGTTGGACGACGGCGAGCAGGCGCTCAGCGCCATCGCGACGGCGGCGGCGAGAATCCAGGATGTACGTTGCATGGTGCGTCACCTCGACATGGAAAGTGAATCACCTTAGTACGACGACGGGGCGCGTGGAACGGTTGGACGGGCCTTCTAGGCCATAAGTCACGGACGCCCGTTCAGCGTTCGTAACGGTAGTTGAAGCTCGCGCGGCTGAACTCGGTGGCCTGCTGCGCCTCGAAATTCCAGCGTCGGCTGAGGATGTAGCGCAGGGTCACCACCTGACCGGGCTGGAACAGGCCGACGCCGTAGCTGAGGTACAGCCGTGGCGAGAGGTACTTGCCGACGGTGAACGCGGCGGTACCCAGCGCGTCGTTGCTGGACACGCCGATATCGCTGATGCCGAGCTTGGAGCCGATGCCCTTGGCCAGCAGGTCGCCGGTGGCCGAGCCGAGCGCCTGCGCGGCCGAGTTCACCATGCTGCCTTCGCCGCCCTTGACCTGCGACAGCGGCTTGCCGGTGATGAGGTAGGACAGCGCGTCGGATTGCTCCATCACCGGATTCGAGAACACCGTCAGCTCGGGCCGCTTGGCGGTGCCGCGCACCTGCAGGCCGACCACCTGGCCGTCGTCGACGGTGGCGTTCGGGTTGAGCTTGCGCACGGCACGGATGTCGAGGCCGGGGTCGTCCAGCGGCGTGGAGGCGAACAGCAGCCGGCCCTGTTCGATGTGCAGGTCCTGGCCGTAGGCGCGGAAGGTGCCGTCGACGCGGATCTGGCCCTGACCCAGCGCGCCCTTGCCGCTGCGACCGATCACGTGCAGGTTGCCGCGCAGATCGCCGTCCAGGCCGTAGCCGACGACGTGGGTGTGCCGGCCCAGATCGATGCGCACGTCGGTGCTGACGGCCAGCGCGGCGCCGGCTTCCTGCGGCGGTTTCTCGGCGTCGACCACGACCACGTCGGGCGAGGCCTGGGTGGTGCCCGCACCGGGCAGTTTCTCCAGCTTCACGTTGGCCTTGTCCACGCCGAGTGTGCCGCCGATGTGCAGACCGTTGGCGTCGTGCGTGACCGCCAGGTCGGGCGAGATGCTGACCATCGCCGAGGGAATGTCGGCGACCTGCACCTTGCTGCCGGTGAGTTTGATGTCGGTGCCGCCGCCGCTGCCGAGGCCGAGTGTGCCGGCGATGTTCAGGTCGCCGTCGCCGGAATGCACGCGACCGTCGATGCGCAGCTGCTGCGCGTTGCTGCCGCTGACGCGCACTTGTCCCTGACTCAGTTTCAGGCCGAGACCGGGAATTTCGCCGGAGAAGCCGTCGACCACCGCCTCGCCGCTGGCCGCCGGCGCGGCCAGGGTGCCGGCCAGGGCGAGGTCGGCCTTGAGGTCGCCCTGAAGGTTGGCGACCTCGCTGCTGAACAGCTCGACGAAGCGCAGGTTGTCCAGATGCATGTGCAATTGGCCGCTGAGTGCATGCTGGGGGCCCTGCATGCGCAGGTCGCCGTCCAGGCGACCGTTCTGCTGTAGCGACGCGCCGATGCGCAGCCGTTGTTCCTGCGGCGTCATGGCGAGGTTGGCGTCGAGTCCGCGGAAGCGGATCAGCGGCTGGTTCGGATGATCGACGTAGAACACCTGGCCCTGCGCGGACTGCAGCCGCGCCTGACCGTCGAGGTGGCCCTTGGCGTCGCGGCGGATGTCGCCGTCGCCGCTCAGCGTGCCGTCGGCGCGCATGGGAAGATCGTTGCCGGCGACGGCGAGGATCATTTCCAGCGGCAACTCGCGCATGCGGTACTGCGCGCGCAGGCTGCCGTCGCGTTTGCGCTCGGCGGACATGCACAGCTCGGGTTGGCCCGGACTCAGGCAGGTCTGGCCCAGGGAGCCTTCGCCGCGGTTCCAGGCCAGCGCGGCAGGCGCGCGCAGCCGCCATTCGGGAATGCCTTCCAGGCCGAGGTCGAGGCGGTCCAGCGAGCCTTTCCAGGCGTCGCCCTGCATGCCGCCGGACAGCGCCAGCTGCAGCGACAGCGGATCGCCCTTGGCAGCCACGCGCAGGGCGTGGCGCTGGCGGTTGCCGCGGCCGTCCACACTCAGCGTCGCGAAGGCGAAACCGGCGGCTTCGACCTGTTGTGCGTTCAGTGTCAGCGTGCCGCCGGGATGGCTGAGATCGTCGACATCGACGTTCAGGTGCAGCTGTTCGGCGCGCTGATCGTTCCAGGCCAGCTTGGCGCCGTCGAGGTTTCCGCGCACGCCGAGCTTCGGCCACAGTCCGCGGACGCGGAACTGCCCGTTCAGCGCGCCGCGCGCCTGCGGCAGCCAGTCGCCAAGCGAGGCGATGCGCAGCCGCACGTCGAGGTCGTTGCGTGCGCCGTCCTTGCCGTCCAGTTGCATGTCGCCGGAGCCCGAGCGCAGCTGCAGCGTGCCGCTGAGGACCTTGGCGGCCGACAGCTTCAGGGTGCCTTTGCCGGACACCGGGCGTTGCCGCAGCGTGCCTTCGAGTCGGTCCAGTTGCAGCGTGGCGTGGGTGCCCTGGTCGGCAATCAGGCCCTGAGTCGACAGCTTGGCGTCGAGCGCGCCGTTCCAGCCGGCCAGCAGCGCGCCGGGGTCGAAGCGCGTGGCCTGCGCGTCGAACTGCCATTGCAACTGCGGCGTCCATTGCAGCTCGCCATGCGCTTCGAGCTTGCCCTTGGGTTGCTGGATGGCGAAGGTCTCGATGGTCGCGCGCTCGGCCGTGCCGTGCAGCGTGGCGGTGAGATGGGAAGGCTTGCCCGGCGGTCCGGCCTGGGCGTCCAGCGTGGCCTGGTAGCGCTCGGCGTTGCCGTCGAAGTGCAGTTGCCCCTGGCTGGCGAGCGTCTGTCCGACCAGCGTGGCGGGCAGGGTCACGTCGCTCCACTGCAGGTCGAGCGCGGCGGTGAGCGGCGTCGGGTCGAGCCGAATGCTGCCGTGTCCCTGCAGCACGCCCTGGTGCTGCGGCGAGGTGATCCGCAGCCGATCCAGCAGCCATTGCTTGCCGTTCTTGTCCGCATGCGCCGTCAGCGCGGCGAGTTGCACGCGCGTGGCGTCGAGTTCTAGCGTGCCGCTGGCTTGCACGGTACGCAGGTCGCCATGGGCGTCGAGCGAGGCGGCCATCTGCTGGACGCTGCCGGCGCCGATCCACGGCGCCGCATCGCCGCGCGGCAGCTCGATGCGGGCTTGCCAGGTGTACGGCGAGCGCGGCGCGAGCGTCAGGTGCACGTGGGCCGCGGACGGCTGAGTCAGGTCGATGCTGGCGCTGGCGCGGCGGCCGTTGTTGTCGGCGGTCAGCGTGCCGGCCCAGCGCTTGTCGGCGGCCTTCCAGTCGAAGTGCAGCGTGCCCTTGCCGGGATAGCCGCCGCCGAAGGCCATCGCGCCGTCGAGGTCGGCCTGGCCGTCCGGCGCACGCAGTTGCAGGCGACGCAATTGCAGGCCGTCGTGCGTCCACGCGCCGGACAGGTCGAGGCGGTCGGACACGAACACGTCCTGCGCGCCCTGGTGCACGCGCACGTGGCCGATGTGGGCCTGGTCGAGTACGACGTTGAACGGTGCGCGCAACGTGAGGGTGCCGCCGGTGTCGCTGGCGGAGGCGCTCGGTCGGGTCGGCAGCGCCACGTCGACGTCGCGCACGTCGAGCTGAAGCAGATGCGCGCGTCCGGCAAGCAGTGCGAACGGACGCAGGTCCAGCTGCACGCGGGCGATCTGCACGTCGAGGCCGCTCTGCCGGTCGCGGTAGCGTACGCCGGTCAGCGTCAACGGTCCGGCGAGACGGCCCTGCGCCTGCTGGACCTGCAGCGCGTCGCCGGTGAAGTGCTCGGCGCGCGCTAGCGCGAAGCGCAACCCCGAGGCGGTGCCCAGCAGCCAGCCCAGGGCCAGGCCGGCCACCAGCAGCAGCACGGCGAGAGCGATGGCGGTGCGCTTGAGCCACTTCACAGGTCGGGTCCTATCACCAGGTGCAGCTCGACGCCGTGCGCGTTGCGATCATGCACCGGCACGCCAAAGTCGACGCGGATCATGCCCACGGGCGAGCGCCAGCGCACGCCGAGACCGGCGCCGATGCGCGGCCGGTAGTCGGTGCCGTTGAAGGCGTTGCCGGCGTCGACGAAGGCGGCCATGCCCCAGGACTGCGTGAAGTAGTGTTCGACGGTGACGCTGCCGACCAGCAGGTTGCGTCCGCCGATGACGCGGTCGTAGCTGTTGCGCGGGCCGATCGACTGGTAGCCGTAGCCGCGCACGGACTGGTCGCCGCCGGCGAAGAAGCGCAACTGCGGCGGCAGCTGGCTGAAGTCGCCGACCACGGTGCTGCCGGCGGTGCCGCGCAGGATCAGACGGTTGCGGCGGCTGAAGGCGTCGATCCACTTGGCGTCGGCGACGACCTGCGCGAAGCTCGTATCCGACAGCACCGTGCCCAGCGTGCTGCGCGCGGTCAGGCTGAGCATCCAGCCGTGGCGCACGTAGTTCGGGTCCGCGCCGTGCTTCTTCACCAGCGAGATTTCCGGGTACACCAGCGTGCTGCGGCCGCGTTCGATGCCGAGCGCGTTGGCCGGATCGCCGCCGCGCTTGCCCACGGTGAACGTACCCGACAGCGCGTGGATGCCGACGGTGCGCAGCCAGCCATGCCACAGCTGGCTCTCGTTGGCGACCAGTTCCAGGGTGCGCGACTTCGAGGTGTCGGTGTCGGCCTGACGGAAGTTCGCGCCGTAGTTCAGGCTGCGCTGATGGGGGCCGGGCAGGGGCACCTGATACAGCGTGCTGAGTGTCTTCAGCCGCTGCGCCAGCACCAGCTCGTTCTTCCACTTGTGGCCGCGGTCGTTGACCCAGCGACGCTCCAGGCCGAGACGGATGCCGACGCCGGTGTCGGTGCCGATGAAGGGGCCGCCGGTGTAGACGCTGCGCTTAGCCGGCTTCAGCTGCACGTCGATGTCGACCACGCCGTCGTGCGCGTGCTCGACGTCCGGCAGCACGTTGACCACCGCGAAGTAGTCCGCGCCGGTCAGCGTCTGCTGCAATTGCAGCAGATCGGCCTGTGAGAAGTAGTCGCCGCGCTTGAACGGCACGTAGCGGTCGAGAAAGCCCGGGCGGAACTGGCCGCCCTCGAAGTGCACCTTGCCGAAGCGGTAGCGCGTGCCGACCTTCCATGCCAGCCGCACCACGGCGCTGTGGGTGGCGCGCGTGACTTCGACCTTGTGCACGGTCAGACGCGCGTCGAGGTAGCCGACCGCGGTCAGCGCCGAGGCGATGGCATCGCGCGAGGCGGTGTACAGACCGTCATCCATGCGCTCGCCCTTGCGCGGCTTGAACTGACGGATGGCCTGGCGCACTTCGGGCAGCTTACGCGCGGCGGCGTCGAGCTGGATGTCCAGCGCGCGCACGACGACCGGATCGCCCGGCGTCACCTTCAGCGTGACGACCCAGTCGGCGCCGTTCTGCTTCAGGTCCGCGTCGACATGCGCGTCGTAGTAGCCGTAGGGGCGCAGCGCCTGGCGCGCTTCGTCAGGCGCTTCGGCGTACAGCCGCCGAACCTGCGCCGCGCTGGCGTCGCGCTTGGCGTACTGGCTCAATCGCACCGAGGCGACCACGGCCTGCTTCAGGTTGTCGTCCAGCCCTTGCACGCGCACGCTGACGCCGGCCTGCGCGCACAGCGGCGCCAGCACCAGCAGAGGGAGCAGCAAGGCGTGGACGATGCGCGTGAAAGGACGCATGTAAAGGTGACAACCGGTTCCGTGGCAAGTTTCTGGACGACGGGCCGACCATAGCATCGGCCGTCTGCGGCGGGTGGGCGATCAGGCGCTGCGGTGCGCCACCCAGGCGCCGGTCAGGGCGGACACATAGGGTATCGCCTGTGCGCCCAGGATGATCATCCACAAGGTGCCTTCCAGGTAGGTGCTGCCGAACGAGAAGGCCATGCCGCCGACCGCCAGCGCCAGCGCCACGGCCATCAGCAGTTCCTCGCGCACCGGCGCGAACGCGGCGAAGCTCGATTCGCCCAGGCGCCGGCTCTTGGCGGTGACCACGAAGGCGGTCTTCTGCCGCGTCAGCCCGTGCATGATGCCGCGCGCGATGGCGTGCGACAGGCCCATGCTGGCGACCGAGGCGGTCAGCGTGTCGCGCCAGCTGCATGGCACGCGGGCGCGGTACAGCACGATGCCGAACAGCGCCTTGGCGATGAAGAAGCCGATCACCGGGATCAGGAACAGCTGCATCGGCAGGCTGAAGTACTGCGGCAGGGCGATCATGCCGGCGGTCCAGAACAGCGCCATCATCGTGAACACGAAGTGCAGCGCATCGGCGAACCAGCTGAACCAGCCGGTCAGGAAGTGGAAGCGCTGGCCGGCGCTGAGCGGGCCTTTCTGCACCAGCCAGTCCCAGCGGCCCTTCAGAATCTGCATCGCGCCGAAGGCCCAGCGGTAGCGTTGGCTCTTGTAGGCCTTGAAGTCGGCCGGGGTCAGACCCTTGCCCATCAGTTCGTCGACGTAGACCAGCTGGTAACCGGCGTGCATCAGGCGCAGGCCCAGCTCGGCGTCCTCGCAGATGGTCCATTCCGACCAGCCGCCGGTGCCTTCCAGCGCGCTGCGCCGGACCATGGTCATGGTGCCGTGCTGGATGATGGCGTTGCGCTCGTTGCGGTGGTGCATGCCGATGCGGAAGAAGCCGTCGTATTCCCACGCGGTCCAGCGGCGGAAGGTGTTGTCCTCGAAGTCGCGGTGCGCCTGCGGGCACTGCACCACGGCGACGTCGGCGTCGTGGAAGTGCCCGGTCAGGCGCGACAGCCAGTCCGGGCGCACCACGTAGTCGGCATCGACCACGGCGATCACCTCAGCGCGGTCGTCGGTTTCCTTCAGGCCGAAGTTCAGCGCGCCGGCCTTGAAGCCCGGCCACGGTTCCAGATGGAAGAAGCGGAAGCGCGGGCCGAGCTGTTCGCAGTAGGCCTCGACCGGCTTCCACACGTCCGGATTCTTGGTGTTGTTGTCGATCACCAGCACTTCGTAGTTCTGGTAGTCGAGCGCGGCCAGCGAGTCCAGCGTGACCTGCACCATCTCCGGCGGCTCGTTGTAGCAGGCCAGATGGATCGACACGAACGGCTGCTTTTCGGGCGGGTCCGGTTCCAGCAGTTCGGCATGGCGCAGCCAGCGCTTGCGCCACAGCACCTCGGTGAACTCGAAGCCGTTGATCAGCAGGATCGCGATGATCGCGATCTGCGCCGGGAACAGCAGCACCAGCATCGCCCAGTCGAACGGACTGAGGTAGAAGTTGAAGGGCAGGGTCGCGGCCCACACGATCACGCCGGCCGCGAGCTGCAGCAGCAGCATGAAGAAGAAGCGCCCGGCCAGTTTGAAGCGACTGTAGCGGCGGCCGAACCAGATCATCGGAATCAGCGCCAGCAGGCTCGCCGCCAGCGCCTTGAACGGCCAGCCGGTGTCCTCGGTGACCGGACCCGTGAAGGGGAATTTGGGTTTGCGGTCGGCGCCGAACATGCCCCAGTACGCGCCGGTGCGGCCCTCGCCGAGCTGTTCCTTCCACGGCTGGTCGAAGGCCTCCATCACGTAGTAGGTGATGTGCTGTTCGCGTGCGGCCTGGAACCATTGGCGAAGGAAGATCGCTTCGTTCGATACCGAGGGTTCGGCGTAGTGGAAGCGGTCGCCGTTCGAGGGCCAGCCGACTTCGCCGACGACGATGGGTTTGTCCGGGTACAAACGACGCAGCTCGTAGTAGCGGTCAAGTGCGTCCTTCAACGCTCTCTCGCGGGAGACCGGCACGCCTTCCCAGTACGGCAGCAGATGCACGGCGATGAAGTCGACGTGCTGCACCAGTTCCGGATACTTCTCCCAGATGTGCCACGGCTCGGCCACCGACACCGGCTGCCGGATCGCGGCGCGCGCGCGGTCCAGGTAGGCCATCAGCCGATCCGGCTTGACGTCGTCGCGCAGCAGCACCTCGTTGCCGATCAGCACGCGGGTGATGGTCTTCGGGTAGCGGTGCGCCAGGCTGATGACGGCGCGGATTTCGTCGTCGTTGTGCACCAGACGACGGTCGATCCAGGCGCCGGCCATGACGTCCAGGCCCTGCTTCTTCGCCAGCCGGTAGATTTCCGGGTTCTGCAGCGCGTCGTAGGTGCGGATGTGCTGCGTGTAGCGCGCCATCAGTTTCAGATCGCTGGTGATCTGCGCATCGCTCGGCTTGTCGTTGTCGAACGGACTCTGGTAGCGCTGGAACGGGCTGTAGGCGAAGCCGCTGATCGAGCCCTGCAGGTCGGCCGGACCGTTCGGCCGGTTGGCCCACCACCACAGCCCGATGTTGAGCACGGCCAGCAGCAGCGCCATGACCACGGCAGCGAACACGGGATGTCGGCTGTCGTGGGTTCGGGCTTCGGAAGTCAAGTGCAGTCCTGCTGACGCGTCACGGGCATGGCCTGGCCCGCCGGTGCGGGGGTGAAGGAAACGAGCTTACCCAAGGCCTCGCGCAGGCTCAACGCGGCGGAGCAGGACGGTCAGCTTGCACTCAGGCGGCGGACACGCGAACGCCGCGGATCGACGACCCGCGGCGTTCGTGGTTTCGGATGTGTGCGGGGCTCAGGAGAGGATCGTGAGCGCCTGGCCCATCGAGCTCATCGCGCCCCAGGCGTATTCGTCCATGCCGCCCATCGCGACGGCCATCTGCATGTTGGCGTCGGAGAACAGCTTGGCCACCGCCAGCGCGACCGCCGACAGCGAAATACCCAGACGCGTCGCCATGCGCTTCCACACCAGACCGTTGGCCGGGTCGTGCGCCTGATCGGCCTGCGCGCGCAGCAGCCAGGGCATCGGGTCCTGCTCCAGCTTGCGGCACATCATCTCGATCAGCTTGGGCTCGGCCTGACTGCCACGCGTGCGCCAGTTGCTGATGGTCTGCGGCTTCACGCCCAGGATCTGACCGGCCGCGTGATCGGAACGCACGGTGAGGCGTTCCTTGAAAAGTTCGAAAAGTTCGATCGTCGCGCTCATATCCCCAACCTGTTGATTTTTGGGCCTCAGGATTATATTGCCTCAATCGGAGGAGTTTGGCGATAGGAAGGTTTCAGACCCCGAATCCGGGTCTTGCAAGGGCGTCCTGACGGCCCTGTTCGGCTCTTGTCGACAGCATGCGCCGAGTCTGTCGTGCACCATGAAAAAGGCGCGCCATCGGGGCGCGCCTTTTTTCGTTGCATGCCGTGTCGCGTGGCTCACTGCAGCAGCGAGCGCAGCATCCAGGCGGTCTTTTCGTGGTCCTTCAGGCGGCCGATCACCAGGTCGGCAGTGCCTTCGTCGCCGGCGTCTTCGGCGACTTTCACGGTCTTGCGCGCGGTGGCGGCGGCGATCTCGTGGCCCTCGACGAGCTGTTCGACCATGTTCTTCCAGTCCGGCACGCCGGTTTCCTCCTTGATCGAGGTCAGCTTGGCGAACTGCGTGTAGGAACCCGGCGCGACGACGTCGAGGGTGCGGATGCGCTCGGCCACTTCGTCGGCGGCCATCCACAGCGCGTTGTACTGCTGCTCGAACATCAGGTGCAGGCTGTTGAACTGCGGGCCGGTGACGTTCCAGTGGAAGCTGTGCGTCTTGAGGTAGAGCGAGTAGGTGTCCGCCAGCAGGCGCGAGAGGCTCTCGGCGATCGCCTCGCGATCCTGTTGTGCAATGCCGATGTCGATGGCCATGTGCGTATCTCCTTTGCTGAGGGGGAAACGATGGGTCCGCATGTTACGCGGGGCGCCCTGAATCCGATGTGGACGAGGACGGGAACGCCGTGTTTGCGACCCGCCATGTACATCAGGATGGGGGCGATGCAGGCGCGAGGGAAATGGATAGTGCTGATCGCGGCGATAGCGTCGGGCTATCATGTCCGGTCCCATGAACGACACCACCGCCGACCACGACGCGATCCGCGATCTGCCCGCGCTGCGCAAGCGCCTGGGGCAGGTCTGCACGCGCGACTTCGGACGCCTGCTCGGGCAGTGGCGCAAGCTGTCGCGTCAGCGCCAGGCCGGGGGCGAGGCGCTGGCGAAACTGCAGGCGCGCGTCGAGGCTTCGGTCGCCCGTCGCGCGGCGCGCGCGGCGGCGGTGCCGAAGGTGGCGCTCGATGCCGCGCTGCCGATCAGCGAGCGCGCCGACGACATTCTGGCGGCGATCCGCGATCACCAGGTCGTCGTGATCGCCGGCGAAACCGGCTCGGGCAAGACCACGCAGCTGCCGAAGCTGTGCCTGGCGGCCGGACGCGGCGCGGCGGGGCTGATCGGCTGCACCCAGCCGCGGCGGCTGGCGGCGCGTTCGGTGGCGCGCCGCGTGGCCGAGGAACTGGGCACGCAGATCGGCCAGCAGGTCGGTTTCCAGGTGCGCTTCACCGAGCAGGTCAGCGATGACAGCCTGGTCAAGTTCATGACCGACGGCATCCTGCTGGCCGAGACCCAGCGCGATCCGTGGCTGAGTGCCTACGACACGCTCATCATCGACGAGGCGCACGAGCGCAGCCTCAACATCGACTTCCTGCTCGGTTACCTGAAGCGGTTGGCGCAGCGGCGGCCGGACCTGAAGATCATCGTCACCTCGGCGACCATCGACACCAAGCGCTTCGCCGAGCATTTCGACGACGCGCCGGTGATCGAGGTCGAGGGCCGCGCCTACCCGGTCGAGGTGCGCTGGCGGCCGCTGGAAGCGCTCTCGGGTTCGGCGGGCGGCATCCAGCAGGGCAGCGCCGAACACATCGCGCGGGTGCTGGACGAACTCACCGCCGAGGACCCGCGCGGCGATGTGCTGGTGTTCCTGCCCGGCGAGCGCGAGATTCGCGACACGCATCTGCTGCTGTCGCGCCGCCAGTACCGGCACACCGAAGTGCTGCCGCTGTACGCGCGGCTGTCGGCGAAGGACCAGGACCGCGTGTTCCATCCGGGACCGGCGCGGCGCGTGGTGCTGGCGACCAACGTCGCCGAGACCTCGCTGACCGTGCCGCGCATCCGCTACGTCATCGACACTGGCACCGCGCGGGTGAAGCGCTACAGCCAGCGCAGCCAGCTCGAACGTCTGCATGTCGAGCCGATCTCGCGCGCCGCCGCCGACCAGCGCAAGGGCCGCTGCGGACGCGTCGGGCCGGGCGTGTGCGTGCGCCTGTACGACGAGACCGATTTCGACGGTCGGCCGCGTTTCACCGATCCCGAGTTGCTGCGTTCGTCGCTGGCCAACGTGATCCTGCGCATGCTCAGTCTGAAGCTGGGCGAAGTCGAGGACTTTCCGTTCCTGGAGACGCCCGAACCGAGCGCCATCGCCGACGGCTACCGCCGACTCGCGGAGCTCTCAGCCATCGACGATGCCCGCGCGCTGACGCCCATCGGTCGCGAGCTGGCGCGCCTGCCCATCGACGTGCAACTGGCGCGCATGCTGATCGAGGCGAAGCAACGCGATGCGCTGGATGCTCTCCTCACCGTGGTCGCGTTCCTCAGCGTGCAGGACCCGCGCGAACGTCCCGCCGATGCGCGCGGCCAGGCCGATGCCGCACACAAGGTCTTCGCCGATCCGAAGTCCGATTTCGTCGGTGTGCTGAACCTGTGGCGCGCCTACGCGACCGCCCACGAGGAGCTCACGCAGTCGAAGCTGCGCGACTGGTGCCAGAAGCATTTCCTCAGTTACCTGCGCATGCGCGAATGGCGCGAGCTGCATCGTCAGTTGAAGCTGGCGATGGGCGAACTGGCGCGCGATGCGGTGCAGTCGGACGCGCCACCGCGGCAGCGTCGTGGCAAGGCGTCCGCACCCGCGGAAAAGACCGTGTCGGAACGGACCGTGAAGAACGCGCGCGCGGCGTCACGGCAGGACGACGCGGAGACGCTGCCCGCCGACGCCTACGAGGCCATCCATCGCTGCCTGCTCGCCGGTCTGCCGACGCAGGTCGCGCACAAGGACGAGAAGGGCGTGTTTCGCGGCACGCGTCAGCGCAGCTTCAAGGTTTTCCCGGGCTCGGCGCTGGCGAAGTCGCCGCCGAACTGGTTGTTCGCGGCGCAGATTCTCGACGTCGGCGGACGCGTGTGGGGCATGCTCTGCGCGCGCGTCGATCCGCGCTGGATCGAGGAGCAGGCCGCGCATCTGATCCGCCGCTCGCACAGCGATCCGCACTGGTCGCGCAAGCGCGGCAAGGTGGTCGCCTACGAACAGGTCACGCTGTTCGGGCTGAGTCTGGCCGAGCGCCGCACGGTGACGTTCGAGCAACAGGACCCGGCGCTGGCACGCGCGATCTTCCTGCAGCAGGCCTTGGCGACGGGCGACATCGATACCCGCGTCGATTTCGTGCGCGCCAACCAGCGCGTGCTGGAGCAGGCCCACGAACTGGAAGCCAAGCAGCGTCGCGAAGGGCTGCTGAAGTCGCCGCAGGACCTGGCGGCGTTCTTCGAGGACAAGCTGCCCGCGGACATCGCTTCGCGCAGCGCGCTGGAGAAGTGGTACCGCAAGGCCGCGCCGGCCAAGCAGGCCGCGCTGCGCTGGACGCTGGACGACATACTCGACGTGTCGCCCGAGCTGGACGCGCACGCTTTCCCGGCGCGGCTGGAGATCGACGGTCAGCGCTATCGTCTCGAATACCGTTTCGTGCCCGGCGACGAGGCCGACGGCGTGACGCTGCACCTGCCGCTGGCGATGCTCAACGCGTTGCCGGCCACGCGTTGCCAGTGGCTGGTGCCGGGGCTGCTGGCCGACAAGGCGGCCGCGCTGATCCGCAGCCTGCCGAAGGGCCTGCGCCGCAACTTCGTGCCCGCGCCGGATTTCGCGCGGGCGTTCTGTGAGGCCGTGTCCGCCGCCGACGAACCGCTGCACGCCGCGCTCGCGCGCTTCCTGCAGCGTGCCACCGGCGTCGAGATCGAGGCCGCGGCCTTTGCCGGCGCCGAATTGCCGGCGCATTTCGCGATGCGCTTCCGGCTGCACGACGAGCACGGCCGCACGCTGGCGACGTCGCGCAGTCTGGATGCGTTGCGCGCGGACTGGAGCGGCGACGCGCGCGCGGCGTTCTCGCGTCAGGCCGATGCCGACCTCACCCGGGAGGACGTGGTCAGCTGGGACTTCGACGATCTGCCCGAGCGCGTGCGTTCGGAAGGCGGTCTGGATGCCTGGCCGGCGCTGGTCGATCAGGGCGCGTCGGTGGCGCTGCGCGTGTTCGAGCGCGCGGACGAGGCGCGCGCGGAGCATCTGCGCGGCGTCGAGCGGCTGCTGCGGCTGTCGCTGGGGCCGGCGCTGAAGCAGGCGCGCCGCAAGTTGCCGATCGGCAACGCCGTCGGCCTGAAGTACGCGCCGCTGGGCAGCATCGACGGCCTGCGCGAGGATCTGGTCGAGGGCGGTCTGGCCGATCTGCTGCAGGCGCGCGACCTCGACCTGCGCACGCGCAGCGACTTCGACCGCGTGCAGGACGAACTGGCGCGCGGCGTGTTCGCGGCCGCGGTCGAACGGCTGACGTGCGCCGAGCCGATCATCGAGGCGCAGGCCGAACTCAAGTCGTGGCTGGAACCGCCGCTGATGGGCTTCGCCGCCGCCAGCTACGACGATCTGGGCGAACAGCTCGATGCGCTGCTGCAGCCCGGTTTCCTGCGCGATCTTCCGTTGGATCGCCTGCGCCAGTTTCCGCGCTATCTGCAGGCTATGCGCCTGCGTGCCGAGCGTCTGCGGCAGGACCCGAAGAAGGATCAACAGCGCCTGCTGCAAGTCCTGCCGTACTGGCGTGTCTGGTTGCAGCGGCGCGCCGAGGGCGGCGAGGACCTGGACGAACTGCGCTGGATGATCGAGGAATTTCGCGTCTCGCTGTTCGCGCAGGAACTGGGCACGGCGGTCACGGTGTCGCCCAAGCGCATGGCGCGCGCGCTGCACAAGGTCGAGCGCGGCGGCGACGCCTGAGCGATACCACGCGCCGTCATTTCGTCCGGCCCACGCTTCGTACTAGGCTCGTCCCATGACCGCATCGTCTCGTCCACCGCAGGCTTCCGCCCCCGCCTCGCCGTTGCTGCGCGACGCGCTGGACGCCTGTGCCGGTCTGCCCGAATCCGCGCGCGAGACACAGCAGCACACGCTGGAACTGCTGGCTGCGCTCGGCTGCGACGAGGAAACCCGCGCCGCGGCGCTGTGGTTCGCCGTCGCCGAACACGACCGCGCCGCCTGGGACGCGGTGAGCGCGGCGCTGCCGCAGACGCTGGTGCGTCTGGTCGAGGGTCAGTTCGCCGCCGAGCGCGTGTGGGCGCTGCACGCCGAGCGCAGCGGCGCCAGCGAAGGCTTGCGGCGCCTGCTGCTGGCGATCATCCGCGACGTGCGCGTGGTGTTCGTGCTGCTGGTACGCCAGCTGTTGCGCATGCGCGGCGCGGCCAAGTTGCCGGCGGAGGAAGCGCGTCGGCTGGCCAAGCTGACCGCCGACATCCACGCGCCGCTGGCCAACCGTCTCGGCATCTGGCAGCTGAAGTGGGAGCTGGAGGATCTGGCCTTCCGTTTCCAGCAGCCCGATGTCTACAAACGCATCGCCAAGTTGCTCGACGAGCGCCGTGTGGATCGCGAGCGTTTCATCCGCGAGTGCATCGACACGCTGGGCGGCAAGCTGCGCGAGGCGGGCATCGCGGCGGACATCGCGGGCCGGCCCAAGCACATCCATTCCATCTGGAAGAAGATGCAGCGCAAGCATCTGGATTTCGACGAGCTGTACGACATCCGCGCGCTGCGCGTGCTGGTCGACGACGTGGCCGACTGCTACGCCGCGCTGGGCGTGGTGCACGGTCTGTGGCCGCACATTCCCAAGGAATTCGACGACTACATCGCGCGGCCCAAGCAGAACGGCTACCGCTCGCTGCATACCGCCGTGCTGGGGCCGGGCGGGCGCACGCTGGAAGTGCAGATCCGCACCCACGCGATGCATCGCGACAACGAACTCGGCGTGGCCGCGCACTGGCGCTACAAGGAGGGCGGCTCGAACGACGCGCAGTTCGAGAAGCGCGTCGCCTGGCTGCGCACGCTGCTGGAATCGCGCGGCGACGACGATGCCGGCCTGCTGGCCGATTTCGAGACCGCGCTGGACGAGGATCGCGTCTACGTGCTGACGCCGCGCGGCGAGGTCGTGGACATGCCGCGCGGCGCGACCGTGCTCGATTTCGCGTATCACATCCACACCGACGTCGGGCATCGCTGCCGCGGCGCCAAGGTCAACGACCGCATCGTGCCGCTGACCCATCAGCCGCGCAGCGGCGACCGCGTGGAGATTCTCACCGCCAAGCAGTCCGAGCCCAGTCGCGACTGGCTGTCGCCGCATCACGGCTACCTGCATTCGGGACGCGCGAAGGACAAGGTGCGCGCCTGGTTCCGGCGCAAGGAGCACGCGACCAATCTGGTTGCCGGGCGTGCGCTGCTGGAACGCGAACTCAAGCGACTGGCGATGACCGACGCCGACCAGGACGCGCTGGCGCGCAAGCTCGGCTTCCAGCAGCCGGAAGAGATGCTGGTGGCGCTGGCGCTGGGCGAGCTGTCCACGGCGCAGGTCGCGCGCAGTCTGACCGAGAGCGAGACCGATGCGCCGGCGCCGCGTCCCGCGCCGCCGCGGCGCAGCGAACGCGTCGACCCCGGCGCGATGCGCGTGCAGGGCGTGGGCGATCTGATGACCACGCTGGCGCGCTGCTGCCAGCCGCTGCCGGGCGATCCGGTGCGCGGTTACATCACCAAGGGGCGCGGCGTCTCGGTGCATCGACGCGATTGCGCCAGCCTGATGCGCCTGGCGCGGCGCGACCCCAAGCGCGTGATCGAAGTCGAATGGGGACGCGCGCCGGAGCGCGCCTACGAAGCCACCGTGCGCGTGCTCGGCTACGACCGCAAGGGGCTGCAGAAGGACGTTACCGGACTCATCACCAATTTCGGCGCGCCCATCGTCGCCTCGTCCAGCCGCCTGTTCGCGCGCACCGGCGAGGCGGAAATGACCTTCACCCTGCGGGTGCGCGATTTCGAGCAGTTGTCGGTGCTGCTGGCGCGTCTGGAAACCCTGCCCAACGTGATCGAGGTGGAACGGCTGGCTGCCGGCTGAATGCGGCCCCGACACAAGTGCTGGCGCGGGTTTGACGATGCTAAGCTGAACGGAGTCAAGGTTTCGAGCTCTTCCATGGGCGAACAACGCAACTCCGGGTCGCGAGGCCGCACCGAACCGAGCCTGGGCGATCTCGACCAGCTGCACGGCCGTCCGGCCGCCGCGCCGTCCGCTTCCCCGCCGTCCGCGCAGCCCGACATGGTGCTGCCGGGCGAAACGCGTCGCCGAGCGAGCGCGCCGCCGCCGCCGTCCCCGCGCCGCGGCGGTTCCCGGCGTGGCTGGCTGTGGCCAGTGCTGGCCGTGATCGTGATCGCCGTCGGCACCCTCGCCTGGCTCAATCAGGATGCGTTGCGCGGACTGTTCCCGCGCACCCAGCTCAACAGCCTGCTGGCGCGCGCCGACGCGGCCTATGCCGCCGGCAACCTGGAAGGCAATGACGGCAACAGCGCGCGCGAGTTGTACGGAGCCGTGCGCGCCCTGGAACCGGACAACGAGCAGGCCAACGCCGGCCTGCGCAAGGTTGGCGAGGCCGAATTGCAGCGCGCCCGCGACGCCATCGCCAAGGGCGATTACGCCGACGCGCAGGCCGCCGTCGAGGACGCGCGCGAGTTGCTCGGCGGCGGCGACGACGTGCACGACGTGTCGCAGCAGCTGCTGAAGGCGCGTCAGTCGCAGGCGCAGACCGATGCGCTCATCACGCAGGCGCAGTCGGCGCTGGCGGCGGGCAAGCTCGACGGCGACCAGGGCGCGGCCAAGCTGTTCCAGCAGGCGCTCAAGGCCGATCCGGACAACGCCGTCGCGCGCCATGGCCTGGACAAGGTCGGCGACGCCTTGGCCGGGCAGGCGCGTGCCGCGCTCGACGCCGGGCAGCTGGATCAGGCCGACAACCTGATCGGCGACATCGCTTCGCTGATGCCCGGTTACGGCGATCTGCCGTCGCTGCGCGCGCATCTGGCGCAGGCGCGCCAGCAGTCCGAAGCGGCGATCCAGCAGCATCTGCAGCAGGCCAGCGACGCGCTGCGCGCGGGCAAGTTCACCGGCGACGGCGACGACAACGCGCTGGCGCAGTTCCAGGCGGTGCTCAAGCTCGATCCGGACAACGCGCAGGCCAAGGCCGGCGTCGGTCAGGTGGCGCAGGCGCTGATTCTGCGCGCCAACGCGTCGATCGATGCGCAGGACTTCAAGGATGCCTCGACACTGCTCGATCAGGCCCAGCAACTGGCGCCGCACTCGTCGGATCTGGCCGCGGCGCGCTCGCGTCTGAGCAGCCAGCAGCAGGCGGCCGGGCAGGATCAGCCGGCCACTCCGCTCAGCCCGCAGCAGCAGGCGCGTGTCGACGATCTGCTCAAGCGCGCGCAGGCCGCGCTCGACGCTGGCGACATCATGCTCCCGCCCGGCGCCAGCGCCTACGACCTGTACAGCGAAGTGCTCAACATCGACGGCAACAACCGCGATGCGCTGGCCGGTCTGCAGGGACTGGCCGGACACGCGCGCATCCGTTTCGATCGCGCCATGAGCAAGGGCGACCTGGCGCAGGCCAGCAAGATGCTCTCGGTACTCGAACAGCTCGTGCCTGGCGATACATCGCAGGTCGGCATGCGACGCCGGCTGGCCAGCGCCTGGCTCGACCAGGCCGAGAAGCGCCTCGACGAAGGCAATCGCGCGGCCGCGCAGCAGGCGCTGCAGGCCGCGGGTAAGCTGCGTCCCGATGCGCCGCGTCTGCAGGCGCTGCGCACGCGCCTCGGCAACGGCTGACATCCGCCCTCGTTGCGCTCACGCGGGCGTGGCACGCCGAACGGCCTGCGCCTTTGGTTGCAATGACATGGACGTCCATATCGGGGTAGCGTTGCCCGAAAGGACGAGCGGCGCGGGGTGAACCATGCGGGATGTCGAACTGTGGGCGGTGCTGGCGGCGGCGATGTCGAGCTTCGTGCTGGGCAGCCTGTGGTACGGCTTCGTGTTCCAGCGTCTGTGGACGCGCGAAGCCGGCGTCAGCCCGGAGAAATCCCCGCCGCTGCTGCGCACGTTCCTCAGCGCGTTCGTGCTGAGTCTGCTGTCGGCGTTCGTGTTCTCGCTGTTTCTCGGGCCGTCGCCGGAATTCCGTTTCGCGGTCGGCGCCGGACTGATCGCCGGCCTGTGCTGGGTGGCGACCAGCTTCGGCATCAACTACCTGTTCGCGCGGCGCAGCCTGAAACTGTTTCTGCTCGACGGCGGCTACCACACGCTGCAATTCACCCTGTACGGCGTCGTGTTCGGCGCGTGGCCGGTCTGAGCCGTCGGTTCAGGCCACCGCGCGTTCGATGCCTTCGATGGCGACGTCGACCAGATGGTCGATCTCGCTCTCCGTGACCACGTACGGCGGCATGAAATAGACCACGTTGCCGAGCGGCCGCAGCAGGCATTCGCGGGTCAGACCGTGCAAGTACACGCGCATGCCGCGGCGTTCCTCGAACGGGAAGGGCGTGCGCGAGGCCTTGTCGCGCACCAGTTCGACCGCGGCGATCATGCCGGTCTGGCGCACGTCGGCGACGTGCGGATGATCGCGCAGCGGCGCCAACCGCGAGGCCAGGTGGGCGGCGAGGCGGCGGTTGTTCTCGATCACCGGTTCGTCGCGGAAGATCGCCAGCGTCTCCAGCGCCACGCGGCAGGCCAGCGGATTGCCGGTGTAGCTGTGCGAATGCAGAAAGGCCTTGCCCGAGGCGTATTCGGCGTAGAACGCCTCGTACACGGCGTCGGTCGTGAGCACGGCCGACAGCGCCAGCGTGCCGGCGGTCAGCCCCTTCGACAGGCACATGAAATCCGGACGCACGCCGGCCTGTTCGCACGCAAACATCGTGCCGGTGCGGCCGAAGCCGACGGCGATCTCGTCGGCGATGAAGTGCACGTCGAACTCGTCGCACAGCGTGCGCAGGCCGGCCAGATAATCCGGGTGGTACATGCGCATGCCGCCGGCGCACTGCACCAGCGGTTCGACGATCACCGCGCAGATCTCGCCGGCCTGCCGTTCCAGCACGGCGCGCAGATCGCCCAGACGGCGCGTGGCGACGTCGGCGGGCGTTTCGCCCGGCTCGGCGTCCCAGGTGTCCGGCGACGGCGCCAGGATCGGTTCCAGCAGCAGCGGCGCGTAGGTCTTGCGATACAGCGCCACGTCGCTGACCGACAGCGCGCCCAGCGTTTCGCCGTGGTAGCTGCCGGTCAGGGCGACGAAGCGGGTCTTCTCGCCGTGGCCCTGGTTGAGCCAGTAGTGGAAGCTCATCTTCAGCGCCACCTCGATGGCGGACGAACCGTTGTCGCCGTAGAACACGCGGTTGAGGCCTTCGGGCGTCACCCGCACCAGTTCCTCGGCCAGCTGCAGCGCCGGCTCGTGCGTGAAACCGGCGAAAATGACATGCTCCAGTGTGCGCGCCTGGTCGGCCAGCGCGGCGGCGATGCGCGGATTGGCGTGGCCGAACAGGTTCACCCACCACGAGCTGATGCCGTCGATATAACGTTTGCCGTCGGCGTCGAAAAGCCACGCCCCTTCGCCGCGCACGATGGGTACCATGGGGATGGTTTCGTGGTCGTGCATCTGCGTGCACGGATGCCACACGTGTCGAAGATCGCGCGCTGCGAGTGCGGCATTGCCGGAGAGCTTTTTGGTGTCGTTCATGCCTTACATCATCCCCGTCCAGGGCGCTTGTACTCAAGCGCCGGACTGTGGCAGGCAGGTGAAGCCGTGATCGGCCGGTTCTTGCGTGGACTGCTGCTGGTGCTGCTGATCGTGGCGGTGCTCGTGGCCTTCTTTCCCGCGTCCTGGGCGTGGCGGCTGGCGCGCGATCATGCGCCGCAGCTGCAGGTCGGCGCGCTGCACGGCAGCGTCTGGAACGGTCGCGCCGAGGACGTGGTCTACGCCGGCATGCCGCTGGGCGAGGTGGACTGGACGCTGTCGCGGCTGGCGGTTTTCGGGCATCTGCGACTGGATGCGCGCGTGGACGGTCCGCTGTTGCGCGGCGACGGTCGTCTGCAGCGCCGCGGCGATGTCCTGATCGGCCGGGATTTGCACGCGGTGGTGCACGCGCAGCGTCTGCCCATCACGGTCGGTTCGCCGGGGCTGCAACCGATGGGCGATGTGGAGATCGACATTGCACGGCTGCACGTGCGCGATCGCTGGCCGCAGCAGCTGGACGGCACGGTGAGCTGGCAGGCGGCCCTGGCCGATGCGCAGGGGCCGGTGTCGCTGGGTCGTTTGCATGCGCGGCTGCACGAGCAGGCCGGCACCACGCTGATCGCGACGCTCGGCGACGACGGCGGTCCGCTGGCGCTTTCCGGACAGGCGCAGGTTTCGCTGCTGGGCTGGCGTCTGGACGCGCGTCTGCAGGCGCGCGACGGCGCGACGCGCGTGCGCCAGGTGCTGTCGCACCTCGGTCCGCTGCAACAAGATGGCACACTGATCGTTCGCCGCCAGAGCGGGGCACTGATGGGAGCAGCACGTTGAGCGACACGTTTTCTCTGCAGCAGGCGCTGGACACGGCGCGCGAGGCGGCGCAGGCCGCGGCCGAGGTGATCCGCCACTACTGGCAGCACGGCGCACAGGTCGAACTGAAGGCCGACGACACGCCGGTCACCGTGGCCGACCGCGAGGCCGAGCAGGCCATCCGCCGGATCATCGGTACGCGCTACCCTGAGCATGGTTTCTACGGCGAGGAATTCGGTCGTCAGGGCGAGGGTGATTTCCTGTGGCTGGTCGATCCGCTCGACGGCACCAAGAGCTTCGTGCGCCGCACGCCATTCCTGTCCACGCAGATCGCGCTGATGCATCGCGGCCAACTGGTGCTGGGCGTGTCCTCGGCGCCGATCTTCGGCGAGACGATGTGGGCCACGGTCGGCGGCGGCGCGTTCCTCGACGGCGCGCCGGTGCATGTCGCCGGCACCGAAACGCTGGCGCAGGCGTCGATCTCCATCAGCAACGTCGCCACGCTGACCGCCGATGCGCGCTGGGACGCGCTCGGTCAGCTGATCCGCGACAGCAACCGCATCCGCGGCTATGGCGATTTCTGTCACTACCACCTGCTGGCGCGCGGCGGCCTGGACGTGGTGATCGAGTCGGACGTGAACATCCTCGACATCGCCGCGCTGGCGGTGATCGTGCGTGAGGCCGGCGGCGTGTTCAGCGATCTGTACGGCAACGAGCTGAATCTGGACACGCGCAGCGTGCTGGCCGCCGTGCCGGCGCTGCACGAGCCCGTGCTGCGGCGGCTGCAGCGGACCTGACATCCCGGCGGGCGTACAATGACCGAATGAGCCGCAAGTATCCGATCATCCACGACACCCGCACCGTCGAGCGCAGCCGCTTCCTGCACATCGAGGAAGTGGATCTGGAATTCTCCAACGGCGAGCGGCGCACCCACGAACGTCTGCTCAGCTCCGGACTGGGCGCGGTCATCATCGTGCCGATGCGCGACGACGACACCGTGCTGCTGGTGCGCGAGTACAGCGTCGGTCTCGACCACTACGAGCTGGGCCTGCCCAAGGGCCGCATGGATCGTGACGAGAGCGTCGAGCAGGCCGCCAATCGCGAACTGAAAGAGGAAGCCGGTTTCGGCGCGCGTTCGCTGCGGCACATCGGTTCGCTGTCGCTGTCGCCGGCGTACATGAGCCACGTGACCAACGTGGTGCTGGCGCAAGACCTGTTTGCCGAGAAACTGGAAGGCGACGAACCGGAGCCGCTCGACGTGGTGGCGTGGAAGCTGTCCGAGCTGCACCTGCTGCTGGCGCGCGACGACGTCACCGAGGGGCGCTCCATCGCTGCCCTGTTCATGGCGCGCGAGTATCTCGCCGGCCGCTATCGACCCTGAAGGAAGGACATGAACGACCTGCTGCGCGACGACATGCTGACCGCCGCCGTGATCGGGATTGCCCGTCGCGCCGGCGACGCGATTCTGGAGGTTTACGGACGCGACTTCGACGTCGAACAGAAGGCCGACGATTCGCCTCTGACCGCCGCCGATCTGGCCGCGCACCGCATCATCGTCGACAGCCTGCAGGCGCTGACGCCGGAGATTCCGGTGCTGTCCGAGGAGTCGGCCGACATCGCCTGGGACGTGCGGCGCGGCTGGCAGCGTTACTGGCTGGTCGATCCGCTCGACGGCACTCGCGAGTTCGTCAAGCGCAACGGCGAGTTCACCGTCAACATCGCCTTGATCGAAGGCGACCGCAGCGTGCTCGGCGTGGTGCAGACGCCCGTTACCGGCGACCTCTACTACGCACGGCACGGTCATGGCGCGTTCCGTCAGGAGCGTCCGGACGACGAGCCGCAGCGGCTGCGCACGCGCCAGGCCGACGCGCCGCTGACGGTTGCCGGCAGCCGCTCGCACGGCAGCGAACGCCAGCGCGAGCTGCTGGCGCGACTGGGCGAGCACGAGCTGATCGCGCGCGGTTCGTCGCTGAAGTTCTGTCTGGTCGCGCGCGGCGACGCCGACCTGTATCTGCGTGCCGGCCTGACGTCCGAGTGGGACACCGCGGCTGCGCAGTGCGTGCTGGAAGCCGCCGGCGGCGCGGTGCGCACCTTCGACGGCGAGCCGCTGCGCTACAACCGCAAGGACTCGCTGCTCAATCCCGAATTCATCGCCGTGGGCGACGCCGGCGTCGATTGGGCCGCGCGCCTGGCGTCCTGAGTGCGCACGCGAGCGCGGAAACCGACATCATGAGCGAACCTCGTTCCATCGACGAACTGCTGACCATCATGGCGCGCCTGCGCGATCCCGAGCGCGGCTGTCCGTGGGACGTGCAGCAGGATTTCGATTCCATCGCCGCCTACACGGTCGAGGAAGCCTACGAGGTCGCCGACGCCATCGACCGGCGCGACTACGGCGACCTGCGCGACGAACTCGGCGATCTGCTGCTGCAGGTGGTGTTCCATGCGCGCATGGCCGAGGAGGCGGGCCTGTTCGATTTCGCCGATGTGGTCGGCGCGATCAGCGACAAGATGGTGCGGCGCCATCCGCACGTGTTCGGCGACGCCCGCTTCGAGGACGCTGAGGCGCAGACGCGCGCCTGGGAGCAGATCAAGGCGGCCGAGCGTCGCGACAAAGGGGAAGAAGACACCAGCGCGCTGGCCGGCGTCGCGCGCGGCTTGCCCGAGTGGAAGCGCGCGTTGAAGTTGCAGAAGCGCGCGGCGGCGGTCGGCTACGACTGGCCCGATCACCGTCCGGTACTGGACAAGCTGGACGAGGAACTGGCCGAGGTGCGCGCCGAGTTCGACGCCGGCAGCGAGCCGGCGCGACTGGAGGACGAGATCGGCGACGTGTTGTTCGTGCTGGTCAACCTGACGCGTCACGCCAAGGTCGATTTCTCGCGTGCGTTGCGCCACGCCAACGCCAAGTTCGAGCGGCGCTTCCGCCGCATGGAAGCGCTGGCCGCCGCGGACGGCACGCTCATGGATCAGCGCGATCTGCGCAGCCAGGAAGCGCTGTGGCAGCAGGTCAAGCAGGAAGAACGCGAAGGCGAGAACACGGCATCGTCCGACCGCGCCGCCGCCGCACCCTGAAACGACAAGCCCCGGCATCGTGCGATGCCGGGGCCGCGATCCGACGCGCGGTCACCTTACTTCGGCGCGTTCGCCTTCATGGCGTTCAGACGCGTCAGGTCCTCGTTGAGGCTCTTGCGCAGCGTGGCGATGGCCGCGCCGCTGTCGCGCGGACGCATCTGCGCGCGGGCCAGGGCGTGGTAGGCGTAGTTACGCACCATCGGGTCCTGGGTCTTGGCCAGCACGTCGTTGTACAGCGACGGCAGCTGGTCGGCCTTGCCCGAGCGCACGTAGAGATGCGACAGCTCGCGCAGGTCGGCGATCACCGCACCGGCCGGACCGCCGTGGCGGCCCATACGGTGCATGCCGCGTTTGCCGTGTTGGCCGTGGCGATGGCCGCCCATCGAACCCTTCCAGGCAGGACGCGCGCCGTCCATCTTCATCGGCTGGCTGGCCGGTGCCGGCGGCGCGGGCGGCGTAGTCTGTTGAGCCAGAGCGAAACCGCCGGTGGCGATCAGCGCGGTGGCGAGCGCGGACAGCAGAAATGTGCGTTGCATGAGGCGTTCCTCGGTTCGGGGTGGTGGGAGGAAAAACGCGTCAGCCTCGCAAACGGTTGACGTGCGCCGCGCATCGAGAGGTTTCCGTTCAGCCTCGGCGCAGCAGTCCCAGCGGCGAAGTGCGGATCACGCGACGGGTGCCGGCCAGGCCGATCAGCATCACGGCCAAAGCGGCCAGCGCGGCGGTCACGATCAGCGGCTGCAACGGCGGCAGGTAATGCGGAATACGGAACACTTGCCGCGCCAGCCAGAGGCCGGCGCCGGCCGCGCCGAGCGCCGCGGTCAGTCCCGCGATCAGGCCCAGCAGCGCGAATTCGCAGGCCGCGGCGATGCGCAGTTGCGTCTTGTGCGCGCCGAGCGTGCGCAGCAGGGCGGCTTCGTGTTCGCGTTCGCGCGCACTGGACGCCAGCGCGGCGACCAGCACCAGCACGCCGGCCAGCAGGCTGAAGCCCAGCACCCAGCGCACGGCCACGCTGACGCGGTCGATGATGCCGCGCACGCGATCGAGCAACGCATTGACGTCGATCAGGCTGAGGTTGGGGTAGTCGCGCGACAGTGTCGCCAGGGTGTTCGAGGCTTCGCGCGGCAGATAGAAACTGGCGATCCAGGTATGCGGCAGGCGTCCGGCGTGCGCGGGGTCCAGCAGCAGGAAGAAGTTGACCTGGAACGAGGTCCAGTCGACCTTGCGCACGCTGGAGACGGTCGTGGTCAGGTTCGCTTCGCCGACCTGGAACGTCATGCGGTCGCCGGGCTTGAGCTGGAACAAGTCGCGCCAGCGCTCGTCGATCGAGACCATCGGCGTCGGCGGATCGGCGCCTTGCCAGGTGCCGGCGACCACGCGGTTCGAGGAAGGAAGTTCGGCGCTCCACGACAGGCGCAGCTGGCGGTCGGCCCAGCGCTTGGCGTCCGGGTCGTCCAGCTTCATCGCATCGATCGGCGTGCCGTTGATCGACACCAGTTTGCCCACGGCCAGCGGCAGCATGTTGAGTTTGTCGGCATGCATGGATCGCAGCGCCTGCTCGAAGCCCGGGCGCTGGTCGGTCTGCAGGTTCAGCACGAACCAGTTGGGCGTGTCCGACGGCAGTTCGCTGCGCCAACTCTGCAGCAGCGACGGCGCGATCACGCCGAGCAGCAGCAGCGCGGTGAGACCCAGCGACAGCGCCGTGGCCTGGATCAGACTGAGGCTGCGTCGTCGCGCCAGCGCCGCCAGACCGAGGCGCAGACCGGGGTGCGCGCCAGGCGCGATGCGTCGGGCCAGCCACAGCAGCAGCAGCGACAGCAGTACCGCCGCCAGCACTACGCCGAACAGGCTGGCGGCGAGAATGGGGCCAAGACGCGGATTGCCGGCCTGCAGGCCGATCAGGGCGACTGCGACGAGGATCGGCAGCAGGTACAGCGCGTCGAAGCGGCGCACGCGTCGCGTCATGCTGCGACGGAACACGGCGACCGGGGCCACGTCGGCCAGTCGCGCCAGCGGCGGCAGGGCGAAGCCGATCAGCACGGCCAGCCCCATGCCGACGGCGGCCAGCGCCGGCAGCCACGGCAGCTCGGTCGGCACCCGCGTCAGCAGCGCGCCGGCGAGATGCCAGGCCAGCTGTGCCAGCCCCAACGCCAGCGCCGCGCCCAACGCCAGCGCGGGCAGGGCGAGTGCCGCGAGCGTACCGGCGAGCAGACCCAGCACGCGGCGTCGCGGTGTGCCGAGCGCGCGCAGCAGGGCGACTTCGTCGGTCTTGCGGCGCGCATAGCGCTGCGCGGCGAGGGCGATGGCGACGCCAGCCAGCAGCGCCGCCAGCAGGGCGGTCAGGCGCAGGAAGGCGCCGGCGCGATCGAATGCCGAGCGCATGCGTTCCTGCGTGGTCTGCGGCGTGATCAGGCGCTGCCCTTTCTGCAACTGGGGACGGATCTCGGCGACGTAGCGCGCGACCTGCGGCGGCGCGCCGGCGATCAGCAGGTCGTGGCCGGCGCGGCTGCCGACACCGAGCAATCCGGCCTGTTCGGCGTCGGCGAGATTCATCACCACGCGCGGCGCCATCGACACCAGCTGGCCGCCGTCGGGCAGTGCGCTCAGCTCGGCGGCGATGCGCAGGTCCTGACCGCCGACCTGCACCCGCTGGCCAATGCGCAGTTGCAGATCGCTCAGGGCCCGGTGATCGAGATAGACGTTGCCGCGCGCCGGACCGTGTACGACGTGTTCGTGCCCCTGCGCATCCCGCGTGCGCAGGCTGCCGCGCAGCGGATAGGCCGCGTCGACGGCGGTCACGTCGAGCAGCTGATTGCGGTCGCCGGCGAAGGCGACGCTGGGGAAGGTGGCGACGCGGCTGGTCTTCAATCCCAGCGCATGAGCGCGTGCGGCGAAGTCGTCCGGCAGCGGCGAGGCGCCGTGCACGCCGATGTCGCCGCCGATCAGTTCGGCCGCGCTGGCGGTGATGCCGTGCTCGACCCGCGTCGACAGCGTGGCGACCACGCCCAGCGCGGCCACGGCCAGCACCAGCGCCGCCGCCAGCGTGCGCAGTTCGGGCAGCCGCCATTCGCGGCGCAGCGTGCGCAGGGCCAGGCGCAGCAGCTTCACGCGGATTCCTTCAGGCGGCCGTCGTCGAGCTCGGCGATGTGCATGCAATGATCGGCCAGGCGCATGTCGTGCGTGACCAGCACCAGCGTGGTGGCGTGGCTCTGGTTGAGATCGAACAGCAGCTCGCGGACCTTGTCGCCGGTGTGGCGGTCGAGGTTGCCGGTCGGTTCGTCAGCAAACAGGATGCGCGGCTGGTGCACGAAGGCGCGCGCCAGCGCGACGCGTTGCTGTTCGCCGCCGGACAGCTGATGCGGGTAGTGGCCGCGTCGCGCGTGCAGGCCCACCGCATCCAGCGTGGCGCGTGCGCGTTCGCGCGGGTTCTCGCCGCCGTCCAGTTCCAGCGGCAGCATCACGTTTTCCTCGGCGGTCAGCGCCGGCATCAGGTGGAATGACTGGAACACGAAGCCGACCAGTTGCCGGCGCAGCGCGGCGCGGGTTTCCTCGTCGCTGTCGTGCAGGGCGTGGCCGTCGAGATGGATCTGACCGCCGCTGGGCGTGTCCAGACCGGCCAGCAGGCCGAGCAGGGTGGTCTTGCCGGAACCGGAAGCGCCGACGATGGCCAGGCTCTCGCCATGCGGAACGCGCAGGTTCACGCGTTCGAGGATGTCGATGCGTCCGGCCGGTCCCACGACATGCTTGCTAACATCGCGGGCATCGAGTGCCACCTTGTCGGATTCCGTCATGCGTCGTTTTCCCGTGTTGCTGAATGCCCTTTGGACCCTCTGCATCCTGGCGTGGTTCGCGATGCCGGTGCAGGCCGCTGCGCCGCGCACGGTGCTGGTGCTGGGGGATTCGTTGTCCGCTGCGCACAATATCGCCGCCGAACAGGGCTGGGTCCACCTGCTCGATGCACGTCTGAAGGATATGCGGCCGGCCTGGCGCGCAATCAATGCCAGCATCAGCGGCGAGACCAGCCTCAGCGGTCGCAACCGTCTGCCGGCGCTGCTGAAGCAGTACAAGCCACGGGTCGTGGTGCTGGAACTGGGCGCCAACGACGGCCTGCGCGGTCTGCCGCTGGATCGCATGCGCGACAATCTCGCGGCCATGATCGAGGCCAGCCAGGCGGCCGGCGCGCGCGTGCTGCTGCTGGGCATCGAACTGCCGGTGAACTACGGGCCGCGCTACCGCGACGCCTTGCGCGAGGTCTATGTCGATCTCGCCCAGCAGTACCACACGGCGCTGGTGCCGTTCCTGCTCGACGGCGTTGCGCTCGATCCCGCTCTGATGCAGGCGGACGGCCTGCATCCGACGGCAGCCGGCGAACCGCGCGTGCTGCAAAACGTCTGGAAGGCCTTGTATCCGCTGCTGGAAAAGCCCGTGCACTGAGACGTGCTTCAAAGGCGCCATGAAGTGCTTGACCTTTTTCTGTTTACGTGTGTAAATGAATCATCGTTTACACGTGTAAATGGAGTTCCCGATGGGCATCAGCGAAGCCGAAGCGGCGGTGATGGAAGTGCTGTGGCGCGGTGCGCCGCGCAGCGCGGAAGAGATTCTCGAGGCGGTCGGCGCCGACCGCGACTGGCGGGAAGGCACGGTCAAGTCCCTGCTCAACCGTTTGCTGAAGAAGAAGGCGATCCGCGCCGAACGCGACGGTCGCCGTTACCTGTATACGCCGCTGATTGCGCGTGAAGCCTACGTCTCGCAGGAGAGCAAGGGGCTGCTGGACCGTCTGTTCGACGGCCGCGTCGCGCCGCTGGTGGCGCATTTCAGTGAACAGCGCAAGCTCAGTCGGCGCGATATCGCCGAACTCAAGCGCCTGATCGAGGAGCTGGACGATGAACGCGGCTGAGCTGCTGGATCGTCTGTGGATGGCGACGCTGGCCGTCACGGCCGGCCTGTGTCTGGTCGGCCTGATGCGTCGACCGTGGCGACGCGCGTTCGGCGCGGAGCAGGCCTGCCGTCTGTGGTGGCTGCCGCTGTTGGCGTTGGCGGCCAGCCAGATTCCGCACATCGCGCGCGGGACACAGGCATGGCCTATCTGGTTGAGCATGCGCTGGGATGCCGTGCCTGCGGCCGCCACGTCGACGGCGAGGCTTTCCTTCGATGCCGCCACGGTTTGGTTGGTCGTGTGGTTGCTCGGATGGGCCCTGGTGCTGCTCTACGAGACGGTTCGCCAGTACCGTTTCGCGCGTCGTGTGCGCAGGGTGGGGCAGCCGACGCAAAGCTACGCCGGATTACCGGTCGTGCGTTTGAGCGGTAGCGCCGAGGGGCCCGCATTGTTCGGATGCTGGCGACCGAAGATTCTGGTTCCGGCGGATTTCGAGCGTTGCTACGACACCGATGAACGCACGTTGATCCTGGCGCACGAACGCATGCATGCCCGACGCGGCGACTTGCCGTGCTTGTTGATCGGCGTGGTGCTGCGCGCGGCGTTTTGGTTCAACCCGATGTCCTGGTGGGCGTTGCGTTGTCTACGCCAGGATCAGGAACTGGCTTGCGATGCGGCCATGCTGCGCCGTGAAGGGACACGTCCGCGTCGTTACGCCGATGTACTTCTGAAAGCACAGTTTTCTTCCACCTTGCCTGCGCCGATGGGATGCGCGTGGCAAACCCATCCCGTCAAGGAGCGCATCACCATGCTGAAGAAGCATCGTCCGACCGTTGTTCGCCGTATCAGTGGCGTCTTGAGCGCCGCATTGTTGGCGGGTGTCCTTGTCACCGCCGTGTATGCAAACACGGCGATACCCGGGGAGCCCACAGTGTCGGCGCACGGCACGGCGACCGGACCGGAATATCAGCTGTCCATCGCCATGCAGGTCGAATCGCATCACGGCAAGGATGTGCATGCGCAGAGCGCGGACATGGCGTTGTGCATGCGCGCGGCGCAGTACGGCCAGGTGATGTTGGGCGATGTCGTATTGAATACGCATCTTCACGTGCTCTCGGATGACCGCGTGGCCGTGGACGTGAAGGTGAATAAGGGAGCATACGCACCGGACACGAAACAGCTCACGGGTGCGTTCGGGCATGTCATGCATACCGAGTTCCTGGGCCAGGGCGATGCGGCAGCGGCCGAACGCCGTGTGCGGCTCGACGTCACGCCGATTCGCGGCTGCCCGGCGCGCAACACGGTCAGCACGAAAATGCGAGACAAGTCCGTACGCGATGCCGCAGAGACGATTGCGGCGACGGCGGGTCTGATCCTGGACAACCCGCAGGCACTGAGCGTGCGCGAGGTGAGCTTCCACTTCAAGGACATGGATCCCGTCAAGGCCATGCATCTGCTGGCGCAGGTCGACGGCAAGCGTGCGGTATTCGACGGCAAGCATGTGCGCTTCGAGGCGCAGTGAACGGCGTGCGTTGCATCGCGTGCGCGGTCACGGTTGCGCTGAAGGACCCCAGTGTGGCGCGATGCGATGATGGCCGGCGTGCATGGCTTGCCATGGAGTGCAGGGCAGGGCGCTGATGTTTGACAGCCTGCGTGCGCCGCGCGCAGGCTGTCTTGCTTTGGACCGTCACGTTCGGAGCAAGGCATGGAACTTCGCAGGCTGGGTCGCTCGGCGCTGGAAATCGCGCCGCTGGCGCTGGGCGGCAACGTGTTCGGCTGGACCGCGGACGAAAAAGCCTCGTTCGCCGTGCTCGACGCGTTCGTCGAGGCCGGTTTCCAGCTCATCGATACCGCGGATGTCTATTCGCAGTGGGTGCCCGGACATGTCGGCGGCGAATCCGAAACCGTGATCGGCAAGTGGCTGCGCCGCAGCGGCAAGCGCGATCGGGTGCTGATCGCGACCAAGGTTGCCAAGGACAGCCGGCGTCGCGGGCTTTCGCCCGACAACATCCGTCTTGCGGTCGAGGAATCGCTGCAGCGCCTGGGCATCGAGACCATTGATCTGTACCAGTCGCACGAATTCGATCCCGACGTGCCGCAGGCGGAGACGCTGGGCGCCTACGCGCGGCTGATCGAGCAAGGCAAGGTGCGCTTCATCGGTGCGTCCAACTTCACCGCGGCGCAGATGCGCGAGGCGCTGCAGGTCAGCGCCGAGCACGATCTGCCGCGCTACGAGTGCATGCAGCCCGAATACAACCTGATGGAACGCGTGGAGTACGAGGATGCGCTGCAGACGCTGGCCGTGGACGAGCGCATCGGCGTGATCAGCTATTTCGCACTCGCCAGCGGCTTTCTCAGCGGCAAGTACCGCAGCAGCGACGACCTGGGCAAGAGCGCGCGCGGCGGTTCGGTGCAGAAATACCTCAACGCGCACGGTCTGAAGGTGTTGCGGGCGATGGACGACATCGCTGCGCATCATGACGCCAGCACCGTGCAGATTGCCCTGGCGTGGCTGATGGCCAAGCCGGGCATCACGGCCCCGATCGCCAGCGCGACGAGCACGCAGCAGTTGCAGGAGCTGGTTGGCGCGGCGCGCCTGAAGCTGGCGGCGGAGGAGATCGAACGGCTGGACCGGGTCAGCGCACGAAGCTAGGCGCGTGGGTGGCGTACGCTGTTCGGGCGATCAAACCGTCTGCTCGGTCCATCTCGCTGCCGTCGCTTGGCCCATGGCGACGAGCAAGGGAACGCAAGGCGTCGAAGACCGGTTTCGCTGGAGCTGACTTGTCGCCGCGATCTTTTCTGACGCCTGGATACCTGGGCGTCAGTCGTCGCGTTCCTGCGGCCGCTCGCGCACCGGATGCTTGGCGAGCTTGCGCTGCAGCGTGCGGCGGTGCATGCCGAGGCGGCGGGCGGTCTCGGAGATGTTGCCGTCGCATTCGTTGAGGACGCGCTGGATGTGTTCCCACTCCAGCCGCCGCAGCGGCAGCGGTCCGTCCGGTGCCTGCGCGCCGGGATCGACATCGGCGTGATGATCGTCGCCGCCGGTCAGCGCGCGCACCACGGCATCGGCGTCGACCGGTTTGGCCAGATAGTCGTGTGCGCCGCGCTTGATCGCCTCGACGGCGGTGGCGATCGAGGCGTAGCCGGTCAGCAACAGGATGCGCATGCCGGGCGCCTGGCGTCGCAGTTGGGGAATCAGCTGCAGGCCGTTCTGTTCGCCGAGCTTCAAATCCAGCACGCAGTAGTCGGGTTGCAGACGCTGCACCTGGGCCAGGGCGTCTTCGGTGTCGTGCGCGATTTCGATCTGGAAACCGCGCGATCCGAGCGCGCGGGAAAGCACGCGTGCGAAGGTGATGTCGTCGTCGACGATCAGCAGTTTGGCATCGGAAGCATTCATGATGTCGCGAAGTGTACCGGATGGAAGCGGTCTTGCCGTGGCCGTCGCATGGCTCAGTAGGTCGTGATCGGCAGACGCAGACGGATTTCGCCGCCGCCGTCGATATTGCGGGCGACCAGCTCGCCGTCCATGCGCTCGGCGGTCGCCTCGGCCAGCGCCAGGCCGAGCCCCAGACCCGACTGCTTCTGCGTGTAGCCCAGCCCGGTCAGCGTATCCAGGTCGGCGAAGCCTGGGCCGCGGTCGCGCACCGCGAGCTCGAACCATGACCCGTGAATGCTGGCGTCGAGAAACACGTCGTCGTGGCCGTTGCTGGCGGAGGCATCGGCGGCGTTGTTGAGCAGATTGATGAGCGCATGATTCAGGCCGGGCTGCAGATGCAGCAGGAATTCCGGCGGCGCCTTCAGCGTCAGCTGCACGTCGGTCTCCGGGCGCAACAGGCGGAAACGCTCCAGACAGCGCTGCACGAAGGCCTGCATGCTGATGGTCTCCGGGGTCTGACTCAACTGCGCCTTGCCGAAGCTGACCATCTCGCGCAGGCTGTCACGGCAGCGTTCGACCTGCGTCTGCAGCAGTTCGAGATCCTCGTCGAGCTGATCGTCATCGGTGTGTTCGCGGCGCAGTTCGGGCAGCAGCGTGCGCATGGTCGACAGTGGCGTGTTCATCTCGTGCGCGGCGCTGGCGGCCTGGGTGGCGATGGCGAGAATGCCCTCGTCGCGCAGCGCGCGTTCGCGGATGCGCTGCACCTCGCCCTGCTGCTCGCGCAGCGCCTGCGCCAGCCGCGAGATGAACACGCCCAGCAGCAGCGCGGTGATGATGAAGTTCACCACCATGCCGGCCACCAGCAGGCGGAAGTCGGTGAAGCCGTAGGTATGGATCGGCGGCAGCGGCAGCGACCACAGCAGCAGCACCAGGTACGCCAGTCCGCAGATCACGGCCACGCCGAGCACGGCGGCAGTGGACAGCGCGGCGGCGCTGAGGCCGATCGGCACCACCATCAGGGTAATGAAGGGGTTGCTGGCGCCGCCGGTCAGGTACAGCAGGTAGCTCAGCACCAGGGTGTCGACCAGGATGTGGCCGACGCATTCCAGCTCGCTCAGCGGCCAGGTGCGCTGCAGGCGCCAGGCGGCGAAGGCGGCGAACACGGCCAGCGCGCCGACGCCGACCAGCAGCGACAGCAGCGGGATGGCCATGTCCAGCCAGAAGTAGACGGCGAAGATCGCGAAGCATTGGCCGGCGATGGCCGACAGGCGCAGCCAGGCCAGCGAACGGGCCAGTGCGCGCGGGCCGGTGCGCAGGGTGTGGGCGTTCGAGTGCACGTCGAATCCTGCAGAAAGAAGCGCCGTCATCCTAGCGCAAAAGAAAAGGGCCGCCGGGGATGCCGGCGGCCCTTCGATGCGCGGAACGCGTGAAACTTATTCTTCGGAGCCGATGGTCGGCACGCCGGTGTCGGTGGCGACGTTGTGCTCGTGATGCTGCATGTTGAGCTTGCGCATCAGCGGCAGCACGGCCAGCGCGATCACCGTGCAGACGATGCCGGCCACACCGAGCTTGAAGAACAGGTTGGTGTAGATCGGCATGGTCTGCAGCGGTTCGGTGATGTCCTTCGGCACGCTCGCGTAGTTGGCCACCACGCCGCCCAGGTACTGCGAGATGCCCGAGGCCACGAAATAGGCGCCCATCATGAAGCCGCCCATGCGCGCCGGCACGTAGCGGGCAATCATGGCCAGGCCCAGACCGCTCACCAGCAGTTCGCCCAGCGAGGAGAAGCCGTAGCCCCAGACCATGATCCAGGAGCTGGCCTTGCCCGGCTCCGTGGTGAAGTGCGGCGCGGCGCTGTAGATGAAGAAGCCGATGGCCACGGCGGCGAAGCCGAGCGCGAACTTGGTGGCGATCGACAGATCCTTGCCCTTGTTGCCGGCGCTCGTATACATCCACGCCAGGATCGGGCTGAGGATCATGATCCAGATCGGGTTGAACGACTGGAACTGCGCCGGCTTCCAGGTCCACAGATGCAGGCCGAAGACGTTGAAGCTCCAGTCCACGTTGCGCAGCGCGAACAGGTTCAGCGAGGTCGACATCTGCTGGTAGAACACGAAGAAGAACACCGTCTGCACGGTCAGCACCAGGGCGGCGATCAGGCCCGGACGTTCGTTCTTCTTGCCGATGACGATGAGGTAGATGAAGATCGCGGCGACCACGATGCCGGCCAGGATCACGAACGCGCGCGCCACGCTCTCGTAGTTGAGGATGATGGCCGCGGCCACCACCGCCAGGGCGCTCAGACCGAGCACGGCGCCGAGCTTGCCCCACTGCACCGGCTTGTCGTCCGCCGGCGAACCGACGTGGCTCATGGTCAGGCGCATGAAGGAATAGTTCAGCAGCCCCAGCAGCAGACCGAAGCTGCACACGGCGAAGGCGGCGTGCCAACCCAGTTCGCGGCCCCAGTGCTGGTTGACGAAGTCCTTGATCCAGGGCGTCAGCAGCATCGAGATGGTCGAGCCGATGTTGACCGCCATGTAGTAGATGGTGAAGGCGCTGTCGATCTTGGAATCGTCGCCTTCGTAGATCTTGCGCACCAGATTGCCGGCGTTGGGCTTGAACAGGCCGTTGCCGACCACGATCACGCCCAGCGCGGAATACAGGAACCACACGCTTTCGGTAGGCACGGCCATCAGCGCGTAGCCGGCGGCGAGGATGGTGGCGCCCAGCAGCATGGTGCGGCGGGTGCCGAGGATCTTGTCGCCGACCCAGCCGCCGATGGCGGGTGCGACGTAGATCAGGGCGGCGGCGGCGCTCCAGGTCAGGTTGGCGCGATCGTCGTCGAAGCCCAGACGCTGGACCATGTAGTAGATGATCAGCGCCTGCATGCCGTAATAGCCGAAGCGCTCCCACATCTCGATCAGGAACACAGTCGTGAACGAGCGGGTCTGCGATACAGGTGGTTTTATTGTGGTACTCATAATGTTTCCGCTGTGACGGTCAGAAAACCCTGACGGCGCGCAGCCGCCTCCCCTAGGCGTGCCTTCTTCGAGGCACATTTCCTCAAGAGTACCTGATCGGCACGCGTGTACTTGTTGCGTTGCAACACGAGTATCTCGGTCACGGCGGAGCCCTGGGGGAGCGCCTATGGCATGATGCCGCCCTTGTGGAGCGTTGCGCGGACTGCGGTTCCGGGCGTGACGCTCCCGCCCTCATTGTGCATATCGGGAAACAGGCGATGGCCAGCATCGAATCACGCGGTCCGCGGCAAATCTGGAAGGCTTTCCAGTGGTCGATCAAGGGCCTGGGCGCGGCCTACCGACACGAGGCCTCGTTCCGTCTGGAACTGTATCTTTCCGTGGTCCTGATCCCGCTCGGCCTGTGGCTGGGCGACGGCGCGGTGGAGAAGATTCTGTTGGCGGGCACGCCGCTCATGGTGCTGAGTGCGGAGCTGCTCAATTCCGGCATCGAGGCCGTGGTCGACAAGGTCAGCCCGGAATTCCACGAGCTGGCCGGGCGCGCCAAGGACATGGGCTCGGCGGCCGTGTTCCTGTTGATGCTGCTGGTGACGATGACGTGGGGGCTGCTGCTTGGGCCGCGTCTCTGGTCGTGAGCGCGAAGGTTCGATCCTGATCTGCGGACAACGAAAGGCCCGGCATCTTGCCGGGCCTTTCGCTTGTCGGTTCGGCTTAGTCCGGCCGATTACTGGGTGTTTTGCGTCGTATTGACGACCGGAGCGCCCGGACCGATGTTCTGCTTGAGGAAGGCGAGCAGCTTGGTGAACATCTCGAGGTTGTTGTTCTCGTCGTAGAAGCCATGGCCCTCGCCGGACTTGGCCATCCACTCGACCTTCTTGCCAGCCTTCTCCAGCGCGTCGCGCATGTCCGTGGCCTCGGCATAGGGGACGCGTTTGTCGTCTTTGCCGTGTATCAGGAAGACCGGCACTTCGATCTTGTCGACCAGATTCACGGGCGAGTTCGACGCGCGGATTTCCTTGGTCTTGCCCAGCACCATGGCGAAGTAGTTGCGTCCGCCCTGGAACTGCGCGGTATCGCTCTTCTCGGCCTGCATGTTCAGGTCATACACGCCGTCGTAGCCGACGGCGCACTTGTACAGCTTCGGCTCGCGGATCACTTGCATGAGTGCGGAGTAACCGCCGAAACTGCCACCGTAGACACAGATTCGCTGAGGATCGGCGAAGTGCTGCGCGATGGCCCATTTCACGCCGTCGGTAAGATCCTGCTGGATTCGCGTGCCCCATTGCCTGTAGCCGGATTGCACGAAGCGTGGACCACGGCCGTCCGAACCGCGGAAGTTGACCTGCAGCACCAGGTATCCCCGGCTGGCCAGCATCTGCGCGTCGCTGTCGAAGAACCACGAGTCCTGGACGTTGTATGGACCGCCGTGCGGCACCAGTACCATCGGCAGGTTGCTCTGCGCGCGGCCCTTGGGCAGCGTCAGGATGCCTTCCAGTTCGGTGCCGTCGCTGGCCTTGAATCGGAATGGCCGGCGTTCGGACATCTGCTCGGGATGAATCCACGCTGCCGCATCGAACAGCTTGCGCACCTTGTTCGTGCGGCGGTCGATCAGGTAGTAGGTGCCCGGATTGCGATCGCTGCGTGTCGAGAACAGCAACTGCATGCCATCCTGGCTGAAGTTGATGAAGTCCACGAACTGTCCCTTGAAGGCATTGCTCAGCGCCTTGTACAGCTTGGCCGAGGGCAGCGTGTCGTTGATGTAGTGTGGCTGCGGAATGCCGGTAGCGTTGACGGCCGCGAAAGGCTGGTAGGGGTAGGGCGTCCACTCCATATCGTCGAAGCTGAAGAACGGATCGGACATCAGCGTCTGCGGATCGCTGGCGTCGGCGTTGGCGACGATCAGCTGATAAGGGCCCCGCTTGTGGCTGGAGAGGGCATACAGCTTTTTCTGGTCGGGTGTATAGGCGAACGGTCGGAAATACGAGCCGGTGATGGCGTCGGGTAGGCTTTCCCAGCGTCCGTCGACCTTGCGGTAGGCCTTGAATTCGAATTCGGTATTGGAACCGTAGGCGTAGGTGGTCTGGCCATCCTTGTCGAGCAGGAAACTCATGCCGCCCTGGTGGATATCGCCGATCAGGTGTCGCGTGTTGTGCAGGGAATCGATGTTGTAGAGCATCGTGATGTTTTCGTTGTCCCACGGGAACACGTCCACGTACACGTGGCCGTCGAACTAAGGGGGCACGCCGGCGATGGCGCCGGAGCCTTCGTCACGAGCGCGGGTGGCCGCGCGACCAGCCTGCCCCTGGTAGCCGTAGATGTAGCGCTGGTTCTTGCCGTCGAAATCGGCCGAGATGATCTCGCCGGTGGTGGTGGGAATGTCCAGCGATCCCATCGCGCGCGCTTTCTCGACCACGATGCGCGTCGGACTCACCCAGGTGATGTCCGAGGGCATCTCGTAGACCGGCATCTTCAGCAAGCCGACCGTCTGCATGTCGCTGATGCGGAAGATCACGATGGCGTGATGCTTGCCGTCGGCATCGTCCATGCTCACCGCGAGGTACTTGCCGTCCGGCGACAAGGCCGGATCGTGGATGTGGGCGTGCTGGGTGAAATCCTTCAGCGGAACCGGTGCATCGGCCGGTCCGGACTGGGCCAGTGCGGAATGAGCACCTAGAAGCAGGCTTGCGCCGAGCAGAAGCGGGCGCAGTCGACAGCAGTTCATGTTTTCCCCCTTTGTCTTTGTTACGAGGCACGCCATCCAGCGTGCACCCCCAGGGTGAGTATAAACCGCGCTTCGGCTGTCTGTATGCCAACGAAAGCCCGTGCCCGGCTGGCTTTGCGGCCCGCGCCCGGTACACTTGCCGTTTGCCCCACTCGACGTATCCGCCATGATCCAGCCCTTTGTCGATCACATCGACCCGGTCGCACTTCGTCTGGGGCCGCTGCAGATTCACTGGTACGGCCTGATGTATCTGCTGGGCTTCGCGGCCGCCTGGTTCCTCGGCGAACGCCGCCGGCGTGCCGGTTTTCTGCCGGTCAACGCCAACGCGTTCAGCGATCTGCTGTTCTTCCTGATGATGGGCGTGATCGCCGGCGGACGCCTCTGGTACATGGCGACCTACTACCGGCCGGCCGACTGGCTGTGGACCGATCCGCTGGCGCTGTTCCGCATCTGGGACGGCGGCATGTCGTTCCATGGCGGGCTGCTGGGCGTGGTGCTGGCCGGGTGGTGGTGGTCGCGCCGGCACAAGATCCATCCGTTCGATACCGTGGACTTCGTGGCGCCGCTGGTGCCGATCGGCCTGGGATTGGGGCGTTTGGGCAATTTCATCAACGGCGAGCTGTGGGGCAAGCCGACGCACGTGTCCTGGGCGGTGATGTTTCCGGACGCGCACAACGAGGATCTGGAATTTCTCGTCAGCCATCCGGCCTGGCAGGCGACCTGGCAGCGTTACGGCATGCTGCCGAGGCATCCGTCGCAGCTTTACGAACTGCTGCTGGAAGGCGTGGTGATGTTCAGCGTGCTGTATCTGTACTCGCGGAAGCCGCGGCCGCGCTTCCGCATTTCCGGTCTGTTCGCGCTGATGTACGGATGCTTCCGCATCGCGGTCGAGTTCGTGCGCATGCCGGACCCGCAGTTCGGCCATCACGGTCAGCCGGGCTACCTGTTCGGTACGCACTGGGTGACCATGGGTCAGGTGCAGTCGGTGCCGCTGGTGCTGATCGGCCTGTGGCTGCTGTGGCTGTCGCGAAGGGCGCCGGTTCCCGAGCGCAAGGTCGTGCCGCAGGAACCGGAGTCCGACGCGAAGCCGTCTTGAGCGGGAACGCTCAGAAGTTGCGGTCGCCGCCCAGCAGGTCGCCGATGCCGCCGAGGATCGAGCCTTCGCCACGGCGCTCGCCGCCGCCCTGAGGCGCGGCTGCCAGCATGCGGCCGGCCATACGCGAGAACGGCAGCGACTGCAGCCAGACCTTGCCGGGGCCGGTCAGCGTGGCCAGGAACATGCCCTCGCCGCCGAACAGCATGCTCTTGATGCCGCCGACGGTGCGCACATCCATGTTCACCGTGTCGTGGAAGGCCACGACGCAGCCGGTGTCGACGTCCAGACGCTCGCCGGCCTTGAGCTCACGTTCGACCACGGTGCCGCCGGCGTGCACGAACACCCAGCCGTCGCCCTCCAGCTTCTGCATGATGAAGCCTTCGCCGCCGAACAGGCCGGTGAGGATCTTGCGCTGGAAGAAGATGCCCAGCTGCACGCCGCGCGCGCCGGCCAGGAAGCTGTCCTTCTGGCAGATCAGGCGGCCGCCGTGCTCGGCCAGCTTCATCGCCATCACGGTGCCGGGATAGGGCGCGGCAAAGGCCACGTGGGCCTTGCCCGAACCGCCGTGGGTGAACACGGTGGTGAACAGGCTTTCGCCGGTGATGACGCGCTTGCCGGCGGACAGCAACTTGTCCATGAAGCCGCCGTTCTGGCCGCTGTGCGAGCCGTCGCCGAACACGGTGTCCATGTTCACGGCGGCGTCCTTGTACATCAGCGCACCGGCCTCGGCGACGGCGCTTTCGCCCGGGTCCAGCTCGATCTCGACGAACTGCATGTCGGTGCCGACGATGCGGTAGTCGATCTCGTCGGCGCTGCCGGCGGCGATGGGCGGTGGCGGAGCCGGCGGTGCGATCGCGTTGCCGGCGCGCAGTTCGGGCGTGTCGGCGATGCGCTGCCAGGCGCCGAGACCTTCGCGCCAGCAGTGTCCGTCGGGACGGCGCGCGGCCTGTTCGCGGGCGGCGGCATCGTCCATCGGGCCGACCTGCTCGCCGTTGTAGCTGAAGAACCACTGAGCCATGGGCATTCCTTGTTCGGGAGTGGAGACCCACGATTCTAGGTCGCTCTCGACCTTCATTCGAGTGACGCTCGTCATGGCTTGGCGCGGCAGGCATTGGCGACCGGATCGTGCGCTTGGGCTATGCTTGCGGCATGCAAACCTACCTCGATCTTCTGCGTCACGTACTCGAACACGGCACGCCCAAGTCGGACCGCACCGGGACCGGCACGCGCAGCGTGTTCGGCTGGCAGATGCGTTTCGATCTGCGCCAGGGTTTTCCGCTGGTCACGACGAAGAAACTGCATCTGAAGTCGATCGTCCACGAGCTGATCTGGTTCCTTCGCGGCGACACCAACATCGCCTATCTGAAGGAGCACGGCGTGCGCATCTGGGACGAATGGGCGGACGAGAATGGCGACCTGGGGCCGATCTACGGCAAGCAGTGGCGGGCCTGGACCGCAGCCAACGGGCAGGCGATCGACCAGATCGACTGGGTAGTGCGCGAGATCGCGCGCAACCCCGATTCGCGACGCCTGATCGTGTCGGCCTGGAACGTCGGCGACCTGCCGAGGATGGCGCTGATGCCCTGCCACACGATGTTCCAGTTCTACGTCGCGGACGGTCGGCTCTCCTGTCAGCTGTACCAGCGTTCGGGCGATATCTTTCTTGGCGTGCCGTTCAATATCGCCAGCTATGCGCTGCTGACGCACATGATCGCGCAGGTGACCGGACTCGGGGTGGGTGACTTTGTGCACACGCTGGGCGATGCCCATCTGTATTCCAATCATGTCGAGCAGGCGCGCGAGCAGCTGACCCGCACGCCGCGTCCGCTGCCGCGATTGAAGCTCGCTCCGCAGGTGCGCGCACTGGCCGACTTCCGCTACGAGGATGTGCAGTTCGAGGACTATGACCCGCATCCGGCCATCAAGGCGGCGGTGGCGGTCTGAACGTTCCCTTCATCCGATGGTAGGCGCTGTCCGCCTTCGCACGTAAACTTGCACGCAGTTTCGGACGCGGCGAGCGCCGCTTTCCCATCCATTGCAGGAGAATCCATGTCCATTTCCCTGATTGCAGCGCTGGACAACGACAGCGTGATCGGCAAGGACGGCGCGATGCCGTGGCATCTGCCGGACGACCTGAAGCGTTTCAAGGAACTGACCGTCGGCAAGTACGTGCTGATGGGCTACAACACCGCGCTCTCGATCGGGCGCACGCTTCCGGATCGCAGCAATCTGGTGCTGAGCCGGCGTCACAGCGCGCCGTTCCCGGGACAGGAAACCGTGCGTTCGTTGGCCGAGGCGCAGGCGCTGGCCGGCGGCACCGGGCTGATGGTGATCGGCGGCGGCGAGGTCTACCGCGAGACGCTGCCGTTCGCGCAGCGTTTGTATCTGACCTGGGTCGATACGCATGTCGATGGCGGTGACGTGTTCTTCCCGAGCGTGCATTTCCGCGAATGGGTCGAGGTGTCGCGCGTGCATCATCGCAAGGACGACCAGCATGCCTTCGCCTTCGACATGGTCGAGTACGTGCGTGAGTGAAGCGTCGCGCGCCGCGCCGGTGACGATTCACGTCGTCGCCGGCGTATTGATCGATGTCTCGGGGCGCGTGTTGCTCGCACAGCGCCCCGAGGGCAAGCATCTGGCGGGTCTGTGGGAATTCCCAGGCGGCAAGTCCGAACCCGGCGAGACCGCCGCGCAGGCGCTGGTGCGCGAGTTACAGGAAGAGATCGGTATCGTCGTCGAACCCGGCGAAGTGCTGATGCGCTTTCCCTGGACCTACGGATCCAAGTGTCTGGATCTGGAAACCCTGCGCGTGTTGCGCTGGAGCGGTGAGCCGCGTTCGTGCGAGGGACAGGCGTTGCGCTGGGTCGAGCCGAATGGCTTCGATGACGCACGTCTGACGCCGGCCGACCGGCCGATCATGGCCCTGCTGCGCAGCGTCGCGCCATAGCGTTTCAGTCGTTGCCTGCGCGTTTTCGCTCGGCGAGGTTCAGATAGCGCTGGTGCAGTATCCGCACCTGGGCATCCAGCGCTTCTTCGGCGCCATCGTTGTCGATCACGTCGTCGGCCAGAGCCCGTCGGCGTTCGCGGGTCGCCTGGGCGTCCATCATCTTCTGCGCCAGTTCGGCCGAGATGTCATCGCGGCGCATCAAGCGTTGCCGACGCACTTCGTCCGACGCGTCGACCACGATCACCCGATCCACCCAGGCATACTGCGGCCAGGTCTCCGCCAGCAAAGGAATGGCCAGCAGACAATAGGGGCCGCGATCCGATGCCACGCGTTCGCGCAGTTTCGCGCGAACGGCCGGGTGCACGATGGCTTCCAGTTGCAGACGCGCGGACGGCTGCTCGAACACGCGTGCGCGCATGGCGCGGCGGTCGAGTGCACCATGTTCGTCGAGTACGCCTTCGCCGAAGCTTGTGACGATCGCGCGCAACCCCTCGCTGCCGGGGGCGACCGCTTCGCGCGCGGCCACGTCGGCGTCATGCACGGCGATGCCGAGGCGCTCGAAGCGTTCGGCCACGGCGCTCTTGCCGGAGGCGACGCCGCCGGTCAGCGCGGCGACCCAGTGCGTGGAAGCATTCATCCCCGTGTGCCCATTCGCAAGATGGTTCCGCGTTTCATCGCAGACCGAAGAACACGGCGTAGGCGTGCATCAACCAGGGACCGAAGACGAACCAGGTCCAGCCGGCCGCAGCGATGAACGGTCCGAAGGGCATCGGCACATCGCGCTCGTGCTTGCGCAGGGCAATCAGACTGACACCGACGATCGCGCCGATCAGCGAGGACAGCAGCATGATCGGCAGCAGCGCCATCGGCCCCATCCATGCGCCCAACGCCGCCAGCAGCTTGAAGTCACCGTAGCCCATGCCTTCCTTGCCGGTCAGCAGCTTGAATAGCCAGTACAGACTCCACAGGCTCAGGTAGCCGATGGCGGCCGCCAGAATGGCGGTATGTGGCAGCACGAACATCGGCAGCAGGCTGAGCAGAAGTCCGAGCCACAGCAGCGGGTAGGTGAGTTGATCGGGGAGTAGCTGGGTGCGGAAATCGATGCCCGACGCCGCGACCAGGATCCAGGTGAAGACCAGGCCGGCGAGTCCGACCCAGCCGGGTCCGAAGCGCCATACGATGGCCGCGCTGAGCAGGGCGGTGAGCAGCTCGACCAGCGGATATTGGATCGAGATGCGCGCCTTGCAGTAGCGGCAGCGACCGCCGAGCAGCAGCCAGCCGAACAGCGGAATATTGTCTCGCGCGGACAGCCGGTGTTTGCACTGCGGGCAGTGCGACGGTTGGCGGACCAGATCCGGCGGCGCCGTCTCATCGACGGCCTCCAGTTCAAGAATCTCGCGCGCTTCGTTGCGCCACGCAAAGGCCATGCGCTCGGGCAGGCGCAGCATGACGACGTTCAGAAAGCTTCCCACCATCAGGCCGAGCACGCCGGCCACCACGATCCAGGCCCAGTACGGCAAGATGGCGAGAAGATGCGGTTGCAGCATGGCGTGTGGAGTCCCCTGTCAGTGGTTCACAAGCAAGAAGGGGCGAGTGATGCTCGCCCCTTCCGATGAAACAGATGTCTCGACCGATGGCCGCTTCAGACGGTGCCGGCGAGCTTGAAGATCGGCAAGTACAGCGAGATGACCATGCCGCCGACGATCACGCCCAGGACGACCATGATCAGCGGTTCGAGCAGGGTGCTCAGCGTATCCACCGCGTTGTTGACCTCTTCCTCGTAGAACTCGGCTACCTTGAACAGCATGCTGTCCAGGGCGCCGGACTCTTCGCCGATGGCGGTCATCTGCACCACCATGTTCGGGAACAGGCCGGTCTGGCGCATCGCCAGCTGCATCTGGTGGCCGACGGCGACATCGTCGCGCATCTGACGAATGGCGTCACCGTAGACGATGCTGCCGGTGGCGCCGGCCACGGCGTCCATGGCCTCGACCAGCGGCACGCCGGCCTGGAAGGTCACGCCCAGGGTGCGGGCGAAGCGGGCCAGGGCTGACTGACGCAGGATATTGCCGATGATCGGAAAGCGCAGGAGCATGCGATCCAGGAAATGCGCGAACTTCCTGGAGCGTTTGTTGGCCATGACCAGCGCGACGATGCTTCCGATGATGACGATCAGAATCAGCCACCAGTAGGCCTGCACGAACTTCGAGGCATTGATGACCATCTGCGTCGGTGCGGGAAGGGCCGCGCCGGCGTTCTTGAAGACGTCCTGGAACACCGGGACCACGAACAGCAGGATGACCATGCTGACCAGGAAAGCCACGGCCATGACCATGGCCGGATAAAACAGGGCCTTCTTGATCTTGGCCTTGATGCCTTCCATGCGCTCTTTGTACGTGGCCACCGTATCCAGCACGGTGTCGAGCACACCGGCCGATTCGCCGGCCTGGACCAGATTGCAATACAGCTCGTCGAACTGGATCGGGAACTGTCCCAGCGCCTCGTGCAGAGTCGAGCCGCCCTCGATCGACTGCTTGACCTCGGTGAGCATGTTCTTGAAGCGTGGATTGCGCTGGCCGCCGGCGATGATCTCGAAGGCCTGCACCATCGGTACGCCCGAGGCCATCATGGTGGCGATCTGGCGACTGAAGATGGCGACATCGCGCGGCTTGACGCGGCTGCCGGTGGAGCCGAACAGCGGCTTGGGCTTCTCGCGCACGGTCTGCGGATTCATGCCCTGGCGGCGCAACTCGGCCTTGACGAGGGATGCATTCTTCGACTGCATCTCGCCCTTCATCTTCTTGCCGCGCTTGTCCAGCGCGACCCAGTCGTACACGGTGAGCTTGCTCACGCTGGCGCGTGAAGCGCCGACATTATTGGTGGCGGTGGCGGTAGCCATAGGCGCGTTCTTCCACGTTGGTTGTGCTGTGACTTCGTCGAGCCGTCATGCCTGGCGCGACGTCGCCGTTAATCCTTGGTCACACGATTGATCTCGGCGAGGCTGGTCATTCCATTCTTGACCTTGAGCAATGCCGAGGTGAACAGGTCGGCGATGCCGGCCTCGCGGGCGACCTGCGCAATCTGCATGGCGTTGCCGCCCTCGAGGATGATCTTCTGGATGTCCTCGAGCATCGGCATCACCTGATAGATGCCGACGCGGCCCTTGTAGCCCTCGTTGCAGCCGTCGCAGCCGTTGGCGTCGTAGATATGCAGCCCGGCGTCGATTTCTTCCTGCGAATAACCCTCCGCCAGCAGTGCCGCGGGCGGCAGTTCCAGATGCGTCTTGCATTCGTGCAGTCGACGCGCCAGACGCTGGGCGATGATCAGCGTCACCGACGAGGTGATGTTGTAGGGCGCGATGCCCATGTTCATCAGTCGCGCGACGGTCTGCGCGGCATCGTTGGTATGCAGGGTCGATAGCACCATGTGGCCGGTTTGTGCGGCCTTGATGGCGATCTCGGCGGTTTCCAGGTCGCGAATTTCGCCGACCATGATCACGTCCGGATCCTGACGCAGGAACGAGCGCAGGGCAGCGGCGAAGGTCATGCCGCGCTTGACGTTCTGCTGGACCTGGTTGATGCCCTCGACGCGGATTTCGACCGGGTCCTCGACCGTGGAGATATTGCGCCCCTCGGTGTTGAGAATGTTCAGCGCGGTGTACAGCGAAACGGTCTTGCCCGAGCCGGTCGGACCGGTCACCAGCACCATGCCGTAGGGCTTGTGCATGGCATCGAGGAAGAGCTGCTTCTGGTCGTCCTCGTAGCCGAGCTTGTCAATGCCCATCTTCGCCGCGGACGCGTCGAGGATACGCAGCACGATCTTCTCGCCGAACAGGGTCGGCAGGGTGCTGACGCGGAAGTCGATGGCCTTGGTCTTGGACAGGTTGAGCTTGATGCGGCCGTCCTGCGGCACGCGACGCTCGGCGATGTCCAGGCCGCTCATGACCTTCAGGCGCGAGGAGATACGGTTGCTCAGCGACATCGGCGCCTTGGCCGAGGTGCGCAGAATGCCGTCCATGCGCAGTCGCACGCGGAACTGGGATTCGTAAGGCTCGAAATGGATGTCCGAGGCGCCGCGACGGATGGCGTCCAGCAGCACCTTGTTGACGAACTTCACCACCGGGGTGTCGTCGCCGCCGGTGGCGTCGACGCCGGAACTGTCGGCCGGCTCGAGGTCGCCGGACTCGGTCATCAGTTCGTCCAGGCCCTCCTCGTCGTCCAGTCCGTCCATGGTGGTCGAGGCGGACGCCAGCGCGTGGTCGATGGTGCGCGTGAGTTGCTGGCTCTCGATCAGGATGGGTTCGACGATGCAGTTGGAGTGGAACTTGACCTCGTCCAGCGCATGCGACTGGGTGGGATCGGCGACGCCGACGAACAGCCGCTTGCCGCGCTTGAACAGCGGCAGCACCTTGTGTTTCGTCATCAGCGCTTCGCTGATGCTCGAAAGCGGCATCTGCTTGACCGGGATCGAATTGGCGTCCATCAGCGGGATGCCGAATTCGGCGCTGGTCACGCGCGCGATCTGCGCGCTGTCGACCATGCCTTTCTCGATCAGCCACTGTGTCAGGGGCACCTTCTTCTCGGCCGCGCTTTGCGCAGCCGAACGGGCATCGGCTTCCTGAAGGACGCCGTCGAGAACCAGCCGCCGGGCCATGCCGGTCAAACCCGTGAGCGGCGGGGGCTGCATCTGAGTTGCCATAAGAATGTTTCGTAATCCCCCGAATATGATACGAATCTACCGCAAATACGGCGGTTTGGGCAGCCCGGACGCAGCTTTTCGTGTCCGGAACGGCCTACCATGTCGCGTTTCCGGCTTTGCTTCGTTCCCGTGCCCTCCGGATGGGGCGGGTTGCCGTGGCTTCACGTTATGATCCGGGGAACCGGCAAGGGGCGAATTTCTTGATCAGCATCATCCTTCCAGCCAAGAACGAGGCCGTGGCGTTGGCCGAACTGCTGCCGCATCTGCGCAGCCTGCAGCCCGAAGCCGAGATCATCGTCGTCGACGATGGCTCATCGGACGATACCGCGGCCCTGTGCCTGCGCCACGACGTTCAGTGCCTGTCCTCACCCTATTCGATGGGCAACGGTGCGGCGGTCAAGCGCGGCGCACGGGCAGCGCGCGGAGATGTGCTGGTCTTCATGGACGCCGACGGCCAGCATGATCCGAACGACATCCCCAAGCTGCTGGCCAAGCTCGACGACGGTTTCGACATGGCCGTCGGCGCACGCGACTGGGAAGGGCAGGCAGGCGTCGGGCGTGGGGTGGCGAACGGTTTCTACAACTGGCTCGCCAGTCGTATCACGGGGCACCGCGTCAGGGACCTGACTTCGGGGTTCCGAGCGGTTCGGGCGGACAAATTTCGCCAGTTTCTCTACCTGCTGCCGAACGGCTTCAGCTATCCGACCACCAGCACGATGGCCTTCTTTCGCAGCGCCTATGGGGTAGCGTACGTGCCGATCAAGGTCGGTCAGCGGGACGGCACGACCAGCCACATCAAGCCGATGCGGGACGGGCTGCGGTTTCTGCTGATCATCTTCAAGATCGCGACGCTGTATTCGCCGCTGAAGCTGTTTGTGCCGGCCAGCGGGGTGTTCTTTGCACTGGGTTGCATCAACTATGGATTCACGGCCTATGCGTACGGTCGATTGACGAACATGAGCACGCTGCTCTGGAGCGCCGCGGTCATTGTGTTTCTCATAGGGCTGGTATCCGAGCAGATTACGGGCCTTCTCTATCGTTCGGACGAATAACGTTCGGCGCGGTTGCATCATGAAAAGTGGTCGCCGGGAGGCGCAGTGAAAGTTCAGCTCGTTTGTCAGTTCGGCGAGCCTGTCCGGGGCGTGAGTCCCTATGGGGATGCTCTGCTTGCCGCGCTCCTCGAGTCGGGTGGTGTAGAGGTCGAGCCCGTAGACTACCGGGCTGCCTACCCCGGTGTTCTTCATCCTGCCGGGACAGAGGGGGGGCGTGGGCCTGGAGAGTTGAGCTGGTATAGCCCTGAGAGTTGGCGACGTGTTGCAAACAGTCCTGCGGATATCATGCATATTCAGCATTGGGCGCCACCTTTAGCGTGTTACCTGTGGCCGCTGGCGTCTATGGCGCGGCGGCGTGGCAAGCGCATCGTGGTGACCGTGCATAATCCGCATCCGCATGAGCAGGCGGGAACTTTCAAGCGGATCGAAGACCGGTTACTTCGCTCTGCCGATGTGCTATTAGCGCATGGAGCGCGTGGAGTGCAAAGTCTGAGAGATCGTCTGGGTGCGGATGCCCCCGCCGTTTGCCAGGTGGCACACGGCATGCACGTACGAACTGAGCCTGTGGTGGCGACGGACGCCGATTACGCGAGACTTGGACTGGATGTCCATCGTCGCAACGTGCTGCTCTTCGGCAACCTTCGTGGCTACAAAGGGCTCGATGTTCTGCTCGAAGCTTGGAAGTCTGCGAGCGAACAATTGGCGGGCACCCGGTTGATTATTGCGGGCCGGTTTTGGTCGGGGAAACGTCACCTTCTGAGTCGTCTCAGTGCGCGACTTCTGGGTATGTCCGAACATGCCGAGCGCTTACAAACCCTGCTTTTAGAGGCTCGTTCTTCCGGTAACGTCATGCTGTGGGAAGGCTTTCATTCCGATGCGGACCTGGATGCGCTGATACGAGTGTCTTCCTTCGCTGTATTCCCTTATCTACGTTTCTCAGGACAGTCCGGTGCAGCTTGTCGTGCCGCCGAGCAAGGACGTCCGGTTCTGGTGAGTCATGTAGGTGGATTGCCAGAACTGGCCATCGACAACAGTTGGGTTTGCATTCCCGGCGATTCTCAGATGCTGGCGGATAAACTGGTCGAGAAAGTCATGCAGACCTCCGAATCCAGAGGATGCGATCAACGTCAGTTGGATATGGTTCGTTGTTTCGATTGGGCACGCGTGGCCGACGATCATGGGGCGATCTACCGGGAGCTGTTGTGAACGACAAAGCGGCAGGCGATGCGCAGGCGGCGATATGCATCAGCATCTGCATCGCGAATTACAATGGCGAACGGTTTCTGGATGATTGTCTGGCGTCGATCTACGCACAGAACTTCGCGCGACCGATCGAAATTCTTATTCACGACGATGCATCCACGGATGGATCGCTCGATGTTCTGCGGCTCAGGCATCCGAAAGTCTTCGTGATCGTCAGCAAGGAGAATGTTGGCTACTGCTGTTCCAACAATCGACTGGTCGAGCGTGCTCGGGGTGAATATGTGCTGCTTCTGAACAACGATGCCGCTCTGCGCCAGGGGGCGCTTCAGGCATTGCTGGATGAGATCCCGCGAACCACCGATCCTTTCGTTCTCACGCTTCCTCAATACGACTGGCATACAGGGAGGCTTGTGGACTACGGGGTGCGCCTGGATATCTTTCATACCCCAGTCGCCAATCGGGATGCCGCCTGTGGTCGGCTTGCTTATGTTCAAGGTGCATGCATGTTCATGCGCAAGGATGCCTGGGATCGCCTGGGCGGGTTTCCCGAGTGGATGGTCTCGAATGTCGAAGATACTTATTTATGCAGTTTGGCTCGATTGCGCGGCGGGACTGTCGGCGTCGCACGCGCGAGCGGCTACGACCATCGGCAGGGCAGCAGTTTTGGAGGCAACAGAATCGAAGGTGTGAAACTTTATACGACGTATCGGCGCAGATACCTGAGTGAGCGCAATCGCGCCAGCCTCATTCTCGTATGTACACCGACGGTGATCGCCTGGCTGCTATATGGTTTGCAACTCGCTTGGCTTCTGATCGAAGGGGTCGCCATGACGCTGTTGAAGCGAGATGCCAAAGTGTGGCGTGGTATCTACTGGAAAGCGGTGCGTGATTCCCTGCGCATCGTTTCCACGCTTCGCCATACCCGTCGCCAAGTCCAGGCCGGCCGGAAAATCGGATTCTGGTCCTACATGCGAATTTTTGATCCGGTGCCCCACAAGTTGAGATTGCTGTTCCGACACGGGCTTCCGCACTTCGGATAACCCGCGATGCACTCCGAGGGTCTGTTGCAGGACTAGTTTTTCTGGAACAGGAAAAACGGTTCCAGAACATTGACGCCGTAGCGCGATGCGTCCATGTTGGTGAGGAGTTCTTCGTGCGAGCGTGTGAGATCACGCAGTCCTGCGTCTGAAATCCGTTTGAAGATGTCTCGACCGAACAGTCGTACGTGATCTTCCTGCCCGTGGGCGTGCAAGCGGGCTTCGGGGGTGTCGATGCCCTTGTCCTCCCAAGTTGCCAAGAGCTTGTTCGAATAGGGTGTCTGGAGAATTGCGAAACCAGCGCGATCAAGCACGCGGTGAATCTCTCCGAGTGCCTTGCTCAGGTCCGAAACGTGCTCCAGCACATGGTTGGCGATAACGACATCGAACGAAGCGTCGGGAAACGGCATTGCTTCCATGTTTACTCGATGTACGTCGGGGGTGGCTGGATGTAAGTCGCAAGGAATGTACCTCGAGGGTCCCATGGATCGAATGCGAACAGAAAGGTGCTTTTCCGGCGCGAAGTGCAGTACGCGTTTTCCGCGTAATGTCTCGGCGATCCCCGAGGCTTTCAAATACATAAGCAGGTGGCGCTCTCTGTCATGAGCACCGCAATGCGGGCACTCGAAGTGATCGATGTCGCTTCCGACCATGTCGAGTACCTGCATCAATGGAGGTGCGGTACGCGTGCCTGATTTGTACGGCATGAATCGCCATACTGCATGCTTGCAGATGACGCACCGGCGACGCCCTCCGGGCAGCCAGCCCGCGATGGCGTAACGCATCAATTTGATCGGATTCTTGGTGAGCACAGTGCGTCCGCGTCTAGCGTCGATAGAGTATCTTGAGGCACTTTCCGTCCGGTCCTTTGCGCAGGAGACCGAACAGTACACGAACAGCAATACGAAGAGCAGAGCGCAAGGTAAGCCATAGTGTTCGTGAGGTTCCGTATGGCGATGACGCGCGTATTCTGGGAAACCATTCGCGACACAACCTGTAGTCACGGGTGCGAATAGAGCGAAGCAGGATGCGACGGAAAAAGTCGGTTATGCCAAGCGCATAGCTTCGATCTGAAACGCCGGCCTTTCGGGTGCGTGCAAGTGCATTCCAGTACATTTCGCGCACGCGTTCATGGTTGCTTGTGACCATGGAGCCCGTGATGTGTACCCGGTACGCAGCGAGCGGTGTACCGATCTGCGCGAGGTAACCGAAGCGAGCATGAATCAAATGCACCTCATAGTCGATGATGGGCACGTCGCAGGAGAGAATGGATGCGATGCTTTGCGCACGGAATAGCATCGAGCTGTAGTTGAGCACGTTGCCTCGTTCGACAAGCGCATCCATATCGAAGCGGGCGTCGCCGGCATCGTTGAAAAGGCCCACGTGTCGGCCGTCTTCGCGTACGGTGATGGCATTGGTGTAGACCGCAGCACAGGTCGAGTCATCGTCCAGCAGGAGAATCTGAGGCTCAAGTTTACCTTTCAACCAGTAATCGTCGCCGTCAAGACACGCGATGTAATCACCTTTTGCTTTCCCGAGCAGGTAAAGCGTGTTTCGGAATGCGCCCAGTCGTTCCGGGTGGCGGTGATGATGGATGAGATCGGGATGCTTCGCGGCTATCTGAGCAATGATTTCGCTGGTGCCGTCATCGGAAGCGTCGTCACCGATGAGTACCTCGAGGATGCAGTCGGCGGGTTGCGCGAGCACACTGCGCAAGCATTGTTCGATGTAATCCCGGTGATTGCAGGTTGCTATACAGACCGAGACTCGCTTTGTCGATACTACGTTTCGCGTCGATTCTTCAAGTCTGTTTAAAAGGTGAGGTGCGGTTTCCATGACGAGCATTCCGTATCAACGATGGTTTTTTTTGCTCATCAGCATGCGGGTCATTTTCAAGAGTTCACTGAGTGCCGTGCTGCCGAAGGTGAAGGCTCCACCGACATAAATCAGTCCCGCGACCAGGATGGCCGGAATCATTGAAGTCAATCCGGGCGGCGCATAGTGCAGAACGATCCAGCCAGCTGCGGCCGAGGCAAGACACAAACTGATGGTGAGTCGCTGATCGAATAGTTGTGCCAGCAGACCGTAGCCGAGCATGCGTCGGGTCTGCCAAGTGTTGATAAAGGCGCCGAATGCACTGCTGACGAGTACCGCCCCAGCAACTGGGACGGGACCCGCTGGGCTGGCGACGACGATCAACGAGATCGATATCAGTTTCTTTGCGACTTCCTGATGAAAAAGCAGGTCGGAACGCCCGCTGGCAGTCAGTACCGCCAGATTAAGCACGTGCAGAGGCCATAATGCGGCCGACAGGGCAAGAAGAGTCAATATGGGCGCAGCAGTCTGCCATTGCGCACCGTAAACCAGAATGATCAGGGGCTTTGCCAGCAGTGCAAGCGCGGCCATGCCTGGAAGAAACAGAAAGAAAGAGGTGCGGAGTGTCAGGCGCAATGCATTACGAAGTTTATCGGGTTGATCGGCGATTTCCGAAAAAACGGGAAGTCCGACCCGGTCGAGGATGGCCCCGATGAACGAAGCCGGGGCTTGCTGCGCATTTTGCGCCAGCGTGTAGAAGCCCAGCGTGCTGGCATCGAAGTAGCGGCCGAGAAGCAGTGACTGCATTCGCACGAAGGCTACATCCAAAAGTCTCGCGAGCAGCATGAATCCACCGAATCCGAAGAGTCGGCTGAACGCTTGCTTCGTGAATTTTCCACGAGGAGTCCAGCGCGCGAAATACCACAGTAGAAGGGCGCGCAGCGTCATCGTTGCGACCACTTGCCACGCCATGCTCCATACGCCATATCCAAGCCATGCCAGTGCGATCGCGAGTGCCCCAGAAACACTCGATGCGATGAGCTCGGCATGTGCGCGAGAAGCAAAGTTCAGTCTGCGCGTAAGCAACGCGTCCGGAACCGCTGTAAGAGCGCCCAGTGGAATGACGAGCACGACCAGATGGGTCAATGCCACGAGTTCCGGCTGACGATAGAAAGATGCGATGGCGGGCGCGGAGAGCCAGATGATTCCACCCACGGCTAGGCCGCTGACGAGGGCAAAGATAAATACCGTCGTCTCGTCGTCGACGGTGACGTTCCTTCGTTGGATGAGTGCTGTGCCAAATCCCGAGTCTACGAGCAATGCACCGATGCTTGTGAACACCAGCAGCATCGCGATAAGTCCGAAATCGGAAGGTGTGAGGAGTCGCGCAAGCACGATGCTCACGATCATTTGCGCGCCGTAGCGGCTGCATATTTCCAGCGTGCTCCACCATGTCGCGGTGGATGCGCGTTCGGTCAGACTGACCATGGCGCTACGGTCTGTCGGCGGAATGTCTCGGAGAAATGCACGCGAGTCTTGATCTTGGGTGGAGGGGAGATACTGACACAGGATTCATGCCACTAATGAACTTGCGCTGTGCAGGTTTTTACACGAAAAACATGATGGTTTCCGACCAGCCTTGCGTGTAGTGACGAAGAAAAACCTTATAGTCATGCCCAAAGCCAAGAATGTAGTCGTATATCCGTCTTGCATCGGCAGCATCGTGGTAGATCGCGATGGCGAGCTTGGGGCGTTCCTCGGCGATATGTCTGCGGGCCCCTTCGAGCGCTCGACATTCCCAGCCTTCCAGATCCATCTTGATAAAGGTGACGGGTTCTTCGACCAGTGCATCGAGTGTGTCTACAGCGATCACTGCCGTTCCGGATGTCTTTACAGATGCTGCCGAACCTGCATTTTCATCGAAATGGAGCGTCGTTTTTGTGTCAGAAAGACCAACGTCGTGGAAATCGATGTCCCTGAAACCGGATAGCCGTTGTCTCGCTGCGGACATGTTTGCGTTCGAGGGTTCGAAGAGCAGTATTTTTTTGTAGCCGGGATAACGGATTGCGAATGCCTCGCTGGTGTCACCATCGAACCCGCCTGCATCGACGAAGACCTCATGGCTGAACCCCATGAAATCTTCGAAGTATTGTTCCTCGACACGGACTTCGTAGGCTTTCATGTAGTCGGGGTCGGCGCTGATACGGAACCGCAGGACGTCCAGAAAGGTTGTTCTGGACACATCGTCTGCGAGCGTGTCGTAGATGTCGACCCATGCGTCGAGGTGTTCCCGCATTTCTTTGCGTTGGGCCGACACGAACACCGGCCATGAGAGCGTTCCATTCGAAGCTACGATCAGTTCATGCAGACTTACTACCGATCGGAATCCCGAGTTTTGGAGATGGTTGCGTACCGCGATCGGACTAATCGATGTCGAGCAGTTGGCGATGACGGCATCGATAGGCACCTCAGATGTCCGCATGATCGGGATGCCATGCCACGTATCTGTGTCAATTCCGTAATCGTCGATGATGCCGTCGATGCCGATATGGCGATGTAGTTGAAGGGTGTCTTCATTCCTACCGATCGCAAAGCGTTTCAAGTGCGATGACGATTCGAGGAAGCGTTGGGCCAGTTTGGATCTGCGATCGAGGCGGCTAAGGGTCTGATCCAGTACGTCCTGAAGATTCATGCGTCAGTTCCCGTTGTCGTGTTCAAGCGCAAACCTCGTAGAGATTCTTGTCCAGGATGCATGCGTACAACTGTTCCAGATGCTCGAAGTCATCGGTGCGGCAGAAAAGCACGCCAACACGACTGTATGGACTGGCGCGGAGCGAATCACCAACGAGACTCAAGGGGGTCCAGCGTTCGATCTGGAGGGCACGCTTGAAGCGGATGTAGGCGAGACTTTGCGGCTGCGGCAATGTGACCGTATGGCGGAGAATCGGTTCGCTCTGCGTAGGTGCTTCGACCTGCGATGCACGCTCTCCCAGGTAAGGGAGTGTATAGGCATGGGCGTAACGGAAACCCGTACTCAGTTCAATGAGCTGACTGTAGAGATCGCCCGGACAGCGTCGGGTAATCTCGATCAGGTGAATACCGTTCTTGCCAGCGATGAACTGCGTATGCAGCAGGCCATCGGCGAGCGACAGGTGTTTGGCCAGGCACTCGATATGTGTACGGAGCTGTGTCCGAAGATTGGTCGGATCCTGGGCGAGTACGCAACTGGTATCGACCGCGAAGGGATTCACCGAGCTATCCTCCCGGACCAGGAAGTCCTGAATGATATGTCCGTCCTCGATGCATGCCGTATGGCTATGTAACTGGCCATCAACGAATTCTTCAAGAACGTACCGTCGACTCGGTGAAGCTTCCTCCGCATGTTTGATGGCCGTGTTTAGCGTCGTGCGGTTCACCTCGTGTAGCACAGTGATACCTTTGCCGCTGAATGCATCGACAGGTTTCACAATGATGGCCGTGCATCCGGAGGTCTCGGCGGAGGCGGGCGCCATTCTCCTTGGGACGGGTAGCCCGATTTCTTCGGCAACCTGACGGAACTTCGCTTTGTCGAAGATTGCTTCGCAGGCGGAATGCTGGTCGATGCCCGGGAAGCGTCCGTTGCTAACGGCTGCGCAGGAAAGGTAAGAGCGATCGGTACAGCCAGGGACCAGAAATTCAAATTGTTCCTGGTCAATCAATGAAGCCAGCGCTTCGCAATCGGCATAGTCCATGTTCCAGTAGTTGCGGGAAACCTTAGCCAGACAGTCGTCGGGGCGATTTCCAGCTACGTGGACCTCGTGGCCCATTGACTTCAGTGCATCGTGGATCGGTGCCGAAGAAAAGTTGGTGTCGACAAGTAGCACCTTCGACATGACACAGGCCTCAGAGGTGGACGATTCTTTGCATTGCTGCCGATGTCCGAATGGCTTCGGTGACCTTCAGGTTACGAAGGCCGTCTGCAGCCGAGACGAGTGGTTCGCACTGCCCACGAACGAGTTTGATGAAATGCTCCAGTTGGCACGTCAACGGATCGTAGCGATGCACCTCCAGTTGTTCCTCGGAAAATGGATTCAACCACGATGCTGGGGTGCTTTCGTCGTAGTACTTCATGCGCATGGTCGGAATGGAGAGTGATCCCAGCGTTCCGGTGATCGTGTAGCAGTCCTCATCCGGGTAGGTGGGGTAGATCGGATTTTCCCGTGAGGTTTGTTCCCAGCTTTTGGCTGTCGAGGCCGTGTCGGACAACATGAAGGTTCCCAGCGCGCCGTTCTCGAACATCAGGTTGATGGCCACGGTGTCCTCGACCGGGAAGCCTCTCATGGCCGATGAGCTCAGTGCCTGAACTGCGGTAATTTCTCCACAAAGGCTACGCAGGTTGCCAATTTCATGGATCAGATTGATGAGGATGGGGCCACCACCGACTTCCTGGCGCCAGGGGCCGGCCTCGAAATAGTCCGGCGGCTTATAGAATTGTGCGCTGCCCATGACGGTGACGATCCGTCCCAAGCGCCCCTGTTGAATGGTCTCCCTGGCTAGCCCAAGCAGGGGGCTGTGTGCCCGGTGATGCCCGACCAGCACGTGCACGCCTTTCTCGTCGGCAAGGCGTGCAATCGCCTCGGCGTCGGCCACGGAGACCGTGATGGGCTTTTCGATGAGGACCGTGATGCCCGCTTCAATGCAGATCCTGGCCTGCTCGGCGTGAAACGGGTTCGGCGACGAGATGATGACGCCATCGACATCGCCGCGCTCGAGACTTTCACGCAGGGTGTGGAAAATGGGGGCGCCCGCCTCCTGCGCCGTCTCGTGGTTGGCTGGATGATCGGGGGCCACGATGGAATGCAACGCACAATCCGGGTTTTCGTGGATGAGGCGGATGTGTTGCTTGCCCATCAGACCAGGGCCAACTACAACGAATTTCAGCATACGCATGGGGAAAACCTGTCAGAGTTCATGGCCGACCGCGTCGATAGTGTTTCAGCTGTGGCGGCGACCCAGTCGGAGCGTGTGATCATCCACACAGTGCGCGGAGAATGGCTCCGATCTGCGCGATGTCCTCAGGATCCATGTCTAGTCCTGCGGGAAGAACCACGACGCGTTCCCCGGCCGTAATGGTATGCGGAAGCAGCAGTTCGGCGTGAGGGAACATGTCGCGGTAGGGCTTCATGCCATGGCAGCCCGGATAGAAATATTTTCGTGCCAGAACATTTTCAGCATGCAGGGCTTCGATGATCTCGTCACGTGTCGCGCCACAGTCTGGGCTTATTTCGAGGACCACATAGTGGTGGTTGTTCGACTCGTTTGGGTCGTATGCCAGCAGGGAAATGCCTCGAAGCCCGGCGAGGTTGTGCCGATAGTGCTCGTGATTGCGACGGTTCGCGGCGAAGATTTCATCGACGATATCGAGATTTGCAAGCCCCATGGCGGCACACATCTCGATCATCTTGCCGTTGGTTCCGGGGTGGATGACGTTGTCGTAACCGATGAACCCGAAGTTGCGCATCAAGCGCATGGCTTCGGCCAGTTCGTCGTCATTCGTCGTGACAGCGCCCCCTTCCATGGTGTTGAAGGCTTTGGTGGCGTGGAAGCTGAACACCTCACAGTTTCCGAATTGACCGATGAATTGCTTGTTGTAGGAGCAGCCGAACGCGTGCGCGGCATCGAACATGAGTTTCAACTGGTGTTCGTCCGCAAGAGCCTGCAGTTCGTTGATCGGTGCGGCACGGCCCCACAGGTGAACACCAATGATGCCGCTTGTCCGAGGCGTGATCATGCGACGGACGGCATCCGGGTCAAGGTTCTGTGTACGGGGATCGATATCGGCGAAGACGGGTGTGATGCCTTGCCAATAGAGCGCATGTGCCGTGGCGATGAACGTCCAGGATGGCACGATGACCTCACCTTCGAGGCCAAGAGCCCGGATGGCGATTTCCAGTGCGACGGTGCCATTGCACATGGCTACGCAATGCTTGACGCCCAAGTATGCGGCGATGCGCCGCTCGAAGGCCTGCACGAGCGGTCCGTTGTTGGTCAGCCACTTGCTTTCGAGTATCCGGCGCGCTTGGTCTAGAAAGGCATCATGGTTGCCTATGTTCGGGCGACCGACGTGGAGTGGTGCTGCGAATGCCGGTGGTGCGCCATGAATGGCCAGATCAGACTTGCTTCGGATGTTCTTCCGGAGAGGCACGGGGCGACCTTCTTGCAGTGGTTGAGGAGTTCCGCATCTCACGGTCGGGTATCTCGAAGAGCACCATTGCGCCATGGAGCCTTCGGCGATGCAAGCACGGTACGTCATGCGGGTTGTGGAATGTGCGAAGACGCGTGTTTTTTCGTGCGACGCAAGAGTCGAGCGGCACACGCCTGCACCGGTTCGCGGAGCGCCGCGTTGCCGGAGCCTGGAACCCGTTCCCGCTGGGAAGGCATAATCGGAGTTCAGGGGATGTCAGGACCAGGTAATGGAGAAGCTTTTTTCTGCGGGAGGTCGTGTCTGGGGCTGGCGTCTGTCCCTGGTGGGGGTGGCTTTACTGGCATTCATCGTACGCTGGTATTACGTGGGTGCAGCGGTTGTGGATCATCCGGTTCGTGGCGATGCCGTGCAGTACTACACCTATGCATGGAATCTTGTTCACCACGGGGTCTTCTCTAAGGTGATGCCGGGTGGCGCTGCCGTGGTTCCCGATGACTACCGTGATCCGGGATACCCACTGTTTCTTGCGCTCTGGATGAAGTGGCTCGGTGGAGGCTCCATCTGGTACGCAGTTGTGTTGATGGTTCAGGCGATGCTTGGTGCATTGACTGTACTTTTTGCGATGTTGCTCGGCCGCCATTGGCTACCCAAGCCCTGGATTGTTTCGGCGGGCGTCATGATGGCCATGTGGCCACACAGCGTGACGATTCCCGACTTCCTGCTGACTGAGACGTTGTTCGGCTTTTTCTGCACGCTTGCGCTGCTGGTCTGCGTGCGTGCGTGGAAGATGCGGAGCGCTGGATGGATGGTGCTGGCAGGCCTGATTTTCGGTGCGGCATCGTTGACGAATGCGGTGCTGTTGCCGTTCGGCCTGCTGGTTGCGCTGGTGCTTGCTTGGCGAAGTTATGCCCCACGCAGGCTGTGGGCGATATTGGCGCTCGCGACTTTGCTGCTGCCTGGATTGTGGTTTGTGCGCAATGCCACCATCCCAACACAAAAGACAACGGCTTCGTCCACGGACCGCGCCTTGCAGAACTTGGTGCAAGGCTCGTGGCCAGCGTATCACGCAGCCTACCGTGCATCGTACGATGGCGATGTCCATGCAAAGAAGATCATGGCTTCGATTGACGGCGAGTACGAACTATTGCGTTCGGTCCCGAAAAAGGGCCTGACAGCCATAGTTGGTCGATTGGAAGAACACCCGTGGCGATATCTGGCCTGGTATGTCTTCGAGAAGCCTCGCTTGCTGTGGGGCTGGAGCATTCGGGTAGGCCAGGGCGATGTCTATGTGTACCCCACACTCCATTCGCCGTTCGAGACACAACCGGTCTGGCATGCTTGGAAATTGTTCTGCAAGGGGTTGAATCCCTTGCTGGCGCTCGCTGCGCTGGCCGGGCTGCTCGTTGTTTTTGCACGGGAGTGGAAGCGGCAGTCCGATTCATCTGATACCGAGAATCTGCCGGCACTGGCGATCGCTGTTCTGCTTGCCTATGTGACGGTCGTCTACGTGATGCTGCAGGCTGAACCGCGCTACTCCATACCCTTCAGGGCGCTGGAGGTGCTGGTGGCATGGTCGGCGTTGCATGTACTTGTGCAGTGGGTGCGTGCGCACCGCTACCTATCGTGGAAGCGGGGTATCCCTGATGGGGAGGGGGTTTAAGAGGCAGGCATCTGCCCTCGAAGGTTACGGATACTGCCTTCAAGGCGACCACCGATGTTCAGTCTTTCCAGGGCGGCGATTTGCTTGCGGGCTTGCTCGAATTCGCCATTCGCGATCAGCATTCTGGCGAGCGTGATGTGGTAAGCCGGTTCATCCGGTGCGTCTGATACTGCGCGTTGAATGAGGCTCAGGCCAAGCGAGTGATCGCCCATGACGTTCCACGCATAGTCGCTGTAGTAGGACCAGATGCGCGCATCCGTATCCGGGTGCGAAATCGCTGCCTTGAACGCGGCCTGCATGCGAGCTTCGGGAAGTATGCAAAGTCCGGTGCGGGCGCACTGGACAAGAGCAGCCAGTGAACTTTCGTCCTGCACCCCCGGTTTTCTGCGCTTGAGACTTGCGATGAGACTGTCCCACCAGACGTCCTTGATCGGTCGATGCATACGAGCGTTGAAGAAGATCAGCGCTTGTTGCGGAAGGATCGATGAGTCGGGAAGCCTCGCGGCGCGCTCCAGCGGAGGATAGACCATCGGCGTGTAGGGCGAGGCCGGATCGTAGCCCGACGCAATGATGTAGCTTCTTCCCAGTTCATATTGTGCGCGCGGCGAATGTGGGGCTCGTGCTGCAAGCTCCTCGGCAAGACGCAGCGGATTCCCCCATGCGTAGGCTGTCGCGGCAGTGAGCGCAGTCCAAGTCAGAATGGCTAGCAGCGCGCTGCCTTGTCGGGTGCGTGCCATCCATGATCTTCCGGGTACGACCAGGAGCGGCATGATGGCGAGGAGCAGGCCGAAACTGGCGAAATAGTTGCGGTGCTCGTAGATCAGTTCGAGCGGGATGATGGTTGCAGTCAGGAGATGGCACCCGAGGAAGAGTGCGATGCCAAGTGCAACCAATGGGCGTCGTTGTCGAAGCTTGAATACGCTGATGACCAACAGCAACAGAATCAGCGCGCTGGCGAGGGTGGACCATGGGTGCAGCCATCCAGTCGAGATGCGATAGTCGTCATGGTAGAAACTGAGCCAGTGCGGAAGCGCCAGCAGCGACCAGGCGATGTAGCCCACGACGATACGCATTTCGCTCAGCAGGCGGGTCTGAAGCGTGAAGTCTCGTGTGGCCCATGCCTCTGGCGACATGACCTTTGGAAGCAGCCAGATGAGGCCCGCAATCAAGGGAATCGCGAGTGAAACAACGAAGAATGCGACGACTTTCCATTCGGTCTTTGACGCATCAGAGGCAGACGATGTCGCGCTCGTTTGCCCGGGATCTGTGGTGCGGAACCGGAACATGATCCATTCGATCAGAAAGGCATAGAGCGGCAGCATGGCTGCGGTTTCCTTGGCAGTGCCTCCAACCAAGGTGCATGCGGCCACGCTAAGGACACAGAGCAGGAATCCCCTCCAGGCTCTACGTGCTGCATCGGGACGTGGAATAGGGACGCGTTCCATCATCCTCTGACGTCCCGCGACGTAACCGAGCAGTCCAAGAAGTACGAACGCGTTGGCCAGGCTTTCCATGCGTTGAACCACATAGAGCACGCCGGTCAGGTTTATCGGGAGGAGAAGCCAGGCCGCTGTGATGCTGGCGGCGATTGTGCCGGACCACTTGGCGGCGGTTGCATTAACTAGCCCACTCTCGGTGTTCCTTGGGGCGAGATCAAGCAGCTTGCGGGTCAGGAAGAAAAGCAGGATTCCATTTAGTAGATGAATGATGAGATTGGTCAGTTTCCACCCGAATGGGTGCAGCCCGCCAACCAGATAATTCGCTGCAAAGCTAAGCGAAGCGAGCGGACGCTTGAAGGTGCTTGAGGGAGATGACAGGGCTGCCTGGGTCAGGGTTGCAATACTTGCGTGTGACGGCTGTACGCCAGGGTTCTCCACGATGTTTGGAAAGTCGTCGAAAAGCCAGCCGCCGGAAAGCCCGGGCCAGTACACCAAAGTCGTAACTGCGAGAGCGGCCAGCAAGAGCCAGCCGGCTTGACCGCGCGAACGTGAGTGTTGATTCATCGCCGCAGCCTAAGGTGCGACATTGTCCGGCGCAACAATCGTTTCGCGGCTTCTGTGCATTACCGGCTTGCTGGCGAAGATGTCGCGGTTGCTGGTGCGACAAGCGTGGGTTCCGGCGATTGCACCTTGCGTTTCATCGCTTCGATTTGCTTGATGTCTTCGGCATTGATCGCCCGATCATTGACTAGCCAGCGACGAAGTCGTGGCAGGCGTGCGTAGTCTGTGTCTTGCAGAGCGGCAATGGCTTGATCATACAGGCCGGCACTGACGAGATACTTGGCTTTTAGGCGGGGAATTTCGGCGTCCGGGTCTTGAGAATAGGTCAGATCCAGCTCATGGATGGCCAAGTCCAGGTTTCCTTTGCTTACGGCCCAAAAGTGTTTTTGATAGTGCAGGAAGCCAGCGGCAACCGAATCTTCGCGATAGGCCGGATTAGCCAGCAGCGTATCGGCGAGACGCATCCAACTCGACGGATTTAGGGAGGGGCAGTGATTTGTGAAGGCCAGTTTGCGTAATGGCTCCATGTTTTCGAAGCCTCCTCGGTCAAAAGAGGACTTGCGAAGGATGGCGTTCAATTGGTTGATGTCAGATGTTTTCAATGTGCCTTGTATACATCGCAGATATACGCGGTTCTCGGCGAGTACCGAATTGTTCGGGTAACGTCTTGAGATCGTGCGGATAACCTGAAGTGCGGAATCGATCTGGCCATGCTTGAACAGGCGGTCGGCTAGGAAGGTCTTGGCTCGAATCGAATTTGGTTGATCGTTTGCCCAAGTTATCGCCAAGCGGTCTTCCGAGGTATATACGCGCGCACTGAGCGATGTCGTGATACAGCAGGCCACCAGCCATAAACCCAACACTGTAAAAATCGCTTTTTTACGTCCGTTTTCGTGCATGCTAGCCACGGCTAGGGCGATTGCCATCACGATGCCGATGAGTGGCGTGTAGTTGCGGTGTTCGAAATAGAGCTCCAACATCACGCTGGAACTTTCGAGCAGTTGCCCACCGAAATACCACAGCACGGCAAGAGCAAAGAGTGGCCAGCGACGCCTCTGTAGGAAAGCCGTTGTAACGAGTGCGAGAATGATTATCAGCGCGGGGAGGGTGGTCCATGGCGAAAGCAGGTTTCGCGAGATCGCGTATCCGTCGTGGTACAGCCCGTAGATGCCAAAGCGCGGCAGAAAAATCTTGCTCAGATAGTCGAGCAGGATGCGCGGCTCGGTCAGCAGGCGTTCGCCAATGGTGAAATGGCGAATGCTCGGCTGCCCCCACTGGAGGAAAGCCATCCAGAGCAGATAGCCTGCCACGAATAGCACGGTGGGCCAGATCAGCAGACGTCGCCACCAGCGCAGGCGGGCGGGAAGCCGTTGCACGGTTCCTCGCAAAATCGTGGCGTCCAGAACTAGGGCGTACAGCGGAAGTAGGATGCCATTTTCCTTGGACAGGAATGCCAGCATCATGCATACGCCGAGGCCGATGAACATCCATGCGCCGCGTTTTGCGGAAGTTTGATGCTCGCTTAGAAGTCCGCGCAGGTAGGCCAGCAAGCCGAGTAGTACGAACATGGCCATCAGCAGCGTCATGCGTTGCACGACCAGCATGACGCCCGAGAGCTGGATCGGGTCGAGTAGCCAGATGGCGGCAGCGAGTGTGGAAGGTATCCACGCTCGGGTTTCGTCTATTTTCCGTTGCCTCAGCCAATCGCGAGCGACGCGCTGCGTGATCAGGTAAACCAGTGCTCCGCAGATGAGGTGGAGGAGAAGGTTCACTAGGTGGAACGGGAAAGGGTGTTCGGGCCAGCTCGACTTCTGCAGCAGAAAGCTGAGCATGGCCAGTGGGCGCCCGGGAAAGCTTCTCGGTTGCGATAGATAGATGCCAAGATCACGCCAGCTGGATACGTGGTCGATGCTGGTCAGTGCGGCTAGATTGGGGATGTCGTCGAACAGGAACGGCCCATGTAGCGATGGCCAGTACAGCACTGCGGTGACGATCAGTACTGCGGCGAATGCCAGCCAGCGATACTTCATGTAGATGCGTTCCCAGGTCGTGTCGTGACAACTAACGCGCCCAGCGCAACGCCAGGCAACAGCGGAAAACCCTAAACTTTTGTCGGATTAATTACTAGGTTTCGGTACGATGTTCAGCGGCAGACTTGCGGCAGATAGGTGACGGGGGCGTTGCTGCTGCAGGCCCATTCGGCGTTACCGCCGTTCGGCGTCATAGTGAAGGTCACGGTCTTGCCGCGAAGCTTTTGGGCAACGGTATTGCTGCGCATGAGTGCAGTAATCAGGCAGCCGTTCGATCCTGAGGTGACGGTGGCGCCTGCGACATATCTGCCGCCGTAGCTCGCGGGGCTGAGAATGCCGCCAACGCCGGCACTGGGGCATGCCCCCGTCTGGTGTTGATAATCCGCTACGTCCGCCTTTAATCCATCGATGGTGGTGAAGGCTTCGCTGAGTTGCGACTTGCCCAGGGAGTTCTGATAGACGGTGATCGATATGCTGGTAAGGATCGCGATGATCGCTACGACGATCATCAGTTCGATCAGGGTGAAGCCGCGTGCTGATTTCATGGATTGATTCCTCCCCGGATATCTATGGAGAGCAGCAAGCCTTGTGCCAGATTACCGGGGAATGTGTGTGTGCATCACAAATAAAGAAAGCCCCTCGATCGAGGGGCTTTCTTGTACAACACAGGTCGTGGCCCAGATTACGGGCGGCAAGCCTGCGGCTTGTACTTGTCGGCAACGCCGCTGGAGCACTGCCAGGCGAACGTGCCGCCCTTGTCGTCACCGGTGAACGTGACCGTCGCACCCTTCAGCGGGGCGGAGATCGAGCCCGCGGTGGCCTTGAAGGTCACGGTGATGGTGCACGGACCGGTGTTGCCGCCAGTCTGGGCGGTGGCAACGTACTTGCCCGCGTAGCTGGTCGTGGCCTGGATGCCGCCGGTGCCGTTGGCCGGGCAGGAGCCGGTCTGGTTGAAGTACTCGACGATCGGCGTCTTCAGGCCGTCGGCGACGGTCTGCGACTCGGAGAACTGCGACTTGGTGATGTAGTCCTGGTACTGCGGGATGGCGATGGCCGCCAGGATGGCGATGATCGCGACCACGATCATCAGCTCGATGAGGGTAAAGCCCTTTTGCGTCTTCATGGTGATTCCTCTGTTTTAGCTAGCTATGAATCTGGTGATGCCCCTGAGCTCCGGTCCCGAATCCCCCTAGGCGGGATCGGCCCGCACCACATGTCAGGAATGACCAGAAAGCTCACGGGAAACGCAGCATGAAGCATGCCATGTTCCCCGCACCCCTATTGCCTCATGGTTGGAGGCACGACGATTGTGCCCGTGGTCACGAAACGCCACAAGCGTTAGTGGGCGCTTTCGTTTTGCATTCGGGGGATTGATGTTTTTTTATGCAGATCATGACGTGTGGGGGCATACACTGACAAAAAACGTCACATTCGATGTGACGCTGCGCTGTAACCATGGGTGGCTGAATTTCTCGTCGTGCGCATGGAGGCGGGAGCGGAGACGAGTCGGTTGGCTGCTGTAGCGCGAAGGTTCTAGTGCGAGAGGCTGCCATCTGTATCCCCGGCTTGCTGCGCTTGCGCCACGACCGTCCGCAGCTTACCGTTCCGGATAGTTTCCCGGGGACTTTCCGAACATGATCAAGCAGGCGTTTCTGGCGCTTTCGCTTTGCGTTGTCTTTTTTCAGGCTTCGGCCGCCGACAAGGCCAGCGACAAGCATCCTTTCAACGTGCGCGATCTGGTGATGCTCAAGCGCGTCAGCGATCCGCATCTGGCACCCGATGGCGGCACGGTGGCCTTCTCGGTGCGCAGTACCGATTACGCGGCCAACAAGGGGCGCTACGCGATCGACGTGCTCGATCTGAACAAGCACGACGCGACGCCAAGGCAACTTGTCGACAACGCATCCAGTCCGCGCTGGTCGCGGGATGGCAGTCGCGTCTACTTTCTCTCCTCGCGCTCGGGCAGCAGTCAGCTGTGGTGGATCTCGGCGCAGGGCGGTACTCCCGTGCAGGCCTCGAACTACCCGCTCGACGTGACCACGTTCAAGCTGTCGCCCGATGGTCTGCATGTGGCCGTGACGATGGACGCGTTCACCGATTGCGCGACGCTGTCCTGTACTCGCAAGCGCCTGGATGCGCGCGCGGCGGACAAGGCTAGCGGCACGCTGTACACCAAGCTGTTCGTGCGGCACTGGGATACCTGGTCCGACGGCCGCCGTTCGCAGCTCTATGTGGCTGCGCTGGACGGCAGCGGTAGGGCGATGGGCGAGCCGGTGCACATCAGCCGCGGCATCGACGGCGACATTCCGTCCAAGCCGTTCGGCGATGACGGCGAGTACAGCTTCTCGCCGCATGGCGATGCGCTGTACTTCGATGTGCGCATCGCCGGTCGCACCGAACCGTGGTCGACCAATTTCGACATCTATCGCGCGCCCGCCGACGGTTCGGCGCCGCCGAAGAATCTGACGGCGGCGAACAAGGCCTGGGACGGATGGCCGGTGGCCTCGCCCGATGGCAAGAGTCTGTATTACCTGGCGCAGAAGGTGCCGGGTTCCGAGTCCGACCGCTTCGCCATCATGAAGATGGATCTGTCGACAGGCGAGACCCAGGAACTCGACAAGGACTGGGATCGTTCGCCGGGCAGCCTGTCGATCTCCAGCGACGGCAAGACGCTGTTCGCGACGGCCGATGACGAGGGGCAGCATCCGCTGTTCGCCATCGATGCGAACGATGGCGGCGTCGACCAGATCGTCAGCGACGGTCACGTGGGCGGGTACGACGTCGCGCTGGGCATCAACCGCATCGTGCTGGTGCGCGACAGTCTGGTGGCGCCGGGCGATCTGTACGTCGCGCGCACCAATGGGCGCGACCTGGAGCAGGTCACGCACGTCAACGCGCAGGCGTTGGCCAAGGTCAGCATGGGCGAGCCGCGCTGGTTCACCTTCAAGGGTTGGAATGACGAGAAGGTGCAGGGCTACGTGGTCACGCCGGCGGACTTCGACAGCGACAAGACCTACCCGGTGGCCTTCATCATCCACGGCGGTCCGCAGGGTGCCATGACCAACAGCTGGAGCTATCGTTGGAATCCGCAGACGTACGCGGGGCAGGGTTTCGCCGTGGTCACGATCAACTTCCACGGTTCCACCGGTTACGGGCAGAAGTTCACCGACTCGATCTCGGGCGACTGGGGCGGCAAGCCGCTGGACGACCTCAAGGCCGGCTGGAAGTACGCGCTGGACAAATACGACTTCCTCGACGGCGACCGCGCCTGTGCGCTCGGCGCCAGCTACGGCGGCTACATGGTCTACTGGATCGCCGGCGTGTGGAACAAGCCGTGGAAGTGTCTGATCGATCACGACGGCGTGTTCGACGCCCGCATGATGTACTACGCCACCGACGAGCTGTGGTTCGAGGAGCGCGAGAATGGCGGCATGCAGTTCCAGGTGCCGCAGAACTACGAGAAGTTCAATCCCATCGACCACGTGAAGGATTGGCGCGTGCCGATGCTGGTGGTGCATTCCGCGCACGATTACCGTATCCCGCTGACCCAGGGGCTGGGCGCGTTCACGGCGCTGCAGCGACGCGGCATTCCTAGCGAGTTCCTGACCTTCCCGGACGAGAACCACTGGGTGCTGAAGCCGCACAACAGCGTGCAGTGGCATGACACGGTCAACGCCTGGCTGAAGCGCTGGACGCCGGAAACCGGCAAGTCGAAGAAGAAGCAGAGCTTCCTCAAACGCATCATGTAAGCAAGCGTGTTGTTTTTAGCGAAGACGCCCGGTCGTGAAAGCGGCCGGGCGTCTTCGTTTGTGGGGTGTCGAGAGCGACGTCGATCAGAGCTGCCCCATCAGCAGCTGCATGCCGAGGCTGCTCAGAGCGACCGCCGCCCACACGCCGAGACCCAGCAGGATCGGGCGCACGCCGGTCGAGAGCATGCGGCGCAGGTCGGAAGACAGCCCGATCGCCGTCAGCGCCATCACGATCATGAACTCCGCGCCGGCGTGAATGACCGGCCCCCAGCTGTCCGGCACCACGCCGCTGCTGCGCAGGGCGGAGGCGACCACGAACCACAGGATGAACCAGGGGAAGATGCGTCGCAGGCTGAAGTCGGAGCGGTTGTGCTTGTGGTGGCGACGGATCTCGATGGCCGCCAGCACCAGGCACACCGGGATGATCAGCGTGGCGCGGGTCAGCTTGACGATGGTGGCGTAGTCGCCCGCCGCCTTGCCGTAGGTGTAACCGGCGGCGACCACCGAAGAGGTGTCGTTGATGGCGGTGCCGGCCCAGAGGCCGAAGCCATGCGCGCTGAGATGCATTAGATGCCCCAGCGCCGGAAACAGCAACACGGCGACCACGTTGAACAGGAAGATGGTGGAGATGGCGAACGCGGTTTCGTGTTCGTCGGACTGGATGATGGGCGTCGCCGCGGCGATGGCCGAGCCGCCGCAGATCGCCGTGCCGATGCCGATCAGGGTCTTCAGCTTGGACGGGATGCCGAGCAGTTTGCCGAGCAGGGCGGCGGACACGAATGCCGCAGTGATGGTGACCATCGTCACGCCGAGCGAAGACGCGCCCGTGCGCAGCACCTGATGCAAGCTGAGGTTGAGTCCGAGCGCGATGATCGACCACTGCAACACCTGCTTGCCGGCGACGCGGATCCCCGGCTGAAACATGGCGGTCGGCGCGCGCAGATTGCGTATCGCGATACCCAACACGATGCCGATGACCGGCCCGCCGATCAATGGCCAGAGATGCCCGAGTCCGAGAGCCACCAGGGCGATAGCGGCGGTCAGCACAAGCCCCGGCCAGATCGTGGGGCGGTGCGCGTTCGAGGCGGCATGTGTCTGTGGGGTGGCGGTGGGGCTCATGGCGTTCATGCGGATATCTGCGGGAATGGCAACGCAGAGATTCTTGCAACCGAGGCAGAAAAATAAAATTGATTAATCATTATTCATGGAATAAATTTTACTGATGATTTCCTACACGCCACGCCAGTTGCAGGCTTTTGTCGCCGTTGCCGCCGAGGGCAGCGTTCGACGGGCTGCGGAGACGGTGCACTTGACCCAGCCGGCGCTGAGCATGGCGCTGGCCGAGTTGGAGCGGCAGCTCGGCGCTTCGCTCTTTGATCGCGAGCGCGGACGGCTGCATCTCAGCGCGCAGGGGCGCGAATTGCTGCCGCTGGCGCAGGAGATTCTGGAGCGCATGCAGGCGTTGCAGCAACGCGCGGGCGCGACCGACGACCGGCTCAGCGGCACCCTGCGTCTGGGGGCCAGCAACACGGTCGGCAACTACCTGGTCGGCGATCTGCTGGGCGATTTCGTCGCCGCCTATCCCGAGGTCGCGGTGCAGCTGACGGTGAACAATACCGACGCGATCGTCGCAGGCGTGCTCGAGCATCGCCTGGATCTGGGTTGTGTGGAGGGCGAGGTCGCGCATCCGCAATTGCAGACGTCGCCGTGGCGCGAGGATGCGCTGGTGGTTTGTGCGCGTCCGGATCATCGTCTGGCGCGCAAGACGCGTCTGCGCGCCGCCGATTTCCGCGACACGCGCTGGATCGTGCGCGAACCCGGTTCGGCCACGCGGGCCATGAGCGAACGCATTCTGGCCGAATTGCCGGAGCCGCGCGTGGTGCTGGAACTGGGACAGATCGAGGCGATCAAGCAGGCAGTGAGCGCGGGACTCGGACTGGCCTGTCTGCCGCGCGTGGCGGTGGGCGACGCCGTATCGGCGGGACGATTGGTGGTCCTGAAGACGCCGTTTCTCGCCCTCGGCCGTCATCTGTCGCTGGTGACTCACCGCACGCGCTATCGCGGACCGGTGATGCAGGCCTTCCTCAGCCGCGTGTCAGGTTCGGGCTGAAGCTGTCCAGCAGGGCCGCGACTTCCTGACTGGAGCGTGCGCGCAGCAACTGCGGCGACAATTTGCGCAGGCGCGCGCGTTCGAGTTGGCCGATGCGGTCGCGGACTTCCAGCATCTGCGTCGGATGCATGCTGAAGTCGGTCAGTCCCAATGCCAGCAGCAGCGGCGTGAGCAGCGGATCGCCAGCCATTTCGCCGCACAGGCTGACCGGCTTGCCGGCGCGCCGGCCGACGCCGATCACGCGCGCGATCAGGCGCAGCAGCGCCGGCTGCAGCGGGTCATAGAGCGTGCCCAGCGCGTCGTTGTTGCGGTCGGCCGCGAGCACGTACTGGGCCAGATCGTTGGTGCCGATAGCGAAGAAGTCGGCGTCGTCGAGCAGCGTGTGGATGCCGATGGCTGCCGCCGGTACCTCGATCATCGCGCCGACTTCCGGCAGCTCGGGGAGCGTGTGCCCGGCGTCGCGCAGGTCGCGTGCGCAGATGTGCAGCAGCGAACGCACCGCGCCGAGTTCGTCCGGCGTGGTGATCATCGGCACCAGGATGCGGATCGGGCCGTAACTGGTGGCGCGCAAGATCGCGCGCAGCTGCGAGGCGAACACCGCCGGATGCCGCAGCGACAGGCGCACGCCGCGCACGCCGAGCGCCGGGTTGTCTTCTTCGCGCAGGGCGATGCCGGCGTTGTCGGCCTTGTCCGCGCCCAGATCGAGCGTGCGGATGGTGCAGGGCAGGCCGCCCATGCCCAGCACCAGATCGCGATAGGCGTGGAACTGTTCGTCCTCGCTGGGCAGTCCTTTGCTGCGCAGGAACAGGAATTCGGTCCGGTACAGGCCGATGCCGCTGGCGCCGAGCGCGCGCGCCTGCGCCACGTCCGGCGCCTGCTCGGCGTTGGCGAACAGGCGGATGTCGACGTTGTCGCGGGTGCGCGTGGGTTCCTTCGCCAGCGCGGCCAGGCGGCGGCCTTCGCGCGCGGCTTCGCGCTGCCAGTTGCGGTAGCGGGTCAGGTCCTGCGCGGTCGGGTGGATCACCGCCTCGCCGGCTTCGGCGTCGATCAGCACCAGGTCTTCGTCGCTGATGGTGCCGAGCGCGTCGCTGGTCGCCACCAGCATCGGCAGGTTCAGGCTGCGCGCGAGGATGGCGCTGTGCGAATACACGCTGCCGCCGGCGGCGACGATGCCGAGCAGGCCATGACCGGCCAGGTGCGCCATGTCGCCGGGTGCGATGGTGTCGGCGACCAGGATCTCGCCGACGCGCGCGGCCAGTTTGCGTTCTTCCGGGCTGGTTTGACGCAACAGCACGCTCATGACACGGCCGATGACCTGGTCGATGTCCTCGCGCCGGCTGCGCAGATAGGGGTCGTCCATCGCCTCGAACACTTCGCCGAGGCGGTCGGCCTGCATCTTCAACGCGGCGCTGGCGCGGTAGTGACCCTTGCGGATCATGTCGTCCAGGCCGCGTATCAGTTCCGGGTCTTCCAGCAGCAGGCTGTGCGCGTCGATGAATTCACCGACGTCGCGGGCCAGTGCGCCGTGCAGTTTCTCGCGTAGTTCGATCAATTCGGCGCGCGCGGCGTCAATGGCGGCGTGCAGACGCTCGATTTCCGCCTCGACCTCGTGGTCGTCCAGCGGACGGTTGTCCACGTTGAGCTTGCTCGGCTTGACCAGCCGGGCGCGGCCCAGTGCCATGCCGCGCGAGGCGGCCGTGCCGGCAAGGACGATTCTCATCGGTGCGCGTCCTCCGGGCGGAGCCTTTCCGCGCGCCGTGTCGGCGAAATGTGCAGGTTGCGCGCGCGCATGCTCAGCCGCCCTCGTCGAACTTGCGGTCGAACAGCTCGACGACGGCGTTCATGGCGGCGTCCTCGTCCGGACCGTCGGCGCGGACGGTCAGGGTGCTGCCGAGGCCGGCCGCCAGCATCATCACGCCCATGATCGACTTGGCGTTGACCTCGCGCCCCTGGCCGACCAGCATCACCGTGGATTTGAAACCGTTGACCAGCTGCACCAGCTTGGCCGAGGCGCGGGCGTGCAGGCCCAGGCGGTTGGAGATGACGATGTCCTTCTCAAGCATGGTCGATGAAGATTCCTCGGCGGCCGCCGCTGGCGGCGATCTCGGCCAGTTCGGGCAGGGGTTGGTCAGCGTAGTTCATGACGCGCAGCAGCATCGGCAGGTTCAGTCCGGACACGCAGCGCACGTGCGCGCCGAGGTTGCTCATGGACAGGCCGATGTTGCACGGCGTGGCGCCGTACAGGTCGGAAAGCACCAGCACGCCGTCGCCGTCGTCGAGATCGCGCAGGTAGCGGGTGGTGTCTTCGCGCGTGTCCGACACGTCGGCGTCGGCCGGCACTTCCATCGCGGCGACGCGCAGCGGCAGTTGCGGCATGACGTGACGGGCGGCGGTGATCAGCGCCGCGCCCACGGCTTCGTGCGTCATCAGCAGGATTCCGACGCTCATGACTTCAGTCCAGTTCGCGGTGAAAGGTGAGCACGTCGTCGCTTTCGGCGCGGAAGTGCTCGCTGAGACGCTCGGCCAGATAGACCGAGCGGTGGCGGCCGCCGGTGCAGCCGATGGATACGGTGACGTAGCTGCGGTCGGCGTGCTGGAAGCGCGGCAGCCAGGTGTCGAGGAAGCGCTGGATGTCGTCGAAGTACTCGCCGACCATCGGCTGCGATTCCAGGAACTCGCGCACCGGCGCGTCCTTGCCCGACAGCGGGCGCAACGTGCGGTCCCAGTGCGGGTTGGGCAGGCAGCGCGCGTCGAACACGAAATCGGCATCCAGCGGCAGGCCGTGCTTGAACGCGAACGACTCGAACAGCAGCGTCATGCCTTCGGTGGCGGCGGCGAATTCGGTCGCGATCATGCGGCGCAGCTGGTGCACGTTGAGTTCGCTGGTGTCGATGACGTGTTCGGCGATCGACATCAGCGGACGCAGCAGCTTGCGCTCGTAGGCGATGGCGTCGGCCAGCGACATGCCGCTGGCCGAGAGCGGATGGCGGCGCCGGGTTTCCGAGTAGCGCTTCAGCAGCACTTCGTCGCGGCTGTCGACGAACACCAGATGCACGATGACGCCTTCGGCGGCCAACGCCGACAGCATGCCCGGCATGCTGTCGAGGTCCTCGCTGCGCACGTCGATGCCGACGGCGATGCGGGCGTTGGCATCGCGCGCGTTGCCGTCGACCGCCTTCACCAGCTCGGGCAACAGCGGTGCGGGCAGGTTGTCGACGCAATAGAAGTTCAGGTCTTCCATCGCGCGCAGGGCGATGGTCTTGCCGCCGCCGGACATGCCGGTGAGCACGACGAGGTGGACGTCTTCCTGATGGGGGCCGGGTGCGTTCATGTTTGGGTGTTACCAGGGCGGCATGTGGCGGAGCTGGTGGGCCTGACGGTCTATGAAGGTCTGCGCCGGGTCGATGCCCTGGCTCTTCAGCATGTGGCTGCGCACGGCGGCCTCGACCAGCACCGAGAGGTTGCGGCCGGGCGCGACGGGAATAGTGAGCTTGGGCACCTTCACGTCCATCACGTCCTGATGGCTGACGTCGCCGGTGATGCGCGTCATCGCGTCGGCTTCCTCGCCTTCGCGCAGCGGTTTCAGATGGATGATGAGGCGCAGATACTTGGACATCTTCACCGCGGTGTGGCCGAACATTTCGCGCACGTTGAGCACGCCCAGTCCGCGCACTTCCAGCAGGTCGCGGATTAGCGACGGGCAGGTGCCGTCGATCACGTCGGGCGCGATCAGGGTGAATTCGGTGGCGTCATCGGCGACCAGGCGGTGGCCGCGCGTGACCAGCTCCAGGGCCAGCTCGCTCTTGCCCGAACCGGGTTCGCCGGTGATCAGCACGCCAATGGAGTAGACCTCCATGAACACGCCGTGCAGGGTCATCGAGCGCGCCAGGCTGCGCGCCAGGTAATACTGCAGCCAGGTCAGCAGTTCATGCCCGCGCTTGCTGCTCAGCCACAGCGGCGTGTCCGATTCCTCGGCTGCTTCGCGCAGGTCCGAGGGCACGCTCTGTTCCTTGCTGATGATCAGCGCGATGGGCGCGTTGGCGATGATCTTCTGGATGGTTTCCCAGCGCTGGCGCGAGTCGAGACCGTCGAGGTAGCGCAACTCTTCGGTGCCGATGATCTGCACCTTGTTGGGATAGATGATGTTGAGGTAGCCGACCAGCGACGGACGCCGCGACTGCGAACGGCTGACGTCGATCGCGCGCGACTCGCCGCGCAGACCGGCGACCCAGCGCAGCGCCATGCGCTCTTCCACGTCATCGAAAAGTTGTCGGGCGGTCAGCTGTTCCAAGGATGGCCACTCATGCGGGGCATGGTGGGCATTGTGCCAGCTTGCGGGATTGGCGTCGCCGTCGGGATGCATGCCGGGTCGGCCGCGATGGGCCGGCCCGGGACGTGCGGCGATGAATCAGCCGGCGCGCATCTCGCGCACTTCGGCGCGGTGGTGGTCGGTGAGCTTTTCCTTGTGCTTGCGCAACTGGGCGACCAGTTTGTCGATCAGCACGTCGATGGAGGCGTACATGTCGCTGTCGCAGGCCTGGGCATGCACGGTGGCGCCGGCGGCGTTGACCGTGCCCTCGGCGCGTTGTTCCAGCTTTTCCACGCTCAGGACCACGTTGAGCGAGGTGATGTTGTCGAAGTGTCGCGTGAGGCGGTCCAGCTTGGATTGCAGGTGATCGCGCAATGCCGGGGTGACGTCGATCTGGTGGCCGCTGAGTTGAACGTGCATGGTCGCCTCCTGATAGGGATGTGTGATGCGCCGCAAGGCGCGTGACGCCGCTCGTGCGGCGTCGGGCAGTCCCTTGCGTCGGGCAACCCGGGGCTTCATGCCGTTCGCGCGGTCCGTGGTCGGGACGTCGATGCGAGCGGGTTGCCTGGAAAAGCGTTACTTCGTTTTTCGTGCCTCCTGGGTTAAGACGGTTCGATGCAGCAAGGGTTCCCGATGGCGCCTCAATTGATACGCTGGCGTTCATTCGAACTGGGGATGCGCAGCTGCTCGCGGTACTTGGCGACGGTGCGGCGCGCCACCTGGATGCCGCGCTCGTTGAGCTGCTCGGCCAGCGCCTTGTCCGACAGCGGCCGGCTGGTGTCCTCTTCGTCGACCAGCTTGCGCAACATGGCCTGGATCGCCGTGGCCGACGCGCTGCCGCCGGTGTCGGTGGAAACGCCGGACGAGAAGAAGTACTTGAATTCAAAGGTGCCGCGCGGCGTGTGCAGGTATTTGCGCGTGGTCACGCGTGAGATGGTCGATTCGTGCATGCCGACCTGTTCGGCGACTTCGCGCAGCACCAGCGGTCGCATCGCTTCCGGACCGTAGTCGAGAAACGCGCTCTGTCGGCGCACGATGGCCTCGGCGACCTTGAGGATGGTATCGGCACGCGACTGCAGGCTCTTCAGCAGCCAGCGGGCTTCCTGCATGCGTCCGCGCAGGTAGGCGGCGTCCTCGCGGGTGGCTTGTTTGATGAGGCTGCAGTAATGCTGGTTGAGACCGAGCCGTGGCTGCGAATCGGGGCTGAGGCTGACGCGCCAGCGCGTGCCGTCGCGCCAGACGTAGGCGTCGGGGGTGACGTATTCGACCGGCGTGGGGTCCAGGCGCGCGCCCGGGCGCGGGTCCAGGCTGCGGATCAGCGCGCTGGCGTCGGCGACGTCCTCGATCTGCGCCTTCAGTTTGCCGGCCAGGCGCGGCAGGTCATTCTTGGCCAGCAGGTCCAATCCGATCTCGACGATGCCGCAGGCCAGGGCGAGATGCGGAGTGTCGGTCTCCAACTGCTGCAATTGGGCCAGCAGGCAGTCGCGCAGGTCGAGGCTGGCCACGCCGGCCGGGTCCAGCAACTGCAGTCGACGACGCACTGCGTCGATTTCCGCCTCGTCCACGCCGTACTGCGACGGCAGCGCGGCGAGCACCGGCGCCAGACCGTCGTGCAGGTAGCCGTCGTCGTCGAGCCCGTCGATGATGGCCAGGGCGATGGCTTCCTCGCGCGGTGACAGCGACTCCAGGTTGAGCTGCCACACCAGATGTTCGCGCAGGCCCTCGGGCGCGGCGTTCTGCGGCTCGAAGTCGTCCTCGTCGCCACCGCTGCCGCTGCCGTTGACCGAGCCGCCGCTGGAACCATAGGACTCGGCTTCGCGGGAAGGATCGTTCTCCCAGTCCTCGGTCTTGGTCTCGGCGGCGGTTTCGGCCGGCAGCTCGGCGTCGGCGGCCGGCTCGGAGAGGTTGCCGTCGGCGTCGAGCGTGGGCTCGTCGCTCTCGTCGGCAAATTCCAGCAGCGGATTCGTTTCGGTGATCTGGCGCAGTTCGGTCTCGAGTTCGAGCTGCGACAACTGAAGCAGCCGAATGGCCTGCTGCAGCTGGGGCGTGAGCGCGAGCTGTTGGTTGAGACGAAGCTGAAGCCCGGGTTTCATCCGTTAGCGCAAGTACTGGGGTGTCAGGTTCATCCTAACCCCATGCGACGGCTCGGACCAGCGTCCGAAAGGCGCATTTGGTGATCGCGGTCGCGTCGCGGCCTCAGAGTTTGAATTCATGGCCAAGGTACACCTCGCGCACCTTGGGATCGGCCAGGATGTGGGCGGGATTGCCGCGCGCCAGCACTTCACCGTCGTTGAGGATGTAGGCGCGGTCGCAGATGCCCAGCGTCTCGCGCACGTTGTGATCGGTGATGAGCACGCCGATGCCGCGGTCCTTGAGGTGCCGCACGATGCGCTGGATTTCGCCCACCGAGATTGGGTCGACGCCGGCGAAGGGTTCGTCCAGCAGCATGAAACGCGGCCGTCCGGCGAGGGCGCGGGCGATCTCCACGCGGCGGCGCTCGCCGCCGGACAGGCTGATGCCCTTCTGCGTGGCGATGTGGCCGATCTTCAGTTCGTCCAGCAGCGAGTCCAGTTCCTTGCCGCGCTGGCGGGCATCCAGGTCGTCGCGCAGTTCCAGCACGGCGAGAATGTTGTCGGACACGCTGAGTCGACGGAACACTGACGGCTCCTGCGGCAGGTAGCCGATGCCCAGGCGCGCGCGCTCGTGCATCGGTTGGCCGGTGATGTCGGTCTTGTCCAGGCGAATGGTGCCGCCGTCCGCCGGAATCAGCCCGACCACCATGTAGAAGCAGGTGGTCTTGCCGGCGCCGTTGGGGCCGAGCAGGCCGACCACTTCGCCTTCGCGGATGGAGAAGCCGAAATCACGGACCACCTGACGCTGGCGGAACCGCTTCTGCAGGCCTTGCGCGGTAAGCATGCGGCGATCAGTTCCCGGTCGCGGCGCTGGCGGCGGGCGCCGGCGCGGGGGTGGATGCAGCCGGGGACGGTGCGGTCGTGGTCGCGGCCGGTGCGGACGCGTTGGACGCAGGCGCGCTCTTGGCCGGCTGCTGCTTGGCCTTGAATACCAGGTGCACGCGGCCTTCGTCGCTCGTGCTCTGCGCGGTCATGGTGCTGCTCTTGGTGTCGTACACCAGGCGGTCGCCGCTGGCGCTGCCGCGGTTGACCTGCTTGACGTGGGCGTTGCCGGTGAGGATGGCGACGCCTTCGGGCACGTCGTAGTCGATGCTGTCGGCGTTGCCGGTCATCAGATTGCCGTTGTCGTCCAGCTGCTGGATGTGCGCATGACCGGTCAGCACCACGCGCTTGACCTGCGACTGCGCGTCGAAATAGATGGTGGCCAGATCGCTGGTCGCCTTCAGCGTGCCCTGGGTGATGACCACGTTGCCCTTGATGTGGCTGATGCCGTTGGGTTGCGCGCTGGCGTCGGCCGAACGGGCATCGACGTTCACCGGCGGCGAGCGGTCGCTCTGCTTGGCCGTGGCGGCACCGCACAGCAGCAGGCCCAGCAGCCCGAAGGCGGCCAGGCGCAGGACGCGGCGCGGATCAGCGGCGCTTTTGGGCGCTGGGCTTGAAGGTGCCATGGAAGTCATTCAGAAGCTCCATATGCTTGGTATCGAGATCGGCGCGCATGCCGACCCCCGTCATCGTAGCGGTTCCCTGGCGCATCGCCACATGCGCGTCGGTCTGCACCTTGTTCTGCTTGGGCCAGGCGGTGACGTCGCTGGTGTCGATGCTGGCGGCGGCAGCGCCCGCGTACGCCTTGCGGTGCATGTTGACCTTGCCCTGCAGTTTCAGTTCGTCGCCCTTGGCGCTGACCCAGCCGTAGTCGGAATTGCCGGTCCACGGCTCGCCCGGCTGGCCGTTCTTCGGCGGCAGCAGGAAGGTCGGCTGGTTCAGGTACAGCGAGTCGTCGCCTTCGCGGCGCTCCAGGCGCGGCGCCTGCAGGCGGTAGCTCAACTTGCCGTTGTCGCCGTAGCCGTAGAGGGTGAAGTCGTGCAGCGTGTAGCCCGAACGCGGCGGGCCGGCGTCCATGCGGTTGTCGCGCTTGGGCTGCAGCCACCAGACCAGGATCTGCACGATGCCGATCGCCAGGGCCAGCGCGATCATGCTCGCGATCAGGCGACGCGTGGTCACGACCAGCGCTCGTATTCGGCGGCGGACTTGCCCTGCGCGGCCAAAATCATGTCGCAAACTTCGCGCGCCGCGCCTTCGCCGCCGCGCAGGCGGGTCTGCCAGTGCGCCTGTTCGGCCACCCACGGATGCGCGTTGGCCACGGCCACGGCCAGGCCGACTACGCGCATCGGCGCCAGGTCGGGCAGGTCGTCGCCGACGAAGGCGGCCTGATCGGGCTGCAGCGACAGCGCGTCCAGCAGCTCCGCGAGGGTTTCGCGCTTGTTGCCCTGGCCCTGGTAGAGATGGGCGATGCCGAGGTCGTTGGCGCGCTCGGCCAGCGCATGGCTGATGCGGGCGGTAATGAAGGCGACTTCGATGCCGTGGGCGTGCAGGCGCTTGATGCCGAGACCGTCGTGGGCGTGGAACAGCTTGGTCTCGCGTCCGTCCGCGCCGTACCACAGGCGACCGTCGGTCAGCGTGCCGTCGACATCGAAGGCGACCAATCGGACACGTGCCGCGCGCTCGCGCACCATGTCGGGAATATCGGTCAGGAAGTCGAAGGGCATCGGATCGGATCGGCAGTGAAAACGACAGGCGGCATGCTACCAGAGCGGCGGTGGCGGGCGATGGCCGTCGGGCTCCCTTGAGTGGCGTTCGCAGGCCAGGCTTGGAGTGGTCATGTCGGCGAAAGTCGGGTGGATGATTTGTTTCGGCAGTAGAGGCGCTGGGTCCCGGCTTTCGCCGGGATGACGGTTGTGGGGGCTTTTCGAGTTCCGGGTTCCGGGTTTTGCGTCCAGCGTTTTGAGTCCCCGGCAACGGGTTTTTGCTCGCTGCGACGCAAACGGTTGAACCCTAAAAAAGATCAGACCACGCGGGCGCGCAGCAGATCGTGGATGTTCAGGGCGCCGACGACGATATTGTCCGCATCCACCACCAGCAGCGCGTGGATCTGATGCTTCTCCATCAGCTGCGCGGCTTCGACGGCCAGCTTGTCCGGCGTCACCGTCTTCGGGCCGCGGGTCATCAGGCTCTCGACGCTGGCCTGGCGCAGATCGACGTTGCGGTCGTCCAGCGCGCGGCGCAGGTCGCCGTCGGTGAACACGCCCAGCAGGCGCTGTTCGGCGTCGACCACGGCGGTCATGCCGAGGCGCTTGCGAGTCATTTCCATCAGCGCCTCGGTCAGGCTGGCCTGCGGCGGTACGCGCGGAATGCCGTCGTCGCGGTGCATGATGTCGGCGATGTGCAGCAGCAGGCGGCGTCCTAGACTGCCGGCGGGGTGCGAGCGGGCGAAGTCGTCGGCGGTGAATCCGCGCGCTTCCAGCAGCGCGATCGACAGCGCGTCGCCCATCACCAGCGCGGCGGTGGTGCTGGCGGTCGGCGCCAGACCCAGCGGGCAGGCCTCGGCCGGCACGCTGACGTCCAGATGGGCATCGGCCTGCTGCGCCAGCGACGATCGCGGGTTGCCGGTCATGGCGATCAGCGGGATGCCCTGGCGCTTGATGACCGGAAGAATGAACAGCACTTCATCGGTTTCGCCGGAGTTGGACAGGGCCAGCACCACGTCCTGCGGCATGATCATGCCCAGGTCGCCGTGGCTGGCTTCGCCCGGATGCACGAAGAAGGCCGGCGTGCCGGTCGAGGCCAGGGTGGCCGCGATCTTGCGGCCGATGTGGCCGGATTTGCCCATGCCGGTGACCACCACGCGGCCCTCGCAGGCCAGGATGGTACGGCAGGCGGCGCTGAAATCGCCGTCGATGCGCGGTTCCAGCGAGCGGATCGCGGCGGCTTCGGTCGCGATCACGGTGCGGGCGCTGCGCGCCAGGCTGTCAGCCGTGGCAGGACCCGCGGGCAGCGTGGCCGGGGCGATTTCGGTGCTCATGCTCTCTCCGGACGGGCGGCGCTCTCGGATGGCCCTGAATCGGGGCCGACGGGCGTGGCTTCTGTCGTTCCTGTGCCGCAGGTTTTCCATTACCATGCCATGATTGCATTTTACCTTTTATTGACGGACGTGTGCGGCGCTGCGCATTCAGCCAGCGTTCGGTCGCCCGGTCCGCAAACCACCGCATCAGAACGCTTTCCATGGATCCAGCCAGCATCAAGAACCTGATCGAGAACGGTCTCGACGGCGCCCGCGCCGACGTGCGCGGCGACGACGGCGTGCATTTCGAGGCCGAGGTCGTATGCGCCGCCTTCGCCGGCAAGTTGCCGCTGGCGCGGCATCGCATGGTCTATGCGACGCTCGGCGAGCGCATGGGCGGCGAGATCCACGCATTGAGCCTGAAGACCTGGACGCCCGAGGAAGCGCAGACGCGCGGTCTCGGTGGCGCCGGCGATTCATGACGGTACGGACGCGCTCCGCACCGTTCCGGCGGGACCGCGCTTGTCGGCGCGACCGCCGCCCCACGAGGAACACATAAAGACATGGCCAAAATCGTCATTTCCGGCGGCGACCCGCTCTCCGGCGAAATCCAGATCTCCGGCGCCAAGAACGCCGTGCTGCCCATTCTCGCGTCGTGCCTGCTGGCCGACGAGCCGGTCACCATCGGCAACGTGCCGCATCTGCACGACGTCACCACGACGATGGAACTGCTCGGTCGCATGGGCGTCTCGCTGGTGCTGGACGACCGCATGACCATCGAGGTCGATCCGACCACGATCGACCGTTTCTTCGCGCCGTACGATCTGGTCAAGACCATGCGCGCGTCGATCCTGGTGCTGGGACCGCTGGTGGCGCGCTACGGCCAGGCCGAGGTGTCGTTGCCGGGCGGCTGCCAGATCGGTTCGCGACCCGTCGACCAGCATATCCGCGGCTTGCAGGCGCTGGGCGCCGACGTCGTGGTCGAGAACGGCTACATCAAGGCCCGCGCCAAGCGCCTGAAGGGCGCGCGCATCGTCATGGACATGGTGACCGTCACCGGCACCGAGAACATCATGATGGCGGCGACCCTGGCCGAGGGCACCACCGTCATCGAGAATGCCGCGCAGGAGCCGGAGGTGGTCGATCTGGCCAACTGCCTCAATGCGATGGGCGCGCAGATCGAAGGCGCGGGCAGCGCCAATCTGGTCATCCATGGCGTCGAGCGTCTGCACGGCTGCCATTACGACGTGCTGCCGGACCGCATCGAGACCGGCACCTTCCTGATCGCCGCCGCCATCACCGGCGGCAAGGTGCGCACGCGCAACGCGCGCCCTTCGACGCTGGATTCGGTGCTGGCCAAGCTGGAGGAGACCGGCGCGCATCTGGACGTCGGCGAGGACTGGATCGAACTGGACATGCGCGGCAAGCGACCGCGCGCCGTCAACATCAGTACCGCGCCGTATCCCGCGTTTCCGACCGACATGCAGGCGCAGTTCACCGCGCTCAACTGCGTGGCGGAGGGCGTGGGCGTGATCACGGAGACGGTGTTCGAGAACCGCTTCATGCACGTGCACGAATTGCAGCGCCTGGGCGCGGACATTCGCCTGGAAGGCAATACCGCGATCATCAAGGGCGTCACCCACATGAGCGGTGCGCCGATCATGGCGACCGACCTGCGCGCCTCGGCCTGCCTGGTACTGGCCGGTCTGGTGGCCGGCGGCGACACCACGGTCGACCGCGTGTATCACATCGATCGCGGCTACGAGAACATCGAGGAAAAGCTGGGCACGCTGGGCGCGAAGATTCGCCGCCTGCCCAACTGAGGGCGGGGAGCGGAAAAGTGGGGCAGGGTGCGCCTTGCGGATCGGTCGATCCGAAGAGATTTGCTGCGGACGCGGTCTGCCATGGGTGGGCCGCGGCGTGATGTACGCCCTACGCAAAGCCTGCCGTTCCCGCAGCACTTCCCACGGACGTCATTCCTGCGTAGGTACGCTGCTGTCCGGAATATTTCGGGGACCGCAACCGCAAGCTGTTGCAGCGTTTTCCTGGCAAGCAAGGCATTCCAATTCGACTCAAAATTCCAAAGGAGCGTCATCCCGGCTTTCGCCGGGATGACGACCTTGTAGGACTTCGAGTCCCGACTCCCCTTTACTCGCGCCGGAAACTCTTCAGCAGCATCGTCAGGTGGCCGCCGGCGCGCTGCGCCAGTTTCACCGGCACCGGATAGCGGCTGGGCACGTACCAGGCCGAGAAGTCCTTGCTGTCGTCGGTGCGGTCCACGCGCACGGCGTCGAAACGACCGGCCGGCACCTGCACGGCACTCTTGCCGGTGACCGCGTAGCGTTGCATCTCGACGCGGTCCTTCACCGCCACGGGCAGCGCGACCTTGTTCGCGCCGCTTTCCAGCGCGTAGCCGAGGGCCAGCGGCATGCTGTGGCGTTCGACCAGGCCGGGCTTGGCGGCGTAATCGAAGGTCTTGCCGTCGTCGACGACGCGCACCGTGTCGTGCGACCAATCCACATGCACCTCGCGCTGGCGACTCTTGATGGCCGCCTGCATGCGGTAGTCGTAGCTCAGCGCCTCCGGGTGACCGTCGTGCCAGCGGAAGTGCGAGGTTTCGTCGACGCTGGCGCCGAGCAGGCTGGCCAGCCCGGACGTGCCGCGCATGCGCGAGGTGTAGACCCAGTTGGCGCCGTCGCTGCGCAGTTGCAGCGTGCTCTCGCCGATGGGCGAACCGTTGCGCAGCACCTGGTAGGTGGCGGTGAACGGCTTGGGTGTGCTGGCCGCGGACGCGGCGCCGGCGGTCAGCACCAGGGCCGTCAGGGCGATGCAGCGGAAAAGCTTGGAGATATGCATGGCGCCAGTGTGAGGGCGCCAAGCTGAATCGCAGTTCACGCGATGCGCAGCGTTTCGCCGTCCAGCTGCAGCGGCTGGCGCAGCGGCGTGCCGTCGAAGGCGATGCCTTGCGCGGTCAGTTTCAGACGGCCGTCCGCGATCAGCGCCACGGCCGCCGGCAGCAGGCGGTGCTCGAAGGGCAGCAGGCGCTCGGCGAGATCGGCCTCGGTGTCGCCCGGTCGTACGTCGATGCGGGCCTGGGCGATCACCGGTCCGCCGTCGAGTTCCGGACTGACGAAGTGAACGCTGGCGCCGTGTTCGGTGTCGCCGGCTTCCAGCGCGCGCCGATGCGTGTGCAGGCCTCGGTATTTCGGCAGCAGCGAGGGATGCACGTTGACCATGCGTCCGCGCCACGGGTTCACCGCATCGGCGTCGAGAATGCGCATGAAGCCGGCCAGCACCAGCAGCTGCGCACCGCTTTCGGCGACGCGACGGAACAGGTCGAGATCGTAGTCGCGGCGCGTGGCGTAGCCGGCCGGGTCGAGCGCCAGGGTGGCGATGCCGGCCGCCTCGGCGTGGCGCAGGGCCGGCGCTTCGGTACGGTCGCTGGCGACCAGGCGAAGGTCGATCGGCAGGCCGGCGTCACGGGCGCGGATCAGCGCCTGCAGGTTGCTGCCGCGGCCGGACGCCAGCACGGCGACGGGCAGGAGGGCGCGAGTGTTCATGTCGAAGGCCGCGTGCGTCGCGGCGTCAGGCGATGCGTACGCGCGGCGCGTCCGAAACGGCCGTCACGCGACCGATCACCTGCGCCGGCAGGGCATGCTCGCGCAGCGCGGCGACGGCGGCGTCGGCCTGATCCGCCGCCAGGATCAGCGTGAAGCCGATGCCGCAGTTGAAGGTGCGCCACATTTCCTCGCGCGCCAGCTTGCCTTCGCGCTGCAGCCAGTCGAACACGGCGGGCAGGGTCCAGCTGCCGCTGTCCAGCTCGATGCCGAGACCTTCGGGCACCACGCGGATGATGTTTTCCAGCAGGCCGCCACCGGTGATGTGCGCCATGCCGTGCACCTCGACCTGCTTGCGCAGCGCCAGCATCGGCTTGACGTACAGCGTGGTCGGCGCCATCAGGGCGTCGGCCAGCGGCGTGCCGTCGAGGTCCATGTCCAGGGGGCTGCCGGCGCGTTCGAGCACCCGACGGATCAGCGAGTAACCGTTCGAGTGCGGGCCGGACGAGGCCACGCCGACGATCACGTCGCCGTGACGGATCGCGCTGCCGTCGAGCAGCTCGGACTTTTCCACCGCGCCGACGGAAAAACCGGCCAGGTCGTATTCGCCGGGCGGGTACATGTCCGGCATCTCGGCGGTCTCGCCGCCGATCAGCGCGCTGCCGGACAGCTCGCAGCCGCGGGCGATGCCGCTGACCACGGCGGCGGCGACCTCGACGTCCAGCTTGCCGGTGGCGAAGTAGTCGAGGAAGAACAGCGGTTCGGCGCCCTGCACCAGGATGTCGTTGACGCACATGCCGACCAGGTCGATGCCGATGGTGTCGTGGCGGCCCAGTTGCTGCGCCAGTTTCAGCTTGGTGCCGACGCCATCGGTGCCCGACACCAGCACCGGCTCGCGGTAGCGACCGCTCATGTCGAACAGCGCGCCGAAACCGCCCAGGCCGCCCATGACCTCGGGCCGCAGGGTGCGCTTGACCATCGGCTTGATGCGTTCGACCAGCGCGTTGCCGGCGTCGATGTCCACGCCGGCGGCGCGATAGGTGAGGGCGTCGTTTTCGGCGGACATGCGTTTCGTATCCGGTCGCTGCAAGGGGGTGAAACGGTCGCGCGGCGTGCGGAACGCGCGCGGATGCGAGGGTGCACATGATAGACGTTGCAGCCGCAATTGGGCAGACTTTCAGGAACAGCCGTCCCCAAGGCGGCCATGAATTCCGCTCTGCGAGTGCCCCGATGCGTATCCGTTTCCTGTTCATTCTTGCTCTGGCGCTGACCGGCGCGAGTATCGCCGCACCGCGCGCACACGCCCAGGCCATAGGCTACAGCGCGACCGTTCCGGTCAACGACACCTCGGACGCGCAGCGCGATCACGCCTTTTCCGTGGCGCTCGGGCAGGTGCTAACGCGCACGGCCGGCGCCTCGATCACCACCGCCTCCGGCTACACCGACGCGCTGGGCACGGCGTCGGGGCTGGTGCAGGACTACCGTTACACGCGCAGCGCCAGCGGGGCGTCGCAGCCGTTCGTGCTGCAGGTGCAGTTCGATCCGGCCGCGGTGCAGCAGCTCGCCGCCAGCCTGCAGAAGCAGATCGCCGCGGCCAACGCCACGTCGGGTCCCGCGACGGTGGGCGGGGCGATGGCGGGCAGCGTCGGCGCGGCGAACATGAGTCGCCAGAACGTCACGGTATGGGTCGCGCCGATGCAATCCGGCCTGGATCTTCCGCAACTGCTTTCCGTGCTGCGCGCCAACGCCCAGGTCGCCTCGGTCGAACCGGTGGGTGCGGACGGCGACGGCGTGCTGCTGCGTCTGCATGCGCGTAGCGCCATGTCGGATGTGCTGCCCTCCTTGCAGGCGGGCGGCCATCTGCAGCTCGATCCCGCGACGCATCCCGGCGCGGATCTGAGCCTGCGCTGGCTGCGGTGAGGTCGACGGGGGCGCGTGCCGATCATGACTCCCGCGGCGACGATCTGGCGGCATCTGCCCAACCTGATCTCGTCGTTGCGTATTGTGCTGGTCGTGCCGGTCGCCTGGCTGATGCTCGAACACCGCTACGGAAGCGCGCTGTGGCTGGCGCTGGTGGCCGGTTCGTCCGATGCGCTGGACGGCTGGCTGGCGCGCCGCTTCGGCTGGCGCAGCCGACTGGGCGCGTTCCTCGATCCGGCGGCCGACAAGTTGCTGCTCATGACCAGCTACCTGGTGCTTGCGCTGATGGCGCAGCTGCCGTGGTGGCTGGCGCTGCTGGTGCTGGGGCGCGATCTGGTGATTCTCGGCGGCGCGCTGGGCTATCGCCTGCTGATCGGGCCGTTCACGGCCAAACCGAGCCGTATCGCCAAGTTCTGCACCATGCTGCAGATCGTCTACGTGCTGCTGGTGCTGCTGCGCAGCAGCGCGCTGCCGGCGCTGCATCTGCAGCCGATGCAATGGCTGGTGGCCGTGCTGACCGTGGCCAGCGGTCTCGACTACGTGCTTCGCTGGGCCGCGCGCGCCCGGCGCGAGGCCCACGCTCAACGCAATCGTTGCAAGGGGATGCCGCATGACGCCTGACATTGCCCGCCGCTGGCAGGGACTGGTTCTGGCCCTGGTGCTGTTCGGAGTGCTGTGGCTGCTGGCGCCGGTGCTGATGCCGTTCGCGGTGGCGGCCGGATTCGCCTACCTCGGCGATCCGATCGCGGACCGTCTGGAACGCTGGAAAATGAGCCGCACGCTGGCGGTGAGCCTGGTGTTCGCCTGCATGCTGCTGATCGTGGCCGGCGCGCTGCTGCTGCTGGTGCCGCTGCTGCAGCACCAGATCCGCAACTTGATCGAGAACATCCCGCGCTACGTCGAGTGGGTGCGCGGCGTGGCTATGCCGTGGCTGCAGGCGCACCTGCATCTGAATGCCGAGGCCTTCGATACGCAGAAACTGGTCGATACGCTGAAACAGCACATCGGCTCGGTCAGCGGCATCGCCGCGGCGGTGCTGGGCAAGGTCTCGCGCTCGGGCTTCGGTCTGATCGCCTGGCTGGCGAACCTGGTGCTGATTCCGGTGGTGACGTTCTACCTGCTGCGCGACTGGGACGTGTTGATGGCGCGCATCGAGCGCATGCTGCCGCGTCGCCAGGCGCCGGTGATCCGCCGCCTGGCGCGCGAATCGGATCAGGTGCTGGGCGCGTTCGTGCGCGGACAGCTGCTGGTGATGCTGGCGCTGGGCGTGATCTACGGCACCGGACTGACCTTGATCGGGCTGTCGGTCGGACCGCTGATCGGCATGGTGGCCGGCCTGCTCAGTTTCGTGCCGTATCTGGGCTTCATCATCGGTCTGGGCGCGAGCCTGATCGCGGCGCTGGTGCAGTACGGCGACTGGATGCACATCGCGCTGGTGCTGGTGGTGTTCGGCATCGGCCAGGTGCTGGAAGGCTACGTGCTGGTGCCGCGGCTGGTCGGCAACAAGATCGGCCTGCACCCGGTGGCGGTGATCTTCGCGGTGCTGGCGGGCGGGCATCTGTTCGGTTTTCTCGGCGTGCTGCTGGCGCTGCCGGCGGCGGCCGTGATCATGGTGCTGCTGCGCTACGGCTACGAGCGCTATCGGGTCAGCGACCTGTACGGGCACGAGCACGATCCGCCGGTGCTGGACGAAGACGGTGCGACGCAGGCATCGTCCGTCCCCGACGTACGCGAATCGGACGATTGACGTGAACCAGCTTCCGCTCGCCCTGCGCTGGCCGCGTCGCCAGCGCTTTGAACATTTCCACGCCGGCGAGAACGCCGCCGCCGTCGCCGCGGTGCAGCGCACGGTGGAGGGTGGCGACGCGCCGTGGGTGTTTCTCGCCGGACCGGCCGGCAGCGGCAAGACGCATCTGCTGGCGGCGGCCTGTCAGGCCGCCAGCGAGGCCGGCAAGCGCGTGCAGTACCTGCCGTTGCGTGCCCTGCGCGGACCGGCCGAGCAGGCCATCCGCGGCAGCGGCGGCTGCGATCTGCTGGCGCTGGACGACGTCGACGCGCTGGCCGGCGAGCGCGAAGCCGAGCACGCGCTGTTCGATCTCTACAACCGTTGCCGCGCGGAGGGCGCGACGCTGCTGTTCGCTGGCAGTGAGCCGCCGGCGCAGCTGGGGCTGACGTTGCCCGACCTGCGTTCGCGCCTGGGCATGTGCACGCTGGCGATGCTGCGTCCGCTGAGCGAGGCCGAGCGCCGCGACGTGCTGCGCACGCGTGCGCAGGCCCGCGGCATCGAACTCGACGATGCGGTACTGGATTGGCTGTTCGCGCATCACGCGCGCGATCTGGGTGCGCTGAGCGAATTGCTGGACGAGATCGACCGCGCGTCGCTGGCCGCCAAGCGCCGCGTCACCGTGCCCTTCGTGCGCAATCTGCTCAGGGGCGGTGCCTGAAGCGTTTCGGGCGTGTGCCGGCGGCGAGTGGAGCCCGCCCCGTGTCTCACCACGTGCGTACATATCCGCGATCGTCGGGCAGACGCTGTCCGCCTGACGGATGCTGCAAGATCAAGGCGTGTGAACGACAGGCAGAGTCCGCCTGCGCGCCCTGTGCCTGAGGCCCGCAGGCTTGCTCAGGCCTTGAGCAGCTTCGGTGGCAGCGTCTTGCCGGCGGCCTCGACCATGCTGCGCACCAGGTGGTGGTTGGCGGCGATCAGGTTGCCGCTCTCCGGCAGGCCGTCGCGGCCGGCGAAGTCGGCGAACGTGCCGCCCGCTTCGCGCACCATCAGGCAACCGGCGGCCATGTCCCACGGTTTCAGGCCAATCTCGAAATAGCCGTCGAAGCGCCCGGCCGCGGTGTAGGCGAGGTCCAGCGCGGCCGAACCGGTGCGGCGAAGGTCTTCGGCCTGGGTCAGCAGCAGGCGGGTCATTTCCAGCTGCGCATCGAGGTGGGCGCGCTGGCGGAAGGGGAAGCCCGTGGCCAGCATCGCGCCGTCCAGGGACTCGCGCTTGCCGACGCGCATGCGGCGGTCGTTGAGGTAGGCGCCGTCGCCCTTGCTGGCGGTGAACAGCTCGTCGCGCAGCGGGTCGTAGATCACGCCGTACACCGGCTCGCCTTTCTCCAGCATGGCGATGGAGACGGAGAAATGCGGGATGCCGCGCAGGTAGTTGTGGGTGCCGTCGAGCGGGTCGATGACCCACATCAGGTCGCCCTTGCCGGTCAGACCCGATTCTTCGCCCAGGAACGAGTGGCGCGGATAGGCGCGCCTCAGTTCGCGGATGATCTCGGCCTCGGCGGCGCGGTCGACTTCGGACACGAAGTCCATGCGCTGCTTCTCGACCACGGCGACGCTGTCGAGGCGATTCATGTAGCGCAGGATGACATTTCCTGCGGCGCGCGCGGCACGGGCCGCCACATTGACTGCGGGTCTGGGCATGGTCGTCGAAGGCTTGCAAAGAACGGGGTGTTGCGTCGGACGCAACGGCGCGCAAGCTTAGCAGAGCTGGAAGGCCGCGCCCAATCCCCGCGTGTCTGCGTGACGCAAACCGACCGGGCTGCACGGTCGATGGCCCGGTTCGGCTCTCGCGATTCCTGACTCACGGCAACGGCCGCGCACCGGCGAATCGTCGACATGCCGTGCTCCCGCTGCCGCCGATCTGCCTCGCTCGTTCCTGGCGGCCGCGCTGCTAGTAGACTCTGCGGTTTGTCCGTCGACCGATGTCCGTGATCCCGATGACCGATTCCCAGGCTTCCGCGCGCGTCCGCTACGTGCTGGTGCGCACCTCGCACCCCGGCAATATCGGCAGCGCCGCGCGCGCCATCCGCACCATGGGCTTCGACCGCCTCGACCTGGTGACGCCGCATCGCTACCCCGATCCCGAGGCCGATGCCCTGGCGGCCGGTGCGCCCGGCGTGCTGGAGGCGGCGCGGGTGCACGACGATCTGCCTTCGGCATTGTCCGGATGCAGCCTGGCGTTCGGCCTGAGCGCGCGCCGGCGCGGCGTCACGCTGCCCGAGCTGACGCCCGAACAGGCCGCCGAGCAGGCCTGGCAGGCGGCGCGCGAAGGCCGCGAGGTGGCGTTGGTGTTCGGCAACGAGCAGAGCGGTCTGGCCAATGAGGAGCTGGCGCACTGCCACGCGATGGTGCGCATTCCCAGCGTCGAGGACTACAGCTCGCTGAATCTGGCGCAGGCGGTGCAGGTGGTGGCTTACGAGATGCGCCTGGCCAGCCTGCAGGGCGCGGCGCCGGAGCTGCCGGAACCGAAGGACCCGCCGGCCGATCTGGCGCAGATGGAGCAGTTCTTCACGCATCTGTCGCAGGCGCTGCACGACATCGATTTTCACAAGGGGCGCTCGCCGCGCACCATCGAGCTGCGTCTGCGCAAGCTGTTTCTGCGCGCCGAACCGGATCAGCGCGAGTTGCGCATCCTGCATGGCATCCTGGCCGAGGCGCAGCGCGTGCAACGGCGCGCGCAGGGCGAAGGCTGAGCCGCGCCCGCGTTCTCAGAACATCTTCGCCATCGCGTCCAGCACCACGCTGCTGAAGATCGCCGCCAGCACGAACACCGCGACCGACAGCACCCACAAACCGATCAGCAGGGCGCCGTCGCGCTCGATCAGGGCAATGGCGTAGGCCAGCATGAACACGCCGAACAGGTAGTTGGTGAACGGGATCGGCAGCGCCAGCAGGATGCCGAGCAGGGTCAGGAACAGCCCGGTGACGATGCTGACCGGGCGGTCCGTCAGCGACTGCAGGCGCGGCTTGCACATGCGTTCGAGCCGTTGCAGCACCGGCAGCGTGCGGTCGAGGAACTTGCGCACGGAGGTGCAACGCAGCGGGCGAAAGCGCAGCCGCCGCGGCATCCACGGCTGCTCCATGCCGATCAGCATCTGCAGACCGAGCACGATGATCATCGACCCCATGATGCCGCCGATGCCCAGCGGCGCGGGAATGAAGTTCGGGATCGCCAGCAGCAGCAGGAGACAGCCGAAGGCGCGCGCGTGCAGTGGCGCGAGCAGCGCGTCCAGGGTGATGAATTCGCCTTCCTGCGCCGCCACGGTGTCGGCGAGGATGCGCGTGGTGCGCCGCTCGTGGCCGGGATTCACGCGTGTTCGGCCTGGGGTGCGACGGCGTGGCCCTTGCCGGGCTCGGCCACGATGCGCACGCGGTCGATGCGCGCGCCGTCGACGCGCGCGACCTCGAAGCGCCAGCCGCGCCAGCTGAAGGCGTCGCCGACCTGCGGGATGCGCGCGAAGGCCGTCATCACCATGCCGGCGACGGTGTTGAAGTCGTGCTCGTCCTCGTTGGGCAGATGATCGAGGTGCAGCAGTTCGCGCAGGTCTTCGGTCGCCAGGCTGCCTTCGACCAGCCAGCTGCCGTCGGCATGGCGCATGATAGGCGACTGCTCGCCGCCCTCGCCGGGCTGGCTCTGGCCGACCACGGCGGAGAGCACGTCGTTGAGCGTGACCAGGCCCTCGATGTCGCCGTATTCGTCGACCACCAGGGCCATCTGCGTGTCGGCATCGCGGAACGATTCCAGCAGGTCCAGCGCGCGCGCCGTCTCGGGGATGTACAGCGGCTTGACCAGGTCGCGGAACAGATCGGTTTCGCCGCGCAGCATGCCGTCGAGCATGCGCTTGACCTCGACCACGCCCAGCACCTCGCTCTCGTCGCCGCGGTAGACCGGGAAGCGCGAGAACGAATGCGCCTGCAGCTCCTGCAGGTTTTCCTCGCGCGAGGCGGCGGCGTCGAGCCAGGCGATGCGCGTGCGCGGCGTCATCACGCTGTCGACCGGGCGGTCGCCCAGGCGCAGCACACGGTTGACCATGTTGCGCTCGTCGGCATCCAGCACGCCCTGTTCGACGCCTTCGGCCACCAGCAGGCGGATTTCCTCCTCGGTCACCGCCGAGCGGCGCGCCTTGTTCAGGCGCAGCAGTTTCAGGATCAGCGTGCTGGCGCCGTTGAGCACCCACACGAAGGGCGCGACCAGCCGCGACAGCAGCAGCATGGGCACGGCGATGGCGGAAGCCAGGCGTTCGGGCGCGACCAGCGCCACGCGCTTGGGCACCAGCTCGCCGATCACGATCTGCACCGTGGTCACGATGACGAAACCGATCAGCCAGCCGCTGGCCGTCGCGTAGGGCGACAGCCAGGCCATGTCCAGCGCGCGGACGATCGCGGTGAAGCGCGCGCCCAGCGCGGCGCCGGTCACGGCGCCGGTGATCAGCATGACCAGGGTGATGCCGACCTGTACGGTGGACAGGAATCGGTCCGGATGCTCGGCCAGCTGCAGGGCCACCCGAGCGCGCGCACTGTGCCGCGCCATCTGCTTCAGGCGGCTCTTGCGCGAGGCCACGATGGCCATTTCGGACAGGGCGAAGAAGCCGTTGAGAATCGACAACAGCAGGATCAGTCCCAGTTCGGTCAGCATGCGCGCTCGGTGCGTCTCGGTGAAGTCCGTTGGCAGTGTAACCGGGTTTGCCCGGCGCACGCAGTGTCGTCGCGGCGGACGTTCAGTGAGTGCGGAGAAATGTGACAGTACGGTTACAATGGTCCGATTCGCGCATCGTTCGGCGCGTCCCGAAAAACCACAGGAGCGGTCCGACCGTGTTCTCACTGCAAACCATCTTCGGCAAGGGCGACAAGTTCTACGGACTTCTGGAGCAGAGCGCGGATGCGGCGCGTGACAGCGCGCGCGCCGTGCACAAGCTGGTCAGCCCCGGCGGCGGCAGTCCCGACATCGCCGCGTTCTCGGCCGCGCGCAAGCGCGAGAAGGACCTGGCCCAGCAGATCAGCGAGGAGCTGGTGAACACCTTCGTCACCGCGCTCGACCGCGAGGACATCGAGGCGCTGAACGCCGCGCTGTACAAGATTCCGAAGACGGTGGAGAAGTTCGCCGAGCGCTACGCGATGGTCAACGACCGTCTGCATGGCATCGACTTCACCCAGCGCACCGAGCTGCTGATGCGCGCCTCCGACGTGGTGCGCGAGATGATCGGCCAGCTGCGCAAGGGCATGCGCATCGACGCCATGCGCAAACTGCAGGATCGTCTGCAGGCGCTGGAGTCGGAAGCCGACCGCCTGCTGCTGGAGCCGTACCGCGAGATGTACGTCAAGAGCACCGACCCGGTGCGCATGGTGCTGGTCAAGGACCTGTACGAGTTGCTCGAACGCGCCATCGACAAATGCCGCGACGTCGGCAACGTGACGTACTCCGTCGTGCTGAAGAACTCCTGAGGTCGCCGCCATGAGCCTGGACATGCTCATCGTGACGATGGTGATCGCGCTCGCCTTCACCTACATCAACGGCTTCCACGACACCGCCAACTCGATCGCCACGGTGGTCGCGACCAAGGTGCTGTCGCCGGGTCAGGCGGTGGTGCTGGCGGCGATCACCAATCTCGTTGGCGCCCTGTGGGGCACGGCCGTGGCCAAGACCATCGCCTCGGGCCTGGTCGATTCGGGCATCGTTTCCGTGGGACCGGAATTCCTGATCTGCGCTTTGCTGGGCGCGGTGGTCTGGAACCTCATCACATGGTGGTGGGGCCTGCCGTCCAGCTCCAGTCACGCGCTGGTCGGCGGTCTGGTCGGCGCGGCCGTGGCTGCATCCAGCGGCAAGTTCGACGCGGTGATCTGGTTCCGCGGCGGCGCGCACTGGTGGCAGGGACACGGCGTGATTCCCAAGGTGATCGTGCCGATGGTGGTGTCGCCGGTGATGGGCTTCGTGCTCGGCATTACCGTGATGGGGCTGCTGTATGCGCTGTTCGCCTGGTTCAACAATCGCAGTGGGCGTCTGCACCGCTACGGACGCACGCCGTTCGTCAACGCGTTCTTCGGCAAGGCGCAGATCGTTTCCGCGGCCGCGATGGGTGTGTCGCACGGCATGAACGACGCGCAGAAGTCGATGGGCATCATCGCCCTGGCGTTGGCCGGTGCGACCGCCGCCGGCAGCCTCGACCATCTGCCGCACTGGCTGCACTTTTTGCAGATTCCGGAGGATGCCAACGGCGGATTTCCGGTGCCGGCATGGGTGGCGGCGGTGTGCGCGCTGACCATGGCGGCGGGTACGGCCGGCGGCGGCTGGCGCATCATCAAGACGCTGGGCCACAACATGGTCAAGCTGCACCCGATCAACGGCTTCGCCGCCGAGAGCAGCGCGGCCGTGGTCATCATCATCGCCTCGGTGTTTGGCATCCCGGTGTCGACCACGCACAACGTGTCGGCGGCGATCATGGGCGTGGGCGCGGCCAAGCGCTTCAATGCGATCCGCTGGACCGTGGTCGAACGCATGGTGTGGGCGTGGATTCTGACCCTGCCGATCACCGCGCTGATCGCCTACGGACTGTTCCGCGGTTCGCAGTGGCTGTTCTGATCGCGCGGACGGTCTAGCCGATCAGCGAGACGGCGGAACGCCCGGTTCCGCCGTCTGCGTTTTGCTATTGCGCGTCGTGTGTCGTACGACCTCAGGCCGCCGGCGGAAAGACCTTGGCTTCGAGCATGCGGCCGCGCGGGCTGCGCGTGGCCAGATGCAGCGCGGTGGCGGCCAGTTCCTCCGGATCGATCCAGCTGGCGGGATCGACGTCCGGCATCGCCTCGCGGTTGCCGATGGTGTCGACCGCGCCCATCGGATACATCACCGCAACGTTGACGCCCTTCGACGCGACCTCGGCGTGCACCGACTTCAGCCACGCGATCAACGCGGCCTTGGCCGCCGCGTAGGGACCCTTCGACGCGCCGCCGTCGAGCGCGGCGTCCGCGCCCACGCCCAGCACGAAGCCCTTGCCGGCTTCCAGCATGCCCGGCAGCACGGCGCGGGTGGCGTTGAAGGCGGTGCGGAAATTGATGTCCAGCTGCGCTTCGAGCTGCTGGCTGCTGGTTTCGGTGGCGCCGCTCATGTCGAAGCCACCGGCGATGTTGAGCAGCGCGTCGACATGGCCCAGGCGCTTCTGCAATTCGGCCATGCCTTCGCGTGCCTTGCTCTCGTCGACCAGGTCGATCTGCACCGTGAGCATGCCGTCGTGGTCGCGTTCCAGCCGCGTCTTCTCGGCTTCGTTGTAGGCCACCAGACCGAGCTTCCAGCCGGCCCTGGTGAAGGCCTTGACGATGTGGCCGGCGATGGCGCCGCCGGCGCCGGTGATGATCGCGGTGTGCTGAGTCATGCCTTGCTCCGTGAACGAATGCGGTCGCGGATTATCCCACAGCGCGTCGCGCGGCCCCGAACGCGTGGCGCGGGTAGTGTCGTTCAGAACGCGTCGTTCTCGCTGGAGATGGCTTTTTCCAGCTGGTCGCCCAGATTCGCCAGTTCGACGATCAGGCCTTCCAGTTCCTCCTGGGTCAGCAGGTCGTACGGACGGTTCTCGCACAGATGGATATACGGCGAGCCGTCGAGATCGCTGACCGCCAGATAGCCCACGCGCTGCGCCCAGTTGAAGCGCAGGCAGCGGCGGGCGTCGGTGCCGACCAGCGGGCCGATGGGCGTGGAGATGCGCAGATACTTGCGCTCGCCCTCGTCTTCGAGTTCAGCCAGGTACATGCCCTGGGAACGGCCGTCGGCCAGGGCCACGTCGAAACTGATGAGGTAGGGGTCGTTGTGGCGCAGCGGGTACTGGCTGCCCAGATGCGAACGGATGGCTTCGAAGTGCTGCATGGCATGCATTCCCGTGAGATTCGCCGGCAATGGTAGCGTAGCGCCCATGAAGGCCGAGTATCGACGCATCTTGCAGGCCGTGGCCGCGATTCCGCCGGGCCGCGTGGCCAGCTACGGGCAGATTGCCGCACGCGCCGGGCTGCCGGGCCGCGCGCGCATGGTCGGCAAGGTGCTCGGCTACCGTACCGAGGGCATGGAACTGCCGTGGTTCCGCGTGCTGCGCGCGGATGGGCGCATTGCCTTCGAGCCGGGCAGCCGCGGGTTCCGCGAACAGACCGAGCGCCTGCGCGCCGAAGGCGTCGAGGTGCGCAATGGCCGCATCCGCATGCAGGATTTCGGCCTCGATCACGATCTCGATCGCGCCTTGTGGGGCATCCCCGACTGATGCGCAGGACAGCGGCGGACGGCATCCCGCGTGCGACGACGCTGGGTGCGGGCCGGGCGCTTTGCTAGCATCGCGGGATGACGGCGCGCGCCGTCCCGCCTTCCTCACGTAGTGCCCGAGCGTTCATGACCGATTCCACCGCCGCTGCCGCCGCTGCTTCCTCCGTGTCGGCCGCGACGTCCTCCGAAGCCCTGCAGACCCTGCGCCGCGTGTTCGGCTATACCGCGTTCCGCGGGCCGCAGCAGGCCATCATCGAGCATGTCATCCACGGCGGCGATGCACTGGTGCTGATGCCGACCGGCGGCGGCAAATCGCTGTGCTACCAGTTGCCTGCGCTGATGCGGCCGGGTACGGCGATCGTGGTGTCGCCATTGATCGCGCTGATGCAGGACCAGGTCGAGGCGCTGAATCAGGTCGGCGTGGAGGCGGCGTTTCTCAATTCCAGCCTCGACGGCGCGGCGCAGGCCGAGGTCGAACGGCGGTTTCTGGCCGACGGGCTGAAGCTGCTGTACGTGGCGCCGGAGCGTCTGCTGACCGGGCGTTTCCTGGAATTGCTGGGGCGGGTCGAGCTGTCGCTGTTCGCCATCGACGAGGCCCATTGCGTGTCGCAGTGGGGGCACGATTTCCGCCCGGAATACCGTCAGCTGACCGTGCTGCACGAGCGCTTTCCGCAGGTGCCGCGCATCGCGCTCACGGCGACGGCCGACGCGCCGACGCGGCGCGAGATCGTCGAGCGCCTGGCGCTGAACGAGGCCGAGCAGTTCGTGTCCAGCTTCGACCGGCCGAACATCCGCTACCGCGTCGTGCACAAGGAGCAGGCGCGGCCGCAGCTGAAGGCGTTCCTGGCCGGTCACGAGGACGAGTCGGGCATCGTCTACTGCCTGTCGCGGCGCAAGGTCGAGGAGACCGCCGCGTGGCTGCAGGAGCAGGGCGTGAACGCGCTGCCGTATCACGCCGGCCTCGACGCCGAGACGCGTGCGGCGCATCAGCAGCGCTTCCTGCGCGAGGACGGTATCGTGATGTGCGCGACCATCGCCTTCGGCATGGGCATCGACAAGCCGGACGTGCGCTTTGTCGCGCACCTGGATCTGCCCAAGAGCCTGGAGGGTTATTACCAGGAAACCGGTCGCGCCGGCCGCGACGGATTGCCCGCCGAGGCCTGGATGGCGTACGGACTCGGCGATCTGGTCACGCTGGCGCAGTTCATCCAGCGATCGGAAGCCAGCGAGGAGCGCAAGCGTCTGGAACGCGCCAAGCTCGATGCCTTGCTGGCCTTCGCCGAGACCACGCGTTGCCGTCGGCAGCACTTGCTGGGCTACTTCGGCGAGACGCTGGAACAGCCCTGCGGCAACTGCGACAACTGCCTCGAACCGCCACCGACCTGGGACGCCACCGAGGCCGCGCAGAAGGCGCTCTCGTGCGTGTACCGGACCGGGCAGCGCTACGGTGTGGGTTATCTGGTCGATGTGTTGCTGGGCAAGGACAACGAACGCATCCAGGCGCAGGGGCACGATCATCTCAGCGTGCACGGCATCGGTCATGACCTGGACGCACGGCAATGGCGCGGCGTCTTTCGCCAACTGGTCGCCCATGGACTGCTGATGCCGGATGCGGAAGGCTACGGCACGCTGCAGCTGACCGAAGCGGCGCGTCCCGTGCTGCGCGGCGAGAGCCGTCTGCAGTTGCGCCGCGAACCGGACCGCAGCCAGCGCCGCGCCAGTCGGCGCACGTCTGCTTCGGGCGGCGAGCGCGGCAGTCTCGACATCGCGCCGCACGAGGAGCGTCTGTGGCAGGCCCTGCGCGAAGCGCGCGCGAAGCTTGCCAAGGAGCAGGGCGTGCCGGCGTACGTGATCTTTCACGACGCGACCCTGTACGCGATGCTGCGCGAGCGTCCCGCCGACCGCGAGGCGCTGGCCGCGATCAGCGGCGTCGGCGCGCGCAAACTGGAGCGCTACGGCGAGCAGTTCCTGGATGTGCTGAACGCCGGGGACGCATGACCCGTATTTGCCGAATCCGTGCATGCAAGCCGGCTTCAGACGCATGCGCGTGACGGCGGAAAACGCCGTGGTTATGCGCCTGCATGAACCTCGTCACAGTTTCGACGGCCCGTCGTCACACGCATGACGCATCCCGCCCGCTAGTCTGAAAAGACTTGTATTCAGGGAGGGGAGCAACATGCGTTCGTACGTTCGCGTGCTGGCGATGATCGCCGCACTGGTCTGGATCGCGCCGGCGTTTGCCGACTCGCAGACCTTCATCAACGAAATCCATTACGACAACAGCGGCACCGACACCGGCGAGGCGGTCGAGATCGCCGGTCCGGCCGGCACCAATCTGTCCGGCTGGCAGGTGGTGCTGTACAACGGCAGCAACGGCGCCAGCTACGCCACCTACACGCTGTCGGGCACGCTGTCCGACCAGTGCAGCGGCTACGGCGTGACCACGGTATCGACGCCGGGCATCCAGAACGGCGCGCCCGACGGCATCGCGCTGATCGACGGCAGCGGCATCGTGCGCCAGTTCATCAGCTACGAAGGTTCGTTCACCGCGACCTCCGGTCCGGCCTCGGGCGTGACCAGCACCGACATCGGCGTCAGCGAAGGCAGCGCCACGCCGGTGGGGCAGTCGCTGCAGCTGTCCGGCAGCGGTTCCTACGCCAGCGACTTCACCTGGCTGGCGCCGGGTACGTCGAGTTTCGGCCAGTGCAACCCGGGCGAGACCTTCGTGTCTTCCGGCGGCGGCTCGGGCGGTGGCACGGGTAGCGGCAGCAGCCTGCAGAACGGCGTGCCGGTCAGCGGCATCTCCGGCAGCCAGGGCGCGTTCTCGCAGGCGTACACCGTCGACATTCCGTCGGGCGCCAGCAACCTCGTCATCACGATGTCCGGCGGCTCCGGCGATGCCGACATGTACGTGAAACTGGGTGCCGAGCCGACGCTGAGCAGCTACGACTGCCGCCCGTACACCGCCGGCAACAACGAAACCTGCACCATGACCACGCAGGCCGGCACGTACTACGTGAAGCTGTACGGCTACAACAGTTACAGCAACGTCACCCTGGAGGCGACCTGGACCGCGCCCAGCGGTGGCGGTGGCGGTTCGGGCGGCGGCAGCGGTTATTACGCCAACGTCGACACCAGCAGCCCGACCGCGCTGCGCAACTCGCTGCACACGCTGATCGAGCAGGTGACGAAGATTCCGTACACCGCCTCGACCACCGACACCTGGGACGTGATGGCCGCGGCCGAGCAGGATCCGTGGAACGCCAACAACGTCATCGAGCTGTACACCAACAAGAGCGTGCCCAAGGAAACCGGCGGCAACACCGAGTACAACCGCGAGCACACCTGGCCCAATTCCTACGGCTTCCCGAACGACGGCGCGGACAACTACGCCTACACCGACCTGCACATGCTGATGATCGCCAACATTGCCGACAACAGCGCACGCGGCAACAAGCCCTACGGCAGTTGCAGCGCGTCGTGCACGGAGTATCCGACCGTCGCCAACGACGGCATCGGCGGCGGCACCGGGACCTATCCGGGCAACTCGAACTGGACCGACGGCACCATCTGGGAAGTGTGGATGGGCAAGCGCGGCGACGTCGCGCGTGCGCTGCTGTACATGGACGTGCGCTTCGAGGGCGGCACCAATCCGTACACCGGCTACGCCGAGCCGGACCTGGTGCTGACCGACGACATGTCCAAGATCGTCACCACCGGCGGCAACGCCACAGGCAAGGCCTACATGGGCAAGCTGTCGGTGCTGCTGCAGTGGGCGCAGCAGGATCCGGTGTCCGACTACGAGCGTCTGCAGAACGACACGGTCGAGTCCTATCAGGGCAACCGCAATCCGTTCGTCGACCATCCGGAGTGGATCGCCTGCGTGTTCCAGAACCAATGCACGCAGTGATCGCTGCCTGAGCGGGTCCCGTGCTTCGCCGCGGGATCCGGCGGCAGTAAAACCATTCGGCCCGTCTTTTCGGAGGCGGGCCTTTTGTTTGTGCAATGACTCAGTACGACACGGTGACCGTGATCGTGTCGGCGTAGCTGCCGGGCGCGACGTACTGCCCGGTGGGCACCGCGCCGTAGACCGTCAGGCTGACGGACCCGAGCAGCAGCGTGCCGCTGCGGGTGACCGTGCTGGTACCGGCGCTGCCATCGCCCCAGACGGTCGCGCGCGCGGCATCCGTGTACAGGTTGTAGGACAGCGTGTTGGCGCCTGACGCCATGCGCCGCGGCGCGTAGCTGGCGGCTTGTCCGCGCGACAGGCTGATGGTGAAGCTGGGCAGCACGTCGAGCGGAATGCCGCAGCTGACGGTGACGGTGCCGCTGCTCTGGTCCGCGTTGCCAGAGGCCGGGTCGTAGACGCCGAAGTTCACGGCGGTGGCCGAGGCCGATACCGGGCTGAGCACCGTGCCGCAGACGGCGGCCTGCGCGCGCGGCGCGATCAGTCCGAGACCGAGCAGCACGATGCCGGCGCACGCGGCGCGTAGTCGTCGTCGATCACGGTTCATGGCGTCCATCGCTCTGCAGGCATGGGATCGGTCCTTCGGTCGGGATGCGTCCGTGCGTATTCGCCGGCGGCGGCGCGATGCGGAAACGGCAGCGCAGGCGGCCGCTGCGCACGGTGCCCGACAACGGCGTCGGGATGTCCTCGATGAACACCTTGCCGTGTCTCCCGACCACCAGCAAGTCGGCGCGTCCGTCGATGGCGACGCGGGCGCCGAGCGGCGGGTCGCGGCCGTCTTCCAGTTGCAGCGTGACCAGCACGGGATGCGCGACCTGCGGCGCCAGGTCCACGCGCACGCCGCTGTCGCGTCGCGGCACCACGTCGCGTTCCGGATGTTCGACGATGACGTTCATGGGGTAGTCGGTCGGATCGATCGACAGGTGATTGGTCGCGTACGCGTTCAGATCGGTGACCAGCGCCGTGCCGTTCGCGCCAGTCACGGCCACGGGGCGGTGTTCGCGGTAGATCGGCAGGCCCGCAGCGCCGGCGTCGACGACCGCGAAGGCGTCGCCGGTGCGGCGCGCAGCGTAGGTGTTCGACCCCATCAGGACCAGCGCGCCGGACGCGCCGATGCGTGCGTTGGTGTCCTCGTCGATGCGCGAGACGCCGGCGCGCAGCGTGGCGTGCGGAGCGTTCCAGGTGGCGTCGGCTTCGCGGATGTCGGTAGGGCCGGTGTATGCGCCGAGGCGGTAGCCGAAGCCGCCGTCGGGGTTGGCCGGGCGGCTCAGCGTCATGCCGGCGGCGTCGCCGTCGCGGCGGTCGCGGCGCGCGAAGGCCGAGAGGTCGTGCGTGCCGAGCGGAATCGTCAGCGACAGCTGGCCCTGCCAGTCGTTGCCGCTGCGATCGTACAGCGAGCCGATGCTGACGTAGACGCCGTCGCCGAATGCATGCGCGTAGCTGAGCGAAACCAGTTGCGTGCGGTACACGCGCTGGTCGACGTCGATCCACGAGGCCGTGAGCGTGCCGCGCCGGTCGAGCACGGTGCTGGCGCCGAGCTGCAGACGGCGTCGCGCCGGCGCGAGATCATACAGCGAGCCGACGTCGCGGTAGTCGCGCGAGCTCAGCTCGAAGCGGCCGAACAGGCTCAAGGACCGCGTCTGGCCGCTGGCGGCGAGGGCGATCAGGTGTCCTTGCCGCCCGTTGTGCATACTGGTCGCTGCGTCGATTTCGAGGATGCCCAGCGGTTGCACCGCGATGGACGCGCCGCCGCCGAACAGCGCGGTGTCGCGCCCGGCCTCGGCGTGCGCTTCGAGCGTCAGGTTGCGGTGCACGCCGTGGCGCACGGTGAGCAGGGCGGCGGGCGTGCCGTAGGCGAAGCTGCGCAGGCCGTAGTCGCGGCGCAGGAAGCCGGCGTCGAAGCTGTAGTCGCTGAGCCCCGGGCGCAGCAGGCGGTCGGATGCATAGAACGGCACGGTTTGCGTCTGTTCGCGGCCGAGCAGGTCGCGAACCACCAGGGTGGCGACGTTGCGACCGGCGTCGACCGGAATGTCGTCGACGCGGAACGGCCCCGGTGCGACCGGCTTGTCGAGCACGTGCGCGGCGTTGACGTAGACGTCGAGGTTCGACGGCACCGTGGTCGAACCGAGGAAGCCGGGCAGGGGAAAGGTGCGCATCTGCGGCTGCAGCGAGAAATCGGTGCCGACGTGCAGGCCGGCGAAGCGCACCGGCCGCGACCAGCGCAGGCTGTCGGACACGGCGTCGCCGATCACCCACTGCCGCAGCGCGTCGGGACGGTCCATGACCAGCGACGAATCCAGACGCACGGTGCGCTGGATGCCCGCGCCGTACAGCCTGAATCCCGAGTTGGCGAAGCGCCAGCGCGGGCGGAACAGCACGGCCGACAGCGTCGCGCCGCCGTTGCTGCCGCCGCGCTGGTCATGCGCGGCGGTCACGTCGTAGTTCAGCACCATGCCCGAAGCAGTGGGATCGGGCGTGGCCAGGCGTGGGGCATCGACGTGGATGCGTTCGGGTTGCAGGCGGTCGCCGGCGGCATCGATCAGCAGGCGTTGCCCGGTTTCATCGAGCTGGACATGGATGCCGGCGAGCTTCGAGAGATCCACGCGGGGACCGACCGGATCGTCGCGTTGGAAGCGCAGTCCGGCGGCGGCGAGCGTGTCGCGGTCCATCCACAGATCGCCGTTGCGCTGGATCACGGCCGCATCCAGTTGCGTGTTGCGGCCGTTGATCCAGACTTGCAGCAGAAGATCACGGTTGTCGAGCTCGAAGCGCACGGCGGGATGCGCGCCGTAGGCGAGTTGCGGGCCGACCAGCAGCAGGCACGCGAGCAGGCATCCCCGGGCGCGCAACCGGTGCATCGGCGGGCTAGTCCCGCACGGTGACGGCGGCATGCAGCGCGGTATTGCCGTGCAGTTCCCGGCCTTCGATGCGCAGTTGCGCAGGCGCGTGCGGCAGATGCGACAGCGTCCAGCTGCGCTCGGCGCCGGCCAGCACGTAGTTCAGGCTCTTGGCGGTCAGCGGATGGCGCGAGCCGTCGGGCGCGACCGCCGTCAGATCGACCAGCTTCGCGTAGCCCGCGCCGCGGTTGCGCACCGATACGCGGATGCCGTCCGGCGTGCGCTGCGCTTCCCAGTGCAGCGCGGGCGCCTCGTGTGCGCGGTCGTCGACGAACACCGGCACACTGAATTGCAGCAGCACGCGCACGCCGTCGGAGGTCTTGTGGTTCGGGTCGGGCAGTTCGCTGACCAGCAGACGGAAACTGCGCTCGTGCGGCTGCGTGGAAGGTGTGACGCGCAGGCGTATGGTCTGCTTCTCGCCCGGCGCGATGCGCGCCATCGGCGGACTCAGCTGCAGTGCATCGGTGGCGATCAGACGATCCGTGCCGCCGCGCTGGACCCAGGCGTAGCCCTCGACCTGCACCATGATCGGCTGGTCGCCGCGGTTCATAGCGTAGAGCACGGCGGCGCCGCCCTTGGCGTCCAGCTTCACCGTCGTCGGCGCGACCGAGAGCGAGCCGGCCGACGCCGAGCCCGCGGCCAGACCGACCAGCAGCAGGGCGCCGCCGAGGATGCGTCGCAGCGCGGAGAGCACGTTGACGCTCAGTAGGAGACGGTGGCGGTGATGGTGTCCGAGTAGGCGCCGCTGGTCACGAACTGACTGATCGGCACGCGTCCGTACACGGTGTAGTCCTGCGAACTCGAACCGGTGCCCACGCCGGAGTTGGTCAGCGTCGAGCCGCTGCCGTCGCCCCACACGGTGGTGTGCGCGGCGTCCGTGTAGAGCTGGTAATTCAGCGTGGATGCGATGCCGTCGGACATGTTGCGGCTGGTCAGCGTCGAACCGCTGGTGGTGCCGGCATCGAGCGAAACCGCATAGGACGTGCCGGTCGAGCACTGCACGCTGACAGTGCTTGTGGCGTCGTCGGGCGTGGCCGAGCCGGGGTCGTAGTTGCCGAAGTTCAGGTTGGTCGCGGAGATCGCGCAACTCGCCAGCACGGTGGCATTGACGGAAAAGGTGGTCGAAGTCGTTGCCGCGTCGGCGGCGCCGCACGCAAGGCAGGCGAGGAGCATCGCGCTTCCCCATGCCAGAGCCTTCCGCGATGACCGGCCGCGCTGGCCGGCAGCCTGCATGTTGCTAGTCGTCATGACATCCCTCCCGGATCGTTGACAACCATGCGCCCCCGCGTTCTTCCGTGCCGGGACTTGAGGCACTGCGCATTCAGCATAGGTCGGCGAGGGCGATTGTCAATGCATTCGGGCTGAGGTCGCCCGAACGGCTGTGCGCTCACTGCCCCGTGGCGGCACGCAGCGTTTCTCGCATCGACGCGGCTCGATGCCCGCGCCGTGTTCCGCGATTTCATGCGTGGACGCAGGCCTTGTTTCGCAAGCAAAAAAAAAACGGCCCGCAAAGCTGCAGACCGTTGAATACATGGTGGCCGGGGACGGAATCGAACCGCCGACACGGGGATTTTCAATCCCCTGCTCTACCAACTGAGCTACCCGGCCGAATTGGGATGCTCGCGAGGCTGCGTTGAGCGCCGCGCGAAGCCGCGTATTAAATCGATTGCGCGCGGCTGCGTCAAGCCATGCGTGCGAATCAGTCGGCTTCGGGAGGCACGTAGCCTTCGGGCTGGGCGAGGTCGCCTTCGTCGAACAGGAAGCTCTTCATCTGAGTTTCCAGGAACTTGCGCGCCTCGGGGTCGAGCGGGTTGAGGCGGTATTCGTTGATGAGCATGGTCTGATGCGCCATCCACTGCTGCCAGGCCTGGCGCGAGATGTGTTCGTAGACGCGTTTGCCCAGCGGGCCCGGCCAGGGGGCGAAATCCAGGCCGTCGGCGTCGATGTCGAGTTTGGCGCAGTGCACGGTGCGCGTCATGCGTCGGACTCCCAGGTGTCGTTCAAAAGTTTGCGTACGGGTGCGGGCAGGCCGAGGGCGTCGATCTGGTCGCGGCCGCACCAGCGAAGATCGTCATTATCGGCGATTCGCGGCGTCGGTGCCGCAGCCTCGAACAGCAGCGGCTGGATGCGTAGGCGGTAGTGGCTGAACACATGGGTGAACGCGTTCAGCGCGCGCGGTTCGTGCACCTTCGCATGTTCGGCGGCCCGGCGTTTCGCGTCGTCGTCGCTTTCGGCTTCGGGCAGGCTCCACAGCCCGGACCACACGCCGGGCTGGTCGCGTCGCTGCAGCAGAATGCGCTGCTCGGCATCGCGCAGCAGCAGCATGTGTGTGCGTCGCGTGGGTATCGCGCGGGTCGGTTTGGGGGTCGGCAGTTCGGCGGTCAGGTCTTGCGCATAAGCCACGCAGCTTGCGTGCAATGGGCAGGCTTCGCAGCGCGGGCGGCTGCGCGTGCACAGGGTCGCGCCGAGATCCATGATGGCCTGCGTGTAGTCGGCCAGTCGTTGGTGTGGCGTGTGCTGCTCGGCCAGCGCCCACAGCTGTTTTTCCACCGCGCTCTGGCCCGGATGGCCGTGGATGCCGTGCAGGCGCGTCAGTACACGCTTGACGTTGCCGTCGAGAATCGGGAAGCGCAGCCCGTGCGCCTGTGACAGGATGGCGCCAGCGGTCGAACGGCCGATGCCGGGCAGCGCGGCCAGCGCCTCGAAGTCGCGCGGCAGTTCGCCGCCGTGCTGCTGCACGCACAGGCGCGCGGCGCGATGCAGGAAGCGGGCGCGTCGGTAGTAGCCCAGACCGGACCATAGGGCGAGCACGGTGTCTTCGTCCGCGGCGGCCAGGTCGGCGAGCGTGGGCAGGGCCTCGACGAAGCGCTGAAAATAGTCGATGACCGTTTCGACGCGGGTCTGCTGCAGCATGATCTCCGACAGCCACACGCGGTACGCACTGCGCGGATGCTGCCAGGGCAGGTCATGGCGGCCGTGGCGGTCGAACCAGGCCAGCAGCGGGGCGGCGATCGATTTCACTTCGTTTCGGCGCTCTGTACGGCGGGTGCGCTGCTGCCGGCCACCGCCGGTACGGCCGTGCCCGAGCGCAGCTTCAGGCCTTTGATCTGCACGTCGCCGAACGACAGTGCGTCGGCATCGAGGCTGCCGTCCACCGGAGGCGGCGGCAGCGGTCCCGGGGGGTGGTCGCCGGCGATGCGTTTCCACCACGCGCTCAGTTCGAGCGGCGAGAGCTGCAGGTCGGCCGAGGTCTTCGGTCCCTGGATCTTCACGTGCAGGCGGCCGCCGAGACGGGTGTCGGCGGCATCCGAGCCGACGTCGAGTTGGTAAAGCTGGCCGCCGTGCAGCGTCATGTCGCCCTTGAGCGCGAGGGACAGCTTCGGTCCGCCGAGCCATTGCGCTTCGCCGCTGAGCTGCAGTTTCGAGTCCTTGTCGCCATAGGCGTTCAGACGCAACTGGCGCAGATCGATGGCGCCCTGCGGGTTCTTCTGCGGCGTGAACGTCAGCGACAGACGCAGATCTTCGCCCGAGGCCGATTCGCCCGAAGCCGTCAGCGAGAACGGGTGGCCCGGCAACAGCGCGCCGGTCTGCAGACTGGCGTTCTGCAGCAGCACGGCATTGTTTCGCACCAGCGTGCCGTTGTGGATCGCGATGCCTGCGTCGATGCTGGGCAGACTTGCGCCGCCGCCCGGCTTGCTCGGCAGGGCGCTGAGCGCGAGCTGCAGCTGATTCAGGTCCAGTCGCGGGGAGTCCAGTTCGAGCCGGTTGATGGCCGTCGGTCCGCCGAACAGCGTGCGCCACGGCACCACGATCTGGCCGTGGTCGGCGATCAGGATCGGGTCGGCCTGATTCTTGGCGAACACCTGCATGCCCTGCAACTGCACGCCCGGTCGCGGCCACAAGGTCGGTCGCGCCGGTGCGCTCAGGGTCAGTTCGAGGCCGGCGTTGCGCGCCGCGCCGCGCAGCGTCTCGGTGAAGCGCGCGGGGCGCAGCAGGACGTAGGCGACGATCAGCGCGGCGATCACCAACGCCAGAACGACGCCGGCGATCGATAGAAGCGTGATGCGCAGGCGTCGGGACATGGATCAGGCGTCCGTTTCGGCGGGTAGCAGGCCGTCGACGTAGGCCTCGGCGTCGAACGGACGCAGGTCGGCGATGCCCTCGCCGAGACCGATGTAACGGATCGGCAGGCCGAATTCGCGCGCCAGGGCGAACACCACGCCGCCGCGTGCGGTGCCGTCGAGCTTGGTCACGACCAGACCGGTGACGCCGATGGCCTGGTGGAACTGACGCACCTGGCTGATCGCGTTCTGGCCGGTGGTGCCGTCGATCACCATCAGCACCTCGTGCGGCGCGTCCGGGTCGAGTTTCTTCAGTACACGGGCGATCTTGCCGAGTTCGTCCATCAGGCCGCCTTGGGTGTGCAGGCGGCCGGCGGTGTCGGCGATCAGCAGATCGGCCTTGCGCGACTGCGCGCCCTGCAGGGCGTCGAAGATGACGCTGGCCGAGTCCGCACCCTGACCCTGCGCCACGACCGGCACCCGGTTGCGCTCGCCCCAGGTCTTGAGCTGTTCGACGGCGGCGGCGCGGAACGTGTCGCCGGCCGCCAGCATCACCTTGCGCCCCGCGGCCAGATGATGGTGGGCGAGCTTGCCGATGGTGGTGGTCTTGCCGACGCCGTTGACGCCGACCACCAGCATCACGAACGGCTGGCGGGCGCTCACGTCCAGCGGTTGCTGCACGGGCCTGAGCTGTTCGATCAGCGCTTGTCGCAGCGCTTGTCGCAACGCGCCGGCGTCGACGAACTCGCGCTTGCGCACACGCGGACGCAGCGCCTCGACCAGCGCGGTGCTGGCGGTGACGCCGACGTCGGAGGTGATGAGGAGGGTTTCCAGCTCGTCGAGCAGGGCGTCGTCCAGCGGCGGGTTGCGCTTGAACAGTCCGCCCAGACCGCGTGCGAAGCTGCTGCCGCCCAGTCGCTCGCGCCAGCTGCGCGGCGGTTCGGCAGCCGCTTCGGCGGTCTCGGGCGCCCTCGACGGTGCTTCGGTTTCCGCTTCCGCCGGCGTCGCGACATCGTCGCGCACGGCTTCGTCGCGCGGCGCCTCGGCATCGGCGTCGCCGTGCGCGGCCTCGCGCTTGTCGGCGGCGGGGTCGTTTTTCTTCTTCCAGAACTTGAGCATGAGGCGCGGAAATGAGGACAATCCAGACCGCCATGGTATCACCCGCAACCCACACCACAGCTGAGCGCGACGGCGGAAACCGGATGCGTCGGAGCGTCGCATGAAGCGCAAGACAGGCGGTTCGACAGGACAGGTGCGCATTCTCGGCGGTTCGCTGCGCGGCTCGCTGCTGCGGGTCGCCGACCTGCCGGGACTGCGACCGACGCCCTCGCGAGTGCGCGAAACCCTGTTCAACTGGCTGCAGCCGACGATCGCCGGCGCGCGCTGCCTGGACCTGTTCGCGGGCACGGGCGCGCTCGGCATGGAAGCGCTTTCCCGCGGCGCGGCGCAGACGACCTTCGTCGAGCGCGATGTGGCGGCGGCGAGTGCCCTGCGCGCGAATCTGGAACGGCTGCAGCAGACCGGCGGCACCGTGCATCGCGCCGATGCGCTGACCTATCTTGCCGGCGAGGCGCGCCCGTTCGACGTGGTGTTTCTCGATCCGCCTTTCGCCGACGATGCCTGGAGCGACGTGGCCGCGCGCCTGGACGCCGGCGGCTGGCTGGCCGCCGGCGCGATCATCCACGTCGAGTCGCCAGCCGAGCGCGTACCGGTCTTGCCGTCCTCCTGGCAGCTGCATCGCGAGCGTCGGGCGGGGCAGGTCCGGCATGCACTTTATCGCCGCGCCGAGGGCGATCCGTTAAACTGAAAAGAGCCTTCCGACGCCCGTCCGCATGGCGGCGTCGACGACTTTTCGCCATCGCGGCAGCAGGCCGCAAGGTGTTTCGATGACCTCCAAGACCGATCCCGCTGCGGCCCGCGTGGCCGTCTATCCGGGCACCTTCGATCCGATCACCAACGGACATGCCGACCTGGTCGCGCGCGCCGCGCCGCTGTTCGACCGCGTGGTGGTGGCCGTGGCCGACAGTCACAGCAAGGGGCCGAGTTTCGACCTCGAAGAGCGCATCGGCCTGGCGCGCGAGGCGCTGGCGGATCTGCCCAACGTCGAAGTGCGGGGTTTCGACACGCTGCTGGCGCATTTCGTCAAGGAGATCGGCGCCGGCGTGATCCTGCGCGGTCTGCGCGCGGTGTCCGATTTCGAGTACGAATTCCAGCTGGCGAGCATGAACCGCCATCTGATTCCGCAGGCCGAGACCCTGTTCCTGACGCCGGCCGAGCAGTACAGCTTCATTTCCTCGTCGCTGGTGCGCGAAATCGCGCGCCTGGGCGGCGATGTCAGCGGCTTCGTGCACCCTTCGGTGCAGAAGGCCATGCGGGCGCACTGGCATACCGTCGGCTGAACAGTCGCGCTATGCTTGCCCATCGTGTTCGACAACCAAGGTGACGACTAATGCGCAAACTCGCAATCATCGCGATGCTGGCCCTGGCCGGTGCTTTTGCTCTGACGGCCTGCGGCAAGAAGGGCGATGAGGGGCAGCAGACCCAGCAGGCGGCCAAGCTGACCCGTCCGAGCGACATGAGCAACAAGGCAGCCTGGCAGGCCTACCTGGTGCAGGTGCTGCAGAGCGGCGACAACATGAAGGGCATGACGGGCGATCGTCCGTACGTGTACTACATTGCGCCGGGCGACGACGACAACGACACCGCCGAGCGTCAGCGTCAGCTGGACAACGTCAGCGACTCGCTGGCTCGCGGCGTGCTGCCGGGCAACCTGATGGCCTTCGCCGGCCCGGACTCGTCGAAGACGGCGGATCTGATGATCTCCGCGTTCCAGGGCTCCAAGCCGGGTTCGCTGGACAAGGTAATCGTGGTGTTCATCGGCGATCAGGCCGACGAGCAGCGCGTGGCCGACGTCATCAAGCCGACCGGCGCGATCTTCCGTTTCGCGAAGATGTAATGACTCGCCCCGAACCCGCGGCTGCTCCGATGCACCGCGGGTTCGGCGGTCTCTCCTCCGACCCGATCCCATGGCCCTGAAGATTCTCGACACCTGCATCAACTGCGACGTGTGCGAGCCGGTCTGTCCGAACAACGCGATCTCGCTGGGCGAGGAGTACTACCAGATCAACCCCGACCTGTGCACCGAGTGCGTGGGTCATTTCGACGAGCCGCAGTGCGTCGAGGTCTGTCCGGTCGAGTGCATCCCCAAGGACCCCGACCACGTCGAGACGACCGACCAGTTGCAGCTCAAGTATCAAGCGCTGATGCGCACATCCGGCGAGTAGTCCCGCTCCGCATGCGGCGGACGGCCGTCTGCGCGCCTTTCCCGCGAGGTTCCCGATGCAGCTCTGGTCGATCGAAGGCAATTCCCAGAAACTCGATGGCGGCGCGATGTTCGGCAACGCGCCCAAGGCGCTGTGGACGCGCTGGATCGAGGCGGACGACCAGAACCGCATTCCGCTGGCCTGCCGCTGCCTGCTGGTCAAGGACCTCGACGGTCTGACGGTGCTGTTCGAGACCGGCATCGGCGCGTTCTTCGAGTCCAAGCTGCGTGAGCGCTACGGTGTGGTCGAGTCCGAGCACGTGCTGTTGCAGTCGCTGCAGGAGGCGGGCGTCCGTCACGAGGACGTCGATGCGGTCGTGCTGTCGCATCTGCATTTCGATCATGCCGGCGGCCTGCTCGACCGCTGGCAGGAAGGGCAGCCGCCGCGTCTGCTGTTCCCGAATGCGACGTATCTGGTGGGCGCCGAGCACTGGCAGCGCGCGCGGCATCCGCATCCGCGCGACCGCGCCTCGTTCATTCCCGAGCTGCCGGAACTGCTCGAGAGCAGCGGTCGCCTGGAACTCGTCGATGGCGAGTACTCCCGGCGGCTGGGCAAGGCCGTGCGCTTCCATGTCTCGCAAGGTCACACGCCGGGCCTGATGCTGGCCGAGGTCGTCGCCGACAACGGCGGCCTGGTGTTCTGCGCCGATCTGATTCCGGGTCGGCACTGGGTGCACGTGCCGATCACGATGGGCTACGACCGCTACCCGGAATGCGTGATCGACGAGAAGCGTGCCTTTCTCGAAGACATGCATGCGCGCGGCGTACGGCTGTTTTTCACCCACGACCATGCCTGCGCCATGGCGAGCGTGACGCGCGATGAGCGCGGCCGCTACGCCTGCGAGGACGCGTGCGAGCGTCTGGTCGGCGAGGTATGGTGATCGAAGGTCCGGCGGCTCCGGACGGGATGGGACGTCGATGACGCAGGACCGACGGCCGGCAACGTGGAAACTGCTCGGCGGCAGTCTGCTGCTGCTGATTGCGATGGCCATGCTCGCCAGCAACGAAAGCAACGTGATGACCTACCGTGCGGCGGCCGCGCGGCACGGTGGCGTGGTGGTCGAAGCCACCCGCAAAGGACCCACCAAGGGCAACGACGGCGACATGGTGCGCGTGACCGGCACTCCAAGCGTGACCAAACCGGCCGTCGATCCGCAGTTCGGCATCCGCGCCAACGTGCCGATCCTGTGGCGCGTCACCGAGATGTTCCAGTGGCGCGAGATCGACTACGGCGGCAGCGTCAGCTACGAGCTGCAGTGGGTCGATCACCCGGTCGACTCCAGCATCTTCAAGCAGCGGGCGCGACATCGCAATCCTTCGGCTCTGCCGTTCGGCGGTGGTCGATATCTGGCCGGGGACATGCAGCTGGACGGCTTCAAGCTCAGCCCCGCGATCGTGTCCGCGATGCCGGGACGGACCCACGTGACGCCCGACTTCAGTACGCTGCAGCCGAACATGGCGGCCAGCTTCCGCGTGGTGAAGGGAACGCTGATGACCAGCGAGGATCCGTCCTCGCCGCAGCTCGGCGATCTGCGCGTGAGTTGGCGCGCGGCGCCGCTGCAGGAGATCACGCTGATCGCGCGCAATCGCGACGGCACGCTGGTGCCGGCCGAGGGTGTCGAGGACGGTCCGGGTTTCGAGCTGCAGGTGGGGCAGCACGACGTGCTGGACATGCAGCCGGATCTTCCGCCGCGCCCCTGGCTGCCGTGGCTCTGGCGCGTGCTGTCGCTGGTGCTGGCAGTGTTCGGCGCCTACGCGTTGCTGCGGGGTGTCGCCGCTTCGTCGGCGCGCCGCGCCGGACCGGTCGCGGCCCTGGGCGTGGGCATTGCGCTGATCTGCGGTCTCGGCGGGGTCATGTGGATCACCCGGCGCGCCGATCTCGGCGGCATTCTGCTCGGCGTGGCCGTGCTGGCGCTCGCGGTGACGGCCTGGCGCATGTACGAGCGCAACGGGGCGTCTTAGCGCGCTGAGGTCTTCAGCCGAACGCTTCGGCGTGCTCCAGGAACCACAGCCCGGCGAACAGCTTGGGATCGATGGAATAGCCTTCGCGGCTCATGCGCAGCAGCCAGGCGCCGGCGTCCTGTCGCGGCACTTCGTGAACCACGATCTGTTCGCTCTCGTCGCCGCCGCCCGGTCCGGTGCGGCGCAGTCCGGTGGCGCGCACGAAGACCATCATTTCGGTGCTCATGCCGGCCGAGGAGGGGCCGGTGTGGATGACACTCACGCGTTCGCAGGCATAGCCGGTCTCTTCTTCCAGCTCGCGCTGCGCGGCCAGACAGGCGTCCTCGTCGCCGTGTTCCTCCAGGTCGCCGATCAGCCCGGCGGGCATCTCGATGGTTTTCTGCTGGATCGGCTCGCGATACTGCTCGACGAACAGCACCTTGTCCTCGTCGGTGACGGCGATGATGATCGTCGCGCCGCCGGGGTTGTTGCGCTCGACGAATTCCCAGCGCCCGCGCTGACGCAGGGTCAGCCAGCGACCCCGGTACAGCGTCCGGGTCTGCGGGTCGTCGTCGGTTCGGGTCATGCGTGTTCTCCGTCCAGCGCCTTCAGGCGCGAGCGTGTGAGCGGGCCGAAGCGCAACTGGTCGCAGAGCTCGTCCAGGCGCGTGGCGTCGCGCGGCTTGCGGTGCAGGTCGTCGGCGCGTTCGGGCACCGGTGCGTCCAGCGCGATGCGCGTGATGCGCGCGAACAGACGCGCGGATTCGGCATGCTCGCGCAGCCGGCCGGCGCAGGCCGCGGCGCCGCGCAGACGCAGGTAGGGCACTTCGTCGACGCGTTCCAGCAGGCTCTCCAGGTCGCCGAAGTGCGACAGCAGCGCGGCGGCCGTCTTGGCGCCGACGCCGGGCACGCCGGGGATGTTGTCGACGGCGTCGCCGGTCAGCGCCAGGTAGTCGGCGACCTGGTGCGGCTGCACGCCGAGCTTCTCCATCACGCCGTCCGGCCCCCAGCGACGGTTGCGCGCGAAATCCCACTGCGCGTCGCGTTCGCCGAGCAGTTGCCCGAAGTCCTTGTCGGCCGAGACGATCACGCTGTCGATGCCCTGCGCGCGCAGCGTCCACAGCATCGAGCCGATCAGGTCGTCGGCTTCGTAGGTGTGGTGCGCGAGCGTGGTCACGCCCATCGCCTCGGTCACCGCGCGGCATAGCTCGAACTGGCGCTCCAGATCCGGCGGCGGCAGCTCGCGGTTGGCCTTGTACGGCGGATAGAGGTTGTTGCGGAACGAGGTGGTCAGCGCGGCGTCGAAGGCGACCATGAGATGCAGCGGCCGCACCCGTTCGATCAGTTCGCACAGGAATCGGGTGTAACCGTGCACGGCGTTGACCGGGTGTCCGTCGCGGTCGGTGAATTCGTCCGGCATCGAGTGCCAGGCGCGGAACACATACAGGCTGCCGTCGACCAGATAGGCCGGCGCCGCGTTCGGGGTTGCGGAGACGTTCACGGCGTCCAGTCGCTGACGATGTCGTCCAGCGCCGGGCGGTCGCGCATCGGCACGTCCAGCTTCGGTGTGCCGATGTGCACGAAGCCCACCACGCACTCGCCTTCGCCCAGGCCGAGGATGTCCGCGACGGCGTCGTCGTAGGCGGCCCAGCCGGTCAGCCATTGCGCGCCGTAGCCCAGCGCCTGCGCGCCGAGCAGCAGGTTGTAGGCGACGCATCCGGCGGACAGCAGTTGCTCCTGCTCGGGGATGCGGCCGGCCTCGATGCGCGCGATCACCGCCACCACCAGCGGCGCGAAGGTGTAGCGAAGATTCTCCTTTTCTTGCTTGGCCGGGGGCAGGTCCGGGTCCCGCTCCACGGCGCGCCGGGCCAGGCGCTGGCCGAACTCCAGCTTGGCGTCGCCTTCGAGGACGATCAGCCGCCACGGTTCCAGTTTGCCGTGGTCGGGCACGCGGATGGCTGCCGCGAACAGGCGCTGCCGTTCGTCGGCATCGGGTGCGGGCGCTTCGAGCTGGCGCGAGGGCACCGAGCAGCGGTTCAGGAGTGTGGCGAGGGGATCGGACATGGAGCGGATTCCGTGGATTCGGGTCAATCGTCGTCGAGGCGGAAGGCATCGGGGAGCAGCGCGCCGACGGTCGTCTGTCGCTGCAGCCCCTGCAGATTGGCGAGCGTGACCGGGATGTCGTCGGCCACCAGTTCGGCCATCACCTGGCGGCATGCGCCGCACGGGCTGACCGGCGCGTCGGTGTCGCTGATGACGGCGATGTGCGCGAAGTCGCCGCGCTTGCAGCCGGCCGCGATGGCGCTGAACAGGGCGGTGCGCTCGGCGCAGTTGCACAGGCCGTAGGACGCGTTCTCGACGTTGCAGCCGAGGAAGACCCGCCCGTCATGTGTCAGCACGGCGGCGCCGACGAGGAAATTCGAGTACGGCGCATAGGCCTGTTTGCGTGCCTGAAGCGCCTGCTGCATGAGTTGGTCCGGAGTCATGGTCATTCGGCCCCTGTTCGATGCGTCTTGGCTTTCCAGTGTATCGACAATGGTCTGCGCCTGCGTGTACGCGTCCCGGCATCGTGTACGATGCGCGGACACCGTACGGGAGGCGAGGGATGACTGTCACAGTTGCGGCCCTGCGCGAGACCGCTGCCGGCGAGCGGCGCGTGGCCATCGTTCCTGAAGTGGCGAAGAAGCTGCACGCCAGCGGCGTCGAGGTGATGCTCGAACGCGGCTCGGGCGCGGCGGCGGGATTTCCCGACGAGGCCTACGAGGGCGTGACGTTCGAGGACGCGGCGACCGTCGCGTCGCGCGCCGACCTGCTGTGGTGCCTGCAGATGCCGGAGGCTGGGCGTCTGGGCGACTTGCGCAAGGGCAGCGTGCTGATCGGCCAGCTGCAGCCGCACCGTCATGCCGAGGCGTTGCGGCAACTGGCGGCCGGGGGCATCACCGCATTCGCGCTGGAGCTGCTGCCGCGCACGACGCGCGCGCAGGCGATGGACATTCTCAGCTCGCAGGCGGCCGTGGCCGGGTATCGGGCCATGCTGATCGCCGCCACGCACAGCCCGAAGTTCTTTCCCATGCTGACCACCGCGGCCGGCACCATCCGGCCGTCGCGGGTGTTGGTCATCGGCGCCGGCGTGGCCGGATTGCAGGCCATCGCCACGGCGCGCCGGCTGGGCGCGCAGGTGGAAGGTTACGACGTGCGCAGCGAGACCCGCGAGCAGGTGCAGTCGCTGGGCGCGAAGTTCCTCGAGCTGGGCGTCGATGCGGCCGGCGAGGGCGGCTACGCGCGCGAGTTGTCCGCCGACGAACGCGCCGCGCAGCAGCAAGCGCTGGCCGAGCACCTGACCGCCATCGACGTGGTCGTGACCACGGCGGCGGTGCCGGGGCGTCCGGCGCCGCGCATCCTGACGCGGGCGATGGTCGAGGGCATGAAGCCGGGCGCGCTGGTGGTGGACCTGGCCGCGGAGAGCGGAGGCAACTGCGAACTGACCCAACCCGGCGAGCAGGTCGACCACGGCGGCCGCACGATCATCGGGCCATTGAACCTGGCCTCCGGCGCGGCCTTTCACGCGTCGCAGATGTTCGCGCGCAACCTGCAGCACTTCTCGTCGCTGCTGGTGGGCGAGGACGGTCTGCACCTCGATTTCGACGACGAGCTGGTCGCGCGCAGCTGCGTGGCGCACGACGGCGAAGTGCGTTTCGGCGCGGCCTGAACGCGCGCCGCCGTCAGCGTTGATCCGGCGGCGGAGGCGGCGGTGGCGGATGATCCTGCATCCAGCGCCGACGCTGTTCGGGCGTCATGCGCTTCCATTCGCGCCGCAGCGCCTCGCGCTGTTCGGGCGACATCGACTGGAAGCGCTCGTAGGCATGATGCAGCGCCCGCCGTTCCTGCGGCGACATGTGCTCGTAGCGGCGATGGTTGGCGCGCGCTTCGCGGCGCTGCTCGGGTGTCATCTGTTCCCAGCGCGCGATGCGCTCGCGGATGCGTTCGCGCCGTTCCGGCGGCAGGGTCTTCCAGCGTTCGGCGCGGTGCAGCATGCGCTGCTGGTGCTGCGGCGACATGCGATCCCAGCGCGGCCGCAGCGGCGCCAGTATCTGCCGGGTACCGGGGTCGAGCCGGTCCCACGGCACCGGCGGGCCGGGATCGCGGGCGTCCATGCGATGCGGCGGCGGTGGCGGCATGGGCGGTTCATGCGCGGCCAGCACCGGCGAGAAGCCGATCAGCAGCAGGGCGGTGAACAACCAGTTCGTGCGCAGCATGGTCAGCCTCCGCGAGCGGTGTGCGAAGTCGTGGTCGATTGCTGGGCCAGCCAGGCGTAGAAGTCCATGTCCTCGTACAGCGCCGGGTCGGTGCTGTCGGGATCGGGCGGCAGGCTGTCGCTGGCGTCGGTGTCGTTGGTGGCGGTGCTGATCGCGGTGGTCGATGTGGTGGCGTGGCGCGCGGGATGCGGCGCGGACGGCCAGATCATCACGACCGCGAGCAGGCAGGCGGTGAGGGCGCCGGCCGGTACCAGCCAGCGCCCCAGCTGCGGACGCTCGGCTGCTTCCAGCGCCGTGCGGCGCGCTGCGCGCAGACGCGCGGCGGTGGCCGTGTCGACTTCGTCGCCGGTGCGCCGGTACAACGCACGCAGGCGGTCCTGGAATTCATGTTCGGTTTGCGGACTCATTGCCAGTCCTCCAGTTGATCTCTCAGGCTGTGCAGGGCGCGCGACAGATGCGTCTTCACGCTGCCCTCCGAGCAACCCATGGCCGCGGCGGTCTCGGCCACGCTCAGTTGTTCCAGCGTGCGCAGCATGAACGCTTCGCGCTGGCGTTGCGGCAGTTGCTGTACCGCTTCGCTGACCGCTTCCCAGGCCTGCTGGTCGGCGAGCTGGCGTTGCGGTCCCGGTCCGTGATCCGGCGGCTCCCAGACCGGCATGTCCTCGCCCTGGTCGTCGCGGCCGCCGCTGAACCAGTTCACCATGATCGAGCGCACCTTGCGGCGACGCTGCAGATCGGTGATGCGCCGGCGCAGGATGCCCCAGAACAGCGGCGTCCATTCGTCGGCCGGCTTGTTGCGGTAGCTGCGCACCAGCCGCAGCATCGCGTCCTGCACCGCATCGTGGGCTTCCTCGGGGTCGCCCAGGGCAAGCTTGGCCATGCGCCACGCGCGGCGTTCGATCTGCGCCAGGAAGGCGTCCATCGATACCGGCGTCGACGGTGCGCGCTCGTCGGCAGTCAGCGAGGCCGTTGCGTTCACGTCCACGAGCTCCTCGGCTTCATGTTTTGGATCCGTGTTCACGTCTCGTATCCGTTAACGCATGAGGTGGCATCGGGGTTGACCGGCATCGCACCCGGCGGGCTGGCCCGGCGCGCGGCTTCCCGTATGATGGGCCGGCAGTCCGATCCGCATCCACGCTCCGGGGGCACCGATGATCGACGGGTTTGTAGCACTGTACATCTTCATGCTGGCGGCATTCACCGGCTACGAGATCATCGCGCGTGTGCCGGTGATTCTGCACACGCCGCTGATGTCCGGTTCCAACTTCGTTCACGGCATCGTGCTGGTCGGCGCGATGGTGGCGCTGGGCCATGCCGACGGACCGCTGGATATCGCCATCGGCTTCATCGCGGTGGTGCTGGCGGCGGGCAACGCGGTCGGCGGCTACGTGGTCACCGAGCGCATGCTGGAGATGTTCAAGTCCAGCCGGCCGGGCGGCGCGAACGGGGAGAAGGGCTGATGCATGCCGATGTCCTGACGCGCTGGCTGCCGGAGGCGATCCGCGCCTGCTATCTGATCGCGGCGCTGCTGTTCATCCTCGGACTCAAGCGCATGAGTTCGCCGCGCACGGCGCGCGGCGGCGTGGTGTGGGCGGGCGTCGGCATGCTGCTGGCGGTGCTGGCGACGCTGCTGTTGCCGGGGATGCATCATCTCGGCCTGATCGTGCTCGGCATCGCCGTGGCCGGCGGGCTGGCCTGGTGGTCCGGCAAGCGCGTGGCCATGACCGACATGCCGCAGATGGTGGCGCTGTACAACGGCATGGGCGGTGGCGCGGCGGCGGCCATCGGCGTGTTCGAGCTGGTCGGCGCGGCGCGTGTCGCTGCCATGGGCGGCGTCGACGCGATGGCGCCCGCGGCACTGGTGCTGGCGGTGCTGGGCGTGCTGATCGGCGCGGTGTCGTTCTCCGGTTCGCTGATCGCCTTCGCCAAGCTGCAGGGCTGGATGGACCGGCGCTTCGTGTTTCCGGGCCAGCAGGTCTTCAATGTGCTGATCCTGCTGCTGGCGGTCGTGCTCGGCGGCGTGCTGATTTTCGCGCCGCCGGCGATGGCGGTGATCGCCGGTTTCCTGCTCGCGGCACTGGCGTTCGGCCTGTTGATGACGCTGCCGATCGGCGGCGCCGACATGCCGGTTGTGATCTCGCTGTACAACGCGCTGACCGGTCTGGCCGTGGCCTTCGAGGGTTTCGTGCTGCAGAACGAGGCGATGATCATCGCCGGCACCGTGGTCGGCGCGGCCGGCACGCTGCTGACGCAGTTGATGGCCAAGGCCATGAACCGCTCGCTGGGCAACGTGCTGTTCGGCAGCTTCGGCGCGGCCGCTGGCGAGGCGCAGGCGATCGACGGTGCGCAGAAGGAGATCGAGGCGCCGGACGCGGCCGTGATGATGGCCTACGCCGAGCGCGTGGTGATCGTGCCGGGCTACGGCATGGCGGTGGCTCAGGCGCAGCACAAGATCTGGGAGTTCGCGCATCAGTTGATCGAGCGCGGCGTGAAGGTGCGCTTCGCCATCCATCCGGTGGCCGGTCGCATGCCGGGGCACATGAACGTGCTGCTGGCCGAGGCCGGCGTGCCCTACGACCTGATCGTGGACATGGAAGACGTGAACCCGGAATTCCCCAACACCGACGTGGTGCTGGTGATCGGCGCCAACGACGTGGTCAATCCGGTGGCGAAGACCGATCCGGCCTCGCCGATCTACGGCATGCCGGTGCTGGACGTGGTGGCGGCGAAGCAGGCCATCGTCATCAAGCGCGGTCGCGGCAAGGGTTTTGCCGGCATCGAGAACGCGCTGTTCTACGCCGACAACACGCGCATGCTGTTCGGCGACGGTCAGGCCATGGCCGCGCAGTTGGTCAGCGAGTTGAAGAGTCTGGACGCCTAGGCGGTTTTGCCGCGGAGGGAGCCGCGCCACGCCAGGAAGCCGGCCAGCGCGGCGGCAACGAGATAGACCGCGATCGCGCCGGGACTCAGCGAGATCCAGGCCAGATGCGCCAGCATGCCGCTACCGGCGCGGTGCAGCGACTGCATGTAGGTCATGCCGAAGGTGCCGGCGAGGTCGGCGGCGGCCAACAGGAAGCGCATGTAGCCGCAGGCCACCAGTGTCGCCAACACGGCCAGCACGGCGGCGGGCCAGGACGCATCGATCACCCAGTGGCGCATGACGTGACCCAGCAGCAGCCCCAGCGGCAGCGCCAGCCACACCGTGGCCTGCAGTTGCGGGGCGAACAGGTCCAGCAGCAGCCACAGCGCGCCGGCGGCCAGCGCGATCATGGCGGCGCTGAAGGTGGAGAACAGCAGCGTCAGCAGCGATGTGGAATGGGTGTTCTCGGGCATGGATCGGCCCATGGGATTCCTCCTTGTTCGAGGGCGCATGATAGCGCCTGCGCGCCCATCCGCAGGAGGCCCTTGGTGTGGGGACGGAGCGGCCGCATGTCATAATGGCCGATCCCATCCAAGTCTCCATGCCATGTCCGGTTTCAGTCTCAGCAGCGAACCCTTCACTCTGCAGCGCGATTGCGATGCGGTGATGGTGCCCGTAGGCGAAGCCGTGGTGCTGCCAGCGGGGCAGATCGGCTACATCACCCAGGCGCTGGGCGGCAGCTTCACGGTCTACGTGGAAGGCAATCTGTTCCGCATCGCCGGGCAGAACGCCGATGCGCTGGGCAAGGAACCGCCGGCGCCGATCGAACTGGCCGACGACGCCAGCGACGAGGACGTGGAAAAGCTGGTCTGGTCGCAGCTGCGTACCTGCTTCGATCCGGAGATTCCGGTCAACATCGTCGAGCTCGGGCTGGTCTACGACGTCAGCCTGGAACCGGCCGAGGACGGTTCGCGCACGGTCTACGTGAAGATGACGCTGACCGCGCCCGGCTGCGGCATGGGCGACATCCTGGTCGACGATGTGCGCACCAAGCTGGAGTTGATTCCCACGGTGTCCGAGGCCGACGTGGACATGGTGTTTGATCCGCCGTGGAATCAGTCCATGATGTCGGACGCCGCCAAGCTCGAGACCGGCATGCTCTGAATCGGCGGCCGGTTCGGTGGCGAGCGCAGGCGTTCAGTCCGGCGCATGGCGCGTGCGGACGGTGTCCGGAGAGCCGCATGAAGAAGATCCGCTGGTACGGTTGGGCCGCGATGCTCGGCGTCACGATGCTGCTGGTCGATGTCTACGCTCATGCGGGGCTGCTGGAAGAGCCCGTCGTGGGCGTCGCGATATCCAGGCAGGCGCGCCTCGAATCGCCGTTGATGCATACCTATCTGGTCGCCGGGCGCCATGCCCTGCGTTGGACGCCGTTCATGCGCGCGTCGTCGCGACGTCTCGCCGCTGCCGCGTGGGGCGACGCCTTCGCCTCGATCCGTGAACATCCCGAGCGCGCACTCTACGTACTCGATAACGAATCGCGCGGGGTGGTGCGCGGCGTACTCGCGCCGATGTACTGGGGCGCGCCCCTGTTCCTGCTGATTGCGCTGATCGGCTTCGCCTTGCGTCCGCGTGCGATTCACACACTCGGCGCTCATCCAGGCTGACATCCTTTCCGGTAATGCACATATTCGGAAAATAATCGCCGGGCGCGTTTAAAACGCGGGCCTTTTCATACGTGATTCGTGAATTATTAATCACTCCTGAATATGAATTTGGAAAAACTCCTAGCGTTCGCTTGACGGCATTTTCCCGACTGCTCTAGGTTGTGCATGCCGCATTTCGTGGGGAGACGAAGTGCGGTGCTCCGAAACGATGTCTTGGGGGACATCGTCGTCGCCGTAATTCACGTTCAATAACGCTCTCTCGGGATGCAGGGGGAGGGCGCGTTATGTATTTGAACGTTTCGGAGCTGCAAGGCAATCAGCCGCGGCAATCGCGGTTCACTCACGCCTGATGGCCATGCCGTCACGAGGACGCATGGCAGCGTCGGGCACCTTGGAGGAGGTTGTACCCAATGCCTGGTAGTTTTCGCTTGAATATCCTGGTCGCAGCCATGGGGCTGGCCGCGTTTTCGACGGCCCATGCCGCGACCACGGAACATCTGCACGCACGGACGCTCGGCGTCACGCCGTCCAGCCAGATCGCCAACACGCTCGGTCTCGGCAACGGCATGTCGTTCAAGGCGCGCAATAGCCGTCCGACGCGTCACAACACCACCACCGTCCGCATGCAGCAGATGTACAACGGCGTGCCCGTGTACGGACGCAGCATCGCGGTGGAACAGAACGCGCACGGGCAGGCCCTGATGGCCAACGGTCCGGTCGCGGACACCCTCAATCTCAGCGCTTCGGCCATGCGTCCGTCGCTGACCACGGATCGTGCAGTCGAGGTGCTGCGCGGTCATCACAATCCGTTTATGGCGCCGGGTCAGTCGATCCACAACGCCAAGGCGGATCTGTATGTCTACCCCGAAGGCCAGGGCCAGGCGCGCCTGGTCTATCTGACTTCGTACTTCGCCGGCGGCGACCAGCCGACCCGTCCGACCGCGATCATCGACGCCAACACCGGCGAGATCGTCAAGCAGTGGGAAGGCCTGACCACCGCCGATGGCTACGGCCCGGGCGGCAACCAGAAGACCGGTCAGTACCAGTACGGCACCGACTATCCGGCGCTGGTCGTCACCGCGTCCGGCAGCACCTGCTCGCTGTCGAACGCCGATGTGAAGACCTACAACATGAACCATGCGATGTCCGGTTCGGGCACGCTGGTCAGTTTCCCGTGCTACACGCACACCGGCGACAGCATCAACGGCGCCTACTCGCCGACCAACGATGCGCATCACTTCGGTCAGGTCGTGCACGACATGTACAACAATTGGTTCGGCGCGCCGCCGCTGAACTTCACGCTGGTCATGAAGGTGCATCTGGGCAACAACTACGAGAACGCGTACTGGGACGGCTCGGCGATGAACTTCGGCGACGGCGCCAGCACGTTTTATCCGTTGACCTCGCTGGACGTGACCAGTCACGAAATCAGCCACGGCTTCACCGAGCAGCACTCGAACCTGCAGTATTCGGGCCAGTCCGGCGGCATGAACGAGGCCTTCTCGGACATGGCAGGCGAAGCGGCCGAGTACTACGACCGCGGCAGCAACGACTGGCTGGTGGGCGCCGAGATCATCAAGAACGGCACCGCGCTGCGCTACATGTGCAACCCGACCCAGGACGGTTCGTCGATCGACAACGCGGCGGACTACTACAGCGGTCTGAACGTGCATTACTCCAGCGGCGTCTACAACAAGGCGTTCTGCACCCTGGCCAAGACCTCCGGCTGGAACACCAAGAAGGCCTTCGAGGTGTTCGAGCGCGCCAACGCGCTGTACTGGACCTCGACCGCGACGTTCAACAGCGGCGCCTGCGGCGTCGAGAGCGCCTCGGACGATCTGGGTTACAGCACCAGCGACGTGGTCAGCGCCTTCAACGCCGTCGGCGTGAGCTGCCCGAGCGGCGGTGGCGGCGGCGGTGGCGGTACTGGCGGTTCGCTGCAGAACGGCACCCCGGTCACGCTGTCCGGCAGCCAGGGCGCGTGGAGCCCGACGTACACCGTGCAGGTGCCGTCCGGTTCGAGCAATCTGGTCATCTCCACCTCCGGCGGCAGCGGCGATGCCGACATGTATGTCCGTCTGGGTTCGGAGCCGACGCTGAGCAGCTACACCTGCCGTCCGTATAAGAACGGCAACAGCGAGAGCTGCAGCTTCGCCTCGCCGTCGACCAGCACGTACTACGTGAAGCTGTACGGCTACAGCAGCTACTCGAACGTGTCGCTGAAGGCGACCTGGACCGCACCGAGCGGCGGTGGCGGCGGTGGCGGGTTCTATGACAACCCGACCAACGTCAACATCCCGGACCAGAGCACGGCCAGCAGCTACATCACCGTCAGCGGTGAAGCCAACCCGGGCCCGAGCGACCTGCAGGTGCATGTGAAGATCGTCCACACCTACCGTGGCGACCTGCGCATCACGCTGTACTCGCCGAGCGGATCCAGTGTCGTGCTCAAGAGCCCCAGCGGTTCGGACGGCGCCGACAACGTCGATCAGACCTACACGGTCAACACGTCCAGCTTGAACCCGAACGGTCAGTGGCGTCTGAAGGTCGACGATGTCTACTCCGGCGACACCGGCTACATCGATGACTGGAGCCTGCAGTTCTGAGGCTTCGCCCGCACAGGGACGTGCGGGTTTTGCTCGATCCAAATGCGGACCCGGTCCGCCATGAGGCGCAGGACGCGCTTCGTGTTTAAACGCCCGGCCATGCGATATGGCCGGGCGTTTCTGCATCCGGGCACTCTTTGCCGAATTCGTGTACCGGATTATCGGGCCTTGCTATATAACTAAAGTGGTAATCCGGATATACGTACGTCGTGCAATTTTATGCATGGTTAAAAATGCGAATTAGCGCATATTTTTCTATGCACATAATCCTCACTCTGAGGATAAGCACGAGAAAAACAAAGCCAAGGGATTTGGCAAAGCATTCCGCCAAGCGAACGTGTACAGCGAAGCACTCGTCCATCGTGTCAGTCATGGAGGCTGGGGGACAGCGATGAAACGGGCGTGCGGAAGATCGATGGGTAGATAAGACGAGAGCGATTGGGCTCATGAGCACAGGGGCACGCAAGGGCCGCTACGGGCGAGCTTGTGCCTCATATACGGAGGAGAAACCATAATGCGAAGCAGTTTTCCACGTTTGAAGATGCTGGCCGCCGCCGTCGGTCTGGCTGCCGCGGGTACCGCGATGGCCGCCAGCGGGCAGGCCTCGGACATGGCCACCGCGCAGTCGCCGGTCATCGGCCATGCCATGCATCTGAATGCGAAGCAGGCCGCGCTGGGCAGCGTCGATGCATCGCAGCTGATGCACATCTCGGTGGCGCTCAAGCTGCGCAACCACCAGGACCTGATGAACTTCATTGCCGCCGCGCACGAGCATCTGTCGCCGCTGGCGCAGACGCACCTGTCGAAGGCGCAGTTCATGCAGAGCTACGGCCCGACCAGCGCGCAGGCGCAGAAGGTCGCGAACTACCTGCGTCGCTACGGTTTCCAGAACGTCACCATCGCCGGCAACAACATGCTGGTCTCGGGTGACGCGCCGGCCAGCGTCGTGCAGTCCGCCTTCCATACCTCGCTGCAGCGCGTGCGCACCAAGAGCGGTCGCGTGGCGTTCGCCAATGCGTCCGACGTGCACATCCCGGCTTCGCTGAGCAGCTCGGTGCTGTCGGTGATCGGTCTGCAGGACGTGTATCGTCCGCACACCTTCGCGCATGTGATGAGCGGCGCCAGCACGCAGGCTGTGACCGGCCACAACCCGACTGACTTCTCCGCCATCTACGGCGGCACCGGCGTCGCCACCGGCGCGGGCGTGACGGTCGGCATCATCACCCAGGGCAGCCTGACCCAGACCAAGACCGACCTGAACACCTTCACGTCGAACAACGGTCTGCCGACGGTGACCACGCAGACGGTCAACACCAACGGCACCAGCAGCGACACCAGCGGTGTCGACGAATGGAACCTGGACAGCCAGGACGTCGTCGGCGCGGCCGGCGGTCAGATCGGCAAGCTGATCTTCTACAACATTCCGACCCTGTCCAACACCAACTTGACCGCGGACATCAATACCGTGGTCAGCGCCAACGCGGCCAAGATCATCAACGTGTCGCTGGGCGAGTGCGAGACCTCGGCGCAGGGCGACGGTTCGGCGGCGGCGCAGGACCAGGCGTTCCAGCAGGCCGTGGCCCAGGGCCAGACCTTCTCGATCTCCACCGGCGACTCCGGCGCGGACGAGTGCGGCAACGGCGGCACCACGCCGAGCTGGCCGGCGGCTTCGCAGTACGTCATCGCGGTGGCGGGCACCACGCTGAATGCGTCCAGCACCACCTGGAACAGCGAGACCGTGTGGAGCGGCAGCGGCGGCAGCGAGAGCACCTTCGAGCCGAAGCCGAGCTGGCAGACGCTGTACAGCGGCAGCCATCGCGGCGTGGCCGACGTGGCCTTCGACGGCGATCCGAACTCGGGCGCCAAGATCATCGTCAACGGCAGCACCACCCAGGTCGGCGGCACCAGCCTTTCCGCCCCGATCTTCTCGGGTCTGTGGGCTCGCGTCATCGCCACCAAGGGCACCAGCGTCGGCTTTGCCGGTCCGCTGCTGTACCAGCTGCCGGCGTCGGACTTCCACGACATCACGTCGGGCAACAACGGCGGCTCCACGGCCAGCACCGGCTATGACCTGGCCAGCGGCCGCGGCAGCCTGATCCTGTCCAACGCCATCGGCGACATCGGTGGCGGCGGTGGCGGCAACAACCCGCCGACCGCGAACTTCAGCGATTCGGTCAGCGGCCTGACCGTCAGCTTCACCGATGCGTCCAGCGACAGCGACGGCTCGATCGCCTCGCGTTCCTGGAACTTCGGCGACGGCTCGACCTCGACCGCGACCAACCCGAGCCACACCTACGCCGCCGCCGGCACCTACACGGTGACCCTGACGGTGACGGATAACGGCGGCGCGACGGATACCAAGACCGCTTCGGTCACGGTGTCGAGCGGCGGCGGTGGCGGTTCCAGCCAGCTGCTGGGCAACACCGGCTTCGAGAGCGGTTCGGCCTCGCCGTGGTCGCTGAGCTCCGGCGTGCTGTGCAGCAACAGCACCTGCTCGGGCCAGTCCGCGCATGCCGGATCCTGGTTCGCGTGGCTGGACGGCTACGGCTCCTCGCACACCGACACGGTGTCGCAGACCGTGACCATCCCGAGCGGCTACAGCTCGGCGACGCTGAAGTACTACCTGCACATCGACACGGCCGAGACCACGTCGTCCTCGGCGTACGACAAGCTGAAGGTGCAGGTCTACAACACGTCCGGCTCGCTGCTGAAGACGCTGAAGACCTACTCGAATCTGAACGCCAACAGCGGTTACGCCGCGCACACGTCGGACCTGTCCGCATACGCCGGCCAGACCGTGGTGATCAAGTTCACCGGTACCGAGGACTACTCGCTGCAGACCTCGTTCGTGCTGGACGACATCACCCTGACTGTTCAGTAAGCGCTACACCCGGGCCGGCACATCGCCGCCGGCCCGGTCATCCGCAGTGCCTGCGCGGAAGCGTGGGCATCGGCAAGGACGCCGGGTCTCCCCCCAGACCTGCTACACGGATGTTCGCGTCATGGAGGACGCTTGTTGCCCGGCCTTGCAGCCGGGCATTTTTTTGCCTGTGGCGCGAGGAACTGGCGCTTCAGGCGCTCGGGATTTCCTCGAAGCGGTTGGCGTCGCGGTTCTTGCGCACGCGCATCGGGTCCCACACGCGGCCGTTCATGGCGATCCATACGCCGTCGCCCAGCGTCTGCACCGCGCCGACCGCGCAGCCGATGTTGAAGACCGCGTCCGAGCCCTGGAAACGGGCCGGGTTCAACGCGCCGGTGAGGACGATGGTCTTGCCCTCGATGCCCTGCAGCATGCGTGCGGTATCGACCATGGAATCGGTGCCGTGGGTCACCAGCACATGCCGGTGCGGCTGCGCTTCGATGGTGCGGCGGATCAGCTGGCGGTCGTCGTCGCTCATGTCCAGGCTGTCCTTGCGCAGGATCGACACCACGTCGAAGCGGAAGCCGACGCCGAGCTGGCCGAGGATGTCGCCGATCTGCGGCGCGCCGATCTGGTAGTCGGACTTGGCGTCGAAGTAGATCTTGTCGATGGTGCCGCCGGTGGTGACGATGGTCAGATGCTGCATGGGGAAGTCCTGAAGTCGGGCGTGTCGTGATGGCGAATGTCTGGGCGCGGGTCGTGAAGTCCGCGTTTGCGCAGTCTCAGTCGAGCAGCGCGTGGGGATCGAGATCGTCGTCGACCAGCCGGTCGATGCCGTGAGCGAGGAAGCCGCGCAGCGCGGCGGCCGGACGCGCGTCGTCGCGTGTCCGCGCGTCGCGCGCGCTGGCCGCGAGCAGCGCCGCCGCCGCCGCACGGGCAAGCGTGATCGCCAGTCCGCGTGCGCCGGCCTGCAGTCTTGTCGGGTCGCCGTCATGCCGGGCGATGAAGTCCATGGCGCGAGCAAGCGCGTCGCGCACCGTGTTTCGGGCCTCGGTCTGGGCGTCGTCATGGCCCAGCCAGTCCTCGATGGCCTGCGTCAGCGGCTCCAGTCCGGTGGATGCAAGCGCGCGCAGCGTGTCCAGCGAGAGCACGTTGGTAGTGCCTTCCCAGATCGCATAGACCTGCGCGTCGCGCAGCAACTGCGGCAGGCCGGTGTCCTCGATATAGCCGGCGCCGCCGAAGCATTCCAGCGTCTCCGAGGCGATGGCCACCGACAGTTTGCCGGTCCACAGTTTCGCCAGCGGCGTCAGCAGGCGCAGCAGCTTCGCCTGGCCCGGCGAAGCCGCGCTGGCCTCGACCTGGCCGAGCAGTTCGGCCACATGGAAGGTCAGCGCGAAGGCGGCCTCGAACTCGGCCTGCATGTCGGCCAGCGTGCGGGCGTGCAGCGGCTGTTCGATCAGCGGGCGGCCGAAGGCCTGGCGACGTCGTGCGTAGTCGTTCGCCAACGCCAGGCAGCGCGCCATCGTGGCGGTGGCGCAGACCGCGTTCCAGGTCCGCGTCACGTTGAGCATCGGCGCGATCAGGCGCACGCCGTGGTCGAGCGCGCCCACCGGTTCGGCGGGTAGGCCTTCGAGATGGATTTCGGCGGTGGGCAGTTCGCGCGTGCCGAGCTTGTCCTTCAGGCGGTCGATGCGCAGCTCGCGCCAGCGGCCGTCGGCGTGCTTGGTCTCGACGTAGAACAGCGCCAGCGCGTCGGTGCCCTGGTCGGCGCCTTCGGGTCGGGCCAGCGCCAGCGCGGCTTCGCCGACCACGGCCGAGGTGAACCACTTGCGTCCGTACAGGCGCCACTGACCGTCGTCGTCGCGTCGCGCGACGGTGCCGGTGCGGCCCACGTCGGAGCCGCCGGCGGTCTCGGTCATCCACTGTCCGGACAGCCAGAACGCATCGGCGTCGCGGCTGAGGAAATGCGGCAGGGCGCGCGCGGCGAGGCGTTCGTTGCCGGACGCCTTGATTGCCGTGGCGGCGCCGTCGGTCATGGCCAGCGGGCAGGTGTAGAACTCGCTGGCCAGGTGGTAGAGGTACACGCGCATGAACTGTTCCAGCCGTCCGTGCGGGCCGGCTTCGGGGTCGTGCCCGGCGGCCAGCACGGCATGGCGCGTGGTCTGCACGGGACCCTCGCGCCACGCCGGCGTCAGTTCGATGCGGTCGATGCGTTCGCCCCACGGCCCCCACTGTGTCAGCACCGGTTCGCCGGGCGTGCTGTCGAGCCGTCGCGCGTAGGCCATGCAGGCGTAATCGCCCAGCGCGGTCAGATCGGCCACGAGCGCGGCACGGCGCTCGGCGGGCACGCGTCGTTCGATCAGGGCCTGCAGCAGGCGATCCTGGTGGAACGGATGCGGCAGTCGTGGGGCGTCCTGCAGGAATTCCATGACGGTCGGCGCAAGCGATGGAGACTGCGATTATAGACGCCGCGAGGGCGCAGCCGCTGGCGTCAGGTCCGCTTGCGGCGCTGCACGCCGGCGCCGAGCGCGAAGATCAGCAGCAGGCTCAATGCGATCTGGACCGAAGCCAGCACGCGTTCGTTCGGCAGCGACCAGGCTTCGGCCACGCCGTGGGAGAAATAGAACAGCGCCACGATGCCCGCCCACAGCAGCGCGCGCGCCGGACGGCGGATCGCCAGCAGCGGCAGCAACAGCGGCAGCAGGGCCAGGATCAGCACCGCGCTCAGCGGCTCGTGCGGATCGGGGGCCAGCCAGGCATGCCAGACCGGTTGCAGCACGATCAGCCCGATCCAGCCGAGATAACCGGTCATGCGCGCACGGCGCTGGCGTGGACTGAGGGTGAGCGCGTCGGCGCTCATGCCGGAGCTCCCAGACGGCGCGCGACATCGGCTAGGCGTTTGCCCAGGGCGCGCGCCAGGTCGCGTTCGTGTTCGCTGACGGAAAGTTCGTGCTGCGCGCCGGCCAGGTGGCTGGCGCCGTAGGGCGAACCGCCGGTGCGCGTGGTGTTGAGCGCGGCCTCGGTATACGGAATGCCGACCAGCAGCATGCCGTGGTGCAGCAGCGGCAGCATCATCGACAGCAGGGTCGATTCCTGGCCGCCGTGCATGGTGCCGGTGGAGGTGAACACCGCGGCGGGCTTGCCGGCCAGCGTGCCGGAGGCCCATTCCGCGCCGGTGCCGTCGAGAAAATGCTTCAGCGGCGCGGCCATGTTGCCGAAGCGGGTCGGGCTGCCCATCGCCAGGGCCGCGCATTCGGCCAGGTCCTCGCGCGTGACGTAGGGCGCGCCGTCCTCGGGCTCCGGCGGCTGCGCGACCTCGGTCACCGGCGCGACCGGCGGCACCTGCCGCAGTCGCGCATGCATGCCTGGCACTTCCTCGATGCCGCGCGCGATCAGCCGCGCCAACTGCGCGGTGGCGCCGCTGCGGCTGTAGTAGAGCACCAGAATGTCCTGGTCCATGGGTTCTCCTGCATGTTCGGGAGGCGGGCATCGGCGGTCCCGGCGATACGCTCGCCATGTGTAGGACGTTCATCCCCGATGCGCTAGTCTGCCCATGATATTCCACCGGGGAGTCCGCATGTTCCGGCGTTTCGATCGCGACCGCGGTATCGCCTTCGCCCGCTTCGTCTGGCAGCGGTTCTGGGACGACAAGTGCTTCGAGACCGCGGGCGCGCTGTCGTACACCACGCTGTTCGCGCTGGTGCCGTTGACGGTGGCCGTGATCAGCATCCTCACCGCACTGCCGACGTTCCACGGCTGGACCGAGGTGCTGGCCAATTTCCTCTTCCGCAACTTTGTCCCGGCGGCGGGCGACGCGGTGCAGAAGTACGTGCTCGAATTCGCCGGCAACGCCAGCAAGTTGACCGGCATCGGCATCTTCGTGCTGCTGTTGTCGGCGCTGATGATGATGTCCAGCATCGAGGAGCGCTTCAACCGCATCTGGCGGGTGCAGACCAAGCGCTCGACGGTGTCGCGCTTCATGATGTACTGGGCAGCGCTGACGCTGGGGCCGGTGCTGGTGGTGGCGGGGCTGACGCTGACGTCGTATCTGGCCGCGGTGCCGCTGCTCGGCCGCGTCAGCGATGGCATGGAGTTGAAGCGCCATCTGCTCGGCGTGCTGCCGTTCCTGGTCAGCGTCGCCGGTCTGTTCGGCATGTACTGGTTGATTCCCAACCGCAAGATCAAGCGCCGCTACGCGTTGGCCGGCGCGGTGTTGGCCGCGGTGCTGTTCGAGATCGCCAAGTGGGCGTTCGCCGCGTACGTGCGCGGGGTGCCTTCATACCGCGAAATCTACGGCGCGCTGGCGGTGGTGCCGATCTTCCTGGTGTGGATCTACCTGTCGTGGGTGATCGTGTTGCTGGGGGCGTCGATCACGGCCTCGATCGCGGCCTTCGACTACCGTCCGCACGAGGAACGGCTGCCGGAAGGCGCGGAATTCCTCGGTCTGATGCACCTGCTCAAGCACTTCGTGGTGGCACAGCGGCATGGGCATGCGCTGGGCGAGAGCGGCCTGAAGGTGTGCGAGCGCTTCGTGTCCGACGACCTGCTGCAGCGCTACCTCGGCGACCTGCACGAGGCGGGACTGATCCGCCGCACCGAGGACGACGAGTGGGTCATGACGCGCAGCCTCGACACGTCGACCCTGATGGAAATCTACGAGGCCGGGCGCTATCGTCTGCCCCTCGACGAGCCGTTGCTGCAGCGCTTCTGTCAGGGTCTGCCCGAACCGCTGCGCCAGCACCTGAGCGCGTTGACCCAATCCCTGCGCGACAAGCTCGGCGTGCATCTTTCCGAGCTGTTCGTGTTCCCCCCTGCCGACGCCGGTCGCTCCGGCGCGGACGCAAGAGCGGAATCTCCATGAAACGTCTGTCCCTGTTGATGCTTCTCGGCCTGTTGCTGGCCGGTCTGACGGCCGGCGCGTACGCTGACGGCGCCAAGAAGACGCCGGAGCTGAAGGTCGCCACGCTGGCCGGCACATCCTTCGATCTGGCCGCGCAGCGCGGCAAGTGGGTCGTCGTGAACTACTGGGCGACCTGGTGCCGTCCGTGCATTCACGAGATGCCGGCGCTGTCGAAGTTCGTCGACAGTCATGCCGATGTCGTCGCCATCGGTCTGGCCTACCAGGATGCCGATCCGGCCGAACTGAAGGCGTTTCTGGCCAAGCATCCGGTCAGCTATCCGATCGCCAAGGTCGATCCCGCGAACCCGCCGGCCGCCTTCGCCGCGCCGCTGGGCTTGCCGACCACCTACGTCATCGCGCCGGATGGCACGGTGGCCAAGCGCTTCGTCGGTCCGATCACGCCCGCCGACCTGGAAAAGGTCGTCGGCGCGGCGAAGTGAGCTCGTCATGAGCGCGGCGCGCTTTCTGGTGTCGGGACGGGTGCAGGGCGTGTTCTACCGCGCCTCGACCCGCGAGCAGGCGCTGCGTCTGGCACTGGACGGTTCGGCGATCAATCTGGCCGACGGCCGCGTCGAGGTCGTCGCATCCGGTACGGCCGATGCGCTCGACGCACTGGAGCGCTGGCTTCGACAGGGGCCGCCCGCGGCCAAGGTGGACGCTGTCGAACGCATGCCGTACTCGGCGGCGGTGGCGCCCGGTTTTCGCACCGGCTGAAGCGAAGTCAGTCGCGGTCGCCGATCCAGAACGACGGATCGGCCAGCCGCTCGCGCTCCGGCGCTTCGCGCAGCGCGGGCAGTTCCGTGATCGGACTCGGCACCGACGTGTCCGGCAGCCGGTCGAGCAGGTGGCGAATCAGCGTCAGTTGGCCGCGGCGCTGGTCGTTGTAGTCGACCACGAACCAGGGCGCGTGCGCCGCGTGGGTGCGTTCCAGCATGACGTCGCGCAGGCGGCCGATCTCGGCGTATTTTTCGCGCGCGGCGACGTCGATGGGCGACAGTTTCCAGCGTTTCAGCGGATCTTCGGCGCGCTCGGCGAAGCGCGTTTCCTGTTCGGCCTGGTCGACGGCCAGCCAGTACTTCAGCAGCAGGATGCCGTCGTCGGCCAGCATGCGCTCGAAGATCGGGCAGTCGTCCAGAAATTGCGCGTACTGCGCCTGCGAGCAGAAGCCCATCAGCGGTTCGACGCCGGCGCGGTTGTACCAGCTGCGGTCGAACAGCACGAATTCGCCGGCCGCGGGCAGGTGGGTGACGTAGCGCTGGAAATACCACTGCGTACTTTCGCGGTCGCTCGGCTTGGGCAGGGCGACCACGCGGTAGCTGCGGGTGTCCAGATGCTCGGTGATGGCGCGGATGGTGCCGCCCTTGCCGGCCGCGTCGCGGCCTTCGAGGATCACCAGCAGACGCTTTCCGCTGGCGCGCAGCCAGCGGCTGACGCCGACCAGTTCGGCTTGCAGGCCTTCCAGCGCGTCTTCGTAGTCCTTGCGTTTCATCGGCCCGCCTCCGTCGCGATGATCGCAGCGTAGCAGGCGGCGCGGCGGAAGGAATCAGCCGCTCTCGCCGAGCGATTTGAGCTGCTCGGCCTGGTCCTCGCCGGTCAGGGCGTCGACCAGTTCGTCGAGGTCGCCGCCGAGTACTTCGCCGAGGCGGTACAGGGTCAGGTTGATGCGGTGGTCGGTGATGCGGCCCTGCGGGAAATTGTAGGTGCGGATGCGCTGGCTGCGGTCGCCGCTGCCGACCTGCAGGCGGCGCGAGGCGGCTTCGGCCGACGTCTGCTTCTCGCGCTCGGTTTCGAGCAGCTGCGCCTTCAGCCGCTTCATCGCCTTGTCGCGGTTGGCATGCTGCGAGCGCTCGGTTTGGCATTCCACCACGACGCCGCTGGGCAGGTGGGTGATGCGGATCGCCGAGTCGGTCTTGTTGACGTGCTGACCGCCGGCGCCGGAGGAGCGGAAGGTGTCCACGCGCAGGTCGGCGGGATTGATTTCGATGTCGCCGATTTCCTCGGCTTCGGGGATGATCGCCACCGTCGCCGCGGAGGTGTGGATGCGGCCCTGCGATTCGGTCTCGGGCACGCGCTGCACACGATGCGTGCCGGACTCGAACTTCAGGCGCGAGAACGCGCCGCGGCCGACCACGCGGGCGACGATCTCCTTGTGGCCGCCGTGCTCGCCGGGGTGGTCGGATTCGATCTCGACCTTCCAGCCGCGCTGCTCGGCGTAACGCGCGTACATGCGGAACAGGTCGCCGGCGAACAGCGCGGCCTCGTCGCCGCCGGTGCCGGCGCGAATCTCCAAGAACAGGTTGGCTTCGTCACGCGGATCGACCGGCAGCAGCAGGACCTGCAGTTCGGCATCGAGCGCCTCGATGCGCGCTTCCAGGCGCTCGACATCGTCGGCGGCCATCTCGCCCAGCTCCGGATCGTCGAGCATGGCGCGCGCTTCGGCCAGCTCGCGCTCGGCATCGTCGTAGGACGCCAGCGCGGTCTTCAGCGGCTCCAGCTGCGCGTATTCGCGCGACAGGTCGCGGAAGCGGCCGGCGTCGTCGAGCACGTCCGGCTGCGCCAGCAGCAGGCCGATCTCCTCGTGGCGCTCGGCCAGGGTCTGCAGTTTGCGGCGGATCGAAGGCGTCATGGGGACCGATGGGCGAAGGCGGTGCGGCCGATCAGGATAGCGTGCCCGCGACGCGGGCGGAACGCGCGGCCGCTAGGCTTCGTCGGCGCCCGGATTCGGATCGGCGTCGGCGTCCAGACCGTACAGGCGTTCGGCGGCGTTGAGCAGGTCCAGGTCGCCGGACAGCGCGGCTTCGCGCAGGCGCGCGCTGGGCGCGTGCAGCAGCTTGTTGGTCAACGTGTTGGCAAGGAACGCCAGCGTCTCTTCCGGCGACTTGCCGCGCTCGATCATGGCCTGCGCGCGGGCCAGCACGTCGTCGCGGTGTGCCTCGGCGCTGGCGCGCAGGTCGAGTACCGGGTTGCGCAGGGTCAGCGCGCGGCGCCAGTTCATGTAGCGGTCGACCTGCAGGTCGATGATCGCGCCGGCCTCGTTGGCGGCGGTTTCGCGCGAACGCAGGTGCTCGTCGATGACCTGGCGCAGGTCGTCGATGCCGTACAGGAACACGTCGCGAAGTTCGGACACGGTCGGCTCGATGTCGCGCGGCACGGCGATGTCGACCATGAACATCGGTCGGCGGCGGCGGGTGGCGATCGCGGCCTCGACCATGTTGCGGGTGATGACCGGCTGGCGCGCGGCGGTCGAGCTGATGACGATGTCGGCCTCGGCCAGATGCTTGCCCAGGTCGGACAGGGCGATGGCATAGCCGCCGTGCTGGTGCGCCAGCGTCTGTGCGGTTTCCAGCGTGCGGTTGGCGACCAGCAGGCGCTTGACCTGTTTGCCGGCCAGATGCCGCGCGGCCAGTTCGACGGTATCGCCGGCGCCGACCAGCAGCACGCAGGCGTCGCGCAGATCGGTGAAGACCTGTTCGGCCAGGCGCACCGCGGTGAAAGCCACGGACACGGTGTGCGCGCCGATGCGGGTGTCGCTGCGCACGCGCTTGGCGACGGCGAAGGTGTGCTGCAGCAGGCGCTCCATCGGCGGGCCGAGGGTCTGCACCTCGCGCGCCATCTGGTAGGCGTCCTTGACCTGGCCGAGAATCTGCGGTTCGCCCAGCACCATCGAGTCCAGGCCGGTGGCGACGCGGAAGATGTGCCGCACCGCGTCGTCCTCGTCATGGCGATACAGGAACTCGTCGAGCTTTTCCGCGGTCAGGTGATGATGCCGGTGCAGCCATTCGGCCGGTACGTGCTCGGCGCCGGGGTGCACGCTGCAGTACAGCTCGGTGCGGTTGCAGGTCGACAGGATCATCGCCTCGTCCACACCGGCCTGCTGGCGCAGGTCGCTCATCGCCAGGCGCGCGCGGTCGCCGTCGAAGGCGACCTGCTCGCGCAGGCTGACGGGCGCGGTGAGATGGTTGAGCCCGAAGGCGACGAGCGGCATGGCGAATCGTGGCTGGCGGCAGCTTGGTTACGGGCAGCGATAGGCTAAGCTGTCCCGACGGCCGGTCGCTGGCGTTACCGGCCCCAGACGGAGGTGAATTGTGCGCAGCAGTCACGCCAAGTTCAAGCAATGGCGGCATTTTGTAGCAGCGGCGATGGCGCCGGTGCTGCTGTTCGGGTGTACATCCATGCCCGCACACAAGGCGCAGGGAGCGGGCGGCGGCGCGCAGCCGCTGCAGAAACTCACGGTGGCGACGCCGGACGCCGACCATGACGTCGCGGCGCTGCTGATGCAGGCTGAGTTCGCGCTCGGCAAGGGCGACCTGAAGACCGCGCAGGCCCAGTACGCCAAGGCCAGTGCGCTATCCAGCGATCCCGACGTTGCCCGACGCGCGGTCGGTCTGGCCCTGGCCCTGCACGACAGCGCCGCCGCGCAGCGTTCGCTGGCGCGCTGGCAGGCGCTGGGTGCCGATGCGTCGGACCTGCAGCGCGCGCGAGCGCAGATCGCGCTGGACCAGGGCCGCACGGCCGATGCGCAGAAGGAACTGATGGCGATGACCGCGCACGGCGGCAAGCAGTCCTGGCAAGACTTCGGCAAGGTGCTGCTTAGTGCGCGCGACGCCGCGCAGGCCGGCCGGCTGCTGGAAAACGTCGCGACCGAGCAGCGGCTTCCGGATGACGGTCTGGCCTGGCTGGCGATGAGCGAGCTGGGGCAGAAACTGGGCCGCTATGCCTACGCGCAGCGGATCGCCGATGCGGCCGCGACGCGGTTCCACACCGGCCAGGCCTATGCGTGGGCCGCCAACATGTATGCGCAGCGTGGCGAGGATGCCAAGGCGCGCACGCTGTACGCGAAGGCGGTCAAGGCTTCGCCGAAGAACGCCGACATCCGCCTGGCCTACGCCGGTCTGCTGGCCAAGAACGGCGATACCAAGGGCGCCGAAAGCGTGCTGGCCAAGGGGCCGCAGGATGCGCGCAGTTTCGCCGCGCGAGCGGCGTTCGCGGCGCGCGGCAAGGACCTGCCGGCCCTGCGCCGCATCTACGGCGAGCTGGTCAAGGCGCCCGATGAGGTGCGGCAGTCGAGCTACTACCTGCTCGGTCAGCTGGCTTCGCTGCTGGACAAGCCGCAGGCGGCCGTCGACTGGTTGGCCAAGGTGCCGGCCGACGACGAGCATGCTTTCGATGCCGGCGTGCGTCGCGCGGTGCTGCTGCAGCAGCTGGGCAAATCCGATCAGGCGCACGCGCTGGTCCGTCAGATGCGCGAGGACAACGCCGACAAGAGCGACGTGGTCCAGCATCTGGATCAGGTCGACGCCGAGCTGTACATGCGCGACAGCGCCTTCGCCGAGGCGGCCAAGGCCTACACGCGTGCGCTGGCTGCGGACAAGGAGGACGCGGAGCTGCTGTACGGTCGCGGTCTGGCGTATGCCGAGGCGGGCGACACCGATGCGGCCATCGCCGATCTGCGCGCGGTGCTGAAGCTGACGCCGGACGACATCAATGCGGTCAACGCGCTGGGCTACACGCTGGCCGATGCCGGGCGTCACCTGGACGAGGCGACCAAGCTGATCGAGCGCGCGCGCGCCGCGCTGCCGAACGATCCGGCGATCACCGATTCCTGGGGTTGGCTGCAGTACCGGCTGGGGCATCTCGACAAGGCCGAGACGGCGCTGCAGACGGCCTGGAGCAAACGCCCCGATCCCGAGGTCGGCGCGCACCTGACGCAGGTGCTGCTCGATCTGGGTCGCAGGGCACAGGCCGAGAAGGTCTATCGCGCGGCACTGAAACTGGACCCGGACAACCGGCATCTGCTGGCGCTGAAAGAGAAACTGAAACCGTGAGAGGTCGCCATTTTCTGCTCGGCGCCGCGTTGCTGGCGCTGGCGGCCTGTGCGCCGGTGCGCATCAAGGGCGACAAGGTCATGCTCGGCGCGCAGCAGGCGCGCGAGCAGGCGCTGTCGGCGCGCACGCACTGGACCATCGAGGCGCGCTTGGCCGTGACCGACGGCGAGCATGGCGGCAGCGGCGGTCTGACCTGGACCCAGGACGGCGACCGCTACGACTTCACCCTGCGCGCGCCTGTCACCGGGCGCAGCTTCCGTCTGCGCGGCGGTCCCGGCGGCGCCGAGTTGGATGGGCTGGATCAGGGGCCGATGCATGGCGTCGACGCCGAGCATCTGCTGGCGCGCGCGTTGGGCTGGCGCGTGCCGCTTCAGCAGTTGCGCTACTGGGTAAAGGGACTGCGCGCGCCCGACAGCCCCGCCACGCTGCGCTTTGGAAACGACCATCTGCCGTCGCTGCTGCAGCAGGACGGCTGGAAGGTCGAATACCGCGACTGGTTCGCCGACAGTCAGCCCGCCGTGCCGCGCAAGGTGTTCGCGTCGATGGGCAACTACCGCGTCCGCGTGTCGATCGAGCACTGGTCCTGGTCCACGCCATGAACGCGTGGAGCGTCTGGCCGGCGCCGGCCAAGCTCAATTTGTTTCTGCGCATCGTCGGTCGTCGCGAGGACGGCTATCACCTGCTGCAGACCGTGTTCCGTCTGCTGGACTGGGGCGACGACCTGCATGTGCGTCTGCGCGACGACGAGCGTCTGGTCGGCGGTTCGGGTATCGCGGAGGTGTCGCCCGAGCAGGATCTGGTGCTGCGCGCCGCGCACCTGCTGCGGCAGCACACGGGCTGCGGACGCGGCGCCGATCTGCGCGTCACCAAGCGTATTCCGATGGGCGGCGGTCTGGGCGGCGGCAGCTCCGATGCCGCCAGCACGCTGGTCGCGCTCAATCACCTGTGGGGCACGGGGCTCTCCGTGGCCGAGCTGGCTGCGCTGGGCCTGCAGCTGGGAGCGGACGTGCCGGTCTTCGTGCACGGGCGCAGTGCCTGGGCCGAGGGCATCGGCGAACGCATCGAGCCGCTGGCGCTGCCGAGCGCGAGTTACGTCATCGTCGATCCCGGCGTGCACGTGTCCACGCAGGCTTTTTTCCAGTCGCCCGAATTGACACGAAATGCCCCCGAGGCGACAATTTCCAGCTTCCTGGAAGGACATGCGACGGAGAACGCCTTCGCGCCGTTGGCGCGGGCCGCGCATGCCCGGATCGACGACGCGATGCGCTGGCTCGGCCAGTTCGGCGCGGCGCGGTTGTCCGGAACCGGAGCGTGCGTGTTTCTGGAAACGGAAACGCGCGAGGACAGCGAGCGGATCGCCGCGCGCTGTCCGCAACCATTCAGGGCCTTCGTGGCCGACGGCGTCGATGTGTCGCCGCTGCGAACGAAGGTCGACCGTTCAAGCGTTGGGGCGTAGCCAAGCGGTAAGGCACCGGGTTTTGATCCCGGCATGCGCAGGTTCGAATCCTGCCGCCCCAGCCACTTTTCGTATCGCGCAGGCGTTCGCCGCCGCGCGTGCAACGGGGTCAAACCCGGTCTTCTCGATACATCGCCAAGCGGGGAACGAACTGTGGATACGGCTGGCCTGATGCTGTTCACCGGCAATGCTCATCACAAACTTGCCGAGGACGTCGCGCACCGGCTGGCGGTGCCCCTGGGCAAGGCGCTCGTCGGTCGCTTCAGCGACGGCGAAGTCCAGGTGGAGATCGAGGAGAACGTGCGCGGCCAGGATGTCTTCATCCTGCAGCCGACCGGCGCGCCGACCGCCGAGAACTTCATGGAACTGCTGGTGCTGTCCGATGCGCTCAAGCGCGCGTCGGCCAGTTCGGTGACCGCGGTGATGCCGTACTTCGGCTACGCCCGCCAGGATCGCCGCCCGCGCTCGGCGCGCGTGCCGATCACCGCCAAGCTGGCGGCGAAGATGATCGTCGCCTCCGGCGTCGACCGCGTGCTGACGGTGGACCTGCACGCCGACCAGATCCAGGGTTTCTTCGACATTCCGGTCGACAATGTCTACGCCTCGCCGGTGCTGCTGGCCGACATCTGGCGTCGTCACAACATGGACGACATCATCGTGGTCAGCCCGGACGTGGGCGGCGTGGTGCGCGCGCGCGCCATCGCCAAGCGCCTGGACGACGCCGATCTGGCGATCATCGACAAGCGCCGTCCGAAGGCCAACGTGGCCACGGTGATGAACATCATCGGCGACGTGTCCGGCAAGTCCTGCGTGCTGGTCGACGACATCGTCGACACCGCCGGCACGCTGTGCGCTGCCGCCGCGGCGCTGAAGGACCAGGGCGCGAAGCGGGTCGAGGCCTACTGCGTGCACCCGGTGCTGTCCGGCGCGGCCATCGACAACATCAACGGTTCGCAGCTGGACCAACTGGTGGTGACCGACACGCTGCCGCTGTCGCCCGCTGCCGCCGCTTGCGAGAAGATCCGTCAGCTCACGGTGGCCGAGTTGCTGGCCGAGACGATCCGCCGCATGGCCGGCGGCGAATCGGTCAGTTCGCTCTACGTGGACTGACCCGCGGCGCCGCGGCGCGCGTCGCACAAACGGCGTTTTTTGCCCTATAATCGCCGGTTTGCCGGCCGGCGACGGGTGGCAGCCGATCGATTTTCACCGTTCTCCTGGTCGCGGGAGAACGTTTTTCCGCCGCAAGGCGGGCTTTTCAACCGAGGCAACAATCATGGCAACGATTCACGAAGTGAACGCCGAAGTTCGCAGTGACGAGGGGAAAGGTGCGAGCCGCCGCCTGCGTCACGCGGGCATGGTTCCGGCGATCGTCTACGGTGGCGACCAGCCGCCGAAATCCATCCAGATCGAGCACCGCATCGTCATGGCGCTGGCCAAGCACGAGTGGTTCTTCTCGTCCGTGCTGGACCTGAAGGTCGACGGCAAGTCCGAGAAGGTCCTGCTGCGCGACTGGCAGAAGCATCCGTACAAGCTGCAGATGATGCACATGGACTTCCAGCGCGTGCGCGCGGGCGAGAAGCTGCACACCTCGATTCCGCTGCACTTCCTGAACCAGGAGAAGTCTCCGGCCGGCAAGACCTCCGGCGTGGTGATCTCGCACAACTTCACCGAAGTCGAAGTGGCCTGCCTGCCGGAGCACCTGCCGGAATACATCGAAGTCGATCTGTCGACCATTGACCAGGGCGACATCATCCACCTGTCCGAGCTGAACCTGCCGGAAGGCGTGGAGATTCCGGAGCTGCGCCACGGCCCCGAGCACGACCTGCCGGTCGTCACCGTGCATGCGGTGAAGATCGAGGTCGAGCCGACCGAAGGCGAGGGTGAGGAAGGCGCCGCCGCGCCTGCGCCGAGCGCTTCCGCCGAAGCGTCGTCCGACGAGGGCGACGACGCCGGCGAGGACAAGTAAGCGCATCCGCGCCGCGCTCCCGAGCGGAGCGCGGCGCCATGCCTTGCGTCCATGTCAGGTCTGCGTCTCATCGTCGGTCTGGGCAACCCCGGAGCCGAATACCTTGGAACCCGGCACAATGCCGGGTTCTGGTTTGTCGACGCGCTGGCGCGCGGCGAGGGCGAGACCTTCGCGGTCGACGGCAAGCTGCACGGGCTGTCGTGCCGCGTGCGCATCGGCGGCGAGCCGGTGTGGCTGCTGAAGCCGTCCACCTTTATGAACAAGAGCGGCATCGCCGTGGTTTCGGCGCTGCGCTACTACAAGATCGAACCCGACGAGTGCCTGGTCGTGCATGACGATCTGGACCTCGATCCCGGCGTCGTGCGCCTGAAGTTCGACGGCGGCCACGGCGGCCAGAACGGCCTGCGCGACATCATGGGGCATCTCGGTCACGGCAAGTTTCATCGCCTGCGCGTCGGCATCGGTCATCCCGGTGCGCGCGACCGCGTGACGCCGTGGGTACTGGGGCGTCCCTCCGCGCAGGACGAGGACGCCATGCTCGACGGCATCGCGCGCGCGCTCGACGTGCTGCCGCTGGCGGTCGACGGGCGCTTCGACGAGGCGATGAAACGCCTGCACACTTCGGCGGCGAAGTAGGGCGCGCATGCGTCCGCGCCGCCTCCGTTCTCCCGTTACACGGAAGCCAGTCTGATGGGTATCAAATGCGGCATCGTCGGTTTGCCCAATGTCGGCAAGTCGACTCTCTTCAACGCGCTGACCAAGGCCGGCATCGCGGCAGCCAATTTCCCGTTCTGCACCATCGACCCGAACGTCGGCGTGGTGCCGGTGCCCGATCTGCGCCTGAAGGCGCTGGCCGACATCGTGCATCCGGAGCGGGTGATCCCGACCTCGATCGAGTTCGTCGACATCGCCGGCCTGGTCGCCGGCGCCTCCAAGGGCGAGGGGCTGGGCAACAAGTTCCTGGCGCACATCCGTGAGGTCGACGCGATCACGCACGTGGTGCGCTGCTTCGAGCACAGCGACATCGTGCACGTGGCCGGCAAGGTCGATCCGATCGCCGACATCGAGACCATCGACACCGAACTGGCGCTGGCCGATCTGGAATCGGTGGAGAAGGCGCTCAATCGCGCCGAGCGCGCCGCCAAGGCCAACGACAAGGACGCGCTGGCGCGCCGTCCGGTGCTGCAGAAGCTGGCGACCGCGCTGAGCGAAGGTCATCCCGCGCGTTCGGTGGCGCTGGACGACGACGAGCGCGCCCTGGTGCGCGACATGTTCCTGCTGACGCTGAAGCCGCTGATGTACATCGCCAACGTGCGCGAGGATGGTTTCGAGAACAATCCGCACCTGGATGCCGTGCGCGAGCGCGCCGCGGCCGAGGGCGCGGAAGTGGTGCCGGTGTGCGCCGCCATCGAGGAAGAGATGGCGCAGCTCGAGGATGCCGATCGCGACGAGTTCCTGGCCGACCTCGGCCTCGACGAGCCGGGCCTCGACCGCGTGATCCGCGCCGGCTACAAGCTGCTGGGTCTGCAGACGTACTTCACGGCGGGCGTGAAGGAAGTGCGCGCCTGGACGGTCAAGCGCGGCGCCACCGCGCCGCAGGCCGCCGGCGTGATCCACACCGATTTCGAGAAGGGCTTCATTCGCGCCGAGACCGTCGGCTACGACGATTTCATCCAGTACAAGGGCGAAGCCGGCGCCAAGGAAGCCGGACGCCTGCGACTGGAAGGCAAGGACTACATCGTCAAGGAAGGCGACATCCTGCACTTCCGCTTCAACGTCTGACGATGCGCTGCCCCGGCCGCCGCGCGGTCGGGGCGAGTGCGTTTCCCGCTCAGCGGTCTTCCTGCATCATCTTGCGCTGAATCTGGTCGAGGTAGTCGTCCAGTTCCCGCACGGTCACGAAAATCTCGTTGACCGGCACCGCCTTGACGATGTCGAACACCTTGCGTACCTGCGGCTGCGGGTTCAGCAGCAGCGTGTGCCCGTTGCGCGCACGCATCTGCTTGCGGATCTTGGCGAAGCTGCGCAAGCCGGCGCTGCTGATGTATTCGAGATCCTTCAGGTCGAGCACGACGGTGCCGCCTTCGGGCAGCGGCGCGAGCTTCGTCTGGACCTCGCTGTCGAACGGCCCGTAGTTGCTTGCGTCCAGACGACCTTCGACGAACAGCGTGATGCGTTCCGGGGTGGTCGACTCGGTGCGGATGTTCAGCGTCATGAATCGGGCTCCATGCGAGAGTGGTTGACGAAGCGAAGTTGCAGGTGGTTGCCCTGGTCGTCGTGCGAATAGGTCAGTTCGCTGGCCATCGCGCGCACCAGATGGATGCCGAAACCGCCCACCTGTTCCGGATCGGTGGCGCCGTCGGTGTCGGTGGAGGGCGGTTTGGTCTCAAGCGGATTGAACGGATGCCCGTTGTCGCGCAGCGAGACGCGGACATCGTCGTCGTCGCACTCCAGGCGCAGGCGGATGTTGCCATCGGTTCTGCCAGTGTGTCCGTGCTCGACCATGTTGACCATCAGTTCCTCGAGCACCAGCCGCACGTCTTCGCGTACGCCGCCCGGAATGCCTGACGCTTCCATGGTCTGTTCGCAGCGCTCCAGCGCGGCGAACACGTCTTCGATGCGGCCGGGCAGATCCAGTTCGAGCACGTCGGTGTCTCCGTCGTCTTCGGTGTGGTGCCAGCTCAGCGCCAGGATCGTGATGTCGTCGGCCTGATCGGCGCTGCCCACGAAGCGGTCCAGGTCCGACAGCAGGCGATGCGTGTACTCGCTGGGCTTTTCCGGACGCGGCGACTGCCCGAGTACGCGAAGCGCGCGCTCGATGCCGTACATCCGCATGTCCGCATCGGTCGCTTCGGTAATGCCGTCGGTGTACATCAGCAGGGTATCACCGGCATGCAACTGCACGGTGTGGCTGGGGTAGGCCGCATCCTCGTCCAGTCCGATCGCCGGGCCGGTCTCGGCATCGATCAGGCGCGGACCGTCCTCGTTGCACAGCATGATCGGATCGTGCCCGGCGCTGGCCATCGTGAAGCGCCCTCTGCGCAGGTCCAGCACGCCGCAGAGCAGGGTGACGAACATGCAGCTTTCGTTGCCGACGCACAGCTCCTGGTTGAGACGCTTGAGCATCCGCTGCGGCGACAGCGTGTGGGCGGCCAGGGCCTTGGCCAGGGTGATGGTGCGCGCCATGAACAGGGCCGCCGGGATGCCTTTGTCGGAGACATCGCCGACCATGACGCAGAAATGGTGGCGGTCGAGCATGAAGTAGCTGTACAGGTCGCCGCCCACGGCGCGCGCGGGACGCAGGCTCGCGTGCAGCTCGAAGCGCGTGGTGCGCGCCTCGATGTAATGCTCGCTGGGCAGCAGGGACGTCTGGATCTGCTGGGCGATCTCCAGTTCGCTGCTCAGGCGCTGCTGGGCGCGAACGGCTTCGGTCAGCTGCTCGATGTGCGCGGCCAGTTCCTGGCGCATGGTGTCGAAGGACTGCGTCAGTCGACCGACCTCGTCGCGTCCGCGGATGTCCGGCAGCTCGAACGCGGTCTCGCCACGAGCGATGTGTTCGGCGCGCGCGGCCAGCACGCCCAGCGGGGCCAGCATGCGGCGCGTCACCAACAGCAGCATCAGGGCGATGCAGAGCAGGGCCAACGTACCGATGCTGAGGTCGATGATGAACAGGTGGCGCAGGGGTGCGTAGATGCGTCGCTCGGGCACCAGCAGCCCCAGCGACCAGTACGAACCCTTGATCGGCGCGCCATACAGCCAGGAAGCTTCATCCAGGTCCGCTGCGTGCCGGGCCGAGAGCAACGCGGGCGCGCCATTGCGTGCAGCCAGCGCCTTGAGCAGGGCCGGGCTGCCTGGGTGTCCGGTCAGATCGTGCCGGTCGTGCGCCAGATAGACGCCGTCGCCGCCCATGACGAAGGCCTGCGCGCCGTCCGGTTTGCGCAGCGTGCCGAGAATGTCCCGCAGCCAGTCCAGGGACACGTCGGCGTTGACCAGTCCGATGGGTTTGTCCTTGCGCACGATGGCGACCGAGAAGTTGATCAGCCAACGCTGCCGAGACTTGGAGAAGAACGGTCGTTGCCAGCAGCCCTTGCGGCAGGTGAGTCCGCCCAGGAACCAGTTCTGCTGCCAGTAGTGCGTGGGGTCGTCGCGCAGATCGCGCCCGTGCATGCGGCCTTCGGAATCGCGGCTCACGAACGGCGCGGGTGCGATCGTGCCGTCGCCGGGCCGGAAAGCCACGGCCAGCCCGGACAGGTCGTGATTGGCCTTCAGCGCTTGCCGCAGCAGCTTGTCGGCGTCCGGCGAGGAAGGATCGATGAGCGCGGCCAGTTGTTGTGTCGAGACCACGACGCGATCCAGGCGCGCCTCGATGCGGCTGGCCGCGCCCCGCGCCAGCGCACCGGCCTCGCGATGCGTGTGCGCGAGCACCGTGTCGCGCGTGTGGATGAACAGGATCGTGCCGCTGATCGCCAGCACCAGCATCGAACCCAGCAGGGCCCATAGTGCAAGTCGTGAAGCAATGCTGATGCTTCGCCATCCCATGCCAACACTCCTCGTGCACTTGGTCGGCCGCGACGCATGCCGCGATCCGTGTCTCTGCCTGTGACACCTTGGATATTGGCGCATAATGCCCGCTTTCTGAACGAAAGCAGGTTCTCTGGATGTCTGGAATGCAGCGTGACGTCACATTTCGCTTTCTGGCGCAGCCCACCGACGTCAATTTCGGCGGCAAGGTGCACGGCGGCATGGTCATGAAGTGGATCGACCAGGCCGGCTACGCCGGTGCGGTCGGCTGGAGCGGCGCGTACTGCGTGACGGTGGCGGTGGGCGGTATCCAGTTCGTGCAGCCGATCCTGATCGGCGATCTGGTCACCGTGCACGCCAAGCTGATCCATACCGGCACTTCGAGCATGCATTTCGCCGTCGACGTGCTGGCGCGCGATCTGACGCACGGCAAGGAGCGCTTGGCGACGAGCTGCGTCATCGTGTTCGTGGCGCTGGACGGCCCCGACGGCAAGCCCACGCCGGTGCCGGCATGGACGCCCAAGGACGACGGCGACCGCACGCTGCAGGAATACGCGCAGCGCCTGATCGAACTGTCCAAGAAGATGGAGCAGGAAGTCGCTCGCTACCGCCCGCCGCTGCGGCGCGAGGACGCGGAATCCTGATCAGTCGGCGGGGCGCCACAGCGCGCGTTCCAGCCAGCGCGGTTGCGTCAGCGGCGCCGCCAGTCGGTTGATCAGCGGCGAGCACAGCGTGGCCGTGACGGTCAGGGCCAGGGTGCCCAGCATCGCCAGCAGGACCGGCGTCGGCCAGTCGCGGATCAGGGCGAATGCGCCCGCGCCGATGGCGAGCTTGATGGCGAATCCGTGCAGCAGGTAGGCGGCCAGGCTGCCGCGTCCCAGTCGCGACCAGGCGAATGCGCGTCGCGGCGTCAGGCGGAACACAGCCAGCGCCGCCAGCGTCGCGGCGGCCATCAACAGCAAGCGTTGAATCGATCCGTGCAGCGCGCTGACGTGCAGTGCTGCATAGCTGGCGCTGCCGTACAGCCAACGCGGGTCCAGCCGTCGGTCCAGCGCCAGTGCGGCCAACGCGAGCAGCAGGGCGACGGCGAGCGGTCGCGCCGGCATGCGGGCGTCTGCGCGGCACCAGTCCGGCAGCCGCTGCCAACCGATCAGGAAGAACGGAAAGAACACCAGCGTGCGCGACAGCGACAGGTAGTGGCCGAGATCGCCGGCCCAGCCTGCCGCCAGCGCCACGCCCACGGCGAGCGGCAGCCTGCAGCGCAGACGTGCGAACAGCGGCAGCAGCAGGCGCCAGCACGCCAGACTCGGCAGATACCAGAGCAGCCAGTAGGGCGTGGCGATACCGTCGGGTCCGTCGTCGGGCCAGACGCCGGCCTGCGAAATCCATGCGTACAGTCCCTGGAACAGCAGGTACGGAAGCAGCAGGCGGAAGACGATCTTGCGCAGCAGCGTGCTGTTCAGATCCGTGCTGGCGACCGCGCCGGACAGCATCGCGAACGCGGGCATGTGGAAGAGGTAGATGAAGCGATAGCAACCGGCCAGCAGCGAGTGCGTGCGCAGCAGCGGTTCGAGTTCGTGGCCGAACACTACCAGGGCGATCAGGAAGAAGCGGGCGTTGTCGAGCCAGGGGTCGCGCACGTCGGCGCGAGGCGAAGACGGGGCTGGGAAACGGGCAGGCATGAGGGTCAGCACAACGCAGTAGGCTTGAACCTCGCATGAAACGACTTGGCATTGTCGTCACGATCAGCCAGAATACGCGCCCGCCGATGCGGACCCGGTGCGAGGCACATGCGACGCACCGTCCGCACACGCGAAAAATCGCGGCGAAAATCGCTCTCAAGTGTTGACACATCCAGGGGCGGTCGCGAGAATAGCCGGTCTTTGCTGGAGGGATACCCAAGCGGCCAACGGGGGCAGACTGTAAATCTGCTGGCTTACGCCTTCGGTGGTTCGAATCCACCTCCCTCCACCATCTCGATCGCCTCCGGTGTGATCGGGTGGTGAAGCAGAAAAAGGGTTGCGCGCAACGTCGTTCGTCGACGCGCACGATCCGCCAGATGTACCCGCCGGGCGGGAGTAGTTCAATGGTAGAACCTCAGCCTTCCAAGCTGATGGTGCGGGTTCGATTCCCGTCTCCCGCTCCATTGACCTCCGGTCATGCGGAACTTTTGCTCATGTAGCTCAGTCGGTAGAGCACTTCCTTGGTAAGGAAGAGGTCACAGGTTCGATTCCTGTCATGAGCACCACTTTTAACGGGGCGCTCTTGCGTCCTGATTTTGTGTTTTCCATCTGATTCCATCGGGGTTTGGAAGTCATGTCCAAGGAAAAGTTCGAGCGTAAAAAGCCGCACGTGAACGTGGGCACGATCGGTCACGTTGACCACGGCAAGACGACGCTGACGGCGGCGCTGACGAAGGTCGGTGCGGAGAAGTTCGGTGGCGACGTGAAGGCCTACGACCAGATCGACGGTGCGCCGGAAGAGAAGGCGCGCGGCATCACGATCTCGACGGCGCACGTCGAGTACGAATCGCCGAACCGCCATTACGCACACGTGGACTGCCCGGGCCACGCCGACTACGTGAAGAACATGATCACGGGTGCGGCGCAGATGGACGGCGCGATCCTGGTGTGCTCGGCCGCCGACGGCCCGATGCCGCAGACGCGCGAGCACATCCTGCTGTCGCGCCAGGTGGGCGTGCCGTACATCGTGGTCTACCTGAACAAGGCGGACATGGTGGACGACGCCGAGCTGCTGGAACTGGTCGAGATGGAAGTGCGCGAGCTGCTGTCCAACTACGACTTCCCTGGCGACGACACGCCGATCATCACCGGTTCGGCGCTGAAGGCGCTGGAGGGCGACACGTCCGACATCGGCGTGCCGTCGATCGAGAAGCTGGTCGAGGCGCTGGACACGTGGATTCCGGAGCCGGAGCGTGACATCGACAAGCCGTTCCTGATGCCGGTCGAGGACGTGTTCTCGATCTCCGGTCGCGGCACGGTGGTTACGGGTCGCATCGAGCGCGGCGTCATCAAGGTGGGCGAGGAAGTCGAGATCGTCGGCATCCGTCCGACCACGAAGACGACGGTGACGGGCGTTGAAATGTTCCGCAAGCTGCTGGATCAGGGCCAGGCGGGCGACAACGTGGGCCTGCTGCTGCGCGGCACCAAGCGCGACGAAGTGGAGCGCGGTCAGGTGCTGGCGAAGCCGGGTTCGATCACGCCGCACACGAAGTTCGAGGCGGAAGTGTACGTGCTGTCGAAGGACGAGGGTGGTCGTCACACGCCGTTCTTCAAGGGCTACCGCCCGCAGTTCTACTTCCGTACGACGGACGTGACGGGTGCGTGCGAGCTGCCGGAAGGCGTCGAGATGGTGATGCCTGGCGACAACGTGAAGATGGTGGTGACGCTGATCGCGCCGATCGCGATGGATGACGGTCTGCGTTTCGCGATCCGCGAAGGCGGTCGCACCGTCGGCGCCGGCGTCGTCGCCAAGATCTTCGAGTAAGACGTTAGACGGAATCGGCCGGGCGCTGTTGCATCGTCCGACCGATTCCGGAAGAAGTTCATGGCCGGCGGTCCGCGCAAGCGGTCCGCCTTGGTCATTTCGACGCGGTAGAATTCACTTATACGGCAGTAGCTCAATTGGCAGAGCAGCGGTCTCCAAAACCGCAGGTTGGGGGTTCGATTCCCTCCTGCCGTGCCACCCAGGTAGCGCATGAACGCAAAGGCTGAACAAACCAACAAGTCGAGCGCCGGCGACAAGCTGATGCTGGTGCTGGCCGTGCTGGTGCTGGCAGCCGGCCTCTTCGGCTTCTACTGGTACGCGAACGCGGCGCAGGTGGTGCGCGCCGGCGTACTGGTCGGCGGCCTGGTGCTGTCGGTCGGTATCGTCATGCTGACCGGTTACGGTCGTCGCATCCGCCACTTCCTGGCCGAGTCGCAGTTCGAAATGCGCAAGGTGGTGTGGCCGTCGCGCGACGAAACCGTCAAAACCACGATCATCATCCTGATTGTGGTGGTGATTCTGGCCCTGCTGCTGGGGGCGATCGATCTGTTGCTGAAGACGGTCGTGCTCGAGTGGCTTCTCAAGCTCGGAAAGTGAGGTAGTAGGGCATGAGCAAGCGCTGGTATGTAGTGCACGCCTATTCGGGCTTCGAGAATCAGGTCAAGCGTTCTCTCGAAGAGCGCATTCGCCGCATGGAGATGGAAGCCAAGTTCGGCGAGGTGCTGGTGCCGACCGAGGAAGTGGTAGAAATGCGCGCCGGCCAGAAGCGCCGCAGCGAGCGCAAGTTCTTCCCCGGCTACGTGCTGGTGCAGATCGAGACCGATACCGAGGGCAAGGCCCCGCGCATCGACGACGAGTGCTGGCATCTGGTCAAGGATACGCCCAAGGTCATGGGCTTCATCGGCGGCACCGCCGACCGTCCGCAGCCGATCAAGGACAGCGAAGCCGACACCATCCTCAGCCGTGTGCGCGAGGGTGTCGAGAAGCCGCGTCCGAAGGTGCTTTTCGAGCCGGGCGAGATGGTTCGCGTCATCGACGGTCCGTTCAACGACTTCAACGGCGTGGTCGAGGAAGTCAACTACGAAAAGAGCCGTCTGCGCGTTGCCGTGCTGATCTTCGGCCGCTCGACGCCGGTCGAGCTGGAGTTCGGTCAGGTCGAGAAATCCTGATCGCGCGGAGCGGGGCTTGTAAGAAGCTGATTTCCCGCCTATACTAGGCTGTTCACGCCGTGCCTTTTTAGGTCGGCGTGTACGCGTTTGTGGCCCGGCGGAGCCGTGGCCGTCCCGTCATCACGGATGGTGTGAAGCGAGGAGCCGCAAGGCGTTCGCACTCGCAAGGAAAACAACATGGCAAAAAAAGTCATCGGTTACATCAAGTTGCAGGTGAAGGCCGGTCAGGCCAATCCGTCTCCGCCCGTCGGTCCGGCGCTGGGTCAGCGCGGTCTGAACATCATGGAATTCTGTAAGGCGTTCAATGCCGCCACGCAGAAGCTGGAGCCGGGTCTGCCGATCCCGACCGTCATCACGGCGTATTCGGATCGCAGCTTCACCTTCATCACCAAGACCCCGCCGGCCTCCGTGCTGCTGCGCAAGCTGACGGGCGTGAAGAAGGGCTCGTCCAAGCCGAACACCGAGAAGGTGGGCAAGGTCACCCGCGCCCAGCTCGAAGAGATCGCCAAGCAGAAGGAGCCGGATCTGACGGCGGCCGATCTGGATGCCGCGGTGCGCACCATTGCCGGTAGCGCGCGCAGCATGGGCCTGGTGGTGGAGGACTAAGTCATGGCGAAGCTCACGAAGCGTTTCAAGGCAATGCAGGGCCTGGTCGAACCGGGCAAGACCTATCCGCTCAACGACGCGCTGTCCATGCTGAAGGACAACGCCAAGGCCAAGTTCGTCGAGTCCATCGACGTGGCCGTGCGTCTGGGTATCGATGCGCGCAAGTCCGACCAGGGCGTGCGCGGTTCCTCGCTGCTGCCGCACGGCACCGGCAAGACCATCAAGGTCGCGGTGTTCTGCCCGGCCGGCGAGAAGGCCGAGGCCGCCAAGGCCGCCGGCGCCGATGCCGTCGGCATGGAAGATCTTGCCGAGCGCATGCAGGGCGGCGATCTGGACTTCGGTCGCGTGATCGCGACGCCGGACGCCATGCGCGTGGTCGGCAAGCTGGGTCAGCTGCTGGGTCCGCGCGGCCTGATGCCGAACCCGAAGGACGGCTCGGTCACGGCCGACGTGGTCACCGCGGTGAACAACGCCAAGGCCGGCCAGGTGAAGTTCCGCAACGACAAGGCGGGCATCATCCACGCCAGCGTCGGCAAGGCGGACTTCGAGGTCGACAAGCTGGCCGACAACATCAACGCCCTGGTGGCGGACCTGTTGAAGGCCAAGCCGGCGACGGCCAAGGGTCAGTATCTGCAGAAGGTTTCGGTGTCCACCACCATGGGCATCGGCATCGCCGTCGACACCTCGTCGCTGTCGACCGGCAAGTAAGAATCAAGTCCCGTCCGGCCTCCGGGTCGGTCGGGCAGTTTTTGGGGGCATCGTCCGGTTCGTCCGGACGGAGCCGTCAAAGACCGCAGGCGGCTCGAACGGCCGCTCCGGAACGGCAAGGACGCGCGTGCATAGCGATGGATAGGTCCCCGGGGCGTTCGCGACAGCCTTAATCGGCTCCAACCAGCCTGCGTAGATGGTGCTGCCCGAACAGGTTTTCATCCTGGAACGGCCACCAAGTCGGTGCCAGATGGCACTGGGAAGCCGCAAGGACGTGGTTTCCGTAACCCGCTTGGGAGCGGTGGCGCGAAGGATGCGTCGCCGATCCGGTTCGGAGGAAGCAATGGCGCTCAATCTCGCGCAGAAGAAAGAGGTCGTTGCCGAACTGGCGAACGTGGCCGCCTCGGCTCACTCGCTGGTCGCCGCCGAGTATCTGGGTCTCACCGTCGAGCAGCTCACCGAGCTGCGCAAGAAGGCGCGCGAGTCCGGCGTGTTTCTTCGCGTTGCGAAGAACACCCTGGTTCGTCGTGCAGTGGAAGGTACCGATTACGAAGGTACTTCCGACCAACTGGTCGGTCCGCTGCTGTATGCCTTTTCGGTCGAGGATCCGGGTGCCGCCGGTCGACTGGTCCAAGAGTTTGCCAAGGCCAACGACAAGCTGAAGGCCAAGATCGTGGCCATTGGCGGCAAGGTGTACCCGGGCTCGCACGTCGAAGTCCTGGCCTCGCTGCCGACCCGCGATCAGGCGCTCAGCATGCTGCTCAGCGTGATGTCGCAGCCGGCCACGCAGCTGGTCCGTCTGCTGTCGGAGCCTGCCTCTCAGATCACTCGCGTGATCAACCAGGCAGGGCAGCAGAAGGCCGCCTGACGTTTCGCCCTACGGCAATCCCATTCCAACGTAACAGTCGTTTTTCCAGGAGTTATCAAGATGTCTCTCAGCAACGAACAGATCATCGACGCGATCGCCGAAAAGTCCCTCGTCGAGGTGATGGAGCTGGTCAAGGCGATGGAAGAGAAGTTCGGCGTGTCCGCCGCGGCTCCGGTCGCCGTGGCTGCCGGTCCGGCCGCCGGTGGCGCCGCTGCTGCCGCCGAAGAGCAGACCGAGTTCGACGTGGTCCTCGCCGCTGCCGGTAGCAACAAGGTTGCCACCATCAAGGCCGTGCGTGCCATCACCGGCCTGGGCCTGAAGGAAGCCAAGGACATGGTCGAAGGCGCTCCGCAGACCCTGAAGGAAGCCGTGAGCAAGGAAGACGCCGAGAAGTTCAAGAAAGAACTCGAGGAAGCCGGCGCCAAGGTCGAGCTGAAGTAAGCGGCGCCTTGCGCGCTGCGAGCTCGACCCGAAGCACAGCAAGCCTGGGGGCGAGAGCCCCCGGGCTTTGCCTGCTGATGCAGGCCCCTTAACCCGGGAGAGGGCGATGGGCCATCGACACTCGCCATGTTGTTGAGTGCCGATCTCCGATCTCCGTTTTCCAACTTTTTGCCGGTGTCTTCCCACCGGCGTCACTGCGAACCGAGGCGGTATCCACCATGACCTACTCGTTTACCGAGAAGAAGCGCATCCGCAAGGATTTCGGCAAGCGTCCTCCGGTGCTGGACGTTCCCAACCTGCTGACGATCCAGACCGATTCCTATCGCGACTTCCTGCAGCAGGACGTGCAGCCGAAGAAGCGTGAGGAGAAAGGTCTGCACGCGGCGCTGAAGTCGGTGTTCCCGATTTCCAGCTATTCGGGCAACGCCGCGCTGGAGTACGTGGACTATCGTCTGGGCGAGCCGCCCTTCGACGAGCGCGAGTGCCGCAACCGCGGCATGACCTACGGCGCGCCGCTGCGCGTGACCGTGCGCCTGGTCATCTACGACAAGGACAGCCCGGCCTCCAAGAAGACCGTCAAGTACATCAAGGAGCAAGAGGTCTACATGGGCGAAATGCCGCTCATGACCGAGACCGGCACCTTCATCGTCAACGGCACCGAGCGCGTCATCGTCTCGCAGCTGCATCGTTCGCCGGGCGTGTTCTTCGATCACGACAAGGGCAAGACGCACAGCTCGGGCAAGCTGCTGTTCTCCGCGCGCGTGATTCCCTACCGTGGTTCCTGGCTGGACTTCGAGTTCGATCCGAAGGACGCGCTGTTCACCCGTATCGACCGTCGCCGCAAGTTGCCGGTGACGGTGCTGCTGCGTGCGCTGGGCTACACGGACGAGGAGATCCTGGCGATCTTCTTCGAGCACAACGTGTTCCATCTGAACAAGAAGGACGGCGCCACGCTGGAGCTGGTCGCCGAGCGCCTGCGCGGCGAGACCCTCAACTTCGACCTGATCGCCGACGGCGAGGTGCTGGTCGAGGCGGGCAAGCGCATCACCGCGCGCCACGTGCGCCAGCTGGCCAAGTCCGACGTCGACACGCTGGACGTGCCGGACGACTACCTGATCGGCCGCATCCTGGCCGTGGACGTCGCCGACACCAAGACCGGCGAGCTGATCGCGGCGGCCAACGACGAGATCACCGAAGATCATCTGGAGCTGTTCCGCAAGGCCGGCATCGAGACGCTGCCGACCCTGTACGTGAACGACCTGGATCGCGGTCCGTACATCTCCAACACGCTGCGCGTGGATCCGACCAAGACCCAGCTCGAGGCGCTGGTCGAGATCTACCGCATGATGCGTCCGGGCGAGCCGCCGACCAAGGAAGCCGCGCAGAACCTGTTCTACAACCTGTTCTTCACCTTCGACCGCTACGACCTGTCGGCGGTCGGCCGCATGAAGTTCAACCGCCGCGTCGGTCGCGAGGACGTGACCGGCCCGAGCGTGCTGTTCGATCACAAGTACTTCTCCTCGCGCAAGGACGACGCGTCCAAGGCTCTGCTCGACGAGCAGGGCGAGGGTTCGGACATCCTCGACGTGCTGAAGGTGCTGATCGACATCAAGAACGGTCACGGCCAGGTCGACGACATCGATCACCTGGGCAACCGTCGCGTGCGTTCGGTCGGCGAGATGGCGGAAAACACCTTCCGCATCGGCCTGGTGCGCGTGGAGCGCGCCGTGCGCGAGCGCCTGTCGCTGGCCGAGGCCGACAACCTGGGTCCGCAGGACCTGATCAACGCCAAGCCCGTGGCCGCGGCAGTGAAGGAGTTCTTCGGCTCCTCGCAGTTGTCGCAGTTCATGGATCAGAACAACCCGCTGTCGGAAGTCACCCACAAGCGCCGCGTGTCGGCGCTGGGTCCGGGCGGTCTGACCCGCGAGCGCGCCGGCTTCGAAGTGCGCGACGTGCATCCGACCCATTACGGCCGCGTCTGCACCATCGAAACGCCGGAAGGCCCGAACATCGGTCTGATCAACTCGCTGGCCGTGTACGCCCGCACCAACCAGTACGGCTTCCTGGAGACGCCGTACCGCCGAGTCGTGGACGGCAAGGTCACCACCCAGGTCGACTACTTGTCGGCGATCGAGGAAGGCGACCACGTCATCGCGCAGGCGAACTCGCCGCTGAACGAAGACGGCAGCTTCGTCGAAGGCTTCGTGTCCTGCCGTTTCCGCGGCGAGTCCGAGCTGCGTCCGGCGTCCGAAGTGGACTACATGGACGTTTCGACCATGCAGACCGTGTCGGTGGCCGCCGCGCTGGTACCGTTCCTGGAGCACGATGACGCCAACCGCGCGCTGATGGGCGCCAACATGCAGCGCCAGGCCGTGCCGACGCTGCGTTCGGAGAAGCCGCTGGTCGGTACCGGCATCGAGCGCCCGACGGCGCGCGACTCCGGCGTGACCGTGGCCGCGCGTCGCGGCGGCGTGATCGACCAGATCGACGCCGGCCGCATCGTGGTGCGCGTCAACGAGGACGAGATCGAGGGCAACGACGCCGGCGTCGATATCTACACGCTGGTCAAGTACACCCGTTCCAACCAGAACACCAACCTCAACCAGCGTCCGCTGGTGAAGGTCGGCGACATCGTGGCCAAGGGCGACACCCTGGCCGACGGCAGCTCCACCGACATGGGCGAGCTGGCGCTGGGCCAGAACATGCTGGTCGCGTTCATGCCGTGGAACGGCTACAACTTCGAGGATTCGATCCTGATCTCCGAGCGTGTGGTGAAGGAGGATCGCTACACCTCCATCCACATCGAGGAGCTGACCTGCGTCGCGCGCGACACCAAGCTGGGCCCCGAGGAGATCACGGCCGACATCCCCAACGTGGGCGAGCAGGCGCTGTCGCGTCTGGACGAGTCGGGCATCGTGTACATCGGCGCCGAGGTCAAGGCCGGCGACATCATGGTCGGCAAGGTCACGCCGAAGGGCGAGAGCCAGCTGACGCCGGAAGAGAAGCTGCTGCGCGCGATCTTCGGCGAGAAGGCGTCCGACGTGAAGGACAGCTCGCTGCGCGTGCCGCCGGGCATGGACGGCACCGTCATCGACGTGCAGGTCTTCACCCGCGATGGCATCGAGAAGGACAAGCGCGCCAAGCAGATCGAGGAAACCGAGCTCAAGCGCATCCGTAAGGATCTGGACGACCAGTTCCGCATCCTGGAAGGCGCGATCTACGACCGCATGCGCGAGAAGCTGGTCGGCAAGGCCGTCAGCAGCGCGCCGGCCGGTCTGAAGCGCGGTTCGGAAATCACCAACGAGTACCTCGACGGCCTGAAGAAGGACGAGTGGTTCAAGATCAACGTCAAGGACGAAGAGGCGGCCGAGTTCCTGGAGCGCGGCGCCAAGCAGATCAAGGCCCACAAGGAAGAGTTCGACAAGCGCTTCAAGGAGAAGCAGGGCAAGATCACCGCCGGTGACGACCTGGCTCCGGGCGTGCTGAAGATGGTCAAGGTGTTCCTGGCCGTCAAGCGCCGCATCCAGCCGGGCGACAAGATGGCCGGCCGCCACGGCAACAAGGGTGTCGTGTCGATGATCGTGCCGGTCGAGGACATGCCGTATTCGGCCGACGGTCGTCCGGTGGACATCGTGCTGAACCCGCTGGGCGTGCCTTCGCGTATGAACATCGGCCAGATCCTGGAAGTGCATCTGGGCTGGGCGGCGAAGGGCCTGGGCGAGAAGATCGCCGGCATGCTCGACGCCAACGAGAAGGCCTCGAAGGTGCGCGAGTTCCTCAACGAGATCTACAACCACGACAGCGCCGAGTTCGGCAACCGCGTGAATCTGAAGTCGTTCAAGGACGCCGAGATCCTCGAGCTGGCCAACAACCTGCGCGGCGGCGTGCCGATGGCGACGCCGGTGTTCGACGGTGCCGAGGAGCGCGAGATCAAGGCCATGCTGAAGCTGGCCGATCTGCCCGAGTCGGGTCAGGCCACGCTGTACGACGGCCGCACCGGCGAGGCGTTCGATCGTCCGGTCACGGTCGGCTACATGCACATGCTCAAGCTCAACCATCTGGTCGACGACAAGATGCACGCGCGTTCCACCGGTCCGTACTCGCTGGTCACCCAGCAGCCGCTGGGCGGCAAGGCGCAGTTCGGCGGTCAGCGCTTCGGCGAGATGGAAGTCTGGGCGCTGGAAGCCTACGGCGCGGCCTACACCCTGCAGGAAATGCTGACGGTGAAGTCCGACGACGTGCAGGGCCGCAACCAGATGTACAAGAACATCGTCGACGGCAATCACGAGATGGTCGCGGGCATGCCGGAATCCTTCAACGTGTTGGTGAAGGAAATCCGGTCGCTGGCGATCGACATCGAGCTGGACGAGACCAAGTAATCGGCGCGCGAGCGGAGAGAACCTTATGAAAGATTTGCTCAACCTGTTCAATCAGCAGCGTCAGCCGCAGGACTTTGACGCGATCAAGATCTCGCTGGCCTCGCCGGAGCTGATCCGGTCGTGGTCGTTCGGCGAGGTCAAGAAGCCGGAAACCATCAACTACCGCACCTTCAAGCCGGAGCGTGACGGCCTGTTCTGCGCCGCCATCTTCGGTCCGGTGAAGGACTACGAGTGCCTGTGCGGCAAGTACAAGCGCATGAAGCACCGCGGCGTGGTGTGCGAGAAGTGCGGCACCGAGGTCACCCTGGCCAAGGTGCGTCGCGAGCGCATGGGCCACATCGAGCTGGCCAGCCCGGTCGCGCACATCTGGTTTCTGAAGTCGCTGCCGTCGCGCATCGGTCTGATGCTGGACATGACGCTGCGCGACATCGAGCGCATCCTCTACTTCGAGGCCTACGTGGTGGTCGATCCCGGCCTGACCACGCTGGAGCGCGGCCAGATGCTGTCCGAGGACCAGTACCTGGAAGCGGTCGAGGAGCACGGTGACGAGTTCGACGCCCGCATGGGTGCCGAGGCCGTTTACGAGCTGCTCAAGGACCTCGATCTCAAGACCGAGGAAATGCAACTCAAGGAAGCCATCGCGGCGACCAATTCCGAGACCAAGCTCAAGCGACTGACCAAGCGCATCAAGCTGGTCGAGGCCTTCCTGGAATCCGGCAACAAGCCGGAGTGGATGGTCATGACCGTGATGCCGGTGCTGCCGCCGGATCTGCGTCCGCTGGTGCCGCTGGACGGCGGCCGTTTCGCGACCTCGGATCTGAACGATCTGTACCGCCGCGTCATCAACCGCAACAACCGCCTGAAGCGTCTGCTCGACCTCAACGCGCCGGACATCATCGTGCGCAACGAGAAGCGCATGCTGCAGGAGTCGGTGGACGCGCTGCTGGACAACGGCCGTCGCGGTCGTGCCATCACCGGCACCAACAAGCGCCCGCTGAAGTCGCTGGCCGACATGATCAAGGGCAAGCAGGGCCGCTTCCGCCAGAACCTGCTGGGCAAGCGCGTCGACTACTCCGGCCGTTCGGTCATCGTGGTCGGCCCGACCCTGAAGCTGCATCAGTGCGGCCTGCCCAAGAAGATGGCGCTGGAGCTGTTCAAGCCGTTCATCTTCGCCAAGCTGCAGAGCCGCGGTCTGGCGTCCACCATCAAGGCCGCCAAGAAGCTGGTCGAGCGCGAAGAAGCGGAAGTCTGGGACATCCTGTCCGAAGTCATCCGTGAGCATCCGGTGATGCTGAACCGCGCGCCGACCCTGCATCGTCTGGGCATCCAGGCGTTCGAGCCGGTGCTGATCGAAGGCAAGGCCATCCAGCTGCATCCGCTGGTGTGTACCGCCTTCAACGCCGACTTCGACGGCGATCAGATGGCCGTGCACGTGCCGCTGTCCATCGAGGCGCAGCTGGAAGCGCGCGCCCTGATGATGTCGTCCAACAACATCCTGTCGCCGGCCAATGGCGAGCCCATCATCGTGCCGACGCAGGACGTGGTCCTGGGTCTGTACTACATGAGCCGCGAGCTGGTCGACGCCAAGGGCGCCGGCATGGTGTTCGCCAACGTGGCCGAAGTGCGTCGCGCCTACGAGAACCGCGCGGTCGAGCTGCACGCCAGCATCCGCGTGCGCCTGAAGCAGGTCGAGATCGGCGAGGAAGGCGAGCGCACCGAGAAGGTCGAACTGGTCAACACCACGGTCGGTCGTGCGCTGCTGGCCGAGATCATGCCGGTGGGCCTGCCGTTCGAGCTGGCCAACACCGAGCTGACCAAGAAGGCCATCTCGCGCCTGATCAACGCCAGCTACCGCCGTCTGGGCCTGAAGGAGACCGTGGTCTTCGCCGACAAGCTGATGTACACCGGCTTCCGTCTGGCGACGCGCGCGGGTATCTCCATCGGCATCGACGACATGAAGATTCCGGAGGCCAAGAAGGGCATTCTTGCCGAGGCCGAGAAGGAAGTGGTCGAGATCCAGGAGCAGTACCAGTCCGGTCTGGTCACCGCTGGCGAGCGTTACAACAAGGTCGTCGACATCTGGTCGCGCACCAACGAACTGGTCGCCAAGGCCATGATCGACGGTATCGGCACCGAGAAGCGTGTCGATGCCGACGGCAAGGAAGTCGACCAGAAGTCGATGAACTCGCTGTACATCATGGCCGACTCCGGCGCCCGTGGTTCGGTGGCGCAGATTCGTCAGCTGGCCGGCATGCGCGGTCTGATGGCGCGTCCGGACGGCTCGATCATCGAGACGCCCATCAAGGCCAACTTCCGCGAAGGCCTGAACGTGCTGCAGTACTTCAACTCGACCCACGGCGCTCGTAAGGGCCTGGCCGATACCGCGTTGAAGACCGCCAACTCCGGTTACCTGACGCGTCGTCTGGTCGACGTGGCGCAGGACGTGGTCGTCACCACCGAGGACTGCGGTACGACCGAAGGCCTGACCATGACGCCCATCGTCGAAGGCGGCGATGTGGTCGAGCCGCTGCGCGAGCGCGTGCTGGGCCGCGTGGTGGCCGAGGACGTCTACGCGCCGGGCGACGACAGCAATGATCCGATCGTCGAGGCCGGCACCCTGCTGGACGAGAAGCAGGTCGCCATGCTGGACGATGCCGGCGTGCAGATCGTGCAGGTCCGTTCGCCGATCACCTGCCAGGCGTCGCACGGCGTCTGTGGCATGTGCTACGGCCGCGATCTGGCCCGTGGTCACCTGGTCAACATCGGCGAGGCGGTCGGCGTGATCGCCGCGCAGTCCATCGGTGAGCCGGGCACGCAGCTGACCATGCGTACCTTCCACATCGGCGGTGCCGCTTCGCGTGCCGCCGCGGTCGACAACGTCACCGTCAAGACCACCGGTACGCTGAAGTTCAACAACCTCAAGAGCGTGCAGCACAGCCAGGGTCATCTGGTCGCGGTGTCGCGTTCGGGCGAGGTCAGCGTGCTGGATACGCAGGGCCGCGAGCGCGAGCGCTACAAGGTGCCCTACGGCGCCACCATCGACGTCAAGGATGGCGCGCCGGTCAAGGCCGGCCAGACCGTGGCGCAGTGGGATCCGCATACCCATCCGATCGTCTCGGAAGTGGCCGGTGTGGTCAGCTTCAGCGACTTCATCGACGGCGTCACCGTGCAGAGCCAGACCGACGAACTGACCGGTCTGGAGAGCGCGGTGGTCACCGATCCGAAGCGTCGCGGCACCGCGGCCAAGGATCTGCGTCCGATGGTCAAGCTGGAAGACAAGAAGGGCAAGGAGCTCAAGCTGCCCGGCACCGACGTTCCGGCGCAGTACTTCCTGCCGGCCGGCGCCATCGTGTCGATCCAGAACGGTGCCGAGGTGGGCGTGGGCGACGTGGTGGCACGTATCCCGCAGGAAACCTCCAAGACCCGCGACATCACCGGCGGTCTGCCCCGCGTGGCCGATCTGTTCGAGGCGCGCAAGCCGAAGGAGCCGGCGATTCTGGCCGAGCGCTCCGGCGTGGTCAGCTTCGGCAAGGACACCAAGGGCAAGCAGCGTCTGATCATCAAGGACGCCGACGGCAACGATCACGAGGAGCTGATTCCGAAGTGGCGCCACATCATCGTGTTCGAGGGCGAGCACGTGGAGAAGGGCGAGACGGTGGTCGACGGCGAGCCGGATCCGCATGACATCCTGCGCCTGCTGGGCGTGGAGCAGCTGGCGGCCTATCTGGTCAAGGAAATCCAGGACGTCTACCGCCTGCAGGGCGTGAAGATCAACGACAAGCACATCGAGGCGATCATTCGCCAGATGCTGCGCAAGGTCGAGATCACCGATCCGGGCGAGAGCACCTATCTCCGCGGCGAGCAGGTCGAGCGTCAGCGGTTTGTTCAGGACAACGAGCGCCTGGCCAGCCGCAACGAGCGTCCGGCCGAAGCGCAGTCGGTGCTGCTGGGCATCACCAAGGCTTCGCTGGCGACCGAATCGTTCATTTCGGCGGCGTCGTTCCAGGAAACCACGCGTGTGTTGACGGAGGCTGCGGTACGCGGCACCCGTGACACCTTGCGCGGACTGAAGGAAAACGTTATAGTCGGTCGGCTAATCCCTGCGGGAACGGGTCTGGCATACCACGCGCAACGTCAGCGCGATGGTGGCCTCACCGCTTCCGAACTGGAAACCCTCTCTGGCAGCGCTTCCGAGCAAACTGCCGCCGAGACCAGCGAAGCAGGGGCCGCAGACGGCGAATAAGTACATTCGCACGCCGTTTGACTACATACGAAATGAGGTGCACGGACGCACCTCGTGTTCGAACGCAGGGAAGGTTGAGCATCGCTTGCCAATAGGTGGCGGTGCGTGTTAAATTTCCGCTTCTTGGCAGGCCGGATTGCACCGGTCTGCCTTTGTGTTTCTTAGGACAACTTTCGCATGGCGACGATCAACCAACTGGTTCGCAAGCCCCGCCGGCCGAAGAGCTATAAGAGCAATTCGCCGGCCCTGCAGAGCAGCCCGCAGCGACGTGGCGTCTGCACGCGTGTTTACACGACCACGCCGAAGAAGCCGAACTCGGCCCTTCGCAAGGTGGCCAAGGTCCGTTTGACCAATGGCTACGAGGTCATCAGCTACATCGGCGGCGAAGGCCACAATCTGCAGGAGCACTCGGTGGTCCTGATTCGCGGCGGCCGCGTCAAGGATTTGCCGGGTGTGCGTTATCACACCGTTCGCGGCAGCCTGGACTGCGCCGGCGTCACCAAGCGTCGTCAGGCGCGTTCCAAGTACGGCGCCAAGCGCCCGAAGGGCTAAGCGAGGGATTTGAGAGATGTCGCGTAAAGGTTCACATCCCGCTCGCGTGATCCTGCCGGATCCGAAGCACAGCAGCGAGCTGATCGCGCGCTTCATCAACATGGTGATGAAGAGCGGCAAGAAGTCGACCGCCGAGACGATTGTCTATGGCGCGCTGGATCACATCGGCGAGAAGAACGCCGAGCCGGTGTCCCTGGTCGAGAAGGCGCTGGGCAATGTCGCCCCGGTCGTCGAGGTGAAGTCCCGTCGTGTCGGTGGCGCCACCTACCAGGTGCCGGTCGAGGTTCGTCCGGGTCGTCGTATGGCGCTGGCCATGCGCTGGGTCATCGAAGCCGCGCGCAAGCGCAGCGAGACCTCGATGCCGCGCAAGCTGGCGGCGGAGCTCCTGGAAGCTTCCGAGTCCCGCGGCGGCGCCATGAAGAAGCGTGAAGAGACGCATCGCATGGCCGAAGCCAACAAGGCCTTCTCGCACTACCGCTGGTAATCGCGGTAGTACGGACACACACGAGAATTTCGAGGAATCACCGTGGCACGCACCACTCCCATCGAGCGCTACCGCAACTTCGGCATCATGGCCCACATCGATGCCGGCAAGACCACCACGACGGAGCGCATCCTGTTCTACACCGGCATTTCGCACAAGATCGGCGAAGTGCATGACGGTGCTGCCGTCATGGACTGGATGGAGCAGGAGCAGGAGCGCGGCATCACCATCACCTCGGCGGCCACCACCTGCTTCTGGCAGGGTATGGACCGCTCGCTGCCGCAGCATCGCTTCAACATCATCGACACCCCGGGCCACGTCGACTTCACCATCGAGGTGGAGCGTTCGCTGCGCGTGCTCGACGGCGCGGTGTTCGTGCTGTGCGCGGTCGGCGGCGTGCAGCCGCAGTCCGAGACCGTGTGGCGTCAGGCCAACAAGTACGCGGTGCCGCGTCTGGCGTTCGTCAACAAGATGGACCGCACCGGCGCCAACTTCGACAAGGTGGTCGGTCAGCTGAAGTCGCGTCTGGGTGCCCATCCGGTGCCGATGCAGGTGCCGATCGGCGCCGAAGACAACTTCGAGGGCGTGGTCGACCTGGTCAAGATGAAGGCCATCTACTGGGACATGGAAAGCCAGGGTACGAAGTTCGAGTACCGTGACATTCCGGCCGAGTTGCAGGAACAGTGCGAAGCGGCCCGCGAGTTCATGGTCGAGTCCGCGGCCGAGACCAGCGAAGAGCTGATGAACAAGTACCTCGAGGACGGCGAGCTGTCCGAGGAAGAGATCATCAGCGGCATCCGTCAGGGTACGCTGGACACGGCGCTGATTCCGGTCTTCTGCGGTACGGCCTTCAAGAACAAGGGCGTGCAGGCGCTGCTGGACGCGGTGGTCGAGCTGCTGCCGTCGCCGTCGGATCGTCCGCCGGTCGAAGGCATCGACGAAAACGAGCAGCCGGCGTCGCGCACGGCCGACGACAAGGCGCCGTTCTCGGCGCTCGCGTTCAAGATCATGACCGATCCGTTCGTCGGTTCGCTGAGCTTCTTCCGCGTCTATTCGGGCGTGCTGAATGCCGGCGACCAGGTCTACAACCCGGTCAAGAGCAAGAAGGAGCGCGTGGGCCGCATCCTGCAGATGCACGCCAACGAGCGTCAGGAGCTGAAGGAAGTCCGCGCCGGCGACATCGCCGCAGCGGTCGGCCTGAAGGACGTCACCACGGGTGACACCCTTTGCGATCAGGGCAACATCATCACCCTCGAGCGCATGGTGTTCCCGGAGCCGGTGATCTCCATGGCGGTCGAGCCGAAGACCAAGTCGGACCAGGAGAAGATGGGCATCGCCCTCGGTCGCCTGGCGCAGGAGGATCCGTCCTTCCGCGTGCGTACCGACGAAGAGTCCGGCCAGACGATCATCTCGGGCATGGGCGAGCTCCACCTGGACATCCTGGTGGACCGCATGAAGCGCGAGTTCAACGTCGAGGCCAACGTCGGCAAGCCGCAGGTGGCCTACCGCGAGACGATTCGCCAAGCGGTGCGTCAGGAAGGCAAGTTCGTGCGTCAGTCCGGCGGTAAGGGCCAGTTCGGTCACGTGGTGCTGGAGATCGAGCCGCAGGAGCGCGGCGTCGGCTACGAGTTCGAGAACTCGATCGTCGGCGGCGTGGTGCCGAAGGAATACATCCCGGCGGTCGACAAGGGCATCCAGGAAGCCATGGCCAACGGCATTATGGCCGGCTACCCGGTCGTGGACGTCAAGGTGCGCCTGGTCGACGGTTCCTACCATGAAGTCGATTCGTCGGAAATGGCGTTCAAGATCGCCGGTTCGATGGGCTTCAAGGAAGGCTTCAACAAGGCCAGCCCGGTCCTGCTCGAGCCGATGATGAAGGTCGAGGTCGTCACGCCCGAGGAGTACATGGGCGACGTCATGGGCGATCTGAGCCGTCGTCGCGGCCTGCTCCAGGGTACCGATGACAGCCCGTCGGGCAAGGTCGTCAACGCGATGGTGCCGCTGGGCGAGATGTTCGGTTACGCCACCAGCCTGCGTTCGTCGACCCAGGGTCGCGCCACCTTCACGATGGAATTCGATCACTACGCCGACGCGCCGAACAGCATCGCCGAAGAAGTGATGAAGAAGGCCTAAGGGCCGATTGTCCACACGAAATCACAAGTACAAGTTCTTTCGAGGTTATTAAGTCATGTCCAAGGAAAAGTTCGAGCGTAAAAAGCCGCACGTGAACGTGGGCACGATCGGTCACGTTGACCACGGCAAGACGACGCTGACGGCGGCGCTGACGAAGGTCGGTGCGGAGAAGTTCGGTGGCGACGTGAAGGCCTACGACCAGATCGACGGTGCGCCGGAAGAGAAGGCGCGCGGCATCACGATCTCGACGGCGCACGTCGAGTACGAATCGCCGAACCGCCATTACGCACACGTGGACTGCCCGGGCCACGCCGACTACGTGAAGAACATGATCACGGGTGCGGCGCAGATGGACGGCGCGATCCTGGTGTGCTCGGCCGCCGACGGCCCGATGCCGCAGACGCGCGAGCACATCCTGCTGTCGCGCCAGGTGGGCGTGCCGTACATCGTGGTCTACCTGAACAAGGCGGACATGGTGGACGACGCCGAGCTGCTGGAACTGGTCGAGATGGAAGTGCGCGAGCTGCTGTCCAACTACGACTTCCCTGGCGACGACACGCCGATCATCACCGGTTCGGCGCTGAAGGCGCTGGA
>NZ_KN196470.1:1984860-2498731 GCF_000761445.1 Oleiagrimonas soli | reverse complement strand
GTGACGCTGATCGCGCCGATCGCGATGGATGACGGTCTGCGTTTCGCGATCCGCGAAGGCGGCCGCACCGTCGGCGCCGGCGTCGTCGCCAAGATCTTCGAGTAAGTGCAAGACCGCGGGACCGGAGCCGCGCGCTCCGGTCCCGAATCACGGCAACGGTGAGAAGCCGCTGTCATTCCAAGTTGTAGAAACGTTCTTTCGATAAACAGGACACGGTTATGGCGAACCAGAAGATTCGCATTCGGCTCAAGGCCTACGATCATCGTTTGATCGATCGTTCCGCCGGCGAGATCGTCGAGACGGCCAAGCGCACCGGCGCTACGGTGCTCGGCCCGATCCCGCTGCCGACCAAGATCGAGCGCTACACGATCCTGACGTCTCCGCACGTCGACAAGGATGCGCGCGATCAGTACGAGACCCGTACGCACAAGCGAGTGCTCGACATTGTCGACCCGAACGACAAGACCGTGGACGCGCTCATGAAGCTTGACCTCGCCGCTGGCGTGGACGTCCAAATCAAGCTCGGCTGAGCGATAGACAGGATACGAAGATGAGTATCGGACTGGTTGGCCGCAAATGCGGCATGAGCCGGATCTTCACGGAAGACGGCACGTCGATTCCGGTGACGCTGATCGAAGCGACCCCGAATCGCGTGACGCAGGTGAAGACCGAAGACAACGATGGCTACAGCGCCGTCCAGGTGACCGCGGGCGCCAAGCGCGCGTCCCTGCTGACGAAGCCGGCCAAGGGCCACTACGCCAAGGCCAAGGTCGAGCCGGGTCGTGGTCTGTGGGAATTCCGCGTCAGCGCCGAAGACGTTGCCAAGTACGAAGTCGGCAGCGAAATCAAGGTGGATGACATTTTCGAAGCCGGCCAGGTGGTCGACGTCGCGGGTGTGAGCAAGGGCAAGGGCTTTGCCGGCACCATCAAGCGTCATCACTTCCGTGGCCAGGACAACACGCACGGCAACTCGCTGTCGCATCGCGTCCCGGGTTCGATCGGTCAGAACCAGACGCCGGGTCGCGTGTTTCCGGGCAAGAAGATGTCCGGTCACATGGGCGCCGTGCGCCGTACTGCGCAGGGCCTGCAGGTGGTCAAGGTCGACGCCGAGCGTCATCTGATCGCGATCAAGGGCGCCGTGCCCGGCGCGACCGGCGGCGACGTGATCGTCCGCGCGACGTCGAAGGGTTGAGGAGAAACGGCATGGAACTGAATGTAACTGGCGCCAAGCCGATGAAGGTCTCCGAAGTCGTGTTCGGCGCGGAGTTCCGCGAGCACCTGATTCATCAGGTCGTCGTGGCCTACCAGGCTGGCGGTCGCTCCGGTACCAAGGCGCAGAAGACGCGTTCGGAAGTCAACGGCACGACCAAGAAATCCAAGCGCCAGAAGGGCGGCGGTGCGCGTCACGGTGCGCTCACGGCGCCGATCTTCGTCGGCGGTGGCGTGACCTTCGCGGCCAAGCCGCGCAGCTTCGAACAGAAGGTCAACCGCAAGATGTATCGCGGCGCCCTGCGCTCGATCGTGGCCGAGCTGAATCGTCAAGAGCGCTTCAAGGTGGTCGAGGACTTCGGTCTGGAATCCGCCAAGACCAAGGCGATGGCCGCGAAGCTGGCCGAGCTGGACGTCAGCGGTCGCGTGCTGCTGGTGTCCGAGAGCGCCACGGAAGATCTGTACATGGCGGCGCGCAACATCCCGTATGTGCACGTCGTTGACGTTGCCGCACTGAATCCGGTCAGCCTCGTGGGCGCCGATTACGTGGTGGCGACGGTCGAGTCGGTCAAGAAGCTCGAGGAGTGGCTGGCATGAGCAACGAACGCATTCTCAACACGCTGCGCGGCCCGCACATCTCCGAGAAATCGGCGTTGCTCGGCGAGCACAACCAGTATGTTTTCGTGGTCGCGCCGGACGCGACCAAGGCTGACGTCAAGGCCGCTGTGGAAAACCTCTTCGACGTGACCGTCGAGCAGGTGAACATCGTGAACGGCAAGGCCAAAGCCAAGTCGTTCCGCTTCCGCACCGGCAAGCGCCAGGGCAAGCGCAAGGCCTACGTCCGTCTCGCCGATGGTCAGACCATCGACGTGTCGGCGGCCTGATCCAGGAGTTGAATTTCGATGGCACTGATCAAACTCAAGCCAACCTCAGCTGGACGCCGTTCCACGGTGCGCGTGTCCACGCCGGGCCTGCACAAGGGCGCGCCGTACGCGGCGTTGACCGAGGCGCAGTCCCGTACCGGCGGGCGTAACCACCACGGCCGCATCACCACGCGTCATCGCGGCGGTGGTCACAAGCAGCTGTATCGCATCATCGACTTCAAGCGCAACAAGATCGGCATTGCCGCTCGCGTCGAGCGCCTGGAGTACGATCCGAACCGCACCGCGCACATCGCGCTGGTCTGCTACGCCGATGGCGAGCGCCGCTACATCATCGCCCCGAAGGGCCTTGAAGTGGGCGACCGCATCATGGCCGGCAGCAATGCGCCGATCAAGCCGGGCAACAGCCTGCCGCTGCGCAACATTCCGGTCGGCAGCACGGTGCACTGCATCGAGCTGAAGCCGGGCAAGGGCGCGCAGATCGCCCGCAGCGCCGGCGCCTCGGCCCAGCTGGTCGCGCGTGAGTCGGCCTACGCCACGCTGCGTCTGCGTTCGGGCGAGATGCGTCGCGTCTCGATCGAGTGCAGCGCGGTCATCGGCGAAGTCGGCAACAGCGAGCACAGCCTGCGCAAGCTCGGCAAGGCCGGTGCCAAGCGCTGGCGTGGTGTCCGCCCGACGGTCCGTGGCGTGGCCATGAACCCGGTCGACCATCCGCATGGCGGTGGTGAAGGCCGTACCTCCGGTGGCCGTCATCCGGTCAGCCCGTGGGGCACGCCGACCAAGGGTTACAAGACCCGCAACAACAAGCGCACGCAGAAGTTCATCGTGCGCCGCCGCAGCAAGTAACGGGAGACGATCATGCCGCGTTCTTTGAAAAAGGGTCCGTTCGTCGACCTGCACCTGCTGAAGAAGGTGGAGGTTGCCTCCGCCGCCAACAATCGGCGTCCGATCAAGACCTGGTCGCGTCGCTCCATGGTCCTGCCGGAAATGGTCGGCCTGACCATTGCCGTTCACAACGGTCGCCAGCATGTCCCGGTGCTGATCAACGAGAACATGGTCGGGCACAAGCTCGGCGAGTTCGCGGTGACGCGCACTTTCAAGGGCCATTCCGGCGACAAGAAGTCGAAATGACGATGGATAGCACGATGGAAGCCAAAGCGATCCTGCGCAGTGCGCGCATCTCGGCGCAGAAGGTGCGTCTGGTGGCCGACATGGTCCGCGGCATGCCCGTGGGCAAGGCCGACGGCCTGCTCGAGTACACCAACAAGAAGGCTGCGCACCTGGTGCGCAAGGTGCTGCTGTCCGCCGTCGCCAACGCCGAGAACAATCTCGGCGCCGATGTCGACGAGCTGAAGGTGGCGCGCATCTTCGTGGATGAGGGCCCGACCATGAAGCGCATGCATGCACGCGCCAAGGGTCGCGGTTCGCGCATCCTGCGCCGTACCAGCCACATTACTGTCGTCGTCGGCGACTAAACGAGGACGAAAACGATGGGTCATAAAGTACATCCCACCGGCATCCGCCTCGGCATTTCCAAGGACTGGAATTCCAAGTGGTACGCCAACAAGAGCCACTATGCCGAGTACCTGGCCGCCGACCTGAAGGTCCGTGAGCTGCTCAAGGACAAGCTCAAGCAGGCCGGTGTCTCGCGCATCCAGATCGAGCGCCCCGCCAACAACGCGCGCATCACCATCCACACGGCGCGTCCGGGTGTTGTGATCGGCAAGAAGGGCGAGGACATCGAGAAGCTGCGCAACGAAGTGACGAAGGTGATGGGCGTTCCGACGCACATCAACGTCAACGAAGTGCGCAAGCCGGAGCTGGACGCCCAGCTGGTGGCGGAGTCGATCGCCAGTCAGCTCGAGCGCCGCATCATGTTCCGTCGCGCCATGCGTCGCTCGGTCGGCAACGCCGTGCGTCTGGGCGCCCTGGGCATCAAGGTGCACGTCGCCGGCCGCCTGAACGGCGCCGAGATCGCGCGCTCCGAGTGGAGCCGCGAGGGCCGAGTCCCGCTGCACACGCTGCGCGCCGACATCGATTACGGCTTCGCCGAAGCCCACACCACCTACGGCGTCATCGGCATCAAGGTCTGGATCTACAAGGGTGAGATCTTCGACCTGGAAACCGCCGAGGAAGCGAAGGACGAAAAGCCGTCCGGTCGTCGCGAGGGCGGTGAAGGCCGCCGCGCTCGGGCTGCGAAGTAAGGAGTCTCAGTCATGCTGCAACCCAAGCGAACCAAATATCGCAAGATGCACAAGGGCCGCAACCGCGGTCTGAGCAACAACTCGAACCTCGTCAGCTTCGGCGAGTTCGGCTTGAAGGCGACCACGCGCGGCCAGTTGACGGCGCGCCAGATCGAGGCGGCCCGTCGTTGCATCACGCGTTACGTGAAGCGTGGCGGCAAGCTCTGGATCCGCGTGTTCCCGGACAAGCCGATCACCAAGAAGCCCATCGAAGTGCGTATGGGTTCGGGCAAGGGCAACGTCGAGTTCTGGGTCGCCCCGATCCAGCCCGGCCGCATGCTCTATGAAATCGAGGGTGTCGACGAGCAGACCGCTCGCGAAGCCTTCCGTCTGGCGGCTGCCAAGCTTTCGGTGCAGACCCAGTTTGTGACCAGGGCGGTGATGTGATGGCTATCAACGACATTCGTGAAAAATCGGTCGAGGAGCTCAACGAGCACCTGCTCGAGCTGCGCAAGGAACAGTTGAACCTGCGCATGCAGAAGGGTTCGGGCCAGCTTTCCCAGCCGCATCAGCTGCGCCGTGTTCGGCGCGACATCGCCCGCACGAAGTTCGTGCTGGGCGAGAAGAAGTAAGGACCGCCGACATGAGCGAGAATCAGAAAACAGCACGCAGCCTGCAAGGGCGCGTGGTCAGCGACAAGATGACCAACACGGTCACCGTGCTGATCGAGCGTCAGGTGCAGCATCCGGTATTCGGCAAGATCATCCGCCGTTCCACCAAGCTGCACGTGCACGATGAGTCCGGCGCACGCGAAGGCGACCTGGTGCGCATCGAAGAGTGCCGGCCGCTTTCCAAGACCAAGCATCATCGCGTGGTCGAAATCGTTTCGCGTGCGGAACAGTAAGGCGAGGGTGCAGACATGATCCAGATGCAAAGCACGCTTTCCGCGGCGGACAACAGCGGCGCGCGCGAACTGATGTGCATCAAGGTGCTGGGCGGCTCCAAGCGTCGTTACGCCCGCATCGGCGATGTCATCAAGGTGACCGTCAAGGACGCGATCCCGCGCGGCAAGGTGAAAAAGGGCGAGGTGTACAATGCCGTCGTCGTGCGCACCGCCAAGGGTGTGCGTCGTACCGACGGCTCGCTGATCCGTTTCGACGGCAACGCGGCGGTGCTCCTCAACAACAAGCTCGAGCCGATCGGCACCCGTATCTTCGGACCGGTCACTCGCGAGCTGCGCAGCGAGAAGTTCATGAAGATCGTCTCGCTGGCGCCGGAAGTGCTCTGAGCGGAGGCCTAGACATGCAACGAATCAAGAAGGGTGATCACGTCATCGTGACCACCGGCAAAAACAAGGGCCAGCGCGGTGACGTCATCAGCGTGGCGGGTGATCGGGTGTTCGTTTCCAACGTGAACCTGATCAAGCGCCACACGAAGGGCAATCCGCAGGATCCGCAGGCTCCGAGTGGCATTATCGAGCGCGAAGCCTCGATCCACATCTCCAACGTGATGCTGTTCAACCCCGCCACCAACAAGGGTGAGCGCGTGGGTACCAAGACGCTCGAGGATGGGCGCAAGGTCCGCGTGTTTGTCTCGAGTGGCGAGGTCGTGGACGCGTAAGGACGAAATCATGACGCGCCTTGAAAATTTCTACAAAGAGCAAGTCGTTCCCAAGCTCGTCGAGCGGTTCGGCTACCAGAACGTGATGCAGGTTCCCCGCATCACCAAGATCACGCTGAACATGGGCGTGGGCGAAGCCGTGGGCAACAAGAAGATCCTCGAGAACGCCGTGGCCGACATGGCCAAGGTGTCGGGTCAGAAGCCGGTGACGACCAAGGCCCGCGTGTCCGTGGCCTCGTTCAAGATCCGTGACGGTTGGCCGATCGGCTGCAAGGTGACGCTGCGTCGCGCCAAGATGTACGAGTTCCTGGATCGCCTGATCAACATCTCGCTGCCGCGCGTCCGCGATTTTCGCGGCGTCAACGGCCGCTCGTTCGACGGTCGCGGCAACTACAACATGGGTCTGAAAGAGCAGATCATCTTCCCCGAGATCGACTACGACCAGATCGACGCGATCCGGGGCATGGATATCTCCATCGCCACGACCGCCAATACCGACGAGGAAGCCAAGGCACTGCTCGAAGCCTTCAACTTCCCGTTCCGTAACTGACCTTAGGTACAGACATGGCCAAGACCTCCATGGTTGAGCGCGACATCAAGCGCGCCAAGCTCGTCGCCAAGTACGCCGAGAAGCGTGCGGCGCTGAAGAAAATCGTGCTGAGCCCGGAATCCTCCTACGAGGAGAAGATGGAAGCGCAGGCGAAGCTGCAGAAGTTGCCGCGCGATTCCAGTCCGGTTCGCCAGCGCAACCGTTGCGCCCTGACTGGTCGTCCGCGCGGTGTCTACCGCAAGTTCGGCCTGGGTCGCAACAAGCTGCGCGAAGCCACCATGAGCGGCAACGTGCCCGGCCTGCGCAAGGCCAGCTGGTAATTCCACTCGCCATAGCGGTTTCAATACTGCTATACTCGCGGGTCTGCCCGGCCGGTTCCACCGCGTCCGGGCATTACAATCGAAGATTTCCGGTCAACGGATATCGGTGCAACCTCAAAGGTTTGACTTATGAGCATGACTGATCCCATTGCCGACATGTTCACGCGCATTCGCAACGCCCAGGCCATGGGCAAGGCGACCGTGAGCATGCCGGCTTCCAAGCTGAAGGCGGCCATCGCCGACCTGCTGAAGAACGAGGGCTACATCCTCGACAGCAAGGTTGAGCAGAGCGATGCCAAGAAGCCCGTCCTTGAGATCCAGCTGAAGTACTTCGAAGGCCGTCCGGCCATCGAGCGCATTCAGCGCATCAGCCGTTCGGGCCTGCGCGTGTATCGCGGCAAGGACGAACTGCCGCAGATCATCGGCGGCCTGGGCATTTCCATCATCTCGACCTCCGCCGGTCTGCTGACCGATGCGCAGGCCCGCAACAAGGGTCTGGGCGGCGAAGTGCTCGGCCTGGTGGCATAAGGGAGAATCGTCATGTCTCGTATTGCCAACGCGCCGGTCGCCCTGCCCAAGGGCGTCGAATTCAAGTCCGACGACAGCGGCGTCACCGTCAAGGGCCCGAAGGGCACCCTGTCGCTGCACGCGCTTCCGGGCGTCATCATCAACAACGAGGACGGCACGCTGCGCTTCTCCATCGCCAATGGCGGTGAAGTGAAGTTCGCGGGTACCGCTCGCGCCCTGGTGGCCAACATGGTCAAGGGCGTCACCGACGGTTTCGAGCGCAAGCTGGAGCTGGTCGGCGTCGGTTACCGTGCCTCCATGCAGGGCAAGAGCCTGAACCTCAGCGTGGGTTACTCGCACCCGGTGGTGTTCGAGGCCCCCGAGGGCATCTCCATCGAAACCCCGAGTCAGACTGAAATTCTGATCAAGGGTGCCGACAAGCAGCGCGTCGGTCAGGTGGCCGCCAAGATCCGTTCGGTGCGCCCGCCGGAGCCGTACAAGGGCAAGGGTGTCCGCTATGCGGGCGAGCGTATCAGTCTGAAGGAAGCCAAGAAGGCGTAATGCCGTCGCGGGCCGCATGGCCCGGACGATGTAAAGCCGATCCGTTTCCAGGAGTAGCAAGATCGTGGATAAGAATTCCGCCCGTCTGCGCCGTGCCAAGTCCACGCGCGCTCACATCCGCAAGCTGGCCGTGCCGCGCCTCACGGTGCACCGTTCCGGTCAGCATCTGTACGCGCAGGTCATCGACGCCACCGGCGGTACGGTGGTGGCCGCGGCCTCGACGCTGCAGAAGTCGGTCAACGAGGGCCTCAAGGGCACCAAGAACCTGACCGCCGCTGCCGCGGTGGGCAAGGCCGTCGCCGAACGTTCCATCGCCGCCGGTGTCGATAGCGTGGCGTTCGACCGTTCGGGCATGAAGTATCACGGCCGCATCAAGGCGATCGCCGACGCTGCGCGTGAAGCTGGCCTGAAGTTCTGATTCGTTGCGGCGTCCGTGCTTTTTCCGGGGTTTCTCGGGCCGGCGCCGCAATTCAAGCATAACCAGAAGTACAACAACTCCAAGCGGCTGCGGCCGTAATCTACAAGTCCCGGACCGTTCCGGGCGCGACAGGAAAAGACATGTCTTCGAGTGATCGTGACAATTCAGATGGCCTGCTCGAGAAGCTGATTGCCGTCAATCGTGTGGCCAAGACCGTCAAGGGCGGCCGCCAGATGAGCTTTACCGCGCTGACCGTGGTCGGCGACGGCGAAGGCCGCGTGGGCTTCGGTTATGGCAAGGCGCGTGAAGTGCCGCTGGCCATCTCCAAGGCCATGGAGCGCGCCCGCCGCAACATGGTGAAGATCGACCTCAACAACGGCACCCTTTGGTACGCCATCAAGGCGAACCACGGTGCGGCGCGTGTCTACATGCAGCCGGCCGCCGAGGGTACCGGCGTGATCGCCGGCGGCGCCATGCGCGCCGTGCTGGAAGTGGTCGGCGTGCGCAACGTGCTGGCCAAGGCCGTCGGTTCGCGCAACCCGATCAACCTGGTCCGCGCGACCATCAACGGCCTGAAGGCGGTGGCTTCGCCGGCGCAGGTCGCTGCCAAGCGCGGCAAGACTGTCGAAGAGGTGCTGGGCAATGGCTAAGAGCAACGCCAATACCGTTCGCGTGCGCCTGGTCAAGGGCCTGCGCGGTGTGCAGCAGCGTCATCGTCTGAGCGTAAAGGCCCTGGGCCTGAACAAGCTCAACGATGTGCGCGAACTGAAGGACAGCCCGCAGGTGCGCGGCCTGATCAACAAGGTCTACTACCTGGTCCGGGTCGAGGAGTAAGCGATCATGCGTCTGAATACGATCAAGCCGTCCGAAGGCTCGCGTCCGAGCCGCACCCGTGTGGGTCGCGGTATCGGTTCGGGTCTCGGCAAGACCGCTGGCCGCGGCCACAAGGGTCAGCACGCCCGCTCCGGCGGTTATCACAAGGTGGGCTTCGAGGGCGGCCAGATGCCGCTGCAGCGTCGCCTGCCGAAGGTGGGTTTCCGCTCGCTGAAGAAGGCCGACACCGAGCAGGTGTTCCTGTATCAGCTGGACAGCGTGAAGTCCGACACCATCGATTTCGCCACGCTGCGCGAGGCGGGTCTGGTCAGCAGCCGCGCCAAGAAGGTCAAGATCGTGCTGCAGGGCAGCATCGATCGCGCGGTCAAGCTGTCCGGCGTGATGATCACGGCCGGCGCCAAGGCTGCCATCGAGGCAGCCGGCGGAAGCGTGGAGTAAGGCGTGGCCGGTCCGCAGGGCAACAGCATGCTGGGATCGCTCGGTCGTCTGACCGAGCTGCGCCAGCGCATCTTCTTCGTGATCGGTGCGCTGGTGGTGTTCCGCCTGGGTTCGTTCATTCCGGTGCCGGGCGTGAACCCGGACGCGATGAGCAGCTTCCTGAATCAACAGGGCGGCCTGCTGGGCATGTTCAACATGTTCTCCGGCGGCGCGCTGGGACGTTTCTCGGTATTCGCCCTGGGTGTGATGCCGTACATCTCGGCTTCCATCGTGGTGCAGATGATGGGCGCGGTACTGCCCAGCCTGCAGCAGCTGAAGAAGGAAGGCGAGGCCGGTCAGCGCAAGCTGACCATGTACACGCGTATCGGCACCGTGGGTCTGGCTGCGTTCCAGGCGTTCGGCATCGCCGTGGCGCTGCAGAAGCAGGTCGGCGCGGGTAACATCCCGGTCGTCTACATCCCGGGTTCCGGCTTCATTCTGTCCGCCGTGATCGGTCTGACGGCCGGCGCGATGTTCCTGATGTGGCTCGGTGAGCAGATGACCGAGCGCGGCGTCGGCAACGGTATTTCACTGCTGATCTTCGCCGGCATCGTGGCGGGTCTGCCTGCCGCGGTCATGCATACGCTGACCATGGCCAACAACGGCGAGCTGTCGATCCTGCGCGTGTTCATGGTCATTGCCGTGGTGCTGGGCGTGACGGCGTTCGTGGTGTTCATGGAGAAGGCGCAGCGGCGCATCACCGTGAACTACGCACGGCGCGGCGGCGGTCGCCAGGGCTATCAGAACCAGACCTCGCATCTGCCGCTGAAGATCAACATGTCGGGCGTGATCCCGCCGATCTTCGCCTCGAGTCTGATCATGTTCCCGGCCACGGCTGCGGCCTGGATCGGAACGAGCAACAAGTCGCACTGGCTGACTTCGCTGACCACCGCGCTGTCGCCGGGCGAGCCGCTGCACGACGTGCTGTATGCCGCGATGATCCTGATCTTCGCGTTCTTCTACACCGCGATCGTGTTCAATTCGCAGGAAACGGCCGACAACCTGAAGCGCTCGGGCGCCCTGATTCCGGGCATCCGTCCGGGTCGCAGCACCGCCAACTACATCGACGGTGTGATGACCCGGCTGACGACGGTCGGTGCGATCTACCTGGTGCTGGTGTGTCTGGTGCCGACGTTCCTGCAGAACGCATGGCACGTACCGTTCTACTTCGGTGGTACGTCGCTGCTGATCGTGGTGGTCGTGGTGATGGACTTTACCGCGCAGATCCAGGCGCATCTGGTCAGCCACCAGTACGAGAATCTGCTCAAGAAGGCCAATCTCCGTCGCAACTGAGACGGTAGCAAGGGCCACGGGGAGAAAGCCGGGATGCCGGGTGCGGCGCCCGTAGGGCTTTCTGTTTGATGAAATAAAGGTTAGAATTGCGCGTTTACCGCGCACGTTACGTAACTCGGAGAGAACAGCTCATGGCGCGCATTGCGGGTGTCAATCTGCCGGTCCACAAGCATGTGTGGGTCGGTCTGCAGAGCATTTATGGCATCGGGCGTACCCGGTCCATGAAGGTCTGCGCCGAAGCCGGTGTGGAACCCACCACGCCGATCAAGTCGCTCAGCGAAGGCGAGATCGAGAAGCTGCGTGCCGAAGTCGGCAAGTACATCATCGAGGGCGACCTGCGCCGCGAGATCGGCATGTCGATCAAGCGACTGATGGACCTGGGCTGCTACCGCGGCCTGCGTCATCGCCGCGGTCTGCCTGTTCGCGGTCAACGCACGAAAACGAATGCGCGTACCCGCAAGGGCCCGCGTCGTCCGATCAGGAAGTAAACGGATTCCAAAGTTATGGCAAAGCCGGTCAAGAGCAAGAAGAAGGTCAAGCGCGTCGTCACCGACGCGATCGCCCATGTGCAGGCGTCCTTCAACAACACCATCGTCACCATCACCGATCGTCAGGGCAACGCGTTGTCCTGGGCGACCGCCGGTGGTGCCGGTTTCCGTGGTTCGCGCAAGTCCACGCCGTTCGCCGCGCAGGTTGCTGCCGAGCGCGCCGGTCGTGCCGCGCTGGATTACGGCGTGAAGACGGTGGAAGTGCGCATCAAGGGCCCGGGTCCGGGTCGCGAGTCGGCCGTGCGTTCGCTGAATGCGCTCGGCTACAAGGTTCTGAACATCACGGACGTCACGCCGATTCCGCATAACGGCTGCCGTCCCCCGAAGAAGCGTCGCGTCTAAGGAGCACATCATGGCCCGATATCGTGGAGCCACCTGCAAACTGGCGCGCCGTGAAGGCGCCGACCTTGGGCTGAAGAGCCCGGCGCGCGCGCTCGATTCCAAGTGCAAGCTGGAGAACAAGCCCGGCCAGCACGGTGCCAATCGCCGCATGCGTCAGTCGGATTACGCCGGCCAGCTGCGCGAGAAGCAGAAAGTCAAGCGCATCTACGGCGTGCTGGAACGTCAGTTCCGCAACTACTACACCAAGGCGTCCTCGCTGAAGGGCAACACGGGCGAGAACCTGCTGCGCCTGCTGGAAAGCCGTCTCGACAACGTCGTCTATCGCATGGGCTTCGCCGTGACCCGTTCGCAGGCGCGTCAGCTCGTGTCGCACAAGGGCGTCATGGTCAACGGCAAGAAGGTGAACATTCCTTCCTTCCAGGTCCGTGAAGGCGACGAGATCTCCCTGACCGAACGCGCTCAGAAGCAGCTGCGCGTGCAGGAAGCCTCGACGCTGGCCGACAGCATGGATCTGCGCCCGATGTGGGTCGAGGTCGACGCCAAGAAGTTCGCCGGCGTGTTCAAGTCGGTGCCGGATCGCGGCGATCTGCCGTCCGACATCAACGAAAGCCTCATCATCGAGCTTTACTCGAAGTAAACCAATTACCGGAGCCGTACATGGCAGTTTCGTCTACAAGCGTGCTGCGGCCGCGCGGCCTGAATGTCGAGCAGCTCGGCCCCAACCACTCCAAGGTGGTGGTCGAGCCGCTGGAGCGTGGCTTCGGCCACACTCTGGGCAATGCCCTGCGTCGCGTGCTGCTCTCCTCCATCCCGGGTTCGGCGATCGTCGAGGTCGAGATCGACGACGTCCTGCACGAATACACCACGCTGGAAGGTCTGCAGGAGGACGTGATCGAAGTCCTGCTGAACCTGAAGGACGTCGCGATTCGCCAGCACAGCGGCGATGAGGTCGTGTTGACCCTGTCCAAGAAGGGCAAGGGCGTGGTCACCGCGGGCGACATCACCGTTGATCACACCGTGGAAATCGTCAATCCGGACCATGTGATTTGCCATCTGACCAAGGACATCGCGCTGAACATGCGCCTGAAGGTCCGCAAGGGGCTGGGTTACCAGCCGGTCAGTGCGCGTCAGAATCCGGACGACGAGAGCCAGCCGATCGGCCGTCTGCAGCTGGACGCGTCCTTCGCGCCGGTGCGTCGCGTGGCCTACGAGGTCGACGCGGCCCGCGTGGAGCAGCGTACCAACCTGGACAAGCTGATCCTGGACATCGAGACCAACGGCACCATCGACGCCGAGGAAGCGGTGCGCAAGGCGGCCGAGATCCTCAATGACCAGCTGTCGATCTTCGGCGACTTCTCGCAGCGCGAGAGCGACGAGGGCGAAGCCGAGCAGGCCGGGTTCGACCCGCTGCTGCTGCGTCCGATCGACGATCTGGAGCTGACCGTGCGTTCGGCCAACTGCCTGAAGGCCGAGAGCATCTACTACATCGGCGATCTGGTGCAGAAGACCGAGGTCGAGCTGCTGAAGACCCCGAACCTTGGCAAGAAGTCTCTGACCGAGATCAAGGACGTGCTGGGTGCGCGCGGTCTGGCGCTGGGCATGAAGCTCGAGAACTGGCCGCCGCCGGGTCTGGTGCACGGGATGCAGCTGGGCTGATAAGGCTCCGCTCGGACCTGCGGTGAATTGCAGTCCTTAAGTGTTTACTTGTGCGATCTTCCCTGATCGCCCTAGTAGTGAAGAATTCGGCCGGAGCGTTCATTACGCTCTGGCCGAAGCACCAAAAGTGGCCATCCATGGCCGCACTGTTCGAAAAGCGTCGTTCTTTTGGCATTTTCGGACGCAAGCGGTCTTCGGACCGTGTTTCTCTAAGGCCCCGATCTGATAGGGCTCACAGCGGGCAACCGCGGGTGTCGGACACAAGAGCCGGCTTCCCATAACGACAAACGAAGAGAATTCCATCATGCGTCACATGAAATCCGGTCGTAAATTCAATCGGACCAGCAGTCACCGTCAGGCGATGTTCCGCAACATGGCGGCGTCGCTGATCAAGAACGAGCTGATCCGCACCACGCTGCCGAAGGCCAAGGAACTGCGCCGCGTCGCCGAGCCGTTGATCACCCTGGCCAAGACCGACGGCGTCGCCAACCGCCGCCTCGCCTTCGCGCGTCTGCGCGACAAGGAAGCGGTCGGCAAGCTGTTCACCGATCTGGGCCCGCGCTACAGCGAGCGTCCGGGCGGCTACCTGCGCATCCTGAAGTGCGGCAACCGCGACGGCGACAATGCGCCGATGGCGTACGTCGAGCTGGTGGATCGTCCGGGTGCCCCGGAAGCCGAATAAGTTTTCCGGTTCCTGATTTGCTGAAAGACCCCGGCAGCCTGCGCTGCCGGGGTCTTTCGCTTTCGGCGCCGACGGTTTCTGCGACGCGCGCATGGGTCTGCGTGCTGACAAGCGCAAAGGGAATGGGTACCTTTGCGGTTCATTCGTCGAAGCGATGCCCCATGAATCCACTGCGTTGGTCTTTCCGCACCTTCTATCTCGTCGGCTTCCTGATCTGCGCCGCGCTGATCGGCTTCGCCCTGTATGCGCAGTACGTGCTGCTGATGGATCCGTGTCCGCTGTGCATTCTGCAGCGCGTGGCCTTCATCGCGCTTGGCATGGTGTTCCTGGTCGGTGGTCTGCATGCGCCCAAGGGCCATGGACGCTGGGTCTACGCACTGCTGGCGCTGTTGGCGGCCGCCACTGGCGTAGCCATCGCGGCGCGACACCTGTGGATTCAGTCGCTGCCGCCGGGCGCCGTGCCCAGCTGCGGTGCGCCGCTGGGTTACTTGTTGGATACGCGCGACGCGCACGGCGGCCTGCTCGGTGTGCTGAAGATGGTGCTCAGCGGTTCGGGCGAGTGCGCCAAGGTCGAAAACATCCTCGGTCTGCCGATGCCGCTGTGGTCGCTGATCTGGTTCGTGCTGCTGGGTGCCGGTGCGCTGTTCGCCGCGCGCCGCCGCCGCTGAGACTTCATCCGCCGGACATGCGCTCATGCCCGCACGGCATTTCCCTGGATGCGGGATAATGCCTATCCTGTTTCCATGAACCGCCGTGCCCGTGCCATGAATGTAAGCGATCGTCCCGTCCAGCCCATCCGTGAACCCGAGAACTGGGCGCCGGATTCCTGGCAGGCACGCGAAGCCATCCAGCAGCCGCATTACGAGGATCAGGCGGCGCTCGGTGCCGCGCTCGGGGAGCTTAGCGAGCGTCCGCCACTGGTCACCTCGTGGGAGGTGCTGACGCTCAAGCGCCTGGTCGCCGAGGCGCAGGAAGGCCGGCGCTTCGTGCTGCAGGGCGGCGATTGCGCGGAAAGCTTTGCCGACTGCAACAACCGGGTCATCACCAACCGCTTGAAGGTGCTGCTGCAGATGAGCCTGGTGCTGGTGCACGGCATGCGTCTGCCGGTGCTGCGCGTCGGTCGTTTTGCCGGGCAGTACGCGAAGCCGCGTTCGGCCGACACCGAGACCCGCGACGACATCACGCTGCCGAGCTACCGCGGCGACATCATCAATGCGCCGGCCTTCACGCCGGAAGCGCGTCGCGCCGACCCGCATCGCCTGCTGCGTGCCCATTCGCATTCGGCGATGACGATGAACTTCACGCGCGCGCTGATCGACGGCGGCTTCGCGGATCTGCATCATCCCGAATACTGGGACCTGGCGTGGGTCGACCATTCACCGCTGGCCAGCGAATACCGGCAAATGGTCGATGGCATCAGCGACTCGCTGCGCTTCATGGAGACGCTCGCGGGTGAGGCGCTGGAAAGCTTCTCGCGCGTGGATTTTTTCACCTCGCACGAGGCGCTGCTGCTGCACTACGAGCAGGCCCAGACGCGCCGTGTGCCGCGGCAGTGGGGTTGGTTCAACCTGGGTACGCACTTCCCCTGGATCGGCATGCGCACGGCGGCGCTGGACGGCGCGCACGTGGAGTATTTCCGCGGCATTCGCAATCCGGTCGCGATCAAGGTCGGTCCGACCATGCAACGCGATCATCTGCTGCGCCTGCTGGATGTGCTCAATCCCGACGACGAACCCGGCCGCATGACGCTGATCCATCGCATGGGGGCGGACAAGGTCGCCGACAAGCTGCCGCCGCTGCTGGAGGCGGTGCGCGCCAGTGGGCGGCGCGTGCTGTGGGTGTGCGATCCCATGCACGGCAACACCGAGAGCACATCCAACGGCTACAAGACGCGCCGTTTCGCCAACGTGGCCGGCGAGTTGGAGCAGGCGTTCGATGCGCATGCCGCTGCCGGCACGCGCCTGGGCGGCGTGCATCTGGAATTGACGGGCGAAGACGTGACCGAGTGCATCGGCGGCGCGCGTGGGCTGGTCGAGGCGGATCTGTCGCGTGCCTACAAGTCGACCGTCGATCCGCGTCTGAACTACGAGCAGTCGCTGGAGCTGGCGATGCTGATCGTGCGCAAATCGGGCGGTCGCATCAGCGTCTGATCTCGATGCGTATGAGCCTGTCATGCGCTTGAGGTCACATGCGAGCATGTGTCGACGACGACTGCAGCGAGCACGCTAGGGGGCGGAGGCGGCCCCATGCCGAACGTGCGTGCAACCCATGATCGCGCCCACCGACACGACGAGCCTGATCGGGCTCGTGCTGATACGCCCGCCGCTGCTGACCATGATCCACGAGTTCGGAGGACATGCGCTGGCCTGCGTCGTCAGCGGGTCATGTGCCGACGGCCTTGGGCGCCTACTACGTGGCATGTCCGGCGGCGATGGGGTGGGACGGCCGCCTGATCGCGCTGGCCGGCACTGCGATGGACGTGGTCACGGCGTTCAGCGTACCAGGGCTGGCGCTGCGTGCAGGGTGATTTAGCGCGCCTGGCGCTGTGGATCGTGTTCACCGTGAAGGGCATGGTCGCCGCTGGTTACTGGCGGTCTCGGGCGTGTTCGGCCTTGGCGACTGGACGCCGAGTGTGCGCGGCGGGATGGGAGCGATGCCGCGGCGCATGCGGTTGGCGGGCGTCGGTCTGTTCGCCTACATTGCGGTCACACGGCGTATCGATACGCAGCTCGACGACATGCTCGGCACGCAGGGGACTGCGCTGGCGATGCGCAAACGCGCGGCGATGACGGTGTACGGCGTCGGTGGCCTGGTCGCGGTGGTGGTCAGTCTCTTCAATCCGCTCGGCATCGCGATCACGCTGGTTGCGGTCGTGGCCTTGTCGTCCGGGGCACCGCGAGGCTGTTCAACGTGGCGTTCCGCTCGTCCGGTGAACAGCCTGCGACCGCACTCCGCCTAGCTCGACGGTATGCGTGGCTGGTCGCGGGCGTACGGGTCACGATAGCGTTCCCGGCCGTACTCGTACCGATGCTCTACATCGGTACGGTCTAGCCAGAGGTTGGCACCGTGGTGGCAGGCGCTGGAACGCTTGCCGCGGGTACCGGCGCACTTGAGGCTGCCGGTACGGGTGTGCTCGACGGCGTCGCTACCGAGGCTGCCGCGGGAGCGGTCGCGTTTTCCGCTGGTGCATCCGCTTGCGGCGTCTCTTCCAGCACCGTCGGGAAGAAATGCGGACGACGGCGTGCGTGCGTGTGCTGCTCGAAGCCGTAGGCGATGCGGATCAGCGTCGGTTCGCTCCACTTGCCGGCGAAGAACACCACGCCGACCGGCAGGCCATGCACGAAGCCGGCGGGTACGGTGATCGATGGATAACCGGCCACGGCGGCCGTGCCGTAGCCGTTGCCGCCGTCGTTGTCGCCGTTGACCAGATCGGTCACCCACGCCGGCCCCTGGGCTGGCGCCACCAGTGCGTCCAGGTGCTGCGCGGCGAGGGCGGCGTCGATGCCTTCCGGCCCGGCTAGACGGTGCGCCTTCTGCCGGGCGTCGAGATAGGCCTTGTCGGTCAACGGTCCCATGGATTCGGCTTTCAGGAACAGTTCCTGTCCAAACCAGGGCATCTCGGTGTCCGCGTGCGCCTTGTTGTAGGCGATGAGGTCGGCCAGCGAATGCACCTTCAGGCGCGGCCGCGTGGCCAGATAGGCATTGAGATCGTGCTTGAACTCGTACAGCAGCACGGTGAATTCGGCATCGCCGAATTCGTTCAGGTGCGGCAGTTTCACCGGGTCGATGACGATGGCGCCGGCGGCGCGCATGGCCGCGATGGACTGATCCAGGATGCGGTCGGTGGCCGGGCTGTAGCCGGTCAGTGCGCGCACCACGCCGATGCGCTTGCCGCGCAGTCCCTGCGGATCGAGGAAGCGGGTGTAGTCGGTGGCGTGCAGATCCGCTTCGCGGGTGGCCGGGTCCTGTGGATCGCTGCCGGCCATCGCGGTGAGCAGGCGCGCGGCGTCGCCGACGGTGCGCGCCATCGGTCCGGCGGTGTCCTGGCTGTGGCTGATCGGAATGATGCCGGCGCGGCTGACCAGCCCGACCGTGGGCTTGATGCCGACGATGCCGTTGGCCGCCGACGGGCAGATCACGGAACCGTCCGTCTCGGTGCCGATGGCGACCGTGACGAAGCCGGCCGCCACGGCGGCGGCCGAACCCGAACTGGAGCCGCAGGCGCTGCGATTGAGCACGTACGGATTGCGCGTCAGGCCGCCACGACCGCTCCAGCCGCTGGAGGCATGCGTCGAGCGGAAATTGGCCCATTCGCTGAGGTTGGTCTTGCCCAACAGCACCATCCCCGCCGCGCGCAGCTTCAGTGCGACGGTGGCGTCGCGGGGCGCGGGCGGGCCGACCAGCGCCAGCGAACCGGCGGTGGTCTGCATGCGATCGCCGGTGTCGATGTTGTCCTTGAGCAGCACCGGAATGCCGAGCAGCGGCGGGTGCGACGTCGGTGCGCTGGCACGCTGCTCGTCGCGCTGGCGGGCGATTTCGAGTGCGTCGGGATTGATCTCCAGCACCGAATTGACGTTGGGGCCGGACTGGTCCTTGGCTGCAATGCGCATGATGAAGGCGCGCGCCAGATCCTCGGCGCTGAGCTGGCCCTGGTCCATGCGCTTCTGCAGCGTCGGAATGGACGCGTAGATGTTGGGCACGACGGGCGCGGCCGGCGGCGTCGCTGGCGGCGATGCACTCGCGGCGGCGGCGATTCCGGACAACAGCGCCCATCCCGGTACGGTCCAGATCTTCATCAACAATTCCCCTGAGGTCATGGAGCACGAAGGCTGCCATGCATGTTACCGCGTTCGCCCGCAGCCGGTCGTCGTCGATCGCCGGACGCGTCTAGCGGGTGTGCAGCCAGTCGGACACGGCCTGCCAGGGCTCGATGCGCCAGGCCGAGCGGGCCTGTCCGGACGGCGAAGGCAGCACGAACAGGCGCGTGTCGCCGAGCCGTTCGTCCTGCCAACCGTAGTCCACCGCATGACGCAGCCAGGCACGCGCCGCATTCTTGCTGGTGAAGGCAATCGCTTCGGGTGCATGCCGCCGGATGCGCGCCTCGAAGGCATCCAGATCGAAGGCGTCGCGCGGCAGTTGGTTGTCATTGCCGGAGTGGTGCTTGGAAAGGTCGGTCAGCCCGACGCCCAGCGCGAGCAACTGCGGGAACTCCGCCGGCGCGAAGCGACGTGGCGTGATGCCCACTTCGTGCAGCGTGCGCCAGAAGGCGTTGCCGGGATGGGCGTAGTACGCGGCCTCGCTGGCCGAGCGGCGGCTCGGTGCGGTGCCGCAGAACACCAGGCGCAGGCCGGGCTGCAGCATGTCGGGGAGAATCGGCGCGGACTCAGTCGCCATCGTCGAGCAGGAAGTCGGTGTACTGGAAGCGTTCGTCGCGCAGCACGGATTCGCCGCGTTGCAGCGCGATCGGTGCGCGGAAGGCCGGGCCGGCGAACGCGAGGGTGTGGAATTCGCCGTTTTCGCCGCAGGGATCGACACCCTCCGGCAGCGCGTCCAGCAACGCGTCGTCGAAGGCGCGTCCGCAGAACGAGGCGTCGAGCTGGGTGGTATCGACGCAGACCAGCATGGCGCGATGTCCGGTCTGCACGAAGTGGCGGGCCACTCGAGCGGTGTCCATCTTCCAGAGTGGAAACACGCCTTCCCAGCTCATTCGCGCCAGCTGCTGCTCGCGGTAGGCGCGTACATCTTCGAGGAACAGATCGCCGTACGCGCAGTGCCGCAGGCCGGGCCAGCGCGCGGCGGCCGCTTGCAGCGCTGCGGCATGCGCCTTTTCGTAGGCGTCGTTGCTGCTGGGCCAATCGATTTCGGCGGTCAGCAGCGGCAGTTCGAGCGCCTGCGCCTGACGTTCCAGCACGTCGCGGCGGATGCCGTGCATGGCGATGCGGTCGAAGGTGCGGGTGACGGTGGTGAGCAGGGCGACGGGCTGCCATGACGGATCGGCGCGAAGGGCTTCGAGCGCCATCAGACAGTCCTTGCCGCCGCTCCATGCCAGCAGTACGGGAGCGGGTTTGGTCATGCCAGCCAGTCTAAGGCCTAGGCCATGGCTTGGCGATGGCTGCGCGATCCTCTGGGCGTGACGTCACATGTCGTGCGGTGGCACACGAGAAATATCGCGTACCTACCGCAGCTTGGACACATCATCGGCCGTCATCCCGGCGGATGCCGGGATCTCGCATCTCATCGGCGCCTCGTGAAGTCGCTGGGTCCCGGCTTTCGCCGGGATGATGACTTTGGAGGCTCTTCGCCGATGCTGGCGTTGCGTCAGGCGGCGCGCGAGGCGCGCTTGCGGTCGCTTTCGGTCAGATGTTTCTTGCGCAGACGGATTTCCTTCGGCGTGACCTCGACCAGCTCGTCATCGTCGATGAACTCCAGCGCCTGCTCCAGCGACATGCGCACCGGCGGCGTCAGGGTCAGCGCGTCGTCCTTGCCGGAGGCGCGGACGTTGGTCAGCTGCTTGGCGCGCAGGGCGTTGACGGTGAGGTCGTTGTCCTTGGAGTGGATGCCGACCAGCTGGCCTTCGTAGATCTCCACGCCGGCGTCGATCATCATGCGGCCGCGGTCCTGCAGACCGTACAGCGCATAAGCCGGGGCCGGACCGGTGCCGTTGGAGATCAGCACGCCGTTCTGGCGCTTGCCGATCGCGCCTTCCGACTTCGGGCCGTAGTGGTCGAACACGTGGAACAGCAGGCCGGTGCCGGCGGTCAGCGTCTTGAATTCGGTCTGGAAACCGATCAGGCCGCGCGCCGGGATCATGTATTCTAGACGCACGCGACCGCGACCGTCCGGCTCCATGTTCTTCAGCAGGCCCTTGCGCAGACCCAGGCGCTCCATCACGCCGCCCTGGTACTGCTCTTCCAGGTCGACCACGAGCTGTTCGTACGGCTCCTGCATCACGCCGTCGATTTCCTTGATGATGACCTCGGGACGCGACACGCCCAGCTCGTAGCCTTCGCGGCGCATGGTCTCGATCAGGATCGACAGGTGCAGCTCGCCGCGGCCGGAGACCTTGAACTTGTCCGGATCGTCCGTGTCTTCGACCTTCAGCGCGACGTTGTGCAGTGTCTCGCGGATCAGACGGTCGCGGATCTGGCGGCTGGTGATGAACTTGCCGCCGCTGACGTCCTTCTTACCGGCGAACGGCGAGTTGTTGACCTGGAAGGTCATGGAGATGGTCGGCTCGTCCACGGTCAGCACCGGCAGCGCCTCGGGCGCGTCGATCGCGCAGACGGTGTCGGAGATGCCCAGGTTCTCGATGCCGGAAATGGCGATGATGTCGCCGGCGCGCGCCTCGGGCACTTCATTGCGCTCCAGGCCCATGAAGCCGAGCACCTGCAGCACCTTGCCCTGGCGCTTTTTGCCCTCGCGGTCGATGACGGACACCGGCATGTTGGTGCGCACGGTGCCGCGCTGCACGCGGCCGATGCCGATCACGCCGACGTAGCTGTTGTAGTCGAGCTGGCTGACGCGCATCTGGAACGGGCCGTCCGGATCCACGTCCGGCGCCGAGACCTTGTTGACGATGGTCTGGAACAGCGGCGTCATGTCGCCTTCGCGCACGCTCTCGTCCATGCCGGCGTAGCCCTGCAGGCCCGAGGCGTAGACGATCGGGAAGTCCAATTGCTCGTCGCTCGCGCCGAGGCGGTCGAACAGATCGAAGGTGGCGTTGAGCACCCAGTCCGGACGCGCGCCGGGACGGTCGACCTTGTTGATGACGACGATGGGCTTGAAGCCCATCTCGAAGGCCTTCTGGGTGACGAAACGGGTCTGCGGCATCGGGCCGTCGAACGCGTCGACCAGCACCACCACGGAATCGACCATCGACAGCACGCGCTCGACCTCGCCGCCGAAGTCGGCGTGGCCCGGGGTGTCGACGATGTTGATGCGCCAGGTCTCGCCCTTGGGGTCGGTCCAGCGGATGGCCGTGTTCTTGGCCAGGATGGTGATGCCACGCTCCTTTTCCAGGTCGTTCGAGTCCATCACGCGATCCGGAATCACCTCGCGTTCGGAAAGCGTGTTCGACTGCTTCAGCAGCTGATCGACGAGGGTGGTCTTGCCGTGGTCGACGTGGGCGACGATGGCAATGTTGCGGAGCTTCTCGATGGACATGCGAAACCGGCCCGACCTGTAGGTCGCGCCGCCTCTGTGGTGGAGTGAAGCGCGCGATTATACGGGAAAATTAGCCGAAGCGATATGAACGGCAGCCTTCCGGCGGGGCGTCGTCGTTGGGCGCGAATGACCGGTCGGGACACGGCCGCCGTTGCAACGACCGTGTCCGCAAGCTTCACTGGATCAGGTTGACCTGATCGGCCGCGGTGTACCAGAGCAGGCCATAGTGGCCGTAGGGATAGGTCAGGCTGCCGTCCTCGCCCCAGATCGACGAGGTGTGCACGCCGTAGACCAGGCAGGTGCCGGTGGAGCAGTTGATCTCGTCGGACCACGACTTGATCGAGTAGACCTTGTCGCCGAAGCGTCGGCCGTACAGATCGTTGAGGAACGGACTGTTGACCGACAGCCCCCACGAACCGCAGGTGGCGTTCCACACGTTGTACGGATACATGCCGCACGACCACAGACCGCGGAAGGCACCGGCGATGCCGACGAAGGTGTCGACGTAGGGACGCGCGCCCAGCTTGACGATCTCGTGCGCGGCCAGCGTCGCACCCATCGAGTGACCGATGACGTCGATCTTGCCGGTGCACGAGGCGGCGATGGCGTCGACGATGGCGTTGGCGACCGGCGTCTCCTCCGATCCGTTGTGGTCGTTGCAGGCGGCGCAGGTCTTGCTGCCCCAGTTCGGCGTGAAGATCTGCGAGGCGCTGTAGCCGCGCGACAGCAGTTCCTGGCGGGTGTTGTCGAAGTCCGAGGGCGATCCGGTGTTGCCGTGCACCAGCACCACGTTGTCGTGGCAGGCCGCGTGCAGCACCCCCAGCGGAGCCAGCAGAAGCAGGGCCGCGAGGCCCAGGATCAGGCGTTTGACGTGCATGATGGTTCCTCCCTTGCGTTGCCGAGATGTCCCCGCGTCCCCCGATGCGGGGTCGATACAGCCGTGCATGTGGTGCGCCGGAACCGGTGCGCGCAGCCTTGCGATCCCTGTCCGTGCCCGCGTGCCTGCGGTTTCCTGTGGACGTGCGACCGGCTCCGGCACGAGCGTCACGGAGGCTGTGCGCCTCCCTGATGCGCGGGCGATGGATCGCGTCCTCGTGCCGTATTCCGTGCGACTCCGTCGCGCCACGCGTCGGAGTGCGATGCGTCGGCCCGGCACGTCGCGGGTATCGCCGCCTTTTCGTTTCGCTGCGCGCCGCCGTGCACGGGTCTAGACCAGCCCGGTCAGGTAGTACAGGGCGATCACCACGAACACGGCCAGCGTCTTGATGACGGTGATGGCGAAGATGTCCTTGTAGGACTGACGATGGGTCAGGCCGGTGACCGCCAGCAGGGTGATGACCGCGCCGTTGTGCGGCAGCGTGTCCATGCCGCCGGAAGCCATCGCCGCGACGCGGTGGAAGACCTCCAGCGGAATGCCCGCGGCATGCGCGTTGGCGACGAAGGTGTCGGCCATCGCGCCGAGCGCGATGCTCATGCCGCCCGAGGCCGAGCCGGTGACACCGGCCAGGGCGGTCACGGTCACGGCTTCGTTGACCAGCGGGTTGGGAATCGCGTGTAGCGCGTCGGCGACCACGCGGAAGCCGGGCAGGGCGGCGATCACCGCGCCGAAGCCGTATTCGGAGGCGGTGTTCATCGACGCCAGCAGCGCGCCGCCGACCGCGGCCTTGCTGCCGTCGGCGAAGCGCTGCTTCACCGGCCGCCAGGCGAACGCGAGCACGCACAGAATGCCGACCAGCAGCGCGCCTTCCACGGCCCAGATGCCGGCCACGCGCGACACCTGCTGCACCACCGGTTCGGCCTTGCCGACCACGGCGGGCGCGAACGACGTGGACTCGCCGTACAGCCGCGGGATCATGTCGGTGAATACCTTGTTGGTCACGCCCACCAGCACCAGCGGCAGGACGGCGATGACCGGGTTGGCCAGCTTGCCGCCTTGGAACGGGGCCGGCTCGTTGACCAGGTTCTCGCCGTAGCCTTCGCCGGCGCGCGCGGCCTTGCGGCGACGCCATTCCAGGTAGCTCATGCCGACGACGAGGATGAACACGCCTCCCAGCGTGCCCAGCCATGGCGCAGCCCAGGCGGTGGTGCCGAAGAAGCTGGTCGGAATGATGTTCTGGATCTGCGGCGTGCCCGGCAGCGAATCCATGGTGAAGGTGAACGCGCCCAGCGCGATGGTGCCGGGGATCAGGCGCTTGGGAATGTCGGACTGGCGGAACAGTTCGGCCGCGAACGGGTACACCGCGAACACCACCACGAACAGCGACACGCCGCCGTAGGTCAGCAGCGCGCACACCAGCACGATCGACAGCATCGCGCGGCCGCGGCCGAGCAGGCCGATGGTGGCGGCGACGATGGATTTGGAGAAACCCGACAGCTCGATCAGCTTGCCGAACACCGCGCCGAGCATGAACACGGGGAAGTAGAGTTTCAGGAAGCCGACCATCTTGGCCATGAACAGGCCGGTGAACATCGGCGCGACCAGCGACGGATCGGTCAGCAGCACCGCGCCCAGCGCGGCGATCGGCGCGAACAGGATCACGCTGTGCCCGCGATAGGCCGCGAACATCAGGAAGGCCAGCGCTGCCAGCACGATCACGAAACTCATGCGTTTTCCCCCACTCGTGGAGGTTCCGAGTATCGGCATGCGCTGCCGTGCGTCCCACTGGACCAAAGTACAAGTGTGACGCCAGGGGCTTGCCGATAGCCTCGTTGCACGCTGTCCTAGAGACATTCTTGCGGGGGAAAACATGAAACGTCAGATCCTTTGTGTGGCCATCGCCGCCGCCTTCGGCACGCCGCTGTGCGTGCAGGCCGCGCAGCCGTCCGTCGCGCGCGATGCCGCGCCGGTGATGCAGAACGCGCCCGCCGGCGCGCAGGGCAAGCCCGAGACCGAAGCGCAGAAGAAGCGCGCCGAGGCCACCGAGTTGCAGACCGTCACGGTCACCGCGCGCCGCCGCAGCGAGAATCTGGAGAAGGTGCCGGTCGCGGTCAGCGCTTTCAGCGCGGACGACCTCAAGGATCTGCAGGCCAACAACATCGACGGCCTGCAGGGCGCGGTGCCGGGCCTGAACATCGTGCAGGGGCGCGGTTCGTCGTCGTCGGTGAACGTGTTCATCCGCGGCATCGGTCAGCCGGATGCCTTGCAGACCTTCGATCCGGGCGTCGGCATGTACGTCGACGACGTGTACTACTCGCGCATCCAGGGCGCGTTGTTCGACCTGTTCGACGTCGATCACGTCGAGGTTTTGCGCGGACCGCAGGGCACGCTATACGGCAAGAATTCCACCGGCGGCGCGATCAAGATCATCACCAAGCAGCCCAGCCAGACGCCGGGCGGTTCGGTCGAGGTGAAGGTCGGCAGCTTCGGTCGCCGGCAGGGGCAGTTCTACTTCACCGGTCCGCTCAGCGACACGCTGGCGGGCAGTCTGGCCGGCATCTACACCAAGAGCGACGGCTTCGTCACCGACCCGACCACCGGACGCAAGTACAACAACGACGACACCAAGGCGGTGCGCGGCAAGTTGCGCTGGGCGCCGAGCGAAAGCTTCGACGCGACCCTGGCGCTGGATTACACCAAGCAGGACACCGCACTGACCCTGGGCCAGCCGACCGCGCCGCTGTACGCCACCGATCTGCTGCTGGGTCCGGTGCTGCTGTACACGCCGCCGGGCGGCAAGTACGACTTCCACTCGCAGACGTCGTTCGGTCCGGGCAAGGGACAGAAGCTCGAACACAAGGGCGCGGCGCTGCACATGAACTGGAAGTTGTCCGGCGACTGGAACCTGAAGAGCATCACCGCCTACCGCAAGCTCGACAGCCATTCGTACATCGACATCGACGCCTCGCAGTTCCAGCTCGGCGACGTGCTGGTCGACTTCCACCAGAAGCAGTTCAGCCAGGAACTGCAGCTGCAGTACAACAACGGCGACAACCTGGAAGCGGTCTACGGCCTGTACTACCTGGACGAGAAAGTGCCGTCGCACCAGGAAGCCTACGCCAACGACTTCATCCGTTTCGGCGGGCTGCCGATCGACTTCCTGCGCACCATCGACGACGATCTGCAGAACAAGAGCTACGCCGGTTTCGCGCACGTGAACTGGACCTTCGCGCCGACCTGGACGCTGGCCGCGGGCGTGCGCTACACCAAGGAAACCAAGCACTACTGGCGCACCACCAGCGCCTTCTTCGGCGCGCCGCTGCAGGCCTTCAGCGCGGATCCGCAGGCGGTGATCGATCACGCCAGCAAGTCGTGGAGCGCGGTCACGCCGTCGCTCAGCCTGCAGAAGCAGTTCACTCCGCAGGTGATGGGCTACATCTCGGCCAACCGCGGCTTCAAGTCGGGCGGCTTCAACGGCCGTGCCAACGATCCCAACGAAGCGGCCGATCCGGTGTTCAATCCGGAGTACGTGTGGACCTACGAAATGGGTCTGAAGATGCGCTCGGCGGACAACCGTCTGCAGGGCAACCTGGCGGCCTATCGTTCCAACTACAGCGACTTCCAGGCGCGCGTGTCCGACGTGGTCAACCCCGGCTCGCTGACGCCGAGCTTCGACTTCCCGGTGCTCAACGCCGCCAAGCTGCGCATCCAGGGTCTGGAATTCGAGGGCACCGCGCTGGTCGGCGACGGCACGCGGCTGTCCACGCAGCTGGCCTGGATGGACGCCAAGTACGAGAAGTTCGACGACCACCGCCTCAACCCGAGCGATCCGCTGTACGACCCGGACCTGCACAAGCATGTGCCGTTCTCGCCGAAATTCACCGCGCGGGTGGCGGTGACGCAGACCTTCGGCCTGTCCAGCGGCGCCGCGCTGACCTTCGGCGCCGACGCCTCCTATCGCAGCGACACCTGGCTCAGCGTCGACAACCGTCCGGGCCTGATGCAAAAGGCCTACACGGTGACCGGCCTGTTCGGCGTGTACGACTCGGCGGACGGCAACTGGCAGTGGCGCGCCGGCGTGCGCAACCTGGGCGACAAGGTCTACAAGACCGACGCGCAGGAATTCTCCAGCGTCGGCAACATCCAGACCGCCTACTACGCGATGCCGCGCAACTGGTACCTCAGCGCGCGCTACAACTTCTGAGGCCAAGCGCGCGGACGTTTCACGGTCTCTCCCCGGAAAACGTCCGCAGCGGGCGCTCGGCAAGGATCGGCCGAGCGCCCGCAGGCTGCGTAGACTTCACGCGTGACCACCATCCGGCGCACTGCAGGATATGTTCAGATGACTTCCATGACGATTCGCGCCGCCTGGGCGCTGTGCCTGCCGCTGTTGCTTGCCGCCTGCGTGCGTGCGCCCGAGGACCGATTGCCCTCGTTGAAGGTCGATCCGGCGCGCGTCGAGGTGGCCGGACTCTCCGCCGGCGCGTACATGGCCACGCAATCGCATCTGGCCTGGCCGGACATCTTCTCCGGCGCCGCGCTGGTGGCCGGCGGCCCCTGGGGCTGCGCCGGCGGACAGCTGACGACGGCGCTCGGCACCTGCATGAAGGGCACGCCGGCGCCCGACGTCGACGCCCTGGTGACGCAGGCGCGCGAGGCCTCGGCGGCCGGTCGTCTCGGCCCGCTGGACGCGTTGGCGCGTTCGCGCGTCTACGTGCTGCACGGCAAGGACGACACGCGCGTGGCCGCGAACGTCAGTCAGGCGGCCGCGACGTTCTACGACACGCTGCGGGCGAAGATGCCGGCGCTGGCGTCGATGCAGGTGACCTGGGACGGCGATCGCGATTTCGGCCACAACCTGCCGGTGGCGGCGTCCGGCGACGACTGCCGCACGTCGGTCGCGCCGTACCTTGGACACTGCGGTTTCGACGCCGCCGGCGCGATCTTCAAACAGCTGTACGGACCGGCGCCGATGCCGGCGAAGGCCGCAACGGGCGAGTTGCGCAGCTTCGACCAGAACCGGCTGCGTCCGGACGGGCGCGACGCGTTCCTGGCCGACACCGGCTACGCCTACGTGCCGAAAGCCTGCATGGACGGCGCGGCCTGCGGCGTGCTGGTGGTCTTCCACGGCTGCAAGCAGAACGTGGAGTCGGTCGGCGAAGCCTTCGTGCGCGAGGCCGGTTTCAATCGCTGGGCCGACGCGTATCACGTGGCCGTGCTGTATCCGCAGACGCGCGCCAGCTTCGCGCCGCTCAATCCGCAAGCCTGCTGGGACTGGTGGGGTTACTCGGGCGCGCACTACGACACCCGCGAGGGCGTGCAGCAGCAGTGGTTGCTGCGGGCGCTGGCCGCGCTCGGCGTGCCGCAGGCGCGCGTCGATCTGAAACAGCCGTAGGCCGCGCCGGCGCGTTTGGTTATGCTCGGGCGTCAGGCTGTCGTCGCGATCTGAGCGAGCGGCGGCCGGGGGACCTCATGCAACGCGCAAGCGAGCGGACAATCCGGCCATGCTGAGTTCCGGCGTCATCATCGCCGCCGGTCTGGTCTGGCTCGGGCTGCTGTTCGGCGTCGCGCTGTACGGCGAGCGCCATCCGCGCGTGTTGCAGAACCGCTGGGCCATCGTCTACGCGCTGTCGCTGGCGATCCACTGCACCTCCTGGACCTTCTACGGCACGGTGACGCAGGCCAGCCGATCCGGCTGGTGGCTGCCGCCGACCTTCGTCGGCGCGATCCTGCTGTACGCCTTCGGCGCCGCGGTGCTGATGCGCCTGGTGCGACTGGCGCGCGACTACAACGCCGGTTCGCTGGCCGACCTCATCGCCGCGCGGCTGGGCCGGCACTCGGGACTGGCCGCGCTGGTCACGGCGGTGATGCTGATCGGCATCGTGCCCTACATTGCGCTGCAGCTGAAGGCGGTGGCGATGAGCTACGGCGTGCTCAGCCGCGACCGCTACGAGGGCATGCCGCCGTGGCAGGACAGTGCGCTCTACGTGGCGCTGATCATGGCGCTGTTCGCGATGCTGTTCGGCACCCGCCGCGCCGCCGCCACCGAGCACAACCGCGGCCTGGTGCTGGCGATGGCCTTCGAGTCGTTGTTCAAGCTCGGCGCGATGCTGGCGCTGGGCGCGATGCTGCTGATGCCGATGCACGGCCTGCCGACGCTGCCGCCGGCGCAGACGACGGTGCCGCACGACACCAACGGGTTCCCGGCCTTGATCCTGCTCGGCGCGCTGGCCATGTTCACGCTGCCGCACCAGTTCCATGCCGGCGTGGTCGAGTGCCGCGATGCGCGTCACGTGAACACGGCACGCTGGTTGTTTCCGCTGTACCTGTGCCTGATCGCCGCGCCGATCCTGCCGCTGGCGCGGCTGGGCGACGCCTGGCTGGGGCCGGCCGGCGTGTCGTCGGACCTGTACGTGCTGGCGCTGCCGCTGGCGCAGCAGCAGAACGGGCTGGCGCTGCTGGCCTTTTTGGGCGGCCTGAGCGCGGCGACCAGCATGGTGGTGGTGGCGACGCTGGCGCTGAGTCTGATGGTGGCCAACCACTTCGTCGCGCCGCTGCTGGTGCGCGCGGGCTGGGGCCGCGGCGAACAGGGCGATCTGCGCCGCGAGGTGCTGACGCAGCGGCGTCTGGCGATCCTCGCCATCGTGCTGCTGGCCTGGGGCTACAGCCGCGTGCTGGCCGGCAACGACGCGCTGGCCGACATCGGCGCGATCTCGTTCTCGGCGCTGGCCGAACTGGCGCCGGCGACGCTGGTGGCGATCTACCGCCCGCAGCTCGGCGCGCGCGCGGTCGGCGCGGGCCTGCTGGTGGGCACGCTGGTGTGGCTGTACGCGCTGCTGCCGGCGCTGTTCACGCCGCAACCGGGCTGGGTGCATGCCGGGCCGTTCGGCATCGAATGGCTGGCGCCGCAGCACCTGTTCGGGCTGTCCGGATGGAGCGGGCTGGGCCGTGCGGTGGTGCTGAGTCTGCTCGCCAATATCGCCGCGATCTTTCTGGTAGCGCGGTCGCGTTTCGGGCGCGCGCGGCCGGCGTCCGCGGGCGGTGGCGTGCCGCTGCACGAGTTGCGCGCGCTGTCGGCGCGGTTCCTGCCAACGTCCGACGTCGAGCGCCTGTTCCGCGATGCGCCCGACCGCGTGCTGGCCGAGCCGCCGCGCGTGGCCGCGGTCGAGCACGAACTGGCGGCGGTGATCGGCGCGGCTTCGGCGCGCTTGCTGCTGGACGTGATGCGGCATCAGGGCAGCGAGGATCTGGACACGGTCGCCGCCATCGTCGACGAGGCTTCGCAGGACCTGCGTTTCAACCAGCGTGTGCTATCGGCGGCACTGGCCAACATGAGCCAGGGCATCTGCGTGGTCGATGCGGAGCTGCGCGTGGTGGCGTGGAATCAGCCGTACGCGGATTTGTTCGAGTATCCCGACGGCCTGCTCGAAGTCGGGCGTCCCGTGCTCGAGCTGATGCGCCACAACATCGCCGCCGGCCTGATCGGCGAGGGCGAGGTCGAAGCGCGTTGCCAGCGCCGGCTGGCGCACATGCGCGCCGGCACGCCGCATCTGTCCGAACGGCATCTGCACGACGGCCGCGCCATCGAGATCCGTGGCAACCCGATGCCGGGCGGCGGCTACGTGGCGACCTTCACCGACGTCACCGACTTCCGCACCGCCGAGCGCGAACTGAAACGCAGCAACGAGACGCTGGAACTGCGCGTGGCCGAGCGCACGCATGCCCTAGCGCAGGCCAGCGAGGCCGCGCAGCGCGCCAACGAGGCCAAGACCCACTTTCTGGCTGCGGTCAGCCACGATCTGCTGCAGCCGCTGCACGCCGCGCAGCTGTTCGCGCACACGCTGGAAGAGCGTCTGGGCGAAACGCACCGCGACACCGCGCGGCATCTGCAGGGCGCGCTGGACGCCACCGAGCATCTGCTGGCCGGACTGCTCGACATCGCGCGGCTGGAAGGCGGGCGCCTGGTGGCGCGCCCGCGGCCGTTCGCGCTGGCCGACGTGCTCGATCCGCTGGCGGCCGAGTTCCAGGCGCTGGCCGCCGAGCGCGGCATTCGTCTGCGCGTGGTGCGCACGGCGCTGTGGGCGCAGTCGGACCCGCAACTGCTGCGGCGCGTGCTGCAGAACTTCCTCGCCAACGCGCTGCGCTACGCGCGCCGCGGCCGGGTGCTGCTGGGCTGCCGTCGCCGCGAGGGCGAGCTGGCGCTGGAAGTGTGGGACACCGGTCCCGGCATCGAGCGCGCCGAGCAGGCCCTGATCTTCCAGGAGTTCCGCCGCGGCAGCGCCGCCAGCGGGCAGGGGCTCGGCCTCGGGCTGGCCATCGCCGAACGCATGGCCGGGTTGCTGGGGCACCGGCTGACGCTGCGTTCCTGGCCCGGCTCCGGCAGCGTGTTCGGCGTGCGGTTGCCGCAGGCCGAGCCGGGGCCGGTCACCCCGCGCGCGAGCGCGGGACCCACGATCGAATCGCTGCCGGCCGGCAAGGCGCTGGTGGTCGACAACGAGCCGGACGTGCTGACCGCGATGCGCGCCGTGCTGGGCCAGTGGGGCTGGAACGTGCACGGCGCGGGTACGCTGGAGCAGGCGCTGGCGGCGCCATGGTCGCCCGACCTGCTGCTGCTCGACTACCACCTCGATGGCGGCGTGACCGGTCTCGACGTGCTTGAGGCGCTGCGCGTGCGCTTCGGCGCCACACCGGCCATCGTGCTGACCGCCGACCGCGATCCCGGGCTGCGTCAGCAGGTGCTGGAGGCGGGCGCGACGATGCTCTACAAACCGCTGAAGCCGCTGGCGTTGCGGCAGGTACTCAAGCATCTGATGGCGGCCGCCGAGCCGCAGGGGCGTGCGCGCGCCTGAATCGAATGCGCGCTAGTCGGCGTGCGCCGGATCGGCGAGGTCCAGCGAACGCAGCAGCACGCCGGCCTGGGTGCGGTTGCGCACTTCCAGCTTCTCGAAGATGGCTGTCGCGTGCGCTTTCACGGTGCGCTCCTGGATGCCCAGGCGGTCGGCTATCTGCTTGTTGAGCAGCCCCTCGGCGAGCAGGCCGAGCACGCGGTACTGCTGTTCGGTCAGGCGCGCCAGGCGCGCGGCGAGTTCGCTGTCGGACGGATCGCTGGGGGTGGCCGCGACGCTGTCGCTCAGATGCGGCGGCACCCATTGGCCGCAGTCGAGCACGGTGCGGATGGCGTTGGCGATCTGCTCGGGATCGGCGCTCTTGGAGATGAAGCCGGACGCGCCGTGGTCCAGCGCGCGGCGGATCACGCGCGGTTCGTCGTGCGCCGACACCACCAGCACCGCGACCGCCGGATGCTGGCCGCGCAGCGCCGCCAGTCCGGACAGGCCGCGACTGCCGGGCATGTGCAGGTCCAGCAGCACCAGGTCGGTGTCCGGCTCGTCGGTCAGCGCGCTGAGCGTGGTCGGCAAGTCGGGCGCTTCGTGGATGTCGCCGTCGGGCAGCGCGTGCAGCGCCGCCTGGCGCAGCGCGGCGCGGAACAGCGGATGGTCGTCGGCGATCAGCAGGCGCGGCATGCGAGGGATTCGGTACGGACGTCGAACACCGAGCCTACTGCGCGGTCCAGCCGCCGTCGACGACCAGCGTCTGCCCGGTGATGTTGCGCGCAGCCGGCGACATCAGGAACGCCGTGATCCCGGCCAGCTCCTCGATGCTGATGAACACGCCCTTGGGCATCGGCTTGAGCATGATCTCGCTGACCACCTGCTCTTCGCTGAGACCGTTCTCGCGCGCCTGCGCGGCGATCTGCTTGTCGACCAGCGGCGTATGCACGTAGGCCGGACAGACGGTATTGATGGTGATGTCGGTGTCCGCGGTTTCCAGCGCCATCACCTTGGAGAAGCCGAGCAGGCCGTGCTTGGCGGCGACGTAGGCGCTCTTGTAGCGCGAGGCCACCAGCGAATGCACCGAGCCGATGTTGACGATGCGGCCGTGGCCGCGTTCGCGCATGCCCGGCAGCAGCGCGCGGGTGATGCGGGCGACGCCGGTCAGCATCACCTGGATCAGCAGGTCCCACTTCGGCATCGGAAATTCTTCCAGCCGCGACACGTGCTGGAGGCCGGCGTTGTTGACCAGCACGTCGACCGGCGCGGGCAGGGCGGCGAGCAGGGTATCGACGCTGTCGTCGCGGCTGACGTCCAGCGCCAGGGCGTCGGCCCGACCGCCGTCGGCGCGGATCTGCGCCGCGATCTTGCCGGCGGCCTCCGCGTCGAGATCGGTGGCGAGCACATGATGGCCGGCGGCCGCCAGCGTCGTGGCGAGGCCGGCGCCGATGCCGCTGCCGGCGCCGGTGATCAGGATGGTGGACATGCAGCTACCTCGGGCAATGCGCAGGATGCGCCCAGCCTAGCGCTCCGGGGGCGACCCGGCATGTGGACTTTCGTACCATGGTCAGGAACGGATTTGCGGCTAGGCTGACAGCATGTCGAAGTTTGCCCGCTACCTCTGCACCGCCGCCGTGGCCGCCGTGACGGCCTGCGGGGCGCCGACGACTCCCAGCGAGGACGCCATGTCCGTCGACTTTCTCTCCGGACCGGTGCGCGTCACCGAACATCGCGGCAGCGACGACCTGCTTTCGGCCGGTCTCGGCCTGAAGGGGCTGGCCGGCGCGCCGACGCCGTTCGCCGATGCCGACGCACCCACGCCCGAGGCATTGCGCCGACGCGCCATCCAGACGAGCTGGAAGGGCATCGCCGATCTCGGTCCGCTGGGCGGCTACGGGCGCGCCTACGGCGGCGTGCCGGACGTGCCCGGTCGCGAATACACGGCGTTCGCGCGCGTGCCCGGCGCGCATGCCCCGCATCGCGTGCTGCTGCAGGCGCCGGACGCCTTCGACGCCAACGCGCGTTGCCTGATCGTCACCGCATCCTCGGGTTCGCGCGGCGTGTACGGCGCGATCTCCCTGGCCGGCGCGTTCGGTCTGCCGCGCGGCTGCGCCGTCGCCTACACCGACAAGGGCACGGGTTCGGGCTATTTCGACACCGCCACCGGTACCGGCGTGGCGCTGGACGGCACGCGCGCCAGGGCCGGCGATGCGCCGCTGGAATTCGAGCCGCGCGAATACGACGCCGGCGCCGGTGTCGCGGTCAAGCACATGCATTCCGGCGACAACCCCGAAGCCGACTGGGGCCGCGACGTACTACAAGCAGCGCGCTTCGGCCTGGCGATGATGGACCGCGCCTATCCCGACCAGGCGCCGTTCACACCGCAGAACACGCGCATCATCGCGGCCGGCCTGTCCAACGGCGGCGGCGCGGTGCTGCAAGCGGCCGGGCTGGATCACGACGGCCTGCTGGACGCGGTGATGGCGATGGAGCCGAACGTGCACGTGGCCGGACACGGTCGCGCGCTGTACGACTACGCCACCGAAGCGGCGCTGTGGATGCCGTGCGCGTTGACGGATGCCCGTTTCGACGACGCGCCACTGGCGCGCACCGAAGGCAAGCCGCCGGCGCACTGGCTGGCGCGTTGCGCGAGCCTGCACGCGCGCGGCGAGCTCCAGTCCGACACACCGGCCGGGCAGGCCGCCGAGGCGCTGGCGCACCTGCATGCGCAGGGCTGGACCGATGCCGTGCTGGCGACCGCCGCCAGCACCACGGTCTTCGACTCCTGGCGCAGCGTGGCGGCCGGCTATGCCTCGGCCTACCTGCGGCGCGGCGTCGGTCGCATGCCGTGCGGCTTCCGTTACGAGGCGATGGACGCCCAGGGCCAGCCCGTCGCGGCGGACGATGCAACCCGCGCCGCCTGGTGGGCCGACGCGTCGGGCATTCCGCCGGGCGCGGGCGTGGGCCTGTTCGGCAGGGTCGACGCGTCATCGGACCCGACGCTGGCCGGACTGGATTGCCTGCGCGCGCTGTGGACTGGCGAGGACACGGATGCCGCGACCCTGCATGCCTCGGTGGACGCGCTGGCCGCGCAGTTGCCGCGCAAGGATCTGCCGATCTCGGTCGTGCACGGCGCCGACGACGGCCTGATCCCGACCGCCTTCACGTCCGAGCCGTACGTGGGCTGGCTGCGCGCCGAGGGGCGCTCGCCTCGTTACTGGAAGGTGCCGCATGCCCAACATTTCGACGCCTTCCTGGCCCTGCCGGCCTTCGGCGCGGCGCATGTGCCGCTGATGCCGTACGGCTACGCCGCGATGGACGCGCTCTACCGTCACGTGGTCGGCGGCGAGCCCCTGGCCGACGCACCCACGCCGCAACCGAAGGCACGGGGCGCGCAGGCACTCACCCGCGAAGGATTGGACCTGTCGCCCTGAGTCCCGAGCAAGGGCGGTATAATCCGACGTTTCGTTCTCCACGACCGGACACCGCCCATGAGCATCACCGCCACCCTGCACACCAGCCGCGGCCCGATCCGCATCCGCCTGCACGACGACAAGACGCCGCTGACCACGGCCAATTTCGTCAACCTGGCCAAGCGCGGGTTCTACGACGGCCTGAACTTCCACCGCGTGATCCCCGACTTCATGATCCAGGGCGGTTGCCCCGAGGGCAGCGGTCGCGGCGGTCCGGGTTACCGCTTCGAGGACGAGTTCGACGCCAGCCTGCGTCACGACAAGCCGGGCGTGCTGTCGATGGCCAACGCCGGTCCGGGCACCAACGGCAGCCAGTTCTTCGTCACCCACGGCGCGACGCCGTGGCTGGACGGCAAGCACAGCGTGTTCGGCGAAGTCGTCGACAGCAGCGATCAGGCCGTGGTCGACGCGGTGCTGCAGGGCGACGCCATCGAGAAAGTCACCCTGGAAGGCGACGTCGACGCGCTGCTGGACAAGATGAGCGAGCGCGTGGCCGACTGGAGCGCGGTGCTCGACGCGCGCGGCTGAGCGCGGCTAATCCGCGACATGAAAAAGGGCGGCCCGCGGGTCGCCCTTTTTCGTTGCACGCGAAGACGCGCGCTAGGTCTTCTTCGCCACCAGTCGATACAGGAACAGCAGGATGATCGCGCCGACCACGCCGGCGATGAAGCCGCTGAGTCCGCCGCCGACCATGATGCCGAGCTTCGCGGCCAGCCAGTCGCCCACGAACATGCCGGCGATGCCGAGAATGGCGGTGATGATGAACCCGCCCGGATCTTTGCCGGGCATGAGCAGCTTGGCGACGATGCCGATCACCAGGCCGACCAGAAACAACCATATCCAATGCATGTACGTTCTCCCGTCGATGGGTCAGTGACACGCTGATACGTGCGTCCACGGATGCGGACGCCCCATTATGCACGGGCGGTCTGCATACGTATGCAGGACCACGGTGGCGATGGATGGGGCTACCGTGGGCAAAATGTGTGCTGCGCGCTGGCGGGAGGGTCCGCGTGTGGCATAGACTCGGAAAACGTTTACATAAAAACCACGGGGAGACTGCTCGATGAACGCAACCGTCGCGGCGCCGCAAGGCCGCAAGACCACGTTCACCTATTTGCTGGCCGCCTTGGCCGGCCTCATGTTCGGCCTCGACATCGGCGTGATTTCCGGCGCCGAACAGTTCATCCAGACCGAATTCCACATCAGCGACAACTACATCGAGTGGATCGTCAGCATCATGATGTGGGGCGCGGCCACCGGCGCCGCGGGGGCCGGCTGGCTTTCCTCGTCGTTGGGTCGCCGGCGCACGCTCATCATCAGCGCGGCGCTGTTCGTGATCGGTTCCGTGCTGTGCGCGTTCGCGTGGTCGCCCGCGTTTCTGCTGGTGGCGCGCTTCCTGCTCGGCATCGCGATCGGCGTGGCGGCGTTCACCGCGCCCCTGTACCTGGCCGAGGTCGCGCCGCAGGAGACGCGCGGCGCGATGATCTCGATGTATCAGCTGATGATCACCATCGGCATCCTCGGCGCGTTCCTGTCCAACCTGTGGTTTAGCCAGCATGGCGAGTGGCGCTGGATGCTGGGCGTGATCGCCATTCCGGGCGCGTTGTTCCTGATCGGCGTGCTGCGTCTGCCGGAAAGTCCGCGCTGGCTGGTCATGCGCGGTCGTTCCGAGGAGGCGCGCGATGTGCTGCATCACCTGCGTTCGGACGAGGCCGCGGTCGACCGCGAGGTCACGGACATCCAGGAGCAGCTGAAGATTCCGCAGCGCGGCTGGCACATGTTCCTGCAGAACCGCAATTTCCGCCGCTCGGTCGGTCTGGGCGTCCTGTTGCAGGTCGTGCAGCAGCTGACCGGCATCAACGTGATCATGTACTACGCACCGCGCATCTTCATGCACGTGGGTTTCGGCGTAAACGCGCAGATGTGGGCCACCGTGATCGTCGGCGTGACCAACGTGCTGGCCACCTTCATCGCCATCGCCTTCGTCGACCGCATCGGTCGCAAGCCGATCCTGTACGCCGGGTTCCTGGTGATGGCCGCCGGGCTGGGCGCGGTCGGCACGATGATGAACATGGGCACGCTGACGCAGGGCGAGCAGATCTTCACGGTCTGCATGCTGCTGGTGTTCATCGTCGGTTTCGCCATGTCGGCCGGTCCGCTGGTGTGGGCGATCTGCTCGGAGATCCAGCCGCTGAAGGGCCGCGACTTCGGCATCGGCGTGTCGACCCTGACCAACTGGGTCGCCAACGCCATCGTCGGTCTGACCTTCCTCAGCCTGCTCAACGGCATCGGCGCGGCACAGACCTTCTGGCTGTACGGCGGCCTGAACATCCTGTTCCTTCTGTTCACCATCTGGTTCGTGCCCGAGACCAAGGGCGTCAGCCTGGAGCAGATCGAGCGCAACCTGATGGCCGGCAAGCCGCTGCGCCGCATCGGCAGCTGATCGTCCGCACGCCTTGCCGGGCGGTGAGGCGTGCGTGCGACATCCGAAGGGCGCCAGCAACGGCGCCCTTCGCTTATGCCCTCCTGGCGGTTCGGGGCCGGCGACCGTGTGATAAAATTGCCGCTTTCCCCATCCCGCCCGCGTGAGGATTCCATGCCCAAGCTTGCCCAGCGCATGAGTCGCGCCAAGCCCAGCGCGATCATGCTGATCGCCGAGAAGGCCCGTCAGCTCAAGGCCGAAGGCCGCGACATCATCAGTTTCTCGATCGGCGTGCCGAACTTCCTGCCCGGCCCGCACGTGTATCAGGCCGTGCGCGACTGGCTGGACAAGGACTCGGGCCAGTACGGCTCCAACCGCGGCAGCAAGCCGCTGCTGGACGCCTTTCTGGAGCACATGAAGGGCAGCGGCATGGACGGCTACACCGCCGAGAACTGCGCGGTGGCGGTCGGCGCCAAGCACATCCTCTACAACCTGGCCGAGGCGCTGCTGGACGACGGCGACGAGATCGCCTTCCCGACGCCGTACTGGACCAGCTACCTGGACATCGCCGAGATCCTCGGTGCCAAGGTGAAGCTGCTGCCGTGCCCGCCGGAGCAGCACTACAAGCTGACCCCGGCGCAGCTCGACGAGGCGCTGGCCAGCAAGCCGAAGATCTTCCTGTTCAACAACCCGTCCAACCCGACGGGCATGGTCTACACCAAGGACGAGATCGCCGCGCTGGCCGAGGTGCTGGTCAAGCATCCGGACACCTGGATCATCACCGACGACATCTACAACCGCATGGTGTTCGACGGCGTCGGCTACCACAACTTCGTGCATGTCCGTCCGGAACTGCGCGAGCGCGTGATCTTCGTCGACTCGATGTCCAAGACCTACGGCATGCCCGGCTGGCGCATCGGCATGATGGCCGGTCCGAAGGACGTGGCCAAGGCCGTGGTGACCTTGAACTCCAACCACATCACCAACATCCCCGAGGTCGCCTCGGTGGCCGCGGCGGCCGCGCTGTCCGGTCCGCAGGACGTGCCGACCGAGAAGTGCGCCGAGTTCGCCCAGCGCCGCGATCTGGTGGTCGATGCGCTCAACAGCATCGAGGGCGTCGAGTGCCCGCGTCCGCAGGGCGCGTTCTACGCCTTCCCGGACATCTCCTGCGCGTTCGGCAAGAGCCACAACGGCAAGCGTCTGGAGAACGACGTCGACGTCTGCACCGCGCTGCTGGAAGCCAAGGGCGTGGCCTGCGTACCGGGCTCGGCCTTCGGCGAGCCGCGCGGTCTGCGTATCTCCTACACCTGTCCGGCCGAGCAGCTGGAGCCGGGCATGCAGCGCATCCGCGAGTTCTTCGCCGAGCTGTCCTGATTTTCACGGTCGCGGAACGGCTCGGTTCCGCGACCGACTCTCGCATTTCCCTGTTCAACGGAGTACCGACATGAAAGCACCCGTTCGAGTTGCCGTCACCGGCGCCGCCGGCCAGATCGGCTACGCGCTGCTGTTCCGCATCGCCGCCGGCGACATGCTGGGCAAGGACCAGCCGGTCATCCTGCACCTGCTCGAGATCACCCCGGCCCTGGATGCGCTCAAGGGCGTGGTGATGGAACTGAACGACTGCGCGTTCCCGTTGCTGGCCGACGTCGTCGCCACCGACGACGCCAACGTCGCCTTCAAGGACGTCGACTACGCGTTGCTGGTCGGCGCGCGTCCGCGCGGCGCCGGCATGGAGCGCAAGGACCTGCTGGAAGCCAACGGTAAGATCTTCGGGCCGCAGGGCAAGGCGCTGAACGACCACGCCAAGCGCGACGTCAAGGTGCTGGTGGTCGGCAACCCGGCCAACACCAACGCGCTGATCGCGCAGCAGAGCGCGCCGGACCTGGATCCGAAGTGCTTCACCGCGATGGTGCGCCTGGACCACAACCGCGCCATGAGCCAGCTGGCCGAGAAGACCGGCAAGCACAACACCGACATCAAGAAGATGATCATCTGGGGCAACCACAGCTCCACGCAGTACCCGGACATCCATCACGCCACCGTCGACGGCACGGCTGCCACCGATCTGGTCGATCAGGCCTGGTACGAGAGCGACTTCATTCCGACCGTGCAGCAGCGCGGCGCGGCGATCATCAAGGCGCGCGGCGCGTCGTCGGCCGCCTCGGCCGCCTCGGCCGCCATCGACCACATGCGTTCGTGGGCGCTGGGCACCGACGAGGGCAACTGGGTCTCGATGGGCATCCCGTCGGACGGCTCCTACGGCATCGAGCCGGGCGTGATCTACGGCTACCCGGTGACCTGCAAGGACGGCAAGTACGCCATCGTGCAGGGTCTGGAGATCAACGACTTCTCGCGTGCCCGCATGGACGCCACCGAGCAGGAACTGCGCGAAGAGCGCAGCGCCGTCGAGGGTCTGTTCGCCAAGTAAGCGCGAGCGAGATGCGGTATGGGAGAAGGCGGCCCTGTGCCGCCTTCTCTGTATCTGCAGCCTACGTGAAAGATTTTCGCCTGCATGCCGGTCATCATCCAATGATGTCCACGCCATTGCCCGCCTGCAGGAAAACGCCCATGCTGGACACGTTCCCACAGACCCACGCCGCGCGCGCCGCGGCACGACTTCACGGAGAAGCAACGATCATGAAACGCATGATGATGTGCATGGCCGCCTCGCTGGCGCTGGTCGCCTTGCCCGCGCTGGCCGCGCTACCCGACGGCGCCAAGGCGCCGCTGTTCACCGCCAAGGCTTCGCTCGGCGGCAAGGTGTACAGCTACTCGCTGGCCAAGGCGCTGAAGAAGGGCCCGGTGGTGGTCTACTTCTACCCGGCGGCCTTCACGCCCGGCTGCACCATCGAGGCGCACGACTTCGCCGAGGCCATGCCGAAGTACAAGGCGCTGGGCGCCAGCGTGATCGGCGTGTCGCACGACCCGATCGCCAAGCTGCAGAAGTTTTCGGTCAGCGAGTGCCGCAGCAAGTTCCCGGTGGCCTCCGATGACGACGGCGCCATCATGAAGGACTACGACTCGGTGCTGCCGAGTCACGCCGAATACGCCAACCGCACCTCCTACGTGATCGCGCCGGACGGTACGGTGATCTACAGCTACACCGCCATGAATCCGGACAAGCACGTCGCCAACACGCTGGAAGCCATCCGTGACTGGCGCAAGAAGCACGCGATGTGATCGCCGGCGTGCGGCGCACGTTTCGCGACTCGACGGGGCGGCTTCGGTCGCCCCGTTTCGTTGGGCGGGCAGGGCAACAGGGCGGGCATGCATCGTTTTCGGCGGCGGGCGCGTATATGCAATAGGTCGCCGTGTCCGGCGAGCGCTTCATCGCATCGAGGAGATCCAACGCATGAAACACGGAATTTCGTTGTTCGTGGCCGTCGTTCTGGCCGGTTTTGTGGGCACGGCGTCCGCTGCGCTGCCGGTCGGCGGCAAGGCGCCGATGTTCACCGCGCAGGCGTCGCTGGGCGGCTCGGTCTACACCTACGTGCTGGCCGACGCGCTGAAGAAGGGTCCGGTGGTGGTCTATTTCTATCCGGCGGCGTTCACCAAGGGCTGCACCATCGAGGCGCACGACTTCGCCGAGGCCACGCCCCAGTATCAGGCGCTGGGTGCGACGGTGATCGGCGTGTCGCGCGACGACATCGGCACGCTGAAGAAATTCTCGGTCAGCGAGTGCCGCAGCAAGTTCCCGGTGGCCGCCGATACGGACGGCAGCATCACGCGTTCCTATGACGCGGTGATGCCGATCGTGCACAAGTACGCGCGCCGCGTGTCCTACGTGATCGCCCCGGACGGCACGGTGATCTACGAGTACACCGACCTCAACCCGGATCACCACGTCGCCAACACGCTGAAGGCGCTGCAGGCCTGGCGCAGCGCGCATCCGCAATGAGATCGGGGCAGCGTCGTCCGGCTTGCACCTGAGCCGTTGCGCGGGCGGTTCGTGTCCGTCCGCGCCGCCTGGACTACAATAGGGGGCTGCAATCGCCCCTGATGGAGTCCACGCATGAGTTCTGATGCTTCGGCCGGCGCGCGTTTCCGCGCGGCCCTGAATGCCGAAAATCCGCTGCAGGTCGTCGGCGCGATCACCGCCTACGCCGGCCTGATGGCCAAGCGCGTTGGCTACAAGGCGCTGTACCTGTCCGGTGGCGGTGTGGCCGCCAACTCGCTGGGCATGCCGGACCTGGGCATCAGCACGATGGAAGACGTGCTGACCGACGCCCGTCGCATCGTCGAGGCCACGCAGCTGCCGCTGCTGGTCGATATCGATACCGGCTGGGGTGGCGCCTTCAACATCGCTCGCACAATCCGTTCCTTCGAGCGCGTCGGCGTGGCTGCCGTGCACATGGAGGATCAGGTCGGGCAGAAGCGCTGCGGTCATCGTCCCGGCAAGGAAGTGGTGCCGACGGCGGAAATGGTCGACCGCGTGAAGGCGGCCGTCGACGGCCGTACCGATCCCGCTTTCGTCATCATGGCGCGCACCGACGCCGCTGCCAACGAGGGCATCGACGCCGCCATCGAGCGCGCCGTGGCCTACGTCGAGGCCGGCGCCGACATGATCTTCCCCGAGGCCATGAAGACGCTGGACGACTACCGCAAGTTCAAGGCGGCGGTGAAGGTGCCGATCCTGGCCAACCTGACCGAGTTCGGTTCCACGCCGTTCTTCACCGTCGACGAACTGCGCGACGCCAACGTCGATATCGCGCTGTACTGCTGCGGCGCCTACCGCGCCATGAACAAGGCTGCGCTGAACGTCTACGAGACGATCCGCCGCGACGGCACGCAGAAGGCCGCGGTGCCGACCATGCAGACGCGCGAGGAGCTGTACGATTTCCTCGGCTATCACGAGTACGAGAACAAGCTCGACGCGCTGTTCGCCGAAGGCAACGACTGAATCACGCGACGGACGCCGGCCGCGCGCGGGCGTCCTCCACGACTCACGGAAAACACGAGGTTCCCAGCATGAGCGAGAACACCCAGCAGACCCTGCCCAAGGCCAAGAAATCCGTGGCGCTGTCCGGCGTCACCGCCGGCAACACCGCCGTGTGCACGGTCGGCCGCAGCGGCAACGACCTGCATTACCGCGGCTACGACATCAAGGACCTGGCGACCAAGTCCACCTTCGAGGAAGTCGCGCACCTGCTGATCCACGGTCATCTGCCGACCTGGTCCGAGCTCAACGCCTACCGCGCCAAGCTCAAGCGCATGCGCGGCCTGCCGCAGCAGGTCAAGGGCGTGCTCGAGCGCCTGCCGGCCGCGACCCATCCGATGGACGTGCTGCGCACCGGCTGCTCGGCGCTGGGCACGGTACTGCCGGAGAAGGACGACCACAGCATCAGCGGCGCGCGCGACATCGCCGACCGTCTGATCGCCAGTTTCGGTTCGATGCTGCTGTACTGGTATCACTTCCGCCAGAACGGCAAGCCGATCGAGACCGAGACCGACGACGACACCATCGCCGGCCACTTCCTGCATCTGCTGCACGGCGAGCCGCCCAGCGAGTCGCACGTCAACGCGCTGGACAAGTCGCTGATCCTGTACGCCGAGCACGAGTTCAACGCCTCGACTTTCACGGCGCGCGTGATCGCCGGCACCGGTTCGGATATCTACTCGTCGATCACCGGTGCCATCGGCGCGCTGCGCGGTCCCAAGCATGGCGGTGCCAATGAAGTGGCGATGGAGATCATCGCCCGCTACCGCGACGCCGATCAGGCCGAGGCCGACATCCGCGAGCGCGTGGCCAACAAGGAAATCGTGATCGGCTTCGGTCACCCGGTGTACACCATCGGCGATCCGCGCAATCCGATCATCAAGGAGATCAGCCGCAAGCTGTGCCAGGAAGGCGGCAACATGCGTCTGTTCGAAATCTCCGAGCGCATCGAGAACGTGATGATGGAACTGAAGAAGATGTTCCCGAATCTCGACTGGTACAGCGCCTCGGCGTATCACATGATGGGCGTGCCCACGGCCATGTTCACGCCGCTGTTCGTGATCGCCCGCACCACCGGCTGGAGCGCGCACGTGATGGAACAGCGCGAGGACAAGAAGATCATCCGTCCCAGCGCCAACTACGTCGGTCCGGAGGATCGGGCGTACACTCCGATCGAGAAGCGCTGAACCCGCGCAGGCGGCCCGCGAGGTGCGGGCCGCCGTCCGGCCACGGAGACGCACGATGCAGGGCACCGTATGATCACGTCGGCGATCGCACCGATCCTGCGCACGGTGCCGCACAGCGATACCTATGCCCACTGGGGCGTGAACTTTGCCGTCGCCGGCGCCACGGCAGTGGTGGTCGCGCTCTGCGTGCTGCTGCACTACGAGGGGCTGACGTTGCTTTCGCGCAGCCTCTCGCGCCTGCATGCGCATGCACGCCGTGGCGTGCTGCGCGGCATCTTCGGCGTGCTGCTGCTGCACGTGCTGGAGATCTGGGTGTTCGGTCTGGCGTTGTTCGCGCTGCTGCTGATCGATCCCCGCTTCGGCCAGATTCACGGCATTCCGCCGGAATCGATCTTCGATCACGTGTACTTTTCCGCGGTCACCTACTCGACGGTCGGCTTCGGCGACGTCATTCCCACCGGGCCGATCCGCTTCCTGGTCGGCACCGAGGCATTGACCGGCTTCGTGCTGATCACCTGGTCGGCCTCGTTCACCTACCTGGTGATGGAACGCTACTGGAAGCGCGCCTAGCCGCTCGCCGTCGCATGCGTGGCGAGCGGTCGCATGCGCAGCGTCAGGTCAGTCCTTCCTGCTCCAGTGCGCGACGCACGCTGGCGTCCTCGCCCATGCGCTCGAACCAGGCTCGCAGATGCCGCAGGCCGTCCAGATCGACTTCCTTGGCGTGGGTCCAACGCGTGATCGCGAACAGATAGGGATCGACGACGGAACGCGGACCAGCCAGCCATTCGTGCGTCGACAGTTGTGCATCCGCGCGCTCGAAGAGCCGGCGCAGCGTGGCGCGCGCGTGCGTCTGCGTGCGCTCGACGACGGCGTCGTCTTCCAGATAGCGCGTGCTTCCGAACAGCGGTTTGAACGCCGGGTGCACATCGGCATTGAGAAACCCCAGCCAGCGATTGATCTCGGCCCGTGCGCGCGGCGTGCCGTCGCCGCCGAGTCCGACTTCGGGGAAAGCGTCGGTGAGGTAATTCAGAATCGCGGCGTTCTGCGTCAGCGCCCAACCGTCGACTTCCAGCACGGGCACGGCGCCCGCGGGATTGAGGGCGAGGTAGGCGTCGGACTTGAGATCGTCGCGGCCCATCTTCTGCGCCAGGTAGGGTCGGCCGATCCATTCGAGGACGATGTGACTGGCGAGGGAGCAGGCGCCGGGGAGGTAATACAGCTTCATGAGCGACTCGGGCAGGGAAGTCCTGATCCCATAAACATAGCGCCAATCCGCCCATGGCCGGACATGCGCGTTCAGCGCGCGGTCGGGCGGATGAATCCCTTCTGATGACGGCGGCACTGCATGCGTCGTGACCGCACGGCTTTTCGCTAGGATCGATATGGCGGATGCCGTGTGCGCATCGGGCGGGCGTCCGCGCTTTCCGAAGCAAGAAAGGACGTGTCACATGCACCGCCAACCTCATATCTTTCATGGTTCCTGTCTGCTGCTCGTTGCAGGTTTGCTTGTCAGCGGCACGGTCGCGGCCCAGCATTCGCCCGCGCTCGATCGAGCCAGCATCTGGATCGGTGCGTACGACTCTGGCAGCGACACCACGCTGCGCGCCAGCAACCGCGACGGCAGTGCCTACGGTGACGTCAACCTCGAGGACGACCTCGGCTTCAGCAAGCGTGCCTGGTCGCCCCGTCTGCGCGCGGACGTGTTGATCGGCGACAGTCAGGGATTCTCGTTCGACTACTACCGCTACCGGCGCGAACGCAGCAAGACGCTGAGCGACAGCATCACCTATGAGGGCAACACCTACGAGGCGCAGGCCAGCGTGCGCGGCAAGCTCGGTTTCGATTTTGGCAGTGCGGCCTACCGCTGGTGGATCGGTCACGGCAACGATGTCTTCGGCATCGGCCTGGGCGCGGGCTATTACCGCGTGGATGCCTCGATTCGCGGGCAGGCCTCGGTCAACGGACAGACGGCGCAGGCCGAGTCGTCGACCGACGAAAGCGCCTGGGCGCCGCTGTTGCAGCTGGGCTGGCGGCATGCCTTCAACGACCGTTGGCGCATGTATCTCAACGCCTCGGGCGTGAAGAAGAATGGCGGAAATCTCTACGGTCACATCTATAACGCCGCGCTCGGCGTGCAGTGGTTTGCCACCAAGCACTTCGGGATCAGCGCCGAATACGACATCAACCGCATCCGGCTGCATCAGCGGCACGACGCCTACAACGACAGCCTCGATCTGAAGCTCGACGGCCCGTCGGTATTCGCGACTTTCCGCTTCTGAACGCGCTTCAGAGCCTTGCCGCGAGACGCGTACCCTGGTCGATGGCGCGCTTGGCGTCGAGTTCGGCGGCGACGTCCGCGCCACCGATGACGTGGGTGGCGATGCCGGCGGCGACGAGGGCGTCGGCCAGCGTGCGGTTCGGCTCCTGGCCCGCGCACACCACGACGTGATCGACGGCCAGCACGCGATCCTCGCCATCGACGCGCACGTGCAGACCGGCGTCGTCGATGCGCTGGTAGCTCACGCCGCCGAGCATGTGCACGCCTTTTTCCTTCAGCGTCGCGCGGTGCACCCAGCCGGTGGTCTTGTTCAGGCGTTTGCCCGGTCGGCCTTCGCTGCGCTGCAGCAGCCAGACTTCGCGCAGCGGCGCTTCCGGCGTGCGCGGCATCAGGCTGCCGGGCGTGCGCATCTGTTCGTCCACGCCCCATTCGGCGTTCCAGCGATGCACGTCGGTGGTGGGCGAGGGCACGTCCTGGGTGAGGAATTCGGCGACGTCGAAGCCGATGCCGCCGGCGCCGATGATCGCCACGCGCGGACCGACCTTCGCATCGTTGCGCAGCACGTCGATGTAGCCGAGCACCTTCGGATGATCCGCACCGGGCAGCGCCAGCGCGCGCGGCGTGACGCCGGTGGCGACGACCACGGCGTCGAAGTCGCGCAGAGCGTCGATGCCGGCCTCGCGGCCGAGACGCCGGGTGACCTTCGCGGCATCCAGACGCTGGTCGAAGTAGCGCAGCGTCTCGCGGAATTCTTCCTTGCCGGGAATGCGCTTGGCCATGTTGAACTGGCCGCCGATGGCGTCGGCGCGATCGAACAGCGTGACGGCGTGGCCGCGCTCGGCCAGCGTCGCGGCGCAGGCGAGTCCGGCCGGACCGGCGCCGACCACGGCGTAGTGGCGCGGCGTCGCGGCGGGCTCGATCTGCAGTTCGGTCTCGTGGCAGGCGCGCGGATTGACCAGACAGGAGGCGCGCTTGTTCTCGAACACGTGATCCAGGCAGGCCTGGTTGCAGGCGATGCAGGTGTTGATGGCGTCGCTGCGCGCCTCGCGCGCCTTCGCCACCCAGGTCGGGTCGGCCAGCAGCGGACGCGCCATCGAGACCATGTCGGCCTCGCTCGCGGCGAGGATGCGTTCGGCCACGTCCGGCATGTTGATGCGGTTGGTGGTGATCAGCGGCAGCGTCAGTTCCTGCTTCATGCGCGCCGTGACCCAGCTGAACGCACCGCGCGGCACGCTGGTGACGATGGTCGGCACGCGCGCCTCGTGCCAGCCGATGCCGGTGTTGATGAGCGTCGCGCCGGCCGCCTCGATGGCCTTCGCCAGGCGCACGATGTCGTTCCAGGACTGACCGCCCTCGACCAGGTCCAGCATCGACAGGCGGTAGATCAGGATGAAATCGGAACCGACGGCCTCGCGGATGCGGCGCACGATCTCGATGGGAAAGCGCATGCGTCGCTCGGCGTCGCCACCCCAGGCATCGGTGCGCTGGTTGGTGCGTTCGGCCAGGAACTGGTTGATCAGGTAGCCTTCCGAGCCCATCACCTCGACGCCGTCGTAGCCGGCCTTCTGGGCCAGCTTCGCGCTGCGCACGAAGTCGCCGATGGTGCGCTCGACGCCGCGTGCGGACAGGGCGCGCGGCGTGAACGGCGTGATCGGCGATTTCACTTTCGACGGCGCCACCGACAGCGGGTGATAGCCGTAGCGTCCGGCGTGCAAGATCTGCATGCAGATGCGCCCGCCTTCGTCGTGCACGGCGCGGGTGATCTTGCGGTGCCGCGCGACGTGCCAGGGCATCGACATGCGCCCGCCGAACGGTTTCAGCCAGCCGGCGATGCTGGGCGCGATGCCGCCGGTGACGATCAGGCCGACGCCGCCGCGCGCGCGCTCGGCGTAGAACGCGGCCAGCTTGTCGAAGTCCGCCGCGCGATCCTCCAGGCCGACGTGCATCGAGCCCATCAGCACGCGGTTGGGCAGGGTGCAGAAGCCCAGGTCGAGCGGGCGGAGCAGATGAGGGTAGGCGGTGGCGGTCATCGATGCGGCCAGGTCCAAACGATCGTTTGATTATGGCCGCGATGCGGGCGCGGGGCCAGCCCGCGCCCGGCTAGTCCGCCTTGGCGCGGTGCTCGCGGCGCTCGGCCCAGACGCCGAGGCCGCACACGCCGCCGACCAGTACGATGTCCAGCACCCAGCGCAGGCTGTCGTGGGCGTCGAACCAGGCGCGCAGCAGTTGCTCGTGGGTGATCATGCGCGCCGCGGTCCAGGCGATGGCGGCGGCGCCGACGTAGACGATCACCGGGAAGCGCTTGATCAGCCGCAGGATCAGGGTCGACCCCCACACCACCAGCGGCACGCTGATCAGCAGGCCGACGACGACCAGGCCGAGGTGCCCCTTGGAGGCGCCGGCGATGGCCAGCACGTTGTCCAACCCCATCAGCGCGTCGGCGACGATGATGGTACGCATGGCGGCGAGGAAGTTGTCGGCGACCTTGACGTGCGGGTCGTCGTTGTCGCCCTGGCGCAGCAGTTTCCAGGCGATCGGCAGCAGCACCAGACCACCGGCCAGCATCAGGCCCGGCACTTTCAGCAGATAGACCACGATGGCGGTCATCGCGATGCGCACGCCGATGGCGCCGGCCGTGCCCCACAGGATCGCCTTCTTCTGCAGGTGCGGCGGCAGATTGCGTGCGGCCAGGGCAATGACGATGGCGTTGTCGCCGGCCAGCACCAGGTCGATGAGGATGATGGCGATCAGGCCGGAGATCAGGTCGGGGGTCAGAAAATCCATGCAGGCTCCATTGCGCGTGGGACTCGTGCAGACGCCGGCAAACACGCGCGAAGCTTCGCCGACGGCCACAAAAGTCTTGCTCGCGGTCCGTGGACCGCCGCGACGACCGGGGCAGGTTTGCCCGTGATGACGATCGTCGCGCTTGGGAGCTACTCCCCTTTGATGCAACGATTGTCCGCAGCGCGGGACGTCGGCGTCAAGCGGCGCGGCCGGCGGATCGCGGTCCGGGCAGGGTACAATGGGCGTTTGATTCCCTTCAGCGAGGTCCGTCATGAGCGCCCCCGACATCCGTTCCGCCCAGCGTCCCGATCCCGATCAGCCGATGGTCGACATTGCCGACTACGTGGCCGACTACACCATCGATTCGACCGAGGCCTACGACACCGCGCGCTACATGCTGCTGGACTCGTTGGGCTGCGCCATGCTGGCGATGAAGTTCCCCGAGTGCGTCAAGCACCTCGGCCCCATCGTGCCGGGCGCGAACCTGCCGGGCGGCACGCGCGTGCCGGGCACCAGCCACGAACTGGATCCGGTGCAGGGCGCCTTCGCCATCGGCACGCAGATCCGCTGGCTCGACTTCAACGACACCTGGCTGGCCGCCGAGTGGGGCCATCCGTCGGACAACCTGGGCGCGATCCTGTCGGTCGCCGACTACCTCAGCCGCAAGGCCGAGCGCGAAGGCGGCGAACCGCTGACCGTGCGCGACGTGCTGGGTTATGCCATCAAGGCGCACGAGATCCAGGGCTGCTACGCGCTGAAGAACAGCTTCAACCGCGTCGGCCAGGATCACGTGATCCTGGTGCGCTTGGCCTCCACCGCCGTCGCCACCAAGATGCTCGGCGGCGACAAGGACGCCATCACCACCGCCGTGTCGCACAGCTGGATCGACAACGGCGCGCTGCGTACCTACCGCCATGCGCCGAACACCGGACCGCGCAAGAGCTGGGCCGCGGGCGACGCCTGCCGCCGCGCCGTGACCCACGCGCTGAACGCCGCGCACAAGGGCGTGGTCGGCTACCCGTCGGCGCTGACTGCCAAGACCTGGGGCTTCTACGACGTCGCCTTCGGCGGCAAACCGTTCGAGTTCGAGCGTCCGTTCGGCAGCTACGTGATGGAGAACGTGCTGTTCAAGATCAGCTTCCCGGCCGAGTTCCACGCGCAGACCGCGGTCGAGTGCGCGATGCAGCTGCACGGCGAGGTCGCCGGCAAGATCGACCAGATCGAGAAGATCGTCATCGAGACCCAGGAAGCCGGCTGCCGCATCATCGACAAGACCGGCCCGCTGGCCAACTACGCCGACCGCGATCACTGCATCCAGTACATGGTGGCCGTGCCGCTGATCTTCGGCCGCCTGACCGCCGCCGACTACAACGACGACATCGCCGCCGATCCGCGCATCGACGCGCTGCGCGACAAGATGGAAGTGAAGGAGAACCCGCAGTTCACCAAGGATTACTTCGATCCGGACAAGCGCTACATCGGCAACGCGGTGCAGGTGTTCTTCAAGGACGGCTCCAGCACCGACAAGATCTCCATCGACTACCCGATCGGTCACCGTCGCCGTCGCGACGAAGGCATCCCTGTGTTGCTGAACAAGTTCGAGCAGGCGTTGCGCGGTCACCTCCCGGCGCGTCAGGTCGAGAACATCCTGGCGGCGACCGCGGACCCGGCGAAGCTGGACGCGATGCCGATCCACCAGTTCCTGGGGCTGTTCACGGCCTGAATTACTGCTCTGACTGGTTTATGAACAGCATTCTCGAGCGGCGCGGAGAATGTTGTTTTTTTGATAAAATGGCGTCAACCGCACGAAATAGCGAATGCGGGACGCAAGTAACGGATTCCCGAGGCTCAGTTGTGGCAGGCGCAATGCCACTGCGGGCGGGAGCGGATGCGAAAAGCAACGAAGTGAAGAGGAGATTCCACATGAAACACAAGGCTTTGTACGTGCTTGTCGCGTTGACGCTTGGAAGCGTCAGTGCCGCGCATGCCCAGGACGCGATGACCTCCAGTGACAACGGTCAGGCCATGAGCAGTTCGAGTATGAGCAGCGATGCCAGCGCCAGCAAGGACAACTTTGACGGTCGTTGGTACGTGGCGCCGACGATCGGTGGCTACTACAACGACACCGACCGCAACACCAACAGCCGACAAATCTACTACGGTCTGGGCTTCGGCAAGTTCGTGAACCCGAACGTGTCGATTGATGGTTTCGCGGACTTCACCAGCCGCAAGATCGACTATTCCAGTTCCCATTGGAAGAATTTGACGATCGGCATGGCTGCGCGCTTCTATGCCGGTAGCTGGGATTCCTGGCGTCCGTATGCCTTGCTGGGCGCGATGGGCAGCCATCACACCAGCATGCTGGACAGCGGCTGGGCGCCTGCCGCCGAGATCGGTGTGGGCCTGTCCAAGACCATCACCAAGAACAACGACTTCCGCGTCGAGGCGGGCTATCGGTACGATTGGGACAGCAATTCGCAGGTCACCAACGGTGGCTATGGCGATTACTTCCTGGGCCTGAGCCTGGTGCATCGTTTCGGTGAAGTAGCCGCGCCGCCGCCGCCGCCGGTGGCTCCGCCGCCGCCGCCGCAGCCGACCTGCGATCAGCTGGACAGCGACAACGACGGTGTCAACAACTGCGACGACAAGTGCCCGAACACCGCGGCCGGCACCATCGTCGGTCCGGACGGCTGCCCCACGAAGGTCGTCATTGACCTGCGCGGCGTGAACTTCAAGTTCGACCGTCCGCACAAGGGCGAGACCGACATCGGTCCGACCCTGCAGAAGCCGACGTCCGACTCGATGGACATCCTCAACCAGGCCGTCGATACGCTGAAGCGCTATCCGAACGTCCACGTGATGGTTGCGGGTTACACCGACTCGATCGGTAGCGACAAGTACAACCAGGCGCTGTCCGAGCGTCGTGCGAAGATCGTCTATGACTATCTGACCGCGAATGGCGTGGACGCCAGCCGTCTGGACGGCCCGGTGGGTCATGGCGAGAGCAATCCGGTCGCCAGCAACTCCACCGACGAAGGTCGTGCGCGCAACCGCCGCACGGAGCTGCAGGTCGAAGACCAGCAGTAAGCCTCTCGGCAAGCAACACGAAAAAGCCCGGCGCGAGCCGGGCTTTTTCTTTGTCCGCGGTTCGATGCAGCGTGCGCAGCAGATGTCTCGGAACCGGGCATGGAAGGCAAACGCGTCATGGCCTCGACCCGTGCAAGCAATGCTACGTTCGCTACGTCATCCGCCTGCCGAGCGTTCTGCGCAAGGGCGATCGCCGTGGCGCATTGAAGCGTGAGCGAGGGCACATTGCTCGAAGCGACACCCTATCCGATGCGTTCCGCATCGTTCTGACATCCGGTGGCGAACCATGGGCGGGGCGACCTTCCCGATTGCTTCGAGTGAGGCTGCCGTAGGGCAGAGGTTTCCGCGCGTGCGGAGACCGGCCTCGGAAGCAGTGGCTACTGGAGTCTGTGTGCCGAGCGATCATTCGCAAGTATTTCTGACGCAGGGTTCAAACCGGCTGCGGCGGTTCCACTCGCGGGGTGCGGCGACCTGGTGGGCGCTTCCACAGTGGGGTGAAGCGGATGATCGGTTTGCTGCGCGGACCCGGTCCATCCCATGCCTTTCTTGCGGCAAGATCGTGCTGCCGGGGCAATGAAAAGTCGCCTCAGGCGCCTCGGTCATCCTGTCGCCGAGTCATGCGCGGCCGCGTGGATCCCGAACGGGGGATCGACAAGCACGCATCGACATACGAGAAAGCCCGGCCTGCGCCGGGCTTCCAGGGGATGCTCGCGTCGATGACGAAAAATTCAGGGCCGCACGAAGCGGTAGTGCCCCACGATCCATTGCTGACCGTGGTCATAGCCGAACAGCTCGGCGCAGGCCATCCAGAACATGCGCCAGCGCTGGTGCCAGAGACGGGCGTCGTCGCCATAGGTCTCGGCGAGCACGTCGAGCACCTGGTCGCGACGGGCGTCCTGGTTCTCCAGCCACAGATTCGCGGTGCGCTCGTAATGACGTCCGGACAGCCGCCATTGCTGTTCCAGCTTCAGGTCCTGCTGGAAGTGGAGCAGCGTGTCGGCGGCGGGCATCAGACCACCGGTGAAGAAATGCCGGCCCATCCAGTTGTCCTCGCCGTCGGTCTCGAACGGGTACATCAGTTCGCGATGACAGAAGATGTGCACGAACATCTTGCCCCCGCTGCGCAGCCAGCGTCCGATGTTGCGCAGCAGATGCTGGTAGTTGCGCATGTGCTCGAACATCTCGATCGAGACCACGCGGTCGAAGGCATCGGCATCCAGTTCCAGGCGATTGACGTCGGCGGTGATGACGCGGACGTTGCCGATGCCGCGCTCGCGGCACTGCGCCTCGATGTGCTGGCGCTGCAGACGCGAATTGGACACGGCGGTAATGCGCGCGTTCGGGTAGCGTTCGGCCATCCACAGCGTCAGCGAACCCCAGCCGCAACCGAGTTCGAGGATGTCCATGTCGTCGTCGAATTCGGCGCGCTCGCCATACAGCCGGAGCATGGCGGTCTCGCCGTCTTCCAGCGACTCGTTGCCCCGCGGGAAGTAGCAGCTCGAATATTTCAGGCGCGGTCCCAGGCATTGCTGGAAGAACGCCGGCGGCAGCTCGTAGTGCTGCTCGTTGGCGGCGTCGGTGTGGATCGCCAGCGGACTGCCGCGCAGTTCGCGAAGCAGATCGTTGAAGCGTTGCCATTGCCGTTCCAGCCCGCCTTCGTGTTCTTCGCGCAGGCGCTGCCGGCACAGGTTGCGGATACCGAGGCGCAGCAGCCGGTCGGGGACCAGACCGCGTTCGGCCAGTCCGATCAGCCCGCGTTCGCGCGGCATGCGGTGATGCGATGTGTTCAGTGCGATGCTGTCGCTCATGGGAGGGCGTCCTTCTTGGGTGGCCAGGGGATGAAGGCGCTGGTGCTGCGCTGATAGGCGCGGTAATCGTCGCCGCGGCTGCGCAGCGCCTGCGCTTCGGTGTAGGGAATACCGGTGAGGCGGTACAGGAACAGAAGCATCAGCACTGGACCGCTCCATGCCAGCCAGCCGATCGGCGAACCGATGGCCAGCAGCGGATAGACGAACCAGTGCGTCCACTCGAAGAAATAGTTGGGATGACGCGAGTAGCGCCACAGACCGGCGCGGCAGGTCGTGCCGCGATGCGCCGGATCGGCGCGGAAACGCGCCAGCTGCCGGTCGGCCAGCGCCTCGCCACCGACGCTGAGCAGCCAGATCAGCAAGGCCAGCGTGAGCGCCCAGCGCGGCAGCGGCGTGGCGTTGTTGGCCGCGGCCAGGAACGGCAGCGACAGCAGCGCGGTGAAGCCGGCCTGAGCCAGGAAGAAGGCCAGGAACTTGCCTTGCGCATCGTTCCAGTGCTGTCGCAGGTAGGCATAGCGGCCATCCTCCGGTTCACCGCTCACGCGCCGGAACAGATACAGGAACAGGCGCGCACCCCACAGGCCGCCCAGTACGAGCACGCTCAGGCGCGCTTCCATTGAACCTTCGCCGAGCCAGGCGTAGGCGGCGGCGCTGGCGGTCATCGATCCGGCCCACACCACGTCGACGATGCCGGCGTTGCGCGTTGCGCGCTGGCGCAGCCAGGCCAGGAACATCAGCACGGCCGTGGCGGCGAATATCAGCAGCGGTTGCGTCCACAGCGGGAAGTCAGGCATGTCGGACTCCGGTCTCGGTCGAGGCGCGCGACTCGAAGCGTCGCGCCAGATGCAGCATGAAGGGCAGGGCGGCGGCCCACATCAGGACCAGCGCGGCCATGCCGGGGAAGGCATCGGTGCCGAAACGCACCGCGTCCCAGCCGCGCGCGGCAGCCAGATAGGCCAGCGGCGCGCCCACGCCGCCGAACACGGCGGCCAGCGCGGGGCGGCCGAACAGGAAGCGGAAGGTGTGCCGCAGGGTCAGCGCGAAACAGCACCAGATGGCGACGATCCACAGCGGCGCCAGGTGCGCCGACGGCACCGGCGCGGCGTAGTGAAGCCAGCCGCTGGCGGCCAGGATCGAATCCATCGCGCAGCCCAGCGGCACGACCGTAGCCATCAGCAGCAGATCGGCGCGCCGCCCGCGATGCGCCAGTACCAGCGCAACGAACAGCGGCATGGCCACGAACGCCGGCCACCACAGCCCGTGTCCGGCGCCCCATACCGCCACCAGCCACACGATCTGGTAGCCGACGATGTTCAGCCATGCGTTCACGCGGACTCCAGGTCGGGCAGCCAGGCGTCGCGGCGGTTGCCGGGACGCGTGAACAGCATCTGCACGTCGCCGATCGAGCGTTCCAGGAAGCCGCCTTCACAGTAGGCGAGGTAGAACTCCCACATGCGCACGAAGCGCTCGTCGTAGCCCAGTTCGCGCACGTCCGGCAGCCGATCGAGGAAGCGTTCGCGCCAGGCGCGCAGGGTCAGCGCGTAACTCGGACCGATGTCTTCCAGGTTGAACAGGCGCAGATCGCTGCTGCGCGCGGCCGCCTGCAGCATCGCGCTGACGCACGGAATGAAGCTGCCCGGAAAGATGTAGCGCTTGATGAAGTCGACCGCATGCAAGGCCTGCCGGTAACGATGGTCTTCGATGGTGATGGCCTGGATCAGCGCCGCGCCGTCGGGCTTGAGCAACTGGCCGACGGTGCGGAAATAGGTGTCCAGATACTGATGGCCGATGGCCTCGATCATCTCGATCGACACCAGCTTGTCGTAGGTGCCCTTGAGGTCGCGGTAGTCCTCCAGCAGCACCGTCACCCGGTCGCCGAGGCCGGCCTGCGCGACGCGCTCGCGCGCCAGGTCGTGCTGCTCCTGCGAGATCGTGGTGGTGGTCACGCGGCAGCCGTAGCGCGACGCGGCATGGATGGCGAAACCGCCCCAGCCGGTGCCGATCTCGACCACGTGGTCGTCGGTCTTCAGGTCCAGCTTGCGGCAGATGCGTTCGAGCTTGCGCGTGGCGGCGACGTCCAGCGATTCGCGCGGATCGGCGTAGATGGCCGAGGAGTACATCAGCGACGGATCGAGGAACAGCTCGAACAGCGGATTGCCCAGATCGTAGTGCGCGGCGATGTTGCGCCGGCTGCCGTCGCGGGTGTTGCGGCGCAGGGCGTGCCAGGCGCGCATGGCCAGACCGCCGAGGCGCGCCACGCCGGTTTCCATCGCGTCGAGGATGTCGCGGTTGCGCACCAGGATACGCACCAGCGCAACCAGGTCGTCGCATTGCCACAGGCCGTCGATCCACGCTTCGCCGGCGCCGACGCTGCCGTTGGCGGCCAGAAAGCGGTAGAAGGCCGGATCGCGGACGTGGATCTCGACGTACAGCGTGTCCGCATCGGCGGCCGCCGGCGTGCCGAGGGTCTCCTGGCCGAGCGGGTCGCGCAGCGTCAGGCGGCAGTCGGTGAGCTGCGCCATCTGTTGCAGCAGACGCGCGCGCAGCATCTTCTCCAGGGAGGAGAACGGGCGCGATTGTTCGGAATAGGGTTGGTCGATTCGCATGTCCATGGCTTCAGCTCCCTTGTTTGCGGGGATGGTCGTAGACGGGAACGCGCTTCAGGAACAGGCGCAGGGCCTGCCAGTGAATCGCGACGATCACTTTCAGCGTCATCAGCGGGTAGCGCAGCAGCACGCGCGTCAGGCCGCGCCGGTTCAGCGGGCGGCGATGCAGCACCAGGGTGGCGTCGAACTCGCGGCGCGTGCCGTCGAGCACGTCCATGTGCACCGCCAGATCGTCGCCGGGAGCGGTGAAGCGCCAGGCGTAGTCGCGCTGCATGGCCATGAAAGGCGACACGTGGAAGGTCTTCGGGAACGTCCAGTGCGCGGCGCGCGCATGCTTGTGCGCCTGCTCCATCGGCAGGACGTAGGCGTGCCGTTCCTTCCACGGCGTGTTGGTAATTTCGGCGACGACGGTTTCCAGCGTCACGCCGTCCGGTGCGTAGCAGTAGTAGAAGCTGACCGGATTGAAGATCACGCCGAAGTAGCGTGCATGGGTCAGCAGGCGGATCGGTCCGCGCGGGCGTAGACCGGTGGCGTATTCGACGCGGCGGCGCACGGCTTCGTCCAGCGGCAGATCGACCGGCCCCATGTAGTCCTCGCGACGGAACGCGGCGAGGTTGGGACGGTCGAGCGACCACAGACGATGGCCCTCGAACAGCTGCTCGAGCTCGGCCAGATCGATATACAGCATCGCCACGCGGTAGCGGAAGCGGTGCTGCCGCGGCGCGTGACGACGATGCCGCACCCAGCCTTCGTAGATGCCGCTGGCCAGGCCGGTTGCGGCATCCGTCGGTGCGGATTTGGCAGATTCGGCCACCGCTCTGGGGTGTGTAGGCGTGTCGACTTGCTGGCGCAGCAGCGTGTTCATGGCCAGGGCACTCCAAGCTGGTTGGCGACTTCGACCGCGCTGCGCATGCCGTCTTCGTGGAAACCCCAGCCCCACCATGCGCCGGCGAACCAGGTGTTGCGCCGCCCCTGGATCTCGGCCTTGCGACGCTGCGCGGCGACCGTCGCATGCGTGTACACCGGATGCTGGTAGTTCATGCGCGCCAGCACGCGGTCCGGGTCGATGCGGTCGGTGCAGTTCAGCGACACGCAGAAGGTGTGCGGCGATTCGATCGACTGCAGATGATTCATGCAGTAGCTGACCGTGCAGGCGTCGCCGCCGTGTTGCGGGATCAGTGCGTTCCAGGCCGCCCAGGCCTTGCGACGGCGCGGCAGCACGCGGGTGTCGGTATGCAGTACGGTGTCGTTGTCCTGCCATTCGATGGCGCCGAGGATGGCGCGCTCTTCCGGCGAGGCATCCTCCAGCAGCTTCAGCGCCTGGTCGCTGTGGCAGGCCAGCACCACCTGGTCGACATGCTCGTCGCCGGCGGCGCTGTGGATGCGCACGCCGTCGCGCGCGCGCGTCACGCGCTCGACCGGACAGCCGACGCGCTCGTGCACCGACCAGCGCGCGCGCAGCGCGTCGATGTAGCGACTCGATCCGCCCTGCACCACGCGCCAGGACGGGCGGCCGTCGACCTGCAGCATGTGGTGATTGGCCATGAACCGCACCAGGTACGCGGCGGGGAAGGCCAGCACCTTGGCTTCCGGCGACGACCACAGCGCGCTGGCCATCGGCACGATGTGCTGATCGCGGAAGGCGTCGCCGTAGCCCTGCGCGCCGAGGTATTCGCCCAGCGTCGGGCCGGGTCCGTCGATGTCCAGCAGCGCGGGCGCCTCGCGGTAGAAGCGCAGGATGTCGCGCACCATGCCGTGGAAGCGCGGCGAGAACAGATTGCGCCGCTGGCAGAACAGCCGGTTGATGCTGGTGGCGTTGTATTCCAGCCCGCTGCGTTCGTCGTGCACCGCGAAGCTCATCGTGGTCGGCTGACCGCTCACGCCCAGCTCGTCGAACAGCTTGCACAGCAACGGATAGTGGGTCGGGTTGTAGACGATGAAACCGCTGTCGATGGCGTACGAGCGACCGTCGATCTCGATGTCGTGGGTGTGCGTATGGCCGCCGAGGCGGTCGGCGGCTTCGTACAGCACCACGTCGTGCCGGCGCGACAGCAGCCAGGCGCTGGCCAGTCCGGCGATGCCCGAGCCGACGACCGCGATGCGCGTCTTCATGCGTGCGGCTTCCCGTGCGGACGACGCAGACCGACCGGCACCGGCTTGAGCGCGCGGATCAGGCCCAGCGCCGCCATCAGACGCAGGCCGTAGTAGGTCGCGTCGATCTCCCACCAGCGGAAGCCCTGACGCGCCGAACCGGGGAAGTGATGATGGTTGTTGTGCCAGCCTTCGCCCATCGTCAGCAGCGCCAGCCACAGGTTGTTGCGGCTGTTGTCGCGGGTGGCGAAGCGGCGCGAACCGAAGCGGTGCGCCAGCGAGTTGATGGTGACCGAGGCGTGGAACAGGGCGACGGTCGACACGAAGAAGCCCCACACCAGCAGCTGCCCGCCGGTCACGCCCAGCGCCGGATGCGCGGCGTGCAGCCAGTCGCCGAAGAAGAACAGTCCGGCGGCCAGCGCGATCGGGACCAGGATGTCGAAACGGTCGATCCAGCGCAGTTCCGGATACTTCGCCAGATCGGGGATGACCGACCAGTCGGTGACGAAACCGCGCCGGGTCAGGAACCAGCCCATGTGGCTCCAGAAGAAGCCGCGCTGCACCGGCGAGTGCAGGTCGGCCGGCTGGTCCGAATGGCGGTGATGGTTGCGGTGATGCGCCGCCCACCACAGCGGCCCGCGCTGCACGGCGCTGGCGCCGATCACGGCAAACACGAACTGCAGCCAGCGCGGCGCGCGGAAGGCGCGGTGCGAGAAGTAACGATGGTAGAACGCGGTGATCGCGAACATGCGGATCAGGTACAGCGCCAGGGCGGTCCACAGCGCGAACCAGGAGAAGCCGACGAAGAACACCCCCAGACAGGCCAGGTGCATGCCGATGAAGGGCGCCACGCGGGCCCAGTCGATGCGGTCGGCGTGGGCCTGGGCGACATCGCTTTCCGCGGTGGCGCCGGTGTCGAACCACAGGCGGATCGCGTTCCACAGGCGGCGGTGCGTGCGGTCGGGGCGGGTGGCTTCATGCATAGATCGGCGTCCGAAAGGCGGGTCTGTGGGGAGATACGCAGATCCGGCCTGGTCGGATGCACCCGAAACGCGCCGGAAACGCGTTTTATGGGGAGATGCGCGAGGTATGTAGACTGGACGGGTCGCCCGCGCCGCGGAAGCGGTCCGCCGCGCGATGATGCAACGCAACGAGGAGACGCGATGAACCGCATTCGCCTATGGCTGGATGCCCTGCGGACCAGCCTGTGGTTCGTGCCCATGCTGATCGTGCTGGCATCGGTGGTGATGGCCTATGCCCTGCTGGCGGCGGACGCGGCGCTGCCGTCCGGGTGGTGGAAGCACTACGGCGAATGGGTCAACGCGGTGATGGACGTGCGCATCCGCGGCGCCACCGCGATGCTGCAGATGATCGGTACCTCGATCATCACCATTGCCGGCGTGGTGTTCTCGATCACTATCGCCGCCTTCACCTTGGCGGCCGGACAGTACACCTCGCGCGTGCTGCGCAACTTCATCGGCGACCGCGGCAATCAGACCGTCCTGGGCAGCTTCCTCGGCATCTTCATCTACTGCATGCTGGTGCTGCGTTCGCTGTCCAGCGCCAGCGACGCCGCGCACGCGCCGGCACTGGCATTGCTGATGGCGCTGGTGCTGGCGTTCTTCGCCATCGGCATCCTGATCTACTTCATCCACCACATCGCCATCAGCCTGCAGGCCACCAACGTGGTCGCGGCCATTGCGCGCGATGCGCTGCCTTCGATCGACCACCATTTTCCCGAGCGCTTCGCGCCGCCCGAACAGGACAACGTCGATCTCCAGCGTCCGCAGGGCAAGCATCGCAGCGCCCTGCGCGCGCGCCGCAGCGGCTATCTGACCGGCGTGGCCTTCGGCACGCTGGCCGAACATGCCGAAGCGTGCGACGGCCTGGTGCAGGTGCACCGCAACGCGGGCGAATTCGTCGCCGAAGGCGAGATGCTGGCCGAGCTGGTGTCACCCGAGCGCATCGAGGAGGCGCGTATCGAAAGCATGCGCGACGCCTGGTCCTTCGGCGACCAGCGCACCCTGGCGAACGATCCCGGCTACGGTCTGCGTCAGCTGGTCGACGTGGCGCTGAAGGCGCTGTCGCCCGGCGTCAACGAAACCACCACCGGCGTGATGTGCGTGAACTGGATTGGCGTGATGCTGCTGCGCATGGCCGAACGCCGCCTGCCGGCGCAGTTGCGCGTGCGCGATGGCTGCATCCGCGTCATCACCCGTGCGCCGCAGTTGGGCGATTTCATCGCGCTGGGGTTCGATCAGATTCGCCAGAATGCGGTCGGCAACGTGGCCGTGCTGCGGCGGCTGCTGGAAGTGCTGCTGGCCCTGTCGGCGAGCGAGGGCGCGCACAAGGCGCGCAAGCCGATCCTGCAGCAGGCCGAGGCCATCGAGATGCTGATCCGCGAGAGCATTCCGTGGGAGCGCGACGCGCGACCGCTGCAAGACTTGTTGACGGCTCTTCGCGAGCGTCTCGGCGGCGATGCCGAGACGCCTGCGGAAGGCAAGCCCGCCGGCGAGTGAATCGCGCTGGCGGACGCGGCTTCAGCCCGCCGGCAGTATGCCGAGCTGACGGCCGACGCGGGTGAAGGCATCGATGGCCTTGTCCAACTGCTCACGCGTATGCGCCGCGCTCATCTGCGTGCGGATGCGCGCCTGGCCCTTGGGCACCACCGGGAAGAAGAAGCCGGTCACGTAGATGCCCTCGTCGAGCAGGGCATTGGCCATGGCCTGCGCCTTGGGCGCGTCGTGGATCATCACCGGCACGATCGGATGGTTGCCCGGCTTGATCTCGAAGCCGGCCTCGGTCATGCGCTGGCGGAAGTAGGCGGTGTTCTCGACCAGCTTCTCGCGCAGGTCGCCGGCGGCGTCGAGCATGTCGAACACCTTGATGCCGGCCGCGACCACGTGCGGCGGTAGCGAGTTGGAGAACAGGTACGGCCGCGAACGCTGGCGCAGCATGTCGATGATCTCCTGGCGACCGGTGGTGAAGCCGCCGACCGCGCCGCCCAGCGACTTGCCCAGCGTGCCGGTGAAGATGTCGATCTTGTCCATCACGCCGTGCACCTCGGCCGAGCCGCGACCGGTCTTGCCGAGAAAGCCCGTGCAGTGGCATTCGTCGATGTGCACCAGTGCGCCGTACTTCTCGGCCAGGGCGGTGATCTCGTCCAGCTTGGCGACGTAGCCGTCCATCGAGAACGCGCCGTCGGTGGTGATCAGCTTGGCCTGGCAGCCGGCTTCGTCGGCGGCCTGGAGCTGGGCTTCCAGGTCGGCCATGTCGGAGTTGGCGTAGCGGAAGCGCTGCGCCTTGCACAGGCGCACGCCGTCGATGATCGAGGCGTGGTTGAGCGCGTCGGAGATGATCGCGTCCTCGGGGCCGAGCAGCGGCTCGAACAGGCCGCCGTTGGCGTCGAAGCAGGCCGCGTAGAGGATCGCGTCGTCGGTGCCGAAGAACTCGGCGATCTTCTTCTCCAGTTGCTTGTGCAGGTCCTGCGTGCCGCAGATGAAGCGCACCGAGGCCATGCCGAAGCCGTGGGTGTCCAGCGCCTCCTTGGCGGCGGCGATGACCTCGGCGTTGTCGGCCAGGCCCAGGTAGTTGTTGGCGCAGAAGTTCAGCACCTTGCGGCCATCGGCCAGCGTGATCTCGGACGACTGCGGCGAGGTGATGATGCGCTCGGCCTTGTACAGGCCGTCGTCGCGGATGCCTTCGAGTTCGGTCTTGAGGCGGTCGCGGATGGTGTAGGCCATGTCGGGTCTCCCGTGTTCCAGTATGGCGAAAAATGTTTTGGTGCGAGTGACACACAGGATCGTCATTCCTGCGAAAGCAGGAACCCAGCGTCTTTCAACGCTGCGTGGAAGTCGCTGGGTTACTCGCTGCGCTCGCCCCTCCGGGGCCGTCCTGCGGACGTTCTGCGCGCTGCGCGCTTGTCCGGCGTCCGCCGGGATGACGTCCCGATGGGTTGTGCGTAGGTACGGGTGTCACGTCCAGGAACACACGACCTTGCCGCAGTTGCCCGCGGCCATCAGGTCGAAGCCGGTCTGGAAATCGTCGATGCCGATCTGGTGCGTCAGCACCTTCTGCAGCGGGAAGCCGGTCAGCACCATCTGCGTCATCTTGTACCAGGTCTCGTACATGCGGCGGCCGTAGATACCGTGCAGGGTCAGGCCCTTGAAGATGATCTTGTCCCAGTCCACGCCCGCGCCCTTGGGCAGGATGCCGAGCAGGGCGATCTTGCCGCCGTGGTACATGCACTCGAGCATGTCGTTGAAGGCGTGCGGATTGCCGCTCATTTCCAGGCCGACGTCGAAGCCTTCCATGTGCAGGTCGGCGACGGCGTCCTTCAGGCGCGTCTTGGAGACGTTGACCACGCGCGTGGCGCCCATGTCGGCGGCCAGTTTCAGGCGGTAGTCGTTGACGTCGGTGACCACCACGTTGCGCGCACCGACGTGCTTGGCGATGCCCGCGGCGATGATGCCGATGGGGCCGGCGCCGGTGATCAGCACGTCCTCGCCGACCAGGTCGAATTCCAGCGCGCAGTGCGCGGCGTTGCCGTAGGGGTCGAAGAACGCGGCCAGCTCGGACGAGATCGGGTCGGGAATCGGCCACAGGTTGGAGGCCGGCACCGCCACGTACTCGGCGAACGCGCCGTTGCGGTTCACGCCGATGCCGACGGTGTGCGGACACAGGTGCTGACGGCCGGCGCGGCAGTTGCGGCAGTGACCGCAGACGATGTGACCCTCGGCCGACACGCGCTGACCGACCTCGTAGCCGGTCACGCCCGGTCCCATGTCGACGATGCGGCCGACGAACTCGTGGCCGATCACCAACCCCGGCTTGATGGTGCGCTGGCTCCACTCGTCCCACTTGTAGATGTGCAGGTCGGTGCCGCAGATTGCGGTCTTCTCCACCTTCACCAGCACTTCGTTCGGGCCGATCTCGGGAACCGGCACCTGTTCCATCCAGATGCCTTCGGCGGCTTCGCGCTTCACCAGCGCCTTCATCGTCTGCGACATGCAAAAAACCTCCTGCGTAAGCGGCCATTATACGTGGCCGCGCAATCCCCAGGCTGTTGATGTAAGTACATGACTTTACTCATGTTGTTTCGCAGGCGGCTTTCGGGCATAAGCCATGGTCCAGGCACGAGTCTGGCTTTTTGCAGCCGTCCCGCCGAAGGGACGCGAATTCAGGAGAATACTGTGCGACGACTGTTGATTGCGGCCGCGCTGACCGCGAGCCTAGGCATGACCCAAGCCGCCCATGCCGACGAAGGCATGTGGCAACCCGCCCAGTTGCCGAAGCTGGCCAAGACGCTGAGGGCCGAGGGCCTGAAGCTCGATCCGAAGACCCTGACCGATCTGACCGCCTACCCGATGGGCGCGGTGGTCAGCCTGGGCTTCTGCACCGGCTCGTTCGTGTCGCCGCAGGGCTTGATCGTGACCAACCACCACTGCGGCTACGGCACGCTGCAGTACAACTCGACCGACAAGAAGAACCTCATCAAGGACGGCTTCCTGGCCAAGACCAAGGCGGCCGAGTTGCCGGGCGATCCGAACCTGCACATCTACGTCACCGAGAGCATTCGCGACGTCACCGGCGACATCAAGGCGGCGATCAAGCCGGACATGAGTCCGCTGGATCGCTTCAACGCCATCGACACCGCCGAGAAGACCCTGGTCAAGCAGTGCGAGACCAGCGAGGACTTCCGCTGCGACGTGTACAGCTTCTACGGCGGCTACAGCTACCAGCTGATCAAGCAGCGCGAGATCAAGGACGTGCGCATGGTCTACGCGCCGCCCGAATCGATCGGCAAGTACGGCGGCGACGTCGACAACTGGATGTGGCCGCGCCACACCGGCGACTTCAGCTACCTGCGCGCCTACGTCGCGCCGGACGGCCATTCTGCCGCGTACAGCAAGGACAATGTGCCCTACCAGCCGAAGCATTGGCTGAAGGTCAATCCCAAGGGCCTGGAAGCCGGCGACTTCGCGATGGTGGTCGGTTATCCCGGCAGCACCAACCGCTACCGTCTGGCCGAGGAAGTGTCCGATGCCGTGAACTGGCGCTACCCGACGCTGCTGAAGGTCTACGGCGACCTGCTCGGCATCATCGAGAAGGCCGGCAAGGCCGATCCGAAGGTGGCGGTGACGTACGCCAGCACGGTGGCCAGCATCAACAACGGCCTGAAGAATTTCGAGGGCCAGCTGGCCGGTCTGAACAAGGCCGACGCCGTGGCGGCCAAGCGCGAGCGCGAGGCGAAGCTGGAGCAGTGGCTGGCCGCGCATCCGAGCGCCGAGAACCGCGCCCTGAGCGCCGACATCGGCAAGCTGCGCGAGCTGATCGCGCAGCAACGCGCCGATCGCGAGCGAGACCTCGACACCAACCTCGCCACGCGCGGCCTGCTGGGCACGGCGATCCGTCTGGTGCGTCTGGCCGACGAGCGCACCAAGCCCGACCTCGAACGCGACCAGGGCATGCAGAAGCGTGACGAGCCGCGCATCAAGGGCAGTCTGGAGCAACTGGCGAGGCGCATGGATCCGGGCGTCGATCAGCAGATGCTGGTGTACGGCCTGATGCGCTACGTGAAGCTGCCGGCCGATCAGCGCATGCACGGGCTCGATGCCTGGCTGGACGGCGCCAGCGACCAGGCCGCCATCGAGAAGAAGGTCGCCGCGCTGTACGCCGGCACCTCGATGACCACCACCGAAGGCCGCCTGAAGTGGTTCAACGCCGACTCGAAGCAGATCGCGGCCAGCGACGACCGCATGATCGAACTGGCGCGCGCGCTGATGCCGCAGATCAAGCAGCGCGAGCAACAGGACAAGGCCATCACCGGCCAGTTCCAGACCCTGCGTCCGCGCTACATGGAGGCGATGCTGGCGTGGAATCGTGCCGAGGGCCGTCCGATCTACCCCGACGCCAACAGCTCGCTGCGCGTCACTTTCGGCACCGTGCGCGGCTACAGCCCGAAGGACGCGGTCGAGTACCTGCCGTTCACCACGGCGGAGGGCATTCTCGAGAAGGACACCGGCAAGGAGCCGTTCGACGCGCCCAAGCCCGAGCTGGAGGCGATCCGCGCCAAGGCCTACGACGGCTATGCGTCCAAGCGCATCGGTTCGTTGCCGGTCGATTTCCTCACCGACGTCGACACCACCGGCGGCAACTCCGGTTCGCCGACGCTGGACGCGCATGGTCAGCTGGTCGGTCTACTGTTCGACGGCAACTGGGAATCGGTCAGCTCCGACTGGCTGTTCAACCCGAAGCTGACGCGCTCGATCCACGTCGACGTGCGCTACATGCTGTGGGTGATGCATCACCTCGATCACGCCGACAACCTGCTCGAGGAAATGGGCGTGCCGGCGAAGAAGTAGACGCGCGCGCTGCGCACCAGGAAACGGGCGGCGTTCGCGTCGCCCGTTTTTTGTGGGCGCATTGCCTACAATGCCGCGCATGTCCGCGCTCGATACCCGCCCGCTCGCCATCTTCCTGATGGGGCCGACCGCCACCGGCAAGACCGATCTTGCCTGTGCGCTCGCCGACGCGTTTCCGCTGTCGCTGATCAGCGTCGACTCGGCGCTGGTCTATCGCGGCCTGGACGTCGGCAGCGCGAAACCCGACGCCGCCACGCTGCAGCGCTATCCGCACGCGCTGATCGACATCCGCGATCCGGCGCAGCCGTACTCGGCCGCGGACTTCCGCGAAGATGCGCTGGACGCCATGCGCGCGGCGACCGAGATGGGCAGGGTGCCGCTGCTGGTGGGCGGTACGGGGCTGTATTTCCGCGCCTTGCAGCAGGGGCTGTCGCCGTTGCCGGAAGCCGACCCGGAGCTGCGCGCGCGGTTGCAGGCCGAGGCCGAACGCCAAGGCTGGCCCGCGCTGCACGCGCGGCTGCGCATGCTCGATCCAGCCGCGGCCGAGCGCATCGGCCCGCAGGACGCGCAGCGCTTATCGCGCGCGCTGGAAGTCATCGAACTCAGCGGGCGTCCGTTGAGCGATCTACAGCAGGGCGCGGACGCATCGCCGTTTCCGTGGCGCGTGCTGAAGCTGGCGCTGCTGCCGGCCGATCGCGCGAACCTGCACGCGCGCATCGCGCTGCGCGCCGAACGCATGCTCGAAGCGGGCCTGATCGATGAAGTCCGCGCGCTGCGCGCACGCGGCGATCTGCACCTCGAACTGCCGGCCATGCGCGCGGTCGGCTATCGCCAGACCTGGCAGTATCTGGACGGCACGTTCCCGCGTGACGAGCTGGCGTCGCGCATCGTCTTCGCCACGCGCCAGTTGGCCAAGCGACAGACCACCTGGCTGCGCCGCGTGTTGGATGCGCGCTGCCTCGATTCCGACCGACAAGACGTCGTTGAACAGGCGCACATCTCGCTGCGCGGCTTCCTTGGCTGATCGCACGCAAGTCGCGTGCTCATGGCATATCGAAATATGCCGAATTCGTGCTTGCACGAATTGGGACAAGGTTTAAGATTCTCGTCCGTACCCGTTTCGTTCGGCATCCGTACCGAGCGGAACGGGCGTGTTGCGGCCGGGGTCGCCGAAACGGTTTCGGTGCGCCATTTTTGCCCGGCCGCCCGCAACAGGTCCGATGCAGGTTCGCAGCATCGCGACCCAGGGGAGATAACAACAATGTCCAAAGGGCAATCCTTGCAAGACCCGTTCCTGAATGCGCTGCGTCGCGAGCGCGTTCCGGTGGCCGTGTACCTGGTCAACGGCATCAAGTTGCAAGGCACCATCGAATCGTTCGACCAGTTCGTGGTTCTGCTGCGCAACCAGGTCAGCCAGATGGTGTACAAGCACGCCATCTCCACAGTCGTGCCCAGCCGCAACGTGCGTCTGGACGATCACAACGGACAGAACGGTCAGGCCGACGAGTCCGACGGCGGCTGAACGCCCGCCATCGCGGTTCGCACCGCATTGCAGAAAGCGCCTCCCGCGAGGGGCGCCGGCGTTACACTAGGGGTTCCGCCGCCGACGTTCCGCGTCGCGGCACCGACCGTCAAGGTGAACCCCTCTGTTTGAACGCGAGAAAAAAGGCGAACGCGCCGTCGTCGTCCTGCCGCATGGTCGCGGCGACGTCGACAGCGCCAGTCGCGCCGATGAATTCGTCGAGCTGGTGCGCTCGGCCGGTGCCGAAGTACTGGCCCGGCTGGAAGCGCGCGTCGACCGCCCCAACCCCAAGTTCTACATCGGCACCGGCAAGGCCGACGAGCTGGCCGAGGTCGTGCGCGGCGTCGAGGCCGACCTGGTGCTGGTCGACCACACGCTGACGCCGGTACAGGAGCGCAACCTGGAAGCACATCTGAAGGCGCGCGTGGTCGACCGCGCGGGCCTGATTCTGGACATCTTCGCGCAGCGCGCACGCTCGCACGAAGGCAAGCTGGAAGTGGAACTGGCGCAGCTCAAGCACCTGGCCACGCGTCTGGTGCGCGGCTGGACCCATCTGGATACCCAGCGCGGCGGCGCCATCGGCAATCGCGGCCCCGGCGAAACGCAGCTGGAAACCGACCGTCGCCTGCTCGCCGCGCGGGTCAAGATGCTGACCCAGCGTCTGGCGAAGGTGAACACCCAGCGCGAGCAGCAGCGCCGTGCGCGCCTGCGCAACACGGTGCCGCGCGTGGCCCTGGTCGGCTACACCAACGCCGGCAAGTCGACGCTGTTCAACGTCATCACCACCGGCGGCGTGTATGCGGCCGATCAGCTGTTCGCGACGCTCGATCCGACCGTGCGTCGCATCGAGGATCTGTCCTGCGGTCCGGCCGTGATCGCCGACACCGTCGGTTTCATCCGCGAGTTGCCGCACGACCTGGTCGCTGCCTTCCGCGCCACGCTGTCGGAAGCGCGCGACGCCGACCTGCTGCTGCACGTCAGCGACGCGGCCGACGACGAACGCGAGCTGCTGGCGCGCGTGGTCGACGAGGTGCTGGAGGAAATCGGCGCCGGCGACGTGCCGCAACTGCGGGTGATGAACAAGATCGACCTGACCGACGGCGAGCCTTCGATCCAGCGCGACAGCGAGGGCGTGCCGCAGCAGGTGTCGCTGTCGGCGATGACGGGGCAGGGCCTGGACCTGCTGCGCCAGGCCCTGGGCGAACGGCTCGGCGGCGAGCGCATCCGTGCCGAACTGCAGCTGCCGCTCAGCGCCGGTCGCATGCACGCGCGCCTGACCGCGCTCGGCGCCATCGCCGAGGAGCATGTCGACGCCGACGGCTGGCAGCTGCGCATCGATGCGCCGCGCAGCGTATTGGCGCCGTTGGCTGGCGCCGGCGACGAGGCGTCGCGCGCGCTACGCGCGCTTATTGCGCCGCCGCAGGAACCGGCCTGAACCCGCCGCGAAAGGGGTTTGCAACGTCCCGATCTGGTACCATCCACACTGTTTCGCAGCCCCGGCGGGCGCATCGATCGCGGCCGCCGGATACGACACGACCGCAGCGATGCACGATCCCTTCACGACAAGCAGCCGGCGTGGACGCTATGCGCCGACTCACCGGCTGCCCGCAGGAGACGCCTGAACCATGGCCTGGAATGAACCTGGTGGCGGAAAGCGCGATCCCTGGGGCCGCAACAACGGCTCCGGCGGTGGCGGGGGCAAAGGCCCCGATTTCGAGCAATTCATCAAGCACTTGCGTGCGCGTTTCGGCCGCTTCGGCCGGGGCGGCGGCGGGCTGGTCACGATCATCGCCGCGCTGCTGCTGGCGTGGGTGGTGCTGTCCAGCTACACCGTGATCGACGCGCGCCAGGTCGGCGTGGTGCTGCGCTTCGGCCAGTACTCGCGCATGCTGCCGCCGGGCTTCCATCTGAAGCTGCCGTCGCCGATCGAGCAGGTCAGCAAGGTGTTCACCACCCAGGTGCGCTCGGTGTCCGACAAGGCCACCATGCTGACCAACGACGAGAACATCGTCTCGGTCGACTTCAACGTGCAGTACCAGGTCTCGGACGCGCGCAAGTTCCTGTTCTCGATGACCGACCCGGACGAGACGCTGCGCGAGGCCGCCGAGGCCGCGGTGCGCTCGGTGGTCGGCAACAACAACATGGACACGTTGCTGTCCGGACAGGGCGCCGAACTGGTCGCCAAGACCCGCGAAGCGCTGCAGCAGACGCTGGACGGCTATCAGTGCGGCATCGTGGTCACCGAGGTCAGCTTCCAGAACGTCTCGCCGCCCGATCAGGTGCGTGACGCCTTCGACGACGTCAACAAGGCGCGCGAAGACAAGCAGCGCATCGAGAACGAAGCGCAGGCCTACGCCAGCCAGGTGATTCCGGTCGCCCGCGGCGAAGTGGCGCGCATCGCCGCCGAAGCCGCCGGCTACAAGGCCGAGCGCATCGCCCGCGCCACCGGCGACACCGAGCGCTTCAAGCTGCTGCTGGCGCAGTACAAGGCCGCGCCGCAGGTCACCCGCGAGCGTCTGTGGCTGGAAACCATGGAAACCGTACTGGCCAACAATCCCAAGGTCATCGACGGCAGCAACGGTCGCAACATGATCTACCTGCCAGTGGACAAGCTGTTCGGCGCTCCCACGGACAGCAGTTCGCAACCGTCCAACGTCATCAAGGGCGCGACCATGCAGTCCGGCGCCGCCACGGGAGGTGACCAGTGAAAGTCGCCAGCGCCATCCTCGCCATCCTGATCGTGCTGGGACTGTGGAGTTCCGCCTTCGTCGTGCGCGAAGGCCAGAGCGCCATCGTCCTGCAGTTCGGTCGCATCGAACGCACCAACGATCAGCCCGGTCTGCACTTCAAGTGGCCGTTCCTGCAGCAGGTCATGCGCTTCGACGCGCGCATCCAGACCCTCGACGCGCAGCCGGAGCGCTACTTCACGCTGGAGAAGAAGAGCGTCAAGGTCGACTTCTACGTGAAGTGGCGCATCGCCAAGAACTCCACGTACTACCAGGCCACCGCCGGCGACATCACCCAGGCGCGTCAGCGTCTGGCGCCGATCGTCAAGGACGCACTGCGCTTCGAGGTCAACGCGCGTCCGCTGGACGAGCTGATCTCCGGCGGACGCAAGGACATCACCAAGCGCGTGCGCCAGCTCGCCGACGCCTCGACCCGCAAGTCGCTGGGCATCGAAGTGGTCGACGTGCGCATCAAGCAGATCGATCTGCCCAGCGAGGTCAGCGATTCGGTCTACAAGCGCATGCGCGCCGAGCGCACCAAGCTGGCCAACGAACTGCGTTCGACCGGCAAGGAGGCGGGCGAGAAGATTCGCGCCAATGCCGACCGTCAGCGTCAGGTGCTGATCGCCGACGCCAACCGCGACGCCGCCAAGGTGCGCGGCGAGGGCGACGCGACGGCGGCGCAGATCTACGCCAAGACCTACAGCCAGGACCCGCAGTTCTACAACTTCTACCGCAGCCTGCAGGCCTACCGTCACGCGTTTGCGAACGGCAAGGGCGTGCTGGTGCTGAAGTCCGACTCGGCGTTCATGCGCTTCTTCGACAACGAGGACGGCGGTAAGCGCTGATCGGCGCACCACGATGCCGAAGGATTTCTACGCCGCGTTGTGTCTGGTGCTCGTGTTCGAGGGCTTGATGCTGTTCGCGGCGCCCGCGGCCTGGCAGCGCATGGCGCGTCAGGCTGCGGAGATGGAACCGAAGACCCTGCGCCTGGTCGGCGCCGCGGCCCTCGCCATCGGCGTCATCGCGCTGCGGTTCGTGTTTTAACGGCCGTCGACCGGCAACGGAGAAGACAGAATGGGCATTCAGGCAGGCGCATCGCGACACGGTCGAGTCCGTTCGATGTCGGACGATGTTCGTTACAGCGCAGGATCCGAGGTTCGTCATCCCGGCGAAAGCCGGGACCTAGCGACTGCAGGATCGGACCACAAAGCCACCTAGGGCGGACACCGTCCGCCAAGCACGAAACACAATCTGAAACCGCCCCGCAACGGGCACTTCCAGTCAAAGCGAGAACATCGAGATGGGCAAGTCAGTCGTAATCCTGGGCGCGCAGTGGGGCGACGAAGGCAAAGGCAAGATCGTCGATCTGCTGACCGAGCGCGTCGGCGCCGTGGCCCGCTTCCAGGGCGGTCACAACGCCGGCCACACGCTGGTCATCGACGGCAAGAAGACCGTGCTGCACCTGATTCCGTCCGGCATCCTGCGCAAGGGCGTGAAGTGCCTGATCGGCAACGGCGTCGTGCTGTCGCCGGCCGCGCTGAAGAGCGAGATCGAGGAGCTGGAAGGCAACGGCGTCGAAGTGCGCTCGCGCCTGAAGATCAGCCCGGCCACGCCGCTCATCATGCCGTACCACATCGCCCTCGATCAGGCCCGCGAGAAGGCCGCCGGCGGCAAGGCCATCGGCACCACCGGCCGCGGTATCGGTCCGGCCTACGAAGACAAGGTCGCGCGCCGCTCCATCCGCGTCGCCGACCTGATGTACCCGAGCGAACTGCCGGAGAAGATCAAGACCGCCGTCGAGTACTACAACTTCGTGCTGACGCAGTGGCTCAAGGCCGAGCCGGTCGACGAAGCCAAGGTGCTGGAAGACGCGCTGGAGTGGGGCGAGTACCTGCGCCCGATGATCGACGACGTCGCCACCGTGCTGCACGACCTGCGCGCCGAAGGCGGCAACATTCTGTACGAAGGCGCGCAGGGCGCGCTGCTGGACATCGACCACGGCACCTACCCGTACGTCACCTCGTCCAACACCACCATCGGCGGTGCGCTCGCCGGCACCGGCGTTGGCGCGTGCGACATCGACTACGTGCTGGGCATCTGCAAGGCCTACGCCACCCGCGTCGGCGGCGGCCCGTTCCCGACCGAACTGCACGACGAAGTCGGCAAGACCATCGGCAAAGTCGGCAACGAATTCGGCGCCAGCACCGGCCGCCCGCGCCGCTGCGGCTGGATCGACCTGGTCGCGCTCAAGCGCGCCGTGCAGATCAACGCCATCAACGGCCTGGCCATCACCAAGCTCGACGTGCTCGACAGCGTCGACACCATCAAGGTCTGCATCGCCTACGAATACCGCGGCAAACGCCGCGAACTGGCCCCGCTGGACGCCGACGGCTGGGACGAGTGCAAGCCGGTCTACCTGGAATTCCCCGGCTGGGACCAGCCCACCTCCGGCGTGCGCGAATGGAGCAAGCTCCCCGCCGCCGCCCGCGCCTACCTGCGCGCCATCGAGGAGCTGTCCGGCTGCCGTCTTGCCCTGGTCGCCACCGGTGCGGATCGGGATGACACGATTGTGTTGGAAGATCCGTTTGCTTGAGATATGCATCCAGCGTGATACGAAAAAGCCCCGCTTCGGCGGGGCTTTTTCGTGGCGGCCTCTGGTGCGGCATTGCAGGGAGCGTAAATCAACGTTTATGTTGATATACGCATAATCAACCTGTAGATTGATTATGCCGTTATCAATGTAGAGGTTGACTTCTCATGGACGTCATTCGTGTGCCAGAGCAAGTCGGGGCTGTGCTGAGAGCAGCTCGATTGCAGCAGGGCATGACACAGATCGAAGTGGCCGAGAAAATGGGAATTTCTCCACAGGCCATGTCTCGACTGGAAAAGAACGCCGGTCGTGCTTCGTTCGATCGCATTCATCGACTTTGTCTGGTGCTTGGGCTGGAAGTGGTTCTCAGGCCCAAGAGCGACGCGGCCATGGCAAAGCACACGCCCTCGGAGTGGTAGCACATGGCTTCCCGGGTCAAAGCCCTCGATATATGGATGAATGGTCATCGCGTCGGGCGTTGGGATCGAGGTCGTGCAGGAACGGATCGTCTGACCTATGCGGCAACCTGGATGGCGTCGGCACATGGTCGGCCTCTGTCATTGTCCCTGCCGTTTGCGTTCGGTCACGACTCCGGCGAACCCGTGCCCATCCGGGGCGAGAGGGTCGCCGCGTATTTCGACAACCTCATCCCGGACAGCGAGCGCATTCTGCAGCGGATGCGCGAACGCTACGGCACGCGCTCGACCACCGCGTTTGATCTGCTAAGCGCCGTGGGGCGCGACTGTGCCGGCGCAGTGCAACTGGTGCCGGCCGATGAGGAACCGGACGGTGTGAAGCACATCGATGGGCAAACCCTGAACGACGCCGACGTCGCGAAACTGCTGCGCGATGTGCCCGCAACAAGCCGGTGGACACGAGAAGAAACCGAAGCGTTCCGACTGTCGATTGCCGGGGCACAGGAAAAGACCGCCTTGCTTCGCCACAAGGGGCGTTGGTGCATCCCGCACGGCGCGACGCCCAGCACGCATATCTTCAAGCTGCCCCTGGGCATCGTCGGCAACATGCAAGCCGACATGAAGGACTCGGTGGAGAACGAGTGGCTGTGCATGCAGTTGGCCGAAGAACTGGGATTGCCTGTTGCCAGGACAGAAATCGGCTGCTTCGAGGATCAGAATGTGCTGATCGTTGAGCGCTTCGACCGCAAGCTGTCCAGTGACGGCACATGGTGGCAGCGGATTCCTCAGGAAGACTTCTGCCAGGTCTTCGGCTTGCCGCCAACACGCAAGTACGAGGCAGACGGCGGCCCTGGCATGCAACGCATCATGGATACGTTGCAGGGTTCCGAACAGACCGCACAGGACCGCGCGACCTTCTTCCGCGCGCAACTGGTTTTCTGGCTGATGGCGGCAACTGATGGTCACGCCAAGAACTTCAGCATCCAGCATCTACCGGGAGGGGATTACCAACTGGCGCCGCTCTACGACATCATTTCCACTTACCCGATCCAGGGGCATGGGCCGAAGCACCTCGATCCACGAAGAGCTCGCTTGGCCATGGCAGTTCGAGGAAAAAATGCTCACTACTTGCTGCACGACATCCACCGCTGGCACTGGGTGTCCATGGCGGAAAGATTGGGTTTGCAGGGCGCAGAAGGCATGATCGATGAGCTGATCGATCAGGTTCCCAAGGCGATCCAAAGCGTCGCAAGTCGGTTGCCTACGGGGTTCCCCTCAAGCGTGCTCGGCGTGATTAGCGAAGGCATGTCCGTAGCTGCCAAGCGTATGGCGAATGAACCGGACAGGCGGTGTTGATGAAACCTTGGCCATGGGAACATGGCTCAGATTTTTGCGACTGTGTCCTTGAGTGATTACTTGATGCCACGGTGGTGCAGTAAAGAATCATAGGAATACCGGAACGCCATGAATCAGCAGTCCCACAACCAACTCGTTTCCTTCATCTGGCGCATCGCCGACGATTGCCTGCGCGATGTCTACGTGCGCGGCAAGTACCGCGACGTGATCCTGCCGATGGTCGTGCTGCGGCGTCTGGACACGCTCCTGGAACCGACCAAGGACGCTGTCCTGGAAGAAGTGCGCTACCAGAAGGAGGAGATGCAGGCGCTGGAGCTGGATGATGCGCCGTTGCGCGAAGCCTCGGGCTACGTGTTTTACAACACCAGTCCGTGGACGTTGAAGAAGCTGCACAGCACCGCCACCAACAACCAGCAGATCTTGCTGGCCAACATCGAGGACTACCTTGATGGCTTCAGCAGCAACGTCAAGGAGATCATCACCCGCTTCAAGCTGCTCGATCAGATGCGTCACATGGCGGACAAGCAGGTGCTGCTCGATGTCATCGAGAAATTCGTCTCGCCCTACATCAACCTCACGCCGCATGAGGTCGAAGACCCGGAGGGCAACACACTGCCGGCCCTGTCCAACCTGGGCATGGGCTATGTCTTCGAGGAGCTGATCCGAAAGTTCAACGAAGAGAACAACGAGGAGGCCGGCGAGCACTTCACGCCGCGCGAGGTGATCCACCTCATGACCCACCTCGTCTTCGACCCGATCAAGGATCAGCTGCCGCCGGTCATGACCATCTACGACCCCGCCTGCGGCAGCGGCGGCATGCTCACCGAGTCACAGAACTACATCAAGAACGCGGACGGCCCGATTCAGGCGCAGGGCGACGTCTATCTCTACGGCAAGGAAATCAACGACGAGACCTACGCCATCTGCAAGTCGGACATGATGATCAAGGGCAACAATCCCGAGAACATCCGTGTCGGCTCCACGCTTTCCACCGATGAATTCTCGGCCAACCGCTTCGACTTCATGCTGTCCAATCCGCCCTACGGCAAGAGCTGGAGCAGCGAGGTCAAATACATCAAGGACGGCAAGGACGTCATCGATCCGCGATTCCTGGTCGAGCTGGCCGACTACTGGGGCACCAAGGAAACCGCCGACGCGACACCGCGCACCTCGGACGGCCAGCTCCTGTTCCTGATGGAGATGGTCAACAAAATGAAACCGGTGGGCACCAGCCCGATCGGCTCGCGTATCGCCTCGGTCCACAACGGCTCCAGCCTGTTCACCGGCGACGCGGGCGGCGGTGAATCCAACATTCGCCGTCACATCATCGAGAACGACATGCTGGACACCATCATCCAGCTGCCCAACAACCTGTTCTACAACACCGGCATCACCACCTACATCTGGCTGCTGACCAACGCGAAGCCAGATGCGCGCAAGGGCAAGGTCCAGCTGATCGACGCCAACCTGTTGTACCGCAAGCTGCGCAAGAACCTGGGCGACAAGAACTGCGAATTCGCGCCCGAGCATATCAAGGAAATCACCGACGCCTACCTGGCCTTCGCGCCCATCGAGCGCGAAATCGATGCCAACAACGACCCCGTCGGTATCGCCGTAAAGGTGTTCGACAACGAGGACTTCGGCTACTACAAAGTCACCATCGAACGTCCTGACCGGCGCCGCGCCGCCTTCAGCGCCGAGCGCATCGCGCCCCTGCGCTTCGACAAGTCCCTGCGCGAGCCGATGGCATGGCTCTGGGCCGAGCATGGCGAAAAGGTCTACGAGTCCGGTTTTCTCAAGGGGCAGGTCAAGGGCATCACCCAGTGGTGCGAGGAGCAGGGCATCACCCTCAACGCCAAGCAGCGCGGCAAGCTGACCGACACCAAGCGCTGGACGAACCTGCGCGACCTGCTGGAAACCGCCACTGTGCTGATGGGCGACATCGGCACCGAGGAAACCGCCGACTTCAACGCCTTCCGTACCCGCGTGACCAAGGCGATCAAGGCCCGCAAGCTCAAGCTCTCTGCGCCTGAGAAGAACGCGATTCTCAACGCCGTCAGCTGGTACGACGAGGCTGCCGAAAAGGTCATCGCCAAGCGGCACAAGCTCTCAGGCGCCGATCTGGACGAACTGACCACTCATCTGGGCTGCGCCATCGGCGATCTGGCCGATTTCGGCTGGTACCGCCAGAAGGATGGCAGCTACATGACTTACGAAACCGCCACCGACCTGCGCGATGCGGAAAGCGTGCCGCTGAAGGACAGCATCCACCGCTACTTCCTGGCGGAGGTGAAGCCGCATGTAGAGGAAGCCTGGGTCAACCTTGATAGCGTGAAGATCGGCTACGAGATCAGCTTTAACAAGTACTTCTACCGACACAAACCACTACGCAGCCTGGACGAGGTGACGCGAGATATTCTGGCACTGGAGAAAAAGGCGGACGGGCTGATCGCGGATATCCTGGGTGTCGAAGTGGAATCGGAGCTGGAGTCAGCGGAATGAACCTTGCGGTTTATCCGAAACACAATAGCTTCAAACCATCGGGCTTCGACTGGATTGGAGATGTCCCAGTCCATTGGGACGTCGAGAAGATCGGCTCCATGTTGACGGCGGTTTCCGAGAAGAATCATCCTGACTTGCCGCTGTTGTCGATTACCCGCGAGCAGGGTGTGATCGAACGTGACGTCGACGATCAGGAGAGCAACCACAACTTCATTCCCGATGATCTAAGCGGCTATAAACTGCTTCGCAAAGGTCAGTTCGGAATGAACAAGATGAAGGCGTGGCAGGGGTCATATGGTGTCTCTGCGCATACCGGCATCGTTAGTCCCGCCTATTTCATTTTCGACTTTGTACGTGAGGTTGATCCGCACTTCTTCAACATTGCGATCCGCAGCAAGCTTTACGTTTCATATTTTGGCTCGGCATCTGATGGGGTTCGCGTTGGGCAATGGGATCTAAATCCAGCGCGCATGCGGCAAATCCCGATACTGCTACCCCAGCTCCCCGAGCAACGCGCCATCGCGTCGTTTCTGGATGACAAGTGCGCGAAGATCGATGAGGCCGTGCGGATCAAGGAGGAGCAGATCAAGCTCTTGCGCGAGCGCAGGCAGATCCTGATCCAGCAGGCCGTCACCCGCGGCCTGAACCCCGACGCCCCCATGAAGGACAGTGGCATCGACTGGATTGACCAGATTCCCGCGCATTGGGAAGTGAGGCGCTGCAAGTATCTCTTCCGGGAAGTGAATGAGCGGTCCGAGGAAGGCACCGAAGAGCTCCTATCCGTCTCGCATACAACTGGCGTGACGGCTCGCTCTGATAAGAACGTCTACATGTTTATGGCAGAGGATTACACGGGATCAAAACTCTGCCGGCCCGGAGATATCGTCATTAACACGATGTGGGCGTGGATGGGTGCCTTGGGCGTGTCCGATTTCACAGGGATCGTCAGTCCGTCATATGGCGTTTATCGTCCGTTGCGAAAAGACGCTTTCAATCGGCGTTTTCTGGAGTGGCTGATGCGTACAACGCCTTTCATCGAGCAATACAACAAGATTTCAACAGGCCTGCATTCGTCGCGCCTTAGGCTCTATCCCCACATGTTTTTGAGGCTGCCTATGGCGTTCCCGATCCGGGGCGAACAGGATGAAATTGTCATGCACGTAGAAGAGAAAGCCGGGAAAATCGAGCAGGCTATCTCAATCAAGGAAAGCCAGATCACCACGCTCAAGGAATATAAGACAACCCTGATCAACGCGGCGGTCACGGGCAAGATCAAGGTCATTTAAGGGGAAGGGCATGGTCAGCAACACCAAGGAAATCGCGCTGGAACAGGCCATCGAACGGCACCTGACCGGCACCACCACGGAGGAGCTGGCCACAGGCGGCACCGAGACCGGCCCCTACCGCATTGGCCGGCTCGCTGACTTCGACGCCGCTCTCGCGCTCGACACGCGCCTATTCTGGAAATTCCTGGAAGCGACCCAAGGCAAGGCGCTGGACAAGCTCAAGGACCGCCACCCCGCCGACTGGCAGGCCAAGATCCTTGGTCAGTTCGACAAACTGGTGAAGCGTAACGGCGTGCTGCACGTACTGAAAAAGGGCTTACCCGTTGACGACGCGCACTTCACTTTGATGTATCCGGCGCCTCTGGCCAGTTCTGCGCAAAGGGTTCACGACAACTTCGCTTCCAATATTTGGAGCGTGACCCGGCAGGTGCATCACAGTTTGGCGAACCCGAATGAATCGGTGGATATGGTGCTGTTCCTGAACGGCTTGCCCATTGTCACGCTGGAACTGAAGAACGCCTGGACCCATCAGACCGCCCGTTACCACGGGCAAAAGCAGTACCGCGAACGCGATGCGTCGCAGACGCTGTTGCATTTCGGCCGCACGCTGGTCCACATGACCGCCGATACGGACGAGGTCTGGATGACCACCAAGCTGGCGGGCGGCGCCACCTGGTTCCTGCCGTTCAACAAGGGCCACAACGAGGGCGCGGGCAATCCGCCCAACCCCAATGGCCACAAGACCGCGTATCTGTGGGAAGAGGTCTTCCAGCCCGGAAGCCTCGCCGGGATCATCCAGCACTTCGTGCTGTTGGATGGCGACAAGACTACCCCGCTGGCCAAGAAGGCTCTGATCTTCCCGCGCTACCACCAGCTCGACGTGGTGCGGCAGTTGTTGGGCCACGCTGCTGACCATGGGGTGGGTCAAAGCTACCTGATTCAGCACTCGGCCGGCTCTGGCAAGTCCAACAGCATCACCTGGACGGCCTATCAGCTGATCGAGACCTATCCGCAGCGCCTGGGATTGCCCGGTGCGCGAGCGCTGGATGCACCGCTGTTCGACAGCGTGATCGTGGTGACCGACCGCCGCCTGCTGGACAAGCAGCTGCGCGACAACATCAAGGATTTCTCCGAGGTGAAGAACATCGTCGCCCCGGCGATGCGCTCGGCCGATCTGAAAGCCGCGCTGGAGAACGGCAAGAAGATCATCATCACCACAATCCAGAAGTTCCCCTTCATCATCGACGGCATCGCCGATCTAAGCGATAGGCGCTTTGCTGTGATAATCGACGAGGCGCACAGTGGCCAGAGTGGCCTGACTCACGACAAGATGAATCAGGCCATGGGCGGCGGCGAAGATCCGGATGCGGTCGATCCGCAGGACAAGATTCTTGCCGCCATGCAGGCGCGCAAGATGCGCGGCAACGCGTCCTACTTTGCCTTCACCGCCACACCGAAAAACACCACGCTGGAAAAGTTCTGCACAAAGCAGCCCGACGGTAGCTTCAAACCTTTTCACCTGTACAGCATGAAGCAGGCGATCGAGGAAGGCTTCATCCTCGACGTGCTGACCAACTACACGACCTACAAAAGCTACTACGAGATCCAGAAGTCCATCGAGGACAATCCGCGCTTCGATACGGTCAAGGCACAGAAAAAACTGCGTGCCTATGTTGAACGCAGCCAGCAGACAATCAACACCAAGGCCGAAGTCATGGTGGAGCACTTCGTCGGCAACGTAGTGAACATCAAGAAGCTACGTGGCAAGGCCAGGGGCATGATTGTCACGCAGAACATCGAGACGGCGATCCGCTACTACAAAGCCGTCCAGGCCGAACTCGCGCGCCGCGGGAACCCGACCCAGGCGCTGATCGCGTTCTCCGGAGAGAAGGAAGTCGACGGCATCAAGTACACCGAGGCCGAGATGAATGGCTTCCCCGAAGACAAGACGCGGTTCTATTTCGACGGCTATGACGAACAGGGCAGGCCGATGAAATTGAATGGCCAGAACGTCGAAAACATGTTCCGGCTCCTGGTCGTGGCGAACAAGTATCTGACGGGGTTCGATCAGCCCAAGCTCTGCGTCATGTATGTCGACAAGAAGTTGCAGTACGTCCTGGCTGTGCAAGCACTGTCGCGTCTGAATCGTTCCGCGCCGAAGTTGGGTAAACGCACGGAAGACCTCTTCGTGCTCGATTTCTTCAATTCGACCGAGGACATCAAGAAAGCCTTCGATCCGTTCTTTACCGTGACGAGGCTGTCCGAAGCGACCGATGTGAATGTCTTGCACGATCTGAAGGCGACGCTTGACGAGACAGGTGTCTACGAATGGACCGAAGTGGAGGACTTTTGCACTCGATTCTTCGGCAACGAAGATGCGCAGAAGCTAAGTCCACTGATCGACACCGCAGCTGCACGTTTCAACGAGGAGCTGGAGTTCGAGGACAAGGAAAAGGTCGACTACAAGATCAAGGCCAAGCAGTTCTTGAAGATCTACGGTCAGATGGCGTCGATCATGCCATTTGAGGTACTTGCCTGGGAGCAGCTGTTCTGGTTCCTGAAGTTCCTTGTGCCGAAATTGAAGATCAAGGATCCCAACCAGGATGCGCTGGATGAACTCCTGGAGTCCGTTGACTTGTCCTCGTATGGTCTGCAGCGGACAAAGTTGAATCAAGCCATCGGGTTGGATGATTCAGAGTCCGAACTCGACCCGCAAAACCCCAACCCCAGGGGTTACCGCGGTGACGAAGTTCACGAAGATCCGCTGGATGACATTGTGCGAAGCTTCAATGAGCGCTGGTTCCAGGGCTGGAATGCGACGCCAGAAGAACAGCGAGTGAAGTTCTTCAGCATTGTAGAAAGCGTCCGGACACATCCGGATTTCGAGAAGAAGTTCAGCCAGAACATGGATCCGTATTCCCGGAAACTTGCATTCGACAAAATCATGAGGGATGTGATGCTTCATCGAAGGAAAGAGGAGCTTGAGCTTTATAAGCTCCATGCTCATGACGAAGCTTTCAGGCTGGCGTTGTATCACAGCGTGCAAGAGGCGCTAACAAGAGGAGCGCATGGTCATGCTTCTGGTTCTGACTGACGTGAAAGCATCGACATAGAGGCTTTCACATCAGCGTTCTAAGCCATGTCAGAAGCTTTTTTCGGAGACGGGAAGGCGAGCGATATCCAACTTTGGGATTTGGTTCTAACGTTGCGAAAGAGCTGCCAGGCCAATGGACATTGATCGAAAGAGTGGTGTCAGTGACAAATTTTCCCGACAGTTCGGTTGGCAGCATTCACCGAACTAAGCCGAATCCGGAGCACATACATGTTCAACATCGCTGTCGTCCTGCTGGTGATCACCGCGGGCGTGGCCTACATCAACCATCGCTTCGTGCGGTTGCCGACGGCGATCGGGGTGATGGTGATCGCGCTGGTCGGGTCGCTGGTGCTGGCGCTGCTCAGCGGGCTCGGGTTCGGCGGGCTGCATGCGTATGAGACGTCGTTGCTCCATGCCATCGATTTTCCCGAGGTGGTGCTGAAGGGGATGCTGTCGGTGCTGTTGTTCGCGGCGGCGCTGGGGGTGGATTTCAGCGATCTGCATGCATACCGCTGGCATGTGACGGCCTTGGCGGTGCTGGGCACGATGGCTTCGACGCTGCTGATTGGCGGGGCGGTGTGGCTGGCGTTGGGGTGGGCGGGGCTTTCGCTGTCGCTGCCGTATTGCCTGATTTTCGGGGCGCTGATTTCGCCGACCGATCCGGTCGCGGTGGCGGGCATCATCCGTACGGCCGGTGCGCCGCGCAGTCTGGACGTGATCATCAGCGGCGAGTCGCTGTTCAACGACGGCATCGGCGTGGTGCTGTTCACCATGCTGCTGGGCATGATCGCCGACGGCGGTGCGCCGGACTGGGGTCACGGCGCTGTGCTGCTGGCGCGCGAGGCGGGCGGCGGTCTCGTCTACGGACTCGTGCTGGGCTACATCATCTATCGTCTGCTGCGCACCATCGACAACTACCAGGTGGAGATTCTGATCACGCTGGCCGCGGTGCTGGGCGGCTATGCGCTGGCGCGCGAGCTGGAGGTGTCCGGGCCGCTAGCGATGGTGGTGGCCGGTCTGGTGGTCGGCGAGCACGGTCGCGAGTTCGGCATGTCCGAACTGACGCGCAAGCATCACGACGAGTTCTGGGAGCTGCTGGACTGGATGCTCAACTCGGTGCTGTTCGTGCTGATCGGGTTGGAGTTCGCGGCGGTGACGTTCTCGCTGCAGGTGTTGCTGGTGTCGGCCGGCATGATCGTGGTGGCGCTGCTGGCGCGACTGCTGTGCGCGGGTGCGCCGATGGCGGTGTTGTCACGCTACTTCAACATGCCGCGCGGTGCGTGGCAGGTGCTGACCTGGGGCGGGCTGCGCGGCGCGATCTCGATCGCGCTGGCGTTGTCGCTGCCGGTCGGCCCGTCGCGCGACCTTATCCTGGGCATGACGTATTACATCGTGGTGTTCTCGATCCTGGTGCAGGGGCTGAGCATCGGCAAGGTGGTGCGTTGGGCGACGCGCAAGGGGGCGGAAGCGGGCGAGGGTGAGTCGGTGCGAGAGACGGGTTCTTCCTGAGCTGATGCGCGGTGCGTCGCTTTCGGAAACCAGGGGAAATTCCTCGGCGCGTCATCATGGTGGAAGTCGGATTCCGTGTTTTTGCTGTCCGTGGCTCGAAAGTCACTGGGTTCCTGCTTTCGCAGGAATGACGGCCGTGGGGGCGACCGTGGGAGTGCTTGTGGTACGGGGTTTCGAGATGCTCTCGTGTCCATGTGCGGATGGCGTTTGGACGTGAGGTTGTCTATCCGCACATGGGTCTGTACGACTAGCGCTATGCCATGTCGTCGGGAAATGAGCCGTGTTTGACCTCACGCTGTTCCGTCGCTCGAACTGACCGAGAGTGATGGAGGGGCGTGCCCTGTCCCCGAGATCAGCCCGCGCGGTAGCGGGCAGGGGATTCGTGCACGCTGTCGTCGGTTTCCAGTTTCAGGTGATCGCGCAGCCATGCGGCGAAGTCCGCTTCGCTGAGGCTGCCTTCGGCCAGGCCGATGTATTGCGGATACAGCTCGAGATCGTCCGCCTCCAACCTTGCCCCATTGAGCATGATGAAGGTTTCGCATGCGACGGCGGCAGTGCGCTTGTTGCCGTCGATGAAAGGGTGGTTGCGCGACAACCCGAAGGCTAGACTCGCCGCAAGATCGGCCAGATCGGGCGGCGGATCGCCGTAGGAGTGCAACTGCTGGGGACGCGCCAGCGCCGAGTCCAGAAGGCTCGCGTCGCGCACGCCCGGATTGCCGCCGTGCTCAGCGAGTTGGCGTTCGTGAATCAACAGGGCGAACGGTTTCTTGATCCAGATGATCATGGCGGATCACTGGGCCAGTTTGTGCAGCAAGGTACGCCGCTTGCGCATGACTTCCTCGGCCACGTCCATCTGCGCCGCCAGCTCCGGGTCGTACGCAGTCAGCTTGATGCCGTCAGGTGTCTCCACGGCGTAGAGTTCGTCGCCTTTTTGCAGGCGCAGCCGGGCCAGCAGGTCCTTGGGCAGGATCACGCCGGAGGAGTTGCCGATGCTGGTGATCTTGAGTTTCATGGCGATGCCGCTCGTGAGAGTTATAACGGATGTTATACCTCAAGGTGCTAAGGGTAAAGTTTGATAGGCACGGCCTGGGATTCTTCCCACGCACATCAGGGGCATCGTCGTCGCACTGCAAGCACGACGCATCGTTCGTCATTCCTGCGGAGGCAGGAATCCAGTGACTTCAGTTGCGCGATGAAAGTTGAAGGGCAGAAAGGCGCTGGGTTACTCGCTTCGCTCGCCCCTCCGGGGCCGTCCTTCGGACGTTCTGCGCGCTACGCGCTTGTCCGGCGTTCGCCGGGATGACGGTGGGTGGGAAGTGGTACGAGTGAGCGGCACAAAAAACGCGGGCCCGAAGGCCCGCGCTGTCGGAAAGACTCCGAAGTGTAAAAAACTCACGCCTCGGTTTCGGCTTCCTTGTAGGCGTCCACTGGGATGCACTCGCAGAACACGTTCTTGTCGCCGTAGACGTTGTCGACGCGGGCGACCGGCGGCCAGTATTTCTGCTGCTTGAGCACGGCCAGCGGGAAGGCGGCCAGTTCGCGCGGGTAGGCGTGGGTCCATTCGCTGCCAGTGACCATGGTCGCGGTGTGCGGGGCGTTCTTGAGCGGGTTGTCGTCGCGGTCGAGGCGGCCGTCCTCGATGGCGCGAATTTCGTCGCGGATCTGGATCATGGCGTCGATGAAGCGGTCCAGTTCGTGCAGCGACTCGCTCTCGGTCGGCTCGACCATCAGCGTGCCGGCGACCGGGAAGCTCAGCGTCGGGGCGTGGAAACCGAAGTCGATCAGGCGCTTGGCGACGTCCTCGGCCTCGATGCCGACGCTGTCCTTGAACGGGCGCAGGTCGAGGATGCACTCGTGCGCGACCAGCTTCTTGCGGCCGGTGTAGAGCGTCTTGTAGTGCGGCGCGAGGCGCTTGGACACATAGTTGGCGTTCAGCAGCGCGACCTGGCTAGCCTTGCGCAGGCCGGCGGCGCCCATCATGGTGATGTACATCCAGGTGATGGGCAGGATCGAAGCGCTGCCGAAGGTGGCCTGGCTGACCATGCCGACGTCGCCCTCGCCACCGAACGCGCGCGGCAGGAACGGAGCCAGGTGCGACTTCACTGCGCACGGGCCGACGCCCGGACCGCCGCCGCCGTGCGGGATGCAGAAGGTCTTGTGCAGGTTGAGGTGGCTGACGTCCGAGCCCCACTTGCCGGGCTTGGCGAGGCCGACCAGCGCATTCATATTGGCGCCGTCGGTGTACACCTGGCCGCCGTGCGCATGCACGATCTCGCAGATTTCGACCACGTCTTCCTCGAACACGCCGTGCGTGGACGGGTAGGTCAGCATGATCGCGGCCAGATCGTCGGCGTGCTTCTCGGCCTGGGCGCGGATGTCCTCGACGTCGACGTTGCCGTTGGCGTCGCACTTGGTTACCACGACCTTCATGCCGCACATCTGCGCGGAGGCCGGGTTGGTGCCGTGCGCGGACTCGGGAATCAGGCACACGTTGCGATGGCCTTCGCCGCGCGAGCGATGCCAGGCGCGGATCGCCAGCAGGCCGGCGTACTCGCCCTGCGCGCCGGAGTTCGGTTGCAGGCTGACGGCGTCGTAGCCGGTGCATTCGGCCAGCATCTGCTCCAGCTCGGTGATGAGCTGCGTGTAGCCGGCGGTCTGCGCGGCCGGAGCCAGCGGATGGATGTGCGCGAACTCGGGCCAGCTCACCGGAATCATCTCCGAGGTGGCGTTGAGCTTCATGGTGCAGCTGCCCAGCGGGATCATGGTGCGGTCCAGCGCCAGATCCTTGTCGGCCAGGCTGCGTAGGTAGCGCAGCAGCTCGTGTTCGCTGTGGTGAGTGTTGAACACCGGATGGGTCAGGAACGGCTTGCGGCGCAGCAGCGCGGCGGGCAGGGCGTCCGGGGTGGCCGCGTCCAGCGCGTCGACGTCGCTGATCGTGGCGCCGAACAGGCTGGCCAGGGTCATGACTTCGGCGCGGGTGGTGGTTTCGTCCAGGCTGATGCCGATGCTGTCGGCGTCGATGTCGCGCAGGTTGATGCCGGCGTGGGCGGCCTTGGTGTGGATGGCTGCGGCATCGACGCCGGTGACGTGCAGCGTGTCGAAGAAGTCGCCGCCGACCTCGACACCGGCTCCGCGCAGCGCGGCGGCCAGAATGGCGGCCAGGCGGTGGGTGCGGCGGGCGATGCGTTGCAGGCCTTCCGGTCCGTGATAGACGGCGTACATGCCGGCCATCACCGCCAGCAGCACCTGCGCGGTGCAGATGTTGGACGTCGCCTTCTCGCGGCGGATATGCTGCTCGCGGGTCTGCAGGGTCAGGCGGTAGGCCTTCTTGCCTTCGGCGTCGATGGACACGCCGATCAGGCGGCCCGGCATGGTGCGCTTGTAGTCGTCGCGGCAGGCCAGCCATGCGGCGTGCGGGCCGCCGAAGCCCAGCGGCACGCCGAAGCGCTGGCTGTTGCCGATAACGATGTCGGCGTCCCAGCTGCCCGGCGAGGCGATTAGGGTCAGCGCCAGCAGGTCGGTGGCGACCACTACCAGCGCGCCGCGCGCGTGCACGGCGGACGTCAGCGCGGCGTGATCGGCGATGTGGCCGAAGGTGTCCGGGTACTGCAGCAGCACGCCGAAACCGTCGTCCTCGGCGGCGTCGGCAGCCGGACCGAAGCGCAGCTCGATCTCCAGGCTCTCGGCGCGGGTCTTCAGTACTTCCAGCGTCTGCGGATGCACGCCGTCGGCGACGTAGAACGCGTTCGACTTGGCCTTGGACTTGCGCATCGCCAGGGTCATGGCCTCGGCGGCGGCGGTGGCCTCGTCCAGCAGCGAGGCGTTGGCGATTTCCATGCCGGTCAGGTCGGCGACCATGGTCTGGAAGTTGATCAGCGCTTCCATGCGGCCCTGCGAGATTTCCGCCTGGTAGGGCGTGTAGGCGGTGTACCAGGCCGGATTCTCGAAGATGTTGCGGGCGATGACGGCCGGCGTGTGCGTGCCGTAGTAGCCCTGGCCGATGAAGCTGCGCGCGACGACGTTCTTCTTCGCCAGGCTCTTGATGCGGGCCAGCGCTTCTTCCTCGGTGATCGCGCCGGGCAGGTTCAGCGGCGCAGACGACTTGATGGTGCCGGGCACGATGGCGTCGGTCATGGCTTCCAGCGAATCGTGGCCGATGGCCTCGAGCATCTGCTGGATTTCGGCATCGTTGGGGCCGATGTGACGGGCGACGAAGGCGTCGTGCTGCTCGAGGTCGCGCAGGGAAGGCGTGGCGGGCTGGCTCATGGCGAACGGTCCGGAGATGGCGGCGGTCGATGAAACTCCGCGGATCGTTCCGGTCGTCGTGCCGGCGCGACTCGCCGGACGGCCCGCTTGCGCGGACGTGACGCCAAAACGCATCCTGCGGATGTTTCGTTGCGCGCCCCTCTGTCCTTTTGCCTGAGAGTTTGAAAGCGCGGTGCGCTTCGTGCCCCTTCGGCGCCGGATCGAACCGGTCTCTCCAGAGTGTTCGCGGCGTGCGCGCCGAGGTTCCGGTGCGTCGTTTCGCGGCGGTGGTACGGGAGCCTGAGCGATTACGGGCGTTGCGCCTTCGGCAGCGGGTTGCCCCGCTTCTCCCACCGGGTGTTACAAGCGCGGAGTATACCGTGCGGCGGCGGATTTTTCGCCGGTTGCGGGTGTCTTTTCGCGCGTGCCGGTGTGGACAGGTTCATCGCCCACCCCGCATCATGAACGCCTGACCGCGCCGCCGGAGACGTCCCATGGCCGATGCGCCGTTTGTACTCGCCCAGATCGACCACGTGGTCCTGCGCGTGCGCGATCTTGACCGCATGCGGCGGTTCTACTGCGAGGTGCTGGGCTGCGTCGCCGAACGCTGGCAGGAGGACATCGGTCTGCTGCAGCTGCGTGCCGGCAGCAGCCTGATTGACTTGGTCAGCGTGGATGGCCGGATCGGCCGCCAGGGCGGCGCGGCGCCGGGCAAGGAGGCGCACAACATGGATCACCTGTGTCTGCGCGTGGACCCGTTCCACGAGTCGGCCATCGTGGCGCATTTGCAGGCTCATGACGTGCGTATCGGCGAGTCCGGTCAGCGCTACGGTGCGCAGGGCCACGGACCGTCGCTGTACCTGTACGATCCGGAGGGCAACATGGTCGAGCTGAAGGCGACGCTGGATGCTTCCGGGCGTGACGCTTGAGGCGCCGAATCGCGGATACTAAAAACCCCGCACGAGGCGGGGTTCTCAGGGCGGTATCGGGACTGGATGTGAGCGTCGCGTTACCTTGAAATTGGTGCCCAGGAGAGGACTCGAACCTCCACGGTTTTACCCGCTAGTACCTGAAACTAGTGCGTCTACCAATTCCGCCACCTGGGCAAGGTGCGGGCAACGCCACCGGCGCTGCGAGCCGCGTAAGATAGGCACCTGACGCCCGATTGTCAACATCCGCATGCCGACTTTCTTCATGAACGGCGGCGGATCACCCCACAAGGAAATGTTGTGACCAACAAGAAAACACGACCCGGCAAGGGTTCCGGCAAACAGGCCGGCGCCGCGCCGGGTTCCGCCCCGCAAGGCGGCGCGCCGTCCGATCCTTGGGCCGAGCGCGAGGCGCAGCGCTATGCGCGCCCGATTCCCAGCCGCGAGGCGATTCTGGCGCTGCTGGAAGCGCGCGGCGAACTGATGCGCGAGGAGGCCATCGCCGAGGCGCTGGACCTGACCGACGAAGTCGACCAGCAGGCCCTGGACAAGCGTCTGGGCGCGATGGTGCGCGACGGCCAGCTGTTACGCACCCGGCGCGACGGCTACGGCGTGGCGCGCAAGCTCGATCTGCTGGCCGGCGAAGTGCTCGCCAACGCCGACGGCTACGGCTTCCTGCGTCCGGATGACGGCAGTCCGGATCTGTATCTGTCGCCGTTCGAGATGCGCAAGGTGCTGCACGGCGACCGCGTGCTGGCCAGCATCGTCAGCGTCGACCGTCGCGGCCGCCGCAAGGGCGCCATTGCCGAGGTGCTGGAACGGCGCTTCTCGCGCATCGTCGGTCGCGTGGTGACCGAGCGCGGCATCACCGTGGTGGTGCCCGACGACGACCGCGTGCATCAGGACGTGTTGATCCCGCCCGACCGCTGCAACGGCGCGCGCGCCGGGCAGGTGGTGATCGCCGAGATCACCGAGCCGCCGAACAGCAAGCGCGGCCCCATCGGCGCCATCGTCAGTGTGCTCGGCGAGCGGCTGAAGCCGTCGCTGCTGGTGGAAGTCGCCATCGCCCAGCACGACCTGCCGCACGAATGGCCGCAGCCGGTGATCGGCGAAGTCGAGAACATGCCGGTCGAGGTGCGCGACAGCGATCTGGCCGGGCGCACCGACTTGCGCGGTCTGCCGCTGGTCACCATCGACGGCGACGACTCCAAGGATTTCGACGATGCCGTCTATGCCCAGCCCAAGCGCGGCGGCGGCTGGCGGCTGCTGGTCGCGATCGCCGATGTGGCGCACTACACGCGCCCGGGCACGGCGCTGGATGGCGAAGCCTATGAACGCAGCACCTCGACCTATTTCCCGGGTTTCGTGGTGCCGATGCTGCCCGAGGCGCTGTCCAACGGCCTGTGCTCGCTGAACCCGGACGTGGATCGCCTGTGTCTGGTCTGCGACATGAGCGTCAGCGCGCGCGGCGAGGTCACCCGTTCGCGCTTCTACGAGGGCGTGATGCGCTCGCACGCGCGGCTGACCTACGACGAGGTGTGGCAGGCCGTCGGCGAGCAGCACGCGGCCACGCGCAAGCGTCTGTCCGCGCATCTGCCGGTGCTGGAAGATCTGCACGCGCTGTACAAGGCGCTGGACGGTCAGCGTCGCCGCCGTGGCGCGATCGAGTTCGACACGCACGAAGCCAAGTTCCGCCTCGATGCCAAGGGCGAGGTGAACCAGGTCGAGGTCACGCCGCGCAACGATGCGCACAAGCTGATCGAGGAATGCATGATCGCGGCCAACGTGCAGGCGGCGAAGTTTCTCGAAAGCAAGAAGATTCCCGCGTTGTTCCGCGTGCATGCGTCGCCGCCGGCGGACAAGTACGAGGACCTGCAGGAATTCCTGCGTCAGTACAAGCTGCCGCTGCCGCCGCTGGAGAAGCTGCATCCGGGCGACTACGACAAGCTGCTGAAGAAAGTGCGCGACAACGCCGAATTCGAGCTGATCCAGTCGGTGCTGCTGCGTTCGATGAGCCTGGCCGTGTACCTGCCGCAGAACCACGGCCATTTCGGTCTGTCGCTGGATGCCTACGCGCACTTCACTTCGCCGATCCGCCGCTATCCGGACCTGCTGGTGCATCGCGCGATCCGCTACGCGCTGCGCAAGGGCAAGCCGAAGCACTACACCTACTCCGAAGAGCAGATGGCGAAGATGGCCGCGCACTGTTCGCAGCGCGAACGTCGCGCGGAGGAAGCCGAACGCGCCGTCGACGAGCGCCTGAAGTGCGCCTGGATGGAGAAGCACGTCGGCGATGCGTTCGACGGTCGCGTGACCGGCGTGACGTCGTTCGGCCTGTTCGTGGAACTGGACGGGCACGGCGTGTCGGGACTGGTGCATGTCAGCCAGCTGCCGAACGACTATTATCACTTCGATGTCGAGCGTCGTCTGATGAAGGGCGAGCGCAGCGGGCGCATCTTCCGCCTGGGCGATCGCGTGCGTGTGCAGGTGCTGCGCGCCAGCATGGAAGATCGCAAGATCGACTTCCGCCTGCTGGACGACGGCGCTGGCTCCGGTGAGCGTGACGGCGGCGAGCGCAAGCGTGGCGGTCCCGCGAAGTCGCATCATGCGGATGTCCATCCGTCGCGGGCGTCGAAGAACGCCAAGGCCAAGCCGAAGGCGAAGAGCAAGACCAAATCCACATCCAAGGCGAAAGCCGATAGCAAGAAACGGCCCGCGTCGAAGCGCGCGGCCGGCAAGCGCGGGAGCCGCAAGACATGAGCAACACCACCTGGATCGTCGGCATCAACCCGGTCGACGGCGCTCTGGATAACGATGCCGAGCGGGTGCGCGAGCTGCGCATCGAGCGCGGTGCGCGCAATGCGCGCGTGGCCGAACTGGCCGCGCGTGCGCGTAAGCAAGGTATCGCTGTGACCGAGTGCGCACGCGATCAGCTCGATCGCGTCGCCGACGGCGCGCGGCACCAGGGCGTGGCGGCCAGCTACGCCGCGCCGGAGCCGCTGGGCGAGCAGGAACTGGCCGAAATGGCCGAGCAGGCGGGCCCCGGCGCGCTGTTCCTGGTGCTGGATGGCGTGACCGATCCGCACAATCTCGGCGCGTGCTTGCGCAGCGCGGCGGCGGCCTCGGCGACGGCGGTGATCGTGCCCAAGGATCGCGCCGTCGGCATGACGCCGGTGGTACGTCGCGCCTCGGCCGGCGGCGCCGACCGTGTGCCGCTGGTGGCGGCGACCAACCTGGCGCGTGCCTTGCGCACGTTGAAGGATGCCGGCGTGTGGCTCACCGGCTTTGCCGGCGAAGCCGAGACCGACCTGTACGACATCGACCTCAAGGGACCGTGCGCGCTGGTGCTGGGCAGCGAAGGCGAGGGCATGCGCCGTCTGACCCGCGAGACCTGCGATTTCCTGGCGCGCATCCCGATGCCGGGCGCGATGGAAAGTCTCAATGTTTCGGTCAGCGCCGGCATCGCGCTGTTCGAGGCGCTGCGTCAGCGGCGCGGCTGACGCCGAGTTCGCGGATGCAGGACTGGGCGCCCATTCGAGCCGAAGCGCTGGAAGCGCTGATCGCCGAACAGCTCCTTGCGTGCGAGCCTCGATGGCGGGAATGCTTCGCGCGTTGCCGCATCCCGTTGCGGACAGCGCCCATCCTGCGTTTCGGCCAAACTGAAAGTGTCTTTCTGGTGGCGCGTATGGGCGAGGTCTACCTGTACTACGAAGACGTCGAGGAAGGCTTCAATTTTTCGTCGCTTGCCGAAGACGGCTCGATCCGCACCCCGGGTTTCGAGCAGTGGGAGTTGTCTCATGCGCTGCGGCAGTGGTTGTCTCCGGCGACGTCCCACTCGAGGCTGGCGCGCTCGAAGCCGCAGCGGCATGATGAGGGTGGCCCCATCTAAGCGAGGATGCGCACATGAGCTTTCTACCCTGGCACGTCTGGGTTGGCCTGATCGGCGTGGCGCTGGTGCTGCTGGCGTTCTTCCTGCTGCAGGCGCAGAAGCTGCACGGGCACCGCATGGTCTATCAGCTGATGAATGCGCTGGGTGCACTCGGCGTGCTGATTTCGCTGGTGTTCGGCGAGTTCAACCTGTCGGCCTTCCTGCTGGAAGGCGCGTGGCTGCTGATCAGCATCTACGGCATGATGTTCGGCGTGAAGACGCGCCGGGCGGCGCGCGACGCCAACCGCGACGCGCCCTGGTAGGACGCGTCGCGGCATCGCGTTACTCGTGGGTGACGTGGGGCTCGTCGCCCTTCTTGCGCGGCGCTTCCAGCGGTTCGCCCTTGACCACGAACCAGATGTTCTCGGCGATGTTGGTGGCGTGGTCGCCGATGCGTTCGATGTTCTTGGCCATGAACAGCAGATGCGTGCAGGACGTGATGCTGCGCGGATCTTCCATCATGTAGGTCAGCAGTTCGCGGAACAGGGCGTTGTAGGCTTCGTCGACGTCGACGTCGTCGCGCCAGACCTCGTAGGCCATGTCGGCGTCGTCCTCGCGGTAGGCGTTGAGCACCTTGCGCACCGAGGCGGCGGCCAGCTGCGCCAGATGCTTCAGGCCGTGCGCGGGCGAGACCGGGGCGACCATCGACAGCGGGATCGAGCGCTTGGCCACGTTGGCGGCGTAGTCGCCGATGCGTTCGATGTCGGAGGCCACGCGCAGGGCCGAGAACACCGCGCGCAGGTCGCTGGCCATCGGCGCGCGCAGCGCCAGCAGGCGCACCACGCCGTGGCTGATCTCGTGTTCCATCGTGTCGATGGCGTCGTCGTTGTCGACTACGCGCTGGGCGGCGCGCTCGTCGCGGCGCTCGACCACGTCGATGGATGCTTCCAACTGCGCGACCGCCAGTTCGCCCATGCGCACGATCTCGCCGCGCAGACGGTCCAGTTCCTGGTCGTAGCTCTTGATGATGTGATCGGTGGAGGTATTCATGGCAGCGTCTCGTGTGGTCCGCGCGGTGCGCAGGCAGCGTACTTCAATCAGCCGAAGCGGCCGGTGATGTAGTCCTCGGTCTGCTTCTTGTCCGGCTTGGTGAAGATTTTCTCGGTGTTGCCGAACTCGATCAGTTCGCCCATGTACATGAAGGCAGTGTGGTCGGACACGCGCGCCGCCTGCTGCATGTTGTGGGTGACGATGACGATGGTGAAGGTCTTCTTCAGTTCCTCGATCAGCTGCTCAATGCGGCCGGTCGCGATCGGGTCCAGCGCCGAGGTCGGTTCGTCCAGCAGCAGCACTTCGGGCTTGAGGGCGATGCCGCGGGCGATGCACAGGCGCTGCTGCTGACCGCCGGACAGGCCCAGCGCGCTCTGCTTGAGCTTGTCCTTGACCTCGTCCCACAGCGCCGCGCTGCGCAGGGCTTCCTCGACACGCTCGTCCATCGCCTTGCGCTTGAGCTTCTCGTGATGGCGGATGCCGTAGGCGATGTTCTCGTAGATGGTCATCGGGAACGGCACGGGCTTCTGGAACACCATGCCGACCTTGCTGCGCAGACGGTTCATGGAATAGCGCGGATCGAGGATGTTCTCGCCGTCCAGCAGCACTTCGCCGCTCGCGGTCAGGCCTGGGTAGATCGCGTAGATGCGGTTGAACACGCGCAGCAGGGTGGACTTGCCGCAGCCCGAGGGACCGATGATCGCGGTCACCTTGCGCTCGGGGATGTCCATGCTGATCTGCTTCAGGGCATGGAAACCGTTGTAATGGAAGTCCAGCCCGCGCACTTGGATGCGGGTGCGCGACGCCGTCGTCGTCTGGGCGTCGGCCGTGGTGGTCGGGGTGGCGGCGAAGCTAGTCATGGTTCACCTTCTTGCGCGCGAAGAACAGTCGAGTCAGCAGGGACAGCGCCAGCACGAACAGCGTGATCAGCAGCGCGCCGGCCCAGGCAATGGCGTGCATCGCCGGGTTGGGGTCGTTGGTGTACTGGTAGATGGCGACCGGCAGGCTGGCCATCTTGTCCAGCGGGCCGTAGGCCATGTAGTTGTTGCCGAAGGCGGTGAACAGCAGCGGCGCGGTCTCGCCGGCCAGGCGCGCCAGCGCCAGCAGCACGCCGGTAGCGATGCCCGAGCCGGACGCGCGCATCAGCACCTGCACGGTCAATTTCCACTGCGGGATGCCCAGCGACAGCGCGGCTTCGCGCAAGGTGCCGGGCACCAACTGCAGCATTTCGTCGGTGGTGCGCACGATCACCGGCAAGCCGATCAGCGCCAGGGCGATGGAGCCGGCCAGCGCCGAGAAGCTGACCGAGCCGCCGCTGAGCGAGGTCATCGGCAGCACCACGATCACGTACACGAACAGGCCCAGCACGATCGACGGCGCCGACAGCAGGATGTCGTTGAGGAAGCGGATCATCGAGCCGAGGCGCGTCTTGCGCGCATACTCGGCCAGATAGGTGCCGGCCAGCACGCCGACAGGCGCGCAGATCAGGATCGCCAGCAGGTCCATCAGCAAGCTGCCGACGATGGCGTTGGCCAGACCGCCCTGGTCGGCATAGGCGGTGATCTTGGTGAACAGCGGCACGCCGATGGCGCTGAAGCCGCGGCTGAGCGTGATCCACAGGATCCAGGCCAGGAAGGTCAGGCCGATCAGCGTGGCGATGCCGCTGAGCGTGAGCGCGATGAAGTTGGTGGCGTAGCGGCGGCGGTAGATGGCGGCCATGCTCAGTTGCCCTCCCGACGCGACAGGCGGCGCAGCATCAGGCGCGCGATCATCAGCACGATGAAGGTGACCACGAACAGCAGGAAGCCGAGCGCGATCAGCGCCGAGCGGTGCGTGCCGACCGCTTCGTTGAATTCGTTGGCGATGGACGAGGAGATCGAGGTGCCCGGCATCAGCAGGGAGGCCTGGATGTCGTAGGAATTGCCGAGCACGAAGGTGACCGCCATGGTCTCGCCCAGTGCGCGGCCCAGACCGAGGAAGATGCCGCCGATCACCGCCGAGCGGGTGTAGGGCAGCATGATGTCCCAGACCACTTCCCACTTGGTCGAGCCCAGCGCGTAGGCCGATTCCTTCAGTCGCGTCGGTACGGTCTGGAAGACCTCGCGCATGACCGAGGAGATGAACGGGATGATCATCACCGCCAGCACGATGCCCGCGGTGAGAATGCCCAGGCCCAGCGGCGGACCGTCGAACAGCGCGCCGATGATCGGCAACTGGCCCAGGGTATCGCTGAGCTTGGGTTCGACGTGATCGGCCATGAAGGGCACGAACACGAACAGGCCCCACATGCCGTAGATGATCGACGGGATCGCCGCCAGCAGCTCGATGGCCGTGGCGACCGGCGTGCGCAGCCAGCTCGGCGCGATCTCGCTGAGGAACAGAGCGATGCCGAAGCTGACCGGCACCGCGATGACGATGGCGATGATCGAGGTCACCAGCGTGCCGAAGATCGGACCCAGCGCACCGTACTTGTTCTCGACCGGATTCCAGTCCGAGGTGGTCAGGAATTCCCAGGTATGGCCGAACAGTACTTCGCGACCGCCCCACAGGGTCGACGCGGCGGCGCCCAGCAGCGTCAGCAGCACCAGCAGTGCGCAGCACTTCAGTATCAGACGGAAGAGGCGGTCGTTGCGGGCATCGCGCAAGGCGCGTTGATCGCTGTCGCGGGGTTCGGCGGGGAGGCTGGTGGCGTTCATCGGCAATGCGTTCCGCGTTGCGTGAGACGAAAACGCGACACGCCGGAGGATCCCGGCGTGTCGCCTTGCTTAGCTCGGCATCATCGTAACGATACCGGAGTAGGGGTGCTTACTTCGAGAACTGCGTGTTCCAGTAGTTCTCGATGCGCTTGACCAGGCTGTCCGGCAGCGGCACGTAGTCGAGCGACTCGGCCTGCTTCTGACCGTGCTCGTAGGACCACTTGAAGAAGTCGAACACGACCTTGGTGTTGGCGGCGTTCTTCGGCTTCTTGTACATGATCGCCCACGTGGTGGCGGTGATCGGCCAGGCGTTGGCGCCCGGAGCGTTGGTCATGATCAGGTGGAAGTCCTTGGCGTGCGCCCAGTCAGCCGTCGCGGCGGCGGCCGAGAAGGTTTCGCTGTCCGGCTTCACGGTCTTGCCCGCGGCGTTCTTCATCAGCGCGTAGTTGATGTGGTTCTTCAGCGCGTAGGCATACTCGACGTAACCGATGGAGCCCTTCAGCTGGCCGACGTAGGCGGAGACGCCCTCGTTGCCCTTGCCGCCGATACCCGTCGGCCACTTGACCGCGGTACCTTCGCCCACTTCGCTCTTCCAGGTCGGGCTGACCTTGGACAGGAAGTTGGTGAAGTTGAAGGAGGTGCCCGAACCGTCCGAACGATGCACGACGTTGATGCGCATCGACGGCAGCTTCACGCCCGGGTTCAGCTTGGCGATGGCCGGGTCGTTCCAGTTCTTGATCTTGCCCAGGAAGATGTCGGCCAGGGTCGGGCCGTCCAGCACCATCTGGCCGGTCTTCACGCCCGGCACGTTCAGCGCCGGCACGATGCCGCCGACCACGATCGGGAACTGGCCCAGGCCGTGCGCATTCAGGTCGGACTCGTCCAGCGGCTTGTCGGAAGCGCCGAAGTCGACGGTGCCGGCCTTGATCTGGGCGATGCCGCCGCCCGAACCGATGGACTGATAGTTGATGTGGTTGCCGGTCTTCTCGGCGTAGGTGGCCGACCACTTGGACAGCACGGGGTAGACGAAGCTGGAGCCGGCGCCGGTGACGTCGGTCGCGCCCGCGGCCATGCTGAACAGGGAAGCGGCAGCGACGATGGCGATGCGCGTTTTGATGGAATTGAACACGGTAACTCCTCGGATTCTCGGTCTCAGGCGTTTGCCCGCCTGGCGCCTTTGTAGGCCACGCGTGTTGCAATGAAATGAGTCTAGTGTTTCAGCTGTATGACAGGCCATGAAACAAAGCGGCAAGGTTGTTTCGACACGATGTCATGTTTCATGGTTATAGACATGATTTCATTGCGCTTTTGCGTGCGCTTGCCGCGCATGGTTCATCGTCGCAACTTATTTGCCGTCGTCGGCGATATGCGCCGGTCCCTTGCCCGCGGTCTTCTCGTACACGCCCTTGGCGACCTTGCGGTACTGCGTGAAGCCGTGCTTTTCCAGGTGGCTTTCGCTGGTGCGGTGACTGTTGCCGGCGACCACGGCGGGCGCGCCGATGCGCTGCTGCACGGGTGCGCCGCAATCCGGGCACTGCTGCAGCGGCGCGTCGCTCAGACGCTGCAATACATCGAAGCCCGAGCGACAGCGTTCGCAATGCTGTGCGGTCGATGCGACGTACTCGTAGATGGGCATGGGCTTCGGATGCGGCTTTTTCAGGCGATGGGCAGACCGACGTGGTCGCGTTCGAGATCCTGCAGTTCCTTCCAGCGGTTGACGATGGTGCAGAACAACTGTGCCGTTCGTTCCGCATCATAGAGCGCCGAGTGCGCCTCGCGCGCGTCGAATTCGAATCCGGCGGCCTGCACGGCGCGACTGAGCACGGTCTGTCCGTAGGCCAGGCCGCCCAGGGTGGCGGTGTCGAAGCAACTGAACGGATGGAACGGATTGCGCTTGTGGTTGCAGCGGGCCACCGCGGCGTTGAGGAAGCTCAGGTCGAAGGCGGCGTTGTGGCCGACCAGCACCGCGCGCTGGCAGCCGCTGGCGCGCACGGCCTCACGCACGGGTTTGAACACCATGTCCAATGCTTCGCGCTCGTGCACGGCGGCGCGTAGAGGGTGATCCGGATCGATGCCGGTCACTTCCAGCGCGCGTGGATCGAGGTTGGCGCCTTCGAACGGCTTGACTCGCGCCAGCACCGGCGCGTCGAAGTGCAGCACGCCGTCGCCGTCCATGCGCGTGACCGCCACCGCGATCTCCAGCAGCGCGTCGCGCTGCGAGTCGAAACCGCCGGTTTCCACGTCGACGACCACGGGCAGAAACCCGCGGAAGCGATTGGCCATGCGCGTCACGGGCTGGGAAAGAGCGTTGTCCATCGGCGCAGCATAGCAGCCCGGTCAAGCGCGCCGGGCCGCTTCGCGGGCGGGCTTTACTTCACGCGCGACACGCGCACGCTCTCGCGCGAACCGTCGACGCTGAGCAGCCAGCTGCCGAGGAATCCCTTGCGCAGCGTGACTTTCGGGTTGTCGATGCTGCGCATGGTCATCTGGCTGTCTTCGCTGACTTTCCAGTGCTGGCCGTTGGCGAGCGTGAACACGGTGTAGGCGTCCCAGCCGCGGAAGGCACCGACGATGCTGCTGTGGATGTCGGCGTCGCCCATGTCGTCGCCGGCGGCGCGCGCGCTGCGCGGGACGTAGTCGTCCATCGACGGACCGCGTTCGCCGTGCGTCTGCAGCCAGACGTTCAGCGCCTTCAGCTGGGCGGGAGACAGTTTGTCCAGGCCCAGGCGCATGAACTCGGCGTGCGACATGCGCTCTTCCAGCGGTGCCGGTTTCGGCATCGACTGCGCGTGCACGGTCGTGCACACCGAGAACAGGGAAAGAAATGCGACGAGGAAAAGAGAGAGCGAGCGGGAAGCGGTCACGAAAGAACTCCTTGGATACACGCGTGCGGCGCGCGGCGCGTACGTGGAGCCTGCCAGCGGAACATGACAGTTCCTTTGCAGCGGGGCGGAGGCGCTCGTGCGATGTCGGTGTGTCATCAATTCGTCATCTGTCGCCAACACAACGGTCAAATTTCGCCGTCATGCTGCGCGGCATCACGGCGATTTAACAAGACCGTTGATGCTCACCGAGGGGATGCACGGCGCCGTGCCGTGCACGCCGGCAGATTCAAACGAAGGAGTCCTTCCCATGCGTTGCAAACTCGTCGCCACCGCTATCGCCGTCGCCCTGAGCGCGGCCAGCGTGACCGCCCACGCCGCCACCGGTGACACCACCATCGGCGGCAAGATGTACTTCGATGTCACCCACATCGACCAGAAGAACAGCGACACCGGCAAGACCGACAAGACCGGTACCGGCACGGACGTCAAGCGTTTCTACCTCAGCGTCAGCCATCAGTTCGACGACATCTGGTCGGCCAACCTGACCACCGACTTCAACTACGTGGCCAGCGACGGCGAGACCAACCTGTTCGTCAAGAAGGCCTACGTGCAGGGCAAGTTCAGCGATGCCGCCGTGCTGCGCATCGGTTCGGCCGACATGCCCTGGATTCCGTTCGTCGAGAACATGTACGGCTTCCGCTACGTCGAGAACACCCTCATCGATCGCCTGAAGTTCGGCAACTCGGCTGACTGGGGCGTGCACCTGGGCGGCAAGGTCGGCCAGAGCGGCATGTTCAGCTATGAGGCGGCGGTCGTGAACGGCGGCGGCTACAAGCATCCGGATCGCAGCAAGAGCGTGGACTTTGAAGGTCGCGTCGCGATCATGCCGATCGACGGCCTGGTGGTCGCGGCCGGCGGCTACTCCGGCAAGCTCGGCAAGGACACCCAGACCATGGCTGCGCAGAACACCGCTACGCGCGGCGACCTGCTGGTGGCCTATGTCAGCGAGAAGTTCCGTGTGGGTGGCGAGTACTTCGCCGCCAAGAACTGGAACAACGTGACGAGCCCGCTCAGCGACAAGGCCGACGGCTACTCGGTGTGGGCCAGCGTCGGCATCGCCGACGGCGTGACCGCCTTCGCCCGCTACGACAACGCCAAGCTGAGCAAGGATCTGGATTCGGCCAAGAAGGACACCTACTACAACGCCGGTGTCGAGTTCCAGGTGACCAAGGGCTTCAAGCTGGCCGCCGTGTACAAGCACGAGAAGGGCAACTACACCGCCGCCACGCCGCTGCCGATCCACGTCGCCAACACCAAGACCGACGAAATCGGCGTGTGGGGCGAAGTGAAGTTCTAAGCTTCACGAAGCTGCAACACGGAAGGGCCAGGATGGTCCCGCAGGCAGGACGCCTGCACCAAGCAGATTCCCAGGGACGGAGAAACGGCGGGCAGGCAGCCCGCCGTTTCCTTTTTCAGGCGTCGGCTTTGGTTTTTGACTTGAAGCGGCACAGGTCCGCCAGCACGCAGTGCGGACAATCCGGCTTGCGCGCCTTGCACACGTAGCGCCCGTGCAGGATCAGCCAGTGGTGCGCGTCCTGCATGAACTCCTTCGGCACCACCTTGAGCAGCTTCTGCTCGACCGCGTGGACGGTCTTGCCCGGTGCGAGTCCGGTACGGTTGGAGACGCGGAAGATGTGCGTGTCGACAGCGATGGTGGGTTCGCCGAAGGCGGTGTTGAGCACCACGTTGGCGGTCTTGCGGCCCACGCCCGGCAGCGCTTCCAGCGCCGCGCGGTCGCGCGGCACTTCGCCGTCGTGCTGCTCGATCAGGATGCGGCAGGTGGCGATGACGTTCTTGGCCTTGGCGTTGAACAGGCCGATGGTGTTGATGTAGCGCTTCAGTCCGTCCTCGCCCAGTTTCAGGATCGCCTGCGGCGTACCGGCCTTCGGGTACAGCTTGCGCGTGGCCTTGTTGACGCCGACATCGGTGGCCTGCGCCGACAGGATCACCGCGATCAGCAACTGGAACGGCGTGTCGTATTCGAGTTCGGTGGTGGGCTTGGGATCGAGTTCGCGCAGGCGGCGGAACAGTTCCTCGACATCGGCTCGCTTCATCGGCAGGGTGCGTGATTCAGGGAAACCGCGATTCTACGCTTCCCGCTCGCGCGGCCCAATGATCGCGCGACCGGTCTGTTCGGTGAGGTGGCGAGGTGTTTACCAAAAGAGCTATTTTGGTTAAGTTGGTAAACATGTCCGATTTTCCAAATCACACGCCGCGGCAACAGGCCATCCTGGATGCTGCCATCCGCGTCTTTGGTCATTACGGTTACCGTAAGACAACGGTGGAGCAGCTTGCGGCAGCGGCGGACGTTTCCAAACCGTCCCTGTATCAGCATTTTGCAGGCAAGGAGGCCCTCTTCACCGCCGCGATGCAGCGGTATCTCGAAGAGGGGCTGAAACGTGTCGAGGCGGCGTTGAGCCTGCCCGATACCGATGTGCGCGCGCGCCTGCTGGCAGCGATGGACGCGTGGTTCGGTCGGCATCTGGAAACCTTCACGCCGGCTTCGTTCGACGTCATCACAGCCGGTCATCGCCTGTCGGCCGAGGCCATCGAGGGCTACAAGCAGGCGTTCCGCGCACAGCTTACGCAAGCGTTGGCGACGTCGGTCGAATGTGATGTGGCCTGCACGCCGGCGGAGTTGGCGGATGTCCTGTTCCGGTTCGGGCTGACCTGGAAGGAACCGGACCAGACCCGGGAGCGTTTCCTCGCCTCCGTCGCCCTCTGCATCCGCGCGTGTTGCGGAACGGGTGCGAAGCGCGTGCCCAGCCGCCACCGGGAGAAACAGGCATGAGCCGCGTGCTGGTGACCGGGGTCGGCGGTTTCGTCGGCATGCATGTCGCGCAGCAGTTGCTGGCCGCGGGGCACGAGGTGCGCGGCAGTCTACGTTCGATGGATCGCGCCCGGACGGTGCGTGAGGCGATTTCGGCAGGCGAGACGAATGCGCTTTCGTTCGTTCGCGCCGACCTTGAGCGCGACGCGGACTGGGCGGCGGCGGTCGAGGGTTGCGAGGTGGTGATGCACGTGGCCTCGCCATTCCCGGCCGGCGATCCGAAACACGAAGACGAGTTGATCGTGCCAGCGCGCGAGGGCGCCTTGCGCGTGCTGCGGGCAGCCTGCGCGGCCGGCGTGCGACGCGTCGTCATGACGTCGTCGTTCGCGGCCATCGGCTACGGCCATCCGCCACAGGATGCGCCATTTGATGAGTCGGACTGGACTGACGTCGACGCACGCGGCGTGGGCGCATACATCAAGTCGAAAGCGCTGGCCGAGCGCGCGGCGTGGGCGTATATGGCGGAGGCCTCCGGCGACACGGAACTGACCGTGATCAACCCGACGGGCATCTTCGGGCCGGTGCTGGACCGGAGGCTGTCTGCATCGACGCAGATCGTGCGTCAGATGCTCGACGGTTCGATCGCGCGCTGTCCGCCGATCTTCTTCGGCGTGGTCGATGTGCGTGACGTGGCCGATCTCCATGTGCGTGCCATGTTGGCGCCGGAGGCCGCCGGGCAGCGCTTTCTGGCCGTTGCTGGAGAACCGCTGTCGATGGCGGACGTGGCGGCGATGCTGCGCCGTCGGCTCGGTGCAGCCGCCGAACGGGTGCCCACGAAGCAGGCGCCGGCATGGTTGCTGCGGGTCCTTGCGCTGCGGAACGCCCGGGTTCGTTCGATGGTTCCGAATCTCAACAAGGTGCGTCGGGCCAGCAACGAGCGCGCGCGGCGCCTGCTCGGCTGGTCGCCGCGCTCGAGCGAGGAGGCGATCGTCGCCACGGCGCAGAGTCTGTTGCGTCTGGGGCTGGTCGATGCCGAGGGCGACGACTAGCGCGGGTCGCGTCGCTTGGCCTTGGCGCGGGCGATGGCTTCCTGCACCGCGCTGCGGGTGATGCTCTTGCGGATGCCGTCGTCGCCGGTGTCGGGCGCGGCAGGAGCGTGCATGGCGGCCTTGCGCGCGGCGAGCTGGGCTTCGCGTTCGCGGCGGTCTCGCGCCAGGCGCGCTTCACGCTGGCGGAAGTGTTCGCGCGCGGCGTCGGCGTGGGCCGCGTCGATCTGCGCCAGCGGCATCGGGTCCAGCGCGATGCAGTCGACCGGGCAGGCCGGCACGCACAGTTCGCAGCCGGTGCAGCGGTCGGCGATCACCGTATGCATCTGCTTGCTGGCACCGAGGATGGCGTCGACCGGGCAGACCTGAATGCACTTGGTGCAGCCGATGCAGTCGGCTTCGATCACCCGCGCCAGCGTGCGCGGTTTCTCGACGCCGTGGGCGGGGTCGAGCGGAAGGGCCGCACGCCCCAGCAGCGAGGCGAGCTTGTCGATGCCGGCACGTCCGCCGGGCGGGCACTGATTGATCTCGGCTTCGCCCGCGACGATGGCCTCGGCGTAGGGGCGGCAGCCGTGGTAGCCGCACTGCTCGCACTGCGTCTGTGGCAGCAGGGCATCGATGCGGTCGGCGAGGTTCATGGAATCGTCAGTCACGCGGGCACCGGTCCGTTAGCATCGGTGCATTGTCGCGCAACGGAGCACGAGCATGAAATCGAGATTGTCCATCGCCGTCCTGATCGTTCTCACCATGTGCCTGGTCGGCGGTTCGCTGGTCGCCAGCGGCGCTTTTGCGCATGCCACTTCGGGCGACCAGCCGCGTACCGTCACGGTGTTCGTCGACGCCACGTTCGGCATGCGCAAGAACCACATGGCGCGCAAGCTGACCAAGTCGGAGGCCGAGTACGCCGCCAAGGGCTATCGTTTCGCGCAGATGGTGGCCTACAACGAGAACGGCGACCTGGAAGGCTTCTTCGTGACCTACGTGCGCGACTGAGCGCTCAAACGTCGGCGCAGTACCTGCCAGTCCTGCGGCAGCGGATAACGGGTGCCGTCATGGACTCGTGCGCGTTGCGCACGGTACAGGTCAGGCGGCCGCGATCGATGCGATACGGCATGGCGCCGTCGGGATAGGCCGGCGTCAGCACGGTGTGGATCGCGTCGGTGGCATAGGCGTTCGCGGGCGTCGCGGCGGTGAGCAGCGCGACGCTCGTCAGAGACAGGATCGGGGCGAGTCGAAGGGCATGCGTCCGTGCATGCCGACTGGCTCAGCGTACGCTGGCGCCCGGCTTGGCCGCGGCGTCGACCTCGATCAGGTTGAGGTCCGTGCCGCCTTCGCCGGCGGACAGGATCATGCCCTCGGACAGGCCGAAGCGCATCTTGCGCGGCGCGAGGTTGGCGATGAACACCACGTTGCGGCCGATCAGCTTTTCCGGTTCCGGATAGGCCGCCTTGATGCCTGAGAAGATCTGCCGCGTGCCCAGGTCGCCAGCATCGAGCTCGAAGCGCAATAGCTTGTCGGCGCCCTCGACGTGCTCGCACGCCACGACCTTGCCCACGCGCAGATCGAGCTTGGCGAAGTCGTCGATGCCGATGGTGGCCGGACCCTTGTCCTCGGCGGCGGCCGGGGCGGGAGCGGGGGCCGGCGTCGGCGCGGCGGCGGGGGCGAGGGATTCCTTGGCGTCTTCGATCATGGTTTCGATGTTCTTGGGGTCGATGCGGGTCATCAGCGGCTGGAAGGCCGCCAGCAGGTGGTCGGTCAGCGGTTCGCGCACGTCGGCGAACGCGCTCGTTTCGGTGGCGAGGAAGGTTTCCGCGCGCGCCACCGTGGCCGGCACCACCGGTTTCAGCCAGGCGCTGAGCAGGCGGAACAGGTTGATCGCCATCGAGCAGACTTGGTGCAACTCGTCGCGCAGGCTGTCGTCCTTGGCCATCTTCCACGGCGCCTTCTCGGCGATCCAGGCGTTGGTGTCGTCGGCCACGCTCATCACCGTGCGCATGGCATGCGCGTACTCGCGCTTCTCGAACAGCGCGGCGCAGGCGTCCAGGCGCGCGACGGCGTCGTCGTAGCGCTGGCGCAGTTCCGGGTCGATGCGGGCGGCCAGCTTGCCGTCGAAGAACTTGTGCACGAAGCCGGCGCAGCGGCTGGCGATGTTGACCCACTTGCCGACCAGGTGCGAGTTCACGCGGTCCTCGAAGGCCTTGAAGTCCAGGTCGAGGTCGGCCAGCGTCGGTCCCAGCAGCGCGGCGAGGTAGTAGCGCAGGTAGTCCGGGTCGAGGTGATCCAGATAGGTGCGCGCGTTGATGAAGGTACCGCGCGACTTGGACATCTTCGCGCCGTTCACCGTCAGGAAGCCATGCACGTTGACCGCGGTCGGCGTGCGCAGGCCGGTGCCGTGTAGCATGGCCGGCCAGAACAGGGTGTGGAAGTAGGTGATGTCCTTGCCGATGAAGTGCACCATCTCGGTGCCGGCCGCGGCGGCGGCATCGCGCTCGATGAAGGCGTCCTTGTCCAGGCCGTTGGCATCGGCGTAGTCGCTGAAGCTGGCCAGGTAGCCCACCGGCGCGTCCAGCCACACGTAGAAGAACTTGCCCGGCGCGTCCGGCAGCTCGAAGCCGAAGTACGGCTTGTCGCGCGAGATGTCCCAGCTGCGCAGGCCGTCGGTGAACCACTCTTCCAGCTTGTTGACGACCTCACCCTGCAGAGCGCCGGCTTCGCGGCGTTCGGCCAGCCATGCGCGCAGCATAGCTTCAAAATCGCCCAGGCGCACGAAGTAGTGCACGGACTCCTTCTGCACCGGCTTGGCGCCGGAGATCACCGAATACGGTTCGATCAGGTCGGTGGGCGCGTAGGTCTTGCCGCAGACTTCGCAGGAGTCGCCGTACTGATCCTTGCTGTGGCAGTTCGGACACTCGCCCTTGATGAAGCGGTCCGGCAGGAAGATGTCGCGGTCCGGATCGTAGAACTGCAGGATCGGCTTCGACTCGACATGCCCGGCGTCGCGCAGCGCCTCGTAGATGCGCACGGTCAGCGCCTGGTTGGTCGGGCTGTGCGTGCTGGAATAGTGGTCGTAGCCGATGTGGAAATCGCGGAAATCGGCCTGATGCTGCGTGTTGCTGTCGGCGATCAGTTGTTCGGGCGTGATGCCCTCGCGCTCGGCGCGCAGCATGATCGGCGTGCCGTGGGCATCGTCGGCGCAGACGAAGTGCACCGTGTGCCCGGCCATGCGCATGGCGCGCACCCAGATGTCGCCCTGGACGTGCTCGACCATGTGCCCGATGTGGATCGGACCGTTGGCGTAGGGCAGGGCGCAGGTGGCCAGGATGCGGCGATTCATGCGTGCGGTTCCGGTAAGGCGTGACAAGCGTGGGATTATGGCAGGGAGCGGCGGCCCCGGACCAGCGCGGGCGCGGCGTTGCGTCCTTTCTGAAACGCCAAAGCCCGGGCCGGCAGGACACCGGTCCGGGCTTTGGCGGGAAAGCGCTTCGGTCAGTGTTGCATGGCGTCGCCGGCTTGCGGCGACATCGGCGCGGAGGATGCGGCCGGCATCGATGCCGGTTCCGGCATCTCGGTGCGCAGCCAGACCTGGGTGCGGCCCAGCAGCGAGAACCCGATGTAGCCGCGGACCTTGAGCTTCTGACCGCCGTCGACCAGCTGCATGCTGGCCTTGTAGACCTTGCCGCTCTTGGGGTCGAGGATGCGCCCGCCGTCCCATTCGTCGCCGTCGCGGGTCAGGCCCCAGACGAAGGTCATGCCTTCGATGGGCTGGTTGTGACGCGCGCCGTCGCACTTCTTGCAGATCGGATGCGGGCCGTCGTCGGACTTCAGCACCTGCAGGATCTTGCCTTCGAGTACGCCGTCGTGTTCGGTGATCTGGACGATGGCCTTGGCCTGGCCGGTGTCGTCGTCGATGGTTTTCCAGGTGCCCACGGGCGAGTTGCTGGCGGCCAGGGCCGGCAGGCTGGCGAGCAGCAGGGCGGCGGTGGCGAGGGTTTGGCGCAAGGACAGCATGATGGTCTCCTCCCATACGTGGACGTATGGCAGCGAGCGTGCCCAGTGCCGGCGGTCAGGTCAAGCTGCAACGCGCCATACGGTTCGCCGTGCATCCATGACGCGCGGTCCGCGCCTGGCGGCTTGACGTCTGCGGCATAATGGCGGTCTGACTTTGCACGCACGGCCTCCCATGACAGCTCTCGATCAAGACCGGGTTCGTTCGATCCTGGAACGTGTCGTCGATCCGCATACCGGCCTCGGCCTTGGCGGCTGCGTCCGCGCCGTGGGCGTGGACGGCGCGCGCGTGTCGGTCGATCTGCAACTGGGGTATCCGGCGCACGGCGCGCGGGAGGCGCTGGCGCAGCAGGCGCGCGAGGCGCTGGAGGCCGACGCCGCCGTCGACAGTGCGGTGGTCTCGATCACCAGCCGGGTGCACGCGCATCAGGTGCAGGGCAAGCTGGCGCCGCTGACGGGGGTGAAGAACATCATCGCCGTGGCCTCGGGCAAGGGCGGCGTGGGCAAGTCCACGGTCAGCGCGAATCTGGCGCTGGCGCTGGCGGCCGAGGGCGCGCGCGTGGGCGTGCTGGACGCCGACATCTACGGCCCCAGTCAGCCGCGCATGCTGGGCGCGGAAGGCCGCCCGGATTCGCCCGACGGCAAGACCATCACGCCGAAGACGCCGCACGGTCTGCAGATGATGTCGATTGGTCTGCTGGTCGAGGAAGAGACACCGATGATCTGGCGCGGCCCGATGGTCACGCAGGCGCTGACGCAGCTGCTCAACGACACTCGCTGGGACGCGCTCGATTATCTGATTCTGGATCTGCCGCCGGGCACCGGCGACATCCAGCTGACGATGGCGCAGAAGATTCCGGTGGCTGGCGCGGTGATCGTCACCACGCCGCAGGACATCGCCCTGCTCGACGCGCGCAAGGCACTGAAGATGTTCGAGAAGGTCGAGGTGCCGGTGCTGGGTATCGTCGAGAACATGGCCACCCACGTGTGCACGAATTGCGGCCACGAGGAACACATCTTCGGCGAAGGCGGCGCGGCGCGCATGAGCGCGCAGTACGACGTGCCGGTGCTGGGCAGCCTGCCGCTCGATCTGCGCATCCGCGAACAGGCCGACAGCGGCACGCCGACGGTGGCCGCGATGCCGGATTCGGACCTCACCGCGCGCTACCGCGCCATCGCGCGCAACACCGCAGGGCGGCTTTCGCTGCGTCCGCGGAACAAGTCGCTGGGACTGGGCAAGGTGGTGGTGCAGGGCGCGCCGCCGCAGGCCTGACAGCAAGCTTTCGTATGGCGACGCTGCGCACGAGCAGGTATGTTGCGCGGATCGTCGCCGCACACTTATCAATGCACGGGACTTCGCACACGTGAGCATCAAATCCGACAGGTGGATCCGCCGCATGGCCGAGGAGCACGGCATGATCGAGCCGTTCGAGCCGGGCCAGGTCAAGCAGCGCGACGGTCGCAAGCTGGTGTCCTACGGCACTTCGAGCTACGGCTACGACGTGCGCTGCGCGGACGAGTTCAAGATCTTCACCAACATCAATTCCAGCATCGTCGATCCGAAGGCGTTCGACGCCGGCAGTTTCGTCGACGTTAAGGCCGACGAATGCATCATTCCGCCGAATTCGTTCGCGCTGGCGCGCACGGTCGAATACTTCCGCATCCCGCGCAAAGTGCTGACGATCTGTCTGGGCAAGAGCACCTACGCGCGCTGCGGCATCATCGTCAACGTGACGCCGCTGGAGCCGGAATGGGAAGGCCACGTGACGTTGGAATTTTCCAACACCACGCCGCTGCCGGCGCGCATCTACGCCAACGAAGGCGTGGCGCAGATGTTGTTCCTGGAGTCGGACGAGGAATGCGAGACCAGCTACCGCGATCGTGGCGGCAAGTATCAGGGCCAGCGCGGCGTCACCCTGCCGCGCACCTGAGCCTCGCGTTACACTGCCTCATTGAATTGACGTCGTACCGTCGGAGAACTTCATCATGAATCGACTGACCCGTTGGCTGTCGCCCGCCGTTTTCTTGCCTGTGGTGGTTTTGGCTTTGATGCTGGGAGCATGCAGCAGTGGGGTGAAAGATACCGACGTGACTGCGAAGCTGGAAAAGACTTTTCCGATGACGGTGGAGTCGTATAAGAGTGGTCAGTTCTTGCTGGACGGCGCGGTGCTCTCGGCGGTGGATCTGGGTGGGCATTTCGCCTATCTGCGTGATCAGGGTCAGTTGCCCAAGCGTGTCCTACTCAAGCGCAGTGACGACACCAAAATTCACAAACAGCATCTTCTGGCGATGGCGCGCATTGAACTCGACTACGGAGTTGCCGTCTTTTACGAAAAGAAAGGTGAACTGAAGCGGCTGGTGGTGGCGGATAAAAACGACATTCCGCAATTGCGCGAACACGAGAAGGGCGTGCCGCTGCCCGACGAGTTGAAGGGCACTTCGGCGCGAGGAGGCGACCATCTGCCGACTGGCGACGGTAGTGGGTATTGAGCAGCGGCATGTTGCGCTTTGGTTTGCGGAGCGCAACACGATCCATACATCAGCGCACGAGCTGCTTGGCTAAGAGGTCAAGCAGCTCGTCGGCTTGCGTGTCCGTATAGCGCTGGGGCGCGCCATATCCCCACACCGGGCCGGGCCAGGCCTCGTCGCCGCGCGTTCGCGCCACGACATGCACGTGCAGTTGCTGCACGATGTTGCCCAACGCGCCGATGTTGAGCTTGTCCACGGCCGCGCAGGCGCGCAATGCATGGCCGCAGCGTTCCATCTCGTCCAGCAGTTGCATGCGCTGCGTTCGGTCGAGCTGATCGATTTCGGTCAGCCCTGGCGCGCGCGGCACCAGAATCAGCCAAGGGAAGCGCGCATCGTTCATCAGCCGCACCCGACACAGATCCAGGTCGGCGAGCTGCAGGGTGTCCTGTTCCAGGCGCGGGTCGAGCGTGAAGGTGTCGGGCATCGTCGGTCGTCAGGGACAGAGGGTTGTCGGCGCGGCTACAGGGCCTGGTGTCGAAAGATCCGGTTGCGGCCGTGCGCCTTGGCTTGATACATGGCCCGGTCGGCGGCACCCAGCAGGTACTTCAGGGTACGCGTTTCGCACTGGGAAAGCGTAGCGACGCCGATGCTCACCGTGATCGGCGTCTGCGGTTCGGGGTTGATCGCGGCCAGCGCGCGGGCCATGGCCTTGCGCAGCGATTCGGCGATCTCGGCGGCTTTGTCCGCAGACACGTCGAACAGCGCGACCAGGAACTCTTCGCCGCCGAAGCGGCCCACCGGCTGCCCCGATCCGAGATGCTCGCGCATGGCGTGCGTGCCGACGCACAGGACTTGATCGCCGAACAAGTGGCCGAGCCGGTCGTTGATCTGTTTGAAGTGGTCGAAATCGACCAGCAGCACGGAAACGTCGCGCTCGCGGGCGATGTGGCGTTCCAGCTTCTGCAGCATGTGGCGACGGTTGCAGACGCCGGTCAGCGGGTCGCGCGTCGCCAGCCGGTACAACTTGCGCGACTGCTCGCGCAGCGTGCCGTTGACGTCCTCCAGCGCGCGCCGCGCGGCTTCGACTTCGCGATGCTTGTGCGCCAGTTCGTGATGCAGGCGATAGGCGACGCGGTAGCGATGCCAGATCAGGCCGAGCAGCAGAATCAGCGAGCCGGAAAGCGCCAGGGTCAGGTCGCGAGTGCGGCGGTGCTGCGTCGCGCGGAGCAGGTTCTCGGTGTTGTTGCGGGTCAGTTCGCCGATGCGTTCGTCGTAGCGCTGCCGCTGGTAGGCGCTCTTCAGCGCCGCGATGCGCTGCACGCTGCGGGCGCCGATCAGGCGTTCGCGCAGTTGCATGTAGCGGCGCAGCGCATGCAGCGCGCCGGCGTTGTCGCCGAGCTGTGTGCGGATGCGTTCGCGCACGAACCAGGCGTCGGCCAGCAGCGGCATCATGCGCGCGCCGTCCAGCAGGTTGATGGCCTGTTCGACACGCGCGTTGGCGGACGTCAGCGCGTGTGTGTCCAGCTCGATGCGCGCCAGTTCCAGCAGTGCGCCGGCGATGATTTCGGTCTGCGCCGCTTCGCGTCCGGCCTGCAATGCCATGTACAGCTGCGGTATGGCTTCGCTGCGGTGGCCCAGGCCGCTCAGCGCCCGGCCCAGTTGCAGACGGTCCAGGGCGATGTAGGTGCGGTTGCCGAGGCTCGCGTCGACGCTGAGTGCCTGACCGGCCAGCACCTGCGCCCTCGCGTATTCGCCGCTGTCGTTGAGGAAGACCGCGTAGCTGCCCAGTACGCTGGCCAGCGCGTTGGGCATGGGGCGCTTCCGCGCGGCATCCAGGGCCTTCTCGAAGTGCATGCGCGCCTGGCTTGGATCGTCGAGTTCGCGGTACAGCAGGGCCAGGTTGCGGTAGGCGATGTCCAGGTGCTCGGGCGGCGATTGCCGCAGGCGGATCTGCAGCGCTTCATGCTGCAGCGCCAGCGCTTCCACGAAACGTCCCTGGTCGCGGCGCGTGGTGCCGAGGTTGGCCAGCGATTCGGCTTGTCCGGAACGGTCCTGCAACATGCTCCGCAGCGCTAGGGCTTGTTCGTGGTAGTCGGCGGCCCGGTCCAGCTGGCCGTGGCGCCGTGCCGCGGTGCCCAGCAGGTTGTAGGCCGCGGCCTTGTAGCTGGGCGATGGCACGCGTTCGGTCAGTTGCAGTATCTGCTCGCCGAGAGCGTGCAGTTCCTCGTAGTTGCCATCCAGGGTGCGCAGTTCGCCGCGTGCGTGCAGCGCGGTCAGCTGCATGCGCACGTCGTTCTGCTGTACCGCGAGCGTGTACAGGCGCTGCCAGCATCGTTCGGCATCCTGCGGTTCGCTCAGGGCCGTCTGCAGATGGGCTTCCAGTTGCAACAGGCTGCGCTGGATCGCGGGGAAGCCCTGCAGGCCGCGCCAGCCGATTTCGGTTGCGTGTTGCAGCCGCATCGCGACCGGATGCGCGGCGCGCGCGTACGCGACACTGACGGCGATCGGATCGGAGATCGGATCGGCGGCCTCGCTGACGCCGGAGCACAGCATGCCGAGGCCGATCAGCCAGGCGCGCAGGCGCACGCGATGCGTTTCGCGCCTTGGTGCGGGCAGGGCGAGTGTAGTGTCGTGCACGCAGCATCCCCCCGGAGGGTCGCCTCGATTGTACCTGAGCTTCCGCAACGGGAAGACATGCCAAAAGCCCTGTAGAATAAGCCGTTTGCTGCCCCGCGACCGAAGAATTTCCCCATGTCCAGAGAACACCCCAAAGTCGGCTTCGTGAGCCTCGGATGCCCCAAGGCGCTGGTCGACTCCGAGCGCATCCTGACCCAGTTGCGTGCCGAGGGTTACGAAATTGTGCCCAGCTACGACGCCGCCGACGCCGTGGTGGTCAACACCTGCGGCTTCATCGACGCCGCGGTGCAGGAATCGCTGGACGCCATCGGCGAGGCGCTGCACGAGAACGGCAAGGTGATCGTCACCGGCTGCCTGGGCAAGCGCTCGGAGCTGATCCGTGAGGCCTATCCCGAGGTGCTTGCGATCAGCGGGCCGCAGGACTACGGCAGCGTGATGGATGCCGTGCACACGGCGCTGCCGCCGCGCCGCGATCCGTTCGTCGACCTGCTGCCGGATACAGGCGTGAAGCTCACGCCCAAGCACTACGCGTACCTGAAGATCGCCGAAGGCTGCAATCACAACTGCAGCTTCTGCATCATCCCGTCGATGCGCGGACGCCTGGTCAGTCGACCGGTGAACGAAGTGCTTAACGAGGCCGAGAAGCTGGTGCGCGGCGGCGTCAAGGAGCTGCTGGTGATCAGCCAGGACACCAGCGCCTACGGCGTCGATACGCGCTATGCCGAGCACGCCTGGCGCGACAAGACCTATCGCACCCGCATGACCGAGCTGTGCGAGGGACTGTCCGAACTGGACGCCTGGGTGCGGCTGCACTACGTCTACCCGTATCCGCACGTGGACGAGCTGATGCCGCTGATGGCTGAGGGCAAGATCCTGCCGTACCTGGACATTCCGTTCCAGCACGCCAGCCCGCGCATCCTCAAGCTCATGAAGCGTCCGGGCAACATCGAGCGCACGCTGGAGCGCGTGCAGGCCTGGCGTCGGGCGGTGCCGGAGCTGACGCTGCGCAGCACCTTCATCGTCGGTTTCCCCGGCGAGACCGATGCCGAGTTCGAGGAGCTGCTGGACTTCCTGCGCGAGGCCGAGCTGGATCGCGTCGGCGCGTTCGCCTATTCGCCGGTCGACGGCGCGGCGGCCAATGCGCTGCCCGACCCGATCGACGAGGAGCTGAAGGAAGACCGCCTGGAGCGCTTCATGCAGGTGCAGGCGGAGATTTCCGCCGAGCGTCTGCAGCGCCGGATCGGCCAGACCCTGCAGGTGCTGGTGGACGAGGTCGGCACCGAAGGCGCCTTGGCGCGTTCGGCGGCCGACGCGCCGGAAATCGACGGTCTGGTGCGGATCGCGGACGGTCACGACCTGAAGCCGGGCCAGTTCGTCCAGGTGCGCGTGGAAGGTGCGGATCAGCACGATCTGGATGCGCGTCTGGCGTAGAACGCGCCCGACGTGCGCGGTCGGCGGCGAGCGTTCCGGCGTTCATTCGGGTGTCATGCTCGACGCGGCGGGGTCCGGTACAGTCGGCTTCAATTCCCACGGAGTTTGACCATGCACGCACGCCAAGCCCTTTCGATGTCCGTCCGCCGCGCAGGGTTCCTGTTCGTGGCGCTGCTTATGCTGCTGGCGCCCGCGCTGGGCATGGCGCAGGGCGTTTCGCAGCGCCTGAATGCGGCCGATCGCGCCGAGATCGCCAACTTCCAGCTCAATCAGGACGTGCTGGCGCGACTGCAGGCGGTGACTGCGGACGGTCAGTCCATGCACATCAAGAAGTCGCAGCTGGACATGAGCAAGGTGCACTCGCTGGACGACATGGCCGATCAGCTGGTCGCGGTCGATCCGCGCATCCAGCCGATGCTGGCCAAGCACGGCTTCACGCCGCATCAGTTCGTGGTGGCCAATCTGGCGCTGGTGGGCACGGCGATGGCGGTGCAGATGCAGCGCGATCCGAAAATGGCCCAGTACGTCGAAAGCGACAAGCTGAATCAGCACAACGTCGATTTCTACAAGAGCCACGAGTCGCAGATTCTGCGCATGATGCAGCAGGGCGAGGGCGCCTCGGGCGGGCAGTGATGCGCGGTCGGCGCGTATCTTGATCGACATGGCGCCGGCTTTGCCGATTGCGCTGCGACGGTTTCCCTGCGATGCGCGACCGTCGCTGCGCGATCGTTGCGAACCGCGCGAACGTCAGTCGTAGTCGACGGCCAGCACCACGAAACACGCGGTGCCGCCAGGCAGTTGCGCCTCGATTTCGTCGTCCACGCGCTTGCGCAGCACGGTGCGCGCCAGCGGCGAATCGATGCTGATCCAGCCGCGCTTGGCGTCGGTCTCGTCGGGGCCGACGATGCGGTAGCGGACGATGTCCCCGCTGTCCGCGTTCTCCAGTTCCACGGTCGCGCCGAAAAACACGGCCTCGCGATCCGCCGGCGTGCCCTCGGCGACTTTCAGCGACGGGATGCGCTTGCTGAGATAGCGCACGCGGCGGTCGATCTCGCCGAGCTGCTTCTTGCGATAGGTGTATTCGGCGTTCTCCGAACGGTCGCCCTCGGCGGCGGCGGCCGCCAGTGCCTTGACCACTTCCGGTCGGGTGCGATGCCACAGTTCGTCCAGCTCGGCCTTCAGGCGCTCGAAGCCTTCGCGGGTGATGATCGCCGTCGAGCGCGGCGGCGGCGGTCGCCAGCGGCTCATGCAGGGGCCTCGTTGCGGCCTGGAAGCTGGCCGTGGGCGTGCAGGAATGCCTCGATCTCGGCGCGTTCCGGACGATCGCCGAAGGCCCGCAGCAGCTTGTGCGCCAGCACGCCGGCCTCGGCGACCTGACCCATGCGTTCGGCCAGCAGGCGTGCCGCCAGCAGGCCGTAGTGCGGTGCCTTTTCGTCGCGCGGCCAGCGGTTGGGATAGCCGCGCGCCAGCTTCAATGCGAGTTGCGTCATGCCTTGCGCCGTCGCGGCGTCGGCCAGGCGCGCGGCGCTTTCCGGCTGATCGGGCATGAAGTTCGGGTCCAGATGGAGGCATTCGGTGGTCAGGCGCAGCGCCGGGCGCACCTGATCCTCGCTGAGCAGCAAGGCGAGATGGCTCTGCGCGTAGCTCAGCAGCGCGTTGCGGTCGCCGCGCTGGCGCAGCAGGTTGCGGTGGGCCTCGAACAGGCTTGCAGTGGGGTGGCGTTCGCGTAGCCGGTCGCGCAGCAGGCTTTCGGCGGTGTCGCGCTCGTTGTCGGCGATCAGCTCGGCCACGTCGCGCAGCAGGTTGTCGTCCTCGTTGCGACCGCTGGCGGCGGACAGCGCGTCGGCGTCGGGCTGATGGCCGAGTGCTTCGTGATGCTTGTGGATCAGCACGCCGAGCAGATGGAACTGCAGCAGGCACAGGTAGATCACCAGCGTGAACCACAGTACGTGTCCAAGCCAGCCGCTGGCGACGAGGTAGCCGATGTAGCTGAGGTATTCGAGCAGACCGACGAACACCGGCAGCAGATAGGCCGGTCCGAAAACGTAGATGGCCCGGCCCCAGCGCGCCGGATGCAGCGCGCCGAGCAGGCTGTCCTCGAAGGCCAGCGCGGTGGCGATCACGGGCAGCAGCACGATGAAGATCAGCAGCACCAGCCAGGCCGTCGGATGCGGCATCAGGGCGACGTACAGCGCGACGTAGCCCAGTTTCTGCAGCACCAGCATCGCCACGGCGGGCGCGTAGTCGCCGTACATGGTGATTTCCGGCGGATCGGCGTAGCCGTCGGCGGTGCGGCGCAGGCTTTCCATCGCGTACAGGATGATGCTGGCCCAGACCACTTGGCCGGCCGCGAAGCTGATCAGACCCGGCAGCAGGTCGGTGAGCATGTGCGCGATGCTCAGCGCCACCAGCGTCGGCAGCGCCGCGTTGCGCAGCGGATACAGCGGCGAGCGGAAGAAGCGCTCGCTCAGCGGCGTGCGGGCGTCGACGATGTCGGGATGCGTGGAACGGGCGTTCATCGGCGGCGCGATCCGCCGAGGATGCCGCCGAGCACGCCGCGCAGGATCTGCCGGCCGAGACCGCTGCCGACGCTGCGCAGCACCGACTTGCCCATCGCTTCGAGCATGCCCTGCCGGCGTCCCGTGCCGAGCATGGCGTCGCGCAGCGCGCCGCCCCAGCCGCCTTGCTCGGCCTGTGCCTTGGTCTGCTTCGCGGCCTTCTCGGGTTCGTCGGCGGCCTTTTCGTCGGCACGTCGCGCCAGCATCTCGGCGGCGGAGTCGCGGTTGACCGGCGTGTCGTACTTGGCACCGACGGGCGAGCGCGCTGCGATCTGCTTGCGCTCGTCGTCGGTGATGGTGCCGATGCGGCTGACCGGCGCCACCACCAGCACGGATTCGACCGGGCTGGGCGCGCCGCGGTCGCGCAGCGTGGTCGCCAGCGCTTCGCCGACGCCGAGCGTGGTGATGACTTCGGCCACGTCGACCTTGGGATTGACCGGGAAGGTCTCGGCCGCCGCCTTGATCGCCTTGCGGTCGCGCGGCGTGAAGGCGCGCAGTGCATGCTGCACGCGATTGCCGAGCTGGCCGAGGATGTCGTTGGGCACGTCGTCCGGGTTCTGCGAGCAGAAGTACACGCCCACGCCCTTGGAGCGGATCAGGCGCACCACCTGTTCCACGCGTTGCAGCAGCGCGGGCGGGCATTCGTCGAACAGCAGGTGCGCCTCGTCGAAGAAGAACACCAGCTTCGGCGCCTCGGCGTCGCCGATCTCCGGCAGCCGCTCGAACAGTTCCGACAGCAGCCACAACAGGAAGGTCGAATACAGGCGCGGCTTGAGGATCAACTGGTCGGCGGCGAGGATGTTGATGACGCCGCGACCGGACATGTCCTGGCGCATCAGGTCGGCCAGGTCCAGGGCCGGTTCGCCGAAGAACTGCGTGGCGCCGTCCTTCTCCAGCTGCAGCAGACTGCGCTGGATGGCGCCGATGCTGGCCTTGCTGACCAGGCCGTACTGCGCCGAAATCTCGCTGGCGTGTTCGGCGGCGAACTGCAGCAGCGAGCGCAGGTCGTCCAGGTCCAGCAGCAGCCAACCGTGGTCGTCGGCGACGCGGAACACCACATCGAGCACGCCTTCCTGGGTGTCGTTGAGTTCCATCACCCGCGCCAGCAGGGTCGGGCCCATCTCCGAGATCGTGGTGCGCACCGGGTGGCCGAGGCGGGCGTAGAGGTCCCAGAACACGACCGGATTGGCGCTGGGCGACCAGCCGCTCAGTCCGAGCTTGTCCAGCCGCGCCTTGAGCTTGTCGCCGGGCGCGGGGGCGGGCTGCGAGAGTCCGGCCAGGTCGCCCTTCACGTCGGCCAGGAATACCGGCACGCCGCGCCGCGAGAAGCCTTCCGCCAGCACCATCAGGCTGACCGATTTGCCGGTGCCGGTGGCGCCCGCGATCATGCCGTGACGGTTGCCGAAGCGCGGTTCGAGTTCCACCGCGGCCGTGTCGTTCCTGCCGATCAGTATGTTGTCCATCCAGTTGCCTCCCGGCCCCGTGAGTTTCCGATTCTAGTCGGCTTGCGGTCGATGGAAACCCATCGGTTCACTTGAGCCATGGTCGGAGGCCGGATACCGTAACGGGCTTTACGCCAAGTACGTTGTGTCGTTCATGTTTCGATTGTCCCGGCTTGCCCGTTTTCTGCTTCCGCTCACCGTTTCGGGAATCACCTTGTTGTCCGGCTGCGCTGGCATGACCCAGGCGACGCGAGGTGCCGGCGTTGCCGACGCGAACGCCCCGGTCGACGAACAGCAGGTCAATGCGCTGTACGCCCAGCTCGATCAGGCCAGCGGGCAATACGAGGACGCACTGCAGCTGGTGCGCAGCGGCGACCAGCAGCAGGCCGACCAGACGCTCGACAAGGCGCTGGACCAGCTCAAGGTCGCGGCGGCCAAGTGCGGCGACGTGGCCGGTTGCGATCCGCAGCGCTTCTTCTCGGTGTTCGATCATCTGCTGCGTCTGAAGGACGGCAGCTTCATCGCTGGCGACGAGGGCGACACGCTGCCGGATACGCCCGATGCCGGCGTGACGGGCGATGCGCCGTCGCCGGTGATCCAGGCGCTGCCGCGCGCGCAGCAGAGCGTGACGTTGCTGCGTGGGCACAAGCTGTCGGACCTGATCGCCATGAACGGGCCGGTCAAGGCGGCGCTGGAAGAGTGGCTGACCTGGCTGCGCCCGCAGTTGATGAACGCCTACATCAACTACGAATACATGCGTTACGAGATGTGGCCGGCCTACCGCAAGGCGGACCTGCCCGAAGCGATCCTGTTCGGCATCCTGGCCAAGGAATCCGGCGGCAAGGTGCACGCGGTGTCGCGCTCCGGGGCGGCGGGGCCGCTGCAGTTTATGTACTCGACCGGGCGCCGCTTCGGACTGGGCACGGTCGACGGTTTCGACGAGCGCTTCGACCCGGCGCTGTCGGCCAAGGCCAATGCCGCCTACATGGACGAACAGCTGAAGGTCTTCAACGACAACCTGGAGCTGACCCTGGCGGCCTACAACGGCGGGGAGGGGCGCGTGCGGCGGCTGGTCGACGGTCGCAGCATTAGTTTCTATGACCCGAAGATCTATTTCTCGCTGCCGGCCGAAACGCGCGACTACGTGCCGATGGTGCTGGCGGCGGCCTGGTTGTTCCTGCACCCGCAGCGCTATCACCTGAAGTTTCCGCACGTGGATGCGCGACCGGGCCATATCGAGTTGCAGCGTCCGGCGTCGTTGTCGGAACTGACGGTGTGTCTGGGCGAAGCCGGCGGCAAGCGCGACGGCTGGTTCCGCGTGCTGCGCAATCTCAACCCACGGCTCAATCCGCAGAAGGCGCAGCCGGCCGGTACGCGCCTGAACGCGCCGAAGGTGCTGGAGAAGGCCTACGCCACAAGCTGCGCGGCCGGGCATTGGCCGACCCTGGCGGCCGACCTGCACGCGGCGAGCGATCCGACCATGCCGGCCTCGATGCGCATGCGTCACTACCGTGTGCGTCGTGGCGACACGCTGAGCGGCATCGTGCGTCGACTGGGGTGTTCGAACGTGCACACGGTGGCGCGGATGAATCATCTGCATCCGCCGCGCTATGCGATTCGTGCGGGTCACACCCTGAAATTGCCGCGCTGCACTCGTTGATACGGCAGCGTGAGCATGGCCGGCGTTACTCCGCCGGCCATGCGCAGCATGAACGCCGGGGAGATCAGGCCACGGCGGCGGATGCGGTAGAGGATTCGGCGGCGTCGGCTTCGTCCGCGTTCGCCTGGATCGCGGCGGCGTCGCTGTCGCCGAGGCGTTCCTTGAGCTGACGTACCACGCGCATGACCTGGCGGTGCAGTTCGCTGGCGCCGGGCGCGTCGGAGGTCTGGGTCTCGTGATAGATCACCGCCAGCCACAGGCCGATGCCGCGCATGCGCACCTGCGGGTTGTCCGAGCGGACGCGGGTGATGCCGATATCGGCGCCGGTGCCCCAGGCCGCGGTTTCCTGTTCGGGCGGGGTGCCGTACATCCACGGTGGATCGCAGCGCGCGGCCAGATCCAGCTCGCGGGAAGTGATGCTGGCGACCTGGCGTTCCAGCGGTGCGGGCAGGGCGAAAATGGCCTGCTCGATCTCGCGCAGTTGACGGCCCAGCTTCATGATGCGAGTCATCGCGAGAATGCGATTGACGACTTGTATCGGCTTCACCCCGTAACCCTCCACGTGCCAGCGCCGGTAGGCGCATACCTCTGGCTAGAGTGCGGAGCATAGCCAGTGCGGCACGGTAAATCTATCCCTTTGCGTCACAAACTGACGCACTACGTCAGGTTTCTGGATGTGTGAGATGAATCACGCGTGGCCGATGCGCTGCCGCACCTGGACCGGTTGCTGGGCGTGCAGTGCCGGATCGAGCTCGCCGCCACCCGGCGGCAGCAGCACGATCACGGTCGAACCCATATTGAAGCGGCCCATTTCCTCGCCACGTTGCAGCCGGATGCCGCGCCCGCGGGCATCGCGGTCGACGATGTGGCCGGCATAGGGCGGAATGGTCAGGCCATCCCACACCGTCGACACGCTGGACACCAGGATGGCGCCGACCAGGATGACCGCGAACGGGCCGTGCTCGCCGCGGAAGTGGCAGACCAGGCGCTCGTTGCGCGCGAACAGGCGCGGGATCGCCTCGACCGCAAACGGCGCCACGCTGAAGATGCGGCCCGGCACGTGGCGGGTCGAGATCAGCTCGCCGTCCAGCGGCATGTGTACGCGGTGGTAATCGCGCGGCGACAGGTACACGGTGACGAAGCGACCGTCGCGGTAGGGCGCGGCGGCGGCCTCGTCGGCCAGCAGTTCGGCGGCGGTGTAGGACTGCCCCTTGGCCTGGAAAATACGCCCGTCCTCGATGCGCCCGGCCTGGCTGATGCGACCGTCGGCCGGCGAGACGATGCTGCGCGGGTCGGCATCCAGCGGGCGCGCATCCGGCGTCAGGGCGCGGGTGAAGAAGTCGTTGAAGTGCGCATAGGCGTGCGGATCGGGCTGCGCGGCCTGGCGCATGTCGACGTCGTAGCGGCGCACGATCTGGCCGATCAGGAAATTCTTCCACGGCGTCCACGTCCAGCGCGTCGCCCAGTAGACGATGCGCGACAGGAAGCGGTGCGGCAGCACGTATTGGAGCAGGACCTTGGGTGTCATCCGCGAAGTATAGGGGTTGGGGCGGAGCCTGCGCGATGCGTGCCCGGGTCAGCGAGGCGTTCATGGCGCATCTGCGGGCACTGATCCCGCGCCGCCGCTCCTCTATACTTGTGCGTCGTCTTGCCAGGGCTGCGCCGCGTGACCGCCGAACTTGCCACCATCGTCGATTTCATCCGCTACGGCGCCAGCCGTTTCTCCGCCGCCGAGTTGATGTTCGGCCACGGCCAGGACAGTGCCATCGACGAGGCCACGCAACTGGTGCTCGGCGCGCTGCATCTGCCGCCCGACCTGCCGCCGGCCTACGGCGCCGCGGCCCTCACGGCCGAGGAGCGTGCGCTCGTGCTGGCGCTGATCCAGCGCCGTCTGGACGAGCGCGTGCCCGTGGCCTACCTGATCGGCGAGGCCTGGTTCGCCGGGTTGAAGTTCAAGTCCGACGCGCGAGCGCTGGTGCCTCGCTCGCCCATCGCCGAACTGATCCAGAACGGTTTCTCGCCGTGGCTGGATGGCCGCGAGATCGAGCGTGCGCTGGACATGTGCACGGGTTCGGGCTGCATCGGCATCGCGATGGCCGCCTACGCGCCGGACTGGCGCGTGGACCTGGTCGACGTCAGCGAGGACGCGCTGGCGTTGACGCGCGAGAACATGGCGTTCCAGCAGGTCGACGCCGAGCGCGTGCGCGCGATCCGTTCGGACCTGTTCGACGCGCTGGCGGGCGAGCGCTACGACCTCATCGTGTCCAACCCGCCGTACGTCGGCCAGGCCGAATACGAGGCGCTGCCCGGCGAGTACGCGCACGAGCCGCAGCTGGGTCTGACCTCGGGTGAGGACGGTCTGGATCTGTGCCTGCGCATGCTCGACGAAGGCCCCGACCATCTCACCGAGGATGGCCTGATGATCGTCGAAGTCGGCAACAGCGAGCGCGCGCTGACGGCGCTGCTGCCCGAAGTGCCGCTGGTGTGGCTGGAATTCCAGACCGGGCCGATGGGCGTGTTCGCCATCGAGCGGCGCGACCTGATCGAGCATGCCGGAGCGATCCGCGAAGCTGCCGCAAAGCGCGCAAAGGCATAAGCAGGACTTGCAAGCACGCGTCGAACGACCGACGCTAGCGCATTCGTACTCCGCGATTCGGCCATGTCCAGCAACTCCTTCGGCAAACTGCTCACCGTGACGACCTTCGGCGAAAGCCACGGTCCGGCCATCGGCTGCGTGGTGGACGGCTGCCCGCCGGGGCTGGCGATCGAGGCGAGTGAGTTCGCACCCGACCTGCAACGCCGCGCCACCGGCAAGTCGCGCTACACCTCGCAGCGCCGCGAGGCAGACGAGGTCGAGATCCTGTCCGGCGTGTACGAGGGCGTGACCACCGGCACGCCCATCGCGCTGCTGATCCGCAACACCGACGCGCGCTCGAAGGACTACGCCGAGATCGCGCGCACCTTCCGCCCCGGACACGCCGACTACACCTACTGGCACAAGTACGGCGTGCGCGATCCGCGCGGCGGCGGTCGCAGTTCGGCGCGCGAGACCACCATGCGCGTGGCCGCGGCGGTGATCGCCAAGAAATGGCTGGCCGAGCATCACGGCATCCGCGTGCGCGGGCACCTGTCCGCGCTGGGCGAGTTGACGCCGCGTGCCTTCGACTGGGACGCGGTCGAGGACAACCCGTTCTTCTGGCCCGACGCCGCGATGGTGGCGGAGCTGGAGCAGTACATCACCGCGCTGCGCAAGTCCGGCGATTCGGTCGGTGCGCGCATCGACGTGGTGGCCGAGGGCGTGCCGCCGGGCTGGGGCGAGCCGATCTACGGCAAGCTTGATGCCGAGCTGGCGGCGGCGCTGATGAGCATCAACGCGGTCAAGGGCGTGGAGATCGGCGACGGCTTCGCCGCCGTGGCGCAGAAGGGCAGCGAGCACCGCGACGAGCTGACCGCCGACGGCTTCACGTCCAATCACGCCGGCGGCATTCTCGGCGGCATCTCCAGCGGGCAGGACGTACGCGCCTCGATCGTGTTGAAGCCGACCTCGAGCATCCTGATTCCCGGCCGCAGCCTGGATGTGGACGGCGAGCCGACCGAGGTCGTCACCAAGGGTCGCCACGATCCCTGCGTCGGCATTCGCGCCACGCCCATCGCCGAGGCGATGGTGGCGCTGGTGTTGATGGACCAGGCGCTGCGCCATCGCGCGCAGTGCGGCGACGTCGGCGCGATGACGCCGCGGATCGCCTGAATTGCGCCCCATGTCTTGCCCGATCGCACCGCACGCTTCCCCGAACCGCTTCCCCGAGACATTTCCCTCATGAGTCGCAAGAGCAGCTACACCATCGCCATCGCCGGAGCCACCGGCGCCGTCGGCGAGACCCTGTTGTCCATTCTCGCCGAGCGCGACGTGCCGATCGGCAAACTGGTGCCGCTGGCCAGCGAACGCTCCGCCGGCAGCTGGATCGAGTTCGGCGGCAAGGAAATCATGGTCCGCGATCTGGCCGACTACGATTTCGAGGGCGTGGACATCGCCTTTTTCTCGGCCGGCGGCGCGGTCAGTCGCGAGCATGCGCCGCGCGCGGCCGCGGCTGGTGCGGTCGTGATCGACAACACCTCCGAGTTCCGCAACGACGACGACGTGCCGCTGGTGGTCAGCGAGGTCAACCCGCACGCCATCGCCGAGTACGAGCGCCGCAACATCATCGCCAATCCGAACTGCTCGACCATGCAGATGATGGTGGCGCTGGCGCCGATCCATCGCGCCGTGGGCATCGAGCGCATCAATGTGGCGACTTACCAGTCGGTGTCCGGCGCCGGGCGCTCGGGCATGGAGGAACTGGGTCGCCAGACCGCCGCGCTGCTGGGTTTCCAGGAGTTCAAGCCGGCCAAGTTCAGCAAGCAGATCGCGTTCAACGTGATTCCGCACATTGACGTCTTCATGGACAACGGCTACACCCGTGAAGAGATGAAGATGGTCTGGGAGACGCGCAAGATTCTGGAGGACGCGTCGATCCAGGTGAACCCGACCGCGGTGCGGGTGCCGGTGTTCTATGGCCATGCGGAGGCCGTGCACATCGAGACCCGCGACAAGATCACGGCCAAGCAGGCGCGTGATCTGCTCAAGCAGGCGCCGGGCGTCGTGGTGATGGACCAGCGCAAGGACGGCGGCTATCCGACGCCGGTAGGCGACGCGGCCGGCAAGGATCCGGTTCTGGTCGGCCGCATCCGCGAAGACATTTCCCACCCCAACGGACTGGATTTGTGGGTCGTCGCCGACAACATCCGCAAGGGCGCGGCGTTGAATGCCGTGCAAGTGGCACAGATTCTGATCGAGGAGTACCTGTAATGATTTCAAAACGTTGGGGGTGGGCGTTGCCGATGCTGCTGGCGGCCACGGCAGGCATGGCGCAATCGGGCGCGGCGTCGACCAAGACGCAGCTCAAGCAGATGCAGGACAAGGTGCAGCAACAGCAGGCCCAGGCCAAGGATCTGCAGCAGCAGATCGACGATCTCAAACAGCGCAATGCGGCCGAGCAGGATGCGCTCGACAAGCGCGATCAGGAGATCGCCCGCCTGAAGGCGCAGTTGGCCAAGCAGGGCGCTCCGGCGCCGGCTGCGTCCTCGAAGTAAGCGAACACTTCTCGTTTTCGCCTTCCAGCAGACGCTTTCGGGCGCTGGCGGGTTGGTGAAAATCGTTTTTGTGAACTAAAGTTACGATATTGTTGTAAAGTCGCGTCGAGATTGCTGACGTGTCTTTAACGTCGTGAGTGGGGAGCACTCGATGAACCGGTCCTTGAAGCTGTCGATCCTGGTGGCTTTGGCGTTGAGCAGTACCCAGGCGCTTGCGCTTGGTCTGGGTCAGATTCGTGTCAAATCCGCGTTGAACAAGCCGCTGGTGGCGGAAATTCCGTTGCGCACCGATTATCCGGGCGAGGCGGACAAGCTGCAGGTCTCGCTGGCCTCGGCGGACCAGTTCACGCGAGCCGGTCTGGACCGCATGAGCCTGACGGTGCAGCTGAACTTCAAGGTCACCACGAACGCCGCGGGCGAGAAGGTCATCCGCGTGACCTCCGACGAGCCGGTGCGCGAATCGTTCCTCGACTTTCTGGTTCAGGTCAGCTGGCCGCGCGGCCAGCTGTTGCGCGAGTACACCGTGCTGCTGGATCCGCCGGGCGCCGTGAGCACCACCCGCCTGCAGGGCGNCCGCGCCGTCCGTGCAAGGCGGCGAGTACGGTCCGGTGCATTCCGGCGACACCCTGTGGGGCATCGCCAACCGGATGCGCAGTGCCGACGTCAGCGTGAACCAGATGATGCTGGCGCTGCAGTCGGCCAATCCGGACGCGTTCTACAAGGACAACATCAATGCGTTGAAGCGCGGCGCTGTGCTGCGCATTCCGACGCATGCCGAACAGGATGCGATGACCACGGCGGCTGCGATCGCCGAGGTTCGTCGCCAGAATCAGGACTGGACCGCGGCCGCGCCGCGTCGTCCGACCGTGATGGCGTCTGCGGGCGCGGGCAAGGCGGCGACGCCGCAGCGTCCGGCTTCCGCGAACCTGTCGGGTGCGGGCGGGACGTCCGCAGGCGATCACCTGAAACTGGTGCCGCCGAGCGACGGCGGCGAGAGCACCGGCGCGCGCGCCGGTGTCGCCAACGGCAGCGACAAGGTCACCGTCCAGCAACTGCACCAGGATGTGGCGCGCGCCCGCGAGGCGCTGTCCAGCGCCAAGCAGCAGACCGCGGACCTCGAGTCGCGCCTGAAGAGCCTGAAGGACATCCAGGACAAGAACGACCGCCTGATGAGCCTGAAGAACGCCGAGATCGCCGAGCTGCAGAACAAGCTCGCCGCGGCGGGCAAGCCGGTGCCGGGCGCGTCCAGCGCCATGCCGGCGATGAGCGGCAGCGTGGCCAGTGCGGCCAGCAGCGCCAAGGCGTCCTCGGCGATGACGCCGGCGGTGGCTTCGGTCGCCGCGTCGGGCAGTGCCATGAAGCCTGCGGCCGCGACGACGGCGACGGTCAAGAAGCCGGCCAGCAAGCCGGCCGCGGTCACGCCGGCCAAGCCTGCGCCGCAGCCGTGGTACGCCGCGCTGCTGGGTTCGCTTTGGGCGAAGATCGCGGCGGCGGCGGTGGTCATCCTCGCACTGCTGGCGCTGCTCCTGCGCGGACGCCGCGGCAAGGCCGCTCCGCGTGCCGGCGCGGGTCCCTCGCTGGCCGATCAGTTCGGCGATTCGCCGCTGGGCGACGCGTCGGGCGAAGCGTTCGACGAAGAGCAGGACACGCTGCTGCGCGAACTGGCCGAGAACCCCGAAGACATCGGCCTGCACCTGGAGCTGGTCAGCCTGTATTACGCGCGTCGCGACGTCGATCGTTTCGAGGCGGCGGCCGAGGTCATGCACACGCATGTCAGCGACCCGCAGCAGCCGGAATGGCAGGACGTCATGGCGATGGGCGAGGAGCTCGCGCCGGACTATCCGCTGTTCGCGGGCAGCGCCGAGGCGTATGCGCCGGACATCCCGGACGAAACCGCGATGGACCACGACGTTCATGCCGTGCCGCACGACGCGCAGCACGACAACGAGATGCACGGTGCGTCGGAAGACGCCTCGCACGAGCCGATTTCCGAATATTCCTACGATTTCGACCTGACCTCCGGCGCGCACAAGACCGAGCCGGAGGCCCCCAGCGAGGACGAGTTCGACGCGCTGCCGCCCCTGCCGGGCGAGGATGCGCCCGCACCGTTCGCGCACGTGGAGGACGACATCGAGGGCTTCGATCTGCCCGAGTTGGAGGCCGAGCCCGAGACGCCGTCGCCGGTGGCGCAGAACGAGCCCGCGCATGCCGATCCGGCGCCTACGTTCGATCTCGAGCCGGAACCCGAGGCTCCGTCCGCGGCCGACACGTTCGATCTCGATATCGACGAGGGCGACGATGTGGCGCCGACCGCGGGTCTAGGCGGCGATGCCGTCGACACCAAGATCGATCTGGCCCGTGCCTACATGGACATGGGCGATCCGGACGGTGCGCGCGCCATGCTCGAGGAAGTGCTGGCCGAAGGCAGCGGTCCGCAACGCGAAGTGGCGCAGAAGCTGCTCGACGAACTCGACTGATTTCGTCGCCGACGGCCTTTTCCGACGCCGGCCCGCCTGTGCGGAGCCGGCGTCGTTGTATCCTCGCTCGCTGATTTCGCGATTTTCTATCCCACATGCGCATCGCCCTCGGCATCGAATACGACGGCACCGACTTCATGGGCTGGCAGCGGCTCAGTCACGGGCCGACCGTGCAGTCCGCGGTGGAGCAGGCGCTGTCCACCGTCGCCGCCACGCCGATCGACGTCACCTGCGCGGGCCGCACCGATGCCGGTGTGCATGCGCACTGCCAGGTCGTGCACATCGATACCGAGGTCGAGCGCAGCATGCGCGGCTGGGCGCTCGGCGGATGCGCCAACCTGCCGCGCAGCGTGGCGGTGCTGTGGGCGCAGCCGGTGGCCGACGACTTCCATGCCCGGCACAGCGCACGGGCGCGTCGCTATCGCTACAGCATCCTCAATCGCCCGGTGCGCGCCGCGCTGGAGGCGCGCTACGTGACGTGGGAACGGCATCCGCTGGACGCCGATGCCATGCATGAGGCGGCGCAGGCATTGGTCGGCGAACACGATTTCACCGCGTTCCGCGCGATCGCCTGTCAGGCCGCGCATGCGCGGCGCGAAATGCGTCAGGTGCGCGTGTGGCGCGAGGGCGAGCATGTGCACGTGGAGGTCGAGGCCAACGCCTTCCTCTATCACATGGTCCGCAACATCGTCGGTTCGCTGTTGCCGATCGGTCGCGGTGAGCGTCCCGTGGCATGGATGGCCGAACTGCTGGCCGGTCGCAATCGCGACGTCGCCGGCCCGACCGCGCCCGCCTCCGGACTCACCTTCATCGGTCCGCGTTATCCTGCGGACTGGGGATTGCCCGAGGACGTGACGCTGTGAATCGCACCCGCATCAAGTTCTGCGGCATGACCCGCATCGCGGACGCGGTGGCCGCCGCGGAGTTGGGCGTCGATGCCATCGGCATGGTGTTCACGCCGCGCAGCCGACGCTGCGTCCCCATCGCCCAGGCCAGGGTGCTGCGCGAGGCGCTGCCGCCGTTCGTCGACGTGGTGGCGCTGTTCATGGACGACGATCCGGTTTACATCGAGAGCGTGGTCGAGGCGGTGCGCCCCGATCTGCTGCAGTTTCATGGCGACGAGGATGCGGCCTTCTGCCTGCGGTTCGGACGGCGCTATGTGAAAACGGTGGCGATGGGCGGCGACGTCGATCCGCAGCCGATCATCCGCGCGCATCCGCAGGCGGCCGGTGTGCTGCTGGATGGCCACGCGCCGGGCGCGCAGGGCGGCAGCGGTCAGCGTTTCGACTGGACGCGCATGCCCGGTGGGCGTGTGCGTCCGTTGATCCTCGCCGGTGGGCTGGTTCCCGAAAACGTGGGCGAAGCCATCGCCACGGCGCGGCCCTGGGGCGTGGACGTGGCCAGCGGCATCGAGGCCTCCCCCGGAGTCAAGGACGCGGCGAAAATGCATGCGTTCGTGCAGGCCGTGCAGGCTGCCGACCGCGCCCGGGGAGTGTCGTGACGTCGCCGACACCGCAAGCGATCGAGGAACGCGACGTCGCACGGCAGCCGCCGCTGACGTCGGACGATCTGCGCGATCGCATGCAGCCGCTGGTGCTGCGCGGTCTGGTCGCGGACTGGCCGATGGTGCAGGCGGCACGACGTTCGGATACCGACTTCGCGCGGCTGCTGGCCGAGGCCGATGCCGGCGAGGATGTCGACGTACTGCTGATGGCGCCCGAGGAAGAGGGCGTGGTCGGTTACAACGCGAGTTTCGACGGCTTCAACTACGAGCATCATCGTGTGCCGGTGACGCAGGGCCTGAAGCGGTTGGCGGCCTACAGCCGCGCCTCCGGGCCGGTGCCGGGACTGGCGATTCAGAGCGCACCGCTGGCGCGCTGTCTTCCGTCCTTGCGTGAAAGTCATCGGCTGCCGTTCCTGGCGCCGTCCGTCGAGCCGCGCATCTGGATCGGCAACCGCGTCACCACGCCCGTGCATTTCGACGAGTATCACAATATCGCCTGCGTGGTGTGCGGGCGGCGCCGTTTCACATTGTTCCCGCCCGAGCAGGTGCACAACCTGTACATCGGTCCGCCGGACTTTGCGCCGACCGGCGCGGCGATCGGCGTGGCGCGCCTGGATCGGCCGGACGATCCGCGCTACCCGCGTCTGCGCGAGGCCTTGGCGCACGCCCAGGCGGCGGTGCTCGAACCGGGCGACGCGCTGTATCTGCCGCCGATGTGGTGGCACCACGTGGCTTCGCTGGAGCGCATCAATGCCCTGGTGAACTTCTGGTGGCCGCAGGCGCTGGCCGAGGGCGTTGCGGCGCCGACCGGGCTGGGTGGCCTGATGCACGCGATCCTGGCGTTTCGCGGTCTGCCGCCCGAGCAGCGCGCCGCGTGGCGCACGCTGCTGGATCATTTCGTGTTCGACGACGCCGATCCGCTGGCGCACGTGCCCGAAGCCAGCAAGGGCGTGTTGGGCACGCCGAGCGCCGAGACCGTCGCGGCGCTGCGCGAGCGCGTCCGCAAGTATCTCTGACGGCGATCAGCCGCCATCCAGGGCCTGGCCCAGCCAGGCGCCGAGCGTGGCGAAGCGCGGGTCGTGGCCGCGTTGTGCCGAGACCAGCGTCCAGGCGGCGTGGGTCGGGCGGAAGCCCCATGGCGCCAGCAGGCGACTGTCGCGCAATTCCTCGGCGACCAGCGGCTGCGGCGCGATGGCGACGCCGAGACCGGCGGCGGCCGCTTCGATCAACTGGTACAGGTGCGCGAAGGCCTGGCCGGTTTGCGGCGGCGCGGCGTCGAGGCCGGCGGCTTCGGCCCAGTCGCGCCAGGCCTGCGGTCGGGAGGTCGTGTGCAGCACGGGTTCGTGCAGAAGCGCTTGCTCGGGGCGATCGCGCAAGGTCGGCCAGCCGGCGTAACGCGGGCTAACCACCGGTCCGATACGCTCGGGCGCCAGTTCCATGATGCGCCAGCCGGCCGGCCAGGGCGGGGCGTCGATCAGCAGGGCGGCGTCGAGCCGCTCCAGGCCTTCGCGTCCGCCGGTGTCCTGCGCGGACAGATGCACCGGTAGGTCGGGCAGATCGCCGCGCAGGCGATCCAGGCGCGGAATCATCCAGCGCGCCAACACGCTGCCTGGGCAGCCGAGTACGAAGGCGGCGTCTTCGTTGCGGTCGGCGTACAGCTCGGCGCAGGCGTCGCGCAGCCGGTCGAAAGACGCCGACACCGCCTCGCGCAGGCGCAGTCCGGCCGGGGTCAGCCGCAGACCGCGGCCGACACGGCGGAATAGCGGGACGCCAAGTTGCGACTCCAGCGCACGAATCTGTCGACTGACGGCGCTGTGCGTCACGTGCAGCTCTTCCGCTGCACGGCTGACACTTTCGCTATGAGCAACCGCTTCAAAGGCTCTCAATGCATTGAGGGAGGGCAGGTTGCGGGGCATCAATGTGTAACTTTTTGTTACATGTTGTGTGCGATCATATCGCTTTTTACGGCGTCCGTGCTGCGCTACGGTGATGCGATGTGGGCACCGTTCCCGACACCTTTCCGCGGATCCATCACAGCATGAAGATCGACAATTACCACGCCTGGCCCGACGTGCAGGGTCGCTTCGGCCGCTACGGTGGCAGCTTCGTCGCCGAGACGCTGATGGCGCCGCTGGCGGAACTGACCGAGGCCTACACGCGCCTGCGCAACGATCCCGAGTTCGTGGCCGAGCTGGACCGCGACCTGGCGCACTACGTCGGCCGGCCCAGCCCGTTGTACTACGCCGAGCGCCTGTCGCGGGACGTCGGCGGCGCGCGCATCGTGCTCAAGCGCGAGGACCTGAACCACACCGGCGCGCACAAGATCAACAACACGGTCGGCCAGGCGCTGCTGGCGCGGCACATGGGCAAGCCGCGCGTGATCGCCGAGACCGGTGCCGGTCAGCACGGCGTGGCGACCGCCACCGTGGCCGCGCGGCTGGGCCTGAAGTGCGTGGTCTACATGGGCGCGACCGACATCGAGCGGCAGAAGATCAACGTCTACCGCATGAAGCTGCTGGGCGCCGAGGTGGTGCCGGTCACGTCCGGGTCGAAGACGCTCAAGGATGCGCTCAACGAGGCGCTGCGCGACTGGGTGACGAACGTCGCCGACACCTTCTACATCATCGGCACCGTGGCCGGGCCGCATCCATATCCGATGATGGTGCGCGACTTCAACGCCATCGTCGGCCGCGAGGCGCGCGCGCAGATGCAGGAACAGTTCGGCCGTTTGCCGGACGTGGTGACGGCCTGCGTCGGCGGCGGTTCCAACGCGATGGGCATCTTCCACGCGTTCCTCAACGACCGCGACGTGCGCCTGGTCGGCGCGGAAGCGGCGGGCGAGGGGCTCGCCAGCGGCCATCACGCGGCCTCGCTGGCGGCCGGTCGCCCGGGCGTACTGCACGGCAACCGCACCTACGTGTTGTGCGACGACGACGGCCAGATCACCGAGACGCACTCGATCTCGGCCGGCCTGGACTATCCCGGCGTCGGCCCGGAGCACGCCTTTCTGAAGGACACCGGACGCGCCGAGTACCTCGGCATCAGCGACGACGAGGCGATGGAGGCGTTCCACCGACTGTGCCGTACCGAAGGCATCCTGCCGGCGCTGGAATCCAGTCATGCCGTCGCGCAGGCGATCAAGCTGGCGCGCGAACTGCCCGAGGACGGACTGGTGCTGTGCAACCTGTCCGGTCGTGGCGACAAGGACGTGCACACCATCGCCGCGCGGGAGGGCATCGAACTGTGAGCGCCGCATCCGACCACCGTCTCGATCGCCGATTCGCTGCGTTGAAAGCGAATGGACGCACCGGCCTCGTGCCGTTCATCACCGCTGGCGATCCGGCCCCGGAACTGACCGTGCCGACCATGCATGCGCTGGTCGCCGCCGGCGCTGACGTGATCGAACTCGGCATGCCGTTCTCCGATCCGATGGCCGACGGTCCGGTGATCCAGCACGCCAGCGAGCGCGCGCTGCGTCATGGCGTCGGCGTGGCGGAGGTTCTCGACTGGGTGCGCGCCTTCCGGCGCGACGATGCGGAAACGCCCGTGGTGTTGATGGGCTATCTCAACCCGGTCGAGATCATGGGCGTGGAGCGTTTCGCGACCGCGGCGGCCGCGGCGGGTGTGGACGGCGTGCTGCTGGTCGATTGCCCGATCGAGGAGGACGCCACCGCCGCGCCACTGCGCGAAGCCGGCCTGCGACGCATCCTGCTGACCGCGCCGACTACCGCCGATGCCCGCCTGCAGCGGGCATGCGAGCTGGCCGAAGGTTTCCTGTACTATGTGTCGTTTGCGGGAATTACCGGTGCGGCCCGCCTGTCGGTGGACGCCATCGCCGAGCGCGTGGCGGATATCCGACAGCGTTCGCGGGCGCCGGTAGCCGTCGGTTTTGGGGTGAGGGACGCCGACAGCGCGCGGGCCATCGCGGCCTTTGCCGATGCCGTGGTGATCGGCAGCGCGTTGGTCGAGTCGCTGGCCGGAGCCACGGACGCCGCGCAGGTCGAGCAACGGGTGCGAGCGTTCCTGAAGCCGATCCGCGCCGCGCTGGATCGATGATTCCTGCGGTGGACAACGTGTTGAACGGGTGCGCAGGCATCCCGGAGAGCGAAGATGAACTGGCTGCAGAAATTGATGAATCCGCGCATCCGCACCGATTCCGGCAACGGCAACGGAAAGAGCAAGGTGCCGGAGGGCGTGTGGGAGAAGTGCAAGGGATGCGGTGCGGTGGTGTACCGGCCCGAGTTGGAGCGTCAGCTGATGGTCTGCCCGAAGTGCGGCCATCATCACGCGATCGCTGCGCGCACGCGACTGCAGGCGCTGTTGGACGAAGGCACCTGCGCCGAGCTGTTCGCGGATCTGGAGCCAACCGATCCGCTGAAGTTCAAGGATTCCAAGAAGTATCGCGACCGTATTGTCGCCGCGCAGAAGGCGACCGGCGAGAAGGACGCGCTGATCGTCATGCGCGGCCTGCTGAAGTCGCGACCGCTGATGGCCGCGTCGTTCGAGTTCCGCTACATGGGCGGCTCGATGGGTTCGGTGGTCGGCGAGAAGTTCACTCGCGCTGCGGAACGCGCGCTGGCCGAGCGCATTCCCTTCGTGTGCTTCACGGCCACCGGCGGCGCGCGCATGCAGGAAGGCCTGTTCTCGCTGATGCAGATGGCCAAGACGTCCGCCGCGCTGGGTCGTCTGCGCGCGGCCGGCGTGCCGTACATCTCGGTGCTGACGCATCCGACCACGGGCGGCGTGTCGGCCAGCTTCGCGATGCTGGGCGATCTCAACATCGGCGAACCGAAGGCGCTGATCGGCTTTGCCGGTCCCCGCGTCATCGAGCAGACGGTGCGCGAGACGCTGCCGGAAGGCTTCCAGCGTTCGGAATTCCTGCTGGAACATGGCGCGTTGGACATGATCGTCGACCGCCGCGAGATGCGCGACAAATTGGCCGACGTGCTGGCGCTGCTGACCCGTTCCGAACGGGTGGCCTGAGTCGTCGCGCGGCAAGTGACATCCGGATCGTCGCGTATCGGGGGGTAGGCGACGGCCCGCAGGACGGCATGCAATCGTCTTCATGCGTGTCGCCCTTGAGCTGGACAACGGTAAGTGCTAGGAATGAATACGGTTCGTTGTGCGACGATGTATCGCGGCGGGCGTTTCTCGTTCGTCACGGACCGGAAGAGTGGGTCGCCACGCATCCCTTGCGGGGGTGGCGACTGGGCGAATCTCGGGGAGGGCGCATGTCGGAGGCTGATTCCACAGGAAAGCGTTGCATGATCGCAGCGCGCGCGAACGGCAACGGGAGCGCGACATGAACGCCATCATGAGCAACGAGTGGCGCAGGGACATGCGCGATCCGGATCTTCACGCGTTGGGCAGTCTGCTTCGCGTGTGCGGCATGGCCGTCACGCCGCTGACGCCCGCGCCCATGCGCGCGGTGTTCGGCTCCGACGAGTATGGCGACACCGTACTGTGCAGCGCCCGCTACGACTTCCCTCTGCGCACGCGTTTTCGTCTGCCGGAAGACCGCTTCCTGATCGCCTACGTGCATGAAGCGGGCGAGTCGAGCTGGGTCGGCGGCGAAAAGCTCGAAACCGGCATGGTGCTGGTCGGCATGCCGGGCAGCCGCGGCGAACTGCGGCTGGGCGAGGGCACCAGCTGGAGTCTGCTGGTTTCCTCGGGTGCGCACCTGCGCCGCGAGTTGACGCGACTCGACCACTACGCGGAATCGACTTCGCGTCGTCTGCAGCGTCTGCTCCCGGACCAGGATTCGGAAGCCGGCGAGCGCCTGCGCAGCGCCTTCGACTGCATGCGCCTGCGCTTCATCGAGCAGCGCCACGACATCAATCTGAAGGCGATGCTGGAGAATCTGAAGTCGCATCTGTTCGCCGATGTCGCTTCGCTGTTCCCCGGCGTGCCGGATACGTCCCGCACGCGCCATTCGCACTATCTGGTGCTGCGCCGCGTCGAGAACTTCATCGCGGCCAATCTGCGCCATGAAATCCGCCTGCGCGATCTGTGCGACGCCGGCTCGGCGAGCGAGCGCAATCTGCGCTACATCTTTGAAGAGTTTCTAGGAATTTCTCCTAATCACTACCTCTCCACGCTGCGTTTGTGCGAGGCGAGAAGGCTCCTGAGCGAGGCTCAACCGGAGCACAACACAGTGCGCGCAATCGCATTGGAATGCGGTTTGTGGGACCTCTCGCGCTTCGCTGAAAGCTACCGCCAACTGTTCGGCGAACTGCCGAGCGAGACCCTGAAGGTGCGCAAGGCATCTTTGCCGGAATCGCGCACTCCCTACCTGTCCCCGAGTATCCAATACACCTGAAGGCCGGTTCGTCCGGCGCACGTCGCAGGAAGCGGCGTGTAAGGCTGAAGACGGTTCGCGCCGTTCCTAAGCAAGTGTAACGGCGTGATGCCGCCGACAGTCGGATACGGACCATGACGGTCCGTTGACTCGAGGCAAGGGGGCATCATGGATGAGATAGGCAGGATGCTTGACGGGCGGATCGGCCAAGCTTGGCGCACGCTCGCGCGACACGCACGACGTGTCGTGGAATTTCCCCGGAAGAGTTGCGCGTGCGTCGCACAGGGAAGATGGCGATGGCGTGTTGTGCGATTGGGACTCGCTGTGACACTGGCGCCCGTCCTTGTGATGGGTTTCGTGAACGCAGCCATGGCCAAGGACGGCCCTTCTTCATCGCAGGTATCGTCCGCCGCGCAGAGCGATGATGATGCCGCTCCTGGACATCTCACGCTTGCGGGTGATGCCGATATCCGCGCCGCGCTGGCGGCGCGAGCCGCGTCCTCGACGCGCAGTCTGGCCGGCATGCCTGGTTACGCCGCCTTGCAGACCGTACGCGCGGAGCGGCGACACAATCGCCAGGAAACCGCGCAGATTCGTCATCCGCAATCGCACATGCGGCAGGTGGCCCGCACCGATGCCGGTAAGCAAGCGTTGAGCGAGGGCGAAGACGAGACGCATCCAGCGCTCGAGCCAGCCCGCTTGCTTGCGGATGTGCATGCCGCGCCGTTGTGGGGACCCTTCTCGTTGCAGTGGCGTTTCGTCGGCATGCCGGTCACCTTCGACGTGGGCGATGCGCGTGTGCTGGCTTCTTCCGCGACGACGCCTTCGTCGCTGTCTTCGCAGACGCTGGAACCTACGGCTGTATCGACCGCGAAGGTCGTGGCAGACACCCGCGCGGACGCGTCGCCGTCCACGTCATCGTTTGCCATGACGGGCACGCCGACGGCGGCATCTTTCGGCGCCACACTGCTCGCGGTGACGCCGACGGCGCTGCCGGTCGGAGATTCCCGCAGGCCGCCGCCGCCGGAATCGCCAGCGCCGGGTCTGGTGATCGGCACCGGAGGCTTGACCGGCGCCACCGGCGGCGCCATCGATCCGGTGACCACGGCCTTGCTCGATCCGAACAATCCGTACTACGAGTCGGGCGCCCTGAAGCTGTCAAAGGACAACGTCACCACCGCATATGGCGGCGGCGTCACGATCACCGTGCTGGGCCTTCCGGTCACGGTTCCGATCAGCGTGGAGAACACGCTGACCGCCGCCGACGGCACGGTGTTCGGCACCGGAGCCAACCAGCATCTGACGTTGCTGGGCGGCGTGACCTCGGACAGCTACATCACCAATATCAACAACGGCGCCACCAACGGCGGCATCATCAACAGCTCCGATCCGGCCTGGTCCGACAGCTGCCTGAACGCCGACATCGGCGGTCTGGTCGGCGTCGACGTGCCGTGCTGGGGCGTCAATGCCGCGCAGAACAATCAGGTGCTGATCGGCGACGGTGCCTATGCGAACGGCTCCGAGGAAGTGGTCATCGGCACCGACGCGCGTCATTCGCTGGCGTCGGTGGACGCCAACACCGTGTTTCCGGGCGACGGCAATCGCGACAGCGTCACCGACCCGATGGGCGTACCGGATTCGGATTACCAGAGCCGTCTCGGCCATTCGGTGGTGATCGGCGACAACGCCAACGGCACGGCCAACGCACAGACCATCCTCGGCGCCAATGCCAGTTCCACTCAGCCCAACAGCGTCGCGCTGGGCTACGGCTCGGTCGCCAGTCGCGCGCCGGCGAGCGGGTATACCGATGCCTTCGGTCTGATCGGCATGGCGCAGGATTCGGCCGGTGCGGTGTCGATTGGCGCGGACGGCTACAACCGCCAGATCACGCATCTGGCCGCCGGTCAGCAGGATTACGACGCGGTCAACGTGCTGCAGCTGCGCACCGCGATTTCGTCGGTCGACGCTGCCACCAGCCTCGCCGTCCTGTACGACGACGACGGCACGGGCAATCCGAGCAATTCGGTGACTCTGGTCGGCGACGGCAGCGGTGCGCCGGTGAGCATCCACAACCTGGCGGCGGGCACGGTCGACAGCACGAGTGCGGACGCCATCAACGGCAGCCAGCTATACGACACCAACAGCACCGTTGCGCAGTATCTCGGCGGCACCACGGCCTACGACTCGGCTACCGGTATGTGGACGGCACCGAGCTTCGTCATCACCAGCATCGACGGCAGCGGCAACGGAACCACGTCGACCTACAACAACGTCACCGACGCGTTTGCCGCTCTGGACGGTTCGCTGACCAACGTCAACAGCCGCATCGACAACATCAGCAACGGTGCCGGCATCATGTATTTCCACGCGCATTCCACGGCCGCGGATTCGCAGGCCGTCGGTGTGGGCAGCGTGGCTATCGGCGGCGACGCCGTGGCGACCGGCGACGGAAGTATGGCCGCGGGCAGCGGCGCGCAGGCTGAAACCGTCAACGCGATCGCCATCGGCAGTACGGCCACGGCGCGAGGCGGGCAGTCGGTTTCGCTCGGTGCCGGCAATATTGCCGACGGCAACGGGGCCGTGTCGATCGGCGACCCCAATGTCGCGACCGGCGATGGCGCCGTCGCACTGGGCATGGACAACACTGCCACCGGTAACGGCGCGATTGCCATCGGTCAGACCAACAGCGCCATCGGCGATGGCGCCGTGGCCATGGGGATCAGCGCGCAGTCCAGCGCGACCGGTGCGCTGGCGTTCGGCAACGGCGCCACGGCCTCGGTGGTCGGCGGCGTGGCGCTGGGCAGCGGTTCCGTGGCGGACCGCACCGGCGCCGGCGTGGAGCTGTTCAGCGGTGCGGCGATTCCGGCCGAAGGCGCGGTCTCGGTTGGCGCCTCGGGCGCCGAGCGGCAGATCACCAACGTCGCCGGCGGCACGGCGGATACCGACGCCGTCAACGTGCGTCAGCTCCGCGCCGTGGACAACAAGATCACTGGTCTGAGTGATCTGGCGGTGACCTACGACGACATCACGCGTTCGCAAGTGACCCTCAACAGCGGCGGCGCGGCCGTGCTGGTGACCAACCTTGCGCCCGGCGCGATCACGGCCGTCAGCACCGATGCCATCAACGGTGCGCAGTTGTACTACTGGACCCAGGACACTGGCAACATCTACAGCAACATTCGCCTGTACAACTACATCCAGAATCTCAGCAGCGGCGGTACCGTGAGCGGCCCGTTCGTGGTCAACAACAGCAACGGCCTGCCGCCACCGAACGCCTCGGGCGACAACTCCGCTGCCGGCGGTTCCGGCGCCACGGCCTCGGGTAGCGACAGCACCGCGGTGGGCAACGGCGCGACGGCCAGCGCGTCCAACGCCGTTGCGCTGGGTGCGGGTTCCGTCGCCGACCGCGACAACACGGTATCGGTCGGCGCCGACGGCAACGAACGCCAGATCACCCATGTCGCCGCCGGCACCGAAGCCACCGACGCGGTCAACGTCGAGCAGTTGCAGGCGTCGACCCAGGGCACGGTGCGCTACGACACCACGACGCAGAACCAGGTCGATTACAGCAACGTCACGCTCGGCGGACCGAACGGCGGCACGACCACGATCCACAACGTCGCCGCGGGCACCGCGCCGACCGACGCCGTCAATGTCAGTCAGCTCAACAACGGCATCGATCAGGCGGTGAGCTGGGCCAACCAGTACACCGATCAGCAGGTCGCCGGCTTCAACGATCGCCTCAGCCGGGTCAACCAGCACGCCCAGGCGGGCGTGGCGTCGGCGATGGCGATGGCCGGTCTGCCGCAGGCCTATCTGCCCGGGCGCAACATGGCATCGGTCGCCGCGGGCAGCTTCCATGGCGAGTCCAGCATCGCGGTCGGCGTTTCGATGATTTCCGACAACGGACGCTGGGTCTACAAGCTCAGCGGCACCGCCAACACGCGCGGAGACACCGGCATGTCCGTCGGCGCGGGGATCCAGTGGTGAGCGGGCGCGCACTTCGACATTCGCGAGATATCGCCAGGCCGCTGCGGAAGGTAAGCGTGCGATGGCGCATCGCGTGGTCGCTGTTGGCGTGTGCAGCGTGTCTCGGACTGTATGGTTGCGGCACAGTCAGCAAAGGCATCGCGACCGACGGTAGGAGCGCGCAGCATTTGGTGTTTCCCGATCCGGCCGACGCGATGGTCAAGGGCGGCACCTTTCCGAACGTGGAGAACCTGCGCGCGATGGCGCCGGGCATGACCAAGCATCAGCTGTACACGATGTTCGGTCCTCCGCATTTCCATGAAGGCGTGTGGGGCGTGCGCGAATGGGATTACTTGTTCAACTTCCGCGTGCGCAACGGCGAACATCCGTTCGTGACGTGCGAGTACAAGATCCTGTTCGACAAGCACGATATCGCGCAGAGCTTCTACTGGAAGCCTGCCAGCTGCGCCGACCTGATCGCCGAGCCGGCGCCGGTGGCGGCTGCACGCCATCCCGAGCCGGCGCCCGAGCCGGTGCAGCGTTTCACGTTCTCGACCGACACGCTGTTCGGGTTCGACGCCACACGGCTGACACCGACCGGGCAGCATCAGCTCGATGCGATGCTGGATCGCATTCGACAGTATGGTCGGGTCAGCCGCATGCAGGTCACCGGCTATACCGATCGCATCGGGTCGGCGACCTACAACCTCGATCTTTCGCGCAAGCGTGCGCAGAGCGTGCGCGATTACCTGGTCGGCGAAGGAGTTGCCGATGCCATCATCCAGGCGCAGGGACGCGGCGAACAGGATCCGCTGGTCACGTGCACGAACACGCAGCGTGTGCCGCTGGTGCGTTGTCTGGCGCCCAACCGCCGCGTCGAGGTTGTCGGTGAAGTCGCCCGCTAGGCGGGCGACACGCGCCGGACGATCCGGATCGACGTTGGACGAAGTTCAGGCCGAGGCTTCGCGGGCGTTGCGCGAGAACGAGCGACGCAGACGGCCAAGCACGTTCGAGGTCGAGTTGTCGGTCGGTTCGGCAGCGCCTTCGGGGGCCACGTAGCCCGCCACGTAGTAGGCGTTGATGAAGCCGGCGACGTCACCGACCGGCGACTTGGCGGCGTCGGCGATCTCTTCCAGCGTGGCCGGCTGCTTCATCATCGCCGTGGCGATGCGGAAGTGGCGCGGGAATTCGCGTTCGATCTGCGGCCAGCGCGTCAGACGCCAGGTCGAAGCCGGATCCAGATGCGGCGCCAGTTCGCCATGGCTCGCGCACAGCGCGGCGAACCACAGCAGGCGCACGATCGGCTGCTCGGGACCGGCATGCTGCACGGCGGCGTCCTGTGCGCTGACCGGGCGGATGCGGCTGGCAGGCACGTCCAGCAGCTTCTCGATCGACTTCAGCTGCGGCGGCGCACGGTAGATGTTGTTGATCGGGTCGATGGCCAGCTTCGCGTCGCCTGCCGCGCCCTCGACCAGCACCATGTCGGTGATGGCGCCGTCCAGCAGCAGCGTGCCCAGCGTTTCGTCGCGCGCCGGTTGTGCCGGCGCGGGTTTGACCGTTTCGGTGGCCTGCACCGGTGCGGCGGGTTTCGGCGCGGTCTTGGCCGGCGCGGCCGGTGAGGCGGCGACCGGCGCCGGAGCCACAGCGGGTGCCGGGGCCGGTTTCTCGGCCGGCGTGGGCATCGGGGCAGGCGCCTGCGGTACGGCCTTGGCTTCCGGCTTCGGCGTCGGCGGCGCGCTCGCCGCCTGATGCTTGGCCGGTTCCGGCTTGCGAGCGGCGGGAGCGCCGTTCTGCACATCCAGCAGCATCTGGATCAACTTGTCGCTATTCAGCGGCTTCTGCAGCAGCAGGTCGCAGTCGCGCATGGAAGACTGTTCGGTGTACGCGGCGCACAGGCGATCCTCGGCGACGGCGCGCAGCCAGTCCATGTGGCCCCAGACACTATCGACATCGATGATCAGCAGATCGCTGCTGCCGCCCTCGGACGGGCTCCATTTGCCGAGCTTGGGCGACTCGATGGCGGCAAAAACCTGCTTGGCGTCGGTCTCGGAGAGTCCCGACAAGGCGATGGTGTAGAAAGTCTTCAATGAAATTCCCCCTGCGAATGGCCGCGGAAATCGGCGGCGGCCAAGCGATCAGCTGCACATTGTGGCCTTATTTGCGCGTGGGTCAATGCCGACGACTGGACAGCGGCGTGAATTTGTCCCAGAAAGGGAGTCGTCCACGGCCAGCGTTCGACGGAGGGGTACGATGAAACGAGCTTTCCTGCTAGCGATTCTGACCACGGCATGTACCGCGGCCATGGCGGCGCAACCCGTGCTGCAGGCCACCACGCGGCCGAGCGATGCAAAGGTCTACATCGTGTCGCCGCGCGATGGCGCCACGGTGCCGCGGACCTTTACCGTGCGCTTCGGTCTGCGCGGCATGGGGGTGGCGCCGGCTGGCGTGGAGCGGGCCGATACCGGGCATCATCATCTGCTGATCGACGTGAAAACGCTGCCCGCGGCCGGACAGGCGATTCCTGCCGACGCCCATCATCGGCACTTCGGCGGCGGCCAGACCGAGACCGTGCTGACCTTGTCGCCGGGGACGCACACGCTGCAACTGGAGCTTGCCGACAGCCGCCATGTGCCGTTCGCGACGCCGTTGCTCTCGCGCAAGATCACCGTGCATGTGAAGTAGGGCACGCGAACGCGAGCGGCGCGCGGTCTGGTATCCTGACGGGCTTGTTCCGAGGCCTTTTGCGATCATGAGCGTGCGCACCCGATTCGCCCCCAGTCCGACCGGTTTCCTGCATATTGGCGGCGCCCGTACGGCGCTGTACTGCTGGCTCGAGGCTCGCCATCACGGCGGCAGTTTCGTGCTGCGCGTCGAGGACACGGACCGCGAGCGTTCGACCGACGAGGCGGTACAAGCGATTCTGGACGGCATGCGCTGGCTGGGCCTGGACGCCGACGAGGGTCCGTTCTACCAGACCGAGCGTCTGGATCGGTATCGCGAAGTCGCCGAGCAGTTGCTCGCGGCCGGCAAGGCGTATTACGCCTACGAGACGCCGCAGGAGATCGACGCCATGCGCGAGGCCGCGCGGGCGAAGGGCGAGAAGCCGCGCTACAACGGCTACTACCGCGACCGCAACGAGCCGTATCGCGACGATCCCCACCGCGTGATCCGCTTCAAGAACCCGCAGAGCGGGTCGGTGGTGTTCCACGACAAGGTCAAGGGCCGCATCGAGTGGTCCAACACCGAGCTGGACGATTTCGTGCTGTTCCGCTCCGACGGTTTTCCGACCTACAACTTCGCCGTGGTCGTGGACGACCTCGACATGGGCATTACCGAGGTGATCCGCGGCGACGATCACGTCAACAACACGCCGCGCCAGATCAACGTGTACGAAGCGCTCGGCGCGCCGGTACCGACCTTCGCGCATCTGCCGATGATCCTCGGCGAGGACGGCCAGAAGCTGTCCAAGCGCCACGGCGCCGTCGGCGTGATGCAGTACCGCGAGGACGGCTACCTGCCGCATGCGCTGTTGAACTATCTGGTGCGTCTGGGCTGGTCGCACGGCGATCAGGAAATCTTCTCGATCGAGGAGATGGTCCGTCTGTTCGACATCGCCGACGTCAACGCCTCGGCGGCGCGTTTCGACATGGCCAAGCTGGGCTGGCTGAACCAGCAGTACCTGAAGAACGAGGATCCGGCCCGCATCGCCCCCGAGCTCGAATGGCATCTGCGCCGCATCGGCATCGATCCGTCGACCGGCCCCGCGCCGGCGGAAGTGGTGCCGGCGCTGTGCGATCGCGTGCAGACGCTCAAGGACATGGCCGAGCGCGCGCGCGTCTGGTACGCACCGATTGCCGAGTGGGACGACAAGGCCGTGGCCAAGCACCTGAAGTCGGCCACGGCGTCGGCCGTGCTGGAGGCGGCGCGCGACGGTCTGCGTACGCTCGATGCCTGGCAGCCGGAGCCGATCCATGAACTGGTGCAGCGGATCGCCGAACGGCTGGAGCTGGGCATGGGCAAGGTCGCGCAGCCGCTGCGCGTGGCGCTGACCGGCACCCAGGTGTCGCCGTCGATCGATCACACGATCTATCTTGCCGGTCGCGACGAGGCGATCCGTCGCGTGGAGCACGCGCTGGCGATCAGCCGCGCCGGATGATCGTGCGCGGACAGCGTCATGGGTGAGCTGCTGCAACGCGCGACCCGTGGCGTGGACCTGTCCGCGCCGGATGCCGCCTGGCACATCTTCCACAACCTGATGGCGATGCTGCCGTGGACGGCGCTGCTGTGGTTCACGCTGGTCAGCGCGGTGCTCGGCGCCATCGTCGGCTGGTGGCGCGGGCGTTTCTGGACCGGCATCTTCATCAGTCTCGTCATCGGACCGCTGGGACTGCTGATCCTGTGGGCCTTGCCTTCGCGCCGCGTGCGCCCCACATCGGATGACGAGCCTCCGCCGTCGCAGTGATACGATGGCGTCACGACAAGCCGCTGCGCATCCGATGACTGTTTTCTCGCACAAGCCGCATCACCATGACCACGATGCCGAGCATTTCGTGGAGCAGGTCGTGCGCGCCAGTCGCGAGCGCGGCTTGCGGTTGACGCCGCTGCGTCGGGAAGTGCTGGAGCTGGTCGCCGCTTCCGAGAAGCCGGCCAAGGCCTACGATCTGCTCGACCGTCTGCGCGAACGTCACGGCAACGCCGCGCCGCCCACGGTCTATCGCGCGTTGGATTTCCTGCTCCAGCACGGCTTTATCCACAAGCTCGAATCCGTCAACGCCTACGTGCACTGTCCGCATCCGGCGCAGTCGCATCAGGTGCCGTTCCTGATCTGCGACAAGTGCGACAGCGCGGTCGAGGTGTGCGACGGCCGCGTGGCCGAACTGATCACGGCGCAAGCCGATGCGCTTGGCTTCACGCCGCAGGACCAGACGCTGGAAGTGCACGGCGTGTGCAAGGACTGCCGCGAGTCCTGAGTCCGCGCATTGCGGCATCCCATGTTCTCTTTGAGCCTGCCTGCCCATGAAAGAGGGCGTGGCAGCGAACTGCCACGCCCTGGATCGGCGGAAGCGGGGAGAGAGAGGAGTGCCCCGCCGATGGGTGCCTGTACCGATGCCTGGTTTTGGGGAACGACCGATACATGTTGCAGGCACGGGGAGTGCCTTGGCACGGGGTCTACGTTATAATGTAACAGCAGCAGAGTAAATACTCTGCCTGAGTATTTTTGTTGATCTGCGTTCCGTTGCCGAAACGGCCCGTACTCGCCGAGACGCATGCGTCCCGGGCGGTGTAGGCCGTGCAGCGGTCGCTTCGGAGACGATGGCCATGCAGCATGAGAATCCCGCGATCCGTGAAGCCCCCGTCAAATCGGGCGGCTGGTGGCTCGTGGCCGACCGTCTGGGCGCCGCGGCCTCGTTCCTGTGTGCGGTGCATTGTGCGCTGCTGCCGTTCGTCATCGCGCTGCTGCCGCTGGTCGGGCTGGAGTTCCTGGCCGATCACGCCTTCGAGCGCGGCTTCGTGCTCTTCGCGGCCACGCTCGCCACGATCACGCTGGTGACCGGTCGCCGCAAGCACGGACAGCGCTGGCCGCTGATGCTGGCCGTGCCGGGGCTGCTGCTGCTGGTGCTGGGCGTGACCGTCGTCGACTTGTCGGCGCACACGGCCGTGCACAGTGTGATGGTGACTTGCGGCGGCCTGCTCGTCGCCTCCGCGCATGTGTGCAACTTGCGCCTGGTCTACCGTTCCCACGCCTTGCATCACGCGCACTGAACGCCCCCTCCGCGGGGTGATGCGTTGTGCGGTGCGAAGCACTACCATGACCGTGTTCGTTCACCACCAAGGAGCACTGCACATGGGCAAGGGCGACAAGCGTACCCGCAAGGGCAAGATCTATCGCGGTTCGCACGGCAATACGCGTCCGCGCAAGGGCAAGAGCACGGCGGCGGCTGCCGCTCCGGCGGCTCCCGCGCGCAAGACCGCGCGCAAGAAAGCCTCGTAGGCGAGTTCCGCGAATATATGCATCTGAAAAGGCCCCGCATGCGGGGCCTTTTCGCGTCTGGCGATGCGGTGCGGGACATGCCGCGGATGCGGCGTCGGGGTATGCTCCGCCAGGCCGTGCCCCATGCGGCGCGCGCACTGTGCGGATGTCTCGGGAGAAGACCATGAAGCCGATGTACGGCCAGCGTCTGCTGGCCATCTATGCCGGCGTGCTCACGCTGCTGGTGGTGGCCGCGTTGCTCAGCGGTTTCGTCGGCGCGCCGCAGCGGGCGACGTTCGATGCGTTGACGGTGCACCGCATCGATGTGGTGGAGCCGGACGGTACCTTGCGCATGGTGATCTCCGATCAGGCGCGTTTCCCCGGACTCATCGTCCGGGGTAAGCACTACGCGCACGATCGCCCGACCGCCGGCATGCTGTTCTACAACAACGAAGGCACCGAGAACGGAGGGCTGATCTTTGGTGGTTACACGGACAAGAACGGCAAAGTGAAGTCCTGGGGACATCTGAGCTTCGACCAGTACATGCAGGATCAGGTGTTCACCATCGATGCCAGCGATGTCGACGGCAAGCGCACCGCCGGGCTGGAGCTGATCGACCGCCCGACGTATCCGATCACTGAAATCGTCGCGTTGATGCAGCGCATGCGCGGCATGTCGGACGTGCAACGCGAGGCTGCCCTGCATGCGTTCCAGGCCAGCCATCCGTCTCCGAGCAAGCGGCTGGTCATGGCGCGCGCACCCGACGGCGGCGTCTCGTTGGGCTTGAACGATCGGCGCGGGCATCCGCGGATCGTGCTCGAGGTCGCCGCCGACGGTACGCCGTCGATCCGCATGTTGGATGCCAACGGCACGGTGGTGAGCGCCTTGCGTCCATCGAAGCCGTGATGGCGAGGAAGGCCGGAAGCGAGATGGGATGCCGGGAGCGCGTGGCCGCTCGCGTCAGACCGGGCGGCCGGCGACGTAGGAACGGTGGTTCAGGCGGCCGCCGATCCAGTAGCTCAGTTCGGCGGGGTGGCGCGCGTTCCACATCGCGAGGTCGGCCCGCTTGCCGACGGCGAGCAGACCGCGGTCCCCGAGTCCCAGTGCGCGTGCGGCGTGCACGGTCATGCCGCGCAGCGCCTCGAGCGGAGTAAGCCGGAACAGGGTGCAGGCCATGTTGCCTGCCAGCCGCAGGGAACGCATCGGGGCGGTGCCGGGGTTGAGATCGCTGCCCACGGCCATCGGTACGCCGTGAGCGCGCAGGCTCTCGATCGGCGGCAGCTTCGTTTCCCGAAGCGCGTAGAACGCGCCGGGTAGCAGCACGGCGACGGTTCCGGCTTCGGCCATGGCGCGCACGCCGTCCTCGCTGAGGTATTCGAGATGATCGGCCGACAGGCCGCCGAAGGACGCCGTCAGCGCCGCGCCGCCCTGGTCGGACAACTGTTCGGCGTGCAGTTTGACCGGCAGGCCAAGCGTGCGCGCTTGATCGAACAGACGCCGCACCTGCGCCGGGGTGAAACCGATGGTTTCGCAGAAGGCGTCGACCGCGTCGATCAGTCCCTCGCCGGCGAGCGTCGGCAACATGCGGTCGCAGACCTCGGCGACGTAGCCTTCGGCGTCGTCAGCGCATTCGGGCGGCAGCGCATGCAGGCCGAGGAAGCTGGTGCGCACGGTGATGCCGAGCGCGTCGCCGATGCGCCGCGCGACGCGCAGCATGCGGCGCTCGGTCTGCAGATCCAGGCCGTAGCCGGACTTGATCTCGAGGGTCGTCACGCCGTCGGCCAGCAGGTCGCGTGCGCGGGGCAGGGCCTGGGCGAGCAGATCGTCTTCGCTGGCGGCACGGGTGGCGCGCACGCTCGAGAGGATGCCTCCGCCGGCACGCGCGATGGCCGCGTAGTCGGCGCCCTCCAGCCGCATCTCGAATTCGTCGGCGCGGTCGCCGCCGAAGACCAGATGCGTGTGGCAGTCGATCAGGCCCGGGGTGAGCAGGTGTTGTTCGGCGTCGACGACACGTGCGGCCTGTTCGCGTGTCTGTGGCGATACGTCGTCGCTACGGCCGATCCAGGCGATGCGGCCGTCGATGCAGCCCAGCGCGCCGTCCTCGATCAGGCCATAGCCCGCGTCGCGCTCGGGATCGAGCGTGGCGATGCGGGCATGCAGCAGCAGGAGGTCGAAGCGCGGGCGGTCCGTCATGCGCCCAGCTTAGCGCCGTTCGCCGTCGTCGGGCGGCGCACCGGTATCGGGCGGTGATGCGGCGGATGTCGCCTGGGCCTCGGTCTGCTCGCCGTCGGCGGCGGCCTCGTCCTTGTTGGCCGGTTCGGCGGACACTTCCTCGAACGCGGTGGTCCGGTTGGTGGCTTCCGGCTGCGCCGGTTTGGCGTCGTCGGTGTCAATGCCGGCGAAGTGCTCGCGCTGGCGTTCCTGTTCGGCCTGTTCCTCGGCTTCGCGCAGCTGCTTCTGGCGATCCTCGAAGTCGCGCACCAGGCGCTCGGCGAAGTCCTTGTAGACCGGTGTCGGGCTGAACAACGAGGCGGCAGCGCGGGCCAGCAGGCAGGCGGCCATGATCGGGATGATCATGCTCTGGTTGTCGGTCAGCTCCATCGAGATGACCGCCGAGGTCAGCGGCGCGCCGGTGACGCCGGACAGATACGAGCTCATGCCCAGCAGCACCACCGCGGCCACCGGCACGTGCGGCAGGAAGTGGGCGATGTTGTGGCCCAGGCCCGCGCCGACGGCCAGCGCCGGCGAGAACAGGCCGCCGGGGATGCCGGCCCAGTACGAGACCACGTTGGCGAACAGCTTGTTGATGCCGAACCAGGCGCCGGCCGTGTCCGGGGCGTTCTGCACGAAGGCGCGCGCCTGATCGTAGCCGGTGCCGTAGACGCTGTTGTGCGACATCAGGCCGAGCAGACCGAGCGCGAGACCGCAGCCGACCGCGAACAGCACGGGCCAGCGCGCGCGCACGCGGCCGATGTAGGCCAGCGGGCCGCGGCGGCTGAGCAGCACCAGGCGCGCGAACAGGCCGCCGAGCAGGCCGCCGACGATGCCGGTCGCCAGTACCGCCAGCCAGGCGTTGCCGAACGGCAGGTCGACGTCGACGGCGCCGAAGTAGGAGTAGTTGCCAAGCACGCCCAGCGAGACCACGCCGCCGACGATGACCGAGGTCAGCAGCAGACCGGAGAAGCGGTGCTCGAACGCGCCGGCCAGCTCCTCGATGGCGAACACCACGCCGGCCAGCGGCGCATTGAAGGCCGCGGCGATGCCCGCCGCGCCACCGGCGAGGATGAAGCGCGAGGCCGCCTTGGGGTCGGTGTAGCCGAAGCGCCGGCCGAGCGAATGGAACAGGCCCGCGCCGACGTGCACGGTCGGACCCTCGCGGCCGATGGACGCGCCGACCATCATCGCCAACAGGGTCATGACCATCTTGCTGATGGCGATGGGCAGCGCCAGCATGCGTTCGCGGAAGCCGGCGTCCTCGACGTGCAGCGTGCCGATGACCTGCGGAATACCGCTGCCGCGCGCCGCGCGCAGCTTGCCCTCGGTGGCCCAGGCCAGCAGGCCGAACACCACCGGCGTCACGCACAGCGGCAACCAGGCCTTGTAGGCGACCATGCGCTGGAACAGGCTGAAGGACCAGTCGCTGGCCTTGGCGAAGACGATCGCCGCCAGCGCTACCAGGATGGCGCCGAGCCACAGCGCGATGCGTCGCTTCCAGTGATGCGGCGCGAAGAATTCGTGGCCGAGCAACGCTTCGAGGCGCGGATTGGTGGATTTGCGGGGGGCGGCGGCGTCAGGCATCCCGCCATTATCGCAAATCTTCGGGGGCGCGTCCGTGGCGGATCGCCGCAAATCCGCTTCGGGTTTCGCTTTCAGACAGCTTGCGGGCCGCCGTTCGGGCGAACCGACGTTCGCGCTGACGTCGGTCGCCGCGAATCAGGCGTCGCCGGAAGACGCTTGCGCCACGACGAACCCGGGCGCGGCATCGAAGCCGTCGACCCGGTCCGAAAGGTGCTCGTGATCATGGCTGGCGCCCATGCGTTCCATCGTCTCGGCGGACGGCGACAGGAAGATGTCGATGCGCCGGAGCTCGTTCGGCGTGGCTACGAGCGTGACCTCGGCGAGCCGGCGCAGACTCGTCTCGGCGTCGAATCCGCTGCCGTCGATGCGTCCGTAGATCTTCATGGCGAACCTGCGAGTGCGCTCAATCGTGCGTCGCGCTGGACTTGTTGCGTCGCCGCCAACGGGTCTCGTAGAGGTCGAAGCGACGGTCCTTGAGGTTGGTCACGGTACCCGAGTTGCGGGCGCGGGCCAGGTTCTCCAGGCTCAGGTCGGCGAACAGCACCGTCTCGATGTTCGGCGTCGAGTCGGCGGCCACGCCGTCGCGGGCGAACGGGAAGTCGCAAGGCGTGAGGATGCAGCTCTGGCCGTACTGGATGTCGAAGTTGTAGACGCCGGGCAGGTTGCCGACGTTGCCCGACATCACCACGTAGCACTGGTTCTCGATGGCGCGCGCCTGGCAGCAGTAACGCACCCGCAGGTAGCCTTCGCGCACGTCGGTGCAGAACGGCACAAACAGCATCAGCGCACCCTGGTCGATCAGGTGGCGCGCGACCTCGGGGTATTCGGAGTCATAGCAGATCATCACGCCGATCGGACCGCAGTCGGTCTGGATCATGGTCGTGGTGTCGCCGCCGGTGATGCCCCACACGTTGCGCTCGGACGGCGTCGGATGCAGCTTCTCCTGCTCGTGCATGGTGCCGTCGCGCAGGCAGATGTAGCAGACGTTGTGGATGTCGCCGTCGTCCATCCGCGTCGGATGCGAACCGCCGATGATGTTGATGTTGTAGCGCACCGCCAGGTGACCGAACAGCTCGCGCACCTGCGGCGTCCATTCGCTGAGGCGGCGGATGGTGTCGTTGGGCGACAGTTCCTCGTTCTCGATCGACAGCAGCTGCAGCGTGATCAGTTCGGGGAAGGTGACGAAGTCGGCGTTGTAGTCGGCGGCGATGTCGGTGAAGTACTCGACCTGTTGCGCGAACTCCTCGAACGAGCGGATGCGGCGCTGCTGGTATTGCACCGAGGCCACGCGCACCGTGGACGGCATCGGCAAGCCGCCGGAGGCGTGCGGCACGTCCGGCTGATCGTGCAGGGCCGGGTTGCGCCACACCATGTGCGTGGCGTAGCCCAATGACTGGTGGTCGCCTGGTTCGTAGTTGTGCAGCAGCCCGATCATCTCGAAGCCGTTGCGCAGCTGGAAGCTCAGCGTCGGATCGCGGCGGCGGCCCTCGATCACGGCCTGCACGTAGTTCTCGGCGCTGCTGAAGCGCTTGATCGCCTTGGACAGGCCGGGGATGCGGCCGCCGAACACGATGCCGCGCAGCTTCAGTTCGGTGCACAGATTCTTGCGCGCGGTGTACAGCCGTTGGCCGATGCGCATGCCGCGCATCTTCGGGTGCACGACCACTTCCATGCCGTACAGCCAGTCGCCTTCCGGGTCGTGGCGCGAGCCGAAGCCGCCGCCGGTGATCTCGGTCCACGAGTGCGGCTTGAGCGCGGTGGCTTCGTCGATGCGGAATGTGGCGCAGTAGCCGACGATGTCGCCGTCGTATTCGGCCACGAACTGACCTTCGGGGAAGTGCGCCTGCTGGCCACGCAGCATTTCCGCCGAATGGCCCCACTCGGGCGTGTAGACCAGCGCGGTCAGTTCGACCAGCCGGGGCACGTCGTCCAGGCGCGCCTGTCGGACGAGCAGGCGGCGTTTGTCGCGAGAATTCGTCTTGGTCATGACACGATTATGCCGCACACTGAGGGCCGAATTTTTAACCGCAGCCGGCTCACCGGGTCGGCGAGGAACTCGCATGGACCGGACGACACTGCGTGTCGATCACTTGTGGCGCGATGGCGCCTGGCAGCGCGACGTGCGTATCGGCGTCGAAGAAACGGGCGCGCTGGGTGCGCCGGACGAGCACACCGAGCAGCATCTGGGCTGGGTGCTTCCGGGCATGCCCAACCTGCACTCGCACGCATTCCAGCGCGCGATGGCGGGGTTGGCCGAGCGCCGCGGCCCCGGCGACGACAGTTTCTGGACCTGGCGCGAAGCCATGTACGCGTTCGCTTCGCGGATCGGGCCGGATGCACTGAAGGCGATCGCGGCGCAGCTGTACGTCGAGATGCTCAAGGCCGGCTACACCCACGTCTGCGAATTCCACTATCTGCATCAGCAGCCCGACGGTCGCCCGTATGCCGACGCGGCGGCGATGTCGCGCGCCCTGATCGCGGCGGCCGACGAGGCGGGCATCGGCATGACGCTGCTGCCGGTGCTGTACTTGAGCGGCGGTTTCGACGGCCGTCCGCTCAGCGAGCGTCAGCGGCGCTTCGGTCTGCGTGTGGACGCCTACCTGCAACTGATCGAGACGCTGCGTCGCGAGGAGAACCCGATGCTGCGCGTCGGCGCGGCGCTGCACTCGTTGCGCGCGGTGCCCGAAGCGGCCCTGCGCGAGGTGCTGGCGGCCGAGCCGCTGAAGCAGGGTCCCATCCACATCCACATCGCCGAACAGATTGGCGAGGTACAGGACTGTCTGGCGGTGCGCAACGCGCGCCCGGTGCAGTGGCTGCTCGACCACGCCGCGGTCGACGCGCGCTGGTGTCTGGTGCACGCCACCCACCTGGATCGGAGCGAGATCGCACGACTGGCGGCCAGCGGCGCGGTCGCCGGCCTGTGTCCGACCACCGAGGCCAATCTCGGCGATGGTTTGTTTCCGCTGGCCGAGTACCTCGATGCCGGCGGACGCCTCGGCATTGGTTCGGATTCGCATATCTCCGTGTCGCCGAAGGAGGATCTGCGCTGGCTGGAATACGGGCAGCGTCTGCGCGACCGGCATCGCAACATCGCCGCGCGTCGGCGCGGCGCCAGCGTCGGCGAGACACTGTGGCAGGCGGCGACGGCGGGCGGCGCGCAGGCGGCGGACATGCCGCTGGGCGCGTGTGCGGAAGGTCGTCGTGCGGACTTGCTGGTGCTCGACGACGACGCGCCGCAGCTGGCAGCGCGCGACGCGGCGTCGATGCTCGACAGCTTCCTGTTCGCCGGCAACGCGCCGCTGGTGCGCGACGTGATGGTTGGCGGTGTCTGGGTGGTGCGCGATTTCCGCCACCGCGACGAGGCGCGCATCGCCGCGCGCTACCGCGGCACCGTGGAGACGCTGCGCGCTACAGCGTGAAGTGGAAGCCCCGCAGCGCCTGTTGCAGGCGAGCGAAGGCGTCGTCCTGCGTGAACGGCGGCTTGCGCGGCGGATCGTAGACCTGCGGGTTGGTGCCGGTGACCATCAGGTCGATGGCGATGCACGCGCCATCGTGCACCAGGCGGTAACTGTGCGTGTGCATGTAGTGGTTCATGGCCGCGTCGCCCGCCTCGAAATAGGTGAAGCGCGCGCCATGGATGCTGCGCGTGCCGCTGGCGCCGCGCGCCGTCGACGGCGCTTTCAGGCAATCGTTCACGGACTGCGGATCGCGGCTGGCGCCGATGCGCAGCGCGGCGCGACTGACGTCGTCGGAACCGGGCAGGATCAGCGCCACGACCGGCGTGCCCTTGCTGTCCGGCGAGGCATAGGCTTTCCACGCGTCGTTGCTGATGTAGCCGCCGGTGAAGCTGCGCTGTTCGAGCATGCCTTTCGGGTAGTCCAGGCGGAAGCCAAAGGCGGAGCTGCGGAAATGCGCCAGCGAGGCGTTGCTCGCGCGGGGTGCTGCCGCCAGCTGGGTGGCGGCATGCGATGGCGCCGCGGAGGACACGTGGGCGGCATCCGGCGCGGAGGACGAGCAGCCCGCCAGCAGGATCGGCAGGGCGGCGGCGACAGGAATCCATGAACGCATGATGTGCTCCTTGCGTGACACAGTTTCAGTGTTGGCCCCGGGCTGCGTGAAGGTCAAGCAACGGACGTCCAAATCATTCGCTGCCGTTCAGCTTGGCGCGCACGAAGTCGATGAACACACGCAGCTTGGGCGGCACCTGGAAGCGGCTCGGATAGTACAGATACCAGCCATCGTACGGTGGCAGCCAGGTGTCCAGAACGCTCACCAACCGGCCGCTGGCAAGATCGTCGGCGACGTATTCCTCCAGCAACTGTGCCAGCGCCGTGCCCCGGCGTGCGGCTTCGACGATCAGGGCGTTGTCGTTGACGATCAAATTGCCGTCCACATGCACCTCGAACCAGCGGCCGGCATGGGATCCGCCGCGCTGCGCGAATTCCCACTGGTGGATCGGACCGTCGGGGCGGAAGCGGAATCGGGCGCAGTTGTGGGCCGACAGTTCGCGCGGGTGCATCGGCGTGCCGTGCTGCTTGAAGTACGCCGGCGAGCCGACCACGCGCGAACGGTTGGGACCGCCCAGCGGGATGGCGACGACATCTTTCTGCAGGCGCTCACCCAGACGGATGCCGGCGTCCAGGCCCTCGTCGATCAGGTCCACCAGGCGCGTCTCCACGCGAAGGTCCAGCGTGATGTCCGGGTAAGCGCGCATGAAGTCGGGAATCACGCGGCCCAGCATCAGCGAGTTGGCCATGGTCAGACGCAGCGTGCCGGCGGGACGCTGGCCGTGCTGGCGCGCGTTCTCCATTGCGTCGTCGATCACGTCCATGGCCGGTGCGATGCGGGCGAGGAACTCGCGACCGGCTTCGGTGAGGCCGACGCGCCGCGTGCTGCGGTGCAGGAGCCGCACGCCGAGCTGGCGTTCCAGCTGGCGCAGACTCTGGCTGAGCGCGGAAGGCGTCACGTCCAGCTCGCGCGCGGCGCGGGTGAAGCTGCCGTAGCGCGCGATCAGTTGGACGTTGCGCAGAGCGGCAGTGGGGTCGTCACGCATGGCGGGCCGTCCGGGGGAGCACTATCGAAGCCTATTAATTAGCAAAACTTCACAGAACATCAACAGATATCCGCTTTTTTCGAGGAATGCGTCGCGGGACACTGCATCGGTCCGCCGGTTGCCCGCGCTGTTGAAGGCGGTGTTCCCGGCCCGGTGGTTTCATTTCGACAAGGAGCGCAAGGCATGAAGACACGCACGCTGGGTCCCAAGGGGCCTGAAGTTTCCGCCCTCGGTCTGGGCTGCATGGGCATGAGCGAGTTCTACGGCGCGCACGACGACGCCGAGTCGATCCGCGTCATCCACCACGCGCTCGATGCCGGGCTGAATTTTCTCGACACCGCCGACATCTACGGTCCGCACACCAACGAGGTGCTGGTCGGCAAGGCCATCCGCGACCGCCGCAACGCCGTGTTCCTGGCAACCAAGTTCGGCATCGTGCGCGATCCGGACGATCCTTCCAGGCGCGGCGTCAGCGGTCGGCCCGAGTACGTGCGGGCCAGCTGCGAAGCCAGCCTGAAGCGTCTCGGCGTCGATCACATCGATCTGTACTACCAGCACCGCGTCGATCCGGACACGCCCATCGAAGACACCGTGGGTGCGATGGCCGACCTGGTGAAGGAAGGCAAGGTGTTGTACCTGGGTCTGTCCGAGCCGGCGGCGGCGACCATCGAGCGCGCGCAGAAGGTGCATCCGATCACCGCCGTGCAGAGCGAGTATTCGCTGTGGACGCGCGACCCCGAGGATGGCGTGCTGCAGACCTGCCGGAAGCTCGGCGTCGGCTTCGTGCCCTACAGTCCACTGGGGCGCGGTTTCCTCACCGGCGCGATCCAGAGTCCGGACGATTTCGACGACGACGACTACCGCCGACACAGCCCGCGCTTCCAGGGCGAGAACTTCCAGCGCAACCTGGCGCTGGTGGAGAAGGTGGCCGAACTGGCGCGCGACAAGGGTTGCACGCCGGCGCAACTGGCGCTGGCCTGGGTATTGGCACAGGACGCGCACATCGTGCCGATCCCCGGCACCAAGCGCATCAAGTATCTGGACGACAACATCGGCGCGCTCGACGTTGCGTTGTCGGCCGAGGAGCTGGCGACGATCGATGCGGTGTTCCCGCACGACGCGGCCGCGGGCACGCGCTATCCGCAGTCGATGATGTCGCTCCTGAGCGGTTGATCGGGTGACGGCGTGCGCAGAGTGTTTCCGGTGCACCGGCCACGGTGCGCCGGAAGGCGGCACGTGCGGGGTAACCGTGCGGATATTGCACGGAAGGAATGGACCGCCGTGATCGCGAATGCAGCGCACCTCCTCGTCGATGGCGCAGCGACGATCTCTGTCCATGGCTGACATGCGCAGGACCTGGACAAGGCGATATGCCTCGTCCTTTTTTTTCCTGCACGCGATGCCAATAGGCGAAGGGGTGACGAGACGGATCCCGCATTCGTGCATTCGGTCGCGCGCAAGGCGCGATCGATCGTCCATGCATGCATCGCGTCGATGCTGTTCGGGGCTGGCATGCGTGTCGGCGGCTTTTCTGCACGACATGGCCCGAAAAGATTTTTCGGGCCATGTCGATTTCGCCGTGGTTGCTTCGTCGTATCCATGAACGGCCGCAACGGTCGCTTGTTTCCACTGCACAACGGAGAATTCGATATGCGCGTCATGGTGATGGTGAAAGCCACGGCCGATTCCGAGGCGGGTCGCATGCCCCGCCGGGAACTGTTCGAGGCGATGGACAAGTTCAACGAGGAGCTGGTCGAGGCCGGCGTGGTTCGTGCCGCCGAAGGGCTGAAGCCGAGTTCGTGCGGTGTGCGGGTGGCGTTTTCTGGCGACAAGCGCAGTGTCATCGACGGACCGTTCGCCGAGACCAAGGAGCTGGTTGCCGGTTTCTGGTTGTGGGAAGTGGGTTCGATGCAGGAGGCCATCGACTGGGTGCGGCGCTGTCCTCCGCCGCACGAAGCGGATGGCGAGATCGAGATTCGCCCTCTGTACGAGATGGAGGATTTCGGCGAGGCGATTTCGCCCGACATGGCCGAACGGGAAGAGCGACTTCGCGCACGGATGGAATCGGGGCGCTGATTCGCATGCACTTTCCCTGCAGGAATGCGGGATATCCCATGTCTACTCCAGGAAAACGATGATGTTCATTCACTCCTATCTTTTCTTCGACGGCCGCTGCGAAGAAGCCATCGATTTCTACCGCGAGACGCTTGGCGCCGAAGTTCTCATGCTGATGCGCTACGGCGACGATGGTCCCGGGAAGCAGTCGTGCCCGGACGGCAGCATCCCGCCCGACGACAAGGTGATGCACGCCACCCTGCAGATCGGCGAGACCCAGGTGCTGGCCTCCGACGGTTTCAGCAAGGGGCGGCCCGAGTTCAAGGGATTTTCGTTGTCGGTCACCGTCGACGGCGACGACGAGGTCGAGCGCCGGATCGACGCGCTGGCCGAGGGTGGCCAGGTGACCATGGCGCCGGCGCCGACCTTCTTCGCCAGTCGTTTCGGCATGGCGGTCGACCGTTTCGGCGTGTCCTGGATGGTGATGGCCCCGCTTCCCGAGGAAGCCTGAAATCAGCTGGGTGGCGGCGGTTCGCGTACCGGACCGCCGCCACCGGGAGTGGTCCTGTGGAATGGGCTCCGATTCACGACGGGTGGCGCTTGCGCGTGGCCTCGGAGGGTGCTCTGATCGGTTGCCATGGCAACCGACCCTCACCACGTCATCGAGGTTGTGTGGCGCGAGGAAGCCGCTCGACTGGTGGCCGGCCTCGCACGCATGACGCGCGACTTCAGTCTGGCCGAGGAGCTGGCCCAGGATGCGCTGGTCGCGGCGCTGGAGCGCTGGCCCGATGAAGGCGTTCCGGATCGCCCGGGAGCGTGGCTGATGACCACCGCCAAACGCCGCGCGATCGATCGTCTGCGTCGCGACGCCATGCTGTCGCGAAAGCACGAACAGCTGGTACACGAACTGGAAGCGGCGACGCGTCGCGGCGACCCGCAGGACGAGATCGATCCCGACGACGACATCGGCGATGAGCTGTTGCGACTGGTTTTCACGGCCTGTCATCCGGCACTTTCGACGGAGGCGCGCGTGGCGCTGACCTTGCGCGTGCTGGGCGGGCTGACCACGCCCGAAGTCGCCCGCGCCTTTCTGGTGTCCGAGGCGACGGTGGCGCAACGCATCGTCCGCGCCAAGCGCACGCTGGAAAAGAAGCAGGTGCCGTTCGAAGTGCCTCGCGGGACCGAGCGCAACGAGCGGTTGGCCTCGGTGCTCGAGGTCGTTTATCTGATCTTCAACGAAGGCTATGCGGCGACGGCCGGCGACGATTGGGTGCGTCCGGCGTTGTGCGAAGACGCGCTGCGGCTGGGCCGCGTGCTTGCCAGTCTGGCGCCGCAGGAACCGGAAGTCTCCGGGCTGCTGGCGCTGATGGAACTGCAGGCCTCGCGCATGCAGGCACGCGTGGACGGCGACGGTGAGCTGGTGTTGCTCATGGACCAGGATCGCGACCGTTGGGACCGGCAGGGCATCGAGCGCGGACTCGACGCGCTGGCGCACGCCGAAGCGCTGCACGGGCGGGGGCCGTACGCGCTGCAGGCCGCGATCGCCGCTTGCCACGCGCGTGCATCGTCGCCCGAAGCGACCGACTGGCCGCGCATCGCCGATCTCTACGCGACATTGGCCGAAGTCATGCCCTCGCCAGTGGTGGAACTGAACCGCGCGGTCGCCGAGGCGATGGCCTACGGGCCGCAGGTCGGTCTGGACCGCGTCGACACGTTGACCGAAGATCCTCTGCTGGCGAATTACCATCTGCTGCCCAGCGTGCGCGCAGATCTGCTGTTGCGGCTCGGCTGCCGCGACGAGGCGCGCGCTGAATTCGAGCGCGCCGCGGCGCTCGCGCAGAACGCGCGCGAACGTGCGTTGCTGCAGCGTCGTGCCTGGGCCTGCATGTCCGGCGTGGACTGATGCATACCTACAGGAGTCGTGAACGTGGCCTACATGTTGCTCATTGTCGAACCGCGCGGACAGCGGCGGACCCGGACCGAAGCGGAAGGGCGGCACGTCTACGACCGCATGCTGACCTTCGCAGCGGGACTCAGGGAGCGCGGGTTGCTGCACGCTGCCGAGTCGTTGCGCGACGACGGTGAAGGGCTGCGCCTGCAGGTCCGCGACGGCAAGCAGGTGCTGCGCGACGGTCCGTTCCTGGAATCGAAGGAGATGATCGGCGGTTTCTTCCTGCTGGCCTGCGAGGATCGCGAGCAGGCACTCGCCGTTGCCCGTGAATGCCCGGCGGCTGAATGGGCGACCGTCGAGGTGCGCGAAGTCGCGCCGTGCTACGCCTGAGCACTCGTGGAACGGGCGCTCCGGCGTCCCGTTCCACGGATTGAAAGCGCCTCATTTTCCGGCGTCGGCCTTTGCCGGCGACTCGTCCTGCAGATCGACCATCGACTTGAAACCGCCCCAGAACATGCGCTTGCCGTCGAACGGCAGTGCTTTGGGGTCCATGAATTTTTTCAGTCGCGGGTCTGCCATCACTTTTGCGTTGACGCGGTCGCGTTGCGCGCGCGAACGGTAGACGATCCACGAGAACACCACCACTTCCCCGGGTTTGAGTTTGACGGCCTGCGGGAACGAGGTGTGCTTGCCGGGCTGGACGTCATCGGCGACGCACTCGTGATAGGCCAGCGCGCCGTGCTCGCGCCAGATCGTGCCGGCAAGGCGCGCCATCCGGCGATAGGCGGCAAGGTTCTTTTCGGGAACGGGTAGGACAAAACCGTCGACGTAGCTCATGACGCATGCTCCTGCGTTCGGGCGGCGCCTCCGGCCGCGGCACCGCGATGTCCCTGTTCCTGACCGCGCCGGCCGGTGCGGCGCGGGCGAATCGTCAGTGCGTCGGTGCGGTCTCGGCATCCTCGAACGTCGCGGCTCGGGTGCGGAACATCGCCAGCCCGATGGCCGCGGCCATCCCGGCGCAGCAGGCGCCGGCAAGGAAGGCGAGGTGGTAGCCGCCGTTGAGCGCCTGCACGGGGGGCGTGCCCGAGGACAGCAGATCGGACGAACGTGTGGCCGCCATGCTGGCCAGCACGGCCAGGCCCAGCGCTCCGCCCATCATGAATGAGGTGTTGACCAAGCCCGATGCGAGCCCCGAGCGGTTCGTCGGCACATCGCTCATCGCCGCCATCAGGACCGGATTGAAGGCGATGCCGGCGCCGATGCCGAGCAGCACCATGCCCGGCAGCACGTCGACCACGAAATGGCCGTCCGCCGGCGCGCGAGCAAAAAGCGCCAGACCGATGGCGGCCAAAACCAGGCCGGCCGTCAGCGGTGCGCGGATGCCGAAGCGCATCACCAGCTTCGCGGAAATACCCAGCGAACACACCGCCATGATCAGGTTGGCCGGCAGAAAGGCCAGCCCCACTTTCATCGGGTCGTAGCCGAGCACCAGTTGCAGATACAGCGCGGACAGGAAGAACCAGGCGAACATCGCCGCCGCCCAGAGGACGCCGACGACATTGGCGGTGGCCACGTTGCGCAGACGGAACAGCCCCAGCGGCATCAGCGGCTCGCGCACGCGCGCTTCGATCAACAGGAACGCGATCAGCAGCGCCACCGCCAGACCGAGCAGGCCGAGCGTGCGCGGCGAGGTCCATCCGGCGCCGTTGCCGTTGACGATGGCGTAGACGGCGAGCATCAGCGCAGCGGTGACGGTGATCGCGCCGGCCACGTCCAGGTGCGTGCTGCCTTTCGCGTCGTGCGTTCCCGGCAGCAGACGCGCGGACAGCGCGAATACGGCGATGCCCAGCGGCAGGTTGACCAGGAAGATCCAGTGCCAGCTCAACGCACTGGTCAACAGTCCTCCGAGCAGCACGCCGATGCTGCCGCCGCCGGCGCAGATGAAGCCGAACACGCCCATGGCCTTGGCGCGATCGGCGGGTTCGCTGAACAGGTCCATGATGAGCGACAACGCCACTGCCGAGACCACGGCGCCGCCCACGCCCTGGATGCCGCGGGCGACCAGCAGGACGGTCTGCGATCCGGCCAGTCCGCAGGCGAGCGAGGCGAGCGTGAAGACGACGATGCCGAGCAGAAACAGGCGGCGATGCCCGTACAGATCGCCGAGGCGGCCGCCCAGCAGCAGACAGCCGCCGTAGGTGAGCATGTAGGCATTGACCACCCAGGCGAGTCCGGCCTCGGAGAAGCCCAGCGCACTGCGGATCGAGGGCAGGGCGACGTTCACGATGGTGGTGTCGAGCACGATCATCAGCGTGCCCAGGCACAGGATCGCCAGAGCCAGCCAGCGGCGTCGGCGCAGCGTGTCGAGATGATGCGGTGTGGTGGAGGGTTGCACAGTCATGCGGTCAGTTTCGTTCTCGAATCGTATTTGTCACGTCGACCGAAAGTCATGCCGACGACGCGGAAAGGGACAGGCAATCGATTCTGGCTCGACGGAACTCATTTGTCGCGCAGGGCCTCGACCTGGATGCGCAGCGTCACATTCATGTCGAAGCCGTAATCCTTGCCGGCATCCATGCCGAAACGCGAGCGGTCGAAATGGGCCAGCGCATCGGCGCCGCACAGCTCGCGCTTGAGCATCGGGTGAGGCATGCACTTGAACGAGAGCACCTGCAGGTCCAGCGGCCGTGTCGTGCCGTGCAGGCTCAGGGTTCCGATGACGCGCGTCGGCGCGCCGTCGACGAAGTTCGCCAGTCGACCGGTGTAGTGCGCGGCCGGATAACGGGACGTGTCCAGCAGGTCCTTGGTCCTGGCTTCGGCATTGAGCGCGTCCAGACCGAAATCGATGCTGTCGGTGTCCACGGTCACGTCGACGAGGCCGGTGCCGTGTGCGCGGTCCAGCGTGATATGGCCGTGGCTACGATTGAATTTGCCGCGCCAGACCGACAGGCCGCCCATGTGGTCGGCCTCGAAGCTGGGATAGGTGTGCTGCGGATCGACGGTGTAGCGATCGCCCACGACGCCGGCTTCCGGGCGTGCGATGGCGGTGGTTGCAAGGGCTAGCGAAGCGGCAAGGCAGAGGGCGCTGAGGTGTTTCATGACGGTTCTCCGAGGCAGGCAGTCATGGAGTCGACGAACGAGGGTTCGTGAAATCGACACGGCTGCCGAAACGTCCGCAGCATGTATGCTGCGCAGCCTGTGCGGCACGGTCGTCATTGCGCGGCCGTGCGTGCGATGCGAGCAGCATGCCCCATGTCTTCGATGTCTTCCGAAACCGTTCCCTCCGACGCCTCTCGAACCGATACGCGCATCCGTCACGGCAGCGCCGACTTCCGACGCACCAATCTGGCCCTGTTTGCCGCCGGCTTCTGCAATTTCAGTCTGATGTATTGCGTGCAGCCGCTGATGCCGACGTTCTCGACGACGTTCGGCGTGCATCCGGCCGAGGCCAGTCTGTCGCTGTCGCTGACCACCGGCGTGCTGGCCTTCGCCATGCTGGCGTGCGGCGCGCTGTCGGATGCGCGCGGGCGCAAGCAGGTGATGAAGGTGTCGCTGCTGCTGTCGTCGCTGCTGACGCTGGTCACCGCGCTGACCCCGAACTGGCACGGACTGCTGTTGCTGCGCGCGCTGATGGGGCTGTCGCTGAGCGGCGTGCCCGCCGTGGCGATGGCCTACGTCAGCGAGGAGATGCACGTCGATTCGGTGGGACTGGCGATGGGCTTGTTCATCGGCGGCTCGGCGGTCGGCGGCATGGGCGGGCGTCTGCTGACGGGCGTGTTCACCGATGTGCTCGGCTGGCGCGCGGCGATCGCCTGCATCGGTGCGATCGGTCTGGTCGCCGCACTGGTCTTCTGGCGCACGCTGCCTGAGTCGCGTCATTTCCAGGCGCGGCGGCTGCGTGCCGGCGCGCTGGCGCGCACGCTCGGCGAGCTGCTGCGCGAGCGCGGCCTGCGCTGGCTGTTCATCGAGGGCTTCCTGCTGATGGGCACCTTCGTCACGCTGTACAACTACATCGGCTACCGCTTGCTGGCGCCGCCGTACAGCCTCAGCGTCAGCGCCGAGGGCGCGATCTTCGCGGTGTATCTGGTGGGCATCTTCAGTTCGACCTGGATGGGGCATGTCGCCAACCGCATGGGTCGCCGCAAGTGCTTCTGGAGCGCCTTCGTGCTGCTGCTGGTCGGCATGGCGCTGATGCTGCTGCAGCCGCTGGCGCTGGTGGTGCTGGGGCTGGCGGTGGTCACGTTCGGCTTCTTCGCCGGCCATTCGATGGCGGCCAGCTGGGTCGGCCGGCGCGCGCCGCATTCCAAGGCGCAGGCGTCCTCGCTGTATCTGTTCGCGTACTACATGGGGTCGAGTCTGGCCGGCGTCGCGGGCGGCCTGTTCTGGAGCCGCGACGGCTGGCTCGGCGTGACGCTGTTCACCGCGCTGCTGACCGTCGTCGGCCTGTTCGGTGCGCTGCGTCTGATCGCGATTCCGCCGCTGGCGACGTCGCGCAACACGCCGATCCATGGCGGCGCGGCGCAGTAGCGGGCGAACACCCGCGGTCGGTGTACCGTCGGTCGCGGGCATGCGACAATGCGTCATTCGCGCGCGCCGTTCGGCGCCGCATCGATGGACCGTCCCAGTGTAAGCACGCTACCGACATCGCGCCCGGCCGGGCGTTCTTGCCGTTCGTCTGCCGTACCCGGCGGACCCCTCGTTTTTCCCGTGCGCCGCGTTCGGCTGCGCGGCGAGCATGTGTCCGAGTTTTGTCTATGTCTCTTTCGATCGCTGAAATCCGCAACAACACCCTGTCCGGTCTGACCGTGGCCCTGGCGCTGGTGCCCGAGGCGCTGGCCTTCGCGCTGGTCGCCCACGTCAATCCGCTGACCGGTCTCTATGCCGCGTTCGTGATGTGTCTGGTGACGGCGGTGTTCGGCGGCCGCCCCGGCATGATCTCCGGCGCGACCGGTTCGATGGCGGTGGTGATGGTGTCGCTGGTGGTCGCGCACGGCGTGGAGTATCTGTTCGCCACCGTGGTGCTGCTGGGCCTGATGCAGCTGGTCTTCGGCGCGCTGAAGTTCGGCAAGTTCATCCGCATGGTGCCGCACCCGGTGATGCTGGGCTTCGTCAACGGCCTGGCCATCGTGATCTTCCTGGCGCAGCTGCATCACTTCAAGGAGAAGGGCGCGGACGGCGCGCTGCACTGGCTGCACGGCACGCCGCTGCTGGTGATGCTGGGGCTGGTGGCGCTGAGCATGGCGATCATCTACCTGCTGCCGAAATTCACGCGGGCGATTCCCTCGGCGCTGGCGGCGATCATCGCGGTGGCGCTGCTGACCCAGTTCGGCGGCATCGCCACGCGCACGGTCGGCGATCTGGCGTCGATCAAGGGCGGCTTCCCGCCGTTCCACATCCCCGACGTACCGTGGAACTTCGCCACGTTGCGCATCGTGTTCCCGTATGCGCTGATCCTGTCGATCATCGGCCTGACCGAATCGCTGCTGACGCTGAACCTGATCGACGAAATGACCGAAACCCGCGGTCAGCCCAATCGCGAGTGCATGGCACAGGGCGCGGCCAACGTGCTCAGCGGCGTGTTCAGCGGCATGGGCGGTTGCGCGATGATCGGCCAGAGCATGATCAACGTGAACGCGGGCGCGACCCGGCGTCTGTCCGGTGTGGTCGCGGGCGTCGCGCTGCTGTGCTTCATTCTGTTCGCCTCCGACCTGATCGAGCGCATTCCGCTGGCGGCGCTGGTCGGCGTGATGTTCGTGGTCTCGGAAAAGACGTTCGAGTGGGGCAGCGTGCGCGTGTTCGGCAAGGTGCCGCGCGCCGATGCGCTGGTGGTGGTCGGGGTGACCGCCGTGACGGTGTTCACCGACCTGGCCATTGCGGTCATCGTCGGCGTGGTGATCTCGGCGCTGGTGTTCGCCTGGAAGCACGCCAAGCACATCGCCGTGGAGACCTCGACCGACCGCGACGGCTGCAAGATCTACGCGCTGCGCGGCACGCTGTTCTTCGCCTCGGTCAGCGGCTTCGCCGATCTGTTCACGCCGCGCGAGGATCCGAAGGACGTGGTCATCGAGTTCAAGGACGCGAAGGTCATGGACCATTCCGCCATCGAAGCCATCGACGCGCTCGCCGAGCGCTACCAGAAGGTCGGCAAGCGCCTGCATCTGCGCCATCTCAGCCCGGACTGCGCCGAGCTGCTGCACAAGGCGCGCAAGATGATCGAGGTCAACGTGCTGGAAGACCCCAAGTACCACCTCGCCGACGACCAGCTGGGCTGATCGCCGGCGCAGGCATGCGGGTCAGCGCGCGTCCGGACGCAGCATGTCCTTGACCGCGTCGTAGCTGCCGTCGTTCGGCTGCGCCGGCAGATCGAGCAGGTGCGTCATCAGCGGATAGACGTCCACGTTGGGGAATTCCGGCACCACCAGCCCGTCACGGAACGCTGGGCCGTGGGCGATGAACAGTGCGCGCATCAGCGGGTCGGCGTTGTCGTAGCCGTGCGAGCCGGGCGTGGTCTTGTGCGTGGCCAGCCAGCCGCTGGTGCTGATGTCCCAGCCGGTCTGCGGCGAGCACACGATGGGCGGCACGCGCGGGTTGCTGCCGTAGTGGAAGCGCGCCGGAATGTCCTGCTTCTTCCAGCAGTGCATGTGCGGATGCGGCTTCAGCAGCGCGGCTTCGACGGCGGCGTCGCGGCCGGGCTTGGGAATCAATCCGGCCAGTTCGCCCATCGACGTGATGGTGACGTCCTGCAAGTCGATCAGCTTGTCGAGCAGGATCACGTGGCTGGCCGGCGAGGGCGCCATGCCATGATCGGACACCACGATGATGTTCATGCGCCGGTACAGCCCGCGTTGTTTCAGTCCGGCGATCAGTCTGCCGATGGCGGCGTCGATGCGGTGCATGGCGGCATCGACCTGCGGCGAATCCGGGCCGAAGTCGTGGCCCTCGTGATCGACGCGGTCGAAGTACAGCGTCAGGAACGTCGGTCGCTCGCCCGGCGGCAGATCCAGCCATTGCAGCACCCGATCCACGCGTTGCGTCGGCGTCAGCTTGCCGTTGTAGGGCAGCCAGTGATCCGGTCGGTAGCCGCGGATCTTCGTGCCCGAACCGGGCCAGAACATGGTCGCGGTCTTCAGTCCGTGCTTGTCGGCCGTCACCCAGATCGGCTCGGCCTCGTTCCACCAGCGCGGGTCCGCCACGGCTTTGCGGTTGCCCAGGCTGAAGCGGCCCAGCTTCGGGTCCAGCATGTTGTTGTCGACGATGCCGTGGTGATCCGGATACAGGCCGGTGACCAGGGTGTAGTGGTTGGGAAACGTCAGCGACGGGAACGCCGGCTGCATCGCCTTGGCGCGCACGCCGGTATCCGCCAACTGCTGCAGGTTGGGCGTGAAACCGCGCTGCAGATAGTCGGCACGGAAGGCGTCGATGGAGATCAGCAGCAGCGGCGCCGGACGCGTTTGCGCCGTCGTGGCTGGCGCACGCGGCGCGTTTCCGGCGCAGCCGGCGAGAAGAAGAAAAATCGATAGGAAAGCGATACTTAGCGTTCGTTTCATGGCGTTCATGGCAAGGCAACAAAGGCGGGAGTATGCTGGAACATCATGACAGTACGCATCATTCGACTGTGGGCGTTTTCGGCAACCCTGCTGCTGGCGGGGGCCACGTCGGCGCTGGCGCAGACGCAGGCGATCCAGCGGGCGCGTCAGCAGTCCCAGGTCCAGCAACTGCGCGACACCGTGCGCAGCAACGCGCTCAAGGAACAGCAGCGCCAGCAGACCAGCGCGACCACCGCCCAAGCTTTCCAGAGTCCGCGCGCCAAGGCGCAGCTGCAGTCCGCCGATCAGGCCCAGTACGACCGCTATCGCGCCACGCAGCGCACGGCCGTCGACGATTTCGCCAGCAAGCAGGCCGTGCAATCCGCGAGCGACCGCAAGACAGCCGAGCCCGCACACGCCGCCAGCAGCCACTGACGTCGCCCGGGCTCCGGTCCGGCCGAACGCATGGCCTATACTCCGTGGCATTTGCGTACCCGGAGAATCTGCATGGCCGCACCGACCCGCATCGACACCACGCGCGAGATCCATCCGCCGCGCGGCACCGAGCTTTCCTGCAAGAACTGGCTGATCGAAGCGGCCTATCGGATGATCCAGCACAACCTCGATCCCGAGGTGGCCGAGAACCCGGCCGAGCTGGTGGTCTACGGCGGCATCGGCCGCGCCGCGCGCAACTGGGAATGCTTCGATGCGATCCTCAAGTCGCTGCGCGAACTGAACGAGGACGAGACGCTGCTGGTGCAGTCGGGCAAGCCGGTTGGTGTGTTCCGCACCCATGCCGATGCGCCGCGCGTGCTGATCGCCAATTCCAACCTGGTGCCGGCCTGGGCGAACTGGGAGCACTTCCACGAGCTCGATAAGAAGGGCCTGATGATGTACGGCCAGATGACGGCCGGTTCGTGGATCTACATCGGCTCGCAGGGCATCGTGCAGGGCACCTACGAGACCTTCGTCGAGATGGGCCGCCAGAGCTACGGCGGCGACCTCACCGGCAAGTGGATTCTCACCGCCGGCCTCGGCGGCATGGGCGGCGCCCAGCCGCTGGCGGCTTCGCTGGCCGGCGCCTGTTCGCTGAACATCGAGTGCCAGCAGAGCCGCATCGACTTCCGGCTGCGCACGAAGTACGTGGATGAGCAGGCCGAGAATCTCGACGACGCCCTGGCGCGCATCGAGAAATACACCAAAGCGGGCGAGGCCAAGTCCATCGCCCTGCTGGGCAACGCTGCGGACATCCTGCCGGAGCTGGTGAAGCGCGGCGTGAAGCCCGATGCCGTCACCGATCAGACCAGCGCGCACGATCCGGTCAACGGTTACCTGCCGCTGGGCTGGACGGTCGAGGAATGGTTCGAGCGCCGCCAGTCCGATCCCGAGGGCACGCGCGACGCCGCCAAGCGCTCGATGAAGCAACACGTCGAGGCCATGCTGGCGTTCCATGCGCAGGGCATTCCGACCTTCGACTACGGCAACAACATCCGTCAGATGGCCAAGGACGAGGGCTGCGCCAACGCCTTCGATTTTCCGGGCTTCGTGCCGGCCTACGTGCGCCCGCTGTTCTGTCGTGGCGTCGGTCCGTTCCGCTGGGTCGCGCTGTCGGGCGATCCAGAGGACATCCGCAAGACCGACGCCAAGGTGAAGGAGCTGATCCCCGACGATCCGCACCTGCACAACTGGCTGGACATGGCCGAGCAGCGCATCCGTTTCCAGGGCCTGCCGTCGCGCATCTGCTGGGTCGGTCTGGGACAGCGCCACAAGCTGGGTCTGGCCTTCAACGAGATGGTGCGCAACGGCGAATTGAAGGCACCGGTCGCCATCGGCCGCGATCACCTGGATTCCGGTTCGGTCGCCTCGCCCAACCGCGAGACCGAAGCGATGAAGGACGGTAGCGACGCCGTGTCCGACTGGCCGCTGCTCAACGCGCTGCTCAACACCGCCAGCGGCGCGACCTGGGTCAGCTTCCACCACGGCGGCGGCGTCGGCATGGGCTACAGCCAGCATGCCGGCCTGGTCATCGTCTGCGACGGCAGCGAGGCCGCCGACAAGCGCCTCGAACGCGTGCTGTGGAACGATCCGGGTACCGGCGTGATGCGTCATGCGGACGCTGGCTATGACATCGCCGTCGAATGTGCTCGCGAGCAGGGGTTGAAGCTGCCGATGGCGTGATCGTCGATCGCGATCACGCCTCGTTCGGTTTCAGGCCCAGTTCGCTGCGCCCCTCGGCCTTGGCGTCGTACATCGCCTGATCGGCCTCGCGCAGGGCATGGTCAGGGTCGCCATCGGGGTGCAGCACGGCACGGCCGACGGAAAAGCGCAGGGCGGGGACGTCGGCGTCGGCCAGACGCACCTTCTCGCGCACGTTGCGTACGCGCGTCTCGATGGCGCCGAGGTCCATGTCCTGGGCGACCACGACGAACTCGTCGCCGGCGTAGCGGATCACGCGATCGCCGGTACGGAACGATTCCTGCAGGGCGCGGGCGAAGCGGGTCAGGCTCGCGTCGCCGGCATGATGTCCCTGTACATCGTTGATTTTCTTGAAGTCGTCCAGATCGAAGAACAGCACGGTAGCGCCGGTCTTGCGCGCTTCGTCGAACATGGCCGGCAGGGCGCGGCGGTTGAACACGCCGGTCAGCTGGTCGCGTTCGAGCAATTGCTGCATCTTCCGCTGCGCAGTACGAAGTTCGACGTTGGAGGTGGTCAGTTCGTGCTGGATCAGGCGGTAGGTCGTCAGCAGGCAGCCGAGCGCGATGATCCACTCGGCGCCGGCGTCGAACGAGGAATGCGCCGAGACGAAGATCGACAGCGCCGAGCCGGGGGTTGGCGGCGTCGACCAGATCTGTGAGCCATAGGCGTAGATCGAGACCAGCGAGAGCGCCGCGCGCATGCCGAAGCCGACCGTGACCCAGGCGAAGCGGCCACTCTGCGTCAGCAGGTAGAGGGTGCCGGCACCGAAGCCGAGCGCGATCATGCTTTCCTGCAGCAGCCCCAGCGCCTGCAGCGACCGGCTGGCGTACGCGACCACGATGGCGAAGACCGCGGCGATGACGGTCATCTTCAGATACACGTTGCGCCGCGCGGGGCGGGCCAGGAAGTTGCTCACGCCGACGATCAGCAACAGCACGAACATGGTCTTGCAGAAGGTGTAGCCGATGCCGGCCAGGGTGCGTCCCCAGCTCGATTCGGGTCGCACGATCCAGTAGGTGATGGTGACGCCGAGCGCGCCCAGGTTGAACAGCCAGGCGCCGAGCCAGGCATGCAGTTCGCGTCGGCGAAGGGACAGCGCGAGCGCGATGAAGAACACCGCGATGATGAGGTTGGAGGTGGCCTGGACGATGGTGCTCCAGCGCCATAACAAGAGTTCCATCGAGGAGAGCTCTCCTGCCGGATGCGTCGGGACCGCAAACCTTCGCGTTGTCGCCATCATAGTACGGGGGGCGTCGCCCTAGAAGCCTATTCCCGGCTTTCCGGCCGTGGTGCGGCGGGACGGTGTTGCGGGCATGACGAAACCGCGGCGACCTTGGCCTCGGCGACGGGCGAGCGATCGGATTTCGCGCATGAATCCATGCGTTCGGTGCCGGAAAGCGCTCATTCGGCATGGATGCGCGCGGATGTGCGCGTCTCGGCGAGATGTTGCCGAGTTGCGGTCGTGGCCGGGTCCGTTGCCGCGCTGAAGCTCAGGGGCTTGTCGGCGTTTCGCGGGCGTCGCGGCGGGCGAGCCATTCGCGCACAACTGCGGATGGCAACGGAAAGTAGCCGTTGGTCACCGGCGCGGTGTGCGCCTCGGCGTCGGGTTCGAGGTGCACGTGCCAGCCCTGGATGCGGCCGACCTGCAGGCAGTCGTCGACGTCGTACAGGTCGTCCTTGTGCGGCAGCTCGTGTCCCTGCAGCAGGGACTGCTTGGCGCGCTCTTTGGCTTCGCTCTTGCTGTGCGCGCCGAAGAATCCCCAGGCATGGCGTTCGCCGAATTCGCCTTTGCGGTAGCCGCCGATGTTGACGAAGTACAGGTGCAGGCCGTTGTCGGCGGGCGTTCGCTCCAGGCGCACGCGGTAACCCTCGACGCGGTCGAGCACGGTCCAGGCGTCCACGTGCAGGCCGTGGGCATGGCCGAACCAGCTGTCCAGCAGTTGCGGATAGACGGCTTCCAGAGACGGGCCGACGGCGAAGGCAATATCGTGCAGTTCCACGCGCGCGCCAGGTGCGGTGCCGCCGAGAACGCAGGCGATCAGTGGATCGGTCATGGATAGATGCCCAGCATGGGGACAGCGATGCTATCACGCGTCCTTTCCGTCCACGCGACCGGCTCTTGCGCGATGACCCGTGCAGCCGCGCTGTTCGTGCGGTTGGGGTGCACGAACAGCGCCGGAATGCCGAGACGCAGTGTGTCGGCGTGCCGGCTCGCAGCCGCTTCGCGGCGATGCGATCATGGGAGGATTCCCGCAGGCCATCGCGAACTGCGATGTTGCTTGTTTCTTTCCCTGTCGACGAAAAGGACCGGTTCTCCCGATGAGCATGTTGCCCCTTTGCCCCCAATGCGGTTCCGAATACACCTACGAGGACGGTCACATGTATGTGTGCCCGGAGTGCGCGCACGAATGGTCGAAAGATGCCGTCGAGGACGCCGGGGACGAAGGCCTGAAGGTGGTCGACGCCCATGGCAACGCCCTGCAGGACGGCGACACGGTGAGCGTGATCAAGGATCTGAAGATCAAGGGTTCCTCCTCGGTGGTCAAGGTCGGCACCCGGGTCAAGAACATCCGTCTGGTCGAGGGCGACCACAACATCGATTGCCGTATCGACGGCATTGGCGCGATGAAACTGAAGTCGGAATTCGTGCGCAAGGCATGACGCCGCCAGGACGCCGCGCACTTCGCGACCGAGCGGCGGCGTGATGCGAACAGGCGGAGCGCCGGTCAGCCGGCGTTCTCGTTGCGTTTCGGCAATACCCAATCGGGCCGGATGAAGTGGCAGGTGTAGCCGGTCGGGTAGTGCTGCAGGTAGTCCTGATGTTCCGGTTCGGCCTCCCAGAAATCGCCGGCGGGGGCCACTTCGGTCACGACCTTGCCGGGCCACAGACCGGACGCCTCGACATCGGCGATGGTGTCCTCGGCGATGCGCTTCTGTGTCTCGTCGGCGTAGAAGATCGCCGAGCGGTAGCTGGCGCCGACGTCGTTGCCCTGGCGGTTCGGCGTGGTCGGATCGTGAATCTGGAAGAAGAATTCCAGCATGCGGCGGTAGCTGGTCGCGGCCGGGTCGAACAGGATCTCGATGGCCTCGGCGTGACTGCCGTGGTGGCGGTAGGTGGCGTTGGGCACGTCGCCGCCGGTGTAGCCGACACGGGTGGCGATCACGCCGGGCTGTTTGCGGATCAGTTCCTGCATGCCCCAGAAGCAGCCGCCGGCGAGCAGGGCGCGTTCGGTCGTCATGACGCGTTTTCCTCGTGGTTGTTGTCGAACAGTCTGCGGTAGTCGCCGTAGCCCTCGCTTTCCAGCTGGTCGACGGGAATGAAACGCAGCGCGGCGGAGTTGATGCAATAGCGCAGCCCCCCTTGATCGGCGGGGCCGTCCGGGAACACGTGGCCGAGGTGGCTGTCGCCGTGTCCCGAGCGCACTTCGGTGCGAATCATGCCGTGCGTGGTGTCGCGGCGTTCGATCACGTTGTCGCTCTCCACCGGGCGCGTGAAGCTGGGCCAGCCGCAGCCGCTGTCGAACTTGTCCATGGAAGTGAACAGCGGTTCGCCGGAGACGATGTCGACGTACAGCCCGGCTTCCTTGTGGTCGTGGAAGGCGTTGCTGAACGGACGCTCGGTGCCCGATTCCTGAGTCACGTGGTACTGCTCGGGCGTCAGGCGGGCCAGGGCTTCGGGCGTCTTGCGGTAGTCGGACATGGCGGACCTCATAGGACGACGGGGAGATCTCGAAGATGGGGACGGGAGTGCGTGCGTCCAAGCTTCGCCGGGTGAGCGGACCTTGCACAAGTGCGGCAGCGATCACTCGTCGAATCGACCCAGGTGCGCCGCGTCCGTGTGCGTTGCACTTGCTCCGCCGGCATGCTCCGTCTTCGGGTGCTCCCCGAGTCGACCACCGGTGGCGCGCCGCGTACACGCAGGTGCGGAACGGTCGGCCTGCGGACGCGGCTTTGGCGTAGACTGCATCGCTTGTCCGAACGCGAATCCCCGCATGCACGACGAGGCGCTCGACAATCCGTTCTGGTCTTCGCTGACGAGCTGGCATCGCGCGCTCGCCGTGGGCGAGGGCGAGGGCGACGTGCGGCGTTATCCGGCGGCGTATGCGCCGTTCCTGGGCGTGGCGCACGCTGACGCCGACGCGGCAAAGATCGAGTCCGCGCTCGATGCGCTGGTGGAACCCGATTCGACCTGGCTGCTGCTCGGCGTCGCACCGCGGCTGTCGGCGGCGTGGTCTTTCGAGACGTTCCGGCCGCTGGCGCAAATGGTTTGTGACGCGCCGTTGCCGACGCTCGACGGACCGGAGATCATCGAGCTCGACGCGCGCCATCGCGCCGATGTGCTGGAACTGGTCGCGCGGGTCTACCCGCATTACTTCCGCGAGCGCACGACGGAACTGGGTCGCTACTTCGGCATCTACCGCGACGGTCGTCTGGCGGCGATGGCGGGCGAGCGCCTCGGCGCGGAGCGCGCGAGAGAGATCAGCGCGGTGTGCACTGATCCGGCGTACACGGGGCGCGGCTATGCGCGGCAGCTGATTGCGTTCCTGGTCAACGATCATCTGCAGCGCGGATGGACGCCCTATCTGCACGTCAGCCAGGACAATGAGCGCGCACGCGATCTCTATCTGCGCATGGGTTTCCGCCAACGACGCGAGATCGGTTTCTGGGCCTTGCGCAGAGCGTCCTGACGGCGGTCCGCATGAGCGAGACATCGCAGGTGCGTCAGTACGAATCTCCCGCCATGCGCAGCTCGAACCGGTTCTTGGCGTCGGCCAGCCCGTCGCGCAGCAGTACAAGGAAATCCTCGGGCGGTACCGGTTTGCTGAACAGATAACCCTGCATGTCGATGCAGCCGTGTTGCAGCAGCATGGCTGCTTCGTCGGGCGTTTCCACGCCCTCGGCGATCATGCCGAAACCGAGGGCCTGCGACATCGCGATGATGGCCTGAACGATGGCGTACTTGCGCTGGTCCCCCGACAGGCCGCGCACGAACTCGCGGTCGATCTTCAGTGTGTCGAAGCGATACTGCGCCAGATAACTGAGATTGGAGTAGCCGGTGCCGAAGTCGTCCACGGCCAGGCGCACGCCGAGTTTCTTGAGTTGCCGCAGCAGCTCCACGGCCTGGTCCCGGTGCAGGAACATCTGGCTTTCGGTGAACTCGATCTCCAGGTACTTGGCGGGGATGCCGGTTTCTCTGAGCGTTTCGCGGGTGTATTCGAGCAGGCGCTCGTTGTCTATGTGCGCCAGCGACACGTTGACCGAAACCGGCACCACGCGCTGGCCGCGCTTGAGCCATGTCGCGATCAGCCGGCAGACCTCGCGCATGACCCATTCGTCGATCTGCGTGATCAGGCCGACTTCCTCGGCCAGTTCGATGAAGACGTTGGGCGACACGGCGCTGCCATCGTCGCGCGTCCAGCGCACCAGCGCCTCGGCGCCGATCACGTTGCCTTCCGGCCATCGCACCTTGGGCTGGTAGACGATGTTCAGCATGTTGTTCTGCAGCGCGTGACGCAGCGAGTGTTCGATGGCCAGCCGTTCCTCGGCCTTCTCGCTCATGGTCTGCGTGAAATAGCTGTAGCGCGCGCGGCCGGTCTGCTTGGCGTGGTACAGCGCGGTGTCGGCCTGCTTCATCAGCGTGCGCGTGTCGGTCGAGTCCTGCGGGAACATGGCAATGCCCACGCTGCCGGAGATGTGCAGTTCGCGATCCTCGAACGGGATGATCTGCTCGATGGCGCCGATCGCCTTTTCGGCGAGGCGCGCCGCGTCGCGTGGGTCGCCGAGCCGGTTCAGCAGGATGACGAATTCGTCGCCGCCCTGACGGCTGACCGTGTCGTCGCTGCGCACCGAACTGCGCAGCCGCCGGGCCACCTCGCGCAGCACATGATCGCCGGCCAGATGGCCCAGCGAATCATTGATGTTCTTGAAGTGATCCAGATCGATGAACAGCAGTGCTCCTTGCATGCCCGGGCGCAGGCTGGCCAGCGCATGCGACAGACGATCCTGCAGCAGTACGCGATTGGGCAGGTCGGTCAGGTAGTCGTGTTGCGCCAGATGCGACATCTTCAGCGCCATCGCGCGCGATTCGCTGACGTCGTGAAAGACCATGATGCCGCCGACCACCTCGCCGTTGCGATCGTGGATCGGCGAGGCCGAATCCTCGATCGGCGTCTCCAGGCCGTCGCGGCGGCGCAGCGCACTGTTGGCCTGCAGGGCGACGATGCGGTTTTCGCGGATAGCGACTTCGAGCGGATTGAGCGGCGCTTCGCCGGATTCGATGTCGATCAGCTGCACGACTTCGGCGAAGGATTTTCCGAGCGCTTCCTTTTCTTCCCAGCCGGTCATGTCGATGGCGATCGGGTTCATCATCGTCACGCGCATGCGCGTGTCGCAGGCGATCACGGCGTCGCCGATGGATTCGAGCATCATGTGCGCGCGGTCCATGGCCTCGAACAGCTCGGCCTCGGCTCGCTTGCGCTCCGTGACGTCGACGCCGAGCTTGTACATGCCGCGGACCGTGCCGTCGACGATGTGCGGAATGTAGGTCAGCTCGAAGGTGCGGCCGGCGCGCTCGATCTCCACGTTGGCGCGCTTGCCGGTCAGGCATTCCTGCTGCTTCGGGCGCAGGAACTGGCTGTAGTACGGACCGGCGACGTCGGCAGCGGGACGGCCGATGACCTCGGTCGGGTCCAGTCCCCACATCTGCAGGTAGCGACCGTTGGCGAAGCGGTACACGAGTTGGTCGTCGAGGTAGGCGATCAGTGCCGGCACGTTGTCGGTGATCTCGCGCAGGCGCGCTTCCAGTTCCTTGCGGTTGGTGATGTCGTGCGCCAGCACGAAGAAACCGTCGATGCGGTCGCCCTGGATCAGCGGCGTGTAGCGCACGTCCAGCCGCTGGCCGGTCGGCATGGTGATCTCGAACTGCTGCGCTTCGCCTTGCAGCACGCGCTGGATGCGCGGCGCCAGGCGTTCGGCGGTCTCCGGTCCGAAGATGTCCGTCGGCGTCTTGCCGATGACGTCGGCTTCGCGCAGGTCATACCACTCCAGGTAGCGCATGTTGACGTAGCGGTAGCGACAGTCGTTGTCGAGTTGCCCGATCAGACCGGGAATGTTGTCGGCGACGATCTGCAGGCGAGTCGAGGTGTCTTCCAGGCGGTGCGTGATGCGTTTGCGCTGGGCGAGAATCACGCTCATCAGCAGCGGGCCGGTTACCGCCAGGGCCGAGAAGAAGATCAATTCGGCCTCGTCCAGATGCTCGATGCCGACCGCGGCGTGGATCCATCCGCGGGCCTGCGCGGTGGCCAGGACGAACACCGCCGCGATGTTGAGGCTGCAGGCCAGGGTGGTGCCGAGCATGCCGAGTCGGTAGGCCACGAACAGCAACGGGATCGACCACACCACGAACGGGCTGGTGAGTCGCGTCACGGCCAGCAGCGTGACCAGCAGGGACAGGGTCAGTGTCAGCCAGAACAGTGTCGCGCGGTCGCCAATCGCGAGTCGGCGCAGGCGGGCGCCGTCGTAGGCCAGCAGGGGCGGCAGCAGCACCAACATGCCGACTGCGTCGCCCAGCCACCAGCGCCCGAAGGTCGGTGTCCACGGGGCGTGAAAGTACAGATGCACCACGGAAGCGCCAACCGCGGCTCCGGCCATTGGCGCCAGCATCATGGTCGCGGCGATGCCGAGCAGGAAAAAACGGTCGCCCAGCGCGCTGCCGAGCCGGAGGCCGAATTGACGGCACAGCAGCACGGCGACGGCGACTTCCACCATGTTGGCGGCGCCGTAGCCGAGCGACGCGAGTACGGGCGTACCCATGATCAGGTTCGCGAGCGTGGCCGCGACGAGACCGGCGATCAGCGTCGCGGGCAGCGACCGTAGATACTCGCGCAGCAGCAGCGCGACGAACAGGGCATTGGCGAACCAGGCTTCGGCCACGTACTTGGCCGTCTGCGACCAGGCGATCATGGCGATCGCCAGCATCAGATAGACCGTCGAAGCGACGAGCAGCCGCACGCCCGCAGTCCGGGGCTTCATGTCTGTCACGAACACGATTCCTTTGCGCAGAAAGTTCGGACGAGCACGAGCCGAAGCTAGCATAAAAAATGCCGCAGCGAGGCGGATTTACGGCATGCCGTTCATGTTTCCGGTGCGTGTCGCGGAGCGTGCGCCTCGCGTGGTGCAGCGCGCTCGCCGGGCGCGTCCGCCGTGCCGGATACCGATCCGGCGCTTCGATAGGGACGCGGTCGCGCGTTCAGTCGCGCCGCAGCGACTCGAGCTGCCCTTCGTCGCGCAGACTGAACGGCGTGAAGTGGGTGCCACGGTCGTAGGCGTCCACGCCTTCGCGGCGCTTGAGGAAGCCGACCACGGCGTAGGTCAGCGGCGTGAACACCACTTCTACCGCGACCTTCATCACCCAGTTGAAGACGATCACCTTGATCAGCGTCTGGCCTTCCCAGAGGCCGAGGAACGCTACCGGGTAGAACGTCAGGCTGTCGACGCCCTGGCCGACGATGGTCGAGCCGATGGTGCGCGTCCACAGATGACGGCCCTCGGTCCAGATCTTCATCTTCGCCATCACGTAGGAATTGGCGAAATCGCCCAGCCAGTAGGCCAGCATCGAGGCCGCGACGATGCGGCCGGTGTTGCCGAACACGATCTCCAGCGCCGGCTGCAGCGTGCGGTTGAACGGTTCGCCTGGGCTGGCGGGAATGGCCAGGATGGCCCAGGTCATCAGCGTGGCGAAGGCCAGGCCGCCGAAGCCCGCCCAGATCGCGCGGCGGGCGCGCGAGTAGCCGTATACCTCGGTCAGCACGTCGCCGAAGATGTAGCTGAAGGGGAAGAACAGATTGCCGGCGCCGAAGCTCACCGCGCCCAGCAGGGGCAGGGTGACGATGCCGACCTTGGCCGGGCCGATCAGGTTGGCGCTGAGCAGCACGGCGACCATGCCGCCGACCATCAGGTCGTAGTAGCGGAAGCTGCGCGGCGGCGCGGCGGCGGGAGCGGTCGGGGTGTCGGTCATGGCGGCGGCGGCGAGGAGCGAAGCGCCGAAGATAGCAGTCCCCGGGCCATCTGCCATGCCTCCGGTACAATTTCTGTACCGCGACGTGTAGGATTGCGTTTTCCCCTTCACGGAAAGTGTTCGGATGCAGACTTCGTCGCCCCTTGCCGCCGAAGCGGCAGCGCCCGGCGTCGCGGTGCGCGTACGCGGCCTCGGCAAGACCTACGCCGGCGGTTTCACGGCCCTGCAGGATGTCGATCTGGACATCCGCAAGGGCGAATTGTTCGCTTTGCTGGGGCCCAACGGCGCCGGCAAGACCACCCTCATCAGCATTGTCTGCGGCATCGTCAATCCCAGCCGCGGCACGGTCACCGCCGATGGCCACGACGTGACCCGCGAATACCGCGCGGCGCGCGAGAAGATCGGCCTGGTGCCGCAGGAACTGACCACCGACGCCTTCGAGACGGTGTGGAACACGGTCAGCTTCAGCCGCGGCCTGTTCGGCAAGGCGAAGAACCCGGCCTACATCGAGAAGCTGCTGCGCGACCTGTCGCTGTGGGACAAGAAGGACAGCAAGATCATGATGCTGTCCGGCGGCATGAAGCGGCGCGTGATGATCGCCAAGGCGCTCTCGCACGAGCCGGAAATCCTGTTCCTCGACGAGCCCACCGCCGGCGTCGACGTGGAACTGCGCCGCGACATGTGGGAGGTCGTGCGCGGACTGCGCGAACGCGGCGTCACCATCATCCTGACCACGCACTACATCGAGGAGGCCGAGCAGATGGCCGACCGCGTGGGCGTGATCAACAAGGGCCGCATCATGCTGGTCGAGGACACCGCCGAGCTGATGCGCAAGCTCGGCGAGAAGCGCCTGATCCTGCAGTTGTCCGAGCCGCTGCAACGCGTCCCCGAAACATTGGCATCGCATCGCCTGACGCTGGCGGCCGACGGCCGCGAGCTGGTCTACACCTACGACGCCCAGGGCGAACGTACCGGCATCACCGGTCTGCTGCGTGAGCTGAGCGCGGCGGGCATCACGTTCCGCGATCTCAGCACCAAGCAGAGCTCGCTGGAGGAAATCTTCGTCAACCTGGTGAGGAGCAGCCAATGAATCTGCGCGCGATCGCCGCCATCTACCGTTTCGAGATGGCCCGCACCCGTCGCACGCTGCTGCAGAGCATCGTCGCGCCGGTGATTTCCACGTCGCTGTATTTCGTGGTGTTCGGCTCGGCCATCGGCTCGCGCATCACCGAGGTCGACGGCGTCAGCTACGGCGCGTTTATCGTGCCGGGCCTGATCATGCTCAACCTGCTCACGCAGAGCGTGTCCAATGCCTCGTTCGGCATCTACTTCCCGAAATTCACCGGCACCATCTACGAGATTCTGTCGGCGCCGGTGTCGTACCTGGAGATCGTGCTGAGCTACGCCGGCGCGGCGGCGACCAAGTCGATCATGCTCGGGATCATCATCCTGGCGACGGCGGCACTGTTCGTGCCGCTGCGGATCGAGCATCCGCTGTGGATGCTGCTGTTCATGTTCCTCACCGCGGCGACCTTCAGCCTGCTCGGTTTCATCATCGGCATCTGGGCCGACAACTTCGAGAAGCTGCAGCTGGTGCCGCTGCTGATCGTCACGCCGCTGACCTTCCTCGGCGGCAGTTTCTACTCGATCCACATGCTGCCGCCGCTGTGGCAGAAGGTGACGCTGTTCAACCCGGTGGTCTACCTGGTCAGCGGTTTCCGCTGGAGCTTCTACGGACTGGCCGACGTGAGCGTGGGACTGAGTCTGGGCATGATCGTGCTGTTCCTGGCGATCTGCCTGGCGACGATCGCCTGGATCTTCCGCACCGGCTACCGGTTGCGTACCTGATTCGCGGAGTCGGGCGGGGCGACGGCGCAGGCCGCGACGGGTAGCCCCAGCGATCGCATGGCCGCATCGACCTGACCGGTGTAGCCGTTGTCGCCGCCGAGATCGCGGTTGAGCGCCCGGTGCGTCAGGTCCACGGGCAGTACGTGGACGCGGCTGCCGAGCGCCGCGGCACGCTGCGCGAAGGCGCGGGTCTGTGCGCAGGAGATGGATCGCCTGGTCGAGCAGACCAACAGCATCGGCGGCGTGGTCCGGTGCAGACGTAGCGTCGGCGACATCGCGCGCCACAGCGCCGGGTCCTTGCCGAACGCGCGGTCGTAGAGCCGCAGGTGCGGCGCGCGCATCAGCGTCACCAGGTCGTAGGCCGCGCTGTCCAGCGCCACGGTGCCGGCCCACGGCTTGGCGCCCTGCGCTTCGGCGATGTCGGGCGCGGCGCTCAACAGGACGACCAGATGCGCGCCGGCCGAGTGTCCCAGCAGCACGATGCGATGCGGGTCGCCGCCCCAGGCGCGCGCCTCGCGCTGCACGTAGGCCAGCGCGCGCGCCACGTCCTCCGCCTCGCGTTGCGGGTCGATCGGCGCCTGCATGCGGTAGTTGGTCGAGACCACGATCGCGCCCGCCGCCGTCCAGTGCGCGACCTTGCCGTCGACGAAGGCGCGCATCGCCTTGTCGCCGCGCCGCCAGCCGCCGCCGTGCACCATCAGCAGGATCGGCGCATGACGGGCGTGCCGAGGCCGGTACACGTCCAGGCGCTGACCGGGCTGCGGTCCGTAGGCGAGATCGCGCTGCACGACCGGCGATGTCGCGTGCGCCTGAAGACAGGACGACGATGCCGATGCAGCCGTCGTCATCGCGATGACGATCGCGAGCGTCGCCGCGAACCAGGGTGCGATGCGATGTACCCGCGAGCGTGAACCCATGATGGACTCCTGCCGATTTTGCATGACTGTCATCGTTCCAGGCGATCAATGTGAGCCGGAGGTGGGACATATACAACGCGCTTTGCGCTCGAAGGATGACAGCAAGTGCATCACTTGCATGACTTTTTCATGTGCGTTGCCCTGCGTTTGCCGGTGCGCGCCGCCGTGTCGGCGTTTCGCGGACTGGCTGGATCTTCGTGGCGAGGGTGTCGGTGCGCCGATTGAAATTTCTCTGCGCGTCCGCACGCAGGGAAAGCAGGCGGCCCGATCTGGACCGTTTCCCACATTCACACTCACACTCGATCGAGGAGTGCACCATGGAATACCGACAACTGGGCCGTTCCGGCCTGCGCGTTCCCGTTCTCAGCTTCGGCACCGGTACGTTCGGCGGCAAGGGCGAATTCTTTGAAGCCTGGGGTCGCACCGATGTCGACGAGGCGCGGCGTCTGATCGACATCTGCCTGGAAGCCGGCGTCAACCTGTTCGACAGCGCCGACATCTACTCCGCGGGCCGTTCGGAGGAAGTGCTGGGCGAGGCGCTGAAAGGGCGTCGCGACGAGGTGCTGATCTCGACCAAGGCCACCTTCCGCAGCGGCGATGGTCCGAACGACGTCGGCTCCTCGCGGTTCCACCTGATCGACGCCGTGGACAAGGCGCTCAAGCGCCTACAGACCGACCGCATCGACCTGTTCCAGCTGCACGGCTTCGATGCGATGACGCCGGTCGAGGAAACCCTCACCGCGCTCGACGATCTGGTCCGCGCCGGCAAGATCCGTTACATCGGCTGCTCCAATTTTTCCGGCTGGCATCTGATGAAGTCGCTGGCGGTCTCCGAGCGTCACAACCTGTCGCGCTATGTCGCGCATCAGGCCTACTATTCGCTGATCGGCCGCGACTACGAGTGGGAGCTGATGCCGCTGGCGCAGGACCAGGGCGTCGGCGCGGTGGTGTGGAGTCCGCTGGGCTGGGGCCGCCTGACCGGTAAGATTCGCCGGGGCCAGCCGCTGCCGGAGACCAGTCGTCTGCACAAGACTTCCGACGCCGGGCCGCAGGTCGACGATGAATACCTCTACAACGTGGTCGACGCGCTCGACGCCGTTGCCGAGGAAACCGGCAAGAGCGTGCCGCAGATCGCCTTGAACTGGCTGCTGCAGCGTCCGACCGTGGCGACGGTGATCGTCGGTGCGCGCAACGAGGCGCAGCTGCGCCAGAACCTGGGCGCGGTGGGTTGGAACCTGACGCCGGAGCAGGTGGCGCGACTGGACGCGGCGAGCGAACCGGCCAAAGCCTATCCGTACTGGCATCAGGCGCAGTTCAAGGAGCGCAACCCGTTCCCGACCGCGCGCGCGGAGTAGTCGCCAGAGGCGTGCGCCAAGAAAAAGGGCGGGAATCTTCCCGCCCTTTTTCTTTATTGCGCGCGACGCTGCATTCGATCAGCGCTTGTCGCGGTCGTGCCGGTCGCGACGATGATCGTTCTTGCCGCGATGGTGGTTGTCATTGCGCGAGCTGCCATGCGACGACTGCGTGTTGCGCTGCGCGGATGCACGGTTGCGCGCATCGTTGCGGTGCGGTGCGCGTGCGCCGCGGTACTCGGGGGCGGAGCGATGCAACACGGTCGGTGCGAGTCGGCGGCGCGTCTGGGCCTGATGCTGCTCGACCCGGCGGTGCTCGTCGCGACGATGTTCAAAGCGCTGCCGTTCGTGTCGACGCTGTTCGGCGCGATGGCGTTCCACGCGACGGTGCTCGATGTGCTCGCGTTCGACGTGCTGGCGATACCGGTAGCGGTCGCGGTCATGGTCGCGATGCACGAAGCGCGGCGGCGCGTGGCGGTAGCGGTAGGGTGGCGCGCGATGACGCGGGTGGTAGCCATACCAGTAATCGCGATGGCCGTAGAACGCGCGGTGGCGATAGTGGCGGTGCCAGTAATCGCCGATCACGAAGCGGACCACCGGGATGCCGATGATCGCGCCGTAGCCGTAGATCGGTACCCAGCGCTGCCGGTACGGGTAGCGGATGAAGTTGCCCGCGACCCAGCCGCGGTGGCCGTAGGCGATCACGTCGCACCAGGCCCAGTCGTCCGTGCAGCCCTGGACATACAGCGGCGTGCCGCCCGGGATCAGATCGACGATCGGATAGCCGATGTCGGGACCGGCGCGCATGTTGACGGTGACGTCCGCGTAGGCGCGGGTCGCCTGTGCGGCCGCGGGAAGGGCCAGTAGAAGCGTGAACGCGAAAAGCCAGGCGTGACGTCTCATGGCGTTTCTCCTGCGTGGTGGATCGGACGCCGTATCTGCAAGGACACGGCACGAGCGGGACCGGTTTCCCCATCGGGAAGGCGGTGCGCATTCCGTCGCGACGCATGTCCGCGATACGGATCATGCCCACGTGAATATGAACGGGAGCGTCCCGCAGCGCGTTGACGGCCGGCGCGCCGCGGGTTGGGCGGCGTTCATGCGGCGCGGTCGTTCAGGATTCGGCATGCACGTATCCAGCAAGACCGAAATGCGCGTGATGTGTGTCACATCATCATCATCCGCGGCGTGCATGATGAGATTTGTCGGTCGCCTGGCGACCGACCGCCGCCGGCACCGTCAACCCGGAGAGGTCATGCGGACCGACGGCGCGCACGCGAATCCCAGGACGGGATCGCGTCGGGGGAAAGGTCTTGCCGACAAGGCCATGGACCGGCAGGGAGGCCGCGTTGAATCCCTTTCTGCCGGACTTCATTACTCCACACCATCATGAGGAGAACACGATGTCCGTACTCATGCACAAGCACGTACTCGCGGCCGCTCTGGCCATCGCCGGCGTCACCGCCATCGCCGGCGCGCAAGCCGCTCCTGCTCAGGATGCGCTGCATCCGCCGCAGGGCGTCAGCAATCAGGAACTGGCGCACATGAACCCCTCGATCCCGCTGAAGCTCGCCGCGCGCATCGCCGCCGAGTCGCATGCCATGGGTTCGCAGATCCGCCTGCATGAAGGCACGTCGCAGCAGATGCAGGTGAACGGTTACCTGTACGCCGCGGCCACCGGTTCCGTCGCCGGCATGGACGTGAGCGGCTACCAGGGCAACGTCGCCTGGAGCACCGCGTACAACAATGGCGCGCGTTTCGCCTATGTGAAGGCGACCGAAGGCACGTACTACACCAATCCGTATTTCGCCCAGCAGTACAACGGTTCCTACAACGTGGGCATGATCCGCGGCTCGTATCATTTCGCGCGTCCGGACACCACCAGCGGCGCCACGCAGGCCGACTACTTCGTCAATCACGGCGGCGGTTGGTCCGGTGACGGCAAGACCCTGCCGGGCGCGGTCGATCTGGAATACAACCCGTACGGCTCGACCTGCTACGGCAAGAGCAAGAGCGGCATGGCCAGCTGGATCGCCTCGTTCAGCAGCGAGTATCACGCGCGTACCGGTCGCTGGCCGGTGATCTACACCAGCACCAGCTGGTGGACGCAGTGCGTCGGCACGGCCGGCAACTTCGCCAACAACAGCCCGCTGTGGGTGGCGCGTTACTCGTCCAGCGTCGGCACTCTGCCGTACGCCTGGAGCTACTACACGTTCTGGCAGTACGCCGACTCGGGAACCTTCCCCGGCGATCAGGACAAGTTCAACGGCGCCTACAGCCAGCTGCAGGCGATCGCGAACGGCTGATCCGTTCCCCGACGGTTGCGCGGCCTCCGTTCCCTGAAGACGGAGGCCGTTTTTTTACGGCGAATAGGTCACCGGCGTCGCGCGGTACAGCGCGGGAAGCTGCTGTCGAAGCTGGGTGATCTTCGGTGCGTCGTTGACCGCGATGTACAGCGCGTTCGGGTGTAGTCGGGCATAGTCCTGGTGGTACGCCTCGGCCGGATAGAATCCGGTCAGCGGCTGGATGCGGGTGACGATGGGGCGGTCGAACGCGCCGGCGGCATCGAGTTGGCGGACGTAGGCTTGTGCGACGCGCGCCTGCTGCACATCGGCCGTGAAGATCACGCCGCGGTATTGCGTGCCGACGTCCGGACCCTGGCGGTCGCGCTGGGTCGGATCGGTGGCGACCGAGAAGTACACGCGCAGCAGCTGGCCATAGCTCACCTGCGACGGGTCGTAGCTCACGCGGACCGACTCGGCGTGGCCGGTGCCGCCGCCGCTGACGATGCCGTAGCGGGCCGTGGACGCCTGACCGCCTGCATAGCCGGCCTCGACGCGCTGCACGCCGCGAACGTGCTCGAACACCCATTGCATGCCCCAGAAGCATCCGCCGGCAAACACGGCCGTGCGCTCGCCGGCGTGCCGGGGTACTGGCGTATCCAGTTGCGGGGGCGGCACGGCGGATGACGTGCTGCGCGCGGGCGCCGTGGGGGCGCAGGCCGTCAGCGTGGCGAGCAGGACCGCGCAGAGCAGGCGTCGGACGTTGCGGGGGAAAGCGTGGACGATCATGGCCTGGCCTCGTCGGGGGACGTATCGCAGATGACCCGCGACGCGCGACAAAACTTACAGCGCGCTTCGGAGTGCGCCCGAAAACCGGCGCGGTCCGTGCGGGTCTTGCGGCTCATGCCCAATTTTTATCAGGAATTCAATGCGTTCGGATGCGCCAAAGTATTCCGTGACGAGTAGGCTGGCGTTGTGCCGGTACCTCGTTCATCGAGGCCGGCACGCGCGTCTAGCGACGTCGTCGACGTCGGGACGTGTCCGCACCGGTACGTGCAGGCATGCGTCGGTGCGGATTCATCCAACAATGGAGATTGATCATGAATACGCAATTCGAACGCAACGGGTCGTTGACGGAACTGAGCAGCTATCCGCAGTGGACGCAGGACATGGTGGGCACGTGTGAAGACGCCAAGCGCAGCGTCGTCGAGCATGAACTGTGGGATCTGATGCGGGACCGCACGATGGAATCGACGTCCACCCGCAACTTCATGGTCGGCATCTGGCCGGTCATCGAACGTTTCCCCGGCTACATGTCGATGAGCCTGCTGAAGACGCAGTTCGGTCGCAGCGCGGGCGACAACCTCGCGCGGCGCTGGCTGGTGCGCAACATCCGTGTCGAGCAGAACCATGCCGAGCACTGGCTGAACTGGGCCGAAGGCGCCGGCATCGGCCGCGACGAGGTGCTGCACGGACGCATTCCGCGCGGCGCCGACGTGCTGGCGCGCTGGTGCGAGGAAGCGGCCGGCAAGGATTCGCTGGCGGCCGGCATCGCCGCGACCAACTACGCCGTCGAGGGCGCGACCGGGGAGTGGTCGCAGATTCTGTTCGACAGCGCCTCGTACCGCGAGAGCTTCGAGGAATCCACGCGCACGCGCAGTCTGCGCTGGCTGCAACTGCACGCCGCCTACGACGACACCCATCCTTGGGAGGCGCTGGAAATCGTCTGTACGCTGATGGGAGGCAATCCGTCGGTTGACGATGTCGAGCACATCGCGGAATGTGTACGCCGTAGCTATGTCAGTATGAGAGTGCTCGCCGATATCTGCGTCGAACCCAGCAAGGCGACGCAGGCGGCAAACGAAGCCGCGGCGTAACCGGCAGACACGACCAGGCCGGTCGTCGTATGCTGAGGACGTTGCTGGGAGACAGGGACTGCGATGCGAATCGCTCGGGCCAGCTTGCAACAACCGCTCATACGGCGACTCATGCCACTGGCATGGGGACTGGCCGCCGTCGTGGGGCTGCTCTTGGCCCTGTCCTGGGGCGCCCTGAAGATCCAGGTTGCTCTCGCCGGTTTTCTCAACGGCGAGAGCATCTGGTCGAAGTCGCAGAAGCAGTCCGTGATCGATCTGGACGCGTACGCCGAGAGCGGCAACCCCGAGGAGTTGGCGAGTTTCCAGCAGCACTACACGGTGCTTCGTCATTTCCGCTTCGCGCGCGAGGAAGTGCGTCGCGATCATTACGACTACGATCACGTGGCGCGTCTGCTTCGCGAAGACAATGCGATGCCGAGCGCGATTCCGATGATCCTGTTCATGATGCGGCACCTGACGCAGGCACCGTACATGCGTGAATCGCTCGAAGCCTGGCGCTCCACGGACAGCCGCGTGGACGCTCTCGGCGTGATCGCGGAGCGGTTGCGCAACGCCTATGCGCAAGGCAACGTGACGCCGGCCTTCATCCATGAACAGCGTAAGGCCATCGCCGACCTCAATGCCTACATCGAACCGCGCAGCAACAACTTCTCGCATCTGATGGCGCGCGGCGCGGCCTGGGTGGCCGGACTGCTGTTCGGCGTGCTGGCGATCACCGGCGTGCTGGCCGTGCTGCTGTGGCTTTGGCTGGCGCGGCGCGTGTTGGTTGGCGTGCGCGGCACGGAAGAACGCTACCGCCTGCTGTTCGACAGCGCCGCCGACGCGATCCTGATGGTCGAGGACGTCAGCGGCGACATTCTGCAGGCCAACCGCATGGCTTCGCTGTGGACCGGGCTCAGCGAGGACCAATTGCGCGGACGGCCGTTCCTGGAACTGTTCGCGGAACACGATCGACGGCACCGGCGCGACCGTCACGTCAGCGATCTGCGTCATGTCGACGGCGGCACGCGTCCGGTGGAGATGTCCAGCAACGTGGTCGACTGGGGCGTCCGCAAGGTGCGCCAGGCGATTCTCCGCGACATCACCGAACGCGTCGACATGGCCCGCGAGCGTCGCATCGCTTCCGAGGCGATGGCCAGCGTCGCCGAGGGCGTCATCATCACCGACGCCTCGCGCCGGATTCTGACCGTGAACGCCGCGCATCAACGCCTGACCGGCTACAGCACGCTGGAAGTCGAAGGCATGCGCTTCGACGAACCCCGCCGCATGCCCGACGGGCAGCCGTTGCCGGAGACCGTGTGGGACGCGGTGGCGAAGGACGGTCACTGGAACGGCGAAGTGCAGTGCCGGCGTCGCGACGGCAGCGTGTATCCGGAGATGCTCAGCATCAGCGCGATCCGCAATGCCGATGGCCAGATCGAGCACTACGTCGCGGTATGCACCGACATCACCGACAGCAAGGCGGGCCAGCGCCATCTGCAGTATCTGGCCACGCACGATGCACTCACCGGCCTGGTCAATCGCGCCGAGTTCGAGCGCCGGGTCGCGGAGATGCTGCTGGTCGCCGAGCGCAAGCACGAAACCGTGGTGGTGGTGTTCGTCGATCTGGACAATTTCAAGCTGGTCAACGACAGCTACAGCCATGCCATCGGCGACAAGCTGCTGACGGTAGTCGCCGAGCGCATCCACCGTCATTTGCCGGCCGGCGCGGTGGCCAGCCGCATTGGCGGTGACGAGTTCACGGTGCTGGTCGGGCATCTCAAGGCGCGCGAGGACATCAACTGGTTCGCGCGTCAGCTGATCGAGACGCTGTCGCAGCCGATGGTCGTGGATGGCTACGACATCGTGCTCAGCGCCAGCATCGGCATCGCCTCGTTCCCGCTGGACGGCTACGATGCGACCACGCTGCTGACCAACGCCGACGCGGCCATGTACAGCGCCAAGCAGGAGGAGCGCAACACCTTCCGCTTCTACACGCCGCGCATGCGCGCCGACGCCAACCGCCGCCTGCTGCTGCTCACCGATCTGCGCCGCGCGTTGCAGGAGAACCAGTTCCAGTTGCTCTACCAGCCCAGCATCGCGTTCGCCGACAGCGGTCTGCTCGGCGCCGAGGCGCTGTTGCGCTGGCACCATCCGGAACGCGGCTACATCATGCCCAGCGAGTTCGTGCCGATGGCCGAGACGCTGGGCCTGATTCGCCACATCGACGAGTGGGTGCTCGACGGCGTGTGTCGGCAGATCGCGCAATGGAAACGCAGCGGCCTGAAGATCCGTCGCATCGCGGTGAACATCTCCGCAGGCTGGTTCTCGCATCCCGACTTCGTGCAGCAGCTGACCACCACTATCGAGCGCAATGCCGTCGATCCGCAGCAGATCATGCTGGAGATCACCGAGAGCACCATCCTGCATCTGGGCGAGGCCACGCGGCAGACCATGAGCGCGCTGCACGGACTCGGCGTGGCCATCGCCATCGACGATTTCGGCACCGGCTACTCCTCGCTGGCGTACCTCAAGTTGCCGGCGGTGGCCTACCTGAAGATCGACCGCTCCTTCGTCGACGGTCTGCCGGACAGCGCCGAGGACGCCAGCATCGTGCAGGCCATGCTGGTGATGGCGCGCAGCCTCGGCTTGGCGGTCATTGCTGAGGGCGTGGAGACCGAGGCGCAGCACGACTTCCTGCGCCTCGCCGGTTGCGAGGAAGGTCAGGGGTATCTGTATTCGCGACCGATCCAGGCCGACGAGCTGAGCGAGTTGCTACGTCGCGACGCGCAGCAGGACACAAAGCGACTGACGCTGGTTCCCCCGCGCACCAAGCCCTGACGCGATGCCGCGATCCATGCGCAGACATCGCAGCGCGCGCGGCTTGCGGCTTCGCATGCATCCGTGGAACGATCAGGCGAAGTATCCGCACGGGGAGATGCATTCGTGAATACCACCGGCCACGGCGCACTGGCGCCGCAAACCGAGCTGACCGTCCGCGGCGTGATCATCGGCGTGCTGATCACGCTGGTGTTTACCGCGGCCAATGTCTATTTCGGTCTCGAAGCGGGTCTGACCTTCGCCACCTCGATTCCGGCGGCGGTGATCTCGATGGCGCTGCTGCGCAAGGTCAGCGACGCCACGATCCAGGAAAACAACATCGTGCAGACCATCGCCTCAGCGGCGGGCTGCCTCTCGGCCATCATCTTCGTGTTGCCGGGCATGGTCATCGTCGGCTGGTGGGCCGGTTTCCCGTACTGGGAGACCGCGGCGATCTGCGGGCTGGGCGGCATCCTCGGCGTGATGTACTCGATTCCACTGCGCCGCGCGCTGGTGACCAATTCCAATCTGCCCTATCCGGAGGGCGTGGCCTGCGCCGAGGTGCTGAAGGTCGGTGACAGCCACCGCAGCGCCGACGCCGATCCCGATGCGGTCGAGGTGGCCCGTTCCGGCTTCCGCGCCGTGGTGGTCGGTGCGCTGGTGTCGGCGGGTTTCGCCGTGGTCGAGGCGACCAAGATCTTCGCCAAGGACGTCAGCGCCTATTTTCACGTCGGCAGCCGCGGCGCGGCCACCGGCTTCGATTTCAGTTTGTCGTTCGCGCTGCTCGCGGTCGGTCATCTGGTCGGTCTGTGGGTCGGCGTGTCGATGCTGCTGGGCACGCTGATCGCCTGGGGCTGGGCGGTGCCGCACTACACGCTGCTGGCGCACGCCACCGGTTCGGCCGCCGACATCGCCGGTGCGGCCTTCGGACAGAAGGTGCGTTTCCTCGGCGCCGGAACCATCGCCGCGGCGGCGATCTGGACGCTGCTGAAGCTGGTCAAGCCGGTCTACAGCGGGCTGGCTGACGCCATGCGCTCGACCAAGCTGCGCAAGAGCGGGCAGGGCGGTAGTCTGCCGCGTACCGAACACGATCTGCCGATCGGCATCGTGGCGCTGGTGACGCTGGTGTGCATGTTGCCCATCGCCTGGCTGCTGGGCGATTTCAGCGTCGGTGCGGGCCTGGGTTCGCACATGTGGCTGCTGGTCATCGGCGGCGTCGTGTTCGTGGCGCTGATGAGCTTCTTCGTGGCTGCGGTCTGCGGCTACATGGCCGGCCTGGTGGGCTCTTCCAACAGCCCGCTGTCGGGTATCGGCATCCTGGTGATCGTCATCGCCTCGGTGCTGCTGGCGCTGAGCGTGCAGTCGAGTCTGCCGCCGGAGGCGGGCAAGGCGCTGGTGGCGTTCGCGCTGTTCGCCTCGTCGGTGGTGTTCGCCGGCGCGACCATCGCCAACGACAACCTGCAGGACCTCAAGACCGGCCAACTGGTCGATGCCACGCCGTGGAAGCAGCAGGTGGCGCTGGTGATCGGCGTGATCGCCGGCGCGCTGATCATTCCGTTCGTGATGAACATGCTCAACGAGGCCTACGGTTTCGTCGGCGCGGCCAACGCCACCAAGGACGCGCTCGCGGCGCCGCAGGCCGGACTGATCTCGGCGCTGGCGCAGGGCGTGCTGCAGCACAATATCGAGTGGAGCCTGATCTGGACCGGCGCCGGCATCGGCGCGGCGATCATCGTCGTCGACGAGTTGCTGGGCCTGAAAGGCACTTCCGCGCGCCTGCCGCCATTGGCCGTCGGTCTGGGCATCTACCTGCCCTCGGAGATCACCCTGATGATCGTGGTCGGCGCGTTCGTCGGCTGGTATTTCGACCGCCGCGCGGCGCGCGGGCCGAAACCGGTGGCGACCAAGCAATTGGGCGTGCTCATGTCCTCGGGCCTGATCGTCGGCGAGAGCATCATCGGCGTGGTGATCGCCGCCATCGTGGTGTTCTCCGGCGACGACCGCCCGCTGGCGCTGGTCGGCCCCGGCTTCGAGCATGCCTCGGTGTGGGTCGGCGGCGCGGCTTTCATCGCCGTGCTGGTCGCCTTGTACATGTGGGTCAGCCGGTTGGGCCGCCCGAACGGCGCGTCCTGATCGCGTCGCGGGGATGCGCGCGGCGGGGCCCTGCCGGCTCCGCCGGAGCGCTCTCCTCCGTCAGTTATCCACCGGGCGCTGCGGCAGGTCCGTGGCCGGCTCCATGGAGGCATCCCACGTGCAGATGCGGTTGCGTCCGGCCTTCTTGGCGGCGAACATCGCTTGGTCGGCACGGTCGATGCTCAATTCGACGTTGAGCGTGGCGTCCAGTTCTGCCAGGCCGATGGAAGTCGTCACCTTGACCTCGGCCGCATTGGCCGTGGTCAATACGGTATCGGCCAGTTCCTTGCGCAAGCGTTCGGTGATCTCCCATCCCGAAGTGATGTCGGTGTAGGGCAGGACGATAAGGAATTCCTCGCCGCCGAATCGGAAGATGCGGTCGTATGGACGCAGAATTCCACGGATCACCCGTACCGAGCCGGCCAGCACTTCGTCACCGACGAGATGACCGTAAGTGTCGTTGACGTTCTTGAAATGGTCTAGGTCCAGCATGGCCAGCGTGCATGATTGCGGCATGCGGCGGATCAGCGCCTGCATTTCACGCAACGTCGCCAGCATGCCAGTGCGGTTTTCGGCGCCGGTCAGCGTGTCGATGCGGTAGAGCGATTCGTCGATTTCGCGATTCAGCGACATCAGCTCCAGACGCAGACGGTCCAGCGCGCTGGCGAAGTTGTCGTATTCGGTCACTTCGATGCGGCGTCCGAGATCGATTTCCTGCAGCATGCGCGTGGCGATCTGGTGCATCCGCTTGTGCTCGAATTCCATCGCCGCGAAGGCCTGGTGTTCGCGCAGCTCGCGGGTGACGTCGCTGTAGTACCACTGACCGAAGCGGCATTGCATGTGGGCGTCGGGCGCCACATCGCGCTGATCGTGGTTCAGTCCGCACACGATCGTGCGGATGATGTCCTTGTGCCATTGATCGTGGTTGTAGAGTGCTTGCTTCAACTGCGAGGCTACGGATTGCAAAGATTCGCGACCGATCAACAGCATATGCACACTCCTTGCCTGGCGGATGGGGGCGACTGGCGGCTCGTGCAGTGTAGCGAATCCGGTATCGGGCATTCGGACCGGCGTCGCACCTGAAGCACGATACGCAGGGCCGTACTCGAAGACCGCGGGTGCGCGTGGAGCGCGCCGAACGCCGCTTAGCGGCCTTCCTCCGGGTCCGGCCGGACGTGGATGTCGAGGCCGTTCACGCTGACGCGCTGGCCCACGCGAATTTTGCAGGTCTTGCGCAGTTCGACCTGACCGTCCACGCGCACCGCACCGCTGGCGACCAGCGCCTTGCCGGCACCGCCGCTTTCGCATACGCCGACCAGCTTGAGCAGTTGGTTCAGTTCGATGTATTCGCCGCGCAGGTGGAAGTCTTCGCGCTCCGTCGCGCTCGCCGTGGACGCTGCGTCGGTCGCACCTTCCGGCGACAGGGCGACGAAGCAGAAGAACGGGATGCGCGCCTGCGACCAGCTCGCGGCTGTCTCGTCGAGGATGTCGAGCAGGACGTCGAAATCGCGCGGGTCGGCGTCGTGCAGCGCCTGCGCTTCGTCCAGCAGCAGCACGTAGCCCTGCGCGGGCAGCCAGGACAGGTCGCTCAGGCTGTCGGCCAGCGCGTCCCAGTTGCGGCCGAAGTCGGGCGGGAAGTCCAGCGCGCGCGCCAGCGCCGCGAACAGGGACGCCTTGTCCGTGCAGGCGCGCAGGGACACGTGGCGCACGCAGATGTCTTCGGCGTGTTCGGCCTCGGCGACCTGATGCAGGTCCTCGTCGGTGACGAGGTAGACGCCCGACTGCTCGGGATCGTCGAGGTCGACGCTGGCGGCTTGCATGTTCACGGATGCACCTGGAAAGAGCGGAAACTGCGGTAGTGGTCGTCGGTGTAGTAGTAGATGTCGGGCGGGTTGCCGCCCGTCACGATGCGGCGCGCGCCGCGCGTGCCCACTCCCGGCGTGGGTACGGTGTATTCATGGTAATAGCCGCGCGGGCGATCCGGCAGCAGGCGTTCGCGATTGCCGAACACGGTGCCGTCCTGGCGATACGGGAACGGACCGCCGCGCTGGATGGCGTCGAGGGTGTCGCGGGCTTCGGGCGGCAGGAAGGCGGGCAGGGCGCGCGGCGCGGCGGTCGTCGGCGCAGACGCTCCGGTCACGCTTGGAGCAGGCGCATGCACGCCGCGCCAGGACACGAAGCCCCAGACAGCGGCGATTAGCAGGAGCAGGGGCAGCAGGCGGCGCATGGCGATCACGTGCGGCGGCAGGAGGCCCAGTCTACCGCCCCGGCGGGTGCCCGGGGACGGGGTGCGAACCATGACTTTCGGATGTGTGCACGCGCGCGCGGCGCGGTCCACAATGGATGGGTTCATCAGGGAGCCTGCCATGTTACGAATGATCCGCACGTTCGCGGTGCCGGCGCTGTGTGCGCTGGTGTTGTCTCCGGTCGCAGCCAAGCCTGCCGCGCCCATCGCCCATGCCCAGATGGTGCGCGTCGCCCTCGGCAGCACGTTCAAGCAGCCGGCCTCCGGTCGCCTGCTGATCTTCGCCATGCCGCTGAAGGACGCCCAGGCCGCGGCCCAGGGCGGTCCGGTCGAGGAGGTCGACACCAGCCCGTTCTCGCCGACGCAGACCGCGGTGGCGGCGTTGGAAGTGCCGCATCTCGCCCCCGGCGGCGCGGTGCTGATGGACGCTGATAGCGTCAGCTTCCCGCAGCCGTTCTCGAAGCTGACGCCGGGCGAGTACGCCGTGCAGGCGGTGCTGGACGTCAATCACAACTACAACTACGGCGGTCGTGGCACCGGCGATCTGGTCAGCAAGGTCGTGACCGTGCGTCTGGGCGGTGCGGATGCGGCGACGCCGGATCTGACCCTGACACGCGAACTGACCGAGCGCATGCAGCCCTGGAAACTTTCCTCGCGCGTGCCGGAGGCTGCGCGTGCGCGTATCCAGCCCGCGCTAGATGCGGCCAAGGGACATACCCACGAGATCGATTTCGTCAGCCCCGCGCTGACCGCGTTCTGGGGCCGCCCCATCCACATGCGCGGCTGGGTGCTGCTGCCGCCGGGCTACGCCGAGCACAAGGGGCAGCGCTATCCGACGGTGTATTTCACGCACGGTTTCAGCGCCAACCACGCCTCGCTGACCTTCAACGCCGCGTCGACCTGGAAGCTGATGTCCGAAGGCAAGACGCCGCCGATGATCTGGGTGTTCCTGGACGAATCCAGCCCGACCGGCACGCACGAGTTCGCCGATTCGGTCAACAACGGCCCGTGGGGCACGGCGCTGACCACCGAGCTGATGCCGAAGCTGGAATCGACATACCGCATGGACGCCCGGCCCAGCGGCCGCTTCCTGACCGGTCATTCGTCCGGCGGCTGGGCCACGCTGTGGCTGCAGGTGCGCTATCCGAAGATTTTCGGCGGCACTTGGTCGACCTCGCCCGATCCGAGCGATTTCCATGACTTCACCGGCCCGGACCTGTACGCACCGCACGCCAACGTCTACCGCAAGCCGGACGGCTCGCCGTGGCCGCTGGTGCGCGACAAGGGCAAGGTGATCGCCACCTTCCAGCAGTTCGCCCAGCTCGAGCGCGTGCTCGGCCCTTACGGCGGCCAGATGGCGTCCTTCGAGTGGGTGTTCTCGCCGAAGGGCAAGGACGGCCGTCCGCAGCCGATGTTCGACCGCGCCACCGGCGACGTGAACCCGAAGGTGGTCGACTACTGGCGCGACCACTACGACATCGCGTACCGCATCAAGACGCAGTGGCCGAAGCTGAAGCCGTACCTCGACGGCAAGATCCATCTGTTCGTGGGCACGGCCGACACGTTCTATCTCGATGGCGCCGCGCACAAGCTGAAGGCGGTGCTCGACAGCGTGGGCGCGAAGTCCTCGTTCGACTTCATTCCGGGCAAGACGCACTTCGACCTGTACGCCAAGGGCGGCGATCGCGAGTGGCTGCACAAGGAGATCGCCTGGCAGATGTACCGGGTGGCGCGGCCGAAGGCGAAGATTCCGACGGCATACACCGCCACCACGCCGTAATCCTCACGGGGCGCCGACGCGTGTCGTCGGCGCCTTCTTGCTTTCCCCAGGGCAAAAACGATGCAACGACTCCCCATGCTTTCCGCGTTCACGGCCTGCGCCGTGTTGCTCGCGGGCGCCGCGCATGCCGCGGACACGACCGCCACGCCGGCGCACTCGCGCTTCAACCCGCTGCAGACTTTCGCGCCGTTCGCCTACCAGTACCCGGTCAACCGCTACCGCTCGGCCAGCGGCGTGCCGGGCCCGGACTACTGGCAGAACCGTGCCGACTACGCCATCTCCGCCACGCTGGACCCGGCGAAGAAGGAGCTCAGCGCCAGCGAGGTCATCACCTACACCAACCACAGCCCCGACACGCTGCACATGCTGTGGCTGCAACTGGACCAGAACCGCTACCGCACCGACGCGCGCGGCAACTTCTCCGGCGACAAGGAACCGGATGCCGCCAGCCATACCGACGGCTATCGTCTGAAGGCGGTCGAGGTCGCGCAGGGCAAGACGTTCAAGCCGGTGCACTACCAGATCAGCGACACCCGCATGCGCATCGACCTGCCGCAGGCGCTGAAGCCGAAGGACGGCCAGCTGCGCCTGCGCATCGTCTACAGCTACACCGTGCCGGGCCGCTTCGGCGGCCGCACCGACTGGTACGCGACCAAGAACGGCGACGTCTACGAGATCGCGCAGTGGTTCCCGCGCATGGCCGTGTACGACGACCTGCGCGGCTGGGACACCCTGCCGTACCTCAACAACGAGTTCTATCTGGAATACGGCGACATCGACTATCGCGTCACCGTGCCGGCGAACATGATCGTGGCCGGCTCCGGCGAGCTGGTAAATCCGGACCAGGTGCTGAGCAAGACCCAGCGCGAGCGTCTGGCCAAGGCGCGCGGCAGCGAAGCGACGGTGATGATCCGCACGCCGGCCGAAGTCGAGGCCGCCGCGCGCGGTCCGCAGCCGAAGGGCACCAAGACCTGGCACTTCCGCATGCACGACACCCGCGATGTCGCCTTCGGCGCGTCGGCGGCCTACGTGTGGGACGCGGCGCGCATCGACTTGCCCAGCGGGAAGCATGCGATGGCGATGTCGGTGTATCCGGTCGAGAGCCTGAGCGGCAAGGGCCACTGGCAGGATTCCACGCAGTTCGTGAAGCACACCATCGAATACTTCTCCAAACGCTGGCTGGAATACCCGTGGCCCAACGCCATCGCCGAGGCCGGCAAGGTCGGCGGCATGGAATATCCGGGCATCGCCTTCGACTGGTGGCAGACCGGCGGCAAACCGCTGTTCGGCCTGACCACGCACGAGGTCGGTCACTTCTGGTTCCCGATGATCGTCGGCTTCGACGAGCGCCGCGCCGCGTGGATGGACGAAGGTTTCAACACTTACGTCGACATGCGTGCCGCGCTGGATTACCAGGGCGGCAAGTACGCGCCCAAGTGCGACGCCGAATACGCGCCGGGCTGTACCAATCCGGTCGAGGAAATCCAGTCGGTGCTGCACGATGCCGATGCGCCGCCGATCCTGACCAAGCCGGACATGATCCGCGAGAAGTACCGTCACCCGGTGACCTACTTCAAGTCGGCGCTGGGACTGAACCTGCTGCGCGAGGAGATTCTCGGTCCCGAGCGCTTCGACGTCGCGTTCCGCCGCTTCGTGCATGCCTGGGCGTTCAAGCATCCGACGCCGTCGGACTTCTTCCGCGCGATGGACAGTGCCGGCGGCGAGGACCTGTCGTGGTTCTGGAACGGCTGGTACAAGCACAACTGGTCGCTGGACATGGCCGTGACCGGCGTCAGCTACGTCGACGGCAAGCCGTCGCATGGCGCCAAGGTGACGGTCGCCAACCTCGATCGTCTGGTGATGCCGGCGACCCTGCGCGTGAACTACGTCGACGGCACGCATGCGGACGTGCGCATCCCGACGGCGACCTGGCAGCAGCACCACAGCTTCGACGTGCTGGTGGCGGGCGACAAGGCGGTGAAGTCGGCCACCATCGACCCCGATCACGTCATTCCCGACGGCAACCGCGCCAACGACACCTTCACGCTGCACTGACGGGCCACAGCGCCGGCCGGAGTGCCGGTCGGCGCTGCGCATCCGGAATCCCGGGTCATGCCGATGGGGCAGATGCGCGTGCATGGCGACGCACGCGTTTTCGCACGGAGCATTCGCGTCTGGTCGGAGAGATCCGAGTGGTCATCCGGACGCCATGTTGCCTTAGACCGACGACGGCCCGGTGGAGCACGTCGCCCTGGGTGTTTGGCAAAAAGGTCGCCGCAGCGGTTGCATGCGCGAACCTGGATGTTGCGCGTTGTCTCGAAGCAGCGTGTGGATGCAGGCACTGCCGTGCACGTCTTGAGAAAGCTTGCGGTTGCCTATCGCGGACGTCCTTTGCGCGGACGCAGGAACCCGACGACTTGCCAGTCGTCGAAAAGCGAGAGACACGGGATTCCGGCTTGCGCCGGGATGACGACCGAAGCGTGCGATCCGCGTGCGGGAAGGTCTTCGGTAGGACATGCCGGCAAGGCCTTCGGCGCCGAAGGCGGAAGTGCCTGCGGTATGCGTCTGCGGGGGATGTCTCGGGTGCCACCGATGCCGCACGGTTTGTGCATCCATCGCCTGTATCAGGTTGCTGCTCATCCACATGCTTTCTGCGGAAGCAGGAATCTGGCGACTTGCTTTCAACCGCAGGCAAGAGACCTCCGATCCCGGCTTGCGCCGGGATGAGGATCGAAGCATGCGATCCGCGTGCGGGAAGACCTTCGGCACGACCGAGCGGGGCATTTGCGGGCATGTCTGGGTGGCGGCCGATGCGGAACGGCGGATCCGTCAGTCGCCTGTGTCAGGTGCCTGCTCGTCCTTATACGGCGCGGCATGCGTGGCGCCGTGGTCGGCGCTGACGTCGACGATCAGTGCGCCCCAGGCGGGCACGCGAAAGCACCGGTCCGGCAGATGTTCGACGTCGAAGCCCAGCCCCTGAACGGGGTGTGGATCGCTGTGCATGCTCAGGTCGATCTCGGCGCTGTCGTCGCTGAGGTTGAACAGACACAACAGCGTCTGCTCGGCATAGCTGCGGCGCAGCGCCAGCCAGGGTTCGTCGGCGTCGATCAGTTCGGTCTTGCCTGCGCGCATGGCCGGTTGCGCGGTGTGCCAGTTCAGCAGCGAGCGCCAGTCGTTGAGCAGCGACGCCGGATCATGCTGCTGGCGCGCCACGTTGAGCACGCGGTGCGCGCGCGGGATCGGCAGCCACGGCTGCTCACAGCGCGAAAAGCCGCAGTGGCGCGAATGGTCGTTCCACGGCATCGGCGTGCGCGCGCCGTCGCGGCCGCGGCCGTTGGTCTCGGCCAGCGGATCGCGCAGACGGTCCCGGGGAATGTCGTCGGGCACGCGCGCCTCGGGCAGACCCAGCTCGTCGCCCTGCCACAGGCACAGCGCACCGGGCAGCGACAGCAGCAGCGCGGCGACGGTGCGGCGGAAGCCGTGCGGGTAGGGGAAGCGGTCGCCGCCCCAGCGTGAACTCATGCGGCCGAAGTCGTGGTTGCCGACGATCCAGCAGCTGCCGGTCGGGCCGAAGGTGTCCAGCGTCTTGCGCACCACGGCGCGCATACGCGCGGCGGTCATGCGTTCGTCGAACAGCAGGCCGGCGTGATAGGCCATGTGCAGCAGGGTGCCGTTGCGGGTGTACTTGGCGGCCTCGGTGATGCTGTCCTCGCACATCACCACTTCGCCCAGCAGGGCCACGCCGGGGTAGGTGTCGACCAGATCGCGCAGCGGTTTGAGGTATGCCAGCGTCTCGGGACGGTTGAAGCTGTTGACCAGCTTCTGCCGCGTGGCCTTGTTGGCATCCTGGAAGCCGTCGGGCATGGGGTCGTCGTCGCCGCGCGGCGGGTTGTCGCGCAGTTGCGGGTCCTGCGCGTAGAAGTTCACCGCGTCCAGGCGCATGCCGTCGATGCCGCGGTCGAGCCAGAAGCGCGCGATGTCCAGGATGGCGGCGCGCACGTCCGGGTTGTGCCAGTTCAGCGCCGGCTGGCCGGGGAAGAAGTTGGTGAAGTAGTACTGCTCGCGCTCCGGCGCGAAGTGCCAGCCGGATTCGCCGTTGAACACCGCCGGCCAGTTGTTCGGCGGCCCGCCGTCCGCGGCCGGATCGGCCCAGATGTACCAGTCGGCGCGGTTGTTGCGACGGCCGCTGCGGCTTTCGCGGAACCACGGGTGCTGGTCGGAGGTGTGGCTCCACACCATATCCAGCATCACGCGCAGGCCGCGCTGGTGGGTCAGGCGCACGAGGCGGTCGAAGTCGTCCATCGAACCCAGGCTGTGGTCGATGGCGCGCATGTCCTTGACGTCGTAGCCGGCATCGACGTCGCCGGATGGATACAGCGGCATCAGCCAGATGGCGTCGACGCCCAGCGAGGTGATGTAGTCCAGACTCTGGATGATGCCGTTGAGGTCGCCGCGGCCGTCGTCGTCGGAGTCGCGGTAGCTCCACGGCATGATCTGGTAGATGGCGGCGCCGTGCCACCATTCGCCGAGGGTCGGGTTCTGCTGCTTCTTTTCCCAGGCGTAGGCGCGGCGGTTGATCGGCGCCTGCCGCCACCAGGGCAGTCGTTCAGGTCGCATGGGGACTCCTTTGCGGGGAGCGAATGGCATGTGCGCGGGTGTGTCGATCGTGGGCATGACACGAAGGCCGCGGACATTCATACTCGAAAAGCTAACGGGAACCTCAGGGAGTCGCAATGCGCATCGATCCGATCACTCGTCGTCTGTTCATGGTGCTGGCGCTGGCCGCGGGCTCGGCGTTGTCCGCCACGCCCGCGCTGGCGACCGATGCCGCACAGGCATCCACGGCGGCCAAGCCGGCTGTCGCGAACGCATTGCCGGCGCAGCTTTCCGACTTCACCGATTACGTCAACGGCGTGCGCAAGCAGTTCGACGTGCCCGGCATCGCCGTCGCCATCGTCAAGGATGGCAAGGTGGTGCTGGCGCAGGGCTACGGCGTGCGCACGTATGGCACGCACGGTCAGCCCGACCAGCCGGTCGACGCGCACACGATCTTCGCCATCGCCTCCAACACCAAGGCCTTCACCGCCGCGTCGCTGTCGATGCTGGCCGACGAGGGCAAGCTCGACATGGGCGACCGCGTGATCGACCACCTGCCGTGGTTTCGCATGTCCGACCCGTACATCACGCACGAGATGCGCATCCGCGATCTGCTGGCGCATCACAGCGGCCTGAGCCTGGGCGCCGGCGACCTGCTGTACTGGCCGACCACCGACTACACCACCAAGCAGGTGATCCAGCATCTGGCGCACGTGCCGATCAAGAACGGTTTCCGTGAGCGCTACTTCTACGACAACATTCTGTTCGGCGTGGCCGAGCTGGTGATCGAGAATGTCTCCGGCGAGAGCTATCGTCACTTCCTGAAGACGCGCTTCTTCGAGCCGCTGGGCATGCACGACACGCGCTTCAACTACCACTACATCCAGCCGAGCGACCATGACGTCGCCACCGGCTACGCCAAGTACGACTTCAAGGATCTGAAGCCGGTGGCCAAGCTGGCCTGGGCCAACAACTCCGGCGCCGGCGGCATCTACTCCAGCGTGCACGACATGGCGAAGTGGATCATCGCCCAGCTCGACGGCGGCGTGTACGGCGAGAACGCGGACGGCACGCCCAAGCGGCTGTTCAGCGAGAAGCGCCACGAGGAGATGTGGTCGGTGCAGACGGCCATCCATCCGAGCAAGCCGGAGATTCCCGAACTGGCGGCCATCGCGCCGGACTACGCGGGCTACGGCGAGGGCTGGCACCTGTCCGAGTTCCGCGGTCACAAGGTGGTCTACCACACCGGCGGCTGGCCCGGTTTCGTCTCGCGCGTGACCATGATTCCGGACCTGAAGCTGGGCATGGTGGTGCTGACCAACCAGCAGTCCGGCGCGGCGTTCCAGGCCGTGACGTACCGCATCCTCGACGCCTACATGCACGCGCCGAAGACCGACTGGACGGCGGTCTACGCCAAGGCCGAGGCCAAATCCGAGGCCAAGGCCGACGACAGCTGGAAGAAGCACGAGGCCGCGCGCGACAAGCACAGCAAGCCGTCGCTGCCGCTGTCCGGCTACGCCGGAACCTACCGCGATCCGTGGTACGGCGACGTGGGTCTGCGCGTGGAAGGCGGGCACCTGGTGATGCAGTTCAGCCACACCAAGCAGCTGCTGGGCGACCTGAAACCGTGGCAGCACGACACCTTCATCGTGCACTGGCGCGACCGTTCGCTGAACGCCGACGCCTTCGTCACCTTCGCGCTGGACGCCGACGGCCACGTGCGCGAAATGCGCATGAAGCCGGTGTCGCCGTTGACCGATTTCAGCTTCGACTTCCAGGACCTGCGTCTGAAGCCGGTCAAGAAGGACGGCTGAGTTTCCTCGGTCCGCCGCGCCGAAGCGGGCGCGGCGGACCGGTTTTCAGGCGGCCCAGGGGTCGTAGCTGCCGAACGACCACAGATGGCCTTCGGGATCGCGACAGGTATAGCCCGCGCCGCCGTAGTCCTTTTCCTCGTAGTCGAGCACGATCTCGGCCCCCGCCGCGCAGGCGCGCTCGTAGTGCGCGCGGCAATCGGCAACCACCACATAGATGCTCTGCGTGTTCCGTCCGCTGGCTTCGTCCGGTTGCAGCACCTGGCTGCCATAGTCGTTGTCGCGCACGGAACCGAGCATCACCATGCCGCGGCCCAGCACCAGTTCGGCGTGCTCGATGCCGTCGTTGTCGTCGGCGTGCACTGCGTGTTCGCGGAAACCGAAGGCCTTGCCGAGCCAGGCGATGGCGGCGCGCGCGTCGCGGTAGCGCAGACAGGGCATCAACGTGCTTGCGTTCGGGGTTGTCATGCGGATCTCCTTGCCGTGGGTCACGGAGCCATGATGCGCATGCGGCGCGCGTGCGTCTTGTAGATTTTCGCCGCTACACCGCGACGTGGTTCAGATGCGGGCCGCGTCGCGTCGCATACGCGCTGGGCGTCATGCCGGCGAAGGCGCGGAACTCGCGCACTAGATGCGGTTGATCGTGGAAGCCACAGTCGGCGGCCAGCGCGGCCCAGTCGATGTCGTCGGCGACGTGGGCGGTGTCGATCAGGCGGCGGAAGCGAAGCAGGCGCACGTAGCGCTTGGGGCCGAGGCCGAGGTGTTCGCGGAACAGGCGGCCGAAGCGTTTCTGCGACACCTCGCTGTCGCGCACGATGGCGCCGATGCGCGCCGTGGCGGGCGCCGCGTGCATGCGATCCAGTGCAAGGCGGATCGCCGCCGGCGCGCAGGGCAGGGCGTCGCCGATGCGTCCGCGCAGCCAGTGTTCGAGCAGCGTCAGGCGTTGCGCGGCCGTGGGCGTTTCCAGCAGTCGTTGACGCAGCCCCCGGCAGGCATCGCCGGCCACGGCTTCCAGATCGATGTCGCGATCGCTGAGCCGGTGCAGCGGTTCGCGCAGAAACGGCAGGGCGCCGCCGGGACGGAAGACCACGCCCATCACGCGCAGTTGCTCGGCACTGTCGATCAGGAAGCTGTGAGTATACGGACCGCTGCACACGCTGCCGCCGAGGCGATGACAGGCGCGTGCGTCATCGTCGTCGTACAGGCGCGTCTGGTCCTCGGCCAGGTTGATGACCAGCGCGGCGCCCGGCTGCGGAAGGATGCGTTCGAGCCGGAACGGCGGCGTCTGCCTCAGTGGCGCATCGCCATCCCAGATGCACGCGATCCATGCATCGAGTGGGGCGGTGGGGGTGACAGCGGTGAAAGTCACGGTCAGTCCTCCGCAGGAGTCGGTTCAGCCTACATGAATCGACTTGAATCGGGGGTCGGCCGAAAGTGCTTGAATGGGCGCGAATCGCGTTAGAGTAAGCTGAGAAAACGTGTTGGGATCGAGGCGTGGCAATGGAGAATCAGGCGTGACGGACGAACGGGTACTGGCCTGCATCGGTCTGAACGGTTTCGAGCGGGCGCGACTTCGCCTGCTGCTTGGCGAGGCCAGCGAGCGCCTCAAGGTGCACTGGCGCCTGGGCGAACGCGAACAGGCCGATCTGCTGATTCTGGTGCCCGGTTCGCTGGAGGCCGAGGCCGCCGCCTTGCGCGCGCGCGGTCGCGGCGTGCGCTGTGTGAATCTGGGCGCGCCGGGCGATGTCGGCGACGAATTCCTACCGGCCGGATTCGGCGTCGACGATGTCGTGCGCGTGCTGGGCTCGATCACGCACGCTCAGCGCAACTTCGCCAAGGTCGACGAGCGTTCGCCGGAGTTTTTCGACGCCTTGCCGGGCCATGCCGAGCACGTCGAGCACGATCACGCCATTCCCGAGGCGGTCGATCTGGAACGGTTTCTGCGGCGCGACAGCGGCGAGCACACGCTGGACAAGATCGTGCCCTACCGTCTGGAGGACACTACGTTGATCCAGTCGGTGCCCAATGGCCGCTCGTCCACGCGCGCGCAGGCGCGTAGCAGCGAGCGCGATCCGTTCGCGCGCGGCTCGTCCCATGAGCGCGAACGCCTGACCGGCGTGCAGGCGAACTACGACGCGGGCCTGCGCATCGGCGACGATGCCGGCGCGCCCGGACGTCCGCTGACGCATTACCTGGAAGGGCAGGCGCTGATGGCGCCGAGCCAGGTGGTGCTGGGCGATGCCGAGCCGCTGATTCTGGACCCGAAGAACGCGGTCTACATGATCGTCGGCGATCTGGCCTCGGCGGAAGCCTATGCCACCGCGCATTTCCGCGAATCCGATTTCAGTCGCTTGACCACGCGCGATCTGGAGCGCTGGCGCGCGTTGTGCGAGCCGCGTCCGTACCTGCGCCTGAAGTGGCTGGTCGCGCTGCGCAGCGGCGATGGCTGGTTGCCGCGGCATCTCGATCCCGGCGGCAGCTACCGGCTGCGCAACACGCTGGATCTGGACGTGCATTTCGACGCCCAGGCGCGCATCGGCTATGCGCTGCAGCAGTGGATGCGCCTGCACGAGGTGGCGGCGGCGGCCGCCACCGACATGCAGAACGTGTTCAACGCCATTGCGGCTTACGACGCCATCGGCTGGCTCGAGTGGCGGCCGCGCGAACGTTTTCGCTGAAGGGTTTCGACGGAAACGTTCGCATGGCATGACCGCCGCCGCGTGTCCGGCGACCTCGCGGCGTCATTCGTCGCCGCGGATTTCGCGTGCCGCGCGCTTCAGGATGGCGAGAATGCGTTCGGCCTCGCCCCCGCTCCAGTGTTCGCGGCGCGCCATCAGCGCATGCTTGATGTCGCGCATGGCGTGGCGGATGTCCATCGGTGAGCGCATCCGCGACATCGCGCGCGCGGTTTCCTGCATCCGTTCCATCACCGCCTCCACCTGCGTGCGGTGCTCGGCAAGAAACGCGCGGCCTTCGTCGGTGATGGCGTAGCGCTTGCGCCCGTTCTCGTCGCTTTCGTCGATGTGCGCCAGGCCCATCTCCTCGAGCAGGGTCAGGGTCGGATAGACCGCGCCGGGACTGGGCGCGTAGGTGCCGTCGAACATGTCCTCGATGATGCGGATCAGTTCGTAGCCGTGACACGACCGTTCCGAGATCAGGGTCAGCAGGACCAGCTTCAGGTCGCCGTGGCCGAACACGCGTCCGCCGAAGCGTCCGCCGTGGGAACCGCCGAAATCGAAATCGTCGCCGCCCGGCCCGCGACCGCCACTGTGGCGGTGCCGTCGGCCGGCGGCTGCGCGCATGTCTTCGGCACAGGCCCGGATCTGGTCGTGGAACGGGTGGAAGCGGTGATGATGAAAGGCGCGTTGGAATCTCATGGCATTTCTCGATATATCGCAAGTAACAGTCTTAAGATATATCGCAATTACGCGCGTGACAAGCCCTGGGCATGCGCGTCGCGATCGGTCGCTGCGCGCGGCGTTCAGCAGTGGCGCTTCGGAGCTAGTCGCCCAGATTCTTGGCTTCGGCGGTGCCGAGGATTTCGCCGGGTGGCTTGCTCGGCCGCTGTTTGGTGATCCACGGATGCAGGAACACCGTCGCCAGCACGATGATCACGCCGAGGTAGAACAGGCCGTTGAGTTCGCGTTGCTCGCCGAGCAGCGGGATCGCCAGCACGATGGCGTAGACCGGCTCCAGATTCGTGGTCATCTGCACCGCGAAGGCGCTCAGATGGCGCAGCGCGCCCAGCGCCAGCGCGAAGGGCAGCAGCGTGCAGCCCAGCGACAGCACCAGCAGCAGCACGATGTCGTGCAGGTGCGGCAGCGGCAGCATCGGGCCGGTGTGCGGCAGCAGCGGTCCGAGCAGGGTCAGGAAGGCGGTGCCTGCGCCCAGTTCGATGAAGGTGACGGTGAGCGGGTCGGCGTGCTCGACCATGCGCTTGTTGAAGGCGCTGAACAGGGCCACGAACAGCGCCGACAGCACGCCGATCAGCAGTCCGGCGCGCATGCCGTCCGGGATGCCGCCGAGCACCAGCGCCACGCCCGGCACCACGCCGATGCCCATCAGCAGTTCGCGCGGATCGAAGCGTCGCCGCGCGACCCACGGTTCGATCAGCGCCAGGAAGATCGGCGCGATGGCGATGCACAGCGCGCCGACCGAGGCGTTGGCCAGCTTGATGGCGCCATAGAACGTCAGCCAATGCAGCGACACCAGCACGCCAATGCCCGCATAGGCGGCAATCAGCCGCGCCGGCATCGCGCGCAGGCCGCGCCACACGCGCGGAAAAAACAGCAGCGCAACCGCGACCACCAGCATGCGCCACCACACCATCGGCAGCGCGGGCAGGGTGATCAGCTTGCCGAGGATGGCGGTGAAGCCCCACAGCAGCACGCAGAAGTGAATCTGCAGGTGGGCCTTGCGAGCGGTCGACGACACGGTGCGCGCCTTGCGTGAAAAGGCGTCAAGGATGCAGCAAATCGGCGCGGGCGTGAAGTCGCCCGCGCGTCGTCGTCATGCCTTGTCCGGAGTGCTTCAGCCGAAGGTGAAGGTGAAGGCGCGGAAGCCCGATGTCGGCACGTCGATGGTGATCACGTGATCGCGGTAGTCGTTGCTGTCGAACAGCGTGTACAGGCGGCTGCCGTGCACGGTCACGTCCGGCTGCTTCTTGCCGTCGACGGTGATCGACAGCGTCACCGGGTCCTTGCTGGACGCCACCATGTGCAGCTTGCCGGACTGGAAGTGCAGCCGGATCTGGCCCTTGTCGCCGGTCAGCTCGGCGTACTCGCCGCTCATGCGCCAGCGGCCTTCGAGCGCGTACTTGTTCAGCGGCAGGCGCGCCGGCGCGGTGTAGTCGTGGCTGAACATCAGCGGCGGGATCGGGTTGGCCATGTTGCGCACCCGGTTGCTGCCCAGGTACATCTCCGGCGAGCCGATTTTCGACAGGTCGGCGGCGGCCACGTCCTCGCGCGTCATCGCCGGCAGGCCGAGCAGCTGACGGATGGCGTTCTCGGTCTCCATGTAGTGACCTTCGCCGAAGTGGTGCATGACCACCTTGCCGTTCTTGTCGATCAGGTATTCGGCGGGCCAGTACTGGTTGTTCCAGGCGTTCCAGGTAGCCATGTCGTTGTCTTGCGCCACCGGCCAGCCGATGCCGTACTTCTTCACCGCCGCCTCGACGTTGGCGGTGTTCTTCTCGAAGTCGAACTCCGGCGAATGCACGCCGACGATGACCAGGCCTTTGTCCTTGTACTTGGCCCACCACGACTTCAGGTGCGGCAGTGTGCGCAGGCAGTTGATGCAGGAATAGGTCCAGAAATCGATCAGCACGACCTTGCCGCGCAACTGCTGCATGGTCAACGGCTTGCTGTTGATCCAGTGGTCGATGCCGGCGAAGGCGGGCGCCTGCGCCGGTACCTGGGCGCGGGCGGCCGGCAGCAGGCCGGTCAGGGCGATGCAGGCGCCGAACAGGAGAGCGAGCGGGGTGCGGAAGCGCATGGAGTACCTCGGTGTTGGAGTCCGTCACGCAAGCAGACCGGCCAAGCGCCGATCCGCTTACACGCTTAGTGCGCGAACGCCGGGTCGACCCGCGTCGGCACCTCCAGTCCACACAGCGACAAGTGACCCGGCGGGTCGCGGTAGAAGGCGTCGTGGCGATGGCGCTTGGCGTCGACGATGCGGGCGAACGTCGGGCTGTCGGTGCGCAGCACCTGCAGGTGTTCGCGCTGCGCGACGGGCACGTCCGCGGCCAGGCGCACGCGCAGGATCGGCGTGCGCTGCGACGGCTTGGCGTAGACGCCGATGTTCGCGTCGTCGCCGCGCGGCAGACTGGACAGCAACGGCATGCCCTGGATCACGCGTCCGGCCACGGCCAGATTGTGGTCGATGCGGCGGGCCTCGCCGATCACCGCGTACAGCGTGTTGCCGTTGCCGCTGGTCGGATCGACGTCGCGCGCCACGCCGACGGTGCCGTAGCAGTGCGCGATCCAGGTGCGGTGCGTCTTCGGATCGCGCGCGGTCGGGAAACCGTGCGAAAAGCCGACCTGCGACGCGTACACGTCGCCGTCGGGCAAGGGCGTGAAGGTCATCGAGGCATCGTAGGCGCGGTCGTACTCGGGCGGCAGATGGGTCTTGGCCGTGCCCATCGATTTGGCCTTCTTCGGGTTGTCGCTGTCCGGATCGCCCCATTGCGCGACGAAGTTGTCCTGCACGCGGTAGACGCTGGTGCGGTCGAAGTAGTGCTCGCGCACCAGGGTCTTGAGGTTGGCGACATGCGCCGGCGACCACCACGGCGCCAGTTCGATCACCACGCGGCCGTCGGGAAGGTCCATGTACAGCGTGTTGGCGGGATCGAGCGAGCGCCACTCGGACGGTTTCGCCGCCTTGACGATGGACGCGATCGAGGGCGTGTCCTTGCCGTCGGCGTGGACACCGGCGGTCAGGCTCAGGCCGAGCAGGGCGAGCAGCAGCGGAAAGGCGTGGCGCATGGCGGAGATTCCGTGTCGGACGATGCTGCGAAGGTAGCAAATCCCTCGCTGCGTGGCGCGTGAATCGGTCGCCGCGTGCGCCGAAGGTGCCGTCTGCCATGCAGGCAGCGCACGCGAACTGTGATTGAGGTCATTGGCGCGGGCCGAATCACCGGCGTAGTATCGATCCTGCTTTTCGTCACAAGGACTTCGCACGGAAAGGACGAAAGGCATCCCCTTTGCTGATCTAGCCACAGGAGTAGCTGTCATGCAGAACTATGTTTCCTCGTTCAACCAGAACGTCCCGCCGTCCCGCGCCTTCGCCCGCCTCAAGGCCCGTGAAGTCGCCGCCACGCCGGAGAAGGAAGATCTCTTCCTGAGCATGAATACCGACCCCACGCGCCCGGAACCCGAAATGGGCATCATGGGCTGAGTGCGCCTGCACTCGAAGCTGCACGCCTCGCGGGTCGAGGCGTGTCGCTTTTCCAGGGACGGAAACGAACATGACGCATAGCGCACTGCTGTTGGCCGACGAGGCCGATCCACACGCCGCCGCCGTGGCCTGGGCGCTGCCGTCGCAGGGCGTGCGGCCGGTGTGGCTGCCCTCGCTGCTGGCCAACCGCGGCCCGCACTACACGATGAAGCTTGCCGACGACAGCCTGCGGTTCCGCGACGGAACGCTCGACGGCCAGCCGGTCAGCGCGGTGTGGAATCGCCGCCTGCATGACCCCGAACCGCACTGCGACGAGGCCGACCGTCCCTTCGCTATGTGGGAGTGGCGATTGTTCCAGCGCAACGTGTTCAGCGTGGCGTCCAGCTACGGCGACGCGCTGTGGATCAACCGCCTGCCGGCGGCGCAGCGCGCGGAATGCAAGCTCGTCCAGTTGGAACTGTGTCGCGACATCGGACTCACGTTCCCCGAGACCGTGGTCACCACCGACGCCGCCGAAGTGGATGCGCTGCGCCGGCGCTGGGGACGGATCATCTTCAAGAGCTTCTCGATCCATCTCTGGGAAGACACGCTGAGCGGACAACAGCACGCCGTCGGCGTGTCGCTGATCGACGCCGACACCGAACTGCCGCCCGAGGCGCTCGCTGTGTGCCCGGGCATCTACCAACGCTACATCGAGAAATCCTGCGACATCCGCGCGACGTTCATCGGCGACCGCATCTTCGCCATGCGCCTGGGCAAGAGCCGCGATCGCGGCTACGTCGACTGGCGCAGCCACGGCAAGGATCCGGACTTGCATGTCGAGCCGGTCATCTTGCCGGCCGAGCTCGAACGCAAGCTGCGCGAGCTGATGAAGCGGCTCGGGTTAGTGTTCGGCTGCATCGACCTGGCCGTCGACCGCGAAGGGCAAGCCCATTTCCTGGAGGTCAACCAGGCCGGGCAGTTCCTGTTCGTCGAGGAGATGGTTCCCGAATATCCCGTGCTGCAGGCCGTGACCGCCATGATCGCCAGCGGCCGCACGGACTACGCGCTGGACGCCGCGCCGCAGATTTCGATGCGCGCGTTTTGCGATTCGGAGGCCTTCCAGCATCTGCGCGAACGCACGCGCAAGAAGAGCGCCTCGACGCCAGCCTTCACGATGGAGTGATCGCCGTCGTGGGTTCCGTGGCCCGAGGTTTCATCGCTCGGGGGTTGCGGTCGTGCGGTCCCGGTGGTTGTGCGGCCGCCAGCCGCGATGCCCATGATGTCGCAGGCCCTGATGGTTTCCGGAGGGCCTCGCCGGCGCGGGCTTTCAAGCCGCCTGGCGCGGTGCTGGCGGTCCGCCGACGGGCGCGTGACACCCGTCTGACGTTGCAAACCGGAGGCATTCCGGCAGGCTAGGACCCCATCGAACACCGAGCGGAGTCGGGGAGCCGAGCATGCAGTTCAAACCGGATGGAGCAAAGATCAAACGCTGGCGCGAGGAACGCTGCTGGTCGCAGGAACACCTGGCCGAAGCGGCCGGTATCGGCCTGCGGACCGTGCAGCGGATCGAGAACGGCGACAAGGCCTCGCGCGAATCGGTCATGGCGCTGGCGGCCGCCTTCAACGTCGATGTCATGGCGCTGACGGTCGACCCCGGCACCCAGGCCGCGGACCAGCGGTTCGCGGAATCGGAAAAGGGCGTGGCCGCTTTCCGCCTGTCGTTCTGGATCCACCTCGCTAGCTACGTCTTCGGCGTGATCCTGTTCATGGGCATCAACCTGGGCGTGGGCTCCTTCGTGATGCGATGGCCGCTCATCTGGTGGACCGTCGCCGTGGCCGGCCACGGCCTGGGCGTGGTCATCGCGACGCTGGTGATCCGGTTTCAACGGATGCAGCGTGGTGTGTCGAAGTAGTGGTTCGGAATCCTTTGCCTGATGTTCGCAAACCCCAGTGCAGTCTAGGAAATGCCGCCCTTGGCAAAAGTGCGCGCTTCAGACTGCACGCTGCGGCTGTAGCCAGGGACGGCTAGACAGCGGGAGAAGTCGCCTTCTACTTCCATCGATGTAAACGGTTGTAAGTGAACCTGGTCCCGTTTTGTTTCTTCTTCCTGCGTGACGCGTGGCCGATGCTTCATGGTGAAAGCGGTTGCACGACTTCTCGGTTGATCTTGAAGTCGCAGATCTGTTGCGCACCGTTGGAGTCGATCTTCCATGCTTCACTGGGCGGCCCTTGATCTTTCGGGGAAAGTTCAAGGTACGTAGCACCGCTAAGAGTCACGAGCCTGCCATCTTCCATGCCAGTCGGCAGACTATCTGCGAGTTCTTGATTGGCTGCTGAGGAAAGGTCGGTTACTCCAGTCTTGGAAAGATAGATCGGGAAGACCTTCTCTTGATGGTAGGAGCCGTCTCCTGCAGTTGATCCGCCATCGTCAAAGGATACGAGGCCTACGTGGCGTAATGTGCCGCTGTTGTCCAGGTCAACCATCCCAGTCCGATACAACGTGTAAGAGGCATCGGATGCCCGGGCGTTATTGCGGAAGGACAACCCAGGTAGCGAACCTTGTACGTTACTCGCTGGTCTTTCCTGATAATCAGGCGGTACGTCGGTCATCACCAGCGATTCTCCTGCTGCCGGCGCATGCATGGGCGCGGGAAGCGGCTGGCCTGCAATGATTGCGTTGCAAACCTGATCGACATTATTGCCTTTGACCGTCGGATGTTTGAGTGCTACTCGCCGCCCCTGGCAGGTAGGGACGATGTCGCCATCTCTATCGATACGGGACAAGTAAAATTCCGACTTGCCTTCGCCGGCCGCCCAACTGAGCACCATCGGCTGGCCGTCGACGATGACTACGTCCTCTTTGGTACCGAATTTCCAGGAATCTGAACCAGCGTTTTCCGCATCTCGGTCATCCCGGTCGGAGGGGGATAGTAGCGTTCGGAGGTCGTCGCTGAGCACATAGACGGAAGAGTCGTGAGAGGTTCCGCCCGAATCCACTACGACGGCAACCAATGGCCTACCGTCAACCAGAATGTGTGCAGCCTGTGGTGTATAGCTATTACCGTCCATTTCCAAATGAACGCGACCAAGCACTTCGTTGCTCAGGTCGGTCGTGTGGGCTGACGCAAGTGGCTCGCCATCGTTCATCGTGGTTTCTGCTGCCTCGCACAACGCCGGTGCATTCGGCGGCAGCGTGCTGTGCGATGGGCCTATGATCCTGATACGGGCCGCTTTGACCCAGCCTGTCGATACCCGTCTGGGACCGTGAAACCGCACGTACGCGTAGCCATCGCAGGTGGTGACAAGATCCACTTTGTCTCCCGAGATGAGGTAACCGCTACTCAGGTTCGGGGTATCCCAATAGGAGTCGCTGGGATGATGGTTCTTGAGGACAAGGTGCTGCTGCGGCGCACCTGTAACTTCCGCTGGCGTGACTGTGCGCTGCCCGGGCGCGATCCAAGTGTCGTCCAGGCACGCTGGTGGGTCGGCCCAACTGACGGCCGGCAAAAAAGCCAAGGAAAAAATCCCAAGCCACAACAGCCGTGAGATTGTTCGTCCATTCATCGCCATTCCTTGGGCTGACCCGTACAAGAGAGACATCAACGATAATTCTACTGCTTGAAGTCTAGCGAATGGGGTCAGGTCCGTTTTCGGCTGTCTCAATGGGTGGAATGGGGAGCGCCTGTTCTGCCGACTGGTTGCTCCATGTCAAGTGCAGCTTCTCTTCGATGCCAGCTTCATCATGATTCTCTGGCTGATTCGTAGTTGTCTTACATCGTCCTATCGTGCCCACGTTGCGAAGCTTATGGGTGGGGTTGTGCGCGATGGCTGCCCACCTGACATGGTGGCCGCCCCATGACTTCCGGCCGATATGCTATTCATAACTTCAACCTATACTGAGGATGTGTTTATGAAGCATGTCGCACCATGACCGACGCAGGCCTCCACGTGCAGAAGAAATTCGAGAAGGAGCTGGCTTCCGGCACCGTCTCGCTGGTGTTGCTGGCCGTGCTGGCGCAGGCGGCGGAGCCGATGTATGGCTACCAGATCGCCAAGCGCCTGGAGGACAGCGGCGGCGTGCTCGGCGGCAAGCAGAGCACGCTGTATCCGGTGCTGCGCAACCTGGATGCTGCCGGTCTGCTGAACAGTCGTATCGAACCCTCGATCAGCGGTCCGCCGCGCCGCTACTACCGCATCACCGACGTCGGCCGCGAGGCGCTCGCCGCGTGGACGAGTACCTGGCAGGCGACCCGCGATTCGGTCGATTCCGTCCTTGAAGGAGCCCCCTGATGAATGCCCCCGTGCCACGCACCATCGACGAGTACCTGAAGCAGTTGCGCGCCGCGCTTCGCGGCGCCGACCCCGCCATGATCCAGGACGCGCTCTACGATGCCGAGGAGCACCTGCGCGCGGAGCTGGCCGAACGCGCCGACGGCGACGAGGCCGCGATGCTGGCCGACGTCGTCGGCAGCTATGGCGCGCCGGAGGAAGTGGCGGAGATCTACCGCGATCAGGAGGTCACCGTGCAGCGTGCGCTGCGCACGCCGAAGACGCCGCCGCGTCGCGGTCCGATCGGCCGCTTCTTCGGCGTCGCCGCGGATCCGCACACCTACGGCGCGCTGTTCTACATGCTGCTGGCGATGGCGACCGGCATCTTCTACTTCACCTGGGTGGTGACCGGCGTCAGCCTGTCCGCCGGTTTCTCGATCCTCATCATCGGCATCCCGTTCCTGGTGCTGTTCATCGGCACCGTGCGCGCGTTGTCGCTGCTGGAGGGGCGCATCGTCGAGACCATGCTCGGCGTGCGCATGCCGCGGCGACCGGCCTATGCCGACCGCAGTCTGCCGTGGCTGAAGCGCATCGGCGCGATGTTCACCGACCCGCGCACCTGGTCGACGCTGCTGTACATGCTGTTGATGCTGCCGCTGGGCATCGTCTACTTCATCATCGTGGTGACGGGTATCTCGCTGTCGGTGTCGCTGGCGTGCGCGCCGTGGGCGGCTTTCTTCATTTCGCAGAACGCCATCGACACGGTGTACGTGAACGGCCAGGTGTGGCCGCCGCATGACTGGTACTGGTGGGTCGTGCCGTTGATCAGCATCGTCGGCGTGTTGCTGCTGTTCGTGGTGCTGCATCTGGCGCGCGCGGTGGGCCGCATGCACGGCCACCTCGCCAAGCATCTGCTGGTGCGCGGCCGCGAGGCGGCGCAGGGCTGAGTCGCTTCAGACCAGGCCGAGGTCGCGTGGGGGCGCGCCGGGGAACACTTGATTGACGTGTTCGTCGGACAGCCCCCACAGACGCTGGAACAGGCCGCCGAACACCGCGCGGTAGTTGTTGAGCACGGGGTAGTCGCGATCCTGCAGCAGGTTGGCCCGCGTGACCGCGCGCTGTTCGCCGAGGATGCGTCCGCCGCGCAGCGCGCCGCCGAGGAAGGTGTAGACGGTGCCGTGTCCGTGATCGGTGCCGCGGTCGCCGTTCTCGCGGAAGGTGCGGCCGAACTCGGAGATCACCGCAACGACGGTGTGCTTCCACTCGTCGCCCATGCCGCGGGCGAAGGCTTCCAGACCGCGCCCGAGGTTGGCGAGGTTGTTGGCGAGCACGCCGCGCGCGTCGCCCTGGTTGACGTGCGTGTCCCAGCCGCCGACATCGACGAAGCCGAGACGGAACTGATCGCGCATCAAGGTGGCGATGCGCGCGGTCTCGGTGGCGAAGCCGCCGGGATTCACCGCGCCGCGACTGGCGTGGACCATTTCTTCGGCGAATTTTCCGGCCACCTGCTGGCGCAGCTTCAGTCCATCGCGCACCGGCGCCTGCAGCGGCGTGCCTTCGTACATGGCCTGCAGCAGATCGACCTGGCGCGGCGTGAATGCGGCGCGGGTGCGACCGCGCAGCGATAGGTTGGGAATGTCGCCGTGGCCGCCCTGGAAACTCAGCGGCAGCGAGCGGGTGAAGGCGATGGGCGCGGCCTGTCTGCCGAGCACGCCGGCCAGGCGCGCCATGAAGCCGGAGTGGAAGCCGTGGCGCTGCGCCGCGGTCTCGCCGGATTCGACGTCGTCCTGGGTCTCGAAGTGGCTGCGCGACAGATCGTCGGTGCCGGCGAACGGCACGAAGGCGACCTGGCGCTGCGCGTACAGTGCGCCGAGGCTGTCGTGCACGGCCGGCGCCAGCGCCCAGGCGTCGTCGAGCCGGGTCGCGGCATCGGCGCCGCTGCCGGGACGCGCGATGGCGATGTGCGGACGCGCCTCGTAGTAGAAGTCGCTGGCGTACGGCACCAGCAGGTGGTTGCTGTCGTAGCCGCCGCGCAGGAACACCAGCAGGAAACGCGGTCCGGACGTCGGCGCGGCGAACAGCCGACCGGCCACGCCGAGCGCGGGCAGGGCGGCGAGTGTCTTCAGGAAAGCACGGCGTTGCATGAGCGAAACTCCGTCAGCGGAAGTTGAAGTCGGGCGAGGCCAGCAGCAACGTGTTCCATTCCACGCGGTTGCGGGCCTGCGCCAGCGCCTGGCGCGTGGCGTCGCGCAGGCGCGGCGCGAGGCTCTCGCGATACAGCATGCTGGCGGCGATGTCGGGCGGCGCGGTACCGACCGGGGCGCGCTTCGCGCCGGGATCGAACAGCGGCATGCGGCCGCTGCCCAGCGCGCGGGCCAGGCGGAAGCGGTCGCTCATCTGGCCGGAACTGTTCCAGCTGGTCGCCTGCAGCGGCCAGCCATCCGGCGTCAGGCGACCGTACAGCGGTTCGCCGAGAGTGCGCAGCGCCTTGACCAGCGGTTCGGCGTTGACGACCTCGCGTCCGTCCGCGCTCAGGCGCACGGCGGAGATCACGAACTGCATCGGGTCCTTGAACTTGCGGCCGAGCTGGGCGTCGAGTTCCGGTGCGGTGAACAGGGTGTGCAGCACCGCCGCGATGTCGCCGTGGGTGCGCTGGAAGGTGCGGCTCATGCGGTCGATCAGGGCGGGTGAGGGCGTGTCGGCCACGAAGTAGCGCGCCAGTTCGGTGGAGATGAAACGCGCGCAGGCCGGCTGCGCCACGATCAGGTCGACGGCGCGGCGGATTTCGCTCATGTCGTCGCCGGCGAAGGTGTGACCGAGAAAGACCTGCGGCGAGGCGTCGTGACGGCGCGGATAGAAGGCGACCAGCGCGTTGATCCGCTGCGGGCCGCGTGCGCCGAAGCGTCGGGCGCGCTCCCGTGGACGCAGGTCGAGCGTGAGTCCGCTGAGGATGTGCATCAGCGCCTGCACGTCCTGCTGCGTGTAACCCGCGTGTACGCCGAGTGTGTGCAGCTCCATCAGTTCGCGCGCGTAGTTCTCGTTGTAGTGGCCGCGCGCGTTGTTGGCGTTGTCGAGGTACTGCAGCATGGCCGGGCTGGTCAGCGTGGCCATGACCAGATCGCGGAACGAGCCGAGCGCGTGAGGTCGGATCACGCGGTTGGTGTAGTCGGCGACGAACCAGCCGACCTGCCGCTTGCGCTGGAACACGCTGAAGTGGTTCAGCCAGAACACCGTCATCTGCTCGCGCAGTTGCGCGGGGCTGGCGATGGCGCGCAGCAGTTCAGCCTGCGCGGCCTGGTCGGCGAGTGCGTGTCCGCGCTTGCGCCAGGCCTTGGCGAGTGCGCGCCGCTGCGGGTCGCCTTTGTCGAGTGCGCGGAGCTTCGCGCGCTGTTCGCGCAGTTGCGTGGCGATGTCGTTCAGGGTCAAGCGCTCAGCGTCGAGGGAGGCGAGCTGCGTCGTTACCGCCGGCGGCAACGCGGGGTCGCCGGGGTGCAGCTGCGCCTGCAGAAAGCCTTCGCGTCCAAGCTTGCGGTACTGCGCCAGCGTCGCGCTGTCGGCGCCGAAGGTGATGCGGTCGAGCCAGGCGATGTTGCGCGCGTCCGGTGGCGCGGCAAGCGCTGTCGGCGCGAGCAGGGTGAGCAGCAGGGCGACGAGTGCGCCGGCGATCCACGGTTTCGGAAGGGTGAAGCGCATCGGCGTCTCCACAGCCACGATGCCGACACAACGTGCGAGGCGCGGCGACGGTTGACGCTCGACATGAACCGCGGGCAACGAGCGCGTGCGAGATGCGTACACTATCCGGATGCATCGATCATCCGAGGACGCCATGACCGGCAAGCAATACGACCGCGCCTATTTCGACAAGTGGTACCGCGATCCGCGGCACGCGGGTGTGCCGCCCGATGTGCTCAAGCGCAAGGTCGCGCTGGCGGTGGCGCAGGCCGAGTTCTACCTGGGACGCCCGGTGCGCAACGTGCTGGACGTCGGCTGCGGCGAGGCGCCGTGGCGCGCCGCGTTGCGCCGGCTGCGCCCCGATATCGACTACCGCGGACTCGATCCCAGTCCGTACGCCGTCGAGCGTTACGGCCGCAGTCGGCGCATCGGTCTGGCCACGTTCGGGCAACTGGCCGAGCTGCGTTTCGAGGAGCCGTTCGACCTGATCGTCTGCGCCGACGTGCTGCACTACATGAAGGCGGCCGAGGTTCGCCGCGGCCTGTCCGGATTCGCCGAACTGCTGCGCGGCATGGCGTTCATCGAGGTCTACGCCAAGGGCGACGCCATCGAGGGCGACCAGGAGAATTTCGTCGCCCGCAGCGCCGCGTGGTACCGGCGCGCGTTCGCCGAGGCCGGGCTGACGGCCTGCGGTTCGCACGGCTATCTGGGGCCCGAGCTGGCGGCCAACGCCACGGCGCTGGAACGCCTGTAGGTTCTCGGGGCAGATTTACAGTTTGGACTGCGCCGGGTAGCGGATGCGTTCGATGCCGGCGTAGTGGTAGCGCCGCGCGTAGATCGGATGCAGGCGTTCGAGCAGTGCATGCGCGCGGTCGATGCGTTCCTGGTCGGGCGTGTACGCGAACAGGAAAGCGCCGCCGCGCTGCGCGTGCTTGCGGTCGTCCTGCAGATAGCCGGTTTCGGTGCCGACGAGATCGGCCAGTTGCGCGCGCAGGCGGTCGAACCAGCCGGCATCGTCCATCGATTCGAGCTGCTCGGTGACGAAGGAGCCGGTGGCGACAGCGACGTCATCCTGGGCGAAGCCTGCATCGAGGAAATGCTGCCGCGCGCGCTCGGCGTGCGTGTCGACCTCGAAGGCCGCCATCGTGTAGTGCAGCGGGTAGAACAGGCCGAACGAGGCGTCGCTGTCCTTGAAGAAGTCCCAGTGCCGTTTCATGGTGCGTACCCCACGAGTGGTTGTCGCACCGGATCAGTCTAGGCGGTCGCGCTGAACCTGCGCTGGCGCGGACCGAATGATTCAGCGATGGCTGGCGATCAGCGCCACCATCGCCAGCAGGTTGTTGCCGGCGTGCACGGCCACGGCGCTGTAGATCGAGCCGGTCTTCAGCCGCCGCCAGCAGCACACCGCGCCGACCAACGCCAGCGCCAGCAATCCTTGCGGTTTCCAGCCCAGATCGGGCAAGTGAATCGCGGCGAACAGGCAGGCGTCGATGGCCACCGCCAGCGCGATCGGCATGTGCCGGATCAGCGCCGGCAACAGAATCCCGCGGAACAGGATTTCCTCCGCCAACGGCACCAGGGTGACGACCAACAGCCCGAGTCCGAGCCTCATCGGCAGCGAGGTGTGCAGCATCAGCTTGCCGATGTCCTGGCCGATCGGGTGTCCCTGGGTGAGCAGGTAGGTCAGCATGCTGCCGACGATGCCGGTGGCGATGCCCAGCAGCACATGCAGGCTGAACTGCGTCGGCCGTATCGGCCGCACCGCGAGTCCTTCGTGACCGGCCGTGCGCCAGACGCGCCGGTAACCCAGCCGGAACACCAGGATCGAGGCCAGGCAGGACAGCGGCAGGATCATGAGCAACAGCAGCATCCGCGTGTCCGGACTTTGCAGCACCGCTTTCGGATCGTGTACGCCGTTGGCGACCATCTCCACCATCATGAACACCATCCCGACCAGGAAGCCGGTGAAGGCCTGGATCAGGAAGTACAGGACGATCGCGCCCAGCGCGAAGCGCAGGCGCGGTGCATCGGGCGAGGGCGGGGGTTCGACCGCGGGCAGATCGATCGGGGTGTCATCCATGCATTCGTGCTCCGGGTGCGAACAGGTCAGCCGACATGCGGCACGGCGGCCAGCAGCCACATGTCGTGCAGCACGGCGATCAGTCCCCAGGCGGCCAGCATCACCGTCAGCAGCAGGCCGATGGTGAAGGGCATATGGCGTCGTGCGGCGTCGCGCAGGTAGGCCGCGGCGTACCAGATGCGCGCCAGCAGCCACAGCAGGCCGAGGATGCCGGCGATGCCCGGGTTGCCGAAATGACCGGCCAGCCACAGCGACGGCAGGAACATCACACTGGCTTCCAGCGTGTTCATCTGCACGCGCCAGGCCCGCTCGAAATCCGGATGACCGCTGATGGCGGGCGCCTTGACGCTGTGCTTGCCGCGCGCCTGTCCGACCTTGAACGCGGTGAACAGCAGCAGGAACACAGTCAGCGCAGTGACCAGCGCGGGAAGCAGCGTGAGCATGAACATTCCTTTACCTGAAGACGTGCGGGATCTGCGGCATCCTACACTGCAAACGCACACTCAGGGACTCGGTTCGCCCAGTTGCGCGGTGGCTTCCGGCGCCGGTTCGCGCAGGTGCGCCTCGACGCGTTCGGTGGGCAGGCGCATCGCGGTCGCGATCCACATGATGACCAGCGAAAAACCGGCCACCACCAGGATGGCCCAGCCGAAGCCGATCACGCCGAGGTTGCCGGCGTGCTTGTCCAGCGCCGGGTATTCGCCGAGCCAGCTGATCGACGCCAGGCCGGCCAGCCACAGCGGCACCCAGGCGCCCGAGGCCAGTTCCAGTCGCGGCGTGTTGCCGCGGCTGCGCCACTCGTGCAGCAGCAGCACGACGTAGCCGATCAGCACCGCGATCATCAGCTTCCACACGATGTCCCAGCCGGACCAGTAGACGATCAGGTTGGACGACAGGAAGCCGAGAAAGGCCAGCACGTGCATGCCCGGCAGGCGGAACGGACGCCGCTGCGCGGGCAGCTGACGGCGCATGGCGACCAGCGCCAGCGGCCCGGAGCCGAACGACAGCACGGTGGCCGAGGTGACGAAGCCGACCAGCTTCTGCCAGCCGGGGAACGGCAGCAGGAAGATCATGCCGGCGACGAAGGTGACGATCACGCTCACCCATGGCACGCCGCGTCGGCTGACCTTGGCCAGTGCCGAGGGCGCGTTGCCGTTGCGGCCCATCGCGTAGGAAATGCGCGCGGTCACGGTGGTGTAGATCAAACCGGTGTCGGCCGGCGAGATGAAGGCGTCGATGTACAGCAGCACCGCCAGCCAGGTCAGGCCCATGACCGTGGCCATCGCCGCCAGCGGACCGTAGGTCGCGGCGATGTGGTCGAGTCCGCCGCTGAAGCTGGTGCCGATGTGCGCCCAGCCGTCGACCAGCGCGCCCGGCGGCAATGCGCCGATGAAGGCGATCTGCAGCGCCACGTAGATCACGCCGGTAATCAGCACCGAACCGATGATCGCGATCGGCACGTTGCGCTGCGGGTTGTGGGTTTCGCCGGCCAGCTCCACGCCCTGACGGAAGCCGAGGTAGGAGAACACGATGCCGGCGGTGGCGATGGACGCGAACACGCCGCTCCAGCCGAACGGCATGAAGCCGCCGGCGTCGGCGTGGTCCTGCGCGCCGCCGGTGAAGTTGGCGCCGTCGAAGGCGGTCATCAGGAAAGCCACGATGACCACCACGATGATGATGAGCTTCCACCACACCAGCGCGTTGTTGAGACGCGCGAACCAGCGGATGCCGACCACGTTGATGAGACTGAACAGCGCCAGCATCGCCACCGCGACCGCGAAGCCCGCGCCGGTCAGCACCGGCACGCCGTCCTGCAGGTGCTGCAGCCAGGGCAGGTAGTTGGTCGAGTACTGCAGCGCGGCCAGCACTTCGATGGAGGTGGTCGAGGCCACCGCCAGCCAGGTGATCCAGCCCAGCGTGTAGCTGGCGAAGGAGCCGAAGGCGAAATGCGGGAAACGCACCACGCCGCCGGAGACCGGGAACATCGTGCCCAGTTCGGCGTAGCACAGACCGATCAGGATGATCATCACGCCGCCGATGCCCCAGGCCAGGATCGAGGCCGGGCCGGCGATCTGCGCCGCGCTCAGCGCGCCGAACAGCCAGCCGGAACCGATGATCGAACCGACGGCGGTGAACAGCAGTCCGATGATGCCGATGTCGCGGCGAAGGCGGCGGTCGTCGGTCGCCTTGGGGTCCACCGTGGTGGTCGCGTCGCTCATGCGTCTCCTCCCGTTGCAGCCAGGCAAGGAGTGTCCGCGACGTCCGTCGCCGTGTCGTGCGCGACGGTCGGCGCTGGACACAACAGTCTCCGACTATGGACCGTCGCGGCGACAGGCACAAGCGAGCGGCCGCTGGCGCGGGGTGCGCAATCGAGCTACGTTTGCCGGCAACGGCACGGCGGAGAGGGCGACGACATGCTTTGGCGCAAGGGGAGACGCAGCGACAACGTGGTGCAGTCCACCGGCGGCGGAGGCGGTCGCGGCCTGCGCGGTCGGCCGATGGGTATCGGCGGACTGATCGTGATGCTGATCCTGGGCTGGGTCTTCTTCAAGGATCCGACGGCCCTGCTCGGCAACGGCGAAAGCACGTCGCAGCTCGGCGCCGGCGCGCCGCAGACCACCGCGCCCGCCGCCGACGTGCAGACCGAGTTCGTGCAGCGCGTGCTGGGCAGCACCGAGGACGTCTGGAGCGGCGTGTTCGGCGACCTCGGCCGCCGCTACCAGCCGCCGCGACTGGTGCTGTTCCGTGGCAGCGTGCGCACGGCCTGCGGCGCGGCCTCGTCCGCGGTCGGGCCGTTCTACTGTCCCGGCGATCGCCAGGTCTATCTGGACGTGGGTTTCTTCGATCAGATGGGGTCGCAGCTCAACGCCTCGACCGCGGACTTCGCGCGCGCCTACGTGATCGCGCACGAGGTCGGTCATCACGTGCAGAACCTGCTCGGCGTCATGCGCAAGGTCGACGAAGCGCGTGCGCGCGGCGCGGCGATGCAGGGCGCGAACGGTCTGTCGGTGCGTCAGGAACTGCAGGCGGACTGCTTCGCCGGCGTGTGGGCGAATCGCGCGCAGCGGCAGCTGCAGTGGCTGCAGCCGGGCGACATCGAAGCGGCGCTGGACGCGGCCAGCCACATCGGCGACGACACCCTGCAACGACGCGCGCGCGGAAGCGTGATGCCGGATTCGTTCACCCACGGTACCTCGGCGCAGCGCGTGCGCTGGTTCAAGACCGGTTTCGCCAGCGGCGAGATCGCCCGCTGCAACACCTTCGCGGCGACGGCGCTGTAGCGCGCTTCAGTCGCCTGCGGGTTTCGTCGGCGCAGGGCCGACGAAACCGCCGCTGGGGCGCGAGCCCTGCTGGCCGTCCTGCGTGGTCAGTCCGTCCCAGGCTTTCAGCACCGTTCCGGTCATCGCATCGACGACGCCGGTCGGTCGCCGGGGCGTGTCGTGCTGCGTGATGTAGAACGACACCTGGTAGACCAGCTTCGGCGCGTCGCCGTGCGGGTCGATGGACAAGGCGTGCTGCACGTTGCTCAGCGCGGCGTCGGCGTCGATGCCGTCGTGCGCGCGCAGCGCCTGCACGGCCTGATCCGGCGCGATGCGTGCATCGACCTGCGGCAACTGGGCGGCGAGATCGCGCGCCAGGTCGCCGCGCACGCTGACGATGTTCCCCGTGGCGTCGCGCTCGATCACCACGCCGCGATCCTGCACCGGGATGCCGTGATAGGTCTGCAGCATGCGTTGCTTGGTGGTGCCTTGCGCGGTGGGGAGCGGTGCGGAATGGGGCGTGAGTCCGCCGTCCGCGCCGAGACCGAGCCGTTGCGCCAGCGCCTGATCGTCGAGCGAACCCAGGGCCGTGAGCGCCACGTGATCGGAGGGCATCGCGCAGCCGCCCGGAGCGACCATCGCGGTACCGAGCAATGCCAGCCAGAGGCCGGAGCGGGACATGCGTGTCATGCGGCATTCCTCCATGGTGCGACCGCCAGCGCGGACGGGACGGGTCCATGGTCGACGGGCCGCGGCCCGCATGCAAGCGATGCGTGCGCGCGGCGGCGGGAAGTCAGTCGAGCACGCGACGCGCGAACGCGAAGTGGCGGCTCCAGTACGGGTTGGACAGGTTGTCCAGCCGCACCGTGCCGCCGCTGTTCGGCGCATGCACGAAGCGTCCCTTGCCGACGTAGATCGCCACGTGGCTGATGCGGTGCAGGCCGGTGCGGAAGAACAGCAGGTCGCCGGAAGTCAGGCGGTCCGTCTGCTTGATCTTGGGCACCGACATCTGCGCCATTTCGTGCGAGGTGCGCGGCAGTTGCAGGCCGGCCGAGGTGCGGAACACGTAGTCGACCAGACCGCTGCAGTCGAATCCGCTGTCGGGCGTGTTGCCGCCCCAGCGATAGGGTGTACCGACCAGTCCGATGGCGTGGAACAGCACGTCCTCGGCCTGCCGTTCCGGCGGCTGCTGGGGAATGCCGCTGGCGACCGGCGTGGGCGTCTCGTGCGGTGTCCGTCGTGGTGCGCCGGCGCAGGCGGTCAACAGGGCGAGCGCGCCCAGGCAGGCCACGCGCATGCCGGCGGCGGCCCAGCGAGCGTGCGAAGCGGGGCGATATGGACCCGACGAAAAAGACATGGGCATGAAAAACCCCCGAGGCGGCGTGCTTCGAGGGTATCAAATCAATGGCTTGCGGCAAAGACTTGAGGTGCTGTGCAAGAAGTGCCCTGTTTCAGCTGGCCAGCTTGCCAACCAGCGTCAGTTTGGGACGCTCCGGGGCAGTCGGACGCACCGCGGCTTCCTTCGCGGCCTGGCAGTCGCGGATGATTTCGGTCTCGAAGACGGCGGCGCGATGGCGTGCGGCGTCGCCGATCTCGCGCGGCATGCGCTCCTGATTCAGCAGCTGGCGCAGGATGTCGCGCTGCGCGGCATCGAAACGGGGGTCCTGGTTGGCCTCGTCCAGCACGGTGGCCAGAACGCCCAGCCAGCCGCTGTCGGGCGACCGCAGTGCAAGCAGAATTTCCGGGTTGGACGGGGGCATGGTGAGGACTCCGGTAGGTGCATGCGGGAGTCATGCAGGAAAAGTGCCAACCGACTACACGATATCGGCAAAGCCGTCGCCACGGGTCCAGGGCCGCGGCGGGTATGATGCGGACATGCCCGCGACACCGATTCCGCCGGTCCCGGCCGATGGCCACGTCTGTGCGTCTCCCATGTTCGCCCTGCATCGGGTGCAGGTGCGCTATCCGGGGGTGCTGGCGCTCGACGACGTGTCGCTGGACTTCGCGCGCGGTCAGGTCTGCGCGCTGATCGGCAGCAGCGGCAGCGGCAAGTCCACGGTGTTGCGGCTGCTGATCGGGCTGGTGCGACCCACGGCCGGCGAGGTCCGTGTCGACGGCATGCCGCTGGCCACGACGTCCCTGCAGGACATCCGACGTCGACTGGGTTACGTGATTCAGGAAGGCGGACTGTTCCCGCACCTGAGCGGGCGGGACAATCTGGCCTTGCTGCCGCGTCATCTCGGCTGGACGCGCGAGCGGATTGCCGCGCGCTGCAATGAACTGGCCGAGCGCGTGCGCCTGCCGGTTTCGGCCTTGCAGCGCTATCCGGCGGAGCTGTCGGGCGGACAGCGCCAGCGCGTGGCGTTGATGCGCGCCCTGATGACGGATCCGCCGGCGCTGCTGCTGGACGAACCGCTGGGCGCGCTCGATCCGATCGTCCGCCACGAGTTGCAAACGCAGTTGCGCGATCTGTTCGACACGCTGGACAAGACCGTGATCCTGGTGACGCACGACGTCGCCGAAGCGGCGTGGCTGGCGTCGCGCCTGGTGCTGATGCGCGATGGCCGCGTGGTGCAGGACGGCGGCATTGCCGATCTGCAGCGCACGCCGACCAACGATTACGTACGCCGGTTTCTCGACAGCGCGCGACGCTTGCCGGAGCGCCCGGCATGAGGCGCGTGCTGGGCATCGCGATGCTGCTGGCGGTCATGCTCGCGGCCGGCGCGCATGCGGCGCCGCCACCGGTGCGGATCGGCTCGAAGGCGTTCACCGAGTCGGTGGTGCTGGGCGAGGTCGCGCGTCTGTCGCTGCGCGAACACGGCATTGCGGCCGTTCATCGGCGCAGCCTTGGCGGCACCCGCATCCTGTGGCGCGCCCTGCGCGAGGGCGACATCGATGCCTATCCCGAATACACCGGCACGCTGGTGCAGGAACTGCTGCCGGGTACGCCGGCGGACGCCGATCTCGCCATGCTGCGCGCACGGCTGCGTCCGCTGGGCATCGGCGTCACCGACTCGCTCGGTTTCGAGGACAGCTACGCTGTCGGCATGCGCGCGACCCGCGCCGATGCGCTGAAGATCGCCACGATCTCCGACCTGCGCGCGCATCCAGATCTGCGCTTCGGTTTCTCCAACGAGTTCATGGATCGCGATGACGGCTGGCGCGGCCTGCGGCGCGCCTATGCGTTGCCGCAGCGCGACGTGCGCGGCATGGATCACGACCTGGCCTACCGTGCGCTGGCGCAGGGCGCGATCGACCTCACCGACGTCTACACCACCGACGCGGAGATTCCGTACCACCACCTGCGCGTGCTGCGCGACGACCGCCACTACTTTCCGCCGTATCGCGCGGTGTTCCTGTACCGACTGGATTTGGCGCAGCGCGTGCCCGACGCGATCGAAGCGCTGCGCGCGTTGGCCGGTCGCATCGACGTGCAGGCGATGCAGCGCATGAACGCGGCAGTGAAGCTCGACGGCCGCAGCGAGACGGACGTTGCGGCGGCGTTTCTCGGCGTGTCGGCGGCATCGCCGGTACAGGGCATGGCCGCGCGTATCCTGCAGCGCACGCGCGAACATCTCGCGCTGGTCGGCATCTCGCTCGGACTGGCGCTGCTGCTGGCGGTGCCGCTCGGCATCCTCGCCGCGCGCTGGCGTCGGCTGGGGCATGTCGTGATGGCGCTGACCGGCGTGCTGCAGACCGTGCCGTCGCTGGCCATGTTCGTGTTCATGATCCCGCTGTTCGGCATCGGTGCCGGGCCGGCCATCGCGGCGCTGTTTCTCTACAGCCTGCTGCCGATCGTGCGCAACACGCATGCGGGACTGACCGGCATCGATCCGGCACTGCTGGAATCGGCGGCGGTGATGGGCTTGCCCGCGCGGGTGCGGCTGTTGCGCATCGAACTGCCGCTGGCGATGCGTTCGATCCTGGCCGGCGTGAAGATCGCCGCGGTCATCAACGTCGGCACCGCGACGCTGGGCGCCCTGATCGGCGCCGGCGGCTACGGTCAGCCGATCCTGACCGGCATCCGCCTGGACGACCTCGGCCTGATCCTGCAGGGCGCGGTGCCGGCGGCGGCGCTGGCGCTGCTGGTGCAGGGCGTGTTCGAGGGACTGGAACGCTACCTGATGCCGCGCGGTCTGCGACCCGGGGTGAACGCCTAGGCCGTTCGTCCGGGCGTATGTCGGTCACGAACCGTGGGTAGAATGGGACCCATGGCAGCGCAGCGTAGTGATGTTCTCGTGCTTGGTGGCGGCGTGATCGGCCTGGCCTGTGCGCTGCGGCTGCTGCAGGCCGGCGCGAGCGTGCGCATCGTCGAGCAGGGCACGGTCGGCAGTGGCGCTTCGCACGGCAACTGCGGCACGCTGACGCCCAGTCATGCGATCCCGCTGCTCACACCCGGCGGTCTGCGCAAGGCGTTCGCGCAGATGCTGCAGAACGACGCGCCCCTGCACATCCATCCGCGTCCGGAGCTGGCGCGCTTTCTGTGGTTGCTACGCCTGGCCCGGCAAGGGCGGCGGGCGCGCGCCGAAGAAGCCGCGGAAGCGCGGGCCACGCTGTTGTTGAGCTCGATCGACCTGATGCGTGACTGGATCGAGGAAGAAGGGCTGGACTGCGAATACGCCGCGCGCGGCACGCTGTACGTCTATCGCCACGCGGAAAGCCTGCGCGAGGCCGAGAAGCATGCGCAGTGGCTGGACCGACTCGGCATCGAGGCGCAGCGCAAGAGCGACGACGAGCTGCAGGCGATGGAGCCGGCGCTGAAGCCGGGCATGGCCGGCGGCTATTTCCATCCCGGCGACGCGCATCTACGCCCCGAAGCCTTCGTTGCCGAACTGGCGCGTCGGGTGCGCGAGCTGGGCGGCATTGTCGAGGAGAATGCGCGGATCGAGCGCGTGCACGTCAACGGCCGTCAGATCGATGCTGTGCGCACCCATCGCGGCGTGTACTCGGGCAAACGCATGGTGATGGCGTTGGGCGCCTGGTCGCCGCAGGTCGGCCGCATGTTCGGCATGCGTCTGCCGATGCAGCCGGGCAAGGGCTATTCGATCACCTGGTCGCGCCCGTCGCGCGCGCCATCGCGCCCGCTGATGCTGCGCGAGGACGGCGTCTGCGCGGTGGCCTGGGGTTCCGGTTTCCGGCTCGGCGGCACGATGGAGTTCAACGGCTTCGACGGTCTGCTCAACGATGCGCGCGTGAAGGCCATCCGCCGCGCCGCGACACACTATCTACACGAGTCGTCCGGACCCGTGCTGCAGGAGATGTGGTGGGGCTGGCGACCGATGAGCGTGGACCAGTTGCCCATCATCGGCGAAAGCCGGCGCTGGTCGAATCTGATCTTCGCCACCGCGCATGGCATGCTCGGCATGAGCATGGCGGCGGGCACCGCGGAGATCGTCACGGCGCTGTGCCGCGGCGTGGCGCCGGATATCGACACCCACGCTTTCCGGCCGGCGCGTTTTCGGCTCTGACGGGGAACGACGCTCAAGGATCGCATGCGTACTTTCGATTACATCGTGCTCGGCGCCGGTTCCGGCGGTCTGGCCTCCGCCTTCCGCGCCGCCCATCACGGCGCGCGCGTCGCGCTGCTGGAACCGGGCGCGCTCGGCGGCACCTGCGTCAACGTCGGCTGCGTGCCGAAGAAAGCCATGTGGTACGCCGCGCAGGCGGCCGAGGACGTGCAACGCGCCCGCGCGTTCGGGTTCGAGGTGTCGTCCGGGGCACTCGACTGGGGGCATTTCGTCGCCCGCCGCGAGGCCTACATCGCGCGCATCCATGCCAGCTACCGCAAGCGTCTGCAGGAGGCCGGCGTCGCGTTGATCGCGGCGCGTGGCTGTCTGCGCGCCGCCGACCGCGTGGAGGCCGCCGGCGAGACGCTGTGCGCGCCGCACGTGCTGATCGCCACCGGCGCGCGGCCGCGTCGTCTGGCCACGCCGGGCTTCGAGCTGGGCGGGGTGTCGGACGACTTCTTCGCGTTGCGTGCCTGTCCGCGCAGCGTGGCCGTGATCGGCGGCGGTTATATCGGCTGCGAGCTGGCAGGCGTGCTGCACGCATTGGGCGCGAAAGTCGATCTGTACGCACGCTCGACGCTGCTCAGTCATTTCGACGCCGAGCTGGGCGAGGCGCTGACCGCGTCGATGCGCGCGCAGGGCATCGGCGTGCACCTGCACGCGGCGCTTCCCGATGTGCGACGCGACCGCGACGGCCTGCATCTGGAGCACGTCGCGACCGGCGACGCCGCGCCCTACGAGCAGGTGCTGTGGGCGCTCGGACGCGTGCCCAACAGCGACGACATCGGACTCGGCACGGTGCCGCTGGCGCTGGACGAGGACGGTCACATCGTCACCGACGCGAAGCAGGACACCAACGTGCCCGGCGTGCATGCGGTGGGCGACGTGACCGGACGCACCGAACTGACGCCGGTCGCGATCGCCGCGGGACGGCGGTTGTCGGACCGCCTGTTCGGCGGCCAGCCCGATGCGCAGCTGGACTACGCCAACATTCCCAGCGTCGTCTTCGCGCATCCGCCGCTGGGCGCGGTGGGGCTGACCGAGGCGCAGGCGCGGGTGCTGCATGGCGACGCCGTGCGCGTGCACCGCGCGCGCTTCACGCCGATGGTGTCGGCGCTGTCGGATCACCCGCAGCAGAGTCTGATGAAGCTGGTCTGCGTCGGCCCTGACGAGCGCGTGGTCGGCGTGCATCTGTTCGGCGTCGGCAGCGACGAAATGCTGCAGGGCTTCGCCGTGGCGCTGAAGATGGGCGCGCGCAAGGCCGACCTCGACGCCACGGTGGCGATCCATCCGACGTCCGCGGAAGAGCTGGTGCTGCTCGGGGACTGAGTGCGGGGCAAGGTGTGCCGTGGTTTTGCATGGGCGCATAAAATGCAAGGCCGCCTAAACGGCGGCCTTGCCATACCATGGCTCATGCGATGACGTACATCACGCGAGTTTTTTCAGCGTATGAATCTGCCGGCTGATCCAGGCAAGAAACGCGGAATGATGTTTCGTGAAATCGGGTGCGTGCACTTTCTTGGTATTGTCGCTGAGGGGCGGCGGGCAGCCATAGCAGTAGCCCGGCTGACTGGCTTCGCATGAGCTGTAGGAGCCGCCGGCATCCAGGCACTTTTGAAAGATTGCTTGGCAATCCGGACAAGGAAGTGCTGCGCGTGCTTCCTGATTGCCGATGGAAAGAGCGCCGATTAGGACGATAGCGGCGAGCGGCAAAAATGCGTTCCGTTTCATCACATCTCTCCTTAATGCTCCTTCATTGGAGCTGTTTCATAAGATCACAGGATTGGTTGAAAAGATGTGAAGCATTTCAGGCATCGGAATATCCCTAAGACGAGGTTTTACGCATGTACGCATACGTTGGAACCTATGGGCATGGAGAGCACTAGAATACAGGCATGTTTACCTTCACCTTGCACCGGGGCAGCGCGCCGCTGCTCATCAGCCTGCCACACGACGGCAGCCACATTCCCGAGGCGCTGGCTGCGCGCATGACGCCGTCGGCGCAGCGCTCGCCCGACACCGACTGGCACGTGGGCCGTCTGTACGCCTTCGCGCGCGAGCTGGGTGCCAGCATCCTGCAGCCGGCGCATTCGCGCTACGTGGTCGATCTCAATCGCCCGGCGGACGGGCATGCGCTGTACCCGGGGCAGAGCGAGACCAGCCTGGTGCCGACGATCCAGTTCGACGGTACGTCGATCTACCGTGACGGCGAAGCGCCGGACAGCGAGGACATTGCCGCGCGCGTGGAAGCCTACTGGCGGCCCTATCACCAGGCCTTGCGCGATGAACTGAAGCGGCTGCGCGAGGCGCACGGCCGCGTGGTGCTATGGGAAGGGCACTCGATCCGCGCGGTGGTGCCGATGCTGTTCCAGGGCCGTCTGCCGGACTTCAATCTCGGCACCCACGCCGGGGTCAGCTGCCACCCGTCGCTGCGCAAGGCACTGGCCGGCGTGCTCGACGGCCAGAACGCCTACACCCACGTGGTCGACGGGCGCTTCAAGGGCGGTTACATCACGCGCCATTACGGCGCGCCCGACGACGGCATCGACGCCGTGCAGCTGGAACTGGCGCAGTGCAACTACATGGACGAGGCGACTTTCGAGTACCTGCCGGAGCACGCCGAGCGCGTGCAGCCGGTGATCCGCCGGCTGTTGCAGACCTGTCTGGACGCCGTCGGCTGAGTCGACGTCAGTCCCGACGCGCGCCGGGCGCGGCGATGCATTTCAGTTCGATCGCGATCGGCGTCGGCAGCGCGTCGATGCCGAGCGTAGTGCGGCAGGCGTCGACGCCCTGGAAGTGCTCGGCGTAGAGACGGTTGTAGGCGGCGAAGTCGCGCGCCATGTCGGTCAGGAACACGGTCACGTCCACGAGGTCTTCCCAACGCGCGCCGCTGGCTTCCAGCACCGCGCGGACGTTGGCGAACACCTGCCGGCACTGCGCCTCGATGTCGTAGTCGACCAGCAGCCCGCTGTCGTCGTAGACGTTGCCCGGAATGCCGTTGTCGTCCGGGCGTCGAGGGCCGACGCCGGACAGGAACAGCAGGTCGCCGACGCGACGCGCATGCGGGTAGGCGCCGACCGGCGGCGGCGCCTTGTCCGTGCGGATCGATCCGCTCACGCGGCATCCTCCTGAGCCCATTTCGCGGTCAGCGTATCGAGCGCCTGGCGATAGGATGTCCGCATCGAATCCATGTCGCGCACATCCAGCCCGAGGTCGTTGATGCGGCCGTCGGAAAGGCCGTAGACCCAGGCGTGCACGCGCAGCGGCTGCCCGCGGCTCCAGGCTTCCTGCACGATGGTCGTGGCGCACACATGCATGGCCTGCTCGATGGCGTTGAGCTCGCACAGGCGGTCGTGGCGTCGCTCGAAGCCGAGCGTGTCGCCCAGCGCATGGATGTGCTTGTTGGCGACGTCCTCGACGTGCCGCAGCCAATTGTCGATCAGCCCCAGGCGCTGCTTCTTGAGCACCGCGCCTACGCCGCCACAGCCGTAGTGCCCGACCACCAGCACGTGCTCGACTTTCAGTACTTCGACGGCGAACTGGATCACCGACAGCGCGTTGAGATCGGTGTGCACGATGACGTTGGCGACGTTGCGGTGCACGAAGATCTCGCCCGGCGGCAGGTCGACGATCTGCGTGGCCGGCACGCGCGAATCCGAGCAGCCGACCCACAGGAATTTCGGCGCCTGCTGCTTGGACAGCTGCTCGAAGAACTGCGGATCTTCGGCCTGAATGCGCTCGGCCCATTGCTTGTTGCTGGCGAGCAGTTCCTTGATACGAGGCATGGTTGAACGTTCTCCTGCGATGAAGATTCAATGGACGGCAACGCCGCGACGACCCGCGCTCATGCGGCGGGATGCACGGCGATGCACACGTTCTTGGCTTCGGTGAAGAAGCGCAGCGCCTCGACGCCGCCCTCCCGGCCGACGCCGGATTGCTTGACGCCGCCGAACGGCGTGCGCAGGTCGCGCAGCATCCAGCAGTTGATCCAGACGATGCCGAATTCCAGCGCGCTGGCCATGCGCTGTGCGCGGTCGATGTCACGCGTCCACAGCGAGGCGGCCAGGCCGTAGCCGGTGCCGTTGGCGAGGGCCAGCGCGTCGGCTTCGTCCTCGAACGGCATCAGGGTGACGACCGGGCCGAAAATTTCTTCCTGGTTGGTGGCGCAGTCGGCGGGCAGGCTCTCGATCACGGTCGGGGCGACGAACCAGCCCTCCGCGCAACGACCTTCCAGCTGCACGGCTTGGCCGCCGCACAGCACGGTGCCGCCTTCGCTGCGCGCACGTTCGATGCAAGCCACGACCTTGTCGAAGTGCGGTTTCGAGACCAGCGCGCCGAGGTCGCTCTCCGCCGCCTCGGGATCGCCCACGCGCAATGCTTTCACGCGTGTCAGATAGCGCTCGCGGAAGTCTTCGTAGATGGAGCGCTGCACCAGCAGGCGCGAGCCGCACAGACAGATTTCGCCCTGATTGGCGAAGCCCGAGCGCACGATGGTATCGAGGTTCGCATCGGACAGATCGGCGTCGGCGAACACGATGGCGGGGTTCTTGCCGCCCATCTCCAGCGAGACCTTCTTGAACTGCGCGGCGGTGGCGGCGGCAATGGCCGCGCCGGTGCGCGTGGAGCCGGTGAACGACACGGCCTTGACCTGCGGATGCGCGACCAGCGGTGCGCCGACCGCGGGCCCCTCGCCGTGCACGACGTTGAACACGCCGGCGGGCAGACCGGCTTCCAGTGCCACCTCGGCCAGCATCGTCGCCGTGCACGGGGTGATCTCGGACGGCTTGGCCACCACCGCGTTGCCGCAGGCCAGGGCCGGGGCGATCTTCCAGGTGAACAGGTACAGAGGCAGGTTCCACGGGCTGATGCAGGCCGCCACGCCCAACGGCTGGCGCAGGGTGACGTTGATCGCCTGGCCGGGCATGGCGTGCGACGCGCCGTCCCAGGTTTCGATGGCGGCGGCGAAGAAGCGCAGGTTGGCGACCGCACGCGGAATGTCGACGTTTCGCGCCAGCGCCACCGGCTTGCCGCTGTCACGCGATTCGGCGGCGGCGAAGGCGTCCAGGCGCTGTTCGACGAGGTCGGCCATGCGGCGCAGCAGGGCGGCGCGTTCGCCGGCCGGGCGACGGCCCCAGTCCGGCGCGGCGGCGGCCGCGGCGGCCACGGCGCGCTCGACGTCGGCCGCGTTGCCGTCCGCACAGCGCGCGTAGACCTGGCCGGTGGCCGGTTCATGCACGTCGCGCCAACCGCCGTCGGCGGCGTCGACCATACGGCCGTCGATCAGGTGCTGGAAACTCGGCATGTCCATGCCGCGAAGCTTAGCGAGCTTTGGCCGCAGCGTCAGCGTTGACAATCCGGACAGGTGAACATCGGTCGGCCGCCGAGCTCGCTGCGCGCGATCGGCGTGGCGCAGCGCGGGCAGGGCTGGTTGTCGCGGCCGTAGACGCGGAAACGGAAGGGTGTTTCCTGCAGACGGCCGCGGCCACGTTTACCGCGTGTGCGGTAGGAATGACGCGGCACGTCGAGCAGCGCATCGGCCAGCATGATGCGTTGGGCGTCATCCAGATCGACCGGCCGCAGGGTCGGCGCGATGCGCGCCTGCCACAGGATTTCCGCGCGCAGGTAGTTGCCCAGGCCGGCGAGGAACGCCTGGTCGAGCAGCAGACCGGCCAGCCGCCGACGCGCGAAGCGGCGGTCGCTCAGGCGCGCCAGCACGGTGTCGCGATCCAGCTCGGGGTCGAGCACATCCGGCCCCAGTCGTGCCAGAAACGGATGCTCGTGCACGCGTTCAGTCGGCCACAGACTGACGTCCGAGGCGCTGTAGAGCAGGATCGCGTGGTCGGCCGTCTCCAGCGCCACGCGCAGGCTGCGTTTCGTGCGTGGACGCTCGCCGGCGGCGGCGATGCGCCACACGCCATAGAGCTGGTTGTGCGAATACATCGTCAGGCCGTTGTCGAAGCGCGTCAGCAGCGCCTTGCCGTGCGGCGTGATGGCTTCGATGCGTTGTCCGATCAGGAGCGGCGCGTAGGGCAGGAGCTCCTCGAAAGCGAACCACACGCGCGCCAGCGGGGCGCCGACCACGGCATCGGCCAGGGCGTCGGCAGCGCGACGGATTTCCGGCCCTTCGGGCACGGCTCAGGACAGGCTGCGCGTGCGTCCGCCGTCGACGGCGATGCTGACGCCGTTGACGTAGGCCGCGGCCGGCGTGCACAGGAAGGCCGCGACGGCGGCGACTTCCTCGGGCTTGCCAAAGCGTGCGGCGGGCACGTGGCCGAGCATGTCGCGCGCCACCGCGTCCTCGTCGATGCCCTGCGCCTTCGCGCGTCCGGCGATCAGGCTGGCCAGGCGGCCGGTCTCGGTGAAGCCGGGTAGCACGTTGTTGACGGTGATGCCGTCGGCGGCGAGTTCGCCGGCCAGGGTCTTGGCCCAGCTGGCGACGGCCGCGCGCACGGTGTTGGACACGCCCAGGTTCGGGATCGGTTCCTTCACCGAGGTCGAGATGATGTTGACCAGGCGTCCGTAGCCGGCCGCGCGCATGCCCGGCAGCACCGCCTGCAACAGCGTCTGACCGGCCAGAAGGTGCTGGCCGAAGGCCTGCTCGAAGGCGGCGGCATCGGCGCGGTGCGCCGGGCCGGCGGGTGGTCCGCCGGAGTTGTGGATCAGGATCTGCGCCGGATGCGCGGCGATGTGCGCCTCGATGGCGGCGGCGAGGGCGGGGCGATCGCTCATGTCGGCGACCAGGAAGCGGTGCTGCTGGGCGTCGTGCGTGCGCGGCAGCGTGTCGACGAGTGCGCGCAGGACGTCTTCCGAGCGGGCCAGCACGGTGACGTCCGCGCCCAGCGCGGCCAGTTCCGTGGCGGTGGCGCGGCCGATGCCCTTGGAGGCGCCGCATACCAGCGCGTGGCGGCCGTCGAGTTCCAGTTTCATGCGTGTCTCCTGACAGGCCGACGCCGCGGCGCCGGCGGGATTCAGTGCGCGGTCGTCGCCTGGATCACCAGCACGCCGATCCAGCATGGCCAGGCCAGCCACGGCGCGTAGCGCCAGATGCGGTGCCAGCGGGTCAGCTCGGCGTCCTCGAACAGCTCCGGCACGTTGCTGCGCAACACCTGCTGCAGGCGCGCCCAGGTTCGCATGCGGCTGGCGCGACCCTGGTCCGGACAGGCGATGATGCGCCACTTGTCGGCATAGCGTTCGCGCATGATGCGGGCGAAGCGCCACTGCGCGTAGAGGTGCATGCCGAAGCCGCACGCGCCGGCGATCAGCAGCAGGATATAAAGCATGCCGAGCATGGGCGTCGTGTTCATGGCGTGGTGTCCTTGGCCGAGGGCAGGAACAGCGAACGCAGCGTGGACAGCGCGCCCGGCGAGGATTGCGGATCCGGCTTGGCGCACAGCGCCTCGGAGACCGCCTTGGCGTAGCGCGGCGTCATCACGCCGACGTACAGCGGACCGTTCGGGCCGTGCGAGATCTGGAAGCTGCCGGTGGCCGCCATCTTCACCGGCGCATCGGCCGAGAAGGCGGTGGGCGACTGCTCCCAGTAGGTGCTGCCGTTGAGCTGCTGACCGGAGGTGTAGACCACCAGGTAGCGCGCGTTCGGGCTGTCGACGTCCACGCTGCCCAGCGCGCCGGTGGTGGACTGGCTCCAGCCGATGTATTCGCACTGTTGCACGTCGAGGGTCTGCATCGGCCGGTAGTTGGCGTCGAGCACCACCACCGAGGGCGCGAACAGGTAGCTCGAATGCAGCCAGCGGCCGGTCATTTCCGACTTCAGCACGATCTTGTACGGCAGTGCATGCTTCTGCGGCAGCGTGAAGGCCAGAAAGTAGCTGCGCGTACCGTTGAAGTCGGCCACGGGAAGACTCGACTCGACGTCGAAGCGCGTGGGCTTCAGCGGCAGATCGCGATGGAAGGAGAACTGCGAGAATCGCGTACAGCAGGGATCGGCCTTCTGCAGTTCCGCCATCGCCGCGTCGCGAGTACCCGCGCGCGGCGTGTCGGACTTGGCCGGCGCATGCGACGCGCATGCACCCAGCACAAGCAGCAGGGCCGGCAGCAACAGCTGAAACAGACGTCTAGACGGCATGGCGGTCGATCAGAATTCGGCGCTTCCTGCGACTCGGGGATAGGGGATCGCATCGCGGATGTTGGCGATGCCGCAGATGTAGCACAGCAGCCGCTCGAAACCGAGGCCGAAACCAGCGTGCGGCACGGTGCCGTAGCGGCGAAGATCACGGTACCAGCCGTAGGTTTCGGGGTCGAGACCGAACTGCTGCATGCGCGCGTCGAGCCGGTCCAGGCGCTCCTCGCGCTGCGCGCCGCCGATGATCTCGCCGATGCCCGGGGCCAGCACGTCCATCGCGGCGACGGTCTTGCCGTCGTCGTTGAGGCGCATGTAGAAAGCCTTGATCTCCTCGGGGTAGTTCATCACCACGACCGGGCGGCCGACGTGCTCCTCGACCAGGTAGCGCTCGTGCTCGGTCTGCAGGTCCACGCCCCAGGCGACCGGGAACTCGAACTTCTTGCCGGACTTCTTCAGGATTTCGATGGCGTCGGTGTACTGGATGCGCTCGAACGGCGCGTCGACGAAGGCCTGCAGGCGCGTGATGGCCTCCGGATGCACGCGCTCGGCGAAGAACGCCATGTCGTCCTGACGCTCGTCGAGCACCGTGCGGAAGATGGACTTCAGGAACGCCTCGGCCAGATCGGCGTTGTCGTTCAGGTCGGCGAAGGCGATCTCCGGCTCCACCATCCAGAACTCGGCCAGATGGCGCGCGGTGTTGGAGTTCTCGGCGCGGAAGGTCGGGCCGAAGGTGTAGACCTTGCTCATCGCCAGGCAGTAGGCCTCGACGTTGAGCTGGCCGGACACGGTCAGGAACGCCTCGCGGCCGAAGAAGTCCTTGCGGAAGTCGATCGCGCCCTTGTCGTCGCGCGGCAGGTTGGCCAGGTCCAGCGTCGACAGCCGGAACATGTCGCCCGCGCCCTCGGCGTCGGACGTGGTGATGATCGGGGTGTTGATCCAGTAGAAGCCTTGCTCGGTGAGGAAGCGGTGGATCGCCATCATCACCGTGTGGCGCATGCGCGTGACGGCGCCGAACAGGTTGGTGCGCGGGCGCAGGTGGGCGACCTCGCGCAGGAACTCCATCGAATGCTGCTTGGGCTGGATCGGGTAGGTTTCCGGATCGTCGACGAAGCCGGGTACCTCGACTTTCGCGGCCTGAATCTCGAAGCCCTGGCCCTTGCCCTGCGAAGTGACCAGGGTGCCGGTGACGATCACGCTGGCGCCGGAGGTCAGGCGCTGCACCTCGTTCTCGTAATTGGGCAGGTCGGCCGGCACCACGGCCTGGATCGGCGCGAAGCAGGAGCCGTCGCTGATGTGCACGAAGGAAAGCCCGGCCTTGGAGTCGCGCCGGGTGCGCACCCAGCCGCGGACCGTGACTTCACTGCCTTCGCCGGGCGTGCCGGCAAGAGCCTGCTTGACGCTGACCACCGTCATATCGATTGAAACTCCAGCTGGGACACCGCATATCGGTGTCGAGACAAGGCCGTCCATGATAATCGACCTGCGGTCACGGCCGCGAGTCCGACGACACGCCGATCGGGCATAAGCGTCGACCGCACGCGACGGCGTTGGGTTCCGCCGCGGTCGCGCGTACACTAGATATAGTCTTTCGAGCATCGCCATGAACATCCAGATCACCGACACCGCCCGCGCACGCATGCAGACCTACCTCGCCGGCCATCCGCAGGCCAGCGGCGTGCGGTTCGGCGTGCGTCGCACCGGTTGCTCGGGTTTCGGCTACGTCATCGAGCTGGCCGTCGAGCGCGGCGACGACGACCAGGTGGTCGAGGTCGATGGCGTGCCGCTGGTGATCGACGCCACCAGCCGCCCGCTGGTGGACGGCACCGTGATCGACTTCCAGCGCCAGGGACTGAACACGAGTTTCGTGTTCCACAACCCCAACGCCACCGGCGAATGCGGCTGCGGCGAGAGCTTCACGGTCGATCCGCCGCGCGACTGATGGCATCGCGCGATGGAGCGCATCCGTTCCGGCGCGGGTGTTTCCGATGAAACGTCATCCTGGCGAAAGCCGGGACCCAGTGACTTCCACGCTTCGCAAAGACGCTAGGTCCCGGCTTTCGCCGGGGTGACGGGGTCGTGGGACGCGCGGAGGGCGCAGCGCTACCGGGGGCGAGGTGGGAGCCGCAGCGCCCCCAGATATCAGACAGGGACCACGGCGGTGTCTGATTGCTTCAGCAGCTACCGATCTTCGCCCGAATCAATATCTTGCGTCTCTGCGGCCCGCATCCTACAATTCCGCTTCTGTCCGCGGCCGATTGCGCCGTGGCGGAGCCTTGCCTCACCGCATCCTGCGGGAGGCTGCCTTCTCCGCGCGTGCCGCGGAGAGACATCCACGAGGAGACAACATGCGTCATTACGAAGTCGTGTTCCTGGTCCATCCGGACCAGAGCGAGCAGGTGCCTGCCATGGTCGAGCGCTACAAGGCGCTGATCGAAGAGCATGGCGGCACGATCCACCGTCTCGAGGACTGGGGCCGTCGTCAGCTGGCCTACAGCATCGAGAACCTGGCCAAGGCACATTACGTGCTGATGAACATCGAGTGCAGCCAGGAAGTCCTGAACGAGCTGGAATCGGGCTTCCGCTTCAACGATGCGGTCATCCGTCATCTGGTCATCAAGCGTCCGGGCGCCGACACCGAGCAGTCGCCGATCCTGAAGAGCAAGGAAAAGGAAGACGCCAAGTCCGGCAGCCGTCGTCGCGACGACGACAGCGACAGCAAGGACGATGACGATTCGGATTCCGATAACGACAACGATCGCGACAGCGACGACTGAGCCGGGAGCAAGCCATGTCCAAGTTTTTCCGCCGCCGCAAGTTCTGCCGCTTCACCGCCGAGGGCGTGAAGGAGATCGATTACAAGGATCTCAACACGCTGCGTCAGTACATCACCGAGACCGGCAAGATCGTGCCGAGCCGCATCACCGGCACCAAGGCGCGCTACCAGCGTCAGCTGGCCACCGCGGTCAAGCGTGCGCGCTTCCTGGCGCTGCTGCCGTACACCGACAGCCACGACGCCTGAGGCGAACGTGCATCGCGCGCCGTCCTTGCGGGCGGCGCGTTTCCATTCGGACAACCGTCCAGGGCTGCGCCGCCTCAAGGCGCTAACGAATCGAGAGAACCACCATGGAACTGATCCTGCTTGAGAAAGTGAAGAACCTCGGCAACCTCGGCGACAAGGTCACCGTGAAGCCGGGCTACGGCCGCAACTACCTGCTGCCGCAGGGCAAGGCCGTGCCGGCCAATGCCGCGAATCTGGCCGAGTTCGAGAAGCGCCGCGCCGAGTACGAAGCCAAGGCCAAGGAGCTGCTGGGCGGCGCCGAGGGTCGCAAGGCCAAGCTCGACGGCGTCGAGCTGACCATCGCCGCCAACGCCAGTCCCGAAGGCAAGCTGTACGGTTCGGTCGGTCCGCGCGAGATCGCCGACGCGCTGCAGGCCAAGGGTCTGGAAGCCGACAAGGGCGAGATCGTGCAGCCGGAAGGCGCGATCCGCGTCACCGGCGAGTACGAAGCCCACATCGTGCTGCACGCCGACGTGCAGGCCACGATCAAGGTCGTCGTCACCGGCGAGTAATCGCGGTCGACGACCTTGTGCGAACGGGCGCCCTGGTGGCGCCCGTTCTGTTTTGGGCGTCGCCGTCCATACAGGCTTTTCCACAGCCGATCACAGGTTATCCACAGACTTGTTGTATCGGAATTTGCGACGCCGCTACGTAAGATGAGTAGTCGTCCGAGAGGGACCCCGAGATGCCCATGCTGCCCGAGCGCCACGAATCGTCCTCCATCGAAACCCTGCGCGTGCCGCCGCACTCGATCGAGGCCGAGCAGTCGGTGCTGGGCGGGTTGATGCTGTCGCCGGACGCCTTCGACCGCGTCGCCGACCGTCTGATCGAGGAAGACTTCTACCGCAAGGACCATCGTCTGATCTGGCGCGCGATCACCGGCCTGGCCGACCGCGGCATGCCGTTCGACGCCGTGACGCTAGGCGACTGGTTCGAGGCCAACGAGCTGACCGAGATGATCGGCAGTCCGGGCTACCTGGTGGAACTGGCCAACAGCACGCCGAGCGCCGCCAACATCACCGCCTACGCCGGCATCGTGCGCGAGAAGTCGGTGCTGCGGCAGCTGATCGACGCCGGCACCACCATCACCGAGGACGGTTATCGTCCGGAAGGCCGCAGTACGCAGGAAGTGCTGGAAGCGGCCGAGCAAAAGGTGTTCCACATCGCCGAGGCCGGCGCGCGCGGCCGCAAGAGCACGGTGCCGATGCGCGAGGCGGTCAAGGACGCGTTCCGCATCCTCACCGAGCGCTACCAGAACAAGGGCCAGCTAACCGGCCTGCCGACTGGCTTCACCGATCTCGACGACCGCACCGCGGGCCTGCAGCCGTCCGACCTCATCATCGTCGCGGCGCGACCGTCGATGGGCAAGACCGCGTTCTCGGTCAACATCGCCGAGAGCGCCGCGATCCGCAGCAAGAAGCCGGTGGTGATCTTCTCGATGGAAATGTCGGCCTCGCAGCTGGCGTTCCGACTGATCTCCTCGGTCGGCCGCATCCATCAGCAGAACTTGCGCACCGGCGATTTGGCCGAGGAAGACTGGCCGCGCGTGACCTCGGCCATCACCATGCTCTCCGACGCCAAGATCTTCATCGACGACACGCCCGCGCTGTCGCCGGTGGAACTGCGCTCGCGCTCGCGCCGCCTGCAGCGCGAGCACGGCAGTCTGGGCTTGATCGTGATCGATTACCTGCAGCTGATGCAGGTGCCCGGAAACAAGGAGAATCGCGCCACCGAAATTTCAGAAATTTCGCGTGGACTGAAGGCTCTGGCCAAGGAGCTCAACGTTCCCGTGATCGCGCTTTCCCAGCTCAACCGATCCCTCGAGCAGCGTTCGGACAAGCGGCCGATGATGTCCGACCTGCGCGAATCGGGCGCCATCGAGCAGGACGCCGACGTGATCCTGTTCATCTACCGCGACGAGTACTACAACCCCGAATCGCCGGACAAGGGCAAGGCCGAGATCATCATCGGCAAGCAGCGTAACGGCCCGACCGGCACGGTGAAACTGACCTTCCTGGGCCAGTTCACCAAGTTCGAGAACTTCACGCCGGAAAGCTACGAGGGCGCGTTCGAGTGAGAGACCGGGATGCGGGGTTCGGGATTTGGAAGAGCGTGGGATTCTTGCAGTGATGAGCGCTGGCCGTTCCAATAATTTCTTTGGTGACCAGACATCCACGATTTCCGCGAGCATGTGCAGGATGGCCGACATCTCCGAATCCCGAATCTCCACGCTCGTATCCCAGCCCCAAGCATGAGCCGTCTCGCCACCGCCACCATTCATCTCGGCGCGCTGCGTCACAACCTCGCGCGCTTGCGCGAGCAGGCGGCCGGCGCGCGGGTCATGGCGGTCATCAAGGCCGACGCCTACGGGCACGGACTGGAGCGCGTCGCGCGCGCACTGGCCGAGGCCGATGCCTTCGGCGTGGCGGCCATCGCCGACGGCCTGCGCTTGCGTGCCGCCGGGCATCGCCAGCGCATCGTGGTGCTGTCCGGTCCCGACAGCGCCGCCGATCTCGCCGAGATGCGGCGACTCAACCTGGATGCGGTCATCCATCACGACAGCCAGCTGGCCTGGCTCGCCGCCGACCCCGACGCGCGGCCGCTGCGGGTGTGGCTGAAGGTCGATTCGGGCATGCATCGGCTGGGTTTTCCCGCGGCGCGCATCGCGCAGGTGCATGCGCAGTTGCAGGCGATGCCCAACGTCGACGGCGAGATCGTGTTGATGACGCATTTCGCCGCCTCCGACGAATTCGAGAACCCGCTGACCAAACAGCAGATCGCGACCTTCGAGCAGGCCGTCGCCGGTCTGCCGGGACCGCGCGCGCTGTCCAACTCCGCCGGCGTACTGGGCTGGCCCGGCGCGCGCGGCGACTGGGTGCGCGTGGGCGGTTTGCTGTACGGATTGTCGGTGGTCGAGGGCAAGGCCGGCGCGGACTTCGGCTACCGTCCGGCGATGACTTTGCGTACCCGGCTGATCGCCGTGAACGACCTGAAGCAGGGCGAGCGCGTCGGTTACGCCGCGACCTGGGCTGCGCCCGAGGACATGCGTATCGGTGTGGCCGCGATCGGCTACGGCGACGGCTACCCGCGCAGTGTCGGCTCCGGCACGCCGGTGCGCATCCGCGGGGTGGAAAGCGCCATCGTCGGCCGCGTGTCGATGGACCTCATCACGCTCGACCTGCGCGGCGTGCCCGATGCCGAGGTCGGCGACGAAGTGACGCTGTGGAGCGCGAATCTTCCGGTCGAGCGCATCGCCGCCGCTGCCGGCAGCATCAGCTACGAGCTGACCTGCGGCATGACCCGTCGCGTGCTGTTCGTCGAGGACGACGCCTGATCGCGGCGACGGCGTATCGCCTGTTGCGACCGGCGCACGGTATGGTGCCGCGAGCGCGCGACCGATTCGGTTTCGCTTTTCGTACGACTTCACGAGGATGCGCATGGCCAAGGCCAAGACCGCCTACGTCTGCGGCGACTGCGGCGCCGAATACAACAAGTGGCAGGGCCAGTGCGTGGCCTGCGGTGCGTGGAACACGCTGAGCGAGTTCGTGGTGCAGCCGGCCTCGAGCAGCGGCAAGAGCAGTGTCGGCGCGCATCGCGATGGCTACGCCGGCGCCAGCAAGGAGACCGCCAAAGTCATGCCGCTGACCGAAGTCGCGGCGGAAACCGAGTCGCGTACGCTGACCGGCATCGGCGAACTCGATCGCGTGCTCGGCGGCGGTCTGGTCGACGGTTCGGTGGTGCTGATCGGCGGCGATCCGGGCATCGGCAAGTCCACGCTGCTGCTGCAGATGCTGGGCACCCTCGGCGCGAAGCTGCCGGGCGTGTACGTCACCGGCGAGGAATCGCTGGGGCAGGTGGCCTCGCGTGCGCAGCGCCTGGGACTGCCGCTGGAGCCGCTGCACGCGCTGGCCGAGACCGGCATCGAGCGCATTCTCGAACAGGTGCAGCACAGCAAGCCGCGCGTGCTCATCATCGATTCGATCCAGACCATCTGGACCGACCTGCTCACCGCCGCGCCCGGATCGGTCAGCCAGGTGCGCGAGTCGGCGGCCAAGCTGACGCGCTTCGCCAAGCAGACCGGCACCAGCGTGCTGCTGGTCGGTCACGTGACCAAGGAAGGCGGCATCGCCGGCCCGCGCGTGCTCGAGCACATGGTCGACGCCGTGCTGTATTTCGAGGGCGAGTCCGGCAGCCGCTTCCGCGTGCTGCGCGCGTTCAAGAACCGCTTCGGCGCGGTCAACGAGCTGGGCGTGTTCGCGATGTCCGACAAGGGCTTGCGCGAAGTGCCGAACCCGTCGGCGATCTTTCTCTCCGCGCATGCCTCGCCGACGCCGGGCAGCGCGATCATGGTCACGCGCGAAGGCACGCGGCCGTTGCTGGTGGAAGTGCAGGCGCTGGTCGATCAGTCCTCGCTCGGCAATCCGCGTCGCGTGGCGCTGGGCCTGGAACAGAACCGGCTGGCGATGCTGCTGGCGGTGCTGCACCGGCACGGCGGCGTGGCGGCCTACGACCAGGACGTGTTCGTCAATGTGGTCGGCGGCATCCGCGTACAGGAGACCGCGGCCGATCTGCCGGTGCTGCTGGCGGTGCGTTCGTCGCTGCGCGATCGTCCCTTGCCCGACAAGACGGTGGCGTTCGGCGAGGTCGGTCTGTCCGGCGAGATCCGCCCGGTGCCCAACGGCGAGGAGCGTCTGAAGGAAGCGGCCCATCACGGCTTCCGTCGCGCCATCGTGCCGAAGGCGAACCTGCCGAAGAAGAAGCGCATCGGCGATCTGGAGATCGTCGGCGTCGAACGCCTCGCCGAGGCGCTGGATGCGGCCGACGGCTGAAATCGTCGACTCAGGTCGTGTGGCGGCGGCAGGTGAAGAAGCCGTTGAAGGTCAGGCGACCGTTGGCCGGGTCGGAGGACAACCGCCGCGGATCGTGGATGTCGCCGGAGTGCAGGATGTTGCCGTCGTAGAAGATCATTCGGTTCCAGCGGGCCGGCGCTTGGCCGATGCGCGTGAAGTAGGCATTCGACCCATTCATGTAGCTCGGCGGGATGCCACGCTTGCGGGTGAACTCCGTCGCGGGCAGGTTCGAGGCGTCGTGGTAGAGATCGGAAATCTCCTGCCGCGTCCTGCTCGGCGCGTAGAAGCTCGTGCCGCCGAGTTCTTCATCCTCGAACAGATACAGCACGGAGGCCTGAATGCTGTACGCCGTCGGGACGCCGACCTGGTCGCTGTGGCAGAGCCACTGGAACGGACGCAGTTGCTCCGGTGGACGCGTCACCATGGCCAGACGGCTCTGCATCTCCAGCACCCGGCGCGCATCGAAGTGCGGGCGCATGTGTTGCAGGAAGAACGCATGGAATGCGTGCGCCAGCGCGTTCGGCGGTAACAGGTAAATGCCGGGATAGGCATTGAAATCGACGGGTTTGAACGCTTCACGCTGCGCGATGGCCCAGTCGCGCAGGCGTTCGGGTTCGCGCAAGACATCATCGATCACGAAGCAGGTTGCGCCATGCTCCAGGCGCAGCGTTTGAATCTGCGGGTTGGGGTGGAACCAGTCCGTGGCATCTTCGGTCATGGCGATCCGGATATCGTGTCCTTGAAGTCCAACATGCCGCACGCGTTCGATCTGCGCGGCGCGACAGCGCCGAAGCCTCCTGTCGGGCGAACGACGCTCAGGTCAGCGGGCGATGCAGGATCATCTCCAGCACGAACTTCGTGCCGAAGAAGGCCAGCATCAGCACGGCCATGCCGATCAGGGTCAGATTGACCGCGCGCATGCCGCGCCAGCCGAACTTCCAGCGGCCCCAGAGCAGGGCGCCGAACACCAGCCAGGCGACGATCGACAGCACGGTCTTCTGCACCAGATGCTGGCCGAACAGGTTGTGCACGAACACGATGCCGGTGAACAGCGTCAGCGTCAGCAGCGTGAAGCCGGCGTGGATCAGGCGGAACAGCAGCGATTCGGTCAGCGTCAGTGGCGGCAGCGCGCGCAACCAGTGGCCGAACTGACTGCGTCGCAGCGCGTGTTCCTGCACGGCCAGCAGGATGGCCAGTACGGCGGCGATGGACAGCACGCCGAAGGCGAGCAGGGCGACGGTGACGTGCAGCTTGATCTGCCAGTCCATCGGCATCGGATGCGTCGGCGGCGCGATGAACACGTCGACGCCCAGCAGCAGCGCACTCAGCGGAAACACGATCACGCCCAGTCCGGCCACCGGTCGCGACAGGTTCACCAGCAATGTCAGCGTCGATACCACCCAGGCGACCAGCGACAGGGCGGCGAAGAAGTGCAGATCGAGCGCGCCGCGGTGGATGCCCAGCAGCACGGCCGCGTGGGCCAGCACCGCGACCAGCGCCATGCCCATGGCCGCGCGCACCAGCGGCTTGCCCGAACCCATCAGCGGACGCGCCAGAGCGGCGGCGGCCCCGAGGTACAGGACGATGGCGAGCAGCGCGGGTAGGGTCTTCAGCATGACGCGCAAGTGTGGCACAGGCGTCCGGTGCAGTGAATGGTCGTCATGCCGCAGTGCGTGACAGGGGCGACAAACCGTCTTCCGACATCCGCTGCGTCATCGACAACAGCGGTTCATTCGATGCCACTTGCAATATTTAGATATTTGTCTAAATATATAAACGTACCCAGCCGGACACCTTCATGAAACAGCAGGAAGTCTTCAAGGCCATGGCCGACCCGACCCGGCGCGCGATCCTGAAGCGCTTGCAGGACGGCGCGCTGACGGCCGGCGAGATCGGCGAGTCGTTCGACATCAGCGCGGCGTCGCTTTCGCACCATTTCGCGGTGCTGAAGCGGGCCGATCTGGTGCGCACCGAGCGTCGCGGCCAGTACATCGTCTATTCCCTCAACAGCACCGTGTTTGAAGACCTGGCGCGGATGCTGTTCGACCTGTTCCCATCGCGCAACGCGCGGAGAGATCCATCATGAAATTCCATCGCACGCTGTTCATCACGGCAATCTTCCTCGTCATCGGCGCGGCCGTGGCGTTCTGGCTCTGGCCGCAGCTGCCGGCGCGGGTGCCTTCGCACTGGAACCTCGAAGGCCAGGTGGACGGCACCATGCCGCGATTCTGGGCGGCGCTGTTTCCGATGTTGAGCGTGGCCGTCGTCGCGCTGCTGAGCGTGCTGCTGGCGGCCGTTTCGCCGAATCGCTTCCGTGTCGGCTCGTTCGCACCGGTGTACTTCGGTCTGATGCTGGTGCTGCAGGGCTTCGTGCTGGTGCTCGGCATCTGCATGTTGCTGGTCGGTGCCGGGTATCCGTTGCCGATGCCGAAGGTCGCGATGCTCGGGCTTGGCGCCTTGTTCATGATCCTGGGCAACTACATGGGCAAGCTGCGGCGCAACTTCTTCATCGGCATCCGCACGCCGTGGACCATCGCCAGCGAAGCGACCTGGGAGCGCACGCATCGTCTGGGCGGCTGGCTGTTCGTGCTGTTGGGCGCGGTGGTGCTCATCGGCACCTTGCTCGGCATGCCGCACGTGCTGGCCTTCATTCTGATCGTCACGGTGGCGCTGTTCCCGGCGCTGTACTCGTACGTCATCTATCGGCGCGTCGAGGGGCCGCCGCAGGACTGACGCGAAGCTTCGGCCGCGCACTCACTCATGACTCAAGGAGACCTACCGATGAAGCTTGTTGCGCGTATCGGCATGCTGCTCGCGGCGCTGCCGCTGGCGGTGCAGGCCGCACCCTCGTGCCTGCAGCGTTCGTAAGCGCTGTTGCAGGCCCTGCAGACCGGAAACTACACGGCGGCGACTCGCCATTTCGATGCGAAGATGCGTCAGGCCGTGCCTGCCGACCAGCTCGGGCAGTTGTGGAGCGAGCGGCTGGCGATGATGTTCGGTCCGCACGACGCCAAGGCGGCGGGGCAGTCGCCGCGCATCGAGTCCGGTGTTGTCGTGACGCCGCTGCGATTCGCCCGTCGCTGGCTGCAGATGCAGGTGCGCTGCGATGCGAAGATGGACATCGCCTCGTTGCGCATCGTGCCGGACAAGGACCGGCCAGAAGTCGCAGCCGCTCACGTCGTCCACGCCGCGTCCGGCCCCTGGGGGCATAGCGAAGTCACACAGGTGCCTTCGCCATTCGGTCCGCTGCCGGCGTTGCTGACGCTGCCCAAGGGCAAGGGGCCGTTCCCGGCGGTGGTGATGCTGGCCGGTTCCGGCCCGCAGGATGCCGACGAGAGCATCGGGCCCAACAAGCCGTTCCGCGATCTGGCGCAGGGGTTGGCCGCGCACGGCGTCGCATCGCTGCGCTACCAGAAGCGCACCTATGCCTATCCAACGAAGTCGGCGAACCTGTCGTCGATGTCGATCGACGACGAGGTGACGAACGATGCGGTCGCGGCGCTGCGTGATCTGCGCGCCGATCCGCACGTCGATGCCAACCGCGTGTTCGTGCTCGGTCACAGTCTCGGCGCGATGATGGCGCCGCGCATCGGCCGGCAGGTGCCGCAGGTGGCGGGTCTGGTCATGCTCGCGGCCCCGGCGCGATCGCTGCTTGCGGTGGTCGACGAGCAGATCGATGACCTGGGCGCAGCGACAGGCATGTCGCCGGCGCAGATCGTCGCTCAGAAGCAAGCCGTCGAGGCCGAGCGCAAGACGCTGGATACGGCCCAGGCGGGACATCCGCCGGCGGGCAAGTTCATGGGCATTCCTCAGTCGTACTGGATGAGCCTGCACGATTACGATCAGGTACGTACAGCGCGCGCCCTGCGCATGCCGATGCTGTTCCTGCAAGGCGGCGCGGATTTCCAGGTATCGCCGCAGCATGACTTCGCGCGCTGGGAGGCGGTGTTCGCGCACGATCCGCGGGTGACGCTGAAGGCCTATCCGGGGTTGAGCCATCTGTTCATGCCGGCCGGCAAGACGCGTTCGGTCAAGGACTACCTCGTGCCGGCGCACGTCGATACGCATGTCATCGACGACATCGCGGCGTGGATCAAGCGTCAGCCTGCACGCAAGCAGTGAAGACGCTGCTTCAGCGCGGCGGCGTCGGCAGTCGCGCGTTGCGCTGGAAGCTGAAGATGAGGTTGGTCTCGATGTGCGCGACTTCCTTGCGCGTGGTGAAGGCGTCCAGAGCGAAGTCGCGCAGGCGCTGGCTGTCGCGCACGGCCACATGCACCAGGAAGTCGTTGCCGCCGGCGACATGCCAGAAGCTGAGCACTTCGGGCAGCGTCTTCAGGTAGGTGTCGAAGGCGGCGACGTCGGTGCGCGCGTGGCGTTCCAGGCGCACGCTGATCATGGCCTGCAGCCCGATGCCTAGCGCCTGCGGATCGATCTCGGCGTGGTAGCCCTGGATCACGCCGGCTTCGCGCAGACGACGCACGCGTTCGAGCGCGGTCGACGGTGCCACGCCGGCTTTGTCGGCCAGCGTCTTGTTGGGCAGCCGAGCGTTCTTTCGCAAAGCGTCGAGCAGGGCGAAGTCGATTCGGTCCAGTTGCATGTTTTGCGCCCTTTGCGAAATAAAGTTCGATCAAGCGGAAACTCATTCGATTTAAATTCTAGCATGGGCCTCTCTTTCCGAACCTGAGGCCATCGCCATGTCGCATCCCGAAACCCTCGGCGTCCACGCCGGTCGCGAGGACTTCGCCGAACTGAGTGTGCACGCGCCGCCGCTGGATTTGTCGACCACCTACCCGGTGCGCGATCTCGGCGTCGGCACCGCCAGTTTCGATGCGCTGGTCGGCGGTAAGGCCAACGCCGAGAATCCGATCTACGCGCGTCTGCACAATCCGACCGTGGCGCGCTTCGAGCAGGCCCTGGCGCAACTGGAAGGCACCACCGACGCGGTCGCCTTCGGTTCCGGCATGGCGGCGCTGTCGGCCTGCCTGCTGGCCGCCGGTCAGCGCGGCCAGCATGTGCTGGCAGTGCGCCCGGTCTACGGCACCAGCGACCACCTGCTCGATTCCGGTCTGCTCGGGATTCCGGTGCGCTGGGTGAAGCCCAGCGAGATCGCCGAGGCGGTCGATGCGGACACCGCGCTGGTGATGATCGAGACGCCGGCCAATCCGACGCTGGAGCTGATCGACATCGCTGCCGTGGTGAAGGCCGCGGGCGACGTGCCGGTGCTGGTCGATTCCACCTTCGCCACGCCGGTGCTGCAGCAGCCGGTGAAGCAGGGCGCGCGACTGGTGATGCACAGCGCGACCAAGTTCCTCGGCGGGCATGGCGACGTCATCGCCGGTGTGGTGGCCTGCGACGACGACTGGGCCAAGTCGCTGCGTCAGGTGCGCGCGGCGACCGGCGGTCTGCTGCATCCGCTGGGTGCCTACCTGCTGCATCGCGGTCTGCCGACGCTGGCGCTGCGGGTGGAGAAGGCGCAGGCCAATGCCATCGAGATCGCGACGCGCCTGGCGGCGCATCCGCTGGTGGCCAAGGTCAGCTATCCCGGGCTGCGCGAGGACGCCAATGCGCGCCTGGTGGGCACACAGATGCGCGGTCCAGGCAGTCTGATGGCGTTCGAGGTGCTCGGCGGTCATGCCGCCGCCGCGCAGGTGATGGCGGCGGTGCGGCTGGCGACGCCGGCGGTGAGCCTGGGCTCGGTGGACACGCTGATCCAGCACCCGGCCGGTCTGACCCATCGCACGCTGGATGCCGGAACGCAGGCCGAATGTGGCATCACGCCGGGCATGCTGCGCCTGTCCGTCGGCATCGAGCATGTCGAGGACATCTGGAACGACCTGCGCGATGCGCTGCAGGCATCGGTGGGCGCCAAGGTGGCGTGAACCTTCGGCGGGCCCCGCTCCCGCGACACGTCGACATGCATGTGGGCCGCTTTTGACGTCGATCAAGGCGGCCCACTGGCTTCTGACTATCCTGAAAGTTGTATTGCGTCGTATCGCTTTTTATGAGCGAACAACGATGCGATGCCGCCCCGTGGCGATGTCGTGGTCATCTTCCGCGTCTGCGTACGTCGAATACGGGCAACGTCACCATGCCCTCACGCGGAAGTCGGGATGCGCGCATCGTTCCGCAGCATCTCTTCGGGGAGTCCAAACATGAAGATGCACACAGCGATGGGAAACCGGTCCCGCGTTCTCCGGTCCCTGGGTTGGGCGGCTTTGCCCGCAGTCTGGGCCTTGCTGCACGCAGGCGCGGCATTCGCGGTGCCGGCGTACGCACGACAGACTCATCAGCCCTGTTCGTCCTGCCATGTCGGCGCGTTCGGCCCCGAGCTGACGGCCTTCGGGCGCGTCTTCAAGCTCAACGGCTACACCATGAAGGTGGGCGACGAGGTCGATCCGCCGCTGTCCGCGATGATGGTCGAATCCTTCCTGCATACCGGTCAGCTGCAGGATCCGGCCGATCTGGGCAAGCCGTACAAGTCCAACGACAACTTCTCGCTGGATCAGGCCTCGGTCTTCGTCGCCGGCCGGATCAGCGAGCACGCCGGCGTGTTCGCGCAGGCCACGTATTCCGAGGTGGGCGGTCTGCTGGGATGGGACAACGTCGATCTGCGCTACGCGCGGCCGTTCAGTCACGGCGATCACGGCGGCGTGTGGGGCATCTCGCTGAACAACAATCCGACCGTCAGCGACGTGTTCAACAGCGCGCCGGCATGGATGTTTCCGTACATGAGTTCGGACCTGGCGCCGGGCGCGCCGGCCGCACCGATCTTGCTGGACGGCATCGGCGGGCAGTCGATCGGCGTCACCGGCTACACCCAGATCGATGGCGCGTGGTATCTGGAAGCGGGCGGTTACCGGTCGCTGTCGGTGGCCTGGACCAACAAGGTCAACGCCGGCTACGACGGCAAACTGTCCGGGGTCGCGCCGTATGCGCGACTGACCTACACCCACGCCGTTCCCAATGGCGATTTCACGCTGGGCGGCTTCCTGTTCGACGTCCAGCGCGGCGCGGTGGGCGAGGATGCCAACGGTCGGACGATTCCGCTGCCCGGGCCGACCGACGACTACAACGATGTCGGCCTGACGGGCGACTACGAATACCAGCGCAACGACCACATCTTCACCGCCAACGCCCTGTACGTGCACGAACGGCAGACGCTCAACAACACGTTTCTCGATGGCGGTTCCACGCATCTGCGGAACACGCTCGATTCGTTCAACCTCAAAGGCAGCTACTGGTACCAGAACACCTACGGCGTGAGCCTGGCGCAGTTCGTCTACGACGGCAGCAACGACCCGGCGCTGTACGGCAACAACGGTTCGCCCAACACGCAGGGCGGCATCGTCGAGTTCGACTACAACCCGTTCGGAAAGTCCGATTCGTGGAAGCAGCCGTACGTGAACGTGCGTGTCGGCCTGCAGTACACCTGGTACACCAAGTTCAGCGGGCTGGTGCACAACATCGATGGCGCGGGACGCAATGCCAGCGGCAACGATGCGACGTATCTGTACCTCTGGCTCGCCATCTGAGCGCGGCGGTTTTTCCTGGGGACAAAGAAAAAACGGCAGGCCGCGCGGCCTGCCGTTTTGGTGTGACGCTTGCGGATGTCGGTTCAGGCGAGATCGAAGCGGTCCAGGTTCATCACCTTGGTCCAGGCCGCGACGAAGTCGTCGACGAACTTCTGCGTGGCGTCGGTGCTGGCGTAGACCTCGGCCAGCGAACGCAGGATCGAGTTCGAGCCGAACACCAGGTCGGCGCGCGTGCCGGTGTGCTTCACCTTGCCGGTGGCGCGGTCCTTGCCCTCGTAGACGTCGCCGTTGCGCGTCCACTCGGTGGACATGTCGAGCAGATGGACAAAGAAGTCGTTGCTCAGCACGCCCGGACGGTCCGTGAACACGCCATGCGGGTTGCCGTCGTAGTTCGCGCCCAGCACGCGCAGGCCGCCGACCAGGGTCGTCATCTCCGGCGCCGTCAGGGTGAGCAGCTGCGCCTTGTCGACCAGCAGGTGCTCGGCGTCGATGGACGACTTCGCCTTCAGGTAGTTGCGGAAACCGTCGGCGTACGGTTCGAGGTAGGTGAACGACTCGACGTCGGTCTGCTCGGCACTGGCATCGACGCGTCCCGGTGCGAACGGCACTTCGACATCGAGCCCGGCAGCCTTCGCGGCCATCTCGATGCCGACGCCGCCGGCCAGCACGATAACGTCGGCCAGCGAAGCCTTGCCGGAAGCCTTCTGGATGGCCTCCAGCTTCGGCAGCGCCTCGACGGCCTTCTTGTTGACTGCCCAGTCCTTCTGCGGCGCCAGCCGGATGCGCGCGCCGTTGGCGCCGCCGCGCTTGTCGCCGCCACGGAAGGTCGAGGCCGAGGCCCAGGCGATCGAAACCAGTTGCGACACGCTCAGGCCGGACGCGGCGATCTTCGCCTTCAGGTCGGCGATGTCCGCGGCGCTCGGGTGGTGGGTGGCTTCCGGCAGCGGGTCCTGCCACAGCAGGTCCTCGGACGGCACTTCCGGACCCAGGTAACGCGACTTCGGTCCCAGGTCGCGGTGGGTCAGCTTGAACCACGCGCGGGCGTAGGCCTCGGCGAAGGCGTCCGGATCGTCACGGAAGCGACGCGAGATCTTCTCGTAGGCCGGATCGAAGCGCAGCGACAGATCGGTGGTCAGCATGGTCGGCTTGCGCTTGGGCGAATCCGGCGTCGGGCCGGGAATGATCGCGTCGGCGTTCTTGGCGACCCACTGCTGCGCGCCGGCCGGGCTCTTCTCCAGCTCCCACTCGAAGTCGAACAGGAACTTGAAGAAGTCGTTGTTCCACTTCACCGGCGTGCTGGTCCAGGTCACTTCCAGGCCGGAGGTGATCGCGTCCTTGCCCACGCCGCTGGCGTGCTTGTTGTGCCAGCCGAAGCCCTGCGCTTCGATATCCGCGGCTTCGGGCTCGGCGCCGACGTTGTCGGCCGAGGCGGCGCCGTGGGTCTTGCCCAGCGTGTGGCCGCCGGCGATCAGGGCGACGGTTTCCTCGTCGTCCATCGCCATGCGCTTGAAGGTCTCGCGGATGTCGTGCGCGGCGGCCAGGGGGTCGGGGTTGCCGTCCGGGCCTTCCGGGTTGACGTAGATCAGGCCCATCTGCACGGCGGCCAGCGGGTTGTCGAGATCGCGTTCGCCGGGCTTGCTGTTGGCGTAGCGGCTGTTCGGCGTGTCGCTGGTGGCCAGCCACTCGGTCTCGTCGCCCCACGACACGTCCTTGTCCGGTTCCCACACGTCCTCGCGGCCCGCGGCGAAGCCGAAGGTCTTGAAGCCGGTGGATTCCAGCGCGACGTTGCCGGCCAGCACGATGAGATCGGCCCAGGAGATTTTCTGGCCGTACTTCTGCTTGATCGGCCACAGTAGGCGGCGCGCCTTGTCCAGGCTGACGTTGTCGGGCCAGGAATTGAGCGGCGCGAAACGCTGCTGGCCGCGACCGGCGCCGCCGCGGCCGTCACCGATGCGGTAGGTGCCGGCGCTGTGCCAGGCCATGCGGATCATCAGGCCGGCGTAGCTGCCGAAATCGGCCGGCCACCAGTCCTTGGAGTCGGTCATCATCGTCTGCAGGTCTTTCTTCAGCGCGGCGTAGTCGAGTTTCTCGAACTGCTTGCGGTAGCTGAAGGCGCTGCCGAGGGGGTTGGATTTTTCCGAATGCTGGCTGAGCAATTCGAGGCGCAGCTGCTTGGGCCACCAGTCCTTGTTGGTGGTGCCGGTGGTTGCAGGATGGAAGGGGCACTTCGCTTCGGCAGACATGGGTTCTCTCCTTGGAGCGGGTCGATCGATCGGTGAATGTCCGCCCGTGCGTCGGGTCTTCCGTCGCGCGGCACCCGCGGACGCGCCGGAGGCGGTCGAGGCGGGTGCACGAACACGGCGATCCATGCCGGCGTGCGGGCTACCAGAAACAATCTACGCGTGCGCAGCGATTGATGGAATTCGATTGTTCCAATACACGCCATAGTTTTTGGCTATGGCTGCTGCGGAACGGCAACCTGTCGCTCACAGCATGCCAGAGGCACCGTGACGCTACGCTGTCCGTGGTGTGACGCTCAGTCCAGCTGCTTGAGGCGATACAGCGCTTCGAGCGCCTCGCGGGGACTCAGGGCGTCGGGATCGAGTTCGGCCACGGCGCGATCCACGGCCGAGGGCGCGGGCGGGGCGAACAGCCCCATTTGCGGCGAGGCTTCGGCCTTGGCGCGGTGCGGCGGCGCGGACACGGAGGCGTGCATGCCTTGTTCCAACTGTTCCAGCGTGCGCCGCGCATCGGCGATGACAGCCTTGGGCAGACCGGCCAGGGCGGCAACCTGCAGGCCGAAGCTGCGGTTGGCCGGGCCTTCCTTCACCGCGTGCATGAACACCAGTTGCTCGCCGTACTCGACGGCGTCCAAGTGCACGTTGACCACGCCGTCGATCTCGCCGGCCAGTTCGGTCAGCTCGAAATAGTGCGTGGCGAACAGAGTGAAGGCGCGGTTGTGCGAAGCCAGATGCACCGCCGCCGCGCGCGCCAGGGCCAGGCCGTCGTAGGTGGACGTGCCGCGGCCGACTTCGTCCATCAGCACCAGGCTCTGCGCGGTGGCGTTGTGCAGGATGCTGGCGGTTTCGCTCATTTCCACCATGAAGGTGGATTGGCCGCGCGACAGGTCGTCGCCGGCGCCGATGCGGGTGAAGATGCGGTCGATGGGACCGATCCGCGCCGCGCTGGCTGGCACGTAGCTGCCAATGTGCGCGAGTAGCGCGATCAGCGCGTTCTGGCGCATATAGGTGGACTTGCCGCCCATGTTCGGGCCGGTGATGACCAGCATGCGTCGGGCGTCGTCGAAGGCCAGGTCGTTGGGCTCGAACGGTTCGTCGCGCACGCGCTCGACCACCGGATGACGGCCGGCTTCGATGTGCATGCCGGGCGCATCGTCGAGCACCGGCGCGCACCAGTTCAGCGTCTCGGCGCGCTCGGCCAGGTCGGCCAGCACATCGAGCTCCGCCATCGCCTCGGCGGCGTCGCGCAGGCGCACGAGATCGGTCGCCAGCGTGTCCAGCAGTTCCTCGTACAGCGCGCGTTCGCGCATTAGGCTGCGCTCGCGCGCGGACAGCACCTTGTCCTCGAAGGTTTTGAGTTCCTCGGTGATGTAGCGCTCGGCGTTCTTGGTGGTCTGGCGGCGCGTGTAATGCGTGGGCGCTTTGTCCGACTGCGCCTTGCTGATCTCGATGTAGTAGCCGTGCACGCGGTTGTAGCCGATCTTCAGCGTGGCGATGCCGGTGGCGGCCTTCTCGCGTTGTTCCAGTTCGACCAGGAACTGGTCGGCGTGTTCGGACAGCTGGCGCAGTTCGTCGAGTTCGGCGTCGAAGCCGTCGGCGATGACGCCGCCGTCGCGGGTCAGCACCGGCGGTCGCTCGACGATCGCGCGCTGCAGCAGCGCGCAGGTGTCGGCGTGGTCGCCGATGCGCTCGACCAGTTCGTGCAGCAGCGGGCTGTCCAGATCGGCCAGCTTCTCGCGCAGCGAAGGGGCGGCCGCCAGTCCATCCCGCAGCGTGGACAGGTCGCGCGGTCGCGCCGAGCGCAGCGCGACGCGGGCGAGGATGCGTTCGAGGTCGCCGATGGCGCGCAGGTCCTCGCGCAGCGCTTCGACCCGGCGCTGGTCGAGCAGCGCGCCGATGGCCTGGTGGCGCTTGCGCAGCGGCTCGCGTCCGCGCAGAGGGCGGTGCAGCCAGCGTCGCAGCAGGCGCGCGCCCATCGGCGTCACGGTTTCGTCGAGCACGCCGAGCAGGGTGTGCTCGCGGCGGCCTTCCGGATGCGTGTCCAGTTCCAGGTTGCGGCGCGTGGCGGCGTCCATGGCGATGGTTTCGCCGGCGTTCTCGGCGGCCAGGCCGGTCAGGTGCGGCAGGGCGCTTTTCTGGGTTTCCTCGACGTAGGCCAGCAGGCAGCCGGCCGCGCCGATGGCGCGATCCAGGTTGTCGATGCCGAAGCCGGACAGATCGCGGGTGCCGAAGAAGCGATTCAGTTCGCGCCGCGCGCTGTCGCTGTCGAAGTGCCACGGCGGCCGCTTGCGCAGACCGGGCAGAGCGCTGACGCGGGCGTCCCAGCGCACGTCCTCGCTGACCAGGGTCTCGGCCGGCGTCAGGCGCGCCAGTTCCGCGCCCAGCGCCTCGGCGTCGGCGACCTCAGTCAGCAGGAAGCGTCCGGCGGTCAGGTCGACCCAGGCTAGGCCGTAACCCTGCTTGTCGGCGTGGATGGCCAGCAGCAGGTTGTCGCGACGCTGTTCCAGCAGCGCCTCGTCGGTGACCGTGCCGGGCGTGACGATGCGCACCACCTTGCGCTCGACCGGACCCTTGCTCGCGGCCGGGTCGCCGATCTGTTCGCAGATGGCGACCGACTCGCCGAGCTTGATCAGCCGCGCGAGGTAGTTTTCCGCCGCGTGATGCGGCACGCCGGCCATCGGAATCGGTTCGCCCGCCGACTGACCGCGCTGGGTCAGGGTGATGTCGAGCAGGCGCGCGGCCTTGCGCGCATCGTCGTAGAACAACTCGTAGAAATCGCCCATGCGGAAGAACAGCAGCACGTCCGGATGCTCGGCCTTGGCCGACAGGTACTGGCGCATCAGCGGGGTGTGGCCGGCGAGATCGTCTTTGTTCATGCGGCGGGCGGTGGGTGCGGATTCGAGTGAGTCGCCCAGTCTACCCGCGACCGGGCGTCGCCTGCATGCCGCGATGCGTTTTCCGCGTTGCGTGCGGTCGGCGGTACGATCGGTGTCCGGCCGCCGGGTGGACCATGCGGCCTTCACGCGTCGGAGTACACCGTTGAACATCCCCAGCGAAGCCGATCTGCAGCAGCGCGCCCGCGCCGTGGCGCACGATCTGATGGCCGCCAATCTCATGCTCGTCAGCGCGGAATCGTGCAGCGGCGGCTGGATCGCCAAGATCATGACCGACCTGCCGGGCAGCTCGGCCTGGTTCGAGTGCGGCGTGGTGGCCTACAGCTACGAGGCCAAGGAGGCGCTGCTCGGCGTCAATCCGCGCACGCTGGAAGCGACCGGCGCGGTCAGCGAGGAGACCGTGCTGGAGATGGTCGCCGGCGCGCTGGCGCATCTGGGCGCGGGCGTTGCGGTGGCGGTCACCGGCATCGCCGGACCCAGCGGCGGCACCGAGGACAAGCCCGTCGGCACCGTGTGGATCGGCTGGAAGCGACGCGGCGGTTATGCACGTGCCGAACTGTTCCATTTCGAGGGCGACCGGGACGCCGTGCGACGGCAGACCGTGGCGGCGGCGCTCGACGGGGTGCGGCAAACCCTGACCGCCTGAGTCGGCGTGTTCCGGCGCGCGTGCCGGGTCGACTGTGGGATACTGGACGGGTCGGTTGCGGCGCTGTCGCAGCCACTGAGATACACGGCCGGCATGCTGTCGGCAACCAACACCGTACCGAGGTACCGAAGATGGATGACAACAAGCGCCGCGCGCTCACTTCCGCGCTCAGTCAGATCGAGAAGCAGTTCGGCAAGGGCGCGGTCATGCGCATGGGCGACCACACCCAGGTCGCCATCGAGACCGTATCCACCGGTTCGCTGGGCCTGGACATCGCGCTGGGCGTCGGCGGCCTGCCGCGCGGCCGCGTGGTCGAGATCTACGGTCCGGAATCGTCGGGCAAGACCACGCTGACCCTGCAGGCCATTGCGCAGTGCCAGAAGGCCGGTGGCACCGCCGCCTTCGTCGACGCCGAGCACGCGCTCGATCCGTCCTACGCCGAGAAACTGGGCGTCAACGTCGACGACCTGCTGGTGTCGCAGCCGGACACCGGCGAGCAGGCGCTGGAAATCGCCGACATGCTGGTGCGCTCGGGCGCGGTGGACATGGTCGTGGTCGACTCGGTCGCCGCGCTGACGCCGAAGGCCGAGATCGAGGGCGAAATGGGCGACTCCCACGTCGGCCTGCACGCACGCCTGATGAGCCAGGCGCTGCGCAAGCTCACCTCCAACATCAAGAAGACCAACTGCCTGGTCATCTTCATCAACCAGATCCGCATGAAGATCGGCGTGATGTTCGGCAGCCCCGAGACCACCACCGGCGGCAATGCGCTGAAGTTCTACGCCTCGGTGCGCCTGGACATCCGTCGCATCGGTGCGGTGAAGAAGGGCGACGAGGTGATCGGTTCGCAGACCCGCGTGAAGGTGGTCAAGAACAAGGTCGCGCCGCCGTTCCGCAAGGCCGAGTTCGAGATTCTCTACGGCGAGGGCACCTCGCGCGAGGGCGAGATCATCGAGATGGGCGTGGAGCAGAACCTGATCGACAAGGCCGGCGCCTGGTACAGCTACAAGGGCGACCGCATCGGTCAGGGCAAGGAGAACGTCCGCCAGTTCCTCAAGGACAACCCGGAGATCGCCAACGAAGTCGACGCCGAGCTGCGCGCGCGCCTGCTGGCCAGCGGCGGCGGCAAGAGCGAAGCCGACGATGCGCCGGAAGATTCGGTGGCCGAGGAAGCCTGAGGTCAGTACGTTCCCGCCTGCAGGTGTGCGGGCGGACAGGTAGGATACCCGGAGCCGTCGGCAGTATTTCTGTCGGCGGCTTCGTTCGTCTGGAGATGCCATGTCGCTGGGGCGCAGCAAGAAAGCCGACAAACCCAGGCGCAGTGCCTACGACAAGGCGCTGGCGCTGCTGGCGCGTCGCGAGCAGTCGCGCCACGAACTGCACGAGCGCCTGGCGCGCGACGGCTACCCGCGCGACGAGGTCCGCGGCGCGCTCGACCGGCTGGCCGGGGACGGCTACCAGGACGATGCGCGTTTTGCCGAGATGATGGTGCGTGCGCGCATCGCCAGTGGCTACGGCCCGCAACGCATCCGCGCCGAGCTGCGCACGCATCGCATCGGCGACGCATTTGTCGAGCGGCATCTTGCCGAGGCCGACGTCGACTGGGGTGCGGCGGCCCGTGCGCAACTGCACCGCCGTTACGGCGATGCCCCGGTCGCGGACTACGCCGAGCGCGCCAAGCGCGCGCAGTTCCTCTTGCGTCGCGGCTTCGACGCCGCCACAGTAAACACCGTCACCCGCGCCGACGTGGACGACGCTGCCGATCACGAAGACTAGCCGGTCCTCGCCGCGGGCAGCGCCGCACAGGCGTATACCCTTCATGAAATTCATACTGTAAGTGCATGAAAACAGCAGATATACGCGCGCGATTCCTCGACTTCTTCCGTGACCGCGGCCACACCATCGTGCCGTCGGCGCCGCTGGTGCCGGGTAACGACCCGACCCTGATGTTCACCAACTCGGGCATGGTCCAGTTCAAGAACGTGTTCCTGGGCAGCGAGAAGCCGGGCTATGTTCGCGCCGCCGACGTGCAGCGCTGTCTGCGCGCGGGCGGCAAACACAACGACCTGGATTCGGTCGGCTACACCGCGCGCCACCACACCTTTTTCGAGATGCTCGGCAACTGGTCGTTCGGCGACTACTTCAAGCGCGAAGCCATCGGCTGGGCCTGGGAGCTGTTGACGAAAGGCTTCGGGCTGCCGGGCGAGCGCCTGACCGTCACGGTCTACGAGACCGACGACGAGGCCTACGGCATCTGGAAGGACGAGATCGGCGTCCCGGCCGAGCGCATCATCCGAATCGGCGACAACAAGGGCGCGCCGTACGCGTCGGACAATTTCTGGCAGATGGCCGACACCGGTCCGTGCGGTCCGTCCAGCGAGATTTTCTACGACCACGGCTCGCATATTCCGGGCGGTCCGCCGGGTTCGCCGGACGAGGACGGCGACCGCTTCATCGAGATCTGGAACCTGGTGTTCATGCAGTTCGACCGTCAGCCGGACGGCACGCTGCTGCCGCTGCCTGCGCCGTGCGTGGACACCGGCATGGGTCTGGAACGCCTGGCGGCGATCCTGCAGGGCGTGCACTCGAACTATGAGATCGACCTGTTCCAGCGCCTGATCGCGGCGGCCGCGAAGCTGACTGGCACCGAAGACCTGGAGAACAAGTCGCTGCGCGTGATCGCCGATCACATCCGCGCCTGTTCGTTCCTGATCGTCGATGGTGTGACGCCCTCGAACGAAGGACGTGGTTACGTGCTGCGTAGAATTATCCGTCGAGCTGTTCGGCACGGATACATGCTGGGCATGCGGAAGCCGTTTTTTTACATGCTTGTGGATGTTCTAAACAGTGAGATGGGGGGGGTGTACCCAGAGCTTGCTGAGAGCGCTAGTGTTGTTGCGAATGTCCTCGAAAAAGAAGAGCAGCGATTCTTTCTGACGGTCGAGAGAGGTATGGGGCTGCTTGGGAGAGCTTTATCCCCTGAGGTTCCGGTGATGAGGCTGCTTTCGGAAAGGCTAGGTCTGCCTGATTATGGCTTGATGTTGCATACATCGGGTGGACTGTATCTCGATGGAGTCTTCAGAACTGAAGGTGGCGCTGTGGCAGTTTTGTTGATGCCTTCAAGCGAGCAGTCTAGGCAGGCTCTGATTAAGACAGTCAGTAATCTTCAAAGCGAGAATGAGGGTTGGGGGGAAGGCTACCGGAAGTTCCTTGTTGTTAAGGGGCCTTGGACAGACGCGGATGTATCGCGTGCTCAAGCCTTAGTTAACGCATTCGATATTCCGACGGAAGTGATCGAGGTAACTGAGGAAGACCTCAAGCCGTATAAATTTTTGCCTGCAGAAACTGCATTCAGCCTTTATGACCAGGACGGCTTTCCTATCGATTTGACTGCTGATGTATGTCGCGAGATTGGTTTCTCAGTCGATTTGGAAGGTTTTGAGGTGCTTATGGAAGCGCAGCGCGAGCGCGCCCGCGCGGCCAGCCGTTTCGAGTCGAAGGGGCAGTTGCCGGCCGAACTGGTCAGCCGTCTCGATCCGACGCAGTTCCTCGGCTACGAGGCACTGACGGTGACTGACGCGAAGGTCGTTGCCATCGTGCGCGATGGCCAGAGCGTGACGCAGCTGGCCGACGGCGAGGAGGGTATCGTGCTGCTGGATCGCACGCCGTTCTATGCCGAATCCGGCGGTCAGGTCGGCGACACGGGCGTGCTGCGCAGCGCCGAGGGCGCGTTCGCCGTGCGCGACACGCAGAAGCTGGCCGGCGCCTACCACGGCCATGCCGGTCGCTGGCAGGGTGCGAAGCCGTTGACGGTCGATGCGACGCTGGCAGGCGAAGTCGACGGCGAGCGCCGCCAGGCCATCGTGCTCAATCACTCGGCCACGCATCTGCTGCACGCGGCGTTGCGCAAGGTGCTTGGCGATCACGTCACGCAGAAGGGCTCGCTGGTCGCGCCCGATCGCCTGCGTTTCGATTTCTCGCACGATCAGCCGGTCAGTGCCGAGCAGCTGCATGCGATCGAGCGCATGGTCAACGCGCAGATCCGCCGCAACGACGCCGCCGACATCCGCCACATGGGTTATCAGGAAGCCATCGACTTCGGCGCGATGGCGCTGTTCGGCGAGAAGTACGGCGACGAAGTGCGCGTGCTGAAGATGGGCGATTTCTCGACCGAGCTGTGCGGCGGCACGCATGTGTCGCGCACCGGCGACATCGGCTTGTTCAAGATCGTGTCCGAATCCGGCGTGGCTGCCGGCGTGCGCCGCATCGAGGCGCTGACGGGCGCGGGTGCCGAAACCTACGTCGGCGACGAGGAAGCGCAGTTGCACGCATTGGCGACGCAACTGGGCGTGGGGGTCGGCGACGCTGGCGAGAAACTTCGCCAGATTCTCGAACGCAGCCGCAAGCTCGAACGCGAGCTGGAGGCGGTGAAGGCGCGTGCAGCCTCCGCGGCCTCCGCCGACCTGGCCTCCACAGCGCACGACGTGCAGGGCATCAAGCTCGTCGCGGCGCGCATGCCGGGTATGGACGGCAAGGCGCTGCGCGACGGCCTGGATCGCCTGAAGCAGGAACTCGGCGACTGCGTGGTGCTGCTGGCCAGTGCCAGCGACGGCAAGGCGACCCTGGTCGGCGGCGTGCACGGCGCGGCGCTGGGCAAGGTCAAGGCTGGCGCGATGATCGCGCATGTCGCCGGTCAGATCGGCGGCAAGGGCGGCGGTCGTCCGGACATGGCGCAGGGCGGCGGCGTCGACTCGCCGGCGCTGGACGCCGCGCTGGAGGCGTTGCCGCAGTGGCTCGAGGCGCAACTGGGCTGAGAAGCTGTCCTCAAGCCGGAGATACTGTCATAGCAGCAATTGCACCGAACCTGCGCGGCGGCTAGTATCGGTCGACCATCGGCCTGGACAGAGGCTCGATGGCGCCGAAACGGCGGAAACCTCGTCGTTCACGGAAGCTGTACGTACAGGGGAGGGCCGTGGCGGTCACGTATCGTCGCGATGCGACCCGCGCAATCAGGGGTGAGGTGCGCGGTTCATGTGAATCACGGCCCTTATGGAGCCAGGAGTAACGAACTATGCTGATATTGACCCGACGCGTCGGGGAAACCTTGATGATCGGTGACGAGGTGACGGTCACCGTTCTGGGTGTGAAGGGAAACCAAGTGCGCATTGGCATCAATGCGCCGAAGAACGTTTCCGTGCACCGCGAGGAAATCTACCAGCGGATCCAGCGCGAGCAGGATCAGTCCGGTGCGGCCGGAGCCTCTTCGAGCGAGGAAAACGACTGACGAGGGTTTACGTAAGTATTCGCTTGCAGGTATCCTAGTCGGCTTCCGGTTGACGGAAATGTGTTCGGAGAGATGCCCGAGTGGCTGAAGGGGCTCCCCTGCTAAGGGAGTAGAGGGTTAATCACCTTCTCGAGGGTTCGAATCCCTCTCTCTCCGCCAGTTTTACCCAGGGTCCGCATGTCGGATCTTCCCGTTGCGATACGGGATCGCCTTGGTTGCCGCGACTGGATGGACGTCCATCCATGCGTCGTCGTCGTTCCGCTTTCGCGCAGATCGATGAAATCGCAACCAAAGTGAAATCAACTGTTGACGAGCGGGGCCGGTTTGCGAATAATGCCGCGCCTTGCACAGGCAACCGCAGCACATCGCGTTTGCCGTACAACTTGATACGCGCCCGTAGCTCAGCTGGATAGAGTACCTGGCTACGAACCAGGCGGTCGGGAGTTCGAATCTCTCCGGGCGCGCCATTCAAGAAAGGGCAGCACGTGACGAAAGTGGGTCACGGGTTGTCCGGGACAGCGGCTTGTTCGCTGCCCCGACGGGAACAAAACAGAACCGCAGAGATTCGCTCCGCGCTCTGGATCGGATTGACTGCACTTTGGTGCCCCCGTACCATGCCGAGGCTCCGCAAGCCGCAGGGCCTGGGACGGGATACGGGGTATAGCTCAGCCTGGTAGAGCGTTGCGTTTGGGACGCAAAAGTCGGGGGTTCGAATCCCTCTACCCCGACCAGAGCGCAACGGACGCATGATGCGCCCGTAGCTCAACCGGATAGAGCATCGGCCTTCTAAGCCGACGGTTACAGGTTCGAGTCCTGTCGGGCGCGCCAAGTTGTGGTCGTTCGAACTGTGGTGGGCGTAGCTCAGCTGGTTAGAGTCCCGGATTGTGATTCCGGATGTCGTGGGTTCGAGTCCCATCGTCCACCCCACTTTTTACAATGGGCCGTTAGCTCAATTGGTAGAGCAGTTGACTCTTAATCAATTGGTTGTAGGTTCGAGTCCTACACGGCCCACCATTTTCGAGACGGCCTGCAGCGATGCGGGCCGTTTTTTTGTTGCGGGGAGCGAAGCGGTGTCGCGCAGGGGAGGCGCGCACTGCAGGCAGGGTGCGGTTTCCCTTGTGCGAAGGGTTCGCGACACCTTAAAATCCCCGTTTCGTGTACGGGAATCGTCGACTTGAGCTCGATGGCGGAACGTTAGGCCGCACAGCGGTGCGGGCCGGTCGGCAGGGCGAAAGTGGCGGAATTGGTAGACGCACCAGATTTAGGTTCTGGCGGGGCAACCCTTGCGAGTTCGAGTCTCGCCTTTCGCACCATTCCCATATCATTCCAACGGGTGGCGCTGATGCCGCCACGGCTTCCGTGTCAGGCGGGTTTCAGGAGAGGTCATGCAAGTTTCGGTTGAGAACGTCGGCAAGCTCGAGCGCAAGTTGACGGTGAAGATCCCGGCGGATCGACTGGAGAACAAGGTCAGCGAGCGCATTGCCGAGATGGGCCGTACGGTGCGCCTGAAGGGCTTCCGTCCCGGCAAGGTGCCGACCAACGTGATCAAGCAGCGTTTCGGCGCGCAGGTCCGCGGCGAAGTGCTCTCCGATCTGATCGGCAGCAGCCTTGGCGAAGCGTTCGAGCAGGAGAAGCTGCGTCCGGTCGCCCAGCCGTCGGTGGACACCACCGGCGAGCCGGAGGACGGCCAGATTTCCTACACCGCGACCTTCGAGGTCATGCCCGAGCTGCCGGAAGTGGACGTGTCCGGCATGGAACTGGAGCAGCCGAAGGCCGAGGTCGCCGACAGCGACGTCGATTCCATGATCGAGACGCTGCGCCTGCAGCGCCGCAGCTTCGACGCGGTCGAGCGCGCTTCCGAGGCGGGCGATTTCGTGATGTTCGACTACGACGCGCAGACCGACGACTACCGCTTCCCCGAGGAAGGTCAGGAGCGCGCCGGCAGCGTAATCGGCGGCGGCACGCTGTTCGAGGCGCTGGACGAGGCGCTGACCGGCCACGCGGCGGGCGAGAGCTTCACCCAGGACATCGCGTTTCCGGAAGATTTCGGCAATGCGCAGCTGGCCGGTAAGACCGCCAAAGTGAACTTCAGCATTGCCAAGGTGCAGGCCCCGAACCTTCCCGAAGTCGACGACGCCTTCGCCAAGGCCTTCGGCATCGCCGACGGCACGGTCGAGACCCTGCGCAAGGAAGTCCGCGCCAACCTCGATCGCGAGCTGAAGGCCGCGCTGGCAGGTCGCCTGAAGAACCAGGTCGCCGAGAAGCTGGCCGAGATGCACGCCGACATGGACGTGCCCAAGGTGATGGTCGACGGCGAAGCCCATGGCATGGTGCGCAGCCAGCTGCCGCAGGGCCAGGAGCCGACGGCGGAGATGCTGGCGGCGGCCGAGCCGATGGCGCGCAAGCGCGTCATTGCCGCGCTGCTGCTGGGCGAGATCGCGCGTCGCCAGGAAATCAAGGTCGACCACAAGCGCGTGGCCGAGACCCTGAGCGCGATCGCCTCGACCTACGAGGAACCCGAGCGCGTGGTTGAACTCTACAGCGGCGACCCCCAGCTCATGCAGGGCCTGCACAACCGCGTCCTGGAAGACCAGGTGGCGGCGTGGGTGGCGGAACACGCCAAGACCACCGAGAAGGAGCTGAGCTTCGACGAGGTGATGAAGCCGCAGCGCGGTTGATCGACGACCGCGCCGAACCGACTGGGAGACGACCATGGACCCGATTCAGAACCTCAATCTCGTGCCGATGGTGGTCGAACAGACCTCGCGTGGCGAGCGCTCGTACGACATCTATTCGCGTCTGCTGAAGGAACGCGTGGTGTTCCTGGTCGGTCCCGTCGATGACAACGTGGCCAACCTGATCGTCGCGCAGCTGCTGTTCCTGGAGTCGGAGAACCCGGACAAGGACATCAGCCTGTACATCAACAGCCCCGGCGGTTCGGTGACCGCCGGTCTGGCGATCTACGACACGATGCAGTTCATCAAGCCCGACGTCAGCACCATCTGCGTCGGCCAGGCGGCCAGCATGGGCGCGCTGCTGCTGACCGCCGGCGCGGCCGGCAAGCGCTATTCGCTGCCGCATTCGCGCATCATGATCCATCAGCCGTGGGCCGGCGGCATTTCCGGTCAGGCCACGGACATCGAGATTCACGCCCGCGAGATCCTGACCATGCGCGAGCGTCTCAACGACATCCTCGCCAAGCACACCGGCAAGGCGGTGGACGACATCGCCCGCGACACCGAGCGCGACCGCTTCATGAGCAGCGCCGAGGCCAGCGACTACGGTCTGATCGATTCGGTGATCGAGCAACGCGCGCTGGATGCGGCCAAGTCGTCCTGATGCAGCCTGCGAATACGGTCCGCGCGCCTGCGTTGCAGGGGCGCGGGGCTATGCTATTCTCGGCTCGCGGCCGGAAACATATCGGGAATCAAGAGCATGAGTGACGATCGGCAGGGCCGTTCCAGCGACAGTGGCAAAATCCTCTACTGTTCGTTCTGCGGCAAAAGCCAGCACGAAGTCCGCAAGCTGATCGCAGGTCCGTCGGTGTACATCTGCGACGAGTGCGTGGAACTGTGCAACGACATCATCCGCGAGGAACTGGAGGAGAAAGCCTCCAGCGGGCGTACGCAGCTGCCCAAACCCCGCGAGATCATGGAAACCCTCGACCAGTACGTGATCGGACAGGAACGCGCCAAGCGCGCGCTGTCGGTGGCGGTCTACAACCACTACAAGCGCATGGAGTCGCGTCAGAAAGACGACGACGTCGAGCTGTCCAAGTCCAACATCCTGCTGATCGGTCCGACCGGTTCCGGCAAGACGCTGCTGGCCGAGACGCTGGCGCGCCTGCTCAACGTGCCGTTCACCATCGCCGACGCCACCACGTTGACCGAAGCCGGTTACGTCGGCGAGGACGTCGAGAACATCATCCAGAAGCTGCTGCAGAAGTGCGACTACGACGTCGACAAGGCGCAGTCGGGCATCGTCTACATCGACGAGATCGACAAGATCTCGCGCAAGAGCGACAACCCGTCCATCACCCGCGACGTGTCGGGCGAGGGCGTGCAGCAGGCGTTGCTGAAGCTGATCGAGGGCACGCTGGCCTCGGTCCCGCCGCAGGGCGGTCGCAAGCATCCGCAGCAGGAGTTCCTGCAGGTCGATACGCGCAACATCCTGTTCATCTGCGGTGGCGCGTTCGCCGGGCTGGAGAAGGTCATCCAGCAGCGTTCGGAGACCACCGGCATCGGCTTCTCCGCCGAAGTGCGCAGCAAAGAGCGCAGCGGCAACATCGGCAAGGTGCTGTCCAACGTCGAACCGGAGGACCTGGTGCGTTTCGGCCTGATTCCGGAATTCGTGGGCCGTCTCCCGGTCGTCGCCACGCTCGAGGAGCTGGACGAGGACGCGCTGGTGCAGATTCTGGTCGAGCCGAAGAACGCCGTCACCAAGCAGTTCCGCAAGCTGTTCGAGATGGAGGACGTCGAGCTGGAATTCCGGCCCGAAGCCCTCAAGGCCATCGCCCGCAAGGCGCTCAAGCGCAAGACCGGCGCGCGCGGCCTGCGCACCATAATCGAGCAGGTGCTGCTGGACACGATGTTCGAGCTGCCTTCGCTGGAGCACGTCAGCAAGGTGGTGGTCGACGACGCCGTCATCGACGGCCAGGCCGAACCCTATCTGATCTACCGCGGCAATCTGCAGCAGCAGTCCGCGGAAGGCACCAGCGGCGCGGCCTGATCCAGCGCATGATCCGCACGCGGGCCTTGAGAAGAGGCGTGACGGACTCCACTTGACCCTTATGAGACCCGAGCGCAGGCTCGGGTCGTGCGCATCCGTGCTCAGGAAAATTTCATGACGCAAGCAGCCAAGTCCTCCGCCGAACAGAAGTTCGAATCCGTGCCGGTTCTGCCGTTGCGCGATGTGGTGGTCTACCCGCACATGGTGATCCCGTTGTTCGTCGGGCGCGAGAAGTCCATGCGCGCGCTGGAAGCGGCGATGGACGGCGAGCGCCAGATCCTACTGGTCGCGCAGACCGGCGCCGACATCGACGATCCGGTGCCGGACGATCTGTATCAGATCGGCACGCTGGCCAACGTGCTTCAGCTTCTGCGTCTGCCGGACGGCACCGTCAAGGTGCTGGTCGAAGGGCAGTCGCGCGTGGTGGTGGACGATTACCAGGATGCCGACGACTTGCTGCGCGCGCATGCGCACGTGATCGAATCGGTCTACGACGAGGGCGAGCGCGAGCTCGAAGTGGTCTCGCGCACGCTGGTCTCGCTGTTCGAGCAGTTGGTCAAGCAGAGCCGCAAGCTGCCGCCGGAAGTGCTGTCGACGCTGTCGGGCATCGAGGACCCCTCGCGCCTGGCCGACACCATCGCCGCGCACCTGTCGGTGCGCATCGCCGACAAGCAGAAGGTGCTGGAAACCGTCGAGGTGGGCGCGCGCCTGGAACAGCTGGTCGGCCTAGTCGACGGCGAGATGGATCTGCAGCAGGTGGAAAAGCGCATCCGCGGCCGCATCAAGTCGCAGATGGAGAAGAGCCAGCGCGAGTACTACCTCAACGAGCAGATGAAGGCCATCCAGAAGGAGCTCGGCGAGGGCGAGGACGGCACCAACGAAGTCGAGGCGCTGCAGAAGAAGATCGACGCCGCCGGCATGCCCAAGGAAGTGCTGGCCAAGGCCAGGCAGGAACTCAACAAGCTCAAGCAGATGTCGCCGATGTCGGCCGAAGCCACGGTGGTGCGCAACTACCTGGACTGGCTGGTGGCGACGCCGTGGAAGAAGCGCTCGAAGGTGCGCAAGGACCTGCAGCTGGCCAAGGAAGTGCTCGACGCCGATCACTTCGGTCTGGAGGAGGTCAAGGAGCGCATCCTCGAATACCTCGCCGTGCAGCAGCGCGTGAACAACATGAAGGGACCGATCCTGTGCCTGGTCGGTCCGCCGGGCGTGGGCAAGACCTCGCTGGGCAAGTCCATCGCCAAGGCCACCAATCGCAAATTCGTGCGCAACAGCTTGGGCGGCGTGCGCGACGAGGCCGAGATTCGCGGGCATCGGCGTACCTACATCGGCTCCATGCCGGGCCGCATCGTGCAGAACCTCAGCAAGGTCGGCACGCGCAACCCGCTGTACGTGCTGGACGAGATCGACAAGATGTCGATGGACTTCCGCGGCGACCCGTCGTCGGCGTTGCTGGAAGTGCTCGATCCGGAGCAGAACCACACCTTCAACGATCACTACCTCGAAGTCGATGTCGACCTGTCCGAGGTGATGTGGATCGCCACGGCGAACTCGCTGAACATCCCCGGCCCGCTGCTGGACCGCATGGAAGTCATCCGCATCCCCGGTTATACCGAGGACGAGAAGATCGCCATCGCGCGCCGCTACCTGTTGCCCAAGCAGCTCAAGGCGAACGGCTTGAAGGATGACGAGCTGAGCGTGTCCGACAACGCGCTGCGCGACATCGTGCGCTACTACACGCGCGAATCCGGAGTGCGCAATCTGGAGCGCGAGATTTCGCGCATCTGCCGCAAGGTGGTCAAGACGCTGTCGCTGGAAGAAGCCAACAAGAAGAACGCCAGGAAGGGCAAGAAGTCCAAGGCGGATGCGAGCGAGACGACCAAGACCTCGCGCAAGAGCCTGAAGATCGACTCGCGCAATCTCGACAAGTACCTCGGCGTGCGGCGCTACGATTTCGGTCGCAAGGAGCAGCAGAACGAGGTCGGTCTGGTGACGGGGCTGGCCTGGACCCAGGTCGGCGGCGATCTGCTCAGCATCGAGGCTTCGGTGGTTCCGGGCAAGGGCAAGCTGGTGCACACCGGCCAGCTCGGCGACGTGATGAAGGAATCGATCCAGGCGGCGCTGTCGGTGGTGCGCGCGCGTTCGGAGATGCTCGGCATCGATCCGGATTTCCACAGCCAGAACGACATCCATGTGCATGTGCCGGAAGGCGCCACGCCGAAGGACGGCCCCAGCGCGGGTATCGCCATGTGCACGGCGCTGGTGTCGGTGCTGACCAAGGTGCCCGTGCGGGCCGAGCTCGCCATGACCGGCGAGATCACGCTGCGCGGGCGCGTCCTGCCGATCGGCGGACTGAAGGAAAAGCTGCTGGCGGCGCATCGCGGCGGCATCACGACCGTGATCATTCCGGAAGAGAACCGCAAGGATCTGACCGACATCCCCAGCAACATCACCGATTCGCTCGACATCCATCCCGTGCGCTGGATCGACGAAGTGCTCGATCTGGCGCTGGAGCGGCCGCTCGGCCCGAAGGCGAAGTCCGGTTCCGGCAAGGAACGCGGCGCGGTGAAGCCGGCGAAAAAGTCGGCCAATCGCCCGGCGCCTCCGCGCACGCATTGATTTGACACGGGAAACATGCACTTCCGGTGCATGTTTCAGCGTCCGCGAGCCTAGGCCCGGGAGATGCATCCCGGGCATTTTTGTTCCTCATCTACAGTGGCTTGTCAAGAACAGCCAGAATCGGCTGAAAGCCTTGTCCCAACTTGTATTGCGGACCCTAGGGGGCACTGGTATAAAGACCATATCGCGGCGACGTCGAGTCCTCGATACGTGTCGCGTGTTCCGGGTCTGCAGGTTGGTACCGGGGGAGCCAGAACCCACTTTTCGTGTTGGCCGGCTGCTGCGCTGTTGGCGGCGTCTGTCAATAACTTGACCAAGGAGTAACTCAATGAATAAAGGCGATTTGATCAATGAGCTGGCCGAAGCGGCCGAGCTGAGCAAGGCTGACGCCACCCGTGCCGTCGATGCCTTCACCGAAGTCGTGAAGAAGGCCCTGAAGAAGGGCGACACGGTTTCTCTGGTCGGTTTCGGCACCTTCTCCGTGCGCAAGCGCGCTGCTCGTACCGGTCGCAACCCGCGTACCAACGAAGTCATCAAGATCAAGGCTTCCAAGGTTCCGGGCTTCAAGGCTGGCAAGGGCCTCAAGGACGCTCTAAACTAAGACGTTTGCCGGGTGCTTAGCTCAGCGGTAGAGCGTCTCCTTTACACGGAGAGGGTCGGGGGTTCGATCCCCTCAGCACCCACCAGTGTGTCGCGAGGTGACCATCCGCCACGAGCGGCACACCGACGTCCCGGTTCGCGGAGTGGTAGTTCAGTTGGTTAGAATGCTGGCCTGTCACGCCGGAGGTCGCGGGTTCGAGTCCCGTCCACTCCGCCACTCGTCGATCAAGGGCGCCTGCGAGGCGCCCTTGCTCTTTCCGGCCGTCGACCACGGCCCTGACTGACCAGCGGTACAGATTCATGCTGCAGAACCTGCGCGAAAAACTTCATGGATGGCCCGCCATCATTCTGTTCGGGGCCCTGGCCCTGCTGCTGGCGAGCTTCGGTTTGATCGGCTACGTCAGCCAGAACGTCGATACCTTCGTCGCCAAGGTCGGCAAGCACGAGATCTCGCAGACCGACTATCAGGACCGCATGAATGCCCTGCGCCGTCAGGCGACGGAGACGCAGGGGGCGAATTTCGATCCCTCGTACTTCGACAAGCCGGAAGTCAAGGAGCAGGTGCTCGATGCGCTGATCAAGCAGCAGTTGTTGCAGCAGGCCAACGACCATCTGGGCCTGAAAGTGACCGACGCCGAGTTGCGCGACGAGATCGCCAACGATTCCAATTTCCAGGTCGACGGCAAGTTCAACGCCGACACCTACAGCGCCGTTCTGACCGCCAACGGCATGACGCCGCAGATGTACCAGAATCGCGTGCGCGCCTCGCTGGAGACCGAGCTGCTGCCGAATGCGATCAGCAGTTCCGAAGTCATCACCGACGATCAGGTCGACGAGTACCTGCGCCTGCAGACGCAGAAGCGCGACTTGCGCTACGTGATGCTGCCGCGCCCGGCGCTGACCGATACCACGGTCAGCGACAAGGAGGTCGCCGACTGGTACGCGCAGCACAAGGCCGACTTCATGACCCCCGAAAAGGTCTCGGTCAATTACATCGAACTCAGCACCGATGATGTCAAGGCGGACAGCACGCCGGACGAGGCGGCGCTGAAGCAGCGCTACGAGCGCGAGAAGAACCGCTACCAGGAGCCCGAGCAGCGCCTGGTGTCGCACATCCTCATCGATGTGCCCAAGAACGCGACGCCGGCGCAGCAGAAAACGGCCCTGGCCAAGGCCGAGTCGGTCTACAAGAAGGCCGAGTCGGGCGCCGATTTCGCCAAGCTGGCCAAGCAGTACTCGGACGATCTCGGTTCCAAGAACGACGGTGGCAACCTGGGCTGGATCGAGCGCGGCGTGACCAACAAGGCCTTCGAGGATGCGCTGTTCTCGATGAAGCAGGGTCAGATTTCCAAGCCGGTGCTTTCGCCCGAGGGCTATCACATCATCGACCTGCGCGGCGTGCGCGCCGGCAAGGTAAAGCCGTTCAGCGAAGTGCGCGATCAGCTCGCCAAGGAAATGGAGCAGGGCGATCTGGAGCGCAAGTACAGCGAGCTGGCCGGCAAGCTGACCGACAAGGTCTACGCCGATCCGAGCGCGCTGGCGCCCATTGCGCAAGAGCTGGGCCTCAAGGTGCAGCACACCGATCTGTTCACGCGCGACGGCGCCAAGCAGGGCATCGCCTCGAACCCGAAGGTGGTCAAGGCGGCGTTCTCCGATCAGGTGCTGGTGCAGGGCAACACGTCCGACGCGATCGACCTCGGCTCCAACCGCATGGTGGTCGTGCACATGCTCAAGCACGAGGCGTCCAAGCTGCAGCCGCTGGATCAGGTCAGCGGGCAGATCCGCGCCAATATCCTGGCTCAGCGCGTGGCCAAGGCTGCCAAGGCGCAGGCCGACAAGCTGCTGGCCGAAGTGCGCAAGAACGGCGACCTGGACAAGGATACGGCCGGACTCGGTGTGGCGGCGCAGTCTCTGAAGGGCGCGCAGCGGGTGCAGAACGGCGTGTCGCCGAAGCTGCTCGAGACGGCGTTCAGCATGCCGCATCCGGCCAAGGGCAAGGCGACCTACGCGACCGTCGAGGTCAGCGACGGCAACTATGCGCTGATCGCGCTCGACGGCGTGCAGCCGGGCGACATCTCGAAGATTCCCGAGATGGTGCGCAACGGGCTGCGCCAGCGCATGGCGCAGGCCTACGCGACGACCGAGACCAACGCGTTCATCGACGTGCTGCAGAAGCACACCAAGATCGAGATCGCCAAGCAGCGCATGTAAGCGCGCGACTGCGCAACGATCCACGAAAAAGGGCCGCGAGAGCGGCCCTTTTTCGTGGGTGACCGGGCGGGCGCGTTCCGCTCAGATGCCGGTCATGCCCAGCGTGCTGTAGCCGGCGTCGACGTAGGTCACTTCGCCGGTGATGCCGGAAGCCAGGTCCGAGCACAGGAAGGCGGCGGCGTTGCCGACGTCTTCGATGGTCACGCTGCGGCGCAGCGGGGCGTTCTCCTCGACATGGTCGAGCATCTTGCGGAAGTTGCCGATGCCTGCCGCAGCCAGGGTCTTGATCGGACCGGCCGAGATGGCATTCACGCGCGTGCCTTCGGGTCCCAGGTTGTAGGCCAGATAGCGCACGTTGGCTTCCAGGCTGGCCTTGGCCAGGCCCATGACGTTGTAGTTGTTCAGCGCGCGCACGGCGCCGAGGTAGCTCAGCGTCAGGATGGCGCTGCCGCGATCCTTCATCATCGGACGCGCGGCCTTGGCCAGCGCCGCCAGGCTGTAGCTGGAAATGTCATGGGCGATGTTGAAGTTCTCGCGCGTCAGGTTGTCCAGGTACTGGCCCTGCAGCGCTTCGCGCGGCGCGAAGCCGACCGAGTGCACCAGGATGTCGAAACCGTCCCAGTGCTGGCCCAGTTCCTTGAACACGTTTTCGATCTGCGCGTCGTCGGCCACGTCGCAGGGCACGACGATGTTGGAGCCGAACTCCTGTGCAGCCTCTTCGACGCGACTCTTCAGGCGGTCGTTCTGATAGGTGAAGGCGAGCTGCGCCCCCTCGCGATGCATCGCGTTGGCGATGCCCCAGGCGATGGATCGCTGACTGGCGATGCCGACGATCAGGGCACGCTTGCCGTGCAGGAATCCCATGGCTCCTCCGAATGCGTTGTTGAGGCCCGTTTCAAACGGGCGGGAAGGGCAAGTTTAACCGAGGATGGGCCTTCAGGCGTATTCGTTCGACTCAGTTCGGGCGATCGATCAGCAGCACCTGTCCGGGTTTCAGCACGCGGCCACGCAGGTGGTTGAGTTCGCGCAGGCGCTGCACGCTGACGCCGTGGCGATGCGCGATCTCCCACAGCGAGTCGCCCGCGACGACGGTGTAGGTGGTCGGCTGGCGCGGCAAGGCATCGGCGGTCAGCGCATCGCGGACGCGCTGCGCCGCGGCGCTCGGTAGCAGGACGCTCCAGGGGCCGTCGAGCGGCATGCGGCCGTGCAGATAGGCACCGTTGAGGGCGCGCACGCGACGGTCGGAGATGCCGGCGATGCGCGCGATGTCCTGCAGCAGCACCGGCTGCGGCAGCTGCACCTCCTGCAGTTCCTGCGATGCGGGCATGCCGGGTAGATGCACGTCGAAGCGTTGCGGTTCGCGGATCACGCAGGCGATCGCCAGCAGTTTGAGCAGGTGCTCGCGCGTGGTGCGGGTGACGGCGAGATCCGGCACTGTTGGCTGCTCGGGGGCGGGGCCGGCGGCATGCAGTCGGCGGATGCGGTACTCGCCGGCGTTGTAGGCCATGTCGACCAGACGCCAGTCGTGCCAGCGCTGGTCGTAGTTGCGCAGCAGCTGCATCACGGCGTCGGCGGTGCGGGTGCGGTCCAGTCGGCCATCGTAGTCGCGCTTGATCGGCAGCCCCATCGCGCGGGCGGTGATCGGCATGATCTGCCACATGCCCGCTGGACGTCCGCCGTGCGGCGGGTAGGCGCGATAGCGGCTCTCGACCCACGGCAGCAGACTGAATTCCGACGGCACATCGTGCGCCTGCGCCACGCGGTCGATATAGGCGATGGTCGGCGCGACCGAACGCAGGTAGCCCTCGAAACGGCGCGGATGGCGGGTATAGCGCTGCGCCCAGAACACGATCTGCGGATCGGCGTCGCAGCCCGGCATCGCGAAGCGTTCGCGCATGTGCGACCACAGCGTGGGCGCGGCGGGCGGTACGGGGGAGGGGCCGTTCTCGGCACCCGGGGCCGGTGTCGCAGCCGGCTGCGGCGGCGGCATGCCCACGGGAGGGCTGGGTGACGGTTTCGGCGCGGGTGTGCTGCAGGCAGCGAGCAGGACCAGCAGCGCAGCGGCTGCGTACAGGCGGACGCGTGGATTCATGCGGCGAAGGTGTCCTTGGCCTGGCGCAACGCGGCGAAGCGCTGCACGCGGTCGTCGGCGCCCCGCGCCTGCGCCCAGGCGCGCAATGCCGGTGCGTCGCTGCGCAGGAAGGGATTGCAGGCGCATTCGTCGCGCAGCAGCGAAGGCACCGTGGGGCGTCCGTCGGCGCGCAGCGCATCGATCTCGGCGCTGCGGCGGGCGAGGTCGGGATTGTCGGGGTCGACACTGCGCGCGAAGGCGGCGTTGGCCTGCGTGTATTCGTGCGCGCAGCAGACCTGCGTGTCGCCGGGCAGGGCGCGCAGGCGGTCCAGGGACGCGAGCATCTGTGCGGGCGTGCCCTCGAACAGTCGTCCGCAGCCGAGACTGAACAGCGTGTCGCCGCAGAACAGCATGCCGTTGCCGTGATAGGCGATGTGGCTGCGCGTGTGGCCGGGCACGGCGATAACCTCGAAGCGCCACGCCGTGCCGGCCAGTGTGACCGTAGCGCCATCCTCGACACGATGGTCCGCCAGCGCGATGCGTTCGTCCTGCGGCGCGTAAACCGGCGCCGGGTGCGCGGCCAGCAGCTCCGCGACGCCGCCGATGTGGTCGGGATGGTGATGCGTCAGCAGGATGGCCTGTAGCTGCAGGCGCTCTGCGGCCAGCACCCGCAGCACGGGGGCGGCCTCGCCCGGATCGACCGCCACGGCCCGTCCTTCCTCGTCGGTGAGCAGCCAGATGTAGTTGTCGCGCAATGCGGGAAGGGGGCGTAATGGCATGAAAGTACGAGAGTTTGAGCGCAGCGGACGACTATAGCAGCGGCCCGAAGCGATGCGCAGGTGCCTTTCATGCGCAGTCATGTCCAGTACACTAGCGGCGATGCATTCGCCCCGAACGGCTCCCGATGCCCGCACCCGAACAGGTTCTCTACGCCACGACTGCGATGCGCGCATTGCTGCGGGCGGAAGAGGCGCTGCTGCGCACGCTGATGCCGCTGCGAGCGGGCAGCTACGGTCTGTATCTCGGCATGCGTGACGCGGCGCACGTGTGTTCCGAGAGCGCCGCGCACTGGGTACGTCTGCGCAGCGAGGACGGGCACTGGCGTGGCGCGCTGAAAGCACGTCGGGACGAGGCGCTGCCGTTTGCCGACGGTGCGTTCTCGGTCGTGGTGATCAGTCAGGCGCAGCAGTTCGGCGACGACGCGCGCGACTTGTTGCGCGAAGCCGCGCGGGTCACGGCGCCGGGCGGCACGCTGGCCTTGTGCGGCGTGCATCCGTGCAGCGCCTGGACGCCGTGGCTTGCCTGGTGCATGCGCGATGCGCAGCGCGGTTTGCGTCTGCACACGCCGCAACGCTGGGTCCGGGATGTGGCGGCGCAGGGATTCAAGGTGGTGGAGCGGCGGCGTTTCGGCCGCGTGTTTCCCCAGGGCGATGCCGGCGGCGGCGTCGGTTCGCCTCATTTCGGCGGGGGATATGTCATCGTCGCACGCAAGCATCCGCCTGCGGTGACGCCATTGCGTTTCGCGCGGCTGCCCGGTCGCGTGCGCGGAACAGCGGGTTCATTGGCGCCGGGCGCGCATCGGGAGTGTGCATGAGCGGCGTGCCGCAGACACAGGTGGAGATCTTCACGGACGGCGCATGCCTCGGCAATCCGGGTCCGGGCGGCTGGGCCGCGCTGTTGCGCAGCCGCGACAACGAGAAACTGCTCGACGGCGGGGAACCCGATACCACCAACAATCGCATGGAGCTGATGGCCGCCATCGTCGGCCTGGAAGCGCTCAAGCGTCCCTGTCACGTCACGCTGACCACGGATTCGCGTTACGTGATGCAGGGCATCGAGGAGTGGGTGCCGCGCTGGCGCGCCAACGGCTGGCGCACGGCGGACCGCAAGCCGGTGAAGAACCAGGACCTGTGGCAGCGCCTGGTCAGCGCCGCCGAGCCGCATCGCATCCGCTGGAAATGGGTGCGTGGTCATTCCGGTCACGCGGAAAACGAGCGCGTCGACGACGCCGCGCGGCAGCAGGCCGAGGCGCTGCGGGCGCGGGCATGAGGAACGCAACATGAGACAGATCGCCCTCGATACCGAAACCACCGGCCTGGAAGTCCAGCAGGGTCACCGCGTGATTGAAATCGGTGCGGTGCAGCTGCTCGAGCGCCGGGTCACGCAGCACACCTTCCATACGTATCTGAACCCCGATCGCGCCATCGACGAGGGCGCGCGCGAGGTGACCGGCATCGCCGACGATTTCCTGCTCGACAAGCCGCGCTTCCACGAGGTGGTGGAGGATTTTCTCGCCTTCATCGAGGGCGCCGAGCTGATCATCCACAACGCGTCGTTCGACGTCGGTTTCCTCGACGCCGAGTTGCAACGCGCCGGCAAGCAGTACGGGCGCATCCGCGATCACGCGCAGGTGCTCGACACGCTGCAGATGGCGCGCGACCGGTACCCGGGACAGCGCAACAACCTCGACGCCCTGTGCCGTCGCCTGGGCGTGGACAACACGCACCGCGACCTGCATGGCGGCCTGCTCGATGCGCAGCTGCTGGCCGAGGTCTATTTGGCGATGACCTCGGGCCAGGTCGCGCTCGACCTGGCGTTTGGCGGCAGCGAACAGGATGCGGCGGCCGCCGCGTTGGAGGAGCTTGCGCCGCTGCTGAAGCGTCCGCGCGTGCTGCGCGCCGGAGCGGAGGAGCTGTCGGCGCACGAGGCGCGTCTGGATGCGCTGGACAAGAGTGCCGGCGGCAGCGTCTGGCGCCGCGCGTAAACCTGCTCAAGGGCGCGCGATGCGCACCAGTACGGCCGTGATGTTGTCGCGTCCGCCGGCATCGAGCGCATCCAGCACCAGTTGATCGACGCATTCCTGCGCGGCCAGGTCGGTGCGCGACAGGCAGCGCGTCAGATGCACGTCGTCCAGTTCCTCGGTCAGGCCGTCGCTGCACAGCAGAAAACTGCTGTTGCCGTGCACCGCGCCGGCGCGCGATTCGATCAACAGGTCGTCCGGCGCAGTCACGCCCAGCGCCTGCGTGACGATGCTGCGGCGCGGGTCCTGACGCGCCTGTTCCTCGTCGATCAGGCCTTCGTCGATCTTTTCCTGCACCGCCGAGTGGTCGTGCGAGAGACGTTCCAGTGCGCCGTCCGCGAACCGATAGATGCGGCTGTCGCCGACCCAGGCGGCGCGGTAGCCGCCATCGCGCAGTTGCAGCAGGGCGATCGTCGTACCCATCGGCTGACCGCCGCTGCAATATTCGGGGTGCGCGATCAGCTGTCGGTCGGCCTGACGGATCGCGGTGTCGGCATCGAGGCCGCGGCGCAGATCGTCGACGATGGCATCGCGCGCCAGGGACGCCGCCAGCGCGCCGTGGTGATGGCCGCCCAGGCCGTCCGCCACCAGGAACAACCCCGACGCCGGATCGGCGTAGTAGGTGTCCTCGTTGCGCGTGCGGCGCAGTCCGACGTGCGTGGCGTGTCCGAATTCGATCATGGCGGCTACCGGTGCAGGAGGGCAGCATGCCGCATGCGCCGTCGGCTTGTCATCACGCCGAAACCGCGCCGTTCATCTTGGCTGTGCGCATGATCGGAACCGAAAAAGCGAAACGCCCCGGGCGGGGCGTTTCGCGGGATCTGGCGGAGAGGGAGGGATTCGAACCCTCGATACGGGTATAAGCCGTATACACACTTTCCAGGCGTGCTCCTTAAGCCACTCGGACACCTCTCCGGAAGTGACCGAGGCGCAGTCGCGCGACGGTCAAGAGGCGGAAGGATACCGGCAGCGCCGCTGCCAGACAAGCCGTAAGGCAGCAATCAGCCGCTGTCGGGGTGCGGCGCGTGCGGCGTCGGCAGCTCGACCACCTGTCCGGGCACGGCCACGGCGAAGCCGCGCTCGCGCAGCGCTTCGCCGTCGTGCGCCGAGGTGTAGTGGTACAGCATCATGCGTTCGCGCAGCTTGGCCGGATACTCGCGCTCGATGTCCTCGACGCCGGAATGCGAGGGATTGCCGTTCAGGCAGCAGTCGTGCGCGATCGGTCCGCCATGCGCGGCCACGGTCTCGAGCACTTCGGGAATGGGTCGCGTGTCGCCGGTGAAGGTGAAGCAGCCGCGCAGATGGATGCCGTAGGACGTGCCCGGACGATGATGCCGGGTCGGGAACACGTCGAACCAGAGTCCCTCGTGCCAGAAGCCGCGCGAACAGGGCGTCAGTCGGAACGCATCCCAGAAATTGCTGCCGCCTTCCGCGGCGACATTGGGGTAATCGGCGACGCGGCCCTGCAGCAACGGCACCAGCGCCGCGTGGGTGAAGATCACCGGTTCGGGGAAGCGCTCCTCGCCGAAGCGGATGCGCGTGAACAGCGATTCCATGCCGCCGACATGGTCGAGATGCACGTGGGTCAGGTACAGCGCCTTGGGCGCGACGCCGTAGGTGTCCCAGTAGCGCGGCACCACGTCCGGGCCGCAGTCGACCAGCAGCACCGGTTCGCCGTCGCGCTCGAGCACGACCGCGGAACTGCCCAGCGCCGAAAGTTCGGCCGCCCCGGTGCCGAGGAAACGCAACGTCCAGCTCATTTCGCCGTCTCCTGTTCCATACCCGATGCATACCCGTGCATCAACGGATTCCACACATCGCGCTCGAACGCTTCTTCGCCGTCGCGTGCGGCCCCCAGTTTGATCAGCGAGCGTCGCAGCCGCTGCAGGTTGGCGTGTTGCCAGCCGACGGCGGGGCGGCGCATGTCTCCGCGATCGAAGTCGATAAGATACAGCGCTTCGGGGGTGGCCAGCACATTGTGCGCGTTGAGGTCGGCATGCCACACGCCATGGCGGTGGAAACGCGCGATCAGCCGGCCGGTACGCTCCGCCAGCGCGGCGTCCAGGCGACCTTCGGCGAGGCAGGTGGCGAGCGTGTCGGCGCCTTCGATCTGGCGGGTCAGCAGGTCGGCGGTGTAGTACATGCCATAGCGACGGTAACGCGCGGCGACCGGTTCCGGTACGGGCAGACCCAGCGCGTGCATGCGGGCGAGCAGGCGGAATTCGGCGAAGCTGCGCGTGCGCTCGCGGCCGTTCCACAGGTAGCGGTCGCCGAGCAGGCTGGCGACCATGCCGCCGCGATGGAAGTGGCGCAGCACGCACGGTCCGATCGGCGTGTCGATGAAACAGGCGGACGCGCGCCCGCCGCCGCGCGCGCGCAATCGGCTGGCGCGTTGCCAGGCGTCGGGATCGAACCACGGATGTCCGACTTGTGGAGCAAGGTCCGCGTCGAACACAATCGTGCCGACGGCGTCGGAATGAATGCGTGCGTCAGTCATGTTCTCGCTTATCGTACGGCGCACGAGGTGCCGTCCCTTTGATACATCAGCAGTCTATCAACTTGATGACCGATCGCGCCGCCCTTCGCCACCTGTGTCTGCTCCGTACGTCCGCCATCGGCGATGTCACGCATGTGGTACCGCTGGTGCATCGACTGCGCGCGCACTTTCCGGAGGCGTCGCTGACCTGGATCGTCGGCAAGCTCGAGCAGCGTCTGGTCGGCGATCTTCCCGGCGTGGAGTTCGTCGTGTTCGACAAGGCGCGCGGCTGGGCCGGCATGCGCGCGGTACGCAAGGCGCTCGCCGCCCGCCGTTTCGATGCGCTGCTGCACATGCAGGTGGCGTTGCGTTCCAACCTGCTGAGCACCGCCGTGCATGCGGACCGGCGGATCGGCTACGACCGCGAGCGTTCGCGCGACTTGCATGGATGGTTCGTGCACGAGCGCATTCCGGCGCGGCGCGGCGAGCATGTGCTCGACGCCATTGGCAGTTTCGCCGAACCGCTGGGTGTGCCGCGCGGTCCGGTGCATTGGGATATTCCCGTGCCCGACGAAGCGCGCGACTGGGCGCGCGAACAGATTCCGATCACCGCGCCGACGCTGGTGGTCAGCCCCAGTTCCAGCCACGCGCTGCGCAACTGGCGCGCGGAGCGCTATGCGGCGGTGATCGACCACGCCGCTGCGCGCGGCCTGCGCGTGCTGCTGACCGGCGGGCCGTCGGCGTCGGAGCGTGCGATGGCCGATGCCATTCTCGCTGCGGCACGCACTCGGCCCGTGGATCTGACCGGACGCGACACCCTCAAGCGCGCATTGGCGCTGTTCGCGCGCGCGGACATGGTGCTGACTCCGGATTCCGGTCCCATGCACATGGCCAACGCGGTCGGCACGCCGGTCATCGGTCTGCATGCGGCCAGCAATCCGGCGCGCTCGGGTCCGTACTCGGATCGCCGCTGGTGCGTGGATCGCTACGACGATGCGGCGCGCCACTTCCTGCACAAGCCGGCGCGCGATCTGCGCTGGGGCACCAAGATCGAGCGCCCCGGCGTGATGGACCTGATCGGCGTGAGCGACGTGATCGAGCGCATGGAGGCGTTGATGAAGCACCTCGGCATCGGTCGCTGAGACCTCAGGCGCGGTAGTCCTGGTAGGACTTCTCCTCGACCAGCTGCGAACCCAGTTTCAGGTTGATCTCGCGCTTGATCGCAGCGCGTTCGTCGTTGCGGAAGTAGACCGAGCGGGCCAGTTCGACGAATTCGGCATCGAAGGCCTGCGCCTTTTCCTTCAGGCGAATGGCGTCTTCGATGTCCCACAGCGCCTCGTTGACGGCCTTCAGGCGTGCCTGCTCGTCGCCGATGTCGGTCGCCGAGGCGGCATCGTTGCGCCAGGTGTTCTCCAGCATGTCCAGTTCGGTGCGCACGTTGGCCAGCTTGTCCGCATCGGCGATGCGCTCGGACTTGATCTGCAGAATGGTGATCTTGTCGATCAGTTCGCCGTGGGAAACCGGGACCTGGATCAGGCTCATGGGAATCGTCCTATGCGGGAAATGCCGCAAGGATACCAGCGGGGTCTTTCGTTTCGCTTGCGGGGCATGAGGTCGGCAACGTATCATTGCCGGCTCGCGCAGCCCGATGGCCGCGCGGTCGACCGTGGAGAGGTGGCAGAGTGGTCGAATGCGCCGGATTCGAAATCCGGTATACGGGTCTCCCGTATCGAGGGTTCGAATCCCTCCCTCTCCGCCATCTTCGGATGTCGATATCGGCGTTCGAGGAGGGCAGGTCGAGTGACATGAAAATGCGGAAGGAGGGAGTCGAACCCTCGACATCGGAATGGATGCGGGTTCGACCGATGCGCTTGTCGCATCGGAACGTCGCGCAGCGACGGCCCCGCAGGGGCGTAGCGCGCAGCGCGGAGTCATCCCTCCCTCTCCGCCACGTTCGCCGGCGGGTGCCGCGGACGTAACATTCGGGGCGTTGATTCTCGCAGAGTCCGCGAAATCGCCGTTTCCGCCTATGGTGACCCTGTTGGTCCCCCCGCGACGATACTTCGCAAACCCCGCCAGGTCCGGAAGGAAGCAACGGTAGTGGAGGATTCGGGTGCCGGGGTGCGGCTGGCAGGGTCGCCGCCTTTTCGGCCACCCGAAATCGCATCCGTCGCCTCTTCGTGCTGACTTGCGCGGTGCGAGTTGGCACAATCGGTGTCTGCTTTCCGACGGTCTCCGGCATGACGTATCAGGTACTGGCCCGCAAGTGGCGTCCGCGTCGATTCACCGAATTGGTGGGTCAGGAGCACGTGGTTCGCGCCCTCTCCAATGCGCTCGACACCGGGCGAACGCATCACGCCTATCTGTTCACCGGCACCCGCGGCGTCGGCAAGACCACGATCGCGCGCATCTTCGCCAAGTCGCTGAACTGCGAGCAGGGCCAGTCGGCCGATCCGTGCGGACAATGCGCCATCTGCACCGCGGTCGACGAGGGACGTTTCGTCGACCTGCTGGAGATCGACGCGGCCAGCAACACCGGCGTCGACGACGTGCGCGAAGTGATCGAGAACGCCCAGTACGCGCCCACCCGCGGCCGTTTCAAGGTGTACCTGGTCGACGAGGTGCACATGCTCTCCAAGAGCGCCTTCAACGCGCTGCTGAAGACGCTGGAAGAGCCGCCGCCGCACGTGAAGTTCCTGCTCGCCACCACCGACCCGCAGAAGCTGCCGGTGACGGTGCTGTCGCGCTGCCTGAAGTTCAATCTCAAGCGTCTGCTGCCGGACCAGATCAGCGCGCAGATGCAGCACATCCTCAAGGCCGAGGGCGTCGAGTACGACGTGACCTCGCTCGGCGAGTTGGCGCGAGCCGCCGATGGCTCCATGCGCGACGGTCTGTCGCTGCTCGATCAGGCGCTGGCTTACGGCGGCGGCACGCTGAAGTCCGAGGACGTGCGCGCCATGCTGGGCAGCGTCGAGCGCAGCCAGGTGATGGGTCTGCTCGATGCGCTGGCGGCGAGCGACGGCGAGGCGCTGATGCAGCAGAGCGCCCAGATCGCCTCGTTCTCGCCCGATTTCGGCGGCGTGCTGGACGACCTGGCCGGCGTGCTGCACCGCATCCAGCTGCGGCAGCTGGTGCCGTCGCTGGAGGTCGATGCCGAGACCGGCGACGACGAGCCCGCGCTGACGGCGCTGGCGCAGCGGCTCGATCCGCAGGACGTGCAGCTCTACTACCAGTTCGCGACTCAGGGCGGACGCGAGCTCAATCTGGCGCCGGACGCGCGCACTGGCTTCGAGATGATCCTGTTGCGCATGCTGGCCTTCGGGCCGTCCGCGGGCGACGGTGGGGATGCACCCGCCACGGGTTCGTCTGGCGCACGTGCTGCGGCACCGCCGCGCTCCGCATCGCCCGCGCCGCCGCGTGCAGCGCCTTCCGCATCGCCGGCCACGCCGGCCGCCCACGCACCGCCTGTGCAGAAGCGCGAGGCGCAGGTCGTGCGCGAACCGTCGCCGCCGCCCGTCGCCGCGCCGGTGGCGCAGACGGCGGATGGCCTGCCGGACTGGGAACAGCTCATCGAACGCGCGGAACTGCGCGGTCCGATGCGCGCGCTGGCGATCAATGCGCGCATCCGCAGCTTCGAGAACGACACCCTGGAACTGCTGCTGGACAGCAACCACGCCGAACTGGCGGTCGAACCGATGACCGGCCAGATGGCCGAACGCATCGGCAACGCGCTGGGCCGTCGCGTGCGTCTGCGCTTTGTCGGCAGCGACGAGGGCGTCGCCGATACGCCCGCCGCGCGCGCCGAGGTGCAGCGCCGCGAGCAGCAAAGCGCCGCCGAGCAGTCCATGCAGGACGATCCGCTGGTGCAGACCCTGAAACGCGAATTCGGCGCCCGCGTGGTGCCGCAGTCGGTGCGCCCGCTGGACGGCTGAGCGCCGTTCGACGCATCGCGATCCCACAATGAACGAGAGGTCCGGAACATGCGAGGACAGATCGGCCAGCTGATGCAGCAGGCCCAGCAGATGCAGGAAAAGATGAAGCGTGCGCAGGAAGAGATTGCGCAGCTCGAAGTCACCGGCAGCGCCGGCGGCGGTCTGGTCACCGTGGTCATGAGCGGTGCGCACGAAGTGCGCCGCGTACAGATCGACCGCAAGCTGCTCGCCGAGGACCCGGAGATGGCCGAGGACCTGGTGGCCGCCGCGACCAACGACGCGGTCAACAAGGTCGCCGAGGCCAGCAAGGAAAAGATGAGCGGCATGACCGCCGGCATGAGCCTGCCGCCGGGCATGAAGCTGCCGTTCTGATGGCGATCCTGCACGCGATCCATGCCGGTGTCGCCACGGCGATACCGCATCGGTGTCCTGTCCGCGACGGCGGAGTGAAGGCATGAGCGCGAGTTCGCCGCTGCTGGCCGAGCTGATCGACGCGCTGCGTTGCCTGCCCGGTGTGGGCGGCAAGAGCGCGCAGCGCATGGCGATCCAGTTGCTGGAGCGCGACCGCGGCGGCGGCCGGCGTCTGGCTTCGGCGCTGGAGCAGGCCATGGAGCGCATCGGCAACTGTTCGCGCTGCCGCAATTTCAGCGAGGACGAGGTTTGCGCGGTGTGCGCCAACGCCACGCGCGATCCGCACATCCTGTGCGTGGTCGAGTCGCCCAGCGACCTGGCCGCGATCGAGCAGGCCACCGGTTACCGCGGGCAGTACTTCGTGCTGCTCGGACGGCTGTCGCCGCTGGACGGCACCGGACCCGAGGAACTCGGCCTGCACGCGCTCGCCGCGCGGCTGGAAGAAGGCGAGATCAGCGAGATGATCATCGCCACCAATCCGACCGTGGAAGGCGAAGCCACGGCGCACTATCTCGGCCGCCTGGCCAGCGCCGCCGGCATCCGCGCGACGCGTCTCGCGCACGGCGTGCCGCTGGGCGGCGAGCTGGAATACGTCGACCGCAGCACGCTGGCGCATGCCTTCGGCGGCCGCCAGGCGGTGGAGTGACCGCGACGATGGACGCCGCGCTGCACTGGCAGGAAACGCCGCCGGGCGTCGACGAGTACCTGGCGCTGCGGGCCGCCGCGGGACTGAGCCCGTTCGCACGCGAAGCGGCCGAGCAGGGGCTGGCCGGCACCTGGCATGCCGTGTGCGTGCGGCAGGGCGAGCGCCTGGTCGGCATGGGTCGCGTGGTCGGCGATGGCGGCTGCTTCCTGCAGATCATCGACATCGCGGTACACCCGGATCTGCAGCGCCGCGGTCTCGGTCGCGCCATCATGCAGCGCCTGAGCGATGCCGTGCGCGAGCGCGCACCGGCCAGCGTGTTCGTGTCGCTGCTCGCCGATCCGCCCGGCGTGCGGTTGTACGAGCAGTTCGGTTTCCGACCCAGCGCGCCCGGCTCGGTCGGCATGTTCAAGCGTTTCGCCAAGGATTCCGGAGAACCCCGATGAGCAACGACACCATTTTCGGCAAGATCATCCGCCGCGAGATTCCCGCCGACATCGTCTACGAGGACGACGAGGTGCTGGGTTTCCGCGACCTCAACCCGCAGGCGCCGGTGCACGTGCTGTTCATTCCCAAGCAGCCCATCGCGACGCTGGATGCGGCCACGCCGCAGGATGCCGCATTGCTCGGCAAGGTGCTGCTGGCGGCGGCCGGCTATGCACGCGAGGAAGGTCTGGCCGAGGACGGCTACCGCACGGTGATCAACTGCAACGAGCACGGCGGGCAGACGGTGTACCACCTGCACGTGCATCTGCTGGCGGGTCGCCGCATGCAGTGGCCGCCGGGCTGAGTTCCGCGTTCAGGCCTGCGCGCCGAGGTCGTTGCGCGCGTTGAAGTGGCGCACGCGCTCGTCCATCAGACGGCGCCATAGCGGTGGCACCAGTGCCAGCACGAACATCCCCGCGTAACCGGTCGGCAGCTGCGGGCTGTCGGCGTGATGGCGCAGCACCTGATAACGCCGTCGCGCGTGCGCGTGGTGATCGGAATGCCGCTGCAGCTGGAACAGCAGCCAGTTGGTGAGGCGCTGGCTGGCGTTCCATGAATGCAAGTGTGTGACGCGTTCGTAGCGGCCCTGCGCATCGCGCGCGCGACGCAGGCCGTAGTGCTCGACGTAGTTGATGACTTCCAGCGTCGCCGCCGCGATCAGACCCTGTGCGACGAAGAACAGCGCGCCCGCGAGGCCGGCCCAGAGCGCGGACGCAGTCAGCATCGACAGCCACAGCGCCGACCAGCGCAGCATCTCGTTGTGCCACGTGAAGAGGCCTTGTCCACGCCGCTGCAGGCGCTCGGCTTCGAGCCGCCACGCGGCGCGCGGATTGCGCAGCAGGGCGCGCAGCACGAACGGATACACCGATTCGCCCAGACGCGCGCTAGAGACATCCTCAGGCGTGCCCACGTGCACGTGATGGCCGCGCAGGTGCTCGATCTTGAAGCCGAAATAACCCACGCTGGTCAGCGCGATGCCACCCAGCACGGGCTCCAGGCGGCCGGCCTTGTGGATCAACTCATGGGCGACATTGATCGCCAGCACGCCGCCGATGGTGCCGGTCGACAGCAGCCAGCCGAGTTGGCCCAGCGGATGCAATGGCAGTGTCGTTGCCTGCCGCATGCAGAAGGCCAGCAGGGCCAGCCACACCGGCACGCATAGCCAGGTCAGCACGCGGAACCAGCGCTGCGCGTCGAGGCGCTGCGCCTGTGCATCGTCGATGGGGTTGCGCGGATCCTCGCCCAGCAGCAGGTCCAGCAGCGGCACCACCCCGTAGACCACCGCCAGCGGCAGCCACGCGGCCAGATCCGGTGCGAGGTCGCGGTGGATCAGCGCCCATGCAAGCAGTGGCAGGGCGGCGGTGAGGAATACGGCCAGATATCCGAAATCACGAACGCGCATGCTGGGCACTTCCGTCCGATGCTATGGTCCAAGCCTACACCGAGGCCGCGTCAGCGGCATCCTGCTCCGATGGGAGCTTGCAACTATCCTGTCAGCAGGATCAACGGTCGCCAAGGCGGCCTTTTTGATGTTCAGGAGCAGAGGAATGCGTACGAACAATCCAGTATTGCGCGACAAGACATTCCAGGGGCTGTTCGCGGATGGCGAACGCATGACCATGAACGGCACGGTGGCCAAGACGGGTCTGTTGCTGGTGCTGAGTATGGTTTCGGCCTACTGGACATGGAACCGTTTCGATACCGCGCTGGCGGGAGGGCAGGTCGAGACCGCCATCGCCAGCATCACGCCGTTTCTCTGGGGTGGTCTGCTCGTCGGTTTCGCACTGGCCATGGTCACGGTGTTCAAGAAATCCTGGGCCGGTGTCACCGCGCCGCTGTACGCCATTGCCGAGGGCTTTGCCCTGGGCGGTATCTCCGCCTTCTTCGAGATGCGTTATCACGGCATCGTCTTTCAGGCGGTCGGACTGACCTTCGGCGTGTTGGCGGTGATGCTAGTGGCGTACCGCGCGGGCTGGATTCGCGTTACCGACAAGTTTCGCATGGGCGTGGTCGGGGCGACCGGGGCGATCATGCTGTTGTATCTGGTCGACATCGGCCTGCGTGCTTTCACCAGCATGCCTGGAATCGGGTTCATTCACGAATCCGGTGTGCTGGGGATCGGTTTCAGTCTGCTGGTGGTCGGTCTTGCGGCGCTGAATCTGGTGCTGGATTTCGACATGATCGATCAGGCGACTGCACAAGGCGCGCCGAAGTACATGGAGTGGTACGGCGCGTTCGCGTTGATGGTCACGCTGGTTTGGCTGTACATGGAAATCTTGCGTCTGCTCTCGAAGGCGCGTCGTTAGGCGCGCTGCGCATATCGCGTATTCATCCCAGCTGTTCGCTTCGCCGAGACGATGCGTCTTCGGTGTCCGACAACGCGCGCGTCGGGCGGAGTACCGGGCGGCGCGAGGTCTCCACCTGACGCTCGTCGACCACGCGGTTGCGGCCGCGCGACTTGGCGGTGTACATGGCGGCGTCGGCGCGTTCGACCAGAGTCGAGAGGGTGTCGTTCGGTCGCCGCGTGGCCAGGCCGATGCTGATGGTCAGCAGGTTGCCGCGGTGATCGAGTGGAATCTCCAGTCGATGCAGGCGTCGGCACAGACGCTGCGCCACCAGCAGCGCGTTGGTGCTGTCGGTGCCGCGCAGCATGGCGACGAATTCCTCGCCGCCGAAGCGCCCCAGCAGGTCTTGCGGGCGCAGTTCGGTGGCCAGGTTCTCGGCCATGGTGATCAGGGCCTGATCGCCGGCGCCGTGGCCGAGTTCGTCATTGAGCGTCTTGAAGTGGTCCAGGTCCATGAACAGCAGCGCGTGCGTCTGCTGGGTGTCTTGCATGATCTTCTGCGCGGCGTCGATCCAGCCGCGGCGGTTGAACACGCCGGTCAGTGGATCCTTGTCGGCCAGTTCGCGCGCAAGATGATGATCGCGGCGCATGTTCAGCGAGCGATCCGCCAGACCGATCGCCAGTACCAGTGCCTCGACGGCGCCGGCGGCCAGGCTGGCTTCGTTGAGCCATTCGACATGCGCCAGGCCGCCGCTGACCTGGATGCTGGTCAGCGCGGTCAACACCAGTAGCGGCAGCCAGCCGAACAGGAAGAACAGCGCCGCTCGCGAACCGCGCAGCAGCGCGAGCGAACTGGCCAGCACCATCAAGCCCGAGCACAGCGCCAGCAGCGGATTGAACAGCGCGTGCACGATGTCGCGCACGAACGGCATGCCCGTGGCCTGCAGCACCGCCAGCAGCGCCATCATGCCCGCCAGGGCCAGCAGCAGCACGCGCAGCCAGGGCGCATGCCGGCGCAGGCTGCAGAAGCGCACCATGAACAGCACGGCACTGATCAGCGCCACGGCGGTCAGCGCAGCGCCGAGGGGCAGGGCAATGGGTTGCAGGAAGGCCAGATGCAGTGGCTCGAACGCGAAGCCGGTCTGCACCGCCTGCAAGCCGGCGTAGCTGCATACGTAAGCGGCGTACCAGGCGAAGGTGGAGTCGCCGAGCATGATCGAGAAGCACAGCGCGACCAGCGCCATCGCCAGCATCACCGCCAGGCTGGCGCTGGCCATGACGATCCACAGGGTGTCGATGCGTCGGAACGTGGATTCGCTCTCGAGCACGAAGCGGACCGGAGCGTTCAGGTTCTCCGAAGGCTCGAACTTGAGCAGGATCGGCGTCGTGCTGGACCAGTGCGGCGGCAGCGCGAAGGCGATCCGACCGTGGGCTTCGAGTGCCGGGCCGATCGCGGTCGGCGAGGACGTGCTCAACGGACCGTTGCGATCGTAGAGCGTCACGGCACTGAATGGCGGCGACGGGATGCTGAGTACGCGAGGGCCGTGCAGTCCCGGCGCGCTGGGCTGCAGCACGACCCAGGTGCCGAGATCGCTGCGGGGAATGGTCTGCAGGCGCTGGGTGTCGAAGACGTGGAAAGCGCCTCGTTCGGACTGCTGCAGTACGTGGTCCGGGGTGTCTCCGGGCTGTACCGCAAGCCAGGCGCCGTGCAGCAAAGCAGGCGGTTCCGATGCGCTCCCGACGTGCGTGGCCCACGCGTTCGAAAGCACAGCGATCGCCAGCACGGCGAAGAGCATGCGTAGGTACAGCGGAGTGGTGCGTGCCGGTTTCGCCATCGATGCATCGGCGACGTGGACCGTCTCCGACGGAATGTCAGAGGCGGAAGACGGCGCCTACATCCCCTGTGTACCGTGACTCACGGCTTCGATTGTGCCGATTTTCGGGGCGAAAGTCGCCTGCCGAACGGTCTAGCCCACGGCGACCGCCTATCGTGGCGGCCGCCGTGGCGCGATGTCAGTGCTTCTTGGGGGCGGGACCCAGCACCACCTGCACCAGACGGTCGGGGCGCAGGTACTTGCGGAAGGCGGCCCGGACCTGCTCGGCGTTCAGCTTCAGATAGTGACCCGCGGCGATCATCGGCTGGTTCAGCGGCTCGCCGTGGATACTCCAGGTCGCCAGCGAACGGGCGATGCTGTTGACGCTGGCCACCTGCAGCGGGATCGAGCGGATCTCGTACTGGCGCGCGTTGGTCAGCTCGTCCTCGCTGACCGGCGTGTCGCGCATGGCGGCGAGGTTCTTGTGCACCAGCGAGTCCACCATCGGCACCTTCTGCGGGTCGCTGCCGTAGTAGACGTAGAACATGCTGCGCGAACGGCCGATGTCGAGTCCGGAGCTGGCGCCGTAGGCGTAGCCGTGGCGCACGCGTACGTCGACCATCAGGCGCGAGGCGAAGCCGTTGCCGCCGAGCACGTCGTTACCCAGGTCCAGCGCATAGCGGTCGGCGTTCTTCAGGTCCATGTCCAGGTTCTGCGCCATCAGCACGGTGTCCTGCGAGGCGTAGGGGTTGTCCACGACCTCGTAGTGCGCCGGATTCAGCGGCACCTTGTGCGGCACCACCACAGGCTTGTTGCCCTTGGCTTTCCACTGGCCGAAGTACTTCTCGACCGTGGCCTTGGCCTGCTGCGGAGTGACGTCGCCGACCACCACGATGGTGGTCATGTCGGGACGGTAGGTGCTGGCGTAGTAGTTCTTCACGTCGTTCAGCGTGAGCTTCATCACCTTCTGCGGCGTGGCTTCGCGCAGCGCCTCGTCGCCCTTCGGCAGCAGCGCACGCTTCAGCGCCTGGTTCATCTTGTAGCGCGGCGACTGCATGCGTCCGGCCAGCTCGCGTGCGATGGACTGCTGCTTGATGGCGAACGCCTTGGCCGGCAGGGCGGGGTGCAGCTCGTTGTCGGCCAGCAGCTGCATGCCGCGGTCGAAGTCGGCGCTGGGCACGGCCAGGGTGAAGCTGGGGCCGGCCGAGGCGCGCGCGGCGATGTCGTCCAGCGCCTTGTGGAAGGCGTCGCGGTCGAGCGTGGCGGTGCCGTAGTCGAACAGCGCCGACAGCACCTGCGAGACGCCCTTCTGTCCCTCGGGCGCCTGCATGTTCTCGTTCTGGTCGATCTGGCCGTAGACGGTCACCGTCTTGCTGATCTTCTCCGGCTGCACGATGAGGGTGATGCCGTTGTCCAGCTTCATCTGCGTCGGATGCAGCGTCCAGTGCGGCATCTCCAGCCGGTTCAGCGCCTTCTCGGCCCAACTCGGCAGCGGCACGTCCAGCTTGTCGTTGCTGGCGAAGCTCTCGGTGCCGCCGAAACCGGCGCTCTGCGGCGGACGCTTGCCGTCGGGGTTGGGCGTCAGCACCACGGTGACGCGCTGATCGGGTTTCAGATACTCGCGCAGCACGCGATTGACGTCGTCGACGGTGACGTTGCGGATCTGCTCCTCGGCCTGCTGCGGCGAGTCCAGACCCTGCCAGGCCAGCGCCTGCGACCAGGCGCTGGCCAGACTGACCGCGCTGTTCTTCTTGAACTCGGCATCGGCCAGTTCCGAGCGCTTGGCGGCGGCGACCAGATCGGCCGGCACGCCGTGCGTGCGCAGCGCGTCGAGGACGCCGTCCATGTCCTTGCGCGCCTGTTCGGCGTCGCCGCCCTTGGGCACGTCCACTTCGACCACGCCGATGCCGCCGCGGGTGAAGGTCTGCGTGCCGGCGCCGGCGTCGAGCACCTTGCCGTCCGCCGCCAACTTGGACAGCGGGCTGCGCGCGTTGTTGAGCACGTCCATCAGCACCTGCGCCGCCGCCGCGTCCTTGGTCTTGAGGCCGGGCATGCGGTACATGAACTGCACCGAGCCGGTGGCGTCGGGCGTGGTCTTGGTGATGATCCTGGGCTTGAACGGCTTCAGCGCCACGGCGGAGCGCTCCGGCGTGGCGCGCTCGGGAATGTCGCCGAACAGCTGCTTGACCTTGCTAAGCGTGGCCTGCGGATCGACATCGCCGACGATCACGAAGATGGCGTTGTTGGGCACGTACCAGTGGTGATAGAAGTCGCGCAGGATCTTCGAGTCGGTCTTGTCGAAGGTCGGGCGCGAACCCAGCGCGTCTTCGGCGTAGCCGGTGCCGGCGTACAGGGTGCGCTCGGCTTCCTGGAAGGCGAGGTAGCCCGGATCGGAGATGTCGCGCGAGACTTCCTGCTCGATCGCGCCGCGCTCCAGGTTCCAGTCCTTCTCGGTCAGCTTCGCGCCGTTCATGCGCGCGGCTTCGATGTGCAGCAGCACGTCCAGGTAGGCCGACGGCGCCACGAAGTAGTACTGAGTGGCGTCCATGGTGGTGAAGGCGTTGTTCTGACCGCCCATCTTGCCGGTCATCTCGTTGAGCTGTGCGCCGGACAGACCCTTGCTGTCGCGGAACATCATGTGCTCCAGCGCGTGCGCGGTGCCCGGGAAGCCCTTGGGTGTCTCGTAGCCGCCGGCCAGATAGGTGATCTGCGTGGTGACCATCGGCGCCAGCGTGTCACGCACGATGACCACGCGCAGGCCGTTCTTCAGCGTGGCGCGCAGCACCTGTTCGTGCGCGGAAGCGGCAGGCGGCTTGGCCTGGACGGAAGGCGGGACGGCAACGAAGCCGAAGCCGAGCAGAACGCAGGCCAGCACCGGCCGCAACGAGCGGATGGACATGAAACACTCCCTGTGAAGGACGAGAAGACGAGAGCGCGGGCGACGGCCGTTCGGCACATCCATCGCCGCATCCGGCCATGCTACGGCGCAGGGGCGGTCCCGCCAAGCCAACCGATGGCAGGGGCGGTTCGCGACAAGCCGAATCCGGCGAGCAGGTGTGGCCTGCTCGCCGGGGGCGTATTCGGCGCTTCATGTCCTTGAGGTCGTCGCGCGCCCGACAGCAGGGCGATGGCGATCTGCAGCGTGTCGTTGACGGCGCGCTTGCTCAGCGGCGTTTGCAGCAGGGACTCGTCGACATCCGGCAACGCGGCGGGCGAGGCGAGGAAATCCTCGGTCTGGTTGGCCCAGTCGTAGGAGCCGTCGGTCCAGTCGGCGTAGCGCTCGTTCATGTCCGCCAGAATGCCGATGAAGGCGGGCGAGGGCTGGAAGCGCAGCTGGATGTCGAAATGCATGGACGGTTTCCGGCGGGACAGGGGGCCGATGAAGCTCGTGCTCGACATGTGCGGCGCGTGCGCATGTCGTCACGCATGCTACCCGAGCATGCGGTCGGCATCAGCCGGGTTCGTGTTCGCGCCGGGGCGTCGAGCGCGAACGTCTCAGGCGTCGATGGACGCGCCGATGACCTTCGGTTCGGGCTGCAGCAGGATGCCGAAGCGTGCCTGCACGCCGCGTCGGACCTCCTGCGCCAGCGCCCAGAGCTGATCGCCGCGGGCCCGCCCATGGTTCACGAGCACCAGCGCGTGGCGGTTCGAAATACCCGCATCACCTTCGCGCAAGCCCTTGAATCCGCAGGTTTCGATCAGCCAGGCCGCAGACAGCTTGCAGCCGCCGTCCGGTGTCGGCCACTGCGGCATGTCCGGGTATTCGCGCTGCAGCGCGGCGGCGGTTTCGGCGTCCACCAGCGGGTTCTTGAAGAAGCTGCCGGCGTTGCCGATCACGGCCGGGTCGGGCAGCTTGCGGGTACGCAGATGCACCACGGCCTCGGCGACGTGGAACGGCGTCGGCGTGGCGATGCCCATGCGCTTGAGTTGGTCGCCGATGCCGGCGTAGTCCAGACGCAGTTCGCGCTGGCGCGGCAGGGCGAAGCGCACGGCGGTGACGATGTAGCGGTCCGGTTCGCGCTTGAACAGCGAATCGCGGTAGGCGAAGGCGCAGGCGGCCTTGTCCAGCGACACCACCTGCTTCGTGGTGCGATCCCAGGCTTCCACTGCCTCGATGAACTCGGCCACTTCGACCCCGTAGGCGCCGATGTTCTGGATCGGCGCGGCGCCGACCGTGCCGGGAATCAGGATCAGGTTTTCCAGGCCGGCGAAGCCCTGGCTCAGCGACCAGCGCACGAAATCGTCCCAGCGCTCGCCGGCGGCGACGGCGATGCGCGCGACGTCACCGTCTTCCTCCACTAGCACGCCGCGCGTGGCCATCGTCAGCACCGCGCCGTCGACATCGCCGGCGAACAGCACGTTGCTGCCTTCGCCCAGCACCAGCAGCGGCGACTGGGCGATGGCGGGCAGCGCGAGCACTTCCGGCAGGCGTGCGGCGTCGAGCAGTTCCAGCAGCCAGTGCGCGCGCGCATCCACGCGCAGGGTGTTGCGTCCCGCCAGCGAGGCGTTCTCGGTCACGCGGTAGCCGCCCATGTCGACGGCGGGGTTCATGCCTTGCATGCTCGTCCTTATTCGGTGCCGGCGTGGTGCTGGCGGCGGATTTCCTCGACGCATTCGCCGAGCAGCTGCGGGCCGCGGTAGATCATGCCGGAGTAGATCTGCACCAGCGATGCACCGGCGCGGATCTTGCCGGCGGCCGCGTCGCCGTCGAGGATGCCGCCGACGCCGATCAGCGGAATGCGCTCGGGCAGACGCGCACGCATGCCTTGCAGCACGCGGTCCGCGCCGGCCAGCAGCGGCCGGCCGGACAGCCCGCCGGCCTCGTCGGCGTGCGGCGCGCCCTGCACGGCGCTGCGGTCGAGGGTGGTGTTGGTGCAAATCACGCCGTCGATGCCGCTGGCTTCGAGTACGCCGGCGATGGCGTCGAGTTCCTCGTCGCTCAAGTCGGGCGCGATCTTCAGCAGCATCGGCTTGCGCGCGCCGTACTGGCTGCCGAGCGTCTCCTGCTCTTCGCGCAGACGGCCGATGAAGGTGCGCAGCTGCTCTTCGTGCTGCAGGTCGCGCAGGCCCTGGGTGTTGGGCGAGGAGATGTTGACCGTGATGTACGACGCCAGGCCATAGGCGCGACGCAGGCTGTGCAGGTAGTCGTTCACCGCCTGCTCGTTGGGCGTGTCGCGGTTCTTGCCGATGTTGATGCCGAGCACGCCGTCGAAACGGGACTGCTCGACGTTGCGCACCAGCGCATCGATGCCGGCGTTGTTGAAGCCCATCCGGTTGATGATCGCCTCGTGCTCCGGCAGACGGAACAGACGAGGCTTCGGGTTGCCCGCCTGCGGTCGCGGCGTCACGGTGCCGACCTCGACGAAACCGAAACCGAGCGCGCCCAGCGCGTCGAGATGTTCGGCGTTCTTGTCCAGACCGGCGGCCAGGCCGACGGGGTTCGGGAAGTCAATACCGAAGGCGCGCACCGGCAGATTCTTCGGCGGCGGCGCGATGCGGTGGGCGAAACCGCTGCGCTGAGCCACGCCGAGCGCGTACAGGCCCAGACCGTGGGCGGTTTCCGGGTTCAGCGCGAACAGCAGCGGGCGGAACAGTTCGTAGGCATTCATGGCATGGGCCTGGTCGGCGTTCGGAGCAGCTTAGCGGGTCGGTGCCGAGGGATCAGCCGTTCAGCGACTGACCGCCATCGACGGCGAGCACCTGTCCGGTGATCCACGACGCGAACGGCGAGGCCAGGAACAGAGCAGCATGCGCGATATCCTCGGGGCGGCCGTAGGCGCCGAACGGGATGCGCGCCAGGGTGGCAGCGTAGCGGTCCGGATCGTTCCGGCGCACGTCGTCCCACAGGCCGCCGGGAAACTCGATCGAACCCGGCGCGATGGCGTTGACGCGGATGCGCTCGGACGCCAGCGCCTTGGCCTGCGAGGTCGTGTAGTGGCTGACGGCGGCCTTCAGCGCCGCGTAGCAGGCCCCGCTGGGGCGCGGGTTCAGCGCCGCGATGGAACTGGTGTGCAGGATGCTGGCGTGCTCCGACTGGCGTAGGTGCGGCAGGGCATGGCGCGAGGCGCGCACCGCGGCCATCAGGTCGATGCGGAAATCGGCTTCCCAACTGGCGTCGTCGGTGTCGTCGAAACCGTAGCCGCTGGCGTTGTTCATCAGCACGTCGATGCCACCCAGCGCGCCGGCGGCGTGTTCGACCCAGTCCTGCACGGCCTGTGGATCGCGGAGGTCGCACGACTCGGTGTGCACGGTGCCGCCGTGTGCGCTCAGTTCGCCATCGATGGCGGCCAGCGCCTGCTCGCCGCGCGCGCAGACCGAAACCGCCGCGCCGGTCTGCGCGAAAGCCAGGGCGATGCTGCGGCCGATGCCCTTGCTGCCACCGGCCACCAGCACGCGGTAGCCGGAAAAATCGAAAGTGCTGCGCATGGGGATGCCTCGGATGCGGTCGTCGAGTCGGCCATTGTAGAACCCATGCGTGGCGAAGACATGAAAAAGGGGAGCCGGACGCGGGTCCGACTCCCCTCGATGGCGTGCCTGGGCGGTTCGATCAGATCTCGAACTTGATGCCCTGCGCCAGCGGCAGTTCCGACGACCAGTTGATGGTGTTGGTCTGACGGCGCATGTAGGCGCGCCACGCATCCGAGCCGGACTCGCGGCCGCCGCCGGTTTCCTTCTCGCCGCCGAACGCGCCGCCGATCTCGGCGCCGGAGGTGCCGATGTTGACGTTGGCGATACCGCAGTCCGAACCGGTCGCCGACAGGAAGCGCTCGGCGTTGCGCATGTTCAGCGTGAAGAACGCGCTGGACAGACCCTGCGGCACGCTGTTCTGCAGCGCGATGGCGTCGTCCAGGTCCTTGTACGGGATCACGTACAGGATCGGCGCGAAGGTCTCGGTGCGCACGATCTCGGCGTCGCCGGGCAGGCCGGTGACGATGGCCGGGGTGACGAAGTTGCCCTTGCGGTCCAGCACTTCGCCGCCGGTAGCGACGGTGCCGCCCGCGGCCTTGGCGGTATCGAGCGCCTTGGTGAAGCGTTCGACCGAGGCCGGGTCGATCAGCGGACCCATCAGCGTGGCCGGGTCGGTCGGATCGCCGATCTTGCTCTCGATCTGCTTGTACGCCTTGACCAGCTTCTCGGTGACTTCCTCGGCGATGGATTCGTGCACGATCAGGCGACGCGTGCTGGTGCAGCGCTGACCCGCGGTGCCGACGGCGCCGAAGGCGATGGCCGGAATGGCCAGCTTCAGGTCCGCGGTCTCGTCCACGATCATGGCGTTGTTGCCGCCCAGTTCCAGCAGCGAGCGGCCCATGCGCTCGGCCACGCGCACGCCGACCTGACGGCCGACCGCGCTCGAACCGGTGAAGCTGACCAGGTCGATGCGCTTGTCGTCGACGAACTGCTTGGCCAGCGCGTTGTCGCCGTCGTTGAACAGATAGAAGATTTCCGGGAAGCCGCCGGCCTTCAGCGCCTCGTTGCAGATCTTCATGGTGGCGATGGCGGTCAGCGGCGTCTTCGGCGACGGCTTCCAGATGCAGATGTCGCCGCAGGCGGCGGCCAGCATGGCGTTCCACGCCCACACTGCGACCGGGAAGTTGAAAGCCGAGATGATGCCGACCACGCCCAGCGGATGCCACTGCTCGTACATGCGGTGGCCCGGACGCTCCGAATGCATGGTCAGGCCGTACATCATGCGGCTCTGACCGACCGCGAAGTCGGCGATGTCGATCATCTCCTGCACTTCGCCGTCGCCCTCGGGCTTGATCTTGCCGTTCTCCAGGCTGACCAGCGAGCCGAGTTCGTCCTTGTACTTGCGCAGCGCTTCGCCGCACAGGCGCACGGCTTCGCCGCGCACCGGCGCCGGCGTGGTGCGCCAGGTCTCGAACGCTTCGCGCGCGCGCTTCACGATGGTCTCGTAGTCGCCCGCGCTGGTGCCGTGCACCTTGGCGATGACTTCGCCGGTCGAGGGGTTGGTCACCTCGATCAGGCCGGCGCTGGTGTCCGTCGACCACTCGCCGTTGCCCAGGTAGGTGCCTGAATTGACGTCGGAAAGGCCGAGGGCCTTCAGAATCTCGTGCGACATACGTGCTCCTGCGTCGTTGACGGCGGGAATGCCCCGCGCAAAACGGACATTCTATCAGAAGCTTGCGGACGCGCCCGGCGAGCGGACGTGGCGACCCCGGCAGGATTCGAACCTGCGACCTGCCGCTTAGGAGGCGGCTGTTCTATCCAGCTGAACTACGGGGCCGTGAAGCTCAGAAGGATACTAGGTAACGACCTTTTAGACATATGGCTGGTGAGCTAAATAGTGCAGGGGTGTGTACCGTTCAAGAGTCCTAGATGAATATCCTCGGTTCGAGGTACGTCCAGGAATTGCTCGATCAAGGACTCAGTGAAACCCCGAGAGCGTTCAGTGTGGCGGTGCTCATCTTGGCGTCTGCAGGAAGGTTATGCGCGGACTGGAATTTGCGAAGTGCTTGTTTGGTCTGAGTGCTCAGTACGCCATCGATGGCGCCCGGATCATAGCCTTTGGAGTAGAGCGCGGCCTGGACGCGCATGATGATCATCTTGAGTCTGTCAGCCGTCGGCTTCGGTGCGGAATAGAGGCCGTTGACTTCGGGTGATGCCGGGGCGGGCGAGGCCTTTGGGGCTGGAGCGCTGTACGTCGGTGATTGATACGACCCGCCACTCCCTGAGTAATGCGAGCTATGAGAGCTATGCGAACTGTGCCCACCATAGGAACCGCCACTGCTCGAATAATGGGAGCTGTGTGAGCTGTGGCTACTGTGCGATGCATGACTTGCGAACATGTTTACCGCATCGGCCGCATTGGTCGGTACGGCCATGCTGACGGCATAGCTCAGGTCCTTCATCGCGAGGGACGACAGTGCTAGGTGCGCATGGTCCGCTTTGGCATGCGCCACGCCTTGCGCAGCAGCCAGTGCTGTGCCCGTGATGGTCAGAACTTTTTTCATGCTTCCATCCCCTCCTTGATGGGTGAAATGGCTCGACTGGTCCATTCCGCTGTGACCCAGGCGAATACCCCCGCGCATTTGTTTCGCACGGAACAGGTTTGGCAGGCAGGTAAGTACCGTTGTTTCCAGTCCGAGATGCTGCGTTTGGCATATGGCCACAGTGACTGAGGCAGGGCGCATAAGGGCAAGTTGTAGAGCGAGACGTTGAGGCCGCGTCGTGCAAGGTATTCCACGCTATCGAGCAGGACAGGTGCCATGTCCTTTGGGTCCATCCACACGTCCTTATGGTGGGCGCGGGCAAAACCGGTAGGCTCCAACCCCATCAAGGCAATGTGCTCGACGAACGGCAAGTTCCGATACAGGTATTCAGACAACCGCTTGAGTTCTTCGACCACCGGGCGCAGCAAGACCACACGAATCTCGATACGTTGACGTGCGGCGTTCAGGGCATAGAGGCCACGCATCGTTTCGGCAAAGGCTCCCGCGCTTTGCACCACATAATCATGCAGTCCGTAGTGACTGCCGTAGAGCGGCACGCCCCAGGAAAGGCTTGGGTGAAGGTCGATGAATGTGCGGGCATAGTCAGCGTCAGCGAAGCGCCGTCCATTGGACAGGACGTGAATGGCGGTATCTGGAAGGGTTTTGGCACACGTTTCGATGACTCGATTCAATCCCGTGCCAAGCAGCGTGGGTTCTCCCCCAGAGATGGCGAGCGAGATTTCGTCCTTGTCGATGAGTTCGGTGAGACTGCAAAGTTGCGCCACACGCCAATCGTCTTCGACTTGCCGGGGTGGCTGAGAGCACATCACGCAGTAGCTGTTGCAACGCTCGGTGGCGAACAGCACATTGCCATTGCCACCCCTGCGATAGCGAAGAGCTGCTTTCGAAATACGTGGCTGGATCTCAAGTACATCGCCTTGTCCAACACTGGTGCCCACTACGTCCAGAGAGAGCCAAGGGCGTCCGGGAGGAGCGTCTTTGGGATGTTCGACAAGGAATCCCGCCCAGGGGAGCGAACGGAAGTTGTCCGAAGCGAGAGCGGCATCATGGCTGCGCAAGTCCAGAAGCATGCGCTCAAGGTGATAGTGACCGGAAGCAAAGTCGGCCAACCCTGCAACCTTGAACTGCTGGGGACTGTCCCAGCCAGAGGACTGGATTTTGCATTCGAGCGGTCGCATCAGGCGGCCTCTGCTTGCGGGGCACGACTGGCAACGCGAAGCGCCCAGGATTCCAGGATGCGCTTCTCGATCAAAGAGCTCTTATCCCACCGTTCAAGCAGGTGATCGAACATGCCCATCTGCTTGCGGCAAAAGTCACTGCTGGGCCTGTGGCCAATGACATCATGCTGACGGGCGTAGTGGTCGACAGGGTCCGCTCCGCACATCGACACATAGGCGCAATCCGCGCAGGTAGGCAACGCTTCGGCTACGCCAGCTTGCAGAATCTGCGCCATCGCGGGCGAGTTCAGCCATTCGCTGATGGGTTGGTCCACATGGCCGAGGACGAATGAATGATCGCCCATTGCAGCCAGCATTCGGGCTTCGTCAGATGGATAGACCTTGCCGTCGTAGTCGTAGACAACTGCACCGAGTCCGGCTCCAGTGGGCGAGCGCAAATCCACGTAGCCGTGTGAGAAGGGGCTCAAGAGCTGCGACAAAAGCAAGCCAGCATAGATTTCTTCCATGACATAACCCGAGCGATTCATGGCAAGAATGTGGTCGAGGGCGGCGGCGTAAAACCGCAGGAAGTCTTCAATGGGGTAGCCATTGCGGTTGGCGGTTTTCAGCGCAAAGCCGTAGGGACTCAATGGCCGCAGAAAAATGGAGTGAAAGCCTTGTTTCTTGTACTCCTCGACAATCGCTTCGGGTGCTTCGAGGCTGCGCTTCGTCAGCGTGGTCAGGGCAGAGACGGCATGTTCGCCCAGGACCTTGCGGCCCCGCTCGATGCCTTCCAGCGTTCGTCGGTAGCTATCTCGCTCTGGTCTTGGGCGGTTGGCATTGTGCAGCCACTCGGGACCGTCCAACGAGGTTGATAGTTGGAAGCGATGACCTTTCATGAAGGCCAACTGCTCATCGGTCAGGTCATGAAGCGTCGAAGCGATGACGAACTGGATATCGCGGTTTTCATACTTGTTCCGCTTTTCGATGGCCTCGACGAGTGCGCGTATGCGGCCGAAGTGGAGCAAAGGTTCCCCGCCTTGGAATTCTACGGTCAGTGTCTTGGATGGCCATTCGAAGAGGCGCTCAACAGCCTTCAAAGAGGCATTCGCAGGCATGTCGTAGCCACTGTTGGCTTGAGGCTGGCGGGATACTTGGCAGTAGGCGCAGGTATGGTGACAACGAAGAGAGACGACAAAAATATGCAGGGATGGGCCGTGCTCGAGGTAGGACTTCCTTGTCCTGTATTGCGACAAGATCGGCGCAAGTGTTGACCGTTTCTGGTCGGCCATGAGGAGGTGCTTGGCTTGCAGTTCGGCAAACAGGGCTTCGTCCGGCACGATTTGGCCTTCCACGACGCGGGTCAGGTCATCATGTGAAGTGATGAGCCATTCCCCGGACATGGATGAGACGAATACACGTTCTCTGTCCCAGGGGAGGCGGCGGAAACGCAGAGGCAGCAGTTGGTAGGAAGTGTTGCCCGCGAATGCTTGTCGGGGCTGGAACTTCACGGCGCTGGATCCGGTGATAGTGGCTCGGCTTTGAGCAGTGCAGCCTTAACCAATGTGTCGTGAAGTTCTTTGGTTTGCGTTCGGACACTTTCGCGCAGTTGCTCATCAAGCAGGTCGTTGCGAAATTGTCCAACGAGCGCGCTGGTGTCGACCTCCGCAGACTTGGGTGTCAAACGGACGGTGTAATTGCCCTCGGAAGAGAGGATGTTTATGTAGTAATCCGCTGTGTAGCGATGTGTTGTACGCACCACCGCGTCAGCGGAAAAAACACCGCCTTCCAGGCTGATTTCGATAGCGTCCATCGCTACCCCCTTGTTTCCCCTTTTTCCATGGTGCGCTTCTGTCTTGGCAGCTGCAAGTTGGCGGGCATCTGGATGCTTACATCGTGATAACGGCAGGCGTTGTCACGAGTGCGGTCATTTAAGGCGACAGTTTCACGTTGCCAATGGCCCACAGCCCCTGCGTCGGATCGCCGGTGGCGATGAAGCACAGGTCGTGCGTGCCGGTCAGGGGCGGCAGCTCCGCATGCAGCGTGGTCTGCAGTTTGCTGCGGGCGGCCGCAGCCAGCGGCAGGCGCGCGATGCGCGGGCCGTCGCAGGTGTCGCGGTGCACTTCGAGCGCGCCGTGCGGCGAAGCGGTCGGGCGCTTGACCACGCCGGCGGCGTCCTTCCAAAGCGCGTAGTTCCACGGCAGGTTGCCGACGGTCACGGCCAGATGCCGCATGCCGTTCGTCGGCGCCTGCTTCCAGATCCAGCACATGTCGTTGATGTCCATCTGGTAGACCGGGCGCGGGCCGTGCAGCGGGCGGTCGTCTTCGATGCGCAGCACGATCTTGTGCGTGCAGGTGTCGAGCTGGTCGCTGCGGCGGGTGCGCAGGGCGGACGCGTCGATGCGTCGCGTGCGCGGCGCGGCGAGGCGGAAGCCGTCGTCGGCGAAGGTGGCGGCGCGCAGCGTGGTGGTGGCGTTGCCGGACAACGACAGCGGCGCGTCGTAGCGCGGCGACTTTGCTGTCGGTGCGTGGCCGTCGGTGGTGTACCGGATCGCACTCTGGCCGGTCTGGTTGGACAGGGCGACGTCGATGGCGCCGTCGCGTCCGGCGGAGAGCGCGAAGCGCGGCGCCCAGGCGCTGTCGGCATAGTCGATGCCCAGCGCGCGGTAGCGGGCCAGCTGCGCCGGCATGCGGCGCAGGAAATCGTTCCAGTCGTGCGTGCCGGCGGGCGACCAGACGACTTCGGCCAGCGCCGCCAGCCGCGGGAAGATCGCATGCTGGTCGCGGGCGAAGGTCGGCATGTATTCGGCCCACAGGTTGGCCTGCGCGCCGAGTACGTGACGCGCCTGCGAGGCGTCGATGGCGGCGGGGACGGGGTTGAAGTCGTAGATGTCCTTCAGGCTCTCGACCTGCGGCCGACCGGCCGGTTCGTCGGGGGCGTCGCTCTGCAGGTGATCGAGGTACAGCACGGGCGCGGGCGACAGCACCACGTCGTGGCCGGCGTTGGCGGCTTCGATGGCGCCCTTCACGCCGCGCCAGGACATCACCGTGGCGTCGGCGGGCACGCCGCCCTCGAGGATTTCGTCCCAGCCGATCAGGCGGCGATGGTGCGCGTCGAGGTAGGCGCCGATCTTGCTGATCATCCAGCCCTGCAGCGCGTTCTCGTCCTTCAGGCCGAGCTTTTTCATCTGCGCCTGCACTGCCGGCGAGGCCTGCCACTGGTCCTTGGCGGCCTCGTCGCCGCCGATGTGGATGTAGGTGGACGGAAACAGCGCCATCACTTCGTCGAGCACATTTTCCAGGAAGGTCAGGCTGCGCTGGTCGGGCGCGTACAGCCAGGTGTTGATGCCCCAGTCGGTGGACACGGGCGGACGCTTGCCGGTGACGCCCAGCTCGGGATAGCTGGCGAGGGCGGCCTGCGCGTGACCGGGAATCTCGATCTCGGGAACGATGGTGACGAAGCGCTGCTGCGCGTAGCGCACGAGGTCGCGTACCTGCGCCTGGGTGTAGAAGCCGCAGTAGGGCTTGTCCGGGCTGCCGGTCAGCGCGGCGTCGGGGCCGACCGCCTTGCGGCAGGCGCCGATGCGGGTCAGTTCGGGGTAGCGCTTGATCTGCAGGCGCCAGCCCTGGTCGTCGGTGAGGTGCCAGTGCAGCACGTTGAGCTTGTGCAGCGCCATCCAGTCGATCAGTTTCTTGATGTCGGCGACGGACTGGAAGTGCCGCGCCGAATCCAGCATCAGGCCGCGCCAGGCGAAGCGCGGATGGTCGACGATGAGACCGTCGGCAAGCGTCGCGGGGCCGCGTGCTTCGGGCGTCTGCGTGAGCAGCTGCCACAGCGTCACGCTGCCGTAGAACAGTCCCTGCGGCGTGCGCGCATCGATGCGCACGCGGTGTTCGCCGAGGCGCAGACGGTAGCCGGCGTCGCCGGTGATGGCATCGTCGTCGGCCAGCTTCAGCGTGATGGTGGCGTATGGGTCATGATCCGCCGCCAGACGCAGGTGCAGGCCGCGGGTATGTGCGACCAGCGCGATGAACTGCCGCGCGACCGAACGCGTGGCCGCGGTGTCCGGCGTCACCGCGACGGTCGCGCCGTCGGCGAGGCGCACCTGACCGTGCGCGGCCGGCTGCATCTGCGCGGGGCGCGGGATGATCGACCACGCTGAAGCCGCGGGCGGCGTGGCGGCCTGGGCGGCGCAGGAAACAAGCAGGGCGGCGAGCAGCGGCAGGCGGATTCCACGCATCATCAGTCTCGTTCTCCCGGCGCGGTGCGCCATGCGGTTGCGGTCCGAGCGGCCATCATCATGCTGCAGGCCGCGCGGTCCGTTCAAAGTTTCAGGTACAGCCGGCGGCGATCCAGGGTCCACACGATCAGCCACCACAGTGCCGTGAACGCCACGGCGAATGCGAGCGAGGCCACACGCGGTCCCGCCAGCGGCGCGATCCAGTCGGCAAAGCCGTGCCGGTAGATCGGCGTCTGCCAGCCCAGCGCCGGCAGCAGGATCTGCATCAGTTCGGAACCGGCGTAGGCGGTGATCGCGTTGATGCCGAAGCGTCGGCCCCATGCCGGCCAGCCGCGCATGTCGACGGCGAGGTGAAAGCTCAGCAGCGCCAGCGTGGCCCAGCCCGCCGTCCACAGCGTGAAGGACGGCGTCCAGAGATTCTTGTTGAACGGCAACCAGCATGACCACAGCAGACCCAGCGCGAGGCAGGCCAGCGCCAACCCGAGCAGCGCGCGTAGATTCCGCGCGCGCAGCCAGACGCCGGCGCACAGGCCGAGCAGGCTGCTGGCGAAGGCGGGCAGGGTGCTGAGCAGGCCTTCGGGATCGTGGCCGCGGCCGGTCGCCGGGTCGATGCTCCATACGTAGTGCCCGAACACGGCACTGTCGGTGCGGCTGACGATGTTGACCCACGGCGCCAGCGATCCGCCAAGGGCAAGCAGTGCCGCGTAACCGACCAGCAGCGCCGCGATGACGCACCACCACGTGCGCGGACGTGCATACAACGCCAGCAACGCGGTGCCGGCGAAGCACACCCCGATGCGTTGCAGCACGCCGGGCCAGCGCATGTCGCGATGCGGCATCAGCCAGGCCGCCAGCGCGTTGATCGCCAACCCCAGCAGCACGATGCGCAGCGCGCGCCAGAGCGCCGCGTTGCGCAGGGTGGCGGGTGCATCGCCGCGCTCCAGGCGCGGCAGGATCGCCAGGGCCACGGAGACGCCCATGACGAACAGGAAGAAGGGAAAGATCAGGTCGGTCGGCGTGCAGCCGTTCCAGGCGGCGTGTTCGAGCGGGGCGAACACGTGGTCCCAGTCACCGGGATCGTTGACCAGCAGCATCGCGGCCACGGTGCTGCCGCGCAATGCGTCGACGGACGCCAGTCGTGGCGGTTTCGGCGGCATGGCTTCGCTCCCGGTCAGGCGTCCGCGATCATGCGAGTGGCGAGCGGCGGAGAAAAGACCGGCGGCCCGTGCGGCCGCCGGTGCGGAAGAAAAAGACGGATCCGGCACGGAAGTCCGGATCCGCGGGGGAGGTCACGTTGCCTCAGAACTTGAAGCGAGCCGTCAGGTAGTACTGGCGACCGTTGGTATAGAACGAGCGCGGCTGGACGCCGTAGTCGTCACCCTTGACGTAGTAGCGGAGCGTCGGGTTGTTGAGGTTCATCGCGTCCAGCGACAGCGACATCCACTCGTTGACGTTGTAGCCCAGCGACATCGACAGGTAACCGGTGCCGGCCATGTAGAAGAAGCCGCCGCGATCCGGACCCGCGTAGTACGAGGAGCGGTAGGTGTAGCTGATGCGGGCGTTGAACTTGTCGTTCTCGAAGTAGGCCGAAGCGTTGCCCGTTTTCTTCGAGGTGCCCTGCAGGGGTTCGTCGTTGCTCGCGTGTCCGGAGGCGTAGGTGTAATTCATCGCCATGCCGAAGTACTTGCCGATCGGCTGCTGGTAGTTCAGCTCCACGCCCTTGACCTTGCCGTCGGTGTTGCTGGGGATGCTGACGTCGTAGGTGCTGTACACGTCCGGGCCGTTCTGGCTGGCCTGCATGTCCTTGTAGGTACGATTCTGGTGGCTGAAGTTGACGTAATTCTTCAGGTTCATCCGGAAGACGCTGGCCGACAGCAGGCCGCGCGGCGCGAAATACCATTCCAGCGCTGCGCTCACGTTGGTGGCGAGCAGCGGCTTGAGTTTCGGGTTGCCGCCGCTGCCGGTGTGGCCGAGGTCGTCCAGCGATACCGTGCCCGCCATCGCCGAGTAGTCCGGACGCGTCAGGGTCTGCGAGGCCGCGAAGCGGGCCAGCAGGTTGTCGGCTACGTTGATCTTCAGGTTGGCGCTGGGCAGGAATTTGCCGTAGCTGTGGTCGTAGGTGTTGAAGTACCAGCCCGTCGGGAAGAAGGCCGAACCCATGATCGGGCCGACGACCTTGTCTTCCTGTGGCGTGTTGCTGGAGTAACCGATCGCTTCCTTGGTGTGTACGTAGCGCACGCCAAGGTTGCCGCTCCAGTTGTCGCCCTGGAAGTTGGCCTGCAGGTAGGCTGCGCTGTCCTTCTCGTTGACCTTGTAGATGTCGTTCGGATACAGGCGGTCCGGGCCACGGCTGGCGTACTTGGCGTCGTAGGCGGCCAGGTCGCTGGCCGAGTAGTACCAGATGTTGGTCGGGAACGAGCCGCCCAGGCTGCTGCCGAAGTCGCCCGGATAGTGCTGGAAGCCCTGCGGGAAATTGGCTGGGTCGGCAAAGCCGGCCGCCGCGCCCTGCGCGAAGGCGCTCGGGTTCTCGCGGGTGTGGTCGGCGTAGCGCACGCCGAAGTCCAGCGAGGACAGCGTGCCGTCGTCGTAGTACAGCGAGCCGTCGATCTTGCCCCAGTTCTCCTTGTCCTTGGTGTGGATGCCGCCTTCGCCGAAGATCCAGTTGGCGGTGGCGCCGGAGGCGGCCGGCGAGCTGTTGTCGCTGCCCAGCATCCAGTTGGCCGGCTGGCCGGTGCCGCGGAAGCCCCACGCCGCGCCGGTGTTCGGCGAGGTGTTCATCTCCAGCACGTCCTGGCGCGGGCTGTTGCCCTTGCCGGTGGTGGTACCGACCTGGAAGTTGAAGGCGAGGTTGTCGTTGACGTTCCAGTCGGCATCCAGGGTCAGATACTGCGTCTGCGACGAGGCCTTGCGGGCGATCATGTCGTAGATGCCGTAGTTCGTGCCGTCGGCGCTGGGTGCGAAGCTGGCCTGCGTCAGCGTGTTGTTCTGGACGATGTAGCCGGGATTCAGATTCGTCGCGCCGGGGACGAAGTGATTGCCCCAGATCATGTAGTTGCGGTTGTAGTTGTTGGCTTCGAGCTTGCTGTAGAAGCCGTTCAGGTTGAATGTCAGGTTGTCCGCCGCCTTCCACTGGATATCGACGGAGCCGCCCTTGCGCTTGCGCTCCTGGGTGAAGTACACCGCGCCCAGCAGGCTGGGGTAGTACACGCCATTGAGGTCCGGGTGCGCCATCACGATGGGATCGGTGGCCTGCAGCTGATTGAGTCCCAGGATTTCCTGGCCGTTGCGCTGCAGGCTGCGTTCCTCGTAGAAGGCCTGCGCCATGACGCCGAAGGTGTTGTCGTCGTTCTTCCAGTTGAACATGCCGCTGAACTGCGGCTTGGTCTTGCCCGGAAGATCCGCGTACACGCCGCCGATCGAAGCCTGCGCGGTGAACGGCTTGCTGTATTCCAGCGGCTTGCGCGTGATGATGTCGACGGTGCCGGCGCTGCCGCCTTCGACCAGCTTGGCCTCGGAGCTCTTGTAGACCTTCACCTCGCTGACGATTTCCGACGGCAGCAGGCTGTAGCTGACGCTGCGGCCGACGGTGGCGGTCTGGTTGAGCACGAACCAGTCGCCGGTGCCGACGTTGTGGCCGTTGATCAGGGTCTGGGTCATGCTGGGCGCGGTGCCGCGCAGGCTGACGCGATCGCTCTCGTCGAAGCCGCCTTCGCCGGCGCTGGACGTGCTGATGTTCACGCCGGGCAGGCGCTGCAGGGTGTCGGCCACATTCTTGGCGGGAAGCTTGCCGATGTCCTCGGCGGTCACCACTTCCATCTGGGCGTTGGAGTCGCGCTTGAGGTTGAGCGACTCGGCTTCCGAATCGCGAATGCCGACGACCGTGACCGCTTGCAGTTCCTGGATGTGCTTTTTCGCGGCCCGCTGCGAGGACGTGCTCTGGGCATCGTTCTGCTGCGCACCCTGCGCGGTGCCATTGTCCTGGGCCAGGGCGGGACCGGACAGCAGCAATGCCGTCAAGATGCTCGCCGATAGGATGGTCTTGCGCTGATTCATGATCTCCCCTCCAAGTGGTTTTTTTTACTGCGCTTTCGGGTCGCTACAGCGACTGCTCCGTATCCGACCCCAATCAAGATGAGTAACCCGGTGCTCAGCTCCCGTCCTGGTGATCGAGATACCAGCCGGCGGCACCGATGACGCCGAGCTGACCGTGCTCCATCAAACGAATCGGCACGCGTTGCAGGAACGCGCGCATGCGGCCCTTGTCGAGGAAGCGTTCGACGAAGGTGCTGCGTGCAAGAAAACTGCGGATCTGCGGCAGGATGCCGCCGGCCAACCAGATGCCGCCGCTGGCGCCGTACAGCATGGCCAGATCGCCGACGAAACTGCCCAGCAGCGCGCAGAAGACGTCCAGCGCCTGACGCGCGTCCGCATCGCCACCGTGCAAGGCGGCCTCGGTGACCTGTTCCGGTCGCTCGAGCGTGCAGGGCGCCGCGCGCAGGATGCGCAGCGCCTGGTACAGCTGCAGCAGGCCGGGGCCGGACAGTACGTGTTCGTAGGAAACATGGCGGTGCCGGCTTTCCAGCACGCCGAGAATCGCGATCTCCAGTTCGCCGCGCGGCGCCAGAGCGATCTGTCCGGCTTCCGTGGGCAGCACCAGCGGCTGCGGCTGCATCGGCAGAATGGCGGCCGAACCGAGTCCGGTGCCGGGGCCGACCACGACCTGTGGGCCGGGCGTTTCGGGCAGCGGCGCATCGGTCAGCGCCAGCGTTGCCGAGGGTTCGATGTATTGCGTGGCGTAGGCCACGGCTTCAAAGTCGTTGATCAGCGACAGATCGGAAAGATGCAGCGCATCGCGCAGCTCGCCGACCGCCACGCGCCAGGGTAGGTTGTCGTTGACCACCACGCCGTCGATCGCGTAGCCGGCGCAGGCGAGGGCGCCGTGCGTGACCGCCGTGTCCTGGTGATGCGAAAGGAAGTCGCGAAGGATGGCGTCGAGACCTTCGTGCTCGGCGCAGACGTACTTGCGGTAGTCGAGCACGGCCACGCGGCCGCCTTCGCCGACACCGCGGACCAGGCCGATGCGCGCATGGGTGCCGCCGACATCCGCTGCGATGAATGCCCTGGCGGCGGTGTTCACCGCGGACATGGCCGGCTGACTTGCAACTTGCCCCACGCGACGTCCTCCCCGTGACCCTTGCGTGCGTCGCGCATCACCCGCGATGCGCTCGATGGGCCGAGTGTTGCCGAATGATGACAACGTTGTCAAGCGAGTTGTCATGGGGTCACGAAAACGGCTTTCAGGGGGTGCTCCTTGCGTTGCTCGGCGCGCTGTGTGGGCAGGTCATTGCGCATGGATGGCGCACTTGCGGGCCTGTTGCCCGCACAGAATCTATGGATTCCAGCGGCATCCTGCTGCGGGGATGGACGCCTTCGGGAAGGCGATCAGCGAAAGCACTTGACGACACTCGATGACAACGTTAATCCTGATGGGGCTTGATCGGACATTCCGATCTCGGGAGGGGAGTGCATTTCATGACGGGCAATGTCCAGGGCGGCCGCGGCAGCCATTACGCGATGTCGATGTTCATCATCGGCGTACTGTTCTTCATCTTCGGCTTCGTCACCTGGCTCAACGGGCCGCTGACGATCTTCGTGAAGCTGGCCTTCAATCTGGACGACGTCAGCGCGTTCCTGATTCCGGTGGCGTTCTACGTGTCGTACTTCGTGTGGGCGCTGCCCGGCGCGGCGGTGCTCAAGCGCACCGGCATGAAGAAGGGCATGGCGCTCGGGCTGTTCGTGATGGCGATCGGCACCGTGCTGTTCGGCCAGTTCATCGACTGGCGCATGTATCCGGGCGCGCTGGCCGGCCTGTTCGTGATCGGCGCGGGCTTGTCGTTGCTGCAGACGGCGTCCAACCCCTACGTCAGCATCCTCGGTCCCATCGACAGCGCCGCACAGCGCGTGGCGATCATGGGCATCTGCAACAAGGTGGCCGGTGCGCTGGCGCCGCTGGTGTTCGGCGCGCTGGTGCTGCGCGGCATCGGCGATTTCGAGGCCAAGGTGAAGGCCGCACCGACGCCGCAGGACGCCGCGCAGATGCTCGATGCCTTCGTGTCCCGCGTGTACTGGCCGTACATGGTGATGGCCGCGATCCTGGCCGTGCTGGCGATCTGGGTGGTGCGCTCGTCGCTGCCGGAGATCAAGCCGTCCGGCGACAACCGCGAGGATGCTGCGCACACGGGTCGCAGCATCTTCAGTTTTCCGCATCTGTGGCTGGGCGTGCTGTGCCTGTTCATCTATGTCGGCATGGAAGTCATGGCCGGCGATGCCATCGGCATCTACGGGCAGGCGCTGGGTCTACCGCTGGACGCGGTCAAGCACTTCACCTCGTTCACCATGCTGGCGATGCTGGCCGGCTACGTGGCCGGACTGGTGCTGATTCCGCGCTTCATCTCGCAGCAGAGTTACCTGGCGGTGTCGGCGGTGCTGGGCGTGCTGTTCGCCTTCGGCGCGTATGCGACACAGGGCTACGTGTCGGTGGGCTTCGTGGCCGCGCTGGGCTTCGCCAACGCGATGATGTGGCCGGCGATCTTCCCGCTGGCGATCAAGCGGCTGGGCAGCCACACCGAGTTCGGCTCGGCGCTGCTCATCATGGGCATCATGGGCGGCGCGCTGATCCCGCAGATCTTCGTGCACCTGAAGGAACACATCGACTTCCAGCTGGCCTTCCTGCTGGTGATGGTGCCGGGCTACCTGTACATCCTGTTCTACGGTTTGCGCGGGCATCGCGTCGGTCAGCAGGCGTCGGCCCCCGTGTTGGGCGCGGACACCATGCAGTAAACTGCGTGTGGCAACGTTCCGTCCTCGGGCGCGTTGTCCCGATCACCAGTCATAAGGAGTCCGGGTGCCTGCCACCATCAAAGACGTTGCCGAGCGCGCAGGAGTCTCGCTGAAGACGGTCTCGCGCGTCATCAACCACGAAGCGTCGGTCCAGGACGGCACGCGGGCGCGTGTGCAGAAAGCCATCGAGGAACTGAACTACCGGCCGGATCTATCCGCGCGCAGTCTGCGCAGCGCGCGCAACTACGCGCTGGGGCTGGTCTACGACAATCCGAATCCGTACTACATCATCGCGGTGCAGAACGGCGCGTTGTCGGTGTGTCGCGAGATGGGCTTCGGTCTGCAGATCCATCCCTGCGATTCCACTGCGCCGAAGCTGGCGCAAGAGCTGACCGACCTGGTGCACCGCTCGCGTCTGGCCGGACTGGTGCTGGCGCCGCCGATGTCGGAAGACCCGAAGCTGATCCGTCACCTGGCCAAGGCCGGCGTGCATTTCGTGCGCATCCTGTCGGCCGCCGAGGACCCGGACGACGGTTATCCGTGCGTGTTCGTCGACGACCGCGACGCGGCCTACGACATCACCGAGCATCTGATCCAGCTCGGGCACACCCGCATCGGCTTCCTGTGGGGCGGCGAGGAGCATCGCTCCAGTCCGGAACGCTACAAGGGCTACGCCGATGCGCTGCAGGATTACGGCATCGCGCAGGACAAGAAGCTGATAGTGAAGGGCGATTACTCGTTCGACGACGGTTTCCGTGGCGCGCGCAAGCTGCTGGCGCTGAAGGAGCCGCCGACGGCCATCTTCGGTTCCAACGACGAAATCGCGGCCGGCGTGCTGGCAGCGGCGAAGTCGGCGGGCATGGACGTGCCGTTCGACCTGTCCATCGCCGGATTCGAGGACAGCCCGTTCTCCAAGCAGTCCTGGCCGGCGCTGACCACGGCGCGGCAGGCCACCGACGAGATTTCGCGGCACGCCACGCGCCTGCTGATCGCACAGTTGCAGAAGAACGGCCGCTTCGAGGTCCACAACGAGGGTTTCAGCCCCGAACTGGTGGTGCGCGGTTCCACCGCGCCGCCGCGACCGCGGAAGTAGGTCGCAACCCGTCGATCGCTGCGTTCAGCGCGCACGCTTGTCGGCGGTGCTGCCGATATCTTTCTCACATCCCTCATCGCGGCGAAGGCCGGGACCCTGTGACTCGGCGGATAAGGCCCTCAAGGCGCTGGGTTCCTGCTTGCGCAGGAATGGCGGCGTGTGGTCTCTGGCGACGTATGAGGTCTTTTGGAAGGTTTCCGCGGTGTTTGCCACCGGGAGATGGCTGCGCTTATCCGCGATGCGACGATGCTCGAATGGCCGCGGAGTGAGCGAAATTCCTCGGCATGTCATCGCGGTGAAGGCCGGGTCCCCGTGATTCCGCGGATAAGACCTCAAGGCGCTGGGTTCCTGCTTGCGCAGGAATGACGGCGTGTGGTCTTTGGCGACGTATGAGGTCTTCCGGAAGGCTTGCGCGCTGTTTGCCGCCGGGAGATGGCTGCGCTTAACTACGATGCGACGATGCTCGAATGGCCGTGGACGTGGAGTGAGCGGAATTCCTCGGCATGTCATCCCGGCGAAAGCCGGACCCAGCGACTTCATCCAAGCGTGTGTTGAGGCACTGGGCGCTTGGTGTGACGGTCTCGAGGCCTGGTGCCGCCTATCGCAACGCGGCCGCTTCCCGCGCCAGCTGCTCGATGGCGTTCCAGTCGCCGGCGGCGACCAGATCGCGCGGGGTCAGCCAGGAACCGCCGACGCAGATCACGTTGGGCAGCGACAGGTAGTCGCGCGCGTTCTTGGTGCTGACGCCGCCGGTGGGGCAGAAGCGGATGCCCGGCAGCGGGCCGCCCAGCGAGCGCAGCATGGACGCACCGCCGGCGGCCTCGGCCGGGAAGAACTTCTGCAGTACGTAGCCGCGTTCGAGAAGAATCATCGCCTCGCTGGCGCTGGCGGCGCCGGGGAGCAGGGGGACGAGCTGTTCCTCGGCGGCATCGAGCAAAGCGGGCGTGCTGCCGGGCGAGACGATGAAAGTGGCGCCGGCCCGGATCGCTTTGTCCAGGTCGGCAGGGTTGAGTACGGTGCCGGCGCCGACATGCGCGCCTTCGACTTCGGCGGCGATGGCGCGGATGGCGTCGAGCGCCGCCGGCGTGCGCAGCGTGACCTCGATGGCCGGCGCGCCGCCCGCGACCAGCGCGCGTGCCAGCGGCACGGCATCGGCGGCGTTCTCGATGACCACCACCGGCACCACGGGGCCGAGGGTGAGGGTGGCTTCGAGCTGAGCGGTGCGGTCGTTCATGGTCATGGCGTCGTGTCGTTTCGTGTCGGGATGGGGATCAGGCGTCGGCGGCGTGATGCACGTCGGGCGCGCCGAACACGCCGGCGCCGGCGTCGGCCGCGCCGACGGCGTTGCGCATCAACGCGAACAGTTCGCGGCCGAGGCCGCTGTGACTGGCGGAGAGATCGGCGTGCACGAACTCGCGCGCGTTCCACTCGTCGGCGTCGACCAGCGCGTCGAGCGTGCCGGCGTCGGCGTCGAGGCGGATCATGTCGCCGTCGCGCACCTTGCCCAGCGGACCGGCGTCGACCGCTTCCGGGCTGACGTGGATGGCGGCCGGAATCTTGCCCGACGCGCCGGACATGCGGCCGTCCGTGACCAGCGCCACGCGATGGCCGCGGCCCTGCAGCACGCCCAGCGTCGGCGTCAGCTTGTGCAGTTCCGGCATGCCGATGGCGCGCGGTCCCTGGAAGCGCACGACGGCGACGAAATCGCGATCCAGTTCGCCGCGCTCGAAGGCGGCGCGCACGTCGTTCTGGTCGTGGAAGACCACCGCCGGTGCTTCGATCACGTGGCGATCTTCGGGCACCGAGGACACCTTGATGACCGAGCGGCCGAGGTTGCCCTCAAGCACGCGCAGGCCGCCGTCGGCCTGGAACGGTTCGGTGGCCGGACGCAGGATGTTGGTGTTGCCGCTCTCGCCCGGATCGGCCCAGGTCAGCTGGCCGTCGGCGTCGAGCTGCGGCATTTTGCGGTAGGCCTGCATGCCGCCGCCCCACACGGTGGTGACGTCCTCGTGCAGCAGGCCGGCGTCCAGCAGCGAACCGATCAGGAACGGCATGCCGCCGGCGCTGTGGAAGTGGTTCACGTCGGCGTAGCCGTTCGGGTACACGCGCGCCAGCAGCGGCGTGACGCGCGAGATGGCGTCGAAGTCTTCCAGCGTCAACGTGATGCCGGCGGCCGCGGCGATGGCGACCAGGTGCAGCAGATGGTTGGTCGAACCGCCCGTGGCGTTGAGGCCGATGATGCCGTTGACGATGCTGCGCTCGTCGATGACGCGACCGGCGGGCGTGTAGTCCTCGCCCAGCGCGCTGATGGCGACGGCGCGCTGCACGGCGGCGGCGGTCAGCGCATCGCGCAGCGGCGTATCCGGGTTGACGAAGCTGGAGCCGGGCAGGTGCAGGCCCATCATCTCCATAAGCATCTGGTTGGAGTTGGCGGTGCCGTAGAAGGTGCAGGTGCCGGGCGAGTGGTAGGACTGCGCCTCGGCTTCCAGCAGTTGCTCGCGCGTGGCCTTGCCCTCGGCGAACTGCTGGCGGACCTTGGACTTCTCCTCGTTGGGCAGGCCGCTCGGCATCGGGCCGGACGGCACGAAGATCGCCGGCAGATGACCGAAGCTCAATGCCGCGATCAGCAGGCCCGGCACGATCTTGTCGCAGATGCCCAGGTACAGGCCGGCGTCGAACATGTCGTGCGACAGCGCCACCGCGGCGGACAGCGCGATCACGTCGCGCGAGAACAGGCTCAGCTCCATGCCGGCCTGGCCCTGGGTGATGCCGTCGCACATGGCCGGCACGCCGCCGGCGACCTGCGCCGTTGCGCCGGCTTCGCGCGCCAGGCGGCGGATCAGCTCGGGGTAGCGTTCGTACGGCTGGTGCGCCGACAGCATGTCGTTGTAGGCGGTGACGATGCCGATGTTGGGCGTAGCGTTGCCGCGCAGCGCATCCTTGTCATGCGTGCCGCAGGCGGCGAAGCCGTGGGCGAGGTTGCCGCAGGACAGGTGGCGCCGCTTCGGGCCGTTGTCGCGCGCCGCGTCGATGCGCGCCAGATAGGCGGCGCGACCGGGCCGGCTGCGCTCGGTGATGCGTTCGGTGACTTCTTGGAGAACGGGATGCAGGTTCATGGCGTGTCTCGTTTGATGCAGTTCGCGCTGCGGCGATGGAGCCGCGCGCGCAAGGGATTCGGGTTCAGGGGCACCAGTAGGTCTGCAGATTGGGCGCGGCGTTCAGCACCGCGCCGATCGGCAGGTCCGCGCCTTGCGACGCATCGTCCAGCACGCGGCGCTTGGTGTCGCCCTCGATGTGCAGATACAACGCGCGCGCCTTGATCAGCAGGGACAGGCTCAGCGTGATGCGCGGCTCTTCCGCGCCCGGCGCGCGCATCGGCAGGACGCGTGCCGAGCCGTTCGGATCCAGCGCTTCGCGCAGGTGATCGCCTTCGGGAAAGAACGAGGCGGTATGGCCATCCTCGCCCATGCCGAGCACCGCGACATCGAGCGGCAGCGGCAGGGCGTCCAGGCGCGAGGCCACGCGGGGCAGTCCGCTCTCCGGCGTCGGTGCGTGTGCGTACAAGGGGATGAAGGTCGCCTGCGCGGCGGCGCCTTTCAGCAGGTGCGAACGCACCAGACCGGCGTTGGAGCGGGGGTGATCGGCGGGCACCCAGCGTTCGTCGACCAGGGTCACGATGACCTTGCTCCATGCCAGATCGCAGCGCGCCAACTGCTCCATGAACGGCTTCGGCGTGTTGCCGCCGGAGAGCGCCAGGGTGGCTTGTCCGCGGGCCTCGATGGCCGCGCGCAGATCGCCGGTCACGGTTTCGGCCAGGGTGTGCGCGAGTTGTTCGGTGTTTTCGCTGGAATGCCATTGCATGGCGCTTTTCCTCCGTGACGACAGGGCGCTCACCGCGACGCTGCGCAGGGCCAGGCGAACCGGGGTCGTCGCTGTTTGTTCACTGTCCGTCGCCGTCGTGCCAGGTGCGTCCGTCGCGCTCGATCAGCGCCACCGATGCACTCGGACCCCAGGTGCCGGCCGCGTACGGGCGCGGGCTGTCGGTGCTGCGTTCCCATGCGGCCAGGATCGGGTCGATCCAGCGCCAGGCGGCCTCGACTTCGTCGCGGCGCATGAACAGCGTCAGGTTGCCGCGCACCACGTCCAGCAGCAGACGCTCGTAGGCGTCGGGCTGCTGCACGCCGAAGGCCTCGGCAAAGCTCATGTCCAGCGGCACGGCCTGCAGGCGCAGACCGCCCGGCCCGGGGTACTTGGCCATCAGCCACAGCTTCACGCCTTCGTCCGGCTGCAAGCGCAGGACCAGCTTGTTGGCCATGATCGAGCCGCTGCCGGCATCGAAGATGGAATAGGGAATGTCGCGGAACTGGATGACGATCTCGGATACGCGCTCGGGCATGCGTTTGCCGGTGCGCAGATAGAACGGCACGCCGGCCCAGCGCCAGTTGCAGACCTCGGCCTTCAGCGCCACGAAGGTCTCGGTGTCCGAAGACGACTGGCCCAGATCCTCGAGGTAGCCGGGTGCGGACCCACCGTTGGCCGCGCCGGCGCGGTACTGGCCGCGCACGGTGGCCTGGCCGGCGTTGTCGGCGTTGATCGGCTTGAGCGTGTGCAGGACTTTCAGTTTCTCGTCGCGCACCGCGTCCGAGTCGAGCGAGGCGGGCGGTTCCATCGCCACCATGCACAGCAGCTGCAGCAGATGGTTCTGCACCATGTCGCGCAGCGCGCCGGCGGTGTCGTAGTACGGGCCGCGCTGCTCCACGCCGACGGTCTCGGCGACGGTGATCTGCACGTGATCGATGTGCGCGGCGTTCCACAGCGGCTCGAACAGGACGTTGGCGAAACGCAGCGCCAGCAGGTTCTGCACTGTTTCCTTGCCCAGGTAGTGGTCGATGCGGAAGATCTGGTTCTCGTCGAACACCGCGCCGACGGCGTCGTTGATCTCGGTGGCGCTGCTGTAGTCGTGGCCGATCGGCTTCTCGATCACCACGCGCGCGCCGCGACCGTTGAGATCGTGCTGCTTCAGGCGGCGGCAGATGTCGACGAAGATGCGCGGGCTGGTCGACAGGTAGAACACGCGCACATGGTCGTCGACCTCGTTGAGCAGGGCGGCGAAATCGTCCCAGCCCTCGTCGTTGGTCGCGTCCAGCGGACGGTAGGACACCAGGTCGAGAAACGCGTCGACCTTGTCGGCCAGCGTCTGCTTGTCGTTGACCGCCTTGTCCAGCGCCTCGCGCACGCGCTCGCGGTAGTCGTCGTCCGACTGCGTCTCGCGCGCCACGCCGAGGATGCGGCTCTGCAGGGGAATCTGGTCGTCGGCGAAGCGTCGGAACAGGGCAGGCAGCAGCTTGCGCATGGCCAGATCGCCGGTTCCGCCGAAGATCACCAGGTCGAAGGCCGCGACGGGCTTGGCATGGGTGCTCACGAAGTCGCCTCACGAGAAGAATGCTGGTCGATAGCATACCACTACAAAACCACTTCAACGCAAGTTACCGAATGATTACGGTTTCAGTGCGTACCAGTTGCGTGATTGGTATTGCACTGGTATGTTGTCCGCATGGAAAGCGCTCTGCACGACGAATACCGGCGCCAGGCCGAGGACACGCATGCCCCGGCCTATCTGCGCCTGCGCCGTGCCATCCGCACCAGCGTCGAGCGCGGTGCGCTCGGTCCCGGCCATGCGCTGCCGAGCGAGCGCGAGCTGGCCCGTCAGTTGGAGTTGTCGCGGGTCACCGTGCGCAAGGCGCTGGCCGGTCTGGTCGAGGACGGCGTGCTCACGCAGCGCCACGGCGCCGGCACCTTCGTGGCCGAGCGCATCGTCAAGCCGCTGTCGAAGCTGACCAGTTTCACCGGCGATCTGCGCGCGCGCGGCTTGAATCCGCGCTCGGTGTTCATGGAGCGCGAGATCGGCGAAGTCACGCCGGAAGAAGCGATGGCGCTGAATCTTTCGCCGGGTGCGCTGGTGGTGCGTCTGTACCGCCTGCGCTACGGCTCGGACGAGCCGCTAGCGGTCGAGCGCAGCGCGATTCCGCAAGACATCGTCAACGATCCCGAGATGATCGAGGACTCGCTCTACGAAGTGCTCGAAAAACTCGGCTGCCGCCCGGTGCGCGCGCTGCAGCGCCTGCGTGCGGTGAACTTCAACGCCGAACAGGCACGTCTGCTGGATGTGCCCGAGGGCAGCGCCGGTCTGGCGCTGGAACGACGCACCTTCATCGCCAACGGTCGCCTGGTCGAGTACACGCGCTCCTGGTATCGCGGCGATGCCTACGACTTCGTCGCCGAGCTTCAGGGCGAACCATCAAACGGATGACCGCCGGGCCGCGTCGACCGGCGCGGCGGGGGAGCGGTCGAGCAGAGGAATCGATGCCGTGAACGAGCAAGCCGTGGAACCGCAACATACCCTGATGCATCAGGAAGCCGCCGAGGCGTCCCGCGTGGTCGAGCGTCAGCTGGCCGAGAACGATGCCGTCGTGCGCGAACTCGCGGCGCGGCTGCGCGCCGAGCCGCCACGTTTCATCGTGACGTGCGCGCGCGGCAGTTCCGATCACGCGGCGACCTTTGCCAAGTACGCCTTCGAGACGCGCCTCGGCCTGGTCACGGCTTCGGCTTCGCCGTCGGTCGAGTCCGTGTACGCCGCGCCGCAGCAGCTGCGCGACGCGCTGTTCATCGCCATCTCGCAGTCGGGCAAGAGTCCGGACCTGTTGCGCAACGCCGAGGCGGCGCAGGCGTCCGGCGCGCACGTGGTGGCGCTGGTGAACGTCGAGGATTCGCCGTTGGCGGAGATCGCCGACACCGTGGTGCCGCTGCGCGCCGGTCCCGAGCGCAGCGTGGCCGCGACCAAGAGCTACCTCGGCGCGCTGTCGGCGATTCTGCACATCACCGCGCACTGGAGCGCGAACGCCGTACTGCACGACGCCATCGCCGCCTTGCCCGACGCGATGGGCAACGCCTTCCGCCAGGACTGGTCGCCGCTGGTCGACGGCCTGCGCGATGCGCGCAACCTGTTCGTGCTCGGCCGCGGCTACGGTTTCGGCGCGGCGCAGGAGTCGGCTTTGAAGTTCAAGGAAACCTGCTGCCTGCACGCCGAGGCGTTCAGCACGGCCGAGGTCAAACACGGTCCGATGGCGCTGGTCGACGCGGACTTCCCGGTACTGCTGCTGGCGCAGGACGACGGCACGCTGCGCGGCGCACTGGACGTGGCGCGCGAGTTCCGCGGGCGCGGTGCGCGCGTGTGGACGGCCGCGCCCGGCGACCGGCATGCCGACGCACTGCCCATCGTCGCCGCGCCGGACCCGCTGTGCGCGCCGCTGCTGGCGGTGCAGAGCTTCTACCGCGCGGTCAACGCGCTGTCGCTGGCGCGCGGCTACAACCCGGACGTGCCGCCGCATCTGAACAAGGTCACCGAAACCGTATGACGGGCGGCGCGTCCCCGCGCGCGGCCCGACTCCGTCCCCGTTCCCCACACCGTTTACCGTTCGAGATCCACGCCTCATGACCACTGCTTTCATCAACGGACGCATCCTCACCAACCATGGCCTGCAGAGCGGTTGCGCCGTGCTGGTCGAAGACGACCGCATCGCCGGCCTCGCGCTGCCGTCCGACCCGCGCGTGCGCGCCGCCGAGCGGCACGACTTGGAAGGCCGCTACCTGCTGCCCGGTTTCATCGACTGCCAGGTCAACGGCGGCGGCGGCGTGCTGTTCAACGAGGCGCCGACCGTCGAAGGCATCCGCGTCATCGGCGAGGCGCATCGCAAGTTTGGCACCACCGCCTTCTTGCCCACGCTGATCAGCGACGACGTCGAGGTGATGCGCAAGGCGATCGCGGCGGTGGACGAGGCCATCGCGGCCGGCGTGCCCGGCGTGCTCGGCATCCACATCGAGGGGCCGTACCTCGCTGCCTCGCGCAAGGGCGTGCACGATGCCCGCAAGTTCCGCGTGCCCGACGAGGAGGAGATGGCGCTGGTCGCCTCGCTCAAGCACGGCATCACGGTGCTGACCCTGGCGCCAGACCAGATGCCGCTCGACAAGATTCGTCGACTGGTCGAAGCCGGCGTCCTCGTCGCCGGTGGCCACACCGCCGCCGACTACGCCACCACGCGCGCGGCGCTGGACAACGGCCTGCGCGGTTTCACCCATCTGTTCAACGCGATGACGCCGTTCACCAGTCGCGAACCCGGCGTGGTCGGCGCGGCGCTGGAAGACGCCGACAGCTGGTGCGGCCTGATCGTCGACGGCCATCACGTGCATCCGGCCAGTCTGCGCGTGGCCATCGCCGCCAAGGCGCCGGGCAAGATGTTCCTGGTCACGGACGCCATGCCGCCGGTCGGTGCGGACGACCCGCACTTCGTGCTCAACGGCGAGACCATCGAGGCGAAGGACGGCATCTGCCGCACCGCCGACGGCGTGCTGGCCGGTTCTGCGCTGGACATGGCAAGCGCCATCGCCAACTGCGTGCGTCAGCTCGATCTTCCGGTCGCCGAGGCCGCGCGCATGGCGTCGGCGTATCCGGCCGACTTCCTCGGCTTGCAACGCACGCACGGCCACATCAGCGCCGGATATCGCGCCGACTTCGCCGTGCTCGACGATGATTTCGCCCTGCGCGAAACCTGGATCGGCGGCGAACGAGTCATCTGACGCGGTATCCCTGCGACACCACCGCGCGATGGCTCAACGGCGCGTGGCGTCGTGTCTTCCCGGCAGGACGCGCATGGCTTCCTGCGCCGGTGAGCGCTGCCATTCCGGATGCTGCTTGGCGGCTTCCGCCAGTGCCCGTCGCCAGGCCAGGTACTGCGCGGGCGACGGCAGCAGCGGCGTGTGCGCCAACTCCCAGTGAATGCCGTTGATGGGGTCGTCGAAGAACACCGCGTAGTAGCCGGGCGCATACAGCGGATAGGCCTGCGGCGGTTCCGTCACGTGGATGCCGTTCGGCAACAGGAACTCGCGATGGAAGGCATCCACTTCGCGGCGGCGTCGCGCCCACAGGGCGATGTGATGAATACCCACGGCGCGCGCGGCATGGTCGAGACGCTCTCCCGATTTCGCCGGCTGCACGCCGACGTAGCTGTGCGGGAACGGAAAGCGTGCCATGTAGTACGTCGAGCGATAGCCGAGATCGAGCGTCCAGAAGCTGCGGTAGCCGAGCCAGCCGAACATGCGGTCGTAGAAGCGGACCGACGCCTCGTAGTCGAGCACCGAGAATTCGACGTGATGAATGCCGCGCCATCGCATGTCGTGTCCGCCTCCGTTGCATGTGCGTGGCATCGTACGCGAGGCGGGCATGCGGGTGAGTTGATCCTGATCAAGGTGCGCCGTCCGTCGTGCACTTAGGCTGGACATGTCATCCACCCAGCCGGATCGCCGGATAGCGAGGCGATCCAGGAGGCCTGTGTCATGTCCGATGCAAAGACTGCGACGACGTCCGACAACGGCAAGACGCCGTTTCCGCCCGCGCTGCTGAGCGGCGACCACTGGATCGAGGAACTGCACGATGGTCATCACGTGCTGATACGGCCGATCCGTCCGGAGGATCGCGAACGCGAGCGCGCCTTCATCGAGCGACTGTCGCCCGAGGCCAAGCACTACCGCTTCCTCGGCGAGATGCATACGCCGGACGAGCGTCTGCTGGACCTGCTGGTGAACGTCGATGACGAGCACGCCATGGCGTTCATCGCCTTGGTGCACGACAACGGCGAGCTGCGCGAAGTCGGCGTCAGCCGCTATGCCGCCACAAGCGACGAACATCACTGCGAATGCGCCGTGACCGTGGCCGAGGATTGGCAGCATCGCGGACTCGGCGTCGCATTGATGCGCCACTTGATCGACATGGCGCGGCGCCGGGGCTTCAAGCAGATGTTCTCCGTCGACGCCGCCGACAACGAGCCGATGCGCGAGCTGGCAAAGTTTCTCGGATTCCGACGCAGTGCGGATCCGGACGATGCTCGTCAGGTCATCTACACGCGCGATCTGTGAGTGGCTTGCGGTTGGCGGGATCGACAGGCTTGGACGTGCGGGCGACACCGCATGCTTCGATGCGCTCGCGTGTCGCGAAGTCTACGCGCAGGTAGCCCCGATCCGGGCTGTCGATCTTCACTTCGCGAGTGCGTGTCCGATGCATGGGACGCGCAAGACGATCTGAGGCATCGCCGCATGGCGCGCGTTCGGCCCGTGTTGCGCCCCGCAACGGTCGCGCGCGACGTGCGTGTTGGCGTGAGGCGCATGCGGCGCGGTCCGCATCGCGGGACGATTGCGCAAGCCCTTCGGGGCGTAGTATTCGACAGCAAGGAGGGCGACGCATGATCCGACTCAGCAGTCATGGTGCAGCCAAACAGGTGACCGGGTCCTGTCATCTGATCGAGTCCGAGCGGGCGCGCGTGTTGATCGATTGCGGCATGTTCCAGGGTAGCCGCGAACTGGAGGACGACAATGCCGAACCGTTCGCGTTCGACGCGTCGCGCCTGGACGCCGTGCTGCTGACCCATGCGCACCTGGATCACTGCGGGCGACTGCCGCTGCTGCGCAAGCGTGGATTCCGAGGTCCGATTCATGCCACCGACGCCACCCGCGACCTGACTCGACTGCTGCTGATGGACGCGGCGGGGCTGCAGGAGGAAGACACCAAGCGCGCTCGCCGCCGGGCTTCGCGCAGCGGCGAGCGGGTCCCCGAGCCGTTGTACGGTCTCAACGATGCCCTGCGCACCATGGATCTCTTCGCGCGGCCAGTGACCTACGGCGAGACGCGCGAGATCGCGCCGGGCATGCGCGCCACCTTTGTCGACGCCGGACACATCCTCGGCTCGGCTTCGGTGCTGCTGGAGATCGAGGATCAGGGCAAGCGCGTGCGGATGTTCTTCTCCGGCGATATCGGCAACGCCGGCCGGCCGCTGCTGAACGATCCGACGCCGCCGCCGGAACCGCCCGACTACGTGGTCATGGAGACCACCTACGGCGACCGCGATCACCGTTCCTGGGATGCGTCGGTGGACGAGCTGGTCGAGGCGGTGTCCTCGGCGTACCGTCGCGGTGGCAACGTGCTGATTCCGACCTTCGCGCTCGAACGCGCGCAGGAAATTCTCTATGCGCTCCATCACGCCATCGAAGGCGGCCGTCTGCCGCGTCATCTTCCGGTGTTCCTGGATTCGCCGATGGCGATCTCGGCGACGCAGATCTTCACGGAGCATCCGGAAGCGTTGCGCGAAGGCTTTGCCGACGAATTGGCGCGACACGATGCGCTGGAGCTGCCCGGCTTGCGCATGAAGCGGGAAACCGCCGAGTCGATGGCCATCAACCGCATCAGCGGCGGCGCCGTGATCATGGCCGGTTCGGGCATGTGCACGGGCGGGCGCATCCGTCATCACCTCCGGTACAACATCTGGAACGAGAACAGCAGCATCATCTTCGTCGGCTACGCCGCAGCGGGCACGCTGGCGCGGCGGATCGTCGACGGCGCCGAACGCATCCGTCTGTTCGGCGACGACATCGTGGTGCGGGCGAAGGTCCACACCATCAACGGTTTCTCCGCGCATGCGGGGCGCAGCGGATTGCTCGACTGGCTACAGCGCTGCGGCACGCCGAAGCAGGTATTTCTGGTGCACGGCGACTACGACCGCGGCATGCAGGCTTTCGCCGAGGAACTCGATCGACGGGGGCAGCCCTGGCACATCTCGGGCATGGGCGAGCCGATCCTGCTGCAGGCGACGTAACGCGTCTCGGCATCGTGCGAATGCGCGAAGCGCTCCGCAGCCATGCCTTGCGGCACCGCACACCGGAATCGCAGGCAGCGTTGACAGCGCGTGGCGTCGCGGGTGCGATGATGCTTCCGCCGGTATGCATACGCGGACGGGTGGGGCGCGTGCGAAAACCTAAGGCGACGTCGGCTTGATCGACGTCAACGCAGGCGTGCGCGAATGGGACGATACTGATTGCCCATCCCGATGGAGGCTCACGTCATGTATACGCACATTCTGCTTCCGACCGACGGTTCCGATCTCTCGATGCACGCCGTCGACGCGGGCATCCAGCTGGCGTCACGCCTGGACGCCAAGGTGCTTGGACTTCATGTGGCGCCGCGCTATCCGGTCATGAGCTACATGACCGAGATCGTCACCATCAGCGAGTCGCAGTACAACGAGGAATCCGCCGAGCGCGCCGAGCGCTACCTGGCCGAGATCACCGCTCGCGCCAAGGCCGCGGGCGTCGCCTGCGATACGCACTACACCTTCGACGACCACCCGGCCAAGGTCATCGCCGCCATCGCCGAAGAACGCGGCTGCGACCTGATCGTCATGGCCTCGCACGGCCGCCGCGGTTTCGACCGACTGCTGCTCGGCAGCGAGACCCAGCGCGTCCTGCTCGGCTCCAAATTGCCGGTCCTGGTCTGCCGCTGACCCTCGCGAACCGCAACGAAAAAGGCCGCCCCTGCGAGGCGGCCTTTTTCGTTGAATCGAGTGGTGGAGTGGAGCAGAGCGAGCTGCTCGCTCTGTAGGTTGAACATGACGCGACGCCGAGCTTGAGGCAGTCCATGTTCACGTTCGCTCCGTGCATGGATGCCTCTGTCGTAGCCATGTCGTATGGCTCTGAGGCGTCTACAAGATACTGGTCGATTCACGTTTCGGCCCTCGATCAAGACGCTTAAGGCCACATCCCTGGGGCAAACCAGGGCTCGATTGAGTCTCGGAAACGTTTCGGCTTGCTCCCAGTCGGGGGAGGGCACACGGGTTCGTTGTGGCAACAAAAAAAGCCCCGGAAACGCTTGTTTTCCGAGGCTTTCTGTCTGGAATCGATTGGTGGAGCGGAGGAGGATCGAACTCCCGACCTTCGCATTGCGAACGCGACGCTCTCCCAGCTGAGCTACCGCCCCACGTGAGCGGCGCATTCTAGCAGTGCTCGGGGGCGTCGCCAATAGGGGGCGTGCAGATTTATCGATCCGGCAGGCGTGCCATCAGGCGGTCGTGCAGCAGGTCGGTGCGCCAGCCGTGCAGGGTCTGCGGCCAGTCGCGCGTGGCGATGAGTTCTTCGAGCACCTTGCGCGGTGCGAGCAGGCCGGGCGGCAGGTCGAGCGATTCGGCGAGGGTGTGCACGTCCTGCTTCATGGCGGCGAGGATGCGCTTGCCTTCGCTGTCCAGCGGCGCGGGGATGGCGGCGGTCGCCTCGATCTCGGCGTCGTCGACGCCGCGTTGCAGCAGCTCCAGCAGTTCCGCGCGCTGCGGCGCGCGCAGGGCGCGTTGTCCCTGGGTCAGCGCGGTCAGGGAGGCGTCGTTGTTCGGTCGTTCGTCGACTAGGGCCATGATCTGTGCATCCTGCAGCAGCCAGGGGCGCGGTTTGTCGAGTGTGCGGGCGGTGGTCTCGCGCCACAGCAGCACGCGTCGCAACAGGGCCTGCTTGTCCGGCGACCAGAAGGCGCCGCCGCGCAGCGCGCGCTGCGGTTGCGGGTCGATGCCGCGGTCGGAGGCGCGTTGCTTGAGCTGTTCGCAGTCGTGCTCGAACCAGGCCAGGCGATCGCGGTCTTCGAGTTCGCGTCGCAGGTGGTCGTGGATGGCGCGCAGATAGACCACGTCCAGCGTTGCGTAGAGACGCTGCGAGGCGGTCAGCGGGCGCTGCAGCCAGTCCGATCGGGTCTCGCCCTTGTCCAGATGCACGCCGGTGACGTGCTCGACCAGTGCGCGGTAGCTCATGCCCAGGCCGAGGCCGCAGAAGGCGGCGGCGAGCTGGGTGTCGAACAGGTGCGCGGGACCGCCGGGCAGCAACGGCGCCATCACGTCCAGATCCTCGCTGGGGCTGTGCATGACCCACAGCGGTGCACGCGCGCGGTCCATGTTCGCCAGTGCGTCGTCGATCGACAGCGCCAGCGGATCGACCAGCGCGCGACGCTCGCCGTGGCCGAACTGGATCAGCGCCAACTGCGCATAGTAGGTATTGCGGCGCATGAACTCGGTGTCCACCGCCAGCAGGCCGTCGATATCGGCGAGCCAGGCGTCGAGCTGTTCGCGGTTGTCGATCCAGTCGGCGTCGGCGGTGGCGGGTGGCGAAGTGTTCGGGTCCAAGACGGGTTTCCGCAGCGGCGGCGCGCGAAGGCTGACCCTCGTGCGCGGGTTGACTCCAGGGTGATCGGACACGATAGCAGGGCCTCGGGCGCTTGGCATGCCGGTCGGACCGGGTACCATGCGCGCTACAGCCTTTTCACCGCCTGCCCAGCGAGAGTCGTCCATGCCCAGCAGCAAGTCCGAACGTCGTCAGCGCGCCCTCGGTGGCGCCATCGGCGTGGGTCTGCTGGGGCTGGCCATGCTCTATCACTTCTTTCCGTCTCTGCTGCATCTGCCTTCCGAGGCGGATCGTTCGCAGCGTGCGGTGCGCCCGGGTGGTTTCATGGCACCGCCGCTGGGATTCGACCGGCGGCCGCAGGATGCGCAAACGCCGGCGGTGCGGATCAACGAACTGGATGCGGGACCACCGCTTTCGCTGGCGCCGCGCGCGGTCATCGCGGAGCGTTTGCGGCCGGCGGCAGCTTCCTCGGCGACGCCCCAGACCGAGACCCCTGCGCTCACCGATCTGCTCGCGCGCGCGGCCGACGCGCTTGGCAAGGGCAACCTCAGCGGCGATGAAAACAGCGCGATGAATCTGTACATGCAGGCGTTGAAGCTGCGTCCCGACAGCAACCGCGCTCGCACCGGCCTGGCGCATGTGCAGCAGCGTCTGGTCGCCGAGATCGAGGATGACCTGACCAGCGGCGATGCCGATGCCGCGCAGACCACCCTGCAGGCGCTGCAGCAGCTGCCGGATGCCGGCGCCGACAGTCGTCGCCTGCAACGCAGCCTGGAAACGCTGCGTCAGGTTCGTCCGCTGCTGGCGCACGCGGCCGACCTGATGGGCCAGGGCCACGAGATGCAGCCGGACAACGACAGTGCGCTGTCGGTGTATCGCAAGGTGCTCGACATCGATCCGGGCAACAACGTCGCCCGGCAGGGATTGCAGCGCATTCAGCGCAAGCTGCTCGATCAGGCGCTGGGAGCGGTGGCGCAGGACGACTTCGATGGCGCCGACGCGGCGTTGGCCCAGGCGGCCAAGATCGATCCCAACAGCACCGCGCTGCAGGACACGCGCGGGCGCATCGAGGGCATTCGCCGGCAGCGTGCGGAGACCCGACTGCAGCAGGCCGGCACCGCGCTCGACGGCGGCGACCTCGCGCTGGCGCAGAAGCTGCGCGACCAGGCGCTGGCGATCAGCCCGGACGTGCCGGGCGTCAACGCGTTCGATCAGCGGCTGCACAATGCGCGGGTCTACGCCAACTACCGTCCGGGGCAGAATTTCAGCGACGCCTACGTCGACATCAGCGGCAATGCGCCGACGATGGTGGTCATCCCGACCGGCAGCTTCATGATGGGTTCGGCGGACAGCGAATCCGGTCATCAGGCCAGCGAGTCGCCGCTGCACAAGGTCGATATCGAGCATGGCCTCGCCGTGTCGCGCACCGAGATCAGCGTGGCGCAGTTCCGCGAGTTCGTGCGCGAGAGCGGTTACGTGCCGGACTCGGTGCGCCTGCACGGATCGAACATCTACGACGGCCGCCGCGGCACCATGCGCGACGATAGCGACGCGACCTGGGAAGACGACTACGCCGGTCGCCCGTCGCGACCCGATCACCCGGTGGTGAACGTGTCCTGGCGCGACGCCGAGGCGTATGCCGCATGGCTGTCCAAGCACACCGGCAAGAACTACCGCCTGCTCAGCGAAGCCGAATACGAGTACGTGATGCGCGCGGGCACGACCACGCCGTACTGGTGGGGCAGCGGTTCGCCCAAGCGCGAGGTCGAGAACCTGCCGGGAAGCCGCGACCGCTCACCGCTGCGGCGCAGCTGGACGCATGCCTTCAAGGGCTACCGCGACGGTTACTGGGGCGACGCGCCGGTCGGTCACTTCGCGCCCAATCCGTTCGGCTTGTACGACATCGACGGCAATGTGTCCGAATGGGTGCAGGACTGCTGGCACGACAACTACACGCGCGCGCCGCGCGACGGCAGCGCCTGGGTCAATCCCGGCTGCGGCCTGCGCATGATCCGTGGCGCGTCGTGGGGCAGTTCGCCGGAGCAGTCGCGCTCGGCGTTCCGCATCGCGGCCGAGCCGGACACGCGTAGCGGTCGCGTCGGATTCCGCGTCGCGCGCGACCTGTAGACACCCTCGACGCACCCATGCAGAGACGATCGCGGGCCATGCTAGGCTTGCCCGATCGTCCTCAGACTGTTGCGATTCGGGGGTTCCATGGCCTTCGCCACCTTGCGTTCGCTGACCAGCGAGCAGCGTCATACCGTTCTTGCCAGCTTCCTCGGATGGACGCTGGATGCGTTCGATTTCTTCCTGCTGGTCTTCGTGCTCGACGACGTGGCGCGGAGCTTCGGCTCGAACGTCGAAGCGGTGTCCTTCGGCATCCTTCTGACGTTGGCGGCAAGGCCGCTGGGCGCGCTGCTGTTCGGGCGACTGGCCGACCGTTTCGGGCGGCGTCCGGTGCTGATGGTCGACGTCGCGCTGTTCTCGGTGCTGGAATTCCTGTGCGCTTTCGCGCCCTCGCTGACGGTGTTGCTGGTGCTGCGTTTCCTGTTCGGCATCGCGATGGGCGGCGAGTGGGGCATCGGCGCGGCGCTGGCGATGGAGAGCATCCCGGCGAAGGCGCGCGGCGCGGTGTCCGGACTGCTGCAGAGCGGCTATCCGTTCGGTTATTTCCTCGGCGCGCTGGCGTACTGGGTCGTCACCGACGTGCTTGGCTTCGGCTGGCGCGGCATGTTCGTGGTCGGCGCGCTGCCGGCGCTGCTGGTGCTGTACCTGCGCATGAAGGTGCCCGAGTCGCCGGCCTGGGAAGCGCGCGCCAAGACGCAGCGTCGCCAGAACGTTTTCGACGCCATGCGCGGGCACTGGGGACTGTTCGTGTTCATGATGCTGCTGATGGGCGCGTTCAACATGTTCAGCCACGGCTCGCAGGACATGTACCCGACCTTCCTCAAGCAACAACTGCACCTGGGTGCCGGCGCGGTGACGATTCTGACCATGCTGCTCAATGCCGGCGCGATCGTCGGCGGGTTGTCCTTCGGTGCGTGGTCCGAGCGCATCGGTCGGCGGCGCGCGATCATCATCGCGGCGCTGTTGGCGATTCCCGTCGTGCCGCTGTGGATGTTCGGCGGCGCGGTCGCCGCCTGGCTGGGCTGGACGGCGCCGATCGCCTCGCTGGTGCTGCTGGGCGCCGGCGCGTTCCTGATCCAGGTGATGGTGCAGGGCGCCTGGGGCATCGTGCCCACGCACTTGAACGAATTGGCGCCGGGCGCGGTGCGCGGCACGCTGCCGGGCTTCGCCTACCAGCTCGGCAACCTGCTGGCCGCGGCCACGGCGACCGCGCAGGCGGCCCTGGCGGCGCGGCTGCAGGGCGACTATGCCGCGGTGATGGCGGTCTGGCTGGTGGCGGTGGCGCTGCTGCTGGCGTTCCTCGCCTGGCTCGGTCCGGAAGCCCGCGGTCAGCATTTCGACGCGGATCAGGCATGACGGCCGCCGTCTTCGCGGCTATGATCCCTCGCTTTCCCGACGGGTTGGATCGCACGACATGAAAGCCGGCAAAGACAAGGTGGTTTCGTTTCACTACACGCTGTCCGTGGACGGCGCCGAAGTGGAGAGTTCGCGCACAGATAACGAGCCGCTGCACGTGCTGCTCGGTCATGGTCAGATGATCGCCGGGATGGAGCAAGCCATGGATGGGCGCGAGTCGGGTGACTCCTTCAGTGCCCATGTGATGCCGGAAGATGGCTATGGCGCGCATCGCGAGGACCTCGTGCAGCGGCTATCCAAGAAGTACTTTCATCAGGCGACCCGCCTCAAGCCGGGCATGACCACGCTGCTGCAGATGAAGGAGGGAGGCCAGCGTCTGGTGACGGTGAAAAAGGTGGGTATGAGCACCATCGATGTGGATCTGAACCACCCGTTGGCCGGTAAGGAACTGCACTTCGATATCGAGCTTTTGGACGTGCGTGCTGCAAGCGATGAAGAAATCGCGCACGGCCACGTGCACGGTCCGGGCGGCCACGAGCACTGATCGATCAGGCGGCGCCGACGAAGCGCCGCAGCACCGAGCGCACCGCGCCGAGATAGCCGCGACCGAACAGGTTGAGGTGGTTGAGCAGGTGGTAGAGGTTGTACAGCGGCGCGCGTTCGCGCCAGTCGCTGGCCAGGGCCGCATGTTCGGCATACTGCGCGAAGAAGCGCGGCCCCGGATCGCCGAACAGCGTCAGCATGGCCAGATCGGCCTCGGCCCAGCCGTAGTGCGCCGCGCCGGCGTCGATCAGCGCCGGTTCGCCGTTGCTGCAGCAGTGCAGATTGCCGCTCCACAGGTCGCCGTGCAGCAGGGACGGCGAGTAGCGGGGGATGAATTCGGGCAGGCGCTCGCACAGGCGCTGCACGCGTGCGTGGTCGGCATCGTCGATGTACCCGGATCGATGCGCGCGCAGCGCCTGCGGTTGCAGTCGGTGCGTCGCGAAAAAGTGATGACCGTCCGTGTCGACGGTATTGTCCTGCGGACTGTCGCCGCACCAGCCATCGTGTTCGAGGCCGAAGTGCGACGACACGACGAGGTGCTGACGCGCCAGTCCGTGCGCGGCCCGGGCCTGGAAATCCTCGGTCGGCATGCCTTCGCCGAGGTCTTCGAGCAGCAGGGCATGCGGGTATTCCGCGTAGATGTCGGGTACGCGGACGCCGCCGGCGGAACGCAACAGGCGCAGGCCGCGCGCTTCGGCCTGCAGCAACGTGGCTGGCCGATCCCGGCGCTGCTTCAGGAAGGCCGTGCGGCCGTCGCGAAGTCGTACGCGATGCAGCCCGTCGCCCTCGGGGACAGCGCCGTCGATGCTTTCGGATAGGGGGTCGCGTGCCGCATCCATGCCGCAACAGTCAACGCCAGTCTGCGCCCGCATGCAAGTCCGGTCTGCCGCCTTGGCGAGTCCATCGAAGTGCACGAGTGTGATCGGTGTCTCTGGGTACGTCGGGTATCGCCTCGGTATACTGGGCGCTGCGCGCGGAGGAAGCACCGTCGCCGCCTGCGCGTACAGGGGGATTTGCGGATGGTGGACAAGCACATCGACTTCCATTCCTCGCCGCGCGTGGCCGCCGGTCGCGCGCGGGGCGGGCGTGCGAGTCAGCAGGATGCGCTGGTCTGTCTGCATGATGCGGGCGAGGACGCGCTGTTGCTGGTGCTGGCCGACGGCATGGGCGGCGATGGCGCCGGCGAACTGGCTGCCGATGGCGTGGTGGCGGTGGCTCAGCGCCTGTGGTCGCAGAAACGTTGGCTGCAGCAGCCCGCGGCCCTGTTTCTGGAACATCTGTGCGGCGAGGCGCATGAAGAATTGCTGCGGCGTCGCCTGGGCCTGGCCCAGGGCGAGCCGCATTCCACCGTCGTGGCGCTGATGCTGCGCGGCGACCGCGCCAGTTGGGTGCACGTCGGCGACAGCCGACTCTATCTGTTCCAGGGCGCGCGCTGCGTCGATCGGACCCGCGACCACAGTCTGGCCGAATGGCGCGTGCAGCGCGGCGAGCTGCGGCCCGAGGATGTCGCCAGGCATCCCGATCAGCACAAACTGTTGCGCGGGTTGGGTGGGGACGCGATGCCGGAGGTCGAGCACGGCGGCGCGATGCTGCGCGACGGGCAGTCGTTCGCCTTGTGCAGCGACGGCGTGTGGGAGCATCTGACATCGCAGGAGCTGGGCCGTCTCGCCAGCCGCGTGGATCAGGAAGACGCATTGCGCGAGGCGCTGACGCTGGCGGTCGAACGCGGCGGCAGCGAGGGCGACAATGCCGCCCTGATCCTGGTGCGCGCCACGGACGCGGGTCGCCTGCGCGGCGCCGCGGTCAGTTTCTGGCTGCAGATGTCCGATCTGTTGAAGGGAAGGCGCCGCGACGCGGCCGCCTGATATCGTGAATTTCATGGAACGTCTATGACATCGAGATCCAAGCCGCAGCACCGCTATCGCCGCATGCTCCGCATCGCGCCGGCGTGCATTGTCAGTGCGGCCATGCTGGGCGGCTGCGCGCAGATGCAGACGTTCAAGCGCAAGGTGCTGGGCATCCACAAGCCCGAGGTCGTCACGACCACCAGGCCGGTCGCGGCGAAGCCGCCGCCGGCGGTGTCGTCCGAGCCGGTGCTTCCGCTGAAGACGATCATCGCCAGGCAGCTCCAGGTCGGCCATTACGCCGAGGGCCGCAAAGAGCTGCGTCGTTACCTTCAGGCGCATCCGGAGGATCGCTACGCACGCGATCTGTGGCGGCAGCTGACCGTCGATCCGGACAAGCTGCTCGGCAAGGCCTCCAAAATCCATGTGGTGCAGGCGGGTGAGTCGTACGGCTCGCTGGCGGCGCGCTATCTGGGTTCGGCCTCGCGTTTCCTGGCCCTGGCGCGTTACAACCACGCCGCCAACCCGTCGGTGCTGCAATTGGGCGAGAAGCTTCGCGTGCCGGCGAAATCGCCGGATGCGGTCAAGGCCAGCATCGCCGCTGCGCCGGTGGAAAATCCGTCCACGCCTGCGGTGACCGAGTCCCCATCCGAGACGCCGTCTGCTGCGGCAGCGCCTGCATCCGAAGCGCCGCAGGATCGGGCCGAGGCGCTGCAGCGGCAGAGCCTGGCGTTGTTGCACGAGGGGCACAAGCAGCAGGCGCTGGATCGGCTCGGTCAGGCGCTGACGCTGGACCCGAAGCTGAAGCCGTCCGGCAACGACGCGGGCACGCTGCGCCAGCAGCTGCTGGCGTCCTACCACGAGCGCGCCATCGTGCTCTACCGCGACCAGAAGCTCGACCCGGCCATCGCGCTGTGGAACCGGGTGCTGGCGATCGATCCGGACTACGAGCCGGCGATCATCTACCGCGCCCGCGCCCGCGAACTGAAAGACCGGCTCAAGCAGCTCTGAAGCCGCTCAGGACGACGGCGCGTCGTCGTCGGTGTCCTCGTCCCGGGCGCCGGTGTCGGTTGCCGGCAGAATCTGCGTGGTCTGCACGATCCGCTCGACGGTGCGGCGACGCCCGCTCTGACCTGCCGCGCGCAACCGTGCGTACAGCGACTGGTTCATCAGGTTGAAGGCCGTGAACAGGCGACCCAGTTCGTCGTGGCGGACCAGGCGGATGCGGTAGCGGAAGTCGCCGCGGGCGACGCGCAGCAGCGCCTCGCTGAGCAGGTCGAGCAGGATCAGCGGACGGCGGAACAACCAGTAGGCCGCGCCGATCACGGCGGCCAGGGTGACGGCCAGCACGATGGCGATGACCCACAGCGTGGTGTGTTGCGCGGCGATCAGCGGTGCGTTGCTGACGCCCAGTCGCAGGTTGCCCACGACCTTGTCCTGATAGAGGATCGGCGTCGCGAACAGCAGCATTTCGTCCTGCTCGCCGCGCACGCGACTGCGGTAGCTGTCGACGTCGTCCTCGCGCGACAGAAAGTCGTCGGCGCTCAGCGCGGGCAGGGGTTTGCCGACCTCGCTCGGCACGGTGCTGGCGATGGTCGCGCCTTCGTGGTTGGCGATGGCGATGTAGTGGATCTGGCGGTTGCGCGCGATGTCCTCGACCAGCGCGCGGGTCGCGGCGCGGTCGCCGAGCAGCAGGTTCTCCGCCGATTCGTGCGCGATCATGCGTCCGAGCGAACTGCCATAGTCCAGCCCGAGACCGTTCACGGCGGCGCGCTGCTTGCTGTAGATCGCGGCCAGTCCGACCAGCAGGACCAGCGTCAGAGTGACGCCAAGCATGCTGGCCCAGCGCACGCGCAGCGAGATGATGCGGCCGGCGAGCGGGTTTTCCTGCAGGCGTTCGTACTCGCGCTGCGCCAGGCGCAGGTCGTCGATCAGTTCGCGCGCGCTCTGATAGCGCGCATCGGGCGCCTGCGCCAGCAAGGTGCGCACGATGCCGATCAGGATCGAGGGCGTGGACGGGTCGCGCGGCTCGATGCCCGGTTGCGGGTGGCGCTTGCGCTCCTTGACCAGGCGCTGGACATCGCCGATTTCGTTCCACGGCAGCTTGCCGGTCAGCAACCAGTACAGCACCACGCCGAGCGAGAACAGATCGCTGCGCGCGTCGGCGCGATTGCCTTCCAGCCGCTCCAGCGCCATGAAGGACGGCGTGCCGCCGATGAGCCGGCGATGCTCGCCGCCGTCGACGTCGCGCGGCGCGCCGCGGCGTTCGGCAATGCCGAAGTCGCTCAGCTTGGCGTGCTTCCAGCCCTCCATGAACATGATGTTCTCGGGCTTGATGTCGTGGTGGACGACGCCTTCGCCGTGCGCGTAGTCCAGCGCGCCGGCGATCTGCATCGCCATGTTCATGATGACCGGCAGTGGCGGCAGCCCTTCCTTTTCCACGCGACTGGCCAGCGAGTCGCCGGTCAGCCGCTCCATTGCGATGTAGGGGCGGCTGTCCGCAGTCTCGCCGGTGTCGAAAATGGTGACCAGATGCGGGTGGTTCAGATGACCCGCGGCGCGTGCCTCGACCTGGAAGCGGCGACGGTAGCCGGCATCGTCGGCGGCCTCGCGGTGCAGGCACTTGATGGCGACCTTGCGCTCGATCTCCGGGTCGTAACCGGCGTAGACGACGGCCGACGCGCCTTCGCCGAGGATGCCCTCGATGCGATAGCGGCCGACCTGCGCGGGCATGGATTCGCCGTTCATCCGATCAGTGCGTGTACAGCCACCAGGCCAGGGCGGCGAGGCCGCCGGCCGCCGCCACGCCGAGCAGGATGCGCAGCGTGCGCATGCCGCCCAACGGACCGGATTCGCGGGTGCGGAACACGAACTCGGCCTGGCCGAAGCGGATGCGGTCGCCGTGCTTGAGCACCGCGTCGTGCACGCGCTGGTCGTTGACGAAGGTGCCGTTGGTCGACAGCGTGTTCATGATCACGTAGTGGCCGTTCTGATTCATGATCCACGCGTGCGAGGACGACACGCTGAGGTCGTCGATGACGATGTCGCTGTCCTCGTGGCGGCCGATGGTCTGCCGGCCCGAACGCAGCGAGAAGCGCTTGCCCTCCATGCTCTCGCCGACGCCCTGCAGCACCGGGCGATTGGCGCTGGCGCGGTCGAGCGCGTCGTAATGCGGTCCGCTGGCGCTGTGGCGACGCAGTTCCTCGGCCGAGAACAGTTGCGTGCCCTGCGGTCCGGACGTGCGGGCCGGAGCGCCGCGTCTGGGCGGTTCGGCGTGTTGATTCATGGCGGTATCCCCCTGGATGTGCCGGTCAATATACCTGTGTTGCCGCGTTCGGCGTCGAGGCGCAATGGCGAATCGTGCAGCTTGCGATCCCGTGCACATTTGCGCGCGACGGCGGGTTCGACGACGTTCATGCTGGCAACGTCGCAAGGCTTGCGTCGTTCGAGCGGGTCTCGGGTGCGCGCGTGTCGCCGCAGCGGGCCAGATACGGAAAACCCGCCATGCGGCGGGTTTCGTACGAACCGACGATCGTCGTCGGTCGAAGGTGGTGCCGAAGGGGGGAATCGAACCCCCACTCTGTTTCCAGAAACGGATTTTGAGTCCGTCGCGTCTACCAGTTCCGCCACTTCGGCACGGCCGGCGAGTATGCCGCAATCAGTGCAGTTGGTCGAGCGACAGGGCGCGGTCGCCGCGCTCGAACCACTGGCCTTCGAGCGGCGCGAACACGGCGCACTGCGTCATCGGGCCGGAATAGATGTGCAGGCTGACGGCAATGGCGTCGTCGCTGGGGTTGCGGATGCTGTGGTACTCGTGCGGCGGAATCAGGCTGCCGGCCGAGCCGGGACCGGCCTGGATCGCGCCGACCGAGTTGAAGCGGTAGCGGCGCTGCTCGTGTTCGAGCAGTTCGAACTGGGTGATTTCCAGCGCACCGCGCCAGACGCCCTCGACGCACCACATGCCGCTGTGGTCGTGGATCGGCGTGCCCTGGCCGGGTCCCCAGGTCATCGCGGTTACGCAGTAGCCGTGCTTCTCGCTGCGGTACAGTTCGCGGCGCGCGTAGTGCTCGGGATGCGCCTCGTAGACGCAGGCCGGCAGTTCTACTTCCTGGGTGCGGATCAGTCGGCACAGGGTGTTGCGCAGTGCGTCGGTGATTTCGGTGGTGGACGCGTGGTTGACGGCGTCGTCGAGCGCGTCGACCAGGGTGCGACAGCCAGGGAATTCGAGTGCGAGCATACGGCGTACATCGTTGAGCGGGGGACATCTATTCTAGCAGCGTGCACGCCGCGGCACAGGCTTGGCGGGCGGATAGGACGGCGCAGGAATGCTACCCTGTGCCGATTTACTACCTGTCATGACAGTTATTGTGGCCGAATCGCACTACCAACCGCCGAATCAGCTGCTGACCACGCTGGGCCTGTCGCTGGCGACGTTCATGCGCGTGCTGGACACGACCATCGCCAACGTCTCGCTGCCGACCATCGCCGGCAATCTGGGTGTGAGCTACAACCAGAGCACCTGGGTCATCACCTCGTTCACGGTGTGCATGGCGATCTCGCTGCCGCTGACCGGCTTCCTGGCGCGGCGCTTCGGCGAAGTGAAGCTGTTCGTCTGGTGCACGCTGCTGTTCTCGATCACCTCGATGCTGTGCGGCCTGTCCGAGAGCATGGGCATGCTGCTGCTGTTCCGCGCCATCCAGGGCGCGGTGGCCGGACCGATGTACCCGATCACACAGAGTCTGCTGATCGCCGTGTATCCGCCGGAAAAGCGCGGCATGGCACTGGCGCTGATGGGCATGGTGACGGTGGTCGCGCCGATCGTCGGGCCGACGCTGGGCGGCTGGATCACGGACAGCTATTCGTGGCCGTGGATCTTCTTCATCAACGTGCCGATCGGCATTTTCGCCAGCGTCGTCATCGGCGCGCAGCTGGCCGGCAAGAAGGAGATCACTGAACGGCCGCGGGTGGACTATGTCGGCCTGATCGCGCTGATTGTCGGTGTCGGCGCGCTGCAGATCGTGCTCGACAAGGGCAACGATGCGGACTGGTTCCACTCGCCGTTCATCGTGCTGATGTCCATCGTCGCCGTGATCGGCCTGATCGTGTTCGTGATCTGGGAGCTGACCGACCGCGAACCCATCGTCGATCTGCGTCTGTTCCGCCATCGCAATTTCAGCTACGGCACGATCCTGCTGATCCTGTCCTATTCGACGTTCTTCGCGATGGGGCTGCTGCTGCCGCTGTGGCTGCAGCGCACCCTGCATTACACCGCGAGTTGGGCGGGTCTGGCCGGCGCCTCCATCGGCATCATGCCAGTGCTGCTGACCTTCTTCGTCGGCAAGTACGCGCCGAAGACCGACCTGCGCCTGGTCGCCGCGGCCGCCTTCGTGGTGCTGGGGCTGACCTGCTTCGCGCAGTCGCATTTCTATGTCGGCATCGACTTCATGCACGTGGCGCTGGTGCGAGGTTTCCAGGGCCTGGGCGTGGCGTTGTTCTTCATGCCGGTGCTGACGATCCTGCTGTCGGACCTCAAGCCCAACGAGATCGCCGCCGGCTCCGGTCTGTCCACGTTCCTGCGCACGCTGGGCGGCAGCTTCGCGGCGTCGATCACCACCTTTGTGTGGGATCGGCGGGCGGTCGTGCATCACGCCCAGTTGGCTTCGCACATCACGCCCTACAACCCGACCGCGCGCGATGCGCTGGAAAAGATGGGCCAGGGCGGACACGCGCAACGCGCGATGGAGATTCTCAACGACGAGATCACGCGGCAGGGCTTCCAGATGGCGTTCAACGACATCATGCACGTGCTGGGCTGGGTGTTCATCGCCCTGATCGCGGTGCTGTGGCTGACCAAACCGCCGTTCCACGCCAAGTCGAACGCGCGCGCAGCGCCGGTCGAGGACTGAGCTTCAGTCCAGACGATCCAGGAAGCCGCCGATAGCCGGGCCGTAGTGCTCGATGTCGACCAGGAACGCGTCATGCCCCTGCGGCGAATCCAGCGCCACGAACTCCACCTGCGCGCCGGCCGCTTCCAGGCCCTTGGCGATCTGTTCCTGCTGCTCCAGCGGAAACAGGATGTCGGTGCTGACGCCGATCACCATCGCGCGTTCGATGCGGATGCGCTTCAGGCCTTCGTGCACGCTGCCGTCGCCGTATTCGGCCACGTCGAACCAGTCGCTGGCGCGCGACAGGTACAGGTAGCAGTTGGGATCGAAGTGACGCACGAACTTGCGCGCGTGCGCCTGCAGGTAGGACTCGACCTGGAACTCGAAGCCGAACGGGTTGCCGGGGCGTTCCTCGGAGTCGAGGCGGATGCGCGCGAAGCGGCCGTTCCATTCCATCGCCGAGCGGTAGGTGATGACGCCGAGCTTGCGCGCGATGCTCATGCCGCGCTCGGGGTAGGCATCGTCGGAGTAGCGGCCGTGATCCCAGTTGCGGTCCAGGCGGATCGCCTCGCGTTGCAGCGAGCGGATGGCGATCGCGAACGGCTGCGCTTGCGGCGCGGTGTCGACGCTGACGTGGGTGCGCACGGCGCCCGGGTGCTGCAGCATGTAGCCCAGCGCGGCCATGCCGCCCATCGAGCAGCCGATCAGGCAGGCCAGGCATTCGATGCCGAGTCCCTGCACGACGCTGTGCGCGGCGTTGGCGACGTCTTCCAGCGTCAGTTCGGGGAAGTCCAGGCGGTACGGCTCGCCGGTGGCCGGGTTGATCGAAGCCGGCCCGGTCGAACCCTTGTCGCTGCCCAGCGCGTTGACGCAGATGACGAACCAGCGGTCGGTGTCGATCGGCTTGCCGGGGCCGATCATGGCTTCCCACCAGCCATCGGAGGGATCGTCCGCATTGGAGGCGGCGTGTGCGCTGGGCGAGAGTCCGGTCAGGATCAGGATCGCGTTGCCCGCGTCGTCGTCCAGCGTGCCCCAGGTTTCGTAGGCCACGTGTGCGCCATGCAGCGCGCCGCCGCGCTTCATGGCGAAGGGCGAGGGCAGGTCGTGATAGCGGCGGGCGTCGGCCATGCAAAATCCGGTTCGGCGGCGGAGCCGGCACTGTATATCGAGCGCGGACGGAACCCAAACGCCGTCGTCGCATGAGTTCATGCGGGCGGAGCACATGCTCCGCGCATGGGGTCAGTGCACGTGATCGATGGTCACGTCGACCGGTTCGGCAGCGTGCACCGAGACCGGTCCGGCGCTGCCTTCGAGGTCGCCGGCGGTCGCGGTCGGTCGGCCGCTGCGCGAGATGCGCGCCGTCACCGTCACCTCGGGCACGCTGGACAGGCGCATCGCCGGGGTCATGCCCATGCCGTCAGTCAGCATCACCGTGGTCGGCAGCGCCGAAGCCTTCAGGCGTGCGACCGCCAGCGGCATCGGCGGACCGTTCGGCGCCTTGGCAAAGACGTAGAGCGTGTCATCCGGCTTCACCTGGGCGCGCAGGTTCGGAGCCAGCGTCACGCGCACGGCGAGGTGCGCGCCCTGGTCGGCGTCGGCCGGCGCGGCGGTGCTGGCGCTGGACGCGGACGCGGGCGACTGCAGCAGCGCCAGCGCCTGTTCTTGCGTCTTGCCGGCGGCGCGCGCGTTGGCCATCGCGATCTGCTCCTTCACCGCCTCCGCGACCTTGGAGCCGGGTTGCAGCAGCGCCTGCAGGCGCCGCCAAGTCAGCACCGCGTCGGCGAAGTGGCCGTGCTGATAGTCGCTGATGCCCAGCAGCCACAGGCCGCGCTGGTTGCGCGGATCGGCCTTCACGGCGCGTTGCAGCAGCGAGCGCGCGCGGCCTTCGATGCGGTGATCGCTGCGGGCGATGCCGTCGACTTCGGCCCAGGCGACCATCAAATCGGCGTTGTCGGGCGCCAGCTTCAGCGCCTGCGTGTAGGCCTCGCGTGCGGCGGCCGGACGGTCGGTGCCGGCGTAGGTGCGGCCGAGGATCACCCAGCCCTGCAGGTTATCCGGGTGCTGCTTGAGTTCCGCGCGCAGCTTGGCGATGGCCTGGTCCAGCGTCATCTGCGGTTGCAGCGCGGTCTTGTCCAGCGCGGCCGGCGTGCCGACGTGCAGGTACAGGCCCAGCGCCGCCAGCGGCAGCGCGAACAGCGTCAGCAGGGACAGCACCAGCACATGGCGCGGACGTCCGTGACGGCGGCCGCTGCGCAGCATGGGCAGCACGATCAGGGCCAGCGCGATCAGCGTCATCAGGATCGCGGTAAGGGTGAATGCGGTCTTCATTACCAGTCCTCGTCGTCGACGGGCGGCGGGGCGGCGGGCGCGGAGCGGGCGCGCTTGCGAACGGTGAACAGCAGGCCGGCGGCGCCCAGCAGCACGATCGCGCCGGGGCCGAACCACAGCAGCCAGGTGGTCGGCTTCAGCGGCGGATCGTACAGCACGTAGTCGGAATAGCGCGCGACCAGGTACTGCTTGATCTGCGCGTCGCTGCGGCCGTCCTGCATCTGCTTGTAGATGATGTGGCGCATCTGCTGCGCCAGCTCGGCCTGCGAGTCGAGCAGGCTCTCGTTCTGGCACACCAGACAGCGCAATTCGCGCGTGAGGTGCTGGAAGCGCAGCTCCTGCGCGCGGCTGTCGAATTTCAGCGGATCGATGGCGTGCGCGGCGAAGGCGACGCACAGGCCCAGCAGCAGGACGATGCCGTGTCGACGCTTCATGGCGACTCCTGTTTCAGCGCCTGGATCTTCGGTTCCAGCACGTCGGCGATGACCTCCGGCGTCAGCGGTCCGATGCGCTTGTAGCGGATGATGCCCTTGGCGTCGATCAGGAAGGTTTCCGGTGCGCCGTAGACGCCGAAGTCGATCGCGGTGGCGCCGCTGCGGTCGGTGACGACCATGCTGTACGGATTGCCGTGTTCGTTCAGCCAAGCCTTGGCCGCGTCCGGGTCGTCCTTGTAGTTGTAGCCGATCACCGGCACGCCGAGCTGACGCGCCTCCTGCATCAGCACCGGATGCTCCTCGCCGCACGCGATGCACCAACTGGCGAAGACGTTGACCAGATAAGGCTGGCCCAGCATCTCCGCCTTGTTCACGCGCGTGGCCGGATCGTCCAGCAACGGCAGGCTGAAGGCCGGTGCGGGTTTGCCGATCAGCGGCGAGGGCACTTCGCGCTGGTCGTGGCGCGTGTTCCACCAGATGCCGAAGCCGAACAGGCCGGCCAGCAGCACGAAGCCGATCAGGGGCAGCATGCGATTCATGCCTGCGCGCCCTCCGGTTGCGGGTCGCGGTCGGCATGGAGGGCGGACGCGTTTGCCTGTGCCTCGCGACGCAGCCGGAAACGACGATCCGCGGCGGCGATGAAACCGCCGATCATCATCAGGATGCCGCCGCCCCACAGCCAGCGCACGAACGGTTTCACGTAGATGCGCATGGCCCAGGCGCCGTTGTCGAGCGGCTCGCCGAGGGCGACGTAGAGGTCGCGCATCGGGCCGGCTTCGACGGCCGATTCGGTCTGCACCTGGCCGCGTTCGTAGGTGCGCTTCTGCGGATGCAGCACGGTCAGCGGATGGCCGTTCTTCAGTACCTGCACGGCGCCCTGGTCGGCTTTCCAGTTGGGGCCGGTGGTGTGCGTCACGCCCTCGAAGCGGAAGCCGTAGGCGCCGATGGTTTCGGTCTGGCCCGGCGCCATGCGGATGTCGTGCTCGACGCTCAGCGCCGTGGTCAGCAGCACGCCGGCCAGAAAGATGCCGACGCCGAAATGCGCCACCAGCATGCCCAGCATCTCCGCCGGGTAGCGGCGGCCGCGCGGCGCCTCGCGCCAGCGCTTGCGGGCGAAGGCCAGCACGCCGTAGATCACGTACAGCGACGACAGCCCGCCGAGGATGGCGCGCCACGACGGCACGCCGCTCATGCGCGCGGCGAACAGCACGCCGGCCAGGACCACGGCCGACACCGCGGCCTGCAGCCCGATACGCACCAGCAGACGGCCCTCGGCGCGGCCCCAGCGTGCGAACGGCCCCAGCGGCAGCAGCAGGATCGCCGGCGCCATCAGCAGGATGAACAGCGAGCCGAAGTAGGGCGGGCCGACCGAAATGCGCCCCCAGCCGAAGGCGTCGCCGATCAGCGGGAACAGCGTGCCCAGCAGCACCATCGCCGCGGCGCTGGTCAGCAGCAGGTTGACGATCAGCAGCAGCGTCTCGCGCGACAGCGGCGCGAACGGCTTGCCGCCGGCGACTTTGGGCGCTCGCAGCGCGTACAGCAGCAGCGAGCCGCCGATGACGATGCACAGATAGATCAGGATGAACACGCCGCGTTTCGGATCGGCGGCGAACGAGTGCACGCTGGTCAGCACGCCCGAGCGCACCAGGAAGGTGCCCAGCAGCGACAGCGAGAAGGCGAAGATCGACAGCAGCACCGTCCACGCCGGCAGCGAGCCGCGCTTCTCGGTGATGGCTTGCGAGTGGATCAGCGCGGTGCCGACCAGCCACGGCATGAACGAGGCATTTTCGACCGGGTCCCAGAACCACCAGCCGCCCCAGCCGAGTTCGGCGTAGGCCCACCAGCTGCCGGCGACGATGCCCAGGGTCAGGAAGCCCCACGCGACGTTGGTCCACGGCCGCGCCCAGCGCACCCACTGCTTGTCCAGACCGCCGCCGAGCAGGGCGGCGATGGAGAACGCGAACGCCACCGAGAAGCCCACGTAGCCCATGTACAGCACGGGCGGATGGAAGGTCATGCCCGGGTCCTGCAGGACCGGATTGAGATCGGCGCCGTCCAGCGGCGGCGGCAGCAGGCGCGTGAACGGGTTGGAGGTCAGCAGGATGAACAGCAGGAAGCCGACGCTGAGCAGCCCGAGCACGCCCAGCACGCGCGCATGGAACACCTCGGGAAGCCGGGTACCGAAGATCGCCAGCGCCAGCGTCCACAGATTCAGGATCAGCATCCACAGCAGCATGGAGCCTTCATGCGCGCCCCACACCGCGGCGAAGCGGTAGTACCACGGCAGTGCCAGGTTGGAATTGTCGGCGACGTAGGCGACCGAGAAGTCGAAGTGGAGAAAGGCGTAGGCGAGCAGGCCGAAGGCCAGCGCCACGAACAGCGCCTGTCCGATCGCGGCGGGACGCGCCACGGCCATCATCGCCGGGCTTCCGCGCCATGCGCCGAGCAGCGGCAGCACGCCCTGCAGCGTCGCCAGCAGCAGCGCCAGCACCAGCGCGAATTGTCCGAGTTCGGGCAGCATCAGGAGCCTCCCTTCGGATGCGTCATGTGCTTGGGATCGGCGCGTCCGGCCGCCTGGGCCTTGCGGATGGCGTCCGCGACTTCCTTGGGCATGTAGGTCTCGTCGTGCTTGGCCAGCACCTCGGTGCCGACGAAATGACCGTCGTCCATGTGACCGGTGACGATCACGCTCTGCCCCTCGCGGAACAGGTCCGGCAGGATGCCGGTATAGACCACCGGCATGTCGTGGAAACGGTCGGTGACGACGAACTGCACCTTCAGCGACTGCCCGTCGCGCACCACCGAATGCTCCTTGACTACGCCGCCCAGTCGGAACTGATGATGCGGCGGCGCCTTGCCGGCGTCGATCTCGGTCGGCGAGTACAGGTAGTTCATGTTCTGCTGCAGGGCGAACACGGTCAGGCTGATCGCCACCGTGGCGGCCGCGATCACGAGCAGGGCGACGATGAGTCGGCGTTTGCGCTTTGGATTCATGAGTCGAGAGGCGTCGAGGTCGGATCGTGCGGATCCGACGGGGTGCGTCGTGCGGCCTTGCGTGCGTCGCGCGCCTTTTGACGCTGCATGCGGGCATGCAGTTCCCGCAGCAGGCGGCGGCGGCGCAGGTTCGGCGCGAGGAAGTCGATCAGCAGCACGAGGAAGAACACGGCATAGGCCGGCCAGACGTACGCGGCGTAGCCGCCCATGTGCAGGAAGGCGTCCACGTCAGCGACCCTCCCGCTGGGCCAGATCGCGGACCCACTGCTTGCCGCTTTCCAGCGACAGCAGATCGGTGCGCACGCGGCCGCACAGGCTGGCGGCCCAGTACAGGTGGACCGCGCCCATCATCACCAGCAGCGGCCACAGCATGTCGCCCTCGATCTTGGAGGCGCCGAACAGGCGCACCGTGGTGCCCTGGTGCAGCGTGTTCCACCACTTCACCGAGTAATGCACGATCGGCAGATTGATGACGCCGACCAGCACCAGGAACGACGCCGCGCGCGCGCCCTGACGGCGATCCTCGAAGGCGTGGTACAGCCCGATCACGCCCAGGTACAGGAACAGCAGCACCAGTTCCGAGGTCAGGCGCGCGTCCCAGGTCCACCAGGTGCCCCAGGTCGGGTAACCCCACAGCGAGCCGGTGACCAGGGTGATGAAGGTGAAGGCCGCGCCGATCGGCGCCGACTGCATGGCCACCGATTCGGCCAGCTTCAGCCGCCAGACCACGGCGATGAACCCGGCCGCGGCCATCACGCCGTAGACGAACAGGCTCATCTCCGCGCTCGGCACGTGGATATAGATGATGCGGAAGGCGTCGCCTTGCTGGTAGTCGGCCGGCGCGGTGACCAGGCCGCCGTACAGGCCGACCGCGGTCAGGATCACGGCCAGCGCCATGAACCACGGGCGCATCACCGTGGCGAACCGGTAGAAGGTCGGCGGCGAGCTGAGCCGATGCATCCACAGCGGAATCCATTTCATGTCAGCGCGCCTCGTCCGCAGCGATCGGGGTGGATGGAAGGCAACAGGTCATGCATCGACGGCGATTCTCAGGGCGGCGGCGCAGGCCAGCGGCGCCAGGATCAGCAGCAGCGCCAGGGCGGCGCCCAGCCAGGCGATCGGGGCGATCCAGGGGAGGCCCTGCTGCGCCGCGGACACGGCGCCAGCGGCGAAGATGACCACCGGCACGCACAGTGGCAGCAGCATCAGCGCCAGCAGCATACCAGAGCGTCGGGTGCCGGCCGTCAGCGCCACCAGCACCGCGCCGAGCAGGCTCAGCAGCGGCGTCGCCACCAGCAGCGCCAGTATCAGCACCGCGTTGGCGTGCGCGGGCAGGTGCAGCATCGAAGCCAGCATCGGCGCGATCACGATCAGCGGCAGGGCCGTCGACAGCCAGTGCGCGAGAATCTTCATGCCCAGCATCAGCGCCAGCGGCTGCGGCGCGAGCATCAGTTGTTCCAGCGAACCGTCTTCCAGATCGGGGCGGAACAGCGCGTCGAACGCCAGCAGCATCGCCAGCAGCACCGTGACCAGCACCACGCCACCGGCCACGCGCGCCAGCAGGTCGTCGTTCGGACCCAGCGCGAACGGAAACAGGGTGGTGACGATCAGCGCGTACAGCACCGGCAGGGCGATGTCGCCGCGGCGCCGCCAGGCCAGCAGCAGGTCGCGGCGCAGCACGGCGGCGCAGGCGGCGGACAGCGAACCGGGCCTCATGCGCTCAGCCTCAGCCGGCGCGGCTCGCCGTGCAGGAAGGTGACCGCGCCGTGGCTGGTGACCATGACTGCGCCGCCTGCGTCGGCATGTCGCTCGATCAGGCGGTTGACCAGGGCGATGCCTTCGCGGTCGAGGTTGGCGAACGGCTCGTCGAGCAGCCAGATGTCCGCCGGCACGAGCAGCAACCGCGCCAGCGCCGAGCGTTTTTTCTGGCCGGCGGAGAGCTGCCGCACCGGCTCGTGTTCGTAGCCCTGCAGGCCGACGGTGTGCAGGGCCTGTTCCGGCGTGATGGCCTCGCGGCAGCCGTACAGGCCGACGGCCACGCGCAGGTTTTCCAGCGGCGAGAGGTCGGCCTTCAGCCCGAGATGATGGGCGAGAAACAGGATGCGCCCGCGCGACAATTCGCGATCCAGCGCCGCGCCGTCGAGGCGCAGCTCGCCTGCGTCCGCGCGCAGCAGGCCCACGATCACCCGCATCAGCGTGGTCTTGCCGCTTCCGTTGTCGCCCTCGACCAGCAGCACCTCGCCCGCGCACAGGGCGAAGTCGAGCGGGCCGAAGACCGGTTCGTCCTGGCGCAGGAAGGTCAGGCCCTCGGCTTCGAGCAGGGCAGTTGGCGGGTTCTCTGTTGTCATCGCGGTCACGCAGTCAATCGCGCGATTGTCCCAGCGGGTGTGGCGTCTGTCCATGTGACCGCCCGTCGCGGTCCAGGCGTCCCGTGAGGCACGCTGCAGGCGGTTGGGCGCGATGTCGCCACGGTGCATGAACGCTTCGCCGATTTTCCGGTCGATGTCGAGCCCTGCGCATCGGCAAGCGTCGTCACGCGGTGGACATGATGCACGAGCATGCTCGGTCGTTTCTTCCGCGGAATCCCGTCATGCGTCGCGCCCTGGTTCTTCTGTTTGTCTTGTTGCCGACGATGGCCGGCGCCAAGGCCGTGCTGCTGGCCTACGGCAGCCTGCCGGGCACCCACAGCGACCGGGCCGTGGCGACCGCCAAGCGTCTTGCCGACGGCGTGCCGGGCAACCGCTTCGGCGGTCTCGGTTCGGCACTCGACTACGCTGGTTGCGACACGTTCCTGGCCTTGCCCGACCGTGGGCCGAACGCGGTCGCCTGGAATCGCGCGCTCGACGAGACCACGGCCTACGTCAATCGCGTGCAGACGTTGCGTCTGACCCTGGCCAAGGCGGCGTCGGATGGACGTTTTCCCTTGCAGGTGCAGGCGAGGTTGTTGAAGACCACGCTGCTGTGGTCGCGCGAACGCCTGCGTTACGGGAGCGGAGCGGGTCTTCATGCAGCGTCCGGCGTTCCGCCCCTGAACGCGCAACGGCATCGTTTCTATTTCACCGGCCGTTCGGATGGCTACGATCCCGCGCATGCCTCGGACTGGCCCGGCGATGCGCGGCTGGATCCGGAGAGTCTTCGCCTGGCGCCGGACGGACGCAGCTTCTATCTGGGCGACGAATACGGCCCGCATCTGTACCGCTTCGATCGCGCCAGCGGTCGTCGCCTCGGCATCGTGAATCTGCCGGCGGCGTTGGCGGTCGCGCATCCCGCCCCGACGGGCGCTGTCGAGACGAAGCGCAACGCGCGCGGCCGCGTCGGCAATCACGGGCTGGAAGGGTTGGCCATCACTCCCGACGGTCGGACGCTGATCGGCGCCGTGCAGGGCGCATTGATCCAGGACGGCGGCGCGCACGGCGGATTCGCGCGTCTGGTGCGCATCGACCTCGTCACTGGCCGTATGCACAGCTACGCCTACCCGCTGCAGCGGGTAGGTGGTACGGACGCGAAGCCGCGCTACGCGGGCATCAGCGAGATTGTCGCGGTCAACGATCACGTGATGCTGGTCGACGAGCGCGGCGGCGGTGGCGCGGGGAGCGGACAACCCGCGCGCATCAAGCGCATCTATCGCATCGATCTGCGCGGCGCGCGCGCCATCGATGGTCTGCACGGTGTCCGGGCGCTGGCGGCGCGCGCCGTGCACAAGCATCTGTTCGTCGATCTGGTGGCACGGCTCGGACGGCACGGCATCACGCCGGCGCAGGTGCCGGAAAAGTTCGAGGGCTTGAGCTTCGGCCGCGACGTGCGCGTTCACGGTCATTGGCGACATACGCTTTGGGTCAGCACCGACAACGACTTTCTGCCGACGCCGAACCGCTTTCTGGTGGTCGGCTTCGACGACACGGACCTGCCCGGACTGCGGCGCATGCCGAAACCGCTTCGCTGCCGCGACGTGGCCTCGCGGCGTTAGCGTGCGGGCGCGAACGCGAACCGCAGGCTGACGGACAGCCCCGGACGGGCCTGTTCCAGCCGTAGCTCGGCGCCGTGCAGCTCGGCGACCGAGCGCACCAATGCCAGCCCGAGGCCGTTGCCTTGCGTGTGGCGGCTGCTTTCCAGGCGCAGAAACGGTTCCAGCACTTGTTCGTGGTAGGCGTCGGGTATGCCCGGTCCGTCGTCGCGCACGCACAGACGCACGCCGTCCGCATCGCGCGCGAGACCGATGCGGATCGTGGTGCCGGGCGGCGTGTGGCGGATGGCGTTTTCCACCAGGTTCACCAGGGCTTGCATGAGCAGCGCGCGGTCGCCGCGCACGATGGCGTCGGCGGTGGCCTCGCACAGCAGACGATGGTCTTCGCCTTCGGCTACGGCGGCGTAGGTGTCGAACAGTTCCTGCAGCAGCGGGCGCAGGGGCACTTCGGTGAAATCGCGCTGCATCTCGCCGGACTCGACGCGGGCGAGGTGCAGCAGCGCCTGGAACACATGGAGCAGTTCGTCGATTTCGGCCAGCGCCTGTTCCAGCGTTTGCTGCAGGGTCGCCGCGTCTTCGGGCGGGTGGCGCTGCAGGCGTTCCAGGCGCTGACGCACCCGCGTCAGCGGCGTGCGCAGGTCGTGGGCGATGTCCGCGCCCACGCGGCGCACGTCGGCGAGCAGGGCGGCGATGCGGTCGAGCATGCCGTTGATGGTCGCGGCGATCAGATCCAGCTCGTCGCCGTTGTGTCGTCGCGGCATGCGTCGTTCCAGCTGTCCGGCGCTGATCGCCTCGGCGGCGATCGACATCGCGGTGACGCGCCGCGACAGGCGGCGTCCGACCAGCGCCCCGACCAGCAGCGACGCGGCGACGATGAACAGCAGGGCGACCACAAAGATGCGTCCGGCGACGTCGCGCATGCGGTGCAGGTAGAAGGCGTCGCGTCCCACCACCAGCCAGCCGTGCTGCGCCGTGCGCACGGTGTACAGCGCCAGGAGGTGCGACGACGGCACCGGCGCGCGCAGGGTGGCGCGTGGCGTGAAGGTCATGCGGTCCCAGCCGGTGTGCTTGGGCGCGTGCTCCAGATTGCCGGCCAGCTTGATGCCGTTGGCGGCGTACAGGGCGTACCAGCGCGACAGTCCGGCGTTGAGGATGACGCGTTCCTCGATCTCCGTGCTCAGCGCATCCATGCCGTGCTGGTAGGAGAGCAGCGCGAGGTCGCGGGCGTCGGCGCCGATGGCGCGACGCTGCTCGACGCGCGCCTCGTGCGCGGTGCCGATCCACAGCACTGCCGCGGTCAGCAGCGAGAACAGCGTGAACAGTCCGGCCAGCAGCAGGGCCAGCCGGAACGCGCTGGTCGGTCTACGCCGGATCAAGACCGTATCGCAGGCGATATCCGTAGCCGCGCACGGTTTCGATCAACGGCTCGGCGGCGTGCAGATGCACCTTGCCGCGCAGTCGGGACATGTGCGTCTCGACCACGCCGGTGCGCGGGTTGAAATGGAAGTTCCAGACCTGTTCCAGCAGCATTGAGCGGGTCACCACGCGGCCGGCGTGGCGCATCATCACTTCCAGCAGGCGAAACTCCGTCGGCGTCAAATCCAGCGCCTCGCCATGCAGTTGCGCCTCGTGCCGCACCAGATCCAGTCGCAGCGGGCCGGCGCTGAAGCAGGTCTGTACCTGGGCCAGCGCCGGTCGCCGCACCACGGCGCGCAGGCGCGCCAGCAGTTCGGCCAGCGCGAACGGCTTGCCGAGGTAGTCGTCGGCGCCGGCGTCCAGGCCTTCGACGCGCTGTGCAGTCTCGCTCAGCGCGGTGAGCATGATGATCGGCGTGCAGACGCCCGCGGCGCGCGCGGCGCGGATCAGGCCGATGCCGTCGAGTCCGGGCAGGCGGCGGTCCACCACCAGCGCGTCGAACGGTTCGCGCAAGGCCAGCATCAGGCCGTCGCGGCCTTCGCCGACGGTGCGCGTGTTGTAACCCTCTTCATGCAGTCCCGTGGCGACCCACTCGCGGGTTTCCGCGTCGTCTTCGACGATCAGTACGTGCAAGGCCTCTTCCTCGTCCGCCGTGACGGAGCCGGCGACAGCGTCGTCGGGCGCGTCGTTCATCGCGATGTCTCCGATCCGTGGACGATAGGCCGCCAATGTGACGGCCCGGTGAAGTCGCCGGCTGCTTTGTTTCAGTGGTGTTCGAGGTGCGCCCAGTCCACGCCTGGCAGGGTCGGCGTGCCCTGTTTGCGCACGGCTTGCAACGCATCCGGGTCCAGACCCAGCGCCTGCAGCAGCGTCGGCGCCACGGCGGTGGTCGAGACCGGCGCCCGCAGGCGACGTCCCGGATGCGGCAGCATCGGCCCGGATACCAGCAGCGCCACGTGGGTGTCGTCGTCGTCGAAGCCGCCGTGCTCGGCGCGCTTGTTGGCGTCGGGATGGTCGTAGATCACGCCCGCTTGCGGAATCACGATCAGATCGGGCGTGCGCGGGTCCTGCGCGGCCTGCGGAAACTGCAGCGCGAGCCGGCGTCCCCACAGCACCCGCTCGATGCCGAGCGTGCGACGGTCGGCCAGCAGGGTGCGCGCAACGGTGCCGGTGTTGCGCTGATCGTGCAGCCAGACCAGCGCGACCTGGTCGGTGGTCAGCTGCGCGGGTTCGTTCGGCGCCGCATCGTCGATCACCGCGCGCAGACGCTTCATGTCGACGTGACGGATCTGGGCCGGATCGATCGGGCCGTTGCCGTGCTTGGCGGTGACGATGACCAGCGTGCTGGATGCGAGGTGGCGTTGCTTCAGGGTGTCCTGCAGTTCGCCGATCAGGCTGTCGACATGGCTCAGCGCCGCGTCCAGCGACGGCGAGGGCATGCCTTCCGCGTTCTGGTAGCCGGCGAGCTTCTGCGCGACGTTCACGCTCTGCAAGTTCAGGCCTAGCAGGGTCGGCACCGGCGCGCGCGTGCGGCCGTCGTGGCGGAAGCCTTCCAGTTCGTGGATCGTCGCCTGCATCTTGCCGGTGTCGTAGGTCTCGGTGGCCGCGATCGACGCCGTGATGACGTCGGTGTCGCGATGGTCCTCGCCGTCGGTACCGATCTCGGGCGTGTACAGATCGTCGACGCCGTCGCCGGACGGACCCTGCACGATGGCGTAGGCCGGGTGCTTGTCGGACCAGGCGGTGTAGCCGCCGGCCTTGCGCACGACGTTGAAGATCGTGTTCACGCGCAGGTACTGCCACGGATACACGCGGCGGCAGCCATGCGCGGGGTCGCGCGGCAGCCTGGCGGCATCGATGCCGCGACCGCCGGGCTGGTCGATGTATTCGTTGTAGAGCACGTGCGCGCCCGATGCCGTGCACGGTCCGTGGGCGGGCGCCAGGCTGCGGTCCCAGCTGTTGTCGTAGTAGACGCCGGTGACGGCAGGCGTGCCGCCGGTGACCAGCGCCAGCAGGCCGGGAAAGGAGTCGGCAGGCACCACGGTGTGTGCGTCGGTGTATTCCAGTCCGTGCTCGGCGAGCGCGGCCAGGTGCGAATCCGGATGGAAGCGGATGAAGTAGCGCAGGTCGAGGGCATGCAGGCCGTCGACGCTGATCAGCACGACATGACGCACCGGCGAGGGCCGTGCGTGCAGCTTGGCGAATGCCGGGCATGCAGCGGCGGCGATGAGCAAGGCGACGCCCCAGCGCGCCATGAGACTTGAAGGCATGGATGGACTCCCGGTGCGCCGTGGCGCGATAAAAAGGCGGCCCGCGCGCAGAAGGAGAGGCGCGCGGGCCGCAACATGTCCACGGCGCTCAGCGCACCGGGATCTCGAAGCTCGCCATGAAGCTGCGGCCAGGCGTGGCGTAGAACAGCGGCACGTTGCCGGCGGTGTAGCCGGACAGCACGTTGAGCTTGCGCACGTCGGCCAGGTTGAACACCTGCAGGCTGAGGCGACTGCCAGCCGGAAGCACCACGGCATCGGGCAGGGTGTAGTGCACGGAGAAGTTGGTGATCGTGTTCGGCTTGAAGCGATAGATGCCGATGTCGCGACCGCTGCTGTCGGTGCCCATGTCGCCGTAGTTGGCACCGGTGTATTTGGCCGTCAGCGCCGCGTTCCAGGGGCCGTGGTTCCACAGCACGGCCACGGCGCCGAGATATTTCGGCGTGGCGACCAGTTGCAGATTATCCGACTGCTGGGTGGCCTTGTTGTAGGTGGCGTTGGCGTACACGCTCAGCCCGTCGCCGATCAGATAGCTGCCTTCCAGCTCCAGGCCTCGGTACTGCACGCCGCCGACGTTCTGGAAGTAGGTGATGCCGGCGATCTTCTTCTTGGTCACCATGTTGTTGAAGTTGATCGCGTAGACGTCGGCGGTGAAGTTGAAGTCGTCGCCCTGCCACACCGTGCCCATCTGGTAGTTGGTGGTCTGCTCGGGCTTGACGCTGGCGGCCGAGGCCCCCGGATCCGGCACGTAGTACAGGTTCTCGTTCGGCGCCAGATAGCCTTCGGCGGCCTGCACGTAGGCCGACCAGCTGTCGCTGATGGCGTAGTGCAGATCCAGGGCCGGCAGCGCCTTGGACCAGGTTTGGCTGTAGTCCTGCGGCTTGCCGACCTTCTCCTGCACCTCGGCCACGTCGTGACGCTTGAACCAGGCGTACTTCACGCCGCCCGACAGGGTCAGCGCGTCGGTCAGGTTCCAGTCGTATTCCAGATAGGGCTGGAAGGTGGAGAACGTGCCGTCGATGCGGCGATCCTTCTTGCTGCCCGCGAACGCGGCTTCGCGGCTGGGGCCGTTCCAGGCCCAGTGATTGGTCGCGTCCTCGTCGATCTGGTAGCGGTGATACAGCTGCTTGTTGAACCACACGCCGTAGCGCAGCGTGCCCGGTCCGGCATCCTGGGACATGCGCAGGATGTCGCCCCAGTTGCGGTACAGCATGTACATGTTCTGGCCCGGCACGTTGCCGGGGCCGTAGTAGGTGCCGTTGGTCGAGCCGGCGCCCACGGGGAAGGTGCCGTCGCCCGTCGAGCCGGCGGGGCCGTTGCCGGTGCCGTAGTTCAGGTTGCCGCCGTTGGGGTCGAGGCCGTTCCAGCCGCGGTGGTAGTCCGACACCGTGTACAGGTTGTTGTCGATGTGCAGGCCGTCCAGGTCGCTGGTCAGGCGCACGTATTCCATGTCGGTGTTGACGGTGTCGAAGTTATAGCCGGTGTAGGCCTGGCTGGCGGGGTCGTTGCTGAGACCGTAGCGCTTGCCGAACTGCTGCATCTGCCCCGGCAGGTTGCTGGTGGGACCGGTGCCGTCGTTGATCGCGACGTACGGATAGCTGGTGGCTCCGACGATGGCCGCGTTGCTGCCGGTGCCGGTGTTGACCAGCGAGGCGAAGGTCAGCTGGGTGTGGTCGCCGATCGGCTTGATGGCCTTGAAGAAGAAATTGTGCCGGCGCAGGTTAGCTCCGGACAGGTAGCCCTGGGTGGTCAGCTGGCGGTAGTCGATGTAGGCGCGGAGTCCGCCGAGGTCCTGCATGGTGCCGGTGTCCAGCGAGCCGCCCAGCATGTAGCTGTCGAAGCTTCCGGCGCTGCCGTACACGCGCGCGCCGGCCTTGGTGGAGGGATCGCGGCTGTCCATCGAGACGGTGCCGCCGAAGGTCGCGTAACCCAGCGTCGAGGCATTGCCGGGGCCGCGGTCGACGCTGATCTGGCCCATGTCCTGCGCCATGAGGTAGTTCACCGAGTGATGGGTGAAGTCATTGGCGTCGCCGAACGGGATGCCGTCCATGAGCAGGTTGAACTGGCCGTCGGAGAAGCCGCGGATGGTCAGGCCCGTGCTGTTGCCCATGCCGCTGCCGTTGGGCTCGGCGTCGTTGACGCTCGGCGTCAGCGCGATCACGTCGGTGTAGGCGGCGATCGGCGACTGCATGGCGCGGATGGCCTCGCCGGAAACCACGGCGCGAGGCTGCCTGGCTTCCAGCGGCGTGACCGAAGGCAGCCTGGACGAATCGATCACGGTTGCGGTGACGTCGACTTCCGGCAACAGGTTGGGATTCTTGCGGTGCTTCTTGGCCGGCGTCGGTGCCGCTGTCGAGGCTGGCGCATCGATTGCAGGAGTCGCGGCGTGATCCGTGGACGTCGGTGCGGCCGCGAGTGTGGCCGAAAACAGGGTCGATGCGATGGCGAGCGCGATCAGCGTGCGCGAAGGCAGTCGGGAGCGGGGCGGCATGCGGAATCTCCGGGGGCAGAATGGACCCGGGCAGCTTCGGTTCCGCGCATGGCATGCCGCTTACCGGCGGCTCGCAATGTGTCAACGTCCGGTTGACGAAATCGTAAGGTTCGAGGCTTGGCCGAACGCGGCTGTCATGCACGCCTCATGGCGCAGCGCGTGCATCTGTTCGATGAGGATCGAGACAAAACGTCTCAGGTGGGATCGTCCATGACGTGCTGCACCCAGCGCGACCAATGCAGCTCGGCGGGCGAGGCGCCGCGGCCGCGTACGATGGCGAGCTGGTCGAAACGCTGCATCAGCTGGTCGAGCACCGAGTGGCTCGCGTCGACCACGAACAGGCTCGGTTCGCGCCAGCTGCCGAGAGCGCCGCAGGCGGCGCAGAGGCGAGCATTCGGGGCTTGCTCGCGCAGGGCGTTGCGCAGCATGTGCATCGCCCGGCGATTGCTCTCGCGCGGTCGTGTCTGTCCGCGCGGATTGCATGCGGTGATGAAGCCCCAGGGGGTGTCCGATTCGGGGAGCGTATTCAGCAGGGCGGGCGGCAGCGATTCGCCGACGCGGATCACCGCCACCCCGCCGCGTCGCAGGCGCACGCGGTAGCTGGTGCGGTGGAAGATTTCGTGCAGGGGATGCGACGTCGGCATGGCGGCTCAGCCACGCAGCGCCGGCAGCGGTGGCAGGGTGTTGCGCAAGGCGCGTTCGGCCGCGTCGAGATCGAATCCGTCGAGCGTGTCGCGTTCGCCGAGCAACTGTTCCAGCAGCGCGCGCTGCGCGCGTCCGCGCTCGAACGCGTAGGCGTAGGGCAGGTGGCTGAAGGTGACCATGCGGTAGCGCGGCATGAAGTGCGTCGGCACGCGTGCGGCAAGCTGCTGTCCCAGAGCGCGTTGCAGCAGATAGCGCGGATCGGCCACGGAGTCGCGCATCTCGACGTAATTCTCCAGCGCCATCGCGGCGATGGCGTCGGCATTGGGTTTGCGCTGCGCCTGGAAGGCCGCGAACACCGCTTCGGTGTCGGCATCGTCCGCATCGATCAGCATCGGTGCGAGGGCGGCGGCGTCCTCGAAGCCGGCGTTCATGCCCTGGCCGTGAAACGGCACGATGGCATGCGAGGCGTCGCCGATCAGCAGCGCCTTGCCGGCCAGGTGCCAGCGGTCTAGGTACAGCGTGCCGAGCGTGCCGACCGGGTGGGCGTCGAAATCCTCGCGCAGGGCGGGAATCAGCGGCAGCGCGTCGGCGAACTGCGCGCGGAACAGCGCTTCGGCGGCCGTGGCGTCGGTGACCGTGGCAAAGCTCGGCGCGGCGCCTTCGTTGGGCAGGAACAGGGTGACGGTGAAGCTGCCTTCGCTGTTGGGCAGGGCGATGCACATGTAGCCGCCGCGCGGCCAGATGTGCAGGGCGTTGGGCTCGATGGCGAAACGGCCCTCGGCATCGACGGCTGCGGGGCGCAGCGCTTCGGGGAAACGGTCTGGCGGCGGAATCTCCAGTTCCTTGTAGCCGTGCCCCAGCATCTCGGTGCGCTCGCCCAGGTCCTGCACCCGCATCATCGCCGCCCGCAGCGCGGAACCGGCGCCGTCCGCGCCGATGGTGATCGGTGCGTGCAGGTCGCGATGGATGCCCTCGGCATCGGCCAGACGCAGCGTGCCGGTATCGAAGTCGGCATCGACCAGCGTCTGTCCGAAATGCAGCTCCGCGCCGGCGCGTTCGGCGGCGTCCAGCAGCAGCATGTTGAGTCCGCCGCGCGACACCGACCAGATCACCTCGCTGTCGTCGACACCGTAGCGCTGCAGGTTGGTGCGCCCATCCAGGTCGTGCACCATGCGCCCGCGCATCATCACCGCCTGCCGCAGCACCGCGTCGTCCAGTCCGGCGGCGCGCAGGGCGTTGAGGCCGCGTTCGGCCAGGGCCAGGTTGATCGAGCGACCGCCGAGGAAGCCGGCGCTTCGCGGGTCCGGACGTTTCTCGATCAATCGTACCTGGCGTCCGCCGCGAGCGAGCAGCGTGGCCAGCAGCGCGCCGACCAGGCCGGCGCCGACGAGGGTGATCGGAGAACGTTGCATGCGCGGATTCCGTGCGAGTCAGTACGTGACTGTCCGCAAGCGGGGCGCGTTTTGCAATCCCCGGGGGCCGGCCGGGCGCTCAGCGTGAGCGGTCGGTCCCGGTCTTGGCGCCGTTTGCGGTGGCCGATGTGCGCAGTTGCGCCTGCATCGAGCGGCACCATTCGAGATTGCGCTCGACCAGTTCGTGCAGCGTCGTGCCCGGCCCCTCCTTCAGGGCCGCGCCGAGTTCGGCGCGGAACGCCTGCTGCTGGTCGATGAACAACTGCAGGCTGCGTTCCAGATAGGGGCCCATGAAGCCCTGCAGGTCGTCGCCGTAGAAACCGATGATGCGCGTGAGCAGTTGGGTGGACAGCATCGGCTGGCCGTCGTGTTCTTCATGCTCAGCGATGATCTGCAGCAGTACCGAGCGGGTCAGGTCCTTGCCGGATTTGGCGTCGCGAACCTCGAATTCCTCACCGTCCAGCACCAGCTGACGTACCTCTTCCAGCGTGATGTAGCTGGAGATTTCGGTGTCGTACAGACGCCGATTGGGGTACTTCTTGATGGTGCGCTTGGTCTGAGCCATGCGGCGAACCTAGCAGAACATATTGCGCTGCACCAGTTGCCCGTTCAGGCTTTGCCGCCGCCGTGCATCGGCGGTTCATGCGACGCCGTACGCTGTCGGCCAGGGCGCGCTGTAGCGCCGCGGGATGCGCTGCGGATCGAAGTCGTCGACGGCGTGATGCAGCAGGGCGGACACGCTGTCGCCCCGGGGGCGCTCGATGCCGAGAAAGCGCAGTGCCTGACGCAGCGCCGGCAGCGGATCGGCGCGGTCCAGCGGCAGATCGCGGGTGCTCTTGGACAGCTTGCCGCCGTCCGCGCGCAGCGCCAGCGGCAGGTGCAGGTAGCTGGGCGTGGGCAGGTCGAGCAGTTCCTGCAGCAGGATCTGACGCGGCGTCGAATCGAGCAGGTCGCAGCCGCGCACCACTTCGGTCACGCCCTGGAAGGCGTCGTCGACCACGCAGGCGAGGTGGTACGACCAGCAATCGTCGGCGCGCCGGATCACGACATCGCCGACTTCCTCGCGCAGCGCCTGTCGGCACGGGCCCTGCAGCCGGTCCTCGAAGCGCATGGTGCGGTCCGGCACGCGCAGCCGCCATGCGGGCGGGCGATCGTCGAGCGGCGGCGTGATGCAGCGGCCGTCGCGGTGCAGACCGCCGTGGGGCGCCAGATCGTTGCGGCTGCACCAGCAGGCGAAGACGTGGCCGTCGGCGCGCAGCCGGTCGAAGGCGGCCTGGTAGGCCGTTTCGCGCTGCGACTGGTACAGCACCGGCTCGTCGGCGTCGAGACCGTGCTCGCGCAGCGCTTCCAGGATCGAGCGCGCCGATCCCGGCACCTCGCGCGGCGGGTCGAGGTCGTCTACGCGCACCAGCCAGCGGCCGCCGGCGCGGCGCGCGCACAGCCAGCTGCCCAGCGCCGCGACCAGCGAGCCGGCATGCAGTTCGCCGGTCGGCGAGGGAGCGAAGCGTCCACGGTAATGCATGCGCCGATGATGCCAGCGCGGACTTGAAAGTGCGCGTCGCCGCCCCGATTGCTGCGGCATGCCTGCCGGGGAGGGGTTCCCGGCGCTCACCGTTTCCACGTCCTCTATCGGAGCCCGATGCGCATGAACGCGAACGCCACCGAGACCCGCAAGTTTGAAGCCGAAGTTGCCCAGGTCCTGCACCTGGTCACGCATTCGTTGTACTCGCACAAGGAAATCTTCCTGCGCGAACTCATTTCCAACGCCTCCGACGCCTGCGACAAGCTGCGTTTCCAGGCGCTGTCCGATCCGGCCCTGAAGGGCATGGACGCCGACCTGCACATCGACGTGCTGTGGGGCCCGGAGGCGCGCACCCTCAGCGTGCGCGACAACGGCATCGGCATGACCCGCGAGGACGTCATCGCCAACATCGGCACCATCGCCAGCTCGGGCACGCGCAAGTTCCTGGAGAACCTCAGCGGCGACCAGAAGGCCGATGCGCGTCTGATCGGCCAGTTCGGCGTCGGCTTCTATGCCGCGTTCGTGGTCGCCGACAAGGTCACCGTGCACACCCGCCACGCCGGCGCGGACGCCGCACAGGGCGTGAAGTGGGAGAGCGACGGCAAGGGCGAGTACCTGCTGGAAAGCGAGGAACTGCCCGAGCACGGCACCACGGTCACGCTGCATCTGAAGGCCGACGAGGACGAGTTCCTCAAGGCCTGGCAGCTGCGCTCGCTGGTGCACAAGTATTCCGATCACGTCGCGTTCCCGATCCGCCTGCCCAAGGACAAGGACGGCAAGCCGACCGACGAGCTGGAGACCATCAATGCCGCCTCGGCGCTGTGGACGCGGCCGAAGAGCGAGATCACGGACGAGGAATACGTCAATTTCTACAAGAGCATGGGTCACGACTTCAACGACCCGCTGGCCTGGACCCACAACCGCGTCGAGGGCACGCAGAGCTTCACCACGCTGCTGTACGTTCCCGCGCAGGTGCCGTTCGACCTGATGATGGGCGGACGCGACGAGCGCAAGGGCCTGAAGCTGTACATCAAGCGCGTGTTCGTGATGGACGCCGCCGAGCAGTTGCTGCCGGCCTACCTTCGCTTCGTGCGCGGCGTGGTCGATTCGGACGACCTGCCGCTCAACGTCAGCCGCGAGATCCTGCAGCAGAACCGCCAGGTCGACCGCATCCGCGGCGCCTGCGTGAAGCGCGTGCTGGACCTGCTGGACAAGCTGGCCCGCGACGAGGGCGAGAAGTTCGCCACCTTCTGGGGCGCGTTCGGCAACACGCTGAAGGAAGGCGTGGTCGAGGATCCGGACCATCGCGAGCGTATCGCCGGCCTGTTGCGCTTCGCTTCCACGGCGGGCGAGGGCGCGGCGCAGACGGTATCGCTGGACGACTACATCGGCCGCATGCAGGTCGGGCAGGAAGCGATCTGGGTCATCAGCGCCGAGACCCACGCCGCCGCCGCTGGCAGTCCGCAGCTGGAAGCGCTCAAGGCCAAGGGCGTCGAGGTGCTGCTGCTGTCCGACCGCATCGACGAGTGGATGCTGAACTCGCTGACCGAGTACAAGGGCAAGCGTATTCGCAACGCGGCCAAGGGCGAACTGCCGCTGGACGAGAGCGACAAGCAGAAGCAGGAAGAAGCCACCAAGGAAGCCGAGCCGCTGCTGGAACGCATCAAGACCCTGCTCGGCGACCGCGTGGGCGAGGTCAAGGTGTCGGCGCGTCTGGTCGACTCGCCGTCGTGCCTGGCGTTGTCCGATCACGAGATGGCGCCGCATCTGGCGCGTCTGCTGCGCGAGGCCGGTCAGGAGATTCCGCAGAACAAGCCGGTGCTGGAGGTGAACCCGGCGCACGCCTTGCTGAAGCGTCTGCAGGGCACCGAGGACGACGCGCAGGCGGGCGATCTGGCGTTGCTGCTGCTGGAGCAGGCGGAAGTCGCGGCGGGTGCGCCGCTGGCCGATCCGGCGGCGTTCCTGAAGCGCGTCAATCGACTGATCGTCTCGTGAGTCTCGCCGGGAGCGTGGCGCGCGGACGGCGCGCCGCGCACGCTTTCCGCGAACGTGCGAGCATACTCAACATCCATCACTGAGGTCGTTTCATGCACAACCAGATCAACAAAGCCGACGACGAGGCCGGCAAGGGCGAGCGCCGCGACGCGCAGGTCGACAAGCTGATGTTCCAGTCGCGCTTCGTGATGGTGTTCGGCCAGATCGACCATCGTCAGGCGCAGCGCGTGTGCGAGCGCCTGCTGGCGATGTCCGAGGAGTCGGACAAGCCGATCCGCATGCTGGTGTCCTCGCCCGGCGGCCACGTCGAATCGGGTGACGTGATCCACGACATGATCCGCTTCGTGCGCGCGCCGGTCATCACCATCGGCAGCGGCTGGGTGGCCAGCGCCGGCACCCACATCTTCCTGGCGGCGGAGAAAGAGAATCGCCTGTGCCTGCCGAACACCCGTTTCATGATTCATCAGCCCAGCGGCGGCGCGGGCGGTCCGGCCTCGGATATCGAGATTCAGGCCAAGGAAATCCTGCGCACCCGCGAGCGCATCGCGCGCGTCATCGCCGAGCGCACCGGCCAGTCGTACGACAAGGTGCTGGCCGACGTCGAACGCGATTTCTGGATGAATCCGGAGCAGGCCATCGAGTATGGCGTGGTGTCGAAGGTGATCCAGCGCCATTCCGATCTCGACGCGGTCTGAGTCCGCGTTCCGAGCGAAATGGAAACGCGCGGCGAGCATGCTCGCCGCGCGTTTTTTTATCTGCGTCTGCCGTGCGCGACAGTGTTCAGTCGTCGTACTTGGCCGGCGCCGGGTTGAGATGCCCGCAGGCGTCGCAGGTGCGAGCCTCGCGCGAACCGTAGAAGCGGTCGAAGACCGGCGGGAAGTCGTTCTCGATGCTTTCGAGGGTGAAATACGCCTCGAACAGCTTGTGGTTGCACTGCTCGCAGTACCACAGCAGGCCGTCTTTCTCGTGCGGCAGGCGCTTGCGCTCGATCACCAGTCCGATGGAATCCGCCATGCGCTGCGGCGAGTGCGGCACGCGCGGCGGCAAGTAGAACATCTCGCCGGCGCGGATCGGCAGATCGCGCGCCTGGCCGTCGTCCTGCACCTTCAGCACCATCTCGCCCTCGATCTGGTAGAAGAATTCCGGCCCCTCGTCGTAGTGGTAGTCGGTGCGCGCGTTGGGGCCGCCGACGATCATGACGATGAAATCGCCGTCGACGATGCACTTGTTGCCGACCGGCGGTTTCAGCAGGTGGCGATGTTCGTCGATCCATTGCTTGAGATCGAAGGGCGGGGTCAGGGCCATGCGTGGACTCCATTGCGGGAGCCCACGGTAACGCCGGTTCGCGCGTCTGCAAAGTGCGCGCTAGGAGCGTGACCGCTTCAGGGTGCGGTTGATGGTGTCGCACAGCGCGCGTACGCTGCGGTTGCCGCCGGTGCGGAGCGTGATGCCGGTCTCGCCGGATGCCGCGCGTTCGAGAATGCCTCGCATGGCGTCGAGCGGGCGGAAGGTGCGTGTATGCAGGATCAGCACGGCCAGGGCGGCCAGCGCGCCGAGCAGGGCGATGCCGGCAAGCAGCGGCCACGCTTCGGGCGGAATCGACCATCCATCCAGCGAAGCCTGATTCGCGTCCAGCAGCACCAGGGCGGCGCGGCCGTCGCTGCTGCCGATCGGCGTGATCCAGGCACTGGCCATGCCCGCGGCGGTCGGTAGTGACGCGGCGTGCTCGTTGCCGAGGTCGGAGGCCAGCAGTCCGAGATCGTTCGACGTCAGCGCTTGCAGCGTGCTGGCATCCATGCCGGATGCGACCGCCACCGTGGCGCCGGTCTGCGCGGAGGGCACGATGATGGCCACGCCGGTGTGCGCGGTGGCCGTCAGGTGCTCGACGAATCGGGGCTTCACCCGAGTCGCCGCGACCAGCACGCCCTGAAGCGTGTCGCCGCGAAGCAGCGGTTCCACGGCGACGCGGGCCAGCGAACCGTGTCCGGACCACAGGCCGGATGTGGGCTGGTGCGTCCGCAGGGTCTTTTCGACCAACGGGTCGTTGCGGAAATTCGAGTTGCTGCGCAGCGGCAAGCCCGAGCGCGTCACCAGGTCGCCGTTGGGACCCAACACCACGGCGGTGTCGTATCTGTGTCGACGCTCGTCCAGAAGGTTGCTGATCGACGCGCTGTCGATGCCGCCGCCGAGTTGCGGATTGGGTATCAGCGATTGCGCCACGTAATCGACGAAGGCCGGGTCCGCCGCTAGCGTGTGCGCACGCAGCTGCAACTCGCGCATGCGGCTGGACTGCAAGCTGATCGCCATCGCGCTGGACTGCCGGTAGTGCTGGATCAGGTGGTCCTTGGCCATGGCGCGAAACTGCCAGACCACGCCCGCCGCCGCCGCGGCGGCCAGGGCGACCACGAGCAGCAGTCCGTACGCGAGGTAGCGGGTGGCGATAGTCATGAACCGCCACCGACGTCGATTTGCGTCTTCACGCTCGGTTGGTCGATGACCAGTTGCTGCCTGACCGCGGAGAAGGGCAGAGCGATCTGCTGGGTCGCGGCCTGGCTGCGCGGATTCCAGAAGTACAGCGTGCCGGAGACATGCGGCAGATGGCGCAGCCTGAAATGGCCGTTCGCCGATACCGTGGTGACGTAGCGCGAAGGCACCACCAGCACGCCACCCTTCATATAGCGATGCACGTGGCAGCTGATCAGCACCATGCCCGGCTGGTCGAAGCGATGCGGGTCCGACTGTCCTGCCGACTGGTAGCCGAGATCGAAGCCGGCGCCGGGCGTGACCGAGAATACGTTGTGCGTGACCTGGTCCAGATTGGTGAAGGTCACCGTGCTGCCTTCAGGAATGGCCAGCCATGCCGGATCGAAGTCGCGGTTGTGGGTGTAGACGGTGTACGTGCCCGGTCGCGGGCGGGCATCGCCGGTGGAGGGCACGAAATAGACCACGGTGTTGGCAAAATCGGCGGCGCTGACGTGCTGTCCGCCGGCGGCCTTGAGCTGCAAGGTGCCGTTGAGCGCATGACTGTCCTGCGCGACGGACTTTTTCGCCGTCGTGGTTTGCTCAGTGGCAGCCGGGCGGGCAGGCGCGACGCGCTTGGGCTGCGTGGCCGCGGATTCGCGTGCCGTCTGCGGGGCGTGCATGGGCGCTGCGTTCGCGTGAATCGTCCGGGCTGTCCGGTTGGCGGAAGCGACGTCTGGCGTCACTGCCGGAGTGTGCATCGCGGGCGCCGCCTCTGCATGGTGGTTGACCGTTGCCTGGGGCGGCGTACGCGTAGTCATGGCATCGGGCGCGGACGGCGCTGTCGGCGCCGCTGCTTGCGCGGTGGGCGGTGCGGCTGCAGTCGGGGTTGTTGCGCTGGGCTGGGCCGGTGTTGGCGTCGGGGTCGGCGCGGGCGGCGTAGTGGCACAGCCGGCAAGCATCACCAACGCACACAAAATCGATGTGTTGCGATTGAACATGTTCAGCCCCCTGTTTCGTATCGGATGAGCGCATCGAGGAACGCGACCTGCCGTCGAAGCCAGGCCGCGTTCACAACGATCACTGCTTGGTGACGATGTCGCGATGCATCGGCGCCAGCTTGGCCAGGAGCTTGTTCTGCGCCCGGAACGGGATGTTGTGCTTGTTCATGGCCTTCTGCAGGTCCTCGACCAGTGCATTGAAGTCAGCGCGCTTGATGCCGAGGCCGCGGTGCGCCTGGGCCATGCTCGCGCCGGTGTAGGTGCACGGGCCGTCGAGAATGACGCAGAACTGATCCACCAGTTCGTGCTTGATGCGCGTGCGATCCACGTGGGCGAAGAACGGCTGCGTGCGCGGATCGGCCATCAGATTGGCCATGAAGTCTTCCATCAACGCTTTGAGTCCGGCCTTGCCGCCGAAGTCGGCGAAATACGGCTTGAGTGCCGGATCGCGCGGCGCCGATGCGGCCATGGCCTTAGCGTTGCTGCTGTCTTGCATGGCCTGCATCGAACCGCTGGCCTGTTGCGCGTGGGCGCTGGCGCCGAGGAAAAGTGCCGAGGCAAGCAGCCCGGCATATACGAATGCGTTTTTCATGGTGGTACTCCCGAATAGTTGCAACAGCGGTCAGAATCCGACCTGGAAGGAGGCGTAGACGCCGCGTTGCTTGTCCTTGATGACGATGTTGCCGAGGTCGGCGTAGGCCAGCGTCAGCGAGACGTGCTTGGTCGGCGCCCAGGCGACGAAGGCGTCGTACCAGTCGTCTTCCTTGGCGATGCTGAGGTTGTTCGGCTTCTGTCGATACTCGGCGCCGATGGCGACCTTGCGGCTCAGCAGATAGGCGACGGAGCCTTCGAATTCGGCCTGGTAGCCGTTGTGCTTGTCACCGCCGAAGCCGAGGATGCCGATCTGGTTGGCCTTGGTGAAACGCACGGTGGCGTTGGCCAGCAGACTCTGACTCAGGAACAGCTTGGTGGCGCTGATGTAGTAGTCGGTGCCCTGATCGCTTTTCGCGCCGACAAACTTCACGACCGCACCCTGATCGTTCTTCTTGTGCTGCGCGCCGATGGAGACCTGCGGTACCCAGCTGTCCTGCTCGAGCACGGCATCGCCGAACAGGCGCACTTTCACGCCGACCACGGTCTGCTTGAAGGTGAAACCGTTGCCGAGGCCGAGCAGACCGCCGACCTTCTCGGTGTTAAAGCGCTGCTGGGCGACCGAGAATTCCACACGGTTGTACAGGCCGATCATCGCGCCCGCATCGTCGAGGTGGTAATCGGGCAGCTGCACGCGGGTGTAGAACGCGTTGCCGCCGATCTGATCGTTGGTGCCGTAACCGCCGATGACGGCCCAGGGCGTGAGTCCGCCGCCGGCCGCGCCTTCGATCTGACTGACGCCGCCGGTCAGCAGCAGCTTGCCGCCGGTGGAGGTATGGCTGGTGTCCTGTGCCGAAGCCGTCGTGGCCATCATGCAGCCGCTGACAAGCAGTGCCCCAAGCAGAATTGCTGGGGTCGTGCGATGCGTGTCCATGGAATCTCCCGTTGCGCTCAAGGGCGCGTTGCATGCTCAGGAGCAGATACGCAGCGATGGCGGCGACGGATGCACAGCCGTACGAAGACGGCGCACATGCAGCGCGGATGGCGATGCGAATCGGGGTGCAACGCGAGCACAAAAAAACGCCGGCACGAAGACGTGCCGGCGTCGGAGTCATGCCGGGTGCGGCGTCAGGCGCCGGTGATCGAACCCTTGGCGATCACGGGGCCGGTCGGCTGACCGGTCGGCGAACCGCCCTTCGGTTCGACCGAGACGGCGAGCAGGGCCTTGTCGCTCAACTGTTTCACGAGTGCGATGGGCAGGTCCATGCTGTTGGCCTTGTCCGGTATGAACACGCCTACCGAGACCGGTTTCTGGCCCGGCGGGATCAGCCACAGTTGGGTCGAACGGTCGCTGGCGATGGCCTGCGGCGTGGCCGGCACCAGGATCATGCGGTGATGGGTGACGTCCATCGTCGCGGTCCAGCCGGCGACGCCGTTGTCCTGCTCGATCTTGGCGACCATGAAGGTGGTCGGCGGCGTGGGCGTCGTGGCCGTCGGCACCGGCGTAGGCGTCGGCATCGGGCGTGGCAGGGTGACCAGCATGACGACGCAGGCCGCGGCGACGGCGCTGGCGCCGATGCCGATCCAGTGCCACAGGCGCAGGTTGTTCCACAGACCGCCGCTGGCGCTCGGTTCGGGCGCGCTGCGCGCCATCACGCTGCCGCCGAGGCCGAGTTCGGCCAGAATGCGCGGCCACACGTAGGCGGCGGGTTGGGTGGCGGCAATTTCCTCGGCCAGCGGCGCCAGCCGTTCCTGCCAGGCTTCGACGGCGGCGGCCAGCTCGGGGTCGTCCAGCAGTTGCCGTTCGACTTCGCGCCGTTGTTCGGCGTCGAGCACGCCGAGCACGTATTCCGCGCCGCGAAGCTTCTCGTGTCCGTGGGGGTCGGTGGTCGTGGTCATCGTTCCAGACAGGTGCGAAGTTTGATCAGGCTACGGCGAATCCAGCTTTTCATGGTGCCGAGGGGGACCGCACACCGGTCCGCCAATTCGTTATACGTAGCGCCGGTGAAAAAAGCTTCACGCACCGCGTCGCGATGTTTGTTTTCGAGCTCGTCCAGGCAGTGTTCGAGCTGCTGATGCTCCTGGCTGGTCTGCGCGTGGGCGGCCGGCGAGGGCGCATCGTCGGCCAGGCCGTCGATCATGTCGTCGTCGCCATGGGCCTCGTGCCGCTTGCGCAGGCGGTCGATGGACTTGTTGCGGCTCAGCGTGATCAGCCAGGTCATGGCGCTGGCCTTGGACGCGTCGAAGCTCGATGCGCGGCGCCACACGGTGGTGAAGATTTCCTGCAGCGTGTCTTCGGCTTCGCCACGATCGCGCAGCATGCGCAGGCAGACGCCGTAGAGCTTGGCGGAGCTGCGTTCGTAGAGCTGGGCGAAGGCTTTTTCGTCTCCACGTCCGGACAACGTCAGCAACTGTGCGAGTTGCTCCCTGTCGATCGCGGCCTCGGGGCTTTGAACCATGCAGTCACCCTGCGTCATGCATTTGGATTACGGAGTGGCTTGCCTGGGCGGCAGGCGCCGAGCCAGCATGGCATCGGCGTTCGCGGGGCGCAACACGATGTCGCGCGGTGCGTGTTCAGACTTCCAGCGAGGCAAGGTCGCCCTTCTGCTCCAGCCAGGCCTTGCGGTCGCTCGCGCGCTTGCGCGCCAGCAGCATGTCCATGACTTGCGCGGTGCCTTCGTTGTCGTCGACGGTCAGCTGCACCAGCCGGCGCGTATCGGGGTGGATCGTCGATTCGCGCAGCTGCGAGGGGTTCATCTCGCCCAGACCCTTGAAGCGGGTCACGGAGACCTGGCCCTTCATCTTCTCGCGCTCGATGCGTTCGAGCAGGATGCGCTTTTCCTCTTCGTCGAGGCAGTAGAACACCTGCTTGCCGACATCGACGCGGAACAGCGGCGGCATCGCCACGAACACGTGGCCCTCGCGCACCAGCGACGGGAAATGCTTGAGGAACAGCGCCGACAGCAGGGTGGCGATGTGCAGGCCGTCGGAGTCGGCGTCGGCGAGGATGATGACCTTGCCGTAGCGCAGGCTTTCGAGATCGTCCTTGCCGGGATCGCAGCCGATGGCAATGGCCAGGTCGTGGACTTCGTTGGAGGCCAGCACGCCGGAGGACTCCACTTCCCAGGTGTTGAGGATCTTGCCGCGCAGCGGAAGGATCGCCTGGTAGTCCTTGTCGCGCGCCTGTTTGGCGCTGCCGCCGGCCGAGTCGCCCTCGACCAGAAACAGCTCGGTGCGGGTCAGGTCGGTGGAGGCGCAGTCGGCCAGTTTGCCGGGCAGGGCGGGGCCCTGCACGATCTTCTTGCGCACCACTTTCTTGGCGGCCTTGAGGCGCGCGCTGGCATGCTCGATGGCCAGCTGGGCGATGAGCTCGCCTTCGCCGACGTTCTGGTTCAGCCACAGTGTGAAGGCGTCGTGCACGGCGTTCTCGACCAGCGCTGCGGCCGGTCGCGAGGACAGGCGTTCCTTGGTCTGGCCAGCGAACTGCGGATCGCGCATCTTCACGCTGAGCACGAACGCCAGGCGTTCCCAGACGTCTTCCGGCGCCAGCTTCACGCCGCGCGGCAGCAGGTTGCGCAGGTCGCAGAACTCGCGCAGGGCGTTGGTCAGGCCGGTGCGCAGGCCGTTGACGTGGGTGCCGCCCTGCGCGGTTGGGATCAGATTGACGTAGGACTCCTGCACCAGTTCGCTCTCGGGCACCCAGGCGAACGCGGCGTCCACGGTCTCCTCGTCGCGCTCCAGGTGCTGCACAAACAGGTTCGCGGGCAGGCATTCGGCGCCGCCGAGCTCGGTCTTCAGGTAGTCGGCCAGGCCGTCCTCGAAGTGCCACTCGATGGTTTCGCCGCTGGCTTCGTCGGTCAGCTTGACGTTCAGTCCGGCGCAGAGCACGGCCTTGGCGCGCAGAAGGTGCTTGAGCTTGGACAGGGAAATCTTTGAAGAATCGAAGTATTTCGGGTCCGGCCAGAAGCGGAGCGTGGTGCCGGTGTTGCGCTTGCCGACGGTGCCGATGACTTCCAGTTCGGAGGCGCGGTCGCCGTTGGCGAAGCGCATCTGGTACTCGTTGCCGTCGCGGCGGATGGTCACGTCCAGGCGCGTCGACAGCGCGTTCACCACCGATACGCCGACGCCGTGCAGGCCGCCGGAGAAGGCGTAGTTCTTGTTCGAGAACTTGCCGCCCGCGTGCAGGCGCGTGAGGATCAGCTCGATGCCCGGCACGCCTTCTTCGGGATGGATGTCCACCGGCATGCCGCGTCCGTCGTCGCGCACTTCCACCGAGCCGTCCTTGAACACGGTCACCTCGACGTTCCTGGCATGACCGGCCAGGGCCTCGTCGACGGAGTTGTCGATGACTTCCTGCGCCAGATGGTTCGGACGCGTGGTGTCGGTGTACATGCCGGGCCGGCGCTTGACCGGATCCAGGCCCGAGAGAACTTCGATGTCGGCGGCGTTGTAGCGACTGCTCATGTTGCGGTGGTCTTCGATCCGGTCGGGGAATGGCGGTGCAGCATGGCCAGCGCCATGCATGCGGTCAAGTGTGAGGCATGTGCGGACGCCTGTCTGCTTTCTGAATCGAATCCGGCGTCGTTTAGGTGCGATTCGGTCGCGGGTTCCTAGGGTGCGCCCCGTGGTCGGACGCATCTGCGCCGCCACCGAGATGTCCATCCAGCAGGAGGTTTCACCATGAACAAGCTACTCGGCAGTGTCTTGATCGCCAGTGCAGGTTTTCTCGCCGCGCCCGTGTTCGCGCAGGTCGCCATCGGTGGCGGCGCAGCCGGTCATGTCGGCGGACAGGTCGGTGGTCTCGCGAATGGCGTGACCCAGGCCAGCGGTCACATGAGCGCACAGGCGCAGGCGCATACGGCCGACACCATGCAGCGCGTGCAGACCCGCACGGAGCAGGCCAAGGAACGTGCCGCCAAGGCCAAGCAGCGCAGCGATGCCATGGCCGCCGACGCGCGCATGCGTGCCGAGCATGCCGCGCAGGCCAGTGCGGACGCCGCCGAGCGTGCAGGTGGCAGCGTGCGTTCCTCGGATGTGCCGCGCGCCAGCGTGAGCGGGCAGAGCAACCTGTCCGCGCAGGGCATGACCAGTGCCGGTCACGCGACCACCCACGCGTCCGCCGACAGCTCGTTGCATGCGGGCACCAGCGGCGCCAGCGCCGACGCGCGCATGCATGGCGGCGTTTCGGCCAGCGGCGGTCACTGACCCACGAAGTTCTGCGCCGGTTGCGCCCCGGCGGTTTTGAAGCAAGATCACCCACAACAACGTATCCGCATTTCGCGCCCGGCTTCGTGCCGGGCGTTTTTTATGCGGTGTAAGCCAACTGGTCGTGGGTCAGGCCCGGCTTGCGCTTGTCACACCGGCGCGCAGCGTTGCTGCAGCCAGCGGCGGTCTTCGTCGTCCAGCAGCGGCGACAGGGCTTTCTCGACGCGAGCGTGGTAGTCGTTCAGCCATGCGCGCTCGGCGTCGTCGAGCAGTTCGACGTCCAGCGCGCGGGTGTCGATCGGGCACAGGGTCAGGGTCTCGAATTCGAGGAAGCTGCCGAATTCGGTGTCCTGCCAGGTGCGCACGACGGCGAGGTTCTCGTGGCGCACGCCGTGTCGGCCCGACTTGTAGAGGCCCGGTTCGATCGAGGTGATCATGCACGGTTCCAGCGGCACCAGCGCGCCGCCGGGCGCGGGCGGACGGATGCCGTGCGGGCCTTCGTGCACGTTGAGGAAGTAGCCGACGCCGTGGCCGGTGCCGTGGCCGTAATCGCCGCCCTCGGCCCAGATCGGCGCGCGCGCCAGCGCATCGAGCTGCGGTCCGCTGGAACCGGCGGGAAAGCGCGCGCGGCTCAGCGCGATGGTGCCTTTCAGGACCAGACTGCAGTCGCGGCGCTGCTCGGGCGTGGTCTCGCCGAACGCCCACATGCGGGTGATGTCGGTGGTGCCGCCTTCGTACTGACCGCCGGAATCGACCAGCAGCAAGCCGTCCGCATGCAGCTGGGCGTGATGCTCGGGCGTGGCGTGGTAGTGGGGCAGCGCGCCGTTGGCCATGTAGCCGGCGATGGTGCCGAAGCTCTCGCCGACGAAGGCCGGGCGCTGTGAGCGTTTCTCGCGCAGCACGTCGGCCACGTCCAGTTCGCTGACCGTCTCGCCGGCCTGCAGGCGGCGCTCGATTTCGCGCATGCCCTGCACCAGGGCGGCGCCGTCTTCGCGCATGGTGGCGCGGATGTGCTCGATCTCCGCCGCACTCTTGATCGCCTTGAAGGCGGTCGACGGGTTGGCGCGTTCGATCAGGCGCGCCGTGTCGGGCAGCGCGTCGACGATGTCCACGACCACGCGCGCGGGGTCGAGCAGGACGCGTGCGTCGCTCGGCAATTCGTTCAACGCGGTAACGGTGTCGGCGTAGGCGCGCACGACGATGCCGTCGGTCTGCAGTTGTGCGGACAGCTTTGCGTCGATCTTGGTCGGGTCGACGAATAGCGTGCACTGCGCCGGTTCCACCAGCAGGTGCGCCAGGAACACCGGGTTGTACTCGACGTCGCTGCCGCGCAGGCCGGTGATCCAGGCGATGTCGTCGAGGCTGGACACGAGATGGTGACTCGCGCCCGCGGCCTGCATCGATTCGCGCAGGCGTGCGATGCGTTGCGCGCAGGTGCCGTCGCGCCAGCCCTCGGCCTGCGCGCGCACCGGAGCCTGCGGCAGCGCGGGGCGATCGCTCCACACGGCGCCGGGAAGATCCAGGTCGGTGCGCAGATGTGCGCCGATCTTTTCCAGTCGCTTGCGCAGCATGCGCGCGCCGGACAGCGACATGCTGTCGCCGGCCACCGCCAGCGTATCGCCTTCGCCGAGGCGTTCCAGCAGCCAATCCACATGCTCGGCCGTGTGCGGCACGCGCAGCCGCATCAGGGTGACGCCGGTGTCGGCCAACTGCTGCTCGGCCTGTTCGAAGTAGCGCGAGTCGGTCCACAGACCGGCGAAGTCGGCCGTCACCACCAGGGTGCCGGCCGAGCCGTCGAAACCGGATAGCCATTGCCGCGCCTGCCAGTGGTCAGGCAAATATTCGGACAAGTGCGGGTCGGCGCTGGGGACCAGGCAGGCCTGCACGTCGTGTTCGCGCAGCGCGTCGCGCAGCGCGGAGATTCGGGAGGGGATGCGTGCGTTCATCCGCGAATGCTAACAGTCGTCGGGCATCGCGGGCATGGGCCACAGGTACGCCGTCCGCGCTCAGAGGCGATCGCCGAGACCGGGCTGCAGGCGTTCCAGAAAGGCGTGCTGCAGCGGCGCCAGTGCGGCGGTGGCGCGGTGCAGCACTTTCAGCGGGCGACGGATGTGCAGCGAACGCAGCCCGAGTTCGCACAGCAGGCCGTCGCGCAGTTCCGTCTGCATGCAGATGCGCGGCAGCCAGGCCACGCCGCCGCCGTGGATCGCCGCTTGCTTCAGCGCTTCGGTGTTGCCGAACTCCATGATCCTGTCCGGAGCGTCCATGCCCCGTTCGCGCAGCAGCGTGGTGATGACTTCGCGCGTGCCCGAGCCGCGTTCGCGCATCAGCAGCGGTTGCCGCACGACCTGTTCGAGATGCAGCCGCTTGCGCGCCAGCAGCGGATCGCCGGCGGCGACGACCGGCACCAGTTCATCTTCCTGGAAGGTGACCGCGGCCAGGCCGTCCACATGCAATGGCCCCTCGATGAAGCCCAGCATGAAGCGCAGATCCACCACGCCGCGCGAGACCTGTTCGGTGTTGCCTACGAACAGTGTCACTTCGATGTCCGGATGCTGCGTGCGCATGCCGGCCAGGATGCGCGGCAGCACGTAGGTGCCGATGGTGTTGCTGGCGCCAAGCGTGAGCCGCCCGCTGCGCGCCTCGGCGACCTCGCGCACGGCGGCCTCGGCGGCGTGTTCGATCGCGAACAGGCGGGTGGCGTGTTCGTACAGCACCTGTCCGGCCTGGGTCAGCTGCATGCCGCGCGGCATGCGCTCGAACAGCGTCACGCCGAGGCGGGCCTCGAACGTCTTCAGCTCGCGCGACAGCGCCGGCTGCGAGATGTGCAGGCGGCGTGCGGAGGCGCTGATGCTGCCGGTCTCGGCAATCGCGTGGAAGATCGACAGGTGATGAAGATTCATATCATGAATATATAGATAGCTTGCTTTATTTGCATTGGATGCATTGGTTAGCCTTGCGCCATGATCGACGCACGTCCATCCCACGAAGAGGTGCGCCGTGCGCAAGTACCGTCTAATCCATGTCGCGACGATCATGTTGGTGGCGCTGCTGGCCCTGCCGCTGCAGGCGCTGGCCGCCGGCGATGGCTTCTGGTCGACGCCGACCATCCACGGCTACGGCAAGATTCACTACATGCCGGATGCCGCCTACAAGCCGGACCCGCACGCGACCTACAAGATCGTGTTCGCGCTGACCAAGGGGCCGAAGTCGCCGGATCAGGTCAACGGTTCGCTCGATCACGTGGCGCGCGCCGTGAACCTGTACGTCGCATCGGGTGTACCGCTGGATCACCTCAAGATCGTCGCGGTGGCTTCCGGCGCGGCGACGCCGCTGGCGCTGGACAACGCGCATTACCGCGCCAAGTTCGGCGTCGACAATCCGAACCTGAAACTGATCGAGGAGCTGCGCAAGGCCGGCGTCGACGTGTCGGTTTGCGCGCAGGCCGTGGCCGAGCATCACTTTGAATACGGCTGGGTGTCCAAGCAGGTGACGCTGGCGCTGTCCGGGCTGACCACGATCACCGTCCTGCAGCAGCAGGGCTACGCACTGGCTCCGTTCTGATCGAGGCCATCGCCAGGAGATCGCCATCATGACATCGCGTATCGCAAAACGCGCCGCGACGCTGATGCTGGCCGCGCTCGCGGCGGCGGCCGGCATCGCGCCGATAACCGCCGTGGCGCAGGCTGCACGGCAAGCCATGCCGCTGGGCGTGTTCCCGCCGTGGCAGGGCGGGCGCAACAACGACAGCCTGCATCGCGGCCTGGAGTTCACCATTCCGCAGGTCGACAATCTAGCCGACTTCCACGGCAACCCCGGCACGGCGCAACTGGTGCTGTACGTGGCCGGCAACTACTACTTCGCGATGGCGCCGCTGGTGCAGGCCTTCGAGCGGCAGCATCCGCAGTACCGCGGCAAGCTGTACTGGGAGACGATCCCGCCGGGACTGCTGCAGACGCAGATGCAGGCTGGCGGCACGATCACCGTCGGCAACATGACCTGGACCGCGCCGCCGGACGTGTACATGGCGGGGCTGGGCCGCGTGAAGAAGATGGTGCAGGAGGGTGCGCTGGAGGCGCCGGTCGTGCCGTTCGTGACCAACGATCTGACCATCATGGTGCCGAAGGGCAACCCGGCGCACATCCGCAGCCTGGCCGACCTGGCGCGCGCCGACGTCAAGCTGGCCATGCCCAATCCGGCCTTCGAGGGCATCGGTAAGCGCATCGAGAAGGCGCTGGTGAAAGCCGGCGGGCCGGAGCTGCTGAAGGCTGTCTACACGGACAAGGTCAAGGCCGGCAGCACCGAGCTGACGCACATCCATCATCGGCAGACGCCGCTGTGGATCATGCAGGGGCGGGTGCAGGGCGGCGTCACCTGGCAGTCGGAGGCGCGCTTCCAGGAGATGGCCGGTCACCCGATCGCGCATGTCGCCATCCCCGCCGCGCACAACGTCACCGCGATCTACGCCGGCGCCATCGTGCGCGGCGCGCCGCACGCCGAGGCGGCGCGCGACTGGCTGACATTCTCCATTCGTCACAGGCGCTGGCCATCTTCAAACGCTACGGCTTCAAGGCGTACGATGCCGAAGCGCGCTGAAGCACACGGGGAACAGGTCATGACGATATCAACGGGGTGGCGATCGCTCGCCGCATGGGCCGCGCTGCTGACGATAGCCATGGCGATCTGCGGCGTCGCCGGCGCGCAAACGCCGGATGCCGCGAAGATCGCGACGATGGGCAACGGTCGCGGCGCGGCGCCGTGCTCGGCCTGTCACGGCGACCATGGCGGCGGTCAGGATGCGGCCGGTTATCCGCGGCTGGCGGGTCTCGACAAAGCGTATCTGCTGAAGCAACTGAACGACTTCGCCAGCGGCGCGCGCAGCAATCCAGTGATGCAGCCCAACGCCAAGACGCTCAGCGTGGCCGAGCGCGAGGCGATGGCGGCGTACTACAGCGCGATGCCCGTACCGGCCGCGGCGCAGCATCGCGACGCCAAGCCCGTGCCGGACGACGATCCGGGCGCGCGCCTGGCGCTGCAGGGGCGCTGGAGCGACAAGCTGCCCGCCTGCGTGCAGTGTCACGGCCCACACGGTGTCGGCGTGGGCGCGAACTTTCCGCCGCTGACAGGGCAGCCGGCGAACTACCTGATCGCGCAGCTCAATGGCTGGAAGCAGGGCCTGCGCAGCAACGATCCGCTGCAGCTGATGCAGCACGTCAGCTCGGCGCTGAGCGAGAGCGACATCCGCCACGTGGCCGCCTGGTTCGCGGCCCAGCCGATCGACGCCAAGGGAGCGACGCCATGACCGCCGTACCGCATCCGCTGCGCTGGCTGACGCCGGTTCTCGCCCTGACGCTCGCGGCGTGCTCCGGTTCGTCGCCACCGGCCGCGCCCGCCGCACCGGCCACGGCGCCCGCGCCTGCCAAGGCCGCCACGGCTTCGCCCGCGCCGTCGAAGGACGTGGCGAAGACCTTCACGCCGCCGCCCGCCGACAGCATTCCGGACACGCCGTTCGGCAAGATGGTGCGCGAAGGGCGGGCGATCTTCACCGACACACAGACGCACGCCAAGGCCTACGTCGGCAACGGTCTGAACTGCAGCAACTGCCACCTCGACGCCGGCCGCCTGCCCAACGCCGCGCCGCTGTGGGCGGCCTGGGGCATGTACCCGGCCTACCGCAGCAAGAACGGCCACGTGAATACGTTTGCCGAGCGCCTGCAGGGCTGCTTCCGCTACAGCATGAATGGCAAGGCGCCGCCGCCCGACAGCGAAGTCATCGTGGCGCTGGAAAGCTATAGCTACTGGCTGGCGCAGGGTGCGCCGACCGGCGTGGCGCTGGCCGGTCGCGGCTATCCGAAGCAAGGCTTCAAGCCGCCGCAGCCGCCCGATTTCGCGCGCGGACAGAAGGTCTTCGAGACGAGCTGCGCGCTTTGCCACGGCAAGGACGGTCAGGGCCAGAAGGTGGCCGGTCGCTACGTGTTTCCGCCGCTGTGGGGGCCGGACTCGTTCAACTGGGGCGCGGGCATGCACCAGCTGAACAACGCCGCGGCCTTCATCAAGGCGAACATGCCGCTGGGACGCGGCGGCATGCTCAGCGATCAGGATGCCTGGGACGTGGCCATGTTCATGGACGCGCACGAGCGTCCGCAGGACCCGCGCTTCAATGGCAACGTGGCCGAGACGCGCAAGAAGTACCACGACAGCAAGATGTCGCTGTACGGCACGGTGGTGAACGGCCATTTGCTGGGGTCCGGTCCGGACCGCTGAGGCGCGGCGCGATCGATCCGCGCGTCCACGACCGAGGCCCGGCTTGTGTCGTGGACGCCAACGGCGGTCCCGCGCCTGAACCACGACGCATGCCGGACTCGCAGCATCGGGTGCGAGTCTGTAGAATGGCCTTTTACCAGCATGAGCCGTCGTTCATGACCCCTCTGATCTTCGTCACTGGCGGTGTGGTGTCCTCGCTTGGCAAGGGCATCGCGGCGTCGTCGCTGGCGGCCATTCTCGAGGCGCGCGGCCTCAACGTCACCATGATGAAGCTGGATCCCTACATTAATGTGGATCCGGGCACCATGAGTCCCTTCCAGCACGGCGAGGTGTACGTCACCGACGACGGCGCCGAGACCGATCTGGACCTGGGGCATTACGAACGTTTCGTGCGCACGCGCCTGACCGGCCGCAACTCCATCACTACCGGCAAGATCTACGAGAGCGTGATCCGCAAGGAGCGCCGCGGCGACTACCTGGGCGCGACGGTGCAGGTGATTCCGCACATTACCGATCAGATCAAGCATTCGGTCTACGAGGCCACCCGCGGCCACGACGTCGCCCTGGTCGAAATCGGCGGCACGGTCGGCGACATCGAGTCGCTGCCGTTCCTCGAAGCCATCCGTCAGCTGCGCATCGAGCACGGCCCGGAGAAGTGCCTGTTCATGCACCTGACCCTGGTGCCGTACATCAAGGCCGCTGGCGAGATCAAAACCAAGCCGACCCAGCATTCGGTCAAGGAACTGCGCTCGATCGGCATCCAGCCGGACATCCTGGTGTGCCGCTGCGAGCAGCCGCTGCCGGACGGCGAGCGCCGCAAGATCGCGCTGTTCACCAACGTGCCGGAGAAGGCCGTCATCAGCGCGGTCGATCTGGACGTCATCTACAAGCTGCCCTCGTGGCTGCACAAGCAGGGCCTGGACGACATCGTGGTGCGTCAGCTGGGACTGGAGGCCAAGCCGGCCGACCTGTCCGAGTGGGACGCCACGGTCGAGGCTGTCGAGCATCCGCGCGACGTGGTCACGGTCGCCATCGTCGGCAAGTACGTCGAGCACAAGGATGCCTACAAGTCGCTGGGCGAGGCGCTGCGTCATGGCGGCATCAAGCAGAACACCGCCGTGCACCTGAAGTGGCTGGATTCCGAGCAGATCGAGGCCGAAGGCGCCGAGGCGGTGCTGGGCGACGTCGACGCCATCCTGGTGCCGGGCGGTTTCGGCAAGCGCGGCTTCGAGGGCAAGGTGCAGGCGGCGCAGTACGCCCGCGAGCGCAAGGTGCCGTACTTCGGCATCTGCTACGGCATGCACGCGGCGGTGGTCGATTTCGCCCGTCACGTGGCCGGTCTGGAAGGCGCCGATTCCAGCGAGAACGACCGCCACGCCAAGGACCCGGTGATCGCCCTGGTGACCGAGTGGACCACGGCCAGCGGCGAGGTCGAGAAGCGCAGCGAGCAGTCCGACCTGGGCGGCACCATGCGCCTGGGCGCGCAGGAGGCGCGACTCAAGCCGGGCACGCTGGCGCATCAGTTGTACGGCCGCGACGTGGTGCGCGAGCGCCACCGCCATCGCTACGAATTCAACAACCGCTATCGCCAGTCGTTCGAGGATCTCGGCATGGTGGTGTCGGGCAAGTCGATGGACGACCTGCTGGTCGAGGTGATCGAGCTGCCGCCGCAGGCGCATCCGTGGTTCCTGGCCTGCCAGGCGCATCCGGAATTCACCTCCACGCCGCGCGACGGCCATCCGCTGTTCATCGGTTTCGTGCGCGCCGCGCGTGAGTTCCATGCCGTGCGCGAAGGCCATACGCTGGCCGAAGCGCAGGAGGCCTCGGCATGATGCTGTGCCATTTTGAAGCCGGCCTGGACCGGCCGCTGTTCCTGATCGCCGGCCCGTGCGTGGTCGAGTCCGAGCAGCTGCAGATCGACACCGCCGGCACGCTGAAGGAGATCACGTCCGCGCTGGGCATGCCGTTCATCTTCAAGTCCAGCTTCGACAAGGCCAACCGTTCGTCCGGTTCGAGCTTCCGCGGACTGGGCATGGAAGAGGGCCTGCGCATCCTCGGCGAGGTCAAGCGCCAGGTCGAGGTGCCGGTGCTGACCGACGTGCACGAGTACACGCCGTTCGACGAGGTCGCGGCGGTGGTCGACGTGCTGCAGACGCCCGCGTTCCTGTGCCGCCAGACCGACTTCATCCAGAAGGTCGCGTCGGTCGGCAAGCCGGTCAACATCAAGAAGGGCCAGTTCCTGGCGCCGTGGGACATGAAGAACGTCGTCGACAAGGCGCGTGCCGTCGGCAACGAACAGATCATGGTCTGCGAGCGCGGCGTCAGCTTCGGCTACAACAACCTGGTCTCGGACATGCGCAGCCTCGCGGTGATGCGCGAGACGCAGTGTCCGGTGGTGTTCGACGCTACCCATTCGGTGCAGCTGCCGGGCGGGCAGGGTTCGAGTTCGGGCGGACAGCGCGAGTTCGTGCCGGTGCTGGCGCGCGCGGCCGTGGCGGCCGGCGTGGCTGGTCTGTTCGCGGAGACGCATCCGGACCCGGACAAGGCGCTCAGCGACGGTCCCAATGCCTGGCCGCTGGATCGCATGAAGGCGCTGCTGGAAACGCTGATGGAGCTGGACGCCGTGGTCAAGCGGCGCGGATTTCTCGAACAGGCCTGAACGCGCGCAGCGGATCGAATCGACATCGGAACACCAGGGGGGAGAGTGTTACATGAACGAAAGCATCGCCATCCAGCCACCGCCGATTGCACCGCCCGCCGAACCGCGCAGCCAGTCAGGCCTCGGCATCGCATCCTTCGTGCTGGGTCTGCTCGACATGCTGCTGCTGATTGTCATGTTCTTCATGGCGGTGGCCATCAACGTCAACAACGGTGGCGTATCGCCTGGCGAAGATGACCCGCAGACAATCATGCTCGGTCTGTTCGTCATCCTCATCGGCATCTTCGCCTTGGTCGGTCTCGGCCTCGGCATCGCCGCCACGGTGCAGACAGCGCGCCGTCGTGCGCTCGGGATCACCGGTCTGTGCCTGAACGGCGCGGTGTGCCTGCTGATCGTCCTTCTACTCATCATCGGTCTGACCGCAAGCTAGCTGACAGGAAACCATGAGCACAGTCATCCAACGCATCCACGCCCGCGAAATCCTCGATTCGCGCGGCAATCCCACCCTCGAAGCCGACGTCACGCTGGCCGACGGCAGCACCGGCCGCGCCGCGGTGCCGTCCGGCGCCTCGACCGGCACCCGCGAAGCCGTCGAGCTGCGCGACGGCGACAAGGGCCGCTACCTCGGCAAGGGCGTCACCCGGGCCGTCGGCAACGTCAACACGGTCATCGTCGATGCCCTGAAGGGTTTCGATGCCGCCGATCAGAGGGGGCTGGATGCGAAGCTGATCGCGCTCGACGGCACCGACAACAAGGGCAAGCTGGGCGCCAACGCGCTGCTCGGCGTGTCGATGGCCGCCGCGCATGCGGTCGCGGCCTCGCGCGGCGTGCCGCTGTGGCAATACCTGGCTGGCGGTCGCTCCGTACAGTTGCCGGTGCCGATGATGAACATCATCAACGGCGGCGCGCACGCCGACAACAACGTCGACGTGCAGGAATTCATGGTCATGCCGGTGGGCCTGCCGAGCTTCCGCGAAGCATTGCGCGCCGGCGCGGAAATCTTTCATGCACTGAAGAGCGTGCTGAAGGGCCGCAGCCTGCACACCACCGTGGGCGACGAGGGCGGCTTCGCGCCGGACCTGCGCTCCAACGAGGAAGCCATCGAGACCATTCTCGAAGCCATCGGCAAGGCCGGCTACAACGCCGGCGGCGACGTCTGGCTGGGTCTGGACGCGGCCTCGTCCGAGTTCTACAAGGACGGCAAGTACGATCTGGCGGGCGAGGGCAAGGCCTACGATTCGGCCGGCTTCATCGACGTGCTGGCCGGCTGGTGCGACAAGTACCCGATCCTGACCATCGAGGACGGCATGGCCGAGCAGGACAACGCCGGCTGGAAGGCGCTGACCGAGCGTCTGGGCAGCCGCATCCAGCTGGTCGGCGACGACAATTTCGTGACCAACCCGAAGATCTTCCGCAAGGGTATCGACGATGGCATCGCCAACGCCATCCTCATCAAGGTCAACCAGATCGGTACGCTCAGCGAGACCCTGGAGACCATCGCGATGGCCGATGCGGCCAAGTACGCGGCGGTGATCTCGCATCGTTCCGGCGAGACCGAGGACACCACCATCGCCGACATCGCGGTGGCGACGACGGCCACGCAGATCAAGACCGGTTCGCTGTCGCGCAGCGATCGCGTCGCCAAGTACAACCAGCTGCTGCGCATCGAGGAACAGTTGGGTGATGCGGCGCGCTACGCTGGACGCGACGCGTTCCCGAACCTGTCGTCCTTCCCGGACGCATGACGGGACGCGGGCCGCTGCCATGCTGCGCTGGATCGGACTGCTGCTGATCGGACTGCTGCTGGTCCTGCAGTGGAAGCTGTGGATCGGCGCCGACGGTATTCGCGAAGTGCACGCGCTGCGTGCCAGTGTGGCCGCGCAGCGCGAGGAAAACACACAGCTCACGCGCCGCAATCAGGCGCTGGAGGCCGACGTGAAGGACCTCAAGCACAACGGTCAGGCCGTCGAGTCGCGCGCGCGGTCCGAACTGGGCCTCATCAAGCCCGGCGAGACCTTCTATCAGGTGGTCGAGCCGGCATCGGCGAGCAGCAGCCATGACCGCTGAGCGCGCTTTCTGGTGCGTGGTGCCGGCGGCCGGACACGGTCGCCGCTTCGGCAGCGAAGTGCCCAAGCAGTACATGCCGCTGGCCGGACAGCCGCTGATCCTGCGCACGCTGGAGCGACTGGCGGCGCATCCGCGCATCGCCGGTCTGATGGTGGTGCTGGCCGAGGGCGACAGCGCCTGGGTCGGCATCGACAGCATGGACGGCAAGCCCGTGCGTACCGCCATCGGCGGCGACGAACGCGCGCATTCGGTGCTGGCCGGCGTGCGCGCGTTGCCGGACACGGTAACCGCGGATGACTTCGTGCTGGTGCATGACGCCGCGCGTCCCTGCGTGCGCGCGAGCGACATCGAGCAGCTCGTCGTGCGCGTCACGCAGGCCGACGGCGGCCTGCTTGGCGCACCGCTGCGCGACACGCTCAAGCGCGCCGACGCCCACGGCTGCAGCACCGGCACGGAGCCTCGCGAAGGTCGCTGGCGCGCCTTCACGCCGCAGATGTTCCGTCGTGGCGCGCTCGATCGCGCGCTGGCGCAGGCGCTGGCCGACGGCGTGGCGATCACCGACGAAGCCATGGCGATGGAGCGCGCTGGGGTCACGCCGCTGTTGGTCGAGGGCAGCGAGGACAATCTCAAGATCACCACCCGCGCCGACCTGGCGCTGGCCGAGTTTCTGCTGCCGCGCACGCGGTAGCGCACGGAGTTCGACGATGCGGATTGGACAGGGCTTCGACGTGCACGCCTTTGCTCCCGGCGACCATCTGATGCTGGGCGGCGAACGCATCGCGCACACCCACGGCGTGGCCGCCCACTCGGACGGCGACGTGGTGATCCATGCCCTATGCGACGCCTTGCTCGGCGCGCTGGCGCTGGGCGATATCGGCCGACACTTCCCGCCGTCCGACCCGCAGTGGAAGGACGCCGACAGCCGCGATTTCCTCGGCGCCGTTGCCGGCATGATCGAGGCGCGCGGGTATCGCGTGGGCAATGCCGACATCACGGTCGTCTGCGAACGTCCCAAGATCGGCCCGCACGCCGACGCCATGCGCGCCAACCTCGCGCTGGATCTGAACGTCGATGCGTCCCGCATCAGCGTCAAGGCCACGACCACCGAACGCCTGGGCCTGACCGGCCGCGGCGAGGGCATCGCCGCGCTGGCCGTTGTCCTGCTGGAATCGCTGGACTGATTCCCGGCCGCGTCCGCAAACGCGCGCCCCAAGCCGGGACGCTGCTGGTATCATGTGCGGATTCACCGGCACAACGTCGGAACTCACCGTTATGGACGTACCCAGTCAACCTCCCAGTTTGAACGTAACGTTCACCTTGACCCGGTAACTCCGAAGGCGCGCTCCGCCCTCGGGGACGGAGCGTGTCATGAGCGAAGTCGAAACTCGCAAGCCGCAGAGCCGCCTGCAGGAGCAGTTCGCGCAGATCAACGATTTGCTGCAGCGTCAGCGTCAGGCTGAGGAACTGCTGCGCCGTCACGGCGGCGAACACAAGCGCGTCGAGAACCTGATGCAGCGGCAGAATCGTGCCGAACTGCAGCGCTGTCTCGACGGTCTGCATCCGGCCGATATCGCCTACATTCTCGAAGCCCTGCCGCTGGAAGACCGTCTGGTCGTGTGGCAGCGCGTGAAGGCCGACCGCGACGGCGACATCCTGCTGGAAGTCTCCGACGCGGTGCGCGAAAGCCTGATCGCGGACATGGACGAGGGCGAGATTCTCGCCGCTATCGAGCCGCTGGATTCGGACGAACTGGCCGATCTGGTCGAGGACCTGCCGCCGGAGGTCCTGCCCGAGCTGATGGCCAGCCTCGACCCGCAGCAGCGCGAGCAGGTGCAGTCGGCGCTGTCCTACGACGAGGACCAGGTCGGCGCGCTGATGGACTTCGAGATGGTCACGATCCGCGAGGACGTGACGCTGGAAGTCGTGCTGCGTTACCTGCGCCGCTTCGACGAGTTGCCGGAGCAGACCGACAAGATTTTCGTCATCAACCACGACAGCGTGCTGACCGGCGTGCTGCCGCTGAAGTGGCTGGTGGTCAATTCGCCGGACAAGAGCGTCGGCGAGGTGATGGCGCGCGACGTCAACACCTTCCTGCCGACCGACGACGCCGACGATGCGGCGCAGGCGTTCGAGCGCTACGACTTGATTTCCGCGCCGGTCGTTGATGGCGGCGGGCGCCTGATCGGCCGCCTGACCATCGACGTCATGGTCGACCGCATCCGCGAGGAGAGCGAGTCCGAGGCGCTCGGTCGCGCCGGTCTGCGCCAGGAAGAAGACATCTTCGCCTCGGTCTGGGCCTCGGTGCGCAACCGCTGGTCGTGGCTGGCGATCAACCTGGTCACGGCGTTCCTGGCCTCGCGCGTGATCGGCCTGTTCCAGGGCTCCATCGAGAAGCTGGTGGTGCTGGCCACGCTGATGCCTATCGTCGCCAGCATCGGCGGCAGTTCGGGCAACCAGACCATCATCAAGATCGTGCGCGCGATCGCCACGGACCAGGTCGGTCTCAACGCGATCTGGCGTCTGTGGCGCAAGGAGCTCGGCGTCGCCTTCTTCAACGGTCTGATCTGGGGCGGCGTGATCGGCGCGGTGGTGGCGCTGATGTACCACGACATTCCGCTCGGTCTGGTGATGACCGTGGCCATGGTGCTGGAACAGATGCTGGCGGCGGTGATGGGCGTGGGCATTCCGATGCTGATGCTGCGTCTGGACCGCGATCCGGCGATGGGCTCGAACATCTTCCTGGTCTTCATGACCGACAGCGGCGGCTTCTTCATCTTCCTGGGGCTGGCCTCCATCTTCCTGTTGCACTGAGACGCGCGGGCCGCGAGCGGTACTTGCCGCGTTGCGCCGTGCGTCCGATGCACTTTTCAACAACGACTCGTTTCCTGCCATGACGTCATCCGATCACGAACTCCCCCACGCCCACGGCGGCCCGCCGCTGACCGGCCGGCTACGCGCCGCGCCCGAAGATTTCGTGGTCGAGGAAATCCTCGGTTATGCGGCGGACGGCGAGGGCGAGCATGCGCTGCTGACGGTGGAGAAGCGCGGTCACGACACGCAGTGGGTGGTGCGCGAGTTGGCGCGCTTCGCGGACATCTCGCCGGTGGGCGTCGGTTTCGCCGGTCTCAAGGATCGGCATGCCGTGACGCGCCAGGCGATCTCGGTGCATCTGGCCGGTCGTGCCGAACCGGACTGGGCGGCGTTTCCGCACGAGGGCGTGCGCATCCTCGACAGCACGCGCCACCGGCGCAAGCTCAAGCGCGGCGCACTGTCCGGCAACCGTTTCGTGCTGACCCTGCGCAACGTGCAGGGCGACCGCGACGCCGCCGAACGCGTGCTGAGCGCCATGGCCGAGCGCGGCGTGCCCAATTACTTCGGCGATCAGCGCTTCGGTCGCGGCGGCGCCAACGTCGACCGCGCACGCGCGATGTTCGCCGGCCAGCGCGTGGACAAGCGCACCCGCTCGCTGCTGCTTTCGGCCGCGCGTTCGGAACTGTTCAATCGCGTGCTCGCCGGCCGCGTCGCCGACGCCTGCTGGGACTCTCCGCTGGACGGCGAGGTCTGGGCGCTGGCCGGCTCGCGCTCGTGGTTCGGTCCGGAGCCGTTCGACGACACGCTGGCCGATCGTCTGCAGCGCGGCGACATTCATCCGTCCGGCCCGCTGTGGGGCAAGGGCGAGCCGCCGACCGCGGGCGCCGCCGGCGCGCGTGAGCGCGAGGTCGGCGACGCCGAGCCGGAGCTCGTCGCCGGTCTGATCGCCGCGGGCATGGACCAGGAACGTCGCGCTCTGCGCCTGATGCCGCAGCAGCTCAGCTGGGCGTGGCTCGACGATGCCTCGCTGCAACTGCGCTTCGCATTGCCGGCCGGCAGCTACGCGACGGTGGTCGTGCGCGAACTGGCGCGCACCGTCTGAAACACCGCTCGGGAGCGCTTCAGATCGCGTCTGCATCCTCGCGCGGCATCGTTCGCGCGGGCGTCTTCTTCGGATAGGCGAAGCGCGCGATCAATGGCGCGTAGCGCATCAGCAGCAAACCGACGGCCAGGTGGGTGATGCCCTGCAGGAAGAAGCCGAACGGCGTCGTGTAGCCGGGGGAATAGAATCCCTTGATCTCGTTGAACTCCGCCACGAAGTCGCCGAGGCTGTAGTAGACGCTCCACGCGCCCAGCACGCGCAGCGCGAGACAAAACCATTTGTAGGTCGACATACATGGCTCCCCAGTGGATGTGTGATGCCGCAAGCGTGCGTTCGCGACGGAATGTCGATTTGTCGGTACGTCGCGGTGCGGCGCATCGCGCCCGTTCCCGATCGGTACCGTTCCCCCACGGCAGGTTCGATGCGTCGAAAGGGCGCATCGTCGGCCAGCATAGCGGGCTTTGGAGGCGGGTGCGTCAGGTTATCGTTCGGGCCATAACTTGCCTCTGGCAAGGACCCGTCTCCGGCGCATTTCCATCGACATGCGGTTCGCGCAAATGCGCCGCATCGACTTGTCGATTCATGCGCTGATGCGCTTACAGCGCGTGAAGCGCCGTGTGCGGAAGATGGCCATGGCGTTGTCGAGGCGATCGGGCGACGGGCGCGAAACCGTCGCCACAACCCGATTCCGTCAAGCGAAGCTGTAAACCAGCGCCCGCACCAGCTGCTGCGCCTGCTCGCGGTCGCGGGCGTCGATGGTGAACACCGGCAGGGTCGTCTTGCGCTCGGCCAGCAAGGCGCGCAGGGCGTCCATGCGGAAGTCGCGCGCCTGGTCGCTGCGGGTGATGCCGATGGCGATCGGGGTGTCCGGGGTGATGCTCTGGATGGCATCGAGCCACTCGCTGCACATCGTCAGGATGTCCGGCTGATCGGCCGCCAGCAGCACGATCACGCCCAGCGCACCTTGCAGAATGATCGGGCGCATGTGTGCGAAGTGATCCTGCCCGGGCAGGCCGAACATCTGCAGCGGCGTGCCGTCGTCGAGCATGACCGTGGAGAAATCCAGCGCCACGGTCGTGGTGGTCTTCTCGCCCATCGGCCCGTCGGTCAACGGCATTTCGGTGGAGACCGGTTCGTCATCGGACAGCGAGCGCAGCGTGGTGGTCTTGCCAGCGCCGACCGGACCGGCGAGGACGATTTTCACCATGCCATCAAACATGATCGTGTTCCGTATCGAGGTGTGTGCGGGAAAAATGGTTCATCGTTTCAGTCCGAAGTGACGGGCGATGCTCGCCCAGATGCCCTGCTTGCGGGCATCGGCGACGGGACGAGGCGCGGTCTGCGGTGCGACGGCATCCGCTTGCAGCAGTCCCGCAGCAGAGAACGCCCACAGCGAGGGTCGGATCAGCGACGCGGCGGGACTCCCGTTCAAGGCGGTTTCCAGCTCGCTCGGCGAGGTCGGTCCCTGGGTCAGACGTGCGACCACCGCCATCGCGTCGCGTAGCGCGGGCACGCTGCCCAGGTCGGGCCAGGCCTTCAAGTGATAGCGGCCGTCCGGATAGGGCGGCAGTTTTTCGTTCGCGGCGTGCGCGATGTGCAGCAGGTAGGCTTCCAGGCTCGAAGAAATGGCGTGTTCCGGCAGCGCTTCCGGCGCACGCAGGCCGAGTTCGCCGGAGTCTTCCGCCAGCGCCTGCTGAATCGCCAGCAGGTCCGAGTGCGTGGCCGCGAAAATGCGGCCGGTCTGCGGGCGCAGATAGACGACGCGTCGGTCCAGCAACACGTCCACCGGGCGATGGCGCCATGCGCCATCGAACAGCGCATGCAGCGCCGTGGCTGCGTCATCGGGTTTCGCGGTTGGCGCAAAGGTCGTCGGTTTCAGCAGTTCGCGCATGCGGCGCGCGATGTCCACGGCCGCCGCATCACGACCGATGACGGGATACTCGGCGTCGTTGACCGCTGCGCCGACGGCGAGCACGGCGGTGCCGCGACGGTGGGCGATGTCGAGGGCTTTCTGGCCGTACAGATCATCGCCGGCGGCGATCAGGAGATGACAACGCGTGCCGTTCCAGGCATCGACCTGCATGTTGATCTTGTACGCACCGAGAAGGGAAGCCGCGATGCGCAGGCGTTGCTCGAACGCCTGACTGAGTGCGGCGATACGGATGTCGAAGCGCATGCGTCCAGCTCCAATGGGGGAGGGGGAGAGGAACGGCCGCCATCCATGGCGGCCGGGCGCGCGATCAGGAGAAGTCCAGCGTCTTCTCGAAGGCGCGCAGTTCGTGACGAGCCATGGCGAGGTTGGACTTGCTGCGGTCCAGAACCACGTACAGGAAGAGGTTCTGGTTGCTTTCCAGCGGGCGGATCAGGTGGTACTGCTTGGACAGGTTGATGAGGATGTCCTCGATGGTGTCGTTGAGCTGCAGTGCAGCCGCGACCTTGCGCTTGGCGCGCACCACTTCGGTATTGCCCGCAGCGGCGACTTCCAGATCGACGGCGTTGCCATCGCCGGCCAGCAGCATGCCGCTGTCGGCGTCGACCAGAGCGCCAGCCAGGTAGCCGTCGATTTCGCGCAGCGCATCGAGTGTGATCTTTGCCATGGTTTTCAGTTTCCTTGTTGTGGGTTGTGGGTATGGGTTGCGGGCAGGCCCGCCTTGGGGTCAGGCACCGTCGTCGAGCACGGCGGCCAGTTTGGAGGCCGTGTCCAGCGCGTGGCGCAGGGTCATGGCGAAGGTTTCCGAACGGTCGGTCCACAGGCACAGGGCGTGGGTCTTGTGATTGGACGGCACGCGCACCAGCACGATCGTGCCGTGCTCGGTGGCGATGCTGTTGTACGAGGCGGTGCTTTGCAGGGACTCACGGCTGAAGGACTCGGCCAGTCCGAGCAGCGAGCTGGTGATGGCCGCCACCCGTGGCGCCTTGGCGACTTCCTGGTTCGGATTGCCGCTGGCGTATGCGCGGCCGTCGACGGTCGCCATCACGGCATTGCCTACGGCAGGCTGTTCCTGCAGCAGGCGCTGCAGGATTTCGGTGCAGCGTGTTTGCGTGGATGCTTTTTTTGTGACGGTATCGACAGGTTGTGTCGTTGCTGCGGGGAAGGTTGCGGAAGTCATGTGTAAACGCTTTCTGTGGGTAGTCGATTCAAGCAGAATCCATTCCAGATCATATGTTTATCGGGAAGAAACGGCTCCGCGGGGCTTGGTTGGGTCATGTCTGTATGTGTGATGCATTTCACATTTGCTGGCAACGCAAAAAGAATGCCGCCCATGGTCTATACGTGACGAAAAGGGGCATGGATGCATCGCGGCGCCATCGGCGCCGTTGCGGGTCAGCGCAGCAGGACGACGACGGCCCCGGTGCCGCCCTGGGCGGGACGGGCCGAAGCGAACGCCAGCACGTCGCTGCGGCGTCGCAGCAGGCGGTCGGTCAGACCCTTTAGGACCGGTCCGCCCGGCCGTGAGCGCAGGCCCTTGCCGTGCACGATGCGCACGCAGCGCCAGCCTTCGGCGTGGGCTTCGTCCAGCAGGTCCAAGATGCTGGCGCGGGCCGCCTCGGCATTCATGTGGTGCAGGTCGATCTCGCCCTGGATGCTGAACTGGCCGCGCTTGAGCCGACGCAGCAGCTTCGGCGAGTGGCCTTCGCGCAGGTAGCTCAGCTCCTCACCGATTTCGATCAGCGCCGGGTCGTAATCGGCACGCAGCAGGTCGCCGGCCACGGCGGCTTCGTCCGCCTCGCGCATGTGCGCCCGCGGGCGGGGACGCGGTTTCTCGGGCACCGGCGGCTCGGCTTCGATGCGACGCACGGGACCGACCGCATCGCGGAACAGCGCGATGTCGTCGGTGCTCGGCTCGGGCGGGGCGCGGCGGGACATGGGCCTATCCTAGCGCGGGGCAGGTCGGGCCTGAATCGGCTAGAATGCGAGGCTGTTCCCCGGTGCCGCTGGGCGCCGGTTTCTCCGCTTCAAGATGGTCCCCGATGCGAGTTCTAGTTAGCAATGACGACGGCGTGGATGCACCGGGCATCCATGTCCTGGCCGAGCGCCTTTCCGCCCTGGGCGAAGTCACCGTGGTCGCGCCCGACCGCGACCGTTCGGGGGCCAGCAACTCGCTGACGCTGGACCAGCCGATCCGCGTGTTGACCATGGAGAACGGCTACCACCGCGTGGCCGGCACGCCGACCGATTGCGTGCATCTGGCACTGTCGGGCCTGCTCGACACGCAGCCGGACATCGTGGTGTCGGGCATCAACAATTCCGCCAACCTCGGCGACGACGTGATCTATTCGGGCACGGTCTCCGCGGCGATGGAAGGGCGTTTTCTCGGCCTGCCGGCGATCGCCGTGTCGCTGGTCAGCGAGGACCATCGCGGGCAGCATTACGAATCGGCGGCGCGCGCCGTGCTGATTCTGGTGCAGCACCTGCTGAAGGACCCGCTGCCGGCCGACACCATTCTCAACGTCAACGTGCCGGATCGGCCGTGGTCGGAGATCCGCGGCTTCGAGGTCACGCGTCTGGGCAAGCGGCATCCGTCGGCGCCGTGCATTCGCCAGGAAGATCCGCGCGGACGGCCGGTGTGGTGGATCGGCCCGGCCGGCGAGGTCGACGACGACAGTCCGGGCACCGACTTCAACGCGGTCAGCCGCGGCTACGTGTCGGTGACGCCGATTCATACCGATCTGACCCGCTTCCAGGCGCTGGACAAGGTTAGCGGCTGGGTCGGCGCGATGAGCCACGAGCTGCACGGCGAGGACGCCGCATGAAGACGCATGCCCTTTCGGCTTCGGCTCTGCGTGGCGAAGGACTGACCTCGCAGCGCGCGCGCGATCGTCTGGTCGCGCATCTGCGCGAGGAGGGCATCAAGGATCTGCGCGTGCTCGACGCGATTCGTCGCCTGCCGCGTCATCTGTTCATCGACGAGGCGCTGGCCTCGCGCGCCTACGAGAACACGGCACTGCCGATCGGCCACGGCCAGACCATCTCGCAGCCGTGGGTGGTGGCGCGCATGACCGAGGCGCTGATCGAACGCGGCGTGCCGCAGCGCGTGCTGGAGATCGGCACCGGCTCCGGCTATCAGGCCGCGGTGCTGGCGTCGCTGGTGCCGCAGATCCACACTGTCGAACGCATCGAGGAGCTGCTGCGCAAGGCGCGTCGCCGCTTCCGTCAGCTGGGCATCGAGAACCTGCGCTCCAAGCATGACGACGGCAACCTCGGCTGGCCCGAGGAAGCGCCGTTCGACGCGATCATCCTTACCGCCGCGGGCGAGGGCATTCCGCAGGGGCTGTTCGACCAACTGGCGCCGGGCGGCGTGCTGGTGGCGCCGGTCGGGCCGAGCGGCGCGCAGACGCTGCTGCGTCTGACCCGCGACGCGCAGACCGGCGAGGTCCTGCCCGAGGATCTGGGCCAGGTCAGCTTCGTGCCCCTGCTGGGCGGATTGGTCTGAATGGCCGCACATAGGCGCCGGTCGACCCGGCTTGCGCAGGAGTTTCCGCACTGATGCGACTTTTCGGTCCCCTGTACGAGCGTGCGCTGCGTTGGTCGAAGCACCCGCACGCGGAACGCTATCTGGCCGGTCTCAGCTTTATCGAGGCGTTCATTTTTCCGATCATGCCCGAGGTGATGCTGGCGCCGATGGCGTTGGCCAAGCCCGAACGCGCGTTCCGCTTTGCCAGCGTCAGCCTGATTTTCTCGTTGCTCGGTTCGCTGGTCGGTTACGCGCTGGGCCACTACGCGTTCGAGGCGCTACGGCCGCTGCTGGCCGATCTGCATCTGCTGGCGTCGATCGAGCATGGCGTGACCAGCCTGCGTGCGCAGATGACCACGCACTTCTGGGGCATGATGCTGGTGCTGCTGTTGGCCGCGCTGCAACCGGTGGTGCCGATGAAGTTCATCACCTGGGCTTCGGGCATCGTCGGCGTGCCGTTGATTCCGTTTCTGCTGTGCATGGCGCTCGGCCGTGGCAAGCGCGTGTATCTGCTGGCGTTGCTGATCCGTTTGTTCGGCAAGCGCGCCGAGGACATCCTGCATCGCCATATCGAACGCATCGGTTGGGCCGCGCTGATCTTGCTGGCGGGACTGGTGGTCTGGTGGCTGTTGGCACGATGAAATTGATCGTGCGCCCGGCTATGCTGATCGCCATGCTCAGGAATGTCGTCGCCAGTCTTCTCGTCGCCTGCCTGCTGACCGCGTGCGTGGTGCCGCACCACTCGGTCGTGATCGAGTCCACGCCCGGTCCGCAGACCGACGCCCGCGGCGTGCCGGTGCATGCCAGCGGTCCGATGACGGACTCGCACTACACCGTGGTGCGCGGCGACACGCTTTACAGCATCGCTTTCCGCGCGGGTGTGGATTTCCGCGACCTGGCGCGCTGGAACGGCATCCCCGCACCGTACGTGATCCATCCCGGTCGTCGCCTGCGGCTGACGTCGCCGCCGCGCGTGGCCGGTGTACCCAGCCGACCGGTCTTTCAGCCGGTGACGCCGCCGAGTTCGGCGAAGCCGCCGGTACCGCATCCGCCGACGCATGCAGCGGTTCCCGCCACACCGGCGCCGGAGGCCGCGCGCGCCGTCAGTACCACCATTCCGGTGGCGGGCGAGGTCACGCCGCCGGATCGCGCGCCGGTGTCGGCCGCGGCCGTGCCATCCGCGCCGTCCCGCAGCACCGGCGGCGTCGCTTGGCGCTGGCCGGCCGACGGCGCGATCATCAATGCTTTCAACCCGTCCGACCCGATCCCCGGCATCGAAATCGCGGGCAAGGCTGGCGATCCGGTGCGCGCGGCTGCCGACGGCGTGGTGGTCTACAGCGGCAATGGCCTGGTCGGTTACGGCGAACTGATCATCATCAAGCACAACGACACCTACCTGTCCGCCTATGGCCACAATCGCAAACGCCTGGTGCGCGAAGGCGAGCGCGTGCGCGCGGGGCAGGTCATCGCCGAGATGGGTTCCACCGGCGCATCGCGCAACGAGCTGGAATTCCAGGTCCGCAAGGACGGCAAGCCGGTCGATCCGACGCATTACCTGCCATCGCGTTGACGCGGCTAGGTGCGCCGAACGGTGCGTGCTTGGATTACACTCGCAGGGTCTCCTGCGCCTGCGCGCAGGCGTCTTTATCGAAGCGATACAGGGGGAGTGCGATGTTTTGCAGTCATTGCGGTAGCGAAGTGGCCGACCATGCCGTGGTCTGCGTGAAATGCGGTGCCTCGGTCGCCGGGCGCATGCCGCCGCAGGCGGCGACGGCGAGCGCGGGCGTGGCGCCGCCGGTGCAGGGGAGCACCACGACCATCGGCAAGAGCCGCGTCGCCTATGTCCTGTTCGGCGTGTTCCTGGGTGGTCTGGGCATCCACAATTTCTATGCCGGCTATGCGGGACGCGGGGTGGCGCAGTTGCTGGTCAGCCTGTTGCTGGGCTGGTTGATCGTTCCGCTGCTGGCGGTCTACATCTGGGTGATCGTGGAAGTGTGCACGGTGGAGCAGGACGCCTACGGCGTACCGTTCACCTGAGATCGCCGCACCGTCTCGATGGCAAGCATGCGAAAAGGGCGCGTCCGTCACCGGGCGCGCCCTTTGTCATGTCGTTGTCGACCGATGGTCAGGCGGAAATCTGCTTCGGGTTCGGGCCGTATTCGTTGGCCGGCGCGCTGTCGAGCACCATGAACACCAGCAGCACGATGCCGCCGATGATCGGAATCAGGCCGATCAGAATCCACCATCCGCTCCGCCCGGTATCGTGCAGCCGACGCACCGTGACGCCGAGCGACGGCAGGAACACAGCCAGCGCGTACAGACCCGTGAGCAGATTGAGACCGTGCCGGTTGGTGTGCATGCCCAGCAGCATGGCGAGCAAGAAGAGCACGATGTAGGCGATCGTGTTGAACAGCTGGAACATCCAGTATTCCATGCGCCGCGCGCGACCGTCGAAGACGAAGTACTTCTTGAGAACGTCCAGGTACCCGTTCAAGGTCTTTCCCCCGATGAGCATCTTGCGGTGCGTTGTCGTTGCGGTTCCGATGTCTCGGAGCCTCCCCCTCCGGCAGGCGCTGACGACCTCGGCCTGCTCGGTCGAGCATCGCAGTCCGGCACATGCACGGCAAGGTGCGGGCGTGCGCGTGCAAGACGTTCACACGGTCGGATTCGGCGCGTAGAGTGAGGCTTTCTTGTTGCGGCTGCCGACATGATGACGCGCGATCCCGAGACCTTCCTGCACGCCTTTGCGGCCTTGCCCTACACCGCATCGCGTCGAACGACGGCACGGGCCGCGTTTCTGGTTGCGCCGTCGCGGTTCGCGCTGGCCGAGGAGTCGGCGCAGGACAACGTCTACATGCGCATGCAGGAGGCGGTCGATCCGCAGCGTGCGCTGCGCCAGCATGCCGATCTGGCCGAGGCCTTGCGCGCGGACGTTCCGGTGTTCACGTTTCCCGGTGCCGCCGAAACGCCGGACGCGGTATTCCCGAACAACGTCTTCGCCACGCGACCCGGCGCGCTGATCGTCGGCCGCATGCGCCACGCGGTGCGTCGTCGCGAGGCGGAGCGTGCGGACATTCGCGGTTTCTTTCGCGACGTGCTCGACTACGAGGAGATCGACCTCTCCGGCCCGTCGCAGCCGGTGGCCGAACTGACCGGCTCGCTGGTGATCGACCATGCGCGCAACGTGGGTTTCTGCGGTCTCGGCGAGCGTTGCAGCGAAGCCGGCGCCGCGGCGATGCAGGCGGCTTTCGGTCTCGACCTGATGTTTTGCTTCGATCTGGCCGAGGGCGAGTATCACGCCAACGTGCTGATGGCCTCGCTGGCCGGCCGCGGCATGCTGCTGGCGCCGGATGGCTTTGCCGACGCGGCGGCCGCCGAGGCGATCGAGCGCGCCTATGCCGGCGCGACCGTGCTGCTCGATCCGCAACAGAAGGCCCGTTTTGCCGCGAACGCCATCACGCTCGATCCGCATCGCGTGTGGATGAGCGCCACGGCCGCGGATAGTCTCTCGTCCGCGCAGTGCGCGCAGTTGGAAGCGCTGGATGTTCGCATCGGCGCGGTGGCGCTGGACGAGATCGAAAAGGCGGGCGGCAGCCTGCGTTGCTGCGTGGCCGAGATCTTCTGAGCACGGCGCGCGATCCCGCCTCATGGCGCTACCATGAGCGCCTCACGTCCGCATAGAAACGCCATGAACGCCAAACCGTACGCCACCGTCGCGCTGCCTGCGCGCGAACCGATGACCGATGCCGAGCGCGAGCAGCGGGCGGCCGCGTTTGCGCACAGCATGGCGCAGCGGCGCACGGTGCGCGACTTCGCGTCCACGCCGGTGCCGCGCGCCGTCATCGAGCAGTGTCTGCGCGCCGCGGGTACCGCGCCCAGCGGCGCCAACCAGCAGCCGTGGCGGTTCGTGGCGGTCAGCGATCGCGCGATCAAGCACCGCATCCGCGAAGCGGCCGAGGCCGAGGAACGCAGCTTCTACGAGCATCGCGCGCCGGAGGCCTGGCTGCAGGCGCTGGCGCCGCTCGGCACCGATGCCGACAAGCCGTTTCTGGACGTGGCGCCGTGGTTGATCGCCGTGTTCTACGAACGCTTCGCACTGGATGCGGAAGGCCAGAAGGAGAAGCGTTATTACCCGCACGAGTCGGTCGGTCTGGCCACGGGCCTGTTGATCGCCGCGTTGCACCAGGCCGGATTGGCGACGTTGACGCACACGCCCAGCCCGATGGGTTTCCTCAACGAGATTCTGCAGCGGCCGCGCAACGAGATGGCGTACCTGCTGCTGGTGGTCGGACACCCGGCCGAGGACTGCCGAGTGCCGGACATCCAGCGTTTGCCGTTGGAGGAATACACGCGCTTCTTCTAGCGGGCTTGCGGTCGATGAAGTCGGTCCTGCGCGAACCAGAAGGTAGGCATCTTCGCGACGCAACCACACGGCGCGCAGGCGGACGACGTCCGCCATGCAGTCTTTCCGCGACAGGTCGTGCGGACCCCATCCGTGTCGCGCCGTGGACCGATTCGCCGCTCAGTGACCGCCGCTGGCGATACGCACTTCTTCGCCGATCAGCCGCCGCTTGATGAGGCGGCTGAACAGCGCCAGCACCACGCCGACGCCGATCGAGATCGCGGCGATGGTCAGGTAGATGCGCGGCATCTCGCCGACGTCGTGCGCGCTGAAGCGGCCGGCGATCAGTCCGGCCAGCAGGTCGCCCAGCGCCATGAACAGGAACCACGTGCCCATGAGGCGGCTGGCGTAGCGGCGCGGCGACAGTTTCGTGGTGGCCGACAGACCGACCGGACTCAGGCACAGCTCGCCGACGGTGTGCAGCAAGTAGGTCAGCGCCAGCCAGGTCGGTAGCACCTTGTGACCGGCGACGACGATCCAGGCCGCGCCCATCATGACCAGAAAGCCGACGCCGATGAACAGCATGCCCAGGGCGAATTTCATTGGCGTGGACGGGTCCAGCTTGCGTCGGCCGAGCCACACCCAGAACCAGGCGAAGAAAGGCGCCAGCAACAGGATCAGGAGCGAGTTTTCGCTCTGGAACCAGGCCGCCGGGAAGGCATAGCCGAACACCTGCAAGTCGGTGTAGCGTTCGGCGAACAGGTTGAAGTTGGAGCCTGCCTGTTCGTAACCGGCCCAGAACAGCACCTGCACCAGGAACAGGATGGTCAGCGCGGCGAGGCGCTTCTTTTCGACCGTGCTCAGCTTGCCGTACACGAACAACCACGCCAGGAAGCCCAGTCCCAGCAGCAGGATGAACAGTCCCGACCACAGTGCCAGCGGGACCGGCGCGTAGGTGACGATGCCGGCATAACCGAGTCCGACGACGACGACGACGGCGGCGACGCCGAGCCACAGCACTTTCCAGGCATTTTTCAGGAACCGCTGCTGACGGCCGGCATCGTCATGCACGGGCAGCGCGTGCGCGCCCGCCTGGCCGAGACTGCGCCGGGTCAGGCGGTACTGGATCAGGCCGAGCACCATGCCCACGCCAGCGGCGGCGAATCCGTAATGCCAGTTGAGTTGCTGTCCCAGCAGACCGCAGATGATCGGTCCCAGGAAACCGCCCAGATTGATGCCCATGTAGTACAACGAGAAGCCGGCGTCGCGTCGGCTTCCGCCTTCCGGGTACAAGTCGCCGACCATGGAGCTGGCGTTGGGCTTGAGCAGGCCGGTGCCGAGCACGATCAACACCAGTCCGAGGAAGAAGGTCGTATGGCTGGGAATGGCCAGCGTGAAGTGACCGGCGGCGATGATCAGGCCGCCGTACCACACCGTGCGCTGCGCACCGAGCAGGCGGTCGGCGATCCAGCCGCCGGGCAACGAGGTCAGGTACACGCCGGCGGTGTAGAGGCCGTAGATGGCCGTCGCCGTGGCGTCGTCCATCGCCATGCCGCCTTTCGTGATGGCCGCGGTCATGAAGAGAATCAGCAGGGCGCGCATGCCGTAGTAGCTGAAGCGCTCCCACATCTCGACGAAGAACAGCGTCATCAGGCCGCGCGGGTGGCCGAGGATGGTGGATTCGCCGGTCGGCGCGGTGTCGGTCATGCGTGGGATTCCCTTGACTGCGGATCGCCCAAGCGTCGGGCATGCACCCACGCGGCGTCAACTTGCCATCCGGGCTTTCGTATACGCGTTGCGGAACATGCCCGTGAGCGAGACGCTGCGTCGTTTGAAACCGCGCGCTGCGCGGGCGGTGCAAGCGCGGCTGTTCCGCGAGGCATCGGCGTGTACCGAAGCGCTGGACCGACTGCGCGCGATCGCGGTCGCGCCGACCCTGCGGGATGCCGCGCCGGTGCAGGCGCCGGCCGCGCAGGCCGCGTGCAGCGATTGAATCGGGCCTGACATCCGTCACTTGTCGGCGCGTGACGCCAGCTCTAGGCTTGATCGTGTCCCCTTCGGAGTTTTCGCCTTGAACGACGACGCCAACAAGCCCGCTCCCCGAGCTCCGCAGAACGTGGTGGCGGGTCTGATCGTGATCGCCATCGGCGTGTTCTTCCTGCTGCGCAATCTCGGCATCGAGATGCCGTGGATGCAGATTCCCAACTGGTGGGCGTTGTTCATCCTGGTCGCGGCCGTCGGTCCATTGACGCAGGCGATCACGCGTTACCGCCATGTCGGACGTTTCGACGGCACGGTCGGACGGCATCTGCTCAGCGCGTTGACCATCGCCACCATCGGCGCGATGTTCCTGATGGACGTGCGCTGGCATCTATGGTGGCCGCTGTTCATCATCTACGGCGGCCTGTGGATCGTGCTGCGCGATCGCGACGGCTAACGCTGCGCATCGAACCGGCGGCGGTAGGCGTGCTGGGTCTTGATGCGTTCGTAGCCCAGGCGCTCGTAGAACGGATGGGACGCCTCGCGCGCCGCGTTGGAGCGCAGGAATACCGTGTCCAGACCGCATGCCGCACACCAGCGCTCTGCCGAAGCGACCAGCGCGTGGCCGACGCGCTGACGGCGCACGCGCTCGTCGACCACGAGGCCGATCAGTTCCACGCGTTCGTCGCTGGTCAGCAAGAACCGGCGTTCGGCGGCGATCCATCCCACAAGCGCGCCGTCGCCGTCTTCCGCGACGAGCAGGAAGTGGCGCTCGGAATCCAGCAGCGCCTGCATCCTGCGACGCACGGCGACGAGAGGGTCGGGATAGCCAAGCTGTACGTTCAGCTGCCGTATTTCCGCGGCGTCGTCGAGGCGCATGCGACGGAGGTGTGGCGGTGTGGGCATGGTCGGAAAGCCTGCGTGATGGAAAGAGCGCACAGTGGAATACGCGGGTCGGGCCTGTCGATGGCGGGACGAGGGCGGAAACGCGATGTGTCCGGGTCGCGTGCGGCGGACCTCGTGTCCGCGTTAGCATCGCCGGATTGCCGAATGCGTTGAAGGCCGCACGTGTCGTACCAGTCCATACTCGACCAGATTCACGAGGAAATCGCGCCGACCCTGCCGCAGGGGCGCATCGCCGACTACATTCCGCAGCTCGCCTGTGTCGACGAGCGCAAGTTCGGCATGGCGATCTGCGACGTCGACGGTGGCTATGCCAGCGTGGGCGATGCCGACGAGCGCTTCTCGATCCAGAGCATCTCCAAGGTGTTCACGCTGACCCAGGCCATGCGTACGGCGGATGCGCAGCTGTGGCGTCGGGTCGGCCGCGAGCCGTCGGGCACGGCGTTCAATTCGCTGGTGCAGTTGGAGTTCGAGAACGGCATTCCGCGCAATCCGTTCATCAACGCCGGTGCGCTGGTGGTGACCGACATTGTGCTCTCGCATCTGGGCGACGCCAAGGCGGCGCTGCGTGAGTTCGCGCGGCGGCTGAGCGGCGCGAGCGACATCGACTACGACCTGCGCGTGGCCGATTCCGAGGCGCGGCTGGGTTACCGCAACGCGGCGCTGGCGTATTTCCTGAAGAGTTTCGGCAATCTGGAGAATCATCCCGACCAAGTGCTGGACGCCTATTTCCACCACTGTGCGCTGTCGATGAGCTGCGCCGAGCTGGCGCGGTCCTTCATGTATCTGGCGCGGCACGGCATCAACTCGGACGGCGCGGTGATCTCGTCGAGCCAGGCCAAGGCCATCAACTCGCTGATGCTGACCAGCGGCACCTACGATGCCGTGGGTGCGTTTGCCTACAGCGTCGGCCTGCCGGCCAAGAGCGGCGTCGGCGGCGGCATCGTCGCGGTGATGCCGGGTCAGTTCAGTCTGTGCGTGTGGTCGCCGGGTCTGGACGGACGCGGAAACTCGATGGCCGGCAGCCTGGCGCTGGAGCGCTTTGCCGCGCTCAGTGGGCAATCGATCTTCTGATGCGTTTGCGCGGCGTGGGATGCGTCGCACGACGTCGGCGTTGCGATTCGGGTATCGTGCAGCGCAGGCACCGACAGGGGGCATGCATGCAGTACAGGCAGGTATGCGGTCGCAGAGGTATTCGCACGGGTCTGGCGTTCGTGCTTGCGTGTGCGGTGCTGTGCGCCGGATGCGGATCGAAGCCCGGCCGTCTGGCCGATATCCGCAAGCGCGGCACGCTGATCGTGCTGACGCGCAATGCGCCGACCACCTACTACATCGGCCGCAATGATCTTCCGCAGGGCGTCGAGTACACGTTGGCGACGGAGTTCGCGCATTCGCTCGGGGTGAAGCCGAAGTTCGTGTTCAAGCATTCGGTCGCCGAGTTGTTGCAGGCGCTGGCCAACGGCGAAGGCGACATGATCGCGGCGGGCCTGACGCGCACGCCGCAGCGCGACCGTCGGTTCGATTTCGGTCCCGACTACCAGCAGGTCACGCAGCAGGTGGTGTGCCGACGCGGTGGCCCCGATCCGGATTCGGTCGAGGCACTGGCCGGCGTCGATCTGGAAGTCGTCGCCGACAGCAGCTACGTGGCGCGACTGCAGGCATTGAGGAAGACGCACCCGAAGCTGCATTGGCGCGTGAACGCGACCGACGGCACCGAGCAGCTGCTGCGCAAGGTGTGGGCCGGCAAACTCGACTGCACGGTGGCCGATTCCGATATCGTCGCCATCAACCGACGCTATTTCCCGAATCTGGTGATCGCCTTCGATCTCAGCGAGCCGCAGTCGTTGGCGTGGGTGGTGCCGAGCGGCTCCGACGACCTGCGCCGGGCGATGGACGGCTGGATGGACGGATATCGCGACAGCGGCCATCTCGAGCACCTGATGGCGCACTACTACGGCCTGGCCTCGGTATTCGATTACGTCGATACCCGCACCTACGTGCGCCGCATCGAGAACGTGTATCCCGACTATGCCGGGCTCTTTCTGCAGGCGGCGGATGCCTACGACCTGCCACCGCTGATCCTGGCGGCGCAGGCCTATCAGGAATCGCACTGGAACCCGGATGCCGTCAGCTCCTCCGGCGTGCGCGGCATGATGATGCTGACGCGCAACACGGCCGATGCGTTGGGCGTGAAGAACCGACTCGATCCGGCCGCCAGCATCCGCGGCGGCGCGCGTTATCTGGCGCGACTGCGTCATCGGCTCGGGCCGGGCATCCGTAAGCAGGATCGCATCTGGTTCGCGCTGGCGGCCTACAACGTCGGCCTCGGTCACGTGCGTGATGCGCGTCGACTGACCAAGCGGCTGGGCAAGCATTCGGGGCGCTGGGCCGACGTCAGCAAGGTGTTCCCGCTGCTCAGCGAACCGCGCTATTACCGCCACCTGCCGCATGGCTATGCGCGTGGCCTGGAGCCGGTGCGCTATGTGCATCGCATCCGCAACTATGCGGACATCCTGCGTTATCGGCTGAACATGGTGGACGCGCCGGAGAATTTGGCGGCCGCACCGCCTCAGTAACGTCGCCAGGTCATCAGACGGCCGCGGTATGGCGCGGTTTCGTTCGGTTCAAAGCCCATGCGCTGCACTTCCAGCGCGTAGCCTTGTTCGATCAGCATGCGCGAGAGCCGGTTGGCGTTGCCGCGGCCCGGATCGGTGATGACGATCTCCGCGCACGGCTTGGCGTGTCGCGCCAGCACCTCGGCCAGCTGCGGCACATGCTGGGCTTCGTACAGGATGTCGCTGCCGATGATGACGTCGAACAGGCCCAGTTCCGGAGCGGGCACCGGCCAGTCCAGCGCGTGGAATGCGATATCCGGTAGACGGTTGCCGCGGCTGTTGATGTCCAGGAACTCGGCGGCCAGCGGATGATAGTCGCTGGCGGTGATGTCGGCGCCGCGGCGGCTCAGCACGAGGCTCGACAGGCCCAGTCCGCAGCCCAGTTCGAGGATGCGCTTGCCGTCGATCTCGAAGGCGCACATGTGATCGGCCAGCACGCGACCGGCCGGCCACAGATGACCGAACAGGCTCCACTGCGCCGAGGAGATGCCGGCGCGTTCGGCGACTTGATCGGGATCGTCGTACTGCTGCAGATCCTTCAGTGCTTGCAGCCGGTAGGCATGGCCGCCGAGTTCGACCTGGAGTTCGCGCGTGAGGTATCCCGACATGTGACGCTCCTGAAGAAGACGAACACCCCCGCAAGGGGCGGTAACGCAAAAAACGGAGCGAAACGGGGACGGTGGCGCGGCGGACCGGCGAATCGCGGGAAAGGGCTGTGCCTCGATTCTAGCCCATGCCCGCACCGCGCGTCCGGCGCGCGGTGCGGCAGGGCTCACATGGACTTGGTGCAGTTGATCATCCAGGGCACGCCGAAGCGGTCGACGAACATGCCGAAGCGCTGCGCCCAGAAGGTCTCGCCGATCGGCATGCGCACTTCTCCGCCCGCCGAAAGTGCTTCAAAGCAGCGCTCGGCCTCGGCGGGGTCGTCGATCTGCAGCGAGACGCTGAAGCCGCCCATCGGCGACTGGCGTCCCGGCGGCGCGTCCGAGGCCATCAGCAGACTGTCGCCGATGCGCAGGCAGGCGTGCATGATCTTGTCCTTCCAGGCCGGGTCGCCGGCATCGTCCGGCGGTGCGTCCGCGTAGGGCATGACGGCCAACAGTTCGCCGCCGGTGCAGTCCGCATAGAAGCGGAAGGCCTCTTCGCACTGGCCGTTGTAGAACAGGTAGGGGTTGGCGTTCACGGTAAGGTCCTCATCGCAATGAACGGGCCGCGCCGTCGACGCGGCGGGAGTACGGCTTCAGGCCGCTTGGCGTTGCGGGAAGGGTTCGCGCCAGGCGTCGAGCGCGTTCAGGCGTTCGTGCCAGCGCTGCACGGCGGGGAAGGCGTCCAGTGGCAAGTGCATCGGCTGAGCGTAGGGCAACGCCACCGCGACGGCGAAGTCGGCCACGCTGAGGCGTTCGCCGACCAGCCACGTGCGCGAGGCGAGGTGCGCGTCGAGCACGGCGGCATGGGTGTGGAAATGCTTCAGCCCGCGCTCGACGGCCCTCGGGTCCGGGTCGGCGTCGGCGAAGCGTCGTTTGACGATGTGCTCGAAATACAGCTCGCCGCAGGTGCGACCGAAGTGCTGCTTGTCCCAGCTCAGCCAGCGCAGGATTTCGATCTGGCGATCGCCGTCGTTCGGCCACAGGTCGGCGCCGGCGCGTCGCGAGAGTTCGCACATGATCGCGTCCGCTTCCCACAGCGTGCGTTCGCCGTCGACCAGGGTCGGCACCTTGCCGTTCGGGTTCAGGGCCAGGTAGTCGGGCGTCTTGTGCTCGCCGCGGGCCAGGTCGAGGTAGACGTACTCGACCGGTGCATCCAGGTACGCGGCGACCGCGCAGGCTTTGCGGGGCGACAGCACGTCGGCGTAGTAGAGCTTCATGCGGGCAACTCCTTTTCGTCAGGTTCGGAAGAGAAAGCGGGGAAAGGCATGACGCAGGGGCCGCCGGCGAGCTGATGCAGGCTGTGCATCGTCGATTCGCCCAGTTCCTCGGTGAGTGCGCGCTGTACCCTGCGCCAGGTCGGCATGGCCGCGACGAGCATGTCGTTCCCGTGCGGGGTCAGGGTGGCAATGCGGCTGCGGGCGTCGTCGGGATCGGTGCGCAGGATCAGCAGATCACGCTGCGCGGCGAGGGCCAGGTTGCGGCTCATGGTGGTGCGTTCGATGTCGAGCAATTCGGCCAGCGCGCCCACGCTCTGCGGTCCGGCCAGGCGCAGCGCGGCCAGCATGGTGAACTGCGTGGCGCGTAGCCCGTGGGCTCTCAGCGCCTGATCGAAACGGCGGGTGATGCGTCGGGCCGCGCGTCGCGTGGCCAGGCAGGCGCAGCGGGTGGTTTCGAGTAGAGTCCATCGATCGTCCATGAAATATGTATATACACATATATGTCGCGGGACAACCGGCTGTATGGCGTAGGGGCTGGTTTCAGAGGGTCGCCAGCCTGCGCAGGTGACGTTCGATGGCGAACACGTGCGCGTCGTCGTCGCCGAGTTCGCGCAGCGCGTCGGCCAGACGCAGCAGGTAGTCGCGGTTGCTGCCGCTGGGGCCGTGCGCGCGTGCGATGTGACCGGCGATGGCCGCCTCGCTGGCGGGGCCGAGGTAGGCGGCGTTGTCGTCGCTGGCGATGTAGACCAGCCCCTCGGCGTGGGTGCCGTCGTCGAAGCGCATCTCGGTCGTGAAACGCAGGTAGCCGTTCTTCTCGCGCACATCCAGATGCGCGAACACGTCGGGCCGGATGCGATAGGCCATGCCGGCGCAGATCGCGTCGTCCTGCGGCACCAGCGTGACCACGCGGCCCGGCGCGTCGGGCGTGCCGCGGTGGTCGTGCGAACCCTGCCAGAAGCGCCGAGCCCAGCCGCGGATGCGTGCCGGACGCCGTTCGATGTAGGGGAAATCGGCCTTGTAGATCAGCGAACCGTAGCCGAACAGCCAGACGCTCTCGCGTCCGCGGAAATCATGGCGATGACGGTTGGCTTCCGTGGTGTCGTGGGACATGCGATGGAGCTGGGGACGCGGCGATGTGGATCAAGGCGAGGAGGATGATGCGGCCATCTTGGGCGTACCGGCGAAGGTCAGCGTCTCCTGATCGCTGGTGGCCATATGCAGTTGAGGCGCGGCGTCGCTGCCGCTCAGCGACAGCTGCGGATTCTGTTGCAGCACGTGCAGCGCGATTTTCTCCATGCGGTTCAGGGCGGGATCGGCGCAGGCCATCATGGTGTGCAGCAGGCCGTCGATCTTCAACGCGCCGTCCTGCACGCTGTAGGTGCCGCCGATGGCGTTGCAGGTGTTGGCGACATGGATCTGCGTGCCCTCGAAGCGGATTTGCAGCGGCGGGTGACCGCTCGGCATCAGCGCATTGAGCGGCGCGCCGTCGGCGTTGCGGGCCTCTTGCAGGGTCCAGACGAAATGCGTCAGATCGCGCCCCATGCGCGCCGTCGAAGCTTCCGGGTGATGCAGCACCCGGGTGACGACCGGCGGTGACTTGCTGCTCTGCGAGCAGGCGGCGAGGGGCAGCGCAATGAGCGCGGCGGCGATCCAGCAGGGGGCGGTGCGGTGCATGGTCCATGACTCCTTGGTCCGTGATCCCCTGAGCGTACATCCACTCGGGCCACGGCAGCTGAACGCCGCTGGATTCGGCGTGCGCGAGCCGACAGACTAGGCACTATGAGCATTGCCATCGTCTGGTTCCGCCGCGACCTGCGCCTGCAGGATCATCCGGCCCTCGTCGCCGCCGCCACGCGCCACGAACGCGTGCTGCCGGTCTACATCCACGCGCCGGACGAGGAGGGCGATTGGGCGCCGGGCGCGGCCAGCCGCTGGTGGCTGCACCACGCGCTGGACGCCCTGCAGCGCGACCTGCATCGCCATCACGGCGAGCTGCATCTGCGCATCGGCCCAAGCCTGCAGACGTTGCAGGCGCTGATCGAGGCGACCGGTGCGGAGGCGGTGTACTGGAACCGCCTGTACGAGCCGGCGCTGGTGGCGCGCGACACGCAGATCAAGCAGACGCTGCGCGAACAGGGCGTGCATGTGGCCAGCTTCGACGCGGCACTGTGGCGCAATCCGTGGCAGGTGCTGACCAAGCAGGACGAGCCGTACCGCGTGTTCACGCCGTTCTGGCGCAACCTGCGCGCGCAGCTGGGCGACGAGCCGCCGCTGGACACGCCGTCGCCGCTGCGGCTGGAAAAGGCGAAGGACGGTGCGACGCTGGACGCGCTCGACCTGCTGCCGCGACGGGACTGGGCCGACGGCTTCTCCGAACACTGGACGCCTGGCGAGGCCGGCGCGATGGAGATGCTGGAGCGGCTCGCCGACGACGCCCTGCGCGGTTACGGCGAGCTGCGCGACCGTCCGGCGCTGGTGGGCACCTCGCGGCTTTCGCCGCACCTGCATTTCGGCGAGATCACGCCGCGCATGGCGCGCGCGAAGCTGCGCGCCGCGGTCGATGCCTCGGGCGAGGAAAAAGGGCTGGAACCATATCTGCGCGAACTGGGCTGGCGCGATTTCGCGCATCACGTGATGTACCACTTCCCGCACAGCGTCGACCGCAATCTCGACGAACGCTTCGACCGTTACCCGTGGCGCGACGACGACGCGGCGCTGGAACGCTGGCAGCAGGGCCGCACCGGCGTGCCGCTGGTCGATGCCGGCATGCGCGAACTGTGGGCCACCGGCTGGATGCACAACCGCGTGCGCATGATCGTCGCCAGCTGGCTGACCAAGAACATGGGCCAGCACTGGCTGCACGGCGCGCGCTGGTTCTGGGACACGCTGGTCGACGCCGATCTGGCCAACAACAGCCTCGGCTGGCAGTGGGTCGCGGGCAGCGGCGTGGACGCGGCGCCGTACTTCCGCATCTTCAATCCGGTCACGCAGGCGCAGCGCTTCGATCCCGAGGGCGAATACATCCGTCGCTGGGTGCCGGAACTTCGCGACGCGCCGAAGAAGCTGCTGCACGAACCGTGGGCGCAGGACGGCTTCGCGGCATCCCGCGGTTATCCGCTGCCGATGCTGGACATCAAGGATTCGCGCCAGCGCGCGCTGGACGGCTACGAGGCGGTGCGCAACGGCTGAAGCTCAGACGTGGTCCTGGCTCGAGGTGGCCGCATCGCCCTCGGTTGTGGCTGGCGGCGACGGCTCTTTGTCGCTGCGTTTGAGCAGCATCGACAGCACCGGTGGCGTGACCACGGCCGTGAGCAGCGACATCGCCACGATCACCGCGTAGACGCGCTCGCTGAACACGCCGGCGGCCAGACCCAGCGCCGCGATCACCACGCCGACCTCGCCACGCGGCACCATGCCGAAACCGACGATCAGCGCGCCGCGCTTGCCCAGCGCCAGCGATCCCAGAAAGCCGCCCAGCAGCTTGGACAGGATGGCGATCACCGTCACCACGAGCAGCATCCAGACCGCGTCCCAGCTGGCCAGTTCGGTCAGGTTGACCTTGGCGCCGGTGACCACGAAGAAGAACGGCGTCAGCAAGGCCAGCAGCGGTTCGGTGCGCTTTTCCAGAATCTCGCGCTGCTTGGTTTCCGAGGCGATCATGCCGGCCAGGAACGCGCCGATGATGGCGGCGAGGCCGAATTTGGTCGACAGAAAGGCCAGGCCCAGGCACAGCGCGAGCACGATGGTCAGCGGCGAGTGCGAATTGATCGGCTTGTCCAGCCAGTACGAGCGGCGGCGCGCCATCTGCGTGCCGGCCCAGCCGAAAATGGCCAGGAAGCCGACCGCGCCGAGCAGGGTGAACAGCAGCGATTGCACGTTGATCTCGCCGCCGCCCTGCAGCGACGACACCACGCCCAGCAGCAGCATGGCGAGGATGTCGTCGATCACCGCCGCGCCCAGGATCACGCGGCTTTCGGTACGCCGCAGCACTCCCAGTTCCTGCAGCACGCGCGCGGTGATGCCGGCCGAGGTGGCGACGAAGGCCGCGGCCACGAACATCGACTTCACCCAGGCGAAACCCGAGCCGTGCGCCCACAGCACGCCGGCGGCGAAGGGAATGATGACGCCGAGCACGCCGACCAGAAAGGCGCTCTTGCCGACCTTCTTCAGGTCCTCCAGACGCGTTTCCAGGCCGACCGAGAACAGCAGCAGCACCACGCCGATTTCGGCCAGCGCGTCGAGCGGTTCGCCGGGAGCGATCTGGTCCAGCGTGATCCAGCCGAGCAGTGACGGGCCGATGATGCAGCCGGCGGCGATTTCGCCGACCACACCGGGCATTTTCAGGCGCTGGGCAATTTCCGAGCCGATCTGGGCGGCGACGAAGATGATGAACAGCGTCAGCAGGATGTCACTGGCGTGATGCATGGCGGAACGGTGTCGTCATGGAAGGGGTTGCCCCGATCCTACATGAGCGCGCATCGCTGTACGCGGACAATCGGTTGAGGATGCCGCCGCGCGCTCAGGACACGCCGAACAGATGCAGCGCGTCGAAGGCCAGATGCACCAGCACGCTGGCGATGAAGCCCAGGGCGATGGCCCAGCTCCACTTCAGGTGCGAGCGGAACGTGTACATGCCGCGCGACACGCCCATCAGCGCCACGCCCGCGGCCGAGCCGACCGACAGCAGACTGCCGCCGACGCCGGCGGTCAGCGTGATCAGCAGCCACTGGCCGAGGTCCATCGCCGGATTCATCTTCAGCACCGCGAACATGATCGGGATGTTGTCGATGACGGCCGACAGCAGGCCCATGCTGGTATTGGCGAGGGTGAAGCCGAGGCCGCCGTAGAGCAGGCGCGAGGCCATCTCCAGGTAGCCGATCGCGGCCAGACCGCCGACACAGGCGAACACGCCGTAGAAGAACAGCAAGGTGTCCCATTCCGCGTTGGCGATGATCTTGAAGATCGAATAGCCGCGCTCCTCGACGTTGTCCTGGCCCTGCGCGATGGCGTAGCGGCGCAGACGATGGTCGATGCGCGAGGCGACCAGGTTCAGCAGCGCCAGACCCGTCAGCATGCCGAACGCAGTGGGCATGCCCAGCCATTGCTTGCCGATCACGGTCATCAGGATGGTCAGCGCGAAGCTGATGCAGATGCCGATGCCGCCGTGCTTGATGCGCGCGGTGCCGGGCAGACCCTCCGGCTTGCCGCGCGGCACCGCGAAGTTCATCGCCAGCGCCGGCACCAGCCAGTTCACCAGCGACGGCACCAGCAGGGCGAAGAAGTCGGCGAACTCGGCCTTGTGCGCCTGCCACACCATCAGCGTGGTGATGTCGCCGAACGCGCTCCACGCGCCGCCGGCGTTGGCGGCCACGACCAGATTGATCATCGCCAGGGTGATGAAGCGCGCGTTGCCCTGGCCGAGCGCCAGGATCACCGCCGACATCACCAGCGCGGTGGTCAGGTTGTCCAGCATCGGCGACAGGAAGAAGGCCAGGGTGCCGGTGATCCAGAACAGCTGGCGGAAGCTGAAGTGACGCTTGGTGATCTGTGCGCGCAGCGCCTCGAACACGCCGCGTTCGCCCATCGCGGTGACATAGGTCATCGCCACCACCAGGAAGAAGAACAGTTCCGAGTAGTCCAGGAACATCGACTCGAATGCGGCCTTCACCGGCGAGGCCGCGTCGTGGCCGGCGCCGACCTTCCACGCCAGCATGCCCCAGATCAGCGCCGCGGCCAGCAGCACCGGTTTGGACTTGGCGATCTGGATGCGCTCCTCGGCGACCACGGCGGCGTAGGCCAGCACGAAGAACAGCAGCGCCAGCCAGCCGATTGGGTGGTGGGTCAGGTGGAAGTTCGCCTCGGTCGATTCGGCCGAAGCCGACAGCGGGGCCAACGCCAGCGCGAGGAAAGCGGTCATCGAGCGCATGCAGGGTCCTGGGTCGAGTCGTGGCCGCGCGCATCCGCGCCGGCGATCCGGCAAAGGTACGCGGTTTGCCCCGCCGCTGTCAGCCTGACGCGCGCAGGCCGGGTACACTTTGCGGGTCATTGAAGGAAGACGCATCGATGCCGAACGATCCCGCCCACGCCGACCTCGCGCAGCGCGCCGAGCAGCTGCGCAAGCGTCTGGAGGACGCCAACTACCGCTACCACGTGCTCGACGATCCGGACATTCCGGACGCCGAATACGACCGCCTGCTGCGCGAGCTGGACGCGCTGGAAACCGAGCATCCGGAACTGGCGCGGCCCGACTCGCCGACGCGCAAGGTCGGCGCCCGTGCCGACGGCGGTTTCGCCGAGGTGCGCCACGCGATCCCGATGCTGTCGCTGGGCAACGCTTTCGAGCAGGACGGCGACGACGACGCCACGCGCTTCGTCGAGGTCGGCGATTTCGTGCGCCGCATCGAGCAGACGCTGGATCGCAAACCGCCGGTGTTCTCGGTCGAGCCGAAGCTGGACGGCCTGGCGATCAGCCTGCGCTACGAGCACGGTGTGTTCGTGCAGGGCGCGACGCGTGGCGACGGCGAGACCGGCGAGGACGTCACCGCCAATCTGCGCACGGTACGCGCGATCCCGCTGCGGCTGCGCGGCGAGGACTGGCCGGACGTGCTGGAAGTGCGCGGCGAAGTCGTCATGCTGCGCAAGGACTTCGAGGCCTTCAACGACTGGGCGCGCGCGCACGACGTCAAGCCGCTGGCCAATCCGCGCAACGGCGCGGCCGGTTCGCTGCGTCAGCTCGATCCGGCCAAGACCGCGCAGCGGCGGTTGAGCTTCTTCGCCTACGCGGTCGGCGTGGTCGAGGGCGGCGAGCTGCCGGCCACCCATTCGGCCACGCTGCAGCGCCTGCGCGACTGGGGCTTTCCGGTATCGCCACTGGTCGACACCGCGACCGGCTTCGACGGCCTGATCGCCTACTTCCGCCGCATCGGCGCGCAGCGCGACCGCCTGCCGTACGACATCGACGGCGTGGTCTACAAACTGGACGACTACGAAGGCCAGCGCGAACTCGGTTTCGTCTCGCGCGCGCCGCGCTGGGCCATCGCGCACAAGTATCCGGCGCAGGAACAGATGACCGTGCTGGAGGACATCGAGATCCAGATCGGCCGCACCGGCGCGGCCACGCCGCGCGCGCGCATGCAGCCGGTGCAGGTCGGCGGCGTCACCGTCACCCACGCCACGCTGCACAACGCCGATCAGGTGGCGCGGCTGGACGTGCGCATCGGCGACACCGTGATCGTGCGCCGCGCCGGCGACGTCATTCCCGAAGTCGTGCGGGTGGTGCCCGAGCGTCGCCCGGCGGACGCGCAGCCGTGGCAGATGCCCGAGACCTGTCCGGTGTGCGGTTCCGAGCTGCTGCGCGAGGACGACAAGGCGGTCTACCGCTGCACCGGCGGCCTGATCTGCGCGGCGCAGCGGAAAGAGGCACTGATCCACTTCGCCTCGCGCAAGGCGATGGACATCGACGGGCTGGGCGAGCGCTACGTCGACGCACTGGTCGAGCTGGAGATCGTGCATACCCCGGCCGACCTCTACGGCCTGACGGTCGAGGCCTTCGTCGACATGAAGCGTCGCGCCGACGAACGCGACGGCACCACGCCGGAAACCGTCAAGCAGGGCAAGATCGCCACCAAGTGGGCGGAGAACCTGGAGGCGGCGATCCAGGCCAGCAAGCACACCACGCTGCCGCGCTTCCTGTTTGCTCTCGGCATCATGCATATCGGCGAAAGCACGGCAAAAACACTTGCCAAGTGGTTGGGATCCTTGAAGATCATCGAGTCGATGCCGGCGCAGATTCTGCGCGTGCTGCCCGACGTTGGCGGCGAGGTGGCGACCTCGATCGCGACCTTCTTCCAGCAGCCGGGCAACCGCAAGGTGGTCGACCAGCTGCTGGCCGCAGGCATCGAATTCAGCGACGTCGGCACGCCGTCGCCATTGCTGCGTGAGCGGCTCGACTTCCGGGTGCTGCTGGACCAGGCCGGCATCCAGGGACTGGGGCCGACCAACGCCGGTCGTCTGGCGGAGCAGTTCCCGTCGCTGGATACGCTGAGGACGGCCGGGCCGTCGCACTGGAGTTCGGCGGGACTGACCAAGCCGGCCGTGGCCGGGCTGGAAGCCTTCTTCGCCGACGACAAGCGCGTGGCGCGCCTGCGCCGGGCCGAGCAGGCCATGCATGAACTGCTCGACGCGATTCCGGACACCGCCGACGCGGGCGAGGCCGATCAGCCGCTAGCCGGCAAGACCGCCGTGCTGACCGGCACGCTGTCGACGATGACCCGCGACGAAGCGAAGGAGAAGCTGGAAGCGCTCGGCGCCAAGGTCAGCGGCAGCGTGTCGAAGAACACCGACTTCGTGGTCGCTGGCGAAGCGGCCGGCTCGAAGCTGGACAAGGCGCAGAAGTTGGGTGTCGAGGTCTGGGACGAGGCGCGGCTGCAGGAGTTCCTGGCCGCCCATGCAGACGCGAACGCGTAACGCGCCATGACGGCTCCGCGACCGGCATCTTCGCTTCGGATCGTCCTTGGCTGTGCCGATCTGGATGCCGCGCTGGCGTTCTACACGGAGGAGCTGGATTTCCGGCTGGACATGATCATGCCGGCCGATGCGCCGCGCATGGCGGCATTGTCCGGATACGGTCTCACGCTGGTTCTGCGGCGCGTCGCGGCCGTGGCGCATCCCGGCGATACCGGGCGCGAGGCGGCGAGCATGTCGGCGAACCGCGATGTCGTCGCCGCGACAGACTGGGTCGTCGGACGCGCGGGGATGCAGTACCGCGATCTGATTCCGGGTCGCTGGGAGGGGCGCATCATCGCCTCGCACATCCGCATTCCGCAGGGCGGGCCGGTGCCCGACTACGTGCATTACCACCGGGTCGGCTTCCAGATGATCTTCTGTCGCCGCGGCTGGGTGCGGGTGGTCTACGAGGATCAGGGGCCGCCGTTCGTGATGCAGGAAGGCGATTGCGTGCTGCAGCCGCCGACCATCCGGCATCGCGTGCTGGAAGCTTCGCCGGGTCTGGAAGTGGTCGAGGTCGGTTGCCCGGCGGAGCACGAAACCTGGCGCGATCACGCCTTGACGCTGCCGACCCCGCAACGGCGTCCGCAGCGTCTGTTCGACGGGCAGCGCTTCGTACGTGCCGTGGCGGCCGATGCGCCGTGGCGAATCGCGTCGCCCTCAGCGTCGCATTGCATGCATCGCGATACGGGTATCGCCCAGGCTACCGACGGCGTGGCCGACGTGCGCATCCTGCGTGCCAGCTCCGGTTCGGCGTGCCGCGCACCGACCGCGATGCCGGAGGGTGGCGCGCGGTTCGTGTTCGTGCTGCGCGGGCGGCTGGGTATCCACGGCGCGGACGGCGGCATGCAGGAGCTGCGGACCGACGAGGCATGCCTGCGTGTGCTCGCGCAAGCCGACACGTTCGAGGCGCTCGACACGGACGCCGAATGGCTGGATGTTTGTCTGTCGCCGCGGGCGTTGGCGTCATGACGGTCCGGCGCGACGCGAGCGTGCGACGGACATGCCTTCCGGCAGTCGCCGCTGGCTGCGGGTTCGGCTAGGCTGCTCTTCGATCTGTCAGGGGGATGTATCGGTGTCTGCTCACTGGATGACCTATGCGATTGCGGTGCCCATCGTGGCGCTGCTGATAGGACGCCGCATCAGCCGGCAGTTCGGGCGTCAGCCGGTCCGCCGCAAGCGCATGATCGCGCGCATCGCGATACTCGCCGTGCTGGCTGTCTCGCTCGGCCTCAGCGGGCTGCACGACCCGCGACTGCTGGAAGGTCTGGCCGGCGGCATCGGTCTCGGCGCGCTGGTCGGGTTCGTCGGGTTGCGTCTGACCACCTGGACCGTTGACCCGAAGTTGGGCGATTGCTATATCCCCAACCGCTGGATCGGCGCCTTGCTGACTGCGCTGCTGCTGGGACGATTGGCCTGGCGTTTCATCGTGGTGTGGCCACAGATCGAGGACAGCGCGCGCGCCGCGGGCGTGACGCCGATCCAGCATGCCTCGACGCCGCTGACCTTGCTGGTCTTCGGCCTGCTGGTCGGTTACTACATCGTCTACTACGCCGGTTTGCTGATGCATCACCGGCGTTTCCTGCGCGCTGCGCGCGACGGTGCGGCGACGCCGCCCGTCTGATGCGCTGCATGCGGCGCGGTCAGTCCGCGTCGCGCTCGTCCAGGTGCGCGCGTCGTGCCGCGATGGTGGCCAGCGACGCCCAGTCGCGCTCGCCGTCGCCGCCGGCCAGGGCTTCGAGCAGCGCCTCGCGCGCCACGCCGGCGAAGGGCAGCGGCACGCGTGCATCGTCGCCGGCCTGCAGCGCCAGTCCGACATCCTTGAAGCCCAGGCGGACCGGGAAGCCGGCCGGTTCGTAGCGCGATTCGGCGATCAGCTTGCCGTAGCCCTGATAGGCCGGCGCCGCGAACAGGGTCTGGGTCATGATCTCCAGAAAATCGCTCGCGGATACGCCGTGCGCGCGGGTCAGTGCGGAAGCTTCGGCCATGCTCTCGATGGCCGAGGCCAGCATGAAGTTGCCGGCGATCTTGGCGACGCTGGCGCGCACCGGGTCGTCGCCCAGCGGCCAGGTGCGCTGACCGACGGCGTCGAACAGCGGTTGCAGGCGCTCCAGGCTGGCCGCGTGCCCGGCGCAGACCACGTTGAGCTTGCCGGCGGCGGCCATGTCCGGGCGTCCGAACACCGGCGCGGCGATGTAATGCAGCTTGCGCTTGGCATGCCGTTCGGTCAGTTCGCGCGCCAGGCGCACGGAAATGGTGGCGTGGTTCGCGTGGATGCCGTTCTTAGGCAGGGCGTCGAGTACGCCGCCGTCCAGGATCACCGCGCGCACGGCCGCGTCGTCGGCCAGCATGCTCAGCACCACTCCCTCGGACGCCGCCTCCGCGGGCGTTTCGGCAGCGCGGGCGCCCTGGGCCTGCAAGGCTTTCACGGGTTCGGGCGAACGGTTCCACACGGTGACGTCGTGCCCGGCCGCGAGCAGGTTGGCGGCCATGCCCTGGCCCATGGAACCCAAGCCGATGAATCCTACGTGCATGAGAGCCTCCTCGAAGCGTGGTGGAATAGCCGATTATTTCATGCGCGGACTGCATCGTTGCTGAGTCGCCGTCGGGTCCCTGCCGTCGCAGGACCTTGCCTGGGCGATGCGCGATCTCGAACCGCGTCGTCGCACATGCCGGTGCGGCATCCGATCATCGCTTCATGGACCTACGCGTCCCGCAGCTTCCTTGCCTGACGGCGAATCTGCTGCAGCTCCTGCGCATCGCGCCGATCGAGATTCCGGACCTGCAGTTTCAGGCGCGGGTGATCGGCGAAGCGTTCGCGATGACGATCGAGAAAGTCCCAGTACAGCACGGTGAACGGACATGCGCGCGGTCCGGTGGTGTCGCCGGGACGGAAGCGGCAGGATGCGCAGTAGTTGCTCATGCGTTCGATGTACTTGCCGCTGGCGATGTAGGGCTTGGACGCCATGATCCCGCCGTCGGCCCATTGCGACATGCCGATCACGTTGGGCAGCTCCACCCACTCCACGGCATCGACATAGATCGCCAGATACCAGGCATGCACCTGGCGCGGTTCGACGCCCAGCAGCAGCGCATACAGCCCGGTGACCATCAGGCGCTGGATGTGATGCGCGTAGCCGGTGTCGAGCGTGTCGCGCAGACAGCCGCGCAGGCAGTTCATGTCGGTGTCGCCGGTCCAGTAGAACGCCGGCAGCTCGGCCTGCGCGTCCAGCGCGTTGTCCTCGGCGTGCGCAGGCATGCGATGCCAGTACAGACCGCGCACGTATTCGCGCCAGCCGAGAATCTGGCGCACGAAACCCTCGACGGCCTCCAGCGGAGCGTCACCGCGATCGAGCGCGTCGCACGCAGCCCGACATACTTCGCGCGGGTCGAGCAGTTTCAGGTTCAGCGCCGCCGACAGTCGCGCGTGATACAGCGCCGCACGATGCGGCGGCAGTTCGTCCCACATCGCGTCTTGCCAGCGACCGAAGCGGGGTAGGCGGTGGGCGATGAAATCTTCCAAAGCCTCCAGTGCCTGCGCGCGCGTGACCGGCCAGTCGAAGTGGTCCAGACGGCCGGGATGGTCCGCGAAGCGCTCCGCCACGAGCGTGAGCACGTCACGCGTGCAGGTATCGGGCGCGAAGCTGCGGTGCGGCGGAAGATCGGCCGGCGGGCCGTCGCGCCCGAAGGCGGCGCGGTTGTCGTGGTCGAAGTTCCAGCGTCCGCCGCGCGGCGCATCGCCGTCCATCAGCAGGTCGTACTCGCGGCGCAGGCGACGGTAGAAGTGCTCCATGCGCGGCTGGCGACGGCCACGCATCCAGGTGTCGAAGGCGTCGTGCGAGCACATGAAGTGCGTGTCTTCGCGCAGGCGTACCTCGATGCGTCCTTCGAGCCGTGCTTGCAGGTGCAGGAAGTCGCTGCGCAGGCGCCATTCGCCCGGTTCGACCACGATCAGCTTGCGCGGCTTGAGCCGTTCCAGATCGCGTTCCAGACAGGCAACGAGTCCGTCGTCGTCTGCGGCATCGAGCTCGCGGTAGTGCACCGTCAGACCGCGTTCGCGCAGGGCGTCGCGAAAGTGCCGCATGGCGGCGAGAAACAGCGCGATGCGCGCCTTGTGGCTCCAGACATGGGTGGCTTCGCTCGCGCATTCGGCCATCCACACCGCATCGTCGGCGGGATCGATGTCCGCCCATGCGGCGGAGTGCATGTCGAGTTGATCGCCCAGGATCACGATCAGATTCCGCATCGTTCGGGTTCCATGTGATGTACCGGGACAGGTACGGCCGCGGTGGCTGCAAGGATGCGCGAGGCGTACGCGGCGCGCACGATCTGGCCGGACCTCACCATGGAGCGTTCGCGCACGGGTCGGAAATGCGCGGAAGCTCGTGAATATGCACGTATTTTCCGTGCTTCCAATCATGCACTTTCCCGGCAATTAGGCATGGAATGTGTGTCTCGTCACAAAACGAATTGCGCGCGGAGGGCTAACTGAAATCGCAGGAACGTTCGACGAACGCCATGCCACGCATGGCCTGTGCAGAAATCAGGATGATGAGGGGGTGCGCAGTGGAGAACGAACTTCTGGAACATGTCATGGCCGAACGGCAGCCGCAGGACGCGACACGCGGTTACGGACACGTCCGCTCCGAGCGAACCTGGGGCCAGCGGCCCGTCATGCATGCGATGGCATCCTCTTCATCGGACCTCTCTTCCGTCGTCGCATCGGATGCTCGTCCCCCAGACGAAGCGGCGGCGGAAGGGCTCGCCCGTGTGCTCGATGCCTTGCGCAAAGGCAGCGTCCGCGGTACTGGACGAGCCTTGATTTTGGACGGGGCAACCGAGCGTTTTCACGTCGATTTCGTCACGCAACGCGTGTTCTATCGCGGCGGCGAATCGCTGGACGACCGCATGCTCGGACGTCGACTTCTGGCCATGAGCGCCGGCGTGCGGTTGCTGGACGATCCGACCGGCAAGGTCTTCGCGAAGCCCGATGGAGCGCGCGGCCAGGCGCTGACCAGCATGATCTGGGATGCGGCGCTGGATCTGGATGAAGAGCAGCGCGATTCCGCCATCGACGAAAACACGGTGGTGCGGCTGCTGCGCTGGCCGGGTTTCCACCTGCTCGCGCATCGGCATGACCACTTCCGTTTGTGTTCGCTGATGTTGCGGCGTCCCAGCAGCGCGCGCGAGTGCGTGGAGTTGCTGGATATCGATGTCGAGCAGACCATGGCGTTCGCGCGCGCGGCGTACTGCACGGGATGCGCGGAACTGCAGCCCGGCGTACCGGTCGAGCCGAACGTGAAGACCGGCTGGCGGCAGAGCGGTTCACGACTGGTGGACTGGTGGCGCAGCGTTCGCGACATGCAAAGGAACGCTTCGTGAAGGAATACAAGATTGTCGTGCTCGGCTCGATGGGCGCGGGAAAGTCCACCCTGGTGCGCGCCGTGGCGGCGGGCAACATCGTCGATACCGACGTGGCCAACACCGATCCGGATTCGGACAAGCGGACCACGACGGTAGCGCTGGATTATGCCGACATCGCGTTGCCCGGCGGCGACCGCCTGCGGCTCTACGGCGCGCCCGGCCAAACGCGTTTTGAATTCGTCTGGCCGACGCTCCTGCGCGGCGCGGCGGGTGTGGTGCTGATGGTCGATGCCACCCGCGAACCGCTGGATGTCGAAGTCGAGCGTTACCTCAGGGTTGCCCGCGAGGCCGGCGACATGCCGATCGTGGTCGGCCTGAGCCGTCTCGACCTGGTCGACGGCGACCCGCAGGACGTCATGGCGCGCGCGGATGCCGTGATCGCCGGCCGCGTGCCGCTGGCTCCGGTCGATGCGCGCAGCGAGGAGCAGGTGCTGATGCTGATGGACGTGCTGGTGAGCGAAATCGAATCCGCCGAACTGATGGGGTATGCATGAAATCCACGGCCAGGGATGTGCCGACGCGCACGCAACGCACCGATCTTCAACACCACCTGGACGCGCTTGGCAAGGATCTCGTCGGCATCCGTTCGGCGGTCGTAGCCAGCGTCGACGGCTTCGCGATCGCACATGCCAGCGTGTCCCAGGTCAGCGAGGAAAAGCTCGCCGCGATGACCAGCTCCATGCTGGCGCTGGCATCGGCGATCGGTCGCGAGCTGGCGATGGGCCGGCTCCAGACGCTGATGCTGGATGCCGACATCGGCAAGGTGCTGATGCTGACCATCGACACCCCGCGCGAACCGCTGTTGTTGATGGTCGCCTGCTCGCAGAAGAGCGTGATGGGAAAGGTCCTGTGGGCCGCCCGCGAATGTGCCAAGGAAATCAGCGCCACGCTGTCCGCGGCCTAACGATGGCCACGGTCGTCCGTGGTCGGGAATGAACCAACCGGGAAGGGGAACGAAGATGTCCAATCTGTCCGAAGCGCTGCAGGAACTGATGTCCATCGACGGCGCGCAGGCCGTGTCGCTGGTGGATTACAGCAGCGGCATGCTGCTGGGTGAGGCTGGCTCGGGAATCGACATGGAAGCGGCGGCGGCCGGCAACACCGAGGTGATCCGGGCCAAGATGCGCACCATGGACGCGCTGAAACTGGACGACGAGATCGAGGACGTCCTCATCTCGCTGCACAAGGCGTACCACATCATCCGTCCGGTCGCCTCGAACGACGGACTGTTCATCTACGTCGTGCTCGACCGCAACAAGTCCAACCTCGCGCTGGCGCGACGCAAGGTGCTGGACGTGGAGAAGAAGCTGGAAATGTAGGCACCGTTGCGTGCGTTCGATGCGCGCGCCGCCCGCCGCATCCACGGCGGGAGGCGCGCGTGTGATGTGCCGTAAGTCCCGTAGACCGGCAGCCGAACCGGCGCTAGGGTGACATCGCCCATCCAGGGTGATCGCGCGGTCCTCCTTGACGGAGACGTGCATCATGAAAACCAAGCTCATGGTTCTGGCGGTCGCGTTCCTGTTGCCGGCGGCTGCGGTCGCCGAAAACGGCAGTCCGTTGCATGGCATCTGGAAAGTGGACCCGGGTTCGATCCGGGCGACCCATCCGCATGCGTTCGAGATCAGGGACGGTATCTACGCATGCCTCAGCTGCAGACCGCAGTACCGGATTCCCGCGGATGGCGCGTTCTATCCAGTACCGACCGCCTCAGGCGGCGATGAGGTCGCGGTGATCGTGGTCAACACGGGCAAGGTGCAGATCACCGAGCGCAGAAACGGCATCGAGATGGCCAGTACAGTGCGTGAACTGACGGGCGATGCCGGGTTGACCCGCGTGACGCGTACGGACCTCTCCGGCGAGAAGCCCGTCGTAAGCACGTTCCATCATCGTCGCGACGGACTTCCATCGGATGCCACGCACGCGACTTCGGGATCGTGGAAAGATGCGACTTATACGGAGCTGTCGGACAGCGGTCGAACTTTTACCTATCACGTCAGCGGCAACCGCCTGCAGATGACCGATCCGCGCGGACACGCATTCGTGGCATCGATGGATGGCCGGGAAACGCCCTACGCCGGATCACATCTGATCAGCACGGTCAGCGTGCAGAAATTGGCACCGCACCGGATGCGGATGACGACCCGGCATGACGGGCGGGTCGTGGGCGTCACGACGGTGCATGTGATGCCCAATGGTGAATGGATGCGCGTGGTGCAGGAACAGGCTGATGGTAGCCATATGGTCTATCTCGCCACGCGTCTTCGTTCGACAGCGCTGCGTTCCGCGCAGGTGCCGCTCGGTGGCGAGGTGCCGCAGGACTGTGCGTTGCATGGATGCGCGTTGGAACATTGAGCAAACCCGCGGATGGCGTCGCATGCGCACGAACACGAGGAGGTTCAAGTTGACGTCTGCAAGAACCCGTCGTGCGGACGGATGTTCACATTGGTCCGCACGACGTTCGCCGGCCTTCGAGACGGCTTCTCCGTGCAGCGCCCCAGTGTGTGCTAACCGCGATCGGGTTCGAAAGCAACGGCGCAGCTGCGGTCGTGCAGATCGTCGCTGTTGCCGTGGCTGCCCTCGGCGTTGGCGCGTGTGCTGAGCAGCACGAAGCCCGGTTGCCCGTCGGCGCGCTGCGCGCCGACGACGACGAGACTGTGCCACTGCATCTGTGCGGGATCGCGCAGGAACTGTGCCAGCGACTTGAACGGATTGATGGAGAGCTGCGCGCCACCGACCCAGCGAGCGATGTAGCGGTCGCCCTGCGCATCGGGCAGGCGCATCGGCAGCGTCGTCCAGCGCGTGGTCAGTTGCGGCAGGGCCTGCCGTAACGCTGCGCGCACGGTGGGCTTCACGCAGTCCACATGGATGTGCAACTGGTTCTGCGAGCGGCCGTGGGCGGAATTGACGACCAGCGCGATGTCTTCGCGCGGCACGGTTCGGTGCAGGGCTGCTTCGGTGTACATGCGCGCCGTCCAGGCATCGGCCAGGTAGTTCGGCGCATCGGGGCGCAGCAGGAGCGGGCTCTCGATGCCGGGGATGCGCGCCAGCGGAAGCACCAGATACTGATGCGCGCCGGTGCGGTCCTTGAACACGGCGTAGCCGCGATCGGGATGCTGCGCCGACGTCACCTCGACGCACGGTGCGGGCGGGTAGCGCCCCTGGCTGGCCGCGGGCGTGCACTGGTCGTGCACGAAGTGCCACAGGATGTCGGGATTCTCCCGCGGCGCCGCCGCCTTGGCCATCCGCTCAGGCGGCGTGCTGCAGGCGGCGAGCAACACGGTCGCCAACGCTGCGAAGGCGAGAGCGCGCCGCGAGAGCGAGCGTCCGGGGTCGGAATCTGAAGATCGGTGCATGGCGATTCGTGAGCGGGGGGAGCGGTTCAGCGCGCGATCTAGGATGGCGGGCTGTGTCGTTCGTGGCGCTCGACTATATTGCAAACCTTCCCTTGCAGGAAACGACGAACATGCATTCATGCGTTCCCGCGCACATGCGTAACGCGCACGCTGTGCCTTGCTGTCTTCCGCGGAGAGCCGCATGCGGGATCTGACCCTGACACAGGCTCGTGCCCTGCATCTTGCCGCGCAGGGGGTGCTGCGCCCGCCGCCCCGGCGCGCCCGGCCGGCCGATGTCGTGGCGGCGATCCAGCGCATGCTGCTGCTGCAGATCGACAGCATCCACGTGGTCGCTCGCAGTCCGTACCTGGTGCTGTTCTCGCGGCTCGGTGCGTATCCGCAGGCATGGCTGGAGGAAGCCCTGGCGGATGGCCGCATCTTCGAGTGCTGGGCTCATGAAGCCTGTTTCGCGCCGGCCGATGATTTTCCGCTGCACCAGGCGGCGCGAACTCTCCGCACGCGGCACTGGGCCTTCAGAAACGCACAGCGCATGCACCGGGAGCAAGGCCCCTTGCTGCGCAAACTACTGGCGCAGGTGCGCACAGAAGGTCCGCTGCGTGCCGGCGATCTGGCCTCCAACCAGCCACGGACATCGGGCTGGTGGGAATGGAGCGCGGAGAAAAAGGGTATCGAGGCGCTGTTCGCACTTGGCGAGGTCATGGTGTCGCGACGCGAGCGCTTCCAGCGTGTCTACGACCTGGCCGAACGGGTGCTTTCGCGCATGCCGGTCTCAACGCAGGAGAGCTGGACGCGGGACGCCCTGCGTCTGCGCTTGGCCGAAGATGCCATACGCGCGCTGGGCGTCGCCCGATCGGGCTGGGTCGGCGACTACCATCGCCAGGGCGCGGTGCCGGACGCCGTGCTGCAGACGCTCCTGGAGCAGCAGCGCGTGCTGCCGGTCGCGGTGCGCGGATGGGACGAGCCGGCGCTGGTGCATCGCGATCACGAAGCGCTGCTTTCACGCGCGACCGGCGGCCGGCTGCGTGCCACGCACAGCACGCTGCTTTCGCCGTTCGATCCGGTGGTGTGGGATCGCGCTCGCGCGCGCGAGCTGTTCGACTTCGACTATGCGTTGGAGTGCTACACGCCATCGCACAAGCGGCGCTACGGCTACTTCGTGCTGCCGTTGCTGCATCGTGGGCGACTCGTCGCCCGCGTCGACGCCAAGGCGCATCGGCGCGAGGGCGTGTTCGAGGTGCGCTCGATGCATCTGGAGTCCTGCGCAATCAAGCCGACCGACGCGCAACTGCAGGGCATGGCGCGAGCCTTGCTGGACTGCGCGCAATGGCATGGGACGCCGCGCGTGGAACTCGCTTCGTGCGAGCCGGTCGAAGCCGGCAGGATGCTTGTGAAGCGCTTGCGCACATCGTGAACGGCGCAGTCGTGGAGCGACTGCGCCGTCGGTTACCACGTGAAGCGATGGGTCAGCGAGCCGCCAGGCGTTCGGCGACGTAGCCGTGGGTCTGCACGATGCGTGCATGCATCTGTGCCAGACGCGGCTTGTCGGCCGCGTACCCGCGATCCATTGCGGTGCTGTCGGAATGCACGGATGGGCAGTAACGTAGACAAACGCGGTACTGGGTGTCGCAGTCGGTCGCGCCGGAAGCCACGCAGTTTTCGTAGGCAGGCATACAGGTGTCGCAGTTCGGCAGCGCGCGGGCCGGAGAGGCCGCCAGGCCGGCCACCAGGGCGACGCCGGTCAGAACAAGAGCAGTGCGAATATCCATCTTCAGACTCCATGTCCGCTCCTTCATTGGAGCGATTTCAGCATAGGAGCGAAGTCGGCGGGCATTTGGTGATCTGATTCCCAGTGGCGCAACAGTTGAAAGGAGGCGTTTTCTCCAAGACGCAGACATCGTGTCTTGCAAACGCGCCATCCGCGCCCAGATCGATCTTTTCGGAAGTGGAGTTCGGCTGTGCGAACGTTCGGTAGTCAGTCCAAGGGCGAGCGCCTGGAGCGCCTGCGCGATCTTCCTCTGTGGGACGGCGAACGGCTCCGCAATGTGCATCCGGTGCTGCCGGACCTGCGCGATCCGAACGCCGAACGACCGACGTTGCGCGAGTTCCTGTGCGCCGACGATGGGCGTCGTCCGCCGCAACCGCTGCGGTCGCTGGATCCACGCACGACCTGGACGCGCCGCGCCGCCAGCGGTCTGCGCGTGACTTGGCTGGGTCATTCCACCGCGCTGATCGAGATCGACGGCTATCGCGTGCTGACCGATCCGGTGTGGGGACAGCGTGCTTCGCCGTTCCGACTGATCGGACCCAAGCGCTTCCAGCCGGTGCCGGTGAGTCTGCGGCAGATCCCTAGCGTCGACGCCGTGGTCATTTCGCACGATCATTACGATCACTTGGACTATCCCACCATCCGCGCGCTGGCGAAATCGGACGTGCCGTTCATCACTTCGCTCGGCGTCGGCGCGCATCTGGAAGCCTGGGGCATCGCGCCCGAGCGCATCACGGAACTGGTCTGGTGGCAGCGACACCGACTGCCAGGTACCGGGCTCAGCGTGACCGCCGCGCCGTCGCAGCATTTCTCCGGGCGTGGTCTCAAGGATCGCAACATGACGCTGTGGTCGTCGATGGTGATCGAAGGCGAGCGGCATCGCGTGTTCTTCAGCGGCGACACGGGCCTGACCACCGAATACGAGACCATCCGCGACCGCCTCGGTCCGTTCGATCTGACGATGCTGGAAGTGGGCGCGTTCCATCCATCCTGGGGCGACATCCATCTCGGTCCGGAGAACGCGTTGAAGGCGCACCGCATGCTCGGCGGCGGCGTGTTGATGCCGGTGCACTGGGGCACGTTCGCCCTGTCCACGCACGATTGGGATCAGCCAGTCGAGACGCTGCTGGAACAGGCCGATCCCGCGCACACCCATCTGTTGCTGCCCAGGCTGGGCGAGGCCGTCGAGCCGTCCGAACGGCGACCGGCGCAGGCGTGGTGGCGGGAGAGTCGTGCGGTCGCGTCGGCGCCGATGTCCGGGGATGTGCAGGCCGAGGACGTCGCCGAGGACGAACGCATGTCGTCGCAGCTTCCCTGGCCGCTGGACTGACCGTCGACTGCTCGTGACGGGCGACGGTGGCGCGCTGTCCGGAAACTCAGCCCTCGGGTGCCGAAATCCGGGCGTTGTCTGATTTCTTGTCAGGCAGCCCGAAGATCGCGAATGCCAGCCCCAGCACACACAGCGCGGTGACGTAGTGCGCCGGCGCCATGCGCTCACTTCGGAGCCACAGCGAGATGACCAGCGGGGTGAGGCCGCCGAACAGGGCGTAGGCCACGTTGTAGGCGAAGGAGATGCCGGAGAAGCGGACCGCGGGCGGGAAGCTGCGCACCAGGGCCACGGGCACGGTCGCCACCATGCCGACGAACAGGCCGGTCAACGCGTAGAGGGCGGCGACATGGGGCGTGTTGGCAGCGAGGCCGGCGAACAGCAGATAGGTCGTGGCCGCCAGGCCGGTCGCGCCGACGCCGAGCGTGACGCGCAGGCCGAAGCGGTCGGTGGACAGGCCGGTCAACACGCAGCCGATCGTGAGAGCCAGTGTTGCCGCGGTGTTGGCGCGCAGCGCGGTCATCGTGTCGATGTCGAACAACTTGGGCATCAGCGCGGGCAGCATCAGGATCACCACGACGATGGCGGCGGTGAGCATCCAGGTCAGCAGCATCGACTGGATCACCGCCAGCCGGTGGCGGCGCAGCACGACACCCAGCGGCATGCCCTGTTCCAGTTCGCGGCGCTCGCGCATGGCGCGGAATACCGGCGTCTCCGCCAGATAGCGGCGCAGGATCACCGCCAGAAAGCCGAACACGCCACCGATCAGAAACGGAATGCGCCACGCCCAGCGCAGCACGGCGTCGGCGTCGAAGATGCTGTGCACGGCGTCGGCGATCAGCGAGCCGAGCAGAATGCCGGCGGTCAGGCCGGCGGTCAGCACGCCGCAGGCCAGGCCCACCCGGCGTGCCGGCACGTGTTCGGACACGAACACCCATGCGCCGGGCACTTCGCCGCCGACCGCCGCGCCCTGCAGCACGCGCATCAGCAGCAGGAGCAGCGGCGCGGCGTAGCCGATCGCGGCGTAGGTCGGCAGCAGGCCGATCACCAGTGTCGGCAGCGCCATCAGGAAGACGCTCAGGGTGAACATGCGCTTGCGGCCGTGGCGGTCGCCGAAGTGCGCCATGACGATGCCGCCCAGCGGCCGCGCCAGATAGCCGGCGGCGAACAGACCGAAGGTCTGCAGCGTGCGCAGCCATTCGGCGGTTTCCGGCGGAAAGAACAGTTGACCGATGGCGCCGGCCAGGAACACGAAGATGACGAAGTCGTAGAACTCCAGCGCGCCGCCCAGCGCGGACAGCACCAGCGTCTTCACGTCCTGTCGGCGCAACCGGTGTGCAGGCACGGAAGCGGCGTCCATGTTCGCGCTCATGCGCAGCGGACCCGTGGATGGAACCGGTTCGGTGTCGTGTGCATGCCGGATGTCCCCTGGAAATGTTCCGGCCAGCATAGCGAAGCCCGGACGCGATGGCGCGGGACTGGCCTAGTCGACGTGGGGCGGGTGTCGGTGTCGATGCGTGGGAGCCGCTTTGCCATGGGCATGGCGTCGAATGGCGTACGCCCATGACATGCGCAGACCTGTCTTCGGTGCGAATGAGAAAACGGCATGAGGTCGCCGCCGCGCTTTCATGTTCGGCGAGGCGAATGCACGGGGCGGATACGGATGCCGGAAAGCACGGCCGGTCCCGTGCGCGGCACGAATTGCAGATGCAGACGACCGTGGGACGAGCGCACCACGAAGCTGCGCGTGACGCTGCGCAGCGTACCGCCCGCGGCGCGCGCGGGCTCGAAGGCGGACAGCAACGTGTGGCCGTCGGCGCGCACGTCGAAGGATCGCGGCGCATGCTTGCCGGTGCCTGGATCGACGAAGGTCAGCGTCACGCGCCAGAGGCCGTTCGGCAGCGGGATCGCGTAGCCGAAGCGTCCTTCGCGATAGCCCGCGCGCATCGCCACCGGTGCGTCGCCGTGCGAGCGTTTTTGCTGCTTGTCGGAGAAGCGATGCGGCGTGCCGCCGATGAACGCATCGTCCGAACCGTAGCGGAAACCCTGGCCGTCGACGAAACCCGCCAGGTCGCCGACGTTGATACCCACCCCGTCGCGCGCGTCCGGTGCGATCCAGCGCACGCGGTCGGTCACGGTGCGATTGCCGAAGCGCGCGGACGCGCGAAGCATATTCGCGCCCGGCGACAGCTGCACGTTGCGGCGAACGCAGACTTTGTTGCGGCAGGGCACGGTGCCGAGATCGCGACCGTTCAAGCGCAGGTCGACGGCCGGCGCATTGGCGAAGACGTGCACATCAGCGAAGGCGTAATCGCGATGCACGTAACGATGCTGGGTGATGTGCACGACCGGCTGCGACGACCACTGCGCCTGGTAGTAGTAGAAGGCGTCCTTCCGGATCTTGCGGTCGAAGGTCACCAGTCCCTTGTCGTTGATGTCGGTCGAGTCGCCGCTGTGCCGGATCGGCGAGGAGAAGTCGAACATGTTCCACACCCACGCGGCCCACACGAACGGTCGGCGGGCGATTTGCGGCCACGTCTTTTCGTGCCACCAGGTCTCGAATGCCTCCGGATGCGGACGGCCTTCGGTATCGATGGGGCCGCCGAGCGGGTTGTCAGTGTGCTGGCTCACCGCGCCGCCGGCGCCCAGCTCGCTGACCGCGATGGGCTGCCTGGGATGACGCGCGTGCATGGTGTCGAGGTAGGGGCCGAGGTCGCTGACCTGACCGTAGTACCAGCCGAAGTAGCGGTTGTAGCCGATGGCGTCGCTGATGCCGGTGACGTCGGGCAAGACTTTCTTCGGCGCGACTTCCTCGCAGCAGTCGGCCAGCGTGGTCGGCCGGGTCGGGTCGAGTCGATGCGCCAGCTTCTGCAGGTCGCGCAGCACCGGCACTGGGTCGGCCTTCGCACCGAGCTGGCCGGTGGCCATCAGCAGGTCGGTCTCGTTGCCGATGCCCCACACCGCGACGGACGGATGATTCATGTTCTGGCGAATCAGTTCGGTCAGCTGCTGGCGCGCGTTGGCGATCAGCGCCGGATCGGCCGGCGAGTCATTCAGCGACACGGCGTTGACCAGCGGCGCTTCGGCCCACACCACCATGCCGGCGCGGTCGGCCAGTTGGAACCAGTGCGGCGATTGCTGGTAGTGCGCCATGCGGATCGTGTTCGCGCCGATGTCCTCGATCAGCGCCATGTCCTGATCCTCGTCGGCGCGGCTGACCGCCCAGCCCTTGCCCATGCGGTCCTGGTGTCGCGACACGCCGTGCAGGGCGAGGTGCCGGCCATTGAGGAAGAACCCGCGGTCCGGGTCGATGCGCATCGTGCGCACACCGAGCGGCTGGCTGACGCGGTCGAGTATCCGGCCGTGTTCGCTCAGGGTGAGCGTCACGCGGTACAGATACGGATCGCGGCGACCGTCCCAGCGGTGCGGGTGCGGTAGCGTCAGCGTGGTCGTGCGCACCGTGGTCGCCTGCGCCGGCAGGCGGGCGCTTTCTGATGCGCTCGCCACGATGCGGCCTTGAGCATCGCGAACCACGGCGCGTACGTCGACTTGCCGCGCCCGGTTCGCGTCGTTGCGCAGGCGCGATCGCACACGCAACGTGGCCTGCGCGTCGTCGACGTCCGGCGTGGTCAGGTAGACGCCGGGCCCGCCGAAATCCATCAGGTCGACGTGCTGCTCGCCGACGCCGATCAATGACACGCCGCGGTACAGCCCGCCGTGGATGAAGAAGTCGCCGCTCAGCGGGATCACATGTTCGGTGCGGCTGCCCGGTGCGGGTTTGCTGTTGTCCGCGCGCACGGCGATGACGTTGTCGGCATGGTGGTGCAGAAGACCGGTCACGTCGATGCGGAACCGCGAGAAGGCGCCGGCGTGATGGCCGACGTGACGGCCGTTGACCCACACGTCGGCGACGTTGCCGACGGCATCGAACTGCAGATAATGCCGTGCGCCCGGCGGCAGCTGCGCGCCGGGCAGATGCAATCGATACCAGCCCACGCCCTGGCGCATGTCGATGCCGGCGGTGCGGTGCGTCGTGTATTCGCCGAAGTGGTTCCAGGTGTGCGGCAGCGTCACGCGTTGCCACCCGCGGTCGTCGAACGCCGCGCCGGCCAGCGTGTGCGCATCGCCGGGATGGCCGGTGTAGCGGAAACGCCAGTGCGTCATCAGCGGTCGAACGTGCCGGCCGCTTTCGACCGCAGGCGTCGAAACCGTAGCCTGCGTCGTCGGCAGCATGCTCGTGCATGCCAGCAGAAGGGCGGCGAGAAGAAACTTGGTCATGCGGATCGCTTGCGAGGGGACGCCGACAACATCGCGGTCGCCTCGACGCCTGTCAACACACGAGCCTTGCGGATGCGGCGCGAACGCGCAGTTTCAGCCCTGCTTGCGGCAGATCAGCAGCGTCGTGTCGATGCCGGGCTCGTCGTGGAATCCCTGCTTCCACTGCAAGGGTTTCTGCATGCGCAGCCCGAGCGGCATGAATACGCGGTTGTACCACCACATCGCGCGCTCGCGCTGATGGGTCAGAAACCACATGCCCAGGTCGAGCAGGCGCGAGGATTTCGGCTGCATGCCGAACACCGCACTGCGCTCGATGGCGAAGCCGTGGCGGGCGAGCTTGTCGGCCAGATCGTTCGGCTCGTAGCGGCGGCGATGGCCGACAAAGTCGTCGAACGGCGTCCACGCCGACGCATGCAGCGGCACCGAGAGCAGCAAGGCCGCACCGGGCGCGGCGACGCGCGCGAGTTCGGCGAAGGCGGTCTCGTCATCGTCGACGTGTTCGACGATGTCGAAACTGCACACGAAATCGAACGCGCCATCGGCGAAGGGCAGGGCATGAATGATGCCGACCGAGGCCGCGGCGCCCCGGCTCCGGAAGCGCGTCATCGCCGCGCGGCTGATGTCGACGAACTGCGCGCGATCCAGCGGCAGGCGCGGTCGCAGACCCGGCGCGACCTCAAGCATGCGCCGCGCTCGGGCGGCCAGTTCGGACACCAGCGGCCAGGTGTTGAACCGCTGCGGCTCGACTAGTTGAGCCTCGCTCCATAGACGCTCGTAGAAGCGGCGATTCGTTTCGGTGAGCGACAATTTTCCACGATGGCTTGGCACGTTCACAGTGGTTTCATATTCCCGGAATGTCTGTCGCGATGCCTTCGCGTTCGAACAGTTCGTGTAGTTCGTGCACGTGCGATTCGTAGTGCTTCCATTGGCCACGTGCGGTCTTGAAGATCGGTGTGCGCACCTGCCAGGCCTTTGGTGTCTTCACCGGAGCATGGTTGCTTTCGAAGTGAAGGCATGCGTCGTCCCAGGGGAGGTCGCAGAATGCAAGCGCTTCGCGGATAACAGTTTCGGGATTATCCACCAGTGTGTCGTAGGACACTTCGTGGATGCGTCCGGGCAACACCTTGTGCCAGTGCGCCATCAAACGATCGAATTGGATGTAGTAACGACCGGTGTCGAGCAGGTCCAGCGAGTAGTCGTAGTACCCGGATTCCAGCTCGAACAGGTGACGGAAGTTGCTCAGGCAGGTGTCGAGGGGATTGCGGCGTAGGCACAGGATGCGTGCGTGCGGCAGCGCGCGCGCGATGAATCCGGCGTACAGAAAATTATGCGGCATCTTATCGGTGAAGCGTGGTTCGGCCGTCACTGGGTGGACGCTTGCCATGTAATCTTCGCCAAGTCTTGTCCAGTCGACGTTGCGTGTCTGCGCATCGATGTCGGTGGTGGACAGCAGCGCCACAGTACTACCGGAAGCGCGTTGCAGCGCGGCCGCGAAATGCTGGGTTTCGCCGACGGAATGCACATCGGGATGACTGGAGATGATGCGGTCCAGCAACGTCGTACCGGTACGCGGCATGCCGATGATGAAGATGGGGGCCGCGGGTGGTCCCGCGTCGGGTTCGGGCATCGGATTCGTAACGGGAAATGCACGAATCAGGGCATCGAACATGTTCTTGTCACGGTCCGTCGAGGCTGGGCGCGTTCGGCGCGCCGCAGCCTTGCCCTGCGCGTAGTGGGCAAACGCACGGTCGTAGTCAGTCAGATCCTCACATTCTTTGCCCAGTGCTAGATGAAGGAACGTTTGCGCGCCGGGATCGTTCGTATGTGCTTCTAGCAGGGTTTTCAGGCGTTCGATGTGCTGGGTTTCCGGCGTCTGACGTTTGAGCATCGACAGACTCAGATGTGCGCGCCAGTAGCGAGGCTCCCTGTGCACGCATGCCTCCAGTGCGGCCTCGGCACCTTCGATGTCGCCAAGTGCAGTCAGTGCGTAGCCGAGATTGAAGCGAAAGCGCGCGATGTCCGGTCGTAGCGCTACCGCCTGTCGAAAGGCCTGCGCCGATGGTTCGATGGCGTTGGCTTGCATGTAGATCACGCCTAGCATGTCCAGGAGGAACGGGTCTCGCTGAGCAAGGGGCATGGCGCGATCCGCTGCTTCACATGCCTCGACGAGTCTGCGTAGCAGCGCAAGCGCCTTGGCGTGGTGCGCGACGTATTCCGCCTGCGCCGGGTCCAGTTGGGCGGCTCTGCTCAGTGCTTGCAGCGCCTCGGACATGCGTTGGTGCTGCAGGAAAGCGATACCAGCCATATAGTGAAGCTCGGCATCCTCCGGGTAATGTGGGAGCAACTGACGGGCACGGTGCTCCACCATCGACCAGTGGCCCTGCTCAAAGGCGGAAACCAGTCGGGCACGTGTACGGGATGAATCCATCTGCATGATTGAGCGCTGCTGCAGTGAGGGAGAGACATTCGACTTTCATCTGCGTTTGGCCAGAATCAGCGAACGACGTTTTCGCATCATAACCGCAGTAAACTCTCACGCCAGGGCTGGCGGGCAAGCAAACTCCAGCTCCGGTCAGTCCATGCCAGACTGCATGCATCGCACTGGCCGCCGAAGTATATACAGACGTCCATCGACCGCCGACGGGATTTTCTCTGCAGTCGACCAGGATGCGTACTCCAAGCGTCATTATGAGTCGCCAGTGATCGTTTGTGAGTCGACTTTCTCCAACCTTGGACCTGGATCACGATTGCACCTCTTGATCTTCAGGGTGAGGTTGTGCGCTTATGGTGTCACGGGGTTTCACGGATGCGAGCCTCGTGCGGTCCGCGATTTCCATTTGGCGACACGGATCGATGTACGGATGCATCCATCGTCAATGGATTCAGCAAACGGAGTATTTGCCATGAAAAAGAGTCAGATGATCCTGAACACGCTCGCCGTCGCAGTGATCTTTTCCGGCGCAGCGTTCATGACGCAAGCGGCGACCCGCACGGCCGAGGGTCATGCGGTCAAGGGCGTTTCGACACAGCTCTTGCCGAAGTGCCCGGTCGGTTACGAGTACTGCCCAGATCTGCGACAGTGCGTAGAGATGGGAACCTGCCCGCAGTCGACCAACTGAGCTGCCGGCGACGGTTCGGCAGCTGCCGAACCGTCGCCGTCTGGAGAGGCGGTGTGCCGCCTTTCCATTTGAATGTGCGCAATGATCGGTTGCTTGCAGAAGTCGTGCGCATGGTTCTGCGGGACGCTTGGTTGCATTCGCGTCACAAACGACTTCTCCCTCAGTTCGACTCGCGTACATCGTTGGGCGAGTTTTATCTGCTCCGCCTGCCGCAGGAATTCTTGCCTCGGCATGACCGTGGGGACATCGTTCGCGATGTCTCACGTTTCGGCAAATGTTCCGATCGATTGTCTGAGCCGCCATGCGGTTGTCAGTCTAAAAAGCCATGGCTGCAACCTACGCATGTGGCCGGAAGATGTTCACGTGGATGAGTCCTGTTTGAGTGATTTTCGCTAGTAGGCGACTACGTTCATCCGCACGACTGCAAAACTGCATAGAACCAAGCGGCATGAGGATATGCATACCGGTTGGATTCGAATACCTAGAGCTAATTCGCGTTCTGTCTCGCCACGCGTGCGCACCATGAAAGACGGCCTGCCGGGATGCGACAGGCCACCGTGCCCTCACAGGGGCGGTGCTTCGGACCATCAGGAAGATCACAAGGAGGAAACGACATGAAACGGATAGTCACATGGATATCCCTGCTTGCCGTGATGCTGGCGCTTTGGGCGCCGGCGCAAGCGCAGACGGCGAGCGACTACAACCAGGGCGTGGACGTCGCGGGTTCCACCGCGACCATCTGGTTTGCGCCGACCGGCACTACGACCACATGGGTCGACGTGCACTACGTGCTCAATGGCGGCGTGCAGCAGAACATCCGCATGACCTACAACAGCGCGAACGCGCGCTACGAGACGGCGGTGTCGCCGGTCTCGACCGGTTCGAACCTGAGTTACTCGTTCACCTACAACAAGGGCTCGCCGGCCTACGACAGTGCGACCTACGCCTACACGGTCAACGGCGACACCGGCGGCGGTACGGGTTCCGGTGGCGGCGGTGGCGGTGGAAGCGGCAGCTGGAACGGCCAGACCACCTTCCACATCGTCAATCAGACCAACGGGCACTGGGCCGACAGCCAGGTCTACTGGGCCATCATCGGCAAGTCCTGGTCGACGGGGCAGTTCGTCTATGTCGACGCCTCCGGCAATCTGCAACCGATGTCGACCGCCGACAACGGCGCGCTGGTGAAGAACGGCGTGGGCTACACCAACTACTTCCACACCATTGCGCAGATGGGCTCGGTGACGATTCCGCCGATCAATTCGGCGCGCATCCTGTTCTCGGTCGGCTCGCCCATGTATATCCGCGTGGTGGTCGACGGCAACGGCAACATCGGCTACGCCGGCGCCAACATCGAGAACCCGACCGACCCCAACATCGATGTCTATTTCGATTTCGGCGAGATGGCGATCTTGCCGCCGGGTTCGGGCAACCCCGGCATCTTCGTCAATACCACGCGCGTGGACCAGTTCGGTTTTCCGCTGAAGCTGCACGTGCAGGGATTGAACGGCTACGACCAGACCGTCGGCGAGCCGCTGACCGAATCGCGCAGTCAGCTGTTCTCGGACTTCCAGTCCTCGCTGCCGTCCGCGTTCGCATCGCTGGCGCAGTCGCAGGCGCCGTACCGCATACTGGCTCCCGCCCACGGAAGCTTCGGATCGGGGCAGCCGAACGCGAACTATCTGCAGAGCTACATCGATGCCGTGTGGAACCAGTTCCGCAGCCAGAACCTGGTCTTCACACTGGACAACCTGGGCACGTTCACCGGCCATGTCTACGGCAACACGTTCGTGTTCACCGGCGGCAACGCCAACGGCACGTACTACATCAACGGCGAGCCGACGACGTCCGAAGTGCTGCTCGGCAACGGGCTGCTGAACGATGCCAGCGGCGCCAGCGACGTGGGCACGCAGTTGCAGATCCAGGCGCAGTTGTGCGCGGCGTTGAACCGTCACGTCGCCGCGAATCCGTCGCTGTGGTACGACCAGTTCGCGCATTACCCGGCGGGCACCCTGGCCAACTGGTATGCGAAGTTCTGGCATGACCACAGCATCGACGCCAAGGCCTACGGCTTCGCCTACGACGACGTCGGCGGCTTCAGCCCTTCGCTGCACACCGCGGCGCCGACGGACGTGACCTTCACGATCGGCTGGTAATCGCCATCGTCGATCGAATGCACGCTGTCCGTTTTCGGGCAGCGTGCTTTTTGCGGCGTTTGTCATGCACTCGAAAAGTGTGAATGGCGATGGCCCGGCATTGGATGGCATCGCTGCATTCGTTCGCGAGACGTTATCAAAGTCCTCTTAATTCGGAGATATATGCGGACAAAGAAAGTTTTTCGCGACTTCATGCCATAAGCATATTCGCGGCCTTTCTTGACAGCGAAGCCTTCGCCCACCTATACCTCGTAGGGATCGCGTCTCTGCACGCGACGCGCCCGTGCATGGCCGTGGGGAGTTCGATAGGCCTGCCGGACGCCTTCCATCTCGAGGGAATCACGTTTTTCTAGCGGAGGGATTCATTATGTTTCGCCGTACCTTATGTGCCTTGCTGCTGACGTCGGCGGCAGGGATGACGGGGCTTTTTGCCACGTCTCCGGCCCGCGCCGATACGCAGCAGCTCGGGCCGACCAACGACACCATCACCACCACGATCGTGTTCGGTGTGCGTAATCCGTATCAGCTGGAGCGGTACATCCAGGAGACGGTCACGCCGGGCAGTCCGCATTACCGGGACTTTCTCACTCTGCGCGAATTCGTCACCCATTTCGCGCCGGCACCCGGTCAGCTCAAGCGCACGCAGCGTTATCTGGAGAGCCAGGGCCTGACGGTCGACAAGATCTTCGACGATCATCTGGCCATGACCGTGAGCGGTCCGGCGAGCGTGTTCGAGAGCGTGCTGCAGACGCAGGTGGACGATTTCCAGGAGAACGACGTCCGTCATCATCCGCATCGTCGGCATCGCTTCCATCGTCCGCGTCATCAGCCGCGCATGCCCAAGCTGCTGCTGGACAACGACGTCATCGCCATCGTCGGTCTCAGCAACGAGTATCAGTTCAAGCCGATGAACGCATCGACGACGCGCATCGCCCATGCCGATGCGCTCAAGCTCGTGCCCAGCTCGAACACCATCGCCACTGGCGTGCCCGGGCAGTACACCGTGGCGGACGTGGCCAATCTGTACGACATCAATCCGCTGTACGCCGAGGGCACCACGGGTGCTGGCACCACGCTGGGCGTGGCGACCTACGCGGATTTCCTGGCCGACGACGCCTACACCTACTGGAATCTGATCGGTCTACCGAGCAAGGCCGATCGCATCAGCAAGATTCATGTCGACGGTGGCGGCGATTTCGGTGCCGATGCGGGTTCCGGCGAGACCTCACTGGACGTCGAGCAGGCCGGTGGACTGGCGCCGTACGCCGACGTGGTCGTGTACGACGCGCCCAACAGCAGCCAGGGCGGCATCGACATGTTCTATCAGGTCGTGTCCGACAACCGGGTCGATTCGCTGTCCTACAGCTGGGGCCTTCCGGAGATCTACTACTACCCGGAACTCAACGGTGGCGTCGATTACACGGACACGATGAAAGCGTTGAACCAGGCCTTCATGGAGGCGGCGGTCCAGGGCATCACCCTGTTCACCGCCAGCGGCGATTCCGGTGCCTATGACACCAACCGGACGCTGTCCGCGCCCAGCTTCACCACGCCGCTGTCGGTCGACTGGCCGTCCAGCTCGCCGTACATGACCGCGGCCGGCGGCACCACCGAGCCGGTTTCGCTGTCGGGCAACTGCGGTTCGGGCACTTACCCGATCCAGGTGACTGGCGAACGTGCCTGGTCGTGGGACTACCTGTCGGACTTCTTCCAGACCTGCTACGGGCTGTCGCCGGTCGATGCCGGTATCTTCTCGTCCGGCGGTGGCGGCGGCGTCAGCGTGTACTGGCATCGTCCGTGGTACCAGTACGGCGTCGCCGGCATGCAGCGCAGCGCGTCGGGACAGAGCCTGACCGAGCTGGATGTCGATCCGACCGTCACTTATCTCGATCTGCGCGCGAACTATGCCGGTCGCAACGTGCCGGACATCTCGATGAATGCCGATCCGTTCACCGGCTATCTGGTCTATTCCAGCGCCGACGGCGGCCTCGGCCAGGGCAGTGGCGGCACCAGCTTCGTGGCGCCGCAGTTGAACGGCATCACCGCGCTGGTCAATCAGCGCAACGGTGGCCGCATCGGTCTGCTGGCCCCGCAGCTCTATCGTCTGCTGCGTCAGTACGGGTATGGCCCGGATTCCCCGTTCAACGACATCGCCTCCGGCGACAACTGGTTCTGGCAGGGAGCACAGGGGTACGACCCCGCGACCGGCGTCGGCACGCCCGATGTGACTCGACTGGCCATCCTGCTGAGTTCCTACGAGGGCCATGGGCACCACGGTCACGGCCACTGAGTCGTTTGTCAGGTGATTTTCAAGCGCCCGCGGATACGCGCGGGCGCTTTTTTATGGCGGGTCGCCGGGACGCAACGCTCCGTCGATGCGCGATACGGTTGCCGCGTGACGCATGGGGATGAATCAGACGAGCGGCGTCGCTCAAGCGTGGCGTCCGTTGCAGACAGGGCGCTTTCGCCGAAGATGACCTCATCGACACCGGGGCATGGCGTCGATCGTCGCTTGCGCGCATGCCTCTGCAGGCCGATGACGCGAATCTGGAGCTTATGCCAGGCGTTCTGGCTGATCCGCGGCGGTTTGTCGTCCGCGCAGCGCGTTCCAGAATCGCTGCAATCCGGCCCATTGCTGACCCAGGAAGCTCTTCTCGTTGTCGGCGTCGATGGCCGGATCGTCGACGCCGCAGGGATGCCTCTTCTCACCGTACAGCGCCGTGCCGAACAGGATGTCCCACAGCGGAAACACCAGCGCGAAATTGCAGTCGTGAAGATGCGGTCGTTCGGGATCGATCACCATGTGGTGATGACGGTGATACACCGGGTCAACCAGGATCTTGTCCAGCACCTTGCCGAAGCGCACGCGCACGTTGGCGTGCGAGAAGATCTGCACCAGATCGCCGAGCACGATCAGCAGGGCGTAATCGACCGGCTGCACGCCGATGACGTAGGACACGCCGGTGATGATGAGCAGCTCGAACAGGTCGTCCAGGTAGTGGTCGCGGTCGTTGGACCAGCAGTTCAGCTGGCGCTGACTGTGATGCAGGCTGTGCAGCGCCCACCACCACGGCACCGCATGCTGCAGGCGGTGAATCAGGTAGTAGACCAGGTCGAAGAGGGCGAAGTAGATCACGAACTGCACCACGTCGTGGCCGCGCAGCCAGGGAAGCAGTTCCTGCAGCGAGATCAGCGAAGACGGCCCGTCCGCGCCACTGCCGCTGTCGCCGAACAGTCGCCCGATCTCGAACACGGCCGGCTGGAACAGCAGATAGACGAAGATCGGCAGCACGCCGAAATATTTCAGCAGCGTGTAGAAACGGTCGATGCGCGCGAAGCGCCGGTCGGGCCAGTGTTCGGCCGGAATCAGCGACTCCAGCGGTCGGAACAGCAGCACGATGCAGGCGACTTCGGCGGCGCTGATCATCAACGCGGTGGCGATGTCGGTCGGCGAATCCGTCATGCCTTGCACATGCAGCCAGACAAGCAGCGGCGCGATCCCATGCACGGCCAGTGCATGAACGGCGAAATGCCAGAGATTCCACGAATCGTGCATGGGGCATGGGCGGCGGTACGGGGCCGTTCGAGGCTAGCCCGGTAAGCTTGCGTCTGCCTTTCAACCGCTGTCGTGCGCATCGTCGGCACGGCATGAACCGGAGCCGTGCATGGAGTCGTCTATGGATTTCTGTGCCGCGACCGTGCGACCGCGAGCACGACACCCAGCATTACGCCGATGCCGGAGCCGAAGCTCGTTCCCAGACCCACGGCGAGAGCCAGGTGACCGGTCAACGCGCCTATCATGGCGCCGAACGCCACGCCCAGACCTGCGCCGATGGCCAGGCTCAGCCCGATCCAGCGTCCTGTGTGGGCCGCGTCTTCCGTGGGCGTCTTCGGTGCATGTTCGTTCATGGCGTTGCCTCGTTCGTCCGGGATGGCATTCTCACGTTCAGGAAACACCCTGGTTCGCCATTTGGCAACATCCGCAGGCGAATGTCTGCGGACGGAGCCTGTTACCGTTCCCTTCGGTTTTCACTAGGAAACAGCATGTCCGGCACGTCATCGACACCCTCCGCGCCTTCGCTGGAAGACAACGGCTGCGTGCGGGTGCGCGGCGCTCGCGAGCACAATCTCAAGCAAGTGAATGTGGATGTGCCGCGCGACGCGCTGGTGGTGTTCACGGGCGTGTCCGGTTCGGGCAAGTCGTCGCTGGCATTCGGCACCGTGTATGCAGAGGCGCAGCGGCGCTACTTCGAGTCGGTGGCGCCGTATGCGCGACGCTTGATCGAGCAGGCCGGCGTACCGGATGTCGATGCGGTCGACGGATTGCCACCCGCGGTGGCGCTGCAGCAGCGCCGTGGCGGCAGCAGCGCGCGTTCGTCCGTGGGCAGTCTGACCACACTCTCCAACGCACTGCGCATGTTGTATTCGCGCGCCGGCGACTATCCCGCCGGCCAGGCGATGCTGGAATCGGACGCGTTCTCGCCCAACACACCAGCCGGCGCGTGCCCGGCCTGCCACGGCATCGGCAAGGTGTTCGATGCGACCGAGGCATCGATGGTGCCCGATCCTTCGCTGACCATCCGCGAGCGCGCCATCGCGGCCTGGCCGCCGGCCTGGCAGGGCAAGAACTATCGCGACATCCTGGTCACGCTGGGATACGACGTGGACGTGCCGTGGCGCGACCTGCCGCAGTCCGACCGCGACTGGATCCTGTTCACCAAGGAACAGCCGGTGGTGCCGGTGTTCCGCGACACGCCGCCGGCCGAGGCGCGCGCCGCCTATGCGCGCGGCGAGGCCGGCAACTACAAGGGCACCTACGTCAGCGCCCGCGAATACGTGATGCACACGTTCGCCAATGCGACCAGCGAGAACATCAAGAAGCGCGTATCGCGCTATCTGGTGTCCAGCCCGTGTCCGACCTGCGGCGGCGGACGCCTGCGCCGCGAAGCGCTGGCGGTGACGTTCGCCGGCATGGACATCGCCACTGCTTCGCAGTTGCCGATGCGTCAGCTTGCCGAGCGTCTGCGCGATGCCGGGCCGGCAGCCGACGAGGCCCGCGCGCATCCGCAAACGCGCCTGGTGGCCGAACGCATCGTGCAGGATCTGTGCGAGCGCATCGCCACGCTGGACGATCTCGGCCTGGGCTATCTGTCGCTGGACCGCAGCACGCCGACCTTGTCGCCGGGCGAACTGCAGCGCCTGCGTCTGGCGACGCAGCTGCGGGCCAAGCTGTTCGGTGTGGTCTACGTGCTGGACGAACCGTCGGCGGGCCTGCATCCGGCCGACACCGAAGCGTTGCTGCGGGCGCTGGCGCGCTTGCGCAGCGGCGGCAATTCGGTGTTCGTGGTCGAGCACGAGCTGGACGTGATCCGCGCGGCCGACTGGCTGGTCGACATCGGGCCGGACGCGGGCGAGCAGGGTGGCGAAGTGCTCTACAGCGGGCCGCCCGACAGGCTGCGCGACTGCACCGCCTCGCACACGCGGGACTATCTGTTCGCGGCCGATGCCGGGCCGCGCCGCACGCCGCGCGAAGCGCAGGCATGGCTGCGGCTGGAGGGCATCACGCGCAACAACGTGCAGGGACTCGACGTGGACGTGCCGCTGGGCGTGATGACGGCCGTCACCGGCGTGTCCGGCGCCGGCAAGTCCAGCCTGGTCAGTCAGGCGCTGGTGGAACTGATCGGTACGCATCTCGGCGTGCAGGCGGAAGCGCCGGACGAGGGGGACGAATGGGCCGCTGGCGACACGCCGCTGCCTGCGGGAGGTCGTCTGGCCGCGGGCGCGGAACGCATCACGCGTCAGGTCGTGGTCGACCAACGGCCCATCGGCCGTACGCCGCGCTCCAATCTGGCCACCTACACCGGCCTGTTCGACCATGTGCGCAAGTTGTTCGCCGCCACGCCCGAAGCGCGTCGGCGCAAGTACAGCGTCGGCCGCTTCTCTTTCAACGTCGCCAAGGGGCGCTGCCCGACGTGCGAGGGCGAAGGCTTCGTGTCGGTCGGATTGCTGTTCCTGCCCTCGGTGTTCGCGCCGTGTCCGACCTGCCACGGCGCGCGCTACAACGAGGACACTCTCGCCGTGCGCTGGAACGGCAAGAACATCGCCGAGGTGCTCGATCTGACCGTCGATGCCGCGGCCGCTTTCTTCGGCGACGAGGTGCCGGCCCTGGCGCGCGCCCTGGCCACGTTGCGGCAGGTGGGTCTGGGTTACCTGCGCCTCGGCCAGCCGGCGACGGAGCTCTCCGGCGGCGAGGCCCAGCGCATCAAGCTGGCGACCGAGCTGCAACGTCAGGCGCGCGGCCATACGCTGTACGTGCTCGACGAGCCGACCACAGGCCTGCATCCGGCCGATGTCGACCGTCTGATGCGGCAGCTGCAGGGACTGGTCGAGGCCGGACACAGCGTGCTGCTGGTGGAGCACGATCTGCGCGTGATCGCCGACTGCGACTGGGTCATCGACATGGGGCCGGGTGCGGGCGACGAGGGCGGTCGCGTGGTGACGCAGGGCACGCCTGGGCAGGTGGCCGCCTCTGCCGCGGGCAAAACCGCCGGCTATCTGGCGCGTCTGCTTTGAGGCAGACTGACCGCCTTATCTCCCACGCACCGTGATTGCCATGTTTGATGACCTGCTGCAGCGCCGTCTGCTCGACCTGTTTGCCGAGCGCGAGGTCGAACTGGAGCCGGACGAAGAGGGCTGGCTGCTCAGCGAGGACGGCTGGCCCGCCATTCGCGCCACCTGGCACGAAGCGCAGGGCGCGGAGCCGGGGCGGCTGGATATCGACGTGGCGCTGGACGAGGATCGTCGCATCGAGGAAAGCCTCGCCGGGGAGGGCGAAGGCGAGGCCGGCGTGCGCGATGCGCTGTCGCGCTTCGAGTCCGGCCTGCTGCCGGTGCTGTTGGCCGCGTGCTGGTACGTCACCGACGACCGCACGCTCGATCTCGCTCGTTGGGAGTTGGGTGTGCGCGGCTGGGACGTCTTCCTTGGGCGCTGGATGCTGCGCGGCGAGCTGGCACCGGCCGATGTACCCGCGGACGTCGCTTCCGCCATCGAGACCGCCATGCAGTGCGAGTCGCTGTCGCCCGGCCTGCATGTGTTGCGCCTGTTCCATGCCTGCGACGACGTGGCCTTGTCGCGCAGCGAAGTGTTGCTCGACAACGCGCCGTGGTCCGCCGGGACACAGGCGCTGGCAGCGTGCCATTGGCCGACCAAAGCGCGCGCCTATCGGGCACACAGAGTCGTCGTGCTCGACGTCTGCGACTACTGAGCCGATGCGCCATTTCGGCACGATGCGGTCGCGAATCTTGCTGCCGCGACTTTTTCTTATTGCTACCCTGCCCAATAGCGCGTAATCTAGCGCCGCTGAGTTTCAAGGGTCACAGTGAATCGTGGCCTGATGCTGTAGATCGAAGTAGCACTACATCGTTGAACCCTTTTCCTCCTTGCGACCAGCTCCCTGCCGCCCAGCGGCTTTCATCCGTTCCAAGGAGTAATACGATGTCTCAGACCGAAACCGGTACCGTCAAGTGGTTCAACGACGCCAAGGGCTTTGGCTTCATCAGCCGTGAAAACGGCGGTGAGGACCTGTTCGTGCATTTCCGTTCGATCCAGGGCTCGGGCTTCAAGAGCCTGCAGGAAGGCCAGAAGGTTTCCTTCGTGGTCACCCAGGGTCAGAAGGGCATGCAGGCCGATCAGGTTCAGGTGCTCTGATCCAGTCCGCCATGTAACGAAAAAGCCCGGCCATGCGCCGGGCTTTTTTTATGCGTGACATCCCAAGCGACGCATCACCGCCGAATAGGGGGGCCGCGCGAGGCGCGCTTCGACCAGCGCTCCGGCTCTGCGGATGGAATCAGGGCATCATCGGACACGGCTGCGTACGCTTTTTGCCGTGGTCGGGTTGCTCGGTCGATATCGACGAGCGATCCCCGCGCTCCGTGTAGCGGACAAGCCAGGATGTCGGCGCTATCGTGATGACCCGTTCTCAATTTGCTTCGTCCGCCATGGTTCCGCTCGGGAAATCATGACGTTGGCCACTTTTTCCAGGTCGGGGTCATGCAAGTCTGCGTGCGTGTGAGGGGAGCGGAGACACGCGATGAAACCGTTAGGCTTGCTGGCGGGCGCCTGCCTGCTGGCTGGGCTGACCGGCTGTACGGCCCAGCAGTTGTATGCGAGCGGTCAGTCCTGGCAGCGCAACGAGTGCTTCAAGTTGATCGACAGTGTCCAGCGCGATCAGTGTCTGGCACAGACGTGGTTGTCCTACGATCAGTATCAGCGTGAACTTCGCGCGGACTATGCCCAGCGTACGCAGCTGGCGAAGCCTTGAGTACGGCGCATGTGTTGCGTGCCGGGAAGGTGACCCTGGCCGTTGTTCGCAAGCTCACGCCTGCGCGCGGATGATCCAGGTGCTCGAAGGCGCCCACACGCCATGCTCGCCAAGATAGGGTGCGAAGGTTTCACGCAGCGCCACGTCCACTTCATCCATGCAGGCTTCGGCGAGGTCTCCTGCCAGACGTATGATTTCGCCGGCCGGGCCCAGCGCCTTGGCAAAGGCCACGGCATCGTCGATGTCGCGGCCGATGCAGATATCGCAATCGTGCCGCTCGAAGGTGATGCGCGAGAACCCTGAGCCGGTCAGCAGATCGCTGACCATGTCCGCGCCCGCCATCGAGAAAGGTCCGGGGCCGCAATGCACGGCGTCGGTGTCCTCGTGCGACACGACCGGTACCATCGACTTCACGCGCAGTTCGGCTTCGTGAAGCCAGGGGTTGTCCTCGCGCTTGCGCCATACGACCTGCGTGAACGTGCCGCCGGGCTGGAGCGACTTGCGTACATTCCGCATGGCCGCGCCGGGCATGGCGAAAAACATCGTGCCGAAGCGCGAAAATGCATGGTCGTAGGGGCCGCCAAGATCGTCCCATTCCACGTCACGGACCTCGAACCGCGCATTCCCGGCATGGCTTGCGCTGGCGTCCTGCCGGGCCGCCTCGATGAAATTTTCCGCGCAATCGACGCCGATGGCGTCGCCCTCCGGTCCGACCTGTTCGGCAATCCGCACGGTGCTGTCACCGAACCCGCAGCCGACGTCGAGCACATGGGCGCCGCTCGGGAAAGGATGACCTTGCAGGGCCGCGTCGCTGTGCTGCGAAAGACCGTCGACCAGCAGATGCTTGAAGCGCACGAACTTCTCGTACAGGACGGTGTTCCACGCTTCGATGATGATGTCATTCCCACTGTTCGTCGCCATCGCGGTCGCTCCAGTTCGGGATGCATGGTGCGGGTATCCTACGTGCCTGGAGCGCATGGCATACATAGGCCATTCCGCCATGACGTGGCCTATCGGCTAGGTCAGGCGTCCGCGGCAGGGCGCCCATAGTCGACAGCCGAACGCACGGCTTCCGGCACCCGTTCGGCCAGCGCCGCATCCGGCTGGATGCCGAGCGCATCGTTGAGACTCGAAAAAGCGATGCGAAGGGTGACGATGGCGGTGGCCTCGAACACCTCGCGGCGACCGATCGCAGGGCATCGACGTCGGCCTGCGTGGTGCCATTGGGATCGACGACCACCTTTCTTGCCCAGTCCGCCAGCGCCGCATCGCGCGCGGTGATGCCTTCCGCATGCCGCGCGGTGAGCAGGGCGGCCGCAACCTCCGCGTCCGCCAGTTCGGACAGCACATCACCCCAGGCGAGCGAGCAATAGGAATCGCGCAGCGCGGAAGCCGTCGCGCAGACGAGCACGGCAACATCCCGCTTGCTCAGGGCCGAGCCCTGCGTCAGCCCGCTTCGCAGCGCAACAAATCCCTCGAAGAAGTCCGGACGCCAGGCCCAGGCCTTGGCCATGTTCATGACGAATCCGAACGACGATGCGCTGGACACATACACCTGGGCGTTTTCGGCGGAATCCGGAGGTGCTGTGATGAACATGAGGTCTCCCGGGAACAGCAGTCATGTCCGTAGTACTGGATGCGTATGTTTGCATCCAGCAAAGGGTCGATGTTCGCTTGAGCATAGACGCCGAGGTCTGACGAACATATACGCCTTTATGTCGATTCAAGAGTAGTCGTGACGATGTCGACGGCGTCTTACAAGCCGCCATGTTGGGTCCAGTAGCGTCCGGCACACTTTTCTTAAGCGGGAATAGTGCTGGATAAGTCATATGTTTTTCGGCCGCGATGGCTGTCTCACCATCAGGGTTTCTGAATCACGATGGCCGTGGGGCGGCCGTCGACTCCTTTGCCGTTTCATTGTCCGGTTGAGCCACAGCAGGTCCACAAGGCACCATCAAGGCCTCAGCCAGCAGGACAATTTATGCATATCGCACTACATGAATCCGATCTCCCTGACTATTGGGAGATCGGCCGCGTGTGCACCTGCAGATGGGGCAGCAAAGTGGTGCTCGTTTTTGTTACGTATATCGCCTTCAGCGCCACGGGGGTGGTGTCGCACCGTTTCCTTTAGCCCCAATCACATACCAGCCTTCTGGATAGCTCCATTGAGTTAATGTCCGGTAAGGCGCATTTCCGGATATTTCCAGAGGAATATGGTCTCCCTGGAGGACTCCAGTTGAAATCACGTGATGGGCGGGGTCCGTTGCATACAAGTTGCTGGATTGATTGTGGATGAAGTAGGAGGCAGAGGAGGGGTTGTCGACCCAGACCCCACCGTTGCTCCAAATGGGAGTAATTTGCACATCAATTTGCCGTGCATCAGAGTCGAAAGTGCGAGTGATGGTATAACCGGCGCTTGAGTAACCGTCGGAACCTTTCCACTCTAATCCCATGCCCTGTCCTGACGAGCCTCCACCCAATGCCCAGGTCCCACTCAAGTTCAAAGTCGTCGAATTCAGTTGTAGTGTAGTCGTCAAATCGTAACTCCTGAAACCTCCATTGGACTGACTGTCCCACATGTAAAGATCGCCAGCGCCACTCGTCCAGAGAATGCTGAGTCGTTTTGTGGGTGTGTAATAGCCAATGCTCAAGGGGTAATATCCACAAGTTACATTGAATACACGCCAACCGATGCGATGACTTCCGTTCATTAGCCAGTAGGCAAATTGACACCCGGAAGGATCCATCCAAAGCAGGTCGTCCATGCCGTCGCCATTGACATCGCCAGCACCTACAAGCTGCCAGCTAGCAGGGTAGTCGCCGATTTTTGTGGATTTGAAGCCTGTACCTTTGATATTGGTCCAGAGCCACAGATCGTGGGCGGGGCTTGTGTAGACTAAATCGGTATAACCGTCGCCGTTCAAATCACCGCTTGCTCCGACGAAATAGCCAGCGGTGACACTGTAAGTGCGAGTACCGGTTCTTTCGATTTTTTGACCAGTCGAGTCGACGTTCATGGTCCAGTATCCGACTTGGCTTGTGCCGGGATTGAACCAGAGTAAGTCTGAGCTGCCGTCACCATTGAAATCATTTGGTACGTGTGTGCTGCCGGGGGTGGGGGTGTTTGGCTGGAGTGCGGGGAGTGTATTGAATGAGACGAGTGGGTCATAGCTTCCCGTGTCAGCGGCGACACTTACGTCGACAGTTGCACTAGCTGCCGCCATTCCATAATGAGCTGTGTAAGTGAAGCTATCGGTTCCTGTAAATTCAGGATCGGGGACATAAGTCGCCTTGCCATCGTTAATGAATGCATGCCCGTGAGATGGGGGTGATTTTATGCTGTAGGTTAATTCACCGTTGTTTCCGATATGCCCTTTCAAAGGAATAGAAATACGGCTTCCGTAAGTGTTGGTGCTGATGTTGTCGGCTCCGAGTGGCGCATAGAGATGTATGTACCGTATGCCCCCGGTAACAGAAACCATTAACAGTGAGCCGTCTCGCGATAAACGAATGCGCCCTTGTGAATAAGTTGTGCTGTTCGCAGGCAAGGAAAATGTGTCGCCAGTGTCATAGCTGGCGATCTGTTTAAACGTACTCATGTCATATGCCTGAACCATCGTGGTTCCAGACCATGGGAAATAGGCTATCGGTGCGCCGGGAGAATATGCGACTGCTACTGGCATGCCGTCCAATGAATTACCCAGGCTCGCCAAGTGTTGGTTTCTTATGTCTCTAATCATGGTCCCGCTAGGGGTTACGATAGCGAATTGTGTGCCGTCTTCATTGGCTCCAATGCCAATGGTTTCAAAACCACTTTCAAACGATTGGTTGCCTGATGGATAATATGATTGGCCATAGGTTAATTCATTGACTGCGACCCATTCCGAAACGCCGAGGTTGGCTATTCCTAGATATTGGCCGTTGCCGCTCACGGAGAGCATGCCTGTGGAGTGTAAGTTCACATTGGTCAGTGTGACTCCTGGGTATATTGGAGATAATTCAGCTTCGGAATTATAATCTGTCGTTGCAAGGGTTCCGTCTTTTAAGTAGGTTGCGGAATATAGTCCTAAAGTGGAACTGTATGATTTGACGGGTGTGGGTGTATCTTCAAGTGTATCGAGGTTGATCTCGTGAACGTATGAATTATTTCCAGTATATGGGTTGGAGTCAGTTACCGCTAGCGTGTTCTCATCGGGCGATATATCCATGCCCAGAAGGTTTCCTCCAGTGGTTATGTCTTGTAGAAATGAATCAGTGGCCATGTCATATCGCAACACGCGATCACCGTCGGCAATATAGATTAATCCACGAGTATCATCGTAAACCATGTCGGTTCGATTGCCGGCTGTAATGAATGTTCCATCCGCAGCAGCTCTGCTGGTTCCCGTATAGCCGCACCCAAGTACGCTCAAGGTTATGACAAGGATGGCTTTCTTAAGAACTTCGGTATCGGTCATGACCATGTGAATTCGGTTGGTCTCGAAGGGTTTTTTATGAAATTTCGAAGTCCGAAGATAATCGTTGTGCGATGCCCGAACTAAACTTCTTTCGTTTATTGTAACTTTCTTTCTTGAGGTTTTTTTCTTTTCAACTTCAATCATAACCTGCATGGTATGCCCCCTTGGTTTTCTTGCTCAAGCTGTGCGGTTCGTAAAACCGTACACATGATCGTTGTGATTAATTGGTTTGGCGGCTATATGCGCTACTTCTTGATTGCCTTTGTGCGTCGCGCACGCAGGGCTTCGCTTGTCGTTTCCCAGTTTTGCCATCCAAGTTTGAGTATCTCTGTAATGGGTGCGTCTAGCAATTGGCCAGTTCTTGCCGGTGCACATGCTGCTTGGCGCACACGCCAAAAAAAGCGGGCCGAAGCCCGCTTTTTCAATCACTTGCAGCCAAAACTTCAGGCTTTCTTGTGCTTCGCCAACCGCAGCCAAGTATCGACCACGGTGTCGGGATTCAACGAAACCGACTCAATCCCTTGATCCATCAACCACTCGGCAAGGTCGGCATGATCGGACGGCCCCTGGCCACAGATGCCGACATACTTGCCCTTGGCGCGGGCGGTGGAGATGGCCATCGCCAGCAGTTTCTTCACCGCCGGGTCGCGTTCGTCGAACAGGCTGGCGACGAGACTTGAATCGCGATCCAGTCCCAGGGTGAGCTGGGTGAGGTCGTTGGAGCCGATGGAGAAGCCGTCGAAGATGTCCAGGAATTCCTCGGCCAGCAGGGCGTTGGAAGGCACTTCGCACATCATGATGATCTTCAGCGGCTTTTCGTCGCCGCTGTGCGCGCCCTGCTTGAGGCCGTTCTTTTCCAGCACCTCGACGACCTTGCGGCCTTCGTCCAGCGTACGCACGAACGGGATCATCACCCAGACGTTGTCCAGGCCCATGACTTCGCGGACCTTCTTCACGGCCTTGCATTCCAGGCCGAAGGCTTCGCTGAAGCTGGGGTCGACGTAGCGGCTGGCGCCGCGGAAGCCGATCATCGGGTTTTCTTCGTGCGGTTCGTACTTGTCGCCGCCGATGAGGTTGGCGTATTCGTTGGACTTGAAGTCGGACAGGCGCACGATCACCGGCTTGGGGTACACCGAGGCGGCGATGGTGGCGATGCCTTCGGCCAGACGGTCGACGTAGAAGGGCACCGGGCCGTCGTAGCCGGCGATGCGCTCGTCGATCTTGGCCTTCACCTCGGCGCTCTGGCGGTCGTATTCCAGCAAGGCCTTGGGGTGCACACCGATGTGGCTGGCGATGATCATCTCCAGGCGCGCCAGGCCGATGCCGGCGTTGGGCAGCATGCCGAAGTCGAACGCGCGCTCGGGGTTGGCGACGTTCATCATGATCTTCAGCGGGGCTTCGGGCATGTCGCCCAGGTCCGTGGTGATGCGCTCGAAGTCGAGCAGGCCTTCGTAGATGTAGCCGGTGTCGCCCTCGGCGCAGGACACGGTGACTTCCGTGCCGTCGGCGATGCTTTGCAGCGCGTTACCGGTGCCGACCACTGCGGGCACGCCCAGTTCGCGGGCGATGATGGCGGCGTGACAGGTGCGGCCGCCGCGGTTGGTGACGATGGCCGAGGCGCGCTTCATGATCGGCTCCCAGTCGGGATCGGTCATGTCGGCGACCAGCACGTCGCCGGCCTGGAACTGGTTCATCTGCTCCAGCGACTTGATGACGCGGGCCTTGCCGGAACCGATTTTCTGGCCGATGGAGCGGCCCTCGACCAGCACGGGGCCTTTCTGCTTCAGCTCGAAGCGCTCGCGTTGGGTGGCGCTGGCGCGGGATTTCACGGTTTCCGGGCGCGCCTGCACGATGTACAGCTTGCCGGTGTTGCCGTCCTTGGCCCATTCGATGTCCATCGGGCGCTGGTAGTGCTTCTCGATGGTCAGGGCCTGGCGCGACAGTTCCTCGACGTCGGCGTCGGTGATGCAGAATTTCTGCCGCAGCGCGTCCGGCGTCGCCTCGATCTTCACGCGTTCACCGGGGGCGTCCGAATAGACCATGCGCTGCTGCTTGGCGCCGAGCTGGCGACGCAGCACGGCGGGCTTGCCGTCGCGCAGGGTGGGCTTGAAGACGTAGAACTCGTCCGGGTTCACCGCGCCCTGGACGACCATTTCGCCGAGGCCGTAGCTGCCGGTGACGAAGACCACGTCGCGGAAGCCGGACTCGGTGTCCAGCGTGAACAGCACGCCCGACGCGCCGATGTCCGAGCGCACCATCAGCTGCACGCCGGCGGACAGGAACACGTCCTCGTGCTTGAAGCCGTGGTGCACGCGGTAGGCGATGGCGCGGTCGTTGTACAGCGAGGCGAAGACTTCCTTCACCTTGTGCAGCACGTCGTCGATGCCGACCACGTTGAGGAAGGTTTCCTGCTGGCCGGCGAAGCTGGCGTCCGGCAGGTCCTCGGCGGTGGCCGAGGAGCGCACGGCGACGGCGATGTCGTCGGCGCCGGCGTCCTTGCACAGCTTGATATAGGCGTCGCGGATGGCCTGCTCCAGATCGGCGGGCAGGGCGGTGTCGGTGATCCAGCCGCGGATCTCCTTGCCGCCCGCGACCAGTTCATCGACGTTGTCCACGTCCAGGGTTTCCAGCCGCTTGCGGATGCGCTCGGCCAGACCGCTCTTTTCGAGGTAGGTCTGGTAGGCGTCGGCCGTGGTGGCGAAGCCGCCGGGCACGGACACGCCGAGCTGGGCCAGGTTGCCGATCATCTCGCCGAGCGAGGCGTTCTTGCCGCCGACCTTGGCAAGGTCGGTCATGCGCAGGCTGTCGAGCCAAAGCACCAGGTCACTCAAAACGGGAACTCCCTTGGGATGGACGGGCGTGCACGCGTGAAAACGGGTGAAACGCCATGAAAAGAATCGGTATTGTCGCCTGCCGGACCGTCCGCAACAAGGTTTGCGCGGGCGCGGATTCAGGCCGGAGCCGGTTGCGGGTCGCTCGGGTAGACTGCGAAAACGCTTTCAGGGAGTTCTTGCGCATGCGCCGCACGGTGTTTTTCATTTCCGATTCGACCGGCGTCACCGCCGAAACCATCGGTCATTCGATTCTGGCCCAGTTCGACGGCATCGATTTCGATGCGCATCGTCTGCCGTTCGTGGACGACCCGGAGAAGGCGGCCGCGGCGGCGCTGCGCATCAAGACGGCGTACGCGAAAAGCGGCGAGAAGCCGATCGTGGTCAACACCATGGCCGATCAGGCGCTGTGCAACGTGGTCGCCAGCAGCGGTGCGCTGATGATCGATCTGTTTGCGCCGTTCATGGGACAGCTGGAGCAGGAGTTGGGCACCAAGCGTTCGGGCGCGGTGAACCGTTCGCACGGTCTGATCGATACCAGCCGCTACGACCGCCGCATCGATGCCACCAACTATGCCCTGACGCACGACGACGGCATGAGTACGAAGTTCGACGACGCCGACGTGATCCTGGTCGGCGTGTCGCGCTCGGGCAAGACGCCGACCTGTCTGTACATGGCGCTGCAGTACGGGGTGAAGGCGGCCAACTACCCGCTGACCGACGACGATCTGGAAGCCGAGCAACTGCCGTCGTTTCTGCGCGAGCAGCGTTCGCGCCTGTTCGCGTTGAACATCGACGCGGAGCGCCTGGCGCAGATCCGTTCCGAGCGCCGGCCGAACAGCCGCTATGCCAGTCTGGAGCAGGCGCGCTGGGAGCTGGGCCGCGCGCAGCACATGTTCCTCGCGCACCACATTCCGCAGATCAACACGACCCATCTGTCGATCGAGGAGATCGCTTCGCGCATTCTCAGCCATCTGGGGTTGGAACGGGACATGTTTTGAACCTGCGCCGACAGGGAAGTCCGGCCTATCGCGGCTGCGGTCGCGGCGATGCTAGCATCGGGCCATGAGCGAAATTCTTGACCGCCCGACCAGTGTCCTGCCCAGCCGCTTCGGTTATCTGATGGGGCTGTATGCGGAGAACTACGCGCGCCTGGCGCGCCTGTTCGCGCCGCATCGGCTGGAGGCCGGGCATTACGTATCCGACCCCGGCGACGGCATCCAGGTACACATGCACGTACTGGAGCGCCATCGCTACACGCTGGAGCTGGACCTCAGCTACGGCTTCGTCGACGAGCGCACCGGCCTGCCGACGCCGTCGGCGCAGCTGCGCATGTACACCGACGCCAAACAGGCCGAGGCGTGGCACTGCGAGCCGGGCCGGCATCTGTGGCAGGTGCTGGGCCCGTTCCCCGAAGCGCGCACGGTGATGCAGCATCGCCTGCGCATGAACAGCTTTCTCAATCGCTGGCTGGAATACCTGGCCGAGCAGGGGCATTCCATCGGCACCCTGCAGCGCATCGACGAACCGCCGAAGGTGCGCTACGCCTGAAGGCGAGACCGTACCGCGCGGACGAAGTGCGGGTTGGACGGATGGACAGCCAGACTTCGGCCCGAGTCGAGACGCTCAAGGCATCGATTCGGATGGACGGGCGGGAGCCTGGCGAGCGGCTGCTTTCCGTGCAAGATCGTGATGGCATGAAGCGACACATCGAAGGCCGTATCGCGGACTTGCGCAATCTTTTGGATAGATGGGGCGGAGGCGCGCATGTGTGTCATGCGCTTCTTCGGCGCGGCACGGCCAGTCCATGCTTGCCGGAAAAGATCCATGCTTGCCGGAAAAGATCCATGTTGCCGGAAAAGATCCATGTTGCCGGAAAAGATCCATGTTGCCGGAAAAGATCCATGTTGCCGGAAAAGATCCATGTTGCCGGAAAAGAAAAAAGCCCGCGCAAGGCGGGCTTTTTTCTCGAATAGTGGCGGAGCGGACGGGACTCGAACCCGCGACCTCCGGCGTGACAGGCCAGCATTCTAACCAACTGAACTACCGCTCCGCGTTTTGTTTCCAGCGTTGACCCTGTTGCCTAACTTGGCGTCCCCACGGGGATTCGAACCCCGGTCGCCACCGTGAAAGGGTGGTGTCCTAGGCCTCTAGACGATGGGGACAGGGTTTAGTGGTGGAGCCAGCCGGGATCGAACCGGCGACCTCTACAATGCCATTGTAGCGCTCTCCCAGCTGAGCTATGGCCCCGCCGCTGGAAGCGCGAAAGAATAGAGATGTGACCTGTCTTCGTCAAGCGTTTTCGTGCAGACAATTTCAACTTTTTTTCCAGCGCCATCGAAAACCGCGGTGCGAAGGCGATTGCAACAAGGTTCGGCAAGCGTCCGGCATACTGCAGTGGACACCTCGGGGAGCATCTATGCACGACATCGGGTTCATCCGCGACCTTGCCATCGTCATGTTGGTGGCCGGTGCGGCGACGCTCATCTTCCACCGACTGCGGCAACCGGCGTTGCTGGGTTACATCCTGGTCGGCGTGCTGATCGGTCCGCATACGCCGGGGCCGCTGGTGAACGACCCGCGCACCATCAACGACATTTCCAATCTCGGTGTCGTGCTGCTGATGTTCACGCTCGGTCTCGAGTTCAGCGTGCGCAAGCTGCGCAGTGTCGGCGCGGGCGTGCTGGTGGCGGCGGTGGCCGAGGTCGGACTGATGCTGTGGTTCGGCTACAGCCTGGGCGAGTGGCTGGGCTGGTCGCGCATCGACGCCTTGTTCCTGGCGGCGATGGTGGCGCTGTCCTCGACCATGGTGGCTTCGCGCATGCTGGCCGAGGGCAAGCGCAGGCATCAGCCGTTCGCACGTCTGGTGGTCGGCGTGCTGGTGGCCGAAGACGTGATGGCGGTGGTGCTGCTGACGGTGCTCACGGCCGTGGCGCTGGGCGGCACGGTGACGGCCGACGCGATCAGCGTGGTGTGGCATCTGGGGTTGTTTGTGGTGGTGGGCCTGATCCTGGGCCTGCTGCTGCTGCCGAGACTGGTCGATCACGTCGCCGGATACGGTCGCGACGAGGTGCTGCTGATCTGCGTGCTGGGCATCTGCTTCGGCGCCTGCCTGCTGGCGGCGAGCCTGGGCTTCAGCGTGGCGCTGGGTGCATTCCTGGCCGGTGCGGTGGTGGCCGAGTCGCGCAGTTCCGGTCGCGTGACGCATCTGGTCGAGCCGCTGCGCGACATGTTCGCGGCGCTGTTCTTCGTCGCCATCGGCCTGAAGATCGATCCGGCGATGCTGTATCAGTACCTCGGTCCGGCGCTGATCATTGCCGCGGTGGTGCTGGTGGGCAAGACGTTCGCGGTCAGCCTCGGCGTGTTCCTGACCGGGCACGATGCGCGCACCTCGATGCGCACCGGGCTGAGCATGGCGCAGATCGGCGAGTTCTCGTTCGTGATGGCGACGCTGGGCGTGTCGTTGGGCGTGGTCAGCGACTTCATTTATCCGGTGGCCGTGGCGGTGTCGGTGCTGTGCATGGCGATGTCGCCGTACCTGGTGCGTTCGGCCGACCGCATCGTGGATGGCATGACGAAAGTGGTGCCGCGTCCGGTGCGCAGCCTGGCGCGCAGCTACAGCGAGTGGCTGGAAAACCTGCGCCCGGTGGACGAGAACGCGGTGATCGCGGCGATGTTCCGCCGCTTCCTGTGGCACATCGGCGTGAACATCGCGCTGGTGGTGACGTTGTTCGTGATCGGCGCTTACGTCAACGCGCACAACTGGCGGCTGTTCTCGCAATTGGGCATCGACCGCGACACGCGGCATTCGGTGATCTGGGCCTGTGCGCTGTTCCTGTCGTTGCCGATGCTGATCGCGGTGTACCGCAAGTCCGGTGCGCTGGGCATGCTGCTGGCCGAGCTGGGTATCCGCGAGCGTTTTGCCGGGCAATACACCTTCGCGATCCGCAACGTGCTGGCGCGCATCATTCCGCTGTTGACGCTGGTGGCGCTGGCGTTGCTGGTGGTGGCGCTGAGTTCGGCGATTCTGCCGCCGCGCGGCGTGGCCTTGATGCTGATGGTGGCCGGCGTGCTGGCGGCGCTGGTCCTGTGGCGCGGTCTGGTGCGTCTGCATGCGCGCCTGCAGGCAGCGTTGAAGGACACGCTCAGTGCCGACGGACCGGCCAAGGCGCTGCCGGCAAAAGCCGACGCAAAACAGGAGCGTGCCGGAACAAGCTGATGCGGAATATGCGGTGTGGCGTGAACGCGCGCCCGAAATGCCGCGCGCCCGTACACGGAACGGAACCTTTACGGGGCCTTCCGGTCCCATGGTTCGCCGTTGCCAAGCCGGCGAAAAGACCGGCACAATGATCGGCCTGTCCGCGTCTGGGGAGGTCGATTCCGATGGCGCCGGCAACAAAACACACACGAGGGAGTATCGAATGAAGCATTTTCCGCGTTACGCGATGACGGTCGCCGCCGTCGCCGCGCTGGCTCTGTCCGCAGGCGCGTTCGCGCAGACGGGCGCCAAGTCCAAGGCGGCTCCGCCGAAGGTCAACAAGAACGAGGCCAGCTACGTGGTGGGCTGGGATCTGGCGAGCCAGTTGCCGCCGATCGTGCGTGACGAGATCAATCCGTCCATCGTCGCCAAGGCGCTGCAGGACGCGCTGTCCGGCAAGAAGCCGCAGATCGACGAAGCCAAGGCCAAGCAGGTGCGCGAGGCGTTCGTGACCGAGCTGCGCAGCAAGGCCAAGGCCGAATACGAACAGCTGGCCGCCAAGAACAAGCGCGAAGGCGCCGCGTTCCTGGCCGCGAACAAGAAGAAGCCGGGCGTGAAGACGACCGCTTCGGGTCTGCAGTACCAGGTCATCAAGCAGGGCACGGGTCCGCACCCGGGTCCGAAGGACACCGCCGACATCAATTACGTGGGCACCTTCATCGACGGCAAGAAGTTCGATGCCTCGGCCGACCACAAGGGCGGCGGTCCGACCCCGATTCCGCTGTCCAACGTCATTCCGGGTTTCCGCGAGGGTCTGGAGCTTATGCAGGTGGGCGGTCACTACAAGCTGTTCATTCCGTCCGACCTGGCCTACGGCGAACAGCCGCAGAACGGCTTCCCGCCGAACGCCACGATCATCTTCGACGTGACGCTGGTGAAGACCACGCCGCCGTCGCCCAGCAGTGGCGGCAGCGACGACAGCGGCAACTGATCGCCGTCGTTCATGTGGTTCGTACGGGGCGCGGAGCGATCTGCGCCCCGTGCTTTTTCCGGCCCGCGACGATCTGCGCGCTGGTCGCGGTCGCGCGGGCTGCCTACAATGTGCAGTCTGACTTTGCCAGTGGATGAACGACCATCATGAAGGTGACGATTTTCGGTACGGGGTATGTCGGTCTGGTCACGGGTACCTGTCTGGCCGAAATGGGCAATCACGTGGTCTGCGTGGATGTCGATGCGGACAAGATCGCCGGCCTGGAGCGCGGTCAGATTCCGATCTACGAACCCGGCCTGGAACCGATGGTCAAGCGCAACCACGCAGGGGGACGCCTTCGGTTCACCACCGATCCGGTCGCGGGGATCGAGCATGGCGAAACCATCTTCATCGCCGTGGGCACGCCGCCGGACGAGGATGGCAGCGCCGATCTGCGCTACGTGCTGGAAGTGGCGACGACCATTGGCAAGCACCTCGATCACTACGCCGTGGTGGTGGACAAGTCGACGGTGCCGGTCGGCACCGCGGACCGCGTGCGCGCGACGCTGGGCGCGGCGCTGGAAGCGCGCGGCGCCAAGGTGGCGTTCGACGTGGTCTCCAATCCCGAGTTTCTGAAGGAAGGCGATGCGGTCAACGATTGCATGCGCCCGGACCGCATCGTCATCGGCAGTTCCAGCGAGAAGGCGGTCGCGCTGCTGCGCAAGTTGTACGCGCCGTTCAACCGCAATCATGAGCGTCTGGTGGTGATGGACGAGCGCTCGGCCGAACTGACCAAGTACGCGGCCAACGCGATGCTGGCGACCAAGATCAGCTTCATGAACGAGATCGCCAACATCGCCGAGCGCGTCGGCGCGGACGTGGAACAGGTGCGTCTGGGCATCGGTTCGGACCCGCGCATCGGCTTCCACTTCATCTATCCCGGCGCCGGCTACGGCGGTTCGTGTTTCCCCAAGGACGTGCAGGCGCTGGAGCGCACCGCGCGTGCGCATGACTACACGGCGACGCTGCTGGGCGCGGTCGAGGCCGTGAATGCCAGACAGAAGCACAAGCTGTTCGACCTGATCCAGCGGCATTTCGACGGTGCGCTGCAGGGGCGTACCATCGCCGTGTGGGGGCTGGCCTTCAAGCCCAACACCGACGACATGCGCGAAGCCCCCAGCCGCTACCTGATGGAAGCGCTGTGGGAGGCCGGTGCGAAGGTGCGGGCGTTCGACCCCGAAGCGCGCGAGGAGACGCGGCGCATCTACGGCGAGCGGGACGACCTGGTGCTCTGCGATTCGTTGCAGGCGACTCTGGAGAACGCCGACGCCGTGGCCGTGGTCACCGAATGGAAGGCGTTCCGCAGCCCGGATTTCGAGCTGCTGGCCAAGACCCTGCGCGAGCGCGTGCTGTTCGACGGCCGCAATCTCTACGATCCGGAGCAGGTCGAGGCGGCCGGGCTGGCGTACTACGGCATCGGCCGCGGACGCTCCACGCAGATCGGTCGCGGTTGAGCGCCGTCATGTCGCAGGAATCCGAACGTCTGCAGGACATCGAGGTCCGTCTGACCTTCCTCGACGATGCGGTTGGCGGCTTGTCGCAAGCGGACGCCGACATCAGTCAGCGTCTGTTGGCTGTCGAGCAGGCGCTGCGGGCGCTGCGCAGCGAGATCACCTCGCTGCGCGCCGCGGTCGGTCACGACGCACACGACGAACCGCCGCCGCCACATTACTGAAATCCCGATCTGCTGGGATGCAGATCGCCGTCATGATCGAAAGGGTGCCACGTCATGGCCGACTCGTTGCGAGACCAATTGCTCAAGGCCGGCTTCGTCAGCAAGGCGAAACCGGCGTCGGAGCGCCGCGAATCCGGTAACAAGAAGCGAGGCGGCAAGCGTCGTCCGCCGCAGGCTGCGTCCGGCGGCTCGGCCGCGCCGGCGTCGGGCGAGGTCGATCTGGCCCGCGCCTACGCGATGCGCGCCAAGGCCGAGGCGAGCGAGCGTCGCCGCGAGAAGGAAGAAGCCGAGCGCCAGGCGCGCGAGCGCAAGGAGCGCAAGCGCAAGCTGCAGGACGCGTTGCAGGGCGCTGTGCTGAACAAGCCCGATGCCGAGTTGATGCGGCATTTCGAGTACGGCGGCAAGATTCGTCGCGTGCACGTCGACGCCGATCAGTTGGCACGAATCAATGCCGGCGAGCTGGTCGTGGTGCAGCAGGGCGGGCGCTATCTGCTGGTGACGCTGGAAGTGGCCGAAAAGATACTCGCCTTCGCGCCGGAGCACATCGCGCTGCAGGTCGATCCCGATGCCGCGCCGGCCGAGGGCGACGACGGCGTGCCGGACGATCTGGTCTGGTAGTCGCGCAAAGGCGACGCCGGCCGGCGTCGCCCGAGTATGGGCGTCAGACGGTGCTTTGCTCGCGCAGCAAGGGCAGGTCCCAGCCTTCGCGCGGACGGAAGCGATCGCCGTGGCTGCGCGCGAGCGTCTGCAAGCGTTCGCGCAGTTCGTCGACGCCGGTTTCGCGCACGTACTGGATCGGACCGCCGCGGAACGGCGCGAAGCCGGTGCCGAAGATCACGCCGGCGTCGAGCAGATCCGCTTCGTCGACCACGCCATCGTGCAGGCAGGCCACCGCCTCGTTGACCATCGGCAGGATCATGCGGTCGGTGATGTCGTCGGCGGCCTTGTAATCGGCGTCGACGTCCGGTTTCTTCGGCTTGCCGTCCTCCCAGACGTAAAAGCCGCGACCGTCCTTCTTGCCGCGCTTGCCGTCCTCCAGGCGGTCTTCCATGCCCGGCGGAATCTGCAAGCCCAGGAAGGGAGCCAGCTCCTTGCCCACCGACACGCAGACGTCCAGGCCCACGGTGTCGGCCAGTTCGATCGGTCCCATCGGCATGCCGAACTTGCGCGCGGCCTTGTCCAGCACCGCGCCGGGCACGCCCTCGCCGAGCATGCGGATGGATTCGAGCAGGTAGGGCATGAGGATGCGGTTGACCAGGAAGCCGGGGGTGCCGGCCACGGCCACGGGCAGCTTGCCGATGGCCTTGCAGAAGGCCAGGGCGCGCTTTTCGGTCTGCGCGTCCATGCGGTCATGGCGCACCACTTCGACCAGCGGCATCTTCGCCACGGGGTTGAAGAAGTGCAGGCCGAGGAAGCGTTCCGGATGCTTCAGATTCGCGCGCAGTTCGTCGAGCGGAATCGACGAAGTGTTGCTGGCCAGCAGTTCGTCGGCCTGGAATTGCGGTTCGATGCCTGCGTAGAGCTTCTGCTTGGCCTCGGCGTTCTCGTAGATCGCCTCGATCACCAGGTCGGCGTCGGCCACGCCTTTGCCCTCGACGTCCGCCTTCAGGCGCGCCATCGGTTCGGCGGCTTTCTCGGCGGACTTCAGCTTCTTTTCGTACAGCGTCCGGGCACGGTCCAGCGCCGGCTGTATGTACTTCATCTCGCGGTCTTGCAGGGTGACCTGGAAGCCTTTCAGTGCGCTCCAGGCGGCGATGTCGCCGCCCATCACGCCCGCGCCGATCACGTGCACGCGATCGATGCCGTGCTCGGTATCCGCGCCCAGCTTCTTCAGACGCTCCTGCAGGAAGAACACGCGAATGAGGTTGCGGGCCGTCGGCGTGGCGGCCAGCCGGGTTACTGAATTGGCTTCCAGAATGAGGCGCTGGCGGATGTCGCTGCCGCCGCGGCGCCACACTTCGATCAGTGCAAAGGGCGCCGGGTAGTGTTCCTTGCGGACCTTGGCGGCGGTCTGCTTGCGCACCATCGGCGCAAGAACCTGCCGGGTCGGCCACAGATTGGTGGCCCAGGCCACGAAGCGTTGCTTGAACGGTCGTTTGCGCGGGCGATGAGCCAACTTGCGCGCGGTTTCCAGCAGAGCGTCGGCCTCGCACAGCTTGTCGACCAGGCCTACGGCGCGTGCGCGACCGGCCGAAAAGGGACGGCCGGTGAGCATCGCCGGCAGCGCCTGCGGCGCACCGATCAGACGCGGCAGGCGCGCGGTGCCGCCCCAGCCGGGATGAATGCCGAGCATCACCTCGGGCAATCCGATGCGCGTCTTCGGGTCGTTGACGGCTACGCGCTGGTCGCAGGCCAGTGCCAGTTCGGTACCGCCGCCCATGCAGGCGCCGTGAATCGCGGCGACGGTGGTGCAGGGCAGACTCGCCAGCTTCTGGAACACCTTCTGGCCGTTGCGAATGTTGTCGCGCACGCTGTCCTGACGCGCGAACTCGATGAACTCGTGCACATCCGCGCCGACCGCGAAACCGGTCGCCTTGGCGGAGTGAATCACCACGCCGCGCGGCGCTTCGATGGCCAGTCGCTCGACGATTTCGTCCAGCTCTTCGATCACGGCGCGCGACAGCGCGTTGGCGCTGCTGTCGGCCCGATCCAGGGCCAGGGTCACGATGCCGTCGTCGTCGCAGCCCGTCTGCCAGTGCCTGAAGCGCAATCCCTCGAACATGAGCTCTGTATCGCTAGCGGAATGGGACGATCACGATACCGCGAGGTCTTCGTGAATGCGAGACGCTTCACAACGCGTCGTAACCTTGGCGTAGATCGGTTCAGGCAACCCGTGCGCAACGTGCGAGCATCGCTTATGCTGCGCCATGCGATGCAGCTGCGTAGAAGGGGGCGGGTGTTGCGTCGCGTTGCATTGGAATGACCCATACGATGGAAGCGGCAGGACTTCAGCCAGGCATTGACACCCTCGACCGCATCGTCGACGCCGAGTCGGCGCTGGTGGTGCTGCGCACCGATCAGCCCGAGGTCGTGGTCGAGCAGTTTCGACAGATCACGCGCCGCAGCGGCCAGAGCGCCTATGTCTGGTATCGCGACGACGGATTGCGCAGCCTGCGTGAAGGCGATGTCCGCGTGCCGGGCTGCCGTCGGGTCAGCGATACCCTGCGCTACGTGCTGCAGAGCATGCACTTCGGCATCTATCTGATGATCGGCGTGGAAGGTCCGCTGGACCGGGCCGAACAGACCCTGCTTCGCCAGCTCGAGCGCGGCCGTTCCGATCAGGTGCGGCGCGTGGTGCTGCTGACCGACGACGAGGCCCTGATCGATTCGGTCGAGGGTCTGGCGACCATGATGGGCGGCTCCGTGGCCGGCGCGCGACCGCGGTTGCGCGACGGGCGCTGGGTGGTCTGAGTCATGTTCGCCAAGCTCGCTCCGCAGATTCTGATCGTCGCCTCCGACCGCGACGACCGCCGCCGCCTTTTCGATGCCCTGGACGGCCAGGGGCTGGCTGCCCTGTACACCGCGCGCGATGCGCGCCAGGCGCGCAGCCTGCTCTCGGAGAACGCCGACCTGCAGGCAGTCATTGTCGATTTCCACGGCGAGGCGCACGACAACGTGGCGCTGTGCGCGTATCTGCACAGCCTGCCCGGTGCGTCCGGCATCCGTGTCCTGGGCATGCTCAGTGCCGATCCGGCACAGCGTGTCTGGGGCTATCAGCACGTCCCGCCGGGCGTCGATGACTGGGTGCGCAGCCCGGTCGACGCCGACGAGGTGCGCATCAAGCTGCTGACCGTTTTGTCGAAGGATGGCGTGTCGTCGCCGCTGCAGAGCGCCGGTGCGATCGGCGATTACCGCTTCGCGTTCGAGTGCGACGACGACGAACTGCTGGTGCTGGATGCCGCCACCGGCGAGATTCTCGATGTGAACCCGGCGTTCGAGCGCGGTTCCGGCTATGGGCGCGAGCAATTGCGCGGGCGCGACGTGGCCCCGCTGCTGGGTTTGAGCGAGAGCCAGTTCGCGAAGATGCGCGAGTCGATGGAGAAAGACGGCAGCGCGCGTCGCCGCTGCAGCCGCGGACGCGCCAATGGCGAGTCCGACGTGGTCGACATGACGCTGCAGCCCGTGACTCGCGGCGGCGAGGTGGTGCATCTGGCCAGCTTGCGCGATCGCCGAGAACTCGAGGCCGCGCGCATGGCCATGGGCCTGCTCGCGCGCATGCAGGCGACGGGCAAGGGCGAGGACCGCATGGGCGCGTCGGCGCGTCTGCTGGCGGATCTGCTGCAGCTCGACTACGTGGCGGTCTACTCGGCGCGCCCCGAGCTCGAGGACGGCCCGCAACTGCTGACGCGCGAGCTGCGCCGCCAGTTCACCAGCGACGCGCCCGATCCGCTCAACGGCGGGACGCTCAAGCTGGTGCTCGACGGTCGCCCGGTGCTGCTGCCGGCGATCAGTCCGCAGGTGGCGCAGAACGACGATTTCATCGCCAGGATGGGCTTCGGCGCGTTCGCAGGATTGCCGCTGCTGGACGAACGCCGCAACGTGCTCGGCGCGTTGCTGATCGGCTCGCGCGATTCCTGGCGCGGTCGGCCGCTGTTGGCCGAGACGCTGCGCGTGGCCGCGGCGCGCTTCGGCTTCGATCTGGAATTGCAGCGCGCACGCGAGCAGGGCCGGGCCAAGGGCTTGCAGGACGGCCTGACCGGACTGCCCAACCGCCTGCTGTTCAACGATCGCCTGGAAACGACGCTGCGCGAGGCGCGCCGCACCGGCGAAATGTTCTCCGTGCTGTTCGTCGACCTGGATCGCTTCAAGAGCATCAACGACTCGCTCGGCCACTCGGTCGGCGACAAGGTGCTGAGCGCGGTGGCGGAGCGCCTGCGCAAGTCGGTGCGCGGTTCCGACACGGTGGCGCGCTACGCCGGCGACGAATTCACGGTGATCCTGCGGCACATCACGCAGCGCGACGACGTCAAGCGCATCGCCGAAAAGATCGTCAATCTGATGGAGGTGCCGCTGTCGCTGGAGGGCGATTCCGAGCTGCGCATGACGGCCTCGATCGGCATCAGCTTCTATCCGGACGACGCCACCAGCGCCGACGATCTGCTCAAGTACGCCGACGTGGCGATGTACAACGCCAAGGGCATGGGGCGTAACAACTACCAGGTCTACCAGGCGGTGTCGGAGGAGTCGAACCAGCAGCGCATCGCCCTGGAGAGCAATCTGCGCAAGGCCGAGGACAACGGTGAGCTGCGCGTCTATTACCAGCCGCAAATCGATGTCGAATCGGAAGACATCGTCGGCATGGAGGCGCTGGTGCGCTGGGAGCATCCCGAGCTGGGCATGATCAGTCCGGGCTTCTTCATTCCGCTGGCCGAGGAGACCGGTCTCATCGTCGGCATCGGCGAGTGGGTGCTGCGCACGGCCTGCGCCGACGCCTACGCCTGGCAGCAGCGCTACGGACTGCGCCTGCGCGTCGGCGTGAACCTGTCGGCGGTGCAGCTGCGCCAGAAGAGCCTGCCGAAGATGGTGGCCGATGCGCTGTCGTCCAGCGGTCTCGATCCGAGCAGCCTGGAGCTGGAGGTGACCGAGAGCATCAGCGTGAAGTCGGTCACCAACCTGATGGAAAACCTCGACGCGCTGCACGAGATCGGCTGCCAGATCGCCATCGACGACTTCGGCACTGGGCACGCGTCGCTGGACTATCTGCGCCGACTGCCGGCGCGGCGCATCAAGATCGATCAGAGCTTCGTGCGCAATATCGGCGTGGATCCGGACGACGAGGCCATCGTCAAGGCGACCATCGACATGGCGCACAGCCTCAAGCGCGACGTGGTGGCCGAGGGCGTGGAGATCGAGCCGCATCTGCGCTTTCTGCGCGAACACCACTGCGACGAGGTGCAGGGCTACCTGTTCTGCCGTCCGCTGCCGGCACAGGCCTTCGACCGCATGATGGCCGAACGCCAGCGTCTGTTCGGTCGCCGCATCGAGAGCGACGCGATCGGCTGAGTCGCGACAAGGCGTCGCCTTGACGACCTTCGCGAGCGTCCCCATGCTCGTAGCGAACTCCGGGCGGATTTGCCGGTCACAGTCAGGATTGCGTGTGTCGGCGCTCATGTCGATGCCGGGTGAATACCTGATACGGGCGCGGTCCTGCGGGATCGCAGAGGAGAATGGCCCGGCATGGGCGAGAACGAATTGGACCGCGCGCTCGTCGAGCGCGTACAAAAAGGCGAAAGGGGCGCGTTCGACCTGCTGGTGCGCAAGTACCAGCACAAGGTGATCGGACTCATCTCCCGCTACATTTCCGATCGCAGCGAATGCGAGGACGTGGCGCAGGAGGCGTTCGTGCGTGCCTGGCGCGCGCTGAGCTCGTTCCGCGGCGACAGCGCGTTCTACACGTGGATGTACAAGATCGCCGTCAACACCGCCAAGAACCACCTGGTGGCGCGCGGACGGCGTCCGCCGGCGGACGACATCGCCGTCGAGGACGCGATGTACGGTCCCACCGCGGACCGTCTGTACGAGACCGCCACCCCCGAACGCGAAATGATGCGCGAGGAAGTGGAACAAACGGTCTTTTCCACTGTCCAAGAACTGCCGGACGAGCTGCGCACGGCCATTACCCTCAGGGAAGTGGACGGTCTCAGCTACGAGGAGATTGCCGAGGCCATGGATTGTCCGATCGGCACCGTGCGTTCCCGCATCTTCCGGGCCCGTGAGGCCATCGATCGGCAGTTGCGGCCCCTGCTTTCCCATCGTGAGGAATCGTGAACATGAACGAAGCCCACCGTGAGAACCTCTCCGCCTTCACCGATGGCGAGCTCGAGTTCGAACAGGTTCGCTTCCTGCTGCGGCGCGTCGAGCACGACGCCGAGCTGCGCGCCTCGTGGACCCACTACCACGTCGGGCGCGAATGCCTGCGTCGCGAATTTGCCGGAGCGGCCCGCGCCGACTTCGCCGATCGCGTGATGGCGGCGCTGGACGCGGCGCCGGCCGATGTTGCCGTCGGTCATGGTTCGCGGCGCTGGTTGCGGTGGTCCGCAGGCGGCGCGATCGCGGCCAGCGTGGCGGCGGTCGCCCTGATGGTCGCGCAGCCGACCGCACCGACCAGCGACGCGGCCGGCAACAGTCCGACCATCGCTGCGGCGAGCACGTCCGCGGAAGATACGACCAACACCATCGCCCGGGCGCCCGAAGTGCCGCGCTGGCTTTCGGTCACGCCGATGGCCGGTCAGCTCAGCCAGCGGGCTTCGGCCAGCACGCTGGACGGTCAGCTACGCGGCGACACGCTGACGCCCGCCACCTATCAGTTGAGCGGCGACGCCCTCATCCCCACCACCTACGCGCAGCACGTCGTGCCCTACATGAGTACGCGCGGCTACCCGGCGCGCGAGGCGGCCAACGCCCGCCAGTACGGCAGGACGGACGTCGGTGGCTGGGTCATGCCGACGACGCCGGATTCCCAGGCGCCGGTGCAGACGCACTGACGCATGTTCGCGACGGCGGCTCCAGCCGCCGTCGCTGCGTCCGATGTGGGCGCAACCCCCCGTTTCAGACCATGTGGGCCGCGGAAGGTCCGCAGGGCGATCCCGTGTTTGCCGTGTTCCGGCGCGGCCGCTATTTCCGATGAAACGATCCAAGGAGGCAAATTCCCCATGAGAGCCATCATGATGCGTTTCGGCGCCACCTTTGGCTTGCTGCTGGTGGCCGTCGGCGCCCAGGCGGCGCAGCTGCCGGACTTCACCGGCATCGTCTCGAAGAACGCACCCGCCGTGGTGCACGTCGAGGCCAAGTACGACGGCGGCAAGTCGCCTTCCATGCAGTTGCAGGGACCGGATCAGAGCGGGCCGGATCAGCAGCAGATTCCCGAAATTCTTCGCCGTTTCTTCGGCGGACCGATGGGGCCGCAGGAAGATCCTGCGCACACCTCGCTGGGCTCGGGTTTCATCATCTCCAGCGACGGCTACATTCTGACCAACGACCACGTGGTCGAAAACGCCGACAAGGTCACCGTGCGGCTGCAGGATCGTCGCACCTTCACCGCCAAGGTCGTGGGTTCGGACAAGCTCTACGACATCGCGCTGCTGAAGGTGAAGGCGCATGACCTGCCGACCGTCACCATCGGCGATTCCACCAAGCTCAAGCCGGGGCAGTGGGTACTGGCGATCGGTTCGCCGTTCGGCTTCGACTACACCGTCACCCAGGGCATCGTCAGCGCCGTCGGTCGCAATCTGGGGCGTCAGGATCAGCCGTACACCTCCTTCATTCAGACCGACGTGCCGATCAACCGCGGCAATTCCGGCGGTCCGCTGTTCAACCTGGATGGCCAGGTCGTCGGCATCAACTCGCAGATCTATTCCAACACCGGCGGCTACATGGGCGTGTCGTTCTCGATCCCCATCGATCTGGCCATGAACGCCGTGCAGCAGCTCAAGACCAAGGGTCATGTGTCGCGCGGCATGATCGGCGTGGGCATCCAGAACGTCGATCAGGACAAGGCTGAAGCGTTGGGTCTGAGCGACGTGCGCGGCGCGCTGGTGCGCACGGTCACGCCGGGCAGTCCCGGCGACCGGGCCGGGCTGCAGGTCGGCGACGTCATCATGGCTTTCGACGGTCGCGAAGTGAACACCGCCTCGGATCTGCCGCCGATGGTCGCCGCCACCGCGCCGGGCACCGAGTGCACGCTGCAGGTGATTCGTGACGGCAAGTCCCGCACGCTCAAGGTCAAGCTGGGCGAGTTGAAGGGCAATGGCGACGATGCGTCTTCCGGCGGTTCCGGTACGAGCAGCACCTCGAAACTGGGCTTCAGCGTGCAGTCGCTGACCGACGACCAGCGCGACATGCTGGGCCTCAAGCGCAGCGAGGGCGGCGTGGTGATCGACCAGGTCGATGGCCGCAATGCCGCCGATGCCGGACTGCGTCCCGGCGACGTCGTGCTGATGGTCGGTCGCACCAAGGTCGCCTCGGTGGCACAGTTCGACAAGGCCGTGGCCGGCTTCAAGCCGGGCAGCACGGTGATGCTGCTGGTTCGCGATCGCAGCAACAACACAGCTTTCGTCACCGTGACCGTGGCCAAACCGGACAGCGAATGAGCTCCGTTCATGCGCGTCGCCCCGACCGGCGGCGGCGCGCATGGGCACGGCGTTCCATGCGATAATCGACGCCTTGCACCGTCCGCTACGCGGGCGGTGTCTTGCCATGTACGCATGTCGGCATGGCCCAAGCCAAGCACGGATTCCATGGACCACATTCGCAACTTCTCCATCATCGCCCATGTCGATCACGGCAAGTCCACGCTTGCCGATCGCATCATCCAGCTCTGCGGCGGCCTGACCGAACGCGAGATGGCCGAGCAGGTGCTGGACAACAACCCGATCGAGCGCGAGCGCGGCATCACCATCAAGTCGCAAGCCGTGTCGTTGCCGTATACCGCGCGCAACGGCAAGACCTACCAGCTCAACTTCATCGACACGCCAGGCCACGTCGACTTCTCCTACGAGGTCAGTCGTTCGCTGTCGGCCTGCGAAGGCGCGCTGCTGGTAGTGGACGCCGCGCAGGGCGTGGAGGCGCAGTCGGTCGCCAACTGCTACACGGCGGTCGAGCAGGGCCTGGAAGTGGTGCCGGTACTGAACAAGATCGATCTGCCGACGGCCGATCCCGATCGCGTGAAGGAAGAGATCGAGGCAGTGATCGGCATCGAGGCCGACGACGCCATCGCGGTCAGCGCCAAGACCGGCGAGAACGTGACCGAGGTGCTGGAGGCCATCGTGCAGCGCATCCCGGCGCCCAAACCGGGTGACACCGACAAGCTGCAGGCGCTGATCATCGACTCCTGGTTCGACAACTACCTCGGCGTGGTCATGCTGGTGCGCGTGATGCAGGGCGAACTCAAGCCCGGCAGCAAAATCCAGGTGATGTCGACCGGACGCACCCACGGCGTCGACGAGGTCGGCGTGTTCACGCCCAAGCGCACCAAGCTCGCCCGCCTGGGTCCGGGCGAGGTCGGCTGGGTCAATGCCGCCATCAAGGACGTGCACGGCGCGCCGGTCGGCGACACGCTGACCCTGTCCAGCGATCCGGCGGACAAGCCGTTGCCCGGTTTCCAGCAGATGCAGCCGCGCGTGTTCGCGGGTCTGTTCCCGGTCTCGGCCGACGACTATCCCAGCCTGCGCGAGGCGCTGGACAAGCTGCGCCTGAACGACGCCGCGCTGTTCTTCGAGCCCGAATCCTCCGAGGCCATGGGCTTCGGCTTCCGCTGCGGCTTCCTCGGCATGCTGCACATGGAGATCGTGCAGGAGCGCCTGGAGCGCGAATACGATCTGGACCTGGTGACCACCGCGCCGACCGTGATCTACGAAGTCGCCAAGACCGACGGCGAAGTGGTCAGCCTGGACAATCCGGCCAAGCTGCCGCCGTCGCCGCAGATCGACGAGGTGCGCGAGCCCATCATCGTCGCCAGCATTCTGACGCCGCCCGATCACGTCGGCTCGATCATCACGCTGTGCGAGGAGAAGCGCGGCGTGCAGAAGAGCATCCAGTATCTCGGCACGCAGGTGCAGATCAGCTACGAGCTGCCGCTGGCCGAGGTCGTGCTGGACTTCTTCGACCGACTGAAGTCGGTCTCGCGCGGCTACGCCTCGATGGAGTACCACTTCCAGCGTTTCGAGGCCGGTCCGTTCGTGCGCGTGGACGTGCTCATCAACGGCGAACGCGTCGACGCGCTCAGCCTGATCGTGCATCGCATGCAGGCCGAAACGCGCGGCCGCGATCTGGTCGAGCGGATGAAGGAGCTGATTCCGCGCCAGCAGTTCGACGTTGCCATCCAGGCCGCCATCGGCGGGCAGATCATCGCCCGCTCCACGGTCAAGGCGCTGCGCAAGAACGTGCTCGCCAAGTGTTACGGCGGCGACGTCAGCCGCAAGAAGAAGCTGCTGGAGAAACAGAAGGAAGGCAAGAAGCGCATGAAACAGGTGGGCCGCGTGGAAATTCCGCAGGAAGCCTTCCTGGCCGTGCTGAAGGCCGACAAGTAAGCGAGGCCGGGATTTAGGGCACAATCGGCGGCAGGAGTGCCGGCGATGTCCCGGCATTTCAGGGCAGGGCGTGCGTCATCCGATGCGACGTCCGCGTGATTTTCAGGAAATAGGCATGGCATTCGATTTTGCGTTGGCGCTGTTGATTCTCACTGTGCTGTTCGGACTGGTCTGGGGTCTGGATCGCGCCTTCCTTTACCGTGCGCGCAAGCGTCGCGCCGAAGAGGCCGGCAAGGACTATCGCGACCCGTGGCCGGTGGACTGGTCGCGTTCGCTGTTCCCGGTGGTGCTGCTGGTGCTGGTGCTGCGCTCGTTCGTGGCCGAACCGTTCCGCATTCCGTCGCCTTCGATGTATCCCACGCTGAAGGTCGGCGATTTCATCCTGGTCAACAAGTTCAGTTACGGGCTGCGCCTGCCGGTGTTCCACACCAAGATCCTGCACCTGGGCGAACCCAAGCGCGGCGACATCGTGGTGTTCCGTCCGCCGTGGTCGAAGAATCAGGACTGGATCAAGCGCATCGTCGGCCTGCCGGGCGACAAGGTCGTGGTGCGCGGCGAGCAGGTGTTCGTCAACGGCAAGCGCGTCGAGGCGACGCCGATCGGACCGTATGCGGGCGATGTGTCGGACCAGTACGACCGCACCATCATGAGCCGGCAGGGCATGGTGCTGGACGAGAACCTCGACGGCGTGCATCACCACATCATCGAGACGCCGCTGGCGCACTTCGCGCCGGACGTGCCCAATGGCGACAATCCGGTCACGGTGCCGCAGAATTGCTATTTCGTGATGGGCGATAATCGCGATGACAGCGACGACAGTCGCTACCACGGCTGTGTGCCGGAGAAGGACCTGGTCGGCAAGGCCTTCTTCATCTGGCTGAGCCTGCATTCGATGAAACGCATCGGAACGGTGCTGCACTAATTTCCATCAGGGCGGCGTCCACAGGGAGCCGCAAAGGGGAGTCGGAATCATGAAATCCAGGCAGAAAGGCATCACGCTGTTCGGTTTTATCTTCATCATCCTGATCGTGGGTTTCTTTGCCTACATGGCCATGAAACTGTGGCCGCCGTACTACCACTACATGGGCGTGCAGAAGGCGATGCAGGAGATTTCACAGGAAGATCTGACCGGCAAGAGCCGCGACCAGATTCGTCGCGATTTCATGTTCAAGCTGAGCTTCCAGTACGCCGACGATCAGTTCGGTCCGGACACCGTCCGCTTCGAGCAGAGCAACGGCGCGACCACGATGCATGTGGCTTACGACAAGCGCGTCCACTTCCTGTACAACATCGACTTCCTGCTGCATTTCGACAAGACCGTTCCCCTCACCGGGAGCGTCGAGTAGGGCGTGAAGTTCGATCATGTCTTTCGCGATCCGGCGCTGTACGAACTCGCGCTGACCCATCGCAGCATCGGTCGCCCGAACAACGAGCGGCTGGAATTCCTCGGCGACGCCTTGCTCGACCTGGTGGTCGCCGAGATGCTTTTCGAGGCGCACCCGAATGCCAGCGAGGGCGAGCTGACGCGGCTGCGTTCGGAGCTGGTCAACGGCAAGCGTCTGGCCGGTCTGGCGCGCAAGCTGGAGCTGGGCGACAAGCTCCGCCTGGGACCGGGCGAACTGAAGAGCGGTGGCTATCGTCGTGACTCGATCCTGGCCGACGCCTTCGAGGCACTGATCGCCGCGGTCTATCTCGACGCCGGCTTCGATGCCTGCCGCCACGTGGTCAAGCGGCAGTTCGAGGCGCTGGTGCAGGACATGCCGCGTTCGCACAAGGATGCCAAGACCCGCCTGCAGGAATGGCTGCAGGCGCGAGGGCTGAGCCTGCCGAGCTATGCGTTGCTGGCGGCGCACGGCGAAGATCACGCACGCACGTTCGAGGTTGCCTGCAGCCTCGACGAACCCCAGGCGACGCGCTTTGAAGCGCAGGGGCGCAGTCGCCGTGCCGCCGAGCAGTCGGCTGCCGAACAGGCGCTGGCATGGCTCGAGCGCGGAGAAACCTCATGAACGAACACGAAGCGCAGGACTTTCGCTGCGGCATGGTCGCCCTGGTCGGGCGGCCCAATGTCGGCAAGTCCACTTTGCTCAACGCCCTGATCGGATTCCGTCTGAGCATCGTCAGCCCGAAACCGCAGACCACGCGGCACCGCATTCTCGGCATCGCCAACAGCGAAGACGGACAGATTCTGTACGTCGATACGCCCGGCCTGCATCGCGGTGCGCGCAAGGCCATGAATCGCAGCCTGAACCGCGCCGCGCGCGCGGCCATCGCCGAGGTCGACGTCGCGATCCAGGTGATCGAGGCCGGGCGCTGGACGGACGAGGACGAGGCGGTGCGCGCCGCGCTGGCCGAGCGTTCGCTGCCGGCGCTGCTGGCGATCAACAAGATCGACAAGTTGCGCGACAAAGAGGCGCTGCTGCCGTTCGTCGCCGAGTTGACCGAGCGGCATCGTTTCGACGAGGTGTTCTACGTCAGCGCGCTCAAGCGCAAGGGCCTTCAGGATCTGGAGCGGGGCATTCTGGCCCGCTTGCCGGAACGCGCGCCGGTGTTCGGTCCGGACGACGTCACCGACCGCAGCGAACGCTTCCTGGCGGCCGAGATGGTGCGCGAGCAGCTGATGCTGCGGCTGGATCAGGAATTGCCGTACGCCACCACGGTCGAGATCGAGCGTTTTGCCGATCGCGAGGACGGCCTGGCGGAAATCCACGCGGTGATCTGGGTCGAGCGCGACAGCCAGAAGGCGATCGTGATCGGCGCCCGCGGCGAGCAGCTCAAGGCTGTCGGCGCGGCGGCGCGGCGCAGCATCGAGCGGGTGTTCGGCCGGCGCGTCTTCCTCAAGCTGTGGGTGAAGGTGCGTACCGGTTGGGGCGACGACGAGAATGCGCTGAAGCGCTTCGGTTACACCGACTGAGCTGCGCGCACCACGGCGGCGCGGGCTGCGCTAGCCTAGCGTCTCCGTGACGAGGTCCGTTCTCCGATGCTTCTGGTCCAGCAGCAGCCTGCCTACGTCCTGCATGCGCGCGCCTATCGCGAGACGTCGCTGTTGCTGGAATGCCTGACGCGCGATCACGGCCGCCTCGGCGTGGTGGCGCGCGGCGTGCGCGGACCGCGTTCGCGGCTGCGTCGTGCCGACCTGGAACCGTTCCAGTCGCTGGCGCTCGATTACAGCCAGCGCGGCGAGCTGGCGACCCTGCGCGGCGTCGAACCGATCGGCGCCCTGAACCGTCTGCGCGGCGACGGTCTGCTTTCCGGGCTGTATGTCAATGAACTGGTCGTGCGTCTGTGCGCCCGCCAGGATGCGCAGCCGGGACTGTTCGATGCCTACGCCGAAATCCTGAGCCGTCTCGATGCCGGGGCGGCGCCGGCATGGCCGCTACGGCGCTTCGAGCGCGATCTGCTGCAGGCGCTTGGTTACGCGATGCAGCTTCGCTACGACGCCCAGGACGGGGAAGCTCTGGACCCGCAAGCGTTTTACCGCTACCAGCCCGACGGCGGTCCCGAGCGTTGCGGGCCGCAGACGCCGCAGGCGGTGCGCGGAGAGGATCTGCTGGCGCTGGCCGACGATCGCTGTCCGGATGACGACGGACTGCGCCGCCTGCGCGTGCTCATGCGCGATGTGTTGCGCTTTCATCTCGGCGGTACCGAGCTGCGCGCCTGGCGCATGCTGCGTCCGGGGCCACCGCCCGCATTGCGTTGAGAGCTTCAGGCGTTGGCGGCGGTGCGTTCGCGCAGTGCCTGCAAGGTGCCGGTCAGGCGCTCGCGGAATGTTTTCACCCGCGGGTCCGTCGCCGCGTCGGCGATGTCGGCGGACGCCAGTCGTTCGCAGGCGTGCGACAACGGCGTTGCGCCGCAGAAGCCGCAAGAGGCGCGCAGCCGGTGCAGACGTTCGCGCAGTTCGGCGTGATCGTCCAGCAGCGTATCGAATTGGGTGGACAGCGTTTCCAGTTCGGTCTGGAACAGACCCCGCAGCGCTTCGAGGGTACGGGCATCGCCGCTGGCTTCCAGGGCGGCGGCTTCGTCCAGCAGCGGCGCGGCGCCCGCCAGCACGGCCGTCAAGGCTTGTTCGAGGTCCTGTACCTGCATGGGCTTGCGCAATACGCGGGCGAAGCCCTGGGCGTGCAATGCGTGCTCCTGCGCGGCGGTCATCTCGGCGCTGCTGGCGATGGCCGGTACGCCGTGCGAGGCCATCGTCGCGTCTGCGGCGAGCGTCCCGAGGATGCCTTGTGCGCCGAGTCCAGGCAGCCGGCAATCGAGCAACAGCAGGTCGTAGCGGCGTACCCGCGCTCTCGCCAGCGCCAGCAGTCCGTCGTCGCATGCATCGACGTCCAGACCCAGGCTGCGCAGGGCTTCGGCGAGGAACAGGGCGCTGACCGGATCGTCCTCGGCGAGCAGAACGCAGGCGCGCGCGGCAGGGGCTTCGACGACGTCGGACATGGCCGTTGATGTGCCGTTGGGGAAGAGTTTGGCAGAATGACGCGCGATGAACCTGCGATCAAGCCGTAATCTGTGTGTCTGCTGGGCGCTGTTGGCGATTTCCCTGATGGGAGCGCGAGCGGCTTGCGCGGCCACGACCGTGCGGGCGGATTCGATTGCGCTGCCGGGGGTGACACTGAAGCAGGTGGACGGCACGCTGCAGCCCGGCGCCGATGGCCAGTTGCAGCTGCAGTTGAAGATTGCCAGCGCCGATGTCGCCGCGCTCGGGTGGAAACACGTGGGCATCGACTTGCAGGGCGCATTGGTGCGCAGCAGCGAGGACGCGTGGTACTGCCGCGGCACGCTGACTCTCAAGGGCGCGCCCGGCGGCCTGATGCGCAAGCAGGGACAGTTCGACCTGATTCTCGATGTCGGTGCGAATACCCTGCAGCTGGATCTCGGTCAAGACCAGAATCCGGCCGTGTCGCTGGCGCTTCCGCTGGATCAGACCTCGCATGTCCAGGCGCGATTCATCCACATGCCGCTGGCCTGGCTGCAGGGGCCGCTGTCGCGCGCCTGGGCGGGGCGGCTCACCGGCGGTCAGCTCGATGGCACGCTGGCGATGGACTTTCTTCCGGACGGCCTGCAGGGCGCGGCCTCGCTGCGGCTGACCAAGGCGAACTTCGACGGCGGTTCGCTGGCGGGACAGAGTGTCGGGCTGCACGGGCGCCTGAAGATCGACGTCAACGCCACGCGCAGCCAGGTCGGCCTGTCCGGCACGCTCCACGGCGGCGATCTGCTGCTCGGTCCGGTCTACGCCAATCTGCCGACCCATCCGACCCAGCTCGCGTTCGATCTGACCGCGCAGGGCGGGAGCATGCGCGTCGACCATCTCAGCTACATCGATCCGGACACCCTGTCGCTGGCCGGCGGTTTCATCTTCGGCGCGGACGGCAGCCTGCACAGCATGACGATGAGCCGCTTCGGCGCGCATTTCCCGTCGGCCTACGAGCACTACGGAAAGACCTGGCTGGCGACGCTGGGCTTGAACAATCTGAAGACCGACGGCGACCTCAGTGGCGCCGTGGTGCTGGGTGCGAATGGCTTGCACACCCTGCGCTTGCGCGCGAACGGCCTGGATGCGCGGGATGGCGGGGGGCGCTTCCGCATCGAGGGTCTGAACGGCGCGCTGGACTGGAACCGCAACGGCACGCGTCCGGCGACCACGTTGGCGTGGAATGGCCTGAGCATGTACCGCATTCCGCTCGGCGCCGGCCGCAGCCAGTGGCGCAGTCGGGATGGTGTGTTGCGCCTGCAGGCCCCGTTCTACGTGCCGGTGTTCGCCGGTCAGTTCGGCGTGCAGCGCTTCGAGTGGCAGCCGGACGCCCGCAAGGGCAATCGCGTGGACATGGCCACGACCGTGACCGGCGTGGACATGTCCAAGCTCAGTCAGGCCCTCGGATGGCCACGCTTCCACGGCACGCTGGCCGGTTCGATGCCGGGCCTGAACTACGTCGACGGCACGATGCGCCTGCAGGGCGGACTGTCGTTGAACGTGTTCGACGGCTTCGTCGACGTCACCGACCTCTCGCTCAAGCATCCCTTCGGCGACACCCCCGAACTGGCGGCCGACGTCCGCATGCAGAAGCTCAACCTGGGTGCGATGACCGATGTGTTCGACTTCGGCAAGATCACCGGCGACCTGCACGGCGACATCGACAACCTGCGCCTGGTGGACTGGTCGCCGGTCGGCTTTGACGCGCATCTGCTGGCCGATTCGGGCGGACGCATCAGCCAGCGCGCCGTCAACAATCTGACCTCGGTGGGCGGCGGCGGTATCGCCGGCGGCCTGCAGGGCGCGGTGCTGAAGCTGTTCAAGAGCTTCCGCTACGACCGCATCGGTCTGAACTGCAAGCTGCAGGGAAGCGTGTGCACCATGAGCGGACTGGAACCGCAGGGCGGCGGCTACCTCATCGTCGACGGCGAGGGGCTGCCGCACCTGACCGTGATCGGCCACCAGCATCGGGTCAGTTGGCCGACGCTGGTGGCGCGCCTGCGGGCCGCGATCGACAGCGGCGGCCCGGTCGTGAACTGAGCGCCTCGGCGGGTGCGCCGAGGCGGCCTTTTGTGGGACCATGCAGTATCTTCAGGAGATTCGATCCATGCGCAAGTTCGTAGTCCTTTTTGCCGTTCTGGCGCTGACCTCGCTGGTCGGGTGCGTCACCATCAACGTCTACTTTCCCGAGGCGGCGGCACAGAAGGCGGCCGACCAGTTCATCGGTTCGGTCATCGATCAGGGCACGGCGGCGCAGAAGAACGGCGCGCCGGCTGCCCAGGATGCGCAGAAGCCCGCCGAGGGCGGTCCGTCGGCCAGCGTGATCGATCTGCTGATCCCGGCCGCCTATGCCGCCGGGACGCCGGACCTGCGCATTCACACGCCGACCATCGATGCGATCCATGCGCGCATGAGCAAACGCTTCCGCGAATCGCTGCAGGCGCTGCTCGACGAGGGCGCGGTCGGTTTCACCCAGGACGGTCTGGTCGCGGTGCGCGATCTTTCCGCCGCGCCGCTGGCGCAGCGTGCCGGGGTCAAGAGCACGGTCGCGGCCGAGAATGCCGATCGCAACCAGCTGTATGCCGAGATCGCCAAGGCCAACGGCCATCCCGACTGGCAGTCGCAGGTACGCGAAACCTTCGCGCGGCTGTGGATCGAGCGTGCCCACGCGGGCTGGTACTATCGCGACAGCGCCGGCGGCTGGAAGCGCAAGTAACGTCTCCCGCCGCGCGCATCGTCCTTTGCATCCGATACCGCCCGGGTCGATCCCCGGGCGTGTTTTTTAGGCCATGAAGAAACAAACCCAAGTCGAAGTCGATGTCACCGATCTGAGCCACGACGGGCGCGGTGTCGCCCATGTCGATGGCAAGGCCATGTTCGTGCGCGGTGCGCTGCCGGGCGAACGCGCGACCGTGCGCGTCACGCGCAGCAAACGCCATTTCGACGAGGCCGAGGTCCAGACGCTGCATACGCGCAGCCCGGACCGTGTCGAACCGCGCTGTGCGCATTTCGGTCAGTGCGCTGGCTGCAGCCTGCAGCATCTGGATCCGATGGCACAGATTCTCGCCAAGCAGCGGGTGCTGGCGGAGAACTTCGAGCGCATCGGCAAGGTGGCCCCCGAACGCTGGCTCGATCCGTTGCACGACGAACCCTGGCAGTACCGTCGCAAGGGCCGTCTGTCGGTCAAGCAGGTGCTGAAGAAGGAGCGCGTGCTGGTCGGTTTCCGCGAGTCCAATCCGCGTTACGTGGCCGATATCCGCCGCTGCGAGGTGCTGCATCCGGCGATCGGGCCGAAGATCGAGGCGATCGGCGACATGCTGGCGACGCTGCAGAGCGCGGCGCAGATTCCGCAGATCGAATTCGCCGCCGGCGACGACGTCGTGGCGCTGGTGATCCGTCATCTCGAACCGCTGCCGGACAGCGACAAGGCCACGCTGATCGCGTTCGCGCGCGAGCACGGCTTTGCGATCTATCTGCAGCCAGGCGGTCTCAGCAGCGTGCATCCGCTGTGGCCGGACGCACCGCAGCTGTCGTTCGCGCTGCCCGATCACGACGTGAAGCTGGACTTCGAGCCGCTGGACTTCGTGCAGGTCAACGGCGGCATGAACCAGCGCATGATCGCGCTGGCGCTGGATCTGTTGCAGCCGCAGCCGGACGACCGCGTGCTCGACCTGTTCTGCGGGCTGGGCAACTTCACGTTGCCGGTCGCGCGCCGGGTTGGGCAGGTCGAGGGCGTCGAAGGCGATACCGAACTGGTGCGGCGCGCCGGCGCGAATGCGGCGGCCAACGGCATCGCCAACGCGCAGTTCCACATGGCCAACCTGTTCGAGGACCACAGCAAGGCGGCCTGGGCGCGTCAGCCGTGGGACAAGCTGCTGCTGGATCCGCCGCGCGCCGGCGCCGACAAGGTGCTGGAGTATCTGCCTGGCAAGCACACCCATCGCGTGGTGTACGTGTCCTGCCATCCGGGCTCGCTGGCGCGCGACGCCGAAATTTTGGTGCGCAAGCACGGCTTCCGCCTCAGCGCCGCCGGGGTCATGGACATGTTTCCGCACACCGCGCACGTCGAATCCATTGCCCTGTTCGAGCGTGACTGATGGCGACCGAGATCGAACGCAAGTTCCTTCTCGCCGGCGACGGCTGGCGCGCGCAGATCGCGTGCAGCCAGGCCATGGAACAGGGCTATCTGGTCGATGCGGCGGCCATCGAGGCCGGCCATGCGCGCTGCTCGGTGCGCGTGCGCGTGTCCGACGATGCCGCCTGGATGAATGTGAAATCGGCCCGGCTCGGCATCGAGCGCGCGGAGTACGAGTATCCGCTGCCGCTGGACGACGCGCGCGCCATGCTGCGCGACTTGTGCCGCGGTCGCCTGACGAAGACGCGGCATTTCGTGCCGGTCGACGGGCATACCTTTGAAATCGATGTCTTCGAGGGCGAGAACCAGGGCCTGGTCGTCGCCGAAATCGAATTGGCCCAAGTCGATGCCGATTTCCCCCGGCCCGCATGGTTGGGACGCGAAGTCAGTCACTTGCCGCGCTACTACAATGTGAATCTCATTGCGCACCCGTATGCGCAATGGACGCCGCGCGAACGCGCGGGAGAGGATGCCTGATGCTGCTGATCGGAACCTCCGGAACCGCACTGAGCGCGCATGAGCGCCAGCAGCTTCGCTCGCCGATGGTGTGCGGACTGGTGCTGTTCAAGCGCAATTTCGCGTCGCGCGACCAGGTCGCCGCGTTGATCGCCGAGGTGCGCGAGGTGCGCCCGGATCCCGGTTTCGTCATCGCTGTCGATCAGGAAGGCGGCGTGGTGCAGCGCTTTCGCGAGGGTTTCACGCGGCTGCCCGCGCTGGCCACGCTCGGCGCCTTGTACGACCGCGATCCCGAACAGGCGCGCGCCCTGGCCGAGGAGCATGCCTGGGTCATGGCCAGCGAATTGCGCGCCACGGACGTCGACATCAGTTTCGCGCCGGTGGTCGATCTGGCGCGCGGCAACCGCATCATCGGCACGCGCGCGCTGCATGCGGAACCGGAGGTCGTCAGCGCGCTGGCCGACGCCTACATCCGCGGCATGCACATGGCCGGCATGGCGGTGACGATCAAGCACTTCCCCGGTCACGGCACGGTGCTTGAGGACACGCATGTCGAATCGGCCATCGATCCGCGTCCGCTGGACGATCTGCGCGCCAGCGACCTGCAGCCGTTCGCCGAGAGCATCGCGCTCGGCGTCGAGGCGGTGATGATGGCGCACATCGTTTATCCGCAGGTCGATACCGCATCGGCGGGCCAATCGCGCATCTGGATCGAAGATATTCTGCGTCGCGAGATGGGCTTCCAGGGCCTGATCTTCAGCGACGACATCAGCATGGTCGGCGCCGGCCAGTCCGGCAGTCTCGAACAGCGCGTGAAGGCACACGCCGAGGCTGGCTGCGACTTGATCCTGGCGTGTCAGCCGGATGCCGTCGACGCGGCACTGCAAGCAGTCGAGAACTTGGCGCTGGAACCGTGTCCGGCGGATCGCGTGGAAACCCTGCGCGGCGCGGTGGCGGCGACCTGGACCGATCTGATCGACAACCCGCAGCGCGACGTGTTCGTCGCCCGCCTGGACGCGCTGCGCAACGAGGAGACGCAGGCATGAGTGAGGCATCCTCCACCTTGAGTTTCGCGCAGGCCGTGCAGGCCTCGGACGTGCTGTTCGACCGCGAGTCCCTGCAACGGGCCGTGGCCGAGGTCGGCGCGCGCGTCGATGTGGCGCTGGACGGCGAACGCGCGCTGTTCCTGACCATCATGCACGGCGGCCTGATCTTCGCCGGACAACTGGCGCTGTCGATGCGCACCGACGTCGAGTTCGACTACGTGCACGCCACGCGCTATCGCGGCGATACCCGCGGCCACGAGTTGCAATGGCTGCGCAAGCCGGAGGCCGAGATGCAGGGGCGCACGGTGTTGCTGGTCGACGACATCCTCGACGAAGGACGCACTCTCAAGGCCGTACGTGAGGCGTGCCTGGCGATGGGCGCACGGCGGGTGTTGATCGTGACCCTGTGCACCAAACTGCACGATCGCCGCGTGCCGGATCTGGAGGCCGATTTCAACGGCGTCGAGGTGCCGGATCGCTACGTGTTCGGTTTCGGCATGGATTATCACGAGCAGGGCCGGAATCTTCCCGAAATCCGCGCTTTGCGCAGCGTTTCCTGAAATGACATCGGAATTCTTCCTCCCTATGAGTACATCGCACATCGCGTACGCCGTGATCGGCGGGACGGGGTTGTATCAATTGCAGGGACTGGAGAATATCGAGCGCGTGGCGCTGGATACGCCTTACGGAAAACCGTCCGGCGACGTGGTCTGCGGTGATTTTCACGGCCGTCGATTCGCGTTTCTGGCGCGCCACGGGGAAAGTCATTCGCTGGCGCCGCATCGGGTCAATTACCGCGCGAACGTGCACGCGCTGCATCAGCTTGGCGTCGGCGCGGTGATCGGCGTCAATGCCGTCGGCGGTATTCGCGAGGACATGGGGCCGCGGGTGCTCGCGTTGCCGGATCAGATCATCGATTACACCTACGGTCGCTTGAACAGTTTCTGCGACGTCGAAGGCGCAGAGGTCCAGCACGTCGATTTCACCGAACCGTACACGGCGTCCCTGCGCAAGGCCTTGCTGCAGGCCGCGGAGCGCGCGGGGGTGCCGGTGGTGGACGGCGGCTGCTACGGCGCGACGCAGGGGCCGCGTCTGGAGACACGGGCGGAGATCGCGCGCATGCGCCGTGACGGTTGCGATCTGGTCGGCATGACCGGCATGCCCGAGGCGGTGCTGGCGCGCGAGATCGGATTGCCCTATGCCTGTCTGTCGCTGGTGGCGAACTGGGCCGCGGGCTGCGGTGATGCCGTCGAAATCAGCCTGGACGAGATATTCGCCCATCTGGCCGCAGCCACGGCCGAGGTGCCGAAGATTCTGGCCGAATTGCCGTAAATGACCGGAATGAAATGAAAATGCCGGATCGGGCGTAAAGTCATGTAGTTTTTTTGCCGAATACATGCATACGTTTTACTTGCGTCGGCTACAAAAACATGGTGATACTGCGCATGTGCCGCGTTTTGGGGCGTGCCGGGGGGTACGTGTGGCGTGGCGCTTCCGGTTCATTTGAGAGGTTCCAGCAATGCGTTTTGGTACGGTGAAATGGTTCAACGACGCCAAGGGGTTCGGCTTCATTGCGCCCGAGGACGGCGGGGAGGACGTGTTCGTCCACTATTCGGCGATCGTTTCCGAAGGCTTCCGTAGCCTGAAGGAAGGTCAGCGAGTCAGCTTCGAAGTGGTGGAAGGTCCCAAGGGCGCGCAGGCGTCCGGAGTCACGGAAGCGGCTTGACCGCACCGAGATCCACACCAGATGCTTGAAACCCCGCGCCTGGCGCGGGGTTTTTTTATGCGCGGGAACCGTCGATTCAGGCCGCGAACTGCAATCGCGCCAGTTCGGCGTACAGACCGCCTTCGCGCAGCAGACTCTCGTGGGTACCCTGGGCGACGATGCGGCCGCCGTCGAGCACCACGATGCGGTCGGCGCGTTGGACCGTGGCCAGCCGATGGGCGATGACCAGGGTCGTGCGGCCCTTTTCCAGGTGCGCCAGCGCCTGCTGGATGGCGGCTTCCGACTGTGCGTCCAGCGCCGAGGTGGCCTCGTCCAGCAGCAGGATGGGCGCGTCGCGCAGGATTGCGCGGGCAATCGCCACGCGCTGGCGCTGCCCGCCCGAGAGACGCACGCCGCGCTCGCCCAGTTCGGTGTCGTAGCCGTCGGCGAGTGCGCGCAGAAAACCGTCGGCCTCGGCGGCGATGGCGGCCTCGCGCACGTCCTCGTCGCTGGCGTCGGCGCGGCCGAAGCGGATGTTCTCGGCCGCGCTGCCGCCGAAGATGACAGTCTCCTGCGGCACCAGCGCGAACGATCCGCGCAGGTCCGGCAGCGCCAGCGCACGCAGGTCGACGCCGTCCAGCGTGATGCGTCCGCGCTGCGGGTCGTAGAAGCGCAGCAGCAGCGAGAACACGGTGCTCTTGCCGGCGCCGGACGGACCGACCAGGGCGACGGTCTCGCCAGGCTGCACATCGAGATCGAAATCGTGCAGCGCCAGCGTGTCCGGCCGCGTCGGGTAGTTAAACGCCACACCCTCCATGCGCAGGGCGCCGCGTGCGCGGCCGGGCAGCGGAACGGGTTGGCTCGGTGACTGGATGTCGGGAACCTCGTCGAACAGTTCGCTGATGCGCTCCATCGCGCCGGAGGCCCGCATGACCTGGCTCCAGAGACCGCTCATCGTACCGACCGCACCCGCGGCGAAGATTGCATAGAGGATGAACTGGCCGAGGATGCCGGCGTCCACATGGCCCTGGATCACGTCGCGCGCACCGATCCAGAGCACGAAGGTGATGGCGCCGAAGACCAGCGTGATGACGGTCGCGGTCAGCCCGGCGCCGAGGCCGATGCGCCGACGGGCCGTGGACAGGGCCAGCGCAATGGCCTTGGCGTAGCGGTTTTCCTCGATCTCCTCGCGCGAATACGCCTGGATGGGCGACGTGGCGTGGAGCGTTTCGTTGGCGATCGCCGCGGCATCCGCGAGCCGGTCCTGGCTGAAGCGCGAGTAGCGGCGCACTCGGCGGCCGAAGGTCAGGATCGGAACCATCACCGCGGGAATGACCAGCGCGCTCAGTCCGGCCAGGCGCGGACTGGTGATGATCATGGCGGTGGTGGCGCCGACCAGCATGACCACCGAACGCAGCGCCACCGAGATGCCCGAGCCGACCAGCGTCTGCACCAGTTCGGTGTCGGTGCCCAGGCGCGAGATGAGTTCGCCCACGCGCGACTTCTCGAAGAAACCGATATCGAGGCGGATCAGGTGGCTGTAGAGCTTGCTGCGCAGCGTGGCCAAGGAGCGCTCGCTCAGCAGGGTGATGCAGTAGTAGCGCGCGGCCGTGGTGGCGGCGATGATCAGCGACAGGGCGAACAGACCCAGGAAGATCTGGTTGATCACGTTGATGTCGGTGCCGACGAAACCGTGGTTGATCATCTTGCGCACGGCGATCGGCAGCACCAGGTTCGCGCCGGACGAAATGCCCAGGAAGATCAGCCAGCTCAGCGCGAGCTTCCAGTGCGGGCGCATGAACGGCCACAGGCGGCGCAGCGCGCCGATGCCCGCCTTGCCGGCAGTGGATTCGGTGCGATCGTGTTCCTTGTCGGTACTCATGAGGCTTTTCGATTCCTTTCGTCCAGACGTTGCACGGCACTCTGGCCGCGGCTGAGGTCGGCCAGAAGCTGTTCTAACCGATCCAGTTGCGCGGTGGCCACGGACGCGGTCACACATACCGCATCGGCGCCGAACGCCTCGTCCAGCAGCTGCAGATGCCAATGCTCGACGCGCGCCTTGAACAGAGCCAGCTCAGCATAGCCCAGCGCGAAGCGAACGCGAGCGGTCTCCACGATCGGTTCGCGGGGCGCTTGCCGTAGGCACTCGGCGGCCGTGCCGCCGTAGGCGCGGATCAGCCCGCCGACGCCGAGTTTGATGCCGCCGAACCAGCGGGTGACCACGGCGACCGTGCCGTCCAGTTCCTGTCCGTCGATGGCCTGCAGGATCGGCTTGCCGGCGCTGCCGCCCGGTTCGCCGTCGTCGCTGAAGCGGTAGTTCTGGCCGATGCGATAGGCCCAGCAGTTGTGGTTGGCGGTGGGATCGGACACGCGCTCGATGAACGCCACGGCGGACGCCACGTCCGCAACGGGCGCAACGTGCGCAAGAAATCGGCTCTTGCGGATTTCTTCCTCGTGCCGGTGCTCGCGGGTCAGGGTGAAGGTGTCGCTCACGGGGTTCCGGCACCGTGGGAGACACTGGGCGCGTACGGTGCGAGATCGGACGGCAACGATGCGCCGGGGAAGCGCTGCGTGAAGTCGCGCAGCAGTTGGCGGACGCGGTTCTTGTCGTTGCGCGCAAGGGCCTGCCTGGCCTCATCGATCAGCTGTTTTGCTGTCGGGGACGGTGTCGCCCGTTCTGACGATGCCTTGTCGTACCGGGTGTCGGGCTGCGCCGGTCGGGCGGCATTCGATGCGGCGGGAAGCGCGGGGGCGGGCAGGGCGACCGACGCGGCTTGCCGCGAAGCTGCATCGGCCGGGAGAACCCGCACGGGAATGACCAGACGTTCCGCCGCCGTATCGGCCGCGGTGATCGTCGAGGGGGTGGGCGAGTGATCCGCCGCGTCGCTTTCGCGTCCGGCTAGCGCCTGGTTCATGTAGGCCTTTGCCTGGGGCGCGGCGGCGGCCGGAGCCGGCGGCGCTGCGGCCGGCGCGCGATGCTCGCTGGGCAGGATGCGCACGGCGATGACCTGCCGGTTCGAGTCCGCAGCGCCGGTTGCGGTCGGGGCAGCGGGTTTGATCGCTCCCGCTTGCAAGCCGGCCGGGGCTTGCGTCCGGGTGACGGTGTCCTGTCCGTTGGAATGCATGTACCAGGTCAGTCCGGCCGCCATGACCAACGAGGCCGCACTGCCGAAACCGACGAACAGGCCGCGATAGGGACGGCGCTTTGGTTTGGGCGCAACGGCACGACGCGCGGCATCGAGGATGCGCGCGTCCAGCGCCGCGTCCGGTTCGACGGCGGGCAGCTGCCGGTACAGCGAGGCCAGTTCGCGCTCCTCGCGGTCCAGCATCGGATCGCTGTTCGGTGACGTTGGCGTGCTCATGGTGTGACCAGCTCGCGGATGCGTTTGAGGGCATAGCGAAGACGCGATTTGGCGGTTTCGCGTCCACAGCCCGTTATGGTGGCGATTTCCTCCAGACCAAGTCCCTTCTCCATGCGCAGCAGGAAAACCGTGCGCTGCTCGTCGGGCAGTTGTTCCAGTGCCAGTTGCAGGCGTCGCCGTTGTTCAAAGGTGGACAGCACGCACTCCGGCTGTTCGCCTTCGTCGGCGGCCTGCATCTGCAGAATCCGTTCGTTTTCCTCGCCGGACGCCTGCGGCCGCTTGCGGCGGTAGCTGTCGACGACCAGGTTGTGCGCGATCTGGAACAGCCAGGTCCGGAACTGCGCTTCGGGTCGGTAGCGCTCGCGCGAGGCGATGACGCGACTCCAGGTTTCCTGGAACAGCTCGTCGGCGGTGTGCCGCGTGTCGACGCGATACAGGATGAAGCGATACAGCCCGCCGCGGTGGCGTTCGTAGAGGACACGGAACGCCTCGGCATCGCCTGCGACGTAGGCTTGCATCAGGGCGTGGTCGTGGTCGCGGCGTTCGTCCATGAACGCCGAGGGTACGGTATTTGCGAGCAAGCGGCATCCGCTCCTAGCGATACATGGTCGCGGTTCGGTCGGCGCCGGAATCCGCGCCTGGCGGCGTGGCTGCGGCGGTCTGCAGACCTTCGGCCAGCTCGACCAGGCGCACGAAGCCGGCGCGGTCGCCGCGCGGGTCGTCGCCGCGTGCGGCGCGGGCGAGCGCGGCGATGTCATGGAGCGTGTAGCCATCCAGTTCCTTGCCGCCGCGCAGCGCGTCGGCGAAGGCGGCCACGGCGGCGGCGAAGCGCATCCGCTGGCTGGCCCGTGCGTGCACGTCGCGGTCGGTGATAGGACGCTCGATCAGGCGACTGCGGGTCTGCTCCGGCTGCTTGTAGCGCAGGCGCAGCCAGGCGATCTCGCGGCTGCTGGCGCGCGTTTCGCGGTCCTGCGGCGCGTAGCGCAGCGGGTCGATGCGCGCGGCCGAACTGCCGGCCGGCGTGATCTCGTACAGCGCGGTGACGTTGGCGCCGGCGCCGATGTCGCCAGCGTCGACCTGGTCGTTGTTGAAGTCTTCGCGGCGCAGCTTGCGCTTCACGTAGCCGATCAGACGGTACTCGGACACGCGCGCCGGGTTGAACTCGATCTGCACCTTCACGTCCTTGGCGATGGTCAGCAGGGTCTGCGCCATCTCGTCGACCAGCACGCGTCGGCCTTCGTCGAGCGAGTCGATGTAGTGATGACTACCGTTGCCAGCGTCGGCCAGGCGCACGGCCATGGCGTCGTTGTAGTTGCCGCTGCCGAAGCCGAGCGTGCTCAACGCGATGCCGCTGCGGCGCTTGTCGGCGATTTCGTCGGTCAGTGCCTGGATGCCGGTCTGGCCGACGTTGAAGTCGCCGTCGGTGGCCAGGATCACCCGGTTCACGCCGCCCTGGATGAAGCCCTGGCGTGCTTGCGCGTAGGCCAGTTCGATGCCGGCCTGGCCGTTGGTCGATCCGCCCGGCTGCATGGCGTCGATGGCGGCGAGAATGCGCGCGTGCTGGTCGCCGGGCGTGGAGGGCAGTGCGATGCCGGCGCTGCCGGCGTAGGTGACCAGGGCGACGCGGTCGCGATGACGCAGCTTCGGCACGACCTGGCGCAGCGAGGCCTTCAGCAGCGGCAGCTTGTCGGCGCTCATCATCGAGCCCGAGGTATCGATCAGGAACACCAGGTTCGCCGCCGGAATATCCTGCGCCGGCACGCGATAGCCCTGCACGCCGACCAGCAGCAACTGGCGCTTCGGATTCCACGGCGCGGGCGCGACTTCGGTGGTCACGCTGAACGGCTGGCTGCGGTTCTTCGGCGGCGCGTAGCCGTAGTCGAAGTAGTTGATGAATTCCTCGGCGCGCACCGCATCGCCGGGCGGCAGTTGGCCCTGTTCGATCATGCGGCGCACGTTGGTGTACGAGCCGGTGTCGACGTCCAGACCGAAGGTCGAGACCGGATGCTCGGCGACGCGCTGCACGGGGTTGTCCTCGTAGTGCGCGTAGTGTTCGCGGTCCTGCGTGGCGGGCGGCTGCCAGCCGTAGGCGGGTTGGACCGCCATCGATGCGCGTCCCTGCATGCCGGACGGCATCGGTGCGGCAAGCGCGATGGCATCCGCTTGCCGCTCGGCCACGGGCGGCGGCGGAGGTGGCGTCACGATACCGGCCATCTTGGCGGCGGGCGAAGTGGGTTGGGGCTGTACGGTCTTGTCGCGCTCCGTGGCGGACGGCGCGCGGGTGGTCGAGCAGCCGGTCAGCACGACCAGCAGGGCAGTCAGCAGCAGGTAGAGCATCGATTTCGCGTTCATGGCGCATGCCTCCGGTGAAGGTCATGGGGTGGAACGCACGACGCGGCGGAACGGGGTTAATCGCGATGTGCCCGCGCAAGGCATGCGGCCGGGGAACGGTCAGGTGATCGAGCCGGGCACAAAAAACCGGCGCGCCGCGAAGGGTGCGCCGGTCGGCGTGATACCTGCGCGTCGCCCTCAGGCGTCGCGGATGACCATCAGGCGCAGCTCGCTCATGTCCTCGATGGCGTACTTGATGCCTTCGCGGCCCAGACCGGAGCGCTTGATGCCGCCGTAGGGCATGTTGTCGACGCGGAAGCTGGGGATGTCGCCGATCACCACGCCGCCCTGTTCGAGGCGGTCCCAGGCGCGCATGGTGCGGGTCAGGTCGTTGGTGAACACGCCCGCCTGCAGGCCGTAGTCGGAATCGTTGACGCGGTCGATGGCCTTGTCGAAGTCCTTGAAGGGTTCGAGCAGGGCGACCGGGCCGAAGGCTTCCTCGCGGCTGACCTTGGCGTCGTGCGGCACGTTTTCCAGCACGGTGGCGTCGAGCATGCTGCCGTTGCGCTTGCCGCCGCACAGCACCTTGGCGCCGCGCTCCTTGGCTTCGTTGATCCAGCCGTGCAGACGCTCGGCGGCGTCCTCGGTGATCATCGGACCGAGGAAGGTGTCCTTTTTCTTCGGGTCGCCGGCTTTCAGCTTCTTGGTCTTGGCGACGAACGCGCGCTTGAGCCGGTCGTAGATCGACTCGTGCACCAGGATGCGCTGCACGCCGATGCAGCTCTGACCGGACTGGTAGAACGCGCCGAAGATCAGGCGGTCGACGACGAAGTCGAGGCGGTCGGCCTGGTCGGCATCGACGATGCAGGCGGCGTTGCCGCCCAGTTCCAGCACGACTTTCTTGCGGCCGGCCTTGGCCTTCAGGTCCCAGCCGATCTGGCCGCCGGTGAACGACAGCAGCTTCAGGCGCTCGTCCTCGACGAACGGCGCGGCCTTGCCGCCGGTGACCGGCAGCACCGAGAACGCGCCCTTGGGCAGGTCGGTCTCGGCCAGCACCTCACCGATGATGAGCGCGCCAACCGGCGTCTTCTCCGACGGCTTGAGCACGAACGGGCAGCCCGCGGCGATGGCCGGCGCGACCTTGTGCGCGACCAGGTTGAGCGGGAAGTTGAACGGCGTGATCAACGACACCGCACCCAGCGGCATGCGCTTGGTGAAACCGCGATAGCCCTTGGCGCGTTCGGAGATTTCCAGATTGATGACTTCGCCGCCGATCTGCGGCGCCAGTTCCGCGGCGATGCGGAAGGTATCGATCAGGCGCGTGACTTCGCCCTTGGCATCGTTGATCGGCTTGCCGGCCTCGATGCACAGCGCCTTGGCCAGTTCGTCACTGCGTTCGGTCATGCGTTTCACGCAATGGTTGAGCACGGCCTGGCGCTGGTAGGGCTTGAAGTCGCGCATCGGTTGCTCGGCCTTCACTGCGGCGGCGATGGCCTTCTCGATGGCCTTGTCGTCGGGCAGGGCGACGCGCGTGGCGATGCGGCCGGAGAACTTGTCGCGGACTTCCAGATCCGCGTTCGGCTGCATCGGTTTGTTGGCGAGATAGTAGGGGTAGCGTTTCTGCACGGGGAACCTCCTTGAATGCAAAACGGGGAAGGCGTTGCGATGGCGCGCGGCGAGTGGGGGCGCGCGCCGCGAGGTCAGGCCTTGAGCTTGGCCGAGCGTTTCTTGATTTCTTCGTCGAGCACGGCGTGGTTGACCGAGTAGTCGATGGCCAGGTCGACGACGTGCACGCCGCCTTCGCGGAACGCGCGTTCGAGCGTCGGCGCGAACGCGTCGGCGCTGGCCGGGCGGTGACCCTTGGCACCGTGGGCTTCGGCGAAGGCGACGAAGTCGGGGTTGCCGAACTCCATGCCGTATTCGTCGAAGCCCATGTCGGCCTGCTTCCAGCGGATCATGCCGAAGCCGTTGTCCTGCAGGATCAGGATCACCAGGTCCAGCTTCAGGCGCACGGCGGTCTCCAGCTCCTGCGCGTTCATCATGAAGCCGCCGTCGCCGCAGATCGCCATCACGCGGCGATCCGGGTGCACCATCTTCGCGGCCATCGCCGAGGGCAGGCCGGCGCCCATCGAGGCCAGCGCGTTGTCGAGCAGGATGGTGTTGGACTGACGCGCACGGTAGTAGCGCGCGAACCAGATCTTGTACATGCCGTTGTCGAGACAAATGATGCCGTCGTCCGGCATGACCTTGCGCACGTCGTCGACGATGCGCACCGGATGTACCGGGAAGCGGTCGTCGTCGCGATGCTCGACGAGCTGCTTGTTGAAGGCGTCGCGCACGGTGTCGAAGAAGCTGAAGTCCCAGCGTTTCTGCGGCTCCAGCGCTTCGGTCAGGCGCTCGACGGTGTGCGCGATGTCGCCGACCACCTCGATCTGCGGGAAGTACACCGCGTCGACCTCGGCCGAGGAGAAGTTGATGTGGATGACGGTGCGCTTGCCGCGGCGCATGAAGAACGGCGGCTTCTCCACCACGTCGTGGCCGACGTTGATGATGGTGTCGGCGGCGTCGATGGCGCGATGCACGAAGTCGCCGTCGGACAGCGCCGCGTTGCCCAGCCACAGCGGGTGTTCCTCGTCGACCACGCCCTTGCCCATCTGCGTGGTGAAGAAGGGAATCGACAGCTTGTCGACGAAGGCGCGCAGGGCCTTGGCCGTGCGTTGGCGGTTGCCGCCGGCACCGATCATCAGGACCGGGTGCCTGGCCTGGGTGATCGCTTCGGCGGCTTGCACCAGTGCGGCCTCGTCGGCGGACGGACGGCGCGCGTATTCGGTCGGCAGCAGGATCGGATCGTCGACGTCGTCGCGGGCGACGTCCTCGGGCAGTTCCAGATGCACCGCGCCGGGGCGTTCTTCCTCGGCCTGGCGGAAGGCTTCGCGGATGCGCGCGGGGATGGTCTGGCCGGACACGATCTGCGTCGTGTACTTGGTCAGCGGATGCATCATGTCGACCACATCGACCAACTGGAACATGCCCTGTTTGTGCAGCCGGATCGGCTTCTGGCCGGTCAGCATCAGCATCGGCATCGCGCCGAGCTGGGCGTAAGCGGCGGCGGTGACCAGGTTGGTCGCGCCGGGGCCGAGCGTGGACATGGCCACGCCGGCCTGGCCGGTCAGGCGGCCGTAGGTGGCGGCCATGAAACCGGCGGCCTGCTCGTGGCGGGTGACCACGAGACGGATCGAGGAATCACGAAGCGATTCGACGATGTCCAGGTTCTCTTCGCCGGGAACGCCGAAGATGCACTGGACGCCTTCAGCTTCCAGCGCTTTGACAAACAGGTCCGAGGCTTTCACGCGCGCTCCTTTCCGGAGGAATCCGGAGGACGGCGTCCGGCCCGGATCGTGCCGGGCGCCAGGGTTACTTGGGGATGTGCTTCACAGGCAATATGCCGTCGCGAAGTCGAACTTCAAGTGTGGCATCCGGCCCCACACTCTGCACTGAACGCACCGTCTTGCCGTGTTCGTCGAACACGATCGCGTAGCCGCGGTCGAGGGTGGCGAGTGGGCTGACGGCATGCAGCGCGCGGCGCATCGAAGCGCATTCGCGTTGCACGTTGTCCAGGCGATGCGCGATGCCGGCGCGCAGTCGTCGATGCTGTTCGCGCAGGTGCTGTTCGAGCAACGCAACGCGATGCCGCGGATGCTGGTTGCGCAGGCGCAGCGTGTCGTGTTCCAGGCGCTGCTCGGACGCGCGCAGCATGCGTTGCATGCACTGCGTCATGCGCGTGCGGGCGGCGTGCAAACGTTCCTGTCCCTGCGCCAGGCGTGCCTGCGGTCGTTGCGTTTGCAGGCGCGTCATCGCGTGATCGAGACGCTGCGTGGCGGTCTGCAGGCGACGTTCCAGCAGCGAGTGCAGGCGCTCGCGCTGGCGCCGCAGATCCTGCAGCAGCTCGGTGCGGTCCGGCACCAGCAGCTCGGCCGCGGCCGAGGGCGTCGGTGCGCGCAGATCGGCGACGAAGTCGGCGATACTGAAGTCCACTTCATGTCCGACGGCGGACACCACCGGCACCGCGCTGGCGTGGATGGCGCGCGCCACGGCTTCGTCGTTGAAGGCCATCAGATCTTCCAGCGAGCCGCCGCCGCGCGTCAGCAGCAGCACGTCGTAACGTGCACTGGCGGACGCTTTGCGCAGCATGGCTTCGATGGCCGGCGGCGCTTCGCGGCCCTGCACCGGCACGGGTAACACGTCGACGCTTGCCAGGGGGAATCGGCGTTCGAGCACGCTGAGCACATCGTGGATGGCGGCGCCGCTGGCCGAGGTGATGACGCCGATGCGCCGCGCGAATCGCGGCAATGGACGTTTGCGCTCCTCGGCGAACAGGCCTTCGGCCTGCAACTTCGCCTTCAGCTCCTCGAAAGCCCGGCGCAGCGCGCCTTCGCCGGCTTCCTCCATGTGATCGACGATCAGCTGGTAGTCGCCGCGGGGCGCGTACAGGCTGACGCGGGCGCGCATCAACACGTGCATGCCGGCTTCCGGACGGAACTTCAGCCAGGTGCTCTTGGGTTTGAACATGGCGCCGCGGATCTGTGCGCCGGCGTCCTTCAAGGTGAAGTAGAGGTGGCCGGAGGCGGGACGCGCGACGTTGGACAGTTCGCCTTCGATCCAGATACGCGGCAGCGCGTCTTCCAGCAGATCGCGCACCAGTTGGTTCAGCGCCGTGGGCGTGAGGATTTCGGTGGCGGAACCGGGGCGGTCGACGGCGGGCATGCGGGAATTCGGGCGGTGAGGCGACGGGGCGCTCACCCTAGCATGCGGGATCGTCGTCGGCGTCGATCTGCTGTTCGCGTCGGCGACGCCGGTGCAGACGCGCACCGCGCGCGGCCAGACCGAGGCCGAGCCACAACACGATCACGGCCATCGGCCAGCCAAGGATCGCCGGCCACACCAGCGTCAGCGCACCGAGCAGCAACAGCACCACGGCGCCGACAACCAGCGGCGTGGCCTCGGCGCTGCCCAGCACGCGTCGTTCGGTCAGCGCCGCGCCGACGGTGTTAGCCAGACGCAGGCCGGCGGCGGCGGCGCGGCTGGAACTGCCGCCGGGGCGGCGCGGACGGCGCGGTCGTTCCGACTGCTGATGCACGCGGGTGCCGCGACGGCGGCGGCGCGGCGCCAGCACGATTTCGGTGGCGTTCTCCAGATCCTGTTCGTAGCGCAGCTGCATTTGCGCGGCGAACGCGTCGTCCTCGACGGCGACATCGATTTCGCAGTTGCCCAGCCAACTGGCGAGATTGAGGTTGGACGAGCCGACCCGCGCCCACTGGCCGTCGGCGACGGCGGTCTTGGCGTGCAGCATCGAGCCGTTCCACTCGAACACGCGCACGCCGGCTTCCAGCAGCGGCCGGTAGCCGGCGCGCGAGAATCCGGCGACGACGGGAATGTCGCTCGACCCCGGCACCAGCAGGCGCACGTCGACGCCATCGCGCGCGGCCGCGGCCAACTGCTGCACGTAGGGCGCGATGCCGACGAAGTAGGCGTCGGTCAACCACAGCGTCTCGCGCGCCATGCCGGCGATGGTCTGGTCCAGACGATAGACGCCGGCGGTGGCCGGGCGCGTGGCGATGATGCGCACGCTGGTGTCGCCGGCGCGCGCGATGTGCTCGGCATCGTCGAGCAGGGTCTCGTCGAGCGGCACGCCTAGCGTGCGCCAGTTGTCGGCGAAGGCACATTGCAGGGCAGCCAGCGCCGGGCCGTGCAGGGCCACGCCGGTATCGCGCCAGGGCGGCACGTTGCGTTCCGGCTTGCCCAGCCATTTCTCGCTGATGCACACGCCGGAAAGAAAGCCGATGCGGTCGTCGATGCACAGCATCTTGCGGTGATCGCGGCTGAGCATGGCGATGGGGCGGGTCAGCTGCGGCGGCGCGTACACGCGGACCTGACCGCCGGCCTGGATCAGCGGACGCCAGAACGCGGCGCGCGACTGACCGACGCAGCCGAGCCAGTCGCGGATCACGTGCACGGCGACGCCGGCGCGCGCGCGCTCGACCAGCGCGTCGCGTAGATCTCGGCCGATGCGGTCGTCGCGGATGATGTAGTTCTCCAGCAGGATCGAGCGCTGCGCGCGGCCGATGGCGTCGAGCCAGGCATCGAAGTGCGCGGCGGCGTCGATCAGCAGTTCGATGCGGTTGCCGTCGATGCGTTCGGCGCCGGCGGCGCGACTGAAGGCGCGCTCGGCCAGATGGCGCACGGCGGTGGCGGCGGCAAAGCGGGCGTTCGACATGTGTCGAGTTTAGCGCGAGCCGGGCGGCATGCCTGCCCTGACGCGCACAGGCGTCCGGTCCGGGTTCAGCCGCGCGCGACGGCTTGAACGTCCATGGCGACATGCCATGATGGGCGCCCCGCGAACGGATCACGCCGATGACCCAGCCCGAGACCGTCGAAGCCGTCGATGTCTGCGTCGAACGCATCCTGCAGCGCTGCGGTGCTGCGCTGCGCGTGGCGACGCCGCTGGGACTGGGCAAGCCGAACGGCCTGCTCAACGCGTTGTACCGGCACGCGCAGCGCGAGTCGAACTTCTCGCTGACGCTGTTCACGGCGCTGTCGCTGACCCGGCCCGCGGCGGGCGAGGGGTTGCAGGCGCGGTTCCTGAAACCGTTCCTATCGCGCCACTTCGGCGACGACTACGTCGATCCGGCCTACGCTGTCGACATGCGCCGCGGGCGGCTGCCCGGCAACGTGCGCGTGCACGAGTTCTATCTGCAGTCCGGCGCCTACCTGCAGGCGGACGGCGTGCAGCGCGACTACATCAGTCAGAACTACACCCACGTCGCGCGCGATCTGGTCAAGCGCGACATCAACCTGATCGTGCAGCTGGTCGCGGTGCGCAAGAGCGGCGACGGCGTGCGCATCAGCCTGGGCAGCAATCCCGACGTGACGCTGGATCTGCTGGATCGCCTCGAAGCGGCCGGTCTGCCGCGACCGATGCTGGTCGCGGTGGAGCATCCGGACATGCCGTTCACCGGCGGCGGCGCGGAAGTGTCCGCCTCGATGTTCGACGTGCTGCTGCGCGAGGCCGCACCGCAGCCGCGCCTGTTTGCGTTGCCGCGCGAACCGGTCGACGACACCGAGTACGCGATCGGCCTGCATGCCAGCGGTCTGGTGCGCGACGGCGGCACGCTGCAGATCGGCATCGGTTCGTTGTCCGATGCGCTGGTGCATGCGCTGACCCTGCGTCAGCGCGAGAACGCGCGCTACCGCGCCATGCACGAAGCGCTCGATCCACACGGCGCACATCATGCGCTGGCGCAGGAACTGGGTGGTCTGGCGCCGTTCTCGTTCGGCCTGTACGGCGCCAGCGAAATGGTCATGGACGGTTTCATGCATTTGCATCGGGCCGGCATTCTCGGACGCCGCACCTACGACGACATGGCGCTGGAGCAGGCGGTGGCCGACGGGCGCATCGCTTCGCCACTGCCGGCGCATGCCGCCGAGACCCTGTACGCCACCGGCGTGCTGCCCGAGACCGTCGACGCCAAGCAGATGGCGCGCCTGAAGCGTTTCGGTCTGCTGCCGGAAGAAGCCGCGTTGAGGACGGACGAGATTGCCTGTCCGGATGGCCGTCGGTTGCCGTGCCGACTCGACAGCGCTCAGGCGCGCGCCGCGTGGAGCGCGATGCTGGAAGGGCGCGCGTTGCGTGACGGGCGTTATCTGCGCGGCGCGTTCTTTCTCGGGTCGCACGATTTCTACACCTGGCTGCGCGAGCTCGACGGCGAGGACTGGTCGGGCCTGGACATGACCCGCGTGTCCGACGTCAATCAGCTGTACGGCGGTCGCGAGCGACTCGACGCGCTGCAGCGCCGCGACGCGCGCTTCTTCAACATCTGCATGATGGCGACGCCGCTGGGCGCGGTGGTGTCCGATGCGTTGGAGGATGGCCGCGTGGTCAGCGGCGTGGGCGGGCAGTACAACTTCGTGGCGATGGCGCATGCGCTCGACGACGGCCGCTCGGCGCTGATGCTGCGCAGCACGCGCACGGCGCATGGGCGCGTGCATTCCAACATCCGCTGGAACTACGGACACACCACGATTCCGCGTCATTTGCGCGATCTGGTCATCACCGAATACGGCGTGGCGGACCTGCGCGGTCGCTCGGACGAGGATTGCGTGCGCGCCATGCTGGCGATCAGCGATGCGCGCTTTGTCGACGGCTTGGTGGCCGAGGCGCAGGACGCGGGCAAGCTGCCTGGGGATTTTCGCGTGCCCGACGCCTGGCGCGCCAACACGCCCGAACATCTGCGCGCCGCGTTGCAACCGTTCCACGCCGATGGCCTGTTGCCCACCTTCCCGCTGGGCAGCGATTTCACCGAGGTCGAACAGCGCCTGTTGCCGGCGCTGGGCTGGCTGCGCGATCACGCCGAGGGCTGGGGCCGCCGTCTGCGCCTGCTCGCCGCGCTGCTGGCACCGGGCAAGGCCGTGGCCGGCGAGACCGAAGCGCTTCAGCGCATGGGATTCGGGCCGGTTCGCGGCATCGGTGAACGCCTGCAGCGGCGGTTGTTGCGTACGGCGTTGCGGCGAGGCGGCCGGGATTCGGTTTCCGGTACGGAATGAGGCGCTGGATTCCTGCTTGCGCAGGAAGGACGGACTTTTTTTGTGGATGCACGGCGGAGAGCCGTCGCTGGGACGTATGCGGCGAGGGTTCGGGGTGCTGCGCGAGGCGCTGGATTTCTGCTTTTTGCAGGAATGACCGGTTTGTGGATGTTCGCGGCGAGTCGCTGCAGGGCCGGGCGCGGCGAGGATGGGGCGCGTTGCGCAAGGCGCTGGGTTCCCGCTTGCGCAGAAAGGGCGGATTCTCGTGGATGTCCGCGGAGGCCTGCGTGAGGGCATGTGCGCGAGGGTAGGCGCGTGCTGCACCCGGTAGTCGTTGCTGCTTGCGCTGGAATGACGTGGGCGGTTCAGTCGCAGGCCCGTTTTCCGCGACCGACGCCGTCAGCTGCATCGGGACGTCATCCCGGCGAAAGCCGGGACCCCGCGCCGGTCTTGCGACAAGTGTCCAGCGCGGACAGGATTTCCGGATTGCCGCAGGCATCCGGGGGCGATCGGACGCGTCGCCGCATCGGTTATCCTAAGCGTCCTCGCACACCTCGATCCGACCATGTCCGCCGTCCCCAACGCTTCCACCGAACTGTCGCCCCGCAACGCCGAGTCCGAACCGCGCCGACGCAGCGTGGGTGTGCGCATCGGTTCCGTCGAGGTCGGCGGCGGCGCGCCGGTGGTGGTGCAGTCGATGACCAACACCGACACCGCCGACGTGCTGGGCACGGCGAAGCAGGTGGCGGAACTGGCGCGCGCCGGTTCGGAGCTGGTGCGCATCACGGTGAACAATCCCGAGGCTGCCGCCGCGGTGCCGCGCATCCGCGAGCGTCTGGACATGATGGGCGTGTCCGCGCCGCTGGTCGGCGATTTCCACTACAACGGCCACCAGTTGCTGGAGGCCGAGCCGGCCTGCGCCGAAGCGCTGGCGAAGTACCGCATCAACCCGGGCAATGTCGGTTTCGGCAAGAAGAAGGACACGCAGTTCGCCGCCATCATCGAGAAGGCGCTGCAGTACGACAAGCCGGTGCGCATCGGCGCCAACTGGGGTTCGCTGGACCAGTCCATGGTGGCCGCGCTGATGGACGAGAACCACCAGCGCGCGAAGCCGTGGGACGCCGCACACGTGGCGCGCGAGGCGCTGATCCGCTCGGCGCTCGATTCGGCCGCACGCGCCGAGGAACTCGGCCTGGCGCGCGATCGCATCATCCTGTCGGCCAAGGTGTCCGGGGTGCAGGAGCTGATCGCCGTCTATCGCGATCTGGCTGCGCGTTCGGACTATGCGCTGCACCTCGGGCTGACCGAGGCCGGCATGGGCTCGAAGGGCATCGTCGCTTCCAGCGCTGCGCTGGCGGTGCTGTTGCAGGAAGGCATCGGCGACACCATCCGCATCTCGCTGACGCCGGAACCGGGGCAGTCGCGCACGCAGGAAGTCATCGTCGCGCAGGAGCTGCTGCAGACCATGGGCCTGCGCGCGTTCACGCCGCTGGTCACGGCCTGTCCGGGGTGCGGACGCACCACCAGCACGGTGTTCCAGGAGCTGGCCATGGCCGTGCAGGAGCATGTGCGCGCGAAGATGCCGGAATGGCGCGTGAAGTACGACGGCGTCGAGAACATGACGCTGGCGGTGATGGGTTGCGTGGTCAACGGGCCGGGCGAATCCAAGCACGCCAACATCGGCATTTCGCTGCCGGGCACGGGCGAGGCGCCGTCGGCGCCGGTGTTCGTCGACGGCAAGAAGACCGTGACCCTGCGCGGCGAAGGCATCGCGCAGGAATTCATCGGCATCGTCGAGAATTACATCGGCACGCACTACGCCGCGCGCGGCGACTGACGCCCGCGGCGCATGGATCGCGAAACCCGCATTCGCGCCCTCTGGGATGCCAACGCGGCTGCCTGGACCGATGCCGTGCGCGGCGGCGGCATCCGCAGTCGGCGCGTGGCCACGGATGCCGCCATCGTCGAGGCCGTGCTGGCGCGGCAGCCGCGTGCGGTGCTGGACGTCGGTTGCGGCGAAGGCTGGCTGGCGCGTGCGCTGGCGCGGGAAGGCGTCGACGTACTCGGCGTGGACGGCGCGCCGGCATTGATCGCGCAGGCGCAGGCGTCCGGGGCGGGGCGGTTCCAGGTCCTGACCCAGGAAGCGCTTGCCGAAGAAGGACTCGATGCGCGTTTCGATGGGGTCGTCTGCAACTTCGCCCTGTTCGGCAAGACCGTGGTCGAGCGGCTGTTCGCACGCATGCCGGACCTGCTGCAGCCGCGCGGCGCGCTGATCGTGCAGACCCTGCATCCAAGCGCCGTCGATGACGAGGGCGCGCGCCGCGATGGCTGGCGCGACGGTTCCTGGCAGGGCTGCGGCGACGGTTTCGGCGAAGCGCCGCCCTGGTACTTCCGCACGCTCGACGGCTGGCGTCAGTTGATCGAGGCCAGCGGCATGCGCCTGATCGAGTACCGCGAACCCTCCGATCCGGCGGACGGCCGACCGCTGTCGCTGTTGCTGATCGCCACGCCGTCCTAGTCGCGGACGGGGCGCGGTTCCGATAGAGTCGATCCGCATCGTGCGCCGCAAGGGCGTTCGCGATGCGAAAACACGATCACGGAATCGGGGGATCAAGGATGTTGAAACGCACGCTCATCGGGCTGGTGCTGCTTGGCGCGTTCCTGCTCTGGCATTTTGGCCGCAACGCGACCATGCCTTCGCTGGCGCTGGAAGCCGCGATGGCGCCGCCAGCCAGCGCCACTTCGGTCACGTTCAAATCGGGTTCCTGGGCCTGCACGGCCGAGGAATTCAAGTTGCAGGTGCACCAGCACCAGCGCTACTACGCAAGCCCGGTGGTGATCCGCATGGCCGGCAACGGGCCGCCGCAGTTCTGTCGCGAGATCAACGCCAACCACGGGTACGCGCTGATCTCGGGGGCAGCCGGGACCGTGCCGTGCCCGGATCACAGCTGTGTCGCGTTCCGTGCCGACGTTCAGCTGAAGGGCCGTACCTACCCCTGGGTGTTGTACGCGCCGAACAGCTTCATCGCATCGACCAACTGACCCGCGCGACGTCTACGGCGCGGCGGCGAGCAGCTCGTCGATGCGGTCGCGGAGCACGGCGTCCGCGGGGATCGTCGGCAGGTTCCGCCAGCGCTGCGCATCGACGGGTGTCGTGGTCAGCGCGCGGACGCTGGCGAGGAAATCCGCACGCGGCCATTCCTCCGCGCCGAGCGCCATCAGGTGCGGATTGCGCACCTGGGCGTCGAGCAGCGGACAGTCCCAGGCGCGCAGCAAGGCGGCGAGCGCGCACAGCGCCAGCTTGGAGCCGCCGCTCTGTGCACTGAACATCGACTCGCCGCAGAACAGTCGCCCCACGGCCACGCCGTACACGCCGCCGGCCAGACGCTCGCCGTCCCAGACTTCCACGCTGTGCGCGTGGCCGAGACGGTGCAGGGTGGTGTAGGCGTCGATCATGGCCGCACAAATCCAGGTGCCGTCCTGGCCGGGGCGCGGTGCGGCGCAGGCTTCGATCACGCTTCTGAAGTCGCGGTTTACGGTGATGCGCCAGTCGTTGCCGGCCAGTTGCCGGCGCAGGCTGCGGTTGGGTCGCAGGCGGTCGGTGCGGAACACGCAGCGCGGATCCGGCGACCACCAAAGGATCGGCTGGCCTTCGCTGAACCACGGGAAGATGCCGTGCCGATAGGCCGCGAGTAGGCGTTCCGGTGCAAGATCGCCGCCGACGGCGAGCAAACCGTCGGGATCGCGCAGCGCCTGCGCGGCCGACGGGAAATGCGGCGGCGAGCCGGGTTCGATGAACGTCAGAGGTACGCGCGTCATGGCTTGGCGATGGTGCCACGATGCAGGCCGTCGCGCTTCAGGCGCGGCGCACGAAGCTGCGCATGGTCAGTCCCTGTGTGGTGCGGAATTGCGTGGGGCGCGCCATGCCCGGATCGGCGGCGATGAACACGAAGCGGTCGTCGTCCAGTCGGTAGCTGGCCAGGATCGGTTGACCGGCCTCTTCGCCGATGGCATCGACCCAGGTGATGGACTTGGGCGTGGTCGTGGCGTCGAGGGTGAAGCGGCCATGCAGCAGGAGGCTTCCGTCCGCAGTGCGTACCTCGAAACGGTGGCCGTCAATCAAGGTGGTGACGTCCGGGCCGCTGTACGTGTCCGGCGGATTGACGATGCCGTTCTCCTCGATGCCGACCTGTATCCATGTGCCCTGCAACAGGGCGAGGTCACGCTCGCAGGCACTCGGAGTATCGCTGCGGTTCTCTTCGTTTGCGTGCACGATCCCACCGGTTCCCGAAGTGAGCGGCGCATTCTACGCTTCGGCGTACGGGCTGTGCGTGCGCAGCTCTTCGGCGTAGTCGCGCATGTCCTCGGCTTCGGCACGCAAGGCGCGCGCCACGGCGGCGCGAAAGCCTTCATGGACCAGGAAATGGCGCGAATGCGTGCGGGTGGGCATGAAGCCGCGCGCCATCTTGTGACGGCCCTGTGCACCCGGCTCGAAGCGCTGCAATCCGTGCGCGATGGCGTGTTCGATGCCGAGGTAGTAGCACAGCTCGAAGTGCAGGCCGGGCAGGTCCACGCGCGCCCCCCAGTAGCGGCCGTACAGGGTGTCCTTGCCGCGCAGGAACAGCGCCATCGCGAGGATGGTTTCGCCGTCGCGCGCCAGGGCGACCTGCACGCCGTCGCCGAGCGAAGCGGCCAGGTGGCGGAAGAAGTCGAGCGTGAGCGCGGCGTGGTTGCCTTTCTCGTCGAAGGTGGCGCAGTACAGTGCGTGAATCTGCGCCCATTCGACCTCGCTCAGCCGATCGCCGGCGACCATCGCGCATTCCAGGCCACTGTCGGCAACCTGGCGGCGTTCGTGGCGGATGTTCTTGCGTTTCTTGTGCTTGAGCGCGGCGAGGAAGTCCTCGAAATCGGCGTAGCCGCGGTTGTGCCAGTGGTACTGGATATCGTGGCGCGGCAGCCAGACGTCGTCGAAGGCGTCCAGGTCGGTGTCGAGCAGAAAGTTGGCGTGCGCCGAGGACAGACCGTGGCGACGAGCTTCCTCGGCGAGTGCGTCGACCAGAGCGCGGCGCAGCGCCGGTGCTTCGTCGCCGTCGGCGACCAGCAGGCGCGGGCCGGGAATGGGCGAGTAGGGCACGCCCAGCAGCAGCTTCGGATAGTAGTCGCCGCCGGCCTGTTCCCAGGCATGCGCCCAGCCCCAGTCGAACACGTATTCGCCGTGCGAGTTGCCTTTCAGGTACACCGGTGCCGCGCCGAGCAGGCGGTCGCCGTCGTGCAGGGTCAGCGGGTGCGACTGCCAGCCCCATTCCGGACGAATGCAGCCGTTGCGTTCCAGCCCGGCGAGGAAGGTATGCGAGACGAACGGGTTCGTCGCGCCGGCCAGCGCATCCCAGGCTGTCGCGTCGATGTCGTCCAGGGAGTCGTGAAAGCGGGCCGTGAGCATGCGGTCAGGATAGCCGGGCCGGCCGGTGCACCGCGATGCGCCGGCCGGCCGGAGCGCGGCGGATCAGCCGTTGAGGTTCTGCTGGTCCAGCCAGCGCTCGGCGTCGAGCGCGGCCATGCAGCCGAAACCGGCGGAGGTGACGGCCTGGCGATAGACCTGGTCGGCCACGTCGCCGGCGGCGAACACGCCCGGCACCGAGGCCATCGTGGCCATGCCGGCCAGACCGCTCTTGATGGTGATATAGCCGTTCTTCATGTCGACCTGGCCGTCGAAGATGCCGGTGTTGGGCGTGTGGCCGATGGCCACGAACATGCCGGTGACTTCGAGGTCGCGGGTGCTGTCGTCCTTGGTACTGCGCACGCGCACGCCGTTGACGCCGCTGTCGTCGCCCAGCACCTCGTCAACGGTGTGCTCCCAGACCATCTCGATCTTGCCCGCGTCGACCTTCTCGAACAGCTTGTCCTGCATGATCTTTTCGGCACGCAGCGAGTCGCGGCGATGCACCAGGTAGACCTTGCGGCAGATGTTGGCCAGGTACAGCGCTTCCTCGACCGCGGTGTTGCCGCCGCCGATGACCGCCACGTCCTGCTCGCGGAAGAAGAAGCCGTCGCAGGTGGCGCAGGCCGACACGCCCTTGCCCTTGAAGTGCTCTTCCGAGGCCAGGCCGAGGTACTTGGCGGTGGCGCCGGTGGTGATGATGAGCGCGTCGCAGGTGTATTCGCCGCTGTCGCCCTTGAGGCGGAACGGACGCTGGGTCAGGTCGGCGGTGTGGATGTGATCGAAGATCATCTCGGTCTTGAAGCGCTCGGCGTGTTCGGCCATGCGCTGCATGAGCTCCGGACCCTGCACGCCGTTCTGGTCGCCGGGCCAGTTGTCGACGTCGGTGGTGGTCATCAGCTGACCGCCCTGTTCGAGGCCGGTGATCATGGTCGGCTTCAGATTGGCTCGGGCGGCGTAGACCGCCGCGGTGTAGCCGGCGGGGCCGGAGCCGAGGATCAGAAGACGGCTGTGCTTGGGGGTGCTCATGTATAATCCTTGGGGTTCGGTACGGCGTGTCTGGTCGTGCCCGCCTGCTCCATTCGGAGCGCTTTCCGCCACGTTTTCACGGTGCCTTCGACGGTACCGCGGCGTTGCGGGCAGGTGCTGCGGAGTGAAACAGAATGGGGAAGGCGGCGCGGCGATTCAAGACGTACCTGTCGGTGCGCAGCGCGAACCCGCGTGGCGCGTCCTTTTTCAGCAGAAGTTCTTGCGAGGTTGTTCGTCCCATGCGTATCGGCATTCCTTCCGAAACCAAGACCCTCGAAGGCCGTGTGGCCCTGGTGCCCGCCGCCGCCGGCGATCTGGTCCGTCGCGGTCATGAGGTCTTCATCCAGTCCGGCGCGGGCGAGAAGAGCGGCTTCTCCGACGAGGCCTACACCCAGGTCGGCGTGCAGATCGCCGCCGATGCCGCGTCGCTGTACGCGGCGGGCGAACTGATCGTCAAGGTCAAGGAGCCGATCGCGGGCGACCTGGAGCATCTGCAGAAGCACCATCTGCTGTTCTGCTACCTGCATCTGGCCGCCGAGCCGGCGCTGACCGAGCGTCTGCTCGAGATCGGCCTGACCGGCGTCGCCTTCGAGTCGGTCGAGGAAAACGGCACGCTGCCGCTGCTGACGCCGATGTCGATCATTGCCGGTCGCATCGCCACCCAGGTCGGCACCACGCTGCTGCACCGCCCGAACGGCGGCAAGGGCAAGCTGCTGGGCGGTCTGGCCTCGGCCGAGCGCGGCAAGGTGGTGGTGCTGGGCGCGGGTGCGGCGGGCGGCGCGTCCGCTTCGCTGGCGGCGCAGGCCGGCGCCAACGTGGTGGTGTTCGACAAGCGCCAGGACCGCATGGCCGAGATGATGGCGCTGGGTCACAACGTCACCGCGCTGTACGCCTACGAGCAGGCCGTGGCCGAGCACGTGGCCGACGCCGACCTGGTCATCGGCGCGGTGCTGATTCCCAGCGCCAAGGCGCCGCGCGTGGTCACCGAGGACATGGTCAAGACCATGGAGAAGGGCAGCGTGCTGGTGGACATCTCCATCGACCAGGGCGGCTGCTTCGAGACTTCCAAGCCGACCACCTGGGCCGAGCCGACCTACGACGTGCACGGCGTGACCCATTTCGCCGTCACCAACATGCCGGGCGCGGTGCAGCAGACCTCCAGCCAGGCCATCTCGGCGGCGATTCTGCCGTACGTGCAGCGGCTTGCGGCCGGCGTCAGCTGGCGCGAGCATGAGCCGCTGCGCGTGGGCATCAACGTCGAGGGCGGCGAGATCGTGCATCCGGCGCTGCGCGCCGACGCCTGAGTCGAAAAGGCCGGTCATCCAGACATCGTTCGTAGGGGGACGTCTGGATGACCGGCGTGTGCCGACCGTCGGTCCGGCCGGGCGGCTTGCTCCGGCCAGACCGTAGTTCCATGGCCCGAGGCGCGATCGGCGCCGGCGAACGCGACGCGGGGCATGTATCGTTACACAGGACGTGCTATAACGTTTCCTGCAATTTCATGCATTTGCCATGATTTCCTGAGGTAATACACCACGTGCCACGCAAGACCAGCGCCAAGGCGAAGACCAAGACGCAGGAACCGGGGAGCGGCCTGAACGAGGACCTTCGCCGGCGCCTGCGCGAGGCTGGCGTGCTGCTGCTGGTGCCAGTGGCGGTGTATCTGCTGGTGTGCCTGTTCAGTTACAGCCCGCAGGACCCCAGCTGGTCGCACGCGGCCGATGCCGGCGACGTGCGCAACTTCGGCGGCATGGTCGGCGCCTGGATCGCCGACCTGCTGCGCTATCTGTTCGGCGTGGTGTCCTACGCTTTCCCGCTGCTGCTGCTGGCGCTCGGGCTCAAGGTGCTGCGTCGCGACGTCGAGGACGTGGTCACCACGCCCTACGAGCCGGCGCTGCGGCTGGTCGGTTTCGTGCTGTTCTTCATTGTCGGTCCGGCGCTGGCGGCGCTGGACTTCAACCGGCAGTGCCCGGTCACGCCGAACGGCATGCCCGCCGCCGGTGCGGATGCGCTGGCGACCTGGGCCTGTCCGGAAGGCTCGGGCGGCGTGCTGGGACGTGCGGTCAGCGGCGGCCTCTATCACGCCTTCGGCAGCGGCACCTCGCTGTTTCTGCTCGCCTTGCTGCTGATCGCGGTGACGCTGGCGACGGGGCTTTCCTGGTTCCGCGTGATGGATACGGTCGGCCGCTGGGTGCTGGCCGCGATGGCCTGGATCGGCGGTCGTCTGCGTCGCGCGCCCGATTACCTTGCTGCTCGCGCCGCGCGCGCCGAGCGCACGGCGGTGAAGAAGGTCGAGGCGGTCAAGCAGGCCCGGCGCGAGCCGATCCGCATCGAACCGATCGAGCCGCGCGTGGAGAAGAGCGAGCGCGCCACGCGCGAATCGCAGATTCCGCTGTTCAAGAGTTCCTCGGCCAAGGGCGAACTGCCGCCGCTGTCGCTGCTGGACGAACCGCCGCCGCAGGGGCCGGGCTACAGCGAGGAAACGCTGGAAGTGTTGTCGCGTCAGGTCGAGCTGAAACTGAAGGACTTCCGCATCGAGGCGCGCGTGGTCGGGGTCTATCCCGGCCCGGTGATCACCCGCTTCGAGCTCGAACCCGCGCCCGGCGTGCGTGGCAGCCAGGTGTCGAACCTGGACAAGGACATCGCCCGCGGCCTGTCCGTGGTCAGCGTGCGCGTGGTCGACGTGATTCCGGGCAAGAACGTGATCGGCCTGGAGATTCCCAACACCAAGCGCGAGATCGTGTATCTGTCCGAGATCCTGCGCTCGAAGGAATACGACGCCGCCAAGAGCGCGTTGTCGCTGGCGCTGGGCAAGAACATCGGCGGCCGGCCGGTGGTCGTGGACCTGGCCAAGATGCCGCATCTGCTGGTCGCCGGTACCACCGGTTCGGGCAAGTCGGTGGCCGTCAACGCGATGGTGCTGTCGCTGCTGTACAAGGCCAGCAAGAACGACGTGCGTCTGATCATGATCGATCCGAAGATGCTGGAACTCTCCGTCTACGAGGGCATTCCGCATCTGCTGGCGCCGGTGGTCACCGACATGAAGGAAGCCGCCAACGCGCTGCGCTGGTGCGTGGCCGAGATGGAGCGCCGCTACAAGCTGATGGCCTCGGTCGGCGTGCGCAATCTGGCCGGCTTCAACAAGAAGGTGGCCGAGGCCGAGAAGAACGGCCAGCCGATTCTCGATCCGCTGTTCCGGCCCAATCCGGAGATGCCGGAGGTGACGGCCGAGCCGCTGCAGACGCTGCCCAACATCGTCGTCATCATCGACGAATTCGCCGACATGATGATGATCGTCGGCAAGAAGGTCGAGGAGCTGATCGCGCGTCTGGCGCAGAAGGCGCGCGCCGCCGGCATTCATCTGATCCTGGCCACGCAGCGCCCGTCGGTGGACGTCATCACCGGTCTCATCAAGGCCAACATCCCGACCCGCATCGCGTTCCAGGTGTCGAGCAAGATCGACTCGCGCACCATCCTCGACCAGTCCGGCGCCGAGACGCTGCTGGGCCACGGCGACATGCTGTACCTGCCGCCCGGTACGGCCACGCCGGACCGCGTGCATGGCGCGTTCGTCGACGATCACGAGGTGCACAGCGTGGTCGAATGGCTGAAGTCGCAGGGCGAGCCGGACTACATCGAGGGTGTGCTGGAAGAAGTGCAGACGCTGGGCGACGGCAAGGTCATCAGCGAATCCGGACTGCCGCAGGACGCCGACGAGGGCGGTGGCGGCGACGCGGTGCTGTACGACAAGGCCGTGGCCATCGTCACGCAGACCCGCCGCGCGTCGATTTCGGGCGTGCAGCGCCATCTGCGCATCGGCTACAACCGCGCCGCACGCCTGATCGAGCAGATGGAGGCCGACGGCGTGGTCAGCGCGCCGCAGCACAACGGCACCCGCGAAGTGCTGGCGCCGCCGCCTCCGCGCGACTGAACGCCCTTCAGCGCGGCTTCAAATCGACTGCATCAAGCTGAACATGCATTGTTGCCCCCGTTTACCGAAGGCCCCTTCATGAAGATCCGTTTTGCCACGCTGTTGCTGACCCTGTGTCTGGTTCCGCTGGCTTCGCAGGCCGCGCAGACGGCGCGCGCGCGCCTGGATGCCTTTGCGCACGATCTGCATGCGCTGCGCGGCGATTTCACGCAGACGCTGACCGATGCCAACGGCCGCAGCGGGCAGACCAGCCAGGGCACGGTGGCGCTGCAGGCGCCGCGACAGTTCCGCTGGCAGACGAAGACGCCGTATCAGCAGCTCATCGTCGCCGACGGCAGTCATGTGTGGACCTACGATCCGGATCTGGAGCAGGTGACGGTGCAGGCGCAGAGCCTGCAGGAAGCGCACAGTCCGCTGACGGTGCTGACCGATCCGGGACGGCTGGACAAGGAATTCAAGGTCACCGAACTGGGCACGCGCGACGGCCTGCAGTGGCTGCAGCTCAGCCCGCGCGACAACGCGCAGAACATCCAGTCGGCGCAGCTCGGCTTCGACGCCAATGGTCTGGCCGAGATGCAGTTCACCGACCGCCTCGGCGCGAAGTCGGTGATCCGCTTCAGCCATTGGCAACGCAATCCGCCGATGTCGTCCGCGCTGTTCACCTTCACGCCGCCCAAGGGCGCCGACGTCATCGGCGACACCAGCGGCGTGCCCGAGGTGCATCCGCTCGGCGGTTCCTGATCCGCCGATGGGCCACAGGGGATGATCCGTCGTCTGCCACGCTGGGTCTGGTTCGGCGGCACGTTGCTGGCGCTGCTGGCCGGCGTGGTCAACGCGGTCGGCTACCTCAGCTTCGATCATCAGGCCATCACCCACATGACCGGGACCACGACCCTGGTCGGCGTGAGCGCGGTCGAAGGCGACGGCGCGGGTCTCGTTCGCTACCTCGGGGCCATGCTTTCCTTCCTGCTCGGCGCTGCCGTCAGCGGCATGATCGTGCGCGATACCTCGTTGCAACTGGGTCAGCGCTACGGCGCGGCATTGGTGATCGAATCCCTGCTGCTGTTCGCGGCCGTGCCGCTGATTCATGACCACGCCAATGCCGGGCTGTGGGTCGCGGCGGCGGCCTGCGGTCTGCAGAACGCGATGGTCACGACCTTCAGCGGCGCCGTGGTGCGCACCACGCATGTGACCGGCATCCTTACCGACCTGGGTCTGCTGATCGGCCATCGCCTGCGCGGCCTGGAGGTCGACCGTCGGCGTCTGCGGCTGTACATGCTGCTGTTCGGCGGTTTTCTCGGCGGCGGTTTCGCCGGCGCTTTCGCGTTCGGATTCTGGCGTGAGCGCACGCTGCTGCTGCCGGCGGTGATGGCGGCGCTGACCGGGCTCGGCTACATCGCCTATCGCCGCCGCGGCCTGCGAGTTTCCGACAGAAGCGGCTAGGGCGCGGCCTCGCAGCGGTTGCGCCCGGCATCCTTGGCCGCGTAGAGCGCCGCGTCGGCGCGCGATATCCATTGCTGCAGGGATTCGCCCTCGCGCAGGGCGGCGACGCCGATACTCACGGTCACGATGATCTCGTCCTGCTCGTGACGAATGCAGGTCTGCGCCAGGGTTTCGCGCATGCGTTCAGCCATGCGCAGGGTCTGTTCCAGGGTGCTGTCGGGCAGGCAGATCACCAGCTCCTCGCCGCCGAAGCGTGCCGCCAGATCGTCGGCACGGCAGTGCGCGCGCATGATCTTGGCCACCGCGCGAATGGCGTCGTCGCCGACCAGATGGCCGAAGGTGTCGTTGACCTGTTTGAACCGATCCAGATCGAGCAGGGCGATGCAGGCCTTGCCCGGTTTCGCGTGTTTGCGCACGGCTTCGGCCAGTTCAAGGAAACGGCGACGGTTGTACAGACCGCTCAGTTCGTCGGTTCCGGCGAGCTGGTCGAGACGCTCGTTGGCCGCCTGCAGATCGCGCGTGCGTGCATCGACCTCTTCCTGCAGTCGTCGTGCCTGGCGGCGCAGGTACAGCGTGCGCAGGTGCACCAGGGCGACGATCAGCGCGATGGCCAGCAGCACCATCGCCACGCGGAACGTCAGCGTCTCGAACCACAGCGGGCGCACGACGACGGGATAGTTCGTCGCCACCGTACGCGCGTTCATGCCGTGCGTTTGCGCGCGCAGCTGCAGGGTGTATTCGCCATGCGGAAGGTTGGTGTAGATGGCGGCGGGCGGCGTGCCCTTCGGAGTCTGCGTCCAGGCGCTGTCGAAGCCTTGCATGCGGTAGCTGTAGGTCGTTTCGCGCGGTGCGTGGTAATCGAGCAGGGCGAAGTCCACGCGCAGGCTGCGGCCGCTGCGGTCGACGATCAGCGGCTGGCCGTTGCGCGGCAGCTTGCCGGGCGTCAGCGCGCGGCCATTGAGGGTCGCGGCGGTGATCGCCAGGCGCCCGGATGTTCCGTGGTCCGCAAGCACGTGCGGGCGGACCACGGTCAGGCCGCCGAGGCCGCCGAACAGCAGATGATCGTCTGCCCGGGCCGCGGCGATATAGATGTAGCTGGCGATGTGCAGACCGTCGCGCATGCCGAGGTTGCGCACGCGTCCGGTGACGGCATCGATCCGTGCCACACCGTTGGACACGCTGACCCAGGGATGGTCCTCGTCATCGAGCAGCACCGCGTTGACCTTGCTGCTGCCCAGGCCCTGCGCCTGTCCGATGGTGCGAAAGCGGACCGTTTCGCCGGGGCGGTAGTGATCGATCACCGCCAGACCGCCGAACGTGCTGACCCAGATGCGACCCTTCGCGTCGCGCGCGATGCCGCCGACGTAGTCTTGCGGCAGGCTGGTGTCGTCGCCGTCGCGATGACGCAGTTGGCGGAATCCGCCGTCGGCCTGCGCGTTCGGCGCGATGCTGATGCCGCGGGTGGTGGCGTACCAGATTTCGTCGCCGACGCGGACGATCTGCCGCACGGTGTCGCTGGCGAGACTGTGCGGATCGTCGGCGCGGTGCTCGAAGTGCGTCAGCTGGCCATTGCGGAAGTCGTAGCGGTAGGCGCCTTCGTAGGTACCGATGAGCAAGTACGGATCGGTCCGGAGCAAGGTCAGCACGGGCTTGCCGTCCAGCGTCGGCAGTACCGCATCGTGCACTTGCATCGTGTCGGGGTCGATCCGGGCCATGCCCTGGGAACCGATCCAGATACGGCCATTTGGATCTTCGGCGAACGCCTGCACGTCACGATGTGCCTGGCTTCCGCCCAGACGCAAGTGGCGCAGATGCTGACGGTCGGGATCGATCACGTCGATGCGTCCCATGCCCAGGCCAAGCCATATCCGGTCATGACTATCGACGAACACGCCATGCACGTTGGGATTGGCGAGGGTGCGTGGGCGCAGCGGCGAAGGCAGCACGGAGAACGCGGTGCGCGCGCGGCCATCGTCGCGTGCGACGCCGAGATCGGTGGCGACCCAGCGGTTGCCGGACGCATCCTCCAGCAGACCGCGTACGGTGTCGCCGGGCAGGGAGGACGCGCGCGCCGGATCGTGGTTGTACACGCGCGTGTTCGGGTCGCCGGCGCGGTAGGCGATGATGCCCGCGCCGTCGGTGCCGATCCACATGGTGCCGTTGCCGACTTCGAGCAGCGCGCGCACGGTCGGACGGCGCGCGCCGGCATCGTAGCCGGTGAAGCCTGGCACCGCGTGCCATGCGCCGTCGCGGTCGCGGTAGGCGGCGCCGGATTGCCCGCTGCCGACCCAGATGCGTCCCGCGCCGTCTTCGGCGATCGACCAGATCTGATCGTCCAGCACCGTGGCGATTCTCGGGTCCTGCGTCGTCGTCCGCACGAACGAGCGCGAACCGGCGCGGCGTTCGAACAGGCCACGGTCGTTGCCGACCCAGAGATTGCCGTCGGTGTCCTCGAATACGCTGAAGTTGCGCGGCGCCAGATGCGCGCCCAACGCTACGGTCTGGATTCGGTTGGTGCGCAGGTCGAGGCGGTCCACGCCGCGGTCGGTGGCGATCCAGACGTCGTGCTCGCGTCCCTGCGCCAGCGTGTAGATCTTGCGGTCCGAGGTGCCGCCGGGGCCGACGGGGTAGGTATGGAAACCGTTCGTGGACGGCTCGAACACGGCCAGTCCGCCGGCGTTGGTGCCGACCAGCACGCGGCCGTCCGGCAGGGCCAGCAGGGCGCGCACGTAGCTGTCCGGCAGGTTCGATGCGTCCTTGCCATCGGCTTCGAAGCGCTGCATGCGGTAACCGTCGTAACGCACCAGGCCGCCCATGGTGCCGATCCAGATCAGGCCGTCGCGATCCTGCGCCACGGCGGTGGTCACCGAGTGCGGCAGGCCTTCATCGATGCCGATGCGTACGAACCAGGGCGCGTCGAACGCCGACCACGGCGTGGCCGGCGCGGGTGTCGGGATCGTGATGGCGATCAGCAGCCACCCGAGCAGGAGCATCCATCGGTGTGTATGCGTGAGGCGATTCATGCGGCGCCGGTGCGCGTCGATCGACCATGCGAATGGATCGTGTCGGCCTTCAAGCGGACGTTCCCCGGCAGATACCCTGATGAATGTTTGCGCATCATACAAGGCGTGGGCCTGGCTGTGAGGCCGTCATGACCGGCGTATTGAGGCGCTGGGCCGACGCGCGGCGTCCACCCGGTCATGCAGCGGCCTCGACGAATCTCTATCATGCCGTCATGACGCAGCGTAACGTCCCCACCACGCCGGGCCTGTTCGCCGAGCCGGAGGCGCTCAAGCCGCTGGCCGAGCGCATGCGGCCGCGCACGCTGGACGAAATCGTCGGCCAGCCGCGCTTGGTCGGCGCCGACAGCGCGCTGCGCCGCGCGCTGGAGGATGGACGCGTGCATTCGATGGTGCTGTGGGGGCCGCCCGGATGCGGCAAGACCACCCTGGCGCTGCTGGTGGCGAAATATGCCGATGCTGAATTCCGCGCGATTTCGGCCGTGCTGTCGGGACTGCCCGACGTGCGCAAGGCGCTGGCCGAGGCCGAGGCCCACTTCGCCCAGGGACGCCGCACGGTGCTGTTCGTGGATGAGGTGCACCGCTTCAACAAGGCGCAGCAGGACGCCTTCCTGCCGCACATCGAGAAGGGCGTGATCCTGTTCGTCGGCGCCACGACCGAGAATCCTTCGTTCGAGCTGAATTCGGCGCTGCTGTCGCGTTGCCGCGTCCACGTGCTGGACGCCGTTGGGCGCGACGACATCGTGCACGCGCTGCGTCATGCGCTGGACGACGCCGAGCGCGGACTGGGCGGGCAGGGCCTGGATGTCGACGACGACGCACTGGCGCTGATCGCGCAGGCCGCCGATGGCGACGTACGCCGCGCCCTGACGCTGCTGGAGATCGCCGCCGAGCTGGCCGAGGGCGGTGCCATCGGTCAGGCCACGCTGGAGCAGGTGCTGGCCGACCGAACGCGCCGTTTCGACAAGGGCGGCGAGCAGTTCTACGACCAGATCTCGGCGCTGCACAAATCCGTGCGCAGCTCCGATCCGGACGCCGCGGTGTACTGGCTCACGCGCATGCTCGACGGCGGTTGCGACCGCAGCTACCTGGCCCGCCGCATGACACGCATGGCGGTGGAGGACGTCGGTCTGGCCGACCCGCGTGCCTGGCGCATGGCGCTGGACGCCTGGGACACCTACGAGCGCCTGGGCACGCCGGAAGGCGAGTTGGGGTTGGCACAACTGGCGATTTATCTGGCCATCGCGCCCAAGAGCAACGCTGCCTACAAGGCCTACAACCAGGCGCGCGCGGCGATCGGCGACACCGGCACCCTGGAGGTGCCGATGCATCTGCGCAATGCGCCGACCAAGCTGATGAAGGGACTCGGTTACGGCAAGAACTACCAGTACGACCACGATGCCGAGGGTGGCGTGGCGCTGGATCAGCAGTGCCTGCCCGACGCGCTCGATGGCACCGTGTTCTACGAGCCGGTCGAGCGCGGTCTGGAGATCAAAGTCAAGGAGCGTCTGGACGCCCTACGCGAGGCGCGGCGCAAGGTGCGCGGAGAGTAAATGCCCTCAGGGCGTGTTCGCGGCCGGCGGCGTTTTCGAGGCGGGCTGGGGCGCGAGTTGCAGGTCGCCGAACCAGGCCTGCGCCTTGCCGCCGGTGTTGTCGGTGTCCGCCGCCAGCGCGATGCCGGTGATGTGCGGCGCGGCGTGGCCGAACGCGGCACGGAAATCCGCGGCCAGGTCGCGACTCTCGGTCTGCCAGATGCCGGCGTGCGCGTTGCCGCTCTGCAGCACGATGGTGCGCATGCCGCTGAAGAACGGGCTGGGCGCGATGGTGCCGACGGCGTGGCGATTGTCCCAGACGTAGCAGATCGCCGCGGTCGGCATCGGGTGGCCGAGCACGCGCTGGGCCAGACTGAGCTTCATGCGCTGGTACAGCGACAGGTGGCTGCGCGGCACGTCGAAGAAGACGTAGACGCGGGCGGCGAAGTCGTCGCCGGAACGCCGGTTCATGTCGGCGGCGGCGACGCTGTGGTCGACCTTCCAGCGCCAGCGCAGCCGGGTCGCGGCCGGCAGGTCGAGCGGGTAGGCGATGGCGCCGGCATCGTGGTCGGCGTCGATGTGCAACACGGTGACGCCGTCGTCGCGCACCAGTCGAATCGCCGCGGCGGGCTTGTGCCTCGACATGGCGTAGTCGTGCCAGCCGGCGGGCAGTTGCGTGCCTGGCGCGGCGTCGGAGAAGCGCAAGGCGGTGACGCCGTGAGGCGCGGGAGCGGTCAGCGCGGCGAGGCCGAAGGCAAGGTACAGCAGGGCGTTCAAGCGAAGCTCCGGACAGGGCATGCAGGGTTTCGGCACCCTAGCAGGAATCTTGTTGCCGTCGAGCGCTTCGCGCATCATCCGGGCATGGTCCTCGAATTCCTTCGCGACGCGAGCCGTCGGTGCCGACACCTGCCTGACGGAACCGCTGCATGAAGCGCGCCTTCCGCGCATTGCGCGGCCTGCCGAGCACGGTCTGGCTGCTGGGCCTGATCAGTCTGGTCAACGACAGCGCCAGCGACATGATCTATCCCCTGGTGCCGTTGTACCTGGCCTCCGTGCTGATGGCGGGGCCGCGTGCGCTGGGCTTGATCGAGGGCGTGGCTGAGGCCCTGAGCAGTCTGCTGAAACTGGTCGCGGGCGTGCTGTCCGACCGCATGCGCAGCATGCGATTGTGGGTGATCGGCGGGTATGCCGTGGCTGGCCTGGCGCGCCCGCTGATCGGTCTGGCGCAAAGCTGGCTGGGCGTGTTCGGCGCGCGATTGCTGGATCGTGTCGGCCGCGGCTTCCGCGCCGCGCCGCGCGACGCCATGCTGCGCGAGAGCGTGCCCGCGCATCGGCGCGGCCTCGCCTTTGGGCTGCATCGGGCGATGGACAATACCGGCGCCGTGATCGGACCGTTGATCGCCGCGGGCCTGCTGGCGGCGGGGTTGAGTCTGCGCCAGGTGTTCCTCTGCGCCATCGTGCCCGCCGTCGTGGTGTTGATCCTGACGTTCCGGCTGAAGGATCCCGAGCCCGACCAGGTTCCCGTGATGGCGGGCATGCGCTGGAATCCGGCCAGTCTGCCGCCCGCGCTGCGCCGCTATCTGCTGGCGCTGACGCTGTTCACGCTCGGCAATTCGTCGAACATGTTCCTGTTGCTGCGCGCGCAGGACCTGGGCACCGATACCGAGCGGGTCGTGCTGATGTGGGCGCTGTTCTCCGGTGTCGCGGCCGTGTTCTCCACGCCGCTGTCGGCGCTGTCGGACCGCTTCGGGCGCGTGCGCGTGCTGGGCGCGGCGTGGTGCGCGTACGCGCTGGCCTACCTGACCCTGGGGTTGCTGCCGGCCACGGGCTGGACGCTGTGGATGTCGTTCGCCGGCTACGGGCTGGTGATGGCCGCGCTGGAGGGCACGGAGAAGGCGCTGGTCGCCGACCTCGTCGACAGCGGCCGCGCCGGGACGGCGTTCGGCTGGTACAACCTGGTCGCGGGGCTGATGCTGCTGCCGGCGTCGATCGTGTTCGGGGCGCTTTGGCAGTCGATTTCGCCGCTGGCCGCGTTCGCATTCGGCGCCGTCTGCTCTGGCAGTGCGGCGCTGTTGCTGCTGACCTGGGTCCGCCGCGGCATCGCGCGCAGCCAGTGAGCGCATCGCCGCGCGCGGAACGGTTTGCGCCGTGCCGGGGCCTGCCGCGATAATGCTCGGTCTGCGATTGGTAGAAGGATATTCCCATGCTCGATCCGGTGTTGCTGCGCGCGCAGCTTGCCGACACCGCTGCGCGCCTGAAGACGCGCGGCTTCGCTCTCGACACGGCGGCCGTGGAGGCGCTGGAGGCCGAGCGCAAGCAGCTGCAGACGCGCACGCAGGAACTGCAGGCCGAGCGCAACACGCGCTCCAAGAGCATCGGCAAGGCCAAGGCCGCCGGCGAGGACATCGCGCCGCTGCTGGCCGAAGTCGCGGGTCTGGGCGATCAGCTCAAGGCCAACGAACAGGCGCTGGCCGACGTGCAGGCGCGCTTGTCCGACATCGCCCTGGGCATCCCCAACCTGCCGCACGCTTCGGTGCCGGTCGGCAAGGACGAACACGACAACGTCGAGCAGTCGCGCTGGGGCGAGCCGCGCGCGTTCGATTTCGAGGTCAAGGATCACGTCGAGCTGGGCGAGCGTCACGGCTGGCTGGACGGTGAGGCCGGCGCCAAGCTCTCCGGCGCACGCTTCACCGTGCTGCGTGGCCAGCTGGCGCGGCTGCATCGCGCGCTGGCGCAGTTCATGCTCGACGTGCAGACCGAGCAGCACGGCTATCTGGAATGCAATGTGCCGGTGCTGGTCAACAGCGACAGCATGCAGGGCACCAGCCAGCTGCCGAAGTTCGAGGACGACCTGTTCGCCACGCAGGTCGGCGAGTCCAAGCGCTACCTGATTCCCACGGCCGAAGTGCCGCTGACCAACCTGGTCCGCGACAGCATCGTCGACGCCGACGCGCTGCCGATGCGCATGACCGCGCACACCCTGTGCTTCCGCGCCGAGGCCGGCAGCTACGGCAAGGATGTGCGCGGCATGATCCGCCAGCACCAGTTCGAGAAGATCGAGATGGTGCAGATTGCGCATCCGGATCATTCCTACGACCAGCTCGAGGAGATGGTCGGGCATGCCGAGAAGATTCTGCAGCTGCTGCAGCTTCCGTACCGCAGGATGCTGCTGTGCACGGGCGACATGGGCTTCGGTTCGGCCATGACCTACGATCTGGAAGTGTGGCTGCCGAGCCAGCAGGCCTACCGCGAGATTTCCAGCTGCTCGAATTTCGAGGATTTCCAGGCGCGCCGCATGCAGGCGCGCTGGCGCAATCCCGAGACCGGCAAGCCGGAGCTCGTGCATACCCTCAATGGCTCCGGTCTGGCGGTCGGTCGCTGCCTGATCGCGGTGATGGAAAACGGGCAAAACGCGGACGGTTCGATTACTATTCCCGAGGTCTTGCGTCCGTACATGCGCGGTGCATCCACCATCACGTGAGACCAGGGACGTCATGAAGACCAAAGATCGCTGGCAGCAGGGTCTGGCCATTGCCGAGCTGGCGATCATGATCGCAGGCATTCTGTTGTTCTCGCAGTTGTGCGGGTTCGCGCAACCGTGGCGGTTCGCCGGCTTTCTGGCCGGCTTCGCCGTGCCGCTGATCTGGCTGCGTCTGGTGCGCGGAAAGTTGCGGCGTCAGCTTGCGGTCGTGTTGCTGCTGGCCGCTTACGCTTCGTTCGTGCCGATGTTGCTGGGTAGCGAAATCTCGCCGCGCGTGTTCTTCTTCGGCATGATGCTGCCGACCACGGTGATCGGTGCGGCGCTGTACTTCGGCGCATTCCGCCGGATTCCGCGCAAACGTCCGCTGGGACCACCGGGCGTCTGAGCGGCATGCCGCGCTCTCGCTGGTTCGAGGGCATCGACAATGCAACGGCGAGACGGCCGAGCGGTGTAAGGCACCGGTCTTGACGCGGAGGCAGGATGCCGAAGCGAACATCGGCGTAGCCGATGGCCCGAAGGGCGCAGGGCAGGATGCCCGGAGTCAAACCGGCGTGGTGGCGCGCAACGCGCGCCTGGCCGGAACAACGTAAACGGTGAGGTGGCCGAGCGGTTTAAGGCACCGGTCTTGACGCGGAGGCAGGATGCCGAAGCGAACATCGGCGTAGCCGATGGCCCGAAGGGCGCAGGGCAGGATGCCCGGAGTCAAACCGGCGTGGTGGCGCGCAACGCGCGCCTGGCCGGAACAACGTAAACGGTGAGGTGGCCGAGCGGTTTAAGGCACCGGTCTTGACGCGGAGGCAGGATGCCGAAGCGAACATCGGCGTAGCCGATGGCCCGAAGGGCGCAGGGCAGGATGCCCGGAGTCAAACCGGCGTGGTGGCGCGCAACGCGCGCCTGGCCGGAACAACGTAAACGGTGAGGTGGCCGAGCGGTTTAAGGCACCGGTCTTGACGCGGAGGCAGGATGCCGAAGCGAACATCGGCGTAGCCGATGGCCCGAAGGGCGCAGGGCAGGATGCCCGGAGTCAAACCGGCGTGGCGGCGCGCAACGCGCGCCTGACCGGAACAACGTAAACGGTGAGGTGGCCGAGCGGTTTAAGGCACCGGTCTTGAAAACCGGCGTGGTAGCGATACCACCGTGGGTTCGAATCCCACCCTCACCGCCATTCTTCGCTCAGGCGCTTTTTTCGTTGCGCTGGTCGGCGATGACTTCGCCGATGTCCAGTTCGTTGCCGTCCGGGTCCGCTACCCGGAAATCCCGCAGCCCATACACGCGATCGTCGATGGGCACCGCGATGCGTGCGTCGTGGCGTTGCAGTCGCGCATAACAGGCATCGACGCCGTTGACGCGCAAGTACAGGCGCGAAGACCCCTGCATATCGTCTTCGGCGCGCTGCGCCAGCGTGATCTGGACGCGCTCCCTGCACACGGCAGCCAGGTGTGGCGGTTCGCCCCAGGTCCAGGCGATCTCGAAGTCCAGCGCGTCACGATAGAAGGCCAGTGCCCGCTGCAGGTCGGCGACTGCGAAGATCGGCGATGCCGACTCCATGCGCACGGCGTCGCTCATGCGTGCGGTCCTCCGAGGTTGGTGCCGATGCGCCACGTGACGCCGGAAGGGTCGGCGAGGACAAAATCGCGGATGCGCCAGGGTCGGTCTGCCGGCGGCTCGGCGCGCACGCCATAGCGTTCGCGCAGACCCTGCTCCTCGACGTGCCGCCACCAGGCGTCCACGTCGGCGACCAGCAAGTGCATCATGAAGGAAGCTGCGTGCGCCTCGTCGTCCAGCGAGCGCAGCAGAAAGCTGCAGTCGCCGGCGTGCAGGTAGGCGAGGTCGTCCGACGACCACGGAATCTCGAAGCCGAGGTCACGGTAAAAGCGTTTCGATTGCTCGAGGTCGCGTGCCGGCACGAAGGCCTTGATCTCGACGGTCTGCATGTTCGCGGGCATCGGCGATTCCTCAGGCATCGTGTTCGCACAGTTGATCGATCAGCGCCACGAGCGTGCGCCGGGTGGACTGGATCGCTTCTGCGCCCACGCTTTCCAGCAGTCGCGCATCGACCTTCTCGCGCGCGGTAGTCTGCACGCGCGCGGCGTCCTGGCCGCGTTCGGTCAGCGTGACAGTGAGCTTGCGGCGGTCGTCCGGATCGGTCGTGCGCTGCAGGTAGCCGCGCGAGACGAGTGTATCCACCAACTGACTGGCGGCCTGGCGCGAGACGCGCAGTTCGCGCACCAGTTGCGTCAGTGCGAGCGGATTCGCGTTCATGGCAAGACCGCCAATCACGTACAGGCCGTTGCCGGGAATATCGTCGTAGCCAGCGGCATCGAGGGCGCGACGCATGGCAACGCCATACGTGGTCCGGGCATGGCGCAGGAGCGCGGGCAGCACGATGGCGTCTTGTCGGGAAGTGGGCGTATTCATGCCTGCATTATTCGTCAATTTTCGTGACTGTCAATAAAGTTGACAAAATGCAGTTGTGCGAGACTCCGGGCAGGTTCCGTGGCTCGCCACCAATACTCATATGAGTCATTGAATAAAAAGGACAAATGGCCTGTTTTCCAGAGCTTTTGATACTCGGGCGCTTGAGCATGCGTGACGGCTCGGGGGCATCCACCGCGTCGATGTGGTGAAACGCAAAGGGGATTCGCGCGCTAGCTACCCGTGTTGCATGTGTGCTGATTCGCTGAGCCTGGGATGGGGTAAAGAGCGGCGGATCGTCCGACCTACCGCTGGATCGCGGGCACAAAAAAAGCGCTGCGACGGACCGGAATCCATCGCAGCGCGGGTATGCAACGAGGCGGGATCAGGCTGTGCGGCGCGCCAGACCGTGGATCGTGTCGCGCGCCTTCTTCAGCGCGTTCTGCTTGTGTTCCGGACTCATGGCCACGCCTTCGGCGCGAACGACGTCGATGTCGGTGATGCCGATGAAGCCGAGGAACCCGCGCAGGTAGTTCTCCTGGAAATCCAGGGCGGCGGCCGGGCCTTCGCTGTAGATGCCGCCGCGCGAGGACGCGATGATCACGCGCTTGTCGCCGGCCAGGCCCTCGGGGCCGTTCTCGGTGTAGCGGAACACTTTGCCGGGCACGGCGATGCGGTCGACCCAGGCTTTCAGCTGCGAAGAAATGCCGAAGTTGTACATCGGCGCGCCCATCACGACGATATCGGCGGCCAGGAATTCGTCGAGAATTTCCTCGCCCAGCGAGCTCGGTTCGCGGCTGACGTCGGCGACGGGCTGCCAGTGCGGAATCGGATTCGCCACCAGGTCGCGGTAGACGACCTTCGCGTCGGGATGCGCCTGGCGCAGATGAGCAACGATGTTCGCGGTCAGTTCGCGGCTGACCGAATGTGCGCCGAGAGCGCTGGCGTCCAGATGCAGAATATTCATGGGTGACTCCGTGGTGAGTGGCTACTTCCAGCTGAGGACTATTCTGGTATCTGGACAATCTTCTAAAAAGAGGGCATAAACGAACATATCGTTCATAGAGGAGAACGGTCGTGGAAAACCGCGACGGTGCGCTGCACGATCTCAACGATCTGTATTTTTTTGCCGCCGTGGTCGAACACGGCGGTTTTTCGGCGGCGGGGCGCGCTCTGGGCGTTCCCAAGTCGCGTCTGAGCAAGCGGGTATCGCAGCTGGAGGAGCGGCTCGGCGTGCGCCTGCTGCAGAGAACCACGCGTCGTTTCGTGGTCACCGAGGTCGGCGAACGTTTCCACGCGCATTGCCGGGCGGTGCTGGAAGAGGCGCAGGCGGCGCAGGACGCCATCGACGAGCTGCGCAGCGAACCTCGCGGCGTGGTGCGGGTGACCTGCCCGATTTCGCTGTCGCAGACGGTGATGGCCCAGTTGTTGCCCGAATTCATGGAGCAGCACCCGAAGGTGCAGGTTCGTCTGATCTCGACCGATCGCCGCGTGGACCTGATCGGCGAGGGCATCGACATCGCGGTGCGCGTGCGCGCGAAGCTGGATGCCGATGCGACGCTGGTGATGCGAAGCTTTGGCGAATCGCGGCTGCTGGCCGTGGCGAGTCCGACGCTGCTCGATCGGTTGGGACGGCCGAAGGCGGCGATGGACTTGTCGAAGCTGCCTGCACTGTCGCCGTATGAACACGATGCGCCGCAGGTGTGGTCATTGACCGATGGTCATGGCGCGAGCGTCGACGTGCCGATGCAGGCGCGTCTGGTCACTGGCGAATTTTCGGTGCTGCTGGCGGCGGCCTGTGCGGGCATGGGTGTGACCATCCTGCCGGAGTGGATCGTCGCACCGGCCATGGCCAGCGGCGAGCTGGAGGCGGTGCTGCCCGGCATGGGCACCGTGCCCGGCACCATGCACTTCGTATATTCCAGTCGGCGCGGTCTGCTGCCGGGCGTGCGCGCGCTGGTCGATTACCTGGCCGAGCGTTTGCCGCAGGCGGCCCAGCGCAATCACATGGATTGCCGCAAGATGCGCGCCGGATAGGGTCTGACGACACGCCTTTGGCGGTGCGGACCGCATGCTAGTATCGGCAGCATTTCGGTCCTTCGCAGAGGCGTTCAGCGCATGCATATCGAGACCCGGCTGCCGAAGGTCGGCACCACCATCTTCAGCGTCATGAGTCAGTTGGCGTTGGAGCACAAGGCCGTGAATCTGGGGCAGGGCTTTCCCGATTTCGAGCCGCCCGAAGCGCTGCGCGAGGCGGTGACGCGCGCCATGCAGGAAGGCCACAACCAGTACGCGCCGGGCATCGGCGTGGCGAAGCTGCGCGAACAGATCGCGCGCAAGACCGAGCGTTCCTACGGTCGTCGCGTCAGCGCCGACACCGAGATCACCGTGACCTCCGGCGCGACCGAGGCGATCTTCGCCGCCATCGCCGCGACGGTGCGCTCGGGCGATGAGGTGATCGTGTTCGATCCGGCCTACGACTGTTACGAGCCGGCGATCAACCTGCAGGATGCGCGCGCCGTGCACATTCCGCTGACGCTGCCGGATTTCTCGGTGGACTGGCAACGCGTGCGCGACGCGATCACGCCGAAGACGCGCATGATCATCGTCAACACGCCGCACAATCCGAGTGGCGCGATCTTCGGCGCGGACGATCTCGACGCGCTGGCCGACGTGGTGCGCGATACCGGTATCGTGGTGCTGTCCGACGAGGTCTACGAGCACATCGTCTACGACGGCGCGCTGCATCAGAGCGTGCTGCGTTATCCCGAACTGGCCGCACGCAGTTTCGTGGTCAGCTCGTTCGGCAAGACCTGGCACTGCACTGGCTGGAAGGTCGGCTACTGCGTGGCGCCGAAGCCGCTGTCGGCCGAGTTCCGCAAGGTGCATCAGTACCTCACGTTCTGCACCTTCAGTCCGGCCCAGTTCGCCTTCGCCGAGGTGCTCGAACGCATGCCCGATCACGCCGAGGAACTGCCGGCGTTCTACCAGGCCAAGCGCGACCGCTTCCGCACCTTGCTGGCCGATTCACGCCTGCAGCTGACGGACGTGCCCGGCGGCTATTTCCAGCTGGTGGACTATTCCGAGATCAGCGACAGCGACGACATCAATTTCAGCGAGTGGCTGGTGCGCGAGGGCGGCGTGGCCGGCATTCCGTTGACGCCGTTCTACGAGACGCCGCCGACCGCGCGTCTGCTGCGCCTGTGCTTCGCCAAGAACGACGCGACCATGCAGGCCGGCGCCGAACGGTTGTGCGCGCTGTGAGCATGCGCTCGTTGCGGCTCACGCTCGTGCAGGCCGACACGCGTTGGCACGATGCGGCCGCCAATCGCGACTACTACAGCGAGTTGCTGTATCGGCAGGGCGAGGTCGGCGATCTGGTGGTTCTGCCGGAAATGTTCCTGACCGGCTTCACCAACGAGACCGACAGCCAGTCCGAACCGCTGGATGGCCCGGGACTGCAGTGGATGCGTGCGCGGGCCGCGGAGTTCGACGCCTGTATGGTCGGGTCGCTGGTGATCCGCCGCGAGGACGATCGTTGCGTCAATCGCCTGCTGTGGGTGCGTCCGGACGGCTCGTTCGAGCTATACGACAAGCGGCATCTGTTCCGCATGTCGGGGGAGCATCACCACTACGCGGCGGGCGACGCGCCGTTGACCGTCGAACTGCACGGCTGGCGGGTGCGGCCACTGGTCTGCTACGACCTGCGTTTTCCGGTGTGGTCGCGCAATCGTCGTCGCGAGGATGCTCCCGGTGGCATGGACTACGATCTGTCGCTCTATGTGGCCAACTGGCCGGCGCCGCGACGCACGGCCTGGCGCACGCTGTTGCGGGCGCGGGCGATCGAGAATCTGGGCTACTGCGTCGGGGTGAACCGTGTCGGCACGGACGGTAACGGGATCGCCTATGCCGGCGACAGCGCGGTGATCGATCCACTCGGCGAAGCGATGGTGGATCTCGGCGCGCAGGAACAGGTGGTCACGGTATCGCTGCATCCGGCGCCGCTGCTGGCGCATCGCGAGCGCTTTCCCGCCTGGATGGATGCCGACACGTTCCGTCTCGGCGATCCGGTCGGCGACGGGACGACGGCTTAGTCGTTAGTCCAGCAGCGAGAGCACGTTTTCCGGCGGTCGACCCACGGCCGCGCGCGAACCCTTCAGCACGATGGGACGCTCGATCAGGATCGGATGCGCGACCATGGCCGCGATGAGCGCCTCACGGTCCAGCGCAGGATCGTCCAGACGTTGTTCGGCATACACGGCCTCGCCGGTGCGCATCAGTTCGCGCGGCTGGAGATCCAGCGCGCGCAGGATGCGGTCCAGTTCGGCGGCGTCGGGCGGAGTGTCCAGATACAGGCAGACATCCGGTTCGACGCCATGTTCGCGCAGCAGTGCCAGCGTGGCGCGGGATTTGGAGCAGCGCGGATTGTGCAGGATGCGGATCGTCATCGGCGCGTTTCGTCTCAGCGGTTGCCGTTGCCGTTGCGGTTGCCGCCGCGACCCGGACCGCCACCGCGTCCACCGCTCGGCTTCGCGCCGGGCTTGCCGCCCGGTTTGCCGCCCTTGCGGCGACCGGCGTTGTTGCCGCCACCGCCGCCCGGCTTGCCGGCACGCGCCGCACC
>NZ_KN196470.1:484148-1984777 GCF_000761445.1 Oleiagrimonas soli | reverse complement strand
GACGCGGCGGGCCGCCGCGTCGGCCGCGCGTCGGCGTATCGTCGCGGATACGGTCGAAGGCGGTCAGTTCGCGTGCTTCACCCTGGTAGTTGCCGGTCCAGGCGCGCGGCGTGGTTTTGCCTTCGGGGTGGTATTCCTTGACGTGACGGCTGGCGCGGCGCTGATGCAGCACCGGGCTGAGCGTCAGCGTCGGTTGCGGCGCGCCCAGGCCGACATGGGTGCGCAGTTCCTGCACGGCCTTGTCGTCGAGCGTGTCGCAATCGCCGCGGCGCAGACCGCGCGGCAGTTCCACGTTGCCGTAGCGGATGCGCTTGAGGCGGCTGACCAGGAAGCCCTGCGAATCCCACAAACGGCGTACCTCGCGGTTGCGGCCTTCGCGGATCACCACGCGGAACCAGCTGTGGCTTCCGCCGCGGCTGATCACCGCGATGTCGTCGAAGTGCGCCGGGCCGTCGTCGAGTGCGACGCCGGCCTTGAGCTTCTCCAGCGTCTCGTCGGGCACTTCGCCGTGCACGCGGCACAGATACTCGCGCTCGACGCCGCTGCTGGGGTGCATCAGCGCGTTGGCCAGCTCGCCATCGGTGGTCAGCAGCAGCAGGCCGGTGGTGTTGATGTCCAGGCGACCGACGGCGACCCAGCGCGCACCCTTCAGGCGCGGCAGCTGCTCGAACACGGTCGGGCGGCCTTCCGGATCTTCGCGCGTGGTCAGCACGCCTTCGGGCTTGTTGTAGATCAACACTTCGGCGTCGCTGCGGGTGTCGGTCGACACCACGTACTGCTTGCTGTCGAGCACGATGCGGTCGCCCGAGCGCACGCTGGCGCCGATGCTGGCCGGCTCGCCGTTCAGCTGCACCTCGCCCTGCTGGATACGCTGCTCGAGCATGCGGCGCGAGCCGAGTCCGGCATTGGCGAGCACCTTATGCAGGCGCTCGTTGAGGTTGGAGGACGCGGCATCGCTGCTGCCGCGCTTGAGGGTGAGTAGGGTACGGCCTTGCGCGCTCATGCGCGGTTCTCCTCGGTGTCTTCATCGGCGGAGACGGTGTCGTCGTCGTCCGCATGGGCCTGCGCCTCGTCGGCGGTGGCTTGGGGTTCGGGGTGGTGATCGCCCGCCTGCACGGCATCCGCGTCGGCGGATGCATCGGCGGCGGTATCGGCAGTGTCGTCGTGTTCGGTATCGGCGGCGCCGTCGGTTTCGTCCGGAGCGGCGTTTGCTTCGGCGCGCTCCTGCGCTTCCTCGTCGGCCTGATCGGGCAGGGCGGCGTGCGCGGTGGCGGCCCGGTCTTCGTCCTTGTCGCCGTCCAGGTCGAGCTGCGGATCGAAGTCTTCCATGTCGCGGATCTCGGCCAGCGAGGGCAGTTGGTCCAGCGACTTGAGATTGAAGTAGTCCAGGAAGTCGCGCGTCGTGCCGTACAGACCCGGGCGGCCGGGCACGTCGCGATGACCGACCACGCGGATCCATTCGCGCTCTTCCAGCGTCTTGATGATGCTGGAGGACACGGCCACGCCGCGCACCGCCTCGATCTCGCCGCGCGTGATCGGTTGGCGATAGGCGATCAGCGCCAGGGTCTCGAGCAGGGCGCGCGAGTAGCGGCTCGGTCGCTCGGCCCACATCTTGGCGACCCAGCTGTAGACGTCCTGGCGGACCTGGTAGCGGTAGCCGGAAGCGACCTCCACCAGCTCGACGCCGCGACCTTCGCACTCTTCGTGCAGCGCTTCCAGCGCCTTGCCGATGTCGCCGTTGGCGATGTTCTCTTCCTCGTCGAACAGGGCGCTGAGGCGGGCGATCGACATGGGCATGGTCGAAGCCAGCAAAGCGGCTTCAAGAATGTTCTTCAGTTGCTTGAATTCCATGAATTTACTCGTCGGAACTCTGGGCCGAGCCGGCCTTCAGGTAGATGGGCGCCAGCGGCGCGTCCTGCATGATCTGGATCAGGCTTTCCTTGGCCAGTTCGAGGATGGCCAGGAAGCTGACGACCACGCCGAGTCGTCCCTCGCTAGGGTCGAACAGGCTTTCGAAGCGGTGGAACGCGCCGTCGCCGAGACGCGAGAGCAGGTCGCCCATGCGTTGACGCACGCTCAGCGGTTCGCGTTCGATGTTGTGGCTGCCGAAAAGTTCGGCGCGGTGCATCACGTCCTTCAGCGCCAGCAGCAGTTCGCGCATCTCGACCGGCGGCGGCATGCGGATGACGTTCTGTTCGGTGACGTGTGCGTGCGCGGTGCTGAAGTCGCGCTCCATGCGCGGCAGTTCGTCGATGTCCTCGGCGGCCTGCTTGAACTGCTCGTACTCCTGCAGGCGGCGCACCAGTTCGGCGCGCGGGTCTTCCTCGGCGCCTTCCTCGACCGGCGGTCGCGGCAGCAGCAGACGCGACTTGATCTCGGCCAGGATCGCGGCCATCAGCAGGTACTCGGCCGCCAGTTCCAGCCGCATGACATCGCGCATCATCTCGATGTACTGCATGTACTGCAGCGTGATCTCGGCGATCGGGATGTCGAGGATGTCGATGTTCTGGCGGCGGATCAGGTACAGCAGCAGATCCAGCGGGCCCTCGAAGGCTTCCAGGATCACTTCCAGCGCGTCCGGCGGGATGTACAGATCCTGCGGCATTTCCAGCACCGGTTGACCGTGCACCAGCGCCAGCGGCATTTCCTGCTGCTGGGGGACGGCCGTGAACGGCTGCTGCGGCGGCGCGAGCGCCGGGTCGGCTTGGGCTGGCTGGTTGGTCATCAGGGTGCTTGAACCCTTGGCAGTCCGGCAGTGCCGGTTCGTTGCATGAACCTGCCCGGGAATGGCAGGGCATCGCGTGTCTGTCAGAACGGCGCACGCCCGACGCGGGCGTCGTGCCTGGGGCGCCAGGCGGTGCGGTACATGTCTGTCGTCGGTCCCTTGTGCGGGCCGTCGCAGCGAGCGTGTCTCGCGAGACGGCGGCAACCGCAAGTGGGTGGGTCTGCGCACTCGACAGCGTGCCCGCGCATTCGTTGCGGCGAACGCTGCGCGACAAGCCCGTATGCTGCGAAAAACGTGTGGACCGCGCTCGGGCTGCCTGTGCGTGCCTCGATGCGGAATCCATGTCCCACCCGTGGTGGCTAGAGTATAGCCTGCCCAGGCGCAAGTCCAGTACTCTCTGGGGTGCGCAAACGCGGTTGACGCCCAGGGGCCAACGCTGACCCGGAGGGGCTTCGATGTGGCCTGTGTGGCATGCTCGACACGGAATGCTTGACCTTGTTGCGCGACTTTTTCGTGATGCAGTTCTCATTATTTGTGCAAGATCAGCGCATGATCGTCGTAGACGCGTGTTGTGAGCGATGAGTGGCTCGGTTGTTGCTTGTGCATCCGTGCCGACATCGCCCTGCGCAGTTCGGCGCAACGTTCGGATGTTCGATGAAGGGCTTGGGATGACTGATAACATCAACAACGGTATGGATGCTCAGGGACGCCGCGTTCGCCACGCACGCATGCGCATCGAAACCACGGTCCTGCTGAACCGGGGGACCGAGTCGTTTCCCACCGAACTGGAGGATATTTCGGCCACCGGCGTGCGTTTGCGCAAGCCCGCGCACTGGAACGGGGAAGTCGGGCAGACCTGGGTCGTGGACATGATCTTCGGCAGCAACCTGCATATCCATGTCGACGCGCGGGTCATGCGCATCTCGCCGCACTGGATCGGTCTGGAATATTCCCACATTCCCGAAAACAAGCAGGAAACCCTGTGGAGCCTGCTCGGCGGCTATGCCGACAAGCTCGAACCCTGGGAAGAAGAGAACGTCTGATTCGTCGGAAGCCGCGCTCGCCGCGTGAAGTCAGCGCGGCCAGGGCGTGCCGTCGCGATGGCGGTACACGTCGTCCGCGGCGTCGATGACCATGTCGATGTCCGAGTAGGTGCAGACGTCGCGCGTGCTGCGCGAGCCGACTTCCAGGCATACCGCCATGTTCGGCGAACGATTGCTCAATTGGTGACCGTCGGCCTTGCCCTTCGGGAACGCGGCGCAGTCGCCGGCCCGAAGCACGGTCTCGCCGGCCTCGGTGCGCAGCACGACTTCCCCCTGCAGCACCCACACGAACTCGTCTTCGTCGCTGTGCCAGTGACGCTGGCTGGAACTGACGCCGGGCGGCAGCTGCAACAGGTTGACGCCGAAATCCGTCAGTCCGCCGGCCTCGCCCAGGCGCTGCCGCAGCCGTTCCGTGCAGATCGCGTCGTGCGGCGGCGGATAGGAGGAGCCGCGGCGGGCGGGAATGCGATCGAGGTCGAGCTTGGGCATGGCCGTTCTCAGGAAGCGGGTTGGCTCTCGCGCAGTTCGCGACGCAGAATCTTACCGACGTTGCTTTTCGGCAGTTCGTCGCGGAACTCGATGAACTTGGGTCGCTTGTAGCCGGTCAGCTCGTCGTGGCAGAACTGCTTCAGCGCTTCCTCGGTGAGGTTCGGGTCCTTCTTCACCACGAACAGCTTGACCACTTCGCCGGAGTGCTCGTCCGGCACGCCCACGGCGGCGACTTCGGCCACGCCCGGGTGGTCCATGACCACGTCCTCGACCTCGTTCGGATACACGTTGAAGCCGGACACCAGAATCATGTCCTTCTTGCGATCGACGATGTAGACGTAACCGTTCTCGTCCATCTTGGCGATGTCGCCGGTATGCAGCCAGCCGCTGGGTTCGACCACCTTGGCGGTTTCCTGCGGGCGCTGCCAGTAACCCTGCATGACCTGCGGGCCCTTCACCATCAGCTCGCCGACTTCGTTGAACGGCAGGCGTTCTCCTTCGTCGGACCAGATCTGCACGTCGGTGGACGGGATGGGCAGGCCGATGGAGCCGTTGTACTCGGCAAGGTCGAGCGGATTGATGCAGACGGCCGGCGAGGTCTCGGTCAGGCCGTAGGCCTCGGCCAGCGTGCAACCGGTGACCTTCTTCCAGCGCTCGGCCACCGCGCGCTGCACCGCCATGCCGCCGCCCAGGGTCAGGTGCAGGCGGGAGAAATCCAGGTCCCCGAAACCGGGGGTGTTGAGCAGGCCGTTGAACAGCGTGTTGACGCCGGTCAGCGCGGTGAAGTGGACCTTGCCCAGTTCCTTGACGAAGCCGGGCATGTCGCGCGGGTTGGTGATCAGCACGTTGAGGCCGCCCAGGCGCATGAACACCAGGCCGTTCGCCGTTAGCGAGAAGATGTGATACAGCGGCAGCGCGGTGATGATGACTTCCTCGCCCGGCGTCGCCTGATCGCCGATCCAGGCGCTGGCCTGGAGCATGTTGGCGATCATGTTGCCGTGGCTGAGCATCGCGCCCTTGGCGACGCCGGTGGTGCCGCCCGTGTACTGCAGGAAGGCGAGGTCGTCGTGCGCCAGTTCCACGCGGTCGAAGCGACCGTCGCCGCCGCGCGAGAGGGCATCGCGGAAGCGCACGGCGCCATCGATGTGGTAGTCGGGCACCATCTTCTTCACGTGCTTGAGCACAAAGTTGATCAGCGCGCCCTTGGCCAATCCGAGCATGTCGCCGATGCCGGTGGTGACGACGTGCTTGATCTCGGTCTCGGCGACGACCTTCTGCAGCGTCGCGGCGAAGTTGTCCAGCACCACGATGGCGGCGGCGCCGGAATCCTCCAGCTGATGCTTGAGTTCGCGCGCCGTGTACATCGGGTTGGTGTTGACCACGGTCAGGCCGGCGCGCAGCGCGCCGAACAGGGCAATCGGATATTGCAGCACGTTGGGCAGCATGATGGCGATGCGGTCGCCTTTGCCCAGGCCGAGGTCGTTCTGCAGGTAGGCGGCGAACTGCGCGCTGAGGCGGTCGATGTCGCCGTAGCTCAGTTCGCGGCCGAAGTTGGTGAAGGCGGGACGGTGGCGGAAGCGCTCGAAAGCTTCCTCGATCACGGCGACAACGGACGTGTACAGTTGGACGTCGATGGTTTCCGGTACGCCAGCCGGGTAATGGGCCAGCCAGGGACGTTGTTCACTCATGATGCCATGCAACCCCTTTCGTAATGGACGCCGGTTTCGTGCGCGCCGGTCGGACAATGCAAACGATCGTTTGCATTGGAGCATAGGCCCCTGTGGGCGGCAACCCACTGGGCGGGATAGACGGGGTGGCGTGCTGCGTGCAATCGGCTTCGCGTGGCTGGTCTGCGCGGCGCTGGCCGGACTGTCGGGGTGTCATCGCAGCCCGCCCGAACAACAGGTGCGCAAGGCCATCGAGCAGGCGGCGGAAGCCGCGCGGTCGCGCGACGCCGGCGCGCTGGACGACCTGCTGACGGCGGACTTCACGATGCCCGACAGTGCGCTCGACCGTGCGCGGCTGCTGGCGCTGCTGCGCGTGGCGCGGTTGCGCAACGAAAAGGTGTCGGTGCTGCTGGGGCCGATCGACATCGAGACGCGCGGCGAGCGCATCGTTGCGCGTTTCACGGTGACGCTGGGCGGCGGCGGACGCCTGATTCCGCAACGGCTGGGCGTGTATCGGGTGGAGAGCGCATGGCGGCGCGAGGGTGGCGACTGGCGTTGCTACCACGCGCAGTGGGAGCGCACGCTGTAGTCGGAAAAGTCCGGACCCGACGCGGCGCACGAGATGGCGTCGCGCCGGGTCCGGGGCATGGCTTCAGCGCAGCAGCACGTCACCGCTGCCGGTGCTGATATGTCCGCGACCGCTGCCGGCGCCGACCTCGGCGCGGAACGAGCGACGGCCCGATTCGACATGGCTCAGCCCGCTCCAGTCGACATCGATGTCGGAACCGCTGATGTCCAGACGCACGGCCGGCGGCGTGCCGGTCTTCAGCGTGATGTCGCCCGAACCGCTGCGCAGGGTGAAGTCCTGCATGGCCGAGAGATCGCCGGACAGGCCGATATCGCCGGAGCCGGCATCCACGCGCACCTTGGTAACCTTCGACAAATCGCTGAGCTTGACGTCGCCGGAGCCGGTTTCGACCTTGAGGTCGCCGCCCAGCTGATCCAGCGTCACGTCACCGGAACCGGTATGCAGTTCGACGTTGCGGCCGCCGAGATGACCGCCGTTGATGTCGCCCGAGCCGGTGTGCACCTCGGTGCTGCCGTCGATGCGGTTGAGTTGCAGGTCGCCGGAACCGGTATGCGCCTCGATATCGCCGCGCACGTCGGCGATCTGCATGTCGCCGCTGCCGGAATGGGTCTTCAGTGCGCCGGTCAGGTCGGTCACGGCCATGTCGCCGGAAGCGGACTTCAGTTCGAGATCGTTGCGCAGGTGTTCGGCATCGATCCGACCGACGCGGTTGTCGACCAGGACCTTGGCGCCGGCGGGCAGGGCGATGTCGAGATCGACATGCAGCGGCACGCCGTCGTCGGAGCCCTGGTACACCTTGACGCGCGTGTCCTGGTAATCGAACGACGACGAGGAATGGCCGCCGCCGATGTGGAAGCCGAGCACCTTGATGCCGCGATCCTGGTCATCGGTCGGATGGGTCGGAATGTAGTGGTAGCGGTCGTGCTGCTGGACCGGGTAGTCCACGTGCACCAGTACGGTGTCGGACTGCGTGCTGACGTTCAGTCGGATGGTGTCGGCCAGCGCGCGGGCGGCCGCCATGTCGCTGCCGCCGGCGACCACGGTGGCGGTGATCTGCGCCTGCGCGCCCTGACCGGCATGAATGGCCACGTGGCCGGCCAGATTTTCGACCTGCAGGCTGCTGCCGGTCGGCACGCTCACGGCGCGTTCGAGTTTCTTGGTGAAGGTCTGTGCGGGCGCGGCCAGCGCGTGGGCGGCCGCGCCGCTCAGTACGAGGGCGGCGAGCAGGCCGGAAAACAGGCGGGGGTGTCCCATGGCGATCTCCTCTTACGCTGCGGGAAATATCTCGGTTGTTGTACTGCCAGGGGACGACCGGATCGCAGTGCGAAAGGTCATGCTCGGGCGGTCACCGGACAAAAAGAAACCGCCGGCCCGTAGGCCGACGGTTGCTTGGATGCAGCGGAGCGGAAAAGGGTTTAAGCCGCTTTCTTCTTGGCCGCCAGGTCGCGCAGCACGTACTGCAGGATGCCGCCGTGACGGTAGAAGTCGCGCTCCTTCGGCGTCAGTAGCATGACGCGGACGGTGAAGGTCTTCTCGCCGTTGTCGCCCTTGGCGACGACCTTGGCTTCCTTCGCGTTGGCGTCGTCCAGACCGGTGATCTCGAAGGTTTCGGTGCCGGTCAGACCCAGGCTCTTGGCGCTGTCGCCGTCCTTGAACTGCAGCGGCAGCACGCCCATGCCGACCAGGTTCGAGCGATGGATGCGCTCGAAGCTCTCGGCGATGACCGCCTTCACGCCCAGCAGCAGCGTGCCCTTGGCCGCCCAGTCGCGCGACGAGCCGGTGCCGTATTCCTTGCCGGCCAGCACGATCAGCGGGGTGTTCTCTTCCTTGTACTTCATGGCCGCGTCGTACATGGCCATCTGCTCGCCGCTCGGCACGTGCTTGGTGTAGCCGCCCTCGACGCCGTCCAGCATCTGGTTCTTGATGCGGATGTTGGCGAAGGTACCGCGCACCATGACGTCATCGTTGCCGCGACGCGAGCCGTAGGAGTTGAACTGCGCCGGCTGCACGCCGCGCTCCATCAGATAACGACCGGCCGGGCTGTCCTTCTTGATCGCGCCGGCGGGCGAAATGTGGTCGGTGGTGATCGAGTCGCCGAACAGGCCCAGGCAGCGTGCGCCGTGGATGTCCTCGACCTTCTCCACCTCCATCGTCATGCCCTCGAAGTAGGGCGGGTTCTTGATGTAGGTCGAAGCGTCGTCCCAGGCGTACTGCTTGCCGTCCGGCGACTGGATGGCGTTCCAGCGCTCGTCGCCCTTGAACACGTCGGCGTAGCTCTTGGTGAACATCTCGGCGGTGACCGAGCTGGCGATCAGATCGCTGATCTCCTTGTTGGTCGGCCAGATGTCCTTCAGGAACACGTCGTTGCCGTCCTGGTCCTGGCCGATCGGGTCCTTGTCCAGTTCGATGTCCAGCGTGCCGGCGAGGGCGTAGGCGACCACCAGCGGCGGCGAGGCCAGGTAGTTCATCTTCACCTCGGGATGCACTCGGCCCTCGAAGTTGCGGTTGCCCGACAGCACCGAGGCGACGGCGAGGTCGCCCTGGTTGATGCCCTGGCTGATCTCGGCCGGCAGCGGGCCGGAGTTGCCGATGCAGGTGGTGCAGCCGTAGCCGACCAGGTAGAAGCCGACCTTCTCCAGTTCCTTCATCAGGCCGGTGACTTCCAGGTAGTCGGTGACGACCTTGGAACCCGGGCCGAGCGAGGGCTTGACCCACGGCTTGGCGGTCAGGCCCTTGGCGGCGGCCTTCTTGGCGACCAGGCCCGCGCCCAGCATGACGGCCGGGTTGGAGGTGTTGGTGCACGAAGTGATGGCGGCGATGACGACCGCGCCGTCCTTCAGCTCGAAGTGCTTGCCGTCCTTCTCGATCGTGACGGAACCCTCGGTCATGGCGCTGGCCGGGTTGCCGACGGCGGTGTCGCCGCCCTCGTTGGCGAAGCGCTCGGCGTCGCCGTTCTTCGGCTTGCGGCTGGCGGTCAGCGGGCCGACGACGTCGTTGTAGTTCTTCTTCACGTCGGTCAGCAGCACGCGGTCCTGCGGACGTTTCGGGCCGGCCATGGACGGCTTGACCTCGCCCATGTCCAGCTCCAGCGTGGCGGTGAACTCGGCGTGCGGGGTGTTGGCGTCGTGCCACAGGCCCTGCGCCTTGGCGTAGGCTTCGACCAGCGCGATCTGGTCGTCGCTGCGACCGGACAGGCGCATGTAGTTCAGGGCCTCGGCATCGACCGGGAAGATGCCGCAGGTCGCGCCGTACTCGGGCGCCATGTTGGCGATGGTGGCACGGTCGGCCAGCGGCAGATGCGCCAGGCCTTCGCCGAAGAATTCGACGAACTTGCCGACCACGCCGTGCTTGCGCAGCATCTGGGTGACGGTCAGCACCAGATCGGTCGCGGTGGCGCCTTCCGGCAGCTTGCCGGTCAGCTTGAAGCCGACCACCTGCGGAATCAGCATCGACGACGGCTGGCCCAGCATCGCGGCCTCGGCCTCGATGCCGCCCACGCCCCAGCCCAGCACGCCCAGGCCGTTGATCATGGTGGTGTGCGAGTCGGTGCCGAACACGGTGTCCGGGTAGGCCCACAGCTGGCCGTCGATCTTCTGACCCATGACCACGCGGGCCAGGTGCTCCAGGTTCACCTGATGCACGATGCCGGTGCGCGGCGGCACGACCTTGAAGTTGTCCAGCGCCTTCTGGCCCCAGCGCAGGAAGCTGTAGCGCTCCTGGTTGCGCTCGAACTCGATCTTCACGTTCTCGTCGATGGCGCTCTCGCTGCCGAACTTGTCGACCTGCACGGAGTGATCGATGACCAGCTCGGCCGGCGACAGCGGGTTGATCAGCTCGGGATCGCCGCCGAGGTTCTTCATGGCGTCGCGCATGGCGGCCAGATCGACCACGCAGGGCACGCCGGTGAAGTCCTGCAGCACCACGCGAGCCGGGGTGAAGGCGATCTCGGTGTCCGGCTCCTTCTTCGCGTCCCACTGCGCGACCGCTTCGATTTCCTTGGCGGTGACGTTGGCGCCGTCCTCGTTGCGCAGCAGATTCTCGAGCAGGATCTTCATCGAGTAGGGCAGGCGCTTGAGGTCGAAGCGCTCGCCCAGCTTGGCGAGGCTGGCGTAGGCGTACGACGTGCCGTTGACGTCGAGTGTGTCGCGGGTCGAGAAGGAATCGTTCATAACTGCTCCTGGCGTGAATCGGCTGCGGGTTTCCGGCACGCGATGCGCGGCCGGCGACCGGAAAAGACCTCAATTATCGCGCAAAACCTGTGAACGGCGCGAATACGAGCGCGTTCGCATCGTCGTCGACGGCGTGGATGGTCGTGCAGGATGGCGGCGGCGGGCTACAATGTCGTGACTGCGCGGACGCTCGGCGAAGCTTGCGGATCGCGGCAAGCATGCGGCGGATCGGCGCGCCGCACAAACGGATTCGTTGGCATGCAGCATGCGAAGATTTCGATGGCCCTTTCGGCGGTGTCGCTGCGCGATCTCGCGCTGGTGCAGGCGGTCGCGCGCGAAGGCAGTTTCGCGCGGGCCTCGGCGCGCATGCACATCAGTCCGTCGGGGTTGTCGCACCAGATCCAGAAGGTCGAGCAGGCGCTGGACGTCACGCTGTTCGAGCGCGGCAGCCGCAACACGCTGCTGACCACGACGGGACACCGATTGCTGGTGCAGATCGACGCGATTCTGCATGCGGCCGAGGACCTCGAACGCGCGGCGCTGGACGGCGCGGCGGCCTTCGGCGGCGAATTGCGGCTGGGCGTGCCGGCCTCGCTCGGGCCGTACCTGCTGCCGCATCTGATCGAGCCATTTCCGCAGCGTTTCCCGGGCGCGCGTCTGGCGCTGTCCGAGGGCAAGCTGCGCGGTCTGCTGCGTCGTCTGCAGGAAGGCGAGCTGGATGCCGTGCTGGCTCCGCCGACGAGTGCAGGCCATCGCGGCCTGACGTCCAGTGCATTGTTTTTCGAGCCCTACGAACTGTTGCTCAACGCGGCACATCCGCTGGCCGAGCGCGCATCCATCGCGCTGCACGAACTGGATGCGGAGCAGGCCACGTTGATGGCCGAAGCGCACGACGCGGAGATGCAGGACGCTCTCGGCGCGCGCGGCGCGAACAGCGACGAGGGGCAGATTCAGGACGTCAGCCTGGAGAGTCTGGCGACGCTGGTCGTGCTGCGCGGCGGCTACACGCTGGTGCCGCTGCTGGCGCATGCGCGGCTGGCTTCGATTCCGCGTCTGACGCTGGCGCGCATCGACGGCGACGTGCCCGGACGCGACGTCCGGCTCTACTGGCGTCAGGCGTCGCCGTGGCAGTCGGATCTGGAAGCTTTCGGCGACCTGATCCGCGCACTGGCCGCCACGTTGCCCGGGCTGCGGGTGCGCGACGAGCGCGATACGTGAGTCAGCGGTTGTCGGGATCGGCGAGCGCGTGGCGCAACGGATCGAGCGCGCTGCCGTAGCGTTCGGCGCGCGCGGTATCGCGCTGCAGCGGCTGACGAACCTGCGCGGCGCTGGCGGTACGCACGCTGCGACGAACCTTGTGGAAGTGCAGGCAGGCGTCGTCGAACGGCAGGCCGCAGGCGTCGAGGAGGGCGCGAATCTGCGTGTCCGGATCGGCCAGCAGGTCCTCGTAGCACTGCAGCACGACGCGCTCGGGTTCACGTGCGCGCCAGGCGTCCATGCTGCGTTCGTAGTCGCGCAGGTAGGCGGCGAGATCGTGCAGATCGTTGCTGAAGTGCGGCAGGCGGTAGAACTGCTGCTTGAAGCACGACCAGCCGGTTTCCAGCGCGTCGCGTCGCGCATCGATGACGATGGCGCCCGGCAGCATCGCGCGCAGCAGGCCGGTGTACAGCCAATTCTCCGGCATCTTGTCGGTATGCCGGGGTCGTTCACTGCGCCAGCGCGCGGTGCGTTGCAGGTAGTCGTGGCCCAGACGCGCCCAGTCGTCCGCATCGGCTTCGCCGAGCCAGGCCGGAAAGGGCTTTTTGCGACGCGCGGTTTCGGCGGCGAGCACGACGCCGAGATCGGGCAGCTCGCTGGCACCCTCGACCTGCGGATGCGCGGCGAGCATCTGCTCGACCAGGGTGGATCCGGCGCGCGGCATGCCGACGATGAAGATCGCTTCGCGGCCGCGTTCGGTGTCGCCGTCGCCGGCAAGTCGCGCGTCCTGCGCCGCCACGGCCTCGACCAGGCGATGGAAGGCGTCGCGGTTCCAGGCTGCCAGCGACTGCGATTCGCGATTGGCGCGCGCGATGGCATCGAAGGCTTCGGCGTGACGGCCGCGGTCTTCGTGCAGCTTGCCCAGCGCATGGCGCATGGCGATACGGTCCGGCGGCCGCGCCGCGGGATGTTCGAGCGCTTCTTGCAAACGCGCCGCATCGTCCTCGCTCAGCGGGCGCGTCTTCATGTTGGACAGTCCGCGCCAGGCGTCGCCGTTGGCCGGATGCAGCTTCAGTGCGGCGCGGTAGCTGGCGTCGGCTTCGTCGAAGCGGCCCAGGTGCACCAGGGCGTCGCCCAGCAGCACGTGTGCTGGCAGCATGTCGGGCGCCAGGCGCACCGCTTCGCGCAGGGCGTCGACGGCTTCGCCGGTGATGCCTTCCTGCTGCAGGTTGCGGCCGAGATTGAACCAGCCCAGGGCGAAGTCCGGACGCAGGCGACAGGCTTCGCGCCAGTGCTCGAAGGCTTCGGACTTGCGTTCCAGTCCGTACAGGGCCGAAGCCATGTCGCTCAGCGCGGCCGTGTCGTCGGGTCGCTGTTGCAGCGTTTGTTCGAGGAATCTGGCCGCTTCCGCGAAGCGCTGCTGGCGATTGCGCAGGATGCCGAACAGGCGCAGCGCCTCCGGGTGGTCGGGCGTGCCCGCGAGCACCGCCGTCAGCAGCTGTTCGGCGCGGGCCGGTGCGCCGTCGCGGATGGCGCGGGCCGCGGCATGCATGTGCGGAAGGGCGCTTGCAGGCAGGCCCCGCATGCGTGGGTCCTGGTCGGGCGGGGTAGCGGCGCCTGTCATTCCCTGCCTGCGGCCGCCGCGCTCAGCGCGGCAGTTCCCAGATGCGGAAGCCGCCGTCGAAGGCGTTGCCGTTCTCGCCGCGCAGCACGCCGTCCGGCAGGTCCTTCAGATGGCGCACGTTGCCGCCGCCCAGCATCACGTAGTCCGGCATGAAGGCGTTGCGCATGACCCGGATCAGTTCCAGCACGTTTTCGGCCCAGGCGTCCTTGTTCTCGTTGTAGAACTTGTCGCTGACGTAGTGCTCGTAGGTGTGTTCGCGCCAGGGCATGTGCGACAGCTCGGTCGGCTGCAGCACGCCGTCGATGATCAGTGCCGAACCGAGTCCGGTACCGAGGCCCAGGAACAGCATGCGGCCGCCCTGATAGCTGCCCAGCGCCTGCATCGCGGCGTCGTTGACCACGCGCACCGGGCAGTTGAAAGCGCGGCGGAAATCGAAGTCCTTCCAGCCCTTGCCGAGGTTGATCGGGTCGGTGCGCAGACGGCCCTGAATCACCGGCGCCGGCACGCCGAGGGTGACGGCGTCGTAGCGCCAGTCCTCGATCAGCGGCAGCAGCTTGTCCATCATGTCCTGCGGCGTCAGGTTCGGACCGGACTTGAAGCGACGCATCTCGTCACGGTCGGAGATGCGTATCTTGACGTGCGTGCCGCCGATGTCGAGCACCAGTACCGTCGGCGTGCCGAGCCCATCGCTGACGGTCTGCGCGCGCGCCTTGCGGTACCAGCGGATGGCGTGGTTGGTGGAAGCATCGTGCGCCAGGCGCTTGCGTGGCGACTCGATTTCCTCGGCCACCTTCTTGGCCAGCACCTTGCCCAGTTCCACGCCCCATTGGTCGAACGGATTGATGTCCCAGATCGCGGCCTGCACGAACACGCTGTGCTCGTACAACGCCACCAGCGCGCCCAGCGTGGCCGGGGTCAGGCGCTGCGCGGTCAGCAGACTGGACGGGCGGTTGCCCTCGAACACCTTGTGCGGCGCCAGCGAGGCCGGCACGCCCTCGTCGCGCACTTCCTTCAGCGTCTTGCCGAAGGCCAGCGCCTCGGCCTGGGCTATGACGTTGGCCAGCAACAGATCGTGATGGCGACCGCTGGGATTGAGCGACTGGCCGAAGGCGATGAAGTCGCACGGAATCAGGCGCGTGCCCTGATGGATCAGCTGATAGAACGAATGCTGGCCGTTGGTGCCGGGTTCGCCCCAGAACACCGGGCCGGTAGCGACGTCCACGGCCTTGCCGCCGCGCGTGACGCGCTTGCCGTTGGACTCCATGGTCAGCTGCTGCAGGTAGGCCGGAAAGCGTTTCAGATACTGCTCGTAGGGCAGCACCGCCACGGTCTCGGCGCCGAAGAAGTCGGTGTACCAGACGCTGAGCAGGCCCATGATCGCCGGCAGGTTCTCTTCCAGCGGCGCGTTGCGGAAATGCTCGTCCATGGCGTGGAAGCCGTCGAGCATCTCGCCGAAGGCGCGCGGGCCGATGGCGATCATGGTGGACAGGCCGATGGCCGAATCCATCGAGTAGCGCCCGCCGACCCAGTCCTCGAAACCGAAGGTGTGCATGGCCGGGATGCCGAACTTGCGCACCGCTTCGCGGTTGGTCGACAGCGCCACGAAATGCTTCTTCACCGCCTGCTTGCTGCCGGCCGCGGCCAGCAGCCAGTCGCGCGCGGTGTGCGCGTTGGTCATCGTCTCCAGCGTGGTGAAGGTCTTGGAGGCGACGATGAATAGCGTTTCTTCCGGCTCCAGGTCGCGCACCGCTTCGGCGAAGTCGGTGTGGTCGACGTTGGACACGAAACGCATGCGCAGCGTGCGGTCGCTGTAGTGGCGCAGCGCCTCGTAGGCCATCACCGGACCGAGGTCGGAGCCGCCGATGCCGATGTTGACGATGTTGCGGATGCGCTTGCCGCTGAAGCCGATCAGGTCGCCGTTGCGCACCGCGTCGGCGAACACCGCCATGCGGTCGAGGGTGGCGTGCACGCCGGGCACGACGTTCTCGCCGTCGCACTCGATCACGCTGCCGGCCGGCGCGCGCAGGGCGATGTGCAGGGCCGCGCGATGTTCGGTGTTGTTGACCTTGTCGCCGGCGAACATGGCGTCGCGGCGCGCCTCCAGCTTGCACTCGCGCGCCAGCGCGAACAGATGCTGCATGGTGGCGTGGCTGACGCGGTGTTTGGAGTAGTCCAGTCGCCAGCCGGCGGCTTCGGCGCTGAAGTGCTTGGCGCGGTCGGCATCGCGGGCGAACAGGTCACGCAGACGACGCTTGCGCATGCTCTCGTAATGGCGTTCAAGGGCCTGCCAGGCGTCTTTGCTGCGTAACGTGCTCATGGGTCTCCAGGGGAATCGTGCGTTTTGCGGGGATACAAGAGGACAAAAATGCGACAGAACGGCCCCGGGATCAACCGCTGTCCAGCGTGGCGCCGGTCAGCAGGCCGCGCGCGATCATCGCGCATTGCTTGCGTTTGAGGATCAGCTGCCACTGACGGCCGCCGATCTGCCGCCACAGCACCGCGGCGCGCACGGCGGCCAGCAGCGAAGAGCGGATGCGTTCGACCACGTTCTGCTGCTGCAACAGCAAGGGCGAGCCGCTGACCATGACGCGCGGACGCAGGGTGGAAATGGTGGAAGCGTAGAGGTCGGCCAGACGCGCCGTGACCGTGGCGTGCGTGTAGCCGAAATGATCGGCCTGACGTTGCGCCTGCACGATGCCTTCTTGCAGTTGCTGCATCAGTCGGGCGCGGCCGGACAGGGTACGTTCGACGCGCAGCACGGTGACCGCCATGCGCGCGATGGCCAGCTCGTGACGGCTGTCGTCGAACTGCTCGGTCAGCGTGCGCAGACCCAGCCGCGCGCCGGCGATGCCGCCGAACACCGCGGGCACGTTGTCGGCGTCGATGCGGAACACGCTGCCCAGCGAGTGTTCCAGCGCGACTTCGTCGCAACTGCCACGGGTAGCCAACTGGTGCGCCAGCGCGCAGCCCTGGAAGATACCGGCGAGCGCCAGGACGCGATCTTCGTTCATGCGTGGCTCCGGTGGGGCGGAAGGGCGTTCGTGGTGTGGCGCGGCGGCGGCAGCGTCATCCAGAGGGATCCTTTCATGCGTGATGGAGGGTGGAAAGCGGTGGCGCGAGCCCGCCGAAAGCGGCGTCGGTGGCTTCGATGACGCCGCCGCCGAGGCAGGCCTCGCCGTCGTAGAACACGATCGACTGGCCCGGCGTCACGGCGCGCTGGGCGTCCTCGAACACGATCTGCGCGCTGTCGCCTTCGATGCGCACCCGGCAGGACTGGTCGGTCTGCCGATAGCGTACCTTGGCCGTGCAGGCGAAGTCGTGCGCCGGCGCCGCGCCGGCGACCCAGCTCAGCTCGGCGGCGCGCACGCGATGCGACTGCAGCCAGTCGTTCTCGCCACCCTGGGCGACGTACAGGATGTTGCGCTGCACGTCCTTGCCGACCACGTACCAGGGCTCGCCCGAGGCACCGCGCCGGCCGCCGATGTTCAGGCCGCTGCGCTGTCCCAGCGTGTAGTACATGACGCCGTCGTGTTCGCCGAAGTCCTTGCCCTCCGGCGTCTGCATCCGGCCCGGGCGGGCCGGGATGTACTGGGCCAGGAAGCTGCGGAAATCGCGTTCGCCGATGAAGCAGATGCCGGTGGAATCCTTCTTCGCATGCGTGGGCAGGTGCGCGGCCTCGGCCATGCGGCGGACGTCGGGCTTGGCTAGGTCGCCGATCGGGAACAGGGTGGCGGCGAGCTGCTCCTGACCCAGCGCATGCAGGAAGTAGGTCTGGTCCTTGTTGACGTCGGCCGCGCGCAGCAGGCGCCATTGTCCGTCGCGCTGGTCGACGCGGGCGTAATGGCCGGTCGCGATCTTCTCCGCGCCCAGTTCGCGGGCATGGTCGAGGAAGGTGCGGAACTTGATCTCGCGGTTGCACAGCACGTCCGGATTGGGTGTGCGCCCGGCGCGGTATTCGGCGAGGAAATGCTCGAACACGCCGTCCCAGTATTCGGCGGCGAAGTTGCGGTTGTGGAAACGCAGGCCCAGCGCGGCGCACACGGCCACGGCGTCCTTGCGGTCGGCGTCGGCGCTGCACGGACCGTCGCGCGTGTCTTCCTCCCAGTTCTGCATGAACAGGCATTCGACGTCGTGGCCCGCTTCGAGCAGGCGCAGGGCGGCGACCGAGGAATCGACGCCGCCGGACAGGCCGAGCATCACCTTCATGCGTGCGCCGTTTCCTTGCCGAGCAGACTGGTGACCGCGCTCAGCGGCAGTCGCTGGCCGCCGAGCCAGGCATCGATGCTGCGCAGGACCAGCGGGCTGCGCAGACGTTCGCCGAGCGCCTCGATCTCGTCGCGACGCAGCCATTGCGGACCGATGATGCCGCTGTCCAGCGGATGCTCCGGGCGATGGCGAAGGGCGCGGCCGGCGAAGCTGAAGCGCACGATGTGTTCGCCATGCTGGGGGCTGTACCACTGATGCACGCCGACAAAGTGATGCAGTTCGATGTCCCAGCCGGTTTCCTCCAGTGTCTCGCGCACGGCGGCGTCGGTCAGGGCTTCGTCGGGCTCCAGGTGTCCGGCTGGCTGGTTGTAGCGCACCGCGCCGCCGACCGATTCCTCGACCATCAGGAAGCGGCCGTCGTCATCCGCGACGATGCTGGCCACGGTCACGTGCGGGCACCAGATCGCCGGCGCGGGGGCATTGGCATCGTTCATGCTTATGTTTTTTCGTAGTAACGGCGTGGAAAAACGCCATTGTGCCATCACTTAAGACCTGTCGCCCGGATCGCGTGCGCGTGCCGGGCCAGCGTATAATGCAGGCGAAACCGGACACTTCTTCGCTCATGGCCCATTCTTCCGACCACGATCACGAACGCGACTACGAACACGGCATCGCCGTCGAGTCCGCGAAACCGAAACTCGGCAAGCCGCCGATGTTCCAGGTGGTGCTGATCAACGACGACTACACGCCGATGGATTTCGTCGTCGAGGTGCTGCGCTCGTTCTTCGCCATGAACCAGGAACAGGCGGTGCAGGTGATGCTGCACGTGCATACCCGCGGCAAGGGCGTGTGCGGCGTGTTTTCGCGCGAAGTGGCCGAAACCAAGGTCACCCAGGTCAATGAATATTCAAGGACCCATCAGCACCCGTTGATGTGCACTATGGAAAAACTCTGAGCGACCCCATTTTCAGCGTATAGCCCCGCCCGCGGGCGGGCCGCAGAGTCCAACCAGGAGACGATCCGAATGTTCAGCAAGGATCTCGAGCTCACCATCGGCCACTGCTACAAGTCGGCCCGTGAGCAGCGCCACGAGTTCATGACCGTGGAGCATCTGCTGCTAGCGCTGCTCGACAACGCATCGGCGACGACCGTCCTGCGCGCGTGCAACGTCGACCTGGCGCGTCTGAGCGACGCGCTGGGCAAGATCATCGAAGAAACCGTGCCGGTGCTGCAGGACGGCGACGAGCGCGACACCCAGCCCACGCTCGGTTTCCAGCGTGTGCTGCAGCGCGCGGTGTATCACGTGCAGTCCTCGGGGCGGAAGGAAGTCACCGGCGCCAATGTGCTGGTGGCGATCTTCGGCGAGAAGGATTCCCATGCCGTGTATTTCCTGCACCAGCAGGAGGTGACCCGGCTCGACGTGGTCAACTACATCTCGCACGGCATCGCACGCATCAGCGACGACAGCGAAACTCCGCCCGCCGCCGAGCAGCGCGAGGGCGAGGAAGCGGCCGCCGAGGCCGGCAACAACCCGTTGCAGGAATACGCCAACAACCTCAACGCGCAAGCCGAGGAAGGGCGCATCGATCCGCTGATCGGGCGTCAGGAAGAGGTCGAGCGCACCATCCAGGTGCTGTGCCGCCGGCGCAAGAACAACCCGCTGTACGTGGGCGAGGCCGGCGTCGGCAAGACCGCGCTGGCGGAAGGCCTGGCCAAGCGCATCGTCGAGGGCGACGTGCCGGACGTACTGGCCGACAGCACCATCTGGGCGCTGGACCTGGGCGCGCTGGTCGCCGGCACCAAGTACCGCGGCGATTTCGAGAAGCGTCTGAAGGCGGTGATCGGTCAGCTGAAGAAGGAAAAGAACGCGATCCTGTTCATCGACGAGATCCACACCATCATCGGCGCCGGTTCGGCGTCGGGCGGCACCATGGACGCGTCGAACCTGATCAAGCCGATGCTGGCGTCGGGCGAGTTGCGCTGCATCGGTTCGACCACGTTCCAGGAATTCCGCGGCATCTTCGAGAAGGACCGCGCGCTGGCGCGGCGCTTCCAGAAGATCGACATCGTCGAGCCGAGCATCGCCGAGAGCGTGGAAATTCTGCGCGGTCTCAAGGAGCGTTTCGAGAAGCACCACGCCGTCGAGTACAGCGGCGAGGCGTTGCAGGCCGCCGTGGATCTGTCGGTCAAGCACATTCCCGACCGTCTGCTGCCGGACAAGGCCATCGACGTCATCGACGAAGCGGGTGCGCGTCAGCGCCTGTTCCCGGAGAACGAGCGCAGCGAACGCATCGAGGTGGCCGACATCGAGTTCATCGTCGCGCGCATGGCGCGGATTCCGACCAAGCAGGTCTCGGCGTCCGACCGCGACGTGCTGAAGAACCTCGAACGCAATCTGAAGATGGTGGTGTTCGGACAGGATCCGGCCATCGAGGCGCTGTCCGCGTCGATCAAGATGGCGCGTTCCGGTCTGGCCGATCCGAAGAAACCGATCGGCAGCTTCCTGCTGGCCGGCCCGACCGGCGTCGGCAAGACCGAGGTCACCAAGCAGCTCGCCATGCAGTTGGGCATCGAGATGATCCGCTTCGACATGTCCGAGTACATGGAGGCGCACTCGGTGTCGCGTCTGGTCGGCGCGCCTCCGGGCTACGTCGGCTTCGACCAGGGTGGTCTGCTGACCGAGGCGGTGACCAAGCACCCGCACTGCGTGCTGCTGCTGGACGAGATCGAGAAGGCGCATCCGGACGTGTTCAACATCCTGCTGCAGGTCATGGACCGCGGCGTGCTGACCGACACCAATGGCCGCGAGGCGAACTTCAAGAACGTGATCCTGGTGATGACCACCAATGCTGGCGCGCAGCTGGCGTCGCGCCGGACCATCGGCTTCGTCGAGCAGAACCATTCGCCAGACGCGATGGAAACCATCCGCCGCACCTTCACGCCGGAGTTCCGCAACCGTCTGGACGCGATCATCCAGTTCAGCTCGCTGGACTTCGATCACATCCTGCGCGTGGTCGACAAGTTCCTGATCGAGCTGGAGACGCAGCTCAACGAGAAGCAGGTCACCGTCGACGTCAGCGCCGACGCGCGACGCTGGCTGGCCGAGCGCGGCTTCGATCCGCAGATGGGCGCGCGGCCGATGGCCCGCGTGATCCAGGAACACATCAAGCGTCCGCTCGCCGACGAACTGCTGTTCGGCAAGCTGGCCGGCGGCGGCAAGGTGAAGCTGAGCGTCGCCGGCGACGAACTGGTGGTCGAGACCGAAGCTGGCGAGAAGCTGCCGGCGACCGTGAGCTGAGGTTCGCCGTGGATGGAAAAAGCGGCCCGGGGCGGCGACGCCCCGGGCCTTGTCTTGTCAGGGAGGGCGTCGGCGACACGGCGTCTCTGGCGCGGAACGTGCGCGAGGTCGTTGCGAGGTCTTTGCGTCCACGGCAAAAAGCCCGGGTCGCCCCAGGCTCATGACGGAATTCGGTGATTGCGGATCGCGCTTCGGCGCGACCGGCGATTACTTCATGCGGTAGGTGATACGACCCTTGGTCAGGTCGTACGGCGTCATCTCGACGCGCACCTTGTCGCCGGTCAGGATGCGGATGTAGTGCTTGCGCATGCGGCCGGAGATGTGGGCGGTGATCACGTGGCCGTTCTCCAGCTCCACGCGGAACATGGTGTTGGGCAGGGTCTCCAGGACCTTGCCTTCCATTTCGATAACGTCGTCTTTGGCCATAAATTCTTCAGCGAGCGGGCCGATGCGGCCGCGTAAGCCGTACATTTTGCCACGCCCGGCCCTCCGATCAAAGGCATACGTTCGCGGCGGCGGCTCAGTTCGTCGTTGCGGGGCCGAAATACTCGTCCAGCTTGGCGTGGATTTCGCTCTCGATGCGCGGCTTCAGTGCCGACATCAGCATGCCCAGGCGGGCCTGCACGTGCACTTCCTTGTCGTTGACCGCGATGCCGCCGTCGATGCCCATGTGGCTGAAACGCAGGGTGTCGTCTTCCCAGCGGGTGTCGACGCCGAACTTTTCGCGCATGCGCTGGGCGACCTTGTCCACGGCCTGACGAGCGGTGTCCAGACCCAGGGGATGCGTGCGGCGGATGTCGATCGAGGGCATGGCGTTTCCGTGAGGTGCTGGCGGGACGGCGTGACACCGTCGGCGAAGCACGAAGCATACCGCAGCCTCGCGTGCGCGCGGCATGCCCCCGCGCAGTCAGCGCCGGTTGCACTACAGTCTGCAAGCTTAGGGGTATCATGACGTTCACCAGCAACGGGGCAACGCTCGCCGACGCCGCAGGGAATCTCCCGGATTCCCGTCACGCGCGTGCGCACGGCGGCAACGGATCGGCCAACATGCGCATCGAATTCGCCAACGCCGAGCGTTCGGGCATCGACTGGACCCGCCAGGTCTTTCGCATCGGCAGCGCGGCCGACAACGATCTGGTGCTGGAAGGGGCCGGTATCGCTCCGCATCATCTGCAACTGCTGCGCGACGCTCGCGGTCTGAGCCTGACCGTGACACCGGGCGCCGGGCGCGTGTATCTCAATGCGCGCCAGGTCCGCGAGCGTGCGCTGGTGCGGGCGGGCGACAGTCTCGGCATCGGCGACACCCGGCTGCGTCTGTGCGACGTGGCGCAGGGCGAGGCGCCGCGCATTGGCCTGGCCGGTCTGCGCGCCGTGGCCGGACCGCTGTCGGGGCGCGCGCGACAGATCGGCGAGCACCTGGATCTCGACAACACCGGTCTGTGGCCGCTGGGCCTTGCGCATGCGCCCGATGCCTGTGTCTCGCTGCGACGCGAGGACGACGCGCTGCACCTACGTTGCGTGCATCTGCCGGAGAGCTGCCTGTTGACCCTGAACGGTGTGCCGGTGCGCGAGGCCGTGCTGCGCGACGGCGACCAGATCGCCATTGGCCCGCATCGCTTCATCGTCGATGCCTCCGAACGCGTGGTCGACACGCCGGCGAGCACGCCCGGTAACGACGCCATGCTGCCCGAGGACAGCGCCGGACCGCGCCGGGAGGTGTGGTGGCTGATCGTGACGGCGGCCGCGCTGGCCCTGGCGATCGCGGCCTTCCTGTTCCTGCGCTTGTGACCGATCGCGGCGGCATGTGACGAAAGAGCATGTCGTCGGGCTTGCAGCCTGACCGCCGCGGGCGATAATCGAAGGTCCGCGGCCGCGTGGCCGCGTTTTCTTTTGCGCAGGCACCGCACGACATGACCCATCCCGCCCGACCGTGGAATTTCAGCGCCGGCCCGGCCGCGCTCGCCCCCGAGGTGCTGGCGCAGGCACAGCGCGAGTTGCTCGACTGGCGCGGCACCGGGGTTTCGGTCATGGAGGTCTCACATCGCGGCCGCGACTTCATGGCGATGGCCGAGGAGACCGAGCAGGACCTGCGCGCCCTGATGGGCATTCCGGACAGCTACACGGTGTTGTTCCTGCAGGGTGGCGCGACCCAGCATTTCGCCCAACTGGCGATGAACCTGGCCGGCCCCGAGGACCGCGCCGACTACGTGGTCACCGGACACTGGAGCCAGAAGGCGGTGCAGGAAGCCATGCCGTACGTCAACGCGCGAGTGGCGGCCAGCACCGAAGCCGACGGCTTCCGTTCGGTACCGACGCAGTTCGAGGTCGATCCGCAGGCGGCGTATCTGCACTTCACGCCGAACGAGACCATCCACGGCACCGAGTTCCATCACTTGCCGGAAAGCGGCGATGTGCCGCTGGTGGCCGACATGTCGTCGGACATCCTGTCGCGCCCGCTGGACGTGTCGAAGTTCGGCATGATCTACGCCGGCGCACAGAAGAACATCGGCCCTTCCGGCCTGGTCTTGCTGATCGTGCGCGACGATCTGTTGCGCCGACCGGGCCGGCCGATGGCGGACATCTTCCGCTACGCCCGCCATGCCGAGCGCGATTCGATGCTCAACACGCCCAACACCTGGGGCTGGTATCTGGCCGGACTGACCTTCCAGTGGATCGCCGCACAAGGCGGCCTGGAGGCCATCGGCGCGCGCAATCAGGCCAAGGCCGATGCGCTGTACGCCGCCATCGACGGTTCCGGCGGCTTCTACACCAACACGATCGATCCCACGGCGCGCTCGCGCATGAACGTGCCGTTCCGTCTGCATGACGAGGCGCTCGACGCCACGTTTCTGCAGGCCTCGGCCGAGGCCGGTCTGATGGCCCTGAAGGGGCACCGCGCGCTGGGCGGCATGCGCGCGTCGATCTACAACGCCATGCCGATGCAAGGGGTGCAGGCGTTGATCGACTTCATGGGCGATTTCGCCCGCCGCCACGGATGAGGAAGCACCCATGAGCAAGCCGACTGCCGGCAAACCGAAATTCAGCCTGGCCGAGGCGCGCGAGCGCATCGATGCCATCGACCGCAACATCCAGGGCCTGATCGCCGAGCGCGCGCAGTGGGCGCAGCAGGTGGGCAAGGCCAAGGGCGCGCTGAAGGCCGCCGTCGACTATTACCGCCCCGAGCGCGAGGCGCAGGTGCTGCGGCGCGTGGTCGACCGCAATGAGGGCCCGCTGTCCAACGAGGAGATGGTGCGTCTGTTCCGCGAGATCATGTCGGCGTGCCTGGCCCAGCAGGAGCCGCTGAAGATCGGCTTCCTCGGTCCCGAAGGCACTTTCAGCGAACAGGCCGCGCGCAAGCACTTCGGCCACTCCTCGCACGGTCTGCCGCTGGGCAGCATCGAGGAAGTGTTCCAGGAAGTCGAGGCGGGCAATGCCGATTTCGGCGTGGTGCCGGTGGAGAACTCGGGGCAGGGCACGATCCAGGTCACGCTGGACATGTTCCTGACCTCGGACCTGAAAATCTGCGGCGAAGTCGAATTGCGCGTGCATCAGTATCTGCTTTCGCGCAGCGGACGCGTCGAGGACATCGAGCGCGTGTATTCGCATCCGCAGTCGTTGGCGCAGTGCAAGTCGTGGCTGCGTCAGCATCTGCCGAATGCCGAGCGGGTGCCGGTGTCGAGCAACGCCGAGGCCGCGCGCCGCGCGCGCAACGCCGACGACGCGGCCGCCATCGCCGGCGAGAGCGCGGGTCTGGTCTACGGCCTCAAGCCGGTGGCCGGTCCAGTCGAGGATCGCCCCGACAACACCACGCGCTTCCTGGTGCTGGGCCGCGAGCTGTTCCCGCCTTCGGGCAACGACCGTACCTCGGTGCTGGTGTTCGTGAAAGACCAGCCGGGCGCGCTGGCCCACGTGCTGGGGCCGCTGGCCGAGCACGACGTGACCATGAACCGCATCGAGTCGCGTCCGGCGCACGGACGCAAGTGGCAGTACGCGTTCTTCATCGACATCAGCGGACACGTCGAGGACGAGGCGGTGCGCGCGGCGCTGGAGGAGATGTCGCCGTTCGCCCGCAGGATCAAGATTCTCGGCTCGTATCCGGTGGCCGTTCCGTGAGTTTCGACGCAGAGCGCCTCGCGCAGCCGGCCATCCGTGCACTGCGCGCCTACGACCCCGGTCACGATCTGCCCACGCTGCGCACCCGCTTCGGCGCGGTGCTGGCCGAACTCGGATCGAACGAGAATCCGTCCGGTCCCAGCCCCAAGGCCCTGGCGGCGGCGCGCGAAGCGCTGGCCGACAGCCACCGCTATCCCGATCCGCGCTGCGGCCGACTGCGCGATGTGCTGTCCAACCATCACGGCGTGTCGCCGGATCAACTGGTGTTCGGCAACGGCTCGCACGAGTTGCTGATGCAACTGGCGCAGGCGTTCGCCGGCCCGGATGCCGCCGTGATGCACTCGCAGTACGGCTTCGCGGTGTTCGCCATCGCCGCGGCCGCGAGCGGCGCGCCGACGATCTGCGTACCGGCCCTGCCGCGCGAACATCCCTCGGCGCCGTGGGGGCACGATCTCGATGCGATGGCCGCAGCCCTGCGCGACGACATGCGTCTGGTCTATCTGGCCAATCCCAACAACCCCACGGGCACCTGGTTCTCGCCCGATGCGCTACACGCCTTTCTGAAGAAGGTGCCGGACGACACCCTGGTCGTGGTCGACGAGGCCTACGGCGAGTTCATGCAGGTCGCCGGGCATGCTTCGGCGCTGAGCCTGATGGCCGCGCACCCGAATCTGGTGGTTACGCGCACCTTCTCTAAGGCGTATGCGCTGGCCGGCATGCGCGTGGGCTACCTGGTCGCGCACCCTTCGGTGGCGGCGGTGCTGGAGCGTCTGCGCGAGTCGTTCAATCTGGGTCTGGCGACGCAGGCGGCGGCGGTCGCGGCGCTGGCCGATAGCGTCTATCTGCACCTGACCCTGACACGCAACGCCGAGGAGCGTGCCTGGCTGGCGGCGGAGCTCGCCGAGCGCGGCCATCGCACGCTGCCGTCGCTGACCAATTTCCTGCTGCTGGACACGGGCGAGGACGCCGCGCCGCTCGAACGTCACCTGTTCGACCGCGGCGTCATCGTGCGGCCGATGGGCGGTTACGGGCTGCCGCAGACCGTGCGCATCAGCGTCGGCTCGCGGGCCGAGAACCGGCGTCTGCTGGAGGCCTTGCCGTGAGTGCGCGCGTGGACTGGATCGCGCGTCCGGCGCCGCGTGCGGTGCAGGGCGAGACCGCCGTACCCGGCGACAAGTCGGTGTCGCATCGCGCCGTGATGCTGGCCGGCATCGCCGAGGGCGTCTCGCACGTGCATGGCTTTCTCGAAGGCGAGGACACGCGCGCGACGGCGCGGATCATGCAGCAGCTCGGCGTGCGCATGGAGACGCCGGAGCCGGGACAGCGCATCGTGCACGGCGTCGGTCTGCGCGGCCTGCGCGGCAGCGACGCGCCGCTCGACTGCGGCAACGCCGGCACCGGCATGCGTCTGCTGGCCGGCCTGCTGGCCGGGCAGGCGTTCGACAGCACGTTGGTCGGCGACGCCTCGCTGAGCCGCCGGCCGATGCGGCGCGTCAGCGATCCGCTGCAGCAGATGGGCGCGACGATCGAGACCCAGGAAGGCGGTCTGCCGCCGCTGATCGTGCGCGGCGGAAGGACGCTGCACGGCATCGACTATCAGCCGCCGATGGCCAGCGCGCAGGTGAAGTCGGCCGTGCTGTTGGCCGGTCTCTACGCCGAGGGCGAGACCGTGGTTCGCGAGGTGCATCCGACACGCGACTACACCGAACGCATGCTGGCCGCGTTCGGCTGGCCGGTCGAGATGGCGCCGGGCTACGTGCGCCTGCGCGGTGGCGGAATGCTGGTCGGCGGTGAAGTGGTGGTGCCGGGCGATTTCTCCTCAGCGGCGTTTCCGCTGCTGGCGGCGGCGATCGTGCCCGGATCGCAGCTGCGTCTGCGCGCCGTTGGCCTGAATCCGCGTCGCACCGGGTTGCTCGCGGTGCTGCGTTTGATGGGCGCGGACATCCGCGTGCTCGACACGCGCGAGGTTGCGGGCGAGGCGCTAGCCGACCTCGAGATCCGGCATGCACCGCTGCGCGGCATCGACGTGCCGGTCGAACACGTCAGCGACATGATCGACGAGTTCCCCGCGCTGTTCGTCGCCGCGGCCTGCGCCGAGGGCGTCACCCGCGTGCGCGGCGCCGCCGAGTTGCGGGTCAAGGAATCGGACCGCATCGATGCGATGGCGCGCGGTCTGCGCGCGCTGGGCGTGACGGTGGACGAGACGCCGGACGGCGCGGACATCGTCGGACGCGGCACGGCCGGTCTGACCGGCGGCCAAATCGACAGCCACGGCGACCACCGCATCGCCATGAGCTTCGCCGTGGCCGCCGCGCGCGCCACGGGCGACGTGCGCATTCTCGACTGCGCGGCCGTGGACACCTCGTTCCCGGGCTTCGTCACGCAGGCCGGACGCTGGGGCCTCGACCTGCGCGCATCCGAAACGCGCTGACGCGTCAGCGCGTGGCGTCCAGCGTGAAGTCCGAACGCAGCGTGGCGGTGGAATCGCCGCCCACGTAGATCGCATACGCGCCCGGTTCGGTGCCCCAGGTGCCATCGGCGCGGTCGAAGGCCAGGTCGCGCGCGTGCAGGGTGAAGGTGACCTCGGTGGACGCGCCGGGGTCCAGCATCACGCGCTGAAAACCCTTGAGCAGACGCAGCGGCGGGCTGCGACTGGCGACCTCGTCGTGCACGTACAGCTGCACCACGTCGGCGCCGCGCCGCGTGCCGGTGTTGCGCACGCGAACATGCACCTGCAGTGCGCCGTCGGCGGACAGATGCGTGCGATCCAGACGCAGTTGATCGTAGGCGAAGCGCGTGTAGCTGAGGCCGTAGCCGAACGGGTACAGCGGCGCGTTGGCCACGTCGACGTAGTGCGAGCTGTAGTGCAGGGCGATGTCGCTGCTGTCGTCGTAGGGGCGGCCGGTGCGCGTGTGTGCGTAGTAGATCGGCGTCTGGCCGACGTCGCGCGGGAAGGTCATCGGCAACTTGCCGGACGGGTTGACCTTGCCGAACAGCACGTCGGCCACGGCCGGACCGGCTTCGTCGCCGGGCACCCAGGCTTCGAGGATCGCGCCGGCGTGATCGTGCAGCCACGGAATTGCCAGCGGCCGGCCGTTGATGAGCACGACCACGGTCGGCGTGCCGGTGGCAACGACGGCTTTGGCCAGCGCCAGTTGATGGCCGGGCAGGCCGATGTGCGAACGGCTCAGGCCCTCGCCGAACAGATCGTGGCTCTCGCCCAGCACCAGCACGGCAACGTCCGCCCGACGCGCGGCCTGCACGGCGGCGGCGATGCCCGAGGTGTCGCCGCCTTGTACGGACACACCTTCGGCGTAGTGGACGCGATCCGTGTCGCTGGCGCCTGCGCGGAGGCCGTCGAGGATCGGCACCACATCGGCGGCGCGGCCAGCGGCCGGCATTTGCCCGAGCATGGTGGCGCGGTCGCGCGCCAGCGGTCCGATCACGGCGATGCGCGCATCGCGTTTCAGCGGCAGCAGATCATGCGCATTCTTCAGCAGCACCATCGACTGCGCCGCGGCCTTGCGCGCCAGCGCGCGATGGGCGGGCGACAGCGTCACCCGGCGGGCGCGGGCGGCATCGTCGTAGCGGTATGGATCGTCGAACAGGCCGAGCCGGTACTTGGCTTCCAGCACGCGGCGCACCGCGCGGTCGAGCACGGCTTCCGGCACGACGCCGTTGCGCACCAGCGTCGGCAGTTCCTTGAGATAGGTGCCGCTGTGCAGATCGATGTCGACGCCGGCTTCGAGCGCCATGCGCGCGGCCTCGGCGTCGTTGGCGGCGACGCCGTGCAGGGTCAGCTGCGGGACGGCGTCGTAATCGGACACGATCAGCCCGTCGAAATGCCACTGCTTGCGCAGCAGACCGTTCAGCAGCGCGCCATCGGCGGTCGCCGGGATGCCGTTGAGCGTGGTCAGCGAGGGCATGATCGAACCGACGCCGGCGTCGACCGCGGCGCGGAAGGGCGGCAGGTAGACGTCTTCGAGCTGGTCCCGAGGGATGTTCGCGGCGTTGTAGTCGCGGCCGGCCTCCGCCGCGCCGTAGCCGACGAAGTGCTTGGCCGTGGCCATCAGGGTGTCGTCCGCGGCCAGGTCGGTGCCCTGGAAGCCGCGAATCTGCGCGCGCGCCATCGCCGCGCCCAGGTACGGGTCTTCGCCTGCGCCCTCGACGCCGCGGCCCCAGCGCGCGTCGCGGGTGATGTCGATCATCGGACTGAAGGTCCAGTCCACGCCGACCGCGCTGGCTTCCTCGGCGGCGGCGCGGTGCACGCGCTCGACCAGGGCCGTGTCCCAGGTCGACGCCAGCGCGAGCGGCACCGGGAAGATGGTGCGGAAGCCGTGATTGACGTCGCCCATGAACCACAGTGGGATCTTCAGCCGCGACTGCATCGCCAGCTTCTGCAGGCGACGCGTGTAGGCCAGCACGTCGGTGTCGGGCAGCACGCCGTTGGTGCCGCCCAGGCGACCGCTGCGGATCAGTTCCGGCAGGTTGTCGGCGTCCTTGCCCATGATGCTCAGTTGCCCGACCTTCTCTTCCAGCGTCATGCGCGACAGCAGCTTGTCGACGAAGGCGTGCATGGCGGCATCCTTCGAGGGGGATGTCGGTGCGGCCTGCGCCGAGACCGCGCAGGTGGCTAGGGCAAGCAGGAAAGGTGCGAACGGGCGCAGAAGGCGTCGGGAGCGCATGGGCATCTTGGTTGTGCGATGGGGAATCCCCATCATAGCCTTCCGTTGTCGGCCGATGCGTGCGTTCGGGCGCGGTCTGCGAGGATCGCGAACGCGTGGACGCGCTAAGCTGGCGCTTCGTCCGCAGGGAATCCGCATGCCAAGCGAAACTGTACCGTTCATCGTCGCCATTCCCGCGAGGTATGCGTCGACGCGATTGCCGGGCAAGCCGCTGCGTCGGCTTGGCGATCGTCCGCTGATCGCGCACGTCGCGGCGCGCGCGTTGGCGGCTGGCGCGCGCGAGGTGGTCGTGGCCACCGACGATCAACGCATCGCAGATGCGCTCGCGGACGTGCCGGTGACGGTGTGCATGACCGATCCCGCGCTGGCTTCGGGCAGTGACCGCATCGCCGCCTGTGCCGCCGCGCTGGGCTGGGACGACGACGACATCGTGGTCAATCTGCAGGGCGACGAGCCGTTCGCGCCGGTCGGCGGCATCCGCGCCGCGGTCGAGGCATTGGCGCAGAGCGATGCGCCGATGGCGACGCTGGCGGTGGCGCTGGACGACGTCGAGGCCTTGCTCGATCCGAACTGCGTGAAGCTGGTGCGCGCCGCGGATGGTCGCGCGCTGTACTTCAGTCGCGCGCCGATACCGTGGCCGCGCGACGCCTTTGCATCGCATCGCAACGCCTTGCCGTACGGCGTGCCGTTCCTGCGCCACATCGGACTGTACGCCTACCGCGCCGGTTTCCTGCGCCAGTTCGCGCGGCTCGCGCCGACGCCGCTGGAGCGGGCCGAGTCGCTGGAACAACTGCGCGCCTTGGAGCATGGCCATGCAATCCAGGTGGCGCTGACGCCGGAACCGTTCCCGCCGGGTATCGACACCGAGGACGACCTGCGTCGCGCCGAACAGTATCTGCAGGAGGTTTCCTCGTGAGTGAAGGGCAAGGCATTCTTTTCGTGTGCCTGGGCAATATCTGCCGCTCGCCGCTGGCCGAGGCCGTGGCGCGGCTGGAATTCGAGCGTGCCGGACTGGACCTGCCGGTCGACTCCTGCGGCACCGGCGGCTGGCATGCGGGCGAGGGGGCGGATCCGCGCTCGGTGCGCGCCGGCGCGGAGGCGGGCTACGATCTCGCACCGCACCGCGCGCGTCGGCTCGAGGACGCCGATTTCGAACGTTGGCAATGGCTGCTGGCGATGGATGCGGCCAACCTCGACGAGATGCGCGCGCGCTGCCCGCAGCGGCTGCACGGACGACTCGGTCTATTCCTGGATGTCGCCGGCGTGCAGACGCGTGGCGAGGTGCCCGATCCCTACTACGGCGGGCGCGAGGATTTCCGCGCCGTGCTCAAGCTGGCGCAGAACGGCGTGCACGGGCTGATCCGACAACTGCGCAGCGCGTAGGCACGGAACCTTCAGCGATGCCCGCTTCCGCCTCCCACGCCTTCGACGGCAAGACCTTCGTCCGCACCCTGACCACCTCGCCCGGCGTCTACCGCTATTACGACGCCGACGGCGAACTGCTGTACGTGGGCAAGGCGGCGAACCTGAAGAAGCGCGTCGGCAGCTATTTCCTGAAGCCGCGCATGGAGCCGCGCATCGCCTCGATGGTGTCGCAGATCGCGCGCGCCGAAACCACGGTGACGCGCACCGAGGCCGAGGCGCTGCTGCTGGAATCGCAGCTGATCAAGCAGCTCAAGCCGCGCTACAACATCCTGCTGCGCGACGACAAGAGTTATCCCTACATCTATCTGTCCAGCACCGATGTCTATCCGCGCCTGGGCTTCCATCGCGGCGCGCGCAAGGCGCCGGGGCGCTACTTCGGGCCGTTCCCCAGCGCCTGGGCCGTGCGCGAAAGCCTCAATGTGATGCAGAAGCTGTTCAAGGTGCGCCAGTGCGAGGACAGCTACTTCAGCAATCGTTCGCGGCCCTGCCTGCAGTACCAGATCGGCCGCTGCAGCGCGCCGTGCGTGGAATTCGTCACGCGCGAGGACTATGCACGCGACGTGCGCCACGCCGAAATGTTTCTGGAGGGACGCAGCAGCAGCGTGATCGAGGAACTGAGCGAAGCGATGGAAACAGCCAGCGCGGCGCTGGACTTCGAGCGCGCCGCCGCGCTGCGCGACCAGGTGGCGGTGCTGCGTCGTCTGCAGGCCCAGCATCACGTGCAGGGCGCCAGCGCAGACATGGACGTGATCGCCTGCCGCATCGAGGGCGGCGTGGCCTGCGTCAGCGTGCTGTTCTTCCGCAACGGTCTGTCGCTCGGTTCACGCGACTTCTTCCCACGGCTGCCACTCGACGCCAGCGAGGGCGACGTGCTGGAGCAGTTCATCGCGCAGTATTACGTTGATCGTCCGGTGCCGGCCGAGCTGGTGCTGAGCACGGAGGTCGAGTCGCGCGACGCTCTGGCCGAGGCGCTGGGGCAGCGCAGCGCGCACGCCGTGGCCATCAAGCACGCCGTGCGCGGCGAGCGCGCGCGCTTCCGCGACCTCGCCCTGCGCAACGCCACGGCGGCGCTCACGTCGCGTCTGGCGAGCCGACAGACATTGAGTTCGCGCTTCGAGGACTTGGCCAAACTGCTCGAACTCGACGAGCCGCCGCGGCGCATCGAGTGCTTCGACATCAGCCACACGCGCGGCGAGGCGACCGTCGCTTCGTGCGTGGTGTTCGGTCCCGAAGGGCCGGAGAAGTCGCACTACCGGCGCTTCAACATCGCCGGCATCACGCCCGGCGACGACTACGCCGCCATGCACCAGGCGCTGACGCGCCGCTTCCGCAAGCTGGCGGAGGGCGAGGGCGCGCGACCGGACATTCTGCTCATCGATGGCGGCAGCGGTCAGGTGGCGCAGGCGCTCGATGTGCTGGCCGAACTGGGGCTGGGCGACATCCGCGTGGTCGGCGTGTCCAAGGGGCCGGCGCGGCGCGCGGGCGATGAGAACCTGATCCTCGCCGACAGCGGCCGTACGCTGCATCCGGGGTCGGCCTCGCCGGCGCTGCACCTGATCGACGCGGTGCGCGACGAATCGCACCGTTTCGCCATCAGCGGCCACCGCAAGCGCCGCCAGAAGGCGCGTCAGCGCAGCGTGCTGGAAGACGTGCCCGGCGTCGGTCCGCGTCGCCGCGCGGCCCTGTTGCGCGCCTTCGGCGGGCTGGGCGGGGTCGAAGCCGCCGGCGTGGAGGAATTGATGCAGGTCGGCGGCATCCATCGCGACCTCGCCGAACGCATCTACGCCGCTCTCCACGGATGATGTTCATGCACGAGCGGCCGATGCTTGCGTATGCTGTCTCGAAACCACAGGAATGATTCACCGATGCGTATCAACCTGCCCACCTGGCTGACCTTGTTCCGCGTGCTGCTGCTTCCGGTCATGGTGGTGGTGTACTACTCGCACGATCTGCTGCCGTGGATACCGTGGCGCATCGCCAACGTCACCGCGGCGATCATCTTCCTCGCCGCCGCCATCACCGACTGGTTCGACGGCTACCTGGCGCGGCGCTGGAACCAGACCTCGGCCTTCGGCGCCTTCCTCGACCCGGTGGCCGACAAGCTGATGGTGACGGTGACGCTGTTCCTGCTGGTGCAGAGCCATCCGACCGCGCTGCTGGCGGTCACGGCGGCGATCATCGTCGGTCGCGAGATCGGCATCTCCGCGCTGCGCGAGTGGATGGCGCAGATCGGACTGCGTTCGCACGTGCGCGTGGCGATGCTGGGCAAGATCAAGACGGTGATGCAGATCGTCGCCATCGTCGTGCTGCTGCTGGAGCACGACAAGGACGCCGAGACCCTGCGCAACTGGTACGTCGGCGAGACGCTTCTGGTGATCGCGGCGGTGCTTACGATCTGGTCCGGCCTGGTCTATCTGCGTGCCGCGTGGCCGGCGCTGCGCGGCGATTCTCCTGCGAAGTGAAGGCACTAGAAGCATCGTGCAAGAAAATGTTCACACAAGGGTTGACACCCATCGCTGGAACCGTAAGATACGCGGCTCCCGGGCGGGAATAGCTCAGTTGGTAGAGCACGACCTTGCCAAGGTCGGGGTCGCGAGTTCGAGTCTCGTTTCCCGCTCCAGTTTGATTCGCAAAACCTCGGTTCGCCGAGGTTTTGTTTTTTCCGCCGCACGCAGCTAAGCTTCGCGCGGAGCGTCACCGGCCAGGTGGCAGAGTGGTTATGCAGCGGCCTGCAAAGCCGTGTACGCCGGTTCGATTCCGACCCTGGCCTCCAAGTGTTCGATGCGTCCGCGTACGCATCCCGGAGACCCCGCCGCGCGCGGGGTTTTTCGTGTCCGGCACGCACGCCGCCGCCATCGCCGCGACGGTTGCAGTATGCTCGGCACTTCGCGCGCCCGTCATGGCCCGGCTGGCGAAACTGGTATACGCAAGAGACTTAAAATCTCTCGGGGTTTTCCCCTTGTGGGTTCGAGTCCCACGCCGGGCACCAATAAAAACAATAATTTATATGATTCTTATGGAGTAAGTCGCGATGGCCTAGGTTCTGGCCTCGGCGCTTTCTTGCCTGGAGCGAACACGATGCAACTAATGGCACATGGACGCGCTGTCAGCATACAGTCATCATGATGCTGCCATGCTGTATATACGACAGTTAAGTGCTGTAGCATTGCGTATGAGGCTATTTGTATATACAGTGATGAACCCCACATAAACCTTGCTCCCTGATGGATAACATCAAGATCTCGAAGGCGACTCTGGACAAGCTCAAGAGCAAGCACGACTTGACCGAGAAGGACGTGTTCGAAGCGATTGCCAACCGCTCAGGGCATCTTTTGCGAGATACGCGAGAGAAACATCGCACTGATCCTCCGACCATGTGGTTCGTGGCTTATACGAATCACAGGCGCTTGATCAAAGTGTGTGTCATGCAGCGAGATGATGGTATTCACGTCAAGACTGCCTACGACGCCAACGAGACCGAAATTATTATTTACCGTGTTCACGGCAAGCCAACTGACTTTTGAGGGAGACATTGATGAACACCAAGTCCAAGACTGCACAGCATGACCCCTGGGAAACCGGTGAGCTGGGGCGCAGCATGGACCATGTCGCCGTAGTCGATGAAGCCACCGCAAAGAGCGTCGACAACGCAATGGGGCTGCACCCCGTTTCCATTCGCTTGGAAAAAGAGCTGATCGCTCAGCTCAAGTTGATCGCGAAGTGCCATGGCGTGGCTTATCAACCTATGATTCGCGACCTACTGAACCGGTTCGCTGCCGCAGAGCTGAAGGCCATCGTGGCCGATATGGAGGCCAATGCCGCAAAGCGCATGGAGCGCGAGGGTTCGGACAAAGGGCCTGTTGCTGAGTACTTCGAGCGTGAGCGTCGAAGTGCCTGAGCGCGCAATCTAATTGTGAGGCCTCATGTATGAGGCTTCACGGGGTTCACTAGGTAATGTCGCGCCGTTGCATCACTCTCCTCACGTGAGGTTCGGACAGCGTAGCCTGCCGGGGAAGCTATCCTGGAGGATGTCCGTGCCCTTACTCGCGCGATCGAGCAGGACGCCGTTGTGGATGTCGCAGCGCTGATCGGCGCCCTGGCGGTTTTGTGCCGCGCGGTTATCTGCAGGATGTGACGGAACAGGAGAACCGGCGGTACCGGAAGGCGATGGCGCGCAGCCGGTGAGTACGTCGCCTGGGTTCAGTCCGGTTTCGCGGTGGATGCGTCTTCGCGCTCGTCCATGCGCACGATGACCTTGTCGTCGCTGCTGTTGCGTTCGCCGCGGGCCAGCGCCATGGCCAGGCGCAAGGCGGAGCCACGATCGGCGCAATGCGCCGTGGCGACGGTGTCGCGGCGAATCATCCAGCCAACGCCGCTCGGTTCGACCACATAGATGTGCGGTGCCATGTCGCGCGTACCCCCAGGGAGCGCCCTGTTGTCCGCGCATTATCCTTTGCGAGTGAGATCACGCCTGTCAGGCAATGCCGATGCATGCTGTAGGGGCGCGGTTTCTTTGAAGTCGGCACAGGGTTTCGTTTTTCACGATATACCGCCAGATCAGTGGTTTGCGCAAGCCTTTTGGGCGATTTTTTACGCTGTGCCGGGAAGCCCGCGGCTCGCGGGCGCTTTTTTGTAGGTTTCGGCTTACAGCGGTCGCTTGCATTGCTTCGTGGCGGCCTCTAACGTCTTGCAGAGGATCGGGAGGGTATCGACCAGGGGAGGGTAGCGATCGTGATCAAAGTGGTGCTGGTGGATGACCACGAACTGGTGCGCACGGGATTTCGGATGATCCTGCAGCAGCAGTCGGACATGGCCGTCGTCGGAGAGGCGAGCACGGCGGAAGATGGGTTGCGCCTGCTGCGCGCCGAGAGACCCGATGTCGCTCTGGTCGACGTGCACATGCCCGGCATGAGCGGCGTCGAGATGACCGAGCGCGTGGTGCGCGCCAAATTGCCGACGCGAATCGTGGTGCTGACCGTCGTCGAGGACGTGCGCTTTCCGCGCCGATTGCTCGAGGTTGGCGCGCTGGGCTATCTGACCAAGGGCTGCAGCTCCGACGAGCTGGTCGCCGCTGTGCGCCAGGTCGCGCTCGGCAAACGCTACCTGGCCCCGGGGGTCGCACAACAGCTCGCGCTGGCCACGCTGGATGGCGAGGGCTCGCCGTTCGACGCGCTTTCCAGCCGCGAACTCGAAGTGGCGATGATGCTGGTGCGGGGTCTGCCGCTGACGGCCATTGCACAGCACTTGAGCCTGAGTCCGAAGACGGTATCCACCTACAAGCAGCGTTTGCTCGACAAGTTGAAGGTCGATCACGTGATCAGTCTGGCGCACCTGATGACCGCACATGGCATTACCGATGCCCGCGTACAGGCTGGCGTCGAATAGCCGAACGATGCCGGTCGCCGCCGATGTGCCCCATCGATGTGTCCGAATCGGACCTTGTGCGGCAGTTCACATTTTTTCGAGTCGTTCGGCGAACCTTCCGCGGGTCGTCTCGGCTCTCGAAATGCATGCAAGTAAATTTCATAAATTACTGATTTTATAAGTATTTAATTGCAGTCACTCGCTGTCTTCAGCCGCGTATGCATGGCTGGCACAGTTGTTGCTGACCCTTGCTGGCAACACACGACCGTGGGTTCCGGGATGCGCCGAGCGCGTCCTGACCCGTGTCGGGCGAGGAGGGACTGCTTTGTCCTACGAGATCATCAACAAACGCCAGAATGCACTGCGCTACGTCGAACAGACCTATCACATGCGCATGCTGGGCCTTGCGCTGGGGATTTTCCCGGTCGCAGCCGTGCTTCATGCGCACCATGCGCCGATGTGGCAGTGGATTCTGCTCGTCGTCTATGCCTTGCTGTGGCCCCAGGCGGCCTATCTGATGGCGCGCGCTTCCCGTGCGCCGGACCAGACCGAGTTTCGCAGCACGCTGGTGGATGCCCTGGTTGCCGGTTTGTGGCTTGCACTGATCCATTTCAACGCGCTGCCGAGTCTGAGCATCCTCATGATCGCCGGCATGGCGCTGGTGTCGTCGGGCGGCTGGCGGTTGATGGTGCCCGGGATTTTCTTGCTGCTGCTCGGTTGCCTGTTCGGCGTTCTGCTCGACGGTTTCCATTGGTTTCCGCGTACCAGCGACACGGTGATCCTGGCGACGATTCCGCTGCTGGTGGTGTATCCGGTCGCGGTCAGCTCGGCGACCTATCGTCTGGCGCGTCGCGTCGGGCGGCAGAATCAGCTACTCAGCCAGCTCAGCCGCACGGACAGCCTGACGTCTCTGGCCAACCGCCATCACTGGCAGGAGTCGCTGGCGCTGGAATTTCAGCGCTACCTGCGCACGCATCGCCCGGCGACGCTGGTGATGCTGGACCTGGACGCTTTCAAGTCGCTCAACGACAGTTACGGACACACCGTCGGCGACGACGTGCTGCGCCGCGTTGCCGACATCCTCCACGAGAACAGCCGCAACATCGACACGCCGGGGCGTTTCGGCGGCGATGAATTCGGTCTGGTCATGCCCGAGACCGATCGCGACGGTGCACGCATGCTGATGGAACGCATTCGTCGCGAGGTCGAGCGCGAAGTGTTCGACGTGGATGCCTCGCTGCGTGTCACGATCAGCATCGGATTGGCCGAGATCACCCGCGGCATGAGCGATCCGCTGGACTGGATCAAGGCCGCCGACGATGCGTTGTATCTGGCCAAGGAGCAGGGCCGCAACCGTGTCTGCACGGCACCGTACGCGGCTTCCGCGGGCAGCGCTTCATGACCAAGGAGCGCTGCCGGCATGCGCAAGGCGTGCGGTCTGCCGTATAGTCGGCGACTTTCCCGCAACGTTGTCGCCGGCCCATGATCGTTACCGTACTCCTGATTGTCGCCACCTGCGCGGTCTCTTTCTACGCCTTCAAGCGTCAGGGGATGGCGATGGAATTGGCGATGTGGCCGCCCGGCGTACGCGGTAAGAAACAGTATTGGCGTTTCGTGACCTACGGCTTCGTGCATGCGGACATGCAGCACCTGCTGTTCAACATGATCACGCTGTTTTTCTTCGGTCGCGCGGTGGAGGTGCTGCTGGGCAGCTACATCGGACCGATCGGCTACGGTCTGTTCTACCTCAGCGCGCTGGTGCTGGCGATTCTTCCGAGCTACCAGCAGCATCGCAACGATGCGCGCTACATCAGCATCGGCGCATCCGGCGCGGTGTCGGCGGTGCTGTTTTCGTTCATCCTGTTCCAGCCGTGGTCGATGATCTTCGTGTTCTTCTTTCCGATCCCGGCCATCGTCTACGCCGTGTTGTATGTGGGTTTCACGATCTACATGGACCGCAAGGGTCGCGACAACATCAATCACAGCGCGCATCTGTGGGGCGCGGCCTACGGCGTGCTGATCACGCTGGCGGTGGCGCCGAACGTGCTGAATACGTTTGTCGCGCGGCTGCTGCATCCGCAGTTCGGCGGTTTCTAGGGCGTCTGACTCGCGTTTGCCGCGCTGGCGGCCGATGCCGGCGACGACGCGGGCATCGGTACGTGGCCGTATTCGGCGATGATCCGCGCGATGGCGTCGATGTCGCGCGTGGCGCGTCCGACGGTGGGGCGGCCGTCGATGTCGGCCGGCCGGGCGTAGCCGTTGAGCATGATCGAGAACGCGAGCGGTTGCCCGTTGGCCGAGCGCACATAGCCGGACAGCGTATACGCATAGCGCAGCGTGCCGGTCTTGGCATGCAGGTTGTTCTCCGCCACCGTGCCGCGCAGACGATAGCGCAGGGTGCCGTCGACGCCAGCGATCGGCAGCGCCAGGCGCAGGGTCGAGGCGTAGCGCTGACGGTTGAGCCAGCGCAAGAGATCGACGGTCGCCGTCGGCGTGACGCGGTCCTTGCGCGACAGGCCGCTGCCTTCCTCGAAGTACGCGCTGCCTGCGTCGATGCCGGCGTCGCGCAGCATGGCGCGCATGGCGCACACGCCCCAGTAGGCGGTCAGTGTCGGCAGGTGCTGCTGGCCGAGACAGGTACCGATTTCGGCCTGATGCTTGCCCGAGGCCATCAGCAGCAGCTGCGCATAGAGATTGTCCGAGTGCTTGAGCATGTGCTGGATCAGCGTGCCCAGCGGCGCCGAACGCACGTCGGTGATGCGGAACAGGTGCGGGTCATGTTCGTCCGTTGGCGGTTGCGGCCAGTGTCGCGTGCGCACGCGGCCATCGAGACGGATGCCGTGACGGGCCAGCGCATCGGCGAGCAGGCCGCCGGCCATGCGCGCGGGATCGGGCGCGGCAAGGTTGAACACCCGCGGCGCGCTGCTGGGCGCACGGGCGCCGAATACGTACAACTGGTCGGAACCGGGCGCACGGTACAGCCCCAGCGGATCGTATTCGCCGGGCGCGCTGCGATGCAGCGTGTTGATGACGCGGACATCGGCCGCCAGCGGGTCCACGCTGGTCGTGCAGCAGGCGCCGTTGCCGCCCACGTTGAGCGTGAAGGTATTGCCCTGGACGCTGAGCGCCGATACCGGCGCGGCGAAGCCGCTGAGCAGATCGCTGGCTTCCCAGCCGGCGCCGAACGGCGGGCCGGCGTAGTAGGTGTCGTCGGCGATCAGGTTGCCCGTCACGCGCTTGACGCCACGGGCAGCCAACGCGCTGGCCAGCTGATCCGCCCATTCGTTGGGCGTGTGGCTGTCGTTGCCCTGGCCCAGGCTGGGGTCGCCGCGTCCGTAGAGGATCAGGTCGCCGCGCAGGGTGCCGCTGGCCGAGGGCTTGCGGGTCGCGTACAGCGAGGTGCGGAAGCGGTAGCGCGGTCCGAGCGTATGCAGCGCCAACGCGGCGGTGTAGAGCTTGGCGTTGGACGCGGGGATGAACAGCCGCTCGGCATGGTGTCGATACAGCGTGCGGCCGGTCGCCAGATCGAGCACGTCGATGCCCCAGGTGGCGTGGCTGAAACGGGGTTGGGCGAGGTAGGCCTCGATGTCGTCGCTCATGCGCGCATGAGCGCTGGGCATCGGCGTCGGAACGGAGCGGGGCGCGGATGCGGTGTGCGCCGGTGCAAGCGCGGTGCTGCTGGCCTGCGCCGGCAAGGCGGTCGAACTTGCCGCCGGTGGCGTCGGAGACGGGCTCGGGCGAACCGGCGCCGTCGATTCGCCGCAGGCGACCAGCGCCAGCGGCAGCAGCGCCAGCAGCAGGCGCGACAGGACCAGAGAAGTGGGGGCGGGAGTGACGTTCATGGCATCCATGCGGCGTTCCATGCCGGATTGAGTCAGGCGGGTTCGGTCTCGACGGAGGACGCATCCAGAAAGGCGAGCGCCTCGTCGCAGCGGCAATCGAGTTTCAGTTCCAGCAGCGGGTCGGCGCGGTTGCGGCCCAGGTTGACCGCGGCGATGGGCATGCCGCGTCGCGCCGCTGCCGCGGCAAAGCGGTACCCGGAATACACCATCAACGATGAACCGATCACGAGCAGGGCGTCGGCGCGGTCGAAATGATCCATCGCGCGCTGCAGTCGTTCGCGCGGCACGTTTTCGCCGAAGAACACCACGTCGGGCTTCATCATGCCGCCGCACTGCGCGCAGGCCGGTACCGCGAAGGCGGCGAAGTCGGCCTCCTCGAGATCGGCGTCGCCGTCCGGCGCCTGCGCGGCGCGCAGGTTCGACCAGTGCGGATTGGCGTCGTCCAGTTGCTGCTGGAAAACCGCGCGCGACAGCACGGCGTCGCATTGCAGACAGCGCACGCGATCAAGCCGACCGTGCAGGTCGATGACGGCGCGGCTGCCGGCCGCCTGATGCAGGCCGTCGACGTTCTGCGTGACCAGCACTTCCACATTCCCACCGCGTTCGAGCGACGCCAGCGCACTGTGCGTGGCGTTGGCGCGCGCGGCGCTGAAGTGACGCCAACCGATCATGCTGCGCGCCCAGTAGCGTGCGCGGCCCAGCGGGTCGCCGGTGAATACCTGGTAGGTCATCGGCGGCGGGCGTTTCCAGCCGCCTTCCAGATCCCGGTAGTCGGGAATGCCCGAGTCGGTGCTGCAGCCTGCGCCCGTCAGCACGAACAGGCGGCGATGGCGCTCGACGAAGCTGCGCAACGAGGCGCTGGCGGCAACCGCATTCATGGCGCTAGCCTAGCGCGTCGACGCGCGGACGCCTACCGCCCGCATGCGTCAGCTGGCACGATGGGCAGGCATCCAGGGAGCCGTCATGAACGAGACCGTCTACGCTTTCACCGCACGCGACATCCACGGTCGCGAACGTCGCCTGGACGAATGGCGCGGTCAGGCGCTGCTGATCGTCAACGTCGCCTCCAGGTGCGGGTTCACGCCGCAATACAAAGGGCTGGAAGCGTTGCAGCGCCAGTACGCGGCGCGCGGCTTCAGCGTGCTCGGTTTTCCCTGCGACCAGTTCGGTCATCAGGAGCCGGGCGATGCAGAGGATATCCTGCAGTTCTGCAGCACGAACTACGACGTCAGTTTTCCGATGTTCGAGAAGATCGAGGTCAACGGCGCGCAGGCGCACCCGCTGTATGCGTGGTTGCGCAAGGAGGCGCCAGGCGTGCTCGGCAGCACGGCGGTGAAGTGGAACTTCACCAAGTTCCTGATCGATCGCGAGGGCCGGCCGGTTCGCCGTTACGCCTCGGCCACCACGCCCGAGCGCATCGAGACGGATATCCAGGCCCAGCTCGACGCTTGAGCTTCAGGCGCTGGACGGCTGTCCCAGCCAGCCATGTGGACTGCGCGCGATGCGTCGCGCAGTCCACGCCATCGCGCCGCCGCGCACGCCCATGAAAACCAGCAGGGCGACCCACAGTCCGTGGTTGCCGAGTGGCCGCAGCAGCAGGGCGGCCACGACGAACGCGAGTGCCGCGACCACCATCGCGTTGCGCATCTCGCGCGCACGCGTCGCGCCGACGAAGAGGCCGTCGAACAGGTAGCTCGGAAACGCGATCATAGGCAGCAGGGCCAGATAGGGCAGATAGACGTAGGCGACCTGTCGCACGGCGGCGATGTCGGTCTGCAGGTCGACGAACAGGTGGCCGCCCAGCGCGAAGGTCGCCGCGAACAGCAGGCTGCCGCCCAGCGACCAGCCGCCGGCCACCACCATTGCGCGGCGCAGCGTATCGCCCTGGCGCGCGCCGATGGCGTGGCCGGCCACGGACTCGACTGCGTTGGCCAGACCGTCGAGGGCGAACGAAGTCAGCAGCAATCCATTCAGCAGCAGGGCGTTGGCGGCGACGATCGGTCCGCCCAGACGCGCACCGAGCGTCGTCAGCGCGAAGAACACGCCTTCCAGCGCCACGCTGCGCAGCAGAATGTCGCGGTTGACGCCGAGCAGCGGACGCCAGTGCGCCCAATACAGCAGACGGCGCGGATGTAGATGGCCGGGAAACCGACGCAACTGCGACGCGATGCGCGAGAGGCCGAACAGGCAGCCGCCCCATTCGCCGATCACCGAAGCCAGCGCAATGCCGCGCACGCCCCAGCCGAAACCGAGCACGAACAGCAGATTGAGCGCGATGTTGGCGAGATTGGTCAGGATTAGGATCTGCACCGTGACGCGCGCGTTCTGCGCGCCGAGGAACCAGCCCGCCAGCGCGTAGCTGGCCAATGCCGCCGGCAATCCAGCCAGGCGCACATGCAGGTAGGCCGCGCCGAGGCCGCCCAGGTCGGCCGTGGGGTCCATCATGCGCAGTATCGGCTGCAACAGCGGCACGGCCGCGAGCAGCTGGATCGCGGCCAGCGCCAGGCTCAGCAGCAGCGCCTGCAGCAGGATGCGGCGCATGGCGTCGCCGTCGCCGCGCCCGCAGGCCTGCGCGCTGAAACCGACCGTGCCCATGCGCAGGAAACCGCACAGAAAGACCGGCAGCTGGTAGATCGCGCCGCCCACGGCGACGGCGGCCAGCTGACTGGCGTGGGGGAGGTGGCCGGCGACGATGCTGTCGGTCAGCGTCACCAGCGGCACGGTGACGTTGGACACGATCATGGGCGCGGCCAGCGCCCAGATGCGTCGATGCGTGGGGCGGTGCGCCCAGTCGGCGCGCAGATTCGACATCGTCGGGAGCGGAAAACGGCGAAGCCGGCATTGTCCCATTGCCGGCGCGGCCTGCCCAGCGCGGTTTGCAGTGCGGCGTCGGCTTCCCTATTCTGGTCGGTTCCGGCCGGCGTCCGAAGCGTCGGCGCCATTCATTCGTATCATCGAGGTCCAACCATGCAGATTGCCGACCGCACCGTCGCTTCGTTCCATTACACGCTCACCGGCGAGAACGGCGAGGTCATCGACAGCTCCCGCGAGCGCGGCCAGCCGCTGGCCTATCTTCACGGCGCCGGCAACATCGTGCCTGGCCTGGAAAAGGCCATGACCGGTCGCAGCCAGGGCGACGCCTTCAAGGTGACCGTCGAGCCGATGGAAGGCTACGGCGAGCGTCACCAGGAAATGATTCAGGTCGTGCCCAAGAGCGCCTTCCAGGGCGCCCCCGATCCGCAGCCGGGCATGCAGTTCCAGGGTCAGGGTCCGCAGGGTCCGGTGATGGTCACGGTCACCGCGGTGGACGGCGATCAGGTCACCATCGACGGCAATCATCCGCTGGCCGGCCAGACCCTGAACTTCGACATCGAAGTGACCGAGGTCCGCGAAGCCAGCGAAGAAGAACTGAATCACGGCCACGTGCATGGCGCCGGTGGCGAACACGAATAAGCGTTCGCGACAGCGCTCCAATACGAAAAAGGCGACGGTTTCGACCGTCGCCTTTTTCGTGTCCGGACGATGCGCGCGGACTCAGTACCAGCCGAGCAGCGACACGCCCAGGCCGACGTAGGTAGCGCGGTGGTTGTAGTCGATCAGGCTCTCTCCGTAGCCGTTGAACACCTGCACGTAGCCGCGCAGGTTGTCGTGGATGGGAAAGGCCCAGGTGAAGCGTAGCGCGCCATGCGACCGGTTGCCCGTGCGCAGCGAGTGGCGCGCCATCAGGGTCAGCTCGTTGGCGCCCCATTCGCGCACGATCTGCACGTCGGCGCGGCCCATGTAGTCGCTGATGTCCGGATTGTCGTCCTTGCTGCGCTGCTCGTGGACGCGCCACCACGGGCGGATCATCACCGTCCACGGCCCGCGCTCGAAGCCGAAGTCGGCGATGACCCGGTTCCAACTGCGCGAGAGCGGATTGCTGCGGCCGTTCGACTGATGGTTGATGCCGATGCCCAGCAGGCGGCCATCCCAACCCAGCACCTTGTAGTGGGTGTTGAACACCAGCATGGCTTCGGGTTCGTAGTTGGTCTCGCGGAACGGGCGCGAGATCAGGCTGTTGTAGACCTGCCAGTGCGACGCCTGCGTGTAACCCAGCCACAGATCGCCGCGCTGGCCGAACACGCCCTGCCAGACCTTGGTCTTGAGGCTGATCTGGAACTTGGTCTCGGTGTGATCCAACGCGATCGGCGTGTCGACGCTGTGATCGGGCGAGGGTGAATGCGGTGTCGTGTTGACGCTGGTCATGTAGAACGCGGGCAGCAGGTAGACCGGCTTGTAGCCGCGGATGCCGAAGGTGCCCAACTTGCTGTCCGGATTCAGTTCCCAGCGGCTGTCGAGCAGGGACACGCGCGGCGAATGATCCTCGTCGGTATCGGTACGCGAGGTGAAGGCCGAGCGCTCGGTACCGAACAGGCGCTGCAGGATCGAGTTGTTGTCGGGTGCCGGCGCGGCTTCCGGGTGATCGTTCTCGACGGACGGCGTCGGCACGTTGGCCGTGGGCGTGTCCTGCTGTTGGACTTCCTGCGCCGCTTCGCCATGTACCTGGTCGCGATGCAGCGCACGGTCGTAGCAGGCCAGACGCAGGGAATCGCTGGCGATGCCGACGCAGGCCTGCGGATCGTTGGCGTGCGGCGTTTGGGCGTGCAGGGCAACGGCAGGCAGCGCGCTCAGCAGCAGGATCAGAAGGGACGGGGGTCGGGTCCGTGACATGGGTTTTCGCGATCGACGAGGTCAGAAAAGACGCTCGCGGCGACAGCCGCGCGAGCGCATCGGTGAAGTGTCTTGCACAGGGTCCGCACGGCATCGAACCGTGCGCCATCGCACCTAGTATCGCATGGGTCTGCAGGGCCTTCGGCAAGGCCGAATTTGTCACGGTTCTATGCGATTTGTCGTATTGCGCGACGTGCGCAGATATGGGTTATGCTACGTCACGCTGTGTCTGCGTGGTCTCGTGTGTGCCCGGTTCGGTTCCGGCTTTCGCCTTCCGCATCGCTCCATTTCACCTCACCTGCATACCCAGTCCATGGCCGGCGAATGGGCCGGCGTGTTTACAGGTAATTTTGGAGTTAGTCATGTCGGATCGTGAGGTCGGCACCGTCAAGTGGTTCAACGACGCCAAGGGCTTCGGTTTCATCAGCCGTGAAGAAGGTCCGGACGTTTTTGTCCATTTCCGTGCCATTACCGGTACGGGCTTCCGCAGCTTGCAGGAAGGCCAGAAGGTCTCCTTCAAGGTCGTCCAGGGCCAGAAGGGCCTGCAGGCCGAGGAAGTCACCGCAGCCTGAGTTCGTCCGGCGGTTTCCGCCGGGCACGACAGCTGTGATTGAAGGGCCGGCGTTCGTCGGCCCTTCGCTTTTGTGCGGAACCAAGATCGGGCATGGACGGAAACGACTACACGATGCGCTCCCTGCAGGTACTGTCAGCCGCGGGCGTGGGCAGCGAACTGCTGCTGCGCGCCCCTGCGACCCGCGATGGCGCGCTGCTGTACTGGCTGCCGGCCATGGGCGTGCCGGCGCGAAACTATGCGCCGCTGGCCGACGCGCTGGCGACGCATGGCGTGGGCCTGGCGCTGCACGAATGGCGCGGCCTCGGTTCCAGCAGCGTGCGTGCGGGACGCCGTGAAAACTGGGGTTACCGGGAACTGCTGACGCAGGACATCCCGGCCGGCCTCGCCATCGCCGGCAAGGTCTGCCCGCAGGCGCGGGTGGTGATCGGCGGTCACAGTCTCGGCGGGCAGCTCGCCAGTCTGTTCGCGGGGTTGCAGCCGGAGGCGGCGCAGGGTCTGGTGCTGGTGGCCAGCGGCGCACCGTACTGGCGCTGTTTTTCGCCGTGGGGCGGCCCGTTGTGGATGGCCTATGCCGCGGCGCCGTGGATGGCGCGCATGCGCGGCCGGTTCCCGGGGCGCCGGATCGGCTTCGGCGGCAACGAGGCGCGCGGCGTGATCGCCGACTGGGCGCGCAGCGGCCGCAGCGGCCGGTATGCGGCGAGCGCCTTGCCGATCGATCTGGAACAAGCGCTGCGTGCGCAGACGGAGCCCGTGCTCGGCGTGCGCATGGTCGACGACGCCTTTGGTCCGCGTGCCTCGCTGCAATATCTGCTCGACAAGATGCCGCACGCTCCCCGCGAGATGCACGCGCTCGATACGAAGGCGCTGGGCGGCTCCGCCGATCACTTTTCCTGGATGAAGTCGCCGCAGGCGGTCGCCGACCGGATCGCCGCCTGGCTCGAGCGCCTGGGCTGACGCCGGCGGTGCCGCGCGCGTTACCATGTCTTTCCATTTCCTGATGGACGAACGCATGTCCAGCGACGCATTCACGCGAGTCGAACCCAAGACCCACGATCTCGGCGACGGATTCATGGTACGCCGTGCGCTCCCGCACGCCCGGGCGCGTTCGGTCGGGCCGTTCGTATTCTTCGATCACATGGGACCGGTCGATTTCAAGCCGGGCAAGGGCCTGGACGTGCGGCCGCATCCGCACATCGGTCTGGCGACCGTGACCTGGCTGTTCGACGGCTGCATCGAGCACCGCGACAGCCTCGGCAGCGACCAGGAGATCCGGCCGGGCGAAGTCAACTGGATGACGGCCGGACGCGGCATCGTGCACTCCGAGCGTTCGCCGGACTGGATGCGTGCCGAGGGCGGTCGCATGCACGGCATCCAGACCTGGGTGGCGCTGCCGAAACCCGATGCGGAGACCGCGCCGGCGTTCCATCACTATGGATCGGACCAGTTCCCGACGCTGGACCTGCCCGGCGCCCGCGTGCGCCTGATGGCTGGCAGCGGCTGGGACGCGCGGTCGCCGGTGAAGGTGTTCGCGCCGACCTTCTTCGCCGAGGCGCAACTGGATGAGGGCGCTGAGTTGCCGCTGCCTGCCGAACACGAGGAGCACGGCGTCTACGTGGTCGAGGGCGAGCTGATGTTCGGCGCCGAGCGTCTGCAGGCGTTCGAGATGGGTGTGCATCGCGGGCCGTCCGCGCCGACCCTGCGCGCGGTGCGTCCGACGCTGGCCGTGCTGGTCGGCGGCGCGCCGCTGGACGGTCCGCGCTTCGTGTGGTGGAACTTCGTCGCCAGCGACCGTGCGCGTATCGAGCAGGCGGGTCGGGACTGGCAGGAAGGGCGTTTCGACACCGTGCCCGGCGACGACGAGGAGTTCATCCCGCTGCCGGAGAAATGAGCATGGCCGAGTTCAGCAGCTTCCGTGCGTTCTACCCGTACTACCTGTCCGAACACCGCAACCGGACCTGTCGCCGTCTGCATTTCATCGGCAGTCTCTGCGTACTGGGTTTCCTCGCGCTGGCGTTTGCACGCGGCAACGCCTGGTGGCTGCTGGGCATGCCGCTGGCCGGCTACGGTTTCGCCTGGGTCGGCCACTTCGGTTTCGAGCACAACCGTCCCGCCACCTTCCGCCATCCCTGGTACAGCCTGGCGGGCGACTGGGTGATGTTCTGGCAGATCCTGACCGGACGCATTCCCTTGTAGCGTCCGGTGCGCCGCTCAGCGGTAGACTTCGTGGCAGCTCTTGCAGGTGCCGCCGATGTTCGACAACGCCTTCTGCAGCGCCGGGCAATCGGCCGGAGGCGACTGCAGCGCCGCGGCGATGGCGTCCTCGAGCTTCCTGGCGTGATCGCGGAAGTCGGGCTTGGCGCCGACATCCTTGGCGAAAGCCGGCACAATATCGCCCTGGATGGCCTGCAGACGCTGCAGATGCAGTTGCGTGGCGTCCGCCGGGCATGTCCCCTGACGCGCGGCCTGGGCCAGCGTGCCGAGGTGATGCTGCATGACGCTCATCACGCCGCGCGGATAGGCGTCGCGCATGTGCAGCACGTTGCTGACCTTGAAGGCGGCCAGCGCGCCGACCACCAGACCCAGAATCAACAGTAGAACAGATCGCATGAAAGTTTCCCGGTTCACCAACGGACGCATCGCATGAGCGACTCATTCGAGCATGACGCACAGCTCGTGCCAAGCGCGGCGACGTCGGAGGCGGACGATGGAACGCGCACGCGCGTGATGGAGGAGCGTTTCCAGGGCGTGGACCGTCTGTATGGCCGCGGCAGCGTGGCGCGCCTGGCGCGCATGCACGTGTGCGTCATCGGCATCGGCGGCGTCGGTTCCTGGGCCGTCGAGGCGCTGGCGCGCAGCGGCGTCGGTCGATTGACGCTGATCGACGCGGACGAGGTTTGCCTCAGCAACACTAACCGCCAGTTGCCAGCGCTGGATGGCCAGTACGGTCGCTCCAAGGTGGCGCTGATGGCCGAGCGCGCGTGCGCGATCAACCCGCTGATCGAGGTCGAGGGCATCGAGCGTTTCCTGACGCCGAACACGCTCGACGAGCTGCTCGATCGCGGCTACGACCTGGTGCTCGACGCCTGCGATGCCTTCCGCGTGAAGCTGGAGACCATCGCCTGGTGCCGCCGCCGCAAGCTGCCGCTGGTGGTGGTCGGTTCCGCCGGCGGCCGGGTCGACCCGACTCAGGTACGGGTGCGCGATCTATCCCGCACCGAGCACGACGCCATGCTCAGCCTTATTCGCAAGAAGTTACGCCAAGACTTTCATTTTCCTAGAAACAAGGACCGCTATTTCGGCGTTCCGGCCGTCTATTCGCTGGAAAATGTGCGCTATCCGCAAGCGGACGGCAGCGTGTGCGGCACGCGGCCGGACGGCGACGAAGGCTTCCGTCTGGACTGCGGCGGCGGACTGGGGGCCGCGACGCACATCACCGGCGCGTTCGCGTTCGCGGCGGTCGGTCGGGTGCTGGAGCAGCTGCTGCAGTCCTGAATGCGCGGGTGGCGGCGCGCGGGCATAAAAAAACCCCGACAGCCAGGGGAAGAGCTGTCGGGGTTTGTTGGACCGGCGCCGATTGGGGGAGGGGGGAAGCCGATCCCTCGATGACCGAATGCGAAGCAGATAGTCATCTGTGGTCGCCGTCACGGCGATCTGAAACGTTAGATGGTCCCTCGCGGGCTTAGTTCAAGCCGGCCCGCACATCGGTTCAGCCACGGTTTGCTTTTCGTGCCCGTCGCGGCTCAGGTCTGGGCCTGCTTGAGCATCTTGCGGGCGTGGGCCTCGGTCTCGCGGGTGATCTCGATGCCGCCCAGCATGCGCGCCAGTTCCTGGCTGCGCTGCTTGCCGTCGAGGGTCTCGATGCGAGTATGCGTGCTGTCGCCGTCGCTGTGTTTGCTGACCTTGATGTGCGCATGTCCCTGCGCCGCCACCTGCGGCAGATGGGTCACGCACAGCGTCTGGCAGCGCCCGCCGAGGGTGCGCAGCTTCTGACCGACCACCTCGGCCACCGCGCCGCCGATACCGCTGTCGACCTCGTCGAAGATCATGCAGCCGACGCTGTCCATGCCCAGCGCCGCGACTTCCACGGCCAGGCTGATGCGCGCCAGTTCGCCGCCGGAGGCGACCTTGCGCAGCGCGCGCGGCGGCTGGCCCGGATTGGCGCTGACCTCGAACTCACAGCGCTCGGCGCCCAGGGCATCCGGCGTGTCGTTGTCGCGCGGGGTCAGCGCGACCTGGAAACGGCCGCCGGCCATGCCCAGTTCCTGCATCAGCGCGGTGATCTGTTCGCCCAGCGTCGCGGCGGCCTTGGCGCGGGCCTTGCTGAGTTCGCCGGCGGTCTTGGCGTATTCGCGGGCACAGGCGTCGCGCTCGCGCTGCAGGCGTTCGAGGGTGGCGCCGGCGCCTTCCAGTTCCTCCAGCTCGATCGCCAGCGCCTCGGCTTTCTGCGGCAATTCCTCCAGCGCCAGCCGGTGGCGGCGGCCCAGATCGTGCAGGCGTGCGAGGTGCTGGTCGAGTTCGGCGAAGCGCTCCGGGTCCATGTCCAGATCGCTGGCGTAGTGATCGAGCCCGGCCAGCGCTTCGCCGAGCTGGATTTCGGCATTTTCCAGCAGCGCGGCCAGCGGTTGCAGGCGGTCGTCGAGTTCGGCCAGGCGCGCCAGTTCGGCCTGCGCACGACCGACGGCGCGGCGTGCGGCGAACTCGCTGTCGCCGTCGAGCAGTTCGCTGAGGCCGTTGGCGCCTTCCAGCAGGCGACCGGCGTTGGCTAGCCGGCGATGGGTGGCTTCCAGCTCCTGCAGTTCCTCGGCTGGCAGGCTCCAGCGTTGCAGCGCCTCGACTTCGTGGCGCAGCAGCGCGATGCGCTCGTCGCGGTCCTCGCCGCCGGTCAGCGCCTCGATGCGTCGACCGCAGTCGCGCCAGGCGCGTGCCTGTTCGGCCACGCGCTCGCGCAGCGGCATGGATTGGGCGAAGGCGTCGAGCAGATCCAGCTGATGGGTGCGTGAAAGCAACGCCTGGTGCTCGTGCTGGCCGTGAATCTCGACGATCAGCGCCGCCAGTTCCGAAAGCTGCGCGAGCGTCGCCGGTCGACCGTTGATCCAGGCGCGCGAGCTGCCTTCGGCCTTGAGCACGCGGCGCAGGCTGCAGTGGCCGTCGTCGTCCAGTTCCTGCTGTTCCAGCCAGGTTTGCGCGGCGGGCAAGGCAGAGAGATCGAAGTCGGCGGACAGTTCGGCGCGGTCGCTGCCGGCGCGCACGAGGGTGTTGTCGGCGCGCGCGCCGGACAACAGCATCAGCGCATCGACCAGCAGCGATTTGCCGGCGCCGGTCTCGCCGGTCACGACGGTCATGCCGGGGCCGAAGCCGATCTCGGCTTCCTCGACCACGGCGAAATTGCGCACGTACAGCGAGCTGAGCATAGAGGCACCCGGGTGATGTCGCCGCCGATTGTAACGATACGCGTCTCATATCTGCAGACTCCATGCGATGCCGGACGATGGCACGCGGAGCCGCCAAGGGCTTGCAAGAGCCGCGTGCAACCCTTATTCAGTCCATCAGCCTTCCTGCATCCCGGTTTTCCATGAGCCCTTCCCACGGTCCGGACCTCGACGCTCGCTCGCGACGCCTCCTGCGCGCCCTGATCGGCCAGTATCTGACCGACGGCGAGCCGGTGGGCTCGCGCACGCTGTCCAAGTCCTCGGGACTGGACGTCAGCCCCGCGACGATCCGCAACATCATGGCCGACCTGGAGGAATCCGGGCTGGTGGCCTCGCCGCACACCTCGGCCGGCCGCATTCCCACGCCGCGTGGTCTGCGCCTGTTCGTCGACAGTCTGCTGGAGCTGCGTCCGCTGACCGGCGAGGACCTGGCGCGTCTGCGCCAGCAGCTGCCGCCGTCGCCGGCGAGTTCGCTGGACCTATTCAACAGCACTTCGAGTCTGTTGTCGGCGATGACCCATTTCGTCGGTCTGGTGACGGTGCCGCGGCATTCGGACTTCTCGCTGCGCCACATCGACTTCGTGCCGCTGGACGGCGCCCGCGTGCTGGTGATCCTGGTGTTTGCCGACAACCAGGTGCAGAACCGCGTGGTGCAGCTGAGCGAGCCGCTGAGCGCCTCGGCGCTGGAGCAGGCGGCGAACTACCTCAACAGCGAATTCGCCGGTCTGCGTCTGGACGACATACGCGCGCGTCTGCTGAGCGAACTGAAGAAGGCCAGCCACGAGCTCAACGATCTGCTCAGCAATGCGGTGGAGCTGGCTTCGGCCTCGTTCGCGCCGCAATCGGAAATCGACATGGTGCTGAGCGGCCAGACCAACCTGATGGGCTATCAGGAGCTGTCCGACCTGGACCGACTGCGCGAGCTGTTCGAGGCCTTCCAGCGCAAACGCGATCTGGTGCAGCTGCTGGACGTGTGCGCCAAGGCGCCCGGAGTGCGCCTGTTCATCGGCGAGGAATCGGGCTACGCGGCGCTCGACGGTTGCTCGGTCGTCACCGCGACCTACGGCACCGAGGGCCGGGTGCTGGGCACCGTCGGCGTGATCGGTCCGACGCGCATGGCCTACGACCGCGTGATTCCGGTGGTGCAGGCCACGGCCGGATTGCTCGGCGATGCCTTGAATCGGGTCACGGCGACCCTATAAATCCCGCCAGGGCGATCGTTTTCGCCGAACCATCCAATCTACCGGCCTGCGGCGCAGTCGCGGGTCCTCTTGAAGTTGCCTGGAGCCATGATGGAAGACACCAAGCCGAACGCGCCGAATGCGGCGCCCGATCAGGACGCGTCCAGCGCCGCCGCCGCACAGTCGGGTGGCGAAAGCTCGCTGGAGGAACTGGAAGCCCTGACCGCGCAGCTGGCCGAGGCCGAGCGCAGCGTCGCCGAGATGCGCGACACCCTGCTGCGCGAGCGCGCCGAGATCGAGAATCAGCGCCGTCGCCTGCAGCGCGAGGTGGAGCAAGCGCGTCGCTTCGCCAACGAGCGCGTGCTGTCGGACCTGCTGCCGGTGTGCGACAGCCTGGAACAGGGCCTGGCCGTGCAGACCGAGGACGTCGCGCCGCTGCGCGAGGGCATGCAGCTGACGCTGAAGTCGCTGCTCAAAGTCGTCGAGCAGAACGGCCTGAAGATGGTCGATCCGCTGCATCAGCCGTTCGATCCGGAACAGCATCAGGCCATGAACATGGTCGAGACCGACCAGCATGCGCCGGACACCGTGGTCGCGGTGCTGCAGAAGGGCTACATGCTCAACGATCGCCTGCTGCGCCCGGCGCTGGTGGCGGTCGCCAAGGCGCCAGGCGCCTGAAAAAGCGTGTCGCGCGCGTCTTGAATCGCTGCGCGGCATCCCCCACCTAGTCATCAACGGCGGCCGCGGGGGCCGCGATACAGAAATTTCGGAGTACAGACCATGGGCAAGATCATCGGTATCGACCTCGGCACCACCAACTCGTGCGTGGCGGTGATGGAGGGTTCGTCCACGCGCGTCATCGAGAATTCCGAGGGCGACCGCACCACGCCTTCCATCGTCGCCTTCAGCAAGGACGGCGAAGTCCTGGTGGGCGCCTCGGCCAAGCGCCAGGCGGTGACCAACCCGGCCAACACCTTCTACGCGGTCAAGCGTCTGATCGGCCGCAAGTTCAAGGATGCCGAGGTGCAGAAGGACATCGACCTGGTGTCCTACAAGATCTTCGAGCACGACAACGGCGATGCCTGGGTGCAGACCTCCGACGGCAAGAAGATGGCGCCGCCGGAAGTGTCGGCCAAGGTGCTGATGAAGATGAAGAAGACCGCCGAGGACTTCCTGGGCGAGCCGGTCACCGAGGCCGTCATCACGGTGCCCGCGTACTTCAACGATTCGCAGCGTCAGGCCACCAAGGACGCCGGCAAGATCGCCGGTCTCGAGGTCAAGCGCATCATCAACGAGCCGACCGCGGCCGCGCTGGCCTACGGCCTGGACAAGAAGGGCGGCGATCGCAAGATCGCGGTCTACGATCTGGGCGGCGGCACGTTCGACGTGTCGATCATCGAGATCGCCGAGGTCGACGGCGAGAAGCAGTTCGAGGTGCTGGCCACCAACGGTGACACGTTCCTGGGCGGCGAGGACTTCGACCAGCGCGTCATGGACTACCTGGTCGAGGAGTTCAACAAGGATCAGGGCATCGATCTGCGCAAGGACCCGCTGGCCCTGCAGCGTCTGAAGGACGCCGCCGAGCGCGCCAAGATCGAGCTGTCCTCCAGCCACCAGACCGAGGTCAACCTGCCGTACGTGACGGCCGACGCCTCCGGTCCGAAGCATCTGAACATCAAGCTGACCCGCGCCAAGCTGGAAGCGCTGGTCGAGGACCTGGTCAAGCGTTCCATCGATCCGTGCCGCACGGCGCTGGACGACGCCGGCCTGCGCGTGTCCGACGTCGACGAGGTGATCCTGGTCGGCGGTCAGACCCGCATGCCCAAGGTGCAGGAAGCGGTCAAGGACTTCTTCGGCAAGGAGCCGCGCAAGGACGTCAACCCGGACGAGGCCGTCGCCGTCGGCGCGGCGATCCAGGGCGGCGTGCTGGGCGGCGACGTCAAGGACGTGCTGCTGCTGGACGTGACGCCGCTGAGTCTGGGCATCGAGACCCAGGGCGGCGTGATGACCAAGCTGATCGAGAAGAACACCACGATTCCGACCAAGGCGTCGCAGATCTTCTCCACCGCCGACGACAACCAGACCGCGGTCACCGTGCACGTGCTGCAGGGCGAGCGCGATCAGGCGCAGTACAACAAGTCGCTGGCGCGCTTCGATCTGGCCGGCATCGACCCCGCGCCGCGCGGCGTGCCGCAGATCGAGGTCAGCTTCGACATCGACGCCAACGGCATCCTGCACGTGCACGCCAAGGACAAGAAGACCGGCAAGGAGCAGAAGGTCGAGATCAAGGCCGGCTCCGGTCTGTCGGATGAAGAAGTCGAGCGCATGGTGCGCGACGCCGAGACGCATCGCGAGGACGACAAGAAGTTCCAGGAACTGGTCACCACGCGCAACAAGGCCGACCAGCTGGTGCACGCCACGCGCAGCGCGCTGAAGGAGCACGGCGACAAGGCCGGCGACCAGATCGGCGGCATCGAGGAAGCGCTGTCGGATCTGGAGAAGGCGATGGACGGCGACGACAAGGCCGCCATCGAGGCCAAGATGAGCAAGCTCGAGCAGGCCGCGCAGCCGCTGTTCGCGGCGGCCCAGGGCGCCGGTCAGGCCGGTCCCGAAGCTTCCGGCCAGCAGGCTCCGGGCGGCGGCTCCGCACAGCCCGAAGACGTGGTGGACGCCGAGTTCACCGAGGTCAAGGACGACGACAAGAAGAGCTGATCGAACTCGGGCCGGACGGCATCGCCGTCCGGCCCTTTTCGTGCATGGGGGTGCGGATTGAACAAGGGGCGGCTGGAAGCATTCAGCGACGGCGTGCTGGCCATCGTCATCACCATCATGGTGCTGGAGATGAAGGCGCCGCATGGCACCGATCTGGCTTCGCTGCTGCCGGTGTTGCCCGCGTTCCTCAGCTACGTGCTCAGCTTCGTCTACGTCGGCATCTACTGGAACAACCACCACCATTTCCTGCAGGCCGCGCGCCACGTCAGCGGCCCAGTGCTGTGGGCCAACCTGCATCTGCTGTTCTGGCTGTCGCTGTTCCCGTTCGCGACCGCCTGGATGGGCGAGAACCATTTCGATGCCGTGCCGGTGGCGCTGTACGGTTTCGTGCTGCTGATGGCCGGTCTGGCCTGGCAGCCGTTCCAGCGCACGCTGATCGCCGCCAACGGCGGGCGTGAGGGCGAACTGGCCCGCATGCTGCTGGCAAAGCGTGACTGGAAAGGTATCCTTGCGCCTCTTCTGTATGCCTGCGCGATCCCGCTGGCCTTCGTCAGCACCTGGATCGCAGGCTTGATTTACGTCCTCGTTGCCTCGATGTGGTTGGTACCCGATCGACGCATCGAAGGCTCACTGAAACATCGCTCATGAGCAAGACCTGCTATTACGAGACCCTGGGTGTCGAGCGCGACGCCGACACGGCCACGATCAAGAAAGCCTTCCGCCGCGTGGCGATGAAGTGCCATCCCGATCGCTGCCCGGACGACCCGCAAGCGCAGGAGCGCTTCAAGGAGGCCAAGGAGGCCTACGAGATCCTGTCCGACGGCCAGAAGCGCGGCATGTACGACCAGTACGGCCATGCAGCCTTCGAGGGCGGCATGGGCGGTGGTCGCGGCGCCGGCGGCTTCGGCGACATGGGCGACATCTTCGGGGATATCTTCGGCGACATCTTCGGCGGCGCCGGTCGACGCGGCCCGCAGCGCGGTTCCGACCTGCGCTACATCCTGGAGATGGACCTGGAAGAAGCCGTGTTCGGCCTCGAGAAGGAGATCAAGGTGCCGACCCTGGTCGCCTGCGACGACTGCCAGGGCAGCGGTTCGGAGGACGGCAAGCTCGACACCTGCGGCACCTGCAACGGTCATGGTCAGGTGCGCATGCAGAACGGCATCTTCTCGATCCAGCAGGCCTGTCCGCACTGCGGCGGAACCGGTCGTTCGATCAAGAATCCGTGCAAGACCTGCCAGGGCGAAGGTCGCTACCGCGATACCCGCACGCTGTCCGTGCGCATTCCGGCCGGCGTCGACACGGGCGACCGTGTGCGCTTGAACGGGCAGGGCGAAGCCGCGCCTGCGGGCGGTCAGGCCGGCGACCTGTATGTGGAAGTGCGCGTGCGTCCGCACAAGATCTTCCACCGCGAAGGCAACGACCTGCACTGCGAGGTGCCGATCCGTTTCACCCAGGCGGCGCTGGGCGCCACGCTCACGGTGCCGACCCTGGAGGACGAGGTCGAGATCAACCTGCCGCCGGAGACGCAGACCGGACAGACCTTCCGGCTGCGCGGTCGCGGCGTGAAGTCGCCGCGCGGCGGTCGCGTCGGCGACCTGATCTGCCAGGTGGTGGTGGAGACGCCGGTGCGGCTGACCCGCGAACAGCGCGAGCTGCTGGAGTCCTTCGAGGCCACTTTCGACGGCGAGAGCAGCGTCGAACATTCGCCGCGCGCCAAGAACTGGTTCGACGGCGTCAAGGATTTCTGGTCGCGCGTCACGTCCTGAAGCCGTGAGCGCGTCGCTTGCACCGTGTGCACGACGCGCTACGATGGCCGGATCATCCAGCGGCGGGAACGCCAGAGTAGCCATGAACCAAGCACTTCGCATCGCCATCAGCGGCGCTTCCGGACGCATGGGCAGCGCGTTGATCGCACGCAGCCGCGGCGATCGCCGTCTGCGCGTGCAGCGCGCCGTGATCGACGCGCGTTCGGAGCTGGTGGGTCATCCGCTGCAGCAGCCGGCCACGCCGGATTCCCTGCGTTACAGCAACGGCTGGGAAGGCGCGAGCGATCTGGACGTGGTGATCGACTTCAGCACCCCGGCGGGATTGAGTGCCGCACTGGACTACTGCCTGGCCGACGGCGTGCCGCTGGTCGTAGGCACCACTGGCTACGACGCCGCGTTGCGCGATCGCCTGGACGCCGCCAGCGAGCGCATCGCCGTGCTGCAGGCGGCCAATTTCAGCCTCGGTGTCGCCGTGCTGCAGCGTCTGCTGCGCGACGCGGCGCGGGCGCTGCCCGAGTGGGACCTGGAGATCGTCGAAGCGCATCACGGCCGCAAGGAAGACGCGCCTTCCGGCACCGCCATCGCGCTCGGCGAAGCGGCCGCCAAGGCGCGCGGCACCACGCTCGAGGAGCAGGCTGTCTATGCTCGCGAGGGGCATCCCGGTCCGCGCCGGCAGGGCGAGATCGGCTTTGCGGTGGTGCGCGGCGGCGACATCGTCGGCGAGCACACCGCGCTGCTGGCCGGCAAGGGCGAGCGGCTGGAACTGATCCATCGCGCCACCGACCGCGGCATCTTCGCGCGCGGCGCGCTGGAAGCGGCGGTATGGCTGGCGGCGCAGCCGCCGGGTCGCTACGGCATTGCCGACATGCTCGAAGGTCGTCTGCGCTCCGCGGACTGAGCTCGACGGCGCAGCGCGCATCGCGCGGTGCCGCGTCGTGGACGCATCGGACCACTCCTCACAATGCATCGAAGCGTTGCGCGCGCGCTGAGCCGCGCGGCGCGAACCTTGTCGCGCCGGGACTAGTGGAAGCTGCCGAGAGCCAGCATCCCGAAGCAGGCCGCGACCAGCAGCAGAATCACCGCCAGCAGCGAAGCCAGCCCAAGCAGCAGCCCCTGACCCGTGCGCGGGATGCCCTTGCCGTAGCACACGGCGGCGGCAACGCCGACCAGCGCCTCGGGCAGCGGCGTGAAAGCGAGGCCGCCGAACGGCGTCAGCAGCAGATGACCGGCGATCATGATCAGCCACGCCAGCCCGATGCCGGCCGCGATCGATCCGCGCCTGGGCGGCTTCGAGGACGGATCGCCCGACGGCGTCGGTGCTGGAGGCCGGTCCGGAGGCGGCGGTGGCGCGGGACGCTGCGGATCGAGCTCGATGTCGCTCATGCGGGGGCATCCTCCACGGGATAGGCGCGTTCCACTTCGTCGCGCAGACGCTGCAGGCGGTCCGAGAGGTCGTCGCGGTAGAACAGATTGAAGGTGTCGAACGGCACGATGGTGCCGTCCGGCTGCGCGATGTGCACGCAGGACTTCTTCACCGCGCGCAGATCGAAGCCGTGGGCGTCGATGAACTGCATGATCAGCACGCGGAACACGTTGCGGTAGCCCAGGTCCGCCGGCGCCTGCACTTGCGGCAGACAGCACAGCAGGTCGGACAGCGAGCAGGCCTGATCCTCGGGCGAGTGGTTGGTCGCGAACAGCTCGAACACGTGGGCGCGAAGGTCCTCGTCGCGTTCGACCACGATGGTGTTGCGGCCTTTCTCGACCAGCGTCTGCGGCGACACGAAGCGCGTCAACGGCACGGTCTCGTCGCCCAGTTTCAGCGCGTAGGCCATCGCCAGGCAGTCGGGGTTGCAGGGCACCGGGATCAGGTCGTCCGGCTCGAACAGCGGCGATTGTTCGAGGATGCGGCGGCGCACTTCACTCAGCGTCAGCCGGTCGGTGGCCGGGTCGTAGTGCTCCAGCCGTCCGGCGGCCTGGATCGGCTGGAAGGTCACGCCGCGCACGCAGGGCTGTTGCAGCGCGAAGTCGATGATTTCGCCCAGCTCGCCGTCGTTGAGTCCCTTCTTCACCGTCACCACCAGCGTGGTGGAAATGTCGTGGCGGTTGAGCTGTTCCAGCGCCTTCAGGCGGATATCGCGCAGTTTCGCGCCGCGCAGGTCCTTGTGCACCTCGTCGCGCAGGGAATCGAACTGCAGGTACAGCTCGAAGCCGGGCTGATAGTCCGCCAGGCGCGCGGCGAAGTCCGGCTCCCGCGCGATGCGCAGACCGTTGGTGTTGACCATCAGGTGACGGATCGGGCGCGCACGCGCGGCGTCCAGAATCTCGAAGAACTGCGGGTGCAGGGTCGGCTCGCCGCCGGAAATCTGCACCACGTCCGGTTCGCCTTCATTGGCGACCACGGCGTCGAGCATACGCTCGACGGTCGCCAGATCGCGGAAGCCGGGGCGATGCGGGCCGCTGTCGGCGTAGCAGATCGGACAGCGCAGGTTGCAGTGGTCGGTGATCTCGATCAGCGTCAGGCAGCTGTGTTGCATGTGCTCCGGACACAGCCCGCAATCGTACGGACAACCCCAGCGCTGCGGCGTGTTGAAGCGCTGCGGCAGTTCCGGCGGCTTGATGAACACTTCGCGGCAGCGGCGATAGTAGGCCGCGTCGTCGGCGATCAGCACCCGTTCGCGCCCGTGCAGCGGGCACCATTTCTCCAGAAAGACGCGCTCGTCCTTGATCAGGATTTTCGCCTCGACGCGGCGCAGGCACTGCGTGCACACCGATACCGCGCTGTCGTAGAACAGGTACGGCCTTACCTTGGTTCCCAAACCGGTCGTCTCCCCAGGACCATGACCCGCACGATACGCGGAATGGCGCGCGCGTAGTAGAGCAGTCCGGCCACGCAAAGCCACTGCAGGCCGGTCAGCCCCAGCGGCCAGGCGTAGAAGACGGGCTTGATGAACTCGACCAGCAGACGGAACGCGAGGTAGCCGACCATGAACGCGCGGAAGCGGTCGCCGGACACCTCGAACCGCGTCCAACGGATGCGAATCCAGGCGTATTGCAGCAGCAGGAAGACGATTTCGTAGAGCTGCGTCGGGTGTCGCGCGATGCCGTCGCCGAAGTCGACGCCCCACGGCAGCGAAGTGGCGATGCCGTAGGTATGGTCGCCGAGTCCGCCGAGAAAGCAGCCGACGCGGCCGATGCACATGCCCACGGTCAGCGGCAGCACGAAGTTGTCGCCGGTGGACTGACGCACGCCCCACAGGCGCTTGACGCCCTCGACGCCGATCAGGCCGCCGATCAGCGCGCCGATGATCGACTTGCCTTCCAGCAGGTGCCGCCAATTCGGGAAGTCGGCAAAGGCGGTCAGCGGATCGTCCAGCCAGTACGACATCTTCGCGCCCAGCGCCGCGCCGACGATGGCGCCGACGGCGACCACGGCCATCATGTCGCGGTCGCCGACACTGCCGTCCACACGGTGTCGGCGCTGCCACAGGTAGGTCTGGAAGCCGACGCTGTAGGCCAGCAGCTCGAACACGGTGTGCAGCGCGACGGGCGTCATGGAGCCGAACCTCGGCAGGCGGGTTTCATCACGAGCCCAGTTGGGCCAGTTCCTGACGCGCGGCTTTCAGCCACGGGCGTTCCTTGCGCCGGTAGTAGGCGGGCATGCTGCGTGCCTGGCGCAGTTGCGACTCGAACACTTCGCGCGCCTCATCGTGACGCTGCGTCCTGCCGAGCAGGCGTCCGTAGCGGTAGCGACCTTCTTCGCCGGGATAGCTGACGGCCAGCATGCGATAGGCGTCCAGTGCGGCGTCGGTGTCGCCCAGCGCTTCCAGGCAGCGTGCGTGCAGCAGTTCGCCCTCGCTGGACTTGTAGGCCGGGTTGGCCGCCTTCAGCGCATCCAGCGTGCCGTGCGCGCCGGCGTAATCGTCGCGACCGGCCTGGGCCTGTGCCAGGCCGAGCAGGAAGTCGGGATCGTCCGCGTACATGCCTGTCAGCAGGCCACGGTAAAGTTCCTCGGCATTGGCGTAGTCGCACAGTTCCAGACATTCCTCGGCCAGATGGCGGCGGTTGTCGACGGTGTTGCTGATCTCCAGACGACGCTGCAGTTCGCGTCGTCGCCGCGCCGGATCGATGGCCTGGATGGCCTTGCGCGCGACCTTGCGGCTGCCCGGGTTGTTGCGCAGGTCCGGAATGACCGCCGCCAGCACGTAGATCAGCACGCCGAGATACGACGCGATCAGCAGCAGCCAGATCCAGTACAGCGAACGGCCGCTGCGGATGACGTGGATCGCGCAGGCGATCTGCAGGGCGATGGATACGAAGAACAGAACGGGCATCGCAGGTCCTTGTGAATGCGGTCCGGATGGCTCAATCGCGATGCGAGGCGCTGCGGTCGCGGCTGGCGCCGACCTTCTTGTCCAGTTTTCCGAACAGCTTCTTGAACAGGCGCGAGAACTTGCCGCGCTTGGTCTTGCGCAGCTTGGCTTCTTCGTCGACCAGCCAGGCGACCTGGATCACGCGGCGCTCGCCTTCGTGCGGCAGGTGGCCGTGGAAGGAGTTGTCCGCGCGCCGGAACACCGCGAACTTGCCGTACAGCGGCTTCAGTTCGGGGGCCAACGTGGCGTCGATGTCGTCGATCTTCTCCAGGAACCGCAGGCAGCCCTCGCTGGTGTCGGGCCAGCTCTCGTTGAGATAGAGCAGGGCGGTGGCGATCTTGGAACGGCTGTCGGTATGGATGGTGCCGTGCCGCTTGTTGAGGTGACGGCACAGGGTCACCAGGGTCGGATATTGACCGAGGTTGTCGATCTCCAGCTTGGCGCCGATGGCGCTGGCAATTTCCGGCGCGGTCAGCTGCTCGATCACGGCATTGATCGACGGGCCGCATTCGTCGGCTTCCCACGGGAAGAAACCGGCTTCCTCGTAACGTGGGAAGTCACGGTCGAGTTCGGCGCGTGCGCTGTCCGGCAACTGCTCGTGCGCGACCAGGAACGGAAACGGCTGCAGGCGCACCGTGGTGTCGACGCGGTCGAGACGGGCGGGATCGATCAGGGGCGTGGTCATGGCGGAATCGCGACGATGGTGGGCAGCGAGGCTAGTCGTGACGAAGCGACTTGTCGGTGAACAGGAATTTCTTCATCTGCTCGGAGAAGAACGGATCGCGTCGGCGAATCCATTCCAGCACCATCGCGGCATGTTCCTTCTCCTCGTCGCGGTTGTGTTCGAGGATCGCCTTCAGTTCGTCGTCCTTGCAGGCGCTGGCGCGCTGGTTGTACCAGTCGACCGCTTCCAGTTCCTCCATCAGCGACACGATGGCGCGGTGCATGTCGCGCACTTCGTCGCTGAGTTCCTCGATCGGCTCGTGATACTGGTCGCTGGCCATGGGGTCTCCTCGTGTGTGCGATGAACGGCATATCGAGCCACAGTCTAGCGCCAGAGTCCCGGCGGTCGACAAACATGGCGCCAATTCCGTCGCGGCGGTGGACATCGATCCTGCCGAGGCTTAACATTGTGGCCCGCCCGAGAACCCTTTTTGCGAGCCCCACAGGCCAGTCACGCCGGCCTGCGGGTTTTGCTGCACCTGCCGAAGGCGGCCCCCATGACCCCAGCTTTGTTAGTCCTTGAAGATGGTAGTGTTTTCCGCGGTCACGCGGTCGGCGCAACCGGTTCCACCGTCGGGGAGGTGGTGTTCAACACCGCCATGACCGGCTATCAGGAAATCCTCACCGATCCCTCCTACGCGCGTCAGCTGGTCACGCTGACGTACCCGCACATCGGCAACACCGGCTGCAACGCGGTGGACACCGAGTCCGACCGCATCCAGGCCGCCGGCCTGATCGTGCGCGACGTGCCGCGCCGCGCCTCGAACTGGCGCAGCGAAGAAAGCCTGACCGCCTATCTGCAGCGATCCGGCATCGTCGCCATCGCCGGCATCGACACGCGTCGCCTGACGCGCATCCTGCGCGACAAGGGCGCGCAGGCCGGTTGCATCGTCGCCGGCGACGTCCTCGACGAAGCCGAGGCGCTGGCGCAAGCGCGCGCCTTTCCGGGTCTGAACGGCATGGACCTGGCCAAGGAAGTGACCACGGCGTCCAGCTATGCCTGGTCCGAAGGCGTGTACGACCTCGACGCCACGGCCTTCAACGCACCCGAAAAACGCTTCAAGGTCGTCGCCTACGACTTCGGCATCAAGCGCAACATCCTGCGCCTGCTGGCCGAGCGCGGCTGCGATCTGACCGTGGTGCCGGCCCAGACCCCGGCCGAGGACGTGCTGGCGATGCAGCCGGACGGCGTGTTCCTGTCCAACGGCCCCGGCGATCCGGCGGCCTGCGACTACGCGGTCGCCGCCGCGCGCACGCTGCTGGACAAGAAGATCCCGCTGTTCGGCATCTGCCTGGGCCACCAGATCATGGCGCTGGCGGTCGGCGCGAAGACGCTGAAGATGAAGTTCGGCCATCACGGCGCCAACCACCCGGTCAAGGACATGGACGACGGCCGCGTACTGATCACCAGCCAGAACCACGGCTTCGCGGTCGACCCCGGCTCGCTGCCGGCCGAGGCCCGCGTTACGCACCAGTCGCTGTTCGACGGTTCGCTGCAGGGCTTCGCGTTGACCGACCGGCCGGCGTTCTGCTTCCAGGGCCACCCGGAAGCCAGCCCCGGACCGCACGACATCGATTACCTCTTCGACCGTTTCGCCACTCTGATGCAGGAGGCCCGCTGATGCCCAAGCGCACCGATCTCAAGAGCATCCTCATCATCGGCGCCGGCCCGATCGTCATCGGCCAGGCGTGCGAGTTCGACTACTCCGGCGCGCAGGCCTGCAAGGCGCTGCGCGAGGAAGGCTTCCGCGTGATCCTGGTCAACTCCAATCCGGCCACGATCATGACCGACCCGGAGATGGCCGACGCGGTCTACATCGAGCCGATCACCTGGCAGACCGTCGAACGCATCATCGCCAAGGAGAAGCCCGACGCGGTGCTGCCGACCATGGGTGGCCAGACCGCGCTCAACTGCGCGCTGGAACTGGCCGACCACGGTGTGCTGGACAAGTACGGTGTCGAGCTGATCGGCGCTTCGCGCGAGGCCATCCGCATGGCCGAGGACCGCGAGCTGTTCCGCGACGCGATGACCGAGATCGGTCTGGAATCGCCGCGCTCGGAAATCGCCCGCTCGATGGAGCAGGCCTGGGACATCCAGGAGAAGCTCGGCTTCCCCAGCATCATCCGTCCGTCCTTCACCATGGGCGGTTCGGGCGGCGGCATCGCCTACAACCGCGAGGAGTTCGAGGAGATCGTCAAGCGCGGCCTCGAACTGAGCCCGACGCATGAAGTGCTGATCGACGAATCGGTGCTGGGCTGGAAGGAATTCGAGATGGAAGTGGTCCGCGACAAGGCGGACAACTGCATCATCGTGTGCTCGATCGAGAACCTCGACCCGATGGGCGTGCACACCGGCGACTCGATCACGGTGGCGCCGGCGCAGACCCTGACCGACAAGGAATACCAGCGCCTGCGCGACGCTTCGCTGGCGGTGCTGCGCAAGATCGGCGTCGACACCGGCGGCTCCAACGTGCAGTTCGGCGTGAATGCCGAGACCGGCCGCGTGGTGGTCATCGAGATGAATCCGCGCGTGTCGCGTTCGTCGGCGCTGGCCTCCAAGGCCACCGGCTTCCCGATCGCCAAGGTCGCGGCCAAGCTGGCCGTCGGCTACACGCTGGACGAGCTGAAGAACGAAATCACCGGCGGCCTCACGCCCGCTTCGTTCGAGCCGGCCATCGATTACGTGGTCACCAAGATTCCGCGTTTCGCCTTCGAGAAGTTCCCGACCACCAACGCGCGCCTGACCACGCAGATGAAGTCGGTCGGCGAGGTGATGGCGATCGGCCGCAGCATGCACGAGTCGCTGCAGAAGGCGCTGCGCGGTCTGGAGACCGGCAAGACCGGTCTCGATCCGACCGGACTGGATCTGGGCAACGAAGAAGATCTGGCCACGCTGAAGCGCGAACTGCGCCAGCCGGGGCCGGAGCGCATCATGTATCTGGGCGACGCCTTCCGCGCCGGCCTGACGCTGGAGGATGTGCACGACCTGACCGCGGTCGATCCGTGGTTCCTGGCGGCCATCGAGGACATCATCGTCGCCGAGCGCGAACTGCACGAGCAGGGCATGCCGTCGCTGGACGCCGCGCGCATGCTGGAACTCAAGCGCCTGGGCTTCTCCGACGCGCGCATGGCGACGCTGCTGGGCACCAGCGAGGCGTCGGTGCGCCATCTGCGCCGCACGCTGGACGTGCGTCCGGTGTACAAGCGCGTGGACTCCTGCGCGGCCGAGTTCGCCACCTCCACCGCGTACATGTACTCGACCTACGAGGAAGAGTGCGAATCCAACCCCAGCGACAAGCGCAAGATCATGGTGCTGGGCGGCGGACCGAACCGCATCGGCCAGGGCATCGAGTTCGACTACTGCTGCGTGCACGCGGCGCTGGCGCTGCGCGAGGACGGGTTCGAGACCATCATGGTCAACTGCAACCCGGAGACGGTCTCGACCGATTACGACACTTCAGACCGCCTGTACTTCGAGCCGCTGACGCTGGAAGACGTGCTGGAAATCGTCGACAAGGAAAAGCCGGAAGGCGTGATCGTGCAGTACGGCGGCCAGACGCCGCTGAAGCTGGCGCGCGCGCTGGAAGCCGCCGGTGTGCCGATCATCGGCACCAGCCCGGATTCCATCGACCTGGCCGAGGACCGCGAGCGCTTCCAGCAGCTGATCGAGCGCCTGAAGCTCAAGCAGCCACCCAACCGCATCGCCCGCAGCGCCGAGGAAGCGCTGACCCTGGCGCGCGAGATCGGCTATCCGCTGGTGGTGCGTCCCAGCTACGTGCTCGGCGGCCGTGCGATGGAGATCGTCTACGCCGACGCCGACCTGGAACGCTACATCCGCGAGGCGGTGCGCGTGTCCGAGTCCTCGCCGGTGCTGCTGGACCGCTTCCTCGATCACGCCGTGGAAGTCGACGTCGACATCATCGCCGACGCCGAGGGCAACGTGCTGATCGGCGGCATCATGGAGCACATCGAGGAGGCCGGCGTGCATTCCGGCGATTCCTCCTGCTCGCTGCCGCCGTACTCACTGACGCCCGCGCTGCAGGACGAACTGCGCCGCCAGGTCACGCTGCTGGCGCGCGAGCTGAAGGTCATCGGCCTGATGAACACCCAGTTCGCGGTGCAGGCCGGCGAGACCGTGTTCATCCTCGAGGTGAACCCGCGCGCTTCGCGCACGGTGCCGTTCGTGTCCAAGGCCACCGGCCAGCAGCTGGCCAAGATCGCCGCGCGCTGCATGGCCGGCCGCAGCCTGGAAGAGCAGGACGCGACCCGCGAAGTGGTGCCCGACTACTACTCGGTGAAGGAAGCGATCTTCCCGTTCCTGAAGTTCCAGAACGTCGACCCGATCCTCGGCCCCGAGATGCGCTCGACCGGCGAGGTGATGGGCGTGGGTCGCGATTTCGGTTCCGCCTTCGGCCGCGCGCACGAGGCCGCGGGCATTCGCAAGCCGCCGCTGGGCAAGGTGTTCCTGTCGGTGCGCGACGCCGACAAGGATCGCCTGCTGCCGATCGCGCAGGACATCCTCAAGCGCGGCTACGGCCTGGTCGCCACGCGCGGCACGGCGGCGTTCCTCAACGACAACGGCGTGACCTGCGAGCACATCAACAAGGTGCTGGAAGGCCGTCCGCACATCGTCGACCTGATCAAGAACGGCGAGATCGTCTACATCGTCAACACGACCGAAGGCAAGCAGGCGATCGCCGATTCGTTCTCCATCCGTCGCGAGGCGCTGCAGCAGCGCGTCACGTATTCCACCACCATCGCAGGCGCGCGCGCACTGCTGCACTCGCTGGATTCGCGCGATGGCGGCAGCGTGCACAGCCTGCAGGAACTGCACAAGGAGCTTGAAGCATGAACCGTGCTCCCATGACCAAGAAAGGCGCGGAGCGCCTGCGCAAGGAACTGGACCGCCTCAAGAGCGAGGAGCGTCCGCGCATCATCGAGGCCATCGCCGAGGCGCGTGCGCACGGCGATCTGAAGGAGAACGCCGAATACCACGCCGCGCGTGAGCAGCAGAGCTTCATCGAGGGTCGCATCAACGAACTCGAAGCCGCGTTGTCCACCGCGCAGGTGATCGACACCAGCACGCTCAACGCTGGCAACAAGATCGTGTTCGGCGCCATCGTCGATCTCGAAGACGAGGACAGCGGCGACGAGGTGACCTACCAGATCGTCGGCGACCTCGAAGCCGACATCAAGCAGAACCTGATCGCCGTGACCTCGCCGATCGCGCGCGCGCTGATCGGTCGTCTGGAAGGCGACAGCATCGAGTTCGAGGCGCCCAGGGGCGTGAAGAACTACGAGATCATCGGCGTCCGCTACGAGTGAGCACGGCCCCGGCCGGCGGAGCGCATAGACGGTGATCGCCTTTCGCGAATTCGGCCTCCGGCGCGGTCCGCGCGCGCTGCTCGAAGGCATCGACCTGACCCTTCACGCCGGCTGGAAAGTCGGCGTCGTCGGGCGCAACGGCTGCGGCAAGTCCAGCCTGTTCGCGGCCATCCGCGGCGAGCTGGACAGCGATACCGGCTCGATGGACATGTCCGCCGACATGCGCATGGCCTCGGTGGCGCAGGAAACGCCCGCGTTGCCCGATCCGGCCATCGACTACGTCCTCGGCGGCGACACGGAACTGGCGGCGGCGCTGGCCGACGAGGCGCGTGCGCAGCAGGTTGGCGACCATGCGGCCGTGGCGCAGGCGCATCAGCGCATCGAAGCGCTCAACGGCTACGACGGCCGCGCCCGTGCCGGCCGTCTGCTGCACGGTCTCGGCTTCGCGCCGGATACGCACGAGAAGCCGGTGGCCTCGTTCTCCGGCGGTTGGCGCGTGCGGCTGAATCTGGCGCGTGCGCTGATGGCGCCGTCGGAGCTGCTGCTGCTCGACGAGCCGACCAACCATCTCGATCTCGACGCCGTGCTGTGGCTGGAAGAGTGGCTGCGCCGCTATCCCGGCATGCTGCTGGTGATTTCGCATGACCGCGAGTTCCTCGACGGCGTCGTCTCGCACGTGCTGCATCTGCATGCGGGCACCGGCAAGCTGTACGCTGGCAACTACACGGCCTTCGAGCGGCAGCGCGCCGAGCAGCTTCGCCAGCAGCAGATCGCGCACGAAAAGGAGCAGGCCGAGCGCGCCCACCTACAGTCGTTCGTCGACCGCTTCCGTGCCAAGGCCAGCAAGGCCAAGCAGGCGCAGTCGCGCATCAAGCGGCTGGAGAAGCTGGCCGGCACCGAGGCGGTGCGCGTGGAGCGGCCGTTCCATTTCCGCTTTCCCGAACCCGGCCGATTGCCGACGTCCATGCTCGGCCTCGATCACGCCGAGTTGGGCTATCCGGCCAAGCCGGGGCAGGGCGAAGCCGCGCGCGTGCTCGGTGACGTGACGCTGCGCATCGAGGCCGGCGACCGCATCGGTCTGCTCGGCGTCAACGGCGCCGGCAAGTCCACGCTGGTGAAGTCGATGGTCGGTGAGTTGCCGTTGCTCAGCGGCGAGCGCAGCGCGCACAAGGATCTGCGCGTCGGCTACTTCGCCCAGCACACGGTGGAGAGCCTGCGCGCCGGCGCCAGCCCGTTCGAGCATCTTTCCGAGCGCGCGCCCGGCGTCTCGCAGCAGGAGCTGCGCGACTGGCTCGGCCAGTGGCAGTTCGCCGGCGACCGCGCGTTCGAGCCGGTCGACGGCTTCTCCGGCGGCGAGCGTGCGCGTCTGGCGCTGGCGCTGATCGCCTGGGACAAGCCCAACCTGCTGCTGCTCGACGAACCGACCAACCATCTCGACCTGGACATGCGCGAGGCGCTGGTCGATGCGCTGGAAGACTACGAGGGCGCGCTGGTGCTGGTCTCGCACGACCGCCATCTGCTGGGGCTGGTCTGCGACCGTTTCTGGCGCATCGGCGAGGGCGGTCTGCACGTCTTCGACGGCGACCTGGACGACTACGCGCGCTGGCTGCGCAGTCGCGGTCAGGATACTTCCGCGTCATCCGCATCGGCGCCGCAGACGTCCGCGCGCGACCGCCGTCGCGCCGCCGCGCAGCAGCGCGAACGGGCGCGGCCGTTGCTGAAGGACGTGCAACAGACCGAAAAACGCATGCAGGCCATCGACAAGGAACTGGCCGACATCGAGACGCGCATGGCCGATCCGGCGCTGTACACCGAGCAGCCGCGCGAAGCCGCGGAGCTCGGCAAGCGTCAGGGCGAACTGCGCGCCGAGCACGATACGCTGGAAACCCGCTGGCTGGAGCTGCACGAGCAGATCGAGGCGCTGCAGGACGAGCACGCGTGAGCGCGCCGCCGCCCGATCGATTCCGGAACTGAACCATGCTGCATGTATTGCTGCCCAACTTCGCGCTCTGCGGCCAGGACCGAGTGCTGCGCACCTGGCTGGTTCGCGGCGACCGGCTGCCCGATGCGGAACACGGCTACACCACGGCGCTGGGCGCGCATTTCCGCTGGCCGTCGGGCGGCTTGCCGGCGGCCGCGCTGCTGCGCGAGGCCGTCTGCGGCGATGCCGGGGGCGAGACCTGGCTGTGCGCCGATCCGGCCTTCGTGCAGCCGGACATGACCGGTGCGCGCATGCTCGCCTGCGGCACGCTGGACCTGACGGCCGCGGACGCCGAGGCGCTGGCGCGCCCGCTGCGTCCGTTGTTCGGCGACCGTGGTTTCCTGCTGGAAACGACCGCGCCTTCGCGCTGGCATCTGCGCCTGCCGCGCGACGCCCAGCCGCCGGCCTTCGCCGCGCCTGATCGCGTGCTCGGCGACGACCTGCTGCCGTACCTGCCGCAGGACGCGCGCCACGCAAGCTGGCGCGAGCTGTTCAACGAAGCGCAGATCCTGCTGCATCAGCACCCGCTCAACGCCGAGCGCCGCGCGCGTGGGCAGATGCCGGTGAACTGCCTGTGGCTGTGGGGCGGCGGACGCCTGCCGTCCTGGGTGAAGGCCGACATCGAGCGCATCTACACGGCGGACCCGCTGGCGCGCGTGCTGGCCGAGCGTGCGCGGGTCGGGATCGCGGCAGTGCGCGATTTCGATCCCGACGGCGAGGGCGACGTGTTGCTCGACCTCGAATCCGACCTGCGTCCCGAGGTGCATTGGCCGCTGCTGACGCGGGCGCTGAAAGGCCACAAGGCCATGCGTCTGGACTTTGCCAGCGGCGAGCGCATGGAGGTGCGCCACGCGCATCGGTGGCGCTTCTGGCGGAAGGTGGTATGAAGCGCACGACGCTGCGCCGACGCGTTTGTCCGGACGTCCGCATCGACTGGCCGCAGGACCTGCATCCGGTGCTGCGCCGCATCTACCTGGCGCGAGGCGTGAAGACCGCGCAGCAGCTCGATCACGGCCTGGCCTCGCTGACGCCACCGCAGGCGATGGGTGGACTCGATGCTGCCGTCGAGGTGCTGGCGCAGGCCATCGCGACGGATCGGCGCATCGTCGTGGCCGGCGACTACGACTGCGACGGCGCGACCGGCATGGCCGTCGCGGTGCGTGGTCTGCACATGCTCGGCGCGGGAAACGTGGGCTTCGTGGTGCCGAACCGCTTCGAGCACGGCTACGGTCTGAGTCCGGCGCTGGTGGCTTCGCTCGACGAGCCGCCGGACGTGCTGGTCACGGTCGACAACGGCATCGCCAGCGTGGCCGGCGTCGCCGCCGCGCACGCGCGCGGCATCCGTGTGGTCGTCACCGATCACCATCTGCCCGGGCCGCAGTTGCCCGAGGCCGACGCCATCGTCAATCCGAACCTGCCCGGCGATGCCTTTCCGAGCAAGGCGCTGGCCGGCGTCGGGGTGATGTTCTATCTGCTGCTGGCGTTGCGCGCGCGCCTGGAGCGCGATGGACGTTTCGCGCACGGCGAACGTCCGAATCTGGCGTCGCTGCTGGACCTGGTGGCGCTGGGCACGGTGGCCGACGTGGTGCCGCTGGATCGCAACAACCGCGTGCTGGTCGAGAACGGCCTGCGCCGCATCCGCGCCGGTCGCGGCTGTGTCGGGTTGCAAGCGCTGATCGAAGCCAGCGGCCGAAGCGCCGCCACGTTGACCGCGTCGGACATGGGCTTTTCCATCGGACCGCGGCTGAACGCTGCCGGTCGCCTGGAGGACATGACGCTGGGCGTGGCGTGCCTGCTCACCGACGACGCCGGACACGCGCGCGAGCTGGCCGAATTGCTGTCGTCGATCAACAGCGAACGCCGCCAGCTGCAGACCGACATGGTGACCGAAGCCGAACGCATGGTCGAGAACGCCGACGTGCCGGACGCGACCGGCGTCGCCTTGTACGACGCCGGCTGGCATCCCGGCGTGGTCGGTCTGGTGGCCTCGCGCCTGAAGGAGCGGCTGCACCGGCCGGTGGTGGCGTTCGCGCCGTCCGATGCGGGCAGCGAGGTGCTGCGCGGCTCGGCGCGCTCGATTCCCGGCTTCCACGTGCGCGATGCGCTGGCCGAGGTCGATGCTCGCCACCCGGGTTTGATGGGACCGTTCGGCGGTCACGCGATGGCGGCCGGACTCAGCTTGGCCGTGGATCGCTTCGACGCCTTCGCGCAGGCCTTCGACGACGTGGTCCGCGACCGCATGCAGCCCGAATGGCTGGAGTCCGTCCTGTGGACCGACGGCGAACTGGATGCAGGCGAAATGACGCTGGCGTTGGCGCGCGATCTGCGTCTGGCCGGCCCCTGGGGGCAGGCGTTCCCGGAACCGCTGTTCGAGAACACCTTTGAATGCCTGCGGCGGCGGCCGATGGGCAGCACCGGCGCGCATGCGCGCTTCCATCTGCGCGATCCGCGCGACGGCAGCCTGATCGATGCCGTGATGTTCAACGTCGATCCCGAATTGCCGGAACTGACCCACGTTCGCGCCGCCTACAGCCTTGTCGTCAACGACTGGCAGGGCCGGGAAACCCCGCGACTGTTGCTGCGCCACGTCGAACCGGCTTGACGCCGACGTAGACGACATCGAGCAAGGGCATCCGTGCGGCCGATTGCGGTTCGCGGCCATCGCTCGCATGATGATGCGACGGTGTATGCGATGGAGGCACGGCCATGAGCACGTCAGACACGCACGTCGCCCGTTGTTTCTGCGGCGCGGTGGAACTCGAGATCAGCGGTCAACCCGAAGGCATGGGCTACTGCCATTGCGCGTCCTGCCGGGAATGGTCGGCCGGTCCCGTCAACGCCTTCAGTCTCTGGCCCAAGGACGCCGTGAAGGTGCGCAAGGGTCAGGACAAGCTGGCGCACTACGCCAAGCACCCGCGCAGCGTGCGCTACTGGTGTTCGACCTGCGGCGGCCACCTGTTCACCGAGCATCCGGAGTGGGGGCTGATCGACGTGTTCGCGGCGGTCATCGAGGATTTCGAGTTCGCTCCCGGCGTTCACGCCAACTACCAGGAAACCGTGCTGCCGATGCATGACGGTCTGACCAAGTTTCGTGATTTTCCTGAACCGCTTGGTGGTAGTGGGGAGACCATCGCGGAGTAGGGCGGGACGCGTTCTGGGCGGGTTGCGCCATGATGCAGTCTGCCGGGTCTTCAAGAGCGTTCCGACCGGCTCCGCCGGCCGGGTTCGTTTTCTTGCTTGCCCAAGAAAACGACCGGAGGGAGTGCCTGTGGTGCGAACCAAAAGAAGGGCACCCCAGCGTCCGCGCCTTCCGGAGCTTCGCTCCTCCAGGTCCGCTCCGGGTTCCGGGGGGGAGGGTCGACAGCACATCCTGTGCTGACGAAACACTGGCGCACATCCCTGTGCGCCACCCTGCGGGCCTGATCCTCCACCCTCCGCCGCTACCGAAGGGGAGGGGGGCAGATGGGGCTCTTCGGCCGCGATTAATTGCCTCCGTTCCTTTTTCCCCGTTGGGGAAACGCCCATATGAGCCCTAACGCGTTGAATAAAACGCCAATTTGGAGTGGCGGTGGAAAATTGGTTGGCTTCATTCATTTGTTAGGGGTGACCCTCGGGTTCGCCCCATGCTTCGGCATAAATCGAAGCAGACCAATGAAGAAAGTCAGACCTAAATTGCTCAAAATTTTGTATCTCTACGTCTGTAATAGATAAATCCTCAGGTTTTTTAGGATGAACCAAAGCGTTGCGAGATTTATAGAGCGCCTTAACTCTTGACCAGCGTTGCGAACTGAAATCCCACAGCAACTTAGGGTAGAAGGAGCCAAGAATCTTTATGACTGCCTTCAGCTCATCGGCAGGCGGTATTATTTTTACACGTGACTTAATCTCACCGTTTTCTATTACACTCCATTCCGTGCCTTCTAGGAAGCCAAAGATCTCTGGAGAAAGCTTAGTGTGGTCAATCAAATGGTCGTTGACTTTTAGCTCCATTTTGAGTAAATGAACCCTGGCCTCGACAAAAGTACAAAGGCAGCGCAAATAAGAACGATGCCAATACTCCCTATCTTCACCGGTCTCTATACCCACGAGGCAGCGTTCTACATCGTCGTTAAGTGGGCCGTAATAATTTATTAAGTCGCTAATTGGCATCATCTCGGAAGACCTCCTAACGCTTGAGTTAAGCGGCTGGTGGTGCTTTTTCGCCAGTCTGCTTGAGCGAATTGTTAGGCGCCAGAAGTTGCGCATCGATGTGTTGATATATTTCTAAGCGCTCTTGTATGCGCTTTACAGACCAAGAGTATTCCGTGTAGAAAATATTTGAACGCAATTGCGCCAATGCAAACGTTTCTGCGCTCGACTCACTGTCTGCCTCGACCGTGTAACTCTTTGTTGTCGTGGCATGGTCCTTGTGGCCAACAAACTCTACTAGATACCTGGACATGCTGACTCCTTAGTTGATACTAAATTTCTTGCTATCTATTTTAGCGCTTCATCTGTGTGGATATAAAAAAGGGGCCTGTTAAAAAAGGTGCCAGGAACAATTTTTGAACCGGGGTCAGCGCTTGGTACCTTCGGCGGAGAGTAGGTCGGCAATGCGTTCGACCAGCATCCAGTTTTCCGACGGTCCTTCATTGCTGGTCATGACTACGGTCGCGCCGGTCTCCCAGACCATTTGCAGATCAGCCGTCGTACCCTCGATGCCGCCGACCTTGCCACGAATGTGGCGACCGTGCGAGAGACGGTCACCGAAGCCAGCTGCATTCCAGCCCGGACCGGCCGGTACCTCGTCATCGAACATCTTTGCCAGAGTTGCAGGCTTCAGCAGCGTTCCGTCGCGCATTGCCTTGGCGAAACGGAGCATGTCGGCGTTGGTGGAGTAACCGCCGCCATCCGGAGCTGCCATGTAGGGAAGTTTCAACCAGTTGGCCTTCCAGGCCTTGGAGAACAAGGCGTCGTGGTAGTAGCCAACCGCCAGCTTCGGGACGACCTGGTCGATGCTGCTGAAGCCGCTGGACAGCATGTGCGCGGGCGCGAAGATGTGGTGCTGGACGTAGTCGAAATAACTTTCACCGGAAACATTCTCGATGATCCGACCGAGCAGCACATAGCCGGAATTGCTGTAATTCCATTGCTTGCCCGGTGCGCTCACAAGCGGCTGGCGGGCAATCAAGCGAAGATAGTCGACCGGGTGGACGTAGCGTTCACGATGCTCGAAGAACGCCGGCACCATGTAGTCGCCCAGGCCGGAGGTGTGGTGCAGCAATTCCCACACGGTGATCTTCTTCGCCGTTGCCTGATCGGGATATTCCGGTACCCACTTGGCCAGGGTGTCGTTCCATGACAGCTTGCCCGCCTGCACCAGTTGCGCGATGGCGACGGCCGTGAACATCTTGCCCATCGAGGCGATGCGGAAACGGGTCTGATGATTCACTGGTACGCCGAAGCTGCGTTCGGCAAGGCCACGGCATGCATCGAAGATCATATGGCCGCCATCCACGACCGTCAGGCATCCGGAGAAGTCTTCCGTGCGCACCAATCGATCGAGCGCCCCCTGGATCAGTTGGCGCAGTCTGGCGTGAGAAACCGCCCCCTTCGGCCAACCTGCATACAGCGCCGGATCTTGCATGGGCCACAGTATTGCCTGGTCGAGTTTGCCGGCATGCGCAGCATCGACGTTCAGCACGAGCAAGGCATGTGTGTCGCCGCGACGTGCCTTGACGGCCACCTGGATGAACCCGGGGCGTCGCGCGTTGCTGCGTATGTCGAATATCTGCAGGCCGCCACTGTCGCGGGCGGCCGAGACCATGCTCTCCACAAAGTCCTTGCGATCACCCGGGTCCATGGACGCGGCAAGGAGACTGGGCACCCACTTCCGGATATGTGCCGTGCTGTCTGTATCGACATGATGGATCAATTCGCCGGCGAGACGCCCTGCGGGTGTGTCCGGAAGCGTTACTTGAGATGGCGGTTTTACTGCCGATGGCGCAGCCAGGCAGCTGACGGTCAGCACTGTCCAAAGCAGTGAAGCCAGTACGGCTTTGCGGATCAGGCATGGCGGGAAGGGGTTGCGGTTGTTCATGGGCAGTCGATCCTTGGCAGTCGCTCATGTGGCGACATCGACTACTTAGATGCGTTCTCGTCCCTAACGGATGCACCCATCGGCCACGAACATAAAAGGGACGACCTCAGCGCAGTTGCCGGTTTGTGTAACGCCCGTGGCAGCGCACCGCGTGGTCATCCTTGACCATCTCCTGGAGAACGGGGCCGGTTCAGTTTTTGTCAGACGTGTCGAGATTTATCGGGCTCGATCTACAGCTCCGGTTCAAAAGCGAGTCGTGTAAAAAAACGGCAGCGTGATTGCGCTGCCGTTTTTCGTGGTGATGTTGCAGGGTGGGTTAGAGCGCCTCGAAGATCCCCGCCGCGCCCATGCCGGTGCCGATGCACATGGTGACCATCCCGTACTTCTGCTTGCGACGACGCAGGCCGTGCACGAGCGTGGCGACGCGGATGGCGCCGGTGGCGCCCAGCGGGTGGCCGAGGGCGATGGCGCCGCCCAGCGGGTTGACCTTGGCCGGGTCGAGATCGAGGTCCTTCATCACCGCCAGCGACTGTGCGGCGAAGGCTTCGTTGAGTTCGATCCAGTCCATCTGGTCCTGCGTGAGGCCGGCGGCTTTCAGCGCCTTCGGGATGGCTTCCTTGGGACCGATGCCCATCACGTCCGGCGGCACGCCGGCGACGTCGAACTTCACGAAGCGGGCCAGCGGCGTCAGACCGTAGTCCTTGACGGCCTGTTCGCTGGCGAGGATCACCGCGCCGGCGCCGTCGGACATCTGCGAGGAGTTGCCGGCGGTCACGCTGCCGCCGAACTGGCCGTTGCGGAACACGGTGCGCAGCTTGGCGAGGACTTCCGGCGTGGTGCCGGCGCGCGGGCCTTCGTCGGTGTCGATGATGCGCTGGTCTTCGCGCACGCTGCCGTTGGCGACGTCCGGGTAGCGGTCGTCCAGCGTGTACGGCGTGATCTCGTCCTTGAACTCGCCGGCTTCGATGGCGGCGAGGGCGCGGCGGTGGCTTTCGACGGCGAAGGCGTCCTGCTGCTCGCGGGTGATCTTCCAGCGTTCGGCGACCTTCTCGGCGGTGATGCCCATGCCGTAGGCGATGGCGACGTTGTCGTCGTTGAAGATGGCCGGATTCATCTGCACCTTGTGGCCCATCATCGGCACCATCGACATGGATTCGGTGCCGCCGGCGATCATCAGGTCGGCCTCGCCCAGGCGGATGCGGTCGGCGGCCATGGCCACGGCCTGCACGCCGGACGAGCAGAAGCGGTTGATGGTCACGCCCGGCACGGTGTCGGGCAGGCCGGCCAGCAGCACGCCGATGCGCGCCACGTTCATGCCTTGCTCGGCCTCGGGCATGGCGCAGCCGATGATGGCGTCGCTGATGCGCGCCGGGTCGATGCCCGGGCACTGCTCCATGGCGGCGCGGATGACGTGCGCCAGCATGTCGTCGGGACGGGTGTTGCGGAACACGCCGCGTGGCGCCTTGCCGACCGGCGTGCGGGTGGTGGCGACGATGTAGGCGTCCTGGATCTGTTTGCTCATGAGGATTCTCCTGCATGCCGGGGTCATGCCCGTCATGCCTGTATTTGGATCGTCATTCCGGCGCAAGCCGGAACCCAGTGTCTGTGTGCTCGATGCGGAGTCGCTGGGTCCCGGCGTGCGCCGGGATGACGAGCATCAGTTGCGCAAGGGCTTACCGGTCTTCATGGTGTGGGCGATGCGCGCCTGGGTCTTCTCCATCTGCGCCAGGGCGACGAAGTGCTTGCGTTCCAGCGCCAGCAGCCAGACCTCGTCGACTTCGCTGCCGCGCTCGATCTCGCCGCCGCACAGGGTGTCGGCGATGCGGCTGGCGATCTCGTAGTCGTGCTTGGAGATGAAGTAGCCCTCCAGCATGTTCACCAGCATGGCCTTGAACGTGGCCGTACCGGTGTCGCCGGCGACGGTGACGTGGCGTGCGGGCAGGGGCGGGCGATAGCCGGATTCGGCCAGGGCGCGCGCCTGCTGCTTGGCGACGTACAGCAGCTCGAAGCTGTTGAAGACCACCACGTCGGATTCGCGCAGCAGGCCGAAGGCCTTGGCTTCCAGCGCGGAGCCGGCGACCTTGGCCATCGCCACGGTCTCGAAGTAGCGCTTGACGTTGTCGAAGGCGTCGCCGACCGGCGAGGCCGAGCAGCGCGTGGCGATTTCCTTCAGACCGCCGCCCGCCGGCAGCAGGCCGACGCCGGCCTCGACCAGGCCGATGTAGCTTTCCAGTGCCGCGACGGTGCGCGCCGAGTGCATCTGGAATTCGCAGCCGCCGCCCAGGCACAGGCCGCGCACGGCAGCGACGACCGGAATCTGCGCGTACTTGATGGCCATGCTGGTGGCCTGGAAGTTGGCGACCATGGCCTCGAATTCGGCTAGCTTGCCTTCCTGCAGCAGGCCCAGCGCGCCCTTGAGATCGGCGCCGGCGGAGAACGGTTCGCTGGTCTGCCAGATCACCATCGCGTCGAGTTTTTCCTCAGCCACGCGCACGGCCTGCTGGATGCCGTCGAGCACATGGTCGTTGACCGTGTTCATCTTGGTCTTGAACGAGAGGATGCCGATGCGGTCGTCACCCAGCGTCCACAGGCGCACGCCGTCGTTCTCCCACACGGTCTCGCCCTCGGGCGCTTTTTCGTCGAGGATCGGGTCGGGAAACAGCTGGCGTTCGTACACCGAATGCTTGGAGCGCGGCAGGTCTTCGCCCTTGGCTGGCGCGAACGAGCCGGCGGCGTGGTGCACGCCACGGCGGCCGTCGGTGACCCAGGCGGGCAGGGGCGCATCGCTCATGGCCTTGCCGGCCTGGATGTCCTCGTCGATCCACTGCGCCACCTGCTGCCAGCCGGCGGCCTGCCAGGTCTCGAACGGACCCAGCTTCCAGCCGTAGCCCCAGCGGATCGCGAAGTCGACGTCGCGCGCGGTCTCGGCGATGTCGGCCAGGTGATAGGCGGTGTAGTGGAATAGGTCGCGGAAGCAGGCCCACAGGAACTGCGCCTGCGGATCGCTGGACTCACGGAGCTTGCCGAATTTTTCGGCCGGGTCCTTGATGGCGAGAATCGCAGCGACTTCGTCGGAGGCTTTCTGCTCGGACGGCACGTAGTCCTGCTTGCTCAGGTCCAGCACCTCGATGGTCTTGCCGTTCTTGCGGTAGAAGCCAGCGCCGTTCTTCTGGCCCAGCGCACCTTGCTCGATCAGCGCGGCCAGCCACTCGGGCGCCTTGAAATATTTGTGCCAGGGATCGTCCGGCAACGTGTCGGCCATGGTCTGGATGACGTGCGCCATGGTGTCCAGACCGACCACGTCGGCGGTGCGGTAGGTGGCGCTCTTGGGGCGGCCGATGGCCGGGCCGGTCAGCGCATCGACCGCGTCGAAGCCGAGACCGAAGGCCTGCGTGTGCACCATTGTCGACAGCATCGAGAACACGCCGATGCGGTTGCCGATGAAGTTCGGGGTGTCGCGGGCGATGACCACGCCCTTGCCCAGCGCCGTGGTTAGGAAGCCTTCCAGACCGTCCAGCACGTTGGCGTCGGTGGCCTTGTTCGGAATCAGCTCGACCAGGTGCATGTAGCGCGGCGGGTTGAAGAAGTGCACGCCGCAGAAGCGATGACGCAGGTTTTCCGGCAGCGCCTCGGCCAGGGTGTTGATCGACAGGCCCGAGGTGTTGGAGGCGATGACCGCATGCTCGGGCAGGTGCGTGGCGACCTTCTTGTACAGGTCCAGCTTCCAGTCCATGCGTTCGGCGATGGCTTCGATCACCAGGTCGCAGTCCTTGAGCTGCGCCAGGTGTTCGTCGTAGTCGGCCGGCAGGATCGACTTCGCCAGCGACTTCTCGCCCAGCGGCGCGGGCTTCAGCTTGGCCAGGTGCTGGATGGCCTTCACGGCGATGCCGTTCTTCGGACCGTCCTTCGCCGGCAGGTCGAACAGCACGGTCTCGACGCCGGCGTTGGTCAGATGGGCGGCGATCTGCGCGCCCATGACGCCGGCGCCCAGCACCGCGGCCTTGCGGATGCGTAGCGGTTTGGTGGTCATGCCTGTCTCCATTGCGAAAGCGGAAAGCGCCGCCCGCGGCGTGCGGCCACGGGCGGTCGGGATGGGAAATTCATTCGGCGCGCAGGCCGGCTACGGCGAAGCGGATCAGGTGTTCGGCCGCCTGCTCGCGATGCTGTTGTTCGGTCACGCCCTCGCGGCGCTGGATGATGCCGAAATCGGCCATCGCGTAGGTCAGCGCGCCGGCGACGATGTCGATGCGCCAGTACAGCTCCTCGCGCTTGAGCTGCGGCAGCAGCGTCCCGAACACCTTGGTGAACTGCTTCAGTACGTGGCCGTAGTTTTCCGAGAGAAACTTGCGCAGCTGGTCGTTGTGTTCGGCGTAGGCACGCGCCAGCACGCGCACGAAGGCGCCGCCGCCTTCGCCCTCGCGCGCCAGTTCCAGCGCCGGGCGGATGAAGGCGGCCAGGGCGTCTTCGAGGGTCGGGGTCTCGCCCAGTTGTTCGAGGGCATGTAGACGCCGCTTGTTCAGTTCGTCGAGGCGGCGACGGAACACCTCCTCGATCAGCTTGTCCTTGGAACCGAAGTGGTAGTTGACCGCAGCCAGGTTCACGTTGGCTGCCGAGGTCACTTGACGCAGGGATGCGCCGGCGAATCCATGCCGTGCGAAGAGGGTTTCGGCAGCCTCGAGAATGCGCTGCTTGGTAGAGAACTGGGAACTGGACACGGCGTTCGGGCTCCGCTGGACGATCACGTATCAAACGATCGTTTGAAGCATAGGCTTCCGTCGCACCGAGGTCAAACGTCCGTCACATGCCCGAAAACCGCGCCTGCGATGCTGGTGCGGACTTGCGATTGATCTAGAATCTGTCAAGCTTTAGGTCACCAAATCCCGAATTTTTCACGGATTTGGTGGTACGGTGACTGGCTCGTGGGAGCCGGCCCGTGTCCGTTCATCTTTCCACCCGTAACCGGAGCACACCTGCATGGCGCTGGAGCGCACTCTTTCCATCATCAAGCCCGATGCCGTCGCCAAGAACGTCATCGGCGAAATCTATGCGCGTTTCGAGAAGGCCGGCCTGAAGGTCGTCGCCGCGAAAATGAAGCATCTGTCCCGCAGCGAAGCCGAAGGTTTCTACGCCGTGCACCGCGAGCGCCCGTTTTTCGGCGCGTTGGTCGAGTTCATGATCTCCGGCCCGGTGATGATCCAGGTACTGGAAGGCGAGGGCGCCATCGCCAAGAACCGCGAGCTGATGGGCGCGACCAATCCGAAGGAAGCGGCCGCCGGCACCATCCGCGCCGATTTCGCCGATTCGATCGACGCCAACGCCGTGCACGGTTCGGACGCGCCGGAGACCGCCAGCAACGAGATCGCGTACTTCTTCGCGACCACGGAACTGTGCCCGCGCTGACCGACCAGGAACGAAGCTTGTGACACCGACGGAAAAGACCAATCTGCTCAACTTCGACCGGCAGGGGTTGCGTGATTACTTCACGCAGCTCGGCGAGAAGCCGTACCGCGCCGATCAGGTCATGAAGTGGATCTATCACCGTCTGGAGAACGACTTCGAGCGCATGACGGACCTCGGAAAGAACTTGCGCGGCAAGCTTTCCGAGGTCTGTTACGTCGGCCCGCCGGACACCATGTTCGAGAAGGGCTCGACCGACGGCACCCACAAGTGGCTGCTGGGCATGAACGGCGGCAACGCCATCGAGACCGTGTACATCCCGGAACCCACGCGCGGCACGCTGTGCGTGTCCTCGCAGGTGGGTTGCGGCCTGAACTGTACGTTCTGTTCGACCGCCACGCAGGGCTTCAACCGCAATCTGTCGACCGCCGAGATCATCGGTCAGGTGTGGGTGGCGGCGAAGTACCTCGGCAACGTGCCGCACCAGCGCCGCCGCATCACCAACGTGGTGATGATGGGCATGGGCGAGCCGCTGATGAACTTCGACAACGTCGTCGCGGCGATGAACCTGATGCGCGACGACCTCGGCTTCGGCCTGGCCAGCAAGCGCGTCACGCTGTCGACCTCCGGCCTGGTGCCGCAGATCGACCAGCTGTCCCAGGTCGCCGACGTGTCGCTGGCCGTGTCGCTGCACGCGCCGACCGACGAGCTGCGCACCACGCTGGTGCCGCTCAACAAGAAATACCCGATCGACGAACTGCTGGCCGCGTGCAAGCGCTACGTCAGCTCGCGTCCGCGCGCTTCGATCACCTTTGAATACACCCTGATGAAGGGCATCAACGACCATCCCGAGCACGCGCGCCAGCTGATCAAGCTGATGCGGCGCCTGCCGAGCAAGGTCAACCTGATTCCGTTCAACCCTTTCCCCGGCACGCGTTACGAGCGTTCCGACGCCGCCGACATCGAGACCTTCCGCCGCATCCTCAACGAGGGCGGGATCATCGCCACGGTCCGTCGTACGCGCGGTGACGATATCGATGCCGCCTGCGGCCAGCTCAAGGGCCAGGTTCTCGACCGCACGCGCCGTTCGGCCGAATTCCGCAAGCAACTCGAAAAGGATGCGATCCATGCGGCTTGATCGTTGGTTGATTTCGGTGGCGTGTGCCTTGGTGCTGGCCGGTTGCGCGACTTCGAGCAACGGCCCGCTGCCTGCACGCAAGGTCAATGATCAGGATGCTGCGCGCATCCACACCGAGTTGGGCCAGCAGTATCTGGAGCGCGGGCAGCTCAAGCGCGCCCTCGAAAAATTGCAGAAGGCGCTGCAGTTCGACGAACAATACGTGCCGGCGCACACGGTCATCGCGACCATCTATGCGCGCATCGGCGAAACCGACCAGGCCGAGAAGCATTTCCGTCGCGCCGAGGAACTGGATCCCAAAAGTGGCGACACGAACAACAATCTAGGCGTGTTTTTGTGCAGAATCGGCAAGATCGATCAAGCATTGCCGTATTTTCAGAAAGCCACGCAGGATCCGTTCTATAACACCAAGGACGTTGCCTTGAGCAACGCCGGCCGCTGCGAGCTGAAACGAAACAACTATGCTGCGGCCATCAAGGATTATCGCCTGGCGCTGGCGATCAATCCGAACAATGCGGATGCCCTCTACCAGATGGCGGACGCATTGCTGCATGAGGGCAAGGCGTTTCGCGCCCGTGCCTTTATTCAGCGCTTCGACGCCCTCGGGCGTCCCGATCCGTCAGCCTTGCTGCTGGGATACCGGATTGAGAAACGCCTGGGCGACGAGGAGGGGGCCCAGAGTTATGCCAAGCGACTGCGAGCCAAATTCCCGGATTCGGATCAGGCGCAGTCCATCAATTCCGACAGATCGCGATGAATCAACGAGAGTCCACGACATTCACGGATCAGGGACGGAACGACAACGAGCACCATGCACCGGAATCGACGGCCGACACCGTCCCGGCGTTCGCGAGGGGAGCGGACGAGGCGTCGATAGAAGGCGAAGCGCCGTCGTTCGGCGATTGCCTCGTTGCCGTGCGCGAGTCCAGACACCTGGCGCTGAGCGACTGCGCGCGTGACTTGCACTTGCCGGTCCGTCTGCTGCAGAAGCTGGAGCGCGACGACTATGAGGGGATCGACTACTCGGTCTACCTGCGCAGTTACCTCTGCAAGTACGCGACGTATCTCGGCATGGATCGGGAACGCGTGGACGCCCAACTGGAGCGTCTGCAGCCCCGACAGCCGGAGCTCGTCGCCACGCAGCAGCTGTCGGTCTGGCAGCGCGGTCTGAACCGATACTCGAGCGCTGCCACCTACGTCGTGCTGACGGCGGTCATCGTCGCACCGCTGATCTGGCTGGGTCTCAACGGCGTGCTCAAGCGCGACATCGCGCGTCTGGCGCCGCTGGACGCGGCCCCTGTCAGCGCTCAGTCGACCGAACTCGTGGGCGCGGAAAGCGGCACCACCGCGCAGACCGTTTCGGCGACGCCGGTCGTGCCGGCCGTCACCGACCAAGCTTCGAGCGCCGCGCCGGCCAACAGCGAGAAGCCGTTGATGGCGTCGATGGCTCCGTTCAGTGCCATGGAGGCCGCCAAGGCCAAGGCCGAGTCGGCGGACGCGCCGGTCGCTGCGACAGCGCCGCAGGCGTCCACCGATACAAAGCTGACCCTGAATCTGCAGAACGACAGTTGGGTGGAGATCACAGACGCCGACGGCAAGCGCCTGGAATACGGTCTGCTGCCGGCTGGCACGCGCAAGTCCTATCACAGCGCCGGCACGCTCGACGTCCGCATCGGCAACGCCGATGGCGCCAGTGTGGCGGTGGACGGCAAGGCCTTGTCGTTGGTCAAGTTCCGACGTGCCAACGTCGCGCATTTCACGGTGGCCGACGACGGCGAGGTGCAGCCGTCCAACGGATGATCCAGCGCCGCAACGCATGCGGGTGCGAGCGCGCGCCATGCGGGGCAGCGTGCGTGTCCGTGTCCGATCCCATGGTGCGGTATCGCAGGCCGCGAGCATCGGTTATCCTTTCCGGGTTTCGCCGCGTACGCGGCTGACTCAACTCGATCCGCCTGCCTGCGGCCGCCCGCCAGTTCGTCTGGCCTCGCGGCCGTTCGCGGCTTCTACAGGTGACGCATGGCTTTCGACGCATACGACGATTACGAACAGGGCGAACGTCTACAGGAATGGCTGCGCCAGAACGGCATATCCATCGCCGTGGGCATCGCGCTCGGACTGGTGCTGATCTTCGGCTACAAGCAGTGGCGCGCCCACCAGGAAGAAAATCGTGTTGCCGCCGCCGCGCAGTTTGGCGCCATCAAGAGCGCCTACGCGTCGGGCAAGAACAGCGAGGCCGATGCGCTGGTCGGGGTCATGCTGGACAAGCATGCCGATTCGCCGTACGCGGTGTTTGCGGCCTCGGCGCGTGCCGCCAGCGAGGTCAAGGAAGGCAAGTTGGCCGAGGCGCGCAAGTCGCTGCAATGGGCGCAGTCGCACGCCGACAGCGAACACGGCGCGATGAAGGCATTGATGACGCTGCGTCTGGCGCGCGTCGAACTGGCCCAGGGCAAGGCCGACGATGCTCTTGCCGCCCTGGATACCATGCCGAAAGACCAATACACGGCGCTGCGCGGGGAACTGCGGGGCGATGCGCTGGTCAAGCTTGGACGCACGTCCGAAGCGCGTCAGGCCTATCAGGCCGCTCTTGACGCCTACGGCAAGGATGCGCCGCAGTACCCCAGCGTGCGCATGAAACTCGACAATCTGGCCACGGCCGGGAAGCAGGGCGCATGAAACGTATTTTCCTGATCGCAATCCTCAGCACGCTGGCGCTTGCCGCTTGCCATTCGAGCAAGAAGAGCAATGTCGAGCCACCGCGCGAGCTCACCGACATCACGCCGACGGTTTCGGTACAGCGCGTGTGGAAGGAGAGCGTCGGCGAGGGTGCGCAGGATTCCGGCGTGCGCATGCGTCCGGCCTACGACGACGGCACCCTGTTCGCCGCCAGCACCGATGGCGTGATCGAGGCGCTGGACGCGAAGACGGGCAAGACGCTGTGGCGCAACAAGACGCGCACGCACGGCTGGTTCGGCTGGGGCGACAAGAAAATCCGCAAGGACGCCTTGTACGCGGGCGGTCCGGGGGCTGGCGAGGGACTGGTCGTGACCGGCACGCTGGACGGCCATGTCTACGCGTTCGACGCCAAGACCGGCAAGCAGCGCTGGGTGGCCAAGGTATCGTCCGAGGTCATCTCCGCGCCGGTGGTGCTGAAGGACATCACGGTGGTGCGCACCAACGACGGCAACGTGTTCGGTCTCGACACCGAGACCGGCAAGCAGATCTGGCTGTACGACCAGGACACCGTGCCGCCGCTGAGCCTGCGCGGCAATGGTCCGTTGCTGGTCGCGCGCGGCGTGATCTTCTTCGGCACCGATGACGGCAAGCTGGTCGCGATCCGTCTGGACACCGGCGAGAAACTGTGGGATCTGCCGCTGGCGACCGGCGAAGGCCGTACCGACATCCAGCGTCTGGACGATGCCGATGTCGGCGTACTGATCGACGGCAGCACGCTGTACGCCTCCGCCTATCACGGCGAGCTGACCTCCATCGACGGTCCGACCGGCCGGCCGGGCTGGCATCGCAAGTTTTCCACCTACACGTCGATGGATATCGGCGGAAACGCTATCGTCGGCGTCGACGACGCCTCCAACGTCTGGGCCTTCGACAAGGGCACCGGCAGCGACCTGTGGAAGCAGGACGCGCTGCAGTGGCGCTGGCTGAGCGCGCCGGCCGTACAGCAGGACAAGTACGTCGTGGTCGGCGACCTGAAGGGCTACGTGCACTGGCTGGACCTGAGCAACGGCAAGATCGCCGCGCGTGAACGCCTGTCGCACAAGGCCATCCGTTCGCAGCCGCTGGTCGTCGGCGACATGGTCTATGTCGAGGACGTCGAGGGTGACATCGGCGCCTACCGCCTGGGTTCGTCCACGCCTTGATGTCGCAACGCGCATCGTCCCGCAGGGCGATGCGCGCAATGACGCCGGATTGCTAACCGATGGATTCTCCGCACATGCTTCCCGTCGTCGCCCTGGTCGGACGCCCGAATGTCGGCAAGTCGACGCTGTTCAATGTCCTGACCCGCAGCCGCGAGGCGCTGGTGGCCGATCTCCCCGGCGTGACCCGCGATCGTCATTACGGCGTGTGCCGTCTGGGCGACGCGCCGTTCGTGCTGGTCGACACCGGCGGTCTGTCCGGCGACGAGGACGGGCTCGACGGTCTGACCGCGCGCCAGGTCCGCCTGGCCATCGAGGAAGCTGACGTCGTCGTGTTCCTGGTCGATGCGCGCGACGGTCTGATGGCCCAGGATCACGCCATCCTTGGCGAGCTGCGCCGCACCGGCAAGCCGATGCTGCTGGCGGTCAACAAGACCGACGGTCTCGACGAAATGGTCGCGATGGCCGATTTCGCCGCCTTGGGTTTCGCGGACAGCCTGCCGCTCGCGGCAGCGCACAGCCGCGGCACCGATACTCTGATGCAGGCGTTGAAGCCGCTGCTGCCCGAGTACGTGGCGCCGGAAGAGGAAACGAAGCACGACGACGGCATCCGCGTCGCGATTCTCGGCCGCCCGAACGCCGGCAAGTCGACCCTGGTCAACCGCCTGCTGGGCGAAGAACGCGTCATCGTTTCCGACGTGGCGGGCACCACCCGCGACGCCATTCGGGTCCCGCTCGAACGCGACGGCCGCAAGTACACGCTGATCGATACCGCCGGCGTGCGTCGTCGCGCGCGGGTCGAGGAGGCCGTGGAGAAGTTCAGCGTCATCAAGACGCTGCAGGCCATCGCCGCCGCGCAGGTGTGCGTGGTGATGGTCGATGCCCGCGAGAATCTGGCCGACCAGGATCTGACCCTGATCGGTCACGTGCTGGACGAGGGCCGCGCGCTGGTCATCGCGGTCAACAAGTGGGACGACATGGAACCCTACGACCGCGAGCAGTGCCAACGCGCGCTGGACCGTCGCCTGGAGTTCGTCGGCTGGGCCAAGCGCGTGTTCATCTCCGCGCTGCACGGTTCGGGTCTGCGCGAGCTGATGAGCGCGGTCAACCGGGCGCACGCTTCGGCCAACTGCACCATGACCGCGTCGCAGCTCACGCGCACGTTGGAAAAGGCCTACGAGGGTTACCAGCCGCCGCTGGTGCGCGGGCATGCGCCGAAGCTGCGCTACGCGCATCCCGGTGGCCACAACCCGCCGACCATCGTCGTGCACGGTACGCGCACCAAGCACATCGCGCCGGCCTACCGCCGCTATCTGGAAAACACCTTCCGCAAGCGTTATCGCCTGGAAGGCACGCCGGTCCGCATCGAATTCCGCGACAGCGAAAATCCCTACGCCGGCCGCCGCAACGAACTGACCGACTCGCAGAAGCGCAAGCGCCAGCGCATGATCCGCAACGCCAAGCGGCGCAAAAACTGAGTCCAATTCCGTTCGTTGTGCCTTGTCGCAAGCGCGTCGCGAAACCCGCAGCAGCGCTCCGATTTGTGCCGCTCGCCGCGAACCCGGATAATGCGCGCTTTCCCGGCACGCATTCGACATGACCGCACGCATTCTCGACGGTAAACGCATTGCCCAGGAAGTGCTCGACCGCGTCGAGCGACGGGTGACCGAGCGCGTCGCGGCGGGCAAGTCGCCGCCCGGACTGGCCGTGGTGCTGGTCGGCGAAGATCCTGCCTCGACCGTCTACGTGCGCAACAAACGGCGTGCCTGCGAGCAGGTCGGTTTCCGTTCCTACGACTACGACCTGCCGGCCTCCACCAGCGAAGCCGAATTGTTCGCCCTGATCGACAAGCTCAACGCCGATCCGGACGTCAGCGGCATCCTGGTGCAGTCGCCGCTGCCGGATCACGTCGACGAGGACGCGCTGGTCGACCGCATCGATCCGCGCAAGGACGTGGACGGCTTCCATGCCGTCAATGTCGGGCGTCTGGTCCTGCGCCGGCTCGGCTTGCGTCCGTGCACGCCGAAGGGCGTGATGACGCTGCTCGGTCACACCGATCGTCCGGTGCGGGGGCGGCATGCCGTCATCGTCGGCGTGTCCAACCATGTCGGACGGCCGCTGGCGCTGGAACTGTTGATCGCCGGTGCGACCGTGACCTGCTGCCATCGCTTTACTGCCGATCTCGCCGCGCACGTGCGGCAGGCCGACATCCTGGTGGTTGCCGTGGGGCGGCCGGGACTGATCCAGGGCGAGTGGGTCAAGCCGGGGGCCGTGGTCATCGACGTCGGCATCAACCGCCTCGAGGATGGCCGTCTGGTCGGCGACGTCGCGTTCGATGCCGCCAGCGAACGTGCGTCGTGGATCACGCCGGTGCCCGGTGGCGTCGGACCGATGACGGTCGCCACGCTGATCGAGAACACCCTCGAAGCCGCCGAGTCGCGCCAGGCGCGCTCGGTCGCCTGACGGTGCATGCGGCCGTGTGTGGCCGCGCTCGATCCGCTACGGAAGCTGCTCGAAGACGTCCCGAGATGACGAAACTTCATGGCGGATATGGCTCCGCCTTGACGACATGCAGTACAATGCCCTGATTTACCTGCGGGACCATACGCCATGCGCATTCTTGCCGAGGCTCTCACCTACGACGACGTCTACCTCGTCCCCGCCCATTCGACCGTGCTGCCGCGCGACGTCGACACCTCCACGCGATTGACCCGGGGCATCCGCCTCAACGTGCCGATCGTGTCGGCCGCGATGGACACGGTTACCGAAGCGCGTCTGGCCATCACCATGGCGCAGTGCGGCGGCATCGGCATCATCCACAAGAACATGACGCCGGAACAGCAGGCCGCCGAAGTGCGCCTGGTGAAGAAGTTCGAGGCTGGCGTGATCCGCAATCCGATCACGGTCGGACCGGATACCTCCATCCACGAAGTCATGCAGATCACCCGCGCCAACAGCATCTCCGGCGTGCCGGTGGTGGAAGGCGATGCGCTGGTCGGCATCGTCACCAGCCGCGATCTGCGCTTCGAGAAGAAGCACGACGATCCGGTGCGCAACATCATGACCCGCAAGGACAAGCTGGTCACGGTCGGCGAGGGCGCCGGGCACGATGAAGTGCTGGACCTGCTGCATCGCAACCGCATCGAGAAGGTGCTGGTGGTCAACGACGCGTTCCAGCTGCGCGGTCTGATCACCGTCAAGGACATCCAGAAGGCGCGCGACAACCCGTACGCAGCCAAGGACGCGCACGAGCGTCTGCGCGTCGGCGCCGCGGTCGGCGTCGGCGGCGACACCGAAGCGCGCATCGCGGCGCTGGCCGAGGCCGGCGTCGACGTGATCGTGGTCGATACGGCGCACGGCCATTCGCAGGGCGTCATCGATCGCGTGGCCTGGGTCAAGAAGCATTATCCGGAGCTGCAGGTGATCGCCGGCAACATCGTCACCGGCGACGCGGCGCTGGCGCTGCGCGACGCGGGTGCGGATGCGGTCAAGGTCGGCGTCGGCCCCGGCTCGATCTGCACCACGCGCGTGGTCGCGGGCGTGGGCGTGCCGCAGATCACCGCCATCGACATGGTCGCCACGGCGCTGAAGGATGACATCCCGCTGATCGCCGACGGCGGCATCCGCTATTCGGGCGACGTCGCCAAGGCCATCGCCGCGGGTGCGTCGATGGTCATGCTCGGTTCGATGTTTGCCGGTACCGAGGAAGCGCCGGGCGAAGTCGAACTGTTCCAGGGCCGTTCCTACAAGAGCTACCGCGGCATGGGTTCGCTGGGCGCGATGCAACAGGGTTCCAAGGACCGCTACTTCCAGGACGAGGCCGATGCCGACAAGCTGGTGCCGGAAGGCATCGAAGGGCGCGTGCCGTACCGCGGCCCGCTGCGCAGCATCGTGCATCAGATGATGGGCGGCCTGCGCGCCTCGATGGGCTACTGCGGCTGCGGCAGCATCGACGAGATGCGCAACAAGGCGCAGTTCGTGCGCGTGACCGGCGCCGGTGTGCTGGAAGCGCATCCGCACGACATCCAGATCGTCAAGGAAGCGCCGAACTACCGGCTCGACTGATACACCCGCCGGTTTCCGGGACTCGGGAACTGGATGCCGGCGGAGCAGGGCGGTTCGACCGTCCGACGCGATTTTTCAGCAGCGGTGGCCGGGAGCCCGAGTCCCGGGCCCGAACCCGAGTCCCCGCATGCAGAACATCCACAGCGACAAAATCCTCATTCTCGATTTCGGCTCGCAGTACACGCAGCTGATCGCCCGCCGCGTGCGCGAAATCGGCGTCTACTGCGAAATTTGGGCCTGGGACCACGACGCCGACGACATCGCGCAGTTCGCGCCCAAGGGCATCATCCTTTCCGGTGGCCCGGAATCGGTCACCGAGAGCGACTCGCCGCGCGCGCCGCAGGCCGTGTACGACCTGGGCGTGCCGGTGCTGGGCATCTGCTACGGCATGCAGACCATGGCCGTGCAACTCGGCGGCAAGGTCGAGAGCGAGCATCATCGCGAGTTCGGCTATGCCAAGGTGCATCGCACCGGGCACTGCGAGCTGCTGGATGGTCTGATTGCCGCCAACGGCGAACTCGACGTCTGGATGTCGCACGGCGATCGCGTCACCGCGTTGCCGGAGGGCTTCATCGGCGTGGCCGCGACCGACTCGGTGCCGCTGGTCGGCATGGCCGACGACGCGCGCAAATACTACGGCCTGCAGTTCCACCCCGAAGTGACGCACACGCAGCGCGGTCTGGAGCTGCTGCGTCGCTTCGTGGTCGATCTGTGCGCCTGCCAGACGCTGTGGACGCCGGGCCGCATCATCGAGGACAGCATCGAGCGCGTGCGCGAGCAGGTCGGCGACGACCACGTGCTGCTGGGACTGTCCGGCGGCGTGGATTCCTCGGTTGTCGCCGCGCTGCTGGAAAAGGCCATCGGCGATCAGCTGACCTGCGTGTTCGTCGACACCGGCCTGCTGCGCTACCAGGAAGGCGATCAGGTGATGGCGACGATGGCCGAGCATATGGGCGTGCGCGTGATCCGCGTCAACGCCGCCGAGCGCTTCTTCCAGGCGCTGGAAGGCGTGTCCGACCCGGAAGCCAAGCGCAAGGTCATCGGCCGCCTGTTCATCGAAGTGTTCGACGAAGAAGCCGGCAAGCTCGAAGGCGTGAAGTGGCTGGCGCAGGGTACGATCTATCCGGACGTCATCGAGTCGGCCGGCGGCAAGACCGGCAAGGCGCACGTCATCAAGAGCCACCACAACGTCGGCGGCCTGCCCGAGCGCATGAACCTGAAGCTGGTCGAGCCGCTGCGCGAGCTGTTCAAGGACGAGGTGCGCCGCATCGGCGTCGAACTCGGTCTGCCGCGCGAAATGGTCTATCGCCATCCGTTCCCGGGTCCTGGGCTGGGCGTGCGCGTGCTCGGCGAGGTCAAGGCCGAGTACGTCGAGCTGCTGCAGAAGGCCGACGCCATCTACATCGAGGAACTGCGCCGGCACGATCTCTACGATCGCGTCAGCCAGGCCTTCGCGGTATTCCTTCCGGTGAAGTCCGTCGGCGTGGTCGGTGACGGCCGCGCCTACGACTGGGTCGTGGCGCTGCGCGCCGTGGAGACTGTGGACTTCATGACGGCGCACTGGGCGCAGTTGCCTTATGAGTTCCTGGATCAGGTTTCTCGACGTATTATCAATGAATTACGTGGTATTTCTCGCGTGGTTTATGATATCAGTGGCAAGCCGCCGGCAACCATCGAGTGGGAGTAATGAAATCAATAGCTTGCGAATCCCATGCCTGCCCGCGCTGGTTTCCACAACGCGATCTTTACATCGCAAGTGATTGATGGAAAAGACTTCATGACGCCGTCTGCCAACGACGCCTTCAGCGATCAGGATCGCGCCTGGATGCAGCGCGCCCTGGCGCTGGCCGGGCATGCGCGCGATGCCGAGGGCGAGGTTCCGGTCGGCGCCGTGCTGGTGGATGCCGACCAGCAGGTGCTGGGGTTGGGGTGGAACCGCAACATCACGCTGCACGATCCGACCGCGCACGCCGAGATCGTGGCGTTGCGCGCGGCGGGCGAGAAATTGGGCAATTACCGTTTTCCCGGCAGCACGCTCTACGTCACGCTGGAACCGTGCGCGATGTGCGCCATGGCACTGGTGCATGCGCGCATAGCCCGCGTGGTGTACGCAGCGACAGACCCGAAGACCGGCGCGGCCGGCAGCGTGTTCGATACGCTGGTGTCCGAACGCCATAACCACCGCATCGAGGTCGGCTCCGGCCTGCTGGCCGAAGAGGCTGGTGCGATGTTGCGCGACTTCTTCCGTTCGCGGCGCTGAGCGCGTTCGCGGCGCTTAGTGGCGAACGTCAGCCGTACAGCTTGGCGTCCGCGTCGACGCCCACGTTCTTGTCGATGGCGGTCGCCACCACGTGCCGGATGGCGCCGGCTTCGTCGCCGTCGATGGCCTCGCGCTGCAGCTGACCCTTCGGGCGGCCCATCACGTGACCGTCCTGACTGATGATCGCGCCCCAGAATACGGTGTCGTTCTGCACGCTCCAGAACGCATCGAAGCGGTAGCCTGCGTGCGAGCCTTGAAGTTGTGCCATGACCGGGTGCTCCGTAGGATTCGCCGCCATCATGGACCTCCCAAGATGAATCGACGGACAATTCGGCGCGTGCTGGCTGAATGCGGGCTGCACCGCGGTTTCACGCCGCAATGCGTGCCTGTGTACGATGCGGGCCATGCATGTCGCATTCGAAACACTCGACGAGCACAGCATTCTGCTGCGCCTGGCGGACACCATCGATCCTGAAGTCAACGCGCGGGTGCATGCACTGGCCACGGCATTGCGCGCCGCCGATCTGCCGCGTCTGCGCGATCTGGTGCCGGCCTACGCCAGTCTGCTGCTGCGTTTCGATGCACCTACGCCGGGGCGGGCAGACGACGACCTGCGGGCGCGCATCGAGACGGTCGTGAACGATCCCGAGGCCTGGCCGGTAGCGTTCGAGCAGGGTGCATGGCATCGCATTCCGGTCTGCTACGACATCACGCACGGCGAGGATGTGGCTGCCGTGGCTGAGGCGCTTGACCTCTCGGTCGAGGACGTCGTGCGCCGCCACAGCGCCGCGGAATACCGCGTGGCCATGCTCGGCTTCGCCCCCGGATTCGCCTACCTGCTGGGCATGGACCCGTCGCTCGCCATGCCGCGCCGCGCCACGCCGCGCACACGAGTGCCCGCGGGTTCGATTGCCATCGGCGGAGCGCAGACCGGCATCTATCCTCGGGAGTTGCCTGGCGGCTGGCAGTTGATCGGGCGCACGCCGCTGAGCATGTTCGATCCGTTCGACGATGCCCGCCCGTGCCGTCTGGCGCCGGGGGATCGGGTGCAGTTCGAGCCGATCGACCCGGATGCGTTTGAACGCCTGCAGCGAGAGTCCGGCGCATGAGCGCGCTGGAAGTGCTTGCGCCCGGTTTGCTCAGCAGCCTGCAAGATGCTGGACGTCCCGGCTGGGCGCACCTCGGCATCGGCCGCAGTGGCGCCGCCGACCAGCCTGCATTGCAACTGGCGAACGCGCTGGTCGGCAATCCCTTGTCGGCGTGCGCCATCGAATGCACGTTGCGCGGGCCGAAACTTCGTCTGCATCGCGATGCGCACGTGGCGCTGACCGGCGCGCCGTTGCCGCGCGCGCGCTGCAACGATGCGCCGATGCCGATGTGGGCCAGCGTATGGTGTCCCGCGGGCAGCGAACTCGATCTCGGTCCGATGATGTCGGGCTGTCGCAGCTATCTGGCCATCGAGGGTGGCCTCGAGGTCGAACCCTGGCTGGGCAGCCGCAGCGTCGATCTCAATGCAGGACTCGGTCCGTTGGAGGGGCGTGCGCTGCGGGCGGGCGATCATCTTTCGATCGGCGCGCGTCGTTTGCCGGATCGGGCCGTGTCGGGCTGGTCGCTGGACCCGCGTCCCTGGTTCATCGACCCAGCGACCGACGCGCCGTTGCGGTTGATGCAATCGCGGCACACCGCGGCGCTGGATGCGGCCTCGCACGCGACGCTTCTGCGTTCGGGCTTCCGCGTGGCCGCAGACAGCAATCGTGTCGGCGTGCGTCTCGAAGTCGAACATCCGCTGCAGGCGCCCAGCGTGGGCGAGTGCATCAGCGAAGGCGTGGTCGCCGGCGTCATGCAACTGCCGCCGGGCGGACAGCCGATCCTGCTGGGCGCCGAACATCCGGTCACCGGCGGCTATCCGCGCATCGCGCAGCTGGCGGGCGTGGACCTGCCGCGTCTGGCGCAATGCCGTCCGGGCGATGTGGTGCGCTTTGCCTGGATCGATCCCTCGAAGGCTCGGGACGCGCTTGCCGAGCAACAGCGAAGCCTCGATGATCTGTGCCGGAACATCGCGCGACGACTGGAGCAGGGCGCATGAAACGCATCGATCTGAATTGCGACATGGGCGAATCCTTCGGCCCCTGGCGTATGGGCGCCGATGCCGACGTGATGCCGTGGATCACCTCGGCCAACGTCGCCTGCGGATTTCACGCCGGCGATCCTTCGATCATGCGCGAGACCGTGGCGGCGGCGGTCGCCGCCGGGGTCGCCATCGGCGCCCATGTGGGCTTGCCCGACCTGGCCGGTTTCGGGCGGCGTGCGATGGCGCTTGATGTCCAGCAGGCCTATGACATCACCGTCGCCCAGATCGGTGCGCTGGCCGCCGTCGCGCGCACGCAGGGTGCGCAACTGACGCACATGAAACCGCACGGCGCGCTCTATCACATGGTTGAGCGCGACGCCGAACTCGCCGATGCGTTGGCCCGCGCGGTGCGCGATGTCGATGCCGGCATGCGTCTCGTCGGTCGTTCGGGCGGACAGCTGGTCGCCCATGGCCGACAGCTCGGGCTGACGGTGACGCACGAAGTCTTCGCGGACCGCCGCTACCGCCCGGACGGCCAGCTTGTGCCGCGCGGCGAGCCGCATGCCGTTATCGAAGACGCGCAAGCCGCGGCGTCGCAGGCCGTGCGACTGGCCTGCGACGCCGCGGTCGAGGCCGACGACGGCAGCGTGCTGACGCTACGCGCCGACAGCATCTGCGTGCACGGCGACCGAACGCATGCCGCGGCGTTCGCGCGCGGCATGCATGAGCGGTTGCGCGAGGCGGGCGTCGTGTTGCGCCAACCGGGGGCGTAGCACCGTCTATTGTCTCGACTTCGTGCGCGGATTCATTCGCGACGTCGTCCGCGCGCCATGCTCGAGAACACCCCATCGCGGCGGATCAGTCCGTGGTGCAGCGCCGCGCCGACGTGTCCCAGGATCGTGGCGAAGAGTCCGAACGCCAGCACGGTATGCGCCTGCCGCAGGTAGGCGTAGAGCAGCGTGCTTTGCGGCGCGATCGGCGGCAGGCGCAGACCGCCGCCCAGCACGATGGGATCGCCCGCAGCCGAGAGCATGGCCCAACCGATCAGCGGCATGGCGATCATCAGGCCGTACAGCAACCAGTGCGATGCGTGAGCCGCATGTTTCTGCCAGCGAGGGAGCGTCGTCGGCAGTGCGGGCGGACGCGCGGCCAGCCGCGTGCACACCCGTAGCAGGGCGAGCAGCAGGATCAGGATGCCGAGCGGCTTGTGCAGACGGATCAGGGCTTCGTGCGTCGAGGACACACTGCCGACCATGCCGATGCCGATGAACAGCATCGCCACGATCAATACGGCCATCGACCAGTGCAGCAGGCGTGGCAGCCAATGGAAGTGCCGGGTAGGGGACGTCATGGCGTGTGCTCCTGCGGCGTGGCGGATGGCTGGACGGCGGGATACCCCGGTACATGCGCTTCTTCGCTGGTGCGGCGCAGATGCGAAAGCGCGTAGACCGCGGAGCGCGCCGGCAGCAGCGGGTCGTTAGAGATGCGGATGCCGTTCGGCAGTACGGTCGGGTCGTAGTTGATGTCGCGACAAGGTCCCTCGCTCTGCGATTCGGCGCGGGTCAGCACCAGCGTACCGGCGTCGACCTCGGGGCGATCCTCGGGCCAGGCGCGGGTGGCATCGTCGGTCGGGTCGCCGGGCTGCGCCAGCGTGACGATCAGGCGCCAGCGCAGCGGGCCTTGCGCAAGACGCTGCTGCAGGTCGGTGGCCAGTCCGTCGTTGCCGCTGCCTTCGTCGTTGATCGGCGCGGGCGTCTCGCTCTGCATGCGCCAGCGCACCGGATGTTGGTGTCCTTCGGCGTCGACGAACTCGAAGGCGTCCAGGCTGCGGTAGGTTTGCGTCGCCCAGCTCGACGAAGGGCGGGTCGCCTTGGCCCAGGCGAGGAACGCGCGGGTTTCCGGATGCGCTGCCCGGAAGGCCGCGATCCTAGCCGGATCCGGCTTGCCGGTAGCCGGATCGGGCTGGTGCGCGATCATCCGCGCCAGAAACCCGGCCGGCGTGGCGACGACGAAGACCGGCGAATTGTTCATGGCGGTGCGCCACTGCTGTCCGTCTTCCGGCGTGAAACGCAGTGCCAGGCTGCGCACCGGTCCGGCGGCATCGGAGGCAACCGGGTTCGGACCGGGCACGGCAAAGCGTCCGATCACCGGCGTGCGGGCATCGGTGGCGAATACCGAAGCCGTCGAATAGCGGCTGGCCGCGCCGTTGCTCTGGAAATAGCCGCTTACGCACATGCCCTTGGCATGATTGCGGCGGAAGCCCGGATGCACGCCGCCATGCTGGAACTGGTCGACGAAACGCGCCGGGGTCAGGCGGTCGGGTGTCATCCAGCCGGCGACGTAGGCAAACAGCAGCACGGGGACGACGAGCGCGCACGCGATGACGAGCCACCACCAGGGCTGTCTGCGCCGCGACGGGGCGGATGGGGAAGATGCCGACATGGGCGTACTCCTGGCCTCGAACGTGAGGGGGGTCTTCCTGTACGACGTTCGGGACAGGGATCTATTCCCTCGTCGGTGGAATAATCGTTCCTGCGCGGCGTCCCACTCATGGAACCCCGACAGGCGGACCCATGTCCCGGAACAACGAACTCGATGCTTACCTGCGCGCGTGTCTGCCGCGCCTGCGGCGATTCGCGCATTCGCTGACGCGCGATCAGACGCGCGCGGACGATCTGGTGCAGGCGGCGCTGGAGCGCGCCGTGAAGCGCTGGGACAGCCGGCGCGAGCCGGAAGCGCTGCAGGCCTGGCTGTTCAGCATCGTCTATCGGCAGTTCCTCGACAGCCGCCGCCGTGCGAAGCGTTATGCCTGGATGCTGGAACGCCTCGGCCACGAGGAAGGCTTCGCGCCGTCGGCACAGCGACACACCGAGGCGCATGCCATGCTCGAAGCGCTCGATGCCTTGCCCGAACCGCAGCGCAATCTGCTGGTCTGGGTCACCGTCGAAGGGCTCAGCTACCGCGAGGTCGCCGAGATTCTCGACGTGCCGATCGGCACCGTGATGTCCCGCCTGTCGCGGGCGCGCCGTGCGCTTCGTTCGCTCTGCGAGGGCGACGCTGTGTCGTCTTCTCCCCACCTGAGATTGCTGAAATGAGCATGATTCCCGACGAAAGCGATCTGCATGCCTACGTCGACGGTCGACTGGACGAGGCGCGTCGAAGCGAAGTCGAGCGCTGGTTGCAGCAGCATCCGGAGCGCGCACGCGAAGTCCGGCAGTGGCAACAGGACGCGCAACGTCTGCGGGTCCTGCTGGCGGCGTCGCCGACGCTGCCGGATGCACCGCAGCTGGACCCGGTCGCCATCCGCTCGCGACACGCCGCTCGGCGTCGTCGGCTGCTTGCGCTGGCGGCGTCGCTGGTGCTCGGCATCGGCGCGGGTGGTTTCACCGGCTGGCAGGCGCGCGGCATGCAGGAGGCGGCACGCGGCGAAGCGCCGATGAGCGACGCGCTGCAGGCCTACCGGATGTTCGCGCTGCAGCCGGAGGCCGTGGCCGACATGGTCCAGCAGCAGCCGGGACAGATGCAGTCCTGGTTGCAGCGCCATTTCGGCGACGCGGCGCATCTGCCGGATCTGCACGAAGCGGGATTCCGGCCCGTCAACGCACGGCTGCTGGCGACGGGTAGCGGTCCGGCGGCCATCGTCGTGTACCGCAACCGCGGCGGCGACGCCATCAGTTTCTACATCCGTCCGCCGACCGCGCTACGCGGGCCGCTGCCGCCGGGCACCAACCGGCAGGATGGCCTGCTGGCGAAATACTGGTCGGGGCAGGGCTACAACTACGCGCTGGTCAGCCGCGACCGTGGGCGCGATGCGCATGTCGTGGAGCGGGCATGGTCGGCGCGTTCGATTTGAGCCTGCGTTGCGGTTTCAGTCGCCTTCGGGCAGCGAGGTATCGATCTGGAACATCACCTGCACGCGCTGATCCGCTTCGCGCCTGGACATCGGTCGCGGACCGGGTCCGCCGTTGAGCTGGGCGCGCAGTTCCGGGTCGAGTTCGTAGGACAGTGCCGTCTGCAGTCGCGGCGGCAGCGGTTGGTCGATGGTGGCCGGGGTCTGTTTGCGCGGATTGGCATGCGAGGGGCCTGCCTGCATCGCGGCGCGTGCGCGGCGGTCGTCCTCGACCGGTTCGGATTCGCCCAGCACCAGGCGTCCCGATATCGGCGACCTCATTACGCTGATGCGTCCTTGCGGGAACCGGCCGCCGGGCCGGATGGGTGACTTCATGGTCGTACCTCGGCGATGATCGGGCAGGACATCCTGTAGAGGACATACTGAGGCCGATGGCACGCATCTATCAAGTCTGGACGATGGGCGAGGCGGACGTGCGCGTGGCGCTGGTGCACGATCGCGGCCAGGCCGACATCTGGGTGCATCGTGTATCCAGCTGGGGACTGGCGCAGGGCGACACGCGTTGGTTCATCACGCGCGAGCGGCATGACGCCACGGCCTGGGTGTATTTCTGCAGCATCGGCATGGCGCAGGTGAAAGTCTGTTTCGTCGACAGCTATGGCGAAGCCGGCTGGCGCGATCCTGCACAGGCAAGGCGCGGCCTGTTCGCTTCACGACGCGGGTTTTCCTGAGTCCGGCAGGCGCACGACCGACAGGTTGCGCATGCCGAGGATGCTGGCGATGCGCTCCTCGGACTTCTGCGCGTCCGCCGTCGACGGGAATCGACCTACCGCGAGCACGACCCAGGCATTGCCGCTGGCGTCGACCACGCCGATACGCGTCAACGGCAGATCGATGCCGGCCGCCTTCACGCGTTTCTCCTCGCTCGCCGCGGCGGCGTCGGAGACGTACATGCCCAGTTGCAGCGCGTAGGCTGCGGCGCCTTTCTTCGGCTCGGGCTGTTTTACCGCGGTACTCACTAGCAGGCTGCCGAGCGTGGCCGGCTTGGCAGCGCTCGAAGCCTTCGCCGTCGAGGCGGCCGGAGCGATGGCGCTCTTCGCGACGCGCTTGGCCTGGCCTGCGGCATCGCTCTTGGATGAATCGGACGGCGACAGGCCGGGCAGTTTGCCGACCAGGCCGGCGATATCCTGACGCCATGAATCGGGTGCCATCGCACCCGCCAGAAACATGCTGGCGCCGAACAGGATCACCAGAAGAATCAATGCCAGTTTCGCGAGCATGTCGCCATCCCTGTTGCCGTCTGCACCGCACGTGCGTCCCATGGTGCCACCGCCCGCAGGCAATGGCGAGACAGGAAAAGCAGCCATGGCCTGGGAATTATTCGCATTGAATCGATGCGCGTCTTCGTGGTACCACATCGACCTCGTTCGATCTTGAACTCGGGGAGCATCGAACGCGTCGCTCGCCATGCGGATGGCCCATACGGTTCCGCAAGTCTCCACGGCGCGACCGCCGATGCACCCACCGCGGCACAAATCAGGGGCGTGTCATGGATGATGCTTTGCGATTCAACCTTCTGGGTTCCTCGCCGCAGTTTGCGCACGTGTTGGCGCAGATCCGCCGCGTGGCCGGTTTCGACATTACCGTGCTGGTCAGCGGCGAAACCGGCACCGGCAAGGAACTGGCGGCTCGCGCCGTGCATTACCTCGGACGTCGTTCGGAAGGCCCCTTCATCCCGGTCAATTGCGGTGCGCTGTCCGAGTCGTTGTTGGAAAGCGAATTGTTCGGTCACGAGCGCGGCGCGTTCACCGATGCGCGACAGGCCGCGCCGGGACTGATCAGCGAGGCCGACGGCGGTACGCTGTTCCTCGACGAAATCGATGCGCTTTCCTCGAAGGCGCAGGCCTCGCTGCTGCGTTTCCTGCAGGACGGCACCTACCGCCGTGTCGGCGGCACGCAGATGCGGCACGCCGACGTGCGTCTGGTCACCGCCAGCAACGCGAATCTGGACGCGCTGGTCGAATCGCGGCGCTTCCGTCGCGATCTGCTGTACCGGTTGAAGGTCCTGCCGCTGCACATGCCGCCGTTGCGCGAGCGCGCCGGCGATGTGCCCGAACTGGCGCAGACGTTCCTCGACCGTCTCAACCGGCGTTATGCGTCCGACATGCCGGCCAAGCGGCTGCATCCGCGCACGCTGGCGGCGTTGGCGCATTACGATTGGCCGGGCAATGTGCGCGAACTCGAGCACTTCGTGCAGCGCGAATTCCTGATGTGCGAGGGCAGGGTGATCCAGGCCACGCCCGGCAGCGATCGGGTCGGTCAACAGGCCCCGGCCGAGGAGACGCCGCGATTCAGTGGTGACTTCCGCGAGGCGAAGGCGCGCGCCATCGCCGCATTCGAGAGCGACTACGTGGCCAGCGCCATGAAACGCGCGCATGGCAACATTTCCGAGGCGGCACGGATGGCTGGACAGGACCGCAGCGCCTTCAGCAAACTGGTCCGCAAGTATCGCAGCAAGCCGGCCACCGCGGACAAGCGCGAAAAGCATTCCGTCGACCCATGAAAACAAGAACTACGGGAGGAGCTTTCGCAGCTTCCAGTCATGGCACGCAAGCCATTCCCCAACGACGACGCCGCAACGGCTGAGCGTCATCGTATGATCGCTGCCGCGATCGCATCCTATCTGCGGCAGCATCCTCGAAGTGCGGATACCGCGCAGGGCATCCGCCAATGGTGGCTGCATGCTTCTGTGCCCGACGCCACCGAAGCCGAAGTCGAGCAGGCGCTCGCCGGCTTGAGGCAGCACGGCGTTGTCGAATCGTTGCGCATCGGTCAGCGAGAACTCTGGCGTTTGCGCACGGACGACTGAGCGCGTCCTCCATTCTTGACACAGCATCCGCGTTCGGGAGACCGGTCGCGATGGATTCGCGCGTCCATGCGCAGCGTTCGGCGGGGCATTTTTCTCCCGCCGTGAAGAAATCGTCCCACCTTCGCGCGGTGAGCCGGCAACCGTGGTTCCTCGTCCGCGTGCGCGGCAGGCTCATGCCGTTTCTTCACCATGCTCCGGCGAAATGTCCCGTACGAGCACTGGCCACGACTGAGTGAAAAAGCACACGGCAGTGCCGGACATTTTTCGTTGGTAAATAATTTTCTATATATAAATCAATATCTTGTGATCTTGGCATGCATCTTGATTAAGCGTCTACGCACGGGAACAACGGGCGGCATTCGTACGAACGGAATCCGCAGCCTTCCACCAACCGAGGCGCGAACATGACTGTCGAGAGTATTCAGAAGAAGTTGCTGCGTGTGCGTCCGCCGCGCGTACGCATCACCTATGACGTGGAAACGGGCGGGGCCAGCGAGAAGGTCGAGCTGCCCTTCATCGTCGGCATCTTTGCCGATCTTTCCGGCGAACGAAGCGCGGACTCGCTGCCTGCAGTGAAAGACCGCCGCATGCGCGACATCGACTCGGAATCCTTCGATCGGATCCTGTCCGAGTGCGGTCCGATGATCAGCCTGAACGGGTTGCCCGATCTGGTCGCCGGCGACGGCAAGAAGCTCAATGGTTCGTTGAGCTTCAACGCGCTCTCGGACTTCGAGCCGCTGGCCGTGGTCAACAAGGTGCCCAGCCTCCGACAGCGCTACCAGGCACGCGGCGACCTGCGCGGCCTGCAGTCGATGGCCGAGTGCAACGATTCGCTGGCCAGTCTGCTCGATCAGACCATCCAGGATGCCGATGCGATGGGCGGCCTGAAACAGCTGTTCCCGACCGACAGTTCGGATGACTGGGTCGTCGTCGATGTGTCGCCGTCCTCGACGCCGGCGCAGGGTCCTGTCGAAGGCAAGGACGTGCCGACCGCGCTGGTCACGCAGCTGGTGGCTCAGATGGGCGACAGCGTGAAGACGGCCGAAGCGGCCAAGGAAGCCGCGGCGGCGGCGCAAGAGGCGGCGGACCATGCCAAAAAGGCCGCCACGGATGCCGATGCCGCGCTGACGACCGCCAAGGACAACGCCAAGACGGCCGCCGACAAGCTTGCCGCGGCCGAAGACGCAGCCAAGAGCGCCTCCGGCGATGCGGCCATTGCCAAGGCCAACAAGGCCGCCATCGACGCCCGCAAGGCCAGCGACGATGCCGCTGCGGACCTGCAGCTTGCACAGTCCAATGCCGATGCCGCCGAGGCCCTGTCCGCACAGGCCGAGCAGACCGCGGCGGACCGTCATGCCGCATTCCTGTCCATCGATCCGCTGTCCCGTGCCCGTCGACTGACGGCGCGCTTCACGCATGAAATCGTCATGCCGATGGAGAACAAGGATCTGACCCACGTCGAGTTGGGCAGCAACGGACTCATCGATGAGCGGGTCGGCGGCATCGACGTGCAGATCGGTCGTCAGCTCGACGTGATCATGCATGCGCCGAACTTCCAGAAGCTCGAAGCGACCTGGCGCGGCATGTTCTACCTGGTCTCGCGCGCCGAGACCGGCACGATGCTGAAGCTGCGCGTGTTCAACGTCGCCAAGGACGATCTGCGCAAGGAACTGGAGAAGGCGGCCGACTTCGATCAGAGCTGCATCTTCAAGATGATCTACGAGGCGGAGTTCGGCACCTACGGCGGCATGCCCTACAGCCTGCTGGTGGGCGACTACGAGTTCGGCCGCCTGCCCAACGACCAGTCGCTGCTGAGCAGCATGACCATGATCGCCGCTGCCGCGCATGCGCCGTTCGTGGCGGCGGCCGCACCGTCGCTGTTCGGTCTGGACGGTTTCGACAAGCTGGCCAAACCGCGCGACCTGGCCCAGTTGTTCGAGTCGCCCGAAATGCAGCAATGGGTCGAGTTCCGCAACACCGAGGACTCGCGCTACGTGGCGCTGACGCTGCCGCACGTGCTGCTGCGTCTGCCGTACGGCAAGGATTCGCGTCCGGCCGAGGGCCTGCATTACGAGGAAACCGTGACCGGCAAGAACGGCCCGGAACACGGCGCCTTCCTGTGGGGCAACGCGGCCTACGCGCTGGCCGAGCGCATCACCAACGCCTTCGCGCTGTTCCGCTGGACCGCGGCGATCCGAGGCGTCGAGGGCGGCGGCCTGGTCAACGGCTTGCCGATCTTCACCTATCACGACGATGCCGATCTGGTGAACATGATCTGCCCGACCGAGGTCACCATCACCGATCGCCGCGAGAAGGAACTGAACGATCTCGGCTTCATCTCGCTGTGCAACTGCAAGGGCACCGGGCAGGCGGCTTTCTTCGGCGGCCAGACCGCGAACCAGCCGCGGCAGTACCTGACTACCGACGCCAACGCCAACGCGCGTCTGTCGGCCATGCTTCCGTACATGCTGGCGGCGTCGCGCTTCGCGCATTACATCAAGGTGATCATGCGCGAGAAGGTGGGCTCGTTCCTCACCCGCGGCAACGTCGAGGCCTACCTCAACACCTGGATTTCCCAGTACGTGCTGCTGGACGACAACGCCTCGCAGGACGTGAAGGCCAGTTATCCGTTGCGCGCCGCGCAAATCAACGTGACCGACGTACCCGGCGAACCCGGATCGTACAAGGCGACGGTCTTCATCAAGCCGCACTTCCAGCTGGAAGAGCTGACCGCATCGATCCGCCTTGTCGCCGACCTGCCCAAGGGCTGATCGCCTAAGCAACGGATCCACCACCAGGAGCGACCATGGACCTCATTCTCTTGCAACCCGGCGACCCCTCCATCTTCGGAGGCGCGAACAGCTGGCAAAACGGCGGCAGCCTGATCGACAACTTCGAGGACGTGTGGAAAGGCTTCAAGCCGCCCTCGAAGAACATGGGGCAGTGCCTCGAGCTGGTTTCCGTCCATCAGGGCATGAAGCAGCAGATCACCACCGACGTCAGCAACTCGGCGCGTACGTCGGGCCGTCCGATCATCACCGAGTTCACGTGCGTCAAATACGTCGACAAGACCTCGGTCAAGCTCTACGAGAACTGCCTGGCGGCGAAACCGCTCGGTGCGGGCGCCGACAAGCCGACCAAGATCTACATCGCGCGCAATTCCGGCGAGAAGACCGCCAACATCCTGACCATCGAGCTGCGTGACGCGATCGTCAGCGAGATCCAGTTCCAGTCGAATCCCGACGACATGCCGACCGAACAGTTCAAGCTCAATTTCACCGAGGTCCTGTGGACCTACACGGTGCAGCGGGCCGACACCAACACGTCCGGCAACCTCTCGTCCGGCTGGAGCATCGCGCGCAATCGAACGATCGGTCAGTTCACCCCCTGAAGCTGTCGCCGCACGTCGGCGAAGGGAAGTTCGACATGCAGTTCCTGCTCGAAAAGCTGGTCAACCGGGAAGCGCCGGGCATGGGCAAGGCGCCGCCGTTCGACCTGGCGGCGGCCATCGCGGAGCAGATTCAGCGGCTCGTGATGTGTCGCCCGAGCGTGGCTGCGGGCGACATCCGCATCGACGACTTCGGCATGCCGAGCATCGTCGAGTTCGGCATCGGCAGCAGTGACCGGGAGCGTTACGGTCGCTGGCTGCTGCGCGCCATCGCGCATTACGAGCCGCGTCTGCTGGAGCCTCGTCTGGAGTGGGTCGATGGCGATCACGGCACGCTGACCGCGACGCTCAAGGTCCATGGACGCCTGCCTGGAGAGAGCACCGCACGCGTGTTCCGCTTCGACGCGCCCCGAGCGGAGCGTCGGTGATGAAGCTGGAAACGCCGCGACTGAAAATGTGGTTCGAGAACGAGCTGTCTTCGCTGCGCGAGGAGGCCGTCGAGTTCGGCGCTTCGTTCCCGGCCCTTGCCCGCGACCTGCAACTCAGCGGCGGCCGCAGCAGCGATCCGCACGTGGAGATGCTGATGCAGTCCTTCGCCTGGCTCGCCGGGCGTCTGCGCTATCAGCTGGAAGCGGATCAGGCGGTGCTGCCCAACGCCTTGCTCGGCATTCTCTATCCGCATCTGGAAGCGCCGCTGCCGGCGATGCTGCTCGGCGAGATCGAGGTACGTGCCGACGGCGCCAACTTCGTGCATGGCGCCGCGCTGGAGCGCGGCCGTCTGGTCTCGGCGATGGCGAGCTCGGAGGACGGCAAGGAGGTTCGCTGCCGCTTCCGTACCTGCTTCCATACGCCGCTGTGGCCGCTCAAGGTGATGCAGGTCGGACCGGTCGCCGCCAACGCCTACGCGCTCGACCCGCGCGACAAACGCACGGCCTCGGTCGTGCGCGCCACGATCCGCGCCTTCGGCAAGGACACGCTGCAGGCGCTGAAGCCACCGTTCCTGCGCTTCTGCATCCACGCCGAGAACAAGCACGCGTACCGATTGCACGACGCGCTCGCCCTGCATCTGGTGCGCATGGCGGTGCGCATCCCGGGTCAGGACGAACTGCGCTACATCGAGCCGGACCGTCTCCGCTGGTGCGGCTTCCGCGACGACGAAGCCATGCTCGATGCGCATCCGTTGACGCATCCGGGCTACCGCCTGGTGCAGGAATATTTCGCGTTCCCGCAGAAATTCCTGTTCTTCGAGGTCGACGGGCTGGACCTGAGCGGCGCGGACAAGGAGTTCGAGCTGCTGTTCCTGCTCGACCTGCCGCCGATGAAGGTGTCGATGGACGCCTCCTTGCTGCGCCTGAACTGTCTGCCGCTGGTCAACCTGTTCCCGCAGCGCATCGAGCCGTTCGTGCTCGATCAGAAGCAGTACGAATACCGTTTGATCGGCGACGAGCAGCATCACCGATTCTGCGAGATCTACGCGATCAAGGATCTGGTGTCGATCGTGCCGGGCAAGAGTCCGCGTCCGATCGCGCCGTATTTCTCCATGGACGAGTCGATCAGTCTGGAGCGTCAGGACTACTTCTACGCCCCGCGTCGCGGCATCAACCAGACCGGGGCGATCCATGGCACCGAAACCTATCTGTCCTTCCTCGACCCCGATTTCGCATTGACGCATCCGGCCGAGGAAATGATCGGCGGCACGGCCCTGTGCACCAATCGACGGCTGCCGTCGATGCTGCGAGCAGGCACGTTGCTGTACCTGGAAGGCGCGGGCGCGGTGTCGACGTTGACCGTGGCCTGCAAGCCCACGCCGAACCAGCCGCCGCAGATGATTGGCGACCGTCCCTGGGCGGTGATCTCGCAGTTGTGTCTGAACCATCTGTCGCTGGTCGACAACGGCCATGGCCCCGAGGCGCTGAAGAACATGCTGCGCCTGCATGTGGGCTCGGCCAGCGTGGACGGCTATCGCCAGATCGACGGATTGAGCGGGCTGCAAACCCGCCGCGTGCAACGCGCGCTGCCGCGTTGGCCGACGCAACGCGGATTCACCGATTGCCTGCAGATCCGCCTGCAGATCGATCTGGGCCATTTTGAAGGCGCCAGCGCGGCGCTGTTCGCATCGGTGCTGCGCCATTTCCTGGCGCTCTATGCAGAGGTCAATACCGTCGTTGAAGTGATTCTGGAGTCGATCCATCACCGTGGAGAATTGAAGACATGGCAACCGCTGACTGGCGCACAGGCGAATCTCTAGCCGCGCGCCTGCAGGCGCAGCCGGCGAGTTTCGATTTCTTCCAATGGGTACGGCTGTCGTCGTGGCCCGCGCAGGATGATGTGCAGGCGCGCGAGCGAGGCGCTTCGCGCGTGCATCCCGATCTTCGCTTCCGCAGTGAATTGTCGGCGGCGTTCCCCGGCAGCGAGATTTCCGCCGGGCGCATGCGCATGCCGCGGCGTCCGCTCGGCGGTCGGCGGCGGCGGGAATTGTTCGTCTCCAACTTCACCGTGCTGGGCATGTTGGGTCCGATGCCCGACAGCTTCACCGAGTGGGTGCGCGAGCGGCTCGCCGAACGCGACGCGGGAATGGCCGAGTTCCTCGACATCTTCAATCACCGCATCAGCACATTGCGCTACGAACTGAAGGCGGCCAGCGTGCCGGCCTTCGACGCGCTGCATCCGGAGCACACCCGGTATGCCGGCGCGGTCGGCGCATTGATGGGGCTGCTCGCGTTCGACGGCGCGGCCGACGAGATACTCAAGCAGCGCGTGCCGCTGCCGCGTCGTGCGTTGCTGTCGTTGGCGGGTCTGTTGCCCAGTGGACGGCGCAGCGCGGCGACCGCCGAGCGCGTACTCACGCTGTATCTGGGTACGGACGTTCGCGTGCAGCCGTTGCTCGGCGCATGGCGCGACATCGAGCAGCGCGATCGGACGCATCTGGGGCGGCGACGCCTGAGCGATCCTGCGCCGCTGGGCAAGCGGGTCTGGATCAACCATGCCTGCGTGGGTCTGGAGATCGGTCCGATCGGCTACCAGGCGCTGTGTGCCGTACTCGCCGATCGCGCGCCGGCCGGCATGGATGCGCGCAAGGATGCCTTCGGTCGCGGTCACGGACCGCTGGTGGCGATGGTGCATTACCTGTTCGACCGTCGCGTCGATGTGCGGGTGTCGGTGACGCTGCGCGATGAGCGTCTGCCGCCGCCGAACCTGCGCCTGCCGCGCACCGCGAACGGCAGCCACGGGCTGCGCCTGGGCCAGACCGCCTGGTTGCGCGGCCCGCAGACGGCGGCGCGCCGGGTGAGCTTCCTGATCCGTGCCGACGACGACCGGGCGGTGGCCGCATGAGTCCGCGCGACGACCAGGTGGGCGTGACCCGTGTCGACACGATCGGCCAGGCTGGCAAGCCCGACTCGCCGCTGTTGTGGCTGCACTGCGCGATCACGCTGCCAGGCAACCGCTGGTACGGCGACGAGACCTTCCGCCTGATCGATTTCAAGGGGCAGGAGAGCATCTCCGAACCGTTCGACTATCAGCTCGAACTGCGCGCCAGCACCAGTCCGTCCGGCGCCGTGGAGATCGATTTCGACCAGGTGATCGGCCGCCCGATCACCGTGGGCATCAACAGCGCGATCAAGAGCGACCGTCCCGATGCCGCCGCCCGTTTCATGCAGGCGGTGAAGCAGGGCAGTGCGCCGGGCATGAACGTGTTCAACGGCATGGTCAGCTCGTTCACGATGGCCCAGCCCGGCGTGTACCGCATCGGCATGAAGCCGGCGCTGTGGAAGCTGACGCTGACCAACAACTACCGCGTCTATCCGCAAATGAGCGTGCGCGACGCCATCGAGCAGCTGATGCGCCGGCACTACCTGGATTATTCGCTGGAAGACATCTCCGGCAACAACAACCTGGCCGTGGCGCGCGTGCAGGACTGGCTGCAGTCGGGCGAGAGCGACTATGCCTTCCTGCAGCGTCTGATGAGCAAGGCGCACATCTTCTACTACTTCCAGCACTACGGCGATCGGCATGTGGTGGTGTTCTCCAACCGCGCCGTCTACCCGCAGGCCTTCGGCGACCGACCGCTGCGTTATACCTACACCTCCATCGACGATCTCGGTCTGCATTTCGACGATGTGGTGTACGAGTACAGTTATCAGCAGTCGCTGGTCAGCAGCGGCGTCAGCGGCGGCTTCGTGCATCAGGAAAGCGCGTCCGAGCAGGACACGGTCGCCGACTACCAGACCTTCTCCTCGCAGATGCCGGCCGATCCGGGCGAGCTGCCGTTCAACCAGTACCGCACCTACGAATACGGCTTCAGCAACGACAGCGCGCAGGAGTACGTGAAGAACACGGCTTCGGTCCTGGCGTCCTCGTCCAGTCAGCTCAACGGCGGCAGTACCTGCATGTACTTCCGCGTCGGCTATCGCTTCACGCTGCAGGGCAACATGGCCGAGGGCACCAGCCCGCGCGCGGTGCGACCGACGCTGCAGGGCAAGCCGTTCGTGCTCAGCCGCGTGCAGCATTCGGCGTCGGCGGAGGGGTCCTACACCAACACCTTCGAGGCCACGGAGGCGAACGGACTCATCAGTCCGTTCTCGGTGCAGGACACCCAGCAGGGCAGCATCCTGGCCCGCGTGGTCGATGTGGAAGGTCAGCGCCCGCAGGACTGGCGTTTCTACGAGCCGCAGAACTTCGATCCGGAATCGTCGAACCTGCGCGACACCCAAGCGGCGCCGACCGACCTCATGGCCAAGGGCGTCTACGTGCAGTTCTCCAGCCCCGGTTCGCCCGGCGATCCGGTCTGGGTGAAGCTGGCGCCGCACATGCAGACGGTGCCGGAAATCGGCGTGATGGTGCTGGTCTCGCGCGCCAACGACGAATCCGAATTGCCCGAAGTGCAGAGCATCGTGCAGGCCAACGGCTCGCTGGTGGTGACACCGTCGGGCTGGACCGCGAACACCAATGTCGGCAGCAGCTACTCGACCAGTTACGGCGACAACCAGAGCATCCGCTTCGGCCTGCACTCGGACTACGACCTGGACAAGGCCGTCAGCATCGTCACCTCGAAGTACGACACCGGCGACTACCGAGATACCAGCTATTCGCAGGGCGCCAGCTACAGCTACGCCACCTCCGAAAACGGCAAGGACGGACTGCTCAGCCGATCCGATTCCTTCGGCTGCACCTACAGCACGCACGAGGGCGCCGAGGTCTGGAGCAAGAGCACGCTGGGCAAGACCACTTCGTATTCGACCGTGACCGGCGACAGCTACAGCGAAGATGTGTCGCTGGGCACCGCCACGCGCAAGTCGACGCAGAACATCGTCGACAACACCTCGCTCACGGCCATGCAAAGCAGCACGTCCGCGGTCGGACTCACGACTTCCATCGACACCATCGGTTCGACCACCACCACCTCGGCGGTCGGCATCAGCACCGGCATATCGATGACCGGGGCGGCGCTGCAGACCTCGGTCACTGGCGTGCGTACCGAGAGTTCGCTGACCGGGGCCGTCACCAGCGCTTCGCTGACCGGCATGAGCAGCTCGGTATCGGCGACCGGATCTACCGAAGCCGTGGCGGTCACCGGCAGCGCCATCGACACGCGCGTGACCGGTTCCAGCATCAGCACTTCGGTCACCGGCAGCAGCATCCAGACCAACGTCGTCGGTTCCAGCATCGACACCAGCGTGGTCGGCGCATCGACGCGCCTGAGCGTGACCGGCGAAAGCACCGGCATCTCGGTCACCGGCGACACCACCGACATCGGCGTGGTCGCTTCGGAGACGCATGTCGGCGTCAAAGGCATGTCCACGTCCGTGGAAGTCATCGGCACGGGACTCTCCGTGAAGGTGGCCGCGGCCCAGATCGGCGTTGAGATCACCGGCATCAGCGTGTCGATCCCGATCACCTACATCTACGTATGAGGCGCGCATGAAGATAGTCAAACCCATGACGCTCGGCCTGATGCACCGCCCGTACCGGTGGCGCGGACAGAGCCGTCTTCTGGCGGCCACGCTGCAGTGTTTCCATCTCGGCGGACGCGTGGAAAGCCTGCTGCGCGACAATCTGCAGTGGCGCAAGATCATCGCCCAGCTGCCGACCGGCAAGCCGCTCGACGAGTTGATGCCCAAGCATCGCGGCGAAGTGCTGCTGGCCGGTCACGCGTATCCCGCGAACGGACTGGCGACGACCGAGATGACCGTGCGCATGACCCTCGCCGGCATCGACAAGTCCGTGCGCGTGATCGGCGACCGCGAATGGCTCTACGGCATGCTGCCGCTGCGCCAGATCACGTCGCCGGCGCCGTTCACCAGCATGCCGTTGACCTGGGATCGCGCCTTCGGCGGCGCGCGGCATCCGGGCAATCCGCAGGGGCGCGGTTATCTGCCGAATCGACTGGCCGCGCTGATCGGCCGCAACCACGGCAGCATGCCGAACCTGGAAGCGGTCGACGAGCCGGTGCGCAACCACAACCGTGCCTACGCGCCGGTCGGTTTCGGTCCGCTGGACGTGGGCTGGATGCCGCGCCGGCAGTGGGTCGGCACCTACGACAGCCAGTGGCACGCCAAGGGCTTCCCGGGCCTGGCCGACGACACCGACCCGGAATTCTTCAACGCCGCGCCGCTCGATCAGCGCATCGAAGGCCTGTTCCGCGGCGGCGAACCGTACCGCCTCGAAGGTCTGCATCCGCAGCGTCCCGTGATCGAGGGGCATCTGCCCGACATGCGTCCGCGCGTGTTCCTGCACCGCAAGGGCGCCGGCACGGACGTGGTCGAGGAATTGCCGCTGCAGTTCGACACCGTGTGGCTCTTCCCGGACGCCGATCTGGGCGTGGCGATTCACCGCGGCGAAGCCATGACGCAGGATGCGATGGCGCTCGACGTGGATGCGCTGATGTGCGCCTACGAACATCAGTCCGATGCCCCGCGTCCCGTGCAGCACTACGGCGAGACGCTGGCGGTGCGCATGAACCGCGACACGGCGGCTCGGCACGTATTCAACGAATCGCAGCTGACGCCGGACATCGACGCCGCCACCCGCGCCGAACGCGCTCGTGAGGCGCAGCAGGAGCAGGCCCACCGTCGCGATGCCCGCGAGGCGCGCGAGGCCGAACTGCAAGCGGAATTCGAGAAACAGGGCGGGTTGCCGCCATCGGACACCCCCACGCCGACGGCCGAACCGATGGCGCTCCAGACGCCGACCGCCGCAGCCGTGAAGCGAGGCGATTTCGCCTTGGGTCCGTTGCTCGACAGCGCCCATCAGGTCGCCGAGCAGGCGCGGCAACGGGCGCAGGCACGTCGCGAGGAAGTTCTTGCCGAGTATGGCGAACTGCCCGCCGCCGCGCCGCCGGAAGCGACCGGAAGCGCCGAAGCCATCGAACGAGCGCAGCATGGCGATGCTTCGCTGGGCATGCTGGCCGAACTGGCCGACACGCAACCGCAGTCGCCGCCGCCCATCGCGCAATTGCACGATCTGCAGCGCCGCGCGCGTCTGGCTTCGCCTTCCGCGACGGCGCCGGTGCAGCCGCTGACGCCGGAAGCGGCCTCGGCGATCGGTCATTGGATCGTGCAGCGCGTGCGCGAGGGCGAGTCGCTGCGCGGCTGCGATCTGGCCGGCGCCAATCTGCGCGGTGCGTTGCTGTCCGGCGCCGATCTCAGCGGTGCGTTGCTGGAATCGTCCGATCTCAGCGGCGCGCGCCTGGACGGCGCCAACTTCAGCGAAGTGGCCCTGACCGGAGCCTGCCTCGACGCCGCCGACTGCACCAGCGCGCTGTTCGACGGCGCCAACCTGGCGCGCACGCGGGCGCATCGCACGCTGTTCCGCAGCGCCAGTTTCAAAGGCACGCAGGCGGCCGAATCCGATTGGCAGGACGCCGACCTGAGCGGTGCGCAGATGGATCAATGGATGGCGTCCAACATCAATCTGACGCGCGCCGATCTGCGCGGCACGAAGCTGAGCGACTGCGTGTTGCTGCACGCCCGCGGCAAGGGCAGTCGCTGGGCGCGCTCGCACTGGAACCGCATCGTGGCGCTGGGTTCGGACTTCGACGCCAGCGAATGGAACGACGCCGTACTGGAACGCAGCGTGCTGATGGAGTGTCTGCTCACCGACAGCCACTGGTCCAACGCGCGACTGGTGCGCGTGCAGGCCGGCGGCGGGGCCGACTGGAGCCGCGCCGATCTGCAGCGCGTCGATGCCGACCGCAGCAGCTGGCGCGACGCCACGCTGATCGATGCCGATCTGACCGACGGCGAGTTCCGCCAGTGCGATTTCGGCGGCGCGAACCTCGCGGGCGCTTCGCTGAAGCGTTCGCTGTTCTATCGCGCGCTGTTCATGGGCAGCGATCTCAGCAGCACACAGGCCGATGCCGCGGACTTCTATCAGGCCATGTGTCGTCGCGCGGACTTCCGCGAAGCGGATCTGCATGGCGCCAACTTCATGCAGGCCGATTGCAGCGAGGCGCATTTCGAGCATGCCTGCCTCGACGAAGTGCGCATCGAACCGGGCCGGAGGTTGCCGCGATGACCGACTGGAACGATATCGCCCGTCTGCAGCGGCTGGGCAAGCCGCTGCACGACGTCGACCTCGGCGACCTCGACGGTCGCGGTCGGACCATCGAGGGGCTGGTGCTGAGCAAGGTGCGCTGGAACAACGCGCGCCTCGACGGCGCGACGCTGAAGCGCGTGACCTTCATCGATTGCGATCTGCAGGGCGCTTGTTTCGACGGCGCGACGCTGGACGGTTGCAGTCTCACCAAGACCCGGCTCGCGCGCAGCTCCTGGACCGGCAGCCAGGTGGCGCAATCGGCCTTCACCGAATGCGACCTGCAGACGAGCGCATGGACCCAGGCACAGTGGTCGATCAGCGTGGCGACGCGCTGCGATGTCCGTGCCAGCCAGTGGACGTCCGCCATCCTGCATCGCAGCGTGTTCGCCGAAGGGCGGATGGATCACGCGGTCCTGCGCAACACCGTGCTCGATCAGTCGGTGCTGCCCGACGTCGATTTCCGCAGTCTCGATATCGTCGGCCTGCAGGCGCATACCAGCGTGCTCAAGCAGGCGCGCTTCGACGGCAAGGATCTGCGTTCCGTCACGCTCGAACGCTGCCTGTTGGAACAGGCGTCCTTCGTCGGCTGCGACCTGCGCGGCACGGTGCTTCGCGAGTCCAATCTGCGTCAGGCGCACGTGCGGCAGTCGAATCTCGATGGCGCCGACCTCAGCCGCGCGCTGCTGCTGGAAGCGGTGCTGAAGGACGTCGACGCACACGACCTGCGTGCGACCAACGCCGTGCTGCAGGGCGCGCGTCTCGACGACGTGCGGCTCGACCGCGCCGTGCTGTCCTCCAGCAACTGGGACCACAGCCAACTGCACGACGTCAGCTTCGCGGCCGCCCAGCTCGACTACGCGCGTTTCGAGCATGCCCGCGGCAGCCGCATCGATTTCGATCACAGCCGCTTCCGTCACGGCAACCTGCACGACGCGCGCTTCGCGCAGGCCACTTTCGAGCAGGCCGATTGCGCGGGCCTGCGCGGCACCTCGTCCGAGCGTCTCGCCGCCGAATCCCGTTCCCTTTCCCTGGAGATGCACTGATGTTCGCTACTCAACGACGCCGCTTCACCCGCGTGCAGCAGCACGCACCGGAATGGTCCGAGGCCGTGATCCACTCCAGCCTCGACGATGGACTCTGGCTGATGCAGGACGGTCGCAGCGCCCGTCAGGCCGTGTCCTGCCTGATCACGCCGCAGGCCGGCGACGAGGTGCTGCTGGTGCGCACGGCCGAAGGCCGCTACCACGTGCTGCACGTACTCGACCGCGTTGAACGCGAGCAGGTGGTGATGACCGTGCCCGGCGCGCAGCGTCTGACGATCCGTCAGCCGGACGTGGACGTGAGCGCCGAGCAGACCATTTCCATGCGCGCCGCCGATGGCGTCGACATCACCGCGGCACGCGGTTCGCTGTCGCTGAACGCGCGCAACGTGTTCACCAGCGCCGCCGAATCGCTGGTGCAGACGGCTTATCACTACGTCGGCCAGGTCGAACATTTCCTGGTCAGCGCGCGTCAGCTGCTGCGTATCGACAGCGAACAGGCGCTGGTCACCGCGCGCCAGGACGCCAAGATCGACGCCGAGCGCGTCAGTCTGGGCTGAAGGAGGAGCGATGTTCGCGAACACCAACCTCGGCGTGCTGAGCCTGGCTTTTCCGGACGTATGCAACGTGCCGGTGTCGGGCGTGCCCGTGCCGACGCCGTTCCCGAACATCTCCATCTCGCTGATGGATATCCCGGTGCAGTTCGAGGTCATCATCGGCGGCGGGCTGGGCGAGAACCTGATCACCATCAGCAGCATGACGCAGGGCGATGAGGCGGGCGTCGAGGGCGGCCTCGAATCGGTCATGTTCATGGGCCCTGCGCGCACGCTGCTGGGCAGTTTCACGGTGTATGTGGGAGGGGTCCCGTGCACGCATCTTTTCGATCTGACCGGTCAGAACGGCATGCTTCCGAACGCCGAGGGCACGTCGCTGACGCCGGCGCAAATCACCGTACTGGTGTTCAGCTGATGCGCCGCCGTCACGCCATCGTGCTGTTCGCGTTGCTCGCGTCGCTGCTCGTATCGGGCTGCAGCGTCTTGTCCAAGCTGGTGCCGTGGGGCGACAAGACCACGGACGTGAAGGACCTTCGCGTGGTCGCGGTGCCGGACGCCAACGCCGATTCGGCCACCGCGCTGGATCTGGTGTTCGTCTACGACAAGACCGCCGCCGGCCTGCTGCCCAAGACTGCGCCGGAGTGGTTCGGCAAGAAGGGCAACCTGGTGAACGGTCTGGGCACCTCGGCCGACATCGTCTCGCTGCAGGTCACGCCGGCGTCGGTGGTCGATCCGGTCAAGCTGCCCAAGCGACACGGCAAGGCCATCGCCGTCTATGGCTTCGCCGGCTACCTGAGTCCATCGGGGCAAGGCCGCGTCGACCTGACCGGCTTCAAGCACCCCACGATCTGGCTGGAAACGTCGGCCGTCCACGTTAGCGAACCCTGAGGTAGCGTCATGCCTGTCGTCGATCCATCCATCCTGCTGCCCGAGGCCGTGTCCTGGACCGAGGGCATGCTGCTTTCGCCGCAGCATTTCCAGCAGAACGACATCTACTGGCACGCCACGCTGCGTCAGCGCATGGCCGCGATCCAGCCCAACTTCTGGGGCATCCAGACGCTCAAGCTGGACATCACCGAGCTGGTCAAGGGGCGGGTGGCGATCGAGCGCCTGCGCGCGATCATGGGCGACGGCTTGCTGGTGGATTATCCGGGGCACTACGGATCGCAGCCGCTGGCGCTGGACCTGTCCAAGCACGACTGGACCGTCACGCCCGAGGTCACCGTGCATCTGCGCATTCCGGTACGCGGACGCGGCGCGGCTAGCGACATCGGCGACATGCGCCGCTACACCACCGAACCCGGTGCGCTGGAGGCGGACGAGAGCAACGTGCAGGACGAGATCAACGTCGATCGCCTGCGCCCGTGTCTCAGCCTCTTCGCCGGCGACAACGTACCCAAGAGCTATTGCTCGTTTCCGCTGCTGCGTCTGCGCGGCGATTCGCGCGGCGTGCATTTGACCGACTTCCATCCGCCGATGCTGCAGGTGGACGCTTCCGACTTCCAGGGTGACAACTCGCTGCGCAGCCAGTTGGAGAACCTGTCGGCGAGGCTGTGGGCAAAGTATCGCGAACTGCTTGGGGTGCGCATCGGCGAACAGCCGGGGTATGCCGAGGACAGCGTCGCGCAGGTGTATGCGGCGCGCTGCCTGGCGATGGCGCTGCCGGCGTTCGACGTCGTGCTCAAATCCGGCGTGGCCCATCCGTGCGATCTGTACGTGGCGCTGGCGCAGCTGCTCGGCTTCGTCGCCGCTACGCCGTCGGCGCCGCAGCCGCCCGCGCTGGCGGGCTACGAGCACGAAAACTGCATGCCTCAGTTCCAGCAGGCGATCGGTTACATCACCAAGCAGATCGATCAGCTCAATGCCGACTACCGGATTCTCGAATTCGAGCCGGTCGGACGTTCCGGTTTCCGCTGCCGTCTGCCGGCCGGCACGCACACCGACACGCTGTATATCGAACTGCGTCCGCGGGCAGGGCAGAGCGGACCCACGCTGGGCCACTGGCTGCGCAACGCGCGCATCGCCGCGCACGAGATGCTGCAGACCCTGCTGCGCCGGCGCTTCCCGGGCGCCGGCGTGCGCGAGGCGGACGCCACCCGCGTGGCCTCGTTGAACCTGCGGCCGGGCGCGTTCGTGTTCCAGGTCAGCAACGCCAACATCGAACTGGACGGCGGCCAGGTCCGCCGCCTGATCGTGGACAACGACGAACTCGTCATCCTCGGCGAGCCGGGCGACGAAGTGCCGGCTTCGATCCTGCTGTATCTGCCGCGCGTGCGCGACGGCGCGCCCGCTGCAACCACGGGTGGAGGCGGCTGATTGATCGCGACGACGCGCCCCGACCGGAATTTCCTGCTCGAGCATTTCTCGGCCTTCTACGAGGAGCTCGCGCGGATCAAGCAGGCTGCACGCAGTCAGGAACTGACGCGCCTGCTCGAACCGGATCGACCGCATGCCGAGATCGATCCACACGCCATGGCCGAACGTGTCGCCGCGCGTCTGCTGGCGGTCATGGACGCACAGATGCACATCGTGCGCGGCATGGCCACCGGTGCCGAGATGGACGCTTATCGGCGTACTCGATACGTGATGGCGGCGCTGGCGGACGAGGTCATCATCTTTGAATTGTCCCGCCCAGACAGCAACGACTGGACCGCGCACTGGGTCGAGCACCTGATCGAACATTCGATCGCGCGCAGCCGGGTTGCCGGTCGCCAGTTCTTCGTGCTGGCCAAGGCGCTGGTGGAATGTCGCGCGCCCAGCGTGCTGGAGGCGAATCTGGCGGCCGTGTTCCTGCTTGCGCTGCAGCTCGGCTTCAAGGGCATGTACCGCGGACCGGAGAGCAACAGCATCCTGCGCGCCTACCGCAGCCGCCTGCACAAGCTGGCTCGCCTCGGCGACATCGGCAAGGCGCGCGAGCATGCGTTTCCGCAAGCCTACGACTATGCCGTGCAGGTCGATGAGTCGAGCGCGCAGGTGCGTCCGGCGCTGTCGCCTTGGCTGCGCGCGGCGACCTACGTGACCGTGGGCTATCTGCTGCTGTCGTCGGCGCTCTGGATCACCCTGACCTGGTCGCTGGTGTACTCGCTGGGCGGTGCCTCGTGAGCGCGCTGTTCACCATCAGCATCGTCGTGGCGCTGGTCGCACTGCTGCTGATCGTGGTGCTGATGTGGCGCGCGCGTCGCAGCAAGGCTGCGCCGAAGAAGCCCGCGAACAAGAAGCCCTCGCGCTGGAGTCTGCATGGACTGATCGACGCGCTGCGCCGCCGCTACGCGGTGATCGAGCGCGCCGTGCGCTATGTATTGGCTCGCCATGACTGGCGCTATCGCAGTCCCTGGCTGCTGCTGATGGGGTTCCCCGGGCACGGCAAGAGCAGCCTCGTGGCCTCGATTCCGGATGCGCTGCTGCGCAGGAATACGCGCGGCGATGCCCGCCACGAGGCCTATCTGAAGGCCGGCACGCGTTACGCACACTGGTATTTCCTCGATCAGGGCATGCTGCTCGATCCGGAGACCGGAGTCAGCGCGCCGCCGGGGCAGGTGGAGGTCGACGCACGCTGGCGTGCCTTGCTCGACGACATCGACAGCCTGCGTCCCGATCGTGCACTGGACGGCATCGTCTGGGTGGTCTCGGCCGAGCGTCTGCTGCATGCCGACGATACCGCGCTGCATGCGGAGGCCGCGCAGGCGTTCCAGCGCATCCACGAAGTCCAGGAGACGTTTGCCTTCGCATTGCCGGTCTATGTGGTCGTCAGTCAATGCGATGCCATCCACGGTTTCGATGCCTTCTGGAAGGCGCAGTCGACGAGCCTGCGCTCGGAAATGATCGGCTGGTCCAGTCCGACCATCGATGACAACGGCACGCCCGACGCCTGGGTCGAGGATGCCTTCAACAAGCTCACGCGCGGTTTGCGCGAGCTGGTGCTGGACGCGGCGGCCAGTCACGACCATATCGACGACGTCGACGACTTCTTCCTGTTCCCGCGCGCCATGAATGCGCTGCAGTCGGCGCTGCAGCGTTATCTCGGCGTGGTCTTCAAGCCCAACAGTTTCGAGACGCGTGCGTTCTGTCGCGGCATCTACTTCACCGGTGCCGTCGATGCGGTCGACACGCCGTCCGACGCGCCGCGTCGCGATGTGTCGTTCATCGAGAGCCTGCTGCGCGACAAGATCTTCGCCGAGCGCCGACTGGCCCAGCGCACCCAGCGCGGTCTGTTCGCGCGCAATCGCCTGATCCGCCGCATCCAGATCGGCATGACCGCGGCAGCGCTGCTGCTGGCTGTGGCCCTGCCGTGGTCCGCATGGCGACTCGATGCGCAGACGCAGTCCTTGCGCAGCGCGCTCGCGGACATCCATCTGAGTGCCAAAGCGCAGCATCAGGGATGCCTGGATCGCGATCACGTCTACGCCCTGATTGCGCAGGTCGCGCATCTGGACACTCACATCGGCCGCGTCGCCATTCCGTTGTCGTGGTTCGACGACCGGGTCAGCGACGGCGTCGCGCACGAAGTGTCCTCGAAGACGCTCGGCACGGTGGTGTTTCCCGCGCTGGCCTGCCAGTTGAGTCTGCGTATAGATGAACTGTCGCGGGCCACGCTGACCACGCCGGCCGGCGAGAGCGCCCCGGGACGCGATTTCGATGCCGAGCGCAGTCAGTTGACGCAAACGCTCAACGAGCTGTCGGCATTGGAGACCAACCTCGACCGGCTCGCGCGGCTGTCCGAACCCGGACTACGCAGTGAGCGCAAGGCGGAACTGCAGGAGCTGGCCGATCTGGCCCTGTATGTCTACGGCAAGCCCTTGCCCGACGTGGCGATGCGCACGCAGAGCGCGCTGACCACGGCGCTCGCCGAAACCACCTACGACGGCGCGCCGCAGATTTCCGCGCTGCAGCGCGAGGGTTACACCAAGCGCATCGATGGCATGGTGCGCCAGGTGCGCAACGACCTGCTCAAGGAAGTCGCATCTGGGCCGCGGCTGCTGCGCGATCTGCAGGCCACCCGCGCGCCGATCCTGCGCCCGCTGCGCGCCTTCAACAGCTGGCTGGACTGGATCAACAGCTCCTGGCTGACCTCGACGACCTACGACAATCCCTGTGAGCGCACGCGTCGCGCCATCGCGCCGGGCATCGAGGCTTTGATCGGCGTGCATCATTACAACGATTCCCTGCGCGATGCGTTGGGCTATCTGGATACGCCCTCGTGCTATCAGCCGGCCGTGGACACGCTGCGGCAGGCGCAGCTGACGCCGTACGGGTCGCTGTTCGTGGTCAACAAGTCGACCGATCAGCTGCAGGGCGTCAGTCCGGGCTTCGGGCGCGAGGCATCGGGACTGAAGACCCTGGCTTCGCTGGCCTTCGCCCAGGTCGAGCGTCTACAGCCGTTCAGCTGCAACGGCTCGGTCAGCGGCTGGAAGTCGGGCACGTTCACCGAGGTCCTGACGCAGTTGCGCGATTACCAGAACTTCATCGCCGCGCAGCCGCCGAGTCCGCTGAAGGGCGGGGTGGACAACGAGCCGCTGTACCAGCGTCTTGCCCTGGCGCAGCTGTCGGCGGTAGTCGAACGCGACATCGCCCAGAACCAGCTCGGCGCGACGGATGCGGATACGGTGCCGGGGCTGGACGCCACCTCGCAACTCGACCGCCAACTGGCGAGCGAGAGCAGCCAGTTGTCGGCCGCCGTCGGTCCGATCCTGCAATCGCAGCAGCAGTTGCGGCAGCTGCAACTGTCGCCGCTGGCCGATCGTGTGGGGCAGTGCATGCGCAACTACGCATCGGATCGTCTGGCCGACGTTTCCGGTCTTGCCGTCGCCAGCCAGTTGTACGATCCGGCCGTGCAGTCCGACAGCGAAGGCGACGCCCATGTGTTCGATCTGGGCGCGCCGGCGGTGCTGCAGTCCTACCTCAATCGGCAGATCGAGCGGGTGCAGGTGCTGGCCGGCTACGCCGCGCCGTTCGTGACCCTGCTGAAGAACTCCGCCGGCAGCGACGACAGCCAGCGCAAGAACGACCAGACCGACGCCTTCTGGGGCAACACCATCGACGCGCTCAACAGCGCGGTGCAGTTCTCCGATCCGGCGGGGCAGGCCGCCAAGCTCGATGACTTCTTCACCAAGCAGCTGCAGCCGATGACCTTCGACAACTGCAGCGCGACCCTCGACGCCTACACGTCGCCGACCGTCGGCAACGACCTGTTCTCGCAGCGCCGGGAAGCGATGCTGAAGGTCGCACGCATGGCCTGCTCCGGACACGGACAGTCCAGCGTCGACCTGCATTACTACCGCATTGCGATGCTGTTCAACAGCCAGATCGCCGGGCGCTATCCGTTCGGCGCGAGTGGCTCGCACGAAGTGTCGCTGAGCAACGTGCGCGCTTTCTTCGTCTACTACGACAGCGAGAAGCCGGAGCTGGAAACCTGGCTGAAGACGGCCCAGGGCGACAAGGCGAAACAGATGCGCGATTTCGTGCAGAAGCTCGACGCCGTGGAAACCTTCCTCGCCGGCAACCTGCTGGCCACGCCCCAGCCGCAACCCATCGAACTGGCGGTCGGCTTCCGCGCGCTGCCGCAAAAATCGCCGCAGAGCGACCAGTTGATTGCCTGGAATCTCGGCGCCGGCGACAACGCGGCCGTGTGGCCGAACGGTCCGACACAGGTGCCATGGAGCTTCGGTCAGCCGTTGACGCTCACGCTGCAATGGGCCAGCGGTTCGCGCTTCATGCCGCTGCCGGACAGCCGTCAGAGCGACCTGCAGGTCAGCGGCGAACGCGCGCTGTTCAGCGCCAGCGGCCCGTGGGCCTTGCTGCACCTGCTGGATCTGCATCGCACCAGCGCCGGGACGGGCGATAGCGCGCTGCCCGACCGTCAGTGGCTGCGCTTCAGCGTGCCGACCCTGACCAAGAGCGATGCGAAAACCGCGCCGACCGCCGTGTCGCCCGATCCGACCGCGTTCTATCTCACGCTGGATCTGAGCGCCAAGGACCCGAAGACCAAACAACCCGTCACGCTCGACGTACCCGCGTTCCCGCAGAACGCGCCGGTGCTCTGGTGAGCGCCGACGCGACGAGGACTCCATCATGAATCAGCTTGCCCACGCCGAACCCGCCACGCCGCCACCGGAAGTCGCGTCCTCGCAGGAAGCGACGAGCGTGGTCGACTACTTTGCACGACACCTCGGCGAACACGCGCGACGTCTGCTGAACGCGATCGACGGCGGGCAGCCCACCGGACAGACGATGCGCGGCACGCCCACGCTGCGCGCCATCGAGGGTGCCCGGCGCAGCGACGATCCGACGCTGCCGATGGGGCCATGGGCGGTCGAACTGAAACAGGCCGACTGGCCGCGTGCGTCGCACCTGATCGTCGACGCGCTGTGCACGCGCAGCAAGGATCTGCGGCTGGCCGCGTGGCTGCTGGAAGCCGAGATGCATCAACGCGGTTTCACCGCGCTGGCGCCATGCTTCGCGTTGATGCACGCGATGTGCGAACGCTGGTGGGAAGGGCTGCATCCGCAGGCGCAGGACGGCGACCACGAACCCCGAGCCAACATCGTGCGCTGGGTGAACGACAAGCTGCTTTCGACCCTCTCGCTGATCCCGCTGGTGCAGTTCGACGAGCACGTGGCGAGCTGGTCGGCGTGGGAACTGGCGCACCACCACGAACGCATCCGCGCCGCCAACGGGGCCTTGCCCGAGGAGGCCGAGGAAGCCGCATCGCTGGAGCAACTGCAGGCGCTGATGGCGCACGTGCCGGTAGCGCTGCTGCGCACGCGGCATGCCGAGATCGCCCATGCGCGCGACGCCATCGCGACGCTGGAAGCGTGCCTGCGCGAACGCATGCAGGACGATGCGCCGACCCTGCACCGGATGGATACGCTGCTGGGACGCATGCAGTCGTTGCTGCAAAGCGAATTGAACCGACGCCACGAGCCGCTGCAAGCGCCGGCGACCAGCGAACGCCATGAGTCCGATGAGGATGGGGACGAGCATGTCGTCGCGCCGACCGAGTCGACCACGCCATCGCGGCGCAGCGTAACGAACGCAAGCCGCGAGCAGGCGTACCGGGAGCTGGCCGGCATCGCCGATTTCCTGATGCAGGTCGAGCCGCACAGTCCGGTGCCGTACCTGCTGTATCGCGCGATCGCCTGGGGACAGCTCGATGCCGCCAGCCTCTACCACGAGCTGTTCCTGAAGGCGGGCGGCCAGATCAGCATCTTCGAGCTGATGGGGTTGGCCGGTGACACAGACGATGAAGCAACAGGGGAGGGCGATTCGTGAGTGCGGCCTGCTCGATGCAGGATCAGCGCGCGCCCGTGGGCGACATGCCGTCACCCCATGCCGCGGTTCGCGACGTTCCGGACGAGTCGATCCGGCTCGCGGTTCCGGACAACAGCGAACAGCGCACGGCGCGCATGATCGCTTTGCGTGAATGTCTGCGCAGCACGCCCGATGCGCTGGTCGCCGAACGCTTCCGATCCACGCGGAGGCATCTCTTCCTGGATGCATTGGCGTGCGATGACTGGCCATGCGCTTTCCACGTTGGACTGGCCCTGCGCGCCCATGGCGAAAGCGACATGAGCGACGCCTGTCACATCGCGCTGGCAGCCTGGCGCATCGGCGAAACGGCGGCCGCCGCGGACATACTTCGCCAAGTGCTTCTGTGCGAGCCGCACCATCGCGAGGCCGTGTCGCTGTCCGCGGCACTGCATGCCTGGTACGCATCGTGCGACTTGTCCGGCGGCCTCATCGACGACGGCGAGCTGCGCCTGCAAGCGCTCGGGCATCATCATATCGACGATTTTCGCTGGCACTACGACGATCCGGCCATGATCGATCTGTGCTGCCTGCCCGACTTCGAGGATGACGCGGACTGGCACGCGTGGCTGGACGAGATTCACGAAGCCGGCGATCAGGCGCTGTTCGGCCTGTGGCACCGCTACTGGGGATTCGTCGGCTGCGTCAGCTTGATCATGCACGCCGGTCTGGGCCTGTACTACTACTGGATCGGCCGCGATTTCCGCGGACTCGGCTTCGGACCGCGGGCAGGGCGCCTGTTGCTCGAGCAGGCGCAGGCCGCCTGGGGCATGCGCGCGTGCTACGCCAAGGTCTATGCGCACAACGCGCCGTCGCTGCGCGGTCTGTCCAAGATCGGATTCCAGCCGACCGGCGTGCCGATCATGCGTCCCGGCCAGGCGCCGGAACATCTGCTGCGCTGGCCCGAGGCGTGCGGCGACGTCGGCGAGGAAGCCTGGTCATTCCTTAAGCATGTCGATCGCGCCACGCACGTGCTGAGCGTTCATGCGCGTTCCGATGTGTCGGCGCTGGTCGGAAGCATGGCCAGTATCCCCGCGACGCAGCTTGCGTCCGAATCCTTGCCAGGGAGCATCCTCTGATGTCTTCACCCAGTCGAAGCAGCTTTCCCACGCTTGGCGATCTTCGCCGCACAGCATCGAGCTTCTTTTCCGCGACAACCGGCCCGTCCCGGCGCATCCAGCGGCACTACGAGACGCTGTCGCCCAGTTATCTCTCGCAACCGATGACGCCGGACAACGTCGGCGACTTCGTGCGTCGCGAGAACCGCGCCGTGTTCCAGGGCACCACACCGCCGACACGACAAGATTATCTGGCGATGGCGGCGACACCGTTCCGCAGCACGTTCGCGCACTTCGCCGCGCAGCAGATGGTGGTCTCTCGCATGGGACATTTTCACGACAACGAATATTCACGCAGCGCGCTCGAAGGCGTGATTGGATGAATCCACGCGCGTCGCCTCGCGCGCGACGCCGCTCCGAGAGGTGCACGATGAACCCGAGAAAACGCCCCAAGTTGCGCTCCGACACCAGCGAGGAAAAGCGCAAGGAAACCATCGGCAACATGAAAGACGTCGAACACTTCGGATTCAGCACCACGCCGTACGTGAGCACGGCCATGAAAGCCGGCGGCAGCCTCGACGAGACCAGCCGGCGGACCATGTACGGCAAGATCAAGGCGACCAAGATTCAGGCCGGCAAGCTTTCCAAGGTGCTGCCCGGACCGCTGGCATCGCACATCAAAGAGCATCAGTCGTCGTTCGAACTCATTTTGCAGAAGGACCTTCGTGTCGGTCCACGCAAGGACGAGTCGTACATCGGCCATCAGATCACGTCCACCTACGTGAATCCGATGCACGGTTCCGAGGCGGAAAGCAAAACCATCAGCGAACCATTGAGTCCGCAACCGCACAGCGATGTCAAAGGCGGCTATCACCGTGCGCATGCCGCTCCTTTCAGTCTCGTCGGCGAGGAAAGCAACAGCGCGCATACGGTATGGGCGCCAAGCTGGGCCAACATCACCGTCGACGGATTCATCGAAAAGCGCGCTCTCAAGGCGGCGTCGAAGGGGCACGAGGTCTACCACTACCGCCTCGATACCGACACGCATTCCACGGTCGGCTTCGTGCAGCAGCGCAGCAGCAAAAGCAAGAAGCCTCAGTTCAAGAGCATCTCCGCGACCTACAAGAGTCGGGGCCTCTGAATGATCCGTCTCCCTGAAACCACGGCGCACGCGCCTGGACGAGCACGAGCTTCGAGCCGTCGGTTCTAGGCGTTCGCATGCATGCCCAAGAAGAACTCAACCCCGACGCCCAGCAGTTCCAAAAAGGCGAAAAAGGCGACAAGCAAATTCACCGCATCGGCAGGCAAGAGCCATGTGGGCATGCCGTTCAAGCAGAAGCTTGCGCAGAAGAAACAGACCATAAGCATGATGAAACAGGCGGTCAACGCGGTCGCCACGCAACATGGTCTGCCGAAGGTAACGACGGCGAAAATCAAGCGGAGCCTGAATTTTTCGCACAAGGCATTTCCGAAGGGCGGAAATGTCGAACACGGCACGGGACTGCGCTACCACCAATTTTCCAACCTGACGCTATCGAACGCGCAGCACGCGCAGTCCTACATCACGGACACCGGTCTGTCGCCGATGCAGACCACGCAGGATTGGGGAACGCCGCGCTCCAACCCGAGCCTGCCGCCGCCGACACAGATGCACCGCTCCCGGCGCGGCTCCATTGTCGGTCTCGCGCCGATGCCCGACGGCTCGGTCAAGGCCTGGCGATTGCATTCGCTGCCGACCAGCGAGGCCATCGGAGACAGCACGTCCACCGATTCGAGCAACTTCGCGAAAGCCTTCGACACGCACGCATCGCGCATGTCCAATCCAGCGACCAACAGCGTGGGCAAGAAGCAGCCGGTCAACTCCATTCTCTCGGACGTCGGCAAGGTGCGCTTCAATGCACAAAGTCAGAAATTCGACTTCACCGACGTCACGCATGCCATGGGTGTATCCGGCTCGGGCGTGGACACCAAGCACAGCACACCGTCGACACAGCTGTTCAAGCCGAGCATCGACGTCGCGAAGGCCTTGGGCAAGGCCGGTCGACCGGAGCAGACATACCACTCCGAACCGATGGCGATCACACTCCACAACGGTTCGCGATCGACCTCCATGGAACATGATTCCAATCTGGTGGGCACGTTCGCGAGTTTCCCCAACCAGGTGTGTCGCCAATGCGGCGACATGTTCCAGAAGAAAGTCGGTTCGCATGCGGCCATCACCGGCGTTCCTGGACGCCCGTTCGGTGGCCAGAAGCCAGGCGATATGTTCGACAAGGGCACGGGGTCGACCGTCACTCGTGCCGCGCCGATGACCGAGCTGGTGGGTAACAAGAAAAATCAGACCGAGGTCAAGAATATCTTCGACTACCACCATCAACTGAAGTGACATCCACCGTCATCGAACGCAAGGAGCCGCGCGATGCGTGTCGCGACGAAAAGCCGGGCCACGCAACGTTCGTCCGGAGGAATACGTATCCGATGTGGAGGGCGAGGGGACCCGCTGCGCCGTCCTTCGAGACGCGACAAGTTCCAGGCTGCGGCGCATCCGATGCAACTTCGTCGCGCGTCCCGCATCCGCGCATGGCGTTCTAAAACCATCCGATCGAGACTGCGGGCAAGGCCGTCATGGCCGCGAGTATGCACGCAGCCATCTGCAGATGGTGTACGCGTAGCCGAAATCCCCGTACATCGTGCGGGCCATTCCATCCAACCAACCTTCACGGACGAAACATGACCACATCCGACCACAGCGACGACCTTGTCGAGCGAATCTTCGCCTACGACGTACTCAAGGATCTCGACCGCGCGGCACTCCTGAAAGCGCGTGACGCGTCCCAGCCGATCGAGAAACTCAATGCGCCGCTGCTGGTGCAACGGAATGGCGTGGTTCAACAAGACAGCAGGATCACGCAGATTCCGAAGCAGGGCATCGTCATCGACACCCCAGGCAGCTATACCTTCGCCGGCGACCTGACGTGGACGCCCGAGCCTTCGGCTTGCGCGGCCATCACGATTGTCTGCAGCGACGTCATCCTCGACCTCGGCGGATTCAGTCTCACCGCGAACATCGAAGACAACCAGCACCAGATCGTCGGTATTTTGATCCATGGCGCGGAAGAACTCTCCGCAGTGACCGTTCGCAACGGCGTGCTCGCCGACATGTGCTTCTACGGCATCCATGCGCACGGCGTCGAGGGTCTGAGCATCGAGAACGTCACCATCGACGGACTGTCGTTCGCGAACCTCGACGTGCGCTTCATGACGCCGGCCGGCATCCACGTCAACACGGCACGCAATCTCAACATCGCCCATTGCACCGTGCAGAATCTCGACGTCACCGCCGACGGCAGCGCCGGCATCCAGGTGCTGAACACGCAGGGCGGCAACGTCCGCTCCTGCCTGCTCAGCCAGTTCGTCAATCACGACGGCGCAGTGCAGGGCTACAGCTACCTGAAGTCGGAGAACATCGCGACCACGAACTGCGTGTCGAGCCACTTCCAGTCGCACTTCAACGGCAACATCCTGACCATGGGCCACACCGTGCTCGGGTTCGTGCCGATCCTGTGCATGAACCTGATCTACGAAAACTGCAGCGCGGCGAACATGACCGGCTGCTGCGACGACTGTCACGGCATGTCGGTCTTCATCGATGCGCTGGTGGTCGTCAACAACTTCACCGCCAGCGGCATCACCGACGGCGTCGCGGCCTCGAACAGCGGCGCCAAGGCGACCGGTCTGGAGGTCTATGGCGCGGCGGTGTCGCTGAACAACTGCGCCGTGTCCAACATCACCGCGATCCGCCCGCAGGACAAGCAGGGCGCGGGCTTCAGCGCCTGGGGCTATGCGATCAAGTTCAACGGTTGCGTCGCCAGTCAGGTGATCGCCGTCGACGAACACGGCCAGACCAGTCACGCGCTCGGCTACGGCGTCGGATTCGGCTGGGCACCCGATCCGCGGCCGGTATTCCGCGACGTCGGTGCGGTGAAGGTCGAATACACCGACTGCATGGCCAGTGACTGCCAGGTCGGCTTCGACACCTGGTTCCACATCGATTCGACCTGGACCCGCACACGTTTCGCCAACTGCGAGATCGGCATGCTGGTCGAACCCGGCGGCAAGCGCACCTTGTCGGCCAATCCGTGCTCGGAATGCAATCCGCCGCTCAAGACCGTGCTGACCAACATCGCGCACGGCAATACGTACCCAGGATCGGGCAGCTAGCGCGGCGGGAATCGATTCATTGCAGCCGGTTCGATGGACAACCGATTACGCGCAGGTGGCGCCGGTGTAAAAGACGTCGATTCCACGGCTCGGGGCACGAACGTATCGCCAAGTTGGCGTGCGGTACATGAGGAAACAGAGGCGGTCCACTTTTCTATCGATACCCACGTTCATGGGGAAATATAAGCCGTCATCCATCTGGATTTTCTGGCGTGCCGTGACTGAAGCGAACGGGCCGTCTACTCGCTTGGTCACTCACGCCCAAGGTTTTAGTATGTCGGTCACGAACTTCTCTGAACGCGCGCAGGTTGCGCACCGTCTGGATCGTCACTGCGACATCTGACGACCGGTGCCGATCAGACGCCGGTTTCGGGGCTGATCGATTTCACTGGGGCACATATGAACAAGGTCTATCGATTGGTCTGGAACCGTGCGCTCGGTGCGGTACAGGTGGCTTCCGAGTGGGCCAAGTCGCCGTGCGACGGTGCCTCTTCGGTGAGCGGTGTGTCGAGCGCAGGGCCGGCGCGCAACCGACTGGCCCAGGCGTGCGTCGTGGCCCTGGCGCTGGCCGCGGGTATGGCGGCGTCTCCGCTGCATGCGGCCACCTTCACGGTCACCGAGGCAACCGATGACGGCACCGGCACCACAGCCGGTTCGCTGAGCTGGGCCATCGCCCAAGCCAATGCCAATCCCGGCAGCACGATTCAGGTGCAGCTGAGCAGCGGCAACACCATTACCCTGACCGGTGGTGCACTGAGCGTGACCGCGCCGGTCACCATCGATGATGCCAGCGACCTGATCCTGCAGGTGCCGCTGGGCGGCGACGGCGCGATCACCTGGGCCGGCAGCGGCACGCTGACGCTGGCCGGGAACCACACCAGCCTGACTGGCGGCATGACAGTGGGCGGCGGCAGCCTGCAACTGGGCGAGAGCACCGGCACCGCCACTATCAGCATGGCGCAAGCAGCGGCAGGCATGTACGGCGGTGGGGCCTTTGGCGCGGGTGCCGCTGGTGGCAACGGCACCACCGGTGTCTACGCCGCGTCGGGCAGCTCAGTCGGCATCGGCGCGGGCAGCGTCATCGGCGGCAGCATGGGTGGCACCGGTGGGGGTGGCATAACCGGTGGAGCAGAGAGTATCCCCGGTCGTGCCGGAGGCTCCGGTGGTTATGGCGGTGCAGCGGTCTACGGACAATCCTTCATGGTGTCCAATATCGGCAGCGTAACCGGTGGCAGTGGCGGTAGCGGTGGCTACGGTGGCTCAGGTGGCGAAGGCAATCAGGGATACACGGACGTCATCGGCACAGACGGCAAACCAGGCGGTACCGGCGGCGATGGCGGTATAGCTGGAGCGGGTGCCAGCGCGATCAGCGGCGCCTCATTCAGCGTGACCAACACAGGCACCATCACCGGCGGCGTCGGTGGTGTCGGTGGCAGCGGCGGTATAGGCGGCAGCGGTGGCACGGGCGGCAATGGTTCGACCTACGAACACTCGGGTGGCGCGGCTGGTAACGGTGGCGCAGGCGGGCGCGGTGGTCCGGGCGCTGTGGGAGGCGCAGGCGGTAGTGCGATCAGCGGCTCATCATTCACGCTGTCCAATAGCGGGAGCCTGCTTGGCGGTGCCGGCGGCCAGGGTGGCCAAGGTGGGAACGGTGGCGCCGGCGGCCGAGGCGGTAACGGTGGCTACAGTGGCTACAGTGGTGCGTATCGTCTTTACACCACCGGCGATGGCGGCAATGGGGGCAACGGTGGCGCGGGCGGTCGAGGAGGCATCGGTGGTGCCGGCTCTGCCGCGGTCAGCGGCGAGCATTTCACGCTGACCAATACCGGTTCCATATCGGGCGGTGACGGCGGTCTCGGTGGCGCGGGTGGTGGTGGCGGGCCGGGAGGCCAGGGGGGTAGCGCGGGCGGTGGCGCTGGCTCCGGCACTACCTCGGGCACCGATGGCGTCGCCGGTTCCAGCGGCGCAGAAGGCACGGCGGGCACGGGCGGCCTCGGTGGCGTCGGCGTAATCGCCACTGGCGGCGCCACCATCTACAACGGCGGTTCCATTGCTGGCGGCAGGGCAGACGGAGGCAGTGGCGCGCAGGCCGATGCGATCGACTTCTCCGGCGGCGGCAACACGCTGGTGATCGAGGCAGGCGCCAGCTTCATCGGTAACGTGGTCAGCACCAGCGGCAGCACCAACGGCGGTGACGTCCTGGCCCTGGGCGGGACTTCGAACAGCAGCTTCGATATCTCCAGCGTGGGCACCGGCCAGCCGTACCAGGGCTTCAATCTGCTCGAGAAAACCGGCACGGCCACCTGGACGGTCACCGGTTCCAACTCGAGCGGCCTGGGTTGGCACCTGAACGGCGGAACGCTGTCGATCTCCTCGGCCACAGGCACCGAACTGGGAAGTTATGCGGTGACCTTCAACGGCGGCGCACTGCTGACGACGGGCGCGGCGACGCTGAACCAGAACATCAGCCTCGTCGGCAACGGCAGCTTCGACAACGGCGGCTACAACGACACACTATCCGGTGTCATCAGCGGCAACGGTGGCATAGGCTTCGGTGGGGCAGGCACCACTACGTTGACGGGCAGCAACACCTACACCGGCAGTACCGACATCACCGGCGGCACGCTCAAGGGCGGCGTGGCCGATGCGTTCAGTGCCGCTTCTCACACCACGGTCAACACCGGCAGCGTGCTGGATCTGGGAGGCTTCGCACAGACCATCACCACGGTGAACCTGGCCGGCGGTACTGTGCAGAACGGCAGCCTTACCGGTGTCGTCGCCTCGACAGGCGGCACCATCGGCAATCTGTCAGGTAGTGCCAGCCTGATCGTGACGGGCGGCATCACCACACTGACCGGGACGAACACCTACGCCGGCGGCACCACGCTGAACGCAGGTACCCTTATCGTCAACACGAGCAGCCTTCCCGGCGACGTCACCGACCATGCGGCACTGGTGTTCAATCAGACGGCCAACGGCAACTTCGCTGGCGTGATCTCGGGCAGCGGTTCGGTGACCAAGACTGGTTCCGGCACGCTGATCCTTACCGGTGCCAACACCTACAGTGGCGGCACCATCATTAGCGACGGCATCCTCGAAGGCGACACGACCAGCTTGCAGGGCCGTATCGACGACAACGCGGCGCTGGTGTTCAATCAGAACGTTAACGACACGTTCGCCGACACGATCTCGGGCAGCGGCTCGGTGACCAAGACCGGCACCGGCACGCTGATCCTTGCCGGTGCCAACACCTACAGCGGCGGCACCACCATCAACGCCGGCACCTTGGAAGGCAGCACGACCAGCCTGCAGGGCCGCATCGACGACAACGCGGCGCTGGCGTTCAATCAGACCGCCAACGGCACGTTCGCCGGCACGATCTCGGGCAGCGGCTCGGTGACCAAGACCGGTTCCGGCGCGCTGATTCTTACCGGTGCCAATACCTACAGCGGTGGCACCACCATCAGCGACGGCACCTTGGAAGGCAGCGCGACCAGCCTGCAAGGCAGCATCATCGACAACGCTTCGCTGGTCTTCAACCAGACCAGCAATGGCAACTTCAGCGGTGCGATCTCCGGGAGCGGTTCGATGGTCAAGGCCGGCAGCGGCACGCTGGTCCTGTCCGGCGCCACTACTTACACAGGTGCCACCCGCCTGATAGGCGGCTCGCTCGTGGGTGCTGCAGATCATGTGTTCAGCGCCGCTTCCAGCACCACCGTCAACGCTGGCACTGTGCTGGATCTGGGCGGCTTCGCGCAGGCTATCAACACGTTGAACCTGGCTGGCGGTACCGTGCAAAACGGCAGTTTGAGCGGCGCCATGACCTCGACGGGCGGCACGATCGGCAACCTGTCGGGAAGCGCCAGCCTGACCGTGGTAGGCGGCACCACCACGCTGATCGGTACCAATGCCTACACCGGTGGCACCAGGCTTAGCGCCGGCACGCTGGTGGTCGGCGATGCCTCGCACACAACGGCTTCGGTGGCCGGTGACGTGACGGTCGGCGCGGGCGGTACATTGCGCGGCCACGGCACGGTGGAAGGCAATGTCGGCATCGACGGTGGCGTGATGATGCCAGGTGGCAGCATTGGTGTGTTCACCGTGGCCGGCAACTACGTGCAGAGCAGCGCGGGTACCTTGAATCTGGAAATCACGCCCGATACGACGGCCGGTATGGGGTATAGCCAGTTGCAGGTGGGCGGCTCGGCCAGCCTGGACGGTAACCTGGTGGTGACCCTGGACACCGGGATGTACTTGGCGAACACCAGCTACGACCTCGTGCATGCAGCGGGCGGGGTGAATGGCACGTTTGCCACCACCACGCTCACCCCGGCGCTGGCGACGTACCTGACCTCGACGGTGACCTATGGCGCGAACGACGTGCGGCTCACGCTTGCGCCGAATGAGCGCGCTTATCCAGATGATTTTCCGGACTACGCCAGCAACGTCAGCATCGGCGTGGAGCAGAGTTTCCAAGCAGTGTTGGGTCGCATGAACCCACAGGCGGAAGCCCGCAACGGTGCCTGGGGCCAGTACGTCGCCGGCTGGGGCGGTTTGAGTCAGGGTTCGCGTTACACACAGAACGGAGGCGCAGTCGGCGTGGGCAGATCGGTTAACGGCAAGCTGGTGCTGGGTTTGGCGATCGCCGGTGGCACGACCACGACGACCTTGTCGCCAATGCAGGTGCGTGCGAAGCCGCTAGGCGGATTTGTCTACGGAATCTGGCGCGAGGGTGGTTTGCGCTTGGCCGGCAGCGTTGGCTTCGGTCATCTGCAACAGCGCAGCAGGCGTCACCTGAACGGTATGGGTGTTCAAATAGCCTCCAGCACCGGTCGCTACGACGGTTTCGCACTGCGTGGCGACTACAGCGCCACGGTCGGAGCTATGCAGTTGTCGCCGTATATCGGGTTCGACTACGTGAAAGGCCAGTACGGTGCCTCGCAGGAGCATGGCCTGCCCCTGCTTGCACTGAACTACAGCAAGACTAGCCAGCACCTGTCGCACTACCAGGCAGGTCTGCGTGTGGGGACGTCGAGTACGACATGGAAGCCGTGGGTGCAGTTGGGTATGGAAGGCTGGGGTGGCGATCGGTCGGTGACGGTGACCGAGTCGTTGGGCGGCTACCAAAAGCAGGTAACCAGTAATGCACTGCCGCGGACCGCACTCAGTGGCGGCGTTGGTGTGGACTGGCATGATGGCCCTTGGGGCGCGACCCTGGCATGGCACAGTGCATGGGCCAGCAACTACCACGGCAACAGCGGCATGCTGCAAATCCTTTACCGCTGGTAAGCGCCCGAGATGCCGTGACGCGCGGTGTGCGTGCCACGGATCGCAACAGGTCGGCGTGGACAGGTTAGTGCTTATGCGACGCGATGGCGATTAGGACAGGTTCTCGCCGGGATCATGGCTACTCGTGTGGCGTCTCTTTTGGCGAAACTCGGCGGACGCACCGGCTTGAGACGAACAAGGGCTTCAGATCGAGGGAGCGTCGTGGGTTTCTGCCTCAAGAAGAGCGACGAGGATCAGCCAGTCCTCTTTGACGAGATGGCTAACCTTTGGTGTTCTCGGCAGATCTCGACGCAAAAGCCCAGGAAGGCTTCGACCGCCGCCGGAGGAAGGCGTCGCGATGGTCGAGCCGCGTACAGCGGATAGGTCTCGTCTGGCCACTCGGGAAACAACTCGACCAATGCGCCGCTGGCGATCAGGTGATCGACACTCAGCGCCAGGGGCTGAGCAATGCCTGCACCACTGACGCACGCTTGCACCATCACATCCACATCCGTGGTCGTGAGATGGCCTCGCGTTTTCACGGGCAGGATTTTTCTACCGCGGTGAAACTCCCAGGAAAAGGGCTTGTTGTTGCGCGGGTCGATGTACTGGATACAGTCGTGGTCGACCAGCTTTTCGGGGCGCTTGGGTCGTCCATATCGTGCCAGGTATTCCGGAGATGCCACGGTCAAGACGCGTGTCTCAAGCAGCAGTCGGGAGGTCATGGTGGAAGGCGGCTGCGGGCCGAAGCGCACGGCGACGTCGATGCCTTCGGTCACAAGATCGCCTACGTCGGCCTGCTGAAGCACGATCAATTCAAGATCCGGATAACGCTCGCGCAGGAGCGGTAGCTTCGGTGCCAGGATGTGTTGAGCAAAGATCGGATTGAGGCCGACCCGCAGGGTGCCGCGAACCGTTTCGGAGGCACCGGATACGTAGTTCGCAGCCTCTGCGATGCCCTCGAGGTGCTGCACCGCGCGCTCGTACAATCCGGCACCTTCGCTTGTAAGATGCAGGGCACGCGTGGTGCGGTCCACGAGACGCACGCCGAGTCTTTCTTCCAGTCGGGAAATCGATCGGCTTACGCCCGATGCCGACATCCCCAGCAACTCGCCGGCGCGACTGAAGCTTCCCGCTTCCACGACGGCTGCCAGCACGGTCATGCCCGATAAAATCCGCCCATCGAAGCTCATGGCCGACCCTTCTTTTTTGAGTTTACGCAAAAGTTGTTTAAAGCAGCCTATCTTTATCAAAGATGACGCACAACCGATCTCGCTGAATCGGCGTGAGCAACGGACGCGGCCCGGGGCAGAACCGCGTCCGTCACGTGACTTCACGACTCGGCAGGTTTGAGCAAATCCTGCAGGCCGACACGTAGAAGCATCTCCGAGCGCACGCGGTCCATCACGGCGAAGCCAACGTCCGCGCCATCCTGAGTCGGGTCGATATGGACGCGGAACGGCCGCTTGCCATCGGGTGCGTTCACGACATCTACCATGGCGTCAGCGACCAGACTGGCATCGGCATCCGCCGGGACGATGTTCGCAAAGGCTTCTTGAACCTGCTCACCGAAACCCGCATAGGGGCCGCTGGCCTCGTATTCGGCCGCACGCTCTGCATCGGCCGGGTGCCCGGCATGTGCAAAGTGGTTTGTGCCGCTGGTGAACGCGCCAGGGACGATGATCGACGTTTCGATGCCCCAGCGCGCCAGTTCGCGGGCGTACTGCACGGCAATCGCATCCATCGCGGCCTTGGCGCCGAAGTACGGTGCCAGATAAGGCGGCGTGCCGCCCGCCACGCTGCTGCTGGACACCCAGACCAGCAAGCCGCTTCGTTGCTGACGCAGGTGCGGAAGTACGGCGCGGTTCACGCGCTGCGTTCCAAGGACGTTGACGTCGTAGAGCTGGGCATACTGTTCCGCCGTGAATGCTTCGGCAGGTCCGAACACCATGTGTCCGGCGTTATGCACGACGACATCGATCTTTCCGGCTTCGCCGATGATGTGCGCGATGGCCGCATCAGCGGAGTCCTGCGATTGCACGTCCAGTTCGACGGTGCGTAGATCGACCTGGCGATCTTGGGCATGTCGGGTCATCTGTTCGACCACGCCGGCGTTGCGGGTGGCGGTCGCGCGCATGGATGCGTAGACCGTGTGTCCTGATTCGGCCAACGCTTCGGCGGCGAGGCGGCCGAAACCACTCGACGCGCCCGTGACAAGAATGATCTTGCTCATGATGTGTCTTCCTTCGAAAGGGAGAGTTTGTTGGGCGAGTAGGGCTGACGTGAGTCAGATCATGCCGCCGTTGGCTCGCAGCACTTGTCCGTTGATCCAGCCGCCATCGGGACCGACAAGGAACGCGACGGCGTTGGCGATATCGGACGGCGTGCCCAGGCGCTCCAGTGGGTTCATCTTGGCCATGCGGGCAATCAGCTCGTCCGACTTTCCGTTCAGGAAGAGATCGGTCGCCGTGGGGCCGGGAGCGACCGCATTGACGGTGATCGAGCGTCCGCGAAGTTCTTTGGAAAGTATCCCGGTCATGGCCTCGACGGCCGCCTTGGTCGCGGCGTAGACGCCATAGCTCTCCAGCTTCAGGCCCACCACGCTCGTGGAGAGGTTGACGATGCGGCCGCCACTGCGCAGCCGTCGGGCGGCGAGACGCAGCGTGTTGAAGGTACCCTTCAGATTGACCGCCATCTGGCTCTCGAATAGCCCGTCGTCGCTGTCGGCGAGGGGGGCCAGCTTCATGATGCCGGCGTTGTTCACCAGGACATCCACCCCGCCGAACGCCGCTTCCGCGGCGTCGAACATGCGCGTTACCGCTTCAGGATCGCTCACGTCGGCCTGAGCAGTGATGGCCCGTCCACCTGCGGCCTCGATCTTGCGCACAAGCTGCTCGGCCTCCGCCGTGTTCCCGGCGTAATTGATGGCGACAGTGAAACCGTCACGGGCCAGACGTTCCGCAATCGCGGCTCCGATGCCGCGCGAGGCGCCCGTCACGATGGCTACTTGGTTGGGATTCGTCATTGCGTTTCTCCTATTCATTGCCCGCGGGACTGGCGGGTTGAGGGCATCTTGTCAATTTCCGTGAGTGAGATAATCTGCGCAAATTGCACATGACTGTTTCTTAATGGCAAATAATGTGGAGGTGGCATGGACCGACTTGACGCCATGAGCTTGTTCGTTCGCATCGTCGAGCGACGCAGCTTCACGATGGCGGCCAACGACATGCAGATTCCGCGCTCGACGGCTACGAAGGTGATCGCGGCATTGGAGAGTCGGCTCGGCGTGCGCCTGCTGCAGCGGACGACTCGCGTCGTGCGACCCACCCTCGACGGTGAGGCCTTTCATCAGCGGTGTTTGCGCATCCTGGAGGACGTCGAAGATGCCGAAGGGGCTTTCCGTGGTGCGCAGGCAAAGGGGCTCGTGCGCGTCGAAGTGCAGGGCACCCTTGCTCGTCACTTTCTGCTTCCACGGCTTCCGGAGTTTTTCTCGCGCTACCCGGGCATCGAGCTGTCGATGAGCGAGAGCGATCGGTGGATCGACCCGGTTCAGGAAGGCGTCGATTGCGTGCTGCGCTATGGCCATCTGCGAGACAGCGAACTGGTCGCGCGCCAGGTGACGCTGCTCCAGAGACTGACGTGTGCATCGCCGGGGTATCTGGAGCAGTTCGGTGTTCCCGAAAGCATCGATGATCTGGACGGTCATCGCATGGTCAGTTTGCGTTCCCTGACCTCGGGGCAGGTCACGCCATTGGAATTTCAGGTAGAGAACAGCACGCGTTCGTTATCCCTTCCGAGTCCATTGACGGTGACGGGCACGGAGAGTTATCTGGATGCCATCCGCCTAGGGCTGGGGCTGGCCCAGGTGCCGTATTTCCATGTCGAGGAAGATCTGCGCAGCGGTCGCCTGGTGCAGCTCCTCGACGCTGTGCCCCCGCCATCTGTTCCGGTGTCCTTGGTGTTTTCACGCGGCAGGCAGTTGTCTCCGCGTGTGCGGGCATTCCTGGAGTGGGCGGTGGATGTGTTCAAGCAAAGAGAGACCTCGGCGGACTGAGCGCATGGGGTCGGTGCAAGCTTCCCGAGTCGGGTTCGGACATCGCCAGCGCGGTCGTTCCTTCGACAGAAGTCGACGAGTGCACTGAGCGCGGTCTAGACGACGACGGTGCAGCCCTGCGGACACGTGTCGTCGGCACCCGGGAAGTAACGCTCGGCTTTGTGCTTGCAGGTACTTGTGCGGCCCGGTTTGTCCCCGAGTTCTCCGCATCTCTGATGCAGTCCGTCCGATCCGGATCAGCGACGGTGCCTTGCCTATGCGCCACCACCGGCACGGGCCACGAAACGTCTGCTCACCCCGCGCCGCCATGGCGTCAGGCTGTGCCGCTCGCGAATCGCTCAAGCCCTCGCTTCAGCGACTGAGGCTTTTGGTTTCCAGGATGGTCGCCGTGCCGTCCATGTTGGACAACCGCCGGCATGACCCCATGCCGCCGTCCATCCTGTGATTTTTTGCAAAGATAATTTGATCCAAACCATCTTTATCAAAGGTGGTTCGACACTTATCGTGCTCGCCGTGCCTACGAGGCAGCGGCTTCATCGGAAAGATTCGTTGAGCGAGCAACCGCTGCCAGTCGGCCCATCCCCTTCCGAGGAGTCCTCTCATGACTACGCAACGCACCCTATTCAAAGGCGGCACCATCCTGACGTTGGATGCCGAGGTTCCCAATCTCGCTGTCGGCGATGTTCTGGTCCAGGACGGACGCATCGCTGCCGTCGCTCCATCCCTGAAGGCCGACAATGCACAGGTCATCGATGCCGGCGGCCACATCGTCATGCCAGGCCTGGTCGACGCCCACCACCACATGTGGCTCGGCGTGATGCGCCGCATGATGCCCAACGTGGACGACCTGTTCGCCTACATCGACGTCGTGGCCGAAAAACTCGGTGCGCATTTTCGTCCGCTGGACATGTACCTCAGCACCAAGCTCACCGCGGCTGCTTCGCTTGATGCCGGCATCACCACCATCATCGATGCCTGCCATAGTTCGCGCAGCACCGAACACACCGACGCCGCGCTCGATGCGCTGGAGGACTCCGGTATTCGCGCGCTGCACATGGTCGGCGCGGCGATGGACAAGAAGGCTTCGTCCGCCCATTTGCCGGGCGATCTGCAAAGGCTGGCGCACAACTGGAATACCGTCAGCAGCCGTGTACAGGTGGGCTTGTTCGGTCAACTCAATCTCGATTGGTGGGAGGCTGCGCGTGCTCTGGACATGCGGATCCTGACCGAGTTCATCGGCGACCTGGCCAAGCTGGGACCGGAATTCGCAAAGCCGGGTGTGTTGGGCACCCACAACATCTTCAATCACTGCACCCGCGTGCCGCAGGAAACATGGAAGCTGTTCGCCGACGCGGGCGTGAACATTACCGTCAACCCGCGCTCCGATGCGCTTTTCGGTTTCGACGACGAAACCTTCGCCTACCAGCAGGCGATCGACCACGGCCTGACCCCGGCCCTGGGCATCGATCTGGACACGGCGTTCGGCAGTGACATGTTCGGCGAGATGCACGCCTTGTTCGGCCAGCAGCGTTCGGCCATGCGCTACCGCCGCTTCCGCGGCGAAGCCGATGCACCCAAGCCGATCTCGGTGGAAGCGGTGTTGCAGGCGGCGACCATCAACGGCGCTCGCGCCGCAGGCCTGGAAGGTCAGGTCGGCACGCTCACGCCTGGCAAACAAGCCGACATCATCATGGTGCGCACCGACGGCGTCGCCGTATTCCCGGCCACCAACGCCGTGGGAACGATCGTCCAGGCGGTCGAACGTGCGGACGTGGACACGGTGATGGTCGCGGGCCATCTGCGCAAACGCGCGGGCAAGCTCGTGGATGTCGACCTGGCCAAGCTCAACGCCGAGGTCACCGCTTCGCGCGACTACCTGATCGAAGCCAGCGGCTACCGCGCCGAGCTGTTCGGCGCCACCGCGTAATCAGGAGAGGCCGCCGGCGACGCCGGCGGCCTCCTTACCGATACATCCGTTTTGGAGATTGTCATGTCAACGCTTGCCAACGCACAGGCTGCGCCGGCCGATGCCGCACCCGCGCACCTGTCTCGCCCGGCATGGGGCGTCATTGCGGCACTGTTTTGCGGTTATCTGGCCGTCGGCCTGCCGCTCCCCGTCATTCCGTTGTTCATCCACGACCATCTCGGTTACAGCAATGTCGTCGTGGGTCTCGTGATTGGCATCCAGTTCCTGGCCACGGTGCTCAGCCGCGGCTACGCGGGCAGGGTGACCGACCAGCAGGGTGGAAAGCGCTCCGCGCTGCAGGGTGCGGCGGTCTCAGCCCTGGCGGGCCTGCTGTATCTAGTGGCGGCCCTGCCCAGCCTGCCTTCGACAATGAGCCTGGCCATCGTCGTAGTAGGGCGCCTGGCTGCAGGCCTCGGCGAAAGTCAGTTCGTCACGGGCTGCGTGTCCTGGTCCATTGCCTCGGTCGGACCGCAGCGCGCCGGCATGTCGATGTCGTGGACGGGGATTGCCATGTTTGCGGCGCTGTCGATCGGCGCGCCCTTTGGCATGGGGCTCTACGAGTCGCACGGTCTGGCTGTTGCCATGATCGCCTGCATCGTCGCGCCTGTGGTTGCTGCCACGATCGCTATCGGTGCGACGTCCTACCTGTCGCCCGGCGGCGTGCGTCTTCCGTTTCATCGCGTCGTCCGCAGCATCTGGCGCGAAGGCTTCGGGTTGATGCTGCAGGGTGTTGGCCTCTCCGGACTCACTGCATTTGCTTCGCTGTACTTTGTTGCGCGTCATTGGAGCCACGCCGGACTGGTGATGACCGCGTTCGGCATCGGCTTCATCTTCGTGCGCGTTGTGCTCGGGCATCTTCCGGACCGCATCGGCGGCTACCGCGTCGCGGTGTGGTCGCTGGTCGTGGAGGCGATCGGCCAGGCTCTGGTCTGGTTTGCTCCGAACGCATGGGTGGCGCTGACCGGCGCCTTGTTCACGGGGCTTGGCTGCGCGCTGGTATTTCCAGCACTCGGGGTAGAAGCGCTCAAACGCGTGCCGCCGGCGAACCGCGGCAGTGCAATGGGAGCTTTCGTGGCCTTTCTGGACATTGCCTATGGCATCTCGGGCCCCGCGGCCGGAGTCATCGCCGGACAGTTCGGGTATGCGGCCGTCTATCTGTTCGGCGCCGTATGCGCGCTGTTGGGCGCCATGCTGTCAGGAACTTCCCGGAGCCAGACGGCCTGACTTTCATCGACGGTTGGATTGCAACCGCCAACCACCATCAAGGAGAAATCTCATGTCTCGGATTTTCATATCCGGTTCGTCCACGGGTCTCGGTTTGATGGCTGCCCGACTGCTTGTCGAGCAGCATCACACGGTTGTGCTTCATGCTCGCAATGCCTATCGTGCCGAAGACGCCAAACGTGCACTGCCACAGGTTGAAGCGGTCGTTGTCGGCGATCTGGAAACGATCGCTGGCGCCAAAGACGTTGCAGCGCAAGTCAACGGGCTGGGGCATTTCGACGCCGTGATCCACAACGCAGCGGTGGGTTATCGCGAGGGCTTCCGCGTGACGGAAGACGGACTGCCGCATGTCTTTGCGATCAACACGCTTTCGCCCTACATCCTCACGTCTCTGATCGATCGTCCCAAGCGCCTCGTGTACCTGAGTTCCGGCATGCATCACCATGCCGATGCGAGTCTGGATGACATCCTGTGGAGCACGCGTCGATGGAACGGCTCGGACGCTTATGCGGAAAGCAAGCTGCACGATGCCATGCTCGCATTTGCCGTAGCGCGCCGCTGGCCGGACGTGTTCTCCAATGCGCTGGAGCCGGGGTGGGTGCCGACCAAAATGGGAGGGCCGGGCGCGCCCGACGACATGAGTCAGGCGCACCTAACCCAGGCTTGGCTGGCTGCGGGCGACAACGCAAAGGCCGATGTCTCGGGGCAGTATTTCTACCATCTCAAACGCATGGCACCCCATCCCCAAGCCAAGGATACCGCCCTGCAGGATCGCCTGATTGCCATCTGCGAGGACATCAGCGGTGTGGCGTTGCCTGTCTGAGACAGTGGACAGCCACTGGCCGGTTCGGTGCAGCATCGAGATAGACGTGTTGCCGCGCCTGACCGGCCAGCTCAGCATGGATCGAGCAGAGAAAGACATCGCTGCACAGCCGCATCAAAGCCGACCTTGGCGATGCTGCGATGCGTTTCTACCAGGTGGGTAGGGCGCACATGACTTTTCTGCGATCTAGCCTGCGCTACTGAATGCTCCGAGAGCCTCGTGGGCAAGGTGTTGATCCGCAACGCACTGAAAGGAAGCTCAACGCAGTCGGCTTGTTGGATTGAGCCGAGCGGTCATGTCACACAGGTGGTTCCAGACTTGCTCGGCCGCCGGAGATAGCGAGCGATGCTTGCGCCGAATCAATGTGATCGCCCGTTTCGAGGTAGGTGTAAGCGGGCGAACGGAAAGATCGTCCGATACAGGTAACGATAACGCAGGGGTGATGCTGCAACCGATCCCGGCCTCGACCAGGCGAAACGCCGTGTGTGTGTGACTCGTTTGTTGGGCCACATGCACCGTAATACCGCGCTCTTCGAGGATGCGGTCTATCAGACGGCGGCTGCCGGAAGAGTAGTCGAGCAGTACCACGGTTTCGCCATGCAGTTTCTTCCAGGGCACGCGATCCAGTCGAGCCAGAGGATGATCGTTCCGGCAGACCAGCACGAATGGATCGTGCAGGATGATCTTCTTGTCGAACTCGCGATTGTCCGGCGGGTCGATGGCGACACCGAAGTCGACTTCACCGCCGCGTACGCTGTCGAGCACTTGAGTTTGCGGCTGGTCGCGCAAGTGCAGTGTCAACTCGGGATAGTCCCTAGCGCATTCCGCGATGCAGCGAGGCATCAGCGAGGCCGATGGTGTAGGTGCCGCCGCCACGCGCACGGTGCCGCGCCGACCTTCGCCTTCCGTCCGAACATGGGCAAGCACGTTTTCCAGTTCGTCCAGCACACGCTCCACGGCGCTGTGCAGGTAGCGGCCGGGTTCGGTAGGGACGACTTCGCGCGTGCTTCGATCGAGCAGGCGTACGCCCAACTCGGCTTCCAGATCGGCGATGTGACGGCTGATGGCTGGCTGCGTGAGATGCAGTTGCTCGGCGGCACGCCCGAAATGGCGGAGGCGGGAGACGGCGAGGAAGACACGCAACTGGCGCAAACTCACATTCATAAAAATATATTATCACTGATTACAATATAGTGATTGGACTTATCAGTCGCGCAGCGGTGCAATGATGTGAACCGCCTTATGGCCTTCTCTGCGTTCCCATCATGTCATTGCGCCGCTTCCTGCCTGATCCCTTCATTTGCGCGCTGCTGGCCACGGTGCTTTTGGCGAGTAAGCTTCCGTGCCGAGGCGAAGCTGCGCAGGTCTTCGACGGACTGACCGATGCGGCGATCGCGCTGCTGTTCTTCCTGCACGGCGCCAAACTTTCGCGCTCGGCAGCGCTGGCCGGGCTGACCAACTGGCGGCTGCACATCACCGTGCTAATCAGCACGTTCGTACTGTTCCCCCTGATGGGTTTCCTGCTGCGTCCGCTGCTGTCGCCGCTGGTGACGCCCGGACTCTATGTGGGCGTGCTGTTCCTGTGCACGCTGCCGTCGACCGTGCAATCGTCGATCGCATTCACTTCGATCGCCCGCGGCAACGTTTCCGCCGCCGTATGCGCTGCTTCGGCTTCCAGCCTGATCGGCATCCTCGTCACACCGTTGCTGGTGGGCGTGCTGCTGGAGGCGCACGGGCAGGGCGGCATGTCATGGCACGCCGTGGAAAGCATCGTGATGCAACTGCTGGTGCCGTTCGTGGCAGGGCAGGCGACGCAACGCTGGATCGGCGGCCAGGTGCAGCGGCACAAGACGCTGGTGGGATTGGTGGATCGCGGTTCGATTCTGCTGGTGGTGTACACCGCATTCAGCGCGGCCGTGCTGGAGGGGCTGTGGCGGTCTACGCCGTTGTCGGTGTTGGGCGGTTTGGTGGTGGTCGATGCCGTATTGCTGGCGCTGGTGCTGTTGACGACGCGTTATGGCTCGCGCGCACTCGGTTTCTCGCGGGAAGACGAGATCACCATCGTGTTCTGCGGCTCGAAGAAGAGCCTTGCCAGTGGCATCCCGATGGCGAGAGTGCTGTTCGCAGCGCCGACACTGGGCACGATCGTGCTTCCGCTGATGATGTTTCATCAGATCCAGCTGATGGCTTGTGCGGTATTGGCGCGCCGCTACGCACGGAAAGCCGAGACGTCATCCGGTCAGAAATCCGTCGATATCGCGAGCTGATTACAAGCGGTATCGCTCAAGGGCACCTCAACAGCACGCTGCCGGGAGATGTCCATATCGCCATGTCCCAGGCCGAAGGTTCCGTCGTCTCGCGGTCTCTTCGGGTCCTGAAACTTCGTTTCCAAAGCTGCGCGGTCTGATCTCGGTCAGGGCTCGCCACGTTTCCCACAAACTGTTCAAGTAAGGAGAATCCCCGTGATAAGCGCAACAAAAAAACTCTTTGTCTCGGTTTTGCTGGCCAGCGCTGCAGCACTGTGCCTTCCGGCGGCCGCCGCGACGCCTGTCCACAACATCGTCCTGGTGCACGGTGCATGGGTCAATGGTAGTGGCTGGAAGCCGGTCTACGACATCCTCGTGAAGGATGGCTATCACGTAACCGTAGCCGAGCATCCATTGACCTCGTTTGCCGATGACGTGGCTGCGGTCCATCGGATCGTTGCCATGCAAGACGGTCCCACCATTCTGGTCGGACATAGCTACGGCGGTGCCATCATCACCCGGGTCGGCAACGATCCCAAGGTCGTCGGTCTGGTCTACATTGCGGCGCACGCGCTGGACGAAGGAGAGACCGAAGTCGCAAACGGCAAGAAATTCCCCAGCGCGACCAGCAAGACCGGCGACATCAAGAAGACGCCCGATGGATTTACCTATCTGGATCCGGCGCACTATCCCGCCGATTTCGCCGCCGACCTGCCCAAGGCTCGGGCGGAATTCGAGGCGCATGCGCAGGAGCTGACCGCTGCGGAGGTGTTTAACGTGCCAGCGACCCATCCGGCATGGAAGGACAAACCCAGCTGGTACATGGTCGCGGGCAGCGACCGCATCATCAATCCGGACCTGGAACGCATGTACGCCAAGCGCGCGCACAGTTACACCGTGGTAGTGGCTGGGGCCAGTCATTCGGTCTACGAGTCGCACCCCAAGCAGGTGGCTGCCTTGATTGAGCGGGCGGCCATGACGGTGGGCGATGCCGAGGCATCGGCGTCCTCGCAAAAGTCCAATGGCAACCTTGAAAAGTAATTTGTTGCGAGCGCAGCACGCGACCGTATCGCCCAGCGCAGGACGGTACGATCGCGTGCGTACAAGAGCCAAATAGGCTCAGCCGCCCTGGATCGCTCGACGTACTTCGGAAGCGAAGCCCTTGATGGTGAAGTCCTCGGGCATTTGGTCGATCAATACGATGTCCGAGATCGCGTTGTTGATGCGCAGGGGCAGGATTGCCTGGTATTCGGGCGAGTGGTACCACGCCATGGCAGCTTCGCGACTTGGGAACTCCATGAGGACGACCGAACCGGGCCACGCGCCCTCGATCACATCGACCGCACCTTGGGCCAGCCACTTGCCGCCGTGCGGGGCAACCGTCGCCTCGACTTGTTCGAGGTAGCTGAGGCCATCACTGTTCGGCACGTCGCCGGGAATTCGCAGATGATTGATGAGGTACGTTTTCATGGTAAGCACTCTTTGGGGATTGGGGAAAAGGGGAAGGATCAACGTGGCCGGGGATTTGCACGCGCTCTGGCCCGGCGTTCGGATGCTGTTGCGGTTCAGCTGAGTGAGGCGAACGACGCCTTGTTGAAGGGAATCAGTTCCTCGATGCGCCCTTGGCGAACCTTGGTGGGCCACTGTGGGTCGCTCAGGAGTGCGCGCCCGACGGCGATCAGGTCGAACTCGTCCCGACCCAGCCGATCGATCAAGGCGTCGAGCGTGTCGACCTGTGCACCGGCGGAATCGCCGCGCAGTTGCTCCATGAAGTCGGCACCGGCCAGACCGACCGAGCCGACGCTGATGCTCGGCAGACCGGTAAGCTTGCGCGACCAGCCAGCGAGGTTGAGGTGCGACCCCGCGAACTCAGGTTCCCAGAAGCGGCGTGTCGAAGCGTGGAAGATGTCCACGCCGGCATCTGCCAGTGGCACGAGCAATGACTCAAGCGCCGCGGGCGTCTCTGCCAGGCGAGCGGCATAGTCCTGCAACTTCCACTGCGAATAGCGGAAGATCAATGGCATGTCCGGACCTATCGCCTGGCGCACGGCGCGCACGACCTCCACCGCGAAGCGAGTCCGTTCCACCGCCGTGCCGCCATAGGCATCGCTGCGTGCATTGGTGCCAGCCCACAGGAACTGGTCGATGAGATAGCCATGCGCGCCATGCAGTTCGACAGCATCAAATCCGATCCGTTTGGCGGATGCTGCCGAGCGGGCGTACGCGTCGACGGTATCGGCAATGTCGCCGTCGCTCATCATCTTGACGCCGGCATCGGTGGCGACCGGACCTTCGGACGGAGCATCTGGGTGTGGGCCGGTTCCGCCTTCGCGAACGCTCCCTTGGTGCCAGAGCTGCGGTGCAATCTTGCCTCCGGCTGCGTGCACTTCGGAAACCACTCGCGCCCATCCCTCAAGGCTTTTCGGCGCGTGGAAGTTCGGGATCGACGCACTGTTGGAGGCAGCTTGGCGCCCGATCGTGGTTCCTTCGGTAATGATCAGACCGACGCCACCCTCAGCTCGCCGCCGATAATAGCCGGCCACATCCTCGCCGGGGATGCCACCCGGGCTGAATTTGCGAGTCATCGGTGCCATGACGATGCGGTTGGGCAACGTGAACTGGCCGAGCTGGAAGGGTCGAAAAAGCGGATCGATATGCATGGTTCAAAACCTTTGAAGGTGTTCGGCCGCCTTCCGCAAAATGGGCCATATGGCCATGTGTCCTGCACCGAAGCGATGAAGGATTGGGGACGGTCAGGGAAACGTGGAGTTGTTACCGAGCCGGTCTGTCGGAAGCGGTTTTCTGGCCCGCGGCAATCCACGCCGCGGTCTCGCTGAGGAGTTCATCGGCCAGCGCGGGGTCGTCGCTGAGCCGCGAGAGCACAACAGCGCCGACCATGGCGGCCCAGCTTCCGATTGCGGCTTGGCGGCGCTCCGTGCTTGTCTCGCCGGTCCCAGTGCGTGTGAACGACTCAATGCGTCGCTGCATGGCCTTGGTCATTACGTGCCGGCCCGGTGCCGAACCACGCACCAATTCCGTACCTAGCGCTGCGAAGACGCAACCGGTACCGGCATCGTCGCGATGGGCAATGCTCAGATACGCCTCGGCGAACTGCAAGATATCGTCGGGTTTCGGACGCGAGTGATCATCGCTGGATGGATCCAAGGCGCTCGCAATGGCCTGAACGACCAGTTCGTCCTTGTCGGCGAAGTGTCGGTAGAAGCCACCATGCGTCATGCCAGCCTCCTGCATGACGTCGGACACGCTTACACCGTGGATGCCACGTTCGCGAAAGAGCCGGGCAGCGGCGCCGAGGATCAGTTGCCGGTTCTGCTGCTTTTTCTCTTGACTGTTTTTCATCTCGCCAACTCGGTTCGAGGACGTTTAGATGATACACATAATCTATATGAATGGATGATGAACATCATCTAAATGAGCCCGAGCAACGACTCTCTTTCCCTTGCTAGCTCTGGGGACACCGGCTTGCGAGATTCAAATACGGAATCGGGGACGTACCGTCCAGCCTGTCTTAGCCATCGGTTCCGGGCAGGGTGCTCCGCCGGAATCCGACGTCCGTGCGGGGCGGTTAGGACAGGTTATCGGGGTAGAGAAGGTCTGCATGCGACGGCGGATTCGACTGATCGATGCCGTCGAGAGTTGCCCGATGCTACGGCAGACGCCCCCATTCCGGTCATCTGCGGTCAGTCGCTTTCGCGGCGACCAGTGGTGTACGTCTTCAACTCCTTGATCGTGCGCGAAAGCGGTGACTGCTCGACGTATATCGCTTGGCGGCGCGACTAACGCCATCACATCGTGACTAGCCCTGGATGGAGACGTCGGTGATTTCTTCGCTTCTGCGCCACAGTTCTTCGGCTGCGTTAGGGTCGACCGCATAGGCTTGGACGCCAGTGCCGCGATGGGTACGGTCTTCTGACAGATCGAAAGAGTTGCCATCCGGCAGAATCGGAGTGATATCGGAATCGGCGCAGAACACCCCGCCTTTGCCGTCGAGTTGCGGACTGACCGCACACCAGACATGGGTGGCCGCGCCCTGCGGTATCGATTTCAGGTCACGGGCCAGATCGATGACCGGTCGACCGCTTTCATCGACGAATCCGGTTTTTTTCAGCATTTCCACCCCGACGTGCGTGCCGAGATTCGTTCCCGCGATCCCGCCTGGATGGAGCGCGAACGCACGAATGCCATCGTCTTTGCCTCGCCGGTCAAGACCAACCGCAAAGAGGATGTTGGCCGTCTTCGACTGACCATAGGCCTTGAAAGGATCGTAGTCACGGCGCTCGAAATGGATGTCGTCGAAGACGACGGGTGAGAAGCGGTGCCCAGCAGACGAGACGGATACGACGCGCGCGCCACCGGCCCGCTTGAGCGCTGGCCAGAGTCGCAGAGCCAACCGGAAATGACCGAGATGATTGGTAGAAAACTGTAGCTCATTGCCTTGCGCATCGCGCTTCAGCTCGGGCAGCGCCATGATGCCGGCGTTGTTGATAAGCAGATGGAGCGGCAAGCCAGTTTCAACGAAGTCGCGTGCGAAGTCGTCGATCGAGTGGGGGACGGTGAGATCCATCGGTTGAACTTCCATGCCGCCGCCTGCTTCGGCAATGGTTCTGCGCGCGCGCTCGACATCACGTGCCGGCACGATGATTCGTGCGCCCGCCGAGGCGAGCGTGCGTGCTGTTTCGAGTCCGAGGCCCGAGTAGCCTCCTGTAACGATCGCTACTTTGCCCACCAGATCGATGCCCTTGATGATGTCGGCGGTCGTGGAAGCGCGGCTAAAGCCGGAGCCGATGGGGGCCTGGGCTGTACTCATGGCTATATCTCCTTTTCCTAAATCAGAGTGAGTGCGTGTCAATTTGATATACAACTGTTCCAACTGTTTGCATCTAAAAACTGAGTAATGCGATGTTCGGATGCTCGTTTGCTCTGCCACTTCAAGTTAAGGCGAGTGGTCCACTTCCAGCAGCGCAATAAATCCTTGTAAATCCGTGAGGGCATGCCCCAAAACTTCTGATGCGACGAGATCTACTCGTTCAGGCTGTCCGCTGCACCGACCAAGAAGAAAAATGGGACATGAATCCTGCGGCCGGCAAAAGCCGACTGTTTCCCCGGTCAGGTCCGGGCAAATGACGGCACGGTTCGGCCATCAACCGTCGTGCCGGGGAACGCCAGCATCGGTGCCAGGGTTTCGTTGTTCTCGGCCGGGAAATTCAGCTTCGGCTTCGAGACCAGGCTGAGTTTGCCGATCTGATCGGCTGACAGCGTCACTTCGAGAGAATCGAGATTGGCTCTGAGCTGATCGAGCCTCCTGGCGCCGATCAAGGTGGACGTGACACCAGCCTGTGAACGGACCCAAGCCAGTGCCACCGATGCCGGGCTGATGCCAAGCTCCGATGCGACTTCCGCGACAGTTTCGATGATGTCGTAGTCCGCTTCGCCCGGAACACCGACCATGCTCGTGCGCTTCGTATCGACCTGGCCTGTCCCGCCGCGCCGGAACTTGCCACTCAGGAAGCCACTCTTGAGCGGGGACCAAGGCATGATGCCCATGCCCATCGCTTGAGCCATCGGGAACAGCTCGCCCTCACTCGTGCGTTCCAGCAGCGAGTATTCGAGTTGTAGGGCAATGATCGGTGTCCACCCGCGAAAGAGGGCGATCGTCTGCGCTTCGGCCGTTTTCCAGGCGGGAATGTCCGAGAATCCGATGTAACGGATCTTGCCGGCCGTGACGAGATCGTCCAGACCTCGCAACGTTTCCTCGATCGGCACTCCCCGGTCCCAGTTGTGAAGCCAGTAGATGTCGATGTAGTCGGTCTGGAGCCGGCTTAGCGAGGCTTCGCACTGCTGGATGAGCGCTTTGCGTCCGGCCCCACCGCCGTTGGGATCGCCAGGAAACAGATTGCAATAGAACTTCGTGCTGAGCACGATCTCGTCGCGCCTGACGTCCTTCTGCTTGAGGTAGTCACCAACGATTTGCTCGGAATGGCCGGCGGTATAGATGTTGGCGGTGTCCACGAAGTTGCCTCCGCGGCTTCGATACTCGTCGAGCATGGCGAATGACTCCGCGGGACTTGCTCCCCAGCCGAAGTCTTCACCAAAGGTCATGGTTCCGAGGCAATACGGGCTGACGCGCAGGCCAGAACGCCCGAGCGTTACGAAGTGATTTAGAGGCACGCAGGATCTCCGAGGCGAATTAGCTCATGGCATGGTAGGCTGATCGCAATGTACTAAGAAGACGTATAAGTTCAATTTTTATGCGCGATAGTTCAAATCTTCGGGTTGACCCTCTTTCAGATCTGCTGGACTTCCTTCAAGCCCGCTGCGAACTGTCTGGGCGCGTGGTCGCAGGTGGCACCTGGGCTCGCCGCTTCGCCAATCTGAATGCAATCAAGTTTTGCGCGGTAACCGAAGGCAACTGCTGGTATTCCAGCGACGGTATGTCCGAGCCGGCTCGAGTGGACGTCGGTGACGTATTGATTACCAACGGTACACACACCCTGACGCTCGCCAGCACCGTTGCACTGATTCCTGACGCAACGACCACGCCCATTGTTCGAGACAGTAACGACCAATATCAGCTTGGCGAGGGTTGCGACTTCACCATGCTGGGCGGCACGGTGCAGATTGACGCAGATCGGCAAGCGCTACTTTTGGCCGGTCTGCCGCCGCTCATTCATGTGCGGGGAACGACAGACGAAGCCAAACCGCTTGCCTGGTTGCTTGAACAACTTGTGGCCGAAATGAAAAGCGTCCGACCGGGTCGGTCGGCCGTCATATCAGGGCTGGCGCAATTACTGTTCACTCAAGCGCTGCGGGCCTACTTGGCGCATGCATCGGATGGCGATGAGGGATGGCTCAAAGGCTTCGGCGACCAAAAGTTAGCCATTGTGCTTAGTAGCATCCATAGCGAGCCTTCCCGGAACTGGGGTCTTGAGGAACTTGCGAAAAAAGCGGGGATGTCGAGAACGTCGCTCGCGGTTCGATTCCGCGAAATGATGGGCATTCCACCTCTCGCCTATTTGACCCAATGGCGCATGTATCTGGCGAGACGTAAGCTCCGGGCAGGTGCCTCAATCTCCGAAGCTGCGACCTCGGTTGGGTACACATCCGACAGCGCCTTCAGCACCGCATTCAAGCGCGTGATGGCTGTTGCACCCGGTCAGTACAGGAGGGCGATGCATGGAGAGGGCGAGGCAACACAAACTAAAAGTAAGGCAGACATACTCGAATTTTGAAAGATTCGACGGTTCTTCATAAATACAAATGCCAATTGGCTGCCGAGCGGACGCAGATCAAGACCGTGAGACCACTTGCAACATCCAGTCTTCAAAAACAGGACGATGAGTTGGTGTTATTGGGGGTGGGGCAGTGGGTCACCTGGGATAAATACGGCGTTTGGTCTGCTTACAGCAGCATGGTGCGGGAGCCGCACAGGCGCTCAGCATGAAGGCCGGCCTCACGGCAGCGTGCAATGAACTTGTCGGATTCGACGATCTGCTTGCTTTCCGGCGTGTACTTCAGGCCTGCCACGAAACGCAGCCAGGGCTCCTGCGCCATGGCATAGACGTATACGTGACGGCAACCGAACTCCTCCGCGATCATCCAGGCATGTTCGCTGTCCGAGCCAGATAGACGGCGTGACTCATCGTCCTTGCGACTCACTGGGCTGCTGAGATAGGGGCCGTAGAGCCAGCTCAGCGGCGCGCCGTCGCATTCCATGCCTATGAACAAGTCGTCCACCGCGCCGATCTGCCGGGAGAGATGCCGGTACAGCATGCGGTCCTTGCCGTCGGAGTCGGCCAGAAACAACAGATGGCGGCCCTGCAGTTTCACGCTCAGGCCGTGCTTGCTGGCGATGCTCAGGTCAGCGTGTTCGCCGTAGAACGGCAGGCTGGTGATGCTGCCACCGGGAATGTCGATGCGGTCCAGTGGATCCATCACCTGCACATTCGCATGGCCGATGGCGCGCAAGGCCAGTCGCATCGACGGGTCAGCGAGGTTGTTGGCGTTGTTGCGTGGGACCAGGATGGCGCCGACGCGGTTACGTAATTGCAAAAGCGTCTCTACGCTGAAGTGGTCCTGGTGATTGTGGGTGAGGAAGATGTAGTCGATGCGGTCGGGCAGGTCGTGGAAGGTCAGCCGGCCATCGGCGTCGTCACGGTCCCAGGCCAGAGATAAAAGCGCGCTCCTCGTTCGCGCTACCTAAGAAGGACTATCGCGCTCACCTCTGAGAATGGATATCAGGAACGCCTCAAGTGAAGCTTCCTGCCCGGTCTCAACGAGCTCCCTTGGTGTCATGCCACCGAGCTCGGCAATGCCCGTATGCAGCCACCATTCCATCAACAGTGATGCGTCTGGTTCGATACGTCTGGGCAGGTCCATGAGATGTCGATGGGTCATACGCGCTCACTCCCAAAAGCAGGTTCGTGGCAGAACAAGTGTCAGGCCGAGGAGGCCGCCCCGGTGTTGGAGTCTTTGCAGCCGGTCGCGCGCAGGTGATCCAACACGCGAATATCGGTGGCTAGAATTCCTGGCCGACTTGCTCGTCCGTGTTCTTCCGCGACAGCCAACGGCCATGAAATAACCGAGATGGCGTAGCTCCATGGTTATCGTCTCAAGGGAGGTAACTCCCATCGTTAAGAATCATCGGAGCCAACGCCGCTCAGTGCGTTGGTTCCCCCGCCTCCTGCACTGAAGACAACTGCTTCGCCAAGGCATGCGCGTCGTCCTTGGTAGCTACCATGAGCATGGGATAGCCCCAAAACTTCTCGTACACCACCGCGAATGCCTTGGCCGCCAGCCTTTTGGCAGCGCTCGACTCAATGCAGATCATTGCCTTGACGAAAGCCCGCAACTCGCTTTTATGGCGTTTCATCCAAAGCGAGGTTTGCTTCATTTCCTCCGGCGAATGCTCGTGCTCGCCCGTATCAAGTCCCTCGTCGTTGATCAAAACGAAGGCTTCCTTGCGTGCTAGTAATGCCTCGAACTCGGAAAACGGCGGAGCATCAGAGTTGTTGCTGGGTGCCTTCATTCGCACCCAGACCAAGGGGAACCGCGCGGCGTCAATCAACATGCCAATAGTCCTTCGATAGATAGCGAGAATCGCCAGTCGCCCAGCCGCGCCAGGAAATGGAGTCCCTCTGCACCGAGGAGACCATCGTGATGGGGGAGCGACCCGTATGGTTAGGAACACGATACCGACGCGCGCACTGGACGTCATTGCACAATTTGGTCAAAATATTATTCATTTAGGCCAGATGTCTCCCGTCTTCCGTTCGAGGCCCAAACCGACCTGCTATGTCGAACGCTGCGATCTCCGATCCGACCGAGAGCAAGGATGTCGATAGCGTCCCTCGTCCCGTCTTCGCCCTGAGTGCCACATCGGTATCCAAGGACTGGGAACATGCGCGGCATCAGCATCGCAAGGCGCAACTGTTCTACTCCGTGCGCGGCATCCTCAACTGCGAGATTGAAGACGGTGTGTGGATCGTGCCGCCGCAATGCGCCGTATGGATACCCGGAGACTTGCCGCACTCCGCGCGCGGCTCCGGCGAGACGGAATGTTATTGCCTGTTCGTGGAGCCCGATGCCGCACCGAATCTTCCGAAGACCTGCTGCACGATTGCCGTGTCGCCACTGTTGCGCGAGCTGCTTCTGACCGCAGCAGGATTCCCGGAGTTGTACGCGCGCGGTGGCCGTGAAGACCGCCTGATTGCAACCCTGTTGGATGAATTGGTGGCCGCTCCCGTGGAAGACTTGCATTTGCCGATGCCGCGCGACCCCCGGTTGCGCCGGCTTGCGGAAATGCTGTTAGCCGACCCGACCGACAAGGCCTCGAAGGGCGATTGGGCTATCCGCATCGGCATGAGCGAACGGAGCATGAGTCGGCTCCTTCTGCACGAAATCGGCATGAGCTTCGGACAGTGGCGCCGGCAACTCCATGTCATCCTCGCACTACAACGTTTGACCAAAGGCGAAAGCGTGCAAACAGTGGCATTGGGACTGGGCTACGAAAATGCCAGCGGTTTCGTCACCATGTTCCGCAAGGCCGTAGGCAAACCGCCTGCACGGTACCTCTCTGAACGAGCGACCGCCCGGGAGCCTGTCTCAGTACCAGGCATCATGCTTTCCGATCAGGGAATGATCTAACCGATTGTTTCGGCATCGCGACGAGGTGAGGCGCGAAACAGATGCGTTTTCTTTCCGATGGCGTGACATGGACCCGCGCCGCAGCCAGACCGAACGAGGTCTCATCACCGAACAACACCGCATCGGAAAAGCGCAGCTGGATCAGGTCTCGGAGATGGCGTAACTGATCATTTCCAGCGCGAAATTGTTGCTTTCAGAGACACGATAGTCCCGGGTAGCCCTCGATTGATCATGAGAGGGACTTATTGCTGATGAACGGTGACACGATAAGACGGAGTGACATCATTAAACGGGGAAGTGACTCGATTAAGCGGGATGCGACACGACACCAGCTGCAAATCGGCGGCCCAACAATTTGACATAATATACAGGCTTGGCAGATTATGGGCGAAGAAAAGGGCGATCATCGCCACCTTTCCTAGTATCGGCGCAACCTCCTTTGCCCATCGAAGCCACACCCTTTCGCTTGCTGGGTCTGTGTCGTGCAGCCGCTCTGCCTCGATCTTCATCGCCCATGCTATGGCCGGTTCTTCGATCCTCTTTGCCAGCTTCTCGATTACTTCTACCTTCGGCTTCCTTGTGTGCTGCCTGTAGTTGCTGATCGCCCCTGCGGTCATGCCTAGAGACCGCGCTAGGGCTGCGTCTGACGTTACGCCCAGCGCCGTTTTTACCTTGTCCAGTAGCTCGTTTGTGGCCGACATAAACACCCCGTGTTGACGAACGTTCACACCTAGTTTACCCTCCGAATCGTACACGGGGTGTGTACGTGTTTCAGGGGGAACGTATGGTCTACCGCACCGCATGCGCTGTCTTCGTCGCCTTCGTTTTTGTGTCGCTGTTAGTGACCCGTCCGGGGCTTGCCTCACTCAACATCATCGCGGTCTGTTTCGTCGGGTTCGCTTCGCTCTGTCTCTACGTCTTTGTCCGCTTGCTCGATCTCCGTGATCGCCAGCGGGACACCCTTCGTGTTTCTGCTCTCGCCGATCAGGTCATCCGTGACTGTGTGCGCGAAGCTCTTGCGCACCGTGCGTCTGATTGGGATCAGTGTGCGTTCCTCGCTGAGTGTTCCGCAGAGAACTCGCATGCAGCGTTCGCTATAGCCCGGCGCTGGTCATGAGGCACACATTCCCTCTCAATTTATCCGAGCAGTCAATCGAAGAGGCTCTTCGACAGCATCGTATTAGCGATGCCGATAAGGATCGTGTTCTAACGCGCTTCCGACTTGCCATTCTTTCGGACGTCCAAACGAGAAGCTCCCTTCTAGAGTCGGTTGCTGACTCGATGCTCAATTTTCGGGATTCGACGTCTCGTGTTCTGCGTTGATCGAGCTTCTTACCTCTACAAGATGGCCATGCTCGGTCTTGGCTTCCGCGCTTTCTTTATGCTCGGTTGCTTGGCTCTTCTGCTGGCCTTCCTCTATCACAGGAATCGCCCACGTGGATGACCACATCGATCTTGGTCCAGTTACGGTCGACGAGCTTCATCGCGCCTCTACCTGGCTTCGCACGCTTGCCCATCGGTCGTCCGATCACGGCCAACAAATAGTTTGGATGGTTACTGACGCCGCTGCGGAGTCCATTGCTGATGCAGTTGACATGATGGAAGGATCGGATAGTGACGTCTCCTGATTCCATTCTGAGTCATGGCTCTACTCCTTCCGTGGCGGCGTTAGCCGCCACGGAAGGAGTGGGGCTTGTCTCTAATGAAACAACTGGGACGCCCCGACGAACCCGCCCTCACATGATCGCCGTTTGTCGTGATGCAAACCGCATCAAGCGCCTTCGTATCAACGTAGGGCATTCAGGCCGTCTCCTTCACTTCCAGGCTCATACGGAGCGTTCTGCTTCGCGCTGGAACATCAAGATGCTCACTTTAACCTATCGCACCGGCGATCAATGGCAAAAGCTCCACATCAGTCAGTTCCGTGATCGCCTGCGTCAGTGGTTCAAACGGCGTGGTTTGAAGTGTCGTTTCGTGTGGGTCGCTGAGCTTCAGAAGCGCGGTGTTCTCCATTACCACATGATTGTGTGGGTCCCCAAAGGTTACTACCTGCCAAGCCCTGATAAGTCCGGTTGGTGGCCTCATGGCATGTCCAATGTCCGTAGCGTGAAGTCTTCCGCCGTGGGCTACCTGATGAAGTACGCCAGCAAGACTACTCCCGACGATGCCATGCGTTATCCCAAGGGTGCACGCATGCATGGGGCAGGGGGCCTTGACCCTGAGGATCGTCGGCATCTTCGCTACTGGCGTTCACCCATATGGGTTCGCGAGGCCATGTCCGGCCGTTCCGACATCCGCAAGGTCAATGGGGGTTACTGCGACAAATTTACCGGCGAGTTCCTGCGCTCGCCTTGGCGTATCTACATCGGTCCAGGGGGGCAGGTCTGGACGTTCAAAGCAACGGAGACAACCCAATGAAAATCGATGTCCTCAACCGTGAACCGGAACATGTCCAGACGACCTGGGACGGCCAGACCCGTGATCGCGTCAAGCAGTGGTGCACGATCGAGATCGACGGCCTCGTTACTTCCTTCCAGCACACTGTCAACCCCGGTGAAGAACTCAAGCCTGGTTCGTATCGTCTCTCGCCTGCCAGTTTCAGCGTTCAGAACGGTCGTTTGCAGATGAACCGCCCGGTCTTGGAACCCATGCGTTCCAACGCTTCTCCCGCCAAGTCTTAAGCCGAGGCCTTCTCAGTGTCTGACCCAGTCGTGACGAAGTATTACGCCTGCGCCCAGTTCGATACCGCTGGGGTTTGTACGCAACCCGTCTGGGTCGACCAGCCGTCAGTTTTCCCGCCGCTGACGGTTTCCCAGGGAACAGAGATAGGCGCAGCTATGTTCGCGACGCTTGTCACTGTTTCCGTCATCAGGCGGTTACTGAACCAAGGAGCTACTCAGCAATGAACCTCAGCGTCTCCAACATCAGCAACAGCGTGTCGAGTCTGGCCTACCGTGTCGGTTCCAATCGCTTCGCCGTCGGCCTGGCTCTCCTCGCTGCCACCGGCACTTCGTTCGCTCAGAGTGATCCGACGACCGACATCCTGGCCAAGATCACCGAGTACGGTGGCTACGCCGTCACGATCTGCGTCGCCTGGGTGGTCGCCAAGATCGCCGCCCGCGCCGTCGGTCTTCTGAAGCCGAAGGGCTGAGCCATGGGACCGCAAACGACCACTTCTCCGGGCCGTTTGCGGTCCTTTTCCCGGAGTTTTCAAAATGGGTTATGTAATACTCGTGTTCTTTTTTTTGTTGTCCTGGGTCTGTTGTCGGGATTAATAACGCCTGCTTACGCTGCTACTTTCAGTGAGTCTTGGACGTCGTGCACAAGTATTGTTCATAACTACGACGAGCCTGTGAATGGAAGGTACGCTGCCTGCGAAATTAATACTTCTAACAGTACTGTTAATCTAAATACTCGTTGGAGTTCTGATAATTCTTATTACAGTCACATTACGCATTGGTATTACACTTTCTCGGGAACCTGCACTGCGGGTTCTGTCTCTTATGTCACCTTTAGCGGTACGTATAGCTCAGTTTCTGATACACCTACATACTCGAACGCTTTCGGTACTCCTTGTCAATGCGCGTTTGAGCCTCGTGCCTTTTTCGATAGTCCACCAGCTGTAACGGGTCGATGTATTCAAACCGGTCGCTTGTACGGTGATTATGCTTCTGACCCTGCGCCTCCTGTTTCTCCGCCTGTTTCAGATTCTGTCGAGCCGACCTGTCTCGCTCAGGCTTGTCTTGATATCGTCAAGGCCAAGTACTGTGCTACAGATTCTTCCGGTACTCAGGTCTGCACTGATGCTATCGGTGATGATGGCGCGACGCCTAAAAACTGTGCTATCGGCGATGGTATTGCGGTATGTGCTGGCACTCCTGATGCGCCCTTGCCGAATTGGACTCCTGTTCCTGATCCGCTTCAGGATCAGTCTATAAAGCTTGTTGATAACGATGGCAATGTCGTTAACAGTCAGTTGACTTTTTACGATACGACTGGTCAGGGTAATAATTCCGATCCTGGTGATGGAGCTACTACTAGCGGTTCAACTGGTAATGGCGGTAATAATGGAAGTCAGGGTTCAGCTGATCAGAACGGCAAATGTTCTGATGGTTCTACTCCTTCAGCGGGTGGCTGTGCTGCTGGGTACACCGATAATGGTTGCGATGCTCCTCCTACATGTTCCGGTGATCCACTCCTCTGCGCTCAGCTTCGTGAGACTCACGCTCAGCGTTGTGCCTCTGCGAAGGCTCGCGCTGATGCAGCTACCGCTCGTTCCTCGGACGCCGCTTACCTCGATGGTGTTGCTGCCGACGGTGATGGTCCTGAACACTCCCCTGGCGACGCCTGGGTCTCGGGTCAGGTAGGCACGGGCACCTCTGTTGACGTCAACGATGGTGGTACTGGTGATGCTTCTTCAAAGCTTGAGATAAAGCGCTACTGGGGAAGCCGCCATGAATGTCCAGGTGCGCCTGAAGTTCCTGTTCCTGGTCTCACCGAAGCAATGACTTATAGCATGTGCAAGGGCGGTAGCTATCTAGCCGCATTCATTCTTGCTATGGGCTATGTTTTCGGAACACTTGCTTTCGCCGCTACTGTCTCAGGGGATTGATAATGCTGGGTCTGATTAAGCGTTTTCTACCGGCTCTCATTGCCTTACTTGGCAAAATGATGAGTACTAAACTCGGTCGCTGGATCGCTGGCGCTTTGGTTTGGCTTGGCGTCGGTTTTGCTACACAAACGGCCTTTCACTACGCACTCACCGACTGGGTTGCTGACGGTTGGGCTGGTATTCCTGCCGATCTCGCTGCGTGGCTCTCATACCTGAATGTTGATGCTGCTGTTTCTCTGATTCTTTCAGGCTATGTCGCCGGTTGGGCTGTTAAAAATGGCTCGCGTGCTGTCCATCTTGCCGCTAGGGCTTCTACCTCATGATTAAAGTTTTTACGGGCGCTAATGGCGCTGGCAAAACGTTGCGCATGATTTGGTACATGTTGCAGCTTCGTAAGTCTGAGCCAGATCGCCCGATGTTCTACCATGGTATTCACGGTCTAACTATTCCTGGCATCGAGCATCTTGATGACCCTAAGAAATGGATGGACTGTCCCAACGGGTCTGTTATCTTTCTCGATGAAGCCCAGGCTGTTTTCCGTGCCCAGCAGGGAGCCGCTGTCCCTAAGCATCTAACCGAGCTTGAAGAACATCGTCATCGTGGTATCGATTTTTACATGACGACTCAGCATCCGGGTTTTTTGCATACGCATATTCGTAAACTTAATCCCACGCATGAGCATCTTGTTTCGCTCACTAATAATTCTGCTCGTATTTTTAGTTACAACGAAATTAATCAGAATCCAGAAACTAAGCGTTCTGGTGCTGATTTCAAAGTATGGGTTTATCCGAAAGAGATTTTTAGTTGCTATGAATCGGCCACTATGCATACCAAGCGTATTCAGTTTCCGCCTTGGTTAAAAAAGGCGATTATCTTCATTGCCATCGCAGCTATTCTTTTCGGTTATGTTTTTTACGGTGTCAGCAAGGATGTTAAGCATGGCCAGGACGCTCCCTCTGCTGCTGTCTACGCTCCTGGCGCTCGTCCGAAGCCTCTCACTGCCGAGGAATACGTTCACCAGTTCGTTCCGCGTCTTGCTTCTAAGCCTTGGAGTGCCCCTGCTTGGGACGGTCGATCCCCTTCGTCCAGTCCTGAGATCTACTGCATCGAGTTACAAGACGACGATGCTTTGCGATGTTCCTGTGTGACGGAGCAGGGGACTGACTATGATCTTCCTCCCCGTCAGTGTCACCGCATTGCGCTCCACGGCAACTACAACCCGTATCGTGATCCTCCCTCGGAGCAAGACTCTCCCTCTCGGTCGCGCGATCAGTCTCCTGATCGTTCTTCTGATTTTTCCTCGGTGCAGTCTTCTCCGGCAGGCATTCCTGCTCCTCCTCGCGGCTGGGGTGCAAACGAGATTCACGACGCCTACCAGCCGCCCGAATACGGTCACTGGAACGCTGAGAACGCTTTCGGTTCAAGCACGGCTAAATAGGCCCGTCGGGCCTCTGTTATAGACGTCTAAACGCACTCTTCAGACGGTCACGCTTCAACCGACCAGGCGGAAAGGCGGGTAGGGCACTACACGTGCACGTGGTGACCTATCAGGGATTTCCTCCCGCCCACTCGCTTCTTTGACCCAGAGTACGAGCATCCTTGCTGTTTCAGGATTCAGCCTTACTCCGCCTGGACCTTTCAGAAACTGTCCTCTGATGGTCCATCCTTCCCATGGTCCACGCAGGTCGTGTTTGCAGTTCAGGTCGTCTTGCATTCGCTGCGCTATGTCGTACAGCGTCACTACCTGACCGCCTGGGGTTGTGAATCGTTCTTCTTCGGCGTTGTAGTGCCATCCTAGCTTTCTCTGTCTGCGTGCCATGTCGGTGACTTCTCTTTCTCGTCGACGTCTCTACGCAAAATTCGTGCCAACTTCGAACTTTTTGAATCTGCTAGTTAACATAATATACATTATGCGCAATCAAGACTGCTGATGAAAAGCAGCTTGAAGCTGTCGCTCGAGGCGTGCTGAATGGATTCTCGCCTCGCGCGCACCGGCTCCGCGGCATGCGCAAATGCACAGACGTACAAGAGATTCAGCTTGTGATCCCGGGCATGCGCAGATGCCTGAAATTGCGCTAACGTGCAGGCAACAAAAATCGGTGCATGGCACGCCACATGGCGTCCTTCGTGCAGCCGGTTCCATGCCAAGTGAGCGAGGTGTGCATGAGCGAGCGGCCCGGTCCGGCGAACGAAGATCTGTTTGCACGCTGCTTCAACTCCAGTCCGACGGCGCTGCTGCTGATCGAGTTGCGCGCACCGATGTTTCCGATCGTCAACGTCAACAGCGCGGCCGCGACCCTGTTCGGCCGTGAGGCTTCCGCGCTGTGCGGTTCGGCCTGGGAACAGGCATTCGGCTCGGCATCGCCATTCGCGGAAATCCTGCAGGGTCTCCGCGATCGAGTGGCGGTTCCCGAAGCGCTAGGCACCTATACGAGAGATTCCGATCCTCCGTTCTGGTGCCAATTGCGGTTGCGCATCATCTTGTCGCATGACGGCATCGCCACGCATGCGCTGTGCATCGCATCGGATGTCAGCCAGCAGATCGACAACGAGGCATCCCGAAATTATCTGGCGACCTACGACACAGTCTCCGACCTGCCCCGTATCCACGTCTACGAGGAAAATCTTTCCGCCGAATTGGCGCGGGCGATCCATCACTGCTATCGACTGCTGATGTGCTACGTCAATGTCGACCGCTTCGGCGTCATCAACGAGACCTACGGCTTCGATTTCGGCGATCGTCTGATTCACTGCATCGCCGACCGGTTGGCCGAGTGTGCGGGCAGTCGCGAACGGGTGTGCCGCCTGGCCGGCGACGAATTCGTGCTGGCCGTGCCTGATCTCAACTCGGACACCGACCAGTGGGAACTGGCGCAGCGGATGCTGGATGCCCTGAGCGAACCCATCGTGCTGGACGAGATCGGCTTGCGGCTGACGGCCAGTATCGGCGTCGCCTGTTTTCCGGACACCGCCACCAGCGTGCACGAGCTGATGCAACAGGCTTCGGTCGCGGCGCGCGAGGCCAAGCGCGAGAACGGCGGAGACAGCATCCGCGTGTTCAGCAAGGAGCAGCGCGACGAACTGGACGAACGTCTGCGCATCGGCGCGCATCTGCGTAACGTGGTCGAGCGCGACGAGCTCGAACTGCACTATCAACCCGTGATCGATGCCGGCAAGCGCGAGATCGTCGGCATGGAAGCGCTGGTGCGCTGGCGCAGTCCGCAGCTGGGTCTGGTCATGCCCGAGCGCTTCATCTCCCTGGCCGAAGATTTCGGCATGATTGCCGAGCTCGGCCAGTGGGTGCTGCTGCGCGCGTGCACGCAGGCGCGTAGCTGGCTGGATCAGGGCGTGGGCGATTTCATCCTGTCAGTCAACGTTTCCGGCCTGCAGATGCGTGGCCAGCAGCTGGTCGAGGACGTCAATCGCGCGCTCGACAAGTCGCGTCTTCCGGCCCGGCTTTTGGAGCTGGAACTGGCCGAGGACGTGATCATGACCAACGTCGAACACGTCACCGCGGTCATGCGCGAGTTGCGCAAGATCGGCGTGAAGCTGGCGATGGACGATTTCGGCATCGGGCAGTCCAGTCTCGGCCACCTGCAGCGCCTGCCGGTGAATCGCTTGAAGATCGACCGTTCCTTCGTGGCCGCCGTGCCGGATGACGTCAGCGCCGCGCGCATCTCCCGCGCGGTGATCGGTCTGGCCCACGAGTTCGGCTTCACCGTCGTTGCCGAAGGCGTGGAAAAGCCGGTGCAACTGGCTTTTCTGGAGCGCAACGGCTGCGAATTCGTGCAGGGCAACTTCTTCAGCGTGCCGGTGCCGGCGGACGCCATGCTGGCGATGCTGCGTCGACCGGAACTGCGTCCGCGCGAGGAGATGGGCGACGATCAGGGCGGCACGATCCTGCTGGTCGACGACGAGCAGAATGTTTTGCGAGCGCTCGCCCGCCTGCTGCGTCGCGACGGCTACAAGATTTTCACCGCATCGACATTCAAGGATGCTTTCGAGATTCTCGGCACCCAACCGGTGCACGTGGTGGTATCCGATCACCGCATGCCCGACGGCAAGGGCACCGAATTTCTGGGGCGGGTCAAGGAGACCCATCCGCATACCGTGCGCATGATCCTCAGCGGCTATGCGGATCTCGGCGTCGTCACCGAGGCCATCAACGGCGGCGCGGTATATCGCTTTCTGACCAAGCCCTGGAACGACGACGAACTGCGCAAGACACTGCACGAAGCCATGCGCATGGCGCGTCAGGATTCCGCGACGGAAGCGGAGTCCTGACGTTGCACGCGCACAGGTGCGGTCCCGCGGGATTCAATCGCGATCGAATTCGCTCTCATCGAGGAAGATGGCGCCCGTCTCGTCGCGTTCCACGTGCGTGATGCCGGGACTGTCGGCTTCCAGATCGCGCAACGCCTGTTCGTGTTTGGAGATCGTGCTGCGCTGCACGCGCACCACGTCGGCCAGGCGCTTGTTCTCGCGCAGCAGCATGCAGTTGCGCAGCGCCTGCGCCACGCCCATCTGCAGCTCGGTGTCGTTCCACGGCTTGTCGATGAAGCGGAACACCTGCACGTCGTTGATCGCCGCCATCACCGTGGGCAGATCGGCGTGACCGCTGATCACGATGCGCATCGCGTCCGGCTGCAGATCGAGTGACTGGCGCAGGAATTCCATGCCGTTCATCAGCGGCATGCGCAGATCGGAAATCACCAGGTCGTAGCTGCGTTCGCCCAGGCTGGCCAGGGCTTCGTGCGGATCGCTGAAGCCCCGCACGTCGCAGGGGGCGTCCAGCCATTCCGAGGGCATGCGCGCGAGCACGCGGGTCATGGCCTTGACGATCTGTGGCTCGTCGTCGAGCACCAGCAGGCTGTAGGAAGTCATTCGTTCGTTCATGTATTCGCTTCCGCAGTGTGATTCGCCTGACGCAAAGGCAGGGTGATGATGAAGGTCGTGCCCTGCCCGACGACCGAATCCACCTCGATCCGGCCGCCATGCTTCTGGATGATGCCGTAGCTGATGGACAGTCCCAGCCCGGTGCCCTTCCCCACTTCTTTGGTAGTGAAGAACGGCTCGAAGATGCGCTGCTGCGTGGCTGCGTCCATGCCGCTGCCGTTGTCGGAAATCCGCAGCGTCACATGATCGCCGCTGGCTTCGGTGTGTATCTCGATGGCGCCGTCGGCGTCGACGGCCTGGGTGGCGTTGACGAGGATGTTCATCAACACCTGATTCAGCTCGGTCGGATTGCATTCGATCAGCGGAAGCTGCTGGAAATAGGTCGCGAAACGGATACGTCCCCCGCCCAGACTGCGCACGATGTCGAGCGTGGTTTCGATGGCGCGATGCACGTCGAACAGGCGGAACGACTCGGTCGGATCCAGACGCGAGAAATCGCGCAGGTTCTGCACGATCTGGCGGATGCGCTCGACGCCTTCGCGTGACTCTTCCAGCAACGCCGGCAGGTCCTCGGCGATCATCTGGTAATCGGCGGCCTGCTTGCGCATGTCCAGCGCTTCCAGGCGTTGCTGCGGAGTCATCTCGCCGTCGCGGACCAACTGGTCGCTCAATTCGAGAATGCCGAACAGCTTGTTGAGATAGTCGCGCAGCGTGCCCAGATTCGACTGCACGTAGCAGATCGGATTGTTGATCTCATGAGCCATGCCGGCAGCGAGTTGTCCGACCGTGGCCAGTTTCTCGGCGTGAATCAGGCTCTGCTGTTCGCTCGCGGACTTGCCTTCGAGCGCGCCGGCGCGATCCTCGCGCTCCTCGTTGCGGGCGGGTCGCAACGTGACGCTGACGTGTCCGTACTCGCCGGCCACTCGCCACTGGCGCACCACGCCGAGCGTGCGTCCTTCTTCCGTCGCGCAGTCGAAGCGATCCTCGCAGTCTTTCGGGCCGTCGGGATCGGCGGCCATCGGCGAGGCCGCGATCAATCCCAGCAGCCCTTGTTCGACGTCGCTGTGAATGACTCCCGCGAGTCGGCGCGCAGGGCCGTTGGCAAAACAGGGGGTGCCGTCCGATTCCAGCACGATCACGGCCACGGGCAGCGAATCGAGCACGGCCGTCGCTCCGCTGAGGTCGATGTCGCCACCGTGAACGACCTCCGGGCGCATCGACATTTCGTTGCTTGTCTTCATGGCCATCGAACCTTCCCGGTATGCTTTACGCGCGTCGGCTTCCTGGCCGGCGAAATGTTCGCGTACGACGATGAACTTCGGACAAGCCAAAGACTATCAGAGGCTTGCGGGATGTACAGCCTTTCTTCCGCACCGATACATGTGGTTTTCACGGGCCGTAACCGTGCCTCGGCCTGCCCGCGAGCCGATAGCGTCGTCACCATGCGTTGTCCCCTGTCTTGCCGCCTGTCCGGCTGGAAGACCGCTTCAGAAAAGCCCATGCGGCCGCGTCGATCACTGTGCTCTCAGGCGTACGAATTCGCCTGCATGATGCGCAGTGGAAACGATTTCATGTGTGACGGCGATCACGCATCGGCAGGACGCGCGGTAGGACGGCTCGAAGGTTATTCCGTGGACGAAGCCGCGTTGTCGTTCCAGCACTGCAGCGCGGCCGGCCAAGGGCGGTAGACCGTGGTTCCGGAAGCATCGTGGGTGACGTAGTACAGGCGCTGGCCGTAACAGCGGATGCGATGCTGGCGACGCGCGACGTCGACCTCGCAACGCCAGCGCTGCATGTCGTCCGTCGTGCTGCTGCAGCTGGGGAAGTCGCTGGCCGAGGGCGGCGGCGCATGAATCGAGGGCATCGGCATCGGCGGCTCGACGCGACTGGCCTCGCGCGCGCGATACACTGTCAAGCCGGCCAGAGCCAACGCAGCCACGCCGACCACGGCGATCACGCCATCCAATGCTTTCATGTTCGACGCCACTGCTCGCGTTGCTTCGGGGACCGCATCATACGTCACCGACCGTTCGGCAGCCGGAAGCGCGCGTGGCCGCAACGCAGGCAAAAAAAAACCGCCCCACAAGGCTGGCGCTACAGCTACGAATCGGGGGGAGGAGGAGGACCGAAGCTGTATATGGTTGCGCCGCTTGTGAGGCGGATACTCGCCGTCCAGGGGGGGAGGGGAACGGCGAGATGGGTGCATCTTAGGCTTGCGCTTACTTTCATTCAAATATATTTTTCGGCTGTAACAAATATGGAAAAACTATATGTTTAACCTGCGCCAGTTGCGCTACTTCGTGGCGGTCGCCGAATCGCTGAGTTTCACGCGCGCCGCCCAGAGCCTGCATATCTCCCAGCCGCCGCTGTCCCAGCAGATCCGTGCGCTGGAGGAAGACCTCGGCGTGCGCCTGCTGGACCGCACCAAGCGGCGCGTACGACTGACCGAGCCCGGTCGCCTGTTTCTGGAAGAAGCGCGCAAGCTGCTGGCGCAGGCCGAGAGCGCCCGCGTCACCGTCACCCATGCCGCCGCGGGCTATGGCGGACGTCTGCGGCTGGGCTATCCGGTATCGGTGGCGTTTCACCCCGCCCTGCCTCGCACGCTATTGGAATATGCGCAGGTGGCGCCGACCGTGCAGGTCGAACTGAGCGAGATGTACACCGGCGCACAGTACGAATCGCTGCTGGCCAACCAGATCGACATCGGCTTCGTGCGCGCGCATCCGGCCAAGAGCCTGCGCGGCCGCGATCGCCTGCTGATCCGCGAACTCGATCGCGAGCGCATGCTGCTGGCGTTGCCGTCCGCGCATCCACTGGCCAAGAAGGAACGCATCGCCCTGCGCGAACTGGCCGACACGCCGTTCGTGGCCCAGCCGGGCCGCTACGGCACCACGCTCTACGATGCACTGATGACGCTGACCGCACGCGCCGGCTTCCATCCGGCCATCGTGCAGGAGGCGCAGCAGGTCACCGGCCTGCTGGCGCTGGTCTCCGCCGGCATCGGCGCGGCACTGGTGCCAGCGTCGCTGCGGGCGGTCAAACTCACGCATGTGCGCCTGCTCGAACTGCTCGACCCGGATGCCTTCCTCATGCTCGGACTGGCTACCCGCAAGGACGACAACGGCCCGGTGCTGCAGCGTTTTCTCGGCGTGGTCGATCGGCTGCAGGAAGGCGCGGGCGACCTGGCCGAGGACTGACGGTGCCCGTGAAACAAGGGCTTGCCATGCTTCGGGAGTATCGTTACAATTGCGGGCTTGTCATCCGCGTTAAGCATATTTCGGGAGTTTGCCGTGAAGGTTCTGTCCTCGCTCAAGTCTGCCAAGCAGCGCCACCGCGACTGCAAGGTCGTGCGTCGTCGCGGCAAGGTGTTCGTGATCTGCAAGAGCAACCCGCGTTTCAAGGCGCGTCAGCGCTGATCGCGGCTTGGCTGCATGCACAGAAAAAGGGTCGCTGCGGCGGCCCTTTTTCATGCCCGCAAGCCGATGTGTTCGGTGTCATGAAAACCGCGTCGCGCGATGGATAAGGCGCGGTACATCTGCTACAACATGAACGTTGGCGCCAAGGCGCATTCGTGCGGAGTTTCCTTCATGTCCAAGCCTCTCGTTTCCCTGCCCGCGCTGGCCCTGGCCCTGGCGTTCGGTGCAGCCATCGGCGCGCCCGCGCATGCCGACAATCTGCTGGTCCACCGCGTGCAGAAAGAACACGCCATGAACATGCCCACGCGCGGCATGACGATGGCGCAGGTCGAGCGCAAGTTCGGCGCACCGCAGCGCAAGCTGGGCGCCCGCGGTGGCGACGCCCCCAAGCATCCCGTGATCCATCGCTGGGAATATCCGGGCTACATCGTCTACTTCGAGCGCAACCACGTGATCCACAGCGTGCTGAACACGCCGGCCGGCAACAACACCCATCCGCAAGACGCGCACTGACCGATCCATGAATCTGCCCCGCACTGCCCTGCCCGCGGAATGGGAACCGCAGGCAGCGATCCTCATCGCCTGGCCACATGCCGATACCGACTGGGCGCCGCGCCTGAGTCAGGTCGAGCGTACCTATGTGGCGCTCGCCGCTGCCATCGCCCGCTTCCAGACGGCGGTGATCTGCGTGGCCGATGCCGAGCTGGAGCAGGATGTGTGTCGTCAGCTCGATAGCGCCGGCGTCGACCTGGATCGCGTGCGTTTCGTGCAGCGCGCCTACGACGACACCTGGCTGCGCGACTCCGGTCCGATCACCCTGCGCACCGCGGACGGCTTCCGGCTGCTGGATTTCCGCTTCACCGGCTGGGGCGGCAAGTTCGAGGCTTCGCGCGATGACGAGCTGGTCGCTGGCCTGGTTCGCGACGGCGTGTTCGTCGATGCCGAGCACCGCCGCATCGACTGGGCGCTGGAAGGCGGCGCGATCGAGAGCGACGGCCACGGCACCATCCTCACCACCTGGCGCTGCCTGCATCAGCGGCACCCGGACAGCTCGCGCGAGGCCATCGAGGCCACGCTGCGCGACGCGCTCGCCGCGGACCGCGTGCTGTGGCTGGACCACGGCTACCTGCAGGGCGACGATACCGACGCGCACATCGACACGCTCGCGCGCTTCGCGCCCAACGACGCCATCGTCTATCAACAGTGCGACGACGTGTCCGACCCGCATCACGCCGAACTCGAGCGCATGCGTCGCGAACTGGAAGCCCTGCGTACGCGCGACGGCCATGCCTACCGCCTGCACCCGCTGCCCTGGGCCGCGCCGGTGGTGGACGAAGGTCGCCGTCTGGCGGCTTCCTACGCCAATTATCTGGTGCTCAACGACGCCGTGCTGGCGCCCGCCTACGACGACCCGTCGGATGACGTCGCGGCGGCCGTGCTGGCGGCGGCGCATCCGGATCGACGTGTCGTGCAGATTCCTTGCCGTCCGCTGATCTGGCAGAACGGCAGCCTGCATTGCGTGACCATGCAGCTGCCTGCCGGCTTGCTGTCGACCTCCTGAGCGGATGGCGGAGATGACGTTGATCCGGCTACCGATGTCGATGGCGCGACACCTGATGACTGTCATCCTGCTGGTTTCGATGGCCGCCTCGGTGCAGGCGGCCTCGGCCTTCAGGCTGCAGGTCGATGCCGGCGACGGTCACGGCCATGTGCGCAAGGTCTTCGTGTATCCGGATTGCGGCGGCGACAATCGTTCGCCGCGCATCCACTGGTCGCACGCGCCTGCCGGAACCCGCAGTTTCGCGCTGACGGTATTCGACCCGGACGCCAACCACGGCGCGGGCTGGTGGCACTGGGTCGTCATCGACCTGCCCGCGGGCACGCACACGCTCGCCGAGAATGCACCGTTGCCGACACCGGCGCGCAGTCTGCGCAACGACTTCGGACAGCGCGGCTGGGGCGGTCCCTGCCCGCCGGCCGGCGATCCGCCGCACCACTATGTCTTCACGCTGTACGCCCTCGACGTCGCTCGCCTGGCGCTGCCAGCCGATGCTTCGCCGGCTTCCGCGATGGCGTCCGTGCGTGCGCATGAACGGGCGCAGGCTCGGACGACCTTCGTCTACGGACGCTGAACGCGCCGGCCACAGCGCATGTCCCGCTGCGTCATCGCAGCTACACTTGACGACGGTCTTCACCGCTCCAGGAAAACGCATGGCACGCATGCTGAAAACCGCGCTGCTGCAGGAAACCGATCGAGGCAGCCGCGACGCCAACCTCGACGCCATCGAAGCCGGTCTGCGCGACGCAGCTGCACAGGGCGCGCACCTGGTGCTGCTGCAGGAACTGCACAACGGTCCGTACTTCTGTCAGAGCGAAGACGTCGACGTCTTCGACCGCGCCGAACCGATCCCCGGACCGAGCACGGAGCGCCTCGGCGCCCTCGCGGCCGAGCTGGGGCTGGTCGTGGTCGCTTCGCTGTTCGAGCGCCGCGCCGCGGGTCTGTACCACAACACCGCCGTGGTCTTCGATCGCGACAAGGGCATGGTCGGGCGCTACCGCAAGATGCACATTCCCGACGATCCGGGTTTCTACGAGAAGTTCTATTTCACGCCGGGCGATCTCGGCTTCGAGCCGATCGATACCTCGGTCGGTCGACTGGGCGTGCTGGTGTGCTGGGATCAATGGTATCCGGAGGCTGCGCGGCTGATGGCGCTGGCCGGGGCCGAACTGCTGCTCTACCCGACCGCGATCGGCTGGGATCCGGCCGACGACGACACGGAAAAAGCGCGCCAGCGCGAAGCCTGGATCACCGTGCAGCGCGGTCATGCGGTGGCCAACGGATTGCCCCTGCTGGCCTGCAACCGCACCGGCTTCGAGCCGGATCCGAACGGCGAAGGCCGCGGCATCCGGTTCTGGGGATCGAGCTTCGTGGCCGGTCCGCAGGGCGAGTTCCTGGCCCAGGCCGGCAACGACGAGCGCGAACTGCTGATCGCCGAGATCGACATGGCGCGCAGCGAGAACGTGCGTCGCATCTGGCCGTTCCTGCGCGATCGCCGCATCGACGCCTACGACGACCTGCGCAAGCGCTTCCGCGACTGAACCGGCGTTTCAACGCGTCTTCGCGCGGCTTGTCCTGCAGGCAGGCCGCCCCCATGCTCGAACCGTTGCCTGCCTGAAACGAGTCCATGAACGAGACTGTCGCTCCCCTCACCGAGAACGAAATCCCCGACGCACTCGATGGCCAGCCCATCGAGCGCGTCGTGCGCGACGGCGTCGAGTACGTCATCCTCGGCACCGCGCACGTCTCGCGGGCCAGCGTGGCGGCGGTCGAGGCGCTGTGCGAACGCGAGCCGTTCGACGCCATCGCCGTCGAGCTGTGCGACAGCCGCGCACGCAGCATGCGCGATCCGGACGCCTTCAAGCGCATGGACCTGTTCCAGGTCATCCGTCAAGGCAAGACCGGCATGGTCGCCGCCAGCCTGGTGCTGGGTTCGTTCCAGAAGCGCCTCGCCGAGCAGTACGGCATCGAGTCCGGCGCGGAGATGAAGGCGGCCATGCAGTCCGCCGACCGCGACGGCCGCGCGCTGTGGACCATCGACCGCGACGTCGGCCTGACGCTCAAACGCGCCTGGCGCTCGCTCGGCTTCCGCGAGAAGTTCGGCGTGCTGTCCAGTCTGGTCGGCAGCCTGTTCGAGCGCGAAGACATCGCCGAGGAAGAGATCGAGAAGCTGAAGTCCGGCGACATGCTGGAAGGCGCGTTCAGCGAGTTCGCGAAATCCTCCGAGGGTCTCTACAACGGTCTGATCGCCGAGCGCGATGCCTTCATGGCCGCGCGCCTACGCGAGCAGGCCGCCCGCTCGCCGGACGTGCGCAAGGTGCTGGTCGTGATCGGCGCCGGCCACCTCAAGGGCTTGTGCACGCATCTGGCCGAACAGGACGCCGACCCGAGCCTGCGCATCGCCGAACTCGAACGCATGCCGCCGGCCGCGCGCTGGCCGCGCTACCTCGGCTTCGGCCTGGTGCTGGCGATCTTCATCGCCATCGGCTTCGCCTTCCATCGCAGCACCGCGCTGGGCACCGACGCCCTGCTGACCTGGGTGCTGTGCACGGGCATCCTTGGCGCGACCGGCGCCCTGGTCGCCGGCGGCCATCCGCTGAGCATCGTGGCCTCGTTCATCGCCGCGCCGCTGAAGCCGATCCGCATGGCCATCCCGGCCGGCGCCATCGGCGCGCTGACCGAAGTGTGGCTGCGCAAGCCGCAGGTCAGCGACTTCGAGACCATGCGCGACGACATCGGCCACTGGCGCGGCTGGTGGCGCAATCGCGTGGTGCGGGTGTTCCTGCTGTTCACCCTGGTCAACATCGGCACCATCATCGGCGAGTACGTCGCTGGCGTGCACATTCTGCACAGTCTGCTCTGAGGTCATCCGCGCTTCCCCGACATCGTGCGCGCGGCGCAGGGCATGCTTGTCCGCACCCCGTGTGTACACGCTATACTGCGCGCTTCGCCTAACTATCAACCGGCCCGCTGGGCCGCAGACAGCTGGATGACCTTGATGACGCGACTGCCTCTGCTCGCCCTCGTCGCCGCAGCGTCGGTGCTGGGCCTCAACACCGCTCACGCGGCCGATGCCACCCAGGGCAATGCAGCCCGCGGCAAGACCCTGGTCTACACCTGTGCCGGCTGCCACGGCATCCCCGGTTACGAAAACGCCTACCCGAACTATCGGGTGCCGAAGATTGCCGGTCAGCACGAGCAGTACATCATCGACGCCCTTCACGCCTATCGCGACGGTGATCGCAGTCATCCGACCATGCATGCGCAGGCCAGCAGCCTGAGTGAGCAGGACATCCACGACATTGCCGCCTACCTGTCGAGCCTGGCGAAGTAAGCCGCAACGGAGCGAGAACACCGCATGAAGAGCGTGATCACCTTTTCCCTGTTCGCCGCCGCCCTGATGCTGGGCGCGACCGCCGCGCACGCCGACGGCAATGCCGCCGCCGGCATGAAGAAGGCCACGGCCTGTTTCGCCTGTCACGGCAAGGACGGCGAGGCCATCGCGCCGAACTACCCGCGCCTGGCCGGCCAGTACCAGAACTACATGGAACAGGCGCTGCACGAGTACAAGAGCGGTCAGCGCAACAACGCGATCATGAAGGGCATGGCCGCGCCGCTGTCCGAGCAGGACATCAAGGACATCACGGCCTACTTCTCGTCGCTGCCGAGCCAGCTCAGCACCCTGAAGTACCACATCCAGGGCGCCAACGAGATGGGCGCGAGCAACTGACGTCGCGACCGAACGATCCCGCAAAAAACCCGGCCTGCGCCGGGTTTTTTGTTGCCTTGTTGCGGAAGACTCCGGAAGAACTCAGGACACCGCCGAAGCGCCCTGCTTCCCCTCGTAGAACGGATGCTGTCCGCTGCTGTGATCGGTGGCGTCGCGCACCGCGGTGATTTCCGGTACCTGCTGGCGCAGTGTCTTCTCGATGCCCTGCTTCAGCGTCACGTCGGCCATGCCGCAGCCATGGCAGCCGCCGCCGAACTGCAGCACCACCACGCCGTCGGCGGTCACTTCCAGCAGACTGACGCGCCCGCCGTGCGAGGCGATCTGCGGATTGATGGTGGCCTCGATCACGTAGCGCACGCGTTCGACGATACCGGCTTCCACGCCCGGCACTTCACCCTTGATCTTCGGCGCACGGATGTTGAGCAGGCCGCCGGTGGCGTTCGGCTCGAAGTCGATGGAGGCGCCTTCCAGCCACGACACGCTGTCGCCGTCGACGTGGATCTCGAAGCCGTGGCATTCGATCGTCCATTCGTTGCCCTGCAATTCGTCGCGCTCGCAGAATTCCAGTTCGCAATTGGCGGCCGGCGTGCCGCCCTGCGCCACGTGCAGACGGATGCCGAGGCCGTCGATTTGCTGCTGGGCGATCAGCTTGCGGAAGTGATCCTGGGCGCGTTCGGAAATCTCGATCATGCGTTTTCCACGCGGCGCGGAGCCGCTTGTTTGAATCAGCACCATTTTAGTACGAATTAGGCGTCGCGTCTGCGTCTTTGACAATCGCAGGCGGACCGCCGACGCTTCACGCCTTTGCCCCGAAGGAGAACCGGCATGAACTTCCATGAACTCGCCGCGGCGCACTGCCAGCCGCAGAAAGGCCACACGGCACTGGATGCCGACGCGATCGACGCGTTGCTCGCCGAGGTGCCGGGCTGGTCGCGCAGCGCCGACGGCAAGGCCATCCTCAAGGACTTCCGCTTCCCCGATTTTCGCCACACGCTGGGCTTCATCAACGCCGTCGGCTTCATGGCCAATCAGGAGGACCACCACCCGGACCTCGAAGCCGGCTACGGCCATTGCCAGGTGCTGTGGTCGACCCACGACGTCGACGGATTGTCGCTGAACGACTTCATCTGCGCCGCCCGCGTCGAGGCGTTGTTGCGCTGAATCAGTATTTTCCGCGTCGATGCCGGGCGGCGACGCGCGCCGGCATCGCATCCAGCACTTCGCGAAGATCGTCCGGCAGCGGCGCGGAGAAGCTGTAGGCGCGACCGTCCAGCTCGAACTCGAAATGTGCGGCATGCAGGAACAGCCGCTTCAGGCCAAAGGCCTTGAAGCGCTGGTTGGCGTCCTTGTCGCCGTACTTCGGGTCGCCCGCCAGCGGATGCCCGGCGTGCGCCGCGTGCACGCGGATCTGGTGCGTGCGGCCGGTATCCAGCGTCACCTGCATCAGACTGGCGTCTGCATAGTGCTCGACTTCGCGGAAGAAGGTCAGCGCCGGCTTGCCGTCCTCGGCCACGCGCACCATGCGCTCCCCGCCCTGCAGCGCGAATTTGCGCAGCGGCGCGTTGACGTCGAACTTGGCGCGCGACGGCCGACCGCTCAGCAAGGCCAAATACTGCTTGGTGGTGCGCCCCTCACGAATCAGCGCCTGCAGCCCGGTCAGGCCGGCGCGGCTGCGCGCCAGCACCAGCACGCCGCTGGTGTCGCGATCCAGGCGATGCACCAGTTCGATGGACTCGTTCGGACGCGCCGCGCGCAGCAACTCGATGACGCCGAAATCCACCCCGCTGCCGCCGTGGCTGGCGACGCCCGTCGGCTTGTCGATGGCGAGAAAATGCTTGTCCTCGAAGATCACCCGCTCGTTCAGCTCCTGCGCCCGGCTCTCGGGCGGCGTGCCGGCGCCGCGTTCGGCCGTGCGTACTGGCGGCACGCGCAGCGTATCGCCCTTGCTGAGACGCGTGTCCGGTTTCACCCGCTTGCCGTTGACGCGGACCTGCCCCTTGCGCACCAGACGGTAGATCAGGCTGCGCGGCACGCCCTTCAGCAGAGCGCTCAAGGCGTTATCGACGCGCTGGCCGTCCCGATCGTCGCCGATTTCCACGTTTTGCACGCCGTTGGGGCGATCGGATGGGCTTGCCGTATGCATTGCTAAGTTCCAGATTCAAAAGCTATACTGCCGACGCGTTGGATCGGTCCGGAAGCCGTTTTCCGGTTCCGGCGAGCGTCCGTCACGGCGGTGAAATCTGCCCCGGTCGCGTCCCTTAAGGGCGATCGACGGCTTGTTCCCGTCATCGTAACGGTTCGACTCGTGGTTTGTCCCCGCTTGCGGTGCTGGCAACCCCCGCGCAAGGCCCCATGTATCACTTCGGAGCACCGGACACGCTTCGAACCCATCACGCACCTCGCAGAGGCGCGATCCCCGGCAGGCCGCCTGATGGCGCCGCCGCGGCGCGCGGCCCCGCGAGATGCCAAGGAACCACTACAAATGAAACGCATGTTGATCAACGCAACTCAGCGTGAAGAGTTGCGCGTGGCCATCGTCGATGGCCAGAACCTGTACGACCTCGACATCGAAATCCCTTCCCGCGAGCAGAAAAAGGCCAACATCTACAAGGGCCGCATCACTCGCGTCGAACCCTCGCTCGAAGCCTGCTTCATCGACTACGGCGCCGAACGCCACGGCTTCCTGCCGCTGAAGGAAGTCGCCCGCGAGTACTTCCCCGACGGCGCCGACCCGCACAAGAGCGGCATCCGCAATCTGCTGAAGGAAGGTCAGGAGCTGGTCGTCCAGGTCGAGAAGGAAGAGCGCGGCAACAAGGGCGCGGCCCTGACCACCTACATCAGCCTGGCCGGCCGGTACATGGTGCTGATGCCCAACAACCCGAAGGCCGGCGGCGTCTCGCGCCGCATCGAGGGCGAGGATCGCGCCGCGCTGAAGGAAGCGCTGGAGCATCTGGAAGTTCCCGACTCCATGGGCCTGATCGTGCGCACCGCCGGCATGGGCCGCAGCGCCGAAGAACTGCAGTGGGACCTGGATTACCTGCTGCAGCTGTGGAAGGCCGTCTCCGGCGCCGCCGAGTCGAAGAAAGCGCCGTTCCTGATCTACCAGGAATCGCGCCTGTTCATCCGCGCCCTGCGCGACTACCTGCGCGGCGACATCGGCGAGATCCTCATCGACGAACCGGCGATGTACGACGAAGCCCACGAGTTCATGCAGCAGGTCATGCCGAACTCGCTGCGCAAGCTCAAGCTGTACCAGGACACCACGCCGCTGTTCTCGCGCTTCCAGATCGAGACGCAGATCGAGAGCGCCTTCGATCGCACGGTGCGCCTGCCGTCCGGCGGTTCCATCGTGATCGACCCGACCGAGGCGCTGACCTCGATCGACATCAACTCGGCGCGCGCCACCAAGGGCAGCGACATCGAGGAAACCGCGTTCAACACGAACTGCGAAGCGGCGGTCGAGATCGCCCGCCAGCTGCGCATTCGCGATGCCGGCGGCCTGATCGTGATCGATTTCATCGACATGGACAGCCCCAAGCATCAGCGCGAGGTCGAGGACACGCTGAAAGACGCCCTGAAGCTGGACCGCGCCCGCGTGCAGGTCGGCCGCATCTCGCGCTTCGGCCTGCTGGAGATGTCGCGTCAGCGTCTGCGCCCGAGCCTGGGCGAATCGACCAAGATCGTCTGCCCGCGCTGCGACGGCCACGGCCATATCCGCAGCGTCGAGTCGCTGTCGCTGTCCGCGCTGCGTCTGGTCGAAGAGCACGCGATGAAGGAAAACACCGGCCAGGTGCTGATCCAGGCGCCGACGGCGGTGGCCAACTTCCTGCTCAACGAGAAGCGCGCCGGCGTGGTCGAGATCGAGATGCGCCACAAGGTCCACGTGGTGGTCGTCGCCGACGACAAGCTGCGCACCCCGCATCTGGAAATCACCCGCATTCGCGAAGTCGACATGGGCGAGCACACCAAGCCCAGCTATGCGCGTCTGACCGAGGTCGAGGCCGAGCCTCTGCGCAAGATGGGCCAGACCCTGGGCAGCACCGAGGAGCCGCTGGTCAACCGCATCGTGCATGCCACGCCGGCGCCGACGCCGGTCGCGCAGGAAGTCGAGGCCACGCGCCCCGAGGCGACGCCTGTCGTGGCCCGTCCGGGTCTGTTCAAGCGCCTGTTCGGCTTCCTTTCGGCCGGCGATGCCGCTGCGGAAGGCAGCGAAGCCAAGAACACCAAGAAGCGCGCCGACGATGCGCGTCGCGACCGCAGCAAGAGCAGCGACGAGCGCAAGAGCGGCGGCGATGCGCGTCGCGGCGGCAGCAGCAATGAACGCCGCAGCGCTTCGTCCTCGCGCAGCACCCGTTCGCAGCGCAGCGACAACACCGCGCGCGGCGAGAAAGGTTCGCGCTCGAGCCGCGGCGGCAAGACCGGCTCCGGCCGCGGCAGCCGCGCCAGCACCGGCGAGGCCAAGTCGCCGACGCGCATGAACGCGGAACCCTCCTCGCGCCTGAATCGTGGCGAGGAGAAGTCGAACGACGCCAAGCCGGCCGAGGAGAACGCCAAGCGCTCGCCGCAGGCTGCGCCGTCGACCGCTCCTGCATCGACGCCCACGCCCAAGCAGGAATCCACGCCGAAGCAGGAAGCCAGCGCGAATCCGCGCAGCGAAGACCATCAGGCTTCGGGTGACGACGCCAAGAGCAGCAGCCAGCGCCGTCGTCGCGGCCGTCGCGGCGGTCGTCGCCGTCGGCGTAACGCTGGCGAGAACACGCCGGATACGGCAAGCGCACCGAACAACGGCAACGGCGCGTCTTCCGAGTCGACGTCTGCGTCGGAGCCGAAGGCCGAAGTCAAATCCGAGACTAAGGCGGAGCCGAAGACCATCTCCGGTGATCGCCCTACCCGTGCGAAGACGGCGGACGCGACGCCGGCCAAGCCGGTGCCGTCGCACGATGCCGATCAGGCTTCCACGTCGGCGGCGCCCAAGCCTGCCGTGGCTGTGCCGTCGAACAACGACGCCAAGCCACCGGTCGCCTCGCCGTCTGCCGAAACCGTGAAGCGTGAGTCCGCGCCTGCGCCGACGGCATCGAAGACCCCTACGGCATCCGCGCCGCAAGCTGCGCCGACGTCCACGCCGTCTCCGGTCGCTTCGTCTTCGACGGAGGCTCCCCAGCCGGTCGCGCCCAAGGCCGAGACCAACTCCGCCGCTGCGGCTCCGACGGCCAAGCCCGTGACTGCGCCGGCCGAGGCTGCGCCACGCGCGCCTTCGACGCCGGCTCCGCCGGCTGCGCCGAGCGTGAAGCCCGCGTCTGCACCGGCACCGGTGGTTCCGACAGTGCCCACGGCGACTCCGGCTTCGCAGCCAACGCCCGCACCGGCCGCCGTGCGTCCGGTGAACACGCAGCCTCCATCGGCCCCTGCTCCGGCCGCTGCAACGCCGACGCCGCGTCCGGTCGAGCCACGCGCGAACGATGCGTCGCCGTCCAAGCCTACCGATGCGCCCAAGCCCGCGCCTGCGTCGTCATTGACGACCGAAACGCCCCGTCCGGCCACGGCGCCTTCCGCTGCGCAGACGTCGCGCACGGCAAGTGCCCATGCAGCGCCGTCGACCACCACCGCATCGACGCCGGCGGCACCGCCTGCCGTGCAGGCACCGGCACCGGTTGCACCGCCGAAGTCGAGTGAAACGGCCGCTCCGGTCGCACCCAAGACGCCGTCGCAGGAGCGCATGCCGTTCCCGCCGCCGTTCCAGGAGCGGTCGCCGGCGCAGCGCCCCGCGTCTGCCCCCGTGCAGAAGCCCGACAGTAGCGCTGGGGAGAAGCCTGCCTCCGTTCCGACTAGCGGGTCCGAAAGCAGCGACTAAGGCGGTCCACCCGCTCTTCAAGGAAACCCCGGCATGCTCGACATGTCGGGGTTTTTCTTTTTCTTCAGTAGGTTATGGGTTCTTCTTGCCGAAGAGTCTGCATGCGCGATGACGTATGCCATCGATGACCGAACCCGCGTCCTGCCAACGGGATGGCCGCATGGACGGAAACTGAACAGACAGCTCCCTCAATTGGACATCCAAACGGCACTGGAGTATCAAGAACCTCAACATCTCCGAATGGATCGCCCGGTGCATCCATTCGGAGAAACGACACGTAACTGCATGACAACGCCTGGATGCGGACTGGCATTCGCCGCACCCGGCTCAAGGATTGACGTTCAGGCCCGTCAAAGGGCGGAACCGACTAGCTCCCCACGCGAGGGGGCGGCCGCGCATTGGGTAGTTCCGGACAGGGGGACTGACATTCGTGGAGGGAGTCATGAACGATGCACGTGTACGCGTATTCATTCGCAAGACCATTCTGATCTCGAGCCTGGCGGCAGCCGGGCTGTCGCTGGCCGCCTGCAGCGGTTCGAGCAACGTCCGCAGCGGGTTCGGCGGCACCGGTTCGAGCGTTTCCGGATCGGGCGGCGGTTCGAGCAGCGGGAGCGGTTCGGACGGCGGCTCGGGAACGGGTTCCGGTACGGGAACGGGTTCCGGTACGGGAACAGGTTCCGGCACAGGAACGGGTTCCGGTACGGGCACCGGTTCCGGTTCCGGTGGCGATGGTTCGGGGACGGGTGGAGGCAGCACCGGTAGCGGTTCGCCGACGCCCGCGGGTGCGCTCGGTGCCGTGGCCACCGGTATCGGCGACGTGTTGGTCGCGACGGGCGGAGCCGTCGGCGGCATCGGCATGCAACTGCCCAACCAGATGCTGCTCGGCGGTGACAACGCCTTGAGCGAATCGCTGGCAGGCACAGTCAGCGACAGCGGCCATCTGATCGCGGACCTGGGCGACGGCATCTCGGACGGTCTTGGTCAGACCGGGAACATCGACGATCCGGCCAGCACCACGGTGCAGAGTCTGAGTACCGTGGTCGAGGACTCCGGCGGCATCGTGCAGGATCTCGGCACGACCGTCGACAGCATCGGCGCCTTCCAGGGCTCGCCGATCGAGCCGATCACGGCCACGGCCAGCCAGGTGATCACCACCACGGGCGAAAAGCTCGAAGACGGCGGTACCTGGCTCGACGGCACGCTGACGTCCAGCCAGGGTCAGGCCCTGACCGCCCCGCTCGATAACGTGGTGACGGCCATCGGCGGTATCGGCCAGACCAGTGCCGGCGGCGACAACCTGATCGCCTCGACCTCGCTGGCGGTGGGCGACACCACGTCCGGGCTCGGTGACGGCGTGAGCGGTCTGGGACAGCAACTCGGCGACACCTCGCTGCTGGGCGACAGCACCACGACCGCGAACCTGGGCACGACCGTCGACGATCTGGGCGGCTCGATCAGCACGCTGGGCGATGGCATCAGCGGCGGACTGGGCACGTCCGGCGGCGACGGCAATGTCGTGGGCACCACGCTGGATGGCGCCACGGGTGCGGTGTCCGGTCTCGGTACCACGGTCAGCGCTGCGGGCACGACCGTGTCCGATCTCGGTGGCACGCAGACCGCGCTCGCGCCGTTGACGGATACCACCGGAAGCCTGGTCCAGCAGGTCGGAAGCACGGTGACCTCGACCGGCGATGCGCTCGGCACCGCCACCGGCAGCAGCGGGGGACAGACCCTGACGCAGGGCTTGAGTACGGTGGTGAACGGCGTCGCCGACGCGACCGGCGGCAGCCTGGTTGGCGGAACGACGAGCAGCGGAAATCTGCTCGGTGGACTGACTGCCAGCGTGGGCGCCACGTTGGACGCGCAGGCGCAAACCGACACGGGTGCCGACACCTCGACGAGCACCGACGGCAAGCACGGCCTCGTGAGCGGTCTGCTGGGACGCTAGACGCATCGCGCATGATGCGAACCCGCTGCACGGCCGGACAGCAATGGCGGCCCGGCCGTGCAGCGGATGAATCAGCCGACCGACGACCCATGGACAGGGGGAACGTTCGATGAAATCCGCCTCGATCGCATCGCTGGCCTTGCTGGTCGCCACCTCCGCGCAGGCCCAGAACCGCCCGCCTCCGAGCAACCCGCTGCAGACCCTGCCGCAGGTCGAGGAGCCCAAGGTCGCGCCATCGGTGTCCGTGCATGTGCAGAGCAAGCGCAATGCACGTCTGGAAAAGCTCCTGGATCGACGCATCACGCCGAAAAAGTTCGGTGTGGCGGGTGTGCGGAGCCTGCCGTTCGAAACCGTGGCCGCCCTCTTCCGTCCGCTGCGCGGACGTAGCGTCACGGTCGGCGAGTTGCTGAAGGTCGCCAAGCAGTGCACGGCGCTGTATCGCGCGCGCGGCTATCCGCTTTCGTTCTGCTATCTGCCGGCACAGGACTTCGCGCATGGCGTTGTCCGCGTGCAGGTGGTGGAAGGATACGTCGCCGACATTCAGATCGAAGGCGATCCGGGGCCGCTGGAAGCGCAGGTCCGCGCCATCGCCGCGCACATGATCGGAGAACGTCCTCTGAAGCGATCGACGTTCGAACGTTACGTGCAGGTCCTCGGTCTGCTCCCGGGCGCGAGCGTGAAGGTGGATGCTCCGCCACCCTCGACGACCGACGGCGCGACCCGACTGAAACTGCGGGTGCAGCGCAAGCGCTACGACACCAGCGCCGGCATCGACTTCAATCATCCCGGCGTGCAAGGCGTGCTGAGCGGCACGCTGTATGCGCCGACTTCGCTGGCCGATCGGCTCAAGCTCTCGATGCTCTACCCCCGGGGGCGCGGTCATCCGACCTACTACGCCGCGCAATACGCCCTGCCCGTCTACAGTGACGGCCTCTACCTGCAGTTCGACGGTTCGCGTTACCGGGGCACGCCGGATCTCGGCGATGCGCTCCCGACAGAGCTTCGTCACCGGGTGGCGCAGGACCGAATCGACATGTCCCTTCGCTATCCGCTGCATCTGGACCATGAGCGCGCCTGGTTCCTCGATGCCGGCATCTACGGGACCGATCAATCGGATGGCTACCGCAACGTACTCAATGGCGCCGCGCTGCGCGTCGACACGCATACACGCGTGCTGCAGGGCGGGTTCGACTACCGGAAGACGACCGCCAAGCGCCAACGCAGTTTCAGCATGCGCATCGCCCGCGGGCTAGACGCTCTTGGCGCGTCATCGACCGTCATGGCCACGATCCCGGGCACGTTCGGCAACGATGTCGACCTGACGTTCACCCGGGTCCATCTGTCCTTCGTGCAGAGCGACGATTGGCGGCATCACTTCGGCAGCGTGCTGCGTCTGAGCGGTCAGTACAGTCCCGACCGGCTGCCGATTTCGGAAAAGATCACCTTCGGCGGGCCGCGGTTCGCGCATGCGTACGATCCCGGCATCGCGTCCGGCGATTCCGGCTGGGGCGCTTCGGCCGAAGCCCATCGCCGCATCGACGCGGCCCGGGCATGGCTGAAGCAACTGACGCCCTACCTGCTGACGGAGTACGCCCGCACCTATGCGCACAACACGCATCCCGACACGCTGGTCTCGGTCGCGCTGGGGCTTCGCCTGACGGACCGGAGGCATTACAGCGTGGACATATCCGTTGCAAAACCCCTGCGCGACCGCCCCGTCGGCGATGGCAGCGGCCGTCGCGGCACGCGAGCGAACCTGAGCATCGCCTACCGTTTTCCATGAGCGACAGGATGCGAGGGATGCGGCACAATGCCTTCTCCCCGTATTTCCTCGCCATGTCCGATCCGCGCGCCATTCCTGCCCTGCACCGCCCGGTCCGCGACTGGGTGCTGAAAGCCTTCCCCCGCGATCGCGGGAACGGCGTGGATTATCTGCATCCGCAGGGCGATCCCGGACTGTTCGGACCCGATTCCGTGACCTGGCGCATCCATGCCGATTTCCCCGGCATGCTGTCCGGCGGACTGTGCGCGCTGATGCTGCAGACGCTGCATCCACGTGCGCTTGCCGCGGTCTGGGACCACTCGAATTTCCGCGCCGATCTGGTCGGTCGACTGCGCCGCACGACCACCTTCGTCGGCGGCACCACCTACGCGCCTCGCGAGGCCGCGCTGCAGATGATCGAACGCGTGCGTCGGATCCACGCCGGGATCGCCGGACACACCGAAGACGGCTTGCCGTACGCCGCCGACGATCCGCATCTTCTGACCTGGGTGCACGTCACCGAGGCGTACGCGTTTCTGCAAGGCTTCCGGCGCTATGCACGCGTCACGGTGACGACATCCACCGCGGATGCCTACTACGACGAAGTGCGACGTATCGCCGAGGCACTGGGCGCACAGCAGGTGCCGACCAGCGAAGCCGCCGTGCTGGACTATATGCGGCGCATGCGTCCGGAGCTGCGCTTCGATGCCCGCTCGCGGGAGGTGCTGCGCGTGCTGGGCGGCATCCGCCTGCCGGTTCCCGCCGCGGGCCTCTCGCGCGAACTGTTCCTGCATGCGGGCGCCGCCCTGCTCCCACCGTGGGCGCAGGAGCTTATGCAGCGTTCGGGTGCGCAACGCCTGAAGGCGCATGTCGCGGCTTCGACGCTGCATGCGATGGCGCCGGTCTTCCGCAGCGCCTTGCGCGATGGCGTCGCGTCGCAGTCCTGCCGTCGCATGGGGCGTTCGCCGGAGAGTCTGAGCACCTTTCCTGCCAGCCCCGAGTCCTCAGCGTTCTACGTGGATCGGGACCGCTCGGACAATGGAAACGTCCGCAGCACACGATAGCGCACCGACGAAGTCAGCGTGCCCTGGACCAGCGCGAATGCGTCGATGCACCACGGCCATGCTGGCTTCAACGCCGCATCCGCCAGCGGCGTGCGAGCGCGTCGAAGCAGGGTCACATGCGGTACGAAAGGCGTCGTTGGCGTCGGTGCCGGAAACCCCATGTCGGCGAGCCTTGCATGCAACGCGGCATGCAAGGCGGAGAGCGTGTCGGGACACGTGGAAGCACCGAGCCAACCCACGTCCGCGCCGAAGTGACCGACACGATCCAGAATCAGCGTGCATGCGTGTGCGCGAACCGACTCCGCCGCTTCCACGATCGGTTCGATGATTTGCGGGGACACCTGCGCATGGTTTCCCAGGTAGGCCAGCGTGAGGTGATAACGCGAAGGATCGACGCGACGACCGTCCTGTGCATCCCGATTCGACAACGCCCGCTCGGCCGCTTCGCTCAGACGCGCACGCATGACCGCATCGGGCCAGACGGCAAAGAACAGGCTGTGCCGCATCATGCGGAGCGCAGGCAAATGGACGCGGATGTCACGCCGACGCGCATACGAAAACGCCCCGGCCGCGATGCGGTCCGGGGCGTTCGTTCTGCGCGGAGCGCGCTCGCGTTACGAAGTGCGGGTACCGGCAAAGTCGATCACCAGCGAAACGCGACGGTTGTCGGTGCCGGCGTCATGCGTCTTGCCCGGTTCGACCTGTCGATCGCGAGCCTCGCCGTAGCTGACCGCACGCACCTGGTTGGCGTTCATGCCGGCCGTGTTGACCAGATAATCGCGCACCGCTTCGGCACGCTTCATGCCGAGCTTCTTGTTGTACGCGGCCGAACCGGCCGGGTCGGTGAAGCCTTCGACCGTGACCACGGCATCGGAATGATGCGCGTTCATGACCTTGGCGAACTGGTCCAGCATCGCCTTGTCGCTGTCCTTGAGGTCGGCCTTGTTGAAGTCGAAGTGCGCGACGGTGTCGACACTGATGCGACCTTCCATTGCCGTGATGCGCGCGTCGTACTGCGACAGCTTCTGCTGCATGTCCTGCGACAGCGAGTTGATCTGCTGCTGCAGATCCTGATCCTTGGCCTGCAGCTTCTGGATCGCCGCATCGAAATCGGTCTTCTTCACGTAGTTCGTGCATCCGCCCAGCGCAAGCGCAGCCACGGCGGCAGCCATACACAGGCTCTTGTAGTTGAACATCATGGAATCCTCGTTGGCTTTCAGGGGAAGCACCGGCACGCATCGACGTGCGCATCCGGTGACGCTAGAAACCTACTGCAAATTCAGGTTCAGAGCCAAAGAATCGCGAACCGTGATTTCATGGACATTCAGATACCCTTTCACCGCGCACCGCCGCCTGTGACGCGCTCCACAGCTCCATTACATGAACGCTTGCGCCTGCGACAACTGGATGCTTGGGATCGTGGCTCGCTACACTGAATGGATGGCTGGGCGCATTTCTGCGTCCTTCGACACAGGGAGTTGCTTCCATGCTGCGCATGACCTTCTACGTTCTCTCGCTGCTTGCGCTGGTGGCGATCGCTGTCCTTGGAGTTTTCCATCCAGGGGCCTACTACTTCCTGCTCCTGGTGATACCGCTGATCGGCATCGGCCTCTACGACATCTTCATCGCGCGGCAGAACGTGCTCAGCAACTATCCGGTGATCGGACACCTGCGCTACATCATGGAGTTCATCAGTCCGGAAATCCGCCAGTACTTCCTGGAGAGCGACAAGAGCGGCCGTCCGTACACGCGCCAGCAGCGCGGACTGATCAAGGCGCGCGCCCACGGCAGCGAAGCCGTGCATCCGTTCGGCACCGAATACGACGTCGACGAGAGCGGCTACAACCTGGCGCTGCATTCGCTGGCCGTGAAGAAAGTGCCCGAATCGGCTGCTCGCGTGGACATCGGCGGACCGCAATGCACCCGTCCCTACAATAGCTCGCGATTGAACATCTCGGCGATGAGCTTCGGCGCGCTGAGCAACCACGCGGTGCTGGCCATGAACAAGGGCGCCAAGCTTGGCGGCTTTGCGCAGGACACCGGCGAAGGCGGCCTGACGCCCTACCACCTCGAACACGGTGCGGACGTGATCTGGGAGATCGGCTCGGGCTACTTCGGCTGTCGCACCAAGGACGGCCGCTTCGACGACGAACAGTTCCGCAAGAAGGCCTGCCAGGATCCGATCAAGATGATCGAGATCAAGTTGTCGCAGGGCGCCAAGCCCAGCCACGGCGGCGTGCTCCCCGGTTCCAAGGTCAACGCCGAGATCGCCGAAATCCGCGGCGTGCCGGAGGGCGAGGACTGCGTGTCGCCGGCCACGCATCCGGAGTTCGATACGCCACGCGGACTGCTGGCCTTCGTCGAACGCCTGCGCAAGCTCAGCGACGGCCGTCCGGTCGGTTTCAAACTGTGCGTGGGTCGGCGCAGCGAATTCCTCAGCATCTGCAAGGCGATGGTCGAGACCGGCATCACGCCGGACTTCGTCACCGTCGACGGCGCCGAGGGCGGTACCGGCGCGGCGCCGGTCGAGTATTCGGATCGGCTCGGTCTGGTGATCGACGAGGCCCTGCCCTTCGTCCACAACGCCCTGACCGGTTGCGGGCTGCGCGACAAGATCCGCATCATCGCCAGCGGCAAGATCGTCGACGGCTTCGACATGGCGCAGAAGATCGCGCTGGGCGCGGACGTGTGCAACGTGGCGCGACCGATGATGTTCGCGGTCGGCTGCATCCAGGCGCAACGCTGCCACACCAATACTTGTCCGACCGGCGTCGCCACCCAGGATGCGCGTCGCGCACGCGCCATCAACATCGACACCCGCGCCGTGCACGTCAAGCAGTACCACGCGGCCACGATCCGCAGCTTCCTCGACATCACCGGTTCGCTCGGCGCGGCGCATCCCTCGGAACTGCATCCGGAGCACTTCCTGCAGCGCCTGCCCGACCAGACGCCGCGCAGCTACGCCGACATGTTCCCCGCGCCGGACAACGGCGCGCTGCTGCGCGGGGAGATTCCCGCGGACTTTGAAAAGCCGTGGTCGAGAGCCAGCGCCGAACGGTTCTGAATCAGGAGCTGCACGAAAGCATCGAACACCCCGCGCGCTGCGCCGCCCAGGCCGGACGGCGCGCGGCGTAGACTTCGGCGCCGGCCTGCTCGGTGTAGGGATGCCGCAGCACGTCCAGCCAGTCTTCCAGCGCCTGCATGTCGCCCTGCTCGGCGCGTTCGATGGCCTGCTGCGCCAGATAGTTGCGCGGCACATAGCAGGGATTGGCCGCCAGCATGTGCTCGCGGCGCGTTGCGTCGTCCCATGCGTCCGCACGAAGACGCGCCGCATAGCGCGCAAGCCAGGACTGCATCGCCTCGTCGTGCGAGGCACGCAACGCCGCATCGTAGAACGCGGCCTCCAGCGGTTCGCACGAGGGGGCCTGCGGATCGACATCGCACAAACCGCGGAACGTAAGCGTCATGTCCATCTGTGCGCGCGCCATCAGCGTATGCAGATCCTGCAGCAAGGGCAGATCGTCGTCGCCGAAGTGCTCCAGACCGAGCTTGCGTGCGTGATGATGTCGGCTGTGGCGCGTCAGCGTATCGACATAGTGCTGCAGACCGCGCCGCAGGGCTTCGTCGTCGTCGACCACCGGCGCCAGCGCGCTGGCCAGGCAGCCCAGGTTCCAGTAGGCCACGTCCGGTTGCCGGCCGAAACGGTAGCGGCGGCGCTGCGCGTCCGTGGTGTTCGGCGTCCAGTCCGGATCGTAGGGTTCGATCCAGCCGTAGGGGCCGTAGTCGATGGTCAGACCGAGCACGGACATGTTGTCGGTGTTCATGACGCCATGCACGAAGCCCACGCGCATCCATTCGGCGATCATGCGCGCCGTTCGTGCGCAGATGTCGGCGAACCAGTCCGCGCGGCGCGCCTTGCCGCTGCCGGGCAGCTCGGGGAAATCCCGTTCGATGGTGAATTCGACCAACTGCTCCAGCAAGGCGAGATCGCCGCGCGAGGCCGGCAGCTCGAAATGGCCGAAGCGAATGAACGAAGGCGCCATGCGGCACACGATCGCGCCGGGTTCGTGCTGCGGATGGCCGTCGTAGAACATGTCGCGCACCACGCGCTCTCCGGTGCCGATCAGGCACAGCGCACGCGTGGTCGGTACGCCGAGGTGATGCATGGCCTCGCTGCACAGGAATTCGCGCAGTGACGAACGCAGCACCGCGCGGCCGTCCGCACCGCGTGAATACGGCGTGCGACCGGCGCCTTTGAGCTGCAATTCCCAGCGTTCGCCCTGGGCGTTGAGCGTCTCGCCGAGCGAGATGGCACGACCGTCGCCGAGTTGTCCGGCCCAGTGCCCGAACTGATGCCCGCCGTAGTTGCTGGCGAACGGCGCTGCACCCTCCACCCGATGCTGGCCCGAGAACAGGCCGACGAAGCCTGCATCGATATCGGTCGCATCGAGATCGATCCGCGCGGCGGCCTCCGGCGACCATGCCAGCAGTTCCGGCGCGGGCATGCGTGCGGGATCGACCCGCGAATACATGGCGTGCTCGACCACGCGCGGTCCCGTGTCGCGACTGGCGTCACCGGGAAGTTCACGCAGGAAACGATTGTCGAAGTGCAGCGGGCGCATGCGGACTCAGGGATTCAGGGAAGCAATGAACGGCCGCTCACGGCCCCAGTCGAATCGGTGCGACGGTATCGAAGATGGCATCCACGGCGTCGGCGTCGAGTCGTGTCCATGTCCCCGCTTCCAGACCGTCCAGTTCGAGGCCGCCGATGCTCTCGCGGTGCAACGCTTCGACATGATGACCGCAGGCCGCGAACATGCGGCGTACCTGATGATAGCGCCCTTCGGTCAACGTCACGCGGGCGCGTCGGGCATCGAGTGCGTCAAATCCAGCGGGGGCGAGCGCCTGCTCCTCGCCCTTCAACGCCAGATCGCCGGCCGCGAATCGCGCCGCTTCGTCGCCGCGCAGTTCCTCTGCCAACGTCGCGATGTAGCGCTTGGGCACGTGATGACGCGGCGAAATGATCCGATGCAGCAAGGCGCCGTCGTCGGTCAGCAGCAGCAGTCCACTGGTCTCGCGGTCGAGTCGTCCGACGCTGGACAGCACCGGGCGGCGCTGCAGGAAGCGCGGCGGCAGCAGATCGTAGACCAACGGTCCGGCATCGTTGTGCGAACAGGTGTAGCCGACCGGCTTGTGCAGCGCGATCACCAGACCTTGCGGCGGGTCCAGCGGTTCGCCGTCGATCCGGACCTCGGCATGCGTCATGGCATCGTCCGCGTACAGCACCTCGCCCTGCGCATCGGTGATGCGGCCTTCGCGGAACATCGCCTTGACGTCCTTGCGACTGCCGTAGCCGAGGTTGGCGATCAGACGCAGCAGCTTCATGCGCGCACCGCCTCGATGACCTTGAAACCATCGCGCTCGACGACCGTGCGAACCGATGCGAAGGCTTCGCCGAGCACGGCTTCGTACGGCAGATGCCGGTTGGCGACCATCCACAGCACGCCCTGCGGACGCAGCGCCTCGGCCGCGGCGCGGATGAACGCCTGCCCCAGTTCGGGTCGGTCGGCGCGCCCCTGGTGGAAAGGCGGGTTGCTGACGATGACGTCGTAGCGCGCAGGCAACCCTCGCGCCACGTCATGCCAATGCACGTGCACCGGCATCGTGCGCCCCAGCGCATGCATCATTTGCTCCATGTTGCGCCGCGCGGGTTCGAGCGCACGCGCCTCGGCTTCGTACAGGTCCAGCGCGGTGATGCCGGGTGCGCGTTGCAACAGTTCGACGGAAAGATACCCGTAGCCGGCGCCAAGGTCGGCCACATGCCCGCGCAACGTCGACGGCAGGTGTTCGGCAAGCAGGGCCGAGGCAACGTCGATGCGGTCCCAGGCGAACAGGCCCGGCCGACTGACGAAGCGGCCGTCGAGGATGGGTTGCGCCGCATCCAGCGCCAGCCAGGAGGACAACACCTCGGCATCGATGCGGGCGTGCTCCAGGTCGCTCCAGAACACGCGGCATTTGCTGCGCGAGCGATGCTCGATGAAGTCGGTCAGCCGCTGCAGATCGCGTTCGCCGCTGCGTGCGCCGCCCTGGTTGGGCATCGCCGCGACGATCACGCCGTCCGACTTCGTGTGCGCCACGGCATGCGCCAGCCATGCGCGTGCTTCGTCGCGCTGCTTGGGCGGCAGCACCAGCGTGAGGTCGAAGCGTTCGTCGCCGATGTCACCGATCTCGCCATGCACCGAGCGGCCGGCATCGAGCAGCGGCTGCGCCCACGGTCTGAACGATTGCACGCAGGTCCAATGACGCGCACCGGGCCAGGTGTCCAGCGCGCCGGCCTGCGCGCGCAGGAACAGCACGCGTCCGTTCGCGCGCGACGCCAGCGCCGGCTCGGCCAGCGTCTCGGCCATGGCCTGCAATGCGGCGTTCTCGTCCTGTCGAACGGTGGCGGTCATGCGTCTTTCGTGGTGACGGAAACAGGCAGGCATTCTACCGGGCCTTCCGCACTATCCGTTGTGGCGGGTGGCAGCGAGGGGAAAAGCGTCTACCATGGACCTAACTTCGCGGAAGGACCGGCCGAATGAAGTACACGCTTTGTCTGATGGCGCTGATGCTGACGGCCTGCGTGACCGCGATCGCTGTGTCCACGCCAGCGCATGCGCAGCAAGCCGACGGTCCGGGGTTCGTCGCGCAGATCGATCTCGACGGTCCCATCGGGCCGGCGGCCGCGGAATACGTCAATGACCGTTTCGCCGAGGCGCGCAGGGACGGCGCGCGGGCCATCGTGTTGCGTCTGGACACGCCAGGCGGACTGTCGGCGTCGATGCGCACGATCATCGCCGACATCCTCGCCTCGGACATCCCGGTCATCGCCTACGTGGCGCCGGGCGGCGCGCGGGCGGCTTCGGCCGGCACCTATATTCTCTATGCCAGCCATCTCGCGGCGATGGCGCCGGCCACCCATCTCGGCGCCGCCACGCCGGTCTCGCTGGGCGGCAAGACGCCGATGCCGAACCCGCTGCAGCCGGAAGCCAAACCGGCGGCATCCGCCAGCGCGCCCGCTCCCGCCGCAGGCGCGGATGCCGAAAGCAACAAAGTGCTCAACGACGCCATCGCCTACATCCGCTCGCTGGCGCAGTTGCGCGGCCGCAATGCCGCGTGGGCCGAGAAAGCCGTGCGCGGCGCAGCCACGCTGACGGCAGACGAAGCCGCGCGCGACCACGTGATCGATTTCGTCGCCCCCGACATCGCCTCGCTGCTGAAGCAGGCCGACGGCCGTCGCGTACGCCTGGGCGAGACCGATGCCGTGGTGCGCGTCGCCGGACTGCCGGTGCGCGTGTACGAACCGGGATGGCGCACGCGCTTTCTCGGCATCATCACCAACCCGACCATCGCCTATCTGCTGCTGATCGCCGGCCTCTACGGACTGCTGCTGGAAGCCTTCCACCCTGGCGCGCTGTTTCCGGGCATCGCCGGTGCGATCTGTCTGCTGATCGGTCTGTATGCCCTGCAATTGCTGCCGGTAAACTACGCCGGCCTGGCCCTGATGGCGCTCGGCGTCGGACTGGTGGTCGCCGAGGTGATCACGCCGACCGTGGGCGCACTCGGGGTGGGCGGAGTGATTGCGTTCACCGTGGGGTCGATCATGCTGTTCCACAACGACGCGCCGGGCTTCGGCGTCAACGTCGGCGTCATCGCCGGTCTCGCGCTGTGCGCCATCGTCACTCTCGGCGGCGTGCTGTGGATGGTGATGCGTTCGCGACGCGTGCAACCCTTCAACGGCGACACGCAACTGGCCGATCCACGTGGCGAGCTGCTGGAACCGCTGACGGCCGACGGCGAAGCCTGGGCGCGCATCAACGGCGAACGCTGGCGCGTGCGAAGCGAAAGTCATGTCGAGCTGCCGAACGGTGCGCATGTGCGTGCGCGGCGGCGCGACGGATTGATCCTGTGGGTCGAGGCCGACTGAAGGCAGCCCACGCAAACGACGTTTTCGTCACTCTTGGAGAATCACATGTTCGGACTTGGTGGAATCATCCTTCTGTTCGTCGTGGTGCTATTGATCTCGTCGATCAAGGTGCTGCCCGAATACCAGCGCGGCGTGGTGCTCACGCTGGGCCGCTACACCGGCACCAAGGGCCCCGGTCTGGTGATCCTGATCCCGATCGTGCAGAGCATGACCCGCGTCGATCTGCGCGTGGGCGTGATGGACGTGCCGCCGCAGGACGTGATCTCGCGCGACAACGTGTCGGTGCGCGTCAACGCGGTGGTGTACTTCCGCATCATCGAGTCGGACAAGGCCGTACTGCAGGTCGCCGATTTCTATCAGGCCACCAGCCAGTTGGCGCAGACGCGCCTGCGTTCGGTGCTGGGCCAGCATGAGCTGGACGAAATCCTGTCCGAGCGCGAATCGATCAACAAGACGTTGCAGAAGATTCTCGACGAGGCCACCGACCCCTGGGGCATCAAGATCACCGACGTCGAGATCAAGGACGTCGATCTCAACGAGACCATGGTCCGCGCCATTGCCCGCCAGGCCGAAGCCGAACGCGAACGCCGCGCCAAGGTGATTCATGCCGAGGGCGAAATGCAGGCGGCCGAGAAACTGCGCGATGCCGCGGAGATGCTGGCGCAGCAGCCGCAGGCCCTGCAGCTGCGTTATCTGCAGACGCTGGCCGACATGGCCAGCAACGGCAAGTCGACCACCATCGCCTTCCCGCTGCCGCTGGATCTGATCAAGCCGCTGATGGCGGCCTTCGACCGCAAGGACTGACTCAACCGGTTCGTGTCGTGTCCTGATCGTTCGCCGCCGCATAGGTGGAATCGGCGGCGGCGGTCAGCCACGCGTGCTGTGGTTGCGAAGCGGTAATTCGTTCCAGCGCGCCTTCATAGTCGGCCAGATGCTCGCGAATCCAGGTGCGCGTTTCCGGCCCGAAGATGCGCTCGAACTTGCGCTTTGGCGCGCGCAATTCGCCGCGCGTGGAACCCCGCTTCCAGGGCTCGTCGTTGAGGCAGGCGATGTGCTGACGATTGCGGCCGTCGCCGCCCGATGTGTCATGGTCGGGAACGCCGGTCAACGTCCGCAGCAGCGCTTGCACGTCCTCGCTGGCGGCAAACAGGCTGTCGTAGGGAAGCACCGTGTGCCGCGGATCGCCGGCCCATCGCACATGTACGCTCAGGGCGCGGTTCCAGCGCTGGACCCAGTGCGGAATGCCGCCACTGAAGACCTCGTGTTCGCTGTAGCGCATCTGCCCATCCACGGCCGAGGCCAGCACGTCTTCGCCGCGTCGCACCACGTGGATGAAGTGTGCGTCGGGAATCTGCTCCGCCAGCAGTTCCACGTAGGCCAGGTGATCGGGCGTCTTCTCGACCCAACAGCTGCAATCCCGCGCCTTGGCCGAGGCATCGAGAGCGCGCACATAAGCATGGATGTAGCTCCGCCCGCTGACATAGCGCCGTAGCCTTGGTGCCGGCGACGTCCCGAACGCTTCGTCCAGCGAGCGTTGCAGGGCGCCGTGGGTCTTGCGCTTGGCCAGCCGCACGCGCTTGCGCCATTTGGATTCGGCTACAGGGTCCTCGCACAGCCAGCGGTCGAACTGGCCGAACAGGCGGATCGCGTAATGGGTCTCGCCGAAGGACATCACACCGGGAAGCGCGGCCAGCATGGCCTGCACGATCGTGGTGCCCGAACGGGGGCATCCGACGACGAAGATCCTGCGCATGGGGGAAACGGAGGGCATAAACCTGAGAACGCATGACGACGGAAAAGGACGACATCGAAGATACCGATACGCGATGCACGCTTCCGTGCGCTCGACAGGACTTTCGACAGATGCCCGAATCGCCCGCCTGCAGTAAGTTTACCGTTTGACCCACCACGAGGAATCCCCATGCGTAGACATGGTTCCGTGTCCATGCTGCTCGGCATGGCGCTGGCAGTCTTCCTGGCCGTGCCGGCGCTGGCGGCCCCGCCGTCGAAGAAGGACGGCGACGGCATGCACCTGCCGCCCTTCCCCGCCGATGCGCACACCACGCAGGTCACGCATGTGGCCGGCAAGACGATCAAATACAACGTCACCGTCGGTTCCCTGCCGGTGCGCAACGATCAGGGCAAGAAAATCGCCGAGGTCATGTACACCGCCTATACGGTGCCCGGCGGCGACCGGCCGGTCACGTTCGCCTTCAATGGCGGTCCCGGCGCATCCTCCGTGTACCTGAACTTCGGCGCCATCGGCCCGAAGAAGATCCGCTTCGGCGACGAGGGCGACAACCCGTCCGACCGTCCGACGCTGCACGACAACCCGGGCACCTGGCTGGACTTCACCGACCTGGTGTTCATCGACCCGGTCGGCACCGGCTTCAGCCGCTCGCTGGAGCCGCAGAAGCAGACGGTCAAGGATTTCTACAGCACCGACGCCGACATCCACTACCTGTCGCGCATCGTCTACGACTGGCTGATCAAGAACGGCCGCATGACCTCGCGCAAATACCTGGTCGGCGAGAGCTACGGCGGCTTCCGCGGTCCGCGCATCACCGAGTACCTGCAGACCCAGCTCGGCGTGGCGATGAACGGCGTGGTGCTGGTGTCGCCGTATCTGGACCCGAACAGCTACAAGAATGGCGAGGTTTCGCCGCTGCCGTGGATGCTGACGCTGCCGTCGATCACCGCCGCGCATCTGGAGCGCGAGGGCAAGCTGACGCCGCAGGCGATGCAGAAGGTCATCGATTACACCCGTGGCGAATACGCGCATGCGCTGATGCTGGGCAACAGCAACCCGGCCGAGCGCGACCGGATGATTCAGCGCGTCACCGAGATGACCGGTCTGGACCCGACCTTCGTCAAGCAATCCGGCGGCCGTCTCGACACCGGCGCCTACCTGCGCGAGGTGCATCGCAGCCAGGGCAAGCTCGGCAGCGTCTACGATTCCAACCTCACCGGCTGGGATCCGTTCCCCTACGCGCCGCGCCAGAAGAGCAACGATCCGATGCTCAACGCCATCATCGCGCCGACGACCGAAGCCATGGTCAACTTCATCACGCGCACGGTGGGCTGGAAGTACGACGGCCGTTACTACGCACTGAGCTACAAGGTGAACAGCCTGTGGCACGAGGACGACGATGCCGACAGCGGTTCGGTCAAGCAACTGCGCGAAGCGGTGGCCAACGACGGCAAGCTGCGCGTGCTGATCGCGCATGGCTGGAACGACCTGTCCTGCCCGTTCATGGGGTCGATCCTGGTCGTCGACCAGATGCCGAAGATGGGCGACGCCTCGCGCGTGCAGGTGCGCGAATACCCGGGCGGTCACATGTTCTACACCCGCCCCGACAGCCAGAAGGCGTTCCGCAAGGACGTCATGGCGCTGTTCCAGGCGCACTGAGCGCCCGCATCCCGCGCCGGTCGCTTCAGGCGGCCGGCGCGTGTTCGTCCAGCCACGCCTTCGGCGGGCAGACCTCGAAAAGCCCGAGCTTGCGCAGGCGGCGCGCCAGTTTCAGAAGCGCCTTGTCCTTGCTCAGCAGGACATCTGCATCGGCCGCCAGCGCCAGTTGCAGAAACTTCTGATCGTCGGGGTCCTTGCAGCGCGGCAGCGTCTGCGCTTCATCCTCCGGCACCTCGATGCAGCGATGCACCGCATCGAACGCCTCGATGGCGCACACGCGCTGCGCCGGCCGCAGCTCGAACAGCGGATACTGCAGCACATGCAGGAATTCGTCGCGGCAAGCCGGGCTGGTGACCGCATCGCACCGCCCGCTCTCGATCAGTTCCAGCAGCGGCTTCCAGTTCGGATCGCGGAACACGTAGAGATCGAGCAGCACGTTGGTGTCCAGCACCAGTCGCGGGTGCAAGGCAGACCGATCCGTGTCGGACGCGCCTGGCGGATGACGCAGAAACCACGCTTCCAGCGCCAGATGATGGTGTTCGAGTTCATCCTCGTAGGCGTCGAGGATGCAGGGTTCGCAACCGCTGCCGCAGCAATCGGAAGGCAATGGCTTTTCCGGCGCCAGCGGGCGCGGGTCGTCTTCGATCGGCATGCGCGCATTGTACGCGCATGCCGCATCCAGGCTGACCTCACAGCTCGAAGCGGTAGGCCACCTTCACCAGAAACTGCTCGCTGTCGCGCAGGTTGAAGCTCTGGCGGAACTGCGTGCCGGTCGAGGTCAGCAGCGGTTCGAGCGCGTAGCCGCCGCGACCGTAGACGATGTACAGATTCGACAGCGGCGCCAGCTGGTAGCGATAGCGGATCTGGAACCCGAGATTGCGCAAGCTGAAGTCGTCGATCGGCGTCGCATCCGGATGCGCGCGCATGTCCGCGCCGACCTGATACGCTTGCCGCATGCGCGCATTGAGGCCGAGCGCCTGCAGGCGCACACGCAGTTCCTGCCGTTCGCTCAGATTCCAGTTCAGCGCCGCATCCAGCTCCAGGGTGCGGCCGTCGAAGCTGCCGACGAGATTGTCGCGCTGCCAGATCAGCCAGTTCGGCTGGTAGGTGTAGGACACGCCGGGCGTGAAACTCAGCGCATCGCTGAAGTAGTAGGTCGGCAGCACCTCGATCTCATAGCCGATGCGTTTGAGTCCGGTGAGGTCGTTGCCACTGACGTTGGCCGAAAGGTCCCAACCCCAGGCGCCGCGGCGCGGCAGCGTGCGCTCGGCGAACAGCGTCGCGTTGGCATGCGTGCGCAGCGCATGGTTGCCGCGCGTGAGCAGATCGTCGTGCCCGGAGGCATCGAGGTTGAGCTGCAGGTAGTCGGTGCCGCCGTCGCGCCGCTCGTTGCGGCTGATGACACGGAATTGCCGCTGTAGCGTCAGCCCCTGGTCGTTGTTCATGCCGATGATGCGCCAGCGCCATTCGTGCGAGGCATACGTGGAATCCGCCGGCAAGTCGGTGAAACGGCGTCGGACTTCCCAGTGGACGTAATTCAGGTTGTTTCGCGGAAGATATCCAAAATCATTGATATCCAATGTTTTTCCGAAATGCATCGCGATCCATTGCTGGGTCCATCGCGGATTCATCTCGTACTGGATGATGGTGCTTCCACCACTGCCGTGCAGGGTCGTGCCACGCTGCTGGATGGTGTCGCCGACGACGTTGCTGGTCACCGTGAGCTTCGCGTTCGGCTGCCAGATGTGGTCGATGCCGAGCACGGTGGCGTCGCGGTCGAGGAACGGATGGTCGACCCGCGTCAGCAGCGCACCGAGTGTCTGCGTCTGGAAATGATGGCTCACGCGTACGGCATCGAAGGTGCGACCGGCGGCGCCGCTCTCCTGCGCCGACAGCACGCCGTAGTTGGTATCGCCGATGCTGCCGTTGAGCTTCAACGCACCGGTGATGTCGGCCGGACCGCTGCCGTCGTCGGCCGGACCGCCCACGCGGCGCGTGTAGATCAGCTGACTGTTGTCGATCAGCAGACCGAAGTCGAAGATGCCCTGGTTCTCGGTGAAGAACGGACGCTTGTCGCTGAAGAAGGTTTCCTCGGCGCCGAAATTGACCACCAGATCGTCGCTTTCCACCTGGCCGAAATCCGGGTTCACCGTGGCCGTCAGCTGAGTCTGTCCGTTCGGTTTCCAGAACAGGTCCGCACCGGTCTTGAAGCTGCTGCCACCGTGGACCTGATCGTGCACCGCCGACACGTATGGCGTCACCGCCAGCAACGACTGGGTGTAGGACGGCAACGTCACCTTGCGGAAATCGGACAGAAAACGCGCCCGCATGAAGCTTGCCGTCGGCCAAGCCATGCGTTCGCCGGTCGAACCGACCACACGATCGAGATACAAGCCGATGGTGCGCTTGCCGCCATGCGCGCGGCGCATCGGCGCGATGTACCACGGGATCAGTATTTCCACGCTCCAGCCCTGCGCATCCTCGCTGACCGCATGCTTCCAGTCGCCATCCCAGTCCTTGTTGAAGCTGGACTCGTTGGTGATGACTTCGTCGATCACGCTGCCCGAAAGCGCCACGGTGAAGTCGTAGCCGGTACGGCCGTCGCCGTCGAAATCGACCATGACGTTGACGCGATCGACCAGCGCCTCCTCGTCGCGACGCGTGCGCTGGTGCGTGCGCGTCACGCCTGCCGGCTGGGCGAGGCGAAAGGCCACGGCCAGGCCCTTCGGCGTCGACATCACCCAGGCTTCGGTGGGCAGCGAACCGGGCTTGCCGCTGAGCGGCTGCACATCGCGGAAATCCGTGATGTGACGCGCACCCGCCCATTCGCCCGGCGTGATGTGGCCGTCGATAGTCACCTGCGCGCAGGCGGAGAACGCTGCAAGGCTCAGCGCAAGCAGCAACAGCATGCGCGCACATGCACGCCGGACGGGATGTCGATTCATAGGCATACCGGGCACAACCATCGAGGGGATGTGCGAAGTCTAGGGTGCCCGTGCCGTGCCGCCGACTGGCAGAGGTCATGCCAACCTTTTGTGCGCTGCACGCATCCGATACGCGGCGACATGCATCCGGCGATGCCGCATGTGTTGCGGCGCGTGCGCTTCAGACCGGCGTTTCCGCCTCGATGCGCGCCAGGGCGCGGCGGTAGGCGGGGCGTGCCTGGATGCGCTGCAGGAAATGCTCGATCCCCGGCATGGCCAGATCGATGTCCTTGCGCATGGCCAAGGCCTGCAGCGGAGTACTCATCTGGATGTCGGCCGCCGTGAAAGCGTCACCCGCGAACCACTCCCCCGCCGTCAGCGTCTGCTCCACCCACCGCACGTTGTTCTCCAGGCTCGGCTGCAGATAGCCGCGCCGGACACGGCCTGAAATCGCGCGCGCCAGCGGCCGCACCGGCCACGGGGCGCGATCGATGCGGTCGAACACCAGGCCCATGACCAGGTACGGCATCAGCGACCCTTCCGCGTAGTGCATCCAGTAGGTGTAGTCGCGATGTGGCGGCGTCCCCGCCGGCGGTATCAAGGCTTGGCTGCCCTCGCCTTGCAGCAGGTAGTCGATGATCGCACCGGACTCGGCGAGGGTGAACGCGCCGTCCGTGATCACCGGCGCCTTGCCCAGCGGGTGCACCTGGCGCAGCGCGGCTGGCGCAAGTCCGGAGGCCGTGCGCGCATAGCGCTGCACGGCATAGTCGACGCCGAGCTCTTCGAGCAGCCAGACGATGCGCAGAGAGCGCGAGGTGTCCAGATGATGCACCGTAATCATGGGTGTTCCTTGTTGGCGTAACGCGCCGCGTGCGCAGAGGCGATCGCGCCACGGTAACAGCAAGCGAGGTCGACGATGAACCCGTGCATCCGCTGAAGTCCCGCCGCGCGATGCGCTACCGTAGTCGTCGTCCCTATCCATCGGAACCTTCGCGTCATGCAACCCGAGCACGGCATCCACACCATCGACACCGGCTTCCATCGACCCCGTTTCGACGCCGCCTACCTGCTGGTCGAGAACGGCCGCGGCGCGTTCATCGACTGCGGCACCAACCACTCGGTGCCGCGCATGCTCGACGCGCTGAAACATGCGCAGCTGGAACCGGAGCAGGTCGACTTCCTGATCCTCACGCACGTGCATCTGGACCATGCCGGCGGCGCGGGCGAACTGATGGCCCGATTGCCGCAGGCGAAGCTGGTGGTGCACCCTCGCGGCGCACGGCACATGATCGATCCGAGCAAGCTGTGGGCCGGCGCCAGTGCGGTCTACGGCGAAGCCGTGATGGAACGCGACTACGGACGATTGCGGCCCGTGCCGTCCGAGCGTGTGATCGAAGCCGAGGATGGCTATGTGGTGGAGTTCGCGGGCCGCCCGCTAATGTGTCTGGACACGCCCGGACACGCACGGCACCACAACGCCGTGTGGGATCCGCACAGCCGCAGTTGCTTCACCGGCGACACCTTCGGGCTTTCGTACCGCGATTTCGACACCGAAGCCGGCCCGTTCATCCTGCCAACGACCTCGCCGGTCCAGTTCGATCCGGAAGCGCTGCATGCCTCCATCGCGCGTCTGCTCGCGTTGCAGCCGCAGGTCATGTATCCGACGCACTTCGGGCGCATCGAGGACGTCGCCCGACTGGCGCACGACCTGCACGAGCAGATCGACGCGATGGTCGCGATCGCCCTGGCCTGCGACGGCCGCGACGACCGTCACCAGGCGCTGACGGAGGCTTTCGCCGAGCTGTACGCGCGTCGTCTCGCGCGGCATGGATGGACCGGCAACCGCGCACAGTTGCAAACGCTGCTCGGCGTCGACATCGAACTCAACGCACAGGGACTGGAAGTCTGGCTGGACCGTCGCCAGCGCGAGGCCTGATACGCTCAGGACATGCGCGTGCCGTTGGGCACCGGTCGCTCCAGCGTGGTGACGACAACGCCGGCCTCGGTCTCGAACCCGGTCAGCAGGAACTGCGACCGCACTGGACCGATCTGCTTTTCCGGAAAGTTGATGACGCCGACGATCTGCCGCCCGACCAGTTCTTCCGGCGCGTACAGCGCCGTGATCTGGGCGCTGGTCTTCTTCTCGCCGTAGGGTCCGAAATCGACCCACACGCGATAGGCCGGCTTGCGCGCCTCGGGAAACGGCTCCACGCGGGTCACGGTACCGGCCACCAGCAGCACGCGCTGGAAATCCACCCACTCGATGGTGTCGATGTCGTTCGTGGTCATCGTCGCTCCCGCAGGTCCTTCCATGCATCGCGCAGCTGCAGCCACCAGTAGCTGCCCTGCGCGGCAAGATAACCCAGCGGCCGCCACGCCGACACCAGTCCGTAGCGCTGGAACGTCTGCCAGTCGCGATCGTCGCCGGCCATCGCCGCCGCCAGCAGTTCGCCGGCCACGCAGGTCGGCGCCAGACCGTGACCGCCGAAGGCCTGCGCCCACCACAGCCCCTGTCCGTCGCCGCCAATCTGCGGCATCTCGTGTCGTGCGTAGCTCATCAGGCCCGACCAGGCAAAATCGATGCGCGCATGCGCAAGCTGCGGATAGACGCGTGTCAGATCCCGACGCAGCAGTTTCTTTACCGCCTCCGCCGAACGGTTGCGCACGGAGATGCGCCCGCCCCACAGCAGACGATCCTGCGGCAGCTTGCGGTAGTAGTCGAAGGCGAAGCGCGTGTCGTACACGGCGCTCTGCGTGGCGATGGTCTCGTGCAGACGCGCACCGAGCGGCTCGGTCACCATCACGTAGGTCGCGATCGGCAGCACCGCGCGATCCACGCGCGCATGCAGACCGGCCAGATACCCCCCGCAGGCCAGCACGACCTGCTCGGCCTGCACTTCTCCCTCCGCCGTGCGCACGATCCAGCCGGATCCGTCGCGAACCAGCGACTGGGCGCGACTGTGCTCGAAAAGGTTCACGCCCTTGTCCGTCGCAGCCTTCGCCAATCCCTGCGCGTACTTGAGCGGGTGCAGGTGCAGCGCGTTGCGCTCGAACAAGGCATCCGTGTACCGCCGCGTATGCAGTTGCTCGCGCAGCACGGCTTGCGGCACCCAGCTCCATTCGGTATCGAAATGCTTCGCCAGCAGGCGTTGACGCTCCAGCAGCACGCCGGGATCGCTGAACCAGTTCGCCCACAGCACGCCGGCATCGGTGACGTCGCAGTCGATGTCGTAGACGGAAATGCGTCGTCGGATGCGCCGCACGGCATCGACCGTGCGCAGGAAGAGCGTCTTCGCGGCATCGGCGCCGAGCTGGTCGAGCAGACTGCGTTCGCCGAGCGAGTAACCGGCGAACACGAAGCCGCCGTTGCGACCGGAGGCGCCGAAGCCGATGCGCTCGGCTTCCAGCAGACACACATCCTGCACGCCGCGTTCGGCCAGGCCCAGCGCCGTATTGAGTCCAGCGAAGCCGCCGCCGATGATGACCACGCGCGCGCTTCGCCGGCCGCGCAGTGGCGCACGCGGAGGAGCGTTCGCCGTCGTGGCGCGGTAGTAGGACAGGCTTGCGTCTTCACTCATGTCGGCATGCCTCGCGCGGATACCGTTCGACCGCATGGCGCGTCGCCGCGCGACGAACGCTCAGCGAGCGGCAAACGCTTCGTGGACCGCAGGCGCGAGCTCGGGATCGCGCAGCGCCAGATGCATCGTGGCGCGAACCAGACCCCGCTTGTTGCCGCAGTCGAAGCGTTGTCCCGCGAACCGGTAGGCCAGGACACTCTGCTCCTGCAACAGCGCCTCGATAGCGTCGGTCAGCTGGATCTCGCCGCCGCTGCCGGGCCGGGTCTTTTCCAGCAACGCGAAGATGCGGCCGGGCAGCACGTAGCGGCCGACCACGCCGAGATTGCTGGGCGCTTCCTCAGGCTTCGGTTTCTCGACCATGTGACGAATCTTCGACGCATGCGCGTCGATCTCGTCGCCGGTCGCGACGATGCCGTACTTGTGCGTCTGATCGTGCGGCACTTCCTCCACCGCGATCACGCCGGCGTCGTGCGTCAGTGCGGCCTCGGCCATCTGTCCGAGCGCGCCCGCGCCTTCTTCGTTGAGGATTAGGTCGTCCGGAAGCATGACGCCGAACGGCTCGTCGCCGACGACCGGCTTGGCGCAGAGCACCGCGTGACCCAGACCGAGCGCTTCCGGCTGCGTCACGAAGATCGCGCGCACATGCGAAGGCAGCGTGCTGCGCACCTGCGCCAGCAGCGTCTCCTTGCCCTTCTCCGCCAGCTTGGCCTCCAGCTCGTAGGCCTTGTCGAAGTAGTCGGCGATGGCGTGCTTGTAGCGGTTGGTGACGAAGATCAGCGTGTCGGCGCCGGCCTCGACCGCCTCGTCGACGGCGTACTGGATCAGCGGACGGTCCAGCACCGGCAGCATCTCCTTGGCCACGACCTTGGTCGCGGGGAGAAAGCGCGTACCCAGACCGGCGACGGGAAAGACGACTTTGCGCAAACGCTTGCTCATGCGGCTCCTTCATGTTCGGTGGGGTGCAACGGCACGACGTTGTCGGACGACGGCGACTCGTTCCAGCGGAATTCCGGCAGCAGGCGCGAGATCTGTTCCTGCATTGCGGTCTCGTCGCACTGCGCCACGGATTGTTCGAGCTGATCCAGCTGCGCGCCGAGCAGCTCCCACGCGACCTCGCGCGAACGCGCCAGGAAGATCTTGGCGTGCGTGGTCGCGCTGTATTCCTCGCGCGCGTGAAACAACTCCTCGAACAGTTTCTCGCCGGGACGCAGTCCGGTGAAGACGATGGGAATGTCCACGCCCGGCTGCTTGCCGGCCAGGCGGATCATCTGCTCGGCCAGATCGCGGATGCGGATCGGCTCGCCCATGTCGAGCGCGAAGATTTCGCCGCCCTGCCCCAGCGCCGAGGCCTGCAGGATCAGCTGGCAGGCTTCCGGAATGGTCATGAAGTAGCGCGAAATCTCCGGGTGCGTGACCGTGACCGGCCCTTCCTTGGCGATCTGCTCGCGGAACAGCGGCACGACCGATCCGGCCGAGTCGAGCACGTTGCCGAAGCGCACGGTGACGAAATGCGTGCGCCGGGACTTGCGCGAAAAGTTCTGGCAGAAAATTTCCGCCACGCGCTTGCACGCCCCCATCACGCTGGTCGGATTGACGGCCTTGTCGGTCGAGATCAGCACGAAATGATCGACGCCGCAGCGATCCGCTGCCTCGGCCACCACGCGCGTGGTCAGCACGTTGTTGCGCACCGCTTCGCGCACCTGCCGCTGCAGCAGCGGCACATGCTTGTAGGCGGCTGCGTGGAACACGATTTTCGGGCGGTGCTTCTCGAACAGCGCGTTGACGACCGGGCGGTCGCCGGCATCCACCAGCAGCGCATGCAGCACCAGCTCGGGATACTGCGCGCTGAGTTCACGCTCGATGCGATACAGGTTGTATTCGCAGCTCTCCACGATCACCAGTTCGCCGGCGCCCAGACGGGCGACCTGACGGCACAGTTCGGAACCGATCGAACCGCCGCCGCCGGTGACCAGCACGGCGTGCCCGCTGATGCTGGTGCGGATCGCGGTCCAGTCCAGCTGCACGCTGTCGCGGCCCAGCAGATCCTCGATCGCGACGTCCTTGATCTGATTGAACTGTGCGCGACCGGCGACCACATCGTCCAGACGCGGCACCGTGCGGAACGGCACGCCGCTGGCCTGACACAGCTCGACCACGCGCCGCATCTGCGCCGTGCTCGCGCCCGGCTGCGCGATCAGCAGCATCTCGGCGGCCACTTCTCCGGCCAGCGCCGGCAGCTGTTCGATGCGACCCAGCACGGGCACCCCGTGCACGCGCGCGCCGCGCAGCGAAGCGTCGTCGTCGACGAAACCGACCAGTTGATAGCGGCTGTCCCGGCGCAGATCGCGCGCCAGCGTCTCGCCGGCGCGACCGGCGCCGATGATCAACACACGTTGACTCTGCCGGTTCGCGAACAAGTCCAGTCGACTGTCCTTCCAGAATCGATAGGTCAGACGCGGGCCGCCCAGCAGCACCGACAGCGTGATCGGGTACAGCACGAAGACCGAACGCGGCACACCGGCAAGACGGTTGTAGAGGAACAGCATCAGGCCGATGCCAAGGGTGCCGACGACCGCCGCGCGCGCGATGTTCCAGAGATCCGGCAGACTGGCGAAACGCCACAGCCCCTTGTACAGCCCGGTCCAGGCGAAGACGCCGCCCTGCACGACCAGCACGAGCGGGAATTCCAGCGGCAGGAAGTCCGCATGCCCGGTGGTGTGCACCAGCACGTAGCGAAGTGCCTTGGCCAGCCACCAGGCCAGCGCGACCATGACCAGGTCGTGCAGCACCACGGCCAGCCGGGGGTGAATCACGCCGATCAGACTACGCGGGTGCACGAGACGCTCTCCTTGCCACGCGGCGCAGACAGAAACGGCGTGCCGACCACCAGACGATCATGGTCAGCGCATAGGCTGCGACGCAGAGCCACAAGCCGATCGACGGCTCGCGCGCCGCCAGCCAAGCCAGCGGGGCAACGATTGCCAGGTTGTATATCAGATAGAGCCATCCGGTTCGTCCGTGGGAAAATCCGCTGCGCACCAGCCATTGGTACAGATGCTCGCGATGTGCAGTGTACCAACGCTTCCCGCGAAGCATGCGGGCGGCCAGCGTCATGCCGGCATCGGTCATGAAAACGGCGTGCACGATCAGGATCGGCCATAGTGCGGCGATGTCTTCACGGCACCATAACGCGGCGAGCATGAACACCAGCAAGCCGGCGCTTCCGCTGCCGACATCGCCCATGAAGATGCGCGCCGGCGGAAGATTGAAGGCGAGAAATCCGGTGGCTGCCGCCGACAGGCCGAGGTTGAGCATGGCCAGATCGGGCCAGCCCTGCAGCGTGCACAAGCCGGCCGACAGCAGCCCCACGAACACCAGCTGCACGCCTAGCATGCCGTCGCTGCCGTCCATGAAGTTGTGCAGGTTGATGCTCCAGGCCGCCGCCAGCACCAGCGGCGCCAGCCACCAAAGCAACCATCCTGTCATCAGGATCAACGGCACGCAGAACAAAAGAGCGGCCACCAGGTGGATGGCCAGCCGCGGCCATGCCGGCAAGTCCCGGTGATCGTCCATCCAGCCGATCAGCGCGACCAGAAACAGCGCCGCCAGGAAGACGACCGTCAACAGCGCAGGCTGCGTGAACACCAGCACAGGCGCCATGCCGAGCGCGGCGCCCATGGTCAGTCCCAGTCCGCCGCCGCGCGGCGTCGGCATCGTGTGCGAACGACGCTGTCCGGGGTGATCGAGCATGCCGCGGCGGCGTGCGTAGTCGACCATGAAGCCAGTCGCCAGCATGGACGCCAGCATCGCCACCAGCACGGATACGGTCGCCAGGGCGAGCAGATGCAGATCCATCATCGCCTCACTCGTTGGCGACGCCGAGAATCGGCAGCACCGTCGACCAGTTCTTGCAGCTAGGGCACTGCCAGTGATGCGCCTTGGCGCCGAAGCCGCACTGGCTGCAGCGGTACATCGCCTGCCCGGCCAGCAGCTTGCGCGTGAGGTCGCGCAGGATCAGGAAGTTCGCGTGCGCTTCGCCGGAGACTTTGTCCATGGTGGCGTCGATCAGCGCCATCAGTCCGCGCACCGAGGGACGCATGCGCAACTGTGCCGTGAGGAAATCCACCGCCACGCGTTCGCCGTCGCGCTCGCGGTAGATGCGCGTCAACGCCAGCACTGGCGAGATGCCGTGATAGCGCTCGATCACCTCTTGCAGGAAATGTTCGGCACGCGTCATGTGTCCGGCGCGCGCGTAGCTTTCCAGCAGCGGCGGTAGGATTTCCGGCACGAAGGCCAGGTTCGAGCGCGCCGCGCGTTCGTAGCTTTCGATGGCTTTTTCGTCGTCGCCCGCATGCGCATGCATGGCACCGTCGATCATGTGCGCGCGCACGCAGCCGGCCTCGTGCTCGAAGGCCTGCTTGAGATATTTCGCGGCATCGTCGAGCGCGCCGTGATGGCGCGCCTGCTCGGCCAGTTCGCAGTAGAACTGGGCGATCTCGCGGGACTGCGAATGACCGGTCATCTTCTCCAGGCGACGCGCGTGCTCGATGGCCTGGTGCCAGTCGCGTTCGTGCTGATAGATCGCGATCAGATGACGCAACGCCGAGGGCGCGTGGGCGTTCATCGCGGCCAGGTCGGCGAACAGCGTCTCGGCGCGATCCAGCAGACCGGCGCGCATGTAGTCCTCACCCAGTTCGAGCAGCGCGACGGTCTTCATGTCGTCGCTGAGATTGGGACGAGAGACCAGATGCTGATGCACGCGGATGGCCCGGTCGACCTCGCCGCGGCGACGGAACAGATTGCCCAGCGCCAGATGCGTCTCGACCGTATCGCGATTGTATTCGGCCAGGCGCAGGAAGACCTCGATGGCCTTGTCCTGCTCCTCGTTGAGCAGGTAGTTCAGTCCGCGGAAATAGTCTGAGGACAACGCGTTCACGCGGGCACCGGAGTGCTTCGCGCCAGCACGGCGCGCAATCCACCAGCCGCTCAGGAAAGCCAGCGGCAGCAGTGCGCTCAACAGGTAGATCGGATTCATGCGTCGGCTGCGTCCTTGCGCACCTTGCGGGATCGGCGACGGTCGCGCAGATGTCTTGCGCTGACGCCCCACCATGCCGTGAAACCACCGAGCAGCCAGCCCAGCACCAAGGCGGCCAACAGCGTGCCGCCCTTGGGAAGTTGCGCTTGCGCGAAACCGAAGTCGTAACCGACCAGATCGGCATTCAGGGCGCCGAACACGACGCCGGCGGCCAGGCAGACGAGCAGCAGGAGAATGATCAGGATGCGCATGCGCAGAGACTACCCCATTGCCCCTTCGACGCACAGCCGTGCGCGCATGTCGCGGCGATCAATCCTCGCCGCTGTTGACACGCTCGCGCAGTTCCTTGCCCGGCTTGAAATGCGGCACGTGCTTGCCCGGAAGGGCCACGGCTTCGCCGGTCTTCGGATTGCGGCCCATGCGCGGGGGCCGATAGTGCAACGAGAAGCTGCCGAAGCCGCGCACCTCGATGCGATCGCCTTCGGAAAGCGCGCGACTCATCTGTTCGAGCAGGCCCTTCACGGCCATCTCGACATCGCTGTAGGCAAGATGCGTCTGTCCGCGCGCCAGCGCTTCAATCAATTCGGATTTGGTCATGGTACCCGCAGTTTCCCTGGTGCACAGACCGTACAGCTCCCCTGTCAAGCCGTGCCTTGTTTGCTATCTGCTCCCCCTGTGCGCGACACATGCGGATGCATCGTGCGAGCAGGAATACCCCATCTTCTTCGACAAGACCGTGCGGGGCGGCACAAACCGCCCCGCACTCGTCCCGTACTTACTCGGAATCGGGCTTGTTCATCTGCTCCTGCAGAAGCGCGCCCAACTTCGTGGTGCCGCCGCCGGCACCCTGGTACTCGGCCAGCGTTTCCTTCAGCTCGGCCTCGTCCTTGGCGCGGATCGAGATCTGCAGCATGCGGCCGCGACGATCCATGCCGGTGAAGCGGGCTTCGACTTCGTCACCGACCTTCAGATGCTCGGTGGCGTCCTCGATACGCTCCTTGGCGATGTCGTTGGCGCGCAGGTAGGCCTCGACGCCATCGCCCAGGTCGACCACGGCGCCCTTGGCGTCGACTTCCTTGACCGTGCCCTTGACGATGGTTCCGCGCGGATTGACCGCCATGAACTGGCCGAACGGATCCTGCTCCATCTGCTTGATGCCCAGGCTGATGCGCTCGCGCTCCGGATCGACCGCCAGCACCACCGCCTCGACTTCCTCGCCCTTCTTGAAGTCGCGGATCAGGTCTTCGCCGGTGCCCTGCCAGGAGATGTCGGACAGATGCACCAGTCCGTCGATGCCGCCTTCCAGGCCCACGAAGATGCCGAAGTCGGTGATCGACTTGATCTGACCGGATACCTTGTCGCCCTTGTTGTGCATGGCGGCGAAGGCTTCCCACGGGTTGGACTGGGTCTGCTTGATGCCCAGCGAGATGCGGCGACGCTCCTCGTCGACGTCCAGCACCATGATCTCGATCTCGTCGCTGACCTGCACGACCTTGGCCGGATTGACGTTCTTGTTGGTCCAGTCCATCTCGGACACGTGGACCAGACCCTCGACGCCCGGCTCGATCTCGACGAAGCAGCCGTAATCGGTGACGTTGGAAACCTTGCCGAACAGGCGGCTGCCGACCGGGTAGCGGCGGGAGATGTTGACCCACGGGTCATCGCCCAGCTGCTTCAGGCCCAGCGAAACGCGGTTGCGCTCGCGGTCGAACTTCAGCACGCGCACGTCCAGCTCGTCGCCGACGTTGACGACTTCGGACGGATGACGCACGCGCTTCCACGCCATGTCGGTGATGTGCAGCAGGCCGTCGATGCCGCCCAGGTCCACGAACGCGCCGTAGTCGGTGAGGTTCTTGACCACGCCGTGCACGATCGCGCCTTCGGTCAGGCGCTCCAGCAGCTTCTCGCGCTCCTCGGAGTACTCGCTCTCGACCACCGCGCGGCGGCTGACGACGAGGTTGTTGCGGCGACGGTCCAGCTTGATGATCTTGAACTCGAGGTCCTTGCCCTCGAGGTAGCTCGGATCGCGCACGGGACGCACGTCGACCAGCGAACCGGGCAGGAAGGCGCGCACATCGCGGATGTCCACGGTGAAGCCGCCCTTGACCTTGCCGGAGATCTTGCCGGTGACGATCTCGTCCTTGTCGAAGGTTTCTTCCAGGTCGTCCCACACCATGGAACGCTTGGCCTTCTCGCGCGAGAGCTTGGTCTCGCCGAAGCCGTCCTCGAGGGCTTCCAGAGCGACCTTGACCTCGTCGCCCACTTCGACCTCGAGGTCGCCGTTTTCGTTCTTGAACTGCTCGATCGGAACGATACCTTCACTCTTCAGACCGGCGTTGATGACGACCACGTCGGCGCGGACCTCGACCACGATGCCGGACACGATGGCGCCAGGCTTGAGACGGGAGAGGGTCTGTTCACTCTGTTCGAACAGTTCAGCGAAACTTTCAGTCATGTGATTTCCGTAAAATGGTAAAGGCCGCGCCCGCACACGCCGTCGGTTGTTCGCAGCCGGACTGCGCTGCATGCATGCGGATGAAACGGCCCGCCTGTTGTGGGTGCCTTGGCACCGTTGATGTCACCCGCGCCGCGGCACGGGTCCGTACATGAGCATCGGCAGCACGCCGAAGACGCTGAAAAATACGTCCGCGACCGCCCCTTTGCCCCCTACTCCGCACTGTCGCGCCGCTTCAATCCGGCTGCACCAGGGCGATGACTTTCGCAACCACCGCGTCGATGGGCATGCCGGTCGAATCGACGAGCAATGCGCCCTCGGCGGGCCTGAGCGGAGCCACGGGGCGACTGGCGTCGCGTTCATCCCGTGCCTCGATCTCACGTTGCAGACCGGAAATTGTAACGCTGAGACCCTTTTCCTTCAACTGCTTATAGCGTCTTTTCGCACGCTCGGCGGCACTGGCCGTCAGGAAGACCTTGAACGGCGCGTCCGGGAAGATCACGGTGCCCATGTCGCGACCGTCGGCCACCAGCCCGGGACGCTTGCGAAACGCTAACTGTTTGTCCCGCAAAGCTTCTCTCACCGCCGGGATGGCGGCGACCGCGGAGGCGGCCGCGCCGCAGGTCTCGGTGCGGATCTCGTCCGTGGCGTCATGGCCGTTGACGATGACCCGCGTATCGCGGCCGTCCTCGCTCGGCTGGAAGCGAATTTTCGCCGCCTGCGCGCAACGCGTGACCGCTTCGGCGTCGGTCAGGTCGATATCGGCCATCGAGGCCGCGTAGCCGACGGCGCGGTACAGCGCGCCGGAATCGAGCATGTGCCAGCCCAGGCGTTCGGCCACCAGACGACTGACCGTGCCTTTTCCGGAGCCGGAAGGGCCGTCGATGGTCAGCACGGGAACGGGGGTCCTGGAAGGCATGGCTACTCCGCATCGGATCGATCCGGCCCATTCTAGCCCGCGTTGACCCCTTTTCGGGTGCGTGCTACAAGCCGGGTGCATTCAGGGGGAATGCAGAACCGTGCTTCCTACATGACCGATCTACACGCTCTGTTCGAGCGCGCCGTGACGGCGGCGCGACGCCTGCCGGAACGGCCCGACAACGACACCTTGCTGCGTCTGTACGCGCTGTACAAGCAGGCCACCGAGGGCGACGCCCGCGGCCCGCAGCCGGGATTCTTCGACTTCGTCGGCTGCGCCAAGCGCGAAGCCTGGGAGCAGCTTGCCGGCATGTCCGACGAGGAAGCCATGCGCAACTACGTCACGCTGGCGCGATCGCTGGGCGCCAAGGTCTGAAACCCGCCCAGCGCACGTCGCGACCGACTCAGGAACCGAAGCCGATCTCGTCGCCCTGGTGCTTGCGATCCCAGGCGCGCAACTCGTCGCGGATATGCGCGATGCGCTGGCGACCCAGCGCGTTGTGCTCGTCGTCCAGCACCTGACCGCCCAGCAGCTCGGCCATGCGCTGCGCCGTGGGCAGCATCGCGTCCCACGCATCCAGCGCCGACACCGGGCCCGGCAGGGTCATGAAGAAACTCAGACCGGTGGTGGTCAGATCGACCACGCGACTGAGATCGAAACTGCCCGGCTGCAGCATGTTGGCCACGCTGAACACCGGCCCGAGTTCGGGCTTGCCTTCGAGCAGGCGGTGGAAGATGCCCTTGTGGCCGAATTCCAAACCGGCCTTGTCGGCCGCCACCACCAGGTCGGCGCCCTGGAATACCGCGTGCCCGGGGGCGACCACGTTCACCGCGACGATGCGCTCCACAGGCAGATCCGCCGGACGCTGCCCGACGCCGGAACGAAGCGCATCGGGCGCCGGACGCGGCGGTGAAGCCGGTGGCACATGCGCGGCGCGCGGTGTCGGCGTGATCGGCGGAAGCTCGACATCTTCCACGTCGTCCGCTTCGTCCTCGGCTTCACGGTGCTCGTTCAGCAGCGAGGCCTGGAACGGTTCGACCTGCGTGGTGCGCAGCGATTCGTCGGCGTCGTACTCGGCGTCGGCATCCGCGTGGTCCCCGCCGAGCGTCGGTTCGCGGCGCTCGGCGCGGCCGCCACTGGGGGGCGGCGCGGGCTGGCGACGTCCCTGCCCGGGTTTGCGTGGTTGGCCGAACAGCCAGATCGAGGCCAGCACGATCAAGCCGATGATCAACAGCGGAATGCCGACGGCGGGGTTCCAGTGCATGCCCTACTCCAGAAATGCGTGCGCGAACAGTATGCGTGCCGATGCCGAGCGCATCGACGTCAACGCCTATTCTTGCGCCTGTCGCGGCGCAAGCCAACCGTCCGAACGGCCGTGGTTCAGGCGGCGCCGGCCAGACGCGCGGCTTCGGCCAGGTCGACCTGCACCAGACGCGACACGCCCGGCTCGCGCATGGTCACGCCGCACATCTGCTCGGCGGCCTCCATGGTCGACTTGTTGTGGGTCACGAACAGGAACTGCACGCGGTCGCTCATCTCCTTCACCACGCTGGAGAAACGGCCGACATTGGCCTCGTCCAGCGGCGCGTCGACCTCGTCGAGCAGACAGAACGGCGCCGGATTGAGCTCGAAGATCGAGAACACCAGCGACACCGCGGTCATGGCCTTCTCGCCGCCGGACAGCAGCGAAATGTTGCTGACGCGCTTGCCCGGCGGCCGCGCCATGATGGTGACGCCCGTATTCAGCAGATCGTCGCCGGTCAGCTCCAGGTAGCCGTGACCGCCGCCGAACAGGCGCGGGAACAGCTCCTGCATGCCGGCGTTGACCTTGTCGAAGGTCTCCTTGAAGCGCTGTCGGGTCTCGCGGTCGATCTTCTTGATCGCGTTCTCCAGCGTTTCCAGCGCGCTGGTCAGATCTTCCAGCTGCGCATCGAGGTATTTCTTGCGCTCGGCCTGCTCGTCGTATTCCTGGATCGCTGCCAGGTTCACCGGCTCCAGACGCTGGATGCGCTGCGCCAGCGTCTCCAGGTCCTTCTGCCAGACCGACGCGTCCGCGTCTTCGGCGAGTTCCTCGAGCAGCGCGTCCGGTTCCAGACCGAGCTGGGCGATGGATTCTTCTAGCTGACGCGCGCGCAGTTCCAGCGCTTGCGCCGCCATGCGCTTCTCGGACAACGCGTCGCGCTTGCCCTGCAGCGTCTGGTCGAGCTGCTGGCGATCCTGCTCCAGACGACGTACCTGCGCATCGCTTTCTTCGACGGCGCGGCGCGCTTCGACCAGCTTCTTGTCGACCAGCAGGCGCTGATCCAGACAGGCCTGGCGTTCGGCTTCGAGTTCGGCGATCGGGCTGGCGCCCTCCGCGAGCTGCTCCTCGATCGCTTCGCGTCGCGCCAGCAACTGCTGCAACTGGGCTTCCATGCGCGACACGGATTGCTTCAGCGACTGCTGCGACGAACGACGCGATTCCAGCCGCAACGCCAACTCGTGCGACTGATCGGAGGCGTCGCGCGCATTCATGCGCGCTTCCTCGCGCGCTTCGAGCAGGCTGCGACGTTCGTTGTCCAGTTCGCGGCGGCGGTCTTCCAGATCGCCCATGCCGGACACGGTCTGATCCAGGCGTGCACGCGCCTCGCGGGTCTGTTCCTGCAGGGCCGCGTGATGTTCGTCCAGCTCCTTGAGTTCGCCGGCGATCTTTTCGGCGCGCGCCCGTGCCGTTTCGACCTTGCCGCGATGGCTCTGCAGCTGACCGGCCAGCTCGGACAGGCGGCGATGGCCGGTGTACAGCTCGCGCTGCGCATCGTCGCGCGCGCGCTCGGCTTCGCCCTTCTCGTCGCGCAGCGCATCCAACTGCTCGCTCAGTGCCTCGACACGCTGTTCCAGCGACTGCACTTGTTCGCGCAGCTGCTGCAGCTCGCGCTCACGCGCCAGCACGCCGACCTGATTGTCGCCGGCACGACGCACGCGCGCCCACTGCGGCGACAGCCACAAACCATCCTGGGTGATGACCGACTGCTGCGCGGAAAGACTGGCGACCTTCTGCTGCGCCGCCGCGGCGCTGTCGGCCGTGACCACCTGCGCCAGCAGCGCCATCGCCGCGGCGGGACCCTTGACGCGTTCGGCCAGGGTGCCGGCGACCGACGCCGCGTCGTGACGCGCGACCAGCGTGATGCTGGCGTCGTCCAGTCCTTGCAGATCGTCGACCAGCCGATGCGGATCGTCGACCAGCACGCCGTCGAGCATGCCGGCGAGCACGGTCTCGACCGCCGTTTCCCAACCCGGCTCGACCTGCAACGCCTCGCCGAGGCGACGCGACTTGTCCAGACCGAGACGCTGCAGCCATTCACTGGCCGCGCCCTCATCCTGGCCCAGTGCGGCGTGCTGCAGGGCTTCCAGCGACGCCAGTCGACCGGATGCGGTCTGCAGCTGATGACGGGTCTGATTGAGTTCGGTCTGCGTCTCGCGCTCGCGCTCGACGACGTTGTCGTGCGCCTGCTTGCGCTCGTCGAGCGCGGCGTTGAGCGTCTCGACCATCTCGCGCTGACGCTCGTGGTCGGTGTTCAGCGTGTCAGCGGCGGCGGCCAGGGCATCGACGTCACTGGCCTGCTGCTCGGTCTGCAGCGCCTCGCGGCGGCGCGACAGGTCCAGCGCCTGGCGATCCAGATAGTCCAGGCGGGTGCGTTCGACCTCGGCCGCGCGCGACGCCTCGGACGCCGAGCCGGTGTGCTTGTCCCAGCGTTCCTGCCAATCGGCGAGCTTCGCTTCGGCCTCGCGCTGGGCCTCGGCCGTGCTCTGCTTGGCCGCGCGCAGTGTTTCCAACTGCGGCGTGCCTTCGGCGAGTTCGGCGTCGAGGCGGGTCAACTGTTCGCGGTCGGTCTCGAGGTGGCGGACCAGTTCGCCATGCTCGCGATCGGCCTCGCTGCGGGCGCGTTCCAGTCGCTCGGCGGTTTCCTTGTTGTGGCGTACCTGCTGTTCGACGCGCGCGATCTCGGCGCCGATGCGATAGACCTCGCCCTGCACCTCGTTCATGTGCTCGTTGGCACCATGATGATGCTCGCGCGTAGACTCGATGCGCGCCTGCAGCTCGCTCTGCTCGGCGACAAACTTCTCGATCTCCAGTTCGGCGCGGCGCAGCCCTTCGCCCTGGTCGGTGTGCTTGCGCTTCACGCCGCGGTATTCGAGCGCCTGCAGTTCGGCCTGCTTGCGCTTCTGTTCTTCCTTGTAGCCCTTCCAGCGCTCGGCCGCGCGGGCCTGACGGTTGAGGTGTTCGAGCTGCTTTTCGACTTCCTCGCGCACGTCGGATATGCGTTCGAGGTTCTCGCGCGTGTGGCGGATGCGCGTCTCGGTTTCCTTGCGGCGCTCCTTGTATTTGGAGATGCCGGCAGCCTCTTCGAGATGGCCGCGCAGTTCGTCCGGGTGCGCGTCGATGATCTGACTGATCATGCCCTGCTCGATGATCGAGTAGCTGCGCGGCCCCAGACCGGTGCCGAGAAAAATGTCGGTGATGTCGCGTCGACGGCAGCGGCTGCCGTTGAGGAAGTACTGCGACTGACCGTCGCGGCTGACCGTGCGCTTGACCGAGATTTCCGCGTACTGCGCGAACTCGCCCTGCACAGTGCCGTCGCTGTTGTCGAAGATCAGTTCGACCATCGCCTGACCGACCGGCTTGCGCGCGCTGGAACCGGAGAAAATCACGTCGGTCAGCGAATCGCCGCGCAGGCGGCTGGCCGCGCTTTCGCCCATCACCCAGCGGATCGCGTCGATGATGTTGGACTTGCCGCAGCCGTTCGGACCGACGATGCCGGTCATGTTGGTAGGCAGGTGCAGCGTGGTCGGATCGACGAAGGACTTGAATCCGGCCAGTTTGATGGTCGTCAGGCGCATGCTTGTCCGTGTTCGCTTGAGTTCGCCCGGTCGTCAGCGCCGGGCTTCATCGGTTCGTGGAGCAACGTCAAGCCGCCACTGTGCCAAGGGTGTCATGCAGGCGCAATCCGTGAATTGCAGTCTCAAGAAAATCATGGTCTTACAAGACTTTCTTGAGAGCGTTTTCCACATAGTCGACGTCCCCAAGCGCATGCTTGCGCGGTCAAGCGTGCGCGGCAGCCTCGCCGGGCGCATGCGCTTCGATCGCCAGCGCATGGATACCGTCGCCCATCAGCGAACCGACGGCGTCGTAGACCAGACGATGCCGTTTCAGCGGCAGCAGACCGGCGAAGGCGGCGCTGGTGATGCGCACACGGTAATGCCCCTGCCCTTCGCCAGCATGGCCGACATGCAGATGCCCCTCGTCCAGCACTTCCAGCGACTGCGGCTGCAGCGCTTGTTCGATGCGCGTGCGAATGCGCTCGACGGTTTCCGCGCTCACGGCATCACCTGCAGGAACGGACGCACGTCGACGCGCGCGTACACACCGGCCTCGACATACGGATCGGCATCGGCCCAGGCGCGCGCGGCATCGAGCGAGGCGAATTCGGCGACGATCAGGCTGCCGCTGAAGCCCGCCGGCCCCGGTTCCGCCGAGTCGATGGCGGGAAACGGTCCGGCCAGGCGCATGCGGCCTTCGGCCTGCAACGCCTGCAGACGGGCCAAGTGCGCCGGACGCGCGGCTTTGCGCTTGTCCAAGGATTCAGGATGGTCGAAACCGATGATGGCGTACCACATGGCGGAACTCCGCAAGAACTCGGGCCGCAGAGTCTAGTGCATGCCGTACGCGATGGGGCGGTCAGGCACGTCGCGTGCCGTGATCTCATCCTTTGAAAGTCTTGGCGCCGTTGCGCTTGGCGAACGGCGCATACTTGTCGGCCTTGTCCACGAAGACCTTGCTGAAACTCTTTCCGGCATGTTCCTCGCTGCCGATGACGTGCCCCAGTGCCTGCTGCACGCGGCTGCCGTCGCCACCGCCGTGATGATCGCGTCCGACCTCGGCCAGCATCAGGTTGCTCATCTTGTGCGCCCACTTCTGGCCGCGCGGAGTCAAACCGGCCTGGCCGAACGACAACGCAGCGGCGTCCCGATCGCCCGAGATCAGATGCTGCATCCCGGTGGCCACATGCGCGCGGCGCTCTTCCAGAGGCGCTTCCGACGCCCAATAGGTCTTCTTGCCGCTGCCCGGATGCTCCAGACGCCGATCGAGACTCTTGGCGAGGTCGGGATAATCGTAGACCTTGCTCTTGTCCTTCACGCGACTGTTCCAGACGGCGGCGATGTCGTTGCCGACATGCAGGGAATGCATGCCCATCTGATCCGGAGCGAACTCGACCTTGCGATTGACCGTCTTGACCTGCTCGCGGACCGACTCGATGTCGCCGTGTCCGCGCACCGCGGCGGACATGTCCAGGATCGCTCCCGTCTGCTGCGGAATCTTGGCAAAGTCGAGCGCAGCATACGCGGTGACATCGTTCAACTTGCGTGGGCCGGGGATGCCGACGCCGCCGGTCATGTTGATGGTCGGCTGCTTGTTGCCCAGATCGAGCAGCGCGCGATAATCCTCATTGCTGATCGGAGTCCTGCTCCGCCGTTTCGCCGACGACTCCGACATGGAAGCGGAGCGCTTCTTCTTGATGGACGAATGCCGCTTGTCGACGCCCATGTCGCTGACCTTTGGAATTCCTTTTCGACCGCGTCCTCGATCGGACATCGTTCCACTCCCGCGACACATCGTCCTGACGATACGCCGAAGCTAGACCTGCACCGCGAGCACCGTCAAGCGCGCCGATTCGCTCAGGCCTCCGGCCGCATGTACGGGAACAGCAGCACGTCGCGGATCGACGCCGCGTCGGTCAGCAGCATCACCAGCCGGTCGATGCCGACACCGAGTCCGCCGGTCGGCGGCAAGCCGACTTCCAGCGCGCGGATGTAGTCGGCGTCGAAATGCATGGCCTCGTCGTCGCCGGCGTCCTTGGCCTCGACCTGGGCGCGGAAGCGCGCGGCCTGGTCCTCGGGATCGTTGAGTTCGGAGAAGCCGTTGGCGATCTCCTTGCCGCCGACGAACAGCTCGAAGCGGTCGGTCATGCCCTTGTCGGTATCGTTCTCGCGCGCCAGCGGCGAGACCTCGACCGGGTGATCGGTGATGAAGGTCGGCTGGATCAGGTTGCCTTCGACCGTCTTCTCGAAGATTTCCAGCAGGATCTTGCCCCAGCCATACGACGCCTTCACCGACACGCCGAGACGCTTGGCGTGCGCGGCCATGACGTCGCGGTCGCGGATGTCCTCGGGCTTGATCTCCGGATTGGCCTCCAGCACCGCCTCGTCCATGCGCCAGCGGCGGAACGCCGATCCCAGGTCGATGTCGTGGCCATCCCAGGTGACCTGGGTAGTCTCGAGCACCTGCTCGGCCGCATCGCGGATCATGGCCTCGGTCAGGTCCATCACCTCGTGGTAGCTGGCGTAGGCCTGGTACAGCTCCAGCATGGTGAACTCGGGATTGTGCCGCGTGGACACGCCCTCGTTGCGGAAGTTGCGGTTGATCTCGTAGACGCGGTCGAAGCCGCCGACCACCAGGCGCTTGAGGTACAGCTCCGGCGCCACGCGCAGGTACAGCTGCATGTCCAGCGCATTGTGATGGGTGACGAACGGACGCGCCGTGGCGCCACCGGGGATGACGTGCATCATCGGCGTCTCCACTTCCATGAAGCGGCGCGGTTCGTCCTCCAGCCACTGGCGGATGCGGCCGATGATGCGCGAGCGCTTGCGGAAGGTCTCGCGCGCCTCGGCGGTGACGATCAGGTCGGTGTAGCGCTGGCGGTAGCGGCGCTCGACGTCGGCCAGGCCGTGGAACTTGTCCGGCAGCGGGCGCAGGTTCTTGGTCAGCAGCTTGAGCGCGTCGACCTTGACCGACAGTTCGCCGGTCTTGGTGCGCATCAGCACGCCTTCGGCACCGACGATGTCGCCGGTGTCCCAGCCCTTGAACGCGTCGTAGGTCTCGTCGCCCAGCGTGCCCTTGTGGACGAACAGCTGGATGCGCGCCGTGAAGTCCTGCAGCTGCACGAAGCTGACCTTGCCCTGCACGCGCTTGAGCATGATGCGGCCGGCCACCTTCACGCGGCGCGCCTGCTCCTCGATGCGCTCGGCCGGCCAGGCGTCGGCATCGGCGTACTCGGCCTGCAGGTCGCCGGTGAACGCGTCCGGGCGGAAATCGTTGGGGAACGCGATGCCCTGCTCGCGCAGGGCGCGCAGTTTCTCGCGACGCTCGGCGATCAGCTTGTTCTCGCCGGCCTCGGTCTGCGCCGTTGCCAAGGATTCTGCCGACGCTTCGTCGGGACCGTGTGTTGCCGTCATGGGGGGAGCCTGTACCAACTGGAACTGCGCAGTGTATGCGAGCAGCGGCGCTTCACAAAGCCTCGGCCGGATGGCTGCATCGCGGCCGTCGATTGGACATAGACCGTTTACCGCATTGCGAGGCGCGATCCCGCGCGCAAGCCTGTAGCGATGGGGTCCTTCGGAGCATCGATGCGACGCCCGGTTCTACCTACCGAGGAGGAAGCACGATGAAATTCCGTTTCCGCACGACCCTTTTGATCGCCCTGCTGGCACTGATCGCCGCAACCGCGTCGACTACCGTATCCGCCGCCGACGAAAAGAGCGACGACGCCAGTCACCGCAACATCACCTCCGAGTGGGTGCTGTGGAGCAAGCGTGGCGACGCGCCGGCCCTGGAGGCCGCCATCAAGCAACATGCCGCCTGGCGCAAGGCGCAGGGCGAGAACACGCGCTGGGACGTCTACCAGCCGATCGTCGGTCCCGACCTCGAACACTACGTGATCCGCTCGGGCGAACACGCCTGGGCCGACTACGACACCAACCGCGAGTGGTCGATGACGCACCAGGCCGGGCCGCGCTACATGCAGGACGTCGCGCCGCACGTGCGCCACGCGGAGCACTATTTCGCCGCCTACGACACCAAGCACAGTCACTGGATGCCGGACAAGGGCTACCGCTACTTCGCCGTGTACACCTACCACTTCAAGCCCGGCAGCAACGAGACCGTCAAGAACGTGCTGAGCAAGATCCACAAGGCCGCCACCGACGCCAAGTGGCCGCACAGCTTCGGCATCGACTACACCATCGGCGGCAAGGGCGGCATGAACGTGGTGCTGCCGATGAAGAACCTCGCCGACATGGAAGAACCCGACCCGAGCCTGATGAAGGTCGTGGCCAAGTCGCTGGGGTCGGAGAAGGCCGCGAAGGACCTGTGGCAGAGCTTCGCGCTGGCGATCGACGAGCGCAGCATGGCGATCTACGTGCATCGACCGGACCTGTCGACGCCCGAATGAACATGCACGATCGGGATGTCGTCCGGGCCGCCGCGCGCAACGCACGCGGCGGCCCGCTCGATCAGGCGGTGGCGTCGGCGCGCTTGGCGCCGGCTTCCAGACCCGACTTCAGGGCGCCTTCGACGAATTCGTCGAGATCGCCATCCAGCACACGCTGCGTATCGCTGCGTTCGATGCCGGTACGCAGGTCCTTGATGCGCGACTGGTCCAGCACGTAGTTGCGGATCTGGCTGCCCCAGCCGATGTCCGACTTGGTCGCTTCCAGCGCATCCTTCTCGGCGTTGCGCTTCTGGATTTCCAGCTCGTACAGCTTGGCCGCCAGCATCTTCATCGCGCGATCGCGGTTGGCGTGCTGGCTGCGCTCGGTCTGACAGGCGACGACCACCCCGCTCGGCACATGGGTGATGCGGACCGCGGACTCGGTCTTGTTGACGTGCTGACCGCCCGCGCCGGACGAACGATAGACGTCGGTCTTGAGGTCGGCCGGATTGATGTCGATGTCGATGCTGTCGTCGACCTCGGGCGAGACGAACACCGAGGTGAAACTGGTGTGACGTCGGTTGTCCGAATCGAACGGACTCTTGCGCACCAGACGATGCACGCCGATCTCGGTCTTCAGCCAGCCATAGGCGTAGTCGCCCTCGACGCGCAGCGTGGCCGACTTGATGCCCGCCACTTCGCCGCCGGAAACTTCCAGCAGCTCGGTCTTCCAGCCGCGGTGCTCGCACCAGCGCAGGTACATGCGCAGCAGCATTTCCGCCCAGTCCTGGGCTTCGGTGCCGCCAGCGCCGGCCTGGATATCGACGAACGCGTTGTTGGCGTCCATCTGGCCGGAGAACATGCGCTGGAATTCGAGCTGATCGACACGGCGAGCCAAGGCGCCGACATCGTCCTGGATGGAGCGCACGGTGTCCTCGTCGCCGTCGTCGGCCGCCAGCTCCAGCAATTCGCCGGCATCGGAAAGCCCCGAAGTCAGGCCGTCGATGCCGGTGACGATCTGGTCCAGGCGCGCGCGCTCGCGGCCCAGGTCCTGTGCACGCGTCGGGTCGTCCCAGATCGCGGGATCTTCCAGTTCGCGGCTGACTTCCTCTAAGCGTTCACGCTTGCCCGGGTAGTCAAAGAAACCCCCTGAGCGCCTCGACGCGGCTCTTGAGGTCCGCGATCTGCGCAAGGATCGGATTGGTCTCGATCATGATGGTGTTCCGTACGTTGGCTTCGCCCGACGGCATGCCGGGCAAAGGCGGCGAGGATAGCAAATGCCGGCCGCGCTTTCAGTCGCTGCCGAGCCCATCCAGCAACCAGGCGCGGGCGGCGGCCAGCTCGCTGCCGTCGAAGCTGCGGAACTCGCCCGGCAACAGTGCGCTGATCGCCGGCACGGTCGCCTTGATCCAGCCCACGTCGCCCACGATCGCCACGCGCTCGAAGCCGCTGAAATGCCGCAGACCGAGCTTGGCGTCGTCCCACATCGCACGAGTCTCGAAACCGCTGAAGTCGTCGGCGAAGTGGTACAGCAGGCGCACCTTGTCGCGCAACGCGAACATCGCCTCGAGGTCGGGCACGATGATGTTCTCGTAATCGTCCGCGGTGACCTCGCCGTGGGCCGTGAATCCCACCGCGCCGGCGGGAAGGTCGTTCATCTGTTCGATCATGCGTGTGTCTCCGCTTCGCTGCCTGCAACGCGGCTCATGCCTTGAGATAGCCGCGTTCGATGGCCAGACGATACAGGTCCAGCTCTGAACCGGCGCCGAGCTTGCTCATCAGGCTGGCGCGATGGATGTAGACCGTTTTCTGCCCGATGCCGAGCGCGGCGGCGGCCTGCTTCGGCGTCTTGCCTTCGGCCAGCAGCAGAAACACCTCGCGTTCGCGAGCCGTCAGGCGCAGCAGCGGATCGCTTTCCTCGCGCGACTGCACCGAGCGCCGGCGGGCCACATCGGAACTGACGTATTGCTTGCCCTGCATCACCGCGCGCAAGCCGGCAACCAGCTCCTCCGGCGCCGCGCCCTTGGTCACGTAGCCACTGGCGCCGCGACGCAGTGCTTCGGACACGTAGGGTTCGCTGTCATGCATGCTGAGAATCACCACCCGCGTCTTCGGCGCGATGCTGAGCAGATGCTCGACCAGCGGCAATCCGCTGGCGTCGGGCAGCGACAAATCTAGCGCGATCAGGTCGGGCGCCGCGCGCGAGACCGCCTCGACCGCCTCGTCCGCGTTGCAGCACTCGGCCGTGACCTCGAGGTCGGGTTCGATCTCGATCAGGCTCTTGAAGCCTTCACGGACAATGGCGTGGTCGTCGACCAGAACAATGCGGTACATGCGGTGACTCTACCTCCAATCCCTTGAGCAAGGACGCGAGCGTGGCGCAGTGCACGCTCGCATGTAAACTGCCCCGTTGATGCGCCTGTCTTCTCCAACCTGGAGCCGGGGTCCGCTGCTGGGCGTACTGTACTGCGTCACGTGGCTCCTGTTGCTCAACTATGTCGCCCCGCAGTGGATGATCCCACCGGGCCTGCGTTTCGGCGCGCTATTGCTTGCACGCCCGCGGCATTGGCCATGGTTGATCGCCGGCGAATGGGCGGCGCACCTGATGTTCCGCATCGGCTCGGTCGACGAGACGGCCTGGCTGCACCACTTCATCACCAACGATGCCGCCGCCGTGCTGGTGGTCGGCGGTTGCATCGCGGCGCTGCGTCGGTTCGGCCTCAAAGCCACCCTGCGCATGCCCGAAGATGTCGCACGACTGCTGGCCGCCGCGCTGCTGACGGCCTTCGTCAACACGCTGTTCTGCTGCGCGCTGAGCAATCTGATCCATCCGCAGATGGCGCTGCAGAGCCTGGGCAGCGTCATCGGCAGCGAGCTGCTGCGCGAGTATCTGGGCAGCCTGCTGATCGTGCCGATCATGATCATGGCGGTGCGCGAGCCGCCCGAGCGTCAGGAAATCACCCGAACCCTGCTTGAAGCGCTGTTCGTGCTGCTGCCGATCCTGGCGCTGCTGCTGGTGATGCTGAAGAGTTCACCGCCGCTGCCCGGCTTTGCGCGCATTCTCGCGCTGGTGCCGGTGCTGCTGTTCGCCTTCCGCAACGGCTGGCGCGGCGCGGTGTTCGCGATGGTGCTGATCAACGGCGGCATGATGGCATTCACGCGTGCCGACATGCATCAGTTCCCCGCCACCGAATCGCTGCTGTTCCTGGCCGTGGCCGGCACGGGCGCGCTGGTGCTCGGCGCGGCCTCCGATGCGTTGCGTCGAAGCAGTCGGCGCTTGTCGGTGCAGAACGCGCGGCTGGAGGGCGCGAACCGTCGTCTCGACCAGCTGGCGCGCCAGCTCAGCGAAGTCGCGCGTCGCAATCTGCGCACCGAGGAACAGCAACGCCGTTATGTCGCTGCCGAACTACACGACGAACTGGGCCAGAACCTGACCGCCATCCAGACCCGCGTGAAACTGGCGCAGACCCGTCTGCGCGAAGCCGGGCTGTCCGACGTCTCCACCTCCATCAACGACATCCTCGCCCACATGCGCGCCGCCGTGCGTCGCCTGCTCAACAGCCTGCGCCCGACGGTGCTGGACGAATTCGGCCTGGCCCGCGCGCTCGAAGACGGACCGATCCGCGATCTGCTGAAGACGGCCGGCGTCGCCTATCACCTGGACCTGCGCGGCAATCTGCAGGATCTCGACGAAGACACCCGCATCACCGTCTACCGCGTGGTGCAGGAGGCCGCCACCAACACCGTGCGCCACGCGATGGCCAGCCACTTCATGCTTCGCGTGCTGAGCGGCAAGCGCAACGGGCGGCGCATGGTCGCGCTGGACATGCGCGACGACGGCGTCGGCCTCGGCAGTGGCACGCCGGGCACCGGCGGCGGGCGTCGTGGCGGTCATGGATTGCAGAGCATGCGCGACCGCGTCACCGCGCTCGGCGGGACACTGCGCATCCACATCAGCGAAAACGGTACCCGCCTCCGCATCCTGCTCCCGGCCAGCGGCCGAGAGGCCTGATTTTCACGCGAAGGAACCATGCAAGGTGATGGTTTGCATGGACTTTTGCATCGCGGTGCGGCGGCTAGGAAATTTTCCGATATTCATGGACCGTTAACGTGGCTAAGCTGGCTCCAACGTTGTGGGGGAGTCGCCGCCTAGCGGCGATCCGAGCCAATCGTGGGGACGGTTGGTTCAACGGCCCGGAGGGAATCGGGTCTGCCGGAGATGGATCGTCCGGATGCGCAGTGACGCGCCGCCGGGTCGCAACCGGCTTGAGCCGCGCGAAGAACATGGAGTTCTTCCGCGGCCTTTTATTTTCCAGGGAATGGAAAACGCGGACCGAGGCACCTCGCCCGCGCCAGGCCCTCGGCGGTTCCGCCTACTTCTTCTTGCTGCCCTTCGAACGCACGTACAGCACCAGACTGTGGTCCTGGATCTCGTAGCCGTGGCGTTCGGCGATCTCGTGCTGCAGCTTCTCGATTTCGTCGCTGACGAACTCGATCACCTTTCCGCTGTCTACGTCGATCATGTGGTCGTGATGCTGGCCGCGATCGAGTTCGAAGACGGCCTGCCCGCCCTCGAAGTTATGCTTGATCAGGATGCCGGCAGCCTCGAACTGCGTGAGTACGCGATACACCGTGGCCAGACCGATGTCTTCCTGGCTGTCCAGCAGCTGACGATAGATGTCCTCGGCCGTCAGGTGACGCCGAGGTGATTCCTCGAACAGATGCAGGATGCGCATGCGAGGGTGGGTGACCTTCAGGCCGGCCTTGCGAAGTTCTAGCGATTCCTGATCCATTGCGGGATTCCCAGAGCGATTTGAACGCCTTGTGGTGGCACACGTAGTGTATCATCGACCCTTTGGACCAAACCGGATTTTCGCGACATGCGCAAGCTCTTTCGTCCTCTGCTCCTGGCGTGCCTCGCCGTCTCCCTGGCAAGTTGCGGCCTGGTCTACAAGCCGGCCATCCAGCAGGGGAACCTGATCGAGAAGAAAGACCTCGATCAGCTCAAGCCGGGCATGACCAAACGCCAGGTGCTGGCGCTGCTGGGTACGCCCGCGATCAACTCGCCGTTCGATCACGATCGCTGGGACTACATCCAGACCACGAAGCTGCGCGGCAAGAAGGTCGTGGAACACAAGCTCAGCCTGTACTTCGAGTACGGCGCGCTTGCCCGTACCGAGGGCACGTACTACGGCCAGAACGCCAGCAAGGAACAGGAACTGCTGGATCAGGCCAAGAAGTACCATATCGAAGCGCCGAGCAACGGCACCCGCGGCGACAAGAATCACAATGGCGACAACAGCGATTCGGACGGCTCCTGAGGACGGACCTAGTCGTCCTGCCCGCGGGCCCGGCGACGACGGGCCTGCATCGGATCCAGTTGCAACGGACGATACAGTTCCACCCGGTCGCCATCGCGAAGGCGATGATCGTGACCGACCTTGCGGCTGAAGATGCCGACCGGCAACGCACTCACATCGAGCGCCGGCAGCACCTGGCCCAGATCGCATGCCTGCAGCGCATCGGCAACGGTCGCCCCCGCAGGCAAGCGCAGATCGCGAAGATACACGCTGTCCGGGGCCGCGTACGCCACCTGCACGGAGATCGACTCAGCCATAAGCCCGCTCGGCTTCGGCGCAGAAATCGTCGACCATGCGGCTGGCCAGCCCCTGAAAGCCGATGCGCAGCGCCGCGGCACCCAGGCGCGAGGAGAGTTCAAAATCCAGTTCCAGCGCCACCTTGCAACCGGCATCGCCCATGGCCGTGAATGTCCACGCGCCATCCAGTTTGCGGAACGGGCCGTCGACGAACGTCATGTCCAGGCGCGCCGGCCGCTCGCCGCGATTGCGCGTGGTGAAGCTGTGACGCAGGCCGGCGAAGCGCAAGTCCAGACGCGCCGTCAGCGTGTCGCCCTGGCGTTCCAGCACGGTCGCCCCCACACACCAGGAAAAGCGCTTTGGGTATGCTTCGACATCGTTCACCAGATCGAACATCTGATCGGGCGTAAAGCGCACCAGGGCGCTGCGGCGAATCTGGACCACGGCTTCCTCAATTCATTCCGGCGCCGCACGACGGCGGCTGACAGACCTACAGTCTAACGAACATGGCCAAGAACAAGGACAAGGCATCGACGAACGGCGGCACGATCGCGCTGAACAAGCGTGCGCGCCACGAGTACCACATCGACCGTCGTTTCGAGGCCGGGATCGCCCTGCAGGGCTGGGAAGTGAAGGCCCTGCGCGCCGGACGCATCAACTTCGGCGACAGCTACGCCATCATCAAGGACCGCGAAATCTATCTGTTCGGCACCTCGATCCCGCCGCTGATCTCGGCCTCCACGCACGTGCTGGCGAACGACCGCCGCACACGCAAGCTGCTGCTGAACCGACACGAGATCGACGAGCTGATCGGCGCGGTCGAACGCAAGGGCTACACGCTGGTGCCCACCGCGATGTACTGGAAGCAGAACCACGTCAAGGTCGAGATCGGTCTGGCCAAGGGCAAGAAAGCGCATGACAAGCGCGAGACGGAGAAGGAACGCGACTGGAATCGCGAGAAGCAGCGCATCATGAATGCGCGCAACACCTGAACAAAGTGCGTCTGCGGGCTTGAACGGCCTCCGAACGCCTATATACTGAGTTTTGCCAACACACAGTTTCCCCGGGGGTGTCATGGCTTCGACGGGGGTAGTGCGATGGCTTGGTGCATGCCGAGGGGGCAGCTTTCCTCGATAATCCAGCCGCAAAACACATAATTGCCAACGACAGCAATTACGCTCTCGCCGCTTAAGGCGTAAGCCCCGAACCAGTCTGTGCCCGTGCGGGCCGGTGTAGGGTCATCCACGCGGGACCGCCTTCGGACTGTTGCCTGTCGGTCCAAGGTCAAATCAAGCAGGCTGGTTCTGCGGCGCGCTTTGTTCACCGTGCTGCCGTGGAACGAGACTCAACGGTGAGCTAAGCATGTAGTACCGGGCGTCAAACGCCTTCGGACGCGGGTTCGACTCCCGCCACCTCCACCAATATAGCCCGCTAAGTGATTGATTTACTTAGCGGGCTTTTTCGTTGGTTGGTCTATGTGGGTCTGGTTTGGTCCCGGTTTGGTCAACATTTCGTCAACCTTCCCCGCCCTGTTCGCCGGCGGCTTGGGCCGCGCGATATAGTCCTGGGTGATCAAGGTTCCAGATGTACTCCAGCGCGGCGAGCTGGCGGCGCTGGCAGATGGTGTGCGTGTGTCGGTGAGCGCCCATGGTCGAATCTACGGACCTGGACGCCGGACTTCCCATGCACGGATCGACTACGAAATATTCGTATATCCAAGGTGTTAAGAAACATTCTTATCCATGCCCACAGCTGGGTATGGATACCCTTTTGTGCGGCGCAACGCCATGCACAGGGGAAGAAACATCATGCGTCATATCGCATCCATTGCTGTCGCACTGCTGCTGACAGCGTGCAGCACACTGTATCCGGTGTCGCCGAATCTTGCCGACCCGACGCAGGTACCGACGAACATGCACGCCGGCCCCGCGATCACGACGGTCAAGCAGGCGCGGGAACTGGTTTTCAATGCCCAGGCCATCCTGCAGAACGCTTCCGCCAACAAGAAGACCGCGCAGACCGTGATTCAGGAAATCATCTTCTACGGCACCTTCGTGGCCGTCTTCGGCGTCATTCATGACAGCGTGGCCGCGAGGAACACCGGCGCCGGCCTCGCCGCGCTGGGCTCGGCCCTGAGCGGTCACTACCAGTTGTCCGACCAGAAGGTGGCTTTCCAGCAGGCGGCATCCGCCCTGCAATGCATCAAGCTGGCGATATCCCCGATCGATCCTGATGTCCGCGAGGCTTTCGATGGAGAGTTCAAGCCCATCGGCCGAACCGACACCGAAACGGACGATGAAAAATCCGCGCGCGAGGGATTGATGAACGCGTACATGAACGTTCCCGACGCCACCATTCACGCGATTCAGTCCGTCAACACGCATCTCGTCGCGGCGCTCAACGGCATCACGCTTCCAACACCCGGAAACGACGAAATATCGAGAATCGTCGAGGCCTACGGCAAGACGAAGACGCGATCCGACACTACGGCCGAGCAGTTGACCGCGCCTGCAGAAGATGGCGAAAAAGCCCGACTGGCCCTGGCAGGCAACACGCGGCTGTCCGGCTACACCGACAACGAACTGGCGGATGCCAAGCGCAAGTTCATCAAGGCGACGCTTCAGTATCAGGACCAGATCAACCTCTGTCTGTCCACCAATCAGCACTGACGGGGCCATGCCGCCTGGCTCAAGAAAAAGGCCGACCTCTCGCGAGGTCGGCCTTTTCACGACGGCGAGTCGCCGTCTCGCATCGACGATCAACGCATGCGCATCACTGGTTGGCGATGATGTTCAGGATCACGCCCGTGGTCATGGCAACGAGCAAGAAGTCGCCGTTGTCGCTGCGCTGCCAGCGGTACCCGCGCGGCGGCTCGTGCAGGTGATACGCGCGCCAATCGGTGACCACGTAGCGCTGCGAACGATACATTTCCGGCACGCGACCGCCTTTGTGATACCAGCCTTCCTTGCGACCGCGATCGTGATGCATGCGCTCGTAGCCATGATGTTTCCAGGCATGCGGGTTGCCATGACCGTGGCCGTGCCCCGCATGACCCGGCGGATCGGCCATGGCCGTACCGGCAAACAGCAGCGACGCCGCGCAGATCGAAACCATCAGCTTGTTCATCTTCATGGTCTTGCCCTCGTTCTTATGGTGGATCAGGGGCTGTGGTGCGTGGTGTTCCGCACGAAAACCCTTATGGACCGTGCCCCATCAGCCTGTTGGAACCTCGCGGAAGCCTAGCTGAATGCACTATCCGCCATCGTGATCCACGGCTCCAAACCGCATACGGAAGCCATTTTCCACGCTCGATCCCCTGCATAGGCCATCGGTCATAGTTGACGCTTTCGATCTTGGTGTTATAGTTCACTACAACACCAGTCACCTAGGCCACCAAGGAGGCCGTCATGAACACCAGCAAGACCATCGCCGCCGCAGCGTCCGTCGCCATCCTGGTCTCCACGCTCGCCGTCTTCCGCACCAGCGCCAATACGCCGGTCCACTTCACGCACGCCGCCGCCACGGCCGGGATCGACAACCGTCCGGTCACCGAACTGGCTCCGGTCGTCGTCTATGCCTCGGCGCTTCCGGACGGTAAAGTCGGCGCCCTCAATGCATCGTTCGATACGGACACGCACGCCGAGGGCGTGTTGCCGACCCTGGAAAGCAGCGCGCTGCGCTTCGGTTCGCAGCTGTACATGCCCTACTACTCGTTTGCCTCGAACCTGCACACCCTGATCAAGGAATAAGGCATGACCATCACCTGGAACGACAACGTCCCGATCTATCGCCAGCTGCGCGCCCGCGTAGTGGCGATGATCCTGGACGGTGCGTTGTCCGAGGGCGACGCCCTGCCCTCGGTACGACAAGTGGCCGCCGACTACCAGATCAATCCGTTGACGGTGTCGAAGGCCTATCAGGAGCTGGTGGACGAGGATCTGGTCGAAAAGCGTCGCGGACTGGGCATGTTCGTGACCGAGGGCGCACGCAAGGCACTGCTGGGTTCGGAGCGCGATCGCTTCCTGCGTGAAGAATGGCCCGCCATCCACGCCCGCATGCAGCGGCTGGGACTCAACCTGGAGCAGCTGATGAAGGCTGCCGACAACGACAAGGAGAATGCTTCATGAGCGCCGCAATCGAGGCCGCCAAGCTCACCAAGCGCTACAGCAGCACGAAGGCGCTGGACGAGGTCGATTTCAGCATCCAGGCCGGACGCATCATCGGCCTGATCGGTCCGAACGGCGCCGGCAAGACCACGGCGTTGAAAGCCATCCTCGGTCTGACCGACTTTGAAGGGTCGCTGTCGGTACTGGGCAAGGACCCGCGCAAGTCGCGCGAGGACCTGATGCGCGACGTGTGCTTCATCGCCGACGTGGCCGTGCTGCCGCGCTGGATCCGCGTGCATCAGGCCATCGACTTCGTCGAAGCGATCCATCCGCGCTTCGATCGCGCCCGTTGCGAGCAGTTCCTGGCCCGCACCAAGCTGCAGCCGCAGCAGAAGGTCAAGCAGCTCTCCAAGGGCATGATCGTGCAGCTGCACCTGGCCCTGGTCATGGCCATCGACGCCAAGCTGCTGGTGCTCGACGAACCCACGCTGGGCCTGGACATTCTCTATCGCAAGCAGTTCTACCAGAGCCTGCTGGAAGATTACTTCGACGAGGACAAGACCATTCTCGTGACCACGCACCAGGTCGAGGAGATCGAGCACATCCTCACCGACCTCATGTTCATCCGCGACGGCAAGGTCGTGCTGAACACCGACATGGACAGCATGGGCGAGCGCTTCATCGAAGTGATGGTCAATCCGGACAAGGCCGACGCCGCGCGCCAGCTGCAGCCGCTGGACGAGCGCAGCGTGTTCGGCAAGAACATCTTCCTGTTCGACGGCATCGAACGCGCCCGGCTCGAAGCGCTCGGCGAGACCCGTCGACCCTCGGTCAGCGACCTGTTCGTCGCCACCATGAAAGGAACCTACGCATGAAGACCTTCGCCTGGCTCATCAAGCGCGAATTCTGGGAGAACCGCGGAAGCTTCTTCTGGGCGCCGGTGGTCACCACAGGGGTATTCCTGCTCCTGAACATCATGGGCATCATCACCTTCGAGGTGTTCGCGGCACAGCGCAATTTCAAGATCAGCAGTCTGAACATCAATCAGTTGGTGCAGAACATGGACGCCAAGAACATGGCCAACATCGGTGTCGGCATCGATCTGGCGATGATGTCGGCCAGCAGCCTGATCGGCATCGTGCTCGGCATCGTGGTGTTCTTCTATTGCCTGGGTTCGTTGTACGACGATCGTCGCGACCGCAGCATCCTGTTCTGGAAGTCGCTGCCGATCTCCGATCGCGACACCGTGCTGTCCAAGGTCGTCAGCGCCACGGTCGTGGCTCCGGTCATCGCCACTGTGTGCGGTCTGGTCGGCGCCCTGGTCATGCTGCTGATCGTGATGCTGGTGGCGGCTTTCCACGGCGTGCACCTGTGGACCCTGCTCGGCTACGCCCATCCGTTGCGCACGCTCGCCACCATGGTCGCGCTGATTCCGGTCAACCTGGTCTGGGCCCTGCCCGCCGTCGGCTGGCTGATGCTGTGCTCGGCGTGGGCCAAGAGCAAGCCGTTCCTGTGGGCCCTGGCGGTTCCGGTCGGTGCGGGCATCGTGGTCAGCTGGTTCAGCGTGATGGGTGTGTTCAACCTCTCCAGCGGCTGGTTCTGGAAGCACATCGTCGTGCGCTCGCTGACCAGCGTGTTCCCCGGCGGCTGGATCGAGGGCGGGAAGATGACTCACATCAACATGCAAGGCTTCAACCTCGGTGACCACCTCGACAAGATCATCGGCGTGGGCAATGCCTGGAGTCAGCTGGCGCGCATGGACTTCATCATCGGCGCCGTCGTTGGTGCGGCCATGATTGCGGCAGCCATCTGGTTCCGCGGCCGCCGCGACGATTCCTGACGACCCGTCTGTACGTGCCCGGACCACCTGGTCCGGGCACTCTGCAAGGAGATACCCGTCATGACCCTTTCCCGCTTTTGCGTGATCGCCGGCGTGCTCGCCGCGACCTTCTCCATGACCGCCTGCGGCCGCAACCCGCACACCTACATCAACATCTCGCACGGCAACATCGTGCTGCAGGACGATGCTGTGACGATCCACGCCGACGACGCGCCGACCGCCACCGTAACGTCCGCCGGCGACCTCCGCATCGGCACGAAGACCATCGCCGTGGACGCCGCCCAGCGGCAACTGCTGCGCACCTACTATCAGGACGCCGAGCGGATCGGCCATCAGGCGGTCGATGTCGGCAAGGCCGGCGCGAACATGGCCGGCGGCACCATCCGTGACGTGTTCAGCAACCTGGCCGACGGCCATCCGGATCGCATCGATGCCGACGTGAAGAAACGCACCGCCACTCTTCTGGAACATGCCTCGCGCATCTGCGACACCCTGCAGTCGATGCAGGGCACGCAGGACGCGATCGCCGCCCAGCTCGACGCGTTTCGTCCCTACACGCGTCTGCAGGCCTCCGATGCACAGGAGTGCCGCGCGGACATCGCCAAGGAGCGCAGCAAGCTCGCCCAGTCCGACGACTGACGCGCTGCATCCCGCAAACAAAAAGCGCCCGGCATGCACCGGGCGCTTTTTTATGCTCGGATCACGGCGCGCAGCCGGAGCTCCGCGCCGCCACGCTCACTTGCCGTGGATGCCGCCCTTGGTCAGTTCGACCGGGTCCAGCAGCTTCTTCAGCTCGGCGTCGGACAGGCCGGTGGTCTCGCGGGCCACGTCCATGATCGGACGCTTTTCCTTGTAGGCCTGCTTGGCCGTGGCCGCGCCCTTCTCGTAGCCGATCACCGGATTGAGCGCCGTGACCAGCACCGGGTTCTTGTCGAGCGCGCCGGCGATGTTGTCCTTGTTGACCTTGAAGGTGGCGATGGCCTTGTCCGCCATCAGGCGCGAGATGTTGGCCAGAATCTCGATCGACTGCAGCAGGTTGTAGCCGATCACCGGCAGCATCACGTTGAGCTGGAAGTTACCGGCCTGACCGCCGACGGTGATGGTGGCGTCGTTGCCGATCACCTGCGCGGCGACCATCGCGGCAGCCTCGGGAATCACCGGATTGACCTTGCCCGGCATGATCGACGAACCCGGCTGCAGCGCCTCCAGCTCGATCTCGCCCAGGCCGGCCAGCGGACCGGAGTTCATCCAGCGCAGGTCGTTGGCGATCTTCATCAGCGACACGGCGTAGGTCTTCAGCGCGCCCGACAGCTCGACCGCGGCGTCCTGCGAGGAGATGCCCTCGAAGTAGTTCTCGGCCGATTCGAACTTCACCTTGGTCATCTTCTTCAGCTCGACCGCCACGGCCGGGCCGATCTTCGGATCGGCGTTGATGCCGGTGCCGACCGCGCTGCCGCCCAGCGGCAGACGGCGCATGCGCTTGAGCGCGTCCTCGATGCGCTCGATGGCCGAACCGACCTGCGCCGACCAGCCCGACAGTTCCTGGCCGAAGGTCACCGGCATGGCATCCATCAGATGCGTGCGGCCCGTCTTGGCGACGTTCTTGAGCTGGCGCGCGCGCTTGTCGATGGCCTTCTTGAAGTGCTTGAGCGCCGGCAGCAGCTGCTCGCTGGCGGTCAGCGTGGCGCTGACGTGGATGGCGGTCGGGATGACGTCGTTGGAGCTCTGCCCGTAGTTGACGTCGTCGTTCGGGTGCACCTTGCGGTTACTGGCACTGCTGGCCAGATGCGCGATGACCTCGTTGGCGTTCATGTTGGAGCTGGTGCCCGAACCGGTCTGGAAGATGTCGATCGGGAAATGCGCGTCGACCTCGCCGGCGATGACCTTGTCGGCCGCCTTGCGGATCGCCGTCGCCTGCACCTTCGGCATGTGGCCCAGCTTGGCGTTGGCCTCGGCCGCGGCGGCCTTGATCAGGCCCAGCGCGCGAATGAACTCGCGCGGCATGCGCAGGCCGGACACCGGGAAGTTGTCGACCGCGCGCTGCGTCTGCGCACCCCACAACGCATCGGCGGGCACCTGCAGTTCGCCCATGCTGTCGTGTTCGGTTCGGAACGTGCTCATGCTGACTCCGGGAATCGGTGGGAAACGCCCATTATACCGGGCCACGTCGGGTTTCCGCCGTGCCGTCCGCCGTCGCGCGCTACCACTCGTGCTCGGGCAGCGCCTCGAACAGCCGGTGAAGGCCCTGGTCCCACTCCCGGTTGACCTGATTCATGTACGCATCGTCTTCCATCAGGCGCTGACGCGTCTCCACCCGCAGGCTGTCGGTCCGGTAGATCAGCAGATCGATGGGGGCACCGACCGAGAGGTTGGAGCGAATGGTGGCGTCGAAGGAGATCAACGCGCACTTGACCCCCGCCGCCAGCCGGGACTGGCGGTGGATCATGCGGTCGAGGATCGGCTTGCCGTACTTGATCTCGCCGATCTGGAAGTACGGCGTGTCGTTGAGCGCCTCGATGAAGTTGCCTTCCGAATAGACCAAAAACAGGCGCGGCGTCTCGCCCGCGATCTGGCCGCCGAGGATGAAGCTGGCCGAGGCGTCGATGTTCTGTTCGCGCAGGTATTTTTCGTCGTGCGCGCGCACTTCGCGCATGGCGTCGCCCAGCAGCCGCGCGGCCTCGTACATCGAACGGACGTTCCACAACGAAGGCGCCTGCGGGTCCTCGCGCACGCGCATCTCCAGGAGGTTCAGAGCGTTCTGCGTCACCGAAAGATTGCCAGCCGACAACGCGACCAGCACGCGGTCGCCGGCGTTCTCGAACACGCGCATCTTCTCGAAACGGGCGATCTTGTCGATGCCCGCGTTGGTGCGCGAGTCGGAGACGAAGACGAGTCCTTCGTCGAGACTCATGCCGATACAGTAGGTCATGGTTTCAGGCTGGCCGGAGCGGGATAAATGGTCGTCAGCTTACCATCGCGCCGACGTTGCGCCCGGCTTCGCTACCCAGACCCGCGCCGATGTCGGTGGACGTCATGAAGGTCTCGACGATGGTCCAGGTCAGTGCCTCCAGCCGCTGCATGAAATCGTCCAGGAATACCTTGATGCCCTGCTCCTGCACCTCCGCCATGCAGCCGTAGCGGAGCCGCGCGGCCAGCGCGCCGGCCTGACGCACCACCTCGCTGCGCGGTTCCTCGGCCAGCAGTTCGAGAATGCGATGCAAGGTCTGCGTGCACACCGCGAGCGAATGCGGCATGTCCTGCTGGAAGATCATCATCTCGGACACATGCAGCGGATGGACCGCATCGCGGTAGGTCTTGCGGTAGGTCTCGAAGGCCGACATCGCCTGCAACATCGCGCTCCACTGGTAGTACTGGATGAAGTCGCGCGAGCCGCTCTCCGGCTCCTCGCCCTGGGCGTACTTGATGTCGAGCAGGCGCACGGTGTTGTCGGCGCGCTCGACCGAGGTACCGAGCACCATGAAGTGATAGCCCTCGTCGCGCCCCATGGTGCCGATGGTGACGCCGCGGAACGCTGCCGAGCGCGTCTTGACCCATTCCAGAAACGGCGACACGCCATCGCTGCTGGCGGCGCCCTCGCTGGCCTCTTCCAGATCCAGCCACGAGGTGTTGAGTTCCTGATACATCTCGGCCGTGATCGCGCCGCGCTGCGCGCGACCGAGCTCGCGCCCCTGGAACAGGCAGTTGCGGATCGAGGACGGGTTGTCGGCATCCAGCATCAGCCAGCGCAGGACGCGTTCGACCTGAATCTCGCCGCACGTCTGTTCGTACGGTTCCAGTTGACCCAGCGCGTCCAGTCCGCGTCGCCAGGCGGTCGTGGACGACTTGCCGGGGTCCAGCCGCTCGGGCAGCAGGGAGATGCGCTGGGTCAGATCGATCAGCCGCGCGGTGTTCTCCGCGCGCTCGACGTAACGCGACAGCCAGTACAGATCGCTTGCAGTGCGACACAGCATGTCAGCCCTCCAGTACCCAGGTGTCCTTGGTGCCGCCGCCCTGGGACGAGTTGACCACCAGGGAACCCTCGCGCAACGCCACGCGGGTCAGTCCGCCCGGCACGACCATGGTCTCGCTGCCCGACAGCACGTACGGCCGCAGGTCCACGTGCCGCGGCGCCACGCCGGAATCCACGAACGTCGGACACGTCGACAGCGACAGCGTCGGCTGCGCGATGTAACGCTCCGGCTCGGCCAAAATCTGCTGGCGGAAGGTCTCGATCTCGGCCTTGCTCGCGGTCGGACCGATCAGCATGCCGTAGCCGCCGGCGCCCTGCGCTTCCTTGACCACCAGTTCTTCCAGATGATCGAGGACGTACTTGCGGTCGTCGTCATGACGCAGACGGTAGGTCGGCACGTTGAGCAGGATCGGGTCCTCGCTCAGGTAAAAGCGGATCATCTCCGGCACATAGGGATAGATCGACTTGTCGTCAGCGACGCCGGTGCCGAAACTGTTGGCCAGCGTGACCCGACCCGCGGCGACTGCCGAGAACAGTCCCGGCACGCCCAGCACCGAGTCGGGACGGAACACCTGCGGATCGAGGAAATCGTCGTCGATGCGGCGATAGATGACGTGCACGCGTCGCGGTCCGCGGGTGGTGCGCATGTAGACCGTGTCGTCGCGCACGAACAGGTCCTGCCCCTCGACCAGCTCCACGCCCATCTGCTGCGCCAGAAAGGCGTGCTCGAAATAGGCCGAGTTGAACGACCCCGGCGTCAGCACCGCGACCACCGGCTCGTCCAGTCCCTCCGGACCGACCGACTGCAGGGTCTCCAGCAGCAGCGCCGGGTAGTGCTCGACCGGCGCGACCGACTGCGTGGCGAACAGCTCCGGAAACAACCGCATCATCATCTTGCGGTTCTCGAGCATGTAGGACACGCCCGACGGCACGCGCAGATTGTCTTCCAGCACGTAGTACTCGCCCTGGCCCGCGCGCACGATGTCGATGCCGGCGATATGGGCATATACCTCGTTGGGCAGATCGATACCCTGCATTTGCGGGCGGTACTGGGAGTTCCTCAGCACCAGCGACTCCGGAATCACCCCGAATTCGAGGATGCGTCGGCCGTGGTAAATGTCGTGCAGGAACATGTTGAGCGCGCGCACGCGCTGGATCAGTCCGGCCTCCAGCACCTTCCACTCTCCGGCGGGGATGATGCGCGGAGCGATGTCGAAAGGAATCAGTCGTTCGCCGCCGCTTTCCTCGCCGTAGACCGCAAAAGTGATGCCCACGCGGTGAAAGGAAATTTCCGCCTGCCGCCGCTTCTGCGCGATCCGCGCATCCTGGGTGTCGTCCATCCATGCCGCGAATGGCGCGTAATGCGCCCGGATATGGCCCTCGGCGTCGTACATCTCGTCGTACGGGGGGTGCGACGACATCGGTTCGAGCTCCCTGGCCGGCACGCCGGCCGCTGTGGATCGGTGCGTGACACGTTCGACGACCATCCTCGCATACGCCGTGTGAAGTTCCGGGTAATCGTGCGGCCGCGATCCCTGTCGCCGGCAAGTCCATTACAATAGGGCGCTTGTTCCGACCGGAAGCCTGCTTCATGTCCCTGACTCCGTTGACCGCCCTCTCGCCGCTGGACGGCCGTTATGCCGCCAAGGTCGAGATGCTGCGCCCGATCTTCAGCGAATACGGCCTGATGCACCGCCGCGTCCGCGTCGAGATTGCCTGGCTGCTGGCGCTGGCTGCCGAACCGGGCATCGTCGAACTGGCACCATTCTCCACCGCCGCCGCGGCGCGCCTGCAGGCCATCGCCGACGACTTCTCGGTCGAAGACGGTCAGCGCATCAAGGACATCGAGGCGACGACCAACCATGACGTCAAGGCCGTCGAGTACTTCATCAAGGAGCGCATCGGCGACGACGTCGAGCTGGGCGCGGCCAAGGAATTCGTGCACTTCGCCTGCACCAGCGAGGACATCAACAATCTGTCCTACGCGCTGATGTTGCGCGACGCGCGCGACGCCGTGCTGCTGCCGCAACTGGACGCGGTGATCGGTTGCCTGCGCGACATGGCGCACGCCAACGCCGACCTGCCCATGCTTTCGCGCACCCACGGCCAGACCGCCTCGCCGACCACCTTGGGCAAGGAACTGGCCAACGTCGTCGCGCGTCTGCAACGCCAGCGCGCGCAATTGGCGCGCGTCGAGGTGCCGGCCAAGATCAATGGCGCGGTGGGCAACTACAACGCCCATGCCGTGACCTACCCGGACATCGACTGGCGCGGTTTCTCGCAGCGCTTCGTCGAGAGCCTGGGCCTGGACTGGAACCCGTACACCACGCAGATCGAGCCGCACGACGGCGTCGCCGAGTACTGCGACGCGGTGCGCCGCGCCAACGTCATCATGATCGACCTGGCACGCGACATCTGGGGCTACATCTCGCAGGGCTATTTCAAGCAGGCGCTGAAGGAAGGCGAAATCGGTTCCTCGACCATGCCGCACAAGGTCAACCCGATCGACTTCGAGAATGCCGAGGGCAATTTCGGCGTGGCCGACGCCCTGCTCGACCACTTCGCGCAGAAGCTGCCGATCAGCCGCTGGCAGCGCGACCTGACCGACTCCACCGTGCTGCGCGGCCTCGGTACCGCGTTCGGCCATACGCTGGTGGCGCTGGCTTCGCTGCAGAAGGGTCTGGGCAAGCTGGAGGTCAACCCCGAACGCCTGGCCGCCGATCTGGACGCCAACTGGGAAGTGCTGGCCGAAGCCGTGCAGACCGTGATGCGCCGCTACGGCTTGCCCAGTCCGTACGAGCAGCTCAAGGCGCTCACGCGCGGCCGCGGCATCACGCGCGATTCGATGCGCGAGTTCATCGGCCAGCTCGACCTGCCCGAAGCCGACAAGCGGCGTCTGCTGGAACTGACGCCGGCCGGTTATACCGGCCTGGCCGCGGAACTCGCGCGCGATATCTGAATCCACCACCGGGCCGCGACGTAAGGTCGCGCCCGGAACCGCTCGAGCGTCGTTCCAGGATGGCGCATCGAGGTCTGAGACCCTTCGGGGCGGACCCCTCGATACACTAGGCCGATGACTCCACGCACACGTTCCCGCAACCAGCCACCGATCGAAGTCCGCGGCTCGGCCCGGCTGCCGCTCGGCATGCCGGCCGCGCGCTTCCTCGAACTGTACTGGCAGAAGCACCCGCTGCTGATCCGCAACGCGTTCCCGAACTTTGAACTGCCGCTGCGGCCCGAGGATCTCGGCGGGCTGGCCTGCGAGGACGCCGCGCTGTCGCGCATCGTCATCCACGATCCAAAGAACGATCACTGGGAACTGCGCCAGGGACCGTTCGAGGAAGCGACCTTCGCGCAGCTGCCCGAGGATCGCTGGACCCTGCTGGTGCAGGATGTCGACAAGTGGGATGCCGACGTCGCGCGCCTGCTCGACCCATTCCGCTTCCTGCCGTCCTGGCGCATCGACGACGTGATGGTGAGCTACGCCGAGGACGGCGGCGGCGTGGGCGCGCACGTCGACCAGTACGACGTGTTCCTGCTGCAGGGCATGGGCCGCCGTCGCTGGTCGATCGACAGCAACCCGGACGCACCGCAGGATTTTCGCGACGACGTCGAACTGAAGTTGCTGCGCCAGTTCACGCCGGATCACACCTGGGTGCTGGAACCGGGCGACATGCTCTACCTGCCGCCCAACATCGCGCACGACGGTGTCGCGCAGGGCGCCTGCCTGACCTTCTCCGTGGGCATGCGCGCGCCGGCGCACGCCGAATTGCTGACCGACCTGGTCGATCACGTCGCCGAGCAACTGCCGGAACAGCAGCGCTACCGCGATCCCGACCTGCGCCCCGCGCCGACCCCGGGCGAAATCGACGAAGCCGCGCTGAACCGCCTGTGCGCGCGGCTGGGACCGGCCGCCGACCTGCTCTCGCGCGACGCCCTGGCCGAATGGTTCGGCTGCTTCATCACCCGCTACCGCAGCGCGCAGTTCGCGGCGCCGCCGGCGCGCAAGCGGTCGCACAAGCAACTGCTCAACGCGCTGGCCGCCGGCGCCACCTTCGTGCGCCATCCGTGGACGCGCTTTGCCTGGGTACGCCGTCGTGGCGGCGCCACGTTGTTCGCCGCCGGCAACGCCTATCACTGCACGATGAGCATGGCCCGCTGGCTGTGCAGCGAGCGCATCCAGCACTTGCAGAAGCCACCCGACGAGGCCGCCCAGGACGTGTTGCTGGCGCTGATCAACGACGGCCACCTGGCACTCAAGCGAGGCCGCGCCAAATGACGCTCTCGGCGGATTTCCATGTCGAACCGGCGGACTGGAACGCCGACCGAACCGCCCTTCGGGCGATCCGCGACGTGGTCTTCATCCAGGAACAGAACGTGCCCATCGAAGAGGAATGGGACGAACTGGACCCGCAATGCCATCACGTTCTCGCCCGCGCCGCCGACGGCACGCCGATCGGCACCGGCCGCCTGACCCCCCAGCGCACCATTGGCCGCATGGCCGTACTCGCCGACTGGCGCGGTCGCAACGTCGGCGCGGCCATGCTGCAGGCCCTGATCGACCGCGCTCGTGCGCTCGGCTGGACACGCGTGAGCCTGCACGCGCAGGTCCACGCCATCGGCTTCTACGAACGCCATGGGTTCCAGGCCGAGGGCGAACCGTTCATGGAAGCCGGCATCGAGCACCGCACCATGCAGCGCGATCTGGAACCGCTGGAGGCCGCGCCCGGCGAACGCGGCATCGCGGTCGAGCGCCCCGCCTACCGATTGCTGCAGACGGAAACCTGCAGCGATGTCATCGCGGCCGTGCTGCAACTGCTCGCCGACGCGCGGCACGCCTTCGTCGTCCATCATCGCGATCTCGCGCCCGGCGTACTGGACCACGACGACGTACTGACCGCCGTGCGCAAGCTGGCGACCTCCGGACGCGGCGCGGACGTGCGCATGCTGCTGGCCGACCCGGCGCAGGCGCTGCGCGACGATCATCGCCTGATCCCGCTGGCCCAGCGCCTGCCCAGCACCCTGCACTTGCGCCAGCCGGTCGAGGACGAGGACCGCGCCTATCCCTCGGCGTTCTTCGCCAACGACAACGGCGGCTATCTGATGCTGCCGCAGGTCGGACGCTTCGATGGACGCGGCGCAACCTGCAACCTCGGGGCCAACCGTCAGCTGATCGCCTACTTCGACGAAGTATGGCAACGCGCCGCGCCGGCCACGGTCCTGCGCAGCCTGGAACTATGAACAAACCCGGGCATGCACACCCGTCATGAGTCCAAACCTTGTCCCAACACCGTAACGAGTGGCTATAATTAACGGGATTTTGAGCCTTGCGGACGAATAGTTCGCTCCAGCAGGCCCGAAACGACCCTCCGGCGTGCGCCAGCGCGCCCTTTTCATTTTTGCCGGTGGTGACGTGAGCGCAAATCTGATCCGCGAATTCATGGAATCCTCGCAACTCGGCAGCAACGCCGACTATGTCGAGGAACTGTACGAAACCTGGCTTTCCGACCCTTCGGCTCTCCCCGAATCCTGGTCCGAGTACTTTGCCAAGCTGGCCGACGGCCACGCTGGCGATGTGCCGCACTCGGCCATCATTGCCCGCATCGAGGCCGCACAGCGCGATCGCGATCGCAACGGCCATGCCGGCGTACCGATGAGCGACGCGCACGCCCGCAAGCAGGCCGGCGTGCTGCGCATCCTCACGGCCTACCGGTCGCGAGGCCATCTGGGTGCCGACCTCGATCCGCTGAAGCTGGCCAACAAGCTGCCGGCGCCGGACCTGGGCTTGCCGTTCCACGGCCTGGCCGAATCCGATCTCGATACCGAATTCGATACCGGCACCTACTGCGGCGGCGATGCCGGCCGCATGAAGCTGCGCGATCTGCTCGCGCGCCTGCAGAAAACCTACACCCGCTCGATCGGCGCCGAGTTCATGCACATCAGCGACCACGAGCAGCGTCGCTGGGTGTATTCGCGTCTGGAGAAAGCCGCCGGCGAGCCGGGCCTGAGCGACGAGGAAAAGCGCCGCGTGCTCGAGCGTCTGACCGCCGCCGACGGCCTGGAACGCTACCTGCACACCCGCTACGTCGGCCAGAAGCGCTTCTCGCTGGAAGGCGGCGACAGCATGATCCCGATGCTCGACGCGCTGATCCGGCGCTGCGGCGAAGACAACATCGAGGAACTGGTGATCGGCATGGCCCATCGCGGCCGCCTGAACATGCTGGTCAACACCCTGGGCAAACCGCCCGCCGAGCTGTTCGACGAGTTCGAGGGCAAGTTCCAGCATCCGGACGACCCCGAATACAGCGGCGACGTGAAGTACCACATGGGCTTCTCGGCCGACGTCAAGACGCCCAGCGGCAACGGCGTGCACCTGGCCATGGCCTTCAACCCGTCGCACCTGGAGATCGTCGACCCGGTGGTGATCGGCTCGGTGCGCGCGCGCCAGGCCCGCCGCCGCGATGCGGACCACGAAAAGGTGCTGCCGCTGCTGATCCACGGCGACGCGGCCTTCGCCGGCCAGGGCGTGGTGATGGAGACCCTGCAGATGTCCCAGGCCCGCGGCTTCGCCGTCGGCGGCACCGTGCACGTGGTCATCAACAACCAGGTCGGCTTCACCATCTCCAACCCGCACGACGCGCGTTCGACCCTGTATTGCACCGACGTGGCCAAGATGGTCAACGCGCCGGTGTTCCACGTCAACGGCGACGATCCCGAGGCCGTGGTGCAGGTCGCGCGGCTGGCGTTCGAGTTCCGCCGCACGTTCAAGAAGGACGTGGTGATCGACCTGGTCTGCTACCGCCGCAACGGCCACAACGAGGCCGACGAGCCGGCCGCCACGCAGCCGCTGATGTACCAGATCATCCGCAAGCATCCGGTGCCCCGCGCCATCTACGCCGAGCGCCTGGAGAAAGCCGGCGTGATCGACGACGCCCACGCCAAGGGCCTGGTCGAGCGCTACCGCGAGCTGCTGGAAAGCGGCGGTCCGGTCACCGACCTGGACACCGAGAAAGGCGGCACCACGTTCCAGTGGAGTCAGCACATCGGCGGCAAGCTGGACGAAGACATCGATACCGGCATCGAGCGCAAGACCGCCTCCGAACTGCTGGACGTGATCCTGAAGACGCCGGACGACTTCAAGCTGCAGTCGCGCGTGGCCAAGATCTACGAAGCGCGCCGCGCGATGGCCGCTGGCGAGCAGCCCGCCGACTGGGGCTTCGCCGAGAACCTGGCCTACGCGGGCATCATCAAGGACGGCTACGATCTGCGTCTGGTCGGACAGGATTCTGGCCGCGGCACCTTCTTCCACCGCCACGCCGTGTTGCACGACCAGCAGAGCGGCAAGACCGCCCTGCCCCTGGCCGACATCGATCCCGAGCGCAACGTCGAGGTGATCGATTCGCTGCTCAGCGAAGAAGCGGTCATGGCCTTCGAATACGGCTACGCCACCGCCGATCCGAAGTCGCTGGTGATCTGGGAAGCCCAGTTCGGCGACTTCGCCAACGGCGCGCAGGTGGTGATCGACCAGTTCATCAGCGCCGGCGAGTCCAAGTGGAACCGCCTGTGCGGTCTGGTGCTGTATCTGCCGCACGGCTACGAAGGCCAGGGCCCCGAGCATTCCTCGGCACGCCTGGAACGCTATCTGCAGCTGTGCGCGCTCAACAACATGCAGGTGTGCGTGCCGACCACGCCGGCGCAGACCTTCCACATGATCCGCCGGCAGATGCTGCGCCGCGTGCGCAAGCCGCTGATCGTGATGACGCCGAAGTCGCTGCTGCGTCACAAGCTGGCCGTGTCCAGCCTGGACGAGCTGGCCTCGGGCCAGTTCCAGACCGTGATCGGCGACCAGCGCCTGAAGCAGCCGAAGAAGGCCAAGCGCGTGGTGCTGTGCTCGGGCAAGGTCTACTACGACCTGTTCGAGGAAGCCGAACAGCGCGAACTGACCGACGTCGCCGTCGTGCGCGTCGAGCAGCTGTACCCGTTCCCGCGCGAACGCGTGGTCGAGGAACTGGCCAGGCACAGCGCCGCCAAGGAAGTCATCTGGTGCCAGGAAGAACCCATGAATCAGGGCGCGTGGTTCCAGATCCGTCATCACCTGCAGGCCTGCACCGACGGCAAGTACAAGCTGTCCTACGCCGGCCGCGCACGCTCCGCCGCGCCGGCCTGCGGTCATGCCAACATGCACGCCGCCGAACAGAAGGCGCTGGTCGAACAGGCGCTGGTCGATCCGGTCAGCGACGGCCACACCGCCGAATAACCCGACATCCCCTTACACGCATCACGCCATACCCAACAGGACAACCCCATGGCCATCGAAGTCAAAGTCCCGGTACTTCCCGAATCGGTTTCCGACGCCACCATCGCCGACTGGCACAAGAAGGCCGGTGACGCGGTCCGTCGCGACGAGAATCTGGTCGACCTGGAAACCGACAAAGTGGTGCTGGAAGTGCCTTCGCCCGTCGACGGCGTGCTGAAGGAAATCAAGTTCGAGTCCGGCGACACCGTCAACAGCGAGCAGGTCATCGCCCTGATCGAGGAAGGCGCGGCCGCGCCGGCCCCGGCAGCCGAGGACAAGAGCGACGCCAAGGCCGAGGCGCCTGCTGCGCCGGCCAAGGCCGAAGCGCCGAAGGCCGCCAAGGGCAGCGAAGACCTGTCGCCGGCCGGTCGCCGCGTGGCCACCGAGGAAGGCATCGACGCCAGCACCGTCGAAGGCACCGGCCGCGGCGGTCGCGTGACCAAGGAAGACCTGGTCAAGCACGGCAAGGGCGGCGCGGCGGCCGCTGCGCTGGCCGCGCCGGGTGCGCGTCCGGAAGAGCGCGTGCCGATGACGCGCATCCGCAAGCGCATCGCCGAGCGCCTGATGCAGTCCAAGGACTCCATCGCCATGCTGACCTCGTTCAACGAGGTCAACCTGGCCCAGGTCGCCAAGATGCGCAAGACCTTCGGCGAGCAGTTCCTGAAGGAGCACGGCGTGAAGCTCGGCTTCATGAGCTTCTTCGTGAAGGCCGTGTGCGAGGCGCTGAAGCGCCATCCGGTCGTCAACGCCTCGGTCGACGGCGACGACATCATCTATCACGGCTACCAGGACATCTCCATCGCGGTGTCCACCGAGAAGGGTCTGGTGACGCCGGTGCTGCGCGACGCGCAGGACATGAGCTTCGCCGAGATCGAGCAGGCCATCGGCGACTACGCCGCCAAGGCGCGCGCCGGCAAGCTGAGCCTGGACGACCTGCAGGGCGGCACCTTCACCATCACCAACGGTGGCACCTTCGGTTCGCTGATGTCCACGCCGATCGTCAACCCGCCGCAGAGCGCGATCCTGGGCATGCACACCATCAAGGAGCGTGCGGTGGTCGAGAACGGCCAGGTCGTCGCCGCGCCGATGATGTACATCGCCATCAGCTACGACCATCGCATCATCGACGGCAAGGACGCGGTGCTGTTCCTGGTCGACATCAAGAACCAGCTGGAAAACCCGCACCGCATGCTGCTCGGCCTGTAAGGCCGAAGAAGAGCCGGCATGGATGTCGGGGCGCCGCGACCCGTTGAAGTCGCATGCCGTCGCCCTGACATCCGATCCTGACACCCCTTTCCCGAATCTCGTGAGCGAAGCAATGAGCGAAACCAAGTTCGACGTCATCGTCATCGGCGGCGGCCCCGCCGGCTATGTGGCCGCGATCCGCGCCGCGCAGTTGGGCCTGAAGACCGCCTGCATCGACGCCTTCGAGGGCAAGGACGGCAAGCAGGCGCTGGGCGGCACCTGTCTCAACGTGGGCTGCATCCCGTCCAAGGCGCTGCTCGATTCCTCGCGCCAGTTCGAGAACCTGACCAGTCACTTCGACGTCCACGGCATCACCGCCAAGGACCCGCAGATCGACGTCAAGACGATGGTTGGCCGCAAGGACAAGATCGTCAAGCAGTTCACCGGCGGCATCGGCATGCTGTTCAAGTCGAACAAGGTCACGCCCTTCTTCGGCACCGGCAAGCTGCTCGCGGGCAACAAGGTCGAGGTGACAGGCAAGGACGGCGACACGCAGACGCTGGAAGCGGTCAACGTGATCCTGGCCACCGGCTCGGTGCCGGTGGAGCTGCCGTTCGCCAAGTTCGACGGCAAGTTGATCGTCGACAACGCCGGCGCGCTGGACTTCGACAAGACGCCGAAGCGCCTAGGCGTGATCGGCGCCGGCGTGATCGGCCTGGAACTGGGCAGCGTGTGGCGCCGCCTGGGCGCCGAGGTCACCGTGATCGAGGCCCTGCCCGACTTCCTCGCCGCCGCGGATCAGGACATCGCCAAGATCGCCGCGCGCGAGTTCAAGAAGCAGGGTCTGGACATCCGTCTCGGCGCCAAGGTCAGCAAGGCCGAGGCCAAGAAGACCGTGGTCGAGATCACCTACGAAGACAAGAACGGCGAGCAGAAGCTGACCGTCGACAAGCTGCTGGTGGCCGTCGGCCGCCGCGCCTACACCGAGGGTCTGCTCGGCGAAGGCACCGGCGTGAAGACCGACGAACGCGGCCGCATCGCGGTCGACGAGCACTGCTGGACCGGCGTCGACGGCGTCTGGGCCGTCGGCGATTGCGTGCGCGGCCCGATGCTGGCGCACAAGGGTTCCGAGGAAGGCGTGATGGTCGCCGAGCTGATCGCCGGCAAGGCCGGTCACATCGACTACGACGTGATCCCGTGGGTCATCTACACCGAGCCGGAAGTGGCCTGGGCCGGCAAGACCGAGCAGCAGTGCAAGGACGAGGGCATTCCGTACAAGACCGGCAGCTTCCCGTTCTCCGCCATCGGCCGCGCCGTGGCCATGAACGACACCGCCGGCCAGGTGAAGGTCATCGCCCATGCCGAGACCGACCGCCTGCTGGGCGTGCACATGGTCGGACCGTGCGTGTCCGAACTGATCGCCGAGGCCGTGGTGGCGATGGAGTTCAAGGGCTCCGCCGAGGATCTGGCGCGCATCGTGCACGCCCATCCGACGCTGTCCGAGGCCGTGCACGAGGCCGCGCTGTCGGTCGACAAGCGCGCCATCCACAAGGCCAACTGATCCACCGTTCCAGGCCCGCGGCACATCGCCGCGGGCCACTCTTTCCGGCATGCCGCGTCCGTTCGCCACGTCGACGCCATGCGATACACGGAGGTTCCACGCCATGAGCGACACCTTCCGCGCCTTCCGCATCCACCACGACGATGACGGCTACCGCGCCGGTATCGAGACGCTGCGCCTGGACGACCTCTCGCCGGGCGAGGTGACGATCCGCGCCGCGTATTCCTCGGTCAACTACAAGGACGCGCTGGCCGGCACCGGCCAGGGCAAGATCCTGCGCACCTTCCCGCTCAACGGCGGCATCGACGTTGCCGGCCACGTGATCGCCTCGACCGATCCCGCCTTCAAGGAAGGCGACGCCGTGCTGTGCACCGGTTGCGGCCTTTCCGAGACGCGCGACGGCGGCTACAGCGAAGTCGTGCGCCTGCCCGCGCAGTGGACCATTCCCCTGCCCGCCGGCCTGAGTCTGGAAGAAGCCATGATTCTGGGCACGGCCGGCTTCACCGCCGGTCTGGCGCTGCTGCACATGCAGGACAACCGGCAGACGCCGGAACTCGGCCCGATCGCCATCACCGGTGCCACCGGCGGCGTCGGCATGCTCGGCGTGGACATCTTCACGCGCGCCGGCTACGAGGTGCACGCGATCAGCGGCAAGCGCGAACGCTTCGACTTCCTGCAGGCGCTCGGCGCCAAGGCATGTCTGGACCGCGAGGCGCTCGGCTTCAGCGGCAAACCGATGGAGTCGACCCGCTTCGGCGGCGCCTTCGACTGCGTCGGCGGCGACATCCTGGCCGGCCTGCTCGCCTCCACCGCGCCCTACGGCAACGTGGCCTGCTGCGGCCTGGCGGCCAGCCCGAAGCTGTCGACCACGGTGATGCCCTTCATCATCCGCGGCGTGAATTTGCTGGGCGTGGCCTCGGCCGGCACCGCGCGCGATCTGCGCGAACGGGTCTGGCAGCATCTGGCCGACGACTGGAAGCCCGCGCACCTGGAGCGCATCCACACGCGCACGCTTCCGCTGGACGAATTGCCGTCCCTGTTCGAGGACATGCTGGCCGGCCGCTCGTTTGGCCGAAGCGTGGTCAGGATCACAGTGTCGGATTGATATTTCACATCAACTTGGCATCACAACACATTCAATATACATCCCTTTTCTGGTCCCACTTTTAGCTTGGCCGGAACCCGCGAGGGACGTAGAATGAACCGTATCGTTTTCACTTCAACACACGCAGCATTGGGGAATCCTACATGGCGCGCATTCTGATCGTTGACGACTCGCCGTCGCAGTTGCTGGGCATCAAGCGGATCGTCGAACAGCTCGGCCACGAGGCCATGACCGCCGAAGACGGCGCCGCCGGCGTCGAGGCCGCGAAGCGCGAAAAGCCGGACCTGATCCTGATGGACGTGGTGATGCCGAACCTCAATGGTTTCCAGGCCACGCGTACCATCAGCAAGGACGAGGAAACCTCGCATATTCCGATCGTTCTGGTCACCACCAAGAACCAGGACACCGATCGCGTCTGGGGCATGCGCCAGGGCGCCAAGGGTTATGTGACCAAGCCGATCAACGAGGGCGAGTTGTCCAAGACGATCCAGGAACTGCTGACGGGCTGACGCCCGTACGCGTGCCGCGTTCGATCACAAAAAAGCGGAGTCGAACGGCTCCGTTTTTTTGTGCCCTTGAGCGGATTGTTCAGCGCGGATCGTAATCCGGGAACGCCTCGCGAAAGGCCGCGTAGGCCGCTTTGTCGTCGTCGCTGTCGGCCGGTGGCGCGTGGATTTCCAGCGTGACCAGCTGATCGCCGGCGGGGTTGCCCGGCAGACCGCGCCCCTTCAGGCGCAGCTTGCGACCGCTCTGCGAGCCTGCGGGAATCTGCAGATCCACGATGCCACCCAGCGTCGGCACCGGCACCTTGGCGCCCAGCGCGGCTTCCCACGGCGTCACCGCCAGCGTGCTGGCGACATGACGACCGTCGAGCCGGAACACCGGGTCGGGACGGATGCCGACCTCCAGCATCAGGTCGCCGGAAGGACCGCCGGCCGCGCCGGGATGGCCCTGCCCGCTCAGGCGGATCACCTTGCCCGACTGGATGCCAGCCGGAATCTTCACCTCCAGCACGCGCTCGCCGCCCGCGCCGTCATGCAGACTGACGCGCGTGCTGCCGCCGGCATAGGCCGTGCGCAAATCGATGTCGATGTGCGCCTGTACGTCACGGCCGCGCATCGGGCGCTGCTGATACGCACCGCCCTGGCGCGCCGCGCCGCGACCGAACAGCGACTCGAAGAAGTCGCTGAAATCGCCGCCGCCGAAATCGAACTGCGCGCCGCCGCCCTGGCCCCAACCCGGCGGCGGCTGGAACGAATCGCCGCCGCGATAGCCACCCGCGCGCAACTGGTCGTAGGACGCGCGTTTCTGCTTGTCCTTCAGGACCTCGTGCGCCTCGTTGACCGCCTTGAACTTCTCCTCGGCTTCCGGCTCCTTGTTGCGATCCGGATGGTACTTGCGCGCGAGCTTGCGGTAGGCGTTGCGAATGTCGGCATCGCTGGCCGAACTGTCGACGCCCAGGATGTCGTAGTAATCCTTGAACTCCATCGGGGTTCCTCAAACGAACACGGCACGGATACCCGTGCCGCGAAACCGTCCCTGCGCGTCGACGATGCGACGCGCAGGGCTGCGTGACACGGACCGTCCGCAGTTTACTCGCCTGCCTCGATGTTGATGCGGCGCGGCGTGCTTTCGGGCTTCTTCGGAATGCGGATTTCCAGCACCCCATGGCGGCCCTTGGCGCTGACTCCCTCGGCGTCGGCGCTGTCCGGCAGCGCGAAACGACGGTAAAACACACCGTGCGAACGCTCCACGCGGGTGTACTTATCGTCCTCGTTGCGGCTCTCGTTGCTGCGTTCGCCGCGGATCGAGAGGATGCCCTTGTCCATGCTGATCTCGATGTCCTTCGGATCGACGCCGGGAATGTCGGCAAAGATCACGAAGCCATCCTTCTCCTCGCGGATGTCCACGCGCGGGGTCCACTGGCTGGTGACCACGTCGGACTGGTCGCCGCTCTCTTCGCCGAAGTAACGCTCCAGCATCTGCTTGAAATCCTTGTGCAGGCCGCCCGGATTGTTCCACGGATGGTAACGGGTGATACTCATGTCGATGTCTCCTTGATGCGGTGCGGGCCGATGCCCGCTTGTCTGCAAAAATGGGTGCCTACGCACCGCTTTCAAGTGGCTTTATTTCATCGTCGGCCGCCCGCTCGGCGGCTGTCCGCCCGGGCCGTACGGCCCCGCCAGGAGATTCCCGCATGACCATCCGCGTCGGAGAACGCATCCCCCACGCCACCCTGACCCGCATCCGCGACGGCGTCGACGTCGTCACCAGCGAGGAGCTTTTCGACGACCGCAAAGTCGTCCTGTTCGCGGTACCCGGCGCGTTCACGCCCACCTGTTCGGAACAGCACCTGCCCGGCTTCATCCAGCACATGGCGCAGTTCCGCGAGCGCGGCGTCGAGGTCGCCTGCATGGCGGTCAATGACGCCTTCGTGATGGACGCCTGGGCACGCGCGCAGGACGTGCCGGACGACCTCGTCATGCTGGCCGACGGCAATGCCGACCTGACCCGCGCGCTGGGCCTGGAACTGGACGGCAGCGGCTTCGGCATGGGCCTGCGCTCGCAGCGTTTCGCCCTGTACGCCGAGGACGGCACGGTCAAAATCCTGCAGGTGGAAGCGCCGGGCGAATTCCGGGTCTCCAGCGCCGAGGCCATGCTGCAGGCGCTCGACGCGCGCTGACCTCGGTCACGCACGGCCGATACGCACCATGAAAAAAGCCGGTGGATTCGATCCACCGGCTTTTTCTTTTGGCTTCAAACGGCAATCAGTCGTCTTGCGGCGGCGTTCCCTCGGCATCGCCGGCCTCACCGGCATCGGCCTCGCCTTCGTCGACCGAGGAAGGCTGGACGTCGGTCTCGGCAACCGACACCTCACCCTCGATCAGTTCGTCGCCTTCGTCGTCTTCTGCCTCCAGCCGCACCACGCCGACCAGATGCTCGTCCTTGGGCAGGCGGATCAGCGTCACGCCCTGGGTATTGCGACCCAGCTGCGAGACCTCGGCCACGCGCGTACGCACCAGGGTGCCGAGGTTGGAGATCAGCATCAGCTCGTGATCGTCCGTCACCTGCACGGCCGCCACCAGTTCGCCATTGCGATCCGAGCACTTGATGCCGAGCACGCCCTGGATGCCGCGACCCTTGGTCGGGAAGTCGTCCAGCGGTGTGCGCTTGCCGTAGCCGTGTTCCGTGGCGGTGAGAATGTCGCCCTCGCGGGCCACGATCATCGACACCACGCGGGCATCGTCGGCCAGACGCATGCCGCGCACGCCGCCGGCGGTACGGCCCATCGAGCGGACCTCGCCTTCGGCGAAACGCACCGTCTTGCCGTTGGACGCGAACAGCATCACGTCGCGGTCGCCGTTGGTCAGCTCGGCGCCGACCAAAGCGTCGTCGTCGGCCAGCTTGATGGCGATCTTGCCTTTCTGCAGCTGGAAGGCGAACTCGGTCAACGGCGTCTTCTTGACGGTGCCGTTGCGCGTGGCGAAGAACACGTAGCGCCCCTCTTCGTATTCGCGCACCGGCAGCACGGCCTGGACGTACTCGTCCGCAGCCAGCGGCAGCAAATTGACGATGGGCTTGCCGCGCGCCTGCGGGCCGGATTCGGGAATCTGGTACACCTTGAGCCAGTACACGCGGCCGGTGCTGGTGAAGGTCAGCAGCGTGTCATGGGTGTTGACCACCCACAGCTGCTCGACGAAATCCTCGTCCTTCAGCGCCGAAGCCGAACGGCCCTTGCCGCCGCGCTTCTGCGAACGGTAGGTCGTGGCCGGCTGGCGCTTCACGTAGCCGGTGTGCGACAGCGTGACCACCACGTCCTCGGGCGCGATCAGGTCCAGCACGTCGAGGTCTTCCTGCGACGGCTGAATCTGCGTGCGGCGTGCATCGCCAAAGTCGTTCTTGATGGCTTCCAGCTCCTCGCGGATCACGCCAAGCAGCTTGTCCGGGTCCTCGAGGATGGCGATCAGGCCGCGAATTTCGTCCAGCAGCTGGCGGTACTCGTCGCTGAGCTTTTCCTGCTCCAGACCGGTCAGGCGATGCAGACGCATGGCCAGGATTTCCTGAGCCTGCTTCTCGGACAACTGATAGCCGTCCGCCTTCAGGCCATCGCGCGGATCCATGTCTTCGGGACGCGACGCCTCGGCGCCGGCCGCGCCCAGCAGCGCGCTGACCAGGCCGGGCTGCCAGCGCCGCGCAAGCATGCGCTCGCGCGCCATCTGCGGCGACTCGGACGTCTTGATCAGCTCGATCATCTCGTCGATGTTGGCCAGCGCGACGGTCAGACCTTCGAGGATGTGCGCACGGGCGCGCGCCTTGCGCAGCTCGAAGATGGTGCGGCGCGTGACCACTTCGCGGCGGTGGCGGATGAAGGCTTCCAGCGCCTGCTTCAGGTTCAGCAGCAGCGGACGGCCGTCCAGCAGCGCGACCATGTTGATGCCGAAGGTCACCTGCAGCTGGGTCTGCTGGAACAGGTTGTTCAGCACGACGTCGCCCATGGCGTCCTTGCGCACCTCGATCACCACGCGCATGCCGTCCTTGTCGGATTCGTCGCGCAGTTCGGAGATGCCCTCGATCTTCTTTTCCTTGACCAGCTCGGCGATCTTCTCGATCAGCCGCGCCTTATTCACCTGATACGGCAGCTCGGTGACGATGATGGTCTCGCGGCCGTTCGGCTCGGTCTCGATCTCGGCCTTGGCGCGCACCAGGATGCGGCCGCGGCCGGTGCGGTAGGCCTGCACGATGCCGGCGGCGCCGTTGATGATGCCGGCGGTCGGGAAATCCGGTCCAGGGATGTACTGCATCAGTTCGTCGATGCCCAGCTCGGGCTCGTCGATCAGCGCGATGGTCGCGGCGATGGTCTCGCTGAGATTGTGCGGCGGAATGTTGGTGGCCATGCCGACCGCGATGCCCGCCGAACCGTTGACCAGCAACGCCGGCACCTTGGTCGGCAGCACCAGCGGCTCGTTCTCGGACTCGTCGTAGTTGGGGCCGAAGTCGACCGTTTCCTTGTCGATGTCGGCCAGCAGCTCATGGGTGAGCTTGGACATGCGCACTTCGGTGTAACGCATGGCCGCGGCGTTGTCGCCGTCGACCGAACCGAAGTTGCCCTGACCGTCGACCAGCATGTAACGCAGCGAGAACGGCTGCGCCATGCGCACGATGGCGTCGTAGACCGAGGAATCGCCATGCGGATGGTACTTACCGATCACGTCACCGACCACGCGGGCCGACTTCTTGTAGGGCTTGTTCCAGGCATTGCCGAGTTCGTTCATCGCGTACAACACGCGTCGATGCACCGGCTTGAGACCGTCGCGTGCGTCGGGCAAGGCGCGGCCCACGATCACGCTCATGGCGTAGTCGAGATAGCTCTGACGCATCTCGTCTTCGATGTTGACGCGAATCACTTCTTTGGCGAGTTCTGCCATTCCTGCTTCCCTGAAATTGGACGTGCTAGGGGCCCCGTGTACGGCTCGGGAACGCGTCGATGCGCGCATCGGGGAACAACCCGCCTAGTATACCACATCGGCCCATTGCCCGCCCGTTTAAAATCTTTTCAAATCAATGATTTATACAACATGTTTCGCGCCGCGAAAAACCAGCTTGCGGGCCCCTGCGAAATTGGCGATGGCGGCCACACAGGAGCCCGCGGCGACGCCCATCGCAGGCCATGCGCGAGCCGTGTCGGAGAACGCCAGCACCAGCGCGTAAGTGCCGTAGTTGATGACCGCACCGACGGCCATCACCGCCATCCAGCGCAGCCATTCGCGATGTGCGTCGTCGCCGCGACGATGCGCGAAACTGAAACGACGGTTCCACCACCAGGTGACGCTGGCGGCGGCCAGGAACGAGGGAATCCGCGCCAGATACGGGTCCCAGCCCGCGCCACGCACCAGCATCTGCACGATGCCGGCGTCGATCACGAAGCCGATCGCACCGCCGACCGCGAACAGGGCCGCTTCGCGCGCCAGCTTCACGAGGGATCGAACATCGCGCGCATGCGCTCGGCGTCGGGGCGCTCGATCACGCCGCGCTCGGTCACGATGGCGTCGATCAGCGACGCCGGCGTGACATCGAACACCGGATTCCAGGCCGAAGCGCCGTCGATGACCGTGCGTACGCCGGCGATGGACAGCAGTTCGTTGGGATCGCGCATTTCGATCTCGATGGCCTCGCCGCTCGGCGTGGCCATGTCCACCGTCGTCGACGGCGCCACCACCATGAACTTCACGCCGTGATGGCGCGCGGCGATGGCGAGTTGATAGCTGCCGATCTTGTTGGCGACGTCGCCGTTGGCGGCAATGCGGTCGGCGCCGATGACGACCCACTGCACCTGACCGCTGCGCATCAGGTGCGCTGCCGCCGAATCAGCGATCAATTTCGCAGGAATGCCGTCGTGCACCAGTTCCCACATCGTCAGCCGCGCGCCCTGCAACCAGGGCCGCGTCTCGCCGGCGAACACGCGCTCGATGCGTCCCTCGGCGACACCGGCGCGGATCACGCCCAGTGCCGTGCCGTATCCCGCGGTCGCCAGCGAGCCGGTGTTGCAATGCGTCAGGACGCCGGAACCGGCATCGATCAGGGCCGCGCCCAAGGCGCCCATGCGGTGGTTGGCGGCCAGGTCCTCGTCCTGGATCACCTGCGCCTCACGTTGCAGTGCCTCGGCGTCCGCACCGGCCTCGATGCGCGCGCGCATGCGGTCCAGCGCCCACATCAGGTTCACCGCGGTGGGTCGCGCGGCGCGCAGATGTTCCAATACCGGCGTCAGCGCCTCGCCAGTCTGCGCCGCCAGCACCACGCCCCAGGCCGCGGCGATGCCGATGGCCGGCGCGCCGCGCACGACCAGGTCCGCGATGGCGTCGCGCACGTGCGCCGCCGTGCGGCATTCCAGCCAGGATTCCTCGGCCGGCAACCGGCGCTGATCGAGGAGGCGCAGGACATCGCCGCGCCACTGTACGGCGCGGATACTGTCATGGTCGGCAAGAGCGGTCATTGGCGATCCTGAAAGGCAAAAACCGATTATCGCGCGGAGCGATGCATCGCGTCATGCCATTCGCCGCGCAGCAGAACAAAAAAGCCCGGCATGCGTGAACATGCCGGGCTTTCGTTTTTCAAAGACGGACGCGTCGGATTACGACGTGGCCTTCTCGTCCTCGGTCACGGCCTTCATGGACAGGCGGATACGGCCCTGCTTGTCCACTTCCAGCACCTTGACCTTGACGATGTCGCCCTCGGACAGCTTGTCGGAGACCTTCTCCACGCGCTCCTCGGAGATCTGCGAGACATGGACCAGACCGTCCTTGCCCGGCAGGATCGTCACGAACGCGCCGAAGTCCATCAGCTTGGCGACCTTGCCTTCGTAGATGCGGCCCGGCTCGACGTCGGCCACGATCTGCTCGATGCGCTTCTTCGCGGCATCGGCGGCGGGACGATTGACCGAAGCGATGACCACGGTGCCGTCGTCGCTGATGTCGATGGTCGCGCCGGTCTCTTCGGTGATCGAGCGGATGGTGGCGCCGCCCTTGCCGATGACTTCGCGGATCTTGTCCGGATGGATCTTGATGGTCAGCAGACGCGGAGCGTACTCGCTCATCTCGGCACGCGGGGTGTCGAGCGCCTTGGCCATTTCGCCGAGGATGTGCAGACGGCCCTGCTTGGCCTGCGCCAGCGCGGTGCGCATGATTTCCTCGGTGATGCCGTCGATCTTGATGTCCATCTGCAGGGCGGACACGCCCTCGGAGGTGCCGGCGACCTTGAAGTCCATGTCGCCCAGATGATCCTCGTCGCCGAGGATGTCCGACAGCACGACGAAGTCGTTGCCTTCCTTCACCAGACCCATCGCGATGCCCGCGACCGGCGCCTTCAACGGCACGCCCGCGTCCATCATGGCCAGCGAGGAGCCGCACACCGACGCCATCGACGAGGAACCGTTGGACTCGGTGATCTCGGAGACCACGCGAACCACGTACGGGAACTCTTCCATGCTCGGCTTGACGGCCTGCACGCCGCGCTTGGCCAGACGGCCGTGGCCGATCTCGCGGCGCTTCGGACCCATCATGCGGCCGCACTCGCCCACCGAATACGGCGGGAAGTTGTAGTGGAACAGGAACGGATCCTTCGACTCGCCGGCCGGCGCGTCGATGATCTGCGCATCACGCGCGGTGCCCAGGGTGATGGCGACCAGCGCCTGCGTCTCGCCGCGGGTGAACAGCGCCGAACCGTGGGCACGCGGCAGCACGCCGGCACGAACGGTGATCGGACGCACGTCATCCAGATTGCGGCCGTCGATGCGCACCTTGGTCTTCAGCACGCTGCCGCGCATGGTCTGGTACTCGAGTTCGCCGAACTCGCCGGCCAGCGCTTCCGCGCTCCAACCGTGGCTCTCGGCCTGCTCGGCCAGCGACTCCATGACGTCCGCCTTGATGGCGGCGATGGCGTCGCGACGCTGCAGCTTGTCGTGCACCTGGAAGGCTTCGTCCAGACGGCTGCCGACGGCGTTCTTGATGGCGTCGACCAGCGCCTGGTCACGCGACGGCGCTTCCCAGTCCCAGGACGGCTTGCCGGCCTCGGTGGCCAGTTCGGCAATCGCGCGGATCGCGGTCTGCATCTGCTGGTGACCGAAGACCACCGCGCCCAGCATCACGTCCTCGCTGAGCAGCTTGGCCTCGGACTCCACCATCAGCACGGCATTGCTGGTGCCGGCGACGACCAGATCGAGGTCGGAATCGACCAGCTCGGAGGCGCTCGGATTCAGCACGTACTCGCCGTTGACGTAACCGACGCGAGCGGCGCCGATGGGGCCCTTGAACGGCGCGCCGGACAGCGACAGCGCCGCGGAAGCGCCGATCATGGCCGGGATGTCGCCGTCGATCTCCGGGTCCATCGAGACCACGGTGGCGACGATCTGCACTTCGTTCTTGAAGCCTTCGGGGAACAGCGGACGGATCGGACGATCGATCAGACGCGAGGTCAGCGTCTCTTTCTCGGTCAGGCGACCTTCGCGCTTGAAGAAGCCACCGGGGATGCGACCGGCGGAATAGAACTTCTCCATGTAGTCGACGGTCAGCGGGAAGAAGCTCTGCCCTTCGCGCTGGGTCTTGGCGGCGACCGCCGCGACCAGCACCTCGGTGCCGCCCATCTTGACCAGGACCGCACCGGATGCCTGACGGGCGATTTCGCCCGTCTCCAGTGTGACTTCATGCTTACCGTACTGGAATGACTTGGTTACTTTCGCCACTTTATTCTCCTTGACCCGGGATTAACGGCGCAGGCCGAGGCGTTCGATCAGGCTCTGATAGCGCGCTGTGTCGCGCTGTTTCAGGTAACCGAGAAGGCGCTTGCGCTGGTTGACCAGCTTCAGCAGGCCGCGGCGGGAATGATGATCCTGCTTGTGCGACTTGAAGTGCTCGGTCAGGTGGCTGATACGTGCCGACAGCAGGGCCACCTGGACTTCCGGCGAACCGGTGTCTTTCGCGTCGTGGCCGTACTCGGCAATGATCTTGCTGGTCTGTTCCGCAGTGAGCGACATGAACGTGTTCCTCAGAAAAAGCATGCGCGAGGCTTGCGAAGCACCACCGAAACGATGCGGCTGCGCAAACCCCGCAGGTTGTTAAAAGCTACGGGTCAAGCGCCTATTGTAATGTCCAGACGGTTGCTGCAACAAGGCTTTAACACGAGTTATTCCGCGATTGGGGGCAAATTGAAGCCGCGTTTCACCTGCAAAGCGCCATTCGGCCCCGTCTCGGCAAGGGCGAGAAGTCGTCCGTCAGCGGCATAGGCGCGGCACAAACCCGGTTCGGTCGAAGTCATCTGCACCGTCTGACCATGGCCCAGTGCCTCGCTTTGCGCGATATCCAGATCCAGTCGCGGCAGGTGCGCAAGGCCCGCATCCAGCGGCAGCAGGCAGGCATTCAATGCCTCCGGTCCCTGCTCGGCCTTTTCGCGCAGCGCGTCCAGCGTCCACATGCACGGCTCGCGGAAAGGTTCGACCCAGGTCCGGCGCAAGGCACTCAGATGCGCGCCGCAGCCGATCCGTTCGCCCAGATCGCGCGCCAGACTGCGGATGTAGGTGCCGGAGCCGCACTCGACGTACAGCTGCAGGCGGTCATGTTCGCGCCGCAGCAGATCGATGCGGTGAATCTCGACGTCGCGGGCCTCGAGTTCCACGGACTCCCCGCGTCGCGCGCGCACGTACATCGGCACGCCGTCGCGCTTGAGCGCCGAATACGCCGGCGGCACTTGAGCGATGCGGCCGACGAACGCATCCAGATGTTCGCGCAGCACGGCATCGTCGAACGTCGGCACGGGATGACGGGCGATGATTTCGCCCTCGCCGTCGTCGGTGTTGGTGACCACGCCGAGCTGGCATTCGGCCTCGTACGCCTTGCGCGAACCGAGCAACAGACCGGCGATCTTGGTGGCCTCGCCGAGACAGATCGGCAGCAGGCCGGTAGCGAGCGGATCGAGGCTGCCAGTGTGACCGGCCTTGGCCGCGCCGTAAATGCCACGCACGATCTGCAACGCCTTGTTGGAACTCAGGCCGAGCGGCTTGTCCAGCAGCACGATGCCGTGAACGGCGCGTCGGGGACGGCGGCGGGCTTGCTTGGCGGTCATGGGAACAGCCGGATGCGGCAACGAACAGACGAACGCCGTTTACAGGCGTCCCTGCTCCTTTTCCTGCCGCAGCAGCGTCTCGATGCGCTCGCCCTGCTCGACCGACGCGTCGTACTTGAAGCGCAGTTCGGGCACGCGACGGATGCGCAGGGTGCGCGACAGTTCGCGGCGGAATTCACCGGCCATGGCGTTGAGCGCCTTGACCGTCTCGCTCGCCATCTCGGGCTGCAGCACGGTTACCCAGACGGTGGCCACGTCCAGATCCTTGGTCGCTTCGACGTCGGACACGCTGGCCGAAGGCACGCCGTGATCCCGCGCCGCCGCATGCACGAGCATGCCGACCTCGCGGCGCAACATCGCCGAGATACGGTCACTACGTTTGAAATCGCGGGAGGGCATGGCGGGAACCGGGTGTTGCGAAAGGAAAGAAAATCGAGGGCCGGTCGGCGGGACGCTTGCAAGCGTCCCGCCCCGGATGTCTACAGCTTACAGCGTACGAGCAACCTCGATACGCTCGAAGCACTCGATCTGGTCGCCCGGCTTGACGTCGTTGTACTGCTTGACGCCGATACCGCACTCGGTGCCGGACTTCACTTCGTCGACGTTCTCCTTGAAGCGACGCAGGGATTCCAGCTCGCCCTCGAAGATCACGGTGTTGTCGCGCAGCACGCGAATCGGCTTGCTGCGCTTGACCGTGCCTTCGGAGACCATGCAGCCGGCCACGGCGCCGAACTTCGAGCTGCGGAATACGTCGCGCACCTCGGCGGTGCCGATGATCTCCTCGCGAATCTCGTTGCCGAGCAGACCGGTGGCCGCCTGGGTCACCTGGTCGATCACGTCGTAGATGATCGAGAAGTAGCGCACGTCCAGGCCGGCGGTGTCGATGACCTTGCGGGCCGAAGCGTCGGCACGCACGTTGAAGCCGATCACCAGCGCCTTGGAGGCCGCCGCCAGCGTGGCGTCGGACTCGGTGATGCCGCCGACGCCGGAGGACACCACGTTGACCTTCACCAGCTCGTTGCCGATCTGCGACAGCGACTCGCGTAGCGCCTCGGCCGAACCCTGCACGTCGGCCTTGATGAGGATGTTCAGCTGCTGCTGCTCCTCGCCCTGGCCCATCTTCGCCATGATGTCCTCGAGGCGGTTGGCCTTGCTGACCATGCGCGTCTCGCGACGACGATTCTCGCGCTCGACCGCCACTTCCTTGGCCAGACGCTCGTCGGCCACGACCACGAAGTCGTCGCCCGCCTCCGGCACGCCGGAAAGACCCAGCACCTGCACCGGAATCGACGGACCGGCCTCGTCGACCTGCTTGCCGTTCTCGTCCAGCAGGGCGCGCATGCGACCGTATTCCACGCCGCAGACGGCGTAGTCGCTCTTCTTCAGCGTGCCGCGCTGCACCAGCATGGTGGCCACCGGGCCACGGCCGCGATCCAGGCGCGATTCGATGACCACGCCGGACGCCGGACCGTCGTGCACCGCGGTCAGCTCCATCAGTTCGGCCTGCAGCGAGATCGAATCCAGCAGGTCGTCGACGCCCTGGCCGGTCTTGGCCGACACCGGCACGAACTGCACGTCGCCGCCCCAGTCCTCGGGCACCACTTCTTCCTGCACCAGCCCCTGCTTGACGTTGTCGAGGTTGGCGTCGGACTTGTCGATCTTGTTCACCGCGACGATCAACGGCACCTGCGCCGCACGGGCGTGCTTGATCGCCTCGATGGTCTGCGGCTTGACGCCGTCGTCGGCCGCGACCACCAGCACCACGATGTCCGTGGACTGCGCGCCGCGGGCACGCATCGACGTGAACGCCGCATGGCCCGGGGTGTCGAGGAAGGTGATCACGCCCTTGTCGGTGGTCACATGGTACGCGCCGATGTGCTGCGTGATGCCGCCGGCCTCGCCCGTGGCGACCTTGGTGCGACGGATGTAGTCCAGCAGCGAGGTCTTGCCGTGATCGACGTGGCCCATGATGGTGACCACCGGCGGACGCGGCAGCTTCTCGCCCTGCTCCTCGGAGGTCGCCGCATGCTCCATCAGCGCGGCCTCGGCGCCCTTGTCCTCTTCCTTCACCGGCGTGTGGCCCAGTTCCTCGATCACCAGCACCGCGGTGTCGTGATCGATGACCTGATTGATGGTGGCCATGACGCCCATGTTGAACAGCGCCTTGACCACTTCCGAACCCTTCACGGCCATCTTCTGGGCCAGCTCGCTGACCACATTGGCCTCGCCGACGGCGACCTCTCGCACGACCGGCGCGGTCGGCTTGGAGAAGCCGTGCGCGCCGCCACCGGCGCCCGCGGACGGACGCTCGTTGCCGCGACCGCGACGACGGCCGCTGCTGCGGCGCGCGCGATCGGCATCGGACAGGTGCAGCTTGCCGCTGCCGAACTTCTTGCCGCCCTTGCGACCGCGCTCCTCGCGCTCTTCGCGTTCGTCCTTGGCCTTCTTTTCCGGTGCCGCCGGCTTGACGGACGGCTTGGGACGACCCATGGCCTCCTCGCGGGAGACTTCGCGCACGCGATCGCGGCGCTTGGGCTGTTCGTGCACGCGCGGCATGACCGGCGTGGACCAGGCATCCTTTTCCTTGGGCGACGTGTCGTCCTGCGTCTCGTCGACCGAAGCGCTGTCGGCGGCCGGTTCGGCAACTTCGGCGCTTTCTTCCGGCGCACTCTCGACCGGTGCTTCGGCAGCCGGCGCTTCCGCCTGGGCCTTCGCCTGGATTTGAGCGGCCTCGGCGGCTTCCCGCTCGGCCTGGCGGCGGGCTTCTTCTTCCTGCTGCTTGCGCTCGGCCTCGGCGCGACGCTGTTCCTGCTGTTCGGCGCGCTCGGCTTCTTCGCGCTGGCGAAGCTCCTGCGACTCCTGCAGCTTGCGCGCGGCCTCCTCGCGCTCGGCGTCGACCGACGCCTCCTCGCTGATGGCGCTGCGCTTGACGTAGGTGCGCTTGGAGCGCACTTCGACGTTGACCGTCTTGGCGCCGCCGCGCGCGCCGGCGCGGCCGCTGCCGGAGGCGACCTTCAGTTCGCTGACCTTGCGTCGACGCAGGGTGACCTGGCGCGGTCCCGCGGACGCGTTGTCGCTTTCACCGCTGCCGCCCTTGCCGTGCTTGCGGCGCAGGAAGCCGTGCAGCTTCATCTTCTCGGTGTTGCTGATGACCTGCTCGGAGTCGGAGAACTCCATGCCCGCTTCGGCAAGCTGCGCCAGCAGCTTGTCGACAGGCAGGTCCAGGACCTTGGCCAATTGCTTGATGGTGACGTCCGACATCGTTCTCTTACTCCGCCTTTCCCGCGATCTTCATGTGTGTCGCCGTGTTGCTCGACACAGCCGTTCCGTCCCTGGCGGGAGGCATCTCAGCCTCCCCAGATGCACACCGTCCCGGCATGCACCCGTATCGATCAGCCTTCCTGCTCCAGACGCGCGATCATCGGCGCGCGTGCGGCCATGATCAGCGCTGCAGCGCGCTCCTCGTCCATGCCGTCGATGTCGATCAGGTCGTCGACGGCCTGATCGGCGAGATCGTCCGCCGTGGTCACGCCGCGCTCGGCCAGGGCGTAGGCCGTGGCCTCGTCCATGCCTTCCAGCGCGAGCAGATCCTCGGCGGGCGTGTGCTCTTCCAGGCCTTCCTCGACCGCCAGCGCCGCCGTCAGCAACGCATCGCGGGCGCGGGCGCGCAGCTCCTCGACGATGTCCTCGTCGAAGCCCTCCACGGCCAGCAGCTCGCCGGTCGGCACGTAGGCCACTTCCTCGACGCTGGAGAAGCCTTCCTGCACCAGGATGTTGGCGATCTCTTCGTCGACTTCGAGCTTGTCCATGAACAGCTGACGCGAAGTCTCCTGCTCGGCCTCGCTCTTTTCCTGCACCTGGTCCTGCGTCATCACGTTCAGCTGCCAACCGGTCAGCTTGCTGGCCAGGCGTACGTTCTGGCCGCCGCGACCGATGGCCTGGGACAGCTTGTCCTCGGCCACCGCGATGTCCATGGAGTGCTTGTCCTCGTCCATGATGATGGACTGGACTTCGGCCGGCGCCATCGCGTTGATGACGAACTGCGCCTGGTTCTCGTGCCACAGGATGATGTCCACGCGCTCGCCGTTGAGCTCGTTGGTCACCGCCTGCACGCGCGAACCGCGCATGCCGATGCAGGCGCCGATGGGATCGGTGCGCGCGTCGTGCGCCAGCACCGCGATCTTGGCGCGGTCGCCGGCGTCGCGGGCGCAGCCCATGATCTCGACCAGGCCCTGCCCCACTTCCGGCACTTCGAGCTTGAACAGCTCGATCATGAACTCCGGCGCGGTGCGCGACACGAACAGCTGCGGGCCGCGGATTTCCGAACGCACTTCGTACAGGTAGCCGCGCAGGCGGTCGCCGACGCGCACCGGCTCGCGCGGAATCGACTTGTCGCGCGGAATGAAGGCCTCGGCGTTGCCGCCCAGATCCAGATAGATGTTGCCGCGCTCGACGCGCTTGACGATGCCCGTGATCAGCTCGCCGACGCGATCCTCGTAGGCGTCGACCACCAGCGCGCGCTCGGCTTCGCGCACGCGCTGCACGATGACCTGCTTGGCGGCCTGCGCGGCGATGCGTCCGAACTCGGCGTTCTCGATCTGCTCTTCGATGTACTCGCCGATTGCCGCATCGGCGCGCTCGTCGACGGCATCCATCATGCGGATCTGGCGGTACGGCGATTCCATCTCGATGTCGTCGGCCACGATCTCCCAGCGACGGAAGGTTTCGTATTCACCCGAGTCACGGTCGATCTCGACGCGGATGTCCGCATCCTCGTCGGGATAGCGCTTCTTGGCCGCCGAGGCCAGCGCCGCTTCCATCGCCTGGAAGATGATGTCGCGCGAGACGCCCTTTTCGTTGGCTACCGCGTCCACCACCAGCAACAGTTCTTTGCTCATTGCCGCCACTCCGCGAACGCCACCGTGGCGTTCGTTCGTATCAGAAAAATCAGTGTTTCTTGCTCTTGCTGCCCGACTTCGGCACCGGCGCGTAGCCGAGCGCTTCCCAGTCGGGGACCAGTCGCGCACTTTCCACGTCGGCATGCGCGAATTCGATGGGGCCGACGCCGTCGACCTCGACCACGATGCGCTCGGGCGCCGCCTCGACGACGCGTCCGCGCAGACGGCGACGGTTGTTGATCGGCGCCTTCAGCACGACCTTGACCTCGTCGCCCAGGAACTGCGCGAAATGATCGGCCGTGAACAACGGCCGGTCGATGCCCGGCGAGGACACCTCCAGCACATAATGTCCCGGGATCGGATCTTCAACATCCAGCGTCGCCGACAGTTCGCGGCTGGCCGATTCGCAATCGTCGATGCCGACCTCGCGGCCCTCGGCATCGATATAGACGCGCAGCGTACTCTGTCCGCCGGAGGGAACCCACTCCACTCCAAGGCAGGTCAGGTCGAGATCGGCGAGGATCTCGTCGAAGCGTTGAGCTAGGGACTGCGTGTCCAAAATCGATCGCAACTCCATCATTCAAAAACAAAAAATGGGCGTGACGCCCATTTCCGTAGCGTGGTCGTTGGTTCCGACACCGACCATCGCGCATCCGTGCGCTCAACAAAAAAGCCTCACGATGGAGGCTTTCTTGCCGAAAGTTCTGGTAGCGGGGGTAGGATTCGAACCTACGACCTTCGGGTTATGAGCCCGACGAGCTGCCAGACTGCTCCACCCCGCACCGGAGAAGCGAAACTATAGCGTCGCAGCGTTCACTTGGCAATACCAATCTGCATAGAAAATGCTGTTTTTCTGCAAATCGGCCACGCCCGTTCAGCCTGCGAAGGCCTGCTGGCACCAGGTGAACAACGGACCCCAGTACAGACCCAGGGCGAGCAGCGCCAGCGCGTTCAGCGACAGCATCCAGCGCATCGGAAGATCGCCCTGCGGCTTGATCTCGACACCCTCCACGGGCTTGTCGAAATACATCACCTTGACCACGCGCAGGTAGTAGTACAGGCCCACGATGGCCGCGACGATGGCGACGATGGCCAGCCACATCATGCCGGCATCGACCGCCGCCTTCAGGATCAGCAGCTTGGCGAAGAAACCGAACAGCGGCGGCACGCCCGCCAGCGAGAACATCGCCAGCATCATCAGGAAGGCCATCCAGCGCGAACGTTCGTTGAGACCCTTGAAGTCGTCGATCTCCTCGCACTCGAAGCCGGCGCGCGACATCGCCATGATCACGCCGAAGGCGACCGTGGACATGAGCGCGTAGCTGATCGCGTAGAACATGGCTGCGGCGTAGCCGGACGGCGAAGCGTTGACCAGACCCAGCAACAGGTAGCCCATGTGCGCGATGGTCGAATACGCCAGCAGACGCTTGATGTTGGTCTGCACAATCGCGACCAGATTGCCGATCACCAGCGAAAGCACGGCCAGGATCGCCAGCATCAGCTGCCACTGGTGCAGCAGGTCGCCCGGACCGAAAGCCGACAGCAGGCGGTAGGCCATACCGAACGCAGCCAGCTTGGACGCCGAAGCGACGAAGGTAACGGTCGCTGTCGGCGCGCCCTGATAGACGTCCGGCAGCCACATGTGGAACGGCGCGGCACCCAGCTTGAAGGCGATGCCGACGATCATGAAGATCAGGCCGAAACGCAGCAGGTTCGGCATGTCGGTCTGCGCCACCGTGGCGTGCAGATGCGCCAGATCCAGCGTGCCGGTGGCGCCATACACCATCGACATGCCGTACAACAGCGAACCCGACGCCAGCGCGCCCAGCACAAAGTACTTGATCGCCGCTTCCGACGACATGCGCGAGTCGCGGTTGAAGGCGACCAGCGCGTAGGACGATAGCGTGAGCAGCTCCAGGCCGAGGTAGATCGTGATCAGGCTGCCGGCCGAGACCAGGAACATCACGCCCAGCACGGCGAACAGCGTCAGCACGTAGAACTCGCCGTGCCACAGCTTGCGGTCCTTCAGATACGGACGCGAGAACACGAATACCAGCAGCACCGAGATCAGCGCGAACAGGCTCAGGATCTCGCTGACGCGATCACGCACGAACATGCCACCGAAGGCGCTCAGCCCCTGCGGCGGCTGCCCGGTCACCACCAGGAAGCCGGTGATCGCGGTGATCGCGATGGCCAGCCAGTGGGTGGCGTTGCGCTGTTCCTCGCGGATGAAGACATCCATCAACAGCAGCACGCACACCGCCGCGACCAGGTAGATCTCCGGCAGGAGGATGAGTATGTCGTTCCAGCTCAGCATGCGGCAGTCCTCAGATCTTGCTGATGGCCAGTTGTTGCACCAGATGGTTGATCGAACCACCCATCAGATGCACCAGCGGCTGCGGCCACACGCCGATGGCGAGCACCACCACCGCGAACGCCGTCAGCACGAAAGCCTCTCGGCCATTGATGTCCTTCATCGCGGCGACCTTGTCGTTAGTCACCTCGCCCCACACCACGCGCTTGACCAGCCACAGCGTGTACGCCGCGCCGATGATCAGGGTGAAGGCGGCAATCAGCGCGATCCACGGATTGGCACTGAAGCTGGCCAGGATCACCATGAACTCGCCGACGAAGCCGCTGGTGCCCGGCAGGCCGCAGTTGGCCATCGCGAAAAACACCATGAAGAAGGCGAACCACGGCATCACGTTGACCAACCCGCCGTAGTCCTTGATCTGACGCGTGTGCAGGCGGTCGTACATCACGCCGATGCACGAGAACATGGCGCCCGACACGAAACCGTGCGACATCATCTGCACCATCGCGCCCTGCACGCCAAGATTGGCCGCATCGACGTTGCCCAGATCGCGCACCAGCATGAAGGCGATGAAGATGCCCAGGGTCACGAAGCCCATGTGCGCGATGGACGAGTACGCCACCAGCTTCTTCATGTCCTCCTGCACCAGCGCCACATAGCCGATGTAGACCACGGGAATCAGGCTCAGCACGATCACCAGCCAGGCGTAGTGCGCCGAAGCGTCCGGCACGATCGGCAGCGAGAAGCGCAGGAAACCGTAGCCGCCCACCTTCAGCATCACCGCCGCCAGCACCACCGAACCGCCGGTCGGCGCCTCGACGTGGGCGTCGGGCAGCCAGGTGTGCACCGGCACCATCGGAATCTTGATGGCGAAGGCGATCAGGAAGGCGAAGAACAGCCAGCTCTGTTCCTTCATGGTCAGCGGCAGCGCGGCCAGCGTGGCCATGTCGAAGGTGCCGGCCTTGTGATACAGGTAGATCAGGCCGATCAGCATGAAGATCGAGCCGAGGAACGTGTAGATGAAGAACTTCAGCGTCGCATACACGCGGCGCGGCCCGCCCCAGATGCCGATGAGGATGAACATCGGAATCAGCATGGCCTCGAAGAACACGTAGAACAGCAGCGCGTCGGTGGCGCAGAACACGCCGATCAGCAGGCCTTCCAGCACCAGCATGGCGGCCATGTACTGATGCGGCTTGTTGTCCTTGATGACGTCCCAGGCGCCGACGATGACCAGCACGCCGACGAAACTCGTCAGCAGGATCAGCGCGACCGAGATGCCGTCCACGCCCAACGCGTAGTTGACGTGCAGCGAGGCGATCCACGGCGTGGACTCGACCAGCTGCATCACTGCGCCGTCGGTGTGATAGGCCGGCAGCAGCAACAGGCTGGCCGCGAAGGTCGCGATGGCGACCGCGAGCGCGATCCAGCGACTGGCGCTGCCGCGCGCACCGGCGATCAGCACCGGCACAGCGCCGGCCATGGGCAGCCAGATCAGCAGGCTAAGCAGATGATTCGACATAGGTCCTTGCTTCCCTGATTGCTCAAACGTGCCCGAACCACCAGAACCCGCCCAGGAGCAGGATCAGGCCGAGGATCATGGCGAACGCGTAGTGATAGAGGTAACCCGACTGCAGGCGGCGCATGCCGGCGGCGATGCGCTGCACCAGACTGGCCGAGCCGTCGATGGCACCGTCGATGACGGCGGTGTCGCCGGCCTTCCAGAACAGGCGGCCCAGCTTGACGCCGCCGCGGGCGAAGATTGCGAGGTAGACCTCGTCGACCCAGAACTTGCGGTCGAGCACCACGTAGACCGGCTTGAAGATGCGCTGGATGCGCCCCGCCATGGCCGGGTTGAAGATGTAGACGTAGGTGGTGATGGCAAAACCCGCCACGACCAGCCAGAACGGCGTCTGCGTGAAGCCGTGCAGCGCCATCGTCAGCGCGCCGTGGAACTCGGCGCCCATCTCGGCCAACACGTTGTGCGCTTCGCTGACGTGGATGGCCTTGCCGAACCAGTCGCCGAACAGCATCGGGCCGACGGTGAAGAAGCCGATCAGCAGCGACGGGATCGCCAGCAGCACCAGCGGCACCGTCACCACCCACGGCGATTCCTTCGGCGCATGCGCCAGGACGCCTGGTTCATGGTGATGATCGCCGTGGTCGTCATGGCCGTGACCGTGCGACTCGACCACCTTGAAACGCTCCTTGCCATGGAACGTCAGGTGCATCTGGCGGAACGTGTACAACGCCGTCACCAGCGCGCCGAGCAGCACGCAGATGTAGGCATAGTGCGCGCCCCAGCGATGCGACTCGCCGGCCGCCTCGATGATCGCGTCCTTGGAGTAGAAACCGGAGAAGAACGGCACGCCGCACAGCGCCAGCGAACCGACCCACATGGTGATGTAGGTGATCGGCATGTACTTGCGCAGGCCGCCCATGTGGCGCATGTCCTGCTCGTGGTGCATGGCGATGATGACCGAGCCGGCGCCCAGGAACAGCAGCGCCTTGAAGAACGCGTGCGTCATCAGGTGATAGACCGCGCCGGCGTAGGCGGACACGCCCAGCGCCACGGTCATGTAGCCCAGCTGCGACAGCGTCGAATACGCCACCACGCGCTTGATGTCGTTCTGCACGATGCCGATCATGCCGGTGAACAGCGCGCCAGTAGCGCCGATCACCATGATGAAGCTCAGCGCCGTCGAGGACAGCTCGAAGATCGGCGACATGCGCGCGACCATGAAGATGCCGGCCGTGACCATGGTCGCGGCGTGGATCAGCGCGGAAATCGGCGTCGGGCCTTCCATCGAATCCGGCAGCCACACGTGCAGCGGCACCTGCGCCGACTTGCCCATGGCGCCGATGAACAGCAGGATGCCGATCACCGTGGCCGCGCTCCAGGCGTGGTTCTGGGTGATGTGCAGGGTCTGGCCGACCAGGGTCGGCGCGGCGTCGAACGCGGTCTGGTAATCGAGCGTGCCGAGGAAGTACAGCACCGCGCCGATGCCCAGCACGAAGCCGAAATCGCCGACGCGGTTGACCAGGAACGCCTTCAGGTTGGCGAAGGTCGCGCTCGGACGCTTGAAGTAGAAGCCGATCAGCAGGTACGAGACCAGGCCCACGCCTTCCCAGCCGAAGAACAGCTGCATGAAGTTGTTGCTCATCACCAGCATCAGCATCGCGAAGGTGAACAGCGCGATGTAGCTGAAGAAACGCGTGTAGCCGTCATCGTCGGCCATGTAGCCGATGGTGTAGATGTGCACCATCAGCGACACGAAGGTGACGACGACCATCATCATCGCGCTCAGGCGATCGATCATGAAGCCGACGCTGGCGTTGAACTTGCCGATCTCGAACCACGTGTAGAGGTCGTGGTTGTAGTTGGCCGCCCCGCCCCACACCAGTTGGTAGAGGACGTAGAAGGACAGCGCGCAGGAAATCGCCACGCCGAGGATGGTGACCGTATGCGATCCGGCGCGTCCGATGACGCGGCCGAGGAAACCGGCCAGCACGGCACCGGCCAGCGGCGCCAGCGCGATGATCAACAGGATGGAGGTGGATAGCTCGTGCATGTGCCTTTAACCCTTCATGCTGTCGATTTCGGCGATGTTGATGGTGCTGCGATTGCGGAACAGCAACGTCAGGATCGCCAGGCCGATGGCCGTTTCGGCCGCCGCCACGGTGAGAATGAAGAACACGAACACCTGCCCCGCCACGTCGCCGCTGAAGCGCGAGAAGGCGACGAAGTTGATGTTCACCGCCAGCAGCATCAGCTCGATCGACATCAGCAGCACGATGACGTTCTTGCGGTTGATGAAGATGCCGGCCACGGCGATGCAGAACAGCACGGCGCCGAGCACGATGAAATGCGAAAGCGTGATCATGATTCGGACTCCTGCGGGCGCTCGGCCGCCATCTTCACGACGCGCACGCGGTCGCGATTGCTCACGCGCACCTGGTCGCCCGGGTTCTGTCGGCGGGTCAGCGGCTTGTGGCGCAGCGTCAGCACCACGGCCGCGATCAGGCCGACGGTAAGAATCAGCGCGGCGATCTCGAACGGCAGCAGGAAGCGCGTGTACAGCGCCTGTCCCAGCCAGGCCGTGTTCGACATGCCCGCGGCGGCAGCCGGATCCGGCCCCATCGTCATCACGTGCATGGCGCGCACGCCGATCAGCGCCAGCATCTCCACCAGCATGACGGCAGCCACGACGATGCCGACCGGCAGGAACTTGATGAAGCCCTCGCGCATGCGCTCGAGGTTGATGTCGAGCATCATCACCACGAACAGGAACAGCACCATCACCGCGCCGACATAGACCACGATCAGCGCGATGGCGAGGAACTCGGCCTGCGCCAGCAGCCAGATGCAGGCGACGCTGAAGAAGGTGAGCACCAGCGACAGCACGGCATGCACGCTGTTGCGCAGCGTGATGACCATCAGCGCGGAGATGCCCGCGACCGCGGCGAAAGCGTAGAAACAGATCAATTGCAGTAGCTGTGCGCTCACTTCACTTCTCCCGCCAGCCGCGCGTTGTCAATTCGGTTCATGTCCATGCCCTCAGCGGTACGCCGCGTCCTGCGCACGATCGGCGGCGATGTCCTGCTCGTAGCGATCGCCGATGGCCAGCAGCTGCTGCTTGGTGACGACGTTCTCGCCGCGCTGCTCGAAGTGGTACTCGTGGATCGAGGTCTCGACGATCGAATCCACCGGACAGCTTTCCTCGCAGAAACCGCAGTAGATGCACTTGAACAGATCGATGTCGTAACGCGTGGTGCGGCGCTGGCCGTCGCTCTCGCGCGGCGCCGAATCGATGGTGATCGCCAGCGCCGGGCACACCGCCTCGCACAGCTTGCAGGCGATGCAGCGCTCTTCGCCGTTGGCGTAACGACGCAATGCATGCAGCCCGCGGAAGCGGTTCGACTTCGGGATGTGCTCCATCGGGAAGCGCATCGTGTACTTGGGCTTGAACATGTAGCGCAGCGTCAGGCCCATGCCCTTGAACATCTCGATGAGCAGCAGGCTCTTGAAGTAGCTAGTGATTCGGGACATGTCTGATCAACCTCCGATCGTGACCCAGCCGAGGTACTTCATGCAGCCGGCTACGAGCACCCAGACGATCGTGATCGGAATGAATACCTTCCAGCCCAGTCGCATGATCTGGTCGTAGCGATAGCGCGGGAAGGTGGCGCGGAACCACAGGAAGAAGAACGAGAAGATGAACGCCTTGGCGAACAGCCACAGGATGCTGCCGTGGCCGATCCAGCCCCACGACACCGGGAACGGACTCAACCAGCCGCCCATGAACAGCACCGCTGCCAGGAAGCTGATCAGGATCATGTTGGCGTATTCGGCCAGGAAGAAGATCGCGAAGGCCGAACCTGAATACTCGACGTGGAAGCCGGCGACGATTTCCGACTCGCCCTCGGCGACGTCGAACGGCGCGCGGTTGGTCTCGGCCACGCCGGAAATCCAGTAGATCACGAACACCGGCAGCAGCGGCAGCCAGAACCAGTCGAAGATGCCCTTCGGACCGGCCTGCGCATCGACGATGGCGGTCAGGTTCAGACTGCCGGCCAGCACCAGCACGCAGACCAGCGACATGCCCATGGCCAGCTCGTAGGAGATGACCTGCGCCGCCGAACGCATCGCGCCGAGCAGCGCATAGCGCGAGTTCGACGCCCAGCCGGCCAGGATGATGCCGTACACGCCCACGGAACTCATCGCCAGCAGATACAGCACGCCGGCATTGACGTTGGCCAGCACCAGCCCCTGCCCGAACGGCACCACGGCCCAGGCAGCCAGCGCCGGAATCAGCGCCAGCAGCGGCGCCAGGAAGAACAGGAACTTGTTGGCGTTGGTCGGGATGACCACTTCCTTGATCAGGAGCTTCACCACGTCGGCGAAGGCCTGGAACAGGCCCAGCGGACCGATCTTGTTCGGCCCCATGCGCACGTGCATCCAGCCGATGACCTTGCGTTCCCAGTACACGAACATGGCCACGGTCAGAACCACCGGCAGCATGATCGCGAGGATCAGCAGGACCGGGATAAGCACCTCGTGAAACAGCAGGTCGGCCATGGGTTACGCCTTGCTCAGAGTGAGGGCTGCGCCGTACGGCGGCAGCGAAGCGGTATCCGCGTAGGCGGACTCGATCCAGACGGCGCCGACCGGCACCGCCGTATCCACGACGACCGGCAGCACGCGCGTATCGCCGACGCGGGCACGGCCGCCGTCGCTCAGCCCCAGTCGGGCCGCATCGTCGGCATGCAGGCGCACGGCGGCGCCGCGTGTCAGCGGATGGTCGTTGAGGGCCTTGGCGCGACGCAGCACGGCATCGCTGCGGTAAATCGGCATGGTGGCCACGCGCGTCAGCGCGTTTCCGCCTACGGCGGCTTCGCGAGGACACAGGCCTTCACGCTGGGGCGCTTCGGCTTCATGCAGATCGGCGCGCAAGCCGGCGAAATCGTCGAAGGCAAAGCCGTCGATACCGAGTTCGCCGCCCACGGCGCGCAGCACCTTCCAGCCCGCACGCGCCTGACCGGGCGCGGTGGCGCCGGCGGCCAGCGACTGCTCGACGCCGTCGACGTTGGTCAGCGTGGCGTCCGTCTCCGGCAGTAGCGCCAGCGGCAGGATCACGTCGGCAACGTCACGCAGGCTGCGGCCGGCGTAGGCGCTGAAGGCCACCACGGTATTCGCGCCGAGCAGCGCCTGCATCGCCGTGGCATCGTCGGCCAGGTCGTACGGCAGATCGACGCCGTACAGCACATAGGCATCGCGCGGCTGTGCCAGCATGGCGCGGGCATCGAGACCGCCCTCGCCCGGCAGCACGCCGCCGCGGGCCAGGCCGATGGCGTTGGCACCCAGCGGGAGTTCGTTGAAACCGGCCTGCGCCGCTTCGGCGACGTAGCGCGCCGCGGCGCGCAGCCAGGAGGCCTGCGGATGCGTGGCGGCCATTTCGCCGAACACGACCACCGCCTGCGAAGCCTTGCTCAAGGCGTCGAAAGCAGCCTCGGCAGCGGCATCGGCTTCGACGCCGCTCAGCGCCTCGGCCAACGCCGACGATGGCGTCAGCTCGCTCTTGGCGGATGCCGCCTTGGCGATGGCCAGCACGGCACTCGGCAGATGCTGCGGCGCGACCGTGGTCTCGCCGGCCAGCGCATAGCCCTGGTCGATCTTCAGGCTGCCGACCGCGTGCACGGCAGCGCCGTGACGCACGGCCTGGCGCAGACGATGGCCCAGCAACGGCAGCTCGTGGCGCAGGTTGCTGCCGACCAGCAGCGCCGCGCCCACCTTGTCCATCTCGGCGACCGGCGTGCCGAACGCACGCGCCACCGGCGCATCGGCGAAATCCAGCGTGCGCAGACGGTGATCGATGTGCGCGCTACCCAGGCCCTTGGCCAGACGGCGCAGCAGATCGCCCTCTTCGTTGCTGGTCGACGGATGCACCAGGAAACCGATGTCCTTGCCCGCCTCGCGCAGCGCGTCGACGGCAGCCTTCAGAGCCACGTCCCACTGCACTTCGTGCCAGGTGCCGTCGCGCTTGACCATCGGCACGTGCAGACGCTCGGTGTACATGCCCTGATGGCTGTAGCGGTCGCGGTCGGACAGCCAGCACTCGTTGATGGATTCGTTGTCGCGCGGCACCGTGCGCAGCACTTCGCCGCGGCGCGTGTGCAACCACAGATTGGAGCCCAGCGCATCGTGGTAGCCGATGGACGGACGCGCGATCAGCTCCCAGGCGCGGGCCTGGAACTGGAACGGCTTGTTGGTCAGCGCGCCGACCGGGCACACGTCGATGATGTTGCCGCCGAGCTCGCTGTCGATGGACTTGCCGATGTAGGTGCCGATTTCCAGGCCCTCACCGCGGTTCATGCCGCCCAGCTCGTAAGTGCCGGCGATCTCGCCCATGAAGCGCACGCAGCGCGTGCACTGGATGCAGCGGGTCATCTCGGTGGCGACCAGCGGGCCGAGGTTCTCGTCGGCCACCGTGCGCTTGCGCTCGGTATAGCGGCTGACAGAACGGCCGTAGCCCAGCGCCACGTCCTGCAACTCGCACTCGCCGCCCTGATCGCAGATCGGGCAGTCGAGCGGATGGTTGATGAGCAGGAACTCCATCACGTCGCGCTGCCAGTGCAGCGCCTTGTCCGAACGCGTGGAGACCTTCATGCCCTCGCCCACCGGCGTGGCGCAGGCCGGCTGCGGTTTCGGGATCGGGCGACCGCCCATCTCCACTTCGACCAGGCACTGCCGGCAGTTGGCGGCGATGGCCAGCTTCGGGTGGTAGCAGAAACGCGGAATCGTGATCCCGGCCTTGTCGGCGGCCTGGATGATCATCGAACCCTTCGGCACCTGCATGGCCTTGCCATCGATCTCGATGTTGACCATGTCCGGCGGGGTGTTGTTGGCGGGCTGCGCACTCATCAGGCGGCGACTCCCAGCTTGTCTTCGGTCATCGAACGGCCGTGCTCGACGAAATATTCGAACTCGTCCCAGAAGTGATGCAGGAAGCCCTGCACCGGCCACGCGGCGGCTTCGCCGAAGGCGCAGATGGTGTGGCCCTCGATCTGACCCGCGACCGCCTTCAGGCGATGCAGATCGTCCTTGGAACCCTTGCCTTCGACGATGCGCGACAGCACGCGGTACATCCAGCCGGTACCCTCGCGGCACGGCGTGCACTGGCCGCAGGATTCCTTGAAGTAGAACTGCGAGATGCGGCGGCAGGCCTTCACCATGCAGGTGGTCTCGTCCATCACGATGACCGCGCCCGAGCCGAGGCCGGAGCCGGCCTTCTGCAGGCTGTCGTAGTCCATCGTGCAGTCGAGGATGACGTCGGCCGGCAGCACCTTCATCGAGGAACCGCCGGGAATCACGGCCTTGAGCTTGTTGCCGTTGCGCACGCCGCCGGCCATTTCCAGCAGGTCCTTGAACGAGGTGCCCAGCGGAATCTCGAAGTTGCCCGGGTTGTTGACGTGGCCGGACACCGAGAAGATCTTCGGGCCGCCGTTGTTGGGCTTGCCCTGTTCCAGAAACCACTCCGCGCCGTTGCGCAGGATCGCCGGCACCGAGGCGTAGGTCTCGGTGTTGTTGATGGTGGACGGCTTGCCGTACAGACCGAAGTTGGCCGGGAACGGCGGCTTGAAGCGCGGCTGGCCCTTCTTGCCTTCCAGCGATTCCATCAGCGCGGTTTCCTCGCCGCAGATGTAGGCGCCGGCGCCGAGCGCGTTGTGGATGTCCACATCGATGCCGGTGCCCTGGATGTTCTTGCCCAGCAGGCCGGCGGCATAGGCTTCGGCCAGCGCTTCCTCGATGTGCTCGAACGGTTCGTGATGGAACTCGCCGCGCATGTAGTTGTAGGCGACGGTGGAACCGGTCGCGTAGCAGGCGATGGCCATGCCTTCGAGCACGGCATGCGGGTTGAAGCGCAGGATGTCGCGATCCTTGCAGGTGCCCGGCTCGGACTCGTCCGAGTTGCACAGGATGTACTTCTGCATGTCGCCCTTCGGCATGAAGGACCACTTCAGACCCGTCGGGAAGCCCGCGCCGCCGCGACCGCGCAGGCCACTGGCCTTGACCGCGTCGACGATGGTGGACGGATCCGGCTTCTCGGCCAGGATCTTCTCCCAGGCCTTCCAGCCGCCGCTTGCGCGGTAGCTTTCCAGGGACCACGGCTTGTCGTGGTGCAGCGTCGTATAGACGACCTGGTGCTGTTTGGGTTCGGGACCGTATGCCATGACCTTTACCTTTGCGATCCCGCCGCGGCGAGGATCCAGTCGCGGCCGCTCAAGGCCGCAGAATGCGAAATTGCGTCAATCGAGCTTGTCGAGAATCTCGTCGACCTTGGCCAGCGTCAGCTTCTCGTGATAGTGGCCGTCGACCACCATCATCGGCGCGCCGGCGCAGGCGGCCAGGCACTCTTCCTCGCGCTTGAGGTAGATGCGTCCGTCCGCCGAGCTCTCGCCCAGCTTCACGCCGTACTTGTTCTCGCAGTGGCGCACGATGTCCTCGGCGCCATTGAGCCAGCACGAGATATTGGTGCAGATCGCCACGTTGTGACGGCCGACCGGCTCCAGCTCGAACATCGAATAGAAGGTGGCGACCTCGTAGGCCCACACCGGCGGCAGATCCAGGTACTTGGCCACCGCCGCGATCAGCTCGTCGGTCAGATAACCGCCGTTCTGCACCTGCGCGGCGAACAGGCTCTGGATCAGCGCCGAGCGCTTGCGGTCGGCCGGGAACTTGGCCGCCCAGTGATCGATGTGCTTGCGCGTGTCCTCGCTGAGGACGGCCTGCGGATCGACGTCGCGAACCTTGTCGAAATTACCGGTGGCTCTCATCGGTCGACCTCCCCGAACACCACATCGTAAGTACCGATCATGGCGACCACGTCCGGCAGCATGTGGCCGGCGACGATGTCGTCCATGGACGAAAGATGCACGAAACTGGGTGCGCGGACCTTCAGACGGAACGGCTTGTTGGCGCCATCCGAAATCAGGTACACGCCGAATTCGCCCTTGGGCGCCTCGACCGCGGCGTAGGTTTCGCCGGCCGGCACGCCGTAGCCCTCGGTGAACAGCTTGAAGTGATGGATCAGGGCTTCCATGTCGTTCTTCATGGCTTCGCGCGACGGCGGCGACACCTTGAAGTTGCTCAGCATGACCGGACCCGGATTTTCACGCAGCCATTTCACGCACTGCTTGATGATGCGGTTGGACTGGCGCATCTCCTCGACGCGCACCAGGTAGCGGTCGTAACAGTCGCCATGCACGCCGACGGGAATGTCGAAGTCCATGTCCGCATAAGCGGCATACGGCTGCTTCTTGCGCAAATCCCATTCGATGCCCGAACCGCGCAGCATCGGACCGGTCATGCCCCAGGCCTGCGCCTTCTCCGGGCTGATGATGCCGATGTCGACGGTGCGCTGCTTCCAGATGCGGTTGTTGGTCAGCAGGTTCTCGTACTCGTCCACCTTCGACGGGAAGTCGTCGGTGAAGGCGTCGAGGAAGTCCAGCATGGAGCCTTCGCGCCACTGGTTCAGGCGCTTGAGGTCCGCGCCCTTGTGCCAGCGCGACTCGTTGTATTGCGGCATCTTCGACGGCAGATCGCGGTAGACGCCGCCGGGACGATAGTAGGTCGCGTGCATGCGCGCGCCGGAGACCGCCTCGTAGCAGTCCATCAGCTCTTCGCGCTCGCGGAAGGCGTACAGGAACACCGCCATGGCGCCGAGATCGAGCGCGTTGGAACCGATCCACATCAGATGGTTCAGGATGCGGGTGATCTCGTCGAACATCGTGCGGATGTACTGCGCGCGAATCGGCGCCTCGATGCCCAGCAGGTTCTCGATGGCGCGCACGTAGCCGTGCTCGTTGCACATCATCGACACGTAATCGAGGCGGTCCATGTAGCCGATCGACTGGTTGAACGGCTTGGACTCGGCCAGTTTCTCGGTCGCGCGATGCAGCAGACCGATGTGCGGATCGGCCTTGACCACGGTCTCGCCGTCCATCTCCAGCACCAGGCGCAGCACGCCGTGCGCGGCCGGATGCTGCGGGCCGAAGTTCATCGTGTAGTTGCGGATTTCCTGAGCCGACATCGCTCAATTCTCCTGCCAGTGATCGGCAGCTTCGGCCTTGGCCTGCTGCAGGTCGACGTCGTCGCGGATCACGCGCGGCACCAGTACGCGCGGCACCACGGAGGTGACCGGCTCGTACACCACGCGCTTCTTGTCGGGGTCGTAGCGCATCTCGACGTTGCCGATCAGCGGGAAGTCCTTGCGGAACGGACGACCGACGAAACCGTAGTCGGTCAGGATGCGGCGCAGATCCGGATGACCGTCGTAGACGATGCCGTACAGATCGAACGACTCGCGCTCGAACCAGTTCGCCACCGGCCACAGCGCGACCAGCGACGGCACCAGCGGCAGCGCGTCGTCGTCGCAATAGGTGCGGATGCGCAGGCGCTTGTTGTGACGGATCGACAGCAGATGCACGACCGAGGCGAAACGACGCTCCATCTCCACGTTGCGCGGACGGCCTTCCCAGTCGAAGCGACCCGTGGCCTCGCCGCGCACACCGCGCGAGAAACCGGCGCCGGACACCGAGGTGGTCTCCCACTCGTTCTGTCCGTAACCGAGGTAGTCGACGCCGCAGATGTCGATCAGTTCGCTGAAGTCGAATTCGGGTTCGTCGCGCAGCGCGGTGGCGACCTGCAGCAAATCGCCGGCGGCCACCTCCACGGTGGTTTCGCCGCGCACGGTCTCGACCTTGCTCAGCACCTCGCCGAAGCGCGCGACAAGGCGCTCGGCCAGCGAGTTCGTTTGCGTTTCGCTCATGGCCCGGCCTCAGCGTGCGATGGTGTGGGTACGGCGAATCTTCTTCTGCAACTGCAGAATGCCGTGGATCAGGGCTTCGGCCGTCGGCGGACAGCCCGGCACGTAGATGTCCACCGGCACGATGCGGTCGCAACCGCGCACCACCGAATAGGAATAGTGGTAGTAACCGCCGCCGTTGGCGCACGAACCCATGGAAATGACCCATTTCGGATCGGGCATCTGGTCGTAGACCTTGCGCAGCGCGGGCGCCATCTTGTTGACCAGCGTGCCGGCGACGATCATCACGTCGGATTGTCGCGGGCTGGGACGGAAGATCACGCCGTAGCGGTCCAGGTCCAGACGCGCGGCGCCGGCATGCATCATCTCGACGGCGCAGCAGGCCAGACCGAAGGTCATCGGCCACATCGAACCCGTGCGCGCCCAGTTCATCAGCGCATCGACGCTGGTCGTGGCCCAGCCGCGCTGCACGATGGGGTTGTCGCCGGCCGGTCGCAGGATGTCGTCGACGCGGTCCAGCGGCTGCGGGTTGTGCATCACCCGATCGATGGAGGAGATCAATCCCATTCCAGCGCTCCTTTCTTCCAGACGTAGGCGAACCCGATCACCAGCAGCGCCAGGAACAGCGCCATCTCGATCAGCGCGATCGAACCGATCTTGTCGAAGACCACGGCCCACGGAAACAGGAACGCCACCTCCAGATCGAAGATGATGAACAGGATGGCGATCAGGTAGTAGCGCACGTCGAACTTCATGCGCGCATCCTCGAAAGCCTCGAAACCGCACTCGTACGGCGAGAGCTTTTCAGGGTCGGGATTGCGGGGTGCCACGAGCAGACCGATCGCCAGCAGGACAATGCCGAGGCCACCGGCCACGACGAGGAACAACAGCACAGGCCAGTATTCGGCTAGCACGGGTCGGCAACCTCCACGCTTCGTTGCGCATCAGCGACTGTCGCCCCGATGACGACAGCCTTCATTGTATTTGGTGCCCAAGGGGGGACTCGAACCCCCACGACTTGCGTCGCTACCACCTCAAGGTAGTGCGTCTACCAATTCCGCCACCTGGGCAAAAAAACTTACATCGTCACTTCTTCGCGGACGCCGACGAGGCCGGCTTCGCGCTTCCCGCTTCCTGCGGCAGCGACGGCACGTCGGTACCGCTCTGCCGCGGTGCGACGCTGGACGGCGGAGCCGTCTGGACCGGCACCGTCGGCGCCGTCGTGGACGTGGCACTCGCGGCAGGGGTCTGCATCGCGGACATCACGCCAAGATTCTTGACCTGCTTCGGCGCACCGCTATGGCTGAAGTATATCGCCATACCGAGGCTGAGGAGAAAGAAAAGTGTCGCCAGCACGCCAGTGGCGCGGGTCATGAAACTGGCCGATCCGCGCGCACCGAACACGGTGCCGGATGCGCCCGCACCGAAACCGGCGCCGGCATCGGCACCCGTGCCGCGCTGCATGAGGATCAGCACGATCATGGCCGCGGCGATCAGGATGTAGAAAACGCTGAAGATGATGAACATGTCTAATGGGTCTCCGCCGCGCCACGCGCTTGATGCGCTGCCGCGCAGATGGCCAGAAAATCGGTTGCAGTCAGGGAAGCCCCGCCGATCAAGCCGCCGTCCACGTCCGCCTGGGCGAACAGTTCGGCTGCATTCGAGGGTTTGACGCTGCCGCCGTAAAGCAGGCGCGTCAGACCGCTTATTTTAGCACTGCCTTTTGCCAATTGGCTACGGATAAACGCATGTGCGTCCTGCGCCTGCTGCGGCGTCGCCGTTCGACCGGTGCCGATCGCCCATACCGGCTCGTAGGCGATCACGGCCTGCGCGAACGCCTCGACACCATTCAGATCCAGCACGGCGGAGAGCTGCTCGGCCAGCACGGCTTCGGTGCGGCCTGCCTCGCGCTCTTCTAGCGTCTCGCCGATGCACAGCATCGGCTGCAGCCCCGCCTGCAGCGCCGCGGCGAACTTGCGCGCCACCAGCGCGCTGCTCTCGCCGTGGTACTGACGTCGCTCGGAATGGCCGACCAGCGTCCAGACGCAACCGACATCGCGCAGCATGGCCGCCGATACTTCGCCCGTGTAGGCGCCCTGCGCGTGCTCGCTGACGTCCTGCGCGCCGCACGGCAGCATGTCGCCGCGCTTTGCGCACAGATCGGCCAGATAGGGGTACGGCGGGAACACCGCCACGTCGACATCCACCGGGCACTTCGCCGCGATATCCGCGGTCAGCGCATCGGCCATCTCGCGCGAGCCGTGCATCTTCCAGTTACCTGCCACCAGCATTTTGCGCATGCGTGGACCCCTTTCGCCTCGATCAAGCCCGCAAGGATAGCGGCGACGACGCGAATGTGGCAATGCGGCCATGCGTGCGGCGCGCGCCGTCACCCTTGCCCTCAAGCGCCGAAAAACGTGCGCAGCGACCGCCTCGCATTGTCTCGGCTTTGCTTATGATGTGGATTCGACACCGCAAGGAAGAACGCGCATGACCGCACATCCCCGCCCCGTGGCTCTGGTCACCGGCGCCTCGGCCGGCATCGGCGCTGCCTTCGCGCGCGAACTGGCCGCGCGCGGTCACGACCTGGTGCTGACCGCACGCCGCGCCGCGCGACTGCAGGAACTGGCCGAGGAACTGTGCGCCAAGCACAACGTCGACGTGCAGATCATGGTCGACGATCTGACCGACCCGATGGCGCCGCGTCGCCTGGTCGATGCGCTCGAACAGCGCAACCTCGGCATCGACGTACTCATCAACAACGCCGGCTACGGCGTGCCCGGTACCTTCGACAGCCAGCCTTGGGTGCGCCACAGCGATTTCCTGCAGGTGCTCGTGCATGCACCGACCGAACTGGCGCACCGCCTGCTGCCGGGGATGATCGAACGTCGCCACGGACGCATCGTCAACGTCGCCTCGCTGGCCGGCCACCTGCCCGGCTCCACCGGCCACACGCTCTACGCAGCCTCCAAGGCCTACATGATCCGCTTCTCGGAATCGCTGGCGCTGGAGAGTCGCGCGCGCGGCATTCATGTCTGCGCGGTCTGCCCGGGCTTCACCTACAGCGAATTCCACGACGTCACCGGCGCGCGCGAACTGGTCTCGAAGATGCCCAAGTGGATGTGGATGCAGGCCGACCAGGTGGCGGCGCAGGGTCTGGATGCCGTCGAGCGCGGCGACGTGGTCTACGTCAACGGGCGCATCAACCGCATGATCAAGACCTTCGCCAAACTGCTGCCGGATCGGCTCGCCCTGCGCCTGTCGGCGCGTCACTCCAGTCGCTATCGGGTGATGGAAGGCGAATAGTCCGCCGAACCGCACGCGACGCTGCGGTATGCTCGGGCGTCGCCCCTTTCGCGAAGTGAACGCCATGCCCGCCGCCGTCCGTCCGATGCGCAATCTGCCCTATCGCAAGCCCGTCGAGGGCCGCGACTACTGGGTCGTGGACGACGCCCTGCCGGACCCGATGGCCGTGCGCGAACGCCAACTTGCGCGCGAGGACTGGAGCTACGGCCATCCCCACACCGCCGAAGTCTGGCCCGGCATGCGCGCCCTGCCCGCGCTGGACGAGGACGAACAGGCGCACATCGATGCTCGCGTCACGCAGCTGACCGGCGCCAAGCGTCTGTGGGTCGAGCAGACCGAGGACGGCACCCGTCTCAATCACAATTGCGTGCAGGTGGTCGGCGCCATCGAGGGCGGCGTGAAGCCGCATACCGATTCGCTGCACCTGTGCCGCTACGCCGCCGTGCTGTACCTGACCCCCGACGCGCCGGCGCGTTGCGGCACCGCGTTCTACCGTCAGCGGCTGGGCAACGGCCAGGCCGGCGGCAACACGGTCAACAAGCCGCATCGCCATCTGGTCGACGCGCTCGGCACGCGCCACGTGCCGCCGAACTCGTTCGTCGAGGACGTGCACGTGGACAACCGCTTCAACCGCCTGCTGGTCTATCGCGCCAACCTGATCCACAGCGCCACCGCCTACTGCGGCTTGACGCTGGAGGACAAACGCATGACGGCGGTGTTCTTCTGGATGGCCTAGTTTTTGCCGCGCATCAGGAGCGACGCCGGCAGGTAAGCGTGTCGCCAACTTCAAGACCACGACCGGAGCGATCGATCTTCCAGTCGACCCGGTACGTGTTCCGGTTCAGACGCACATACACGAACTGCTGCGGCGGCCCTCCGTCGGTATCGACCACCCAGCGCAGCACCTTCCCCTTCCAGCCGTCACTGCGCATGCGGCGTGCTCCACCAAAGTTGTCCATCACCGTAGCGCGGTAAGTTTTTTCCTGTTGGTCGTAACCCCACGCTTCAATCGCCCGATAGCCCGACGGCGGTCGGTCGTCGTGATGCTTGACGAGCACCGCTCCACCCAGATCGAAATCGAACCGCATCGTCGAGGCGATGTGCTTGCCGCTGGCCGGAAACACTCCCTCGCAGGCCCAGCTTCCCGAGAAGTAGCTCAACGCATGCATCGCTGCGGCCGGGGCGGACGGTCCGCACCATGCATCGGTGACCGCAACAGACAGCAGCATGCAAAGGGTTTTGCTGAAAAAGCGCATTCGTACTCCCCTGGGACCCAAAGCTCGACAACGCAGACAGTCCGCCGGACCATGGAACATGGCCCGGCGGAACGGCCGCAATGAAGATTAAATCAGACGAATCTCGCGCAGCCGCTGCTGCAGGTATTCGTGCGAGGTGATCGACGTGTCGTAGCGGCTCGGGTTGTCCGCGCTCACGCACTGCGGCACCGGGTCCAGCACCACATCCGGATTCGGATGCAGGAAGAACGGCACCGAATAGCGCGGCTTGCGGGCATCGGCGCCCGGCGGGTTCACCACGCGATGCGTGGTCGACGGATACACGTGGTTGGTCAGGCGCTGCAGCATGTCGCCGATGTTGACCACGATGGCGTCGCCGGTGGTGGTGATCGGCAGCCATTCGCCCTCGCGCGTGAACACTTCCAGGCCCGCCGCACTGGCGCCGACCAGCAAGGTGATGAAATTGATGTCCTCGTGCGCGCCGGCGCGCACGTTCGGCACGTCGCCGCCTTCGATCGGCGGATAGTGGATCGGACGCAGGATCGAATTGCCCTGGTCGATTTTGTCCTCGAAATAGGTTTCGGGCAGATCGATGTGCAGCGCCAGCGCCCGCAGCACGCGCGCGCCGAGCTGGTCCAGCGCCTCGTACAGGGCGTAGCCATGCTGCTTGAAATCCGGCACCTCGGCCGGCCACAGGTTCGGCGCCATGGTGTCGGCGAACTTCGAGTCGGGATCGATCTCGCGACCGATGTGCCAGAACTCCTTGAGATCCGGATACTGGCTGTCCTTGGCCGTCTCGACCTTGAACGGGGTATAGCCGCGCGCGCCGCCGGTGCCGGGCACGTGATACTTCATCTTCACGTCCTCGGGCAGCGCGAAGAAGCGCTGGAAGACGTCGTAGGCGTGCTCGATCCGCTCGTGGGCGATGCCGTGGCCACTGATGCAGCAGAAACCGAATTCGCGGTAGGCGGCGCCGAGTTCGGCGACGAAGGCGTCGCGGTCGGTGTCGAAACGGCGGATGTCGAGCGTGGGTACGTTTTTCATCGTTCCATAAAGTCCAGGTTGGCGTGCGGTCGTCTTGGGAATCCGCTACCGCAGGAGCGGTGCACGTCGGGCCAATCCTTGGCGACCTGGTTGGACACGTCTGGCGTCCGGCAGGCTCACGAGCGTGAGTGCGCCGATTTTACGACGTCCGCGAGGGCCTGCGCCATGCCCTGCACTTCCTCGGCATCGGCGGCCTCGACGGTGACGCGCACCAGCGGCTCGGTACCCGAGGGCCGCAGGAACACGCGGCCGCGTCCCTGCAGGCGCTTCTCCGCCGCCGCGACGGCCGTCTGCACCGCTTCGGTTTCCAGCACCTCGCGCGCGCCCTGCGCCACTGGCACGTTGAGCATGACCTGCGGCAGCTTGTGCATGCTCGCACGTGCCGCCACCAGATCCTGACCCAGATTTCGCAGCGCTTCGAGTACGCACAACGCGGCCACGATACCGTCGCCGGTGCTGGCGCGGTCCAGGCACAGGACGTGGCCGGACGTTTCGCCGCCGAGCACGCCGCCGTGCGCCTTCAGCTGCTGCAGCACGTAGCGGTCGCCGACGTTGGCGCGGATCAGGTCGACGCCCAGCTCACCCAGCGCCTGCTCGAATCCGTAGTTGCTCATCAACGTGCCGACCACCGGGCCGTGCAGCCGCCCGCTGCGCTGCCAGGCGCATGCCATCACGTAGAGCATGTCGTCGCCATCGACCAGCACGCCGTTGCGGTCGACCATCTGCACGCGGTCGCCGTCGCCGTCGAAGGCGATGCCCAGATCCGCGCCCTGCTCCAGCACCGCCTTGCGCAGCGCTTCGGGATGGGTCGAACCGATGCCCGCGTTGATGTTGAAGCCATCCGGCTGCGCGCCGATCAGATGCACCTCGGCGCCCAGTTCGCCGAAGACTTTCGGCGCCACCTGGTACGTTGCGCCATGCGCGCAATCCAGCACGATGCGCGTGCCATGCAGGCTGAAGTCCCGCGGCATGGTGCTCTTGCAGAACTCGACGTAGCGGGCCTCGGCGTCGTCGATGCGCCGCGCCTTGCCCAGGCGCTCGGACGGCACGGTGACGAAATCGGCATCGACCTCGCGCTCGATGGCCGCCTCGACCGCATCGTCGAGCTTCTCGCCGGCCGCGGAGAAGAACTTGATGCCGTTGTCCTGATGCGGGTTGTGCGAGGCGCTGATGACGATGCCGGCGTCCGCGCGCAGACTGCGCGTCAGGAACGCCACGGCCGGTGTCGGCATCGGTCCCAGCAGGCGCACGTCCGCACCCGAGGCCACCAGACCGGCCTCCAGCGCCGACTCGAACATGTAGCCCGAGATGCGCGTGTCCTTGCCGATCAGCACCGTGGGACGCTCCTTGCTGCCACCGAGCGCAACGCCCGCGGCGCGTCCCAGACGCAGCATGAACTCGGCGGTGATGGGCCATTCGCCGACCCGTCCACGGATGCCGTCGGTGCCGAAGTATTTGCGGTTGCTCATGGCGTGGGATTCTTCTGCAAGGTCGTGGATGCGCGCGGCCCGCGCGTCATTCGTCGTCGGGCCAGCGCGGGGCGGCGTCGCGACGTTCCGCGCGCGGCGAACGGTCGCCGGCGTGCACCGCGCGCCACACGGCGAGCGCATCGACAGTCGCCGCCACATCGTGGGTGCGCACGATCATCGCGCCGCGCTGCACGGCGATCAGCGCCGCCGCCACCGAACCGGCCATGCGCTCGACCGGCGTTTCGCGCCCGGTCAGCGCGCCGATCATGGATTTGCGCGACAGGCCGACGTAGACGCCGGCGGCCAGGTCGACGAAACGTTCGGTGTGCCGCAGCAGTTCGAGATTGTGTTCGAGCGTCTTGCCGAAACCGAAGCCGGGATCGACCAGCAGCTGGCGCTTGTCCATGCCGGCCATTTCGCAGGCGAACACGCGCTCGGCGAGAAAGCGGTGCACTTCGCCGACCACGTCGTCGTAGGCCGGCGCCGACTGCATGCCGCGCGGCGCGCCCTGCATGTGCATCAGGCAGACCGGCACCTTCAGCGCCGCGGCGGCGTCCAGCGCACCGTCCTCGCGCAGCGCACGCACGTCGTTGATGAGTCCCGCGCCGGCCTCGACGGCGGCGCGCATCACGGCCGGTTTGGAGGTATCGACGGACAGCGGTGCATCGCACTGCGCGGCCAGTCCGCGCAGCACCGGCACCACCCGGCGCAGTTCCTCATCGACATCGACGTCGGCCGCGTCAGGGCGGGTGGATTCGCCGCCGATATCGAGCATGTCCGCGCCTTCGGCCAGCAGCTTCAGGCCATGGGCCACGGCGGCGCCGGTGTCGGCGTGGTCGCCGCCGTCGGAGAACGAATCCGGCGTGACGTTGACGATGCCCACCACGCGCGGCCGATCCAGCCGCAGGACGCGCCCGCCGCAGTCCAGACGCCGCACGCCGGCATCCTCGACAAACAGGCTGCTCACGCCGCGGGCTCCGCCTGACCGGACAGCGCGCCCATGAAGCGGCGGTAGTAGCGCAGTTCGTCAATGGAATCGCGGATGTCGCTGAGCGCGGTATGCGCGCTGGTCTTGCCGATGCCGCGCGCGATTGACGGCGCCCAGCGGCGTGCCAGCTCTTTCAGCGTGGACACGTCGAGATTGCGGTAATGGAAATAACGCTCCAGCGCCGGCATCTGCCGATGCAGGAACCGACGGTCCTGGCAAATCGAATTGCCGCACATCGGCGACTTGCGCTCGGGCACCCATTCCTTCAGGAACGCCAGCGTCTCGGCCTCGGCCTGCGCATGGTCGACGCCGGATGCCAGGACCTGATCCCACAGCCCGGAACTGCCGTGCTGGTTGCGGTTCCAGTCGTCCATGGCCTGCAGGCGCGACTCGGTATGCAGGATCGCGAACACCGGCCCTTCGGCCAGCACGTTGAGTTCGCGATCGGTGACGATGGTGGCGATTTCCAGGATGGAATCACGGTCCGTGTCCAGCCCGGTCATTTCCAGGTCGATCCAGATCAGGTTGTCGTCGTGTTGCGGCATCGCCGGCCTCCTCGGGATTGGTCGCGAGTGTAGCAGGGGCGCGGCGCGAAGCCTTGCCCCGCAAGGGGTGCAGTCGTGCGAAGATGCCCGCCATGAGCGAGGCGAGCTTCTTCTGGCACGACTACGAGACCTTCGGCACGGACGCCCGCCGCGACCGCGCGGTGCAGTTTGCCGGCATCCGCACGACGCTCGATCTGGAGCCGATCGGCGACCCGGTGTCGCTGTTCTGCCGACCGCCGCGCGATGCCCTGCCGCAGCCCGAGGCCTGCCTGGTCACCGGCATCACCCCGCAGCAGGCGCAACGCGAGGGCGTGTGCGAGGCCGAATTCGCCTCCCGCGTGCACGAGGAGCTGGCCGCGCCCGGCACCTGTGGCGTCGGCTACAACTCGCTGCGTTTCGACGACGAATTCACGCGGCAGATGCTGTACCGCAACTTCTACGATCCGTACGCGCGCGAGTGGCGCAACGGCAATGCGCGCTGGGACCTGATCGATCTGGCACGCATGTGCCACGCGCTGCGCCCGGACGGCATCGTCTGGCCGCAGCGCGACGACGGCGCGCCGAGCTTCAAGCTGGAGCATCTGGCCGCAGCCAACGGCCTGGAGCAGCGCCGCGCGCACGATGCGCTGTCCGACGTCGAGGCGCTGATCGCCTTCGCCCGCCTGATCCGCACGCGCCAGCCGCGCCTGTGGAACTGGTATTTCGAGCTGCGCCGCAAGCAGCGCGCCTTCGAACTGCTCGACCTGGTGCGCAAGCCCGCGCTGCTGCACGTGTCCTCGCGCTACCCCGCCGCCAACGGCTGCATGACCATGATCGTGCCGCTGGCCCGGCACCCGTCGCGCAGCAACGAGATCATCGTCTACGACCTCGCCACCAACCCGGTCGACCTGATCGTGCTCGACGCCGACGACATCGCCGACCGCGTGTTCACGCCGCGCGCCGACCTGCCCGAGGACGTCGAGCGCATTCCGCTGCGCACCATCCACGCCAACCGTTCGCCGGCGCTGGCGCCGCTGTCGGTGCTGGACGGCGTGGACACCGCGCGCATCGGCCTCGACGCGGAGCGCTGCGCCGTCCACCGCAAGGAGCTGCTGGCCGTGCATCGCATCGCCGACAAGGTGCGCGAGGTCTTCGCCGTCGCCGCGGACCTGCCGCCGCCGGACGATCCGGAACTGGCGCTCTACGCCGGTTTCCTGCCCGACGCCGACCGGCCCTTGCTGGACGCCGTGCGGGCCACGCCGCCCGAACAGCTCGGCCGCGATTTCGGCTTCGGCGACCCGCGCTACGCCGAGCTGCTGTTCCGCTACCGCGCCCGCAACTGGCCGCACACGCTCAGTACCGAAGAACGCGCGCGCTGGGACGACTTCCGTCGCCAGCGCGTGCGCGGAAGCCATCCACTGTCGACGTTGTCGCTCACGGATTACATCGACCGACTGCAACGCCTGCGCGGCGAGCGCGAGAGCGCGGCGCTGCCCCTGCTCGACCAGCTCGAACAGTGGGGCCGCGAACTGGCCACCGAACTTGATCTGGACATCAAGGCATGAGCCGAAGCTATTTTTCCGACGCCACGTTCCGCTTTCTCACCCAGCTCAAACGCAACAACAGTCGCGAGTGGTTCCATGCGCACAAGGACTCGTACGAAGCACATCTGCGCGAACCGTTCCTGGCACTGATCGCGGACCTGCAGGAACCGATCGCGGCGATCAGCCCGCACTACCGCGCCGATCCCAGCAAGATCGGCGGCTCGCTGTTCCGCATCCATCGCGACGTGCGCTTCTCCAACAACAAGCTGCCGTACAAGACCTGGAGCGGCGCGCGCTTCTTCCACGAGCGCCGTCGCGAGGTCCACTCGCCGTCGTTCTACCTGCACATCGAACCCGGCAACAGCTTCGCCGGCGGCGGCATCTGGCATCCGGAATCGCCGACGCTGCGGCGCATCCGCCACTTCATCGCCGACAATCCCGATGCCTGGAAGCGCGCCACCCGCAGCGCGGCGTTCCGCAAGGAATTCGCCTTCCACGGCGAGCGGCTGACCCGTCCGCCGCGCGGTTTCGATCCCGAGCACGAACTGATCGAGGATCTGAAACTGAAGAGTTTCGCCACCGGCGCGCCGCTCGACGACGCGCTGGTCTGCTCGCCCAGACTAACCGGCGAAGTGGTGCGCATCTTCAAGCGCGTCGCGCCGCTCGTCGACTACCTCTGCGCCTCCGTCGACCTGGAATTCTGAAGCGCTCGTATCGCGCGGATTCACACCGCGCATTCGCTCGGCTTCACAAATTTACAAACGTTCGTTTGACTGCCATCACCCTCCGGGGCTAGGCTCGCGAACGCCGCTGCGCTCAACTCCGGGGGGAGATGCGCGCCACGGTACGGGCGGTTCGCTGGGGGGCGGACCGATTAACCGCTCATCACTCGATGTGGAAGGACGCGATGCCCCGCAAGCGGGTGCATGGGCACGTGCGGCACACGCCGCGCGAGATGGATGGGGAGGAACATCATGCAACGACGCATACGTCTTGCCTTCGTACTGGCCATGCTCATGGCCTTGTTCACCGTTCCGGCCTTCGCGGCCGTCACCGGTGTGGCGCTGGTCCACGGCACAGGAAGCCAGACCGACGCCTACAACGACTACTGGCAGTCCTCGATGGTCGAATCGATCCGCAAGGGATTGAGCGATCCGAACAACCTGCTGGTGGTCAACTGCGATTTCACCCAGTACATGTGGGACAGTCGCGCGGCAGGCTGCCTGGCGACGCAGCTGACGAACTTCATCAACGCCCGCCACATCGACGACCTGGTCGTCATCACGCACTCCAACGGCGGCAACGTGATGCGCTGGATTCTGTCGAATCCGACCTGGGACAGCCGCTACCCGAACATCATCGCCAAGATCCGCTGGGTCGATGCCGTGGCCCCTTCCAGCGCGGGCACGCCGCTGGCCGACGCGGTCATGAACGGCAACGTGTTCGAGGCTTCGCTGGGTTGGCTGCTCGGTTACCAGAACGACGCCGTGCGCCAGCAGCAGGTGAGCTGGATGGCCTACTACAACCAGAACTACCTGCTCGGCACGTCGGGTCGCCCCGCCCTGCCCAAGGGCTTCTGGGACGTGGTCGGCACGGATGTCACGTCCTCGCCGTTCAATTCGGACTCCTACTGCGGCGGCTACTCCCTGAACGTCGGTCTGGAGCTTACCCAGAACTGGCTCGACAGCTGCTCGGATGGCTTCCTGAACTGCACCAGCCAGTCCGCGGCCGGCACCCTGTGGTTCAAGGACAAGAACGTGCTGGGCAAGACGCTCTCGCACAACCAGAGCCGTCGCGCCTGCTTCGGCATCGACACCGTGCTGCGCAACGACCTGTAAGGAGGCCGCCATGAACAAGATCCGTATTCTTCCGATCGCCGCGGCCCTGACCCTGATGGTCGCCGGCGCCGCGAACGCATCCAACGCCAGCCTGCTGCCCGCGCAGAAAGGCGACCTGGTACCGCAGACGCTGCGCACGGTGCCGACGGCGCCGGCCACCGCCTCGCTGTCGACGGCTGCCGCGCCGGCTACGCCGAGCATCGATCACCGCCCGGTGCACGTCAGCTGGAAACTCGACGCCCAGCGCGCGCTGGAAGCCGCGCCGAAACCGTTCGACCGCAACAGCCGCGAGTACTGGCAGGACGTCTCCGCCGACGAACTGCACCACGGCCTGCAACTGCGCACTTCCGCGCCCGGCGCGCTGGTCCGGCTGAGCCCGGTCGGCGGCAGCTTCGGCCAGCTCGATCCGCAGCGCATGCAGGTCGTGCATGGCGGACGCACGCTCACCGGCACACAGGCCATGAGCAACAGCGCCGATGCCTCGCAACTGCGTCAGGCTGGCATGATGGTCAGCGACGGCAGCATGGTGATGAAACTGCGTCCGGACCTCGGTCCCGGTCCGGTCACGCTGAAAGCCGATGACGCCAAGGGCCGCTACGTCGTGCATGTGTACGAACCGCAGAGCCCGATGGTGCTGCACGCGCAGACCGATCGCGACACCATCGCCTCCGGCCAGTCGGTGCGTCTGAACGTGCACCTGCGCGATGACGGGGCCAACCGCGCGATGGACGCTGTGGGCGGCTACCTGGTCGCGCCGGACGGTCACACCCGCAACCTCAGCTATCAGCGCCATGCCGATGGCAGCTACACCGTGGACGTGACGCCGGATGCCGACCATGCCACCCGACCGGGGCTGTGGGAGCTGCACACCTTCACCAGTGCCACCGACGCTTCCGGCCAGACCGTGCTGCGTGACGCCACCACCGCCTTCGCGGTCAGCGTCACCGATGCGAAGCTGAGCGGCGCGGTGCAGGTGAAAGCCCGCGGCAAGCGCGGTATCGACGTGATGATCGGCGTCGACGCGGTGCAGGCCAGCCGTTACGCCGTATCCGGCGTGCTCTACGGCCAGGCGGCCGACGGCAGCATGAAACCGATGGCGTACGCGCAGTCGGCCGACTGGCTGCAGGCCGGCAACGGCACCATCGACCTGCGCTTCGATGCCGGCGCGCTGGCCGGCAGCGGTCTGCAGGCACCGTACGAGTTGCGCGACCTGAAGCTGGTCGACCAGGCCCACATGGGCATTCTGGAACGCCGCGCCGTGGCGTTGCGCTTCTCGCCGTAAGACCCGTCGCGGCGCGCCGATGTACGGCGCGCCGCGATGCTGTGGCATAACGTCGCAAGGCGGCGTGCGCTGCATCCCGGCGACATACGCTGTGACCATGGGTCACCAGCGGAGAAGGTCATGCCCAACGGTATCGAGCACGCCCTGCGCGAACGCGGTTTCCGTCTGATCCGGCTGCTCGAATACGCCGGTCTGCTGGTGGTGCTCATCGCCACACTGGCTGCCGCCGGCCAGGAGATCGCACTGATGTACCGCCAGGGGCGCGTAACGGTCGCCGATCTGCTGATGCTGTTCATCTACCTCGAACTGCTGGCCATGAACGGGATCTACTGGCGCGCCGGCCGTCTGCCGGTACGCATGCCGCTGTACATCGCGATCGTGGCGATGGCGCGACACCTGACGCTGGAAACGCCCGACATGAACGCCTGGACCACCCTGGCCGAAGGCGGCACGGTGCTGCTGCTGAGCCTGGCCGTGCTGGTGGTGCGCTACGGCCACATCCGCCTGCCCTACCGCGACGAAGATCCCGACAACATCGGCGGCCGTCGGAGCTGAGGTCCGCCGGCCGGACTCAGGCGCTGCGGAACGGGAACGCCAGCACGTCGGCGATGGCGTCGGTGCCGAGCATGCACATCAGCAGACGATCCACGCCGAGCGCGACGCCGGCGCAGTCCGGCAGATCATCGAGTACCGCCAGTAAAGCCTCGTCCATCGGCACCGGAGCGAGACCGCGCGCCTCGCGCACGGCGAGATCGCGGCGATGGCGGGCACGCTGTTCGTCGGCATCGGCAAGCTCGTGGTAGCCGTTGGCCAGCTCGTAGGCGCCCAGGTACACCTCGAAACGCGCCGCCACCGGCGGCGAGCCGGGCCGCACCCGCGCCAGCGCGCACTGGCTGGCGGGATAGTCGTGCACCACGGTGATGCGATCGGCGGGAAAGGACGGCTGCAGACGATGCGTCATCAGCAGATCGAGCCAGTCGTCGCGCCCGAGTCCTTCGGCATCGATGCCGAAATCCCGCAACGGCTCGCGCAACTGTTCGACGGAGGCCGTGTGCGGGTCCAGCCCGAGCGCATCCCGAAACAGCGCCGCATACGTGGTCACGCAAACTTCGGCATGGCGTTCGACCAGCGTCAGCGCCGCCTGCGTCAGCGCCACGACCTCCTCGGCCAGGCGGCGCTCGTCCCAACCGACGCGATACCACTCCAGCATGGTGAATTCGGGATTGTGGCGACCGCCGGCCTCGCCGTCGCGGAACACGCGGCCGAGTTCGTAGCAATCGCCCAGCCCTTCCGCCAGCAGACGCTTGAGCGGAAATTCCGGCGAAGTGCGCAGGTAACGTACGGCTTCGCCGGCATCGACGTGGCCGTGAAAGCGCGTGCGGAAACTCTCGATGTTCGGGTCGGTGTTGCCGGCCGCGGACAGCACAGGCGTCTCCACCTCGAGCACGCCGCGCTCGCGGAAGAAGTCGCGCACGCAGGCGTACAGGCGCGCGCGCAGACGCAGCCGTGCATGACGCGCCTGTGCGACGGTCATGCGCCGTCCCGCGTCCGCTTCGGGCGCGGTTGCGCACGGCGAAGACGGTCGGTCAGTTCACGCAGGAAGCTGTCCGGCAGATCGGCGCGCACCGGCACGCTGTACCAGTGCTTGCGCGCGAAGAAAATGCACTTGACCGCATCCTTGCCGGTCATCAGCACCGGCAGGCGATCGGCAAAATCCAGATCGCGTGCGCTGAAGGCGTGGTGGTCGGGAAACGGATGCTCGATCACATCGATGCGCTGCGCGCGCAGGCTCTCGAAGAAGCGGCGCGGATTGCCGATCGCGGCCACCGCGTGCACGCGCTTGCCGACCAGCGATTCCAGCGGCAGCGTGCGCTCCTCGCCGAGCAGCGGATACGCGGTGTCGCCGAGCAGGCGCATGGGCACCTCGCCGTCCTGTGCGACGCCGCCGTTGCAGACCCTGAAATCGACGTCTTTGAGCCGCTCGATCGGTTCGCGTAATGGCCCCGCCGGCAACAGCCAGCCGTTGCCGAAACGACGGATGCCATCGATGACGCAAATCTCGATGTCGCGCCGAAGGCGGTAATGCTGCAGGCCGTCGTCGGCGAGGATCACGTCCACGCCGGCCTCCACCAGCAGTCGCGCGGCAGCCGGTCGATCCCGACCCACCGCCACCGGCGCGCCGGTGCGCCCACGGATCAGGCAGGGTTCGTCGCCGACCTCGGCCGGATCCGGCGCATCCCCGAGCAGCTCCGGCACGCGGCGCTGGCCGCCGTAGCCGCGACTGACCACGCCCGGATGCCAGCCCTGCGCACGCAGGGCCTCGACCAGCGCGATGGTCAGCGGCGTCTTGCCGGTGCCGCCGACGGAAAGATTGCCGATCACGATCACCGGCACCGGCATGCCGACGCTGAGCGCGGGATGGCGCGCGAAGCGGGCGCGACGGCGGCGGGCCAGCCAGCCGTACAGGCGCGACAACGCGCGCAGCGCCAGCGACGTGGGCTGCGAGCGATACCAGTTGCGTTGCACGGCGTCGGAAAGGCTCATGCCTCGTCCACCTCGTCCTTGTCGTCGAACCACGGTCCGGCCGTGCGCGGCCGGGACCGGCAAGGTATCAGTCCGCGCCCGTCACGACCATGCCGTCGTCATGGAACTGCATGCGATGCAGCGCCGCGTAGGTGCCCTCGCGTTCGAGCAGTTGGGCATGGGTACCGAGTTCGACCACGCGGCCCTGATCGAGCACCGCGATCTGGTCGGCATGTTCGACCGTAGACAGGCGATGCGCGATCACCAGGGTGGTGCGATTGACCATGAGCCGCGACAGCGCCTGCTGGATCAGGCGTTCGGACTCGGTATCGAGAGCCGAGGTGGCCTCGTCGAGAATCAGGATCGGCGCGTCCTTGAGTACCGCACGGGCGATGGCGATGCGCTGGCGCTGACCGCCGGACAGCGTGTTGCCGCCCTGCCCGATGCGCGTGTTGAGACCTTCCGGCAGCTCGCGGATGAACTCCATCGCGTTCGCCGCTTCGGCGGCCGCGACGATATCCGCCTCGCTGGCGCCAGCCAGCTCGCCGTAGGCGATGTTGTTGGCCACGGTGTCGTCGAACAGCACCACGCTCTGACCGACCCAGGCGATCTGCCGACGCAGCGACATCAGCGCGTAGTCGGCCAGCGGATGGCCGTCGAGCAGGACACGGCCGGCGTTCGGCTCGTAGAAGCGCGGCAGCAGGCTCACCAGCGTCGACTTGCCGCTGCCGGAGCGACCGACCAGCGCGGTCACCTTGCCGGCCGGGCAATGCAGCCGGATACCCTGCAGTGCCGATGCCGACGAGCCCGGGTAGTGCATGACCACGTCGTCGAACATCAGCTCGCCCTGGCTGCGCTCCACGGTACGTTGACCGTGATCGCTCTCGGGCGGCAGGTCCATCACCGCGAAAAGCTCCTCCGCCGCGGCCACGCCGCGCTGGATGTCCGACTGTACGTTGGTCAGCCGCTTCAGCGACGGCAGAATCGCGCCCATGGCGATGAGAAGCGTGGTGAAGGCGCCCGGCGTCAGGCTGTCGATGATGCCCGGACGCGTCGCCATGAACACGATCAACGCCAGCGACATCGCCGCCACGGTCTGCACGGTCGCGGACGACAGCGCGCTGGTCGAGGCCACTTTCAGATTCAACCGCCGCGCCGCCTGGGTGACCTGCTCGAAGCGATTGCGCTCGCGGGTCTGGCCGCCGTAGATCTTCACTTCGCGCTGACCGCCGACGACCTCGTCGACGGTGCCCGTGACCGAACCCATCACGTTCTGCACACGCCGCCCGATACGGCGATAGCGACGGCTGATGTAGGTCACCAGCAGCGCCACGAACGGCACCAGCACGAACAACGCCAGCGTCAGATAGGCGCTGGTCCACAGCATCAGGCCGACCATACCGATCACCGTCAGGCCGTCGGTGACGGCAACCTTGACCGCATTGGTGGACGCGTTGGCGACCTGTTCGGAGGTGTAGGTGATGCGCGCGATCTGATGCCCGGACGGTTCGCGATTGAAGAACGCCGAGGTCATGCGCAGGTAGGTATTGAAGATGTCCATGCGGATCTGCTGGACCACGTTGCGACCCACCACGGCGGTACCGTAATTCTCCATGTACGCACCGAAACCGCGCACCAGGAAGATCAGCACGATCCAGATCGGCATCCAGAAGATCGTGTGCGGGTCCTTCAGCGTGAACAGGTTGTCCAGCATCGGCTTGATGAGCTTGGTGAACAGCGTCAGACAGCCGGCGTCGATGACCATGCCGACAAGGCCCACGCTCGCCATGCCCCAATGTTGGCGCACGTAGCCCAGCAATCGCTTGTAGGTCGCCCAGGTACTCACTTCGGACGATGTGTCGGAACGGCTACTCACTGCGAATCGGACCCCTGATCTGGCGTAGTGGCGATGGACAGGCGCGTGAAGCCGAGCTGGCCCAGCGCATCCATCGCGGTGACTACGGCCTGATGTGGGGTCATGGCGTCGGCACGCAAGGTGACCGGCTGGTCGCGCTCGGAACCGGCGACGCTGCCGATGGCGCGCTTGAGCGCGTCCACGCCGGAGCCGAGCACCTGATTGCTGCCGACGTAGAAGTGTCCCTCGCGGTCGATGACCACGACCAGCGGATGCAACTGCGCCGTGGCGGTATCGGCGCTGGCCTTGGGCAGCGTGACCTGCATGCGCGAGTGGCGCACGAAGGTCGTGGTCAGCACGAAGAACATCAACAGCGTCAGCAGCACATCGATCAGCGGCACCACGCTGATCTCGAACTCGTCCCGCTTGCGGTCGCTAGCGATATGCACGACGAGGCCTCAGCGCGTAGCGCGCGCGGGGCGCGGCGTGGCCGTCGGAGCGGCGGCGGCGGCGCGAGGCGCACCGGCAGCGGGGCGCGGCGGCGTGGACAGGGTGTCCAGCAGCGCCGTCGCCTCGCGCTCCATGTCCATGCAGTAACCAGTCACGCGGCCACGGAAATAGCGATGCAGGATGTAGGCGGGAATCGCCACGATCAGGCCGGAAGCCGTGCAGATCAGCGCTTCGCCGATGCCGCCGGCCATCTTCATCGGATCGCCCACGCCACTGACCATCACCGCCAGGAACATGCGGATCAGGCCGATCACGGTGCCCAGCAGACCCAGCAGCGGACCGATCAGGGCAATGGTGCCGAGCGTGTTGAGGAACCGCTCCATGCGATGCGCGACGTGGCGGCCGGTGTCTTCCAGGCGCTCCTTGATCTCGTCGCGCGAACGGTTGCGCACCGCCAGCGCGGCCGCCAGCAACTCGCCCAGGGGCGAATTTTCGGCCAGGCTGCGCAGGTGAGTGGCGTCCAGCGAACGCGACTGCGCCCACTTGCGCACCTCGTCGCCAAGCCCCGGCGGCATCACCGTGCTGCGGCGCAGGCTCCAGAAACGTTCCAGGATGATCGCCAGGGCGATCGCCGAACACACCAGGATGGGCAGCATCCCCCAGCCGCCGGCCATGACAATATCGAGCACGGGGTCGATCTCCAGACACGAAAGTCGATGATCGCGCATCATAACAGCGACACGCCCCGGCCCTGTGAACCGGTTCATCGCTTTCGCAACGCCTATTCGCGCCAGTACGGGTGACGGTCCAGACGCCAGCGATGCGTGACCGTGGGCGTCCCCGCTGCGGGAAACCGCAACACCACGGCGCCGCTGCGCGCCGTGTTCAGGACCGGTACGCCGGCCTTCCGGTAGCGCGCCAGGACCTTGGGCCGCGGATGACCGAAGCGGTTCAGCCAGCCGGCCGAGACCACGGCCAGCTGTGGCCGCAGCGCGGCAAGGAAGGCCGCGGACGACGAGGTATTGCTGCCGTGATGCGGCACCACCAGCACCAGCGGCGCCCCCTTGTCGATCTGCCGCGCCACCAGCGGTTCCATGCGGCGCGTGATGTCGCCCGTCAGCAGCAGCCGCCCGCCGCGCCCCTCGATCAGCAGCACGCAGGAGCGATCATTGCCATGCAACAGCAACGGCCGCAATCGCGCGGGCGGACTCAGTACACGCATGCGCACGCCATCCCAGTGCCAGCGCTGGCCGGCTTGGCATGCCGGCATCGGCACCGGCATGCGATCCGGCTCGCCGCTGAGACGACGCGCATGCGGAAACGCCCGCACCACGGCGCGCGCACCGCCGGCATGGTCGTTGTCGCCGTGACTGATGACGACACGGTCGACCGGCCCGGCGCCATCGGCGCGGATGGCCGGCAGCACCGCCGCATCACCGAAGTTGAAACCCGAGGGATAGCGCGCACCGGTGTCGTAAACCAGCAGATGATGCCGGGTGCGCACCAGCACCGACAGTCCCTGCCCCACATCCAGCACCGTGGCGCGGAATGCACCGTCCGCGGGCGCGTGCAAGGCGGGCCAAGCCAGCGGCAGCCACAGCGCCAGACCCAGCCAGCGTCCGGGCACGCCGCGCGGGGCGAACAGCCACAACGCGCCGATACAGGCCAGCGCCAGCGCGCCGGCCGAGACCGCCGGCAGGTACCAGTGCGCGCCCGGCCATTGCGCCATCGCGGCGAGCACGCCCCACAGACGCCGCATGACCATGGAGGCCACCCGCCACAGAAATCCCGCAGCCGGCGGCGATACGGGCCACAGCGCCATGCCGGCCAGCGTCAACGGCACCGCCAGCGCACTGACCACCGGAATCGCGAACAGATTCGCCAGCAATCCCCACGGCGCGCCCTGCCCGAAGAACCAGGCTGTCAGCGGCAGCAAGGCGACGGTCATCAGCACCTGCGCCCGGCCCGTGCTGTGCAGCCAACCGCGAAGTCCCCGCGTGCGGCGGCGATCGAGCACGGAAAGCAGCAGCGCCACGGCGGCGAAGGACAGCCAGAATCCCGCCGAGAGCACCGACAGCGGGTCGAACAGCAGCACCGCCGCCAGCGCCAATGACCACGCCTGCAACGGATGCACGTAGCGACGACTGGCGCGCGCTGCCGCCAGCACCACGATCATCACCAGCGCACGCTGCGTCGGCAGCCCCAGGCCGGCCAGCGCGGCGTAGATCGCGGCCAGCACCATCGCCACCGCAGCCGCCGCGACGGGGCGCGGACATCGTCGGCCCAGCGCGGGCCACAGCCGCCAGAGTCCCTGCACCAGCGCCGCGCCCAGCAGGGCCGCGACCCCGATGTGGAAACCGGAGATCGCCAGCAGATGCGACACGCCATTCGCGCGCGCGATACGCCAGTCGCGATCCTTCAGCGCACGCTTGTCGCCGACACCCAGCGCACGCAACAGTCGCGCACCTCGCTGCGGACCGACGGCCGCGTCGATGGCCTGTGCGAAACGCGCTCGCAACCCGTCGATGCAAAGAGCACGACGACCGATCGCGCGATTCGGCCCACCGGCCCGCACGTAGCCCACGGCGGCGATGCGCGCCAGCAACGCCTGACGCTCGCCGTCGAAGGCGCCCGGATCGATGAAACCCCGCGGCCGCCGCAGTCGCACGCGAAGCCGCCAGCGCAAGCAAGGCTGCGCGGCAGTCGCAGGGGCGCGGTACCACGCCAGACGCAATCGTCCGTGCAGCGCGACCGGTGCACCGTGCAGTCGCGCCTTTTCGACCTGCAGCACAAAGCGGTCCGCGTCGGCGCGCACCTGCGGTAGACCCTCGACCACACCGACGACCTCGAAGTCCTGGCGTTCGAGCCGGCTCGGCAGACGTTGTTGCAGGACATGGCCGGCCCGCCACGCGCCATAGACGAAGGCCAGCACGATCCAGCAAGGACCGCGACACGCCGGCCATCGCCACAACACGAAGCCGGCCGCGATGGCGAGTCCGAGCAGACACCACACCGGCGGCAGCGCAGACATACACGCCACGAGCGTCGTACCGAACAGGAGACCCCACGCCAACGGAAGCGCGGCCAGCGCACGCGCGCACGGTGTCAGAATGTCGCGTCGGACATGCATCGCCCCTCCCTGGGCGTCTGCGCGCGGCGCGTCCTGCTCCGCTCAGCGCATCGAATGTCTGCGGATCAGGCGGCCTGGTTCGTCAGGGCGTGCATGCGACCGCCGGACAGCTCCAGTACCCGGTCCATGCGTGCCGCCAGACGACGGTCGTGGGTCACCAGCACGAAACTGGTGCCGATCTCGCGATTGAGTTCCAGCATCAGGTCGTAGACCTGGGCCGCGTTGTGCTCGTCGAGGTTGCCGGTCGGCTCGTCGCCGAGAATGCACGCCGGCTTGGTGACCAGCGCGCGCGCCACGGCACAGCGCTGGCGTTCGCCGCCGGACAGTTCGCCCGGCTTGTGTTCCATCCGCTGCGCCAGCCCGACACGATCCAGCAGGTAGCTGGCCCGTTCGCGGGCTTCGTCGATCGGCGTGTCGCGCACCAGCAACGGCATGCACACGTTTTCCAGCGCCGTGAATTCGGGCAGCAGATGATGGAACTGGTAGATGAAGCCCAGCGAGCGGTTGCGCAGATGGCCGCGCTGCGCATCCGACAGCGTGGACATCAGATGACCGTCGATCTCGACCTCGCCGCGCGTGAGCGTGTCCAGTCCGCCGACGATGTGCAGCAAGGTGCTCTTGCCCGCGCCGGACGCGCCGACGATGGCCAGCGTCTCGCCGCGACGGACTTCAAACGTCACGTCCTCGAGCACGTCGGCGCGCAGTGTGCCTTCCTTGTAGGTCTTGGCCACGTGCCGGGCCGCGACCACGATCTTGTGCGTATCCGCCTGGGGCGTCGTCATCGTCGTCTCCTGCTCATTCATAGCGCAGCGCCTGCGCCGGTTGCGTGCGCGACGCGCGCCACGCCGGATACAGGGTCGCCAACAGCGACAGCACGAAGGCAATGCCGGCGACCCAACCGACGTCGCTCCACTGCAGCCGGCTCGGCAACTCGCTGATGTAGTACACGTCCGGCGCCAGGAACTGCACGTGGAAGGTGTGCTCGATCCATTCGGCGATGGCCGGCAGATTCAGCGACAGGGTGACGCCGCAGACCACGCCAACCAGAATGCCCATCACGCCGACGAACAGTCCCTGCACCATGAACACGCCCATTACCGTGCGCGGCGTGATGCCCAGCGTGCGCAGGATGGCGATGTCGGACTGCTTGTCGGTCACCAGCATCACCAGCATCGACACCAGGTTGATCACCGCCACCAGCACGATCAGCGACAGGATCAGGAACATCACCTTCTTTTCCATCGCGATGGCCTTGAACAGGTTCGCGTTGGTCTGCATCCAGGTTTCGACGCGATAGACGCCGCCGAACTCGTCGCTGAGGTGTCGCGCCACGGCGCCGGCATGGAACAGATTGTCCAGATGCAGACGGATGCCGGTCGGCCCGCTCAAGCCGTACAGTTTCTCCGCGTCCTGCATGTTCATCAGCGCGAGACCGGAGTCGTACTGCTGCATGCCCAGCGCGAAGATGCCGCTGACGCGGAACGCGCGCAGCGTCGGCATCGCGCCCATCGGACCGCCGCGGTAGCGCGGCGCGAAGACGATCACCTTGTCGCCCACCGTCACGCCCAGCATCATCGCCAGTTCGTCGCCGATCACGATGTTCCACTTGCCCGGCTGCAGCGTGTCCAGCGAGCCATCGCGCATGTGCTTGTTGAAGTCGGACACCTGCGGTTCCAGCGAGGGCACGATGCCGCGCACGATGGCGCCGCTGGAACCGGCGCCCTGCACCAGCGCCTGCTGCTCGACGTAGGGGGCGGCGCCCTTCACGCGCGGATCGGCCTTGGCGATCTTCAACGCATGCGGCCAGTCCTGGATGCTGCTGCCGACGCCGGAAATCGTGGCCTGCGACACGGCGCCGAGAATGCGCGCGCGCAGCTGATAATCGAAACCGTTCATCACCGACATCACCGTGATCAGCGCGGTCACGCTCAGCGTCAGACCGATGATCGACACGCCGGAGATGAAGGAGATGAAATGATTGCGGCGTTTGGCGCGGCTGTAGCGCAGGCCGATGAACAGGGACAGCGGTCGGAACATGGGTATCCAGGAATAGGTGCGCGGCGAGTTCGATCAGACCGCGAAGATTCGGCAGAGTGCCCGAAAGCGGCAACCGGCGGCAAGCCGGCGAGCGCGTCAATGTTTGTCGGATTCAGCGGACAGACGTATCCGCAATCGCCGACGCGTGTCGGCATCCAGGTTGTCCGGCAGCAGCAAAAGCGCCTGCCGACGACGCGACGCCCAGCCGAGTCGGAGCACCAGCGAGCCGCCCAGCACACGCATGCCGAGCAGGCGCGCTTCCACGTCGCTGTCGTCAGCCAGCGCCAGCCGCCAACCGCCGTCGGCGCGCCACTGCACGCGACGCACCATCGGGCGCATCACTTCGAGGCATGCGCGCGCCGAATAAACCGCGATCAGCATCGTCAGCACAAGGCGCAGCCACCACATGGCGCCGCTGTCCAGCACCGCTACCACCGAAAGCAGGCTCAGTGCGGCCATCGCGCGCACGGGCCAGCGCGATGGCCGGTAGTCAAAGCCGATGCTGGGCGCGGATGACATCGATGATGGCCCGCCAGTCCGCCCGCGGCGCTTCACCGCGGCCGATGGTCCAGTCCCACAAATCCGGGTCCTGCACGTCGAGCAGTTCCTCGAACGCCTGCTGCGTGTCGGCATCGGCGTCGGGATAGCGGTTTTCCAGCCACCAGCCGTACAGCGCGTCCAGTTCCTTGGTGCCGCGGCGGCAGCGCCAGCGCAGGCGCGCCAGGGGCGTATTGCTCATGAGGGTCGATCCGGATGACGAACGATGGGTAAAGGATAGCGGCGCGACGGCGGGCTGTCGCAGTCGTCTTCGGTCGCATCGCTGTGTCGTCCGATGGCGACAGGATTCTGTGCGTGCATGCCGCCGGTCGTGTCTTCGACGCATGCCGGGCGTCACGAAAGGCGCTGGGTGCCTGCTTCCGCAGGCATGACGGAGAGGGGAAATGACGCGCTGTGTCGTGCCTTGCTGCCTTGCTGCCTTGCTGCCTTGCTGCCTGTTACCTGTTACCTGTTACCTGTTACCTGTTACCTGTTACCTGCTGCCTGTTACCTGCTGCCTGTTGCCTGATGTCTTGGGCCCTAATGCACATGGTGCGAACCATGTTTCCCGGCGCCCGAGATTCGCTTGTTCCGCGAACCTGCATATTCCGCCTGCGTACCACGCATCCACTTCCGTCATCTTTCGCCGACCAGCACGTTTCGCCTGCGCACCACGCACACCCTCGGCCGTCATCCCGGCGAAAGCCGGGACCCCGAGTCTTCCACGCAACCGGCCGGTACATCCCGGCCGTGCCTCATTTTCATGCGTAAAACGCCGGCTAGCGCGACGGATACGGTGTCATCGAATACGGACGCGCGGCGTCGGATGTCGCCCACTGCGTATTCGGCTTCGCCTGCATCTCGAAGGTCAACGTGCCGCCGGCAAGAATCTGTCCGTGTTCGATGTAGCTGCGTTCGAGCGGCTTGCCGTCGAGCAGCACCTTGCCGACGTACGGATGCGCGTCGTCCAGATGCCGGGCGACGATGGTGAAGGTCTTGCCGTTGGGCAGGTGCAAGACGGCCTTGTCCACGAACGGCCGCCCGATCACGTACTGGTTGCTGGCCGGCGCCACCGGATAGAAGCCCATCGCGGTGAAGAGGTACCAGGCCGACATCTGCCCCAGGTCGTCGTTGCCGGCCAGGCCGGTCGGCGTCGGCGCGTACTGGGTGTCCATGATCTGCTTGAGTCGCTGCTGCGTCTTCCACGGCGCGCCGGCGTAGTCGTACAGGTAGGCGATGTGATGGCTGGGCTCGTTGCCGTGCGCGTAGTAGCCGATCAGGCCGGAGATGTCCTCGACGTGCGCGAACTCCTTCGGATCGACCTTGGCCTCGAACACGTGGTCGAGCTTGGCGATCAGCTTGTCGTCGCCGCCAAGCACCGAGATCAGGCCGCCGATGTCCTGCGGCTCGTACCACGAGTACTGCCAGGCGTTGCCTTCGGTGTAGTCGCTGCCGTAGCCGGCCGCCGCCGGATCGAACGGCGTGCGGAAGTCGCCGTCGCTCTTGCGGGCGCGCAGGAAGCCGGTCTTGGGGTCGAACGAGTTGCGCCAGTAGCCGGCGCGCTTGGCGAAGCGCTTCTGCAACGCCTCGTCGCCCATCGCTCCGGCCATGCGCGAAATCGTCCAGTCGTCGAACGCGTACTCGACCGTCTTCGACGCCGCTTCCGGCACCTTGTCGATGGGCACGTAGCCGAGCTTCATGTACCAGCCCAGCCCGCCGTACGGCTTGTAGGTGGCGCTGGCGACCATCGCTTTCAGCGCGGCCTTGGTGTCGAAGCCGCGAATGCCCTTCATGTAGGCATCGGCGATCACCGGTACCGCGTGGTAGCCGATCATGCACCAGGTCTCCAGCCCCTGGTACGCCCACACCGGCAGGATGCCGAACGGGCTCGATTCCTGCGCCGCGACCAGCGACTGCACGAAGTTCGCCACGCGCTTGTTCGGCTGGATCAGCGTCATCAGCGGCTGCTGCGCGCGGTAGACGTCCCACAGCGACCAGGTCGAGTAGAAGGTGAAATCCTTGGCCTGATGGATGCCGTGGTCGGGACCGCGGTACTGGCCGTTGACGTCCATCGCCAGATTCGGCGCGATCATCGCGTGGTACATCGCGGTGTAGAAGTTCTTGCGCGTGGCCGCCGGCGCATCGACGTCGATGGCCGACAGCGCCTGTTCCCAGTCCTTGCGCGCTTCGGCGCGGCGGGCGTCGAAGTCCCAGCCCTTGCCGTCGACGTCCAGATTGGCGATGGCGTTGGCCTCGCTGACGGTGGAGATCGCCACCTTGACGATTAGCGGCTGCTCCAGCGTGCCGAAGTCGAACACGCCTTCCAGCGCGCGGCCGTCCACGGCATCGGTGTCGGCCGGCGAGTCGCCCGGCCCCTTGAAGCCCTTGTAGACGACATCCTGCTCGCGGTTCATCAGCTCGTGCGAGGTCATCGGGTGCGAGAAGCGGATGGCGAAGAACAGCTGCCGCCCCGGCGCCCAGCCGCGCGTCTCGCGCATGCCGGTGACGGTGCCGTCGGCGCGCACGCGCAGCCGTGCCCAGGACACCTTGCCCGGGTAGTCGTAGATGCTCGGGCGCAGGTCCAGCAGCACGTGCGCCGGTTCGCCCTTGTCGAAGGTGTAGCGATGCCAGCCGACGCGCTGGCCGGCCGTCAGTTCGACGCGGACATGATTGTCCGGCAGCGTCACGGCGTAGTAGCCGGCCTGCGCCGTCTCGGTGTCATGGCTGAAGCGCGAGCGGTAGCCGCTGCCGGGCTTGCCCGCCTCGCCGGCATCCAGCCGCACCTTGCCGCCGATCGGCATCAGCAGCACGTCACCCAGATCGGAGTGGCCGCTGCCGGAAAAGTGCGTATGCGAGAAACCGCGGATGGTCGTGTCGTCGTAGCGATAGCCCGCCGCCCATTTGTAGGCGTGCTTGAAGTCCGGCATTGCCGTGTCCGGACTGAGCTGGATCATGCCGAACGGCACCGTGGCGCCAGGGAAGGTATGCCCGTCGCCTCCCGTGCCGATCATCGGATCGACCTGCTTCCAGGCCGCCTGGCCCGGCGTGGACGTCATGCCCGGGGTCGTCATCAATATTCCTCCCATCAGCAGCCCGGCGCCCACGAAACGGACGCATCGACGAAAACGGTGCATACACGGCATGGCAACGGCCCCTTTTGTATCGTTCTAAATGCGACGCAAAGTAGCATGACGTTGCGTCTGCGACATGTTGCATTGCATGATGTCACGCGGACCTGTAAACGATATCAGCCGCAGGCCATTCAATCGTTCCAAACACCTTGTCGAACCTGTCATGCCCATTTCGTTCGTCCCACCGGTCGGCGCCGCCGCTCGCGACGGTGCCGCATGAACCAGCGTCGCGTCACGCTGGCCGACATCGCGCGTGGCTGCAAGGTCTCGCGCGCGACGGTGTCGCTGGTGTTGCGCAACAGTCCGCTGGTCGCCGCCGAGACGCGCAAGAAGGTCGAGGCTGAACTCAAGCGACAGGGCTACGTCTACAACCGCGCGGCGGCGAACCTGCGCCAACGCACGTCCTCCAGCGTGGCGCTGGTGGTCAACGATCTGTCCAATCCGTTCTTCGCCGAATTCGCCGCCGGCGTCGACGAAGCGCTCGGCGCGGCCGGCTTCGTCACCCTGCTCGGCAGCACCGGCGAGTCCACCGAACGCCAGCGCAAGGTCCTGGCCTCGCTGAGCGAACACGCACCGGCCGGCATCATCCTGTCGCCGGCCGAGCACAGCGACGGCAACGAGCTGCTGAAGATCGTCGGCACGCACACGCCGGTGCTGGTGTTCAACCGCAAGCTGCCGCACGCCCGCTGGGACTTCCTGGCGCTGGACAACCGCCGCGGCGCGCGGCTGGCGACCGAACACCTGCTGCAACTCGGCCATCGGCGCATCGCGTTCTTCGGCGGTCATGCCGATTCCAGCTCCTGCCGCGAACGTCGTCAGGGGCACGCGGACGCCATGCAGGCCGCCGGCATCGCCGTCGAGCCGCCATGGCTGATCGAGAGCGCGCCGACCCGCCTGCAGGCCGCCGCCCAGACCAGTGCGCTGTTCGTGCGCGATCCGGCGCCGACCGCCGCGGTCTGCTACAACGACGCCGTCGCGCTCGGCCTGATGCTGGGACTCCACGCCCGCGGCCGCCGCCCCGGACACGACTTCGCGGTGACCGGCTTCGACGACATCCCCGAAGCCGCCGTCTGCCTGCCGCCACTGACCACCGTCGCCACCGATCCGCGCGGCCGCGGACGCCAGGCGGCCGAGCGCATCCTGCAACGCGTTCGCCTCCCCGACACCACGCCCAGCGAACTGCACGCCGCCGCCGAACTGGTGGTGCGTGGCAGCACCTGCAAGCCACCTCATTCCTGACCGCAAGGTACCGATCGATGGCCTCCTTCTCGCCCGCTCCCACATCCGCACCGTCCGGCGCTCCCGGCGACAAGCGCTACACCTACTTCCCGGCCGCGCTGACCGTGCTGACCCTGGTCTTCTTCATGTGGGGTTTCCTGACCGCGCTGAACGACAGCCTGATCCCGCATCTGAAGGCCGCGTTCGAGCTCAGCTACACCAAGGTCATGCTGGTGCAGTTCACCTTCTTCGGCACCTACTTCCTGATGTCGCTGCCCAGCGGCTGGCTGGTCGAGCGTCTGGGCTTCAAGCTGGGCATCGTCACCGGACTGGGCATTGCCGGCGTCGGCGCGCTGGGCTTTCTGCCGGCGGCGCAATGGCACAACTATCCGGTCTTTCTCGGCGCGCTGTTCGTGCTGGCCAGCGGTATCACCGTGCTGCAGGTGGCCGCCAATCCCTACGTCACCCTGCTCGGCCCCGCGCGCACCGGCTCCAGTCGCCTGACGCTGGCGCAGACGCTGAATTCGCTGGGCACTACCCTGGCGCCGATCTTCGGCGGCTATCTGATTCTTTCGCATGCGGTGAAGAAGGCCAGCGAAGTGGCCACGATGTCCGCCACCGATCAGCTGCTCTACCGCAGCGAACAGGCACAGTCGGTGCAGATGCCCTACCTGGGCCTGGCGGCGGCGCTGTTCCTGCTGGCCGGCTTCGTGTGGCTGTTCCACCTGCCGACACTCAGCGACAACACCGGCCAGACCTCGTCGAGCAAGCAGGCGCTGCGCGAAACCCTGCGCGGCCTTGGCGAAGCACTGCGCATTCCGCATGTCGCCTTCGGCGTACTGGCGATCTTTTTCTACGTCGGCGCCGAGGTTTCCATCGGCAGCTTCATGATCAACTACATCTCGCGCCCGGACATCGGCAACATCAGCGAACAGACCGCTTCGCACTACGTGTCGTTCTACTGGGGCGGCGCGATGGTCGGCCGCTTCTTCGGCTCGTTTCTGCTGGCCTGGATCAATCCGCGCAAGATGCTGTCGTTCTTCGCCATCGTCGCCGGCGCGCTGCTGGTCACCACGATGCTGACCCATGGCGACGTCGCCATGATCAGCGTGATCGCCATCGGCCTGTTCAACTCGATCATGTTCCCGACCATTTTCGCGCTCGGCATCGAACGGCTGGGACCGCTGACCGACAAGGCATCGAGCCTGCTGATCATGGCCATCGTCGGCGGCGCGCTGGTGCCGCTGGGACAGGGATTCCTGGCCGACCGCTTCGGACTGCAGATTTCCTTCGTGCTGCCGTTGGTATGCTACGTCTACATCCTGTTCTACGGCCTCCGCGGATCCAGGATCCGCCAGGTTCCCGAAACCGCAACGCCCGCTCCATGACCCTCGGACAAGGATGACCATGCGCCCGATTCTCTGCTTCGGCGAGGCCCTGATCGACTTCCATCCGGAAGGCACGGACGACCATGGCTTCAGCCGCGCGTATGTGCCGTTCGCCGGCGGCGGCCAGGCCAATGTCGCCGTGGCCGTGGCGCGCCTGGGCGGGGCGGCGCAGTTCTGCGGCATGCTCAGCGAGGATCGTTTCGGCGACTTCCTGCTCGACTGTCTGCAGCGCGCCGGCGTGGATACCCGGCAGGTCGTGCGCACGGCCGACGCGCCGACCGCTCTGGCCTTCGTGCAACTGGACGCCCATGGCGAGCGCAGCTTCTCGTTCTACCGCCCGCCGTCGGCGGACATGCTGTTCCGCAGCGAGCACTTTCGCGACGACGCCTTCGACGACATCGCCCTGCTGCATGTCTGCTCGCTGAGCATGAGCGAACCCGAACTGGCCGAAGCCACCCGCGAAGGCATGCGACGCGCCGCGGCGACCCATGCGCTGGTGAGTTTCGACCTGAACCTGCGTCCCGCGCGCTGGGATCATCACGACGATCCGCGCCCGGTGATGTGGAGCGGCCTCGATCTGGCCGACGTGATCAAGCTCAGCGCCGAGGAGCTGGACTACCTCGCCGTCGATGGCGAAGAAGCCTTCCTCGAGCGTCTCTGGCAGGGCCGTCCGCGACTGCTGGTGGTGACCGACGGCGCCGCGCCGTTGCGCTGGTTCGCACGCGACGCGGAAGGCGAGTTGCCAGTCTTCGACAGCACGGTCGTCGACAGCACCGCCGCCGGCGATGCGTTCGTCGCCGGGCTGCTGCAGCGGCTGGTCGATCAGGACATCGATGCGCGAAACTTCGATGCGTTCATCACGGCATTGCCACAACTGCATGCAACACTTCGCTACGCCGCGGCGTGCGGCGCCATCACCGTCACACGCAGAGGTTCGTTCGCGGCCATGCCCACGGCACAAGAAGTTGAGACCTACATGGACGTGAGGCCATGACGCCCAAGCTGCCAGCAACGCCCGTACCGGATTTCCGTTCGCGCGAATTCCTGCGCCGCCACATCGCCGACACCATGGATTTCTACTATCCGCGATGCATCGATCCCGTGGGCGGCTACTTCCAGTACTTCCGCGACGACGGCAGCATCTACAACACGCGTCACCGGCACCTGGTCAGCAGCACACGCTTCGTCTTCAACTTCGCGATGGCCGCGCGCCACTTCGGCAGCACGCGCTTCGCCGAGGCCGCACGCCACGGCCTGAACTACCTGCGCGAAGTGCATCGCGACACCACCACCGGCGGCTACGTGTGGACGCTGTTCGACGGCCTGGCCGAAGACCGCACCAATCACTGCTACGGCGTCGCCTTCGTGATGCTGGCCTACGCCACCGCGCACAAGGCCGGTTCCGAACAGGCCGCCGAATGGATGGACGAGACCTGGCAGCTGCTGGAAGAGCGTTTCTGGGACGCCGACGCCGGTCTGTACCGCGACGAGGCCGACGCCGACTGGCACTTCTCCGCCTACCGCGGACAGAACGCCAACATGCACATGTGCGAGGCCATGCTGTGCGCCTACGAGGCCACCGGCCAGGCGCGCTACCTGGATCGCGCGCTGCTGCTCGCCGAGCACATGACCCAGCGTCAGGCCAAGCAAACCAACGGCCTGATCTGGGAACACTACGACGCCGACTGGAATGTCGACTGGGACTACAACCGCGACAATCCCAAGCACCTGTTCCGTCCGTGGGGCTTCCAGCCCGGTCATCAGACCGAATGGGCCAAGCTGCTGCTGATCCTGGATCGCTACTGCCACCGCCCGGCTTCCGAGCGCGGCCAGCCGGTCACGGTGCCCGGCTGGAACGAATCGCGGGTCGCGCGCGCCGACGCCAGTTCCATGCGATTCGAGTCGATGCGCGGCCCGGTGCTCGACCCGGTCGCCGACCGCGCCGCCGCGCCCAGGCCCGCCTACCCCGGCCTCGACTGGCTGCTGCCGACCGCGCGCCGCCTGTTCGACACCGCCGTTGCATTGGCCTGGGACAAGCAGTACGGCGGCCTGTGCTACGGCTTCGACCCGGACGGCAACATCTGCGACGACGACAAGTACTTCTGGGTCCAGGCCGAGACGCTGACCACCGCCGCGCTGCTGGCGCACCGCACCGACATGGACGCGTACTGGCTCTGGTACGAGCGCATCTGGACGTACGCCTGGCAGCACATGGTCGACCACCGCTACGGCGGCTGGTACCGCATTCTCGACCGCATGAACCAGAAGTACGACAACGAGAAAAGCCCGGCCGGCAAGACCGACTACCACACCATGGGCGCCTGCTACGAGGTGCTCAACGTGATCGGACCGCGCTGAATCCCTGCACGCGACGCCCTTCGGATCAGTCTTTCCGTTCAATTTTAGATCGATACAAATCGCTTCACGACGAGGTTCCGCCATGCAACGACTTCGCTCCCGCCTGCTTGTTTCCGCCATCGCCGCCCTGGCGCTCGCGAGCGGCGCCACGCTGGCCGCACCGGCCGCCACCACGCCGGCCGACGCGGTGCATCCGCTGATCGGCAGCCGCAACGGCGGCAACACCTTTCCCGGCGCGACCCTGCCCTTCGGCATGCTGCAGTGGAGCCCGGAGAACACGCGTGGCCACCATGTGCGCACCGCCGCGCCGGGCGGCTATCAGTACGACGCCACGCGCATCCGCGGTTTCAGCCTGACCCACCTGTCCGGCACCGGCTGCGCGGGCGCCAGCGGCGACGTGCCGTTCATGCCGATCACCGTGCCGGTGACCACCTCGCCCTCGGCCGACGCCAAGGACGCGCGCTACGCCAGCGACTTCCGGCACGCGGACGAGACCGCGCGCGCTGGCGACTACCGCGTGAAGCTCGCCAACGGCGTCGCCGTCGAACTCGCCGCTGCGCCGCGCAGCGGCATCGCGCGTTTCCGCTTTCCGGCCGGCAAGCCGGCCAACCTGCTGATCCGCGTCTCCGATTCGGAAGTCGGCAGCAGCGACGCGCAGGCCAAGATCGATCCGCGTACGCGCACCGTCAGCGGCTCGGTCACCAGCGGCAACTTCTGCGGCTACCTGGCCAAGGCCGACCAGCGCAGTTACTACACGCTGTACTTCGTGGCCCGCTTCGACCGCGCCTTCGCCGCTACCGGCACCTGGCGCGATGGCGCGGTGCATGCCGGCAGCACTTCCGCATCAGGCGGTACCACCTACGGTGCCAAGGGCTGGCCGCCGGTCGGCAAGGGTTCCGGCGCGTGGGTCGGCTTCGCCGGCAAGGGCGCGCGCGACGTGACCGTGCGTGTCGGCATTTCCTACGTCAGCCTGGCCAACGCGCGCGCCAATCTCGCCGCCGAGATCCCGCACGGAAGCAGCCTCGCGCAGGTGCGCGGCATGGCCCGCGACGCCTGGAACCGCGCGCTGGGCCGCATCGCCATCCAGGGCGGCACGCCGGCGCAACGCAGCGTGTTCTACACCGCGCTGTATCACGTCATGATGCATCCGAACCTGTACAGCGACGTCAACGGCGAATACCGCGGCTTCGATCAGATGACCCATCGTGTGCACGGCGCGCAGCAGGCGCAGTACGCGAATTTCTCCGGTTGGGACATCTACCGCTCACATCTGCAGTTGGTCACGCTGCTGGAACCGAAGCGCGCCAGCGACATCGCGCAGTCGCTGTTCAACCAGGCCCGGCAGAACCACGGCAAGTGGGATCGCTGGACCCACAACTCCGGCGGCACACACGTGATGAGCGGCGATCCGTCCGCGCCGGCCGTGGCCGACATCGTCGCCTTCGGCGGACGCGACTTCGACGTGAAGGCCGCCTACGCCTCGCTGAAGCACGCCGCCACCACGGTCACCGCACAGGATCTCAGCGACGCCGGCTGCAACGTCGAATGCGTCGGCCAGCGCCCCTCGCTGGACCAGTGGCTGAAGCTGCACTACATCGCCGCCAAGTCGCACGCCTGGGGCGGCGCGGGCGAAACGCTGGAAGACGCCACCGCCGACTTCGCGCTGTCGCAGCTCGCGGCGTACACGGGCGACGCCGAAGGTCACGCCAATTTCCTCACGCGGGCCGGCTACTGGCGCAACCTGTTCAACCCGCACGCCACGCCGGAAGGCGGCTACATCCAGAATCGCAACGCCGACGGCAGCTGGCCGGCCTTCACGCCGAGCACCGACGATGGCTTCGTCGAGGGCAGCGCGGCGGTCTATCTGTGGATGGTGCCGTTCGACGTGCACGGTCTGTTCGACGCGCTGGGCGGCAAGGCCGCCGCGACCCGTCGTCTGGACGCCTTCTTCCATCACAAGGACGGCCGCTGGGCGCTGACCGACGCCGGCCCGCTGCATGCCGAGCTCAACAACGAACCGTCGGTGGAAACGCCTTGGCTGTACGGCTACGCCGGCCAGCCATGGAAGACACAGGAAGCCGTGCGCATCGTCGAGAACACGCTGTGGAAGGATGCGCCGGACGGCATCCCCGGCAACGACGATCTGGGCGAGATGTCGTCCTGGTACGTGTGGGCCGCGCTGGGCATGTATCCGGAGATTCCCGGCCGTGCCGAACTCGTGCTCGGCAGCCCGCTGTTTCCTCATGCGGTCATCCATCGCCCGGGCGGCGACATCGTCATCGACGCGCCGCAGGCCGCGACGAACGCGCCCTACGTGCAGGCGCTGAAGGTCGACGGCGTCGCTCACGACAAACCGTGGCTGCCGGCCGACTTCGTGCAGCACGGCGGCCGGCTCGACTACACCCTCGGCACGCAACCGGACACGCGCTGGGGCAGCGCCGCGGACGCCGCGCCGCCGTCGTTTCAGCCACCGCGCAGCTAGGTCAGACGTTGGGTGGCATCGACGCATCGTGCAGGCGCATACTGCCTGCATGATGCGCATGAATCGATGGCTCACCCCCGCTCTCGTGGCCGGCTTCGCGCTGTGCCTGTCCCTCTCCACGCCCGTGCGCGCCGATCGCGGCCAGCCCGCCACGATCAAGGTGCCGGCCTACATCGCCAAGGCGCTGGCCGACCCGGCCCGCGCCAAGGACCAGGCCAACGACGACCGCCGCCGTCCCGGCCCAATCCTCGCGTTCGCCGGCGTCAAACCCGGTGACACCGTGATCGAACTCGTGCCCGGCGGCGGCTACTGGACGCGCATACTCAGCCAGATCGTCGGTCCCAAGGGCCACGTCTACACGGTGACGCCGTCGGAGTTCCTCAAGGTCTTCCCGACCGCCGCCGACAAGAGCAAGGCGCTCGCCGCCGACCCGCACTACGCCAACGTCACCGCGCTGGTGCAGCCGGCCGCCGGCATGAAGCTGCCGCACCGGGCCGATCTCGTGTTCACCGCCGAGAACGTGCACGACTACAACAACGCCTCGTTCGGCAGCCTGCCGCCGAAAGCCCTGGCCACCGAGATACGCGGCCTGCTGAAGTCCGGCGGCATCTTCCTGGTCAACGACCACGTGGCGCCGAAGGGTTCAGGGCTGTCCGACACCGACACGCTGCACCGCATCGATCCGGCCATCGTGAAGAAGCAGGTCACGGAAGCCGGCTTCACCTTCGTCGGCGCCAGCGACGTGCTGCGCAATCCCAAGGATCCGCACGACATCAAGGTCTTCGACCCGTCCATCCGCGGACACACCGACCAGTTCGTGTACAAGTTCCGCAAGCCCTGACGCGACCTGACCGCCCATGAAAAAGGCCCGCCGATGTGCGGGCCTTTTTCATGTCTGCGCATCCTGGCGATCAGCTGCGCGATGCCGCCTGCGAATGCTGCGCACTCCAGACTTCGCGCGAATGCGTCAGCATCGCCTGCACCTCGCCGACCGGCACCAGCGAGCGCTGCGCGAAACCGTCGGGGCCGCGACGCAGCACCGAACCGACCGCACGGATGTGCATCACGCCGTCGGTGTCGGGCACGAAGCGGAAATGCAGCGTCAGTTCGGGGGTGTACGGTCCGCGCTCCGCCTTGGTCGCTTCCGCCAGATAGGACGCCGGCGCACCGTCGACGCGCTTGCGGCAAGCCACCGAAGTGAGCGAGTCGTGCACGATGCCGAAACCATGCTGCTTGCAGTACTGCATCAGCACGTGATGCGCCTGCAGCCGCGACATGCCGTCGACGCTTTCATGCGCGATCATCGTCTGCGCGCCTGCCGCATGCGCGACGCCCGCACCCAGCGTGACCGCGGCCAGCGCCGCCAGGGCCATCCTTCTTCCGTACATGCCTCGTCCTCCATCCTGAGTGAGCTTGATGACGGTCAACGACGTGCGGATGCGACCGTCGCCACCATCATGACCATCATGCACCGATGACGGCCATCGCTCCAGTACGACCCGAGTCCTACATGGTCGGCACGTGCATCAACGTGTGCGCATGGCCCATGCATCGTCAGTGCTTCATGGTCGACCCAGCAACTCGATCTGCGACAGCGATGTCGGCTGGCCCGCCGCCGAACGCGCGAAACGCCAGCGGTAATACGTATAGGCGCCGACGTCGCTGACGCCGAACGTGCGCGTCTGCTGCGGCCATGCGAAGCGCTGTCGTTCGCGCGCATCGATGCGCACCCAATGCCGGCCGTCGCGAGAGCCGAACAGCTGCCACGAAACCGGCGCTTCCTGCGCATGCGAAGCCGAGGTCAGCGTGTACATGCGCACGCGTTGCGGATGGGCGAACCGCGCCTCCACGTCGCCGGAGCCGAGCTCGACATGCGTCTGCGAGGTGTTGTCGATCAACGCATGCGCCTGCGCGACATCGCCATCGAGCGTCACGGTGACGTGTCCGGCATCGAGCCGATCGACCAGCGGTTGCGGGCGCGCCGAACCGTGCGTGATCGACGGCAGCGCCTCGTCCGCCGCGGTGCCCCAACGCGACGGCTTCGGTCCCATGCGAAAATCCAGCACCGCGCCGTCGGCCAGATCGGCATGACGCAGCCAGGTCTTTGCGTATGGTTTGCCGTCGAGCGTGAGCGACTGGATGTAGCGGTTTTTGTCGCTGACGTTCGGCGCGTTGATGACGATGCGTTTGCCGTTCTCCAGATGGATGATCATCTTCGGAAAGTACGGCGCGCCGATGGCGTAAGTCGGCGTGCCCACGCGCAGCGGATAGAAACCGGCGACGCTGAACACGTACCAGGCCGACATCTCGCCGTTGTCCTCGTCGCCGGGATAGCCCTGACCGATGGCGCTGCCGTTGTACAGACGCGACAGCGCGTCGCGCACCTTGTCCTGGGTCTTCCACGGTTGGCCGGCGACGTCGTACATGTACAGGATGGCGTGCGCGGGCTGATTGCTGTGCGCGTACTGGCCCATGCGCACTTCGTGCGCCTCGCGCATCTCGTGAATGACGCCGCCGTAGGCGCCGACGTGGTAGATCGTCGGTGCGTCGAAGAACGCGTCCAGCTTCTTCGCCAGCCCGGCGCGACCGCCGTAGAGATTGGCCAGCCCCTGCCCGTCCTGCACCGCGTCGAAAGCCATGCCCCAGGCGTTGGTCTCGGTGTAGTCGCCGCCCCAGGCGTAGGGATCGAAATGCGCGGCATCGATACGCCAGTCGCCATCGGGTTTGCGTCCGACGAAGAAACCGGCCGCCTTGTCGAACAGATGCACGTAGCCCAGCGCGCGGCTCTCGAAGTAGCGCGCATCGTCGGCATAGTGCGCCGCGTACGGATCGTTCCTCGGCGGATGCGCGGCGAGATTCCGAGCCAGTTCGGCCAAACCGAAGTCGTTGAGGTAGCCGGCCATCGACCACGAAAAGCCTTCGTCGACGTCGTTCGCGGTGTAGCCGGTGAAGATGGAGCGGGCCAGCCCCTTGCGCCCGGCGCCCGGGATCGGGCTGACCACCGTCGCATCCTTCAGCGCGGCCCGATAGAAGCTGCGCACATCGAAGTTGTGCACGCCCTTGTTCCAGGCGTCGGCGAACGCCACGTCGGCACTGGTGCCGACCATCAGATCGGCATAACCCGGCGAGGACCAGCGCGCGATCCAACCGCCATCGCGGTACTGTTGCACGAAGCCGTCGATCATCTGCCCGGCCTCGTGCGGCGTCAGCAGCGCGTAGGCCGGCCAGGCCGTGCGGTAGGTGTCCCAGAAACCGTTGTTGACGTACGGCCGCCCCTTCACGATGCGCGCGCCAGTGTGCGTCGGGGTGTTCTTGCCCACCGGCGGCGAAAACGGGCTGGCGTAGCGCTCGTCGGGATGCGCCGCGGTGCCGACGTTCTCGAAAGCCTGGTTCGGATACAGGAACAGGCGGTAGAGGTTGGAATACAGCGTGACCTTGTCGCGGTAGGACGCGCCCGGCACTTCGATGCGGCCGAGCAAGGCATCCCAGCGCTGGCGTGCGGCGGCCTGTACCTGCGCGAAGTCGGTACCCGGGGGAATCTCGCGATCGAGGTTGCGTCGGGCCTGCGCGACGCTGATCAGCGAGGTACCGATGCGCATGGTCACCGTGCGCGAATCGTCCAGCGCGAAGCCGTACCAGGCAGCCACGTGATCGCGGCCATGCCCGGTCAGCCGTCCGCTCGCGCGCACCGGGCGGTCGAACGTGGCGTAGAAGAACAGGCGCGTGGCGCCGGTGGAGAGCCGACTGGCGACATCGGAGAAACCCTGGATCGTGCGCTGCTTCGGATCCAGCGTGATGCCGCCGTGATCGTTGACGTTGTCGAATACCAGTTGCGCGTGGTGGCCAGGAAAGCGGAAGCGCATCATCGCGGCATGGTCGCTCGGCGTCATCGCCGCGACGATGCCGTCGTCGAAGCGCACGCGGTACAGATACGGCCTGGCCGTCTCGTGATCGTGATCGAACGCCAGCGCGCGCGCCTTGCGATCCAGCGGCGGCGCGCCGTGCGCGACCATCGCCGGCATGACCTGGAAGGTCTGCCGGTCGCCCATCCACGGGCTGGGTTCGTGACTCAGCGAGAAGGCCTGGATGTGCGGGCGGTTTTGCGCGTCGTTACTCTCCTGATACTGGTAGATCCAGTTGGAGCCGGCATTCGTGGTCGGCGTCCAGAAATTGAAACCATGCGGCACGGCCGTAGCCGGGAAGGTGTTGCCGCGCGAGAAGTTGTAGTTGGCGTTGCTGCCGCGGCGGGTGTCGACGTAGCCGCTGGGCGAAGAAGGATGTGGTTCGCGAGCGGGACCGATGCGGATATCGTCGATGTAGCCATGGAAAGCCGCATGGCCGGCCGGCGGCTGCGCCACCAGCTCGATGTCCGTGATGACCTTGCCGTGGGCCACCGCGCCGAGATCGATGTCCAGCGCATTCCACTGGTCCTGGTACAAGGTGCGCGACGCGCCCTCGCCTCGTGCCGTGTAGGCCACCCGATGCTGATCGCGCGCGCCCAGTGCCGACAGCCGCGAACCGTCGGCGAAGCGCAGATCGACGATGACGTGCATCGCCGGCTGCGGATCCGGCGCATCGGCGTGTACCGGGAACAGCTTCCACGACAGATGCGTGTCTTGGGCCACCGCCACGCGTACGCGAAACAAGGTCCGCTCAGCGGCACGCCCCTCGGCCTGCTCCCGCCCTTCGTAGCGCAGCGCATGCGTGCCGGTGAATCCGGCTTCCGGCTTGGCCGTCAGCACTTCCGACGCACTCGGACCGCTTACGCGCCGTACGGACCACCCCGTCTGACGGGATCCCGCACCGGATGCGAGCGCGTCGGGTTTCTCGAAAGAAGTGTAAAAAACACTTTCAGTTGGCTGATTCGTATGGCAAAAAGCGGTCGGGACCAGCCCGAGGCTCGCAACCAGGAGTACTCCCGGTATCGCCCATGTACGCCATGGTCGCCGCCCCATGTCGACCGATGCGCGTGACCAGCGGGAGAAAATCGGATGGCTGTGCATGCGGTGTTCCTCCTTGGGCGGTGCCGGACAGGTGGCACAACACGAACTTGGATCGATCTAAATTACACCGAATAAAAAAGCGCGCAACCGCCCGAAGCGGTTCGCGCGCCGTGACACGACGCGCGAACCGACACGTTCAGGCGGAGCGACGCTCGACGATCAGCTTCTTGATCTCGGCGATCGCCTTGGCCGGGTTCAGCCCCTTCGGGCAGGTCCGCGCGCAGTTCATGATGGTGTGGCAGCGGTACAGCTTGAACGGATCTTCCAGATCATCCAGACGCTCGCCGGTGTCCTCGTCGCGCGAATCGGCGATCCAGCGGTAGGCCTGCAGCAGGATGGCCGGACCGAGGTACTTGTCGCCGTTCCACCAGTAGCTCGGGCAACTGGTCGAGCAACACGCGCACAGGATGCACTCGTACAGACCGTCCAGTTTCTTGCGATCCTCCGGCGACTGCAGACGCTCGGCGTCGGACGGCGCCGGACTCTGCGTGCGCAGCCACGGCTTGATCGAGGCGAACTGCGCGTAGAAATGCGTCAGGTCGGGCACCAGATCCTTGACCACCGGCATGTGCGGCAGCGGGTAGATGCTGACTTCCCCACCCTTGCAGTCGTCGATGGCCTTGGTGCAGGCCAGCGTGTTGGTGCCGTCGATGTTCATCGCGCAGCTGCCGCAGATGCCCTCGCGGCACGAACGGCGCAGGGTCAGCGTGGAGTCGATCTCGTTCTTGATCTTCAGCAGCGCGTCCAGAACCATCGGGCCGCAGCTCGCCATGTCCACCTCGAAGGTGTCCATGCGCGGGTTCTGGCCGTCGTCCGGACTCCAGCGGTAGATCTTGAAGGTACGCGGCTTCTTCGCGTCCTTCGCCGGATGATGCTTGCCGGGTTGAATCTTGGAATTCTTCGGTAGCGTGAACTCTGCCACGTTGCTTCTCCAGTCCGAAACTCAGTAGACGCGCTTCTTCGGCGGGACGGTCTCGACCTCGTCGCTGAGCGTATTCATGTGCACGGGGCGGAAGTCGAAGCTGGGCTTGCCCTTCTCGTCCACCGACACCAGCGTGTGCTTCATCCAGTGCTCGTCGTCGCGATCGGGGAAGTCCTCGCGCGCATGCGCGCCGCGCGACTCCTTGCGCTGCTCGGCCGAGTACATCGTGGCCACGGCCTGATCGAGCAGGTTGGACAGCTCCAGCGTCTCGACCAGATCCGAGTTCCACACCATCGAACGATCGCTGACGCGCACGTCCTCGAACGAAGCGTGAACCTGGGAAATCTTGTCGCAGCCTTCCTGCAGCGTTTCCTGCGTGCGGTACACCGCGGCGTCGCTCTGCATGGTCTTCTGCATCTTCATGCGGATATCCGCGGTCGCGGTGCCGCCGTTGGCATGACGCAGCTTGTCGAAGCGCGACAGCGCCTTGTCCAGCGCGCTGGACGGCAAGTCCTTGTGCGCGGCGCCGGGCTGGATGATCTCGGCACAGCGATGCGCCGCGGCGCGACCGAACACCACCAGGTCGAGCAGCGAGTTGGAACCCAGGCGATTGGCGCCGTGCACCGACACGCAGCCGGCTTCGCCGATGGCGAACAGGCCCGGCACCACGGCATCGGGATCGTCGCCCTTCTTGTGCACGACTTCGCCGTGATAGTTGGTCGGGATGCCGCCCATGTTGTAGTGCACGGTCGGCAGCACCGGGATCGGTTCCTTGGTCACGTCGACGCCAGCGAAGATGCGCGCGGTCTCGGCGATGCCCGGCAGGCGCTCGTGGATGACCTCGGGACCGAGGTGCATCAGGTTGAGGTAGGTGTGATCGGCGTTCTCGCCGACGCCGCGACCCTCGCGGATCTCGATGGTCTCGGCGCGCGACACCACGTCGCGCGAAGCCAGGTCCTTGGCGCTGGGCGCGTAGCGCTCCATGAAGCGCTCGCCCTTGGAGTTGGTCAGGTAGCCGCCCTCGCCGCGCACGCCTTCGGTGATCAGGCAGCCGGCGCCGTAGATGCCGGTCGGATGGAACTGCACGAATTCCAGATCCTGCAGCGGCAGGCCAGCGCGCAGCACCATGCCGCCGCCGTCGCCCGTGCAGGTATGCGCCGAGGTGCACGAGAAGTACGCACGGCCGTAACCGCCGGTCGCCAGCACCACCGCGTGACCGCGGAACACGTGCAGCGTGCCCTCGTTGAGATCGAGCGCCATGACGCCGCGACACACGCCTTCGTCGTCGAAGATCAGGTCGGTAGCGAAATACTCGATGAAGAACTGCGCATCGTGCGCCAGCGACTGCTGATACAGCGTGTGCAGGATCGCGTGGCCGGTACGGTCGGCCGCGGCGCAGGTGCGCTGTGCGGTGCCCTTGCCGTAATGCGTGGTCATGCCGCCGAACGGACGCTGGTAGATCTTGCCTTCCTCGGTGCGCGAGAACGGCACGCCGTAGTGCTCCAGCTCGATCACCGCTTCCGGCGCGTGCTTGCACATGTACTCGATCGCATCCTGGTCGCCGAGCCAGTCGCCGCCCTTGATGGTGTCGTAGAAGTGGAAGCGCCAGTCGTCCTCGCCCATGTTGCCCAGCGCGGCGGCGATGCCGCCCTGCGCCGCCACCGTGTGCGAGCGCGTCGGGAAGACCTTGGTCACGCAGGCCGCCTTGAGGCCTTTCTGCGCCAGACCGAACGTCGCGCGGAGACCGGCGCCGCCGGCGCCGACCACGATCACGTCGAACTTGTGTTGCTGAATCTTGTAGCTTTCCATGAATCTTCCTTTAGCCGGCGAGCGCGACGCGCAGGACCGCCAGCGCGCAGGCGAGCGCGAACAGGACGGCGAGAAGCTTGACCAGCACCATCAGGCTGACCTCGAGCCAGCGCGTGTGCACGTAGTCCTCGATCACCACCTGCAGACCGAGCTGCGCATGCCAGAACATGCTGGTGGTGAAGGCGATCATCAGCACCGCGTTCCACGGCTTGGCCAGCATCGCGTGGGCCGTGGCGAAATCGGCGTGCAGCATCGACAGCAGCGTCAGGACGAACCAGATCGACAGCACCACCAGCGCGACGGCCGTCATGCGCTGCATCCACCAGTGGCCGACGCCGGACTTGGCCGAGCCCAGACCGCGTGCACGTTGCAGAGGGTTGCGCAGATCGCTCACAGGACACCTCCAGCCATCAGGTATGCCCAGATCGCGACGGTCAGCAGCAGACTGACGACCACCGCCAGCCAGCTCGAACGCACGAACTGCGGAATCTCGTAGCCCATGCCGGCGTCCTGCAGCAGATGCCGCACGCCGTTGCACAGGTGGAACATCAGCGCCCAGGTCCAGCCCAGCAGCAGGATCAGACCGAACACGCTGCCGGTGAAGCCGGTGAAGCAACTCCAGGCGTCCGGCCCCGCGGCCAGCGCCGTCAGGCCCCACAACACCAGCAGCGCGCCGGCGACCAGGGCAATGCCGGTCGCGCGATGCAGAATCGAAGTCACCATCTGCACCTGCCAGCGGTAGATGCCGAGGTGCGGTGAAAGAGGTCGCCCGCTCTGTGCCATCGTGGCTATCCTTGTGTAAAGGGAATCGCTTGCGCGCCCATCGAAGCGACGCCGACGCGGAACATTCAGAAGTCGATGCAACGGCCGTTCTTCTCCCAGTCGCCGTAGCGGACAGGATCGGGACGGGGTTGCTCGTGCTTCGTGGGATCCGATGCCGGCACGACCTTCGCCGCTCCAGACGGCTTTGGCGTGGAGTCGCGGGAATCGGTCGGCGTGGGAGTCGTGTCGTTCATGGGCTTGGAAATGATCCTTAAAATCCTAATACCTGGCATGAACCAGCACAAGCTGAACACGCACGGCCGCGCTGCTCGAAGCGCGCACCATCCGCAGGAAACCACGCGCACATGACGCTTCACGAACCCGCTCCACTGCATACTTCCCTGCTCCGCATCGCGGGCGTCGACGCTTTGCGCTTCGCGCATGCGCAGTTCACCAGCCACGTGTCCTCGCTGGCCGTCGGCGCATGGCAATGGAGCGCATGGCTGGATGCACGCGGCCGGGTGCAGCAGTTGTTCCACCTGCTGCGTATCGACGAACACACCCTCCTGCTGGCGCTGCGCGGCGGCGACGCCGGAGCGATGGCCTCGCAACTGCAGCGTTTCGTGTTCCGCGACAAAGTGACGCTGGAAGCGCTGCCCTCGCGTTCGCTGCAGGCCGGCGCCGCCCTGCCCGCCGGCAGCGTGCAGTCCGTCGACGATGCACTGCATCTCGGGTTCGGCGATCGACGCCTTTGCCTGCTGCCGACGGAGGCGTCGCATGACACCACCTGGCGACGACAGGCCATCGCAAACGGCGAACCCTGGCTGCCGGATGCCGTGATCGGCACGCTGCTGCCGCCCGCGCTCAGCCTGCGCCGCCTGGGCGCTTTGAGTCTCGACAAGGGCTGCTTCCCGGGCCAGGAAATCGCCGCGCGCCTGCACTATCGCGGCGGCCACAAGCAGGTGCTGCTGCACGTGCAGCTTGCCGCGCCATGCGTGCCGGGAGACCGCGTATCCCTCGATGCGGGCGCGCCAGAAGCATCGGACGATGCATCGCTGCGGGTGCTCGACTGCATCGGTCGCGACGCGCTTGTCCTTGCACACGAACGCACGCAGATGCGACTCGAAAGCGAAGCGGCAACGCATGACGATGCGCCGCACATCGTGCGCGCATTCGGTGCATGAAACGTGATGCGCTACACGCAGCACCGTTAACTCAACATGAATATGACCGCCCTCGTGATTGACTCGATGCGGTCACTGAAGATAAATTTGCGTTATTCGATGACGTGATGGTGACAGTTTGCTTCGTCATCGAAGTGTGCGCGACGAACCGGATGATTCCGGATTGGCGCGACCCGGCAGCATGTTTCGCCGGCATGTAACGTTCGCATCGACGCGAACACCGATGTGCGGAGCCACCCATTCGCTCCCGCCATATGCCGTGCATCGGTACAAAGACTCCAACAACGTATGAATTCGGATCGGCGCTGCGCAGGAACGCGGCGTTCGTTTTGCGATGTGTGTGTGTGCACGTCGCGAAATCGGTAACGATCGGCAGACCGAACGAAACGGCTGCCGCTCAAGCGCGCGCATGGCCTGTACGGCATGACCGCACCTCTGAGGAGAATGCAACGATGAAACTCGCCTGGTTGCTGTGGATGACCTCCATGCTTCCGCAACCGCTCGCGGACCAGACTTGTCTGGCCACGACCGTGTACCTGGAAGCCCGCAGCGAATCGACGATCGGACAGTTTGCCGTCGCCGAGGTGGCCCTGCGCCGCCGCGAACGCGGCTACTACGGCAAGACCGTATGCGACGTGGTGCGCGCACCGCGTCAGTTCGCCCTTTCCACCACGCCCGAAAGCTTCCAGGTCACCAACCTGAAGGCCTTCACCAAAGCCTGGAAGATCGCCGGCGAAAGCATGGCCATCTGGAAACTTCCGCGGGCCGACCGCGTGATGGTGGTGCCCGGCGCGGATCACTTCGCCACCACCAGCATCTCGCCCAAGTGGGCCACACAGGCACCCTTGCGCACCATCGGCGAGCACGCGTTCTACGCGGCCAACTGATCGACCCGACCCGGTTCATGGGGAAAGAAAAAGCCCTCCCGAAAACGGGAGGGCTTTTTTGTGTCGCCACGTGCGTGAAACGCGATCAACGCATGTAGACGCGACCGTCGCTGATCTGCACGTAGTCGCCGTTGCGCACGCGCGGATCCTCGCGTTGGGTAACGGTCGCGGTACGACCGTCGTCCAGACGCACCACGACGCGATACGCCGGCACGTCGCCGCTGTTGCGCTTGGCCACCTCGTTGCCGACGGCGCCGCCGGCCACGGCACCGGCCACGGTGGCCGCCTTGCGGCCGTCACCCTTGCCGACCTGGTTGCCCAGCGCCGCACCCGCCACCGCGCCGATGATCGTGCCCAGCACGTGAGACTGATTGCCGCCAGACACATAGACCCGGCTCACGTCCTCGACCACGCCGCACTGATTGCTCGGGCAGCTGCGGCTGTTGCGGTAACCGTTACCGCCGCTGTAGCTCGTGCCGTATCCGGCACCGTTGCCGCCGGAGTTGTACGGCCCCGTGGCGCAACCGGCCAGCGCGAGCATGGACGTCGCCAGCGCAACGGGGATGAAGCGTCGCAAAGTACTCATCTTGATGGACATGAAACCTCCTTGGTGGGGATACCTTGGCGGTGGGGACGAATCGTCGATCCGTCGGCGATCACGCGATCAGTTGGACGAGACCACCGTGGTGCCCTGCTTGATCTCGACCGTGTCGCCCGGATTGTGGTCCATGCGGGTCGAATGCACCGTGCCGTCCGGCAGCTGGTACTTCACGTTGTAGCCGACCACGGTCGTCGACGGATTGTTGACCGTCTCGCACTTCTGCTCCTGCGTGGTGTAGGTGGCGTTCTCCTGATGATTCTCCTGCACCTTCTTGCCGGCGTAACCGCCAGCCACGGCGCCGGCGACGGTCGCCAGGGTCTTGCCCTTGCCGCCACCGACCTGATGGCCGAGCAGACCGCCCGCCACGGCGCCGATGGCCGTACCGGCGATCTGATGCTGATCCTTGACCGGCTTGTGATGCGTCACGGTCTCCTCGTGGCAGACCTGACGGGGATTGTTCGTGGTCTTCTTGATCGGCGTCGCGCTGACCACCTTGGCGTACTGCGGGCCTTCCGCACTGGCGTTGCGGTTGCATGCGGTCAAACCGCCCGCGGTGGCGATGGCGATGCCCGTGACGAGCGCCTTGGTAACGAACTTGTTCATCTCTAGCCTCCTGTTTTCATCCACGTGGAATGGATGCCTGATTGTTATGTGTTCAAATTCAAGCACTGCGGAACTGAACAACTCATAAGGTCCGCGTTAAATCCTGCAGCGAGGCATGCCTTCGCCGTACCCGCCTGCACGTGCCATTGGCCATAATGCCCGTGGTTACGCGACAGCGAGCGTACATGAACGGGACCGCAATCACGCTTTTCGACAGCCATACGCATCTGGACGACGCCGCGTTCGACGGCGATCGCTCCGCCATGCTGCAGCGGGCCGCCGCCGCTGGCGTCGTCGACATGCTCGTGGCTGCAACCGCGGCCAGGCACTGGCCGCGGTTGCGCGACCTCTGTGCGGCGTGCGAACACGGCGTCCGCCTGCATGCGGCCTATGGCCTGCATCCGATGTTCATGGCCGAACATCGGGACGAGGACCTCGCCTCCCTGGAACGCTGGCTGCGCGACGCATCGCCGGCCGCCGTCGGCGAATGCGGACTCGATTTCCAGGTCGGCATCGAACCCGAGCGTCAGCGCCGCTTCTTCGGTCATCAGATCGGCCTGGCGCGCGAACTCGATCTGCCGCTGGTCATTCATGCGCGCAAGGCGGTCGAAGAAGTCATCCTCACGCTGCGCCGCGAAGGTCCCGTGCGCGGCGTCGTGCACAGCTACGGCGGCAGTATCGAACAGGCGCGGCAGCTCTGGGATCTGGGCATCCACCTGGGACTCGGCGGACCGGTCACGCATGATCGCGCGCGCAAGCTGCACCGCCTGGCGGCAACGATGCCGCTGCAACAACTGCTGCTGGAAACCGACGCGCCCGATCAGCCCGGCGCCGCCCACCGGCAGCAGCGCAACGAACCGGCCTATCTGGTCGAAGTGCTCGACAGCATCGCAGCACTACGCGAAATGCCGCGCGAGGCTATCGCCCAGGCCACGCGCGACAACGCGCTGCGCCTGTTCGGCACCGCGCCAGCCTGACCATCTCCCCGCGAACCAGCCTTCCGGGTATCCGGAAGCGACGCCTCCATTCTTCCGGCTTGTAAACCAGTCAGCACACTTGTTAGGCTAATAGTTCACTAATGAACTATTCATTTCGGACATGAGCACCTTGCTCGACTCCTGCCAATCCATGAAAGCCGCCGTCTGCCGCGTCGCCGAACGCGTGCCCGACCTGCCGATCGACGACATCGTCCTGCTGCGGATGCTGCACATCGTCAACGCCGGCCTCGACCAGTCCGAGGAGCGCTGGCTGAAGCCCTACCAGCTCGGCAACAGCGAATTCCGCACGCTGATGATGCTGTTCAGCAGCCCGGAGCAGCAGGCGCATCCGTCCGACCTGTGCCAGTGGGCGTCACAGAAGCCGACCAACATGACACGCATCGTCGACACGCTGCTCGAACGCGGTCTGGTCACCCGTCGCTCCAGCGACGCGGATCGCCGCCGCATCATTCTCCAGGTGACGCCGGAAGGCTCGCAGTTGGTCCGCACCCTGCTGCCGAAACTGCAGCCGAACCTGAAAGCCCTGTTCTCCGCATTCACCCGGAGCGAATCCCGGCAGATGACCGTTCTGCTGGAAAAGCTGCTCCGCAACCTCGACGCCATGGATACCGTCCAGGAATGAACCCGATGACTCCCCCACGCGTATTCGCCGTCGCGCTCGCGACTTTGCTGCTGGGCGCCTGCGTCGGGGTGCCCGACAAGATCCGGCACACCGATCTGCGCACGCAGGCCCCGCTGGCTGGCCTGCCCGTCTCCGGATCGCAGAGCGCCTGGCCCGATGCCGACTGGTGGAAGCGCTACCGCGACCCGCAGCTCGACCGCCTGATCGACGACGCGCTGCGGGACGCCACCAGCCTCGCCGCCGCGCGCAGCCGCGTCAGCGCCGCGCGCGCCTCGGCCAAGCTGACCGCGGCGCAAGTCGGCCTGCGCATCAACGGCAACGTCCAGGTCGCCCGCCAGCGCCTCAGCGAGAACGGCCTGATCCCCTCGAAGTTCCTCGGCTTCACCTGGTACAACCAGGGCGACGTCGGCGTGCAGGGCAGCTACGACTTCGATCTGTGGGGCGGCAATCGCGCCGCGGTGCAGGCCGCCATCGGCCAGGTGCGCGCCGCAGCCGCCGAGCGCAGCGCCGCCGCGCTGGCGCTGCAGGTCGGCATCACCCGCACCTACTTCGGCTGGCAGGCCGATCAACATCGCCTGCAACTGGCCGAACAACTGGTGCGTGATCAGACCCGCCTGGTTCACGTGCTGGATGTACGCGTCAAGGCCGGTCTGGAACCGAACGACCGTCTGCAGCAGGCGCGCGCCAGCGTGGCCGCCGCACGGCAGCAAGTCGCGGCGCTGCGTGGCAGCGCGCAGATCCGTCGCGCCGTACTCGCCGCACTGATCGGCATCGCGCCGAAGCAGCTGCCCGAGCTCAAGGTACGTCCGCTGCCCGCGGCCAACACGACCCTGCCGGCCGACGCCGGCCTGGATCTGATCGCACGCCGCCCCGACATCGCCGCACGCCGCTGGCAAGTCGAGTCCGCGCTGCGCCAGACCGACGCGGCACGCGCCCAGTTCTTCCCGGACTTCAGCCTCAGCGCGATGGCCGGTTTCTCCAGCATCGACCTGGGCAAACTGCTGCACCCGGAAAGCCGCGTATTCGCGCTGACGCCCGCCCTGCACCTGCCGATCTTTGAAGGCGGCCTGCTGCGCGCAGGCTACGGCGTGTCCAAGGCGCAGTTGCAGGCGGCGGTTGCGCAGTACAACGACGCCGTGGTCAACGCCGCGCGCGAAGTCTCCACCCAGGTGCTGGACCTGCAGCGTCTGCGTGCCCAGCGTCACGAGCAACAGGCGCAATTGCAGGCCGTCAGCGCGTTGCAAGGCAATGCCGAAGCACGCCAGCGCCAGGGCCTCACCGACATCCAGCCCGTCCTGCAGGCCCGTGCGCAGGTGCTGCAGCAGCGCGATGCGCGCCTGCAGCTCACCGCCCAGGTCCTCGACGCCGATGTCGGTCTGATCCAGGCCCTCGGCGGCGGCTACCACCTCGAACACGCTCCGGCGACGGCCGATGACACGACCGCCCCGGCTCCTGCCACCTCTTCCGCGCGGAAACCGACCCTATGAGCGCCCAAGACGACAAGACGACCGACGCCAAGAACAACGGCGACGAGAACGCCGCCGGCAACGGCAAGCGCAAACGCATCCTGCTGATCATCGGCGGCGTGTTCGTACTGGCCGGCCTGATCTGGTTCCTGCTGTGGCTATTCGTGTTCTCGCAGCGTGAAGTCACCGACGACGCCTACGTCAAAGGCAACCAGGTCACGGTCAGCTCGCAGATTCCCGGCACGGTGGTCGCGGTGATGGCTGACGACACCGATCTGGTCCACGCCGGCCAGACGCTGGTCAAGCTCGACCGCACCGACACCGACGTCAACCTGGCCAAGGCGCGCAGCGCGCTGGCCGAAGCCGTGCGCCGCGTGCGTCAGGCCTTCGCCAACGCCGCCCAGGCCGACGCCGCCGTCGACGCGCGCAAGGTCGAACTGAGTCTGGCCCGCGCCGACCTCAAGCGCCGCGAGCCGCTGCTCAAGCAGCAGGCCGTGGCCCCCGAGGAAATGGCGCACCTGCGCGACCGTGTGCGCACCGCGCAGAGCGCGCTCGAAGTCGCCCAGCGCAACGCCACCGCCGCGCATGCCGCCATCGACGGCACCGACATCGAGCACAACCCGGCGGTGATGCAGGCGCGTGCCGCATTCCGCTCCGCGTGGCTCGCCGCGCATCGCACCGCCATCGTCGCGCCGGTCGACGGTTACGTCGCCCAGCGCAGCGTGCAGGTCGGCCAGCAGGTGCAGCCGGGCGCGCCGCTGATGCAGGTGATTCCGCTCAATAATCTGTGGGTCGAGGCCAACTTCAAGGAAGTGCAGCTGGCCCACATCCGCATCGGCCAGCCGGTCGAGATCAAGCCGGACATCTACGACGGTCTGGCCTTCCACGGCAAAGTCGTCGGCCTCGGCGCCGGCACCGGCAGCGCGTTCGCCCTGCTGCCGCCGCAGAATGCGTCGGGCAACTGGATCAAGGTGGTGCAGCGTGTGCCGGTGCGCATCTCGATCGACCCGAAGGAACTGCGCGAGCATCCGCTGCGCGTCGGCCTGTCCACCGAGGTCAACGTCGACACGCACAACCGCGACGGCCGCGTGCTGGCCCAGCAGCCGACGGATCAGGCGGTCTCGAAGACCGGCGTCTACGACCGCGATCTGACCGAAGCCAAGCGCGAGGCCGACGCCATCATCCAGGCCAATCTCGGCACCAAGTAACCGCGCCCCTCGCCTGCCGAACCACGGCGCGGCCACGGTCGCGCCGACTCACCGGGAACTCCGAACGCGATGTCCTCGAACGCACCAGCGCCGAACAAACCGCTGCATGGCACCCCGTTGGTGCTGCTCACGATCGCGATCTCCTTCGCCACCTTCATGGAGATTCTCGATCTGACCATCGTCAACGTCGCGGTGCCGCACATCGCCGGCGCGCTGGCGGTGAGTCCGCAGGAAGGCACCTGGGCGATCAGTTCCTACGCGCTGGCCAGCGCCATCATGCAGCCGCTGACCGGCTGGATCGCCAAACGCTTCGGCGAAGTGCGCACCTTCGTCACCGCGCTGTTGCTGTTCGTGACGTTCTCCATGCTCTGCGGCATGGCCACCAGCATGCCGATGCTGGTGATCTTCCGCCTGCTGCAGGGTGCCGGCTCCGGTCCGATGGTAGCGCTCTCGCTGGCTCTGCTGCTGGCCGCCTACCCGGTCGAACGCAAGGGCATGGCGCTGGCGATGTGGGCCATGACCGTGGTCATCGCGCCGATCTTCGGCCCCATCCTCGGCGGCTACATCACCGACAACCTGTCGTGGCCGTGGATCTTCTTCATCAACGTGCCAGTGGGCTTGCTGGCCGGCGCGGTGGTGTGGGGCATCATGCGCAAGCGCGAGACCAAGACGATCAAGGTGCCTATCGACATCGTCGGCCTGGGTCTGCTGGTGGTCGGCGTGGGCTGTCTGCAGTTCATGCTCGACAACGGCAACGACAAGGACTGGTTCTCCTCGCCGCTGATCACGACCCTGGGCATCATCGCGCTGGTCTGCCTGACCTTCCTGGTCGCCTGGGAACTGATGGCCAAGCACCCGATTGTCGACCTGTCGCTGTTCCGCAAGCGCAACTTCACCGTCGGCGTGATCGCCCTGGCGCTGGGCATGATGGCCTTCTTCGGCATCAACGTGGTGTTCCCGCTGTGGCTGCAGGTCAACCTCGACTACACCGCCACCTGGGCCGGTCTGGCGACGGCGCCGGTCGGCATCCTCGCCTTCTTGTTGTCACCGGTGATCGGCCGCAACATCGACCGGCTGGAACTGCGCGCGGTAGTGACGTTTTCGTTCGCCGTGTTCGCGATCACCTCGTACTGGTTCTCCACCTTCAACAACGACGCCTCGTTCGGCAGCCTCATCATGCCGCGCTTCGTCATGGGCCTGGCGATCCCCTGCTTCTTCATTCCGCTGAACCAGATCATTCTGTCGGGCCTGAAGGACCACGAAGTCGCCACCGCCTCGGGCCTGGCCAACTTCTTCCGCACCATGGCGTCGAGCGTATCCACGGCCGTCACCGTGACCCTGTGGCAACACCGCGCCGACTATCACCAGGCCATGCTCACCGAGCACGTCAACCACGCCAACCCGGCCGCGGAAAGCTACCTGCAAACCCTGCATGCCGGCGGCATCACCGGCGAACGCGCCTGGGCCGTGGTCGAACGCGTCATCACCCGCGAAGCGCTGACGCTGTCGGTCAATGACGTGTTCTGGTGCTGCGCCGTGCTGTTCGTATGCCTGATCCCGGTGCTGTGGTTCGCCAAGCCGCCGTTCGCCAGTGGTGGGGCGGAGACGATGCATTGAGTGGTGGCTTACGCGACCTAGAACCTGATGGGCTTTCTTTGTCAGCCCAACCTGCGAACCTAGGACACCGAAGGTACGCCAGTTTCACCTAATGTCAGCATACTGGCGGCCATCTCCCGAAAAGGAGCCACATGATGCGTCGAGACCAGCATGATCCGGTCGCGTTGATAATCTGCCAGCAGGGTCAGCAGCGCATCGCGTGACGCGGCGTCGATCTCGTTGATCGGTTCGTCGAACAGCATGACCGACGGTGCCGCGATCAGGGTCGCCGCCAGCAGAATTTTCTTGGCCATGCCGGCCGAAAGCGTCCCGAGCGGTGCATCGACAGCGTGACTCAGCTGCAGTTGCTCCAGCACGTGAGTCCGATATTCGAGTGAACGGCGACTCGACGGATACAGCGAAGTCACGAAGTCGATCAGCATGCCCGCACGCAGCCAGGGAATGGCAGGAGGCGCGCCCGGAGCCAGCAATACGCGATCTGAATGCCGCTTCATGGGTACATCGCCCAGGCGAATCACTCCGGTCATTGGCGACAACGCTCCGGCAATGGCTCGCAGCAGCGACGTCTTGCCAATTCCGTTGGGACCCACGACCAGATGCAGTCCTAAGCCGAACGTGCGTGTAAGCGCCCTCACCTGCCCGAACGGCAACGTCAGTTCATGCAAGCCAAGCGATTCGATGGAATTCATGAAAGCGCCGCCGTCAGAAAAATCAGTGTGAGTACGACATGCGCCGTCGGCATCAGCCACCGCATCGTGTCGCGCGTCCAGTTCGCGCTGAATGCGCCCAGTGCAAACAGTCCCGCATAGCCGAGCAGCGGATAACTAGGCAGAGCCGCATGAGACGTTCCAGGAGGCAACGCGCGGACCGCAGTCTGCCAGTACGCGCTCATGCAGAGCGAGAAAAGCACCACCGGCGGCAGTACGGCAAACCAAGTAACGCGCCTTCGGAATGCGCAGTGGCCTGCCAGGAAGTCCAGCCGCTCCAGCATCATGCCGCGCACAAGCACCGGCAATCGATACAACGCAGCCGACGCGATCGCCATCAAGCCGATCAGAAGCGCCGTGGCGAGACCGACGCTCGGCGCATGGCCTGCGAGCAGGGTCATCGCCAGCGCCCACGCACCAAGCAGATAGCCTCCTCGAACCACCAGCGACTCGCGTAAGGCATGCAAAGACACAGGCATGACCAGCGCGCTCGCCAGTGCGATACGCTCGAAGATCGCACGTGACCGGCCCGTTGATCGAAGCGCCTGAAACCGTGCCCGCCGTGGGCGAAAAGCGAACGTCATGGCGATAGCCGCTGTAACAAGCATGGCGACAGCACCGAGCACACTTTGCGGCCGGAACACCATCAACACAAGCATGGGTAAAACCATCACGGCAGCGCGACGATAGGCGTTGCGCAACAACAACACGTTTAACACCATGCCTGCGCCGACCATCACCAAGTACGACACGCTCGCCGACACCGCCTGCAGCGACGGACCCTGACTCCATAGCATGTAGAGCAGCCATATCAGCGGCAGCCAGAGCACCGAATAACATTGCATGACGATGCGCAAATCGGCGCGCCAGACGGCAGCATCGGGAATGGGCAACGCCGCAAGGAACGGCTCCGCATCACGCATGAAGATTGCCCCGTGCAGCAGCCACAACAACTCCAGTGTCACGCACTGCCAGCCAAGCAGAATGCCCAGCCGCTCGACCACTCCCACATGCGCGTGCATCAGCGCCATCAGACCATCGGCCAGAACGACCATCAAGCTAGCGATGGCAAACACGCCCGCACTACCGAAAAACCCCATGCCCACGACGGCGGTCTTTGCCATGCCGCGGAAGCGCTCGGCGAGCGATCTGCGGAAATGCAACTGGCGCAAGCGCGCGTAGCTCAGACTCATCCATGGCTCCGGAGATGCGATGTCCTCTCAGGTGAGGACCGGGAAAACATGCCCAGGTTCACTCCCGCCATGCCATCACACCATTTCTGGTCCACGACCACCGTGAAAATGGTTCCTGACAGCATTTTCGCCATTTTCGGGTAGGTGTTGGTGACTGCTTCGGGTCGCTCTCGGCTAATCGGATCATCCTCGGGTACTATCATGGCCGCGAGGGCGGCCCACGGCCAGAAGCGGCCGGTCGGTGGAGGAAATCACTCTCCACTCCACGCAAATCAAACGGTTGTCAGTGAACCTGGTCCCGTTCGTCTAAGCGCGACTTCGGATGATCGTCCCGGCGGTCGCAGACCGGAACGAGGTTGGCTCCAAGCCTGTGACTCTGAATGGCCTCGCCTGCCGGCCATCACGTAGCAGGCAGGACCGCACGCGGACCGAGCCACGAAGGGTTGGGACGAAAGAACCCGTGATTCTGTGTAGTGCAAGCGCGCACCTGGACGAATCCCGCGTTGACCGACGGGCACCTCCCCGGCAACAAGGAGACGGGCGTTTATGGCTCTATTGACGGGGCGGCGAAATGGTGACCCCGTCCTCGGCACAGTCAACGTCCAGTGGTGACGAGATTGCTTCTTGATGACCTTCAAGACCGCCGCTGAGGGCTAGCACACGCCATCGGTATCATTCTGCGCCGGACCCGCACCATATTAGGATCATGTAATGCGTCGGCCGGCGATGTTCGACCGTGCAGCACAACCATGCAGGCACCTGAATCAAACGCTTGCCTCAATGGCTGCTCCCGGGGATGCCGCTCTGGCGGCATCCCCGGGAGCTTGCTGCTGCTCAATACTGCTTGGCGTACACGATGCGGTAGCGCACCTTGGACGTTGCTTCCCAGTTGCGATTGGTCCTCAGTTCATCCACGGCATCTCTTTCCGCCCTGTCAGTCGATGTTCCGAAGCCCAAGCCGTAGAGGCGAATCGTGGCGCCTTTGTCGTCCTTGCCGTCCCATTCGATCACGACCAGCGCGCCAATCTGGTTTTCTCCATTGTGCATGCAGTGAGGAGTGCCGCTGTGCTCGGCGCCATACCTCTGGCGTGCCAGTTTGTCGGCTTTCAACGATGTGATGTGCGGGTCGTAGGCGTAGTAGTAAGCAACGTCGGTCGGGGTATTGTTGGCATTGCGCTCCGTAGCCACACAGACCGCGGCGCCACCGGGACCATCCGCGGAGGGGCGGGCTCCGGGCGCGGAGGTTGCCGGCGATGCCGTGCCAGCGCCAACTAGTGAGCCGGCGATGGTCGTGCTGCGCGGGTTCGCCAGGCGGTCGGTTTTGGCTTGGGCCTGGGCGATGGCACCCTGGAAGCCGAGGCGATTGGGTATCTTGCCGCCCGTATAGACCTTGGTATGCGCGGTCGTGTCGAGCGACTGCGACGGCATGGCGACCGGGACAATCATCTTGGTCTGAGGTGCGCTCATGACCGGCTTGGAGTTGGAGAAATAGGCTTGGTTGCGTGCCTTGACGTCCGCAATCTGGGCTTCAACAGCCTCGCGGCTTTCCCTCATGCTGCGTGCTATTGAGGCGGTTTCTGCCCGCCTGGCGGCGAGGTCCGCTTGCATCGAGGAATGCAGTCTGCTCATGAGCTGCGACATGGCCATTTGTTGGTTGTACTGCCGCTTGGCCTCCTGCACGCGACCAGCCATGTTGCGGATCTCTTTGGTGCGTTCGATGGCCTGGTTGTAATAGGTGTCGTCCAGCTGCTTCATAGAGGAGGAAAGGTCGTTATGGAATGTATCCAACGCTGACACCAGTTGTGCCATGCGTGCCGGGTCCGGCTGGCAGACACTGTTCTTCACATCTTTATAGCGCTTGAGGGCAGTCAGTCGTTGCCCGACATCCTCTTTCATCTTGACCAGATCATCCCAGACCTTATTCTGGAAATCCCACTCTGGCGTACTGTGGTGCGAATTCCTGATGAATTCGTCAACGGCCTCACCCAGGTCGGCCCAATCCCGTTGGTACCTGCGTTCGTAGTCTGCGAGGCGACCGTCGATATTTGGGTTGAAACGCAGCGCATCTTCCGCATTGCTGACCGCCGCAGTCATCTTGTCACAGACCTGCTGGTCACGGCCTTGGGTGGCAAAGGCAATCATTTTTTCTGAAAAGGGATCTTCACCCGTCCTCAGGGCGACGAGTGTGGCGGCCGGATCAACTGTCTTGCTCACCATGAAAGCATCAACATTCCAACGGTAAAAGTCCTGCTTGGGGAACTGGCCGCCAGTGAGCAGATAGCTGCTGCGGCGATTGATGTCCGACCAGACATTGATGGTGTACTGGTTATCGGACACCTGCGTCATCACGGTCAGCGGGAACACCGGCGCGGCCGGGTCACACTGGCCCGTCAGCACCACGATGCCTTCGGTCTTGCCCATGCACTGCCGGTTCGCGGGGAGCTGGCCGTTGATGACGATGTCCTTCAGGGAGGGTAGCGTCAGCACCGGTGTTGTCGAGAAGGTCTTCGAGTAAGGCACCAGATAGGTTTTTCCGGTCTCTGCGCTGTAGAGGAACGCCGATTCTCCGTCATTGACATGGGAACGAATGTGCAATTTATCGCCTAGCATCCTGGAAAAGTTATTTTTTTCCTTGATGGGATTGAAGGGCTTCAGTAGCAGGTGGTCCGGGTTGATTTTTCGCTCACGCAGAAGGTCTGCCAGCGAATAGGCGCGGGTGAACAGGAACCGGTTATTTTTCCCGCCATGGCCCCAGCCCCATGAATCAAGCGCGATCATGCGTGCGGGATGTGGCAGTAAAAATTCGAACTGGGGCAAACCGGAACCAAGGGTTTTGGTTCCGTTCTGGTTTGAAATTATGCGATCGGTTACCGCCCAGCGGGCCTCGTAACTATCCGGAGCATATTGAAGGGAATCGTACCAATAGTGGTTGATCAGATAATGCTTCCAGATCAACTTCCCAGAGGACTCCCTGGCCTCGGACATGCCCTCCACGAACAAGCCTAAATTACTGGGGTTTTGGCCAAACAGCTTTGACTTGTAAATCGTCGATCCAAACATTCCGGAAAAAACCCGCACGTCGCCATCTTCGGCCTGGACTTTTAAGCGCCCGACGTATGGCACTGGATCGCGCTTGCGCTTTTTCCAGCGCAGCATGTATCCGCTGAATTCTGCTTGGTTCCAGTCCGACCAAGGGTTGGTCTCAGTTTTATTCCTGACAAACGAATAAAGGTTCGACCGGGTGTTTAGCTCATGAATGCCGGCCCATCCCATCGCAGGCAGCGAGTAAGGGTGCCCGGGTTTGGTGAGCAATAGGTCAAATTCGCCTCTGTGCGCAATCAACAGAAGGCCATCGCCAGCGCTCTTGTACTGCGACAGGTCGACATCGTTAAGCGGCCGGTAGAGCGAGTCGACATCCCCGGCGGTCTTTTGCGGTGCGCTTGCAGAGTCGGCTTGCACCAGGCGATTCTCACTTGCGGTCCTGGACTGGGCTGTTGCGCAAAAGGCCAGCAGAATACAGACGAGTGCGGCGAGCGCTGGTCGAATCTGAATGAGCATGATCGATTATCCGTAAGTGTGCGTAATCAAGTGCCAGATCAGAGATCAGGCAAGGGTGCCAGCCGTAGGTGACAAGCACGGGGACCGACTGCAAAGGAGGCTTGAAGTCTGGTCGCCTTTCGCGAAGTCGACTCAGCTCACACAACGAGTACATCCCGAACCCCGCATACCAGACCTGACCCCAATGGTGTGCAGGCAGGTCGGAGTGGAGTTCGAAGCTGAACGTGTTGTTTCCCCTTTTCGCATCGGTGCCGACGCGTTTCCCCGTGCTCCGCGCAATCCGCACAGTGGGACTTGTGTCCGAAACCGCGCACCTTATGGAGCAATCTAAACAACTACCATGACATCGTCGTGGTTTCAAACGACTCATGTATGCTGATGAGCAACCTCGTGGAGGGGTGGGTCTTGCAGCCGATTCCACGCTCGGTCGACAGGGCGCTCAGTCAGGATCACTCTCCGCTGTTTTGTGTTCCATGCGTGATCTTGAAGTCGGCACCGCGAGCCAAGCGCTTACCCATGCTCATGGCTGATCACGTCAGGCAGACGCTCCAATGCATCCAGGTGAACAAGCCAGTGCGAGCAGCTCCAAATAAGAACGGAGCAAATAAAATAGGTTCGCCATGATCGACCGCTTCGGGTCGTAAGCCGTCTCCCAATGTCGAGCCACATGGTCTTCCCGGATTCATCCGCACACAAAAAAGGCGGCCAGAAGGCCGCCTTTTTTGTTTGTAGAGCAATCCCGCTGCACTCAACTCTGCGGTGCGGGATCACCGACCGGCTTGGTGCTGGCGCCAGCATCGCCGCCGCGCGGTGCGTTCGGGCGCTTGTCGTTGTCGGTGCCGCCCCAGTCGGCGGGCGGGCCCGGACGACGGCCTTCCATGATCTCGTTGATCTGATGGGCGTCGATGGTCTCGTACTGCAGCAGCGCCTCGGCCATCAGGTGCAGCTTGTCGAGATTATCGGTCAGCAGCTTGGTCGAGGTTTCGTAGGCGGTGTCGAGAATGTTGCGCACGACTTCGTCGATCTTGCGCGAAGTCTCGTCGGACACGCTCTTGTGCTGGGTGACGGAACGGCCCAGGAACACCTCGTCCTCGTCCTCGGCGTAGGTCACCGGACCCAGCTCGTCGGACAGACCCCACTTGGTGACCATGTTGCGAGCCATCTTGGTGGCGCGCTCGATGTCGTTGGAGGCGCCGGTGGTGACCTTGTCGCGACCGAAGATCAGTTCCTCGGCGACGCGGCCGCCGTACAGCGAGCACAGCTGCGAGCGGATGGCGACCTTGTTGATGCTGTAGCGGTCGCCTTCCGGCAGGTACATGGTCACGCCCAGCGCGCGACCGCGCGGGATGATGGTGACCTTGTAGACCGGATCGTGCTCGGGCACCAGACGGCCGACGATGGCGTGACCGGCCTCGTGGTAGGCAGTGAGCTTCTTCTCGTCCTCGCTCATCACCATCGAGCGGCGCTCAGCGCCCATCAGGATCTTGTCCTTGGCCTTCTCCATGTGGCTCATGCGCACTTCGCGCGCGTTCTCGCGCGCGGCGAACAGCGCCGCCTCGTTGACCAGGTTGGCCAGGTCCGCGCCGGAGAAGCCCGGCGTGCCGCGCGCGATCAGCATCGCGTCGACATCGGTGTGCAGCGGCACCTTGCGCAGATGCACCTTGAGGATCTGCTCGCGGCCCTTCACGTCCGGCAGGCCGACCACGACCTGACGGTCGAAGCGGCCCGGACGCAGCAGCGCGGGATCGAGCACATCGGGACGGTTGGTCGCGGCGATCACGATCACGCCCTCGCCGCCCTCGAAGCCGTCCATCTCGACCAGCAGCTGGTTGAGGGTCTGCTCGCGCTCGTCGTGACCGCCGCCCAGACCGGCGCCGCGATGGCGACCGACGGCATCGATCTCGTCGATGAAGATGATGCACGGCGCGTGCTTCTTGGCCTGCTCGAACATATCGCGCACGCGGCTGGCGCCGACGCCGACGAACATCTCGACGAAGTCGGAACCGGAAATCGAGAAGAACGGCACCTTGGCTTCGCCGGCGATGGCCTTGGCCAGCAGCGTCTTGCCGGTGCCGGGCTGGCCGACCATCAGCACGCCGCGCGGAATCTTGCCGCCCAGCTTCTGGAACTTGGAGGGATCGCGCAGGAACTCGACCAGCTCGCCGACCTCTTCCTTGGCCTCTTCGCAACCGGCCACGTCGGCGAAGGTCACCTTGACCTGGTCCTCGCCCTGCAGCTTGGCGCGCGACTTGCCGAAGCTCATCGCCCCGCGCGCACCGCCGCCCGACTGCATCTGGCGCATGAACCAGATCATGATGCCGATGAAGATGATGATCGGCAGCCAGTTGAGCAGCAGCGAGAACAGCGAGAAGCCGTTGTCGGACGGCTGCTGCTTCACACTGGCGCCGTTCTTGGTCAGGGTCTTGAGCAGATCGCTGCTGGTGATGCCGATCAGCGGCACCACCGTGGTGAACTGGCTGCCGTCCTTGAGCTTGCCCTTGACCACCGGCGGCGTGTCCGAACTGATCGTGGCCTCGGTAATGTTGTTGTTGTCCACCTGCTGGATGAACGCGGAGTAGCTGATCTGCTCGGTCCGGGCGGCGTTGTGGCTGAAGCTCTGGAACACGAGCACCAGGACTACGGCGATGATCAGCCAGAACAGCAGATTTTTGACCATTTCGTTCATGCGCATGTCTCGTTCAGTGGCCGGCCCGGGCGCGATGTCCCGTAGCCAGTGCATAGACTTCGCGCGAGCGCGCACGGGAAGCCTTCGGTTTTCGCATCGTCACGCGGTCAAAGCTGCCGCGCAAGTCTCTTAGGTAATCGTCGAAGCCCGCGCCCTGGAACAGCTTGATCAGGAACGCGCCGTCGGGTTTGAGCCAGTGCCGACAGAAGTCCAGCGCCAGCTCGGCCAGATCCATCGCCCGAATCTGGTCGGCGACAGCTACACCACTCATATTGGGGGCCATATCCGACAGCACAAGATCGACCGGATGACCGTCGAGTCGGCGTTCGAGTTCGGCCAGCACCGCGGCCTCGCGGAAATCGCCCTCGATGAAGTCCACGCCGCCGATGCCCTGCATCGGCAGGATGTCCAGCGCGATGATGCGACCGCTGTCGCCGAGCCGACGCTGCACCAGCTGCGACCAGCCGCCCGGCGCGGCGCCGAGATCGACCACGTGCATGCCCGGCTTCAGCAGCTGATCGCGATCGAGAAGCTCCTCCAGCTTGAAGGCCGCACGCGAACGCAAGCCTTCCGCCTGCGCGCGCTTGACGTAGGCGTCGTCGAAATGTTCCTTGAGCCAGCGGGAGCTGCTCTTGCTGCGGGCCATGGGGACGTCCGGTCAGCCTTGCGTGAGGCAGGCCATGATACCCTTTGCGCCCGCATTTCCGCGACCTCGAACCTGAACGACATGCCCGCTTCGACTCCTCCGCGCGCCGGCGCCGCCGCGCTCTCCGCCAGCCAGCGCCGCTATCTGCGCGGACTGTGCCACAACCTGCATCCGGTCATCCTGCTCGGCGCCAAGGGCGTCACCGAGGCCGTGATCAAGGAACTGAAGCTGGCGCTGGACCGTCACGAGCTGGTCAAGATCAAGCTTTCCGGCGGCGACAAGGACGAGCGTCGCGCGCAGATCGCGGAACTGACCGAGGCCACCGGCGCCGAAGTGGTGCAGGAAATCGGCCACACCGCCAGCATGTTCCTGCGCAACGAGGACGAACCGAAGCTCGCCCTGCCACGCTGAACCACGCTGCGACGAAATAACGCGGAGGATGCCCATGGAACTCTCGCTCGAACGTCCCGAGGACTTCCTGTACGTGCGCCGTGTCGAAGACGACGCCGTGACCATCGTCGACCGCCGCTTCACGCGCAGTCTGGTGCTGGCGCGCGATCAGGTGATCGAAGACTGGCCCGTGCGCGACGCCAAGAGCCTGCAGCCCGACGACGTGCAGGCGATCCTGGCGCTGAAGCCGGAAGTGGTGCTGCTGGGCACCGGTACCCGCCAGCAATTCCCGAACGCGGCCACTCTCGGTGCGTTCACGCGCAAGAACGTGGGCGTGGAAGTGATGGACAACGCCGCCGCCGCGCGCACGCACTCGGTGCTGGCCAGCGAGGGCCGCGACGTGGTCGTCGCCTTCATTCTTCCCGGTTGAAATTCAATCAAATCAATCGGCTGAGGCCACTTCCTCGTCCGCTTTCCGCCATAGCAGCCACGCCATCCAGGCCAGCCAGCCGAGGATGAGCACGATCAGCAGCTTCTGCGACAGACCGCGCGGCGCGCTGCGCCACAGCGCCTGCACCCACAGACCGACAAAACAAACGACCGCCCACGTCGACGCCACACCGGCATGACGCCGCCAGCGTGCGTCGTGGAACAGACGCCCGGCCAGCAGCAGCATCGCCACCGTGACGCACAGAAAGGTCGTCTGCGCGGCGATGCCGTGCACCAGTCCATGCAAGGTGGCCGGATGTGCGTAGGTGTTGGTGGTGGCGAAGGCGGTCACGCACAGCGCAACCCCGGCAAGCACGAACAGCGCCGCAGGCGTCGCGCGTCGCGCTGCGGGCGCCAGGGCGCGATACCAGCCCCACCCCAGCATCGCCAAAGCCAGCGCCAGCAGCACATAGGCCGCGCGCACCCAGACCGCGCCGGGACCGATCAGGTAGAAACTCAGCGGCACGCGGACCCAGTCCAGATCGCCTCGCAACCACTGCGCCGCGCCGCAGACGAGCGCGAACACCGCGACCGCCATCAGCGCAAAGCCGCCGACTCGTCGCACCGCAACCGTCTTCATGCCGCATTCTCCGCCGCCGCCAGCGGCAATGGATGCGCGTCAGCGAGCAGATCGAGAAAGGCGCGCGGCGCCTGATCCACCGGCAGCGCGCCGGTCTCGGCGGCATACGCCACCACCAGTTCCCAGCACAGTTCCGGTTCGGACAGCGGCACCACGGCCAGCGCCGGTCGCTGCGCCCTGGCGATCGATTCGGGCAGCAGCGCGATGCCCAGACCGTGCCGCACCAGTTCCAGCAGCGTGCCCAGATCGTTGACCTCGAACGCCGTATGCCGGTCGATGCCGGCTTCGAGGAAACCGCGATCGATCAGCCGACGCGTGCCCCAGTCGGCCTGGAAGTCCACGAACGGCTCCTCGCACAGCTCATCGAGCGCGCAACGCTTGCGCGTCGCCAGCGGATGCGCCGGCGCGCACACCAGCACCAGCGCGTCGCAGGCGATCATGCGCTTCTGGATGCCCGCGGGCGCTTCGCACAGCGTCAGAAAAGCGAGATCGAGCCGGCCGCTGCGGATCTTCTCCAGCAGATGCGATGCACTGCCCTGGCACAGACGAACGTCCACGCCAGCATGCTGCTGATAGAACCGCCCCAGCAGCGCCGGCAGATCGACGAACGACGGCAGGCTCTGCACCGAGCCGATGGACAGCTTGCCGCGCTGCAAACCCTGCACCGCCGCCACGGCCTCGCGCGCCGATGTCGCGGCTTCCAGCACCTCGCGCGCCTTGTCCAGGAAGACCCGACCGACTTCGGTCAAGCGCACCTGGCGCGTGTTGCGCACAAATAGTTGCGCATCGAGTTCGTCTTCGAGGCGCCGGATCGACGCCGACAGCGCCGACTGCACGATGTGCACGCGTCGCGATGCACGCGTGAAATGCCCTTCCTCGGCCACGGCCACGAAGTGCTGCAGCTGACGCAATTCCATGATGCGCTCCACCATCGTTCTATGCGATCAATGGTATCTGAATATGCCATTGGAAAGATCAAAAGCCGTCGCCGTATGGTGTGCGCTTCCCCACCTGGAGCATCCACATGGCCCAACCCCACATGGCCCCCGACAGCGAATCCCGTCCGCTGGTCCGACTAGGCACGACCGACATGCACATCACCCGCGTCGGCTTCGGCGCGTGGGCCATTGGCGGCGGCGACTGGGCTGTCGGCTGGGGCGATCAGGACGACAAGGATTCCATCGCCGCGATCCGGCACGCCGTCGACGCGGGCATCAACTGGATCGACACCGCCGCCGTGTACGGCCTGGGACATTCCGAGGACGTGGTGCGACGCGCGCTGGCGGACATCCCGGAACACGACCGGCCCTACGTGTTCACCAAGTGCGGCCTGACCTGGGACCCGAACGACCGCAAGGCGCCGCCGCGTCAGGTCGGCGCGCCGGACAGCCTGCGCCGCGAAGTCGACGCGTCCCTGCAACGGCTCGGTGTCGAACGCATCGATCTCTATCAGATGCATTGGCCGGCCAAGGACGGCACGCCGCTGGAGGTCTACTGGGAGACGCTGCTGGACCTGAAGAAGGAAGGCAAGGTGCGCGCCGTCGGCCTGTCCAACCACGACGCGAAACAGCTCGCAACCGCCGAAGCCATCGGCCACGTCGACACGCTGCAGCCGCCCTTCTCCGCCATCCGCCGCGACGCCGCCGCGCACGAACTGCCTTGGTGCAAGGCGCACGACACCGGCGTCATCGTCTACAGCCCGATGCAGTCCGGTCTGCTGACCGGGCGCTTCAGCATCGAGCGCGCGCAGCGCCTGCCCGAGGACGACTGGCGCTCGCGCAACCGCGAATTCACCGGCGAGCGACTCGTGCACAACCTGCGTCTGGCCGAGGCGATGCAACCGATCGCGGCCAAGCACGGCACCACCGTGCCGACGATCGCCGTCGCCTGGACCCTGGCCTGGCCCGGCGTCACCGGCGCCATCGTCGGCGCACGCAGTCCCGAACAGGTCGATGGCTGGGTCGATGCCGCGCATCTGCAACTGGATGCGGACGATCTGGCGACCCTCAGCGCGGCCATCGTGGCGACCGGCGTCGGCAGCGGCCCCTACACGCACGACTGACGCGCACCGCAGGTCGGCTCAACCGCATACGCCACATCGCTCCGCCGCTACGGCGCGCGACGATAGCGCTCGCGCGCTTCCTGCGGCGACCGCGGACGATGCATCTCGCGCATGGACGACGGACTCGTCACCGCATAGTCCGAAAGATACCCGGCGCGCTGCAGCAGACCGGCCGCCGCGGTATCGAACCGTCCCTCGCGCAGGAACGCCGTGTCGATGTGCACGGCCACGACCTGGCCGAACACGACGTAGCTGCCGGTCGTGGCGCCATCGATGTCCTTGAGCCGGATCACGTCGAGCACGCGGCACTCCAGCGCCGCCGGCGATTCGGCCACGCGGTCGACATCCACGCAACGGCACGGCGCGGGCGTCAGCCCCATCGCACGCAATTCGTCCTCGCCATGCGCGAAGTTCGCCGCCGAACCGTTCATGGCATCGGCCAACGCCTCCGTCGCGACGTTGTAGACGAACGCGCCGGTCGCCTGTGCATTGCGCACGGTGTCCTTGTAGCCGCTGCTGCCGAACGCCAGCACCGGCGGCGTGTCGCTGACTGCATTGAAGAAGCTGTATGGCGCCAGATTGCCGCGCCCCTGCGCGTCGCGCGTGGAAATCCAGCCGATCGGCCGCGGCGCCACGATGGCCTTGAACGGATCGTGCGGCAGACCGTGGCCCTGCGCGACTTCGTAGGAATAGGTGTCGTTCACTGCGTACTCTTGGTTGGGTCCGGGTTTGTAGGCGAACCATCCTGCCCGGCTTCGCGCTGGCGGATCAACGCCTCGCTCAGCCAGTGGATGTAACTCTGGCGGCGCATGCGTTGCAGAAAAATCACGCTGCCGAACAGATAAAAAGTGATAAGCAGCACGATCAACGCGACATGCACGGGATCGATGCGTACCGGCCACCAGGCATGAACATCCTTGAATTGCAGATACAGCGCGACGAGTAGCGGCAAGGGGCCAAGGCGATCGATGGGGCCGAACATCCAGTTCATCCCCTGCGTGAACGTCAGACTGCGATCACGCACGAACCGCAGATGCCGTTCCAGTTCCTGCGCGGGAAAACTACCGAGCCAGACCAGCACCGGCATAGCCTGCTCGAAGAACGCGTCCAACTCACGCGCATCGTTGCGCAACGGGTGACGGAACGGGTGCCAGTGATTGCGTAGAAACTGAAAGGACAAAACCAAGAGTCCCAGAATCTCAATAGAAAACCCCACCAGGGAAAGCACCCGTGCGGGCATGGCATGCAGATAGGTGGCCGCCCCGTATCCGACCACCACGCCAACCAGCAAAAGCGCCGTTCCCCAACGAGCCAGAAGGATGCTTTTCCTGGGTTCGTCACGCGTAGCGCCGAATGTCTCCAGACGCTGGTCGAGACTCTCGAACGTAAACGTCTCGGCATCCATGCATGCCCCCTACCCGTTGCTGCGGTCGCCCCCATGAGTCCGCACACGGCACACATGTTTGCACATGGAATGCCCGTCACGGTCTTTCGTTCCGGCGCACAAACGCCGCACGTCCGGCCACGGCATCCGGGCATTGGCCTCGTCCCGCATCGTCCCCATGTGAGGCCTAGGCTCTCCCCGGACGTACCGCATGACCCCCTTTTCCGTACTCGACCTGGCCCCGATCACCGAGGGCAGCGACGCCTCCCAGGCCTTCCGCAACACCGTCGATCTGGCGCGCCACGCCGAGGCGCTCGGTTACCGGCGCTACTGGCTGGCCGAACACCACAACATGCCCGGCATAGCCAGCGCTGCGACATCGGTCCTGATCGGTCATGTGGCGGCGGCCACTTCGACGATCCGCGTCGGTGCGGGCGGCATCATGCTGCCCAACCATTCGCCGCTGCAGGTGGCCGAGCAGTTCGGCACGCTCGCGGCGCTGCATCCGGGCCGTATCGATCTCGGTCTCGGCCGTGCGCCCGGCACCGACCACGCCACGGCGCGCGCGCTGCGTCGCTATTTCGACCAGGCCGATGCTTTCCCTGACGACGTGCTGGAACTGCTGAGCTACTTTGAACCGGCCGTGCCCGGTCAGTCGGTGCGCGCCGTGCCCGGCGCCGGTCTCGCGGTCCCGGTGTGGCTGCTGGGTTCGAGCCTGTTCAGCGCCCGTCTGGCGGCCCGTCTGGGCTTGCCGTTCGCCTTTGCCTCGCACTTCGCGCCAGACGCAATGGACGAAGCGCTGGCGGTGTACCGCCGCGATTTCCGTCCCTCGACGCGACTCGCCTCGCCGTACGCGATGCTCGGTATCAACGTGGTTGCCGCCGACACGGACGCCGAGGCCCGTCGACTGTTCACCACGCAGCAGCAGAGCTTCATCCGCCTGCGCCGCGGCACGCCGGGGCTGATTCCGCCGCCCATCGACGACATCGAGGCGTTCTGCACGCCGCAGGAACTTCATGGCCTGGAGCGCACGCTGGCCTGCGCCGCCGTCGGCTCGCCGGACACCGTGCGCGAACATCTCGGTGCCTTCATCGAGCGGCACAAGCCGGATGAACTGATCATGGTCGCGAACATCTTCGATCCTGACGCGCGCAAGCACTCCTACCGCATCGCGGCACAGGCACGAGACGATCTCTCCGCGACCTGAGGCCGCATACGAAAACCGACCGCCGCGAGCGCCGGGCACAGAAGCGGGCCGTGGCGACTTGCAAGCGTTTCCATGCGCGCGATACTGGACGTTCCCCACCCAGGAACGCACGCATGCCCCGACACGACACGTCCCGCTCCCGCCGTAGGCTACTGCCCATTCTGCTTGGTCTGACGGCGCTCGCACCCGGCCTTGCGCTTGCCGCTGCGCCACCGCGCGCCACGGTGCAGAGCGGCGTGCTGGAAGGCAAGCACATGCAGGTCGATGGCGTGACACTGAATGCGTTCCAAGGCATCCCTTACGCAGCACCGCCGGTCGGCACGCTGCGCTGGAAGCCGCCGCAGCCACAGGCGCACTGGAACGGTGTGCGCACGGCCACCGCTTTCGGGCCGCGCTGCATGCAGCGCGCCATCTTCAGCGACATGCGCTTCCGCTCGAACGGCATGAGCGAGGACTGCCTGTACCTCAACGTATGGGCGCCGGCCAACGCGAGCGGCAAGAAGCTGCCGGTATTGGTGTACTTCTTCGGCGGCGGCTTCATCGCCGGCGACGGCTCGGAATATCGCTACGACGGCGCGAGTCTGGCCGCACGCGGCATCGTCACGGTGACCGTCAACTACCGCCTGGGCGTATTCGGTTTCCTGGCCCTGCCCGCGCTCAGCGCCGAATCCCCACACCACGCCAGCGGCAACTACGGCCTGCTCGACCAGAACGCCGCGCTGCGCTGGGTGCGCGCCAACATCACGGCGTTCGGCGGCGATCCCAACCGCATCACCATCGGCGGTGAATCGGCCGGCTCGATCTCGGTGCATGCGCAGATGGCTTCGCCACTGTCGCGCAAGCTGATCGCCGGCGCCATCGGCGAGAGCGGCGCCCTGATCGCGCCGATTTCGCCACTGCCGTTGAGCGCCGCCGAACAGCGCGGCACGCAATTCATGAAACAGGTCGACGCCAACTCGCTCAAGGCGCTGCGTGCCATGCCGGCCCAGGCCCTGCTGCAGGCTACCGGCGCCAAGGACGCGGTGTCGTTCGACCCCGACATCGACGGCTATTTCCTCACGGAGCCGCCGGTCGACACCTTCGGCAAAGGTCAACAGGCGCGCGTGCCGCTGCTGGTCGGCTCCAATTCGCAAGAAGGGTTCTACACCGCCATCCTCAGGGACGCCGCGCCCACGCCCGCGAATTACAAAGCCGCGCTGCACAAGCTGTTCGGCGCTCAAGCGTCAGCGGCATTGAAGCTCTATCCGGGCCACAACGCGGCCCAGGTCAAACGCTCCGCCACGGCGCTGGCTGGCGACATGTTCATCGCCCACAGCACCTGGCGCTGGATGAACCAGCAGCGCCAGACCGGCAACGCGCCGGTGTACTACTACTACTTCGATCAGGCGCGCCCGCTGAAGCGCGACGCCAAACCCGGCGACGCCCCCGACCCGGGCGCCGTGCACAGCGGCGAGATCGAATATGCGCTGGGCAACCTGGACAGCAACCCCGTCTATGCCTGGACGGCCGCGGACCGCAAGGTCTCGCGCATCATGGAAAGCTACTTCGCGAACTTCATCCGGACCGGCGATCCCAACGGTCGCGGCCTGCCGGTCTGGCCTGCGGTACGCAAGGCGCGCGGTGGCCTGCTGCGGCAGCACATCGGCACGCCGACGCGGAGCTACCCGGATCAGAACACTGCCCGACAGCATTTCCTGACCACCTATTTCGCACACCGGCCCAGCGCTTTGTGAGTCCCGCAGATCGCCGCGTCCGTGCCCCGGACGCGGCGGCGGAACAGAGAGCCAGCACATTGACGCCACATGATTTTTTGCTTTGTTCCAGGCCGTGGCTGCGCTAGGCTTGAAGTGTTGAACAGGGGGTGGGTGTTCCCAACGGGTTCGAATGAACGCCTCAGAACAGGAATTCAAGATCAGCTCGAAAGGCCTGCAGGTGGGCATGTATGTGTCCCGGCTGGATCGTCCCTGGCTGGCAACGCGATATGCGCTGGAAGGTCGCCTGATCAGGTCGGAAACCGACGCGCATGAAATCGGCAAACTGTGCGCCTACGTCTATATCGACGCCTCGCGCGGCATTTCGCCCGATCCGCGGTACATCCTCATCGATCCGCCCGCGAAGTCGGCCCGCGAACAGGCGCGCCGGGAAATCCGCGCGTTGCGCAAGACCACGTGGACCGATACCCAGACCTTCGCCGAGGAAATACCGCAGGCGGAAAAGGCTCACCACGAAATCCGCGTAACGATCGACGAGGTCATGCAGGACCTGCAGCGCGGCCGCAATCTGCAACTCGACCGGCTGCGCGAGGGCGTGGATGCGATGATCGAATCGATCACGCGCAACCCGACCGCGTTCAGCTGGCTCAAAGAGATCAAGCGCAAGGACGGCTACGCTTATCACCATGCGCTGGCCTGCTCGGTCTGGGCCGCCAGCTTCGGCCGGCATCTCGGCCTCAACCGCGACGAGTTGTCCGAACTGGCGCTGGCCGGCCTGCTGTTCGACGTCGGCAAGTCTCGTGTCGACTCGCAGATCATGGTGTCGCACTCGCCCTACGACGACGTTCAGCATCAGACCATGCGCATGCATGTGCAGCACAGCCTGGACATCCTCAACGAGGCGTCGGGCGTGCAGGTCTCGCAACGCATCATCGACGCCGTGGCCACGCATCACGAGCGTCATGACGGCAGTGGCTACCCGCATGGACTGAAGAACGGCTCGATCCCGATGTTCGGCCGCATTCTCGGCCTGATCGACAGCTACGACGCCATGACCAACATCCGCCCGCACATGGGCAGCCGCTCGCCGCATCAGGCGGTGATGCACCTGTACGATGCGCGCGACCAGCTTTTCCAGGCCGAACTGGTCGAGCAGTTCATCCAGACCAGCGGCATCTATCCCACCGGTTCGCTGGTGGAGCTGACCGACGGACGCGTCGGCGTGGTCACCGCGGTGCACAGCCTGAAACGCCTGCGCCCGACCGTCATGCTGCTGCTCGATGCCGACAAACGCCCGCTGTCGGAATTCGCATCGCTCGATCTCGGGGCCCTGCCCGACGAAGAGGGGGGCCGCGCCGCACTGGCCATCCGTTCCGGTCTGCCGCAAGGCGCCTACGGCATCGATGCCAGCCAACTGTTCCTCGACTGAGCCGGGCATGATCGACGAACGGGATCTTCTTACCGGCCTGCCCTCGCGACGCGTGTTCCTGAAGCGGCTTGCTCAGCGCATCATCCGCACCAGTGAAATCCAGGGGAAAATGGCCCTGGTCGTGATCGATATTGCCGGCTTCACGCAGATCAATATCGCCCACGGTTACGAGGCCGGCGACCGCGCCCTGCGCCATCTCGCCGCACAACTGCGCGAGGTCGCGCGCACCGGCGATTTCGTCGCTCGCATCGGCGACAACCGTTTCGCGCTCGTGCTGACCCAGGTACTCAATCACGGCCATGTCGAGCTGGCGATCCACAAGCTGCAGCGGCTGCTGGAAACGCCGATGGAGGTCGGCGAACGGCAGGTGTCGCTGCGCATCAGGGCCGGTGCCGCGCTGTGTCCGGAGCACGCCAGCCATGCCGAATTCCTGATGCGCCAGGCGGAAACGGCGCTCATCGCCGCGCGTCGCGAGCACATGCCCTACAAGGTACTCGACATGCACGCCGCACCCAGCCTCGAACTGTCCGAGCAGTGGCAGCTCGAGATGGAGTTCGAGCATGCGATCGAGCGCGGCGAGTTGCGCATGCATTACCAGCCGCAGGTGCATCTGCGCAGCGGTCGTCCGATCGGTGCGGAGGCCCTGATGCGCTGGAATCGGCGGGACGGCGACCCCGTCTCGCCGGAAGTCTTCATTCCCATCGCCGAACGCATCGGCAAGATCAAGCCGCTGACCATCTGGGCGCTCAACACCGCGCTGCGGCAAGCCAGCGAGTGGCCGAAGGATCACGGATCGCTGTCGATCTCGCTGAACCTGCCGAGCGAATTGGCCATCCAGCCCGACCTGCCCGAACTGGTGCAGAACGCGCTGCAGCTGTGGGGCAAACCGCATATCCAGCTGATGCTGGAAATTTCCGAGCATTCGCTGATGGACCGGCACCGCGGTCGCGACATCCTGATGCAGCTGCGCGCGTTGGGCGTGCGCATCTCCATCGACGATTTCGGCACCGGCTATTCCTGCCTGGCCTACTTCAAGAGCATTCCCGCCGACGAGCTGAAGATCGACAAGTCCTTCATCGGCGAACTGTTGAGCGACGCGGCAAGCCTGGACATCACCGTGCTCATCATCGAACTCGCGCACCGCTTCGGCCTGAATGTGGTGGCCGAGGGGGTGGAGAACACGCGCACGCTGCAGGTGCTGCGCAACCATGGCTGCGAGATTGGCCAGGGCTACCTGTTCAGCCGTCCGTTGCCCGCCGCGGCCATGGCCGCCTGGCTGCGCGAACAGCCCCGAAGGCACGCTCCGGCCGTCTCGCCAAAACCTGTCGAACGCGGCTGAAAGCGCTTTACGAATCGCCGCCCGTCGCGCTGCGCGCATGACCGAGCGTCGCGCTTGCAAATTCCGCCGCCGCATGACTACGCCGCCGGAAAATCGTGTGCCGCATCACGCTTCCGCATCATTACGGTCGCGAACGCCGTACGGTCATCGCGCCATCACAAATCTGCAAACCGCACTGCCTAGCTTGACCGCTCCAACCACTCACGGAAGCGCGTCATGCAATGGATCCGTCTTGTTGCCGCCCTCGGTTTGCTGGCCGCTTCGGGCAGCGTGTTCGCCAGCACCGCCTGTCCCAACTTCTTCGTTGGCGGCGATGAACCGGCCATCGCGGCCTCGCTGACCACGCGCACCACCGAGGTCTGCCACACCGAATACGTCATCCTCGATTCGGGCGTTACCAAGGGACCGCTGTACTCGGCGCAGCACCTGACGGCCGCGCAAGTCGCCGGCGCCGAAGCCATCAGCCGCTATGGTTCGTTCCATCAGGAAAAGGGCATTCCCTACGCCGACCGCTCGCAGAGTTCGGATTACACCAACAGCGGCTACGACCGCGGCCACATGACGCCAGCCGGCGACGAATCCACGCTCGACAGCGAGTACGAGTCTTTCTCGATGGGCAACATCGTACCGCAGGTGCACACGCTCAACGCGGGCAACTGGGCCAGGATCGAGGCCGACGTGCGCGACCTGGCCACCCAGCTCGGCGAAGTCTACGTGGTCACCGGTCCGGCCTTCGCCGACAGCCACGTGCCGACCATCGGCACCCATCAAGTCTGGGTGCCCGAGTACACCTGGAAAGCCGTCTACGAGCCGGGCATCGGTGCTGGCGCTTACGTGTGCACCAACGACACCAAACAGACCTGCACCGTGGTGTCGATCGACGACATCACCGCGCTGACCGGCGTCGATCCGTTCCCGATGCTGTCCGGCTCGATCAAGGCCAACGCGATCAGTCTGCCGACGCCCTGAGGGCGCGCACGCATCAGGGAAGAACGCGCGACGGCGGCCACGGACGGCCGCCACTTTTTTGCCCACCGGATCAGCGCGTCTGCGCGTCGACCAGCTCGACGTCGAACACCAGCGACGCGCCGGGCGGAATCACGCCACCGGCGCCACGGTCGCCGTAGGCCAGTGCAGCGGGAATCAGCAGCGTGCGCTTGCCGCCCACGCGCATGCCGGCCACGCCCTGATCCCAGCCCGGAATCACCTGCCCTTCGCCCAGTACGAACGAGAACGGCGCGCTGCGGGTACGCGAGGTATCGAACTGGGTACCATGCTTGTCCGTCTTGCGGTCGTCGTAGAGCCAACCGGTGTACTGCACCAGCACGTCCATGCCGGGCTTGGCTTCCTTGCCCGTGCCGACAGCGCGGTCGATCACGGTCAACTTGTCGACCTGACCGTGCAGCTCGACCTTCGGCGGCGCCTTGCAGGCGGGAATCATCGCCAGCAACGCCAGCAGCGCGCTGCCGGCAAGAACGTTCTTCAACAGATGCATGATTCGCTCGCAATGGGCGGCGACGCTCGACGTCACCGCATGGAAACCCTGGTCGCGCCGACGGCGCGAAGCTCCGGAACCGTCCGGAAACTGCGAACGAGCATACCCAATGCACACGTTCGCCGCTGCCCACTCCAGCCGCTCGCACACGGCATCGGCATCAGGCACTCTAGCCCTCGAGAGGAGACGATTGGGGAATCATCTGCATGCAAGCCGTGATCGACACGTTGAACGACTGGATCTGGAGTCTGGCGCTGATTGTCCTGTGCCTGGGCGCCGGACTGTATTTCTCCATCCGCACCCGCTTCATGCAGGTACGCAGCCTCCGCGAGATGATGCGTCTGCTGTTCGCCGGCGGTTCGTCCAAGGCCGGGATCTCGTCGTTCCAGGCGCTGGCGATGTCGCTGTCCGGACGCGTCGGCGTGGGCAACATCGCCGGCGTCGCCACCGCGATCTTCTCCGGCGGCCCGGGCGCGGTGTTCTGGATGTGGGTGATGGCGCTGCTGGGCGCGTCGACGGCCTACGTCGAATCGACCCTGGCGCAGATCTACAAAGAGAAGGACGACGAAGGACGCTACCGCGGCGGCCCGGCGTACTTCATCGAAAAGGGCATGGGCCAGAAGTGGTACGCGTGGATTTTCGCCGTGGCGACCATCGTCTCGTGCGGCTTCCTGCTGCCCGGCGTGCAAGCCAGCGAAATCGCTGGCGGTCTGCAGAACGCCTGGGGCATCGAACCGTGGATCACCGCACTGGCGCTGATGGCGCTGCTGGCCTTCATCATCTTCGGCGGCGTTACCCGTATCGCGCATTTCGCGCAGGTGGTGGTGCCGTTCATGGCCATCGGCTACCTGCTGATCGCGTTGGTGATCCTGGGACTCAACGCCCACGCGCTGCCGAAGATGTTCAAGCTCATCATCGACAGCGCGTTCGGCGCCAACGCCATCTTCGGCGGCATGCTCGGCACGGCCATCGAATGGGGCGTCAAGCGCGGCATCTACTCCAACGAGGCCGGTCAGGGCACCGCGCCGCACGCGGCGGCCGCGGCCGAGGTTTCGCATCCCGCCAAACAGGGCTACGTGCAGGCCTTCTCGGTCTACATCGACACCCTGCTGGTGTGCTCGGCGACCGCCTTCATGATCCTGTCCACCGGCATGTACAACGTGCAGGCGCCGGACGGCCGCACGCTGTACGAGGGCCTGCCCGGCGTCGACGCCGGTGCCGGCTACGCGCAGTCGGCGGTGGAGACGCTGGCGCCCGGTTTCGGCGCCGGCTTCGTCGCGCTGGCGCTGCTGTTCTTCGCCTTCACCACGATCATGGCCTATTACTACATGGCCGAAACCAACATCGCCTACATCAACCGCAAGGTGCACCGTCCGTGGCTGACGTTTGCGCTGCGGCTGGCGATCCTCGCCGCCGTCGCCGTCGGCATTCTTCGCGCCGGCGGTTCGGCGTGGACGCTGGGCGACATCGGCGTGGGCGTGATGGCGTGGCTCAACATCGTCGCGATCCTGATCCTGCAACGCCCGGCGCTGCGCGCGCTGCGCGACTACGAGGCGCAGAAGAAGCAGGGCCTCGATCCCACCTTCGATCCCGAGGCGCTGGGCATCCGCAACGCGGATCTGTGGCGTGGTGCATCCGCGCCCAAGCCCGATGCAGGAGAGATCTGATCGCGCTATCGGGCTGCACTACACTGGGGGCAGCCCGACCGAGAACGCATCCATGGACGAACAAGAAGGCCTGATCTACGCCGGCATCCTCGACGGCAAAGGCGGCGCACGGCGCGTCGGCTGGAGCGACGTGACCGAATGGCGCGAAACCGACGGCCCGTTGTGGGTCCATCTCGACCATAGCCAGCCCGCCGCACGGCGCTGGGTGCTGGAACAGAGCGGTATCGACGAGTTCGCCGCACAAGCCCTGTTGAGCGAAGAAACCCGACCGCGCGCGACCAACATCGGCGACGCCACGCTGGTGTTCCTGCGCGGCGTGAATCTCAATCCCGGCTCGCAGCCCGAGGACATGGTCTCGATCCGCATCTGGATCGAGAAGCACCGCATCATCACCCTGCGTCGACGCACCCTGCTCTCGGTCACCGACGTGCTGCAGAGCTTCGACACCCATAACGGTCCCAAGAGCGCGAGCAGCTGCCTGGCCCGCGTGATCGGCCGCATGATCGCGCGCATGCAGAGCGTGATCGACGATCTTCAGGACCGTGCCGCGGAAGTCGAAGAAGACGTGCTGTCCGATCAGAGCGGCGCCGACCTGCGCAGCGTGCTGGCGTCGATCCGGCGCGAGACCATCACCCTGCGCCGCTATCTGTCTCCGCAGCGCGAGGCCATGACCCGTCTGTACGCCGATGAGCATCCCTGGATCGGTGCGCGCGAACGCAGCCGGCTACGCGAGTCCGCGGACCAACTGCAGCGTTACCTGGAAGATCTCGACTCGGTGCGCGACCGTGCGCTGGTCACGCACGAGGAACTGGCCAACCGCCTGTCCGAGCAGATGAACGCCCGCATCTACCTGCTCTCGCTGGTGGCCGCGCTGTTCCTGCCGCTGAGCTTTTTCACCGGCCTGCTCGGCATCAACGTCGGCGGCATTCCCGGCACCGACAACAAGGCCGCCTTCGCCATCGTGGTGCTGTTCCTGCTCGTGGTGATCGGACTGCAGCTGGCCTACTTCAAATCCCGCAAATGGTTCTGAGCTCGGTCCGCGCGCGATGCGTGCATCGCGCGCGGACCGGACAATTCAGATTTCCGGCGGCATCAGCACCGTATCGACCACGTGGATGACGCCGTTGCTGCTGTAGACATCGGCTCCGGTCACCGTGGCATCCGCCACGTAAAGCGTCCCGCCGCGTGCGCTGAGCGGCAGACTCGTGCCATGGAGCGTGTTGGCGGAATCCATGGTCATGGCCTGCGCGGACATGACCTTCCCTGCCACCACGTGATGCAGCAGAAGCGCACGCAGCTTGTCGCGGTTTTCCGGTTTGAGCAGATCGTCGACAGCGCCCGGCGGCAATTTCTCGAACGCTGCGTCGGTCGGCGCGAAGACCGTGTACGGACCCGAACCTCGCAATGTTTCGTCCAGTTCGGCCGCCTGGATGGCGGCCACCAGCGTGGCATGCTGGCCGGTGCTCATGGCGGTGGAGACAATGTCTTTCTTCTGATGGTGCTTGTCCCCTGCCATCGCGGGAACGGCGACAAACGCCAACAGCAGAAACGCGATGGACACAAGCTTGCGAAAGTGGGCATTCATGATGACGGAACTCCGAATCGTGCATGGATGGACACGTGCGCGGCGGACGCGACACGTTTGCCCAGATTGCTCGTGAAGCGCTTCCTGGCGCGTTAAAAATCCTTTCATAATCAATAAAATGAAAAGTCATTCGATCTAGACATTTCGGTCGAACGGGCCGCCAAAGCAAGCGCCCGGCGCAACACGATTGCAACCGCAGCGCCATCGTAGCGTTACCTGCGCCATCGATACTGGCACCCCGGTAGCCACCGGGGAGCTCCGCCATGTCGCGCACGACCTTCCGATCCGTCTTCCTCTCGGACGTGCATCTGGGCACGCCCGACTGCAAGGCCACCTACCTGCTCGACTTCCTGCGCAGCGTGCGTTGCGAGCAGCTGTATCTGGTCGGCGACATCATCGACCTGGAAGCGCTCTCGCGACGCCGCTGGTGGCACAGCGACCACAGCGAAGTGCTGCTGACGCTGCTCGACATGGCCCGCCGCGGTATCCGCGTCACCTACATCCCCGGCAACCACGACGCCATGCTGCGAGGATTGGCCGGCGAATCCTTCGGCGGCATCCGCATCGCGCTGGACGCGGAACACATCGGCGCGGACGGTCGCCGCTACCGTGTCAGCCACGGCGACGAATACGATCCCGAACATGTTGGTCGCGGCTGGATGCTGTGGCTGGGCGAGACGCTGCATCGCATGGTCTGCTGGACCAACCGCCGGCTGCACGCCTGGCGGCGGCGGCGCGCCAAGCCCTATCTGCCACTGTCGATCATCGTCAAGTCGCACATCGGCCGCGCGCTGGCCTACATCCGCGCCTACGAGGCTCGCGTGGCGGCTCGCGCACGCGCGGAGGGCTATGACGGCCACATCTGCGGGCACATCCATTTCGGTCACGTGCGCCGCATCGACGGCGTGCTGTACCTCAACGACGGCGACTGGGTGGAACACTGCACGGCGCTGGTCGAGGACCAGACCGGCGCCATGGAATTGCTGCACTGGTCGGACCACGCCACCGCGCTGGGACGCGCCAGCCGCGAGATCGTGCTGCCCTCGCCGGCCGCGGCGCTGGCGCTGGCGCCGCTGGCGGCCATGCAGCGCAATCTGGGCGAATTGCAGCGCAGCACCTGACATCGCCTGGCGTGCGCGCCGGCAGGCGGGTGTCGTGCCTGCCGGCGCGATGAAGCGGCTCAGCCGCCGTAACGACGCGGAATCGGCAAGTCGGCCCGCTCGGGTTGCCAGTAGATGGTCACCACCCACCAACGATGCCCGTCGTAGTACAGCTGGAAGCTGTTGATGCCGCGCTGGAACGGCTTGGCATCGGACTTCGCGTGGCGCGACGCGTACGTGCTGAACACCTGCGCGACCGCACCGTAGCGATCCACACTGCGATGCGTCTCGCGCTCGAAGAAGCCATGCTCGCGCATGTACGGTCCGGCCTTCTCGGCGAAGGTTTCCGGCGTCAGCGTGAGCGCGTGGTCGGCGCCCTGTTTGTCGCGCTGCACCGCAATCAAGCGCGCGCCAGGCAGGAACAGCGAGCGGAATCGATCCCAGTCGCGCGCCTGTCCGGCCGGGCCGGAAATGACGTCGTACACCGCATGCATGATGGCGTTCATCGACTTCACGTCGGACGCCCGCGCGGGCGGTGGCGCGGCAGGCTTGGCAGTCGCCTCGGCGGACGACGATGACGACGACGGCTGCTGCGCCAGCGCCGGATGCGGCGAGGCGCAAATCAGCGCCAGCGCGCCGGCCGCGACCCACGTTCGTATGGACGGTACATGCATGACAGGCTCTCCCCGGAATCGGTCCCGATACGGACCCATGCACCTATCTACGCCAACCGCGGCGTGAAGTCCCGTGTCATTGGGCATGGGCGTCCAGCAGCACGCGCAAGCCACGGGTGACGCCGGCCGGAAACACGCTGTTGTGCGTTTCCCGGTCCAGCACGCGCACCGCACCGTCAAAATGCTCGTAGCCATGTGCACGGATGCGCCGCAGCAGTTCGCGCGCATCGTCGACCATCGCATGACTCGGCGGCGGCTGATTCTCGTACGCGCCGATCACCATGTAGACGCGCGCCGGCAGATCCTTGTGCGTCTTTGCGTACGTCGCCTCGACATCGAAGATCGTCTTGTCGTCGTACCACAGCGACGGACTGACCAGCACGTAGTTGCGGAACGCCTCGGGGCGCGTCAGCAGCACGTAGGCGCCGAACAGGCCGCCGAAGGAATGACCGACGAAGGTGCGATCGCGCGGATCGGCGCGCCAGTGCTTCTGCACGTAGGCGAACAGCTCGTCGGTGATGAAACGCCGAAAGGCCGCTCCGCCGCCGGAAAGCCGCTGCATCGCCGGACCGTACCCACCCCTCAGCGTGTGTGTGGGCGTGTAGTCGCGCGTGCGGTTGCGACGATAGGCATCGAGATCGCCGATCCCGCCCGGATAGGCGATACCGACCACGATGACCGGCGGCATGTTGCCGCGGTCGGCGAAATGCGTCGTCACCGCGGTGACGATGGGAAACGCATAATCGGCATCGAGCGTGTAGACGACTGGATAGCGCTTGTCCGGATGCCGCACGTAATCGCGCGGCAGCGAGACATACAGCACGTAGCGCTGCCCGTTGACGTGACTGACGAGGGTAACGACCCGGGTATTCGGCAACGCGTAGGGTTTGGCACCGACCGTTAGCGGAAGGCCCAGCAGGAACAGTAGCGCCAGACGACGAAACATGGTCGGGACGTCTCCTTCAGCGCGAGATCATGACGCGGCCCGAACACCGGACCGATGCGGACCTAGGCCGCGGTCTCGGCATCCAGCTCGCGCAGATAAAACAGATTGCAGCCGAAATGGCCGGTCGCGCCCATGCGCGAGGGAATGCGCTTAAAGCCCGACTTCAGGTACAGCGCCTGCGCGCCGTCCATACCGGTCAGCGTCTCGATGTAGCACTGCCGGTAGCCGAGTTCGCGCGCCGCCTGTAGGCATCGCGTCATCAACGCACGGCCCGCGCCACGACCGCGCAGTTCGGGAAGGAAATACATCTTGCGCAGTTCGCAGATCGTGCCGTCATCGCCCTGCAGCTTGCCGATGCCGCCCCCGCCCATGACTTTGCCTTCGCACTCGACCACGAAATACGCCGAGCCGGGCGTGGCATAGGCGGCATGCATGCCGTCCACTTCGGGGTCGTGGATCGCGAACCCTTCGCCGCCCGCGCCGAATTCCGGCATCACGGCGCGGATCACGCCTGCCATGACTTCATTGTCGATGGGTTGGATGGGCCGGATATGGAAAGCTTCACTCATGACGCGCCGTGTGCTCGTTGGATATCAAATTCGAGAATCCGAACTATGACACAGCGTGGATAGCGTGAGTTCTACAATCCGTCTGGAGTACGTAGGCTAGGAAGCATCCGCGCCGCCCCGCCGAGTAGCCGATACGTCGGGGCTGCCGACAGAGCAACTGCCGATCAGTCTTGCGCGCACGAAGAATATGAACCGCGGTTTGTCGTGCCAACTCAATGCAGAAGCACAGGCGTCATCTGCATTGAGCGATTCAAGCAAGCGGTAAAAAAAAATCCTGCCCAAATTATCGGCTTGATGTTATGGGAAGCGAGGTGCTGGAGGGCAACTGAAGCGGGCCACCGAAACTCACAGTCGGCGATCCGGTAGCATACCGATTCGCCAGACGCAGTTGATGCTGCGATGTATGCACCCAGTACCACGAACCTGTAGGCATCTGCTTGCTGTTCACATAGGCAAAGTGCACGGCATAGTTGCCGTCCGGATTGGCCTCTGCCTTCAACTGCATGCTCATCAAGAGCTGACTGGTCACCGGTTTGCCATGCTCGCGCGCAGGAGTCTTGATCATCGCACTCAGCGTCTTAGACAAGAGATCCTTGTATTTCGGCGATAAACGGAAGGCGGGGTCGACCTCTGTTACTTTGCCGTGTGTATTTATCGTTACAAGCACGGGGATGACACGTTTGGATGCTTTGTCCGAAGGTGTCTTGTCGGAAGAAGGCGTAGCACCCAGCGACAGTGCTGGTGCAATAAATAGTGCCATCACAATGGCATACAGAACCCACTGAGAACAACGCTTATAGTGCCTTGAAAGCGATATGGAATGCGTATTTGTTTTCACTTGTCCTTCTCCTTAGCTACTCCCTCTGTCAAGTTACACCCAAGCCATGGCCGCTACAATTAAATATTCGTTAAAAAAATCAAACTTGGGCTTAGATTCTTTGCAGACGGAAATCGTTTGAAAACACGCCACGCACCTCAAGTTCGACTCACTACCAGGCTCCGGGAACTTCCTACCATGGGTTTCATCCAATGCCTTACACGGTCCTTCAAGCTTGTCACGGAGTCGGCATGAATCTGGAACGCACATTGATCGCATGCCTCGCATGCCTGACTACCGCACCTGCACTGGCGCAATCGGCCTCGCACAAACCGCTGAATCTCGAACTGCCGCCGTCATCGATCCCCGCCGCCAGCAGCACCGCTCCGGCACATGCGACCAGCGCCCCTGCGCATGCGACGAGTAGCGCCTCCTCGCAACCCGGCGTGTATTACGGCGATACCAGCGGTCGCGTCGCCAGCGACACGCAGGACGACACGCCCAGTTGCGACGACTCCACCTACAACCAACCGCAAGTACACGGCAGCGTGGGCGCGGGCGTCATGGCCGGCAGCCACATGAGCGGTTCCTACCAGAGCGGTCGCGTGAACCTGTCCCAGGCCTTCGGCGATTGCGATCATCCGCGTGGCGGCATGAGCATCTCCATCGGCGTCAGTCAGGGACACTTCGACGGGCCGCACGAGCGACGCTGAAGGCATCGAGCCACCCCTCGAAACCGCACGCGCCGGCCCGCATCGAGTCGAACTTCGGTATGCGATCATCGGTGAAGGCATCATGCCTTCCCCATTGCACGTCCCCGGAGTGACCCATGAGATCGATCCTGTTTCCAGCCCGCATCCATTCGCGTCCCCGACGCGAGCGCATGATGGCGTGCGTGCTGCTGATGCTGGCGTTGATGTCGCTCGCGGCTGTCGCCAACGCGGCACAAGATGCGCCGCAGCGCATCCTGTTCATCGGCAACAGTTTCACCTACGGCGCGCATTCGCCGGTCTGGCGCTACCGCGCCGACACCGTGCACGACCTCAACGGCGACGGCGTCGGCGGCGTGCCGGCCCTGTTCAAGCTGTTCACCGAGGAAGCCGGTCTGCACTACGACGTCAGCCTGGAGACCGACGCGGGGCAGACGCTGAAGTTCCATTTCGAGCATCGCGCCGACCGCTTCGACCGCGCCTGGGACCATGTGGTGATGCAGGAATACAGCACCCTGAGTCCGACGCAACCGGGCGATCCCCGGAACTTCCAGCGTTACGCGGACAAGCTTGCCGCGCTCTTCCACGCACGCAATCCGAAGGTCGACATCCGCCTGCTGGCAACCTGGTCGCGTCCGGATCAGACCTACCGCAAGGGCGGTCACTGGCACGGTCAGCCGATCCAGGCCATGGGTCGCGATCTGTACGCGGCCTACCGCCAGGTTGCCGACGGCAACCCCGCCATCGACGGCGTGATTCCGCTGGGGCTGGCCTTCAACCGCGCCATCGCGATGGGCGTGGCCGATCCGAATCCCTACGACGGCATCGCTTTCGGTCAGATCGACCTGTGGGCGTACGACCACTACCACGCCAGCACCTACGGCTATTACCTCGAGGCGCTGATGGATTTCGGCGCCATTACCGGCAAAGACCCACGCATGCTCGGGCGCGATGAGAAAGCCGCTCGGGAGCTTGGCATATCACCCGACCAGGCCCACGCCCTGCAAACGGTCGCTCAACGTCAATTGCACCTGGAAGCGCTTCGGAACCCGAAGTAAACCGGTCACTGCCAACCCAGCGGGCTTTGACATGAACCGGTGCAGCACATGGCCTGCCCCGCCACCGGAACCCTCCATTCATCGCAGGGCACCGAAGTGCCCTGCGTGAAGCTGGATGGACCGCACTACGCGACGGCGGCGCATCCATCGGTCTGTTTACCTGCCGGATGGCTGAGGACGCTGATAGTAGCCGGGCTGATGAATTTCCTGCGGCTGACCGAATTGCGTGTTACTGAGGTCCGAGGATGCATAGCGATTGGCAAGACGCAATTGACCGTGCGCCGTATGTACCCAGTACCAGGACCCTGTGGGCAGTGCTTTGCTGGATTGATAAGCAAAACGTACCGAATACTGGCCATTGTCGAGCTTGTTCGTCACAAGCTTCATGTTCAGGATCATCTGACTGCTGATCGGATGTCCGTGCTCCATGGCCGGCTTCTTGATCATGGCCGAAACCGTCTTTTCGAGGAGCCCCTGGAACTTGGGGTCCAACTTGACGCCCGATGAAACATCCGTGACCACGCCCTTGGAATTGACGGTCACCAGCGTCGGAATGACCTTCTGCCCGTCTTTCTTGTCCGTGCCGGATTTCGCCCCCGCCACCGAGATGCCCATGAAAAGCATCAAGAACACGGCAAGCGTGGAAACCATCACCGAATGGTTGCGTGGACTTTTTGCTAGAACGAAAAGCATCTTCCTGTATGCACTCATTACCTTCTCCTGCGAGTTCTCCCCCATTGCATGGCATATAACCACAGCCTCGGGATTGCAAGTCCTCTGTTCGGTGAAAATCCGTGCCTCGCGCGAAAACAATAATCCAGGCCCCTGAAAGAAAAACAATTTCGTCGAAAAATGCCATACACCAAAAAAAGAAGGCCCTGCGGAACAGGGCCTTCTCCGTATGCACCGAAAAGCGGGTCCGGTTACTGGACCACGCCGCCCGCGCCGTTACGGGTGCCGTTGATGGAGGCTTCCACGGCCGCCTGGGCATCCACGATGCCCGCACCGATGTAGTGGTGATTGTCCCGCAGCGAGAAGGACGGACGCATGGCCGTCTTGCGCAGGATCGCCAGCACCTGCAGCGGTTTCAGCGGCCGCAGACCAAGCGCCTTGCGCGCACTCTGCATCAGCGCCACCGTGCCGGCCACGTGCGGCGCGGCCTGAGACGTACCCGCGTAACCGGAATAACTGGTGCCCAGCGCCACCGGCGTGGTGGACCCATTGTTCAGCGCCTGCCAGACGAAGCCGTCGTAGGACACCACGCCCGTGGCCGGATCGTCGTCCTGATACACGCCACCGCCCGGCGCGGCGATCTCCACCGCCATGCCGTAGTTGGAGTAGTAGGCACGCTTGCCGGTGACGCCGGTCGCCGCGACCGTGATCACACCCGGGCAGCTCGCCGGCGAGTAGTTGCGCGCATCGTCGTTGCTGTTGCCGGCGGACACCACCACCACCGCGCCGAGCTGGTTGGCCACATGCACGGCCCAGCCGGTCGGATCATAGGTACGGCAGGTGCCGCCGCCGCCCAGGCTCAAGTTGATGACATCGGCCGGATACTGGTTGTCGGGCACGCCGTCGATGTGACCGCCCGCCGCCCACACGATGGCGTCGGCGATGTCGCTGGTGTAACCGCCGCAATGACCCAGCACGCGCACCGGCAGCACCTTCGCGTTGTAGGCGATGCCGGCCATGCCGCGCGCGTTGTTGGTCAGTTCCGCACCCGCCGTGCTGGCGACATGCGTGCCGTGCCAGGAGCTGCTTTCCGGCGGACGGCTCGGACTGGTGCAAGCCGACAACCAGGGCTCGGTCGTGGTCCAGTCGCCCAGATCCCAGCCGCCCGGAACGCGGTCGTCGGTCGGACGACCGGAGACGAAGGCATCGGAGATGAAGTCGTAACCGGCATCGGCCAGCGAGGTGTCGACGTCGACGTGCTGCGTGATGCCCGTGTCGAGCACCGCGATCACGACGTTGGAGCCGTCGGCGATGTCCCACGCGCCGCTGACGTTGGCGCCGCCGAGATTGGCGTCGCCGAAATAGGTGATCGCGCCATCCGGCGCCTTCAGGTGCCACTGGTAGAACGGGTAGTAGGTGTCGTTCGGCGTGAAGGCCGCCGGCTGGAACAGGTCGGGCGCCTTGATCAGCGGATCGCGATACATCATCACGTCCGGCGTCACGTCCAGCACGGACGGATCGGCGGCGATCTGACTCATCAATGCGGCCGCTTCGTTGCGATCCAGCTTGCGCGACGTGCGCACCAGATCGGAGCCAATCGCCAGCCGACGCTGGAACGAAGCCTGCACCGCTCCGAGCGCCTGGCCAGAGCCGGCGATTTTGGCCTTGTCCAGACCGGCGCGGCGCACGGCGCCGTCGATGTCCCGCATCATCACGGCCCGATCGCTGTGCTGCAGACTGCCGCTGCTGTAGGTAATGATGAAGCGATCGTAGTGGCCACTATCCTTCAGTGCGCTCACGTTCGCGCGCGTGCTGGGTGTGGCAGCCGATGCGGCCTGGGCGCTGACGGCACCCGCCAGGGCCAGTGAGACGAACAGGAGCGTCCTGGTCGCAAAACGCGTTCTCATGATGAATCCCCTCCAAAACGTTGGGAGACGGGGCCGAAAGTCGGCCCCGTCGCAGACGGCAAAATCGTGCGTGGTACCCAATGGCGGAAAAGAACGCCGGCCCCTGTTCCGACGGTCCGCGGCGATGCCGCAGACTCCTTTCTGTCACCGCGTTCGACACTAGATGAGCGGCATGGGATTGCAAGTGTGCCGCTCGCCGTACGTCGCACGGCCGAAAGACGAAAGCAGGCCGTTTGCCCTGCTCGCACAACAGGTTGCGTGATGCAGTTCCGCGAATTAGGCCGTACGGCCTAGTGCGCAAGGACTAGGTGCGGAACGCCGATTCAGGCCAGATGCGGAAGCGGGGTGATGCATGGATCGCTCGGCCCGATCCAGTCGTCGGGACGCAGCGGCGAAAGACCGTGCGCCTGGCGGGCGCGGTCGCACTGCGGACTCGGCTCGCCTTGCTCCCAAGCCGGGATCAAGGCGCGGCACACGGAAGGACGCTGCGCGTAGATCGAGCAGGAAGCGTCGCGTCCCACGTCGCCTAGCAAAGCCATGCAACGGGGCTGACGACGGTCGGTACCGCGCATCGCCAAGCGATGTGGGTCTAGCTTCACCGTCGACTCGGGAGGCACCACGCCGCCGAGAAATGCCTCGGCCTCCGACCAGTGGAAAGCCACACGGAAATAGGCGCAGCACGCGCCACAGCGCAGGCACGGATGACTCATGGTCGGCAGTTCAACCGCACCCCACGGCACGGAGCGGGCGGATTCTAGGCGGTTTGCGGTCGACTGGGAATCCTCTGGCCGACGCCTGGTCGGCGCCGGTTCACGCCGTGCGCAGGTACACCGAAGCACGACCGAAATCAGGGTAGACTTTCCCCAGCCCGTATGGGATTCCAGGTTTGAAGACATCCTTTCGTCTGCTGATCGCGGGCCTCGTCCTGCTGGCCTGCTGCATGCCGCTGCACACGCTTGCCGCGATGCAGGTGCCGCCTCCCCCGCCGCCGGGTGCACGACCGTATCCGCCGCCCCGCTGGCCGCCGCCACCACCACCGCCGCCGCATCATCATCCGTTTGCACCGCCGCAGACTCAGCCGACCGCTGCCGCGCCAAGCGTGCGACCGGAGCCGGTGACGCTTCCGGATGTGGATCGTTTCGTCATCGCGCCGCCACCGGCACAGACCACCGAGCCGCCGGCCACCCAGGCGCCGGCCGACGCCATGCAGACTCGCACGGAGAACGCACCAGCAAAGGTCTCCGTCATGGCAGCGCCCGCGTCGAGCACGCCCACATCTCCGACCGCACGTCACCGTACCGAGCTTCCGACCTGGGCGCTGCTGACGTTACTGGTGGTACTCGTGATCGGCGGATGGTTGTGGCGCCGAAGCCGCCGTCTGGCGCAAGAAACCGCTCGCCTGGCGCGCCAGCACCGCGCGTTGCAGAGCATCCATCACCGGCTGCGCAACGAGTCCGAACAACTGCGCCAGCAGGCTACCAACGACCCGCTGACCGGCGCGCTGAACCGCCAGGCCTTCGCCGGCGGACTGCGCGAAATGCTCGAACACCTTTCGCACTACGCCAAGCCGGTCCATCTGATCGTGCTCGATCTGGACCACTTCAAGGCCATCAACGATCGGCTCGGACATCTGGCCGGCGACCGCGCCCTGAAGCTGGTTACCGGCGTCGTGCACGAGCATCTGGACAGCGCCGACCTGTTCGGTCGTTTCGGCGGCGACGAGTTCCTGATCGCCAGCGCCGACCACGACGCTGCTTCTGCGCACGCTCTGGCCGAAGCCATCCGCGTGGCCGTCGACGCGGAAGCGCTGCGTCAGACGCCACCGTTAGAGGGGCTGACGTTGAGCATGGGACTGGCTCAGGCCGATCCGGACAGCGGCTATGCCGCGGACGCGCTGTTCGCACGCGCCGATGCGGCGCTTTACGAGGCTAAACGCCAGGGACGCAACCGGGTCGTGGTCGCGAATCCGCAGACTCCGGAGCGTCTGAACGCGTTTGCCGAGCGCCACCTCTGACACCCGGCCTCGCGCCGCATCAACCGCCGCTGGCTTGCAGCACGGTCAGCACCGGATAGTGATCGGAGGGATACACCGGACCGTCATGCGTGGTCACGGTGCGCACCGAACGCGGTGCGAAGCCGCGCACCAGAATCCAGTCGATGCGGCGATCGGGATGGCCGGTGAAGTTGTGGAAGGTCTTCGCCGGTCCGACATGCTTCGGAGCATGCAGCCATACGTCCTGCAGGGCGTGCGTCAGCTTGGCGTGCACGCGGCTGTCCGCCGCGCTGTTGAAGTCGCCGGTCAGGATCACGCGCGCCGTGGCCGGCAGCTTGGCGATGCGACCGAGAATCTCGTCGGCGCTGCGCAGGCGGGCCTCGACGTCTTGATCGCGATAGGGAAAATGCGTGTTGAAGTAGTAGAACGTGCCGCCGTGGTCACGAAAGCGGAAACGCGCCCACGTCACCATGCGCGGCAGCGGCTGTCCCCAGGTCTTGCTGCCGACCACGCTGGGCGTGTCCGACAACCAGAAGTCACCCGACTTCAGCACTTCGAGACGATCCGTGCGGTAGAACACGCCCATGTGCTCGCCCTTGGTGCCGCCTTCGCGCCCCTGTCCGAACCAGGCATAGCCAGGCAGATGCGCGGCGATGTAGGTGCCCTGCTCCTCGGTTAGTTCCTGCGTGCCGAGCACGTCCGGATGCTGGGTCTTGATGACCCGGACCAGCAACGCCCGCCGCTTGGGCCAGGCGTTGATGCCATCGCTGGCGACGGGCACGCGCACGTTGAAGGTCATCACGCGCAAGGGTTGCGAAGCCGCGCGTGAAACAGGCGCAACGGCCACGCCGAGTACGAATGCCACTACCAGAAGGACACGCAAGATACAGTCTGACACGGGGATCGACTCCGATTTGGCCACAGGAATCCCTACAAGCTACCACCACCATGGAGCATCCAGATGACGCTTCACGAGCGTCTGCATGCCATCGGGATGACGTTTCAAGGATGTCGTTCGGCACGGGCGACCTGACTCCTACCTTCGGGCCCGCCCATGCACAGGGAACGCACATGGCGCCTCGTACCGCCTCCCGATCACAAAGACACGCCCTTTCCGACGAGAAGCACGCGCCCCCTTGACCGGATGCCGCCTCTCCCGCGCATGCCCCGATCCCATATCGCCGCCCCTCCCATGCGGCATGCGTAGCAAGAAGCCCCATCAAAGGGCTTTTTGAACCGCTTTCGCTGCCATCGATTGCGCCAGTCGGCTACACTATGTAATCGTTTCCATAAGAAACCCTGGGGACGGCCAAAACGGCCTCTTCCCGAAAGAAAAAGGATGCGCGTCGCCGGGACGGCGGTGTGTGTCCGCCGCCGTCTGTGCATCGCTGGAGAAATGATGAAGACCCCTTCCCCGTTGACCGCTCGCCGCAAGGCGTCCCTTCTGTGCGCCGCGATGGGCTGTGCGCTGACGCTTTCCGCCGGCGCCCTGGCCCAGGCGCAACCGAGCGGGCCGACCCATGTCGCCGCGAAGCCCTCCAATGCGCAGCTCGCCTCGCCCGCGATCGAGCGCAAGGTGGATGCGCTGCTGAAGAAGATGACGCTGCGCGAGAAGATCGGTCAGCTGATGCAGTACAACGACGCCGGCTGTTCGGCGCCCACCACGGCCAACGCCGACAACCCGGCGATGGCCGCCAATCCGACCGCGCAGTGCGTCGACGCCATGAAGCTGGCGGCCGATGGCGGCATGGGTTCGATGCTCAACGTGGTCGGCGCCGAACGCACCGACAAGTTCCAGCGCGCCGCGGTCGAGAAAAGCCGGCTGCACATCCCCCTGCTGTTCGGCGCCGACGTGATCCACGGCTACCGCACCATCTATCCGGTGCCGCTGGGTCTGGCTTCTTCCTGGGATCCGCAGCTGGTGAAGGACCTCTCGCGCATGGCGGCCAGCGAAGCCACCACCGGTGGCGTGCGCTGGTTCTACTCGCCGATGGTCGACATCTCGCGCGACGCGCGCTGGGGACGCTCGGTCGAGGGCGCGGGCGAGGATCCCTACCTCGGCGCGGCGATGGCGCGCGCCTACATCCATGGCTATCAGGGCGACGACCTTTCCAAGCCCGACCACGTGGCCGCTTCGGTGAAGCACTTCGCCGCCTACGGCGCAGCCGAGGCCGGCCGCGAGTACAACACCACGGACATGTCCGACATCCGTCTGCGCCAGGTCTACCTGCCGCCGTACAAGGCAGCCATCGAGGCCGGCTCGGCCACCGTGATGAGCGCCTTCAACGCGCTCAACGGCGTGCCCGCCACCGCCGATCCGTACCTGCTGACCGACATCCTGCGCAAGGAATGGGGGTTCAACGGCTTCGTCGTCAGCGACTACACCGCGATCATGGAGCTCACGCATCACGGCATCGCCCTGACGCCAGCCGAAGCCAGCAGGAAAGCCATCGATGCCGGCACCGATGTCGACATGATGTCGCACTACTACGACACCCAACTGCCGACGCTGCTGAAAGAACACAAGGTGTCGATGGCGACGATCGACGAGGCCGTGCGCCGCGTGCTGCGGGTGAAGTTCGCGCTGGGCCTGTTCGAGCATCCCTACGCGCGCGGCACCGAGGTGACGCATGCCGTCGCCGCGCACCGCCCGCTGGTGCGCAAGGCCGCCGAGGAATCCTTCGTCCTGCTGAAGAACGCCAAGGTCGGCGCCACGCCGGTCCTGCCGTTGTCGTCGAACACCAAGACCGTCGCCTTGATCGGCCCGCTGAGCGACGACAGTAACCAGATGACCGGCGCCTGGGGCGGCGCCTACCGCCAGTCCGACGTGGTCACCGTGCGTCAGGCGCTCTCAGCGCGCATGAAGAAGCTCGGCGGTACGCTGCTGTTCGCCAAGGGCACCGACATCAAGGGCAACTCCACCGCCGGTTTCGCCGCCGCGCGCCAGGCCGCCGAAAAGGCCGACGTGGTGGTGATGGCGCTGGGCGAATCGGGCGACATGAGCGGTGAAGCCGGTTCGCGCGCGCATCTGGACCTGCCGGGCAACCAGCAGCAGTTGCTGGAAAGCATCGTCGCCACCGGCAAGCCGGTCGTGCTGCTGGTGTTTTCCGGTCGCCCGCTGGTGCTGGACTGGGCCGCCAAACACGTCCCGGCGATCATGGAAACCTGGTTCCCGGGCGTGGAAGCCGGCAACGCCATCGCCAACGTGCTGTTCGGCGACGTCTCGCCCAGCGGCAAGCTGCCGATGAGCTTCCCGCGCGCCGTCGGCCAGGAGCCTCTGTACTACAACCAGTTTCCCACCGGTCGTCCGCCGGGCAAGGCCGATCTCAGCCAGCCGCCGAAGGGCGACACACGATTCATCTCGCGCTACATCGACGTGCCCAATTCGGCGCTGTATCCGTTCGGCTGGGGCCTGACCTACAGCAGCTTCGCCTACACCGATGTGCACGTGTCGCGCGCGACGCTGCCACTGGCGCAGGCCAACCGTCCGGGTGCGAAGAATCTGGTCACGGTGACCGCGACGGTGAAGAACACCGGTTCGCGCACCGCCACCGACGTCGCGCAGCTGTACGTGCGCAACCTCGGCGCCAGCGTCGAGCAGCCGGTGCGCAGTCTCAAGGGCTTCCAGCGCGTGACGCTGAAGCCGGGCGAATCGCGCACGCTGACCTTCCACCTCGGCTTCCCCGAACTGTCGTTCTGGAACGTGCGCAGCAAGCAGGTGATCGAGGCGACCCATTACACCGTCTGGGTCGGCGACAGCTCGCTGGCCAGCCAGCAGGCGAGTTTCATCGTCACACCCTGAGCAGAGGCGTCATTCGCTTCTCCCGCGCTGCCGCATGCGGTAGCGCGGGAGAAGCTGACGCTGCCATGGCCCTGCGCTAGGCTGGAGTCCACTCCGCGAGCGCCTTCCGCCCATGAGCCGACGTCGTCCCCTGCGCATGCTGGCTGCCCTCACCGCCGCCTTTCTGCTGGGCGGCTGTGCGGCGGGCGGTGACATCACCCGACCGATCCCCACTGCCTACATCCCCGCACCCCAGCCCGCGCATCGTCTGGTGGTGATGCTGCCTGGACGCGGCGACGATCTGGCCGGTCTACAGCGGCACCGCATCGCCGCGCTGATCCAGCAACAATGGCCGGACGCGGACGTGATCCTGACCGGCCTGACCATGCCGTTCTACCTGCAGGGGCGCGCGCCGCAGCGCCTGCATGACGAGGTCATCGCGCCCGCGCTGGCACAACACCCGCATCGTCAGCTCTGGCTGATGGGCATTTCCCTCGGCGGCATGGGCGCCCTGCTCTACGACCGTGCCTATCCGAAGCAGGCGCACGGCCTACTGCTGCTTTCGCCCTACCTCGGCGACCGCGCGATCCGCCATGAAATCCAACACGCCGGCGGACTCGCACATTGGCAGCCCGGCCCGCCGCAACCGCTGACCTCGGCCACCTTCCAGCGCGAACTTTGGCGTTATCTGCAAGACTGGATCGACCGCCCGCAGCGCGCACGCACGACCTGGATCGCCTATGGCGCCAGCGAGCGCTTCCGCACATCCATCGCCCTGCTGACGCCCGTGCTGCCCGGCGACCACGTTCTGGAACGCCCCGGCCACCACAACTGGACCCTGTGGACACCAGCCGCGCGCCAGCTGCTGGAACGCGCAGGTCGTTGACGCGCGTTGTACGCGCGATCTGCGCGATCGACGCCGGGACTGCGACGAGGATCATCCAGTGGAAGCAACGCGCGCGTTTCCACCGCCTGTCCGCGCCGAAACGCCCGGCTATGACTCGAGAGCGCGATATTCGTCCGACATCACGTGCTTCAACTGCATCTGCACGATCTGCTGGTAATGATCGGTGCCCAGCCAGTCGGCGAAGTTGTAGCGCGTGCCGTCTTCCATCGCATAATCGCGGCGCCCCGTCGCCAGCAGCGCCGTGATGGCCTGCAGCAACGGCAGGTCGGGCACGGCTTCTTCGAGGAAGAGGAACTGTCCGGCCTGATTCACCTCGAGGAAATACGCTTCGCCGTCCTTGTCGACCACCAGATCGACGCAGCCGTAAATCAGCCCGAGACGCTTCATCAGTGCCCGCAGCTTCTCTTCGATCGCCGCCGGCAGCGTGCACGGTTCGATCAGAATGTCCTCGTCCATCATGTGCCCGCGCCAGTCGACGTAGGCCGGACCGGACTGTTTGCGCATGCGCACGCTGAAATAACGGTCGCCGATGATCGTGGTGCGCACATCGTAGGCCTTGTCGATGTACTGCTGGAAAATGCCCGGGCACATCTCGATGGAGGCATCGCCCGGAAGCACGCTGTCGCGATCGAGCAGCTTCACGCTCATGCTGTAGATACTGCCGCTGGATTCGCTTTTCCAGTTGTGCGGATAGAACGTCTTGTAGACCACGCGTGGCCACTTCGCGATCATGCGCCGCAACTCGTCAGCGTCGTTGCTGACCACGGTGTCCGGAAAGCGCAGCCCCAGCTCTCGCGCCACGCGCAACTGCACCAGCTTGTTTTCCGCGCGAATGGACGACATCGGATCATTCACCCACATGGCGTCGATCAGACCGTCGCCCAGGTATTTCACGTTGTCCTGAAAATGCCGCCATTGGCCCTCGATGAAGCCGCGGTCGGCCTCCATGCACGGCCCGGCCTCGGGATGCTGGGGACGTCGATACCAGACCGAACGGATTTGCCCGTTTTCAGCCTGGAAATCGGTGCTGTCGATACGCAGCTGATCGGCATCCACGTGGACACTCACCTTGGTGCCGTCGCCGGCCCGGACCGAGGGCGCGACTCGCGGTTGCAACCCCATGTCTTCGAGCGCCCAGCCAACTGCGGCCACGTGCGCATCGTCCGTCGGCGCGAAGATCAACACTTGCGGATTCATGCCCATACCTTTCGTTTATTCGATGCAAAAAGAATTCGATATCCAATATCCAAAAACGAAAATGCCTGCCCGTGCAACACGGACAGGCATCTTTCATGCGCAAATGCGCAGCGTCATATCAGGTACCATCGTCCCCGGCATCGCGCCAGCAGCACGGATCCGTGCCCGACGACAGGTAGCAGCCGGAAGCGAGCGTGCTCTGCACGGCTTCCTTGGTGAATTCGGAGGCAACGATACGCGCAAACGGGCGCGCCATGCCTTCTGCGGAAATGTTCGTTTCTGCGTTCTGCATTTCAAACACCTCATACTTTTCGACGGAAAGTAGCCGTTCCGCCACCGGCCTGACCGCGGACCGCGCATGCCATGCGTACGCATGCATGCACGAAACGCGAACAAACGGTTGCGTGAACACGGAGGGGAAAGAAGTGCGGGAAAATCCCGATGGGCCAGACATGCCACGAGGAGGGCATCGGCATCAGCGCTGTGGGCAGGCGATGCACGCAACGGCTTCATTCCCTGAACCTGGACGTCAACAAGCTCCTCCATGACACGTCGTGCGCAATCAACTTATGGATATCCTCAGGTTGATGTCAAGCGCTCACGCGGTTGCAGAAAACCCTTCATGCAGACCATGTGAAAAACTGCGGATCAATCCTCAGAATCCACGGCCAAGGCATTTTTCCGATGCTTGGCCGTTGCAACAAAAGACCCGAAGCGCCTCGAAAAGTTTCCCTCGGATGGGTGCCCCCGAAAAGGCGCGACACGATGCCGTGCTCCGCCCAGCGCTTGACCCGCCCGCTCGGACGCGAGTATGAATGCGACGAGCGAGGCATCAACGCATGCCGTCGCCACGCGGGGAAGTCCCGGCGCAGACGTCCGCGCCTGATTTCGCCTTCATCGTTCCGGGCCATTGGGGCAACCCCAAGACAGCACAAGGACACGCTCCAACCGCCCTCGGCTAAGGAGAGAGCCATGGGTACGTTGATCGCCAAGCACTACCGCACCACGCTTTTCGCGAAACTCGCCGACCACACCTACGTGGAATGCGGTGCCGGGGGCAAAACCTGGTCTTGCTGGGGAGGCAGTACCGGCGGCAAGGTGCTCCGATCGGGCACCGGCAGCACCAAGCGCGCGGACGAGATCGCCGGCGCCAAGGAACGTGCCGGCATCACCTGCTATCTGGTCAATGGCGTGTGCCATCAAGCCGCCAACCGCATCCTTCTGCCTGCACAGATCACGGTGCGCGGCGCGCGCGGATACTGGATATCGAGCTCGCTGTACGGCGTTTACGGCCGCGAGTCGGGTGTTCTCGGCATGTGCAAGGCGCCGTTCCACAAGCACCCGGACGTGAGCGGCGACCTCGACGCCTGCCGCGACGGAAAGCGCGCCGACATCGATGCCTCGCAGCCCGATGCCCGCGAACTCGCCTTTCTGAAGACCTCGCTGGAACTCACGCAGGAAGCGGAAAGCGCGGCCACGGCCAAGAGTCTGAATGCATCCGCGCTGCACGACCTGCAGGTCCGCATGTTCGACGAGCTGATGCGCTACCGTATCGGCGAGCACCTCGTGAACACCAAGTCGCACGACCACATGCTCGGCATGCGCCGCGAGATCGAGGAAAAGCACACCGAGATCGAGGCGACATTCGCCCCGAACGCGGAGAATGTCGACGCCTTCGTGGAGAACAACAACGCCCTCGCCGAGGAATTCCAGCGCCGTGCAGCGGATCTGCTCGACGACGAGACCTACGTCCGCCTTTTCGACCATCCCAAAGACGAGATTCTCGTCGTCGGCGATCCGGAGATCGCACGCCAAGCCTATGCCGACCGACCCCGCCCACCGCGACCGCGCAATCGCTGACTACGGTCCGCGCATCTCCGGCGAGGAATACGATCGCCGGGTGGTGGCTCTGCATGCGCATGCCGACGCGCCGGAAGGCCGACGGGATGCGCAGGCACTGCGCCGGGCGGAACTCGACATCACCATCGACCATCGTCTCGGCGTGCACTTCCCTGCGGAGCGTCGCGAAGCGCTGTGGCGCATCCAGCAGACATGGACGTCGCATCCGCTGCGCAGTCTGCTGGCATCGTTCGGCCGCGATCTGCTGCACGGCCGGCTGTCCGGTGCGTCGACGATACAGGCCAGGATGCTGGTACAACGCTATGCGGACGTGTTGAACCAGGAAGAGCTGTGCGCCTACTTCGATCTGGATGCCGACGAAGTGCGTTCATTGCTCGATGTGTGAACACGCGGCATCGAAACACCACGCATCGCGGACGCGTCGATGCGCGACCTGCTAGCGTACGTGACGACGAAGGAAACCGGAGACAACCTCATGCGCATGAGCTGGATTCTGATCGCCGTGCTTTGGCCGTTCGGCGCGATGTCGGCGTCGTCGCCTTCGCTTGAAGACATCGCTCACCTGAGTCAGCCTGCTCCGCATCGCATGGCTTCGGGCGCCATCGATGCCAAGGACCTTTCCCTGCTCAAGCAAGCCGGCATCGGCATGGTCATCAATCTGCGTACCGACCGCGAGACGCCGGACTTCGACGAAGCCGCCGCGGTGCGCGATGCCGGCATGGCCTATCGCCATCTCCCGATCGACGGCGCCAGTGGTCTGACCCGTGCCCATGTGGAGCGGCTCGACGTCCTACTGCGACAGGCCGGCGACACGCCGACCCTGGTGCATTGCGCTTCCAGCAACCGGGTCGGCGCCATGATCGCCTTGCGCGCCTTCTGGCTGCAGCACCGTTCGGCAGCCGACGCGCTTGCCGAGGGACGACGCTGGGGGCTGCGAAGCCTGGAGCCCATCGTACGCGAGCACCTCGGCCTGCCCGTCGAGGCACCGCATCGCGACGCACCGTAACGACGGCCGAATGGAACGTGCATCCATGCGTTTCGCATGGTCACCGGCTTGCTGCAACGCCGGCCACGGCTGCTTCGCTTCACGCGGCAGCGTCCGTTCGCTCAGCCCATGTCCGCCAGCGCATAGTCGATAGCGGCGATCACGGCGGCGACCTGGGCGTCGTTGCACTGCGCCGGCGTGGCCTGCGGACTGTCCGGATACACCTCGGTCGTGGTGCGCAGACGTGCGCCAGTGATGCCGGCGCACAGTCCGAGTTTGCGCAGCGGGTAGTTGATGACACCGGGACCCACCACCGGCGAACCGATGATCTCGCCGTGGGCGTCGGCCGGCGCGATGTGCGTGACCTTCGCCACGGCGTCGATGATCGCCTGCTGGAACGCCGGCTGCGGATCCTCGCTGTCGCCGACCAGATAGAAGCCGTCGGGAATCTCGCCCGGCTCGTACGGCACGCCATCGCGCGCGGCCAGCGCCGGGCGGAATTCGCTTTCGTCGGTATCCGTGGTCTCGTGCAGATCGATGTGCAACACGAAGCGATCGCGGTTCGGCGCAACCAGTTTCAGCAGCGCAGCGGATTCCGGCGCGGGGCTGTTCTCGCGGAAGGAACGATTGGGATCGATCGCGTAGGCGTTCCAGCGGTGAATGCGCTCGTACGCCCAGGGGCTGACGCAAGGCGCGACCAGCAGGTTGATGCGCCCGGCGTAGGCCTCCGCGTGCTGCTCCAGAAATTGCAGCGCACCGTGCACGCCGCTGGTCTCGTAGCCATGCACGCCGCCCGTCACCAGCACCAACGGCCGCTCGTCGCGCCAGTGCCGGTTGCGCACGGCGTACAGCGCGTGACGGTCCGGCGCATAGTCCAGCGCGCCGTATTCGGATACGTCGAAGCGATCGCGCAGCGCATCGATGCGTCGCACGACATCGTCCGCGTAGCTGCGCTTGCGGGTCTGTCGCGACAGCCACTGCGCTTTTTCGTCCGCCCCCCATGGGCGTCCGGGAGTGCCGATCGGATACGGAGCGGATTCGGTCATGGAATGCTCGCCTTCAGAAATGCCAAGGCGCTCACTTTAGCATTCGTCCCGAGCGGAACACGCGCAGCGCGCACCGCCCGGACACGATGATCGAACTTAGAGCCGGCCGCTCGGATGTGCGCTCGGATACGGCGAAAGCAGTGCGACTTCCTGACGCGTCAACTCGGCATGCAGCGCCTTGGCGGCCTCGACCACGGCCTGTTGCGTGAGCCCGTCGGGCAGCGCCTCGGCGGCAATCGGGGTGGGAAACGCGCCGTCGTAGATCACCAGATTGACGTACTCGGTCGGATCGAGCGCCAGGTTGTAGAGCTCCCACTGATCCGGCGCCGGCTTCGCGCTCCACGGATCGCAGTAGCGCACCAGCTTCCAGTCGCCCGAACGCAGCGCGCGCACATGCGCCGGCTGACACACGGGACCGGGCGAAAGCTCGGGCACGGGACGCGGCGCCTTGCCGTCGCGCAGCGCCTCGACCGCAGCCGAGAACACCGCGTACTGCCGCTGCGAGTTGATGTTGTGCGGATCGTCGTCGCGCGGCAGCGGCTCGGTGATCATGTCGTCGGTGGCGAACAGCACGCCGGCACGCTCGCGACCGTCGGGGCCGATCACCGGCCCGCCACCGGCAGTGACCACTTTCGTCAGATCCGCACCCGGCAGCGGCGCGGCCGGATGGGTCTTGGAAAGATTCCGGCGCGCGCGTTCGATCTGCTCCGGATGCGCGCCGGCGATTCCGAGCAGCGTGGGCAGCACGTCGATATGGCTGGTCTGTGCGTCGACGGCCATCGATGCGAGTTCGCCGTTGTACTGCTTCGAGCGGATCAGGAACGGCACATGCACGGTTTCCTGATACGCGCCGTGCCACTTCTCCATCATCATGCCGTGCGCGGCGCCGTACTCGCCGTGATCGGAGGCGAACACCACCACGGTGTTCTCGTCCATGCCGGTCTCTTCGAGCGTCTCCAGCACCTTCAGGATGTGCCGGTCGACCATCGAGATCATGTACGCGTAGTACTGCAGGAAACCGGTCGCTGCATCGTCCGCGCGCGGCTGCTGCTGGAACGGAATGGGCACGGCGAGCGCCGCCTTGACCGCCTCCTGCAACTGCGTCTCCGGGTCGCCGCCCATCGCCTCGGCGACCTGCAGCCCGGTCTTCGCCGCCAGCCCGAGACCGACCTTGTAGGCGTAGTCGAACTGCGCACGTGGCTTGTTGTTGGTCCACAGATTCTCGTTCTGCGTCGGCGATGCCGTGGCGCACGCCTGCGGCAGGCCGCGCGGATTCAGCGGAATCCGGAACGAGCCGTTCACCGGCACGGCACTGAACGTGCCCTGCTCCGGGATCGGCACCGACAACCCCGGACCGTAGGACTCCTGCGGCTGCGGCTCACCGCCCGGCGTCGACGGCGGAAAGGTCGGCTGGAGCATGCGCGGCAGCGTCGGATAGGTGGCGATGTCGTGCGGGTTGGTGAACGAGCACACCGCAAAGAACGGCCTCGGTTCCGGCACCGCGGGCGCCAGCGGCGCCTTGGCGCTCACGCGGCCGGTGCTGCGTGCGAACGGTACGCCCAGCGCGCGGGCACGCAGGAAGCTGCAAGCCAGATCGGCGAACTGATAGTCGCGATAGGCACCCATGTTGTTGGTCAGCGAGCCGTGCGGCTCGGGCCAGGACAGCTCCCAGTCGTCGAAACCGAAACCTTGCAGCGTATGCTCGGGCGGATCGCTGACATGCCACTTGCCGAAGTAGTGCGTGGTGTAGCCGATCTCGCGGAAATAGTCGCCGATGGTCGGCGCACCGTCGGCCTTCAGCCACGGGAAGTTCTGCGCGTCACCGCTCTTGAACAGGCCGTCGGTCTGGGTCACGCCGGTGCGCGGCCCGTACTGACCGGTCATGATGCTGGCGCGGCTGGGAATGCAGGCCGATTCGGCGATGGTGTGGTCGGTGAACACCACCGCGTGTTCGCGCAACTTGCAGAAGCCGGGGAAATACTGCGCCCAGGCATTGCGGGCCGGATCGATGTCGCCGATGAAGTCGAGCACCTGCTTGATGCCGTCCGCGAACCCCGCCTCGCCGTAGCCGCGGTTCGGATAGCGCAGCTGATCGACCATGATCATCAGGATGTTCGGCCGCGAGCGGCGTGCATCCATGACCGTCTCGGCCTTCGAGATCTTCGCGCCGTCCCGCGTTCCCGCACCATCGACGCCGGATGCGTCGACGCTGTTGTCGTCCTGCATATCGCTCCCTCCCTGGTTGAAGAATCCGTGCATTCCGTGGCCACGCCCGCCCGCCATTGCAGATGGCCGGACCATGATGCCGAAGGTACCCGCACCGCTGCACTGCGTCCAATCCCGCAGAATCGCACCGACGATCGCACACGCACAGACCTAGAGATGCTCGGCATCCAGAAGCCGAGGCCCACTGCCTTCCTGTCCCAGCGCATCCTGCGGATTGCGCAGCGGGCATTTCTTCAGCGACAGACAGCCGCAACCGATGCAGCCGCTTAACTGGTCGCGCAGCTGCATCAGGCGCTCGATGCGCGCGTCCAGTTCCTTGCGCCAATGCCGCGACAGTCGTCGCCAATCCTCGACCGTTGGGGTGCGCGCCTGCGGCAGCGTATCCAGTGCCTCCGCGATGGACGCGAGCGGGATACCGGTGCGCTGAGCGATGCGGATCACCGCTAGCCTGCGCAGCACGTCGCGCCGGTAGCGGCGCTGGTTGCCCGCATTGCGGCGGCTGTGGATCAGTCCCTTGCTTTCGTAGAAGTGGATCGCCGACACGCTCAGTCCGCTGCGCACCGCCACCTCGCCGACGCTGAGCAACGACGTCTTCGGTTTCGATTCCAAGACCTTGACCTCAAGTTAACCTGAGGTTTTATCGTGCCCTCGTCGCGCCAGTTCATCAAGCGCGATCCGTATCCATTCACACGACGAGGATCACGCCATGCCCCATATGCCATCACGCAGCCCACGCCTTCGAAGCGCATGGCTGCGTCTGCTGCGCGCGTACGCACCGCTGCGCGAACGCGGCATGCTGCTCGATCCGGCCCCGCACCACCCGGTCCGAGCGTATTCCATCGCACACGACCGCGATCGCCCGCCGGCGTCGGCAACGTCGTCCGCGCAGGAACTGCCGCTGGCGCAATTCCTGTCCAGGCTCCGGGAGTTGCAGAAAGCCGACAGCGAGCCTGCTCGACGCCGGGCCGAACAAGCGCTGCTGACGCTGGCGGAACCGCTGAAGTGCGCCGGCGTGTTCGAGCTGATCCGCATCGAACATCCCGCCATCGCGGCCATGGTGCGGGATCATCTGGCCGCGTTCGGTGGGTCGCCATCGCGCCGTTGCGCCTGACCACGGCGGCCGGAGCGACACCCGCGATCCGACGCGCTTGACCGACGTTTTCCCAGGACATCGCCCTGCAAAGGACCATCGCACGGTGCGGCGTGCGCGTGCGGCAGAGCCTGCTAACAGGCAATTGAGCGACTATTTTTGTTGGCATGATGTCAAATATAATTAACATTGCGTCGAACATTTCATTCATGGAGCGCTCGCATGTCCGCACTCGAGAAACGCGCATGGCTGATGATCCTCAGCATGTGCCCGGTCTACCAGGTGTACTTCGTCATCCAGTTCGTTTGGTCCGAGCGCTTGCCCACCTTTGGCGACCGCATCCTCTGTCTGGCCGTCGCCGGCACCCTGCACGCCCTTGCCTACGGCATCGGCCTGCTGATCGTGAAGCGCGGCGAATCGCATGCCGGCGAAAGCCCGATGCACGACGAACGCGACCGCGCCATCGACGGACGCGCCACGCGTGCGGCCTACTTCCTGCTGTTGGCGGGCATGCTCGTGGTCGGCGTGGTGATGCCGTTCGGCTACCGCGTCTGGGAACTCGTCAACGCGGCCCTGCTGTTCGTGGTGCTCAGCGAGACGCTGCGACATGTGCTGATCGTGGCCGGCTACCGGAGGATGCGTTTTGCCCACTGAAGGCATCGCCAACGACATCCGCCTGCTGCGCTTCATGGCGCAGGAGATGACCCAGTCCGAACTCGGCAAACGCGTGGGCCTGACGCGGCAGACCATCGCCGCCATCGAGCAAGGCCGCTACGCCCCTTCGCTGGCTGCCGCCTTCCGCATCGCCGACGTCTTCGGCAAGCGCATCGACGAAGTGTTCCACTGGCCCTACGCCGCGGAGCGAACGGAAACCACCTGACGACGCAGCGCGGAGCCCGCTAGCGGACACCCTCCGCGTCTGCGTGTGCGGAAGTTTCGTGCGGGGACGACAACGCTCGCGCAGCCAGCGCGTCGAGAAATCCGTCGCTCAGGGGCATCCGTCCCCACCAGCCGCGGCGCGTGCCCGTCAGCACGCGCAGCATCTGCCCTCGTCCACCCGGCCAGCGCGATAGCGGATGGAACAACGCATCGCGCAGCGCCGGTCCCCAGCGTCGGTCGGACTGGAACAGTGGCGTGAGCCAGCGACTCCAGAAGTGATAAATACCGAGGTGCGCGCGACGTTCGTGCTGATAGGCGGCCAAGGACTCGCCGACCGATGCATGCATGCGCAACGCATCGCGCAGCGCCAGCGCATCGAGGAGCGCCATGTTGACGCCCTGCCCGAGCTGCGGACTCATCGCATGCGCGGCGTCGCCGAGCAGCACGGCGCGATCGCGGAACCAGCTGCGCTGCACGGTATCGCGGTAGCGCGCCGGCGCCAGCGCATCCGTCACGGCGACGTCAGCCAACTGCGCTGCGGTCTCCGGCCACACCGACCGCAGTTCGCGCCGCCAGGACGGCGCATCGACCGCCTTCGCCAGCGCCGCGCCCGGCAGGCTCCAGAAAAAGCTCAGGCGTTTCGTCGGATCGCTCGGTCGCGTACCGACCGGCAGCATGCCGGCCATGGCGCGCGCCGCGACATAGCGCTGTTGCAGTTCGTCCGGCCACGACCACGCGCCTTGCTCGACCAGACACCACTGCGCGCCCCAGGGATACGCACGATCGAACCGTGCCGGCGCGACCTGGCTCCGCAGCTGCGAGGCTGAACCGTCGGCGACGACGATCAGGTCGAAGCCCTCGTGACGACGCCCCTGCGCGTCCGTCAGCACGCCCTGCTCCACATCCAACTGCGTGATCGCGCGACCGGCGTGCAGACAGCGCCCCTCGGTCCAGGCAGCGTCGAACAGTTCAAACAATGCGCCGCGCTGCAGACCCAGGCCAAACAGCCGGGCGTCCAGGTCGCCGTAGCGCATGTCCATCACTGCGCGCCCGCGCACCGTGCGGCCGAACAGTCGCCGGATCGGCGCGCCGTGTGCGAGCACGGCATCCAGCAGCCCCATCTCCCACAACACCTGCAGACCGACCGGCTGCAGCAGAAAGCCCGCACCCACCGGACCGGGTTGCGCCACGCGCTCGAACACCTCGACGCGATGGTCGTCGCGCGACAGCAGAATCGCGGCCGCCTGGCCGCCGCTGCCGTAGCCGATCACTGCAATACGCAACCCGCTTTTCATGCAGGCTCCCTTGCATGCATGGATTCGCAAACGCTGCGCGGGCGCATGCATCCCGCATGACGCATACCGAAGACGACGGGATGCGTCACGCGGACCTCGACACTACTTGCGCGGCGCGATGATGCGGCTCAGATAATCCGGCGTGCCCTTGATCCGCACCAGATGCGGGTACTTCAGGCCTTCGTGATAATCGACGTCGACCGTGCGAATGCCACCCTGATACTTGAAGGTCAGCCGGATCGGCGCGGTGGCGTCCTTGGCTGCGGCGATGGCGTCCTTCAGCACGCTGTCGGAATAGTCGTGCCCATTGACGGCGATCAGGGTCGCGCCGCTGCTGACGCCGGCCTTGAACGCGGGGCCGTCCCACAGCACGTCGTTGACCGTGGCGTCCTTGTTCATGGTCATGCCGATCGACCAGGCGTAGTTGTACAGGTGCCGCGACGACTGGTCGCTGTCGTCGTAGCGCTGCTCGTACGCGCTCTTCTGGTCGGTGTAGACCAGTTTCCAGCCGGCCGCCTCCAGACCGTCCAGCAGCGGCGGATTGCGCGCATCGATGTGCGCGCGCAGGAAGCTCGCCCAGTCGTACTTGGCCACGCCGTTCAGCGCCGCCACGACGTCGTCGAACGTGTAGGTGCGCGTCACGTAGCTGCCGTTGTCAATGCCGAAGAACGCCTGGGCGAAATCGTCGAGCGACTTGCGGTCATGCGTGAGCGCGCGCAGCTTGGCGTCCACGGCCAGCCAGACCATCTGCCCGGCGCTGTAGTACTCCTCGCTCATCTGCCAGTTGCGGTATGGCAGAGGTGCTCGGCGTGCGGCGGTGGGGTCGTTGGTAGTGTCTTCCAGCGTGCGCCACTGGAAGCCGGGTCGATCGCGGTCGTACTTGGCCGCGACGATGGCCAGCGCGTCGCGGAACTGCTGCGGCGACCACATGCCCGAGCGCGCCGTCAGCACGAAACCCCAGTACTGGGTCTGACCTTCATAGACCCACAGCAGCGAGTCGCCCATCGGCACGTTGAAGTTCGGCGTCCACAGATCCGCGCCGCGACGGAACTTGCCGTTCCACGAATGCGTGTACTCGTGCGCCAGCAGGTCGCGATCCGGCGCGCTGGCGTCCCAGTTCGTGAAATAGTCCGCGCCCAGACCGTTCTCGCTGGACTGGTGATGTTCGAGTCCGTTGCCCGCTAGATGATCGGACAGCGACAGCAGGAAGTCGTAATGATCGTAGTGATGCGAGCCGAACAGGCGCGTCGCCTGCGTCACCAGATCGCGATGCATGGTCACCTGCGCGGGCGTGAGTGCGAGGTCCTTCGGCGCATCGGCCACGATGTCCAGATGCACCGGCACCTTGGCGCCCGGCGCCAAGTCCACGCGCTTGAAGTAGCGGCCCGCGTAGATCGGCGAATCGACCAGGTTGTTGAAGGTCACCGGTTTGAAGGTAGTGGTATCGCCCGCGACCGACGCAGCGCGCAGCGCGCTGCCGAACTTCCAGCCGTCCGGCAGCGTCACGCTGGGCTGGAAGGTGATGCGGCGCGTGTAGTGCCCGGCCGGGTACAGCGCCATCTTGTTCCATTCCAGCATCAGCATGCGGTCGGTCATCTCGAAACCGCCCTGCCGGCTGGACAGGTACTGGAAATGCGCGTCGATGCTGGACACGCCCTGCGGCACGTCGACGTGGAAGGCATACACGTCGTACTCGTCGCGTGTCCACGTCAGCGGTTTGCCGTTGGCGCTGAGCTGCAGACCGGCCAGCATGGCCACCGGACCGGTCGGCGAGTGGTCGCCGGGAATCCAGGCCGGATAGAGCAGCGTGAGCTTGCCGGCCTGCACCGGAATCGTCTCGTGCACGCGGAAGATGCCCTGCGCGGTGTCGCTGGCATCGACACGCAACGCGATGGTGCCCGGATACGGCGTGTCCTGCGGCGGCGGCACCTGCGTCGTCCGAGCGCTCTGCGCCAGTGCGGAACCGGTGACGAAAACGAGCGCGGCAACGAGCGCGAACGGCATCAGCGCGCGTCGCACGCCGAAGCGTGCGGCAGTGGAAACGAAGGTCATGCGGGACTCCCGTGCGACATGCGAGGATGCGCCAAAGGTACCATCCCCGCGCATTGCGCAAACGCATCGTCGAGCATGGGATGGACGCAGGCGACTGCGCGAGCGAAACGCTTTCGCCTCAGCGTGCCGAACATATCGAAACCTCGCGCGCGCACGCCGCAGCCCGACGGATGCCGGGCCACGCACGCGCATCGGTCCATCCGGGCCGCGAGCGACAAGATCGCAGCCCGCCCCCTTCAGTCAGCTATGCGGCCACAGCCACATGAAGACCGCGCCGGTCACCAGCGCGTAGATCAGTCCGTCCACGGCATCCTTGAACACGGCGCGCCACGGCTGACCCCACCAGATGCCCATCGAGAACGAACCCGTCGCATAGGCCATCAAGGCCGCCAGCGCCGTCACGTGGAACACGCGATGGCCGTCGGCAGCGATCGGCAACGCCGCGGAGGCGATGAAGGCGCAGAACAGCGAGACGACCAGGCACAGCAGAAACCACTGCACCAGGCTGCGCAGCATGTTGGGCATGCCGTTGGCGCGCAGCAGCACGAAGCCGATCGGCCCCTGTTCGTATTTCTGCGCCGCCTCCGGCGTCTTCATGTCCTCCATCCGACAATACGGCACCACGTACATGCCAGGCTCGGGATCGCCGTCGCGAATCGCCGCGCGAACGGCGTCCTCGTTGGCGAAACCGCGGTAATCGGGCATATGCCAGAAGCGCAGCAGCATGTGCAGCACGCTGCTGGCGAAGAACACCGCCACGGCGGACAACGCGATGGGAAGCCATAGCTGAGCAAGCGACATCATGATCGACCCCTCCCTCAAACAGGCCTCGATGCGAGGCGGGTCTAATCTACACCGGTTGCGGGAGCCGCGCGGCCATCGGTTCCGATGAATGGAACGCGTGGATGAAGCATGCCATTTCCCGGCGGGACACACGACACCGCGCACCGTCATCCGAGCATGTGAGCCGCCGCATTCCCGATCATGCAGCGTCGGATGCCCGGAGCCATCGGCCGACCGATGCCGATGTCTGCGCACTGCTTCAGAACGTGATCGCAGATGCCCTGCGCATTGCCATGTCCTTGCTCGGTACGCGGAAGCTCCTCTGTATGGGCTGAGCGCCCACGCGCCGTGCATCCAGGACGTTGCCCGTGTGCGCGGCAAGCCCCGCACGGACTTGCTCGCCGAACCGTTCATTGCACGCGTTCGAACCGGTAGCCGTGATACTCCAGCGCCGTTGCATGTTTCGCGCCCTTGCCGAAATCGAAACGCACCACCTCGCCGCCGCCGGTCAGTTCGACGCGAAGGGCGGATCGGTTCGCGTCGTAGATCGTGGCGACACTCTGCGCCGCACCAATCGCTACGTGCAGGTGACCGTCCGAGAGCGTCCAGCGCATCGTGCCCAGCCACGGATTGGCATAGCGCCCGACGAAGGCGTCCAACGGTTGCTTCAGCGGCTCCCTCTCGCGCTGCCGTTCCAGCTTGCGATGCGCGGCAACTCGCCGGGCGAAGCTCGCCTTGCGCTTCAGGAGTCGAGCGAAGTCCGCGTCGTGCCGTGCCTGAGCCTTCGCATGTCCGTCGCGCAGACGGTCGTAGATGTAATCGGCCATCTCGTCGGCCGCGTACGGCACGCCGACGCCGTTGACCAGCACGATCACGCCGACGCCGGTGTCAGGCATGAACGACACGTGCGAGCGATATCCCGAGAAGGCGCCGAACCGGTGCACCAGCGTGTGCCCTTCGTAGCGACCGAGATCCCAGCCATACCCCCAGCCGTACCGGTGATACGGACCGAAATCGCGATCCTGCTGCGCGTGCTCGGCATGCGCAGTGGCGATCACCGCGGCCGGAAAGATGCGGCGTCCCTGCAGTCGACCTCCACTGGCCTGCACCGCGAGAAAACGGGCCAGATCGCGCGCCGTCGTGAAATAGCCGCCGGCGGCGTGCAGGTTGGCGTCGGTCTTGGCCAGCCGGATGCGCGCGAAGCCCTGCCCGTCCGCCTCGTGCGGCATGGCAATCCGGTCGCGCGCCAGTGTCGACACCCGCGCGGTGGTCTCGCGCATGCCCAGCGGTTCGAGTACGTCTTTTCGCACCACGGCCTTCCAACCGTCCCGCGCATGCGGCGCCAACGCCATGCCCAGCAGGTTGTACGGCAGATTGCGGTAGACGAACGCGCGTCCGGATTTCGACGGACCGCAATCGCGCATCAAGCGGATCAGCTGCGGCTGCGTGAACACGCCGCTGAAGGCAGTGCGGAACACCACCGGCATGCAGGCGTCGATGCCGTCGGTCATCGCCAGCAGCGAACGGATCGTGATGCGTTCGGCCTGCAGCGGCGGATGGAAACGCACGTCGTGGATGTAACGCGTTACCGGCGCATCCAGCGACATCCGCCCATGCGCGATCTCCAGCAGCACGGCCGTCGCGGTCAGCGCCTTGGTGGTGGACGCGATGTAGAACCGCGTGCCGTCATCCACTCGCCTTCCCGTGCCGATGTCCGCGACCCCGAAGCTGCCGGTGTAGACGACCCGGTCGCCACGCGTCACCGCGATCTGCATGCCCGGGAAAAAGCCGGCATCGATCATGCGCTGGGCGTAGCGCGCCACGTCCGTTCGCCAGGCGTGGTCAGCACGCGGAACCGGCGACGATGCACTGGCTGCCTGTGCCATGCGTCCAGGTGAAGACGCGGCCACAGTCGCGACACACATGCACAGCAAACAGATCGCCAAACTTGCCCGGACTCGTCTCATGATCATGACGAATGTGCTCCTTGGATCGAAAATGGATGCCCGATGCGCCGAGCGCGTCACGACGAACGTTGTGCGGGCATGTATGGATACCCATCACAGATACCCGCGCGCCGACAACGGTTGCACTGAAGCGCCGTGCCGCCTTTGCGATGCATGCCATGCACCGCCTCGAATCGGCACACGCCCGTGACACCACCGCATACTCGATCGACGCGGAAGCACTCGACGCTGTCACCGAATCGGCGGATCATCGAAGAGTCGTCACATGGAAAAGGATGTCGCATGAAAGCCTGTCGCATGGTCCTGTTCATGCTCATGGGTTGCAGCCTGACGTGGTCGACCGCGACCCGCGCGAATCCGCTGCATTACGAAGCCAGCATGGTGGTCAAGGGCGCGATCACGATTTCGCCTCAGGGGAGCGTCACTGCCTACACGCTGGAGCAGCCGGACAAGCTGCCCAAAGCCGTGACCGGACTGCTCGCCAAGGCCGTGCCGCACTGGCGCTTCGAGCCGGTGCGCAAGCACGGTACGCCTGTCGCCGCCGAGTCGCCGATGCGCGTCCGCATCGTGGCCGTGCCATTAGCCGACAAACGCTACGACGTGCGCGTCGCCTCGACTTGGTTTCCCGGCACGCCGTCGTCGCATTCGGCAGGTTTTCGCCGCGAACATCGCCAGCCGCCGCGCTATCCCGTCGAGATGGTCCGCAGCGGCGTCTCCGGTACCGCATTCTTGATCCTGCGCGTGGGTCGTGACGGAAACGTCGAAAAAGCCGCAGCCGAGCACGTGGACCTGATGACGCGCGGTGGCACCAAGCAGATGGCGCACTGGCGCGAGCTGTTCGCCCGCTCCGCGCTGAACGCCGCGCGCACCTGGCATTTCACGGTGCCGACCGAAGGCCCGAAAGCAAAGGCGCCCTACTGGGACGTGCGCGTTCCGGTCCGATATCGCTCGGGCAGGAACGGGCATCCGCCCATCAACGCCTACGGCTCGTGGACGCTTTTCATTCCGGGGCCGCTGCAACCCATTCCCTGGCGCGCGCGGCACACGGTCGCCGGCAAGCACGTCCCGGATGACATTCGAGACATGGGAATCGTCCAGAGACTACAGCGCCTGCCGGATGCAAGGAGTTGATCCTGCGCACAGGCGCTATGTGCGGCTCCGCATCAAACAACGCGCTCAAGCCTGGTTCGCACGCGGGAGCATGCACGACCTAGCGCGCGACCTCGACCAGATCGAGCCGCGCATCGCCGGGCAGCGCGGTGCCAAGACCGGACTCAAGAGCGTCGAGCTGCCGCACCGACGGACACAGCGCCTGCACCTGCGGGCGAAGCACCTGCAGTCGTTGCTGGATGCGCGCCTGCAGTGACGTGGTCAGGCCGGCGGCGCGGTCGCGCAGGGTTGCGGCGGCACCGAGATCGCCGTTCATCGCCGCCGTCATCGCCTGTCCGAGCAAGTCGTTGGCAAGCAGAGGCAGCAGATCGCCAACAGTCTGATTGACGTAGTTCTGAAACGCCGGCCCTTGCCAGTCGTGCGTGCTGTGGCTGCGCGCGATGCGTGCCTTCAGCTCGCGCACGTGCATGTCGATGCGCGCATCCAGTGCGGCGCTGTCGCCCTGCTCGCGCACGGTCGCCGCGGCCAGGTCGACGGCGCGGTCGGCGATGGCCTTGACCTTCGGTTCCAGCGACCTAACGATCTGCTCGAAGCGCTGGATGCGGCCGTGATCGGCGGCATCCAGCGCCACGTTCGCACCGTCCACCTGCAACGCGCCGCCCTGCATGCGCACGCGCTTCGGCGCGACCTGCGCGCGGTCGAAGACCACCGCCTGCGGCTCGATGGTGACGTCGTAACTGCTGCTGGCATGGCAGACGTCGAACAGGTCCTGCGCCTGTGCATCGGCGCAGCACAGGAGCGCCAGCATGATGAATGCGAGAAATCCGCGCATGTCGCGCTCCGCAACGGTGGATCGGAGTCGCCACCGTGGCAGCCCATGGGTCAATTGATGCTGAATGCGTGAAATCGATGCGCCGGATACCCGGTACATGGTCCGTCCGGCCATTGCAGTGAAAAGCCGATGCGGCTAGTTTCCTCCGGTTCCGCTGTTCCATCTTCACGCACAACCCAAGGACCCCACTGTCCCCATGCTCAGTATCGAACAACGCATCGCCGAAGACGTCGGCGCCCAGGCCGCGCAGGTGCGCGCCGCGGTGAACCTGCTCGACGACGGTGCGACCGTGCCCTTCATCGCCCGCTACCGCAAGGAAGTCACCGGCGGCCTGGACGACACCCAGCTGCGCCTGCTGGAGGAACGGCTGCGCTACCTGCGCGAGCTCGAGGACCGGCGCGCGAGCATCCTCGCCAGCGTGGGAGAACAGGGCAAGCTCAGCGACGCCCTGCGCGAACAGATCGAGAGCGCCGACACCAAGGCGCGGCTGGAAGACCTCTACCTGCCCTACAAGCCTAAGCGCCGCACCAAGGCGCAGATCGCGCGCGAAGCCGGTCTCGAACCGCTGGCGACGGCGCTGCGCGAAGACCCGTCCGTCGCGCCCGAAACACGGGCTGAAGCCTACGTCGATGCCGACAAGGGCGTGGCCGACGTCAAGGCCGCGCTGGACGGCGCACGCGCGATCCTGATGGAGACCATCGCCGAGGACGCCGCGCTGGTCGGCGAACTGCGCGACTGGCTGTGGAACGGCGGACGCATCCGTGCGCGCGTGCTCGAAGGCAAGGAGAACGAAGGCGCCAAGTTCAGCGACTACTTCGATCACGACGAAGCCATCGCGACCATCCCCTCGCATCGCCTGCTGGCGCTGATGCGCGCACGCAACGAAGGCATTCTCGAACTCGATCTGGCGCCGCCCGGCGTCGACGCCGAACAGGGCCACCGCGAAGGCGAAGCGCGCGTGGCGCGTCACGCTGGCATCGCCCAGCAAGGCCGCCCGGCCGATGCCTGGCTGGCCGACACGGTGCATCTGACCTGGCACGTGAAACTGCATCTGCACCTGAAGCTGGACCTGTTCGCCCGTGCCCGCGAAGCGGCCGAGGACGCCGCCATCGCGGTCTTCGGCGACAACCTCAAGGACCTGCTGCTGGCCGCGCCGGCCGGCCCGAAGGCGGTGATGGGTCTCGACCCCGGCATCCGCACCGGCGTCAAGGTGGCGGTGGTCGACGCCACCGGCAAGCTGCTCGACACCACGACGATCTACCCGCACGAACCGCGGCGGCAATGGGACGCGTCGGTCGCCGAACTCGGACGCCTGTGCCAGAAACATCAGGTCGCGCTGATCGCCATCGGCAACGGCACGGCCTCGCGCGAGACCGACAAGCTGGCGGGCGACGTCATCAAGAAGAACGCCACGCTGAAGCTGGCCAAGATCGTGGTCAGCGAAGCCGGTGCGTCGGTGTACTCGGCCTCGGAGACCGCCGCGCGCGAATTTCCGGACCTGGACGTGTCGCTGCGCGGCGCCGTCTCCATCGCGCGCCGCCTGCAGGACCCGCTGGCCGAACTGGTGAAGATCGAGCCCAAGGCCATCGGCGTGGGCCAGTACCAGCACGACGTCAACCAGTCGAAGCTGGCGCGCTCGCTGGACGCCTGCGTGGAGGACTGCGTGAACGGCGTCGGCGTGGACGTGAACACGGCATCCGCGCCGCTGCTGACGCGCGTGGCGGGCCTCTCGGCCAGCGTCGCCGAGAACGTGGTGCGCCATCGCGACGACCACGGCGCGTTCCGCTCGCGCAAGGCGCTGCTGGGCGTGCCGCGCCTGGGCGAAAAGGCCTTCGAGCAGTGCGCCGGCTTCCTGCGCATCGGCAACGGCGACAACCCGCTCGACGCCAGCGCGGTGCATCCGGAAGCCTATCCGGTGGTCGAACGCATCGTCGCTCGCTGCGGCCGCGAAGTGCGCGAGATCATCGGCGATGCGTCGTTCCTGCGCGGCCTGAAACCCGAGGACTACACCGACGACCGCTTCGGCGTGCCGACGGTGCGCGACATCCTCAGCGAGCTGGAGAAGCCCGGCCGCGACCCGCGTCCCGAATTCGTCACGCCCTCTTTCGCCGAAGGTGTGGAGGACATGAAGGATCTGGTGGTCGGCATGGTGCTCGAAGGCCGCGTCACCAACGTGGCCGCGTTCGGCGCCTTCGTCGACATCGGCGTGCATCAGGACGGCCTGGTGCACGTCTCGGCGCTGTCGCATCAGTACGTGAAGGACCCGCGCGACGTGGTCAAGGCCGGCGACATCGTCAAGGTCAAGGTGATGGAGGTCGACCTGCCGCGCAAGCGCATCGGCCTGTCGATGCGTCTCGACGACGTGCCCGGCGAAGCACGCAACACGCGCCCGACCCGCGACGAACGTCCGCGCGGCAAGAACCCGCGCAAGACGAACGCCGCGCCCTCGTCGGCACCGGCCAACAACGCGCTGGCCGCGGCGTTCGCCCGCGCCAAGAAGCACTGATCGAACCCGCGCCGGTCCACGCTCGCACACGATGCGTCGTGGACCGGCGCGAAGCGCACGGCGCGGATTCGCGAACGACGTCGCGAACGGATTTACCCGACCGCGATCACATGCCGCGGCGGCACGCAGACACTGAACGTCGTGCCCTTCCCCTCGCCGCACACCAGATGCAGTGGATAGCCGAGCATGTCGGCGGTGCTCTTGACGATGGACAGCCCCAGGCCGAGTCCGTCCGCATCCGGATCGAGCTGCCGGAACGCCTTGAAGATGTCCTCGCCGTCGGCCTCGGGAATGCCCTTGCCGGTATCGGTGACGTCGATCCACAGCCCTTCGTCGGCACGGCGACAGGCGATCGTGACCGAACCCTGCGGCGTGTACTTGATCGCGTTGCCGATCAGGTTGTCGAGAATCGTGCGCAGCATGCCGGGATGCGTGCGGATTTCCGCATCGATCACTCGCGCCCGCAGCGACAGCCCCTTGCGGCGGGCGGCAAACGACCAGCTGTCGGCGATCTCGGCGATCAACTCGTGCATGAACACGTTCTGCGGTTCGAGCGGTTCGTTCTCATCGTCCATACGCGAAGCCCGCGCCAGGTCGTCGAGATCCTGGCTCAGACGCAGGCCTTCCTTCTTCGCCACCTCGATGCGCTCGCGATCCTCCGGCGTGGCCGGCTGCAGCGCGTCGAGCATCATGCTCATGGTGGTCAGCGGCTGCTTCAGATCGTGACCGGCGATCGCCATCAGGCGTCCGCGGTAGCGATTCGAGCGCGAGGCCTCGATCAGCGCCTTGCGCAGTTCCAGATGGGTCATGACTTGACGGGCCAACGCGCGCAGCACGCGACGCTGCTCCATGTCGAGCTTGCGCGGCTGCGTGTCCAGCACGCACACGGTGCCCAGCGCATGGCCCTCGGCCGTCTTGATCACCGCGCCGGCATAGAACCGCACGCACGGACCGTTCGTCACCAGACGGTTGTGCACGAAGCGATCGTCCAGCAATGCGTCGGGAATCTCCATCAACTCGTCCTGCAGCAGCGCGTGCGCGCAGAACGACACTTCCACCGGCGTCTCGCGAATGCCCAGCCCGATCTCGGACTTGAACCACTGCCGATGCTCGTCGACCAGGCTGACCACCGCGATGGGCACCTTGCAGACCAGCGCGGCGATGCGCGTGATGTCCTCGAACGCGCCTTCCGCCGGCGTGTCCAGGATGTCGTACGAGCGCAGCACGGCCAGACGTGCGAGTGGTTCCGGCGACGCGGCGATCGCCCGATGATCGGAGGTGTGCTCAGTGGCGGTGGATGCGTCCATGATCCCCTCTTGCGCCGAGCCGCATCATGCGGCGGCATGTGTCATGCCGATGGTCGAAACCGACCTCGGACCGAAGCCGCAATGACGCGGGCCGAAATCGCGATGATGCCCCTTTTATACTCGCAATTCATGGGCATGAAAATCCCGCTTCAGCAGGACTTCCGGGCCCTCCGCAGCCCAAAAACGTCGTTGGCGCAGCGCACGGAAACAGGCTTGCCCGGGCGGCTCCGCCGGCTCGAGCAAACGCCCTCTTTTGCTGTGCGATTCCGCCCCAATCTTCTCGCCAACAGTCCAGCGGAATGCCGCCATGAACGCGTCCATGCACATCGTCTGCCCGCATTGCGAGGCCATCAATCGCGTGCCCGCCGAACGCCTCGGTGCCGCACCGTCATGCGGCAAGTGCCATCAGCCGCTGTTCCAGGGCGTGCCACTGGATGTCGACGCGGCGCGTTTCGAGAAACACCTGACGCGCAGCGACCTGCCGCTGCTGGTGGATTTCTGGGCGCCCTGGTGCGGGCCGTGCCGGATGATGGCGCCGGAATTCGTGCGCGCGGCGGGTCAGCTCGAACCGCGCATGCGTCTGCTCAAGGTCGATACCGAAGCCGTACCGGCGCTGGGCGCTCGCTACGGCATCCGCAGCATCCCGACCCTGATGCTGTTCCGCAACGGATGCGAAGTGGCGCGCCAGGCCGGCGCGATGAATGCATCCGGCATCGCGCAGTGGGCGCAGGGTCACGGCGTGTAGTCTCACGGAAGCAACGCCGGCAGAGGGATTCTCTCCGCGTGCGGCCCGATTGCGGGTCCGGCGATATGGGCGTACGAAGAAGGACGGGACGAGGTCGCATCGCGATCCAGCAGATCGACCTGCCCAAGAACAGTGGCTTCACGAACATCGGCGACGTGAAGCAGCGCAACACGGATATCCTCAAGACGCTGGGCAAGCTCAACGTCAAATAGACCGCATCGATTCGCGCGCACGGTTCGACGCGCCGCTACGGACACCATCGCCGAACATCTCCATGCACGGCGATGGCAGGCATCGCGGTCCGACTCGAACGAGCCGTTCGCGCTCAGGCTAACGCTTGTCCAGGTTGTACTGCTGGTGCAGGAAATTGGCCACGGGGAAGCAGTCCGGTCCGGTGCGGTTGGACAGCACGATGATGGTCTCGCCAGTCACCGGATACGTGCGCACGTCGGTGCAGATGCCCTCGGCGCCGCCGCCGTGCCCCCAGCGGAAATCGCGGGCCGGCACACCGGCACCGTAGCCGGTGGCGAAGAACCCCAGCCCCATGAACTTGCGGTAGGTCTTGGTGGCCTTGGCGAACAACGCAGGCGGCACCAGCTTCCCGCTCTCCAGCGCACGCACGAAGCGGTACATGTCGCGCGCCGTGGACACTTCACCGCCGGCGGGAAAACCGCGGTTGGGCAGCACTTCGCAGTTGGGTACGCGTTTTCCATCCACCGTGGTGTAGCCGACCGCAAGGTCCGGCACATGGGTGCTGCACTGGGCGAAACTGGTATGCGTCATGTCTGCCGGCACGAAGATGTGACGCTTCACGTAGGTGTCGAAATCCTCGCCCGACAGCACCTCGACCATGCGACCGAGTACGACGTAGCCGTAGTTGTCGTAGACCAGTTTGCTGCCCGGCTTGAACACCGGCGGACGATGATCCTCGAGCGCCACCATGTCGGCGACGCTGTGCATGCGTGCGCGGACGGCGGCGTTTTCCTTGCCGAACAACTGTGCGATGTCGCCCGCACCCGAGGTGTGGGTCAGCAATTCGCGGACCGTCACTTCATCGGCGAAACGCCGATTCGGATAATGCTTGAGGACCTGCCCGACACGCGTGTCGAACGAAAGCCGCCCCGCCGCGATCTGCTGCAGGATCGCCACCGTGGTGAACATCTTGCCGGCCGAGGCGAGATTGAAGCGCGTATGGATCGTCGCCAGGTCGCTGCGCTCGGCGTCGCGTTTGCCATACGCCTTGTCGAACAGCACCCGACCGTGGCGCGCGACCAGCACCACGCCGGAAAATTTCCCCGCCTGGGTCAGGCCTTGCGCAAAGCCGTCCAGTCGCGCCAGGGAGATCGCATAGGCCTCGTCCGGCCCGGCGGAAGGCGGCGCCGCCGCGGCCGTCGTCGACACGCCCAGGGCGACGACCAGACAGAGACTCCAACGGAAACCGATTCCTCGAACTACGCTGCATACGTGCATGGCATCACTCCCGGTACGTGGCATTACGGAGACAAAGCAACCCTGCGGCAGCCGCGCAAGGCCGCCGGTCGATCAGTGGAAGAAGGAGGCGACTCGCGTCCTGCGTGCCGTTCAGCCGCCTCGGTGGAAAGTTACGTCGTCATCGGTAACGGAAGGCTCTGGTCACCGTCCCATCTGCGGCCACCACCAGCGTCATGTGCTCGTCGCCATGGGCATGCCGCACCAGATACACGTCGTCGCCGAATCTGTTGACCCCGGTGAAGGTGTAGGACTGCACGGGTCCCAGTTTGGCGAGGTAGGCCTCGCGCGATGCCCGCTGCACGACGCGCGCGTGCGCCAGCCCTTCGCTCATGCCGGCGCCGCTCACGGGATCGCTGAGCAGCAATTTCAGCGCCTTCACGCTGCCGGGATAAGGCTTTTGCGCCTGGATGCGCTGATGCAGCGCGGCCTCGATGCGCTCGGCCTCGGCCCGGCTGGTACGCGGCACATCCAGCGCCGAGCGGCCCTTGTACTCGATGTCCAGACGGTCCGCCCGACCATCGGCCCCCATGCTGAACCGCACCACCGCGGGCTGTCCTTGCACGGCAAAGCGATCCGCGCCCAGCGGCACCGCATGCAGCGGCTTGGGCGCGGCGGCCTGGGCGCTGATGTCGAGCACCAGACCGTTGCCGGCGCGCGTCACCGCCACCCGCGAGATGTCGCTGACCTTGTAGAAGCCCGTGTAGCGATCCAGCGCCGAGGGCGTGAGCGTGACCGTCTGCTCGACGCCGGCCGCCGCGCCGTTGGGCGGCGTGACCTGTGCGGCGAAGGCCGCCATGCCCAGCGAGGCGGCCACGAGCAACAGCGCGGATACGCCGGCCCATCGCTTCGGCTGCATCAGCATCAGCTTGATCCGCTGCTCCAGAAACGAGCACGGTGCGGACATCGTCGGTCCCAGCGGGAGCGCCGACACCTGTCGCTCGCCCACCTGGATCAGCGTCTCGCAGTACTCGCCCAGGTGGCCGCCACCGCGTAGCACGCGGGCATCGCAGTCCACTTCGATGGCGTTGCGCAGGCGGCGGAACTGCCACCACATCATCGGATTCCACGGCATCAGCAACAGCAGCAGCAAAGCCTGTGCGAGCAGACGCGTGTCGCCGGCGTCGAGGTGGGAGCGCTCGTGCGCCAACACTGTGCGTTGCTGGCTCGCGGAATGCTCCAGCAGCCAGGCGGGAACCACGATCCGCGGCCGCAGCAGCCCGGCGACGGCCGGACCCACGTCGGGCGAAACCAGCACGCGTTCCCCGCATATTGTGGCTTCGACCCAGTCGCGCTTGCGTCGCTGCAAGCGCACGGCGCCGACCATCAGCATCAGCAGCATCGCCAACGACGCAGCCGCCCAGCCATCGCGTATCCAGATCCCGATGCGGTCGACGGCGTTCGGCGAGGCATCACTGCCCAGGTGCACCAGCAGCGCCGGCATCGGAATCGACGTGGCGTCGCGCAGCACGATAGGCGCGGGCGAGACGGCGCCGCTGCGAAGCATGTCCGGCACGCGAAACGAGACCGTCGCCATCGCCACCGGCATCGCCAGCGACCCGAGCAACGCGCCGAACCAGATCCAGCGCGTGACCCGACGCCGCACTCTGGCCGCACGCTCGGCAGCCAGCGCAGCACCACTCAGCGCGGCCGCCACCAGCACGGCATACACCATCCACGCGATCATTTCGGTGCGTCCTCATCCGTATGCTCGGCCAGCAACTGGCGCATGCGGCGGACCTGTTCCGCGTCGAGCTTCTTCTCCGAGACGAGATGCGAGAACAGCAGCTCGGTCGAGCCCTTGAACAGCTTGTCGGTGAGATGCTGCACTGCATTCTTGCGCGCCGCCTGCTGCTTCACGCTGGCGAAGAAGCGGTGGCCACGTCCAGCCGCTTCGTGACCGACATAGCCCTTGGCTTCCAGCGTGCGCAGCACCGTGAGCACGGTGGTGTAGGCCAACGGATCGGCCAATTGCTCGCGCACTTCGGCAACGGTGGAAGGTCCCTGCTCCCACAGCGTCTGCATCACGTCGGCCTCACGATCGGTGAGGGAAATCCTCATGCTCCGCTCCTTCTACTACATTTCTAGTAGATAGTAGGCGGAAAACGCCGGTTGTCAACTACATCTCTAGTAGATGCCGGCATTGCCCTGCGGATACGCGTCGCGGCAGACCGAGATCACGGTATCCCGAAACCATTGTTGCGCCGGATCGACGTCCATGCGCGGGTGCCACAACGCACACACCGTGAAGGAAGGCGTGGGCACGGGCAGATCGAAAGCCTGCAGTCCCGAATCGACGGCCGACTGTCCCTTCGGGGCATGGCCGAGACACGAGCGCGGCACCAGGGCCACCAGGTCCGAATGACGCGCGACACGCATCGCATGCGTGAATCCCGGCACGATGATACGAACATCCCGCTTCAGACCGAGGGCGTCGAGCGCATCGTCCACCGCCTCGCGCCACATGTCGTCCGGCGACGACGCCACGTGTCCGCAGGCTGCGTAGCGCTTCGGGGTGATCTTGCGGCCATGCAGCAAGGGATGGCCTGAACGCGCCACGCCCACGTAGTGATCGACGAACAAGGTGTCCACGCGCATCTCGGGCGTGGGCGCATCGACCACGCCGATCTCCAGATCGACCCGGCCCTCGCGCAACGGACCGGCATCCTTGTCCGGCTTGGGAGCGAAACGCAGGCGAACCCGCGGCGCGGCCGCCGTGACGGCCTGCAGCAACGGCACCGAAAAGAACTCGATGAACGCGTCATTGGCACGCAGCGTGAAGGTCGATTCGAGCGTCGCGAGATCGAGCGGATCGGACGACGGGCGCAGCAGCGTTTGCGCATGTCGGCTCACATCGCGCACGCGATCGCGCAATGCCGTGGCATGCGGCGTGGGCACCAATCCGCGTCCGGCGCGCACCAGCAAAGGGTCGCCGGTGACCGAACGCAGCCGCAGCAAGGTGCGACTCATCGCGGAGGTGCTCAGCCCCAGACGGCGCGCCGCGCGCGTGACGCTGCACTCGTCGAGCAGAACGTCGAGCGCCATCAGCAGATTCAGATCCACACGGTCCATGTCCCCAGCATACGCCGAAGTCGCTCCATCATGGCGTTTCATGCAACTTTTTGTTGCATCACTTGCGCCTGGCGCATTCATGGAAGGCATGCAAGGATCGCCCTCGCCTTTCGCCACGAGACCACCCCATGACCTCACCAACGGCCGAAAAACCCAGCATTCTCATCGCCGGAGCCTCTCGCGGCCTCGGTCACGCCCTGTCCGCAGCATTCGTGCAGCGGGGCTGGCGCGTCGTCGGCACCGTCCGCGATGCCGCCGCCGACACGCCCCTGCACCAACTGGCGAAACGCCATCCGGACCAGGTCGACATCGAGGCCCTCGACCTTTGCCGTCCGGAACAGATCGCCGCACTGGCGCGGAAGCTTTCGGGCCGACGCTTCGACATCCTGTTCGTCAACGCCGGAACCACCAATCGCGACCCGACGCAGACCATCGGCGAGGTGTCGACCGAGGAATTCATGCACGTCATGCACACCAATGCGCTCGGCCCGATGCGCGTGATCGAACGTCTCGAACATTGCGTGACCGCAACAGGACTGATCGGCGCGATGTCTTCCGGGCAGGGCAGCATCGGCAACAACGAACAGGGGCGGCGCGAGCTCTATCGTGGCAGCAAGGCCGCGCTGAACATGTTCATGCGCAGTTTCGCCGCGCGCCAGGCGGACACGGCGCGCGCGATGGTCCTGCTGGCACCGGGCTGGATTCGCACCGACCTCGGCGGCCCGAACGCGCCATTCAGCCTCGAAGAAACCGTCCCCGACCTGATCGACGTGCTGCTGTCCCGTCTCGGCACGCCTGGCCTGGCCTATCTCGACCGATTCGGCGAAACCGTGCCGTGGTGACTCCGGCGTCGGAAAGCCGCAGCGCCATGCATCGCATCCGAAACCGGACGCGAGCGGCGCGGTCATCCAGCGCGGCAGGAACTTGAAGACTGCGGTGCATCCATCGGCGCGCACGAACGTGAAAAGCGCGTACTCCACCTCGCCCACGCCGTGTCGGCTCATCCACGAACGGTCGATCGAACGCGCTCGCCCGCGGACTTCGGCAGATCGACCGCGTCCGGTCGGCCATTTGCACCCGCGACCGGCGTCACCGCCGCTCTTCGCTAATCGCCCTGCCGCTTGGCGCTTTCCAGCAGCCGTTCGGCCGCCCAGCGCGCCTGGCGAGCGCGCTCCATGCCATCCTGAAGCGCCGAGGCGACGGCGCCATCGAACAGGATCAGCAGCACGCCGGCGATGCGTTGCGGATCGTCGACACCCGCGGCGTCTGACCATTCGGTGAGGCGTTGCAGCAACCAGTTCCGCTGCTCGGCGGCGACGCGACGCGCCGGATGCTCGGCATCCGGAAGTTCACCGACGATGTGCTGCATCGGACAACCCCGGAAGTGCTCGCTGGCGACCCAGTCGACCAGGAAATCGAAGAAGCGCAGCACGCGCGCCTCCGGCGGCGCATCGCCCACATAGGTCTCGATGCCAGCTCGCGCCATGTCGGCCTTGCGTACCGCATAGGCGGCAATCAATTCATCTTTGCAGCCGAAGTTGGAATACAGCGACGCCTTGGCCGCGTTGGCTTCGGCCAGCACGCGGTCGATGCCCACCGCGCGCACGCCTTCCCGGTAGAACAGACGATCCGCGGCGTCGAGCAAACGCTCGCGCACCGGCGAATCCGAGGTCTGGGAAACGGGTTTGTTCATGCCGTTGACAATACAGACAGGTCTGTCTATAGTCAACGCCCCACAAAACAGACAGACCTGTCTGTTCATGCAATGGAGACACCCATGAGCTTTCCCCTTCAAGGCAAGACCGCGCTGGTGACCGGCGCCAATCGCGGCATCGGCGAGGCCATCGTCGATGCACTGGTCGCATCCGGTATCGGCAAGGTCTACGCCGCCGCCCGCAACACCGACGATCTGGCCGACCTGCTTCAACGTCACGGCGATGTCGTGGTGCCCCTGCCGTTGGACGTGACCGACCCGAAGCAGGTCGAGGCGGCCGCCGCGAAGGCGTCGGACACGCAACTGCTGGTCAACAACGCCGGCTTCGCCGGCCATGCCGGCGGCACGTATACGGACGCCGCCTGGATCGAATCGGGCCGCCGCGAGATGGAAGTGAACTTCTTCGGCACCTTCCAGCTTACCCAGGCCTTCGCGCCGGTGCTGGCCGCCAACGGCGGCGGCGCGGTGGTGAACATCGCCTCGGTCGCGTCGCTGGTCAGCTTCCCGCTGCTGCTCGCCTACAGCGCGTCCAAGGCCGCCGTGCATTCGCTGACGCAGTCCACGCGCCTGATGCTCAAGTCGCAGGGCACGCAGGTGTTCGGCGTCTACCCGGGACCGATCGATACCCGCATGGCCGAGAGCATCGACATGGACAAGGCGACGCCAGCCGACGCCGCGCGAGCGATCCTCGAAGGTATCGAGGGCGGTGTCGAGGAGATCTTCCCCGACCCGACCAGCCAAGGCATGGGCCAAGCCTTTCTGGCATCGCCCAAAGCGCTCGAACAGCAGGTCTCGGCGATGATGGACGAAGCGGCCTGACGCTCCCGCGCGCGGAGGGAAGCATCCTTCCGCGCGCATTGGTTGCGAGGAAAGTCTGCGTTGCGCCCTCCGTGACGGCGGCGATGCGATCGATCAGCCTGCCTCCAGCGGCGCACGCTCGACCGCCCGTGGCGTCACCTCCACCTCCACGTCGAGCGTGGGCAGAACCTCGGGTGCATGGCCCGCTTGCAAAGCCCGGATCAGCCGGTTCGGATCGCAGGTGAATGGCACCGTCTGCGCCTGACCGGAGATTTCCGCGCGGTGCGCCGCGAGCTCGAACGCCAGCAGTTCGTCGAGATGCGGCAACAGGTTCTGCGCGCTCAGGAACTGGGCAAATCCACGCGCCTCCTCGGACATGAAAGGCTCCGGCGACGCCCGCAGCCAGTACGCATGCAGCAAGGCCCTGAAACCGTCCTCACCCCGCGCCAGCAGGAGATAGCGCGTCGATAGCGGCAAGGATTCGGCCACCGTGCCCATGCGCACCGCATCGATCAAATCCCGGTAAATCTCGACTGCGGGATCGGCGATCGGCGCATCGACCTCCTGCGCACTGCGATCCACCGCTTGACGCAGGCGCGCCTCCCAAGCCTGTGGCGACGGCAGCGTCTGCGAATCCACGGCATGCGCGCTGCATGCGCAGCTGCCGGCATCCGCTGTCGCATCGCTCTGTCGCGCGTCGCGCAGTGACCAGATCTCGCGCAACATCGCGCCGCATTGCATCAGATCCGCCGCGTCGTAGCCGGCGCGCTGCAGATAATCCGGCATGATCTCGAACACCAGCGCATGCAGCGAAGGCAAGCGCGGCACGACGGACCGCGCCAGCGTCAGCAATGCCTGTGGCGGCAAATCGGAATGCGCATCCAGCCAGTAGCCCTTGTACGGCTGGCCGCCGGCGACGTGCATTTCCCACACGCGCTCGAGCGGCAACGCGTCCAGCACGGACGCGACCGACGCCCGGCCGTTGCGCTCGTTGGTCCACAGATTGTGCAGATCGAGCAGGATGCCGCAGTCGGCACGCTCGGCCACCGCGCCCCAGAACACGCCGTCGGGCAGCTCGCCGTCGAGCGGCCGCAGGTAGTTGACGCCCGTCTCGAAGGCGAACGGCAAACCGAAGGCATCCTGCAGCCGGTGGATGTTGTCGACCATCGTCGCCACCGACGCCCACGATTGCAGCGGCGGCATCAGAAAACCGAACGCGCGGCGAGCGCCCCCCTCGCCGGTCGCAAGCAGACTGGCGTGCTCGCTCCACCACGGCGGCCGCAACCGATCGAAGGTTTCCCGCAGCGCGGGAAGATGGCGCGCGTCGAACGATGCGCCGCCCCCCACGGCACAACCGACACTGTGAACCAGCACAGGACGCCGCTGCGCCTGCATGCGCTCGAAAGCGGCATCATGCAAGCGAAGCGGCCCGCCGCCCGTACCCGGTCCCGCCGTGACCGCATGCGTCCAGAAGGCCTGCGGCTCGACTTCGATCAGATCCCAGGCGGCCAGGCTCGATTCGATGCTTGCCTCGAGTCCCGGCAGCCAGACGATGCCGGCGCCGAGATCGGGAAGCTTCACTGACCGATCACGCTCGACTCGAACACTTTGCCCTTGATGTCGACCATGAAATTGCGCGTGATGTCCCAGCGGATGTCGTGCCCCGACGTGCAGGCCGGGCAACCCAGGCGCCCGAGAATGTCCTTCTGCACCTTGGAGAACTTGTCGAAGTTGTGCAGGATTTCGGCAGGCACGCTGACCCGAATGACGTTGGTCTTCTGCGGCGACAGCGGGTGCTTGATATCGATGGCCATGTTCGTCTCTCCCTATGCTTTTGCGAGTCCTTGACCCGATGAGGATCTGCTCTGGCACGGCGCGAACGGGGCGAGACGCGCCCACGAAGACGTCGTGCAGGCAGGTCACGAACACTACGCCGATGACGCGCCACGACAATCCACAGGAGGTCGTAGGAAGACGCCTACAGGAAAGCGGCGCAACGCCGCGCGATCGCGACGATGACGTGCGCCCTGTCGCATGCAGCACGGCGGAAACGGCATCGCGACCATCGCCGCGGTTGGCGTCATGCCCATCGCCGCAGGCTGCGCAAGACGTGACATCGACCACGACTTGCCAAAGCCCGCCCTGCTTTTTCATAGTGTCGGGATGCAACCGCGGATATCGACGCGCTGCATCCCGACGACGAGGACTCCTCCCATGAACAAAGCATTTCTGGCTTCGGCGCTTCTGGCGCTGACCGGTCTCTACGCATCGGCCGGCCTGGCCGCGCCGCCCGCCGACGCCGGCCACGATCGTGTCACCCCGGACATGATCCAGACCGGATCGGACATTCCCGCCCACTGGAAACAACCCGAAGGCAACTTCGACTACACCCGGCGCGAAGTGATGATCCCGATGCGCGACGGCGTGAAGCTGCACACGGTGATCCTGACCCCAAAGGACGCGAAGAACCTGCCGATCATCCTCAACCGCACGCCCTATCAGGCCGACGGTTGCGCGCCGAACAACAGTCCGCATCTGGTCGACGCGGTGTGGTCGGGCATGAAGGCCTGGGCCGACGGCAGCTTCATCATCGCGTGCCAGGACATCCGCGGTAAGTACGGTTCCGAAGGCAAGTACGTGATGACGCGTCCGCCGCGCGGCCCGCTCAATCCGACCAAGACCGACGACACCACCGACGCCTGGGACACCACCGACTGGCTGGTCAAGCACCTGAAGGATTCCAACGGCAAAGTCGGCATGATCGGCTCGTCCTACGACGGCTGGACCGTGGTCATGGCGCTGCTGCATCCGCATCCGGCACTGAAGGTCGCGGCCCCGGAAAGCCCGATGATCGACGGCTGGATGGGCGACGACTGGTATCACTACGGCGCGCTGCGTCAGATCAATCTGGACTACTTCACAGGCCAGATGACCGCGCGCGGATCGGGACAATCCGTGCCGCGCGAGAACTACGACGATTACACCAACTTCCTCGAAGCCGGTTCGGCCGGTGCCTACGCCGATGCCCACGGCTTCAAGCAGCTGCCGTGGTGGAACCGCTTCGCCGCACATCCGTCCTACGACGCCTTCTGGCAGTTGCAGGCGCTCGACAAGCTGGTCGCCAAGCATCCGTCCAACGTGCCGACCATGTGGCTGCAAGGCCTGTGGGATCAGGAGGACATCTATGGCGCCATCCATGCCTGGGAAGCGCTGAAGGAAGCCGGCCATGGCGCCAACAACCATCTGGTGATGGGGCCGTGGTGGCACAGCCAGATCAATCGCGATGGCTGGCACATCGGTCCGCTGAAGTGGCCGGGCAACACCACCGCGCAGTTCCGCCAGGACGTGATGGTGCCGTGGTTCAACCACTACCTGCGCGGCACGCCGATGAAGCAGCCGCTGCCCGAAGCGATGATCTACAACGCGGTCGAGCAGCACTGGGACCGCTTCAACGACTGGAAGGTGGCGAGCCGGCAGAAGCGCACGCCGCTGTACCTGCAGGCGAAGTTCGGCCTCGGCTTCGAGACGCCCGCCGGCGGCAGCGACAGCTACGTGTCCGATCCGGCCAAGCCCGTGCCGTACCTGCCGCGCCCGATTCCGGCCCATGACGAAGACCGCTGGCGCACCTGGCTGGTGCACGACCAGCGCTTCGTCGAAACGCGCCCGGACGTGCTGTCCTACGTCACGCCGGTGCTGACCAAGACCGTGACGGTCCAGGGTGCGCCGATCGCCGACCTCTACGCCAAGACCACCGGCACCGACGTCGACTTCGTGGTCAAGCTGATCGACGTCTATCCCGGCACGGTCGCGGGCGATCCGACGATGGGCGGCTACGAGCTGCCGGTATCGCTGGACATCTTCCGCGGCCGCTACCGCAAGAGCTTCGCGCACCCATCGCCGGTGCCGGCCAACCAGGTGCAGCAGTATCAATTCCGCCTACCCTCGGTGAACTACGAGTTCAAGCCCGGCCACCGCATCATGGTGCAGATCCAGTCGAGCCTGTTCCCGCTCTACGACCGCAACCCGCAGACGTACGTGCCGAACATCCTGTTCGCCAAGCCCTCCGACTACACCAAGGCGACGATCACCATCGAGCACGGTGCGCAGGGACGCAGCGCGGTGCTGTTGCCCGTGGTCGCAGGCACGGAGGACTGAGTTTCACGCCGGCTCGCGTTCGCGCAGGTCGGCGTTCCCGCTACACCGGCCGAATACGCCGGAACGGAGGCCACCTGCCCTGCGCATGGCCTCCGTTTTTTCATGCACGATTCGATGCTGCCCGGATCGCATCGCGCTTGAGAACCTGCAAGCGGACCCCGATCTTGAACCTCTCGTTGCCCGGCATCAGGTGACCATGTTCAACGCGATCCGCAACTGGCGCATCCGCCGCACGGTGGCCCGCCATCCCATTGCCGAACCGCTGTGGCGAGCCGCGCTCGAACGCTGCGCGCCGGCACGCCGACTGGGCGCGTCCGACCAGGCCACGCTGCGGGTGCTGGCCACCTTGTTCCTCGACCGCAAATCGCTGGAACCCGTGAAGGGCCTCGAACTCGACGAGGCCGACCGCGTTCTGCTCGCCACCCACGCCTGCCTGCCGATCCTGAAACTAGGCATGGACTGGTACGACGGCTGGCACAGCGTCATCGTCTATCCGGACGCCTTCATCCCGCGCCGCACGCGCATGGACGCCGCCGGCGTGGTCCATCAGACCCGCGAAGTGCTGGCCGGCGAAGCCTGGGGCCGCGGACCCGTGATCCTGTCCTGGGCGGACGTGCTCAACGTGCGCGAGAAACCCGGCCACAACGTGGTCGTGCACGAGATGGCGCACAAGCTGGACATGCTCAACGGCGACGCCAACGGTTTCCCTCCCCTGCACCGTCGCATGGACCGCCGCGTGTGGACCGACGTCTTCTCCAGCGCCTGGGACCGCCTGCGCGAAGCACGATCCCAGGGACTCGAACTGCCCCTCGACCCGTACGCCCTGACCAATCCGGCCGAATTCTTCGCCGTCGCCAGCGAACACTTCTTCGAAGATCCGGCTAACCTGCGACGTAACTTGCCGGAAGTCTATCGGCAACTCGAACTGTTCTATCAGCAGCACCCATACTAAACGATGCGGATACGGTCATCGCAATCCAGACGAAACATAGAGCCTGACCTCGACGACCTGCCGAACATTCCGGTATTTCAATGCCGGACAGTGAAAAGTGCTGGGCTTCACTCCGCTGCATCACGCGGGACTGCCATCAGAAAACTTGCGCCGGGACACTATATAGCTCCCGTGCCCCGACGCTTGCATCAACACAGGATGCTCGATCTCAATACTCGGCCACCGACACGCGCATTTCGAGCCAACTCACTGCGTAGCCATGGCGTACCCGAGAACACCTTCTCTAGTATAGCCCTCGCAGGTCGAACTGGTACTGACCAGATGATGCGAACCAGTATAACAACGGTATAGAGGAACCAGATTCGAAGCGGCACTGGCACTCCCATACGCATAGCCCACGAGTCCAAGATAAGTCTGGCTTTCGCAATTCGAGGACGGCGAGACAAAATAATCCGTGCTACCGGCAACACAACTGTACAAAGGTGTATTAGCGCCTGATTGCGGGGTCTCATAGAGGTACCCCAGAGTTTTGTCGAGCTTAAAAATGCTGGTATCAACGTAGCCGGTAGTCACCTCATACGTCGAGCCATAGGCATAACGTTCCAGAGCAAGCTTGGACGAATTCGGCGTCCAGATCGACCAGGCGATTTTCCAGTGCGATGTGCCTCCGGACTGCCCGCGTTGCGAAGAGGTCGAGTTCCAGGCCGGCCTCGGCAACGAGGTCGATACATACAACTCAATCTGAGGATAGCCGCCGGCATTTACATTGCCGTAAATGTCATGAAGGAAACTGGCAAGGAAGTTGCTCTCGGCACCAGTGAGACTTGTATCAATCGTGGACACCTGCTCCCACGAGGTCGTTCCAGTAAGTAGTGAACTGTTGGGAATACGGTAGACCACAACCCCAATCTGGCCACGCTCGGTCACACCACCAACCGTAGAAGGTGGCCTCGTCGACGTATCAAATGCCGCGTACCAATAACCTGTTTTGTAGTCGTAACCAGCATCGCCCCACGTGGGCGAGTGATAACTGGACTGCCCCATCGTGCCGACTTCATCCAGACCGTTTTCAGTAATCTCGCCCGTAACTGTAAAGTACACACCATCTGTGGATGTGGCCTTGTAATGATGGGCTCCGTGCTCGTAAAGCAACCAGATACCCGCTTTGCCATCGTGGTTATAAGCGGCAGGCTGTCCCATGCCGTAGGCATTGTTCTGTGCATCCTGCGACGTGTACATGATGACGGGCTGTGGATACTTCACCCATGAAACACCATCATTGGAAAATGCAACACCGATGCTATTGAGAGTTCCCGATGACTGACTCGTGCCGACGTAGTACATCGCATATGTATAGTTGAGGCCGTTACCGAAAGGATTCGTGAAGACGCCTTCGACCACTCTCGGATTGCATGTGAAAGCCGAATCCCAGGCTGCGGGCGTTTCCGCCAGCACCGTCTTGGGTCCTTGCACAATCGTCTGCGTACTGACGTCAATCGCTACGTACTGGATCGTGTCGGTATATTGCGAGGGATTATTCGGATTGATGGCCTGAGCGCACCACCAGAATTTTTGCACGCCGTTGCTCTCGATCACCGATGGCGAATAGTTGTAGACATTCGAAAGGCCAACAACCTGGCCACCGTACGTGGTCTTCCCGAAGGCGACGCCCGTCAAAACAGCAAAAGCGCAAATTGCCCAGAACAAACTCCTGATCGCACTATTCATCCTTGTACTTCTCCTTTGCAACCGTGACTACGCATGTCGAAAGCACACGCCTCATCCATAGTATGAAGTTTTATCACAGCCATAGAAACTGAAGTGATCCCATTTCGACCTTTCCAGCAGAGTATTCGACGGACTCATAGGTACGACGTTGATGAGCGCCGTCACCCTTCCCTGGCTCGATCACACACTGGATGTGATGTTCGAATAGAAGGTTGTACGTTCACCATACCCTGCACAATGGCGCTTATCACACTGGTCAGGGCTATCCATCTGTCTTGCCCTGCTGAGCACAAGCAAGGGCTTCACGCAGATTCTGCTAGGCGTACTTTGACTTGATGTCTACGTCATCGCCAAGGCGCAAAAAGCTCTACATGCTCAACGGCGACGCCAACGGCTTCCCGCCGCTGCACCGTCGCATGGACCGCCGCGTGTGGACCGACGTCTTCTCCAGCGCCTGGGACCGCCTGCGCGAAGCACGATCCCAGGGACTCGAACTGCCCCTCGACCCGTACGCCCTGACCAATCCGGCCGAATTCTTCGCCGTCGCCAGCGAGCACTTCTTCGAGCAACCGGCGCAGCTACAGGAGCACCTGCCCGAGGTCTACCGGCAATTGACGCTGTTCTATCGGCAGCACCCGCTGTGATGCCAAGGAGCGGGTGCGTGCGGTCGGCATGCATGGCGTTCCCTCATCGCGGTACCGTATCCGCACAGCGCATCGCAAACGTCCGGCTTTTCATGCATCGCAAAGCCCACCTGCCCAGCAAGATCTGTCCCGTCTGCCAGCGTCCGTTTGCATGGCGCAAAAAATGGGCGCGCGTATGGGACGAGGTGCGTTACTGCAGCGAACGTTGCCGTCGGCATGCTGCCGCCATGAGAGACATGGATCGGCACCGCTGAGTCGCGACCGAACGTCTCCACACCTTCCATCGTTCCCGCACGCCCGGCCCCGGGGATCAGTGCGGTGGCGCTCTTGCTCGTACATCCGCGCAAACCCATCGCATCCCCGTCATCCCGTTGCATACCGATGCCGGCGCTCCTGCATTGACATACATAGAACCTCAATGCATGATGCCGCTATGTTCGAGAAAGACCTCGTCGCTGCGACCTCGCGCACTTTCGTTCTCTCCATCCTCACGGAAGGCGATTCCTACGGCTACGAGATCATCCAGCGCGTCGCCGAGCTGACCGACGGCGCGCTGATCTGGACCGACGGCATGCTGTACCCCGTACTGCATCGCCTGGAAGACGGCGGGTGCGTGCGCTCGTACTGGCAGCCGTCGCCGACCGGACGCAAGCGCAAGTACTACGCACTCACCGACGTCGGGCGCGACGAACTCGACGACCGAAAGCGGCAATGGCGCGTGGCCAACGACGCTCTCCTCGCTCTATGGCCCGATGCATGACCCACGTCCGGAGCATCTGGCCGGATTCCGAACGACACGACCCAACTTCGCGGAGCAGACCCATGGATACCTTCGGCATCATCGCCTTCACCTTCGGACTGTCGGCGCTGGCCTTCAGCATCAAGAATCACGAACGCATCAATATCCTCGAGAAGAAGCTGAAGGATTTCGACGTCATCCCGCGTGAGTTCAGTTCCGAACCCAGACCCGGAAAGCCGAAACCGGACGCCTGAGCGAACGCTTCAGATCGGAGTTCCGTCTCGCGACCTGCGCCCGCTCGGGCGCAGCGCTGCTGAAATCCCGGTTCCGACAGGGATCGCGACGAGTACGGAATACCGACCGGGTCCGACACGCACCGGTCGGGCCAATCGCCGTGAAGAACCGGAGCACTCCAACGCGCAGCGCACCCAACGCCACGCGCTCGGCGTCGGCATTACACCAAGAAGCCCGCTGGAAACCGTTCGTGCGCGCGGCGTGAACGACCGAAACGCCTGCACACGAAGACGATGCATGCGCTTGCTGAAAAGGCCGGACCCAAAGATCCGGCCTTTTCAGACATCGGATCAACGATCCGTCATACGTCCAGACACTTCCAGTACACGCCGACGTCCGGGTCGGGCGAAATCACCAGAATGGCGTTCTGGCAGCCCGGCGGCGGCGGCGGAATGTCATAGCCCGGCAACGTCGATCCCGGAGCCGCGGCGGCCGTGGAGACGAAACCGCCGATGGTCAGCATGGCAAACGCGGCCATGATCAGAATCTTTTTCATACCCAGTCCTCCCTTACTCTTTCCGTGGCAAAGATGCTTCTGACTCGACAGACCGTCAGAAGAAGATTCTCGGCATGCCCGGATTCCATGCGGCATGCCCTGCCATCCAACTCGCCGGAGTCATCGAAGTCAAGGCGAGCCAGAAAACACTCAAACAGGTAGGCTGATGCGAACACGCCACATCCTGTATCACCCCGGATTCCGGTTCGCCTGAGAAAAGACATGCGAACGGGCGCAAGATCATGCTCGCCACACATCGCCATGATTCCGACATGTCTTACCGTCTTCACCCTGTGCCTGGGACTCACCTTGGCTGCAAGCGCGCCTGCACCGGCTGCGCAACAGGCACTGCACGCAAGACATCGCATGCATGACCCGAACGCCAAAGGGCCCAACCACTGGCCCGTCATCTTCGATGCGATCGAGGCCGAGGACCACGCCCGGGTCGAAGCACTGTTGAATGACGGAGCAGACATCGAGATCGCCGGCTTTCAGGGCGCCACACCCGTGCTAGCCGCAGCGATCATCGACGACTGGCCGATGGTGCTCTACCTCCTGCATCGTGGCGCGCGGGCGGATGTCGCAGACAGACGCGGATTCACTCTGCCCTACCTTGCTGCAACCAGTCGCGTCGACCTGCACAGCCGTTACGGCAAGGCACTGCTGGAGACACGCAAGATCCTCGATCAGCGAGGCCTCGCGCAGTACGGCTACGCGCCCGAGCAGGTCCGGCGGATGATGCACGAGGGCACCTGGCCGCCATTGTCGAATGAGAAACACCCATTCTGATACCGTTCCGTTCACGCATCGCGTCCGCCGATCCAAAAACAAAAAACGGCACTTGGGTCGTGGCGCAGCATGGACCTCCTGACGAGCAACACGGCGAACAAGGCGGAAGACTGGCCGCAAGCATGTGCTCGACGCGCGAGGCGTAGACCCACTGACAGACGACGATGACCGGGCTGTCGGCCGTATGGTATCGGGCTCTCCAACACATCGCGCGCAGGATTCAGAAGGACCCGCATACGATGCCGCCTCATGCACCGTTGAAGACGCCTGCTAACGCATCAAGATTCGGGACGCCGATGTCACGGCACATCAACGGCGTCAACCAGCATGACGCGCCCGTGTGGCCCGATCGAGAGCGCGCGGGACCTCCCGCTCAACGAAAGACATGCACGGGTCGTGACCCGATCTAGAGCAGGGCCATGCCAGCCCCGGGCAAAGCTCCACGATGAAGCGCCGCCTAAAGCGGCTTGAACTTCAACGCCAGAGGACTGCGCCGCAAGCGATACATCGCATCTTCGGGATGCGCACGCTGATGATGGCGAGCGCCCTTAGGGAACGTCACGCCATTGCCCATGTAACCGGTGACCGTCATCTTGCTGAAGCGGGATACCGCTTCCTTGGCGAACTCCGGCGCCAGGAACTTGGTGTTGCGCGCAGCGGAGACGCTCTTCGCGCTGGTGTCGTCCATCAGCGGAACCGACTGGCAGGCGGTGATGCGAAGGTCCTGGAACTCGGTCGACAGTCCCGCGTGCTCGAGGTGCTGAACCAGACCGCGCGGACTCAGCGACGGCCCCTGGATCGTGGGTTTGGCATAGATGCCCGGATTGGGTACGTCCTTGGACTCGGGCGTGCCATGCCCGAGCACGTACAGCTTGTCGTCCGCATGGACCCGCGAAAGCGGTTTCGACTTGTCGAACACCGAAGGATAGATATTGTCGTGCCTGACCAGCTCTTTCGGAAACAGGTTCGGCCACTGCTTGTTCCCGCTCGGCACGCGTACCTCGAACGAAGCCGTGGCATTGGCGATACGCGTTTCTTTCAACGACTGATATTGATCGGCGAAAAGCAACTTGTCGGTCTGAGCCATTACGTACTCATGCGGAAGGCTCAGATCATGGCGATCCTTCTCCTCCTGCAAGGCGATCTTGCGTTGCTCGTCACTCAGCGACTTGTTGTGGACAATCTGGCGCACGCGCATCTTGTGCGTCATCCCGGCCCTGACTACCTCGCTGTGATGCTGACGCATGACCGTGTCGGCGCGATCCAGCTTCTGCTTCCATTTGTGCAACCGCACCGCACGCTTGGCTTCGAGTGCGTTGGCGGCTTCCTCGGAAGGGGCGATCAGGGCATGAGCGGTTTTGCCCTTGGCGACCCGCACCATGTTCTCGCCGATTGCCGAATCGAGCGCGGCTTCGCCGCCGAACGGCGTGTAGAGATACGTCTTGCGTTCCCGCGCGGGCTTGATCGACGTGAAACCGCCGCCGCTGCGTGCCTTGCCGCTTCCGCTGGTATCCATGGACCTGCTTCCCTGCCGTCGATGCCGTGGTCGCCGAGATCGACCCGGCCGCGTGCGGCGGGCAGTCTGGCGTCAAACGACTATAGACCTGCGGCAGGCTCGCTTCCAGCGTTTGCAAAGGATCCGTGCGACATCGGGGACGCCCCCTTTCTGTCCATTACGTCACACGCTCTCCGGCCGCCACGCGAACGGATGTCACGCCCCAGGGCGAGGGCTGCATCCGCAGACGCAAACGACCTCCCTCTCGGACTAGCCGCATGTTCCGGTACTTGATCAGATAGGCCAGCGCCACCCCGGCGGACACGACGCCGGACAACCCACCGACACCCAGCGCCCAGCGTGCGCCGAAGTGGTCGACCACCCAGCCGACCATCGGCGCGCCGGCCGGCGTACCGCCCATGACCACGGCGATGCGCAGCGCCAGCACCCGCCCGCGCATGGCGCGCTCGGTGGTCAGCTGCATCATGGAGTTGCTGGCGGTCATGAAGGTCAGTGCGGCCAGACCCACGAAGAACAACACGACCGCGAACAGCATCGCATTGGGCATCATGGCCGCGAGCGCGACGCTCACGCCGAAGCCGGCCGCCGAGGCGCCCATCAGAAGCATGCCGGGAAACGGCCGACGCGCCGAAAGCAGCGCGCCGCACATGGTGCCCGCCGCCATCGCCGCGGACAGCAAACCGTACTGGCTGGCGCCGCCGTGGAACACCGTGACCGACATGGTCGAAATGAAAATGGCGAAATTGAAGCCGAAGGTGCCCAGCAGAAACAGCATCACCAGCACCGCCATCAGATCGGGACGCTGCCACACATAATGGAAACCCGAAAGATAACCGCCGCGCGTACGCTGCGGTTTCTCCTCGACCAGCAGTTCGTGCACGCGCAGACGCCCCAGCGCCACCATCATCAGGGCATAGGTGCCCGCGTTGACGATGAACAACCAACCTTCCCCGACCACGGCGATCAGCACGCCGGCAATCGCCGGACCGACCATGCGCGCCGCGTTGAAGGACGCCGAATTCAGGGCGACCGCATTGGACAGGATGTCATCGTCGACCAGATCCGACACGAACGCCTGCCGCGCCGGCGCATCGAACGCGGTGACGATACCCAGCAACAACGCAAAACCGTAGACCTGCCACAACTGCACCACACCGGTCAGCGTGACCACGCCCAGCCCCAGCGCCAACAGACCGGCCACGCCCTGGGTGACCAGCAACAACTTGCGGCGATCCAGATGATCGGCGGCGTACCCGCTGAGCGGCAGCAGCAACAGCGCCGGTCCGAACTGCAGCGCCATCACCGTACCCACCGCCGTTGCGCTGTGATGGGTCAGCACAGTCAGCACCAGCCAGTCCTGCCCGATCCGCTGCATCCAGGTGCCCACGTTGGACACCAGCGCCCCCCAGGACCACTGCCGGTAGTTGTAGCTGCGCAGGGAATGGAACATGCCGCTCATGAAGTGCCTGGCGATCGGCCGATGTAGCCGACGAGTGTACCCGGCTTGCAAGACCGGGAGTGCACGCAGATCGGGCGCACGAGAAGTACGCATCGTACCCTAGCGCGCATCGAGCGCCTGAAGAAGGTCGACACGCTGCTCTTCGGCGGTCGGCCTCCATGCCGCCACATACGGCTCGGCCGTCATTTCCGCAGCGATCAAATCTCGCCGCTACTTTTCTCAGGCCCGATTCTGCAGGACGGTAAGATTCATCCATGCACATGTCTCGACGCAGCCGATCGGCACACCTATACCGCGGGCATGGTACGTTCCGAAATGGAATTCGGCTTCCGCATTCCCCTGCGCGGCGGCCCTCCGATTCCAGAACAAGGCTTCGTCATCGTCCAGGGCCACGCCATACCCGTACGCTCGCCGAGCGCGAACTGCGTGTCGACGCTGATGGCCTACGTTTCAACCATCAACCTTTTCAGGGCTTGGCGGCTACCCTCGCCTGCCCGCTTGCACCCTCTGCGCAAGAACCGTCTCACCTACCACCATGTCCGCCGTTCTGATGGATCGATGCAAACCGGGCAGAGACATCAACGCAAGATGCACCACAGCGACACTGCGAATTCTTGCGCGTTTTCCGGACACAGGCGTCGATACGTTCATGCGTACGCTCGTCGGAGCGGTTGCGCTCCGACGTCACTTCTCGCATACAGCTTGATCTATTCCGGAAAGTACAAGTCCGCGCATCCGAAACTACAAGGACCAAGCACGGTGATTCGAATAAAAGAATCCTGACGCTTTTGTCACGCCTGTGGGTCAGCCTCCAGATGGTCCGAAATAAATCTGGTCGTTCCGGTACCACGGCGCTCCGACAACATACCAATCGATAGGAAGACTTTTGTAGAACGACGACGAGCTGAACGTGGGAGACTCAAAGTTGATATTACTCACTTCAACCACCTGCGGGTACGGCATGTAGTCACCTCGCCCCGTCATGATGGACATCGGGTGGGCAGAATATGTCCCGAACGGGCGGTAGTAGATTGCCCCAGAGCGATGCGAGTTGGGGAACCAACCTCCCGTCGTTCCGTCGTACAAGGTATTCGAAAGAACGTGACCCTGATCGTCCATCACCCGGTCCCAGCTGTAGCTTTCTTCATGTCCCTCTGTGGAATCAAGCGTAACCAGCCACAAAGAAGGATATTGATCATTTTCCTGCCCCATGATGAATGCTGCATCCAGATGATAAGTATCGCCAGCACGCGCAAGATTGCCGATGAAATAGGAATGAAAGCCTCCAGAGGACTGCGCATCCCAGTCATAGAAATCTCCGTCCTGCCCCTCCCAGACCAAGCTCGCGCGCCGGGCTTGGCCGAAATAGCCAATAGCTACAATCCGATAGCCCGGCGTAATGTCAAAGGTCCGGACCCCAATGCGCTTACTGCCGTTCATCAGCCAATAGCCGAACTGATGCGTCGCCTCGTTCTTCCAGAGCAGATCTGGATGCCCGTCACCGTTGATATCCACGGCGCCCAGCAATTTCCAGCCATCGGGATATGTACCGATCATCGTCGACCGGAAGCCGCTCCCACTCGAGGACCACAGATAGAGGTCGTCGTTCGCACTGGTCCATACCAGATCGACTCGATTGTCGCCGTTGAAGTCACCTAAGGCCCCGATCATGTAGCCCATGGTCACCTGAAAGGTGCGCAGCGCGGCTCGATGAAAGTCGCCGTTTGAGTCGATGGTCATCGTCCAGTAGCCGAACTGCGACGTCGTCGGATCGAACCAAAGCATGTCCGATACGCCATCTCCATCGATGTCATTGGGCACGTACGCACTTCCGGGCTGGACATTGGGCTGCAGCACGGGCATGTCGAAAAAGCTCGCGGACTGCGCATGCGCTGACGACATCGACACGACAAAGAAAAAGAAGACAACCACCCTCTTCATGTACATGTTCACCCCCTGGATAAAGACTCAGTTTAAAACAGATATGCAGCAATCCAATCAGAGAGCCTCTCTCCCTCGCGATGCGTTCAAGGACTGAGCTACCCGGAAGCCGCAAACCGAGAGCAAAGGAGATAACCAGATCAAGCAGACCACCATATCCATAACTCAGCCAGGCTCAGCAGTCTCGGTCTAAGTCCACGATATCGCTCGATGCACAACAACGAACGCGGTCCGTCTCAATGAGCTGCGGGAAGGGGTTGGCAGAGGTGACATCCGACCGATCATGACCAGTTTGCCCATCATACTCACGCGCACAGCTCCGACCTGAAGGTCACTATCGATGATGAGGCCGAGCCCCTTTGATCGACCATGCGTCAGCACACATGGCACTCCGACCCTGCATGCCCAGCGGATTCCGCGCCAGCACGGCATTTGCCTGACCGTACTCAATCAAGTCAACATGGCCCAATTGCCAGGATGCATCGTCCAGCAGGGGCGCCGTGAATCGGGTATATCGTCTCTTCTTCAATCGCGCGCTCGGCGTGGTCCAGGTCATCTCCGAATTGGGCAGTGCCCAGGGCCGGAGCGCCAGTCCCGCGACGGGACCATGGCGCCTCGCACGCCATGCCGCGGCGCCGCTGGTCACGGCGATCGCCTTGGCATTGGCGATACCCCTCTTGCCAGTGAATCCGGCCCACGACGCGGCCACGACCACCCTGACTACAACGACGGGTGCCAGCGACGGCACCGGAGGTACCGGCGGCAACGGCATCCCCACCAGCAAGGGCGGCAATGGCGGTGCAGGCGGTCAAGCGGGCACCGGCACGGCCACAAACCCCAGCTATGCCAATGCGGATGGCACGGGCGGCGCGGCGTACCGGGGCCCCGGCCTGCCTCAGACCCCCACGACACCGGGTTCCAGCGGCGGCGCGGGCGGCGCGGGCTACGGTGGTGCGGACGGTAACGGCGGCTACGGCTACGGCTACGGCTACGGTGGCGGTGGCGGCGGTCATTTCGGGCAAGGCATCACAGGCACGAGCACCTATCAGTTGCTCAGCGACGACACCCTCAGCGGGGGCTGCGGTGGCAACGGCAGCGACGGCGGCTATGTGCCCGGCCAACTCAATCGCAACACCGTTAGCGGTGAGACGGCGGTACCGGCGGTAGCGGCCATGGCAGCGATGGCACCTCCAGCGGCTACTACTTCTTGAGCAGCAGCGGCAGCAGCGGCGCGGGCATCACGGGAGACGACTTCACCCTGACCAATACCCCTACCGGTACCGCTGCCGGCGGTGCCGGAGGCGTCGGCGGCGCCGGTGGCTATGGCGGCAATGCCGTGGCCGGTTTCAACAGCAACGGGGGCTATTCCGGCTCCGGCTCCGGCAACGGTGGCGACGGCGGCAATGGCGGTGGCGGCGGGCCGGGGGCTCGGGCAACGGGTTCGGCCTGAGCAATGCCGGCACGCTGTCGGGCGGTGACGGCGGCAACGGCAGTGTCGGCGGCTCCGGTGGCGGTGATGCCATTTACACCAAGACCGATGGCGGCAATGGCGGCAATGGCGGTAACGGCGGCAACGGCGGTGTCGGCGGCAACTGCGGTATCGGCGGTGTCGGCGGCAACGGCGGTATCGGCGGCGCGGCCGCGACAGGCGACGATTTCACCGTGACCAACACCCGTACCATCACGGGCGGCAGTGGCGGAGATGGCGCGGACGGCGGCAAGGGTGGCCCCGGCGGGGGCTCCACGATCAGCAGCGGCGAAACCCGCGGTTACGACGGAGGAAGTGGCGGTAGCGGTGGCAATGGTGCTGCGGGCAGCGTGGCTGTCACGGGCAGCGGGTTCACCCTGACCAATGACGCCAGCATCGCCGGCGGCACAGGCGGCACGGGCGGCAGCGGCGGGAGTATGAGCGCCGACGGCGGCGCCGGTGGCATCGGTGCCCACGGCGCCACCACGGCAACGGCAACCAGGGCGGCAACGGCGTGGCGGGGGTCTCTGGCACCGGCTTCACCCTGACCAATGCCGGCACGATCACCGGCGGCCTGGGCGGTCAGAGCAGCGATGGCGGAGCCGGCGGCACCGGTGGCCAGGGCGGAAACGCGCAGAGCGGCGGCACCCCGGGCACCGGCGGTAGCGGTGGTGCCGGAGGCAACGGCGGTGATGGCGGCGCTGCCGGACGTCCCGGCAACGCCAGCGGCCTCTCGGGCAGCGGCTTCACCGTGACCAATACCGGCACCATCGCCGGCAACAATGGTGGCATCGGTGGGAGCGGCGGCAACGCCGGTGCGGGCGGAGACGGAGGCCTCGGCGGCCGTTTCTATTTAAGTAGTAGCCGCACACCCTCCGGCGCTGCTGGCGTTGCCGGGACGTCCGGCAGCGTGGGAGGCGCAGGCGCGGGTGGCGTCGGCATGGTCTCCACCGGCGACTCGACCCTCATCAACAGCGGCACCATCGCCGGCGGCATCGGCGATGCCGGCAATGGCGTCCAGGCCGATGCGGTGGATTTTCGGGGGGCAACAACACGCTCCGACTGCTGTCCGGCGCCCCCCCTGGTCGGCAACGTGGTCAGCACCAGCGGCAGCACCCACGGCGGCGACACGCTAGAACTCGGCGGCACGACGGATGCCACGCTGGACGGCACCCTCTCGGCCAGTGCGCCGACCAGCTTCCGGTACGCCTGTCTTCGCCGGCTTCACCACCCTGCTCAAGACCGGCACCAGCACCTGGACGATCACCGGCGCCAGCGGGACGACACCCAACGCCATCGCGAACTGGTCCGTGCAGGGCGGCATCCTGCAGGTCAACAGCAACTTCAACCCGGCCAGCAGCAACACCCTGACCATCGGCGTGCAGCCCACGTCCACCACGACGGCCACGGCGGGCGCGGACTATGGGTCAGCTTTCGGTGAGCGGCACCGCCGATCTCAACGGCGAAGGGCTCACCGTCGACGTGAACTCGGGCACCTACACCGTGGGCACCCAGTACACCATCGTGAAGGCGGGCAGCCTGACCGGCACCTTCGGTTCAGTGGCCTACAACCCGCTGTTCGCCAGCTACATCACTCTGCAGATCACCTACTCCGGCACGGATGCCCAGCTGACGCTGACGCCTACGCCGGGCTCAGGTTCCGGCTCAGGTTCTGGTACGGACCCTGGTACGGGCTCAGGCACAGGTTCTGGCACGGGTGGATCGTCCGGCGGTTCGTCCGGCAGCCCGTCCGGCGGCTCCACGGGTGGCGGCGACCTCGGTCCGGCGTTCACCACCGGCCAGGGCGTCGCCATTTCCGAAAGGCAACTCCAATGATCCAAACGGAGCGCATCATGGCGCGACGTTTTTGCCCTAGTCCTCCGGTTTCGTTTGCCAGAAAGAAAGCAGGGGTCAGGCGCACGGTCGACCGTGAAATCCATGACGTGCGGTCCGGATCTCTGCCGACGCTTTCGTGAGCCGAGCGCGAGTGCCATCTGCATCGTTTAGACTCTCGCCAGCCTGCCGGTGTACGCCAGTCCCAGCCTGAGCACCGCCCACAGCGGTCCGGTCACTGCGTTTGCAATCAGCGTCCAACCGAAATCGGGCTGAAACAGGAGCACGGTGCCGAGCGGCGCAGCATTCAGTGACGGCACAAGACGCAGACAGACCCACGCCGCGACCAGCGTGGTGAACAACGGAAACCACAGGCTGAACACACCGAACAACCCCGCCCTCGCCTTGGCTCGAAGTCGGTCACGGTAGCGCCACGCCCAAATCATGCTGAGAACGTAGAAGATCGGCAGAAGCACGAATCCGATGAACAGCAATTTCGGCGGCCATCGGGATCCCCCGCTGTCGTCCGTCAGACCCAATGCTCTGTCGGTAATGCCGTCGCGTAGCGGAGCGGTCTCGGCAAAGCCCAGGCCGCTCCCGGCGTTGACCAGCACGACCACCGCCTTCTTCCTGGTGGGCATCATCGTCGCGAGCGATTCAAATCCGGGACTCGCACCGGCGTGCCACACCGTTCCATGTCGGACGTCCACGAACCAGCCGAAACCGTAAAATGGCGACGCCTGGCTCGCCGGACGCATCATCCGCGCCTTGTCGGCGGCGCTCAGAATGTCGTCCTCGCCATTCATCATCATCTGCAGATAGCGCGCCAGATCGCTCGCACTGGCCACGATGCCGCCTTGCGGCGCCGTGGCGCGATCGGTCCTGTTGGTCGACATCGGTTGTTCGGTACCGAACCACGGCCGGTGCCCGGTCGCCATCGCCGCATGGGTTTCGCCATCGGCGACGAAGCTGTGCGTCATGCCGACCGGATGCAGAATGTGGGTCGTCACATAGGCTTGATAAGTCTGCCCGCTCACGACCTCGATCAGGCGGCCAAGTATCTGGTAATTGATGTTCGAGTAGGCCCACCGCGCTCCCGGTTTGTAGGCCGGCGTGACCGTTGCCAACTGCTCGACCCGATCCGCAAGCGCATCCTTGCCATCGGAGCGGCGTGCTGGCCTGGTGTTGCCCTGCATCGTGGAGAAGCCACTCGTGTGGCTGAGCAGCTGACGGATCGTGATGACGCCGCCGGGTCGACCAGAGAAGCCGTCGAGATAGTCCGACAGCTTCGCATCCAGATCGACCTTGCCCGCCTCGACGAGCTGCATCACGGCGAGCGCGGTAAAACTCTTGGAGATCGAACCCGTCAGAAAGGGCGTGTCCGGCGTGAGCTTCCTGTGGCCTCCGGCTCGCGCCACACCGCGCGCGCCCATCGACGCGATCTCGCCATGGGCCACGACGGCATAGGCGACACCGGGCATCCCGGAAGCAGGCATCTCGCGATCGAGAAAGCTGTCGATCGACCCTTCAGGGGCACTTGCACGCACCGTCGCGCTGAGGGCAAGCACAAGTATCCATAGCCATCGGCGCATCATCGCCCCTTCCCCATCACAGTCGAAACATCAGGTCTGGCCCCTGCTGAAACAGCGAAGGCGGTAGCGGAATCGTCTTCCGCCCCATGGCCCCACGTCCAGAGATTGCCCGTCGCTTTTCTACTGTCGCGGCACGCAAGCTGCCCAGTCAACCGACGTTGCCGCCCTTGGTGCCGCCACCGCCCGACGTTTTCGGCGGGGTGGCATCACGGGCTCTTGCGGACGTACTTCCCGTTGCCTTGGGCTCGGACGACGAAAGAGTGGCCGTCTGTACAGATGTAGTCGCCGAGGGACCGCTTGGTTGCCCGCGGGGCGATACCGGCGGCGTATGCGGTCGGACCATGAAACTGCGGCCGTCCTGTTCGATCTGGTCGTGATCGAAGAACTTGATACCGGTCGGTCGCCCAAGCGCTTGCTTCACGCTTTTGCCGTAGCTGCGTTCGACCTCGGCCATCTTTCCTTTTGGAAAGCCTCTGTAGTCGCTGATCTCCAGCCATGCCGGATCGTGATAGTCGCGGATCACGCCAAGGTCGATGTCGCTCTTGCCCTTTTTGCCTTTGTCGAACTCGGTGCCCTGCTTCATGCTGCGACCGGTGACCGAGCTGCCGGAAACGATGACCGTGCCCTCCCGATTCGCCTGCGCCACGGGACGTGTCAGATCCCTGAATTGCTGCATGCTCTCGAAGCCCAGGGGATACCCGCGTTCGCGGACGCCCGAATGGACGCCTTCGGGCCGGGTGAACGAGGGAGGCGGTATCGACGTGCCGGTCGACTTCGGTGCGCCCGTCCCTTGAAGCGCACGCTCCGAACTGGGCGACGCCACGTCGCCGGACGGCTTGAGTGTGACCGTGCTCATCGGGGCCAGGTCGGCGCTGCTCTTGCTTGCATCAGGCGCAAGTGTCGAGGATGTCGCAGAGGCATGCTGCAGGCGCTTCTGCGTGAATGCCTTCCAGGTATTGGCCGCGTTGGTCTGCGCATCTCCTACCGGCGAACCGCCGAGACTCGGGAAATTCGACGCAGGATGCGGCGCGTCGGTCGCAGACTTCTTCGTGACGGACAGGGTCTTGGACAACGGCCCACTGGGCTTGCTCGGAGACTCATGTCGCGTGGGGGGTGGAGAAAGCTTGCGGCCAGACAGCGGCGTCCCGGAATGCGAATCCGGCGCTTTCAACCCGTGCGTTCGACCCGAGCCGCCCTTGCTTCCGGACGAACCCTTGTTTCCTCTACCGCCGCCCTTCGGCATCATGCTTGCACTCTCCGGTCAACGCGAGACAACGCAGAAAAGCCCTCGGGAAATACGCGCCGCCCCGAAACAACAACAGGCGCTCGGTCGCCGCGATGTCCAGGCCATGATGGACACCAAGGCCCTATGCGCCGTCCTTTCCCACGCTCACCGCCGGCACAAAAACACGCGAAGAAGTCAGGTTCAAACCGGCATGAGTGAACCTGCCCCCGCGCCCCTCTTGATCGAAGGCATCTAGGCCTCGCCAGAGGTCATCTCGTGCGCCATGAGAAGCACGGCGAGTCGATTGACGAGGGGCGTCATCTGGTTGGCGGGCCGATGATCGCCACACTGGTCGATGGACACGTACGCGTCACAGCAACCGGGTGGATACACGGACTCTCCGAAGCTCTTCTCTGTCATCTGCTTCGCGGCACCGATCACGAGGGGCGCGTACCCGTCCACGACGGTGGGATCGGCGCGATAGGCCTGAAGGAGGTAGCGCATGAAGACTCCGTTGCCGGTCTGGTAGTCGCCATAGTCGCTACCACCGGGCGGCGAGGTGCCGTACGGGTTGTCATCGCCCAGGCGCAGCCATGGCAGCAAGAACATGCCCACGGCGCCGGACCCGAAGTATCGGCGCGGAGCGTACGCGCGCTCGAACACGGTCGAAACGATCAGGCGATAAGCGCCCGTTCCGCGCTGCGGCATCGTCCCGCCGGCTCGCTCCACTTCGCGCAAGAAACCAAGCAGGAGCCCTTGGTCTCCGGTCCATGCAAGTCGGGAGCAGTATCCGCCATCCCACGCCCGTCGACCTTCATACTCGTGGAAGGTCGACACCCGCTCGCGCACCAGAAACCTGGTAGGAGAAATCGTGAGCGCCAGGGACTCCTCACCGTAAGTGTCGTAAATCCAGCTCATGAACCAGCTCCACTGGTTCGTCCACGCATCCTGGCACGCCGCGAGATTCAGATCGGCCGCCTCGAAAAGGTCCCGGTAGGCGCCGCCCGCCCCCGCCAACGCCAGGCGGAGGGAAAGGATGGCGAAGAGCCCGTTGGTCACCGTGTTCTGGATGGGGGCGAGCGCCACGTCCGCTTCCGTGCAACCGGGATTCGCCGCGACCACATCCGGACTGTACGGATCCCGGATCGGCGCGTTCCACACGCCGCCCGGAGCATAGCGTGGCTTGCGCTCCCCTATCTGGCGAGCGGTCGGCTCGCCCGGAGACCAGGTGTCACGGATGTTGGCCCAGGCGTTCGGCGCACCGATCCGCCGGTCGGCCGAAGGATCGAAATCCTGCCACCCTTCGAGGTCCTTGAAAGGGAATGCGAGATTCGTCGGCTTCCTCGACCAGCCCGGCCCATGCATATACGTCCAGGCGTTGATCGCGGCCTTGACCAGTTCGTTGCGCTGTTTCGGGAAAATCCCCATCTCCGCGGCACGAAGCGTCGCGATGCCCACCCAGGCGAAATCGTCCCACCAATCGCCATTCTTGGTCGGAGAGACGGGTAGCAGAGGGTTCTGGATGATAGAACCGTCTTCGCCACGCGCCATGAAGTAATCGACCAGCGTGTCCAGAACCCATCCGGCCCGCCAGACGTTGTTGGAACCCTCCCACATCGGAAGGAGCTCATCGACCAAGCGGTCGGCCGCGGCCAGAAAAGGGGTAGAAGCATCTCGCTGGGAAGTCGCCATGGGTACGTTCCTTCGTGGGTTGGTAACACGTTCCGTCTGTTCCCGATGCTCCTTCGAGAAAGCCCCGCAGCCATTCACGCAAGCGCCGCAGGCCTGGTCCGCATGGAGCATCGCGATACAGCATGCGCCTTCGGCATCGCCCATGCCACAGGCATGTGCGACCCGGAGCACCCATGCCACGTGCCCATGGGGCAAGTCGCCCGAATCCTGTCCGCGCATCCATGCAAACGGGGCATGTGTACCCGGAACCATTTCGTTCCACGCGAGGGTCGCAAAGGCCCGCCCTGGACCGCCCCGCCCAGTTCAGACCTCGCGGAAGACCGCGAACCTCGCGCCCACCGAGCGAAGAGGATGAATTCCCTCCGCCCCCTTTTTGCCGTTGCAACGGCGTAGACTGGTTCAGCGACGTGTTTCCGGTGGCCGCGCGCGCAATCAATCCGTGTCCAGACCGCTTGTGTGCGACCATCTCCAAGGAGAACGAAATGAGCAAGGGTTTGAATGCAAAGAAAAACACGATGAAGAAACCGGCACTGACGCTCAAGGAAAAGCGCGCGGTCAAACACGCCAAGAAAGCGGACTCGCAAAGCGCGGTCGTCGCTGGCCTGGCCGCCACCGGCAAGCGACACGTCTAGCGTCTGAATGGTGTCAGAGCAAAAATGGTGTCAGGGATAATTACAATCAGTCATGCCCTGCGCTGGCGCAGGACGTCGATTCCGGGAGGTGATGTCAGGGCCATGCGCCGAACACGTCCCATGCAAATGAGTCTGTGCCCGGAACCGATCCTATTTCGGAACGTGGTGTAGCATCGCTACACGTACGTCTTACAACATCACAGGGAACGTCATGTCGTACCGACTCGCAGGACTCATCACCTTACTGGCTGCGGCACCCGTCTACTCGGCCACGGCGGCGACGTGTGGGACCACCACCGCAACCTCCAGCCCTGCCGAGGTCGTCCAAGCCCAGGTCGACGCCTACAACGCGCACGACATCGAGGCCTTTGTGGCCTGCTACGCCGAGGATGCCCGTGTTATCGACCTTTCCGGCAAGCGTCCCGAGGTGAAGGGTCAGGCTGCGCTCAAACAGACATTCGCCTTCCTGGGCAAGGTGCCCAAGAATTTCGGTGTGGACATCGTCAAACGCGTCGTCGATGGACCCGTGGTGATCGACCTGGAACACCTGCACGGTCTTCCGCCCGGCAAGCACGCACCCGATTCACTTGCCGTGTATGAAGTGCGCAACGGCAAGATCGTGAAACTGTGGTTCCCGCCGTCGACCTGATCCGGAGAAATGGTGTGGAGAAATGGTGTCAGGGACCATTTGAGCGATCACGCGGTCTCCCCGGCGGCCGGACCGCAGCGAACCGCCGGGTTCGTGCTTCCACCCACGCACGAAAACGATCCGTTCCAAGCGCCTTCTGTTGCTGAAGATACGTGCGGATCTCATGCACGACCTTATCCGGCAGTGCCTCGGTAAACAGCGCCTTGTACGCAGCCGCACGCTCGGCCGCGTCGGCGCCTAGTTCCAGATAACAGGCATGCGCGGTCAACAGCGGATCCACGCGCCCATCGGCATGCGCCCCGTAGCTCGACCAAGGATGATCGCTGGGGTCGGCCACCATCCATGCCCGCACGGGATTCAGCTCGATATAGCGCGAACAGGCCAGAAAGTAGCCATCCGAGTCCACCAGGCACGACTTGTACCGCCCTTCCCACAGCGTCCCGGTCCGGCCGTGCCGTCCGTTGAACAAACCCACGTAGTTCCGCGCAAAGGTATGCATCAGCCGCGACACCGCACCCTTCTCCTGCGGAGTCAGCAACAGATGCACGTGATTGTTCATCAGCACATAGGCATGCAGATGACAGCCGTAACGCAGCAACGCCTGACGCAGGCATTGCAGGTAGCGCTGACGGTCTTCATCGTCCAGAAAGCACGGCAGGCGGTTGTTGCCACGCTGCACGACGTGCTGTGGAATACCGGGAATATCGAGACGCGGTGATCGAGCCATGCAGCAAGCATCGCCCGACCCGATCATGGCGCACCATCAGAGCACACTGCTGCGCAACGTGCTCCATGCCCCCAAACGCATGTCAGAAATTGTCCCTGGCACCATTTTCCGGAACGCGCGCTAGGCGACCCCGCGTTCCAGGCCATGATCGAAAAAGCCCTGGGCCGCCCCGCCCGAGTCAGGCCCCGTGGACGCCCGCGAACCGCACACCCTCCACGCGAGGAGAATTAATTCCCTCCGCCCCCTATTCGCGCAATGCGCAATGGATAGACGGAACTCACTTTTCCGTCCGCTACGACGACTACCAGCCCCGGGCAGCTCACCGGGCTATGCTGGCAGGTGAAGTCCCACTCCACAGTCATGAGGTTTTTGTGCAAGTCCATGGCAAAGGACTCCTTCGCTAGGGATGCACCGTAGGCTGCGTAGGCCATGCATTCGGGATCGCCAACCCGTATGTCATGGGCGATTACGCGTCTGCCTTGGGCTTGGGTTAGGACGCCCGAAGAGACCAGGCCAGCGACTCGGGCTCGCGTCTCGGTCTCTGCAAACTTCGGTCCGAGCCATATACCGCATTGCTTTTGCGTTATGGATGATTCCGTCATATTCCACCCACTCGGGTAATAGCTTCGACTCCTTTGAGAAGCACAGCTACACAGAAGGGTGGCGCAAGCCATGAAAGTTATGAATCGACGCACTAGCGTGTCCTGCGTTTAGTGACAGATGAATATCGGCACGTTGAGTGCCATGCAAGCTACATATTAAGCGTACCGTTCAGCCCCTGCCCGCCGAAGAAGCCGGAGAACTCTGGCGTCCAAAAAACAGGATTCAGAAAAAATAGCGGGCAGAGCAGACTTCTTATCCTACCATCATGTAAAAGTGCACTCTGACCCCTGTTCTACTCTGTCCTACTCCGCCCCCTTTTTGGGCGAACCGCATACTCTGCGCGTGAGAAAAATTAATTCCCTCCGCACCCTATTCCGACCCTCATCGCACTGAGGAAACCAGCGCCCACCACTGGGCGCTGGCCAGAGAAATTAGCCTGATGATGCGCAGATCGCATAGACGCTCACATTGGCTGAGCTGACTATGCTGACTTGCCCATTCACTTGCCACCCATCGCCTGTATCGGTCGGTCGGCTGGCATAGATGGTGAAATTAGGGTTGATTATGTATCCAGTATAATTTTGTGGCGTCAAGTATTGTGTAGAGCCACCACCAGAATTCGACCCACTATTTATCTCTGAAAAGCCACCACCCGTAACCATATAGCCCGCCGGACAATAAACAGTGACTGTTGTTGGCCATGAGGCCGCTGGTACAACTTGTAATTGAGTGACGGTCACATAATTGGTAGCAAACACAGGCGCGCTAAAGGCTGCGACCATTATCGTGGCACTGATTGCCGAGCACTTCCTCAGAAGCTTTTGATTCATCACATGCATCTCCCTATGTATTTAACGGCAACGCGACATACGAACACACCCCCAGCCCTTGCCGCGATCAGGGTTGGGAGCTTGGTGCGACGAAAAAGAATCTCAAGGATTCTGCCAAAAGCATTTAAATACAACTTCTGCCACCCAGAACGCGCCAAACCCTTGAACGTCCGCGAAACACTCCTGCGCGCGAGAAGAATTAATTCCCTCCGCCCCCTATTGCCCCTCTTAAGGATCTACCACCTCACTAACTGTCCAGTAGCTAACGACACCGGCTATTGGACGCACTCTGGTCAGGCCATCAATCGTAACGTCCTCAACCATGACTTGATCGCCCGCATTCAAATTAGCGCAATCTCCAGATAGCATCGATTTTTCAACCAAAGACATTGCGGCATGCTTATCATGCTCTCCAAGTAGCTGAGTGATACGCTCGGATATTGCTCGTGTTCTGCAACCAAATGTCGATACTTTGATCTGGCTGACATGCGGTAATTCATCATCACTAGAATTAGCACATGCTGTAAGAGCACAGATGGATATCACGAGCATCATAATTAGTACTTTCACGCACTCCATTACCCCTGAGCCCTGTTCGCAGAAATTTCACCTAGAGAAAATTAGGAAAATGGGAACTAAGAAATGGTGTCGTGCGCGGTCTTCCAGAAATTGTCCCTGACACCTTTTTCCAAAATTTAAACCATTCTAATCTCTAACACGGTAGCGACTAACCATACAAACACCGCCGGGGCGATCCAAGCCAATAAAATCAAAGCCACAGAATAAATATTAGCAACAGATGCAATAGACAGCCCAAGAATAAGCTCAAAAAGCATGATTCCAAAAGCATTTCCATGCTCTCGAAGATGGCGATAAGATTCCACATATTCTTGCGTGGCAGGCTTTGAATTTGAACGAGTTACGGCCAACTTTCCATAAAAGTTGACCACAGGATCTAGTTTTTTCCAGAAAGCCTCACCTAGCATGCTTATTTGTATTGAAACAACAACCACAACACCCAGCAATGAGAGAGTTCGCCAGTCAAAAATCGTCATACCAAACGCGAAACGCATTATCAATATAGACACGACAGAAATTAAAAAAACCGCGAGACTTGCCCATGTGACCTTACCCCTCACATCGAGCAGCCCCCTGAGAGCGTGAAAACAAAAAAGCGGAGCACTAGCGATGTAACAAAATGCAAGCCCCAACCCTAAGTACATAACAAGACCATACCCCGTCAATGAAGACAGCGGCGTATTATCACCTTGCAGCACCGAATGCAGAATGTTGTCTTGATAACTATTCAAAACAACAAGTATGCCCGCACCAAAAATCGTGCCGACGAAATATCTAACAACATAATATTCCCACCACCTAGAGTCCTTTTTCACATTACCCCCAAGCCCAAGCCCTAAGACTGCCTAAACGCAATAAAGAGGAACAAGCGGAGAACTTATAGCTGACGAAGGGCACCAAACGACCATACCCCAAAATTGCCCCTGACACCATTTTTTCTAGCTGCACATCTAGACACAGAAGCACCCGTAGAAATTGTCCCTGACACCATTTTTCCCATTTTTTCGAACCGGCTTTTCAACCTTCGTCCGTTCCGTCACCTACCGGACCATCAATAACTTTAGGATCCGACCTGTGAGCCCTATCAACCATATAATACAGGCCATATACGGTTACAAAAAATATATTCCAAACAACAAATGCGTACATAAAAAGTATGGAAAAATGCAAGCACGAATTGATATGCATCAATCTAAATAGTGGCTCACATATTGATGCTATCAACCCCATCAAATACAAAGAAAAACTGGAAAATGCCAAATACCCAAATAGTGAGCATACAAACATTCGCCGTGTTACAACAACCCCCTCTTCTCTATCAATTTTTACCGAACCAAAGTATTTAAACCCAATAGGCTCTTGTTCAAGTGAGACACCGCGAACACCGAACACAGCTGCTAGTCCAGCCACGAAAAAGCCGGTAAGGATTTGCAATAACCCATTAATGGAGTGGACAAAACCATTATCCCCAAGTATTGCAACCCCCTTAGGCACAAAATAAAAAACAACGCAGGTTGCCAGTGAAAATATGGCAGGAAGCAAAATATCAATTGACAATTTATAATAATTGAAAAATTGATAGTATCTAAACGGCGAAACTACCTGTCTTAACACTCCATTTCTATTCATAGCTATTCAGCCTCAAGACGACTGAAGCGCATCGATCATTTTTTTCATGATCGAAGGTGAGACACCTGATTGATCATAATTTGCGTCAGCTTCAAGTTCGATTTTTTTCGTCTTAGTAACGAGATCCTCCAATGCATCCGAGCGCCGCGTCTGCATATCTACACTTACAAGCCTGCCATCAGTGTTCTCGTAAGAGGCTTTAACAAGCTCATATTCTTGATTATTGGCTTTTTTTCGGACACTATCCCAAATCGCATCAATTTTGTCACCAACTGCCGCACCTACCACAGCGACTTCGAGTCGCCTTTTCTTATCTTCTAGATAAATCGTTTCATCATTACCTTGTTTTGGTGGAAATGAATGAACAAGGGTGAAGCCTTTCAGAACGCCATTTGTCAGCTCATCCCTTATTGTCCCAACAACTTTTGGCTTGACCTCTATCGAACAGTGATAGCGTTCTTCTCGTCCCGACCTATCTTTGTAGCTTCCCCTCCCAAACTTTCGAGCCAAACTATTCAATATTGGCTCGATACGACTTGCCCCCAAACCCGTCGTTTCTTCCAATAAAGCGGGATACTTTTTCTTCTTTCCCTCTAATTTTGGCTTGAGCCTAATTACGAGATGGGCGGTAGACCGGTTGCCCTGAGTCGGGGTTTTTGGGTGCGGCTCGATATCACCATCTTCAAAATCTTCATACGCAACGTCAATTGCGTCTTTATCGATAAGACGAAAAAGTAAAACAGCGTACTTTTCATCGTCGGATAAAACCAAATCTACAAGACGCGCATGCTGCCTGGCTGTCGTTCTTGGAGTTCGCTGCAATGGCAATTTTTTTGAAATTGCGTCAATTACTTCATCTACTATCTTTTTTAATGAAATCTCGCTAACCAACGATGAAATAGGGCTTACACCTAAATTTACACTTACGAACCTTACCCATCTCTCCCTCTTTGCAGCGCGCATACCCCCTCCCTTACTTAGCTAGCTCAGCCATCACATCACTATCGCCACTCAGTGGAATGCAGATCACATATTCCGCCGATACTCCCCACCAACTTCATACAACGCATGAGAAATCTGCCCCAAGCTGTTGAACTTCACAGCCTCCATCAACTCCTCATACACATTCTTCCTCTCCCGCGCCGCCTTCTGCAACTTCGCGAGGCTATCCGCCTGTAGCGGATTCCGCGCTTCACCATACCGCTTCACATTGGCAATCTGCTGCGCTTTTTCGGCAGGCGTCGACCGAATCAACTCGATCTCGGTCGCCACCTCCCCCGCATGCTCCTTCGGCAGGAACGTATTCACCCCAATCAACGGCAACGAGCCATCATGCTTCTTGTGCTCGTAGTACATCGATTCTTCCTGAATCTTGCCACGCTGGTACATGGTGTCCATCGCCCCCAGCACGCCACCGCGCTCGCTGATGGCCTCGAACTCCTTGTAGACGGCTTCTTCGACGATGTCGGTCAGGGCGTCGACGATGAAACTGCCCTGCCACGGATTCTCGTTGAAGTTCAGCCCCAGCTCCTTGTTGATGATCATCTGGATCGCCACGGCGCGGCGCACGCTTTCCTCGGTCGGCGTGGTGATGGCTTCGTCGTAGGCGTTGGTATGCAGGCTGTTGCAGTTGTCGAACAGCGCGTACAGGGCCTGCAGCGTGGTGCGGATGTCGTTGAACTGGATTTCCTGCGCGTGCAGCGAACGGCCGGACGTCTGGATGTGGTACTTCAGCATCTGGCTGCGCTTGTTGGCGCCGTAGCGCTCGCGCATGGCGCGGGCCCAGATGCGGCGGGCGACGCGGCCGATGACGGTGTACTCCGGGTCCATGCCGTTGCTGAAGAAGAAGCTCAGGTTGGGCGCGAAGTCGTCGATGTTCATGCCTCGGGCGAGGTAGTACTCGACGATGGTGAAGCCGTTGGACAGCGTGAAGGCCAGCTGGCTGATCGGGTTCGCGCCGGCTTCGGCGATGTGGTAGCCGGAGATCGACACCGAGTAGAAGTTGCGCACGCCGTGGTCGACGAAGTACTGCTGGATGTCGCCCATCATGCGCAGGGCGAACTCGGTGCTGAAGATGCAGGTGTTCTGCGCCTGGTCTTCCTTGAGGATGTCGGCCTGCACGGTTCCGCGCACGACCTTGAGCGTGTCTTCTTTGATCTTCGCGTAGGTCTCGGCGTCGACGACTTCGTCGCCGGAGACGCCCAAGAGCCCCAGGCCCAGGCCATCGTTGCCGTCCGGGAGGTCACCCGAGTAGTGCGGACGGCCGTGCTCGGCGTAGATTTCCTCGACCTTGGTGCGCGCGGCCTCCCAGTGGCGGCTGTCTTCGCGCAGGTACTTCTCGACGTTCTGGTCGATGGCGGTGTTCATGAACATGGCCAGGATCATCGGCGCGGGGCCGTTGATGGTCATGGACACGGAGGTGGTGGGCGCGGACAGGTCGAAGCCGGAGTACAGCTTCTTCATGTCGTCCAGCGTGGCGATGGAGACGCCGGAGTTGCCGATCTTGCCGTAGATGTCCGGGCGCTCGGCCGGGTCTTCGCCGTACAGCGTGACCGAGTCGAAGGCGGTGGACAGGCGCGCGGCGGGCTGGCCGACCGACAGGTAGTGGAAGCGGCGGTTGGTCCGCTCGGGCGTGCCCTCGCCGGCGAACATGCGGATCGGGTCTTCGCCGGTGCGGCGGTACGGGTAGACGCCGCCGGTGTACGGGTAGGAACCGGGCAGGTTCTCGCGCATCAGGAATTTCAGGGTGTCGCCCCAGTCGCGGTAGGTCGGCGGCGCGACCTTCGGGATCTTCTGGTGGCTGAGCGATTCCTTGTAGTTCTCGACGCGGATGGTCTTGTCGCGGACCTTGTATTCGGTGACGTCCTCGGTGACCGATTTGTAGCGCTCCGGCCAGGCGCGCAGCAGGTCGACGGCCTCGCGGGACAGTTCCTTCAGCGCCTCGTTGTAGCGCTGGCGCAGGGTCAGCAGCGTGCGGTCGGCCTCGCCCTGCAGCGCGTCGGCGGCGTAGGCGTCGAACGGCTCGGGCAGCGCGTCGGCGTCGACTTCCTTCAGCGCCTCGTAGACGTTCTGCGCGGTGCTGGCGGCCTCGGCCTGCTGCTCGATGCCGCTGTTGATGCCGCGGCCCTGCTCGGCGATCTCGGCCAGATAGCGCACGCGCTGGCCCGGAATCAGCACGGTGGCGCGCGGTTCCTTGATGGTGGTGTCCAGCTCAGGCTGGAAGTTGCAGTGTTCGGAGCCGATGCCGGAGTCGCTGAGCTTCTCGCGCAGCAGACGGCACAGCTGGGTGAACATCCAAGTGACGCCCGGATCGTTGAACTGGCTGGCGATGGTCGGATAGACCGGCACCTGCTCGTCCGTGAGGTCGAACTTGGTGCGGTTGCGCTTCCACTGCTTGCGCACGTCGCGCAGCGCGTCCTCGGCGCCGCGGCGGTCGTACTTGTTGAGCACGATCAGCTCGGCGAAGTCGATCATGTCGATCTTCTCCAACTGGCTGGCCGCGCCGTAGTCGGACGTCATCACGTACATCGGGAAGTCGACCAGATCGACGATTTCCGAGTCGGACTGGCCGATGCCGGCGGTCTCGACGATGACCAGGTCGTAGGCCTGCGCCTTGAGGAAGGCGATGCAGTCGGTCAGCACCGTGTTGGTGGCCGCATGCGCGCGGCGCGTGGCCATGGAGCGCATGAACACGCGGTCCGAGCGCAGGCTGTTCATGCGGATGCGGTCGCCCAGCAGCGCGCCGCCGGAACGGCGACGGGTCGGGTCCACCGCCAGCACGGCGATGCGCATCTCCGGGAAGGCGTGCAGGAAGCGCAGCAGCAGTTCGTCGACCACGGACGACTTGCCGGCGCCGCCGGTGCCGGTCAGGCCCAGCACGGGCGTGTGCTGGCCGGCCATCTGCCATTCCTTGCGCAGCCGCGACAGCTCGCCCTCGGACAGCGCACCGTTTTCGATCGCGGACATCACCGCGCCGACGCCGATCTCGTGGCCGGTGTCCGGCTGCGCGGTCGGGGTGTCCTCGGCCTGGCGCTTGTCGCGCGCGGCCTTGGTGCGACGCATGACGTCCTCGATCATGGCCGTCAGGCCCAGGTGCATGCCGTCGTTGGGGTGGTAGATGCGTTCGACGCCGTACTCCTGCAGTTCGCGGATCTCTTCCGGCGTGATGGTGCCGCCGCCGCCGCCGAACACGCGGATGTGCGCGGCGCCGCGCTCTTTCAGCATGTCCACCATGTACTTGAAGTACTCGACGTGCCCGCCCTGGTAGGACGACAGCGCGATGGCGTCGGCGTCTTCCTGCAGCGCGGCGCGCACCACGTCCTCGACCGAGCGGTTGTGGCCCAGATGGATCACCTCCGCGCCCTGCGCCTGGATGATGCGGCGCATGATGTTGATGGCCGCGTCGTGGCCGTCGAACAGGCTGGCGGCGGTGACGAAGCGCAGCGGGGCGGCATCGGCCTGGGCGGCGCTCGCGGGGATCTGCTGGGCGGGCGTGCTCATGGAAACTCCAAAGTCGGAAAAATGCAGACCACCATTCTATCGCGGGCATGCGACGCAGACTTTTGTGCGACGCAGCATTCGCGATTGCCAGCGGGTGACCGGGCTGCGAGTCTTGCCTGGCTGCGGAGCGTCAGGGGGCTGCTTGTGCCGCGCGTCATGCGTGAATGTGCTTTTGGGGCTTTCGGGGTGCGGTTGCAGGCGCTGGGTCCCGGCTTGCGCCGGGATGACGACCGGAGGAATGCGGATTAGCCGGAACGCGCGATCCGAAGCGAAGTCGTCATGACGAAGAACCAAGCCCCGCGCGATCCGAAACGAAGCGGCCATGACGACGAACCAAGCCCCGCGCGATCCGAAGCGAAGCGGCCATGACGACGAACCGAGCCCCGCGCGATCCGAAGCGAAGCGGCCATGACGACGAACCGAGCCCCGCGCGATCCCAAGAGAACCGTCATCCCGGCGCAAGCCGGGACCCAGCGTCGGTCGAAAACGCATGCCATCCTGATGCACTATGGTGACCCGCCTCGGATGGAGCACGCACATGAAACGGCCCGCCCACCACCTGATCTGGATTGCTGTTGCGGTCATCTCCACGCTGACCGGCTGCGCGACCTCGCCGACCGGGCGCAAGCAGCTGATGGTCGTGTCGGACCAGCAGATGAGTCAGCTCGGCACGCAGGCCTTCCAGGAGATGGGCCGCAAGGGCAAGTTCGCCAACGCGCCACGTCAGCGCGCCTACGCGACCTGCGTGGCCAAGGCGTTGATCGCCGTACTGCCGCCGAAGTGGCGCAATCAGGACTGGCAGGTGCAGATCATCGACGAGGACAGCGCCAACGCCTTCGCCCTGCCCGGCGGGCGCATCGGCGTGAACAAGGGCATGTTCAAGATCGCCACCACGCAGGATCAGCTGGCGACCGTGCTCGGCCACGAGCTGGCGCACGTGGTGGCGCGGCACGGCGCGGAGCGCGTGTCGGACAACATGGCGGTCCAGGGCGCGGTACTGGCGGGCACGCTGTACGGCGCTTCGCGCGGCAACGACGCGGGACGGACCATGGCCGCGCTGGGTCTCGGCGCGGAAGTCGGCATCCTGCTGCCGTTCTCGCGCACGCAGGAATCGGAGGCCGACATCCTCGGCCAGCGCTACATGGCGCAGGCCGGCTTCGACCCGCGCGCGGCAGTGACGCTGTGGCAGAAGATGGGCCAGCAAGGCAGCAAGGTGCCGGCGTTCCTGTCCACCCATCCCGCGCCGAGCCAGCGCGCCGGCAAGCTGCAGCAGCAGGCGCAGCAACTGATGCCGGTGTATCAGCAGGCGCGCGCCAACGGGCATGCACCGAACTGCCGGATGTAGCGCCCTGCACCGCTCCGTCACGGATGCGCTGCGCGTCGGTTCGCGACGCGCGGCGGCAGGTTCGCGCTTCCGCGCTCTCCATGAATGCCGCTTCAGGTAGCTTGCGCGTGTCTGAACGGTCCGGCATGCAGCGTCAACGGCTGGCGCAACCGATCCGTTTTCGGGACTGCGGCTATCGACCGCCCTACGACGGAGCCCCTCATGAAAACATTCGGAAAACTCTCGCTGCTCACCGCCCTGGCCCTCGGTCTGGGCACGGTGGTCTCGATCCCGCAGGCGCAGGCCGGCACGCGGCTGTCGATCTCGGTCGGCATCGCTCCGCCGCCGATGCGTTACGAGCGCATGCCGCCGGCACGCGTCGGCTATTTCTGGGCGCCGGGCTACTGGCGCTGGAACAACGTGCGCTATGTGTGGATGCCGGGCAGCTGGCACCGCAACCGCGTGGGCTACGTGTACAGCCATCCGCGTTGGGTGCACCGCGACGGCCGCTGGGTATTCCAGCGTGCGGCCTGGAACCGCCATGTCGCATATCGCGCCTACAACCACGGCCGCTACGTGCAGCATCGCCGCGACCTGCGCCACGAGCGCCGTGTCGAGCATCGCGTCGAACGCCGGCATGATCGTCGTCACGACCGTCGCTACGATCGCCGCCACGACCGCCGCTACGACCGCGACGATCACTGAGTCGTCGACACGACGCGGCCCGACCGCCGCGAACCGGACGCCCGCCACCGCGCGGGCGTCTTTTTTTACCCCCGCACAAACGCGGCCGCATATGCCACAACCACGCCCCGACCGCAAACTGTCGCTGGCGACGACGAGGTACTACACTACGCGCCCATACGCCGGCCCCGCCCTGCAGCGCGGCCCATCAATGCACGTCAAATCAATCACCTAGCACCGAGAATTGACGCCCCTTCCCAGAGCTAACGCAGCCGTTCGCGGCGCTGCTTTGCCTGCTCACACGGAGTCTTGAGTCCGATGATTTTTGAAACAATCGCCAAAACCGGTCACGAGGAAGTCGTTTTCTGCCACAACAAGGATGTCGGGCTGAAAGCCATCATCGCCATCCACAACACGGTGCTGGGCCCGGCGCTGGGCGGCCTGCGCATGTGGCCGTACAAGACCGAGCAGGAAGCCGTGAACGACGTGCTGCGCCTGTCGCGCGGCATGACCTACAAGAACGCCGTGGCCGGCCTGAACCTGGGCGGCGGCAAGGCCGTCATCATCGGCGATCCGGCCGTCGACAAGTCCGAGGGCCTGTTCCGCGCCTTCGGCCGCTTCGTGAACTCGCTCAACGGCCGCTACATCACGGCCGAGGACGTCGGCATCGACGTCAACGACATGGAGTGGGTGTTCCGCGAGACCGAATTCGTGACCGGCGTGCATCAGGTGCACGGCGGTTCGGGCGATCCGTCGCCGTTCACCGCCTACGGCACGCTGCAGGGCGTGATGGCGTCGCTGAACTACAAGCACGGCAACGAGGACGTGGGCAAGTACAGCTTCGCCGTGCAGGGCTGCGGCCACGTCGGCAGCGAGTACATCAAGCTGCTGCGCGAACAGGGCGCCAAGGTGTTCGTCACCGACATCAACAAGGATGCGGTGCAGCGCTGCGTCGACGAGCTGGGCTGCGAGGCCGTGGGTCTGGACGAGATCTACGACGTCGACGCCGACGTCTACAGCCCGTGCGCGCTGGGCGGCACCGTCAACGAAGACACCATCGACCGCATCAAGGCGCCGATCATCTGCGGCGCGGCCAACAACCAGCTGGCCACCGACGAGATCGGCGACGAGCTGAAGAAGCGCGGCGTGGTGTACGCGCCGGACTACGCGGTCAACGCCGGTGGCGTGATGAACGTGTCGCTGGAGATCGACGGCTACAACCGCGAGCGCGCGATGCGCATGATGCGCACCGTGTATCACAACGTCAGCCGCATCTTCGAGATCGCCGAGCGCGATGACATCGCGACCTACAAGGCCGCCGACCGCATGGCCGAAGAGCGCATTGCCATCATCGGCAAGGTCAAGCTGCCGCTGATGGGCAACGGCGGTCCGCGCTTCCAGGGCCGCATGCGCGGTCAGTAAGCGACGGCATCACCAAGCCGCATCGAAAGGGGCGCCGCGAGGTGCCCCTTTTTCTTGATGCCGGGAACCTACGAAAGACTGCTTAGGCGCAACGCAACAAGCGCAGCATTCACTCAATACCCTAAACCGTCCCCTCTGCATCAATGACGCCACAGGGCACGATAGGTCTTGTTCCCGTCGAAATACGGCCCTTTGCTTTCGTCATCACGGAAACATAGGTGCTGCGTCCCATCCCGATCCTCGCATTGAGTGAACTCTGCTTTGGCGCGGGCGCTCATCTGTTCGGCCTGCGCACGCAGGTTAGCCACTTCTGCGCGCCGCGCCGCCAACTGATCCAACGACGGCACGAACACCCAGACACTCACGAGTACAGCCAGCCAAAGCGCGACCGATATCGCGCAGGCAAAAAGAAACCGCCCCCACCCAAGTCGCCGAAGCGCATGCCGATACGAATATGCGGCGAACTCCGCATCCTTCCGCGCCTGTTCCATCGCGCGGCGTGTCGGTTCAACGGAGGATTCGGCAACCTCGACGAATGTCTTTCGTAATGTCTGATCCCAATGACTCAGTTGCTTCGCATGCGCTTTGGAAAGACTCAGACAAAGAGCTTGCACCCGATGCATCTCGACCCGCATGGCATCCTGATCTTCTCGCGCAAGCTCCATCAGTCGACCTGCGATGTCATAGAGCTCTTGCAGGCGCGCTTCGTTTTCGGCTTCGGTCATGACGCCTCCTTGTTCAGAACGATCACCGTTCCAACCCGTGTCCTCGATCTCGCTTCATAGAATGTTCCCGGGACATGGATCTCGTCAGCTCACGCTGAAGTTTCTGATCCAATGCATGACTCCACTCCCGCGTCGTCATACGCAACGCGGACAAATCCTCAAGATAGGCATAAGCGAGACGACCCTCTGCATCGGACATCAGCAGCATCCCGCCGGACCCAATCGAACCCTCGCCCTGGAGACTACGCACAAGCTTCAGGTAGAAGGCCTCCTCCTCTCGCTGAGCAGCACGTACGGCAGGCTCCATGCGCGCACTTTCCGATACATCGGACGCGAATTTTTCGATGCAGCCGGCCATGGTCTGCGTAAGCGCATCATCGCTTGAAAAAGCGTCAAGGTAACTGGTGACTTTGATGGAAGCCGCATCCGGTTCCGTTTCGGAGAACTCGAGATACAAGTGCATGCGTCGTGACACGCGCTGCAATGCCGACTTGTCTTCGAGCGCCTTCGTCAACGTGACGTGCCTCACCGTCTCCTTGTTGAGGACAGCGCCCTTTCGCTTGAACTCGATGAGCCGACTCATCCCTGGGAACGTCATCAGGACGTCACCGAGAAGCGTGTCGGCCGGCGTTTGCTGAAGCAGATTTACTGCGCCTTGGTGTCCAACGCCATCGGCATGCTGACGCATGGCAAAACCAAGACCATAAAGAAAGTTTCCAATGATCACATTCTCGTAGATTTTGGGATGCATACAACGAGAAACCTCCGTGTGTAGGAGCGCTCCAACCCTCAGGGCGCGCGTTGCGAAAAAGACCGGTCACGAACAAACATCCAAGAACGCGAACTCCAGCCATGGTCTTGCCGTACTGGAAAAAATCACACCTACGCTCTGGCATGCGCGGCACAGACAAAGCGGTCCAGAATCGTCGACGTCCTTATGCACGACGTACGGACCGACCAAACTCGACACGCACGCATTGCGCTACGCTGCAGCCGATCCGCCGTACCGAGCCAATCCTATCCATGCTGCGCTTGCTATCCCACTTTAGAACCTCGGACCGCTTCGCCGATGCGTTGCGCGTGTTGCTGGCGATGCTCGGTGTGGCGCTGTACGGCGTGCTGGCGAAGCAGCCGCACGTGATGATCGGGCTGCTGCTGGGCGTGATCGCGGCGGCGCTGGCGGAAACCGAGGACGCCTGGCGGCGCAGGTTGCAGGCATTGATCGGCACACTGCTGTGCTTCCTGATCGCCGCGTTCGTGGTCGAGGCGCTGTTTGCCATGCCCTGGGCCTTTGCCGCGGCGCTGACGCTGGGCAGCTTTCTGCTGGTGATGCTGGGCGCGGCGAGTCCGCGCTACGCCACCATCGCCAGCGCCACGCTGCTGTTGGCGGTCTACACCATGATCGGCATGGATCAGCCCGGCGCGGCGCAGCTGCCGATCTGGCGCGAACCGCTGCTGCTGACCGCCGGCGCGGCCTGGTACGGCGTGCTGGCGACCGTGTGGAGCGCGTTGTTCGTACAGCATCCAGTACGCCAGTCGCTGGCGCGGCTGTACGACACGCTGGGCGCGTATCTGGACGCTAAGGCACAGCTGTTCGAGCCGATGCACGACCTGCCCGTCGCCGCCCTGCGCGCCGAACTGGCGCAGATCAACACGCGCGTGGTCGAGGCGCTCAACGACGCTCGCGGCACGCTGATCGACCGCCTCGATCGCCGTCGCCCGCATGCCGCGCTGGAACGTTCGCTGTCGCTGTATCTGGCCGCGCAGGATATCCACGAACGCGCCTCGTCCTCGCATTACCCCTACGAAGCGCTGGCCGAGGCGTTCTTCCACAGCGACGTGATGTTCCGCGGTCAGCGCCTGATGCGCGCGCTGGCGACGGCCTGCCGGGACCGCGCCAACGCCGAGCGCACCGGCAGCGCATTTCGCATGCCGCCGATGTTGCGCGGCATCGTGCACGACCTGCGCGCCTCCATCGACCGCCAGCGCCGTGCGCCCGAACCGCCCGCACCCGCCCTGCTGCAGGCGCTCGACCGCCTGGCCGACAACCTCGACCGCCTGCAGGAGCGCATCGCCTGCGCCGAGGCCGTCGAGGCCGAAACCGTGGACCGCAGCCTGCACGACCCCTCGCCGACCGGCCCCATCGAGGCGCTACGCCGCATCCGCGTGCAGATGACGCCCAGCTCGGCGCGCTTCCGTCACGCCCTGCGTCTGAGCCTGGCGATGCTGATCGGCTACCTGGTGCTGCGCGCCGTGCATCCCGAACAGGGCTACTGGATTCTGCTGACGGTGATGCTGGTGTGCCAACCCAGCCACGGCGCCACCCGCGTGCGCGTGCTGCAACGCGTCGGCGGCACGCTGATCGGTCTGCTGGTCGGCTGGGCGCTGCTGAAGCTGTTCCCCTCGCCGCATGCGCAACTGGTCGGCACGGTGGCGGCCAGCGTGCTGTTCTTCGTGACGCGCTTCCGTCGTTATCTGATCGCTTCGGCCGCAGTCACGGTGCTGGTGTTGCTGGCCTTCAACCAGGTCGGCAACGGCTTCGAGCTGATCGCGCCGCGACTGCTCGACACCGTGCTGGGCGGCGCGATCGCGGTGGCGGTGACGCTGCTGGTGCTGCCGGACTGGCGCGCGCGCGAACTGCAAGCGCTGTTCGCGGCGCTGCTGCGCGCGCAGGCGGCCTATCTGGAAGCCATCGCCGCGCAGTACGCCAGCGGCAAGCGCGACGATCTGCCGTATCGCCGCGCGCGACGCGACGCGCACAACGCCGACGCTGAACTCAGCGCGCATCTGACCCAGGCCCGCGACGACCCCGCCGGGCAGCACGCCGATGCCGATCTGGTCCTGCGAATGCTGGCCGCCAGCCAGACGTTGCTCGGCCATCTTTCCACGCTGGGCGCGCACCGGCATCGCCTGTCGGCCTCGGCCGACGCGGTCGCGCTGCAGGCGCAGGCCCGCGACCTCGCCACGCGCCTGCGCGCGCTGGCCGAACCGCAACGAGCGGACGCCAGGCCGGTCGCACACCACACCGCGGCCTGGGACGATGTCGATGTACCGCCCGGGGACGCCAGCCTGCAGCAGCGCGACGGTCGCCATTTGGTGATGGCGCAGTTGGGCCTTCTGTACCGGCAACTGCCTGTTCTGCAAGAACTTGCAACACAAACCCGGAACCCGTCGAGCTGAGTGCACCGACATGTCGCGGATGCTCCGACGGGGCTGCTGCGCTACCATGGGCGGCCCTATCCAAGGAGTCGGTCCGTTATGCGCCCTTTTTCCCTCGGTGACGATCTGGACATGCTGCGCGAGAGCGTGGCGGCCTTCGCGGAAAAGGAGATCGCCCCACGCGCGGACCGCATCGACCGCGAAAACGTGTTTCCCGAGGACCTGTGGCGCAAGCTCGGCGAGATGGGTCTGCTCGGCGTCACCGTCAGCGGCGAATACGGCGGTTCCGAGCTCGGCTACCTGGCACACCTGGTGGCGATGGAGGAAATCTCCCGCGCCTCGGGTTCGGTCGGCCTGTCCTACGGCGCGCACTCCAACCTGTGCGTCAACAACATCTTCCACAACGGCAGCAAGGCGCAGCTGGAGAAATACCTGCCCAAGCTGTGCTCGGGCGAATACGTCGGCGCGCTGGCGATGAGCGAACCCGGCGCGGGTTCCGACGTGGTCGGTTCGATGACCTGCCGCGCCGAGAAGAAGGGCGACGTGTGGGTCGCCAACGGCTCGAAGATGTGGATCACCAACGGTCCCGACGCCGACGTGCTGCTGGTCTACCTGCGCACCGCCGGCCGCGAGGCGGGCAGCCGCTGCATGACCGCCTTCATCGTCGAGAAAGGCATGCCGGGTTTCAGCACCGCGCAGAAGCTGGACAAGCTGGGCATGCGCGGCTCCAACACCTGCGAGCTGGTGTTCGAGAACTGCGAAATTCCCGAGGAGAACATCGTCGGCGAGATCAACGAAGGCGTGCGCGTGCTGATGAGCGGCCTGGACACCGAGCGCCTGGTGCTCTCGGGCGGCCCCATCGGCCTGATGCAGGCGGCGCTGGACATCACCCTGCCCTACGTGCGCGAGCGCAAGCAGTTCAACGCGCCCATCGGCACCTTCGGCATCATGCAGGCCAAGGTCGCCGACATGTACACCGCGCTGCAGTCCTCGCGCGCCTACGCCTACATGGTCGCGCAGCAGTTCGACGACAACGTGAAGTCGCGCATCGATCCGGCCTCGTGCCTGCTGAAGTGCTCGTCCGATGCGGTGCAGGTGGCGCTGGAGGCGATCCAGACGCTGGGCGGCAACGGCTACATCAACGAGTACCCGACCGGCCGCATCCTGCGCGATGCCAAGCTGTACGAGATCGGCGCCGGCACCAACGAAATTCGCCGCATGCTGATCGGCCGCGAGCTGTTCCACGGCAAGGCCTGAAAAGCAGGGAATCGGGATTGGGAAATCTTTAAAACACCGGCATGACGGCTGCCATTCCTGAGCGCACTTCCCAAACTCGTCATCCCGGCGACTGCATGGAACCACAGCGACAACCCTGCGCACATGAAAAGCCCGTGTTATGCAGCGCACGGGCTTTTCGAGTCACGGAAGCCGGCTAGGTCAGAACGCCAGGTTGAAGCGCGCCATCCACTGCCGTGCGCTCACGTGCTGGCCGACCTGGTAGTCGTAGCCGAGGTTCAGCGTCGTCTGCGGGTTGAGGTGCGCGTTCATGCCCACGCCGAACAAACCGCTGTAGCGCGACAGGCCGATGCCGACCAGCGGTCGCCAGTCCTGCACGCCGACGAAGCTCGCGTCGGTCACGTCGCCGCTGGACGCCAGGGTGCGCTGCCACTGCACGTGCGCGTTGAAGTCCACCGTCGGTCCGCTGGCGAAATCGACGCGATGCGCCGCGCGCAGGCCGACGCCGGCCTGCCAGCGGTCCGTGGTCTGCGCCGGCGACTGTAGGCCGAAACCGTAGGCGCCCTGTTCGGCGAAACGGTCGCGGCCGACCTGCGCATACTGCACGTCCACGTAGGGCGTCAGGCGGCTGCGGCCGCGGCTGAATTGCATGCCGCTCTCGCCGTAGGCGACGCGGTACTGGCCGTTGTAGAACGTCGACACCGGCATCCACGACGAACCCAGCAGCAGATCGCGGCGCACGTCCTGGCTGAAGTGGCCGAATCCGACACGGCCCTGCGTGTACCAGGCACCGCGCGTCCATCCCGCGTAGAACATGCCTTCGACGGTGCGGCTGCGGTCGCGGTCGGCGCGCGCCGTCAGGCGCTGGTCGCCCTGGCTCTGACCGAACGCGAAGCCGGCCACGCCGTGCTCGCCGAAGCGGCGGTCGCTGCCCACCAGCCAGCCGTCGAGCTGGAAGCCGACGCCATCGAAGCCGCTGCGCGCCATGGTTCCGCTGACGTCGAGCTGCCTGCTCCACACGCCGTAGCCGCCGTGCGCCAGCAGATCGTCGAAACGTTCGGACAGCGTGCGGCTGGAGGCGTCGATGGTCTGGAACGCCATCGCCGTGCTGACCGCATGCAGCTCGCCGGAAAGACTCTGCAGCGAGAGCTGCGCCGCCGACAGCGTCGGCGTGTGCTGGATCGCGCCGGCCGCCTGCACGAAGCCGCTGGCGACCGTGCCGCTGCCCGCAAAGCTGGCGTTGATCTGACTGAACGCCCCGTCCACGCGCTGCGCGCTGCCCATCACCGCCGGCTGCGCCGCGAAACCGGCCGAGGCCGCGGTGGTGGTGACGCTGAGACTGGTGGTGTCGACCCACACGTCGTTGACGTCGTACTGCACCGTGCTCGACAGGAACACGCCGCTGGCCAGGGTGAACGTGTCGAAGGTGCCGGTCACGCCGCCGGCGGCGGTCAGCAGATCCTGATGCGCGTTGCTGACGTAGCCCTGATCGGCGCCGACGATGTTCAGCTGACCGGCGAGCGTCGCGGTGCCGGTGACATCCAGGATGGAGCCGAGACTGAGCGAAAGCGTGCCGCTGGCGGTCTGGATGTAATTGCCGCCGACCGTGGCGTTGCCGCCGGCTACCAACACGAGTCCGGCGTTGCTGAGGTTACCAGCCACGCCGGACACGCCGACCGGTACCACGCTGGTGTCCGCGGCGTCGTACATGCCGGTCAGCGACGCGCCGTTGGCGACGCTGGCGTTGCCGGGCAGCACATGCGCCGACTGCAGCGTGCCGCCAAGCACCGAAGTGTCGCCCTGATAGGTATCGTTGCCGGCCAGCACCAGGGTGCCAGTGCCGCTCTTGCTCAAGCCGCCGGCGCCGACGATGTCGTTGGACCAGGTCGAGGTGCTGCCGTCGAAGTTCACCGAGACATCGCCCCAGGCGAAATTCGCCGGCCCCTTCACGGCCTTGCCCACGTCCAGCGCACCCCAGCCGAACACCGGATCGACGCCCGGCGCACCGAGGTCGGTGGCCGTGCCCAGCAGGGTTTGCCGCACCAGATCGTTGTCGAAGTACGGGAACGCCTGCCACACCACCGCGGCCGCGCCCGAGACTTCCGGCGCAGCGAATGACGTGCCTTCGACGATGTAGTACTTCAGCGGATTGGTGCTGGTCGTCGCCTGAGGATCGAGCACGATGACGTCACCCGGCGCGCTGATGCAGTAGTTCATCGCCTTGCCGCAGGCGTTCGAGTACGTGGCGAGCTGGGTCGAGTTGTTGCTGTCCAGCGCCGCCGCCGCAATCCAGCCGCGTTCGAGGTCAGGTCCCCAGTAGGGAATGGCTGCGGTGTCGCTGGGCTCGGGACTGCCGTGATCGCCGGCGCCGTTGTTGCCGGTGGCGAACACCACGATGCCGCCATGATCGACCACAAATGGCCGGTAGGCGGCGGCGAAGGCCTCGCCGACCTGCTGCGCGTGGGCCGGGTCCCAGTACAGTCCGCCCCAGGAGTTGTTCATCACCTGCACGCCGGCGTTGATGAGCGCCGGATTGAGGTAGGTCGCGAAGAAGTCCGCATCCGAGGCTTCGACGGCATTGCCCTGTCCGCTGCCGTCGTCCTTGGGCGGCGCGTCGCTGATGATGCGCGCGGACACCAGGTTCGCGTCGGGCGCGATGCCGCCGGGGAAGGAGGCATACGGACGCCCCGCCGCGATCTGCGATACCGCGGTGCCATGCCCGACGACATCGTCCTTGCTCAGATCGTTGGTGGTGCCATCCACGTAGATCAGCGAATCGATCACGCGGTTGAGCAGCGTGGGATGCTGCCGGTTGACGCCGGTGTCGACGATGCCGATGGTGACCCCTTGACCGGTGTACCCGGCCGCGTGCGCAGCGTAGGCGTTAGTCAGCGCCAGTTGGGCATCCAGGGGCGGCTGCGGCGAGGGAGCTGGAGCTGGAGCCGGCGCTGGAGAAGGCGCCGGAGCGGGCGAAGGCGCTGGCGCCTGCACGGGCGACGGGCGCACATTGCCGCCACCACCGCCACAACCGCCCAGACTCAAGGCGACGGCCACGGCCATCGCCCGACTGAGCGGGCGCACTCGCATCCTGTACCGCATCACGACCTCCCCACAAACCGCGTATCGCCGCGACATCTGCACCGGCTCCCGTCGCCAGTGTAAGCGCAGCCTTTGCGCATCAACAACATGAAGTCATGCCTTCGCGAGCAACCCCGAGCGCCGGCAGCGATGGCGTTCTCCAGCGCCGTCATTGCCGCTCACCCGGACGGGCCGTCATAATGCACGGCTACGCAGCCGTCTGGCTGCACCCTCATTTGAAGCAAACGCACGGAGCCTCTCATGTCCGACATCGTCATCGTGGGTGCCAAGCGCACCGCCATCGGCTCGTTCCTCGGCCAGTTCAGCGGCGTGCCGACGCCGACCCTGGGCGCGACCGCCATCGCCGCGGCCGTGGCGCAGTCCGGCGTCGCCGCACAGGATGTGTCCGAAGTGTTCATGGGCTGCGTGCTGCCGGCCAACCTGGGCCAGGCGCCCGCCCGCCAAGCGTCGATCGGCGCGGGCCTGCCGCTGTCGGCCGGCTGCACCACCGTCAACAAGGTGTGCGGCTCGGGCATGAAGGCGGTGATGCTGGGTCACGACCTGATCAAGGCCGGTTCGGCCTCGGTCGTCGTCGCTGGCGGCATGGAGTCGATGACCAACGCCCCGCACATGGTGCAGGCCCGCGCCGGCATTCGTTACGGCGACGGCAAGCTGGTCGACCACATGGCGTGGGACGGTCTGACCAACCCGTACGACGGCAAGGCCATGGGCGTGTTCGGCGAGAGCTGCGCGGACAAGTATCACTTCAGCCGCGAAGATCAGGACGCGTTCGCCATTGCCTCGGTCGAGCGCGCCCGCGCGGCGCAGGAAAGCCAGGCGTTCGACGCCGAGATCGTTCCGGTCACCGTCAAGGGTCGCAAGGGTGAAGTCAGCCACGACACCGACGAGCAGCCCGGCCGCAGCAGCATCGACAAGATTCCGACCCTGCGCCCGGCCTTCCGCAAGGAGAACGGCACCATCACCGCCGCCAGTGCGTCCAGCATTTCCGACGGCGCCGCCGCTCTGGTGCTGATGAGCGCGGACGAGGCCGGCAAGCGCGGCGCGACGCCGCTGGCGCGCATCGTCGCCCACGCCACCCATTCGCATGAGCCGGAATGGTTCACCACCGCACCGGTCGGCGCCATGCAGAAGGTGCTGGACAAGGCCGGTTGGAAGGTCGAGGACGTGGATCTGTTCGAGATCAACGAGGCCTTCGCCGTGGTCGCGATGGCCGCCATGAAGGAGCTGGGCATTCCGCACGACAAGGTCAACGTCAACGGTGGCGCCTGCGCGCTGGGTCACCCGATCGGCGCCAGCGGCGCACGCATCCTGGTCACCCTGCTCTATGCCATGAAGGCTCGCGGTCTGAAGCGCGGTATCGCCTCGCTGTGCATCGGCGGCGGCGAGGCCACGGCCGTCGCGATCGAGTGCGATTAAGAAACCCTGGAACCGGAGCACGATCTCCACAGGCCGTGGATATTTTCCGGTGGCGGCTTATATGGCGTCGTAGAAAAGAACGCGCTATTAATAGGCCGCCATTACGGCATTCCACGGCATCTCAAAGGAGAAGCTCAATGAAGTTCACGCGTATTCTCATCGCCTGCGCACTGCTCGTGCTGCTTGCCGCCTGCGGCAAGAGCACGTCGAACGACGCGCAGAACGCCCAGTCGGCGGCCGAACAGACCCAGCAGGCAGCGGATCAGGCGCAGCAGGCCGCAAGCACGGCGGCGGACAAGGCGCAGCAGGCGGCAGACACCGCCTCACAGGCCGCCAGCGCGGCTGCCGAGGCGGCGAGCGCTGCAGCCAAGGCGTCGTCTTCCGCGGCGGCGGCCTCGTCGTCGGCGCCGAGCATGGGCGACAAGATGGACGCCATGGCCAAGAAGGCGGGCGACAAGGTCGATTCCATGACCGAGAAGGCCAAGCAAGCGATCAAGAGCGATACCGGCGACTCCGGCAAGTAAACGCCGCTCCGGATAATCGCAAACCGGCCGCGTTAATCGCGGCCGGTTTTTTTATGCGTTCGGAAACCGTGTCCGTAACTGCAGCCGAAGCGCGCGCTACGTACACGCAAGTTTCATGAACGAATTCCATACTGCCTTGAGCCGGGATGCTCCACGGACCCATGGAACATGTTTGAATGATATGGCCTTACCCACCCACAGGATGGAGGACATCCATGAACGTTTCGCGTATCGCCCTTGCCGCCGCCATGATTGCCGCCCTCGGCGCCTGCAGCCACAAAAGCGACGACAGCGCCCAGCAGCCGGCGGCAGCTTCCACCGCAGCCATGACGCCGAGCAGCAACGCCGCCATGCAGCCGGCCACCCCGCCGGCCAGCATGTCCGCGCCGACGGAGCCCAGCTCGACGATGTCGGCGCAGGAACCGGCCAGCAGCAGCTCGGCCATGTCCGGCGACGACTCCGGCTCGGAAAACTGATTTTTTCGCACGTCTCCGCGCGCACGCTCTGAGCGTACGCGCCCATCGCGCCCGGATCGCCCAAGGCATTCGGGCGCGATGCGTTTTGGCCGTGGACGATCCGGCCCGTATCATGGGCGCTTCGCCGACGCAGCCAACGGACCTGCCATGCCCATTCTCGAATCCCGCATCGACCCGCGCTCGGACGACTTCCGCGACAACGCCGCGGCGCTCGGCGTCCTCGTCGACGACCTGAAACAGCAGCTGGATCGCGTCGCCCAGGGCGGCGGCGAGCGGGCGCGGCAAAAGCATCTCGACCGCGGCAAGCTGCTGGTGCGCGAGCGCATCCGCGCGCTGCTCGATCCGGGCGCACCGTTCCTGGAACTGTCCGCCTTCGCCGCGCACGGCATGTACGACGACGCAGCGCCCGCCGCCGGCGTGGTCACCGGCATCGGCCGCGTGCACGGTCAGGAAGTGGTGATCGTGGCCAACGACGCCACGGTCAAGGGCGGCACCTACTTCCCGATGACGGTGAAGAAGCACCTGCGCGCGCAGGAAGTGGCGCTGGAAAACCGCCTGCCCTGCATCTACCTGGTCGACTCGGGCGGCGCGTTCCTGCCGCTGCAGGACGAGGTGTTTCCGGACAAGGAGCACTTCGGCCGCATCTTCTACAACCAGGCGCGCATGTCCGGTCTGGGTATCCCGCAGATCGCCGTGGTGATGGGTTCGTGCACCGCCGGCGGCGCCTACGTGCCGGCGATGAGCGACGAGACCATCATCGTGCGCGAACAGGGCACCATCTTCCTCGGCGGCCCGCCGCTGGTGAAGGCCGCCACCGGCGAGGAAGTCGACGCCGAGGCGCTGGGCGGCGCCGACGTGCACACCGCGCAGTCGGGCGTGGCCGACCACTTCGCCGAGAACGACGCGCACGCGTTGTCCATCGCCCGCGACATCGTCGCCAGCCTCAACCGCACCAAGGCGATGCCGCTGGCCGTGCGCGCGCCGGTCGAGCCGAAGTTCGCCGCCGAGGAACTGTACGGCGTGATCCCGCAGGACACGCGCCGTCCGTTCGACATCCGCGAGGTGATCGCGCGCATCGTCGACGGCTCCGAGTTCCACGAGTTCAAGGCGCGCTACGGCAAGACCCTGGTGTGCGGCTTCGCGCACATCCATGGCTACCCGGTCGGCATCGTCGCCAACAACGGCATCCTGTTCGCCGAGAGCGCGCTCAAGGGCGCGCACTTCATCGAGCTGTGCAACCAGCGCAACGTGCCGCTGGTGTTCCTGCAGAACATCACCGGCTTCATGGTCGGCAAGAAGTACGAGAACGCCGGCATCGCCAAGGACGGGGCCAAGATGGTCACCGCCGTGGCCTGCTCGCACGTGCCCAAGTTCACCGTCATCATCGGCGGCAGTTTCGGCGCCGGCAACTACGCCATGTGCGGCCGCTCCTACGGCGCGCGCTTCCTGTGGACCTGGCCCAACGCGCGCATCAGCGTGATGGGCGGCGAACAGGCCGCCAGCGTGCTGGCGACGGTCAAGCGCGACGGCATCGAGGCGCGCGGCGGCGCGTGGAGCGCGGACGAGGAAGAGCAGTTCAAGGCGCCGATCCGCGAGCAGTACGAACGCCAGGGCCATCCCTATTACGCCAGCGCCCGCCTGTGGGACGACGGCGTGATCGACCCGGCCGATACGCGTCGCGTGCTGGGCCTGGCCATCTCCGCCTCGATGAACGCGCCGATCGAACCGCAACGCTACGGCGTTTTCCGCATGTAGCATCCACGCTTTGCACGCCACCGCACAGGGACCACAAGGATGATCGTCGGTATCGACCTCGGCACCACCAACTCGCTGATCGGCTGCTACGGCGAGTCGGGGCCGCGCCTTTTCGCCAATGCATTGGGCGAGTACCTCACGCCGTCCGCCGTCAGCGTCGACGAGGACGGACAGGTCATCGTCGGCCACGCGGCGCGCGACCGGCTGGTCAGCCATCCGGACAGCAGCGTGACCGGCTTCAAGCGCTGGATGGGTACGGCACGCGAGACCCGGCTCGGCGCGCGCAGCTTCCGTCCGGAGGAACTGTCCGCGCTGGTGTTGCGGGCGCTGCTGGCCGACGCCGACGCCGCGCTCGGCGAAAAAGTGACTCAGGCCGTGATCAGCGTGCCGGCGTATTTCTCCGACGCCCAGCGCCAGGCCACGCGCACGGCCGGCGAACTGGCCGGCATCCGCGTCGAACGCCTCATCAACGAACCGACCGCGGCCGCGCTGGCCTACGGGCTGCAGGAGAAACCCGACGGATCGCGCTTCCTGGTGTTCGATCTCGGCGGCGGCACCTTCGACGTGTCGATTCTGGAAATGTTCGAGGGCGTGGTCGAGGTGCATGCCAGCGCCGGCGACAACTTCCTCGGCGGCGACGATTTCCTCGACGCCCTGTTCCAGGCCTGCTGCACCGATCTGAAACTGGAGGCCAACGCCTTGTCGGCCGGACAGCGCGGCCAACTGCGGCGGAGGCTGGAACGGCTCAAGCGCGAACTCGGCCAGGGCGAGGCCTCGCTGCAGATGCAACTGGACGACCGCGCCCTGACGTGGTCCATCGACGCGCAACGCTTCGAGCGCCTGTGCGACCCGCTGGTGCAGCGCATGCGCGCGCCGCTGGAACGCGCGATGCGCGATGCCGAGCTGGGACCGGAGCAACTGCAGGACATCATTCTGGTCGGCGGCGCCAGCCGCATGCCGCTGGTGGCGCGACTGGTCTCACGCATGTTCGGCCGCCTGCCGCTGCGTCACGTCCATCCGGATCAGGCGGTGGCGCTCGGCGCGGGCGTGGCCGCCGGCATGAAGGCCCGCGACCGCCGTCTGGAAGAAGTGATCCTCACCGACATCTGTCCGTACACGCTGGGCACGGAAGTGGCCCGCCGCGACGAGCACGGCCACGTGCTGGACGGCTTCTTCGCGCCGATCATCCACCGCAACAGCACGGTGCCGGTCAGCCGCGAACAGAGCTTCCAGCCGATCCACGATCACCAGGAGAAGCTCAGCCTGGGCGTGTACCAGGGCGAAAGCCCGCTGGTCGCCAACAACGTCAAGCTCGGCCAGCTCGATCTCAAGCTCGACAAGCGCCTGGCCGCGGGCGAGAACAACGTGCTGGTGCGCTTCACCTACGACGTCAACGGCATTCTGCAGGTGGAAGCCACCATGCAGAGCACCGGCGAACGGCACGAACTGGTGCTGGAACAGAATCCGGGCGTGATGACGCCGGAAGAAGTGCGCGCGCGCCTGGAGGCGCTGACCGCGATCAAGATCCATCCCCGCAGCAAGCAGGAAAACCTCGCCCTGCTGGCGCGCGCCGAGCGGTTGTACGAGGAACACCTCGCCGCGCGCGAACAGCTGCAGCAGTGGATCATGCATTTCCGCGCCGCACTGGAAACCCAGGACGAGCAGCTGATCCGCGAACATCGCCGCGAACTCGACCAGGCGCTGCGCGCGCTGGAGCCGAACACGTGACGGTCTTCGAGTTGCTTGGTGTGACGCCCGATGCCGATGCGGCAACGATCAAGCGCGCCTATGCGAGCAAGCTGCGCGAGACGCGGCCGGACGACGATCCCGAAGGATTCCAGCGACTGCACGAGGCCTATCGCCTCGCCTTGCGACATCGTCAGTCGTCGGTCGAAACGGTCCCGACGCCGATGCAGCCCCCCGAGGCATCGCATGCGCCGACTCCGGCGCCGACCCAGAACGCGATCGCGCCTGCTGCCGTGTCGCCGTCCATCGACGCGGACGACGAGACGCCCATCGCACCGCCGGCGCCTCAGCCGCCGATGTTCGACCCGACCGCGCTCAGCCGGGAGGTCGTCGCCCACGCCTGCGACGACGATGCCGAGGCGTTCCGCCGCTGGTTGCAGCAATGCGAGGCCTTCTGGTCGCTACGCGTCAAACAGGCGGTCGGCGTCACGGCCATGCGCGCGCTGTACCGAAGCGAGCCGCCGATGCCGCAGGCAAACCAGGACGTGTTCCTGGAGTTCTTCGATCTGAACACGGCCCAGGCCGGTCACGACCCGCTGGCGCTGAGCCGGCTTCGCCAGCGCATGCAGATCGCCTGGGAGATGCAGCCCGAACATGCGCCGCAGCTGACCGACCGACTGTATCGCCAGAGCACGACCGCCAAGCGTCGCGAGAAGGTCTCCGCCATCGTGCATTCGGCCATCGAGTCGCTGCGGCGCCCGTTCCGGCGCTCGTCGCTGTTGCTGCAGGCGCTGCGCCCCTATCGCTGCTCGGCGATGCGCGACTTCATCCTCGGCACCAGCGGCGGCGATCCGGAAAACATGCCGACCGACATCGATCGTCGACCGCTGAAGTTCTGGCTCGACGCCGGCCACCGCTATCGCGTCAGTGCGGCACGTCTGCAGGTATTCGCCGCACGCAGCGTGCTGGCCATGACGATCGCGCTGCTGGTCTATGGTGTGGGCGTCCTGCTGAACCAGCCGGCCTTCGGCTTCGACCCTGCGGTCCGCCACGTCGGCAAACTGGTCGTCGTGTGCACGACGGTGCTGATCGCGCTGCCTTGGTTCTGGCTGGCCTGGCAGGGGCTCGATCAATGGCAGATCCAGCCGGAACCGCTGCCGGTACAGTGGCCCTGGCTATGCCTGATATTCATCCCGCTGCTGTCGATGGCGGGCGTGGCGCTCTCGCTGCTGGGCGTCGCCGCGTTTGGACTTCCATTGCTGGCGCTGGCCTGCATCCTGGCCTTGCGTCGCTTTCTGGTGCGCCGGCGCGGCGGACGGGCCATCTCGACGTACTGGATCCGTGTCGCCATCTGGATCATCGCCGTGAACTACGCGGCGCGTCTGGCCTCGTTGCATCTGCTGCCCATCCTCGCTCCGGCGGCGGCTCTGATCGCCTGCACGCTGTGGGGCGTCGATCTGTGGCAGCACCGCTATGCCCTGCGGGTGAGAAACGCCGCGTAGAACGACCAAACTAAGTTTGAACTAAGTCATGCGCCTTAGCGTAGGCGCATGTATTCACGACGGTTGTTACGCGCATTCGTCTGCTCCGCGGCAGGCGTGTTCATGGCGGGCTGCGCTCATTACGCGCCGAAACCGCTGGATGAACGCCCCGCGCCCACGGACGTCGCCACGCTGCGGGTTTCCGCCGCAGCGATGCCGATGCCTGCGCTGCGGCATCACCGCTTCGATCCCGGCGACGGTCTCGACATCACCGAAACCGCGATGCTGGCGGTCGCCAACAATCCGCATCTGCGTGTCCTGCGCGATCGGCTCGGCGTCGCTCGGGCGCAGGCGTTCGACGCCGGTCTGCTACCGGACCCGCAGCTGTCCGCCAGCCTCGACCGCCCGAGCGGTAGCGATCCGGCACTGACCCATGCCTTCGGACTGGGCCTGAGCATGGACCTCGGCGCCCTGCTCACCCGCTCTGCGCGTGTGACCGGCGCCCGCGCGACGCAGCGCCAGGTTCGTCTGGACCTGCTCTGGGCCGAATGGCAGACCATCGCCCAAGCGCGACGGCTGTTCGATCAGGTCGAGTCCCTGCGCGCGCAGCAGCAGCGCCTGCAACGCGAAGCGACAGCGCTGCACGGTTTCCAGGGCACGCTCGATCAAGCCTTGCGCGAAGGCAATCTCGATTATGCGGGCGCCAGTGCCGGTCTCGACGCCGTCGCCAACGTGCGCAACCGGTTGGCCGACACCACCCGCCAGCTCGACGACGCCGAACACGCCCTGCGCCTGCTGCTGGGTCTGGCGCCGGATGCACCGCTCCACCTGACCGGACCGGCCTGGCAGCCGCAACCGACCATGGCCCAGGTGAAAGCCGCGGACGCGCACCTGGCCCGACGCCGCCCCGATCTGCTGGCCCTGCAGGCCGGCTATGCGGCGCAGGAAGCGCAGGTCCGCACGGCCATCCTCGGACAGTTTCCCGACATCCAGGTGGGCTTCAACCGCGCGCGCGACACCAGCAACGTCTACACCAGCGGCATCAGCGTCGGCCTGTCCCTGCCGCTGTTCAACCGCAACCGCGGTCAGATCGCGATCGCTCGCGCCACGCGTCAAAGCATGGCCGACGATTACCGCGAACGGTTGCTGTCCACGCGCAGCGACATGCACCGCCTGCTCGCCGTGCTGAACACGCTGGACGCCCAGATCAAGGCCGCCCAGGCGCACGCCCGACAACTCGATCGCGCTGGCCAGGCCGCCACCGCTCGTTGGCACGACGGCACCCTGGACTGGCCGACCTGGCTGACCATCCGCGCCAGCGCGCTGGACGCCGACCTGCAACTCGACGATCTGCGCCAGCAGCGCGCCACGGCCTCGATCGCGCTGGAAACCCTGCTCGGCGGCGACTGGTCCGATGCCGGTCGCGCGGACGTCGCCGCGAACCAACGCATGCACAACACGGATGGACGCCCATGAACCGGCCCCGCTTTCTCGTCTTCGCAGGCTTCTCCCTGCTGGCCCTGCTGACCGGTTGCTCCTCCTCCGGCAACGATTCGATGACCGCCAGCGTGGCCATCACCACCGTCACCCCCACCCGACACAGCTTCCACGACAGCATCTCGGCCTGGGGACGCGCCGTGGCCGACAGCCGTCACCAGGAGCGTCTCGAACTGCCGCATGCCGGACGCATCGATGCCCTGTCGGTGATCCCTGGCGAGGCGGTCTCGAAAGGCCAGGCACTGCTGCGCATGCACACCGACCCGACTGCACGGCAGGCCTACCGCCAGGCCGAACACGACCTGACCCTCGCTCGCGGCCATCTCCAGCGCATGCAGAAGCTCTTCCGCGAACATCTGGCCACGCGCGAACAGGTCGCCAGCGCACAGCGCCAGCGCGATGACGCGCAGGCCGCGATGCAGGCGCAGCGCGCGCTGGGCAACGGTCAGACCGAATACGTGCTGCGCGCGCCCGGCGGCGGCGTGGTCACGGCGCTGCATGTGGAGCGTGGTCAATACGTCGCAGCCGATGCACTGCTGCTGGATTTCACGCCGGGTGCCGACCTGCGCGCGCAGCTGGGCGTCCCGCCGGACCTGGCCACGCGCATCCATGTCGGCATGCCGGTGCAGCTGCGTCCGGTGTACGGCAAGCATGGCAGCCACATGGGCACGGTCGACATGGTCGGCCACGCCATCGACCCAAGCAGCGGACTGGTACCGGTGTGGGCCACCATCCCGGCCGATATCGCCGCGCGCTGGGCGGTCGGCAGTCCGATCAGCGCACGTATCCAGACCACGCAGTTCGTCGCCTGGGCGGTACCCCGGGAAGCCGTGCTCGAGGACAAGCGCGGCCACTATCTGTTCCAGGCCAGCAAGGGCCACGCGCATCGTGTGGACGTGAAGGTCGTGCAACCCGACGGCGACACCGTCGGCGTCCGCGGCAAACTCGACGCCCACCTGCCGGTCATCGTGGCGGGCGCGTATGAGCTGTCCGACGGGGACGCCGTGCGCAAGGCCGGATCATGAAGATCACCGAATGGATGCGCCAACATCAACGTTCGCTGATGTTCCTCGCCCTCATGCTCACCGTGGGCGGCATCATGGCGGCCTTCCGCCTGCCGGTCTCGCTGTTCCCCGACGTATCGTTTCCACGCGTGCGCATCAGCCTCGACGCCGGCGACCGCCCTGCCAGCCAGATGGCCGTGCAGGTCACCACGCCGATCGAGGACGCGGTACGCAACGTGCGCGGCGTGCGCGATGTGCGCTCGACCACCAGCCGCGGCAGCGCCGAGATCCAGGCGCGTTTCGATTGGGGCTCGGACATGGGACGCGCCCTGCTGAACGTCAATTCGGCCGTCTCGCAAACCCTGCCCGACCTGCCCGCGGGCACGCGCGTGCAGACCGAACGCATGGATCCGATCACCTATCCGATCCTCGCCTACAGCCTGCGCTCGGACACGCTCAACCCCACCCAGTTGCACGATCTGGCCAAGTACCAGCTGCGCCCCCTGCTTTCGAGCATCGACGGCGTGGCGCACATCGGCGTGCAGGGCGGCACCGTCGGCGAATACCACGTCGACGTGGACATGAACCGACTGCGCGCGCACGGACTGACCCTCGCCGATCTCGACCACGCCGTGTCCGGCGCCGCCACCATCCGCGCGATGGGACGCATCCAGGACCACTACAAGCTGTTCCTGCTGCTGGCCAACAACCAGCCGGACACCCTGACTTCGCTGCGCGACATCGTGATACGCGCCGGTTCGGGCGGCATCGTGCATCTGGGCGACGTCGCCAACATCAAGCTCGATCACGTCCCGCAGTGGATTCGGGTCAAGGCCGACGGACACGATGCGGTGCTGCTGCAGGTCTACCAGCAGCCCTCGGCCAACAGCGTGCAGATCGCCAGAGAGGTGAAACAGCGCCTGGCCCACTACACCCTGCCGCCGCACGTGAAACTGGCCAGCTGGTACGACCAGACGCAGCTGGTCAAGGGCGCGGCCGCCAGCGTGCGCGACGCCATCGGCATCGGCGTGGTCCTGGCCGGCCTGGTGCTGCTGCTGTTCCTGCGCAACGCGCGGGTCATCCTGGTCGCCCTGATCGTGGTGCCCTCCGTGCTGGCGGTGACGGTGTTGCTGCTGTCCGTGCTGCACATGAGCTTCAACATGATGACGCTGGGCGGCATGGCGGCGGCCGTCGGCCTGATCGTCGACGACGTGATGGTGATGCTCGAACACATCATGCGCCGCATCCGCGACGGCGAGGGTCCGATTGCCTCGCGCATCACCCACGCCGCATGGGAATTCACGCGCCCGCTCACCGGCTCCAGCGCGGCCACGGTGGTCATCTTCCTGCCGCTGGCGTTCCTGTCCGGCGTGACGGGCGCCTTCTTCAAGGCGCTCTCGCTGACCATGGCCAGCGCGCTGATCATTTCCTGGCTCCTGAACTGGGTCGCGGTGCCGCTGCTGGCGAACTGGCTGATCGACGAACGCCACGCGCACGAACCCGAACCCAGCCGGCTGACCCGCCGCCTGCAGACCGGCTACGAACATCTGCTCGACAAGATGGTGCGTCGCCCGCTGCTGATTCTGCTCGCCGTGCTGCCGCTGCTGGCGCTGGGCGGACTGGCCTACACCCGCGTCAGCACCGGCTTCATGCCGCAGATGGACGAAGGCGGTTTCATCCTCGACTACATCTCCAAACCCGGCACCTCGCTGGTCGAAACCGACCGCCTGCTCGGGCAGGTGGAAAAGATCATCCAGGCCAATCCCAATGTGTCCACCTACTCCCGGCGCACGGGCCTGCAGCTCGGTGGCGGCCTGACCGAAGCCAACACCGGCGACTTCTTCATCCGGCTGAAGAACGGCAACCGACCGCCGATCGACACCGTCATGGAGAACATCCGGCTGCAGGTCGAACACAAGGTCCCGGGCCTGGACATCGAGCTTTCGCAGTTGATGGAAGACCTGATCGGCGATCTCACCGAAGTTCCACAACCCATTGAAATCAAGCTGTTCGGAGACCAACCGCAGAAACTTTCGAGTACAGCCATGCGAGTCGCCAAGGCCATCGGCAAGGTGCCCGGGGTGGTCGACGTGCGCAACGGCATCAACCCAGCCGGCGACGCGCTGGAAGTGCATGTCGATCCCGACCGCGCGGGCCTGATCGGCCTGACCCCGGACCAGGTCACCGCGCAGGTAGAACAGGCCGTCGGCGGCGTGGTCTCGGCCGAGCTGCCGCAGGGCCCGAAGATGACCGGCGTGCGCGTGTGGCTGCCGCGACACGACCACGCGCGGGTCGAGCAACTGGAATCGCTGCCGATCCGCGGCCACGACGGGCACGTCCTGCCGCTGTCGCAACTGGCCAAAGTGCAGGAGGTCAACGGCCAGCCCGAGATCGACCGCGACAACCTCAAGCGCATGGTCGCGGTGACCGCGCGCATCAACGGCCGCGGCCTCCGTTCGACCATCGCCGACGTGAAACATGTGCTGGCCCGTCAGGGCATGGTGCCGACCGGCATGTACTACCAGTTGGGCGGTCTCTACGCGCAGCAGCAGAAAGCCTTCCACGACCTGACCCTGGTGCTGCTGGCGGCCATCGCGCTGGTGTTCACGCTGTTGCTGTTCCTTTACGAGAGCTTCCGCGTGGCGCTGTCGATCATGCTCATGCCGCTGCTGGCGCTGTCGATGGTGTTCGTCGGTCTGTGGGCGACCGGCATCCAGCTCAACATCACCGCCATCATGGGCATGACCATGATCGTCGGCATCGTCACCGAACTGGCGATCTTCTACTTCTCCGAGTACGAGGATGCCCGCCAGCGCATGGAACCGCAGGAAGCGCGTCGCTACGCCGGTCGCCACCGCATGCGGCCGATCCTGATGTCGACCATCGCCGCCATGTTGACCCTGGCCCCGCTGGCGCTGGCCCTGGGCCGAGGTGCACAGATGCAGCAGCCGCTGGCCGTCGCCATCATCTCCGGCATGCTGGTGCAGGTGCCGCTGGTGCTGCTGGTGATGCCGGCCCTGCACGCCTGGCTCACCGAACGCGGCGCCACGCGCCGATAACGCTATGCATACATCCGCTAAGGCGGGCCTAAGTCTGCCCGCCTAGCCTTGCGCAAACCCGACACGCTCTCGGAATCCATGCGCGAACACGTCCTGCAACAGGTCATGCCCGAATCCTCCGGTATGGCCTTTATCGGTCGCGCGGAAAAGGAACGCCGCAAGATCCTCGCCAGCCTGCTTGGCCGCCGCTTGCGCGCCATCGACGCGCAACTGTGCGCACCAGGCGCTCTCCCCGTGCACGGCATCCACCGGATTCTGGTCTGCCGTCCCAACCATCGTCTCGGCAACACGGTGCTGATCAGCCCGCTGCTGCGCGAACTGGAAGCGCTGTATCCGGGCGCCGAGATCGACATTCTCGGCGCAGGTTGCGCGGCCGAAACGCTGTTCGGCACCCGTTTCCAGATCCGTCGCATCGTCAGCCTGCCACGCCGCATTCCGCGCCATCCGCTGCGCGCACTGCGTCTGATACGCAGCGTGACTCACGACCGCTACGACCTGGCGATCGACGCCTGCCTGCAATCCAACATGGGGCGACTGCTGCTGGGCGCCTGCTCGGCGCGCTACAAGATCGGCTTTCCCTACGACGCCGAGGCCGGCACGCCGCTGGCGAGCTACCATCACGGCTGCCCCGAGCACTTCGCGCTGCGCAACGTGCATCTGCTGCGCGTGGCCCTGGGCTGCGCCAGCACGCGCGAGTGGCCGCGTCTGCATGTCGGTCTGGACCCGTTGGAACTCACGCGCGGCAAGTGCGTGGTGGACGCCATTCTCGATTCGCCCGCCGATGCGCCGGAGCAACGACCGGTGCTGGGCATCTTCGCCAATGCGACCGGCGACAAACGCTATCCGGAAGACTGGTGGCAGGACTTCGTCGCTACGCTGCGCGAGCGGCAGCCGGACGTGCGCATCGTCGACATCCTCGCCGAACACGGTCTGTCGCAGCTTCCCGGCACGGCGCATCCGTTCTTCTCGCGCAACCTGCGCAAGCTGGCGGCGGTGCTGGCCAACCTCGACGGCTTCATCAGCGCCGACTGCGGCGTGATGCACCTGGCCAGCGCGGTGGGCACACCGACGCTGGGACTGTTCTCGCGCGACAACGCCGCCAAGTACGCGCCCTATGGCGACCTCAACCGCGCCATCCACACGCATGCCGAGATGTCCGGCGCGCAAGTGGCCGAGCAGGCCTCGCAGTGGATCGCTCGCCTGCACCGCGAGAGGCACGCCAGGCACGCATCGGCCTCGGCCGCGTGATCGCGCCACGTTCGACGCCACGGCATGCTTGGGCATACGTGGCGTCGGCGCCGGCTTCGCTGGCATAGCCGGTCGATGACGGGCGTGCATCGCGGTGCACGCATTCCGTTGTCGCATCCGTACAGCATCGACCCGCGCCGCTCGGGCAGACGATGGTGCCCCATGGCCGGCACGTGCCCACACCGACCTAAGCATTCGTAAAGCCTACCGGGCTACGTTCAGGGCACCCGAACCGCAACGACGCGCGCGACCGCGTCCGGAGCCTCTTGCCATGCGCCGCCTCGCCTTCGTTCTGCCGACCCTGGCCCTGTTGGCGTGCCTGTTCCACGCCGCCCCTGCCCACGCCTACGGCGGCGGTCCGCTGGGCATCGACCACAAGCTGCACTACGACAACAGCGGCATCTGGAAGCGCAGCACTCAGAAAGACCTGCAGTACGGCATGATCATCACCGTGATCGGCGGTTCCTTCGCCCTGGGCGACCAGAGCCGCCTGGGCGACACCTTCTGGCGTTCGCTGGACGCGATGACCTTCTCCGGCATCGCTTCGGCGGGCCTCAAGCTCGGCTTCCAGCGCAAGCGTCCCTCGCAGACGGACAACCCCAACGACTTCTTTCAGGGCAGCGGCTACCAGAGCTTCCCCAGCGGCGAGGTCGCCGCACTCAGCGGCGCGGTCACGCCCTTCATCGTGCGCTACGGCAGCGAGCATCCGGCCGTGTACGCACTCGCCCTGCTCCCGGCCTATGACGCGGTCGCGCGCATGAAGACCCACGGCCACTGGCAGACCGACGTGCTGGCCGGCGCGGCACTGGGCACCGGCATCGGCATCTGGGCCGCGCGACGCAAGAGTCCGCTGATCCTCGGCTGGCTACCGGGCGGTTTCAGCGTCGGCTTCGTGCATCGCTTCCAATGACGGCCGCCGCCCAGCGCAAGTCGGCGCGCAGGCGCTGATCGTCGTCGAGCACAAAGCTCAACTGCACATCCAGCGCACGCGCGGCGGCCATGGCCAGATTCAATCCCAGCCCGGCGTGCCCCTCGTTGTCGGCCGAGTGCTTGCGCCAGTGACGCCGCCCCAGGTGTGCGACTTCGTCCGCATCCAGTTCGGGAGCCGGATTGATCACACGCAGGCCGTCCGCGTCCCACGCCAGTTCCACGGTTGCCCCCTCGGGCGCGTACACCGCCGCGTTGCGCAGCAGGTTGCCGACGATGATGCGTAGCAACGAAGCATCGCTGCGCAGGAACACGGGCAGCGTCGTGGTCCGTTCGATGCGTACATGACGGCGCGTCAGCACATCGTCGAGCCCCGCCAACTGCTTCGACACCAGCGCCTCGATGTCGACGCGCTCGCACTCGAGTTTCTCCAGCCCGGCCTCCAGCCGCGTGAGCAGCAGCAGGCTGGACACCGTGTTCTCCAGTTCGCTGCCGATCACGCCGACGTCGGCCAGCAGATCCGCGAGCGGGCGTCCGCTGGGATAGCTGCGCTCGACATCGACCAGCGTGCGCAGCTCGGCCAGGCGCGTGCGCGTCTCGTGCGCCAGCGCGCTGGCGAAACGCCGCTCGCGCTGCATGCTGTCGTCCATCCGCGTCAGCACTTCGTTGAAACGCTGAGTCAGCGGCGTGAGTTCACGCGTGCGGGTCGGCGGCAACCGCTGGCCCGGCGCGTGCGGCCCGACATCGCGCATGTGCTCGGCGAGCGCGGACAACGGTTGCAGCCCTCGCCGCACGAGCCATGGCGAAAGCAGCAGGACCGCAATCAACGCCAGCATCGGCGTGATCAGCAGAATGCCGTCGATGGCGAACAGGATGCGGTCGAGCTGGGTGCGCGGCAGCAGCAGTAGCATGCGGCAATCGGGAATATCCATCGGCCGACCGGCCACCGCCGCGTGTTCGGCCGGCGCCGGGCGGAACCCGAACCAGACCGCGCGCTGCTGCACGCCGCCAGCGTCGATGTCGGTGAAATGCGGCTTGTCATCGGGCGTGTTGCGCCAGTCGAACGGATATCGCTCGGCCGCCGTCGGACTGCTGAAACGCTGGCCGTTGCTGCATTGCACGACATACGTGGTGCGCGCGTTGCCGAGCAGCAGATGCGAGGGCTCGCGCTGCAGTTCGTCCATGTCCAGTCCGTTCGGGCCGACTTCGACCAGGGCGGAAACCGCCTGCGCCTGTGACAGCAGACTGGCGTCGAAGCGCTGCTGCATCTCGGCGTCGACGAGCTGATCCATCGCGATCGCCGCCACGCCGAGCAGAAGGATGATGCTCACGCCGATCATCAACGCGATGCGCGAGGACAGCGAGTCGGGCCAGAGACTCACGGAATCAGATACCCGGCGCCGCGCCGCGTCTCGATCAGACGTTCCGGCGCGACCTGGTCGAGCTTGCGTCGCAGACCGAACACCAGCACCTCGATGCTGCGGTCGGACGCGGTCGAATCGCTGCCCGCCACCCGTTCGAGAATTTCGCCGCGGCTGAACACGCGTCCGCGATGGCGCGCCAGCAACGAAAGCAAAGCGAATTCACGCGGCGTCAACGAGAGTTCGCGGTCGCCGACGACGACGCAATGCGCACGCAGATCGATGCGCAACGGACCGACCTGCAGCACCGGCGCATGCGCCAGCGACGGGCGGCGCGCCAACGCATGCAGGCGCGCCAGCAACTCGTCGAAGGCGAACGGCTTGACCAGATAGTCGTCCGCGCCGACGTCCAGCGCGGCGACGCGGTCGGCTACCTGATCGCGCGCCGACAGCACCAGCACCTTGGGACGATGCTGCAGGGACGGCAGCGTGCGCAGCACGGTCATGCCGTCCATGCGCGGCATCATCAGGTCCAGCACCAGCAGTTCGTATTCGTAGGTGCGCAGGAAGTTCAGCCCTTCCGCACCGTCGACGGCGACGTCGACGGTAAAGCCCTCGGCCTGCAAACCGCGTTGCACGGTTTCACGCAGACGTTTGGAATCCTCGACCAGCAGCAGTTTCATGAAGTCGCCCGACCTGCACATTGATGCGCGCCATCCTGCCACGAGCGCGACGGACATCCCAGCAGTCCACGCGTCCAGGCGGCAGGTTTCGTTCCTCGATGTCGCCGCGCATCCGCGGCGACGTCATGGCATCACCCGGCTCGACGCAGCGCCTCGATGCGCTCGGCCAGTGGCGGATGGCTCATGAACAGGCGCTTCAACCCGCTGGCCAGATGGCCGGAGATGCCGAACGCCTGCATGTTCTTCGGCAGCGTCGATTCGCCGTAGCTGGCGCCGAGCCGCTGCAGCGCCGAGATCATGCGCTCGCGTCCGGCAAGCTTGGCGCCGGCCGCATCGGCACGGAACTCGCGGTAGCGCGAGAAGGCCATCACGATCATCGACGCGAACAGGCCGAAGATGATCTCCAGCACGATCACGATGATGAAATAGCCGATACCGCCGCCGCGATCGTCGCGACCGCCGCTGAGCCAGCTGTCGACCATGCGGCCGACGATGCGCGCCAGGAAGATCACGAACGTGTTCAGCACGCCCTGGATCAGCGCCAGCGTGACCATGTCGCCGTTGGCGACGTGCCCGATCTCGTGGCCGAGCACGGCCGAGACCTGGTCGCGATCCATGCCGTGCAGCAGCCCGGTGCTGACCGCGACCAGCGCATGATTGCGGCTGGCGCCGGTGGCGAACGCGTTCATCTCCGGCGCGTCGTAGACCGCCACCTCGGGCATGCCGATGCCGGCCGCCTGCGCATGCCGGCGCACGGTGTCCAGCAGCCAGCGCTCGGCGTCGTTGGAGGGCTGCGCGATCACCTGCGCGCCGGTGGTCATCTTCGCCATCCACTTGGACAGGGCCAGCGAGATCAGCGAACCGCCCATGCCGATCACCGCGGCGAAGATCAGCAGCGGCCCCATGCCGCCGTAGCCGCGCGAGGCCGCCCACACGTCCACCCCGAACAGATGGGCGACGATGCTGAGCAGCACCAGCACGGCCAGGTTGGTACCCAGGAAAAGAAGAATGCGGCGCATGATTCGGTCTCGTGTCGAAAGGAATTCGGCAGATCGAATATTTAGTCTTCGGCGTGGCCTTTCAAGTTCCGCGAAGACCGCCGCAAGGCATGCGGACAGGCGCGAATCAGGAGTGCTTGCGCGGACGGATGTGCAACGGCATCGGCGCGCTTGCTTCGATGTGCGGCGCGGGCGCGCAGCCGCCACAGGTACCGCAGCCGTCGCCGCTGCCGCAACCGCCGCTGCGCGCCTCCGCGGGTTGCAACCAGCGACCGATACGGCGCAGCAGGCGCCCGCGCTCGGGACGATCAAGCGCCGCCGACATCCGTCCGAGCGCGCGCCGCGTGATCTCCGGCGCCAGCTTGCGTGCGGCGAACGCCACGCTGTACAGCAGCAGCGCGCCGAGGACCAGGGACTGAACGATCTCGAAGCTCATGCGAACAACCTCGCGATCTGGTAGGTGATCAGCGATGCCAGATAGGCCAGGCCGAACAGGTAGCCCGCAGCCACCGCGACGTTGCGCCAGGAATTGGTCTCGCGACGGATCACCGCCAGCGTCGACATGCACTGCGGCGCGAACACGTACCAGGCCAGCAGCGACAGCGCCGTCGCCAACGACCACTGATGCGCGATCAGCACGCCCAGATGCGAGGCCACCGCGTCGTCGGTGCCGGACATGGCATACACCGTGCCCAGCGCGGACACCGCCACTTCGCGCGCGGCGAGGCCGGGGATCAGCGCGATGCAGATCTGCCAGTTGAAGCCGATCGGTGCGAACACGTGATGCAGCGCGTGACCGAGACGGCCGGCCAGGCTGTAGTCGATGGCCGGTCCGGTCGCGCCGGGCGGCGGCGCCGGGAAGCTGGACAGGAACCACAGCAGCACGGTCAGCGTCAGGATGATGCCGCCGACGCGACGCAGGAAGATTTTCACGCGCTGCCACAGGCCGAAGGCGACGTCGCGCACATGCGGAACGCGGTAGGCGGGCAGCTCCATCAGCAGCGCATGCTCGCTCTTGTCACGCCGCAGGTGCTTCATCACGTAGGCCACCACCAGCGCGCTGAGGATGCCGGCGAAATACAGCGCGAACAGCACCAGCCCCTGCAGATTGAACACGCCCCACACGCTGTGCTTGGGAATGAACGCGGCGATCAGCAGCGTGTACACCGGCAGTCGCGCCGAACAGGTCATCAGCGGCGCGACCAGGATGGTGGTCAGGCGGTCGCGCGGATCGGAGATCGAGCGCGTCGCCATGATGCCGGGGATGGCGCAGGCGAAGCTGGACAGCAGCGGAATGAAGGCGCGACCGGTGAGTCCGGCCTTGAACATCAGCCGATCGAGCAGAAACGCCGCGCGCGGCAGATAGCCGGATTCCTCCAGCGCCAGGATGAACAGGAACAGGATCAGGATCTGCGGCAGGAACACCAGCACCGTGCCCAGACCGCCGAAGATGCCGTCCTGCACCAGACTGTGCAGCGCGCTGTGCGCGGGCAGCAGACCGCCGACCCACGCACCCAGTGCGGACACGCCGGCGTCGATGCCGTTCATCAGCGGCTCGGCCCAGGAGAACACCGCCTGGAAGATGAAGAACATCAGCACGCCGAGAATCGCCAGCCCGAAGACCGGGTGCAGCACCCAGCGATCGATGGCGTCGTCGATGCGCGAGGCCATCGGCGGCATGCGCACGGCAGCGGCGATCAGGTCGCGCACCTGTTGATGCAGGTCGCGTTCGTCGTCCACGATCGAACCCGGCATGGCTTCGGACGGGTCCATCGTCTCGATGTGCTCGACCAGCGCCTTGGCGCCGCCGCGATGGATCGCCACGGTCTCGATCACCGGCACGCCCAGGCGGCGCTGCAGTTCGGCGACGTCGATGTCGATGCCGCGGCGGCGTGCGGCGTCCATCATGTTCAGGGCCAGCACCACCGGCCGGCCCATGCGCAGCACTTCCAGCACGAAGCGCAGATGCAGACGCAGGTTGGTGGCGTCGACCACGCACACGATCAGGTCCGGCGCCGCCTCGCCCGGATACGCGCCGCTGCAGATGTCGCGGGTGATGGCTTCGTCCGGACTGGCCGCATCGAAGCTGTAGGCGCCGGGCAGATCGAGCAGCTGGAAGCTGCGTCCGGATGGCGTCAGCAGCCGCCCTTCCTTGCGCTCGACGGTGACGCCGGCGTAGTTGGCGACCTTCTGCCGGCTGCCCGTGAGCAGGTTGAACAACGCCGTCTTGCCACAGTTCGGATTGCCGACCAGAGCGATGCGCAGACTGCTTGCCGTCATGCCGTCGCCTCCTGTCGCACGAGTACCCGCGCGGCTTCGTTGCGGCGCAGCGCGAAACGCGTGTACCCGACCTGCACCAGCAACGGGTCGCCGCCCAATGGCGCCCGCGCCACCACGCGCACCGTCTCGCCCACGACGAAACCCAGATCGCGCAAGCGGCGCGCGATCAGGTCATCGGGATGGGCGTCTTCGACAGTGTGGACCACAGCCTGGGCACCTTTCGGCAGATCGGAGAGTTGCACGGACATCCAGTCAAAATAAGAATGGTTCGCATTATAACTCGCCTTTGCGCACTTCGCGATGTGCGCGACAACACGCCACGGAACATCCCACCGAATTCCCGCACGCGTGCCTTTCGTGCCTGGTGCATGGGCGAAATCGGGCGGGGACGCTGCACGGGCGCTATCATGGGCGTCTTGCATCGTCCGGAAGGAGTCCGCAGCGCCATGTACGAAACTCTCGTCTCGGAACGTCGCGACGACGTGGCCCGCATCACGCTGAACCGCCCCGAACTGCACAACGCCTTCAACGCGGCGCTGGTGGCCGAATTGACCGAGGCGCTGGAAGCCGCCGAACGCGACCCGGCGGTGCAGGCCGTGCTGCTCACCGGCGCCGGCCCCAGCTTCTGCGCCGGCGCGGACACCCGCTGGATGCGTGGCATGGCCGCCGCCAGCGAGGCCGAGAACAAGGAAGATGCGCTGCGTCTGGCGCAGCTGCTGCGGCAGCTGAATTTCCTCGCCAAGCCGACCATCGCCTGCGTCAACGGTGCGGCCTTTGGCGGCGGCATCGGTCTGATCGCCTGCTGCGACATCGCCATCGGCAGCGCAAATGCCAGCTTCGGCCTGTCCGAGGTCAAGCTCGGTCTGGTGCCGGCGACGATCTCGCCGTACGTGGTCGCCGCCATCGGCCTGCGCCATGCGCGCCGATTGTTCGTGACCGGCGAAACCTTCGATGCCGAACACGCCACCGCCATCGGCCTGCTGCACGAGTGCGTGCCGGCGGACGCGTTGGACGACGCCGTGGAAAACGTGTGCAAGGCCATGCGCCGCGGCGGTCCGCTGGCGCGACGCGAGGCCAAGCGTCTGGCGCTGCGCATGGGCGGCATGGACGCGCGCGAAGCCGCTCATATCGACGCCGAGAACGCCGAACTGATCGCCCGCCTGCGCGTCAGCGAAGAGGGCCAGGAAGGACTCGGTGCATTCCTCGAAAAGCGCCGCGCTTCCTGGCGCGATGCGGCTTCCGACACATGACCGACGACACCCGCCCGGAGCATGCCATGCCCCCTCCGATCCTCAACCTGGACAACGTGCAACTGCGTGGTCTGGATGCGTCGAGCGGCGTTTCGCCCGAGCTGCCGCCCGGCTACGACGTGCGCTGGGGCGAGATCGCCAGCCGCATCGGCGCGCGCAAGCTGGGCTACAACCTGACCGTGGTCGCGCCGGGCAAGCGCAACTGCCCGTTCCACAGCCACCGCAGCGAAGAGGAGATGTTCTTCGTGCTGCAAGGCCGTGGCGAACTGCGCCTGGGCGATGCCCGTTATCCACTGCGCAAGGGCGACATCGTGGCCTGCCCGCCCGGCGGCCCCGAGACCGCGCACCAGATCATCAACACCGGCGACACCGAACTGCACTACCTGGCCGTCAGCACCATGGCCGACGTGGAAGTGTGCGAATACCCCGACTCGGGCAAGTTCGGCGCCTTTGCCGCCGGCGAACCGCGTTACCGCCACATCGGTCGCACCACGGACGCCCGCGACTACTGGGAAGGAGAGTAAATGTTCCGACGCATCCTGATCGCCAACCGCGGCGAGATCGCCTGCCGCGTGATCCGCACCTGCCGTCGTCTCGGCATCGAGACCGTCGCGGTCTATTCCGAAGCAGACGCCACCGCGCAGCACGTGCGCCAGGCCGACCTGGCCTGTCCCATCGGCGGGCCGCGACCGGCCGACTCCTACCTGCGCGCCGACGCCATCCTCGAAGCCGCCAGGCAGACCGGCGCGGAAGCCATCCATCCCGGCTACGGCTTCCTGTCCGAGAACGCGGCGTTCGCCCGCGCCTGCGCCGAGGCCGGCATCGTGTTCATCGGTCCCAAGCCCGAAAGCATCGAAGCCATGGGTTCCAAGGCCGAAGCCAAGGCACTGATGCAGCGGCACGACGTGCCGCTGGTGCCCGGCTATCACGGCGAGAACCAGGACACCGCACACCTGGCCGAACAGGCGCGCATCACCGGCTTCCCGCTGATGATCAAGGCCGCGGCCGGCGGCGGCGGCAAGGGTATGCGCATCGTGCGCGAGGAGAAGGACTTCGCCGACGCACTGGGCGCGGCGCAGCGCGAGGCGCAAAGCGGTTTCGGTGACGCGCGCGTGATCCTGGAGCGCTACGTCGAGCATCCGCGCCACATCGAGTTCCAGATCTTCGGCGACAACGAAGGCCACATCCTGCACCTCAACGAACGCGAGTGCTCCGCGCAGCGCCGCTATCAGAAGGTGCTGGAGGAGACGCCCTCGCCGTTCCTGACGCCGCAACGCCGCGCCGCGATGGGCAAGGCGGCGGTGGCGGCGGCCAAGGCCGTCGACTACGTCGGCGCCGGCACCGTCGAGTTCATCGTCGGTGCCGAGGGCGACTTCTACTTCATGGAAATGAACACGCGCCTGCAGGTCGAGCATCCGGTGACCGAGATGACGCTGGGGCTGGACCTGGTGGAATGGCAATTGCGCGTCGCCGCTGGCGAACCGTTGCCGTTGGAGCAGGCCCAGATCGAGGCCCAGGGCCACGCCATCGAAGTGCGCCTGTACGCCGAGGACCCGGAGCAGAACTTCCTGCCCGGCTCCGGCCGCCTGCAACGCCTGCGCCTGCCGCCCGCGTCGGCGCACGTGCGGCTGGACAGTGGCGTGGTCGAAGGCGACACGGTGACGATCTTCTACGATCCGATGATCGCCAAGCTGATCGTGCACGACAGCGACCGGCCGCGCGCCCTGCAGCGACTGCGCAGCGCGCTGGCGACGTGCGACATCGTCGGCCCGAAATCCAACGTCGCGTTCCTGGAACGGCTGGCGAACCATGCCAGCATCGTCGAGGGCACCATCGACACCGGTTACCTGGATCGCCATCTCGACGACTTCCTTGACCATGGCGAAGCAATCCCCGCCCTGGCCCTGCAGGCCGCGGCCACCGCGATGCTGCTGGAGGACGAATGCCGCGCCGCCGGTCGCACTGCCGCCGCCGACCCGCATTCGCCGTGGGCGCGCGCCGACGCCTGGCGCATCGGCCATGCCGGCAAGCGCATCGTCGCCCTGCTGCACGGCGGCGAGCGCATCGAGATCGAGGCGCACGGGCACGACGGCCGCTATCGCCTGACCGACACGACGCAGCCATCCATCGAGGTCACGCATGCCGCTCTGCTCGACGACGTGCTGATGCTGCACATCGACGGCACCGCGCATCGCCTGCCGCTGCAGCTCGAGCACGGTCGCGCCGTGCTGCATGTCGAGGGGCGTCGCTACGTGTTCGAGCACGCGCCCGCGTTCCAGTTCGGCGGCGAGGAAGCCGGCGGCGGCAACCGCGTGATCGCGCCGATGCCGGGCCGCATCGTGCTGGTCAAGGCCGCCGAGGGCGACGACGTGACCGAGGGCGACGAGCTGCTGGTGATGGAAGCGATGAAGATGGAGCTGTCGCTGAAAGCGCCGCGCGACGGTCGCATCGGGAAGATCGCCGCCAGCGAAGGCGAATTCGTCGAGGCCGACGCCGTGCTGGTGACTTTCGAGTCCGACGATGCCTGATCGAGCGTTCTGCACGAAGCAGCCTGTCCGATTCGGGACATTCACGGGTATGGATGGCATGCGATCCTCCCTGATCGCCCCGATCGGCTCCCCGACCGCAAAGTGCCTGCAGCGCTCCGCGGATGCATCCGGAGCGGCCATCCATGGCCGCACGGCTGGAGAAGCGTCGTCCTTGGGATCCTCTCGAAAAACATCGTGAACGGGACCATCCTGAACCTATGAACACCTTTCCGAAATCCGTACGCATCGTCGAAGTGGGCGCCCGCGACGGTCTGCAGAACGAGAAGACCGTCGTGCCGGCCGCCACCAAGATCGAACTGATCGATCGCCTGACCGCCTGCGGTCTGCAGACCATCGAGGCCACCAGCTTCGTCAGCCCCAAGTGGGTGCCGCAGCTGGCGGACGCCGCCGAGGTCTACACCGGCATCCACAAACGCGACGGCGTCGCCTATCCGGTGCTGGTGCCGAACGAAAAAGGCTACGACCGCGCGCGCGAGGTCGGGGTGACCGAGATCGCCGTGTTCAGTGCCGCCAGCGAGGCGTTCAACCGCAAGAACATCAACGCCTCCATCGACGAATCCATCGAACGCTTCCGCCCCGTGCTGGAGCGCGCGAAAGCGGATGGCGTGAAGGTGCGCGGCTACGTGTCGACCGTGCTCGGCTGTCCGTACCAGGGCGAGGTGCCGGTGTCCGACGTGGTGCGCGTGGCCGAGCGTCTGCATGCGCTGGGCTGCTACGAGATTTCCCTCGGCGACACCATCGGCGTGGGCACGCCCGAAAAGGCCCGCGCGATGCTGCGCGCGGTCGCCGAGGCCGTGCCGATGTCGGCGCTGGCCGTGCACTTCCACGATACCTACGGCCAGGCGCTGGCGAACCTCCATGCCTGCCTGGAGGAAGGCGTGAGCGTGGTCGACAGCGCCGTGTCCGGCACCGGCGGCTGCCCGTACGCCAAGGGCGCCACAGGCAACGTCGCCACCGAGGACGTCGCCTACATGCTCGCCGGCATGGGCATCGCCACCGGCATCGACCTGGATGCCCTGGTCGAGACCGGCTTGTGGCTGTCCGCGCAACTCGGCCGCGCGACCTCGAGCCGAGTCGCAAAGGCCAGATCAAGTCACTGAATTCAAAAGAGTTCAACGCTCGAAAAAAGCTGGACCGAAGCGCCAGGAACGGTGCTAGACTGAAAGCTCCCACATGGCAAGGGGGCCGTGGGTTGCACCGGCACCATGGATGCGCAAGAAGCTGCCTGACGAGGATCGCGCTGCATCTCCAGCGCACGACGTTGCTGGCGCCGTGCAACCGGTCGCGCGCGGCCCGGATGCCGACCGGGACCCGCTATCGCACGCCGCCGACCACGCCGCCCGCTTCCGCACCCTGCTCGACGCCGTTCCCGATGCCGTGACGCTGCACGACGCGCAGGGCGACATCGTCGACGCCAACACCGCGGCGGTGCGCATCTTCGGCTACCCGCTCGACCGGCTGCGCGGCATGAATGTGCGCGACCTCAACCCCAATCTGCCGGACGACCACATGACCGCGGTCATGCGCACGCACGGCGTCGACCAGACCTTCAGCGTGATCAGCGTGAACCGGCGCGCGGACGGCACCACGTTTCCGGTGGAAGTGCACTCGAATGTGTTCGTCGATGCCGGTCAGCCGCGCATCCTCGCCGTGGCGCGCGACATCAGCGAACGCGTCGAGGCCGAACGGCAGCTGCGGGTCTCGGCCGACCATCTGCGCAAGCAGGCGCGCGTCGATTCGCTAACCCGTCTGCCCAATCGCGACACCATGCTCGAAGCGATCCGCGAAGCCATCGACGGGGCGCGCGCGGAAGCCAGTCCCGCGGTGCTGTACATCGATCTGGATCGCTTCAAGATTCTCAACGACATGCTCGGCCACCATGCCGGCGATCGCCTGCTGCTGGCCACGGCCGAACGCCTGCGCATGTGCTGCGAGGGCGACGTGCGCTGCGGCCGCTACGGCAATGACGAATTCATCGTGCTGCTGCCGCGCGGCGCTTCGGCCCGGACGTGCGCGCAGCGCATCATCCGCGCCTTCGAGCGCCCCTTCCAGCTCGAGGGCGAGGCCTTCGTGCTGACCACTTCGATCGGCATCGCCCACTACCCGCAACACGGCGACAGCGCCGAACAACTGATCCAGCACGCCGACACGGCCATGCACGAGGCCAAGCGGCGCGGGCGGCACACCTACCGCGCCTTCGACAAAACCATGGGCGATCGCCTCGGCATGCGCAACCAGATCGAGGCGCAATTGCGCCTGGCGCTGGATCAGGGCGAACTGTGGCTGGCATTCCAGCCGAAAATCTCGCTGCATGACCGCCGCATTGTCGGCGCCGAAGCACTGTTGCGCTGGCGCAGCCGTCAGTTCGGCGACGTGCCGCCGACCGACTTCATTCCGCACGCGGAGAACTCCGGCGAGATCGTGCGCATCGGCGCCTGGGTCGTGCAGGAAGCCTGCCGCCAGCTGCGTGCCTGGCGCGACCAGGGCCTGATGCTCGAGCACATCGCGGTCAACGTGTCGTTCCGTCAGTTGCTGAGCGGCACCTTCAGCGACAGCGTGCAGGCCGCGCTGGACGCGCACGGACTCCCCGGCGACGCGCTGGAACTGGAAATGACCGAGCGCATCCTGATCGACGAAGCGCCGGACACGCTGGAGACATTCACCGCCCTGAAGAAGATGGGCGTGCGTCTGAGCATCGACGACTTCGGCGAGGGCTACTCCTCGTTCAACTACCTGCGTCACCTGCCCATCGACTGCGTGAAGATCAGCCACACCTTCATGCAGGGCATCCCCAGCCAGGCCTCGGACACGGCCATCTGCGAGGCCATCGTGCGCATCGCCGACAGCCTCGGGATGACCGTGGTCGCCGAGGGCGTGGAGAGCGAGGAACAGCTCGCGTTCCTCGAACGCATCGGCACCGACGATGCGCAGGGCTTCCTGTTCAGCCATCCACTGCAACCGGCGCAGATGGCGGACTTCATGCGCGACTGGAAAGCCTGACGCAAAAGCATCGCACCCGGCATGCCGGATGCGCCGAGGTCAGTCGAAATCGACGCTGAGCCGGAAATCGAAACGCACGCTGTCCTGCTGCGGCGTCACCGTGTCGAACGGCTTGGCCACGTCGGCGGAGGCGGTCAACCAACGATAGCGGTACATGCCGCCCAGACCCGCGCCCGAGATCGAACTGGCGTTCGGGTAGTTGGCGCGCACTTCACCGTGATCGGCAAAAACGAACAGATCCAGTTTTTCGCTGAACGCGCGATGCAGTTCGAGATCGACGTAGTAACCGCGCGGGCCGGCCAGCACGCCGCGCTCGTACCCGCGCACGCTGCCCGGGCCGCCGATCTGGAACAGGTTGGCCGACGGCAGGTTGGTGCCGGAACTGAACTGCCAACCGGCGTTGGCGCGCAGCGCCCAGTGCGACTTGCCCAGACGCTGAATCAGGAACGCGCTGCCCGGCGTGAGATTGAAATGGCTCTTGCCGAGCATCGGTTCGTCGGAATCCAGGCGCGTCACCAACTGGGTGATGTTCCAGCGCCGACCGTCGCTGCTGTGATCGATGCTGAGTCCGACCGTCGCCGAATGATTGGTGGTGTGCGCGATCTGCTTGCCGCCGATGCGCGTCACCGAGTCGCTGATGGTGTAGGCCGCCACGCCGCTCAACTGCGTCTGCAGCGTGGCGATGAACGGCTGCTTGTAATTGACCGACTTCACGGTCGAGGTGCCGGTGATGTTCAGATCGCGGAACGCACGGTCGAGGATGTTGATCTGACTGTGCGCCAGACTCACGCCGAGCCGCCCGTTGTTGACGAACAACGGCACCGAATACGAGATCGCACCGTCATTGCCGCCCTTGGCATGGGCGATGTTGCCTTCCAGCAGATCGTCGACGCCGAACAGTCCGTAGATGTGTCCCTGCAGACCGAAGCGATAGCGCCCCGTGCTGTCCACGCCGCCGTTGTCGACGAAGGCCACCAGGTCGTGCCGGTCCGGCTCCTGCACGGCCAGGTGGATGTCGGTCTGACCACGTTCGGCGCCCGGCGCCAGCAGCGCGCGCACTTCCAGATCGGTGGTTTCGTTGAGGTACACCAGGTTCTTGCGCAGCTGATCGGAGTCGACGATCTGACCCGGTTTCTGATCGACGCGGCGCAGGATGAAATCCTTGCGCACATGCTTGTCGCCGACCACCGTGATCTTGCCCAGACGGCCCTCGACCAGTTCAATGCGCACCACGCCATCCTGGATCGACTGATTCGGCAGGATCGCGCGCGCGGTGGTGATGTGTCGCGCCCGGTACAGATTGTTGACGCGGTCGAGCATCGCGTCGAGATCGGACTTGTGCAGCATGCGGCCGAGATACGGCTTGACTGCATCCTGCAACGCCTGCGCGCTCAGCAACGCGGACGTCGTGAAGTCGACGCGCTTGAGCACGAAGCCCGGACCACCTGCCGCGGTGGGCGTCTTCGAGGACGACGACTTCGCGGCCTTGTCGTCCAGCGGGTCCGTGGGCTTCTTCGGCTGGGTCTGCTGTTGCTCGTAGTAGCGCTGCAGACGCTGCGCATCGTTCTGCAGCGTGCTCGGCACGGTCTGCGCAGCCGCCTGCCCCGCGGCTGCGAGCAGACAAGCGCTCAGCGCGGACAGCGCCAGCACGCGCCGCGTCGTGGCGGATGGTTTCCGTTTCATGCGGGTGTTGATCATCGTGGAGCCTTGGTGTTGACGGGCGCGCCTTCGACGGAAGGATCCGGTTGCACCAGATCGCTGCCGTCGCTGTTCGTCCAGGTCGGCTTGAAACCGTCGATCCGGTCCTCGCCGCGTTCGTCGGTGTGCAGCGTCAACGCGCGACCGTTGTAGCGCAGCGCGGCATCGCCGTAGTAATCCGGCGCCACCCACAGATGGTCGGAGACGTAGTTCGGCGTCTGGATCTGATAGCCGTCGCCGTAGCGCACCACGAACGCATCGGTCAGCGTGTGCACGTCGTCCTGATAGAGCTTGAAGTCGTACGTCTTCTGCATCAGTTGCACGTCCGCCGGCACCAGCGCGGGGTCGTGCTGGTTCATGCGGATGCGCGCATCGGCCGTGTCGAGAGACAGGCTATTCTCGATGTGTCCCTGCTCGATGTGCACGCTGGGTGCGGTGGTCGCCAGCGCCGCGTTGACGGCGGCGAGACGGTCGATCATCCACTGCTGCGGCACCTCGGCATCGATGGTGATGCGCTGCGCCACGCCGTCCTGGAAACCGGTCAGGGCCGAATACAGCGGCTGCCCGGTCGAGGTCTGGCGGATGTGGGCATCGATGGTGTTGCCGGCAAGATTGATACGATCGCCGATGTTCGCCGCATCCAGACGGATCGCGCCGAAGGCCGAGACGAAGGCATCGCGCGTGGTCAGCGTATCCGCCGTGATGTCGCCCTTGCGCGCCAGCAGCGTGATGCTGTCCGGCGCTTCCAGCGAGGCGAAGCTCATGGTGTTCGCCGCCAGATCGATGCTGTGTCCGGCCTTGAGATCGTGCGCGGTCAGGTTGCCGCCGGCATCCATGATGATCGCGTTGGCGGCCGTGGCCGAACCCAGATCGATATTGCCGCCGGCGGTGACGTCGAGGTCGTGCCCGGCCAGGATGCGGTCGGCCTGAACGTTCGCGCCGGCCTGCAGCGTGACATCGGTCCCGGCCTGCATCGAACCGATGCGGATGGAACCGGCGGCGACGAACTTGATCCAGTCCGTCGCCGTGACCCCGCTGCCGTCGATATCGCCATGCAGCGACTGGCCGAACACGTGGCCGCCCGCATCGAGCGTGGCGAAGCTCATGTGCTGGCCGGACGTCATGTCCAGATCGCCGCCGGTCTTGACCGCGCCGGTCAGGCTCAGCGTGCCGGTCGCGTTCAGCGCGGCGTCGCCGCCGATGTCGAGCGTATCGGCATCGAGATTGCCGCCGCTGTCGGCCGACAGGTCGTTGCCGGTCGTCACCGCGCCGAGGCCGACCGCGCTGGCGCCGTGCAGCGTGGCGTCGGTGCCGACATCGAGCGTGTCGGCGTACAGGCCACGACCGGCTTCCATCGACAGATACGTGCCCGTCCTGACCGTGCCGGCGTGCGTATCGCCGCCAGAGACGATGCTGGCGAACGTGCCCGCATCGAGCGCCGTGACGTTCAGGTCGCCACCCGCCGACAACGCGGCCTCGGTGCCGCTCTTCAGCGTCGTGGCCGTCAGTTCACCGCCCGCGTTCATCGTCAGATCCTGGCCAGTCTGGATCGCGTCGACCGTGGTGTCGTGCGTCGAGGTCAACTGCGCGCGCCCGTCGGCCACTAGCGTGCCGCCGAGAATGTTGTCGCCCTGCAGCACGCTGTCGCCGCCCGAGGTCAGGCTGGTGTAGGACAACACGCCGCCCGCCGTCAGCGTGGCGTCGGTGCCGACGTCCAGCGTCGTCGCCGTCAGGTTGCCGCCGGCCTGCATCGCCAGATCCTGGCCGGTCTGGATCGAATCGACCGTGGTGTCGTGCGTCGAGGTCAGCTGCGCGCGGCCGCCAGCCACCAGCGTGCCGCCGAGGATGCGGTCGCCCTGCAGCACGCTATTGCCACCCGAAGTCAGGCCGGTGTAGGACAGCACCCCGCCCGCCGTCAGCGTGGCGTCGGTGCCGACGTACAGCGTCGTCGCCGTCAGGTTGCCGCCCGCCTGCATGTTCAGGAAGCTGCCGGTGTGCACCGTGTCGACGGTGGTGTCGGCGGTCGAGGTGAAGCTCGCCGAACCGCCCGCCTGCAGCGTCGTGCCATCGATGGCGTTGGCCTGCAGGATGCTGTCGCCGCCCGAGACCAGGTTGTCATAGGCCAGCGTGCCCTGTGCCGAGAGGTCCAGGTTGCCCTGCCCGGCCTGCAGGTCGGTGAAGCGCACGTCGCCGAGTCCGTGCAGCCAGATGCTGCCCTGGTCGCTGCTGCCCTGCAGCGTGTCCACGTCCACCACGATCGGCAACGCGGCGCTGCCGATGTCGTGGACCGCATGCAGATCGACCGTCGCGCCGCTGCGCGAGCGCAGATTCACCGCATCGCCGTTGCCCGCAATCGCGTCGCCGGCATCGAGCTGCACACCCGTGCCGCTGGTGGCCGTGCTGGCGACCAGACCCAGCGTCATGCTGCCGGTGCTGGTGAGTTTCGCCAGGCCGCCGCTGGACACTTCGCTGCCCGCGCCCATCGCCAGGCTGCCCGAGGACTGCAGAGTGATGTCGGACGCCGACTGCAGCAGGCCGCCATCGACCACGTTCATGGCCGGCGAGCCGCTGCCAATCAGCTTGGCGACGATGACGCCGGCCTGCGCGTCGATGTCCTTCAGCTGCATGCCGGTGACGCCGGTCAGGGTGATGTCGCCCTGCGTGCTGCGGACCGAACCTTCGGTGAAGCTGCCAGTGGCGCTCAGGGTGACGTCGCCGTCCGCCTGCACGTCGTCATAGCTGCCGTCGCCGCCGGCGGTAGACGTGATCGTGCCGCCGGTGGACGTCAGATGCTTGGCGTCGAGGTTGCCCAGTTCGGAGGTCAGCACCAGGTTGCCGCCGCTGGTGATCGTGCCCACGTGCAGGTTGCCCGTCGGCGAGTCGATGTTGACCGCACCGCCGGCGGTCGCATCGAGCGAACCGTCCGAGCCGACCTGCAGCTTCAGCGGCGCATCGACGCCGGTGCTGACGCTGCTGCGTCGACCGATGTCGCCGTCGGCGGTCAGCACGATGTCGCGGCCCTGAATGCTGAGGCTGTCCTGCTGCGCCAGGATGCTGCCGGTCGGCGCATCCAGCGACACCAGGCCGTTGGCGAACACGGTGCCGACGCGCAGGTCGCCGCTGAGCTGGCTCAGCAGCAGGTCGGTCGCGGCCGAGGCGTTGCGCAATTCGCCGCCGATCTGCACCGGCAGCGCGTCGCCCGCGCCGCCGCTGCTGTCGTTGCCCAGGCCGATGTAGCCGCCGCCGGCCGTCAGCAGCAGATCGCCGCCGGTGGTCAGCACCGGCTTGCTGGCATCGACGCCGTCGGCGGCGCCGATGCTGCCCGTGGCGGCCACGCGCATGTCGGTACCGGAACTGAAGCTGTCGAAGTGCAGATCGCCGTTGGCCTGCAGGTACACCGAGGCCGAGGCCGAGCCGGTGACCGTGCCGGTCGCCGTCACGTACAGCGGCATGGTCTGCGTCACCGACAGGTGGTCCAGCTTGTTCTGCAGGTCCGGATCGTTCGGCGAAATGACGTTGCCGCTGGCGTCGATCAGTTGCACGTCGCCGGGCGCGTTGGCCAGGCCCAGCGCGGTGATCTGCTGCGCCGTCAGCGCCGTCGCACTGCCCGCATACAGATCTTTCAGCGCCTGGTAGGTGATCGACAGTGGCGTGTCGGTACGGCCGATGCCGCCGTCGCCGGCGGTGAGCGTGATGTTCTTGCCGGAGATGTTGGGCGCGACCGTGCCCACGGTGCCGCCGGTCGGCGAACCGAGCGCGGCTTCGTTGATCGCCGAAGTCAGCTGCTCCTCGGTCCAGGTCGAATCCTGGGTCAGGTTCTTGTAGGCGTCGGAGGTCGGATCCAGCGTGAAGTTGAAGCTGGCGACCGGATCGCTGCCGGCGAACGCGCTCTGCGACTTCCAGTCCGCGCCGATGTAGGTGCCGAACTCGGAGACGATGGTCTGGTAGCGATCGCTGACGTACTGCTGCGTCAGGCTCGCCTTGGTCGCCGGATCGACGGCGCTGGATGCGTCCATGCCGTTGGCGGCCGCGGCCAGCGGCCAGTACAGGTCCACGGCATCGCTGTTCAGCGTGTACTGCCCGTTGCTGACCGTGCCGACCTTCAGCAACTGGTAGTACTGCGCGTAGCCCGCGTCCACCTGCTGCTCGATGGCCGCGATGGTGGTGTCGGCCGCCGCACCGTCGGTCAGGTGCAGCTGGTCCCAGATCTTCTTGGCCTGATCGGAGGACAAGGTCGAGTCCGCATCCAGCTGGCGCGCGTCGTAGATGCCGCCGTTGGGCGCGGCCAGCAGCACGTCGCCGTTTTCGGAAGTGACGCTGCCCACCCACACATCGCCGCCCGTATCGGAGATGGCGACATCGCCGACGCCGTGCGCATCGAGCTGTCCGCCCGAGGGCGCGCCGTTGGCCAGCGTGTCCGCATGGGTCTCGATGTTCAGCGGCGTGGCGATGCTGCCGATGCCGCCCTGCGTGCTGGTCAGGTTCACGTCGCGACCGATGACGTCGACGCTGTGGCCCGCGATGCCCACCAGCGAGCCGGTCGAGCGGATCAGCACGTCGCCGTAGCCCTGCGCACCGCTCGCCAGCGCGCTGAAGGCCTGCGCGCTGCTGCCGGAGTCCACGTTCAGCGAGATGTCGCCGCCGCCGGTGCTGGCGGTCAACGTGCTGCCCGGCGTGCTGTCGTGCGCGATCTTCACCTGCAGCGGATCGTTGACGCTGCCGATCTCGCCCGCGTCGGCGGCCAGCGCCAGGCTGTGCGTCCAGATCAGCGCCTTGTCGTTGGACTGGACGATGTCGCCCTGCGTGGCGTGCACGCTGGTCGGCCCGTTGGTGTTGGTGATCTGACCGCTGAGCAGAATGCTGTTGTCGGAGGTGATGTCGACGTTGTTCGACGCGCTGGTGACGAAGTTGATGTTGATCGGAAGATCGGCGCGCTGCGTGTCGGTGACGGTCAGCGTGCCCTGATACGGATAGATGAAGCCCCAGATCGAGGCCGCGTTGCCGCTGCCATCCGTGCCGCTTTGATGGGTTCCGTAATGGCAATTCCCGTCGCTGTCGCAACCGTGATAGGCCACATCCCAGTAGGCCGCCTGCTGGAACGAACCGCTGATCGAAAGTTGGTAGTCGTTGCCGGCCAGATCGACGTAGCCACTGCTGCCGTTTCCATCGATGAAGCGCGACGTGCCCAGGGCCCAGTGCTGACCGGCCGTGCCGCCGCTGGCGCTGGCCCAGTCCCAGTCGCCCAGCGACCAGGAATGATTGCCCGAAGTCCGGTCGTAGGAACGCGCGATGCTGGTGCTGGCCGTCCACTGGTACTCGACGCCGGCCTTGGGTGCGTATTGGGTGGTGTCGCTGACGTTGCCGACCAGACGTGCACTGGCATCGGTCCAGTCGGTCGCGCCGTTGTAGTTGTCGTAGATCTTGGCCGGCTCGCCGTTCTGGCTGACGTACCAGGTGACGACGTTCTTGCCCGCGTTGACGCCGGACGTCCAGGTCTTGAGCTTGTCGTCGACGGTAATCAGGCCGAGACCGCCGCTGCCGGCGAACACGTTCTGCACCACCAGCGGCACGCCGGTGGTGTTGTCGACCGTGACCGAACCGTAACCGCTGTTGACGTTGATGCTGCCCTGCGCCGTGCTGACGATCTTGCCGCTGAGGCTGACGCTGCCGCCGCCGGACGCGTTGACGTTGTCCAGGATCAACTGGTTGTTGACCACGTTGTAGGTCGCGCCGATCAGCTGGCTGGGTTGTCCGCCCACCAGCGTAAGCAGCGGTTGTCCGCTGCTGTCGGTGGTCAACCGGATGTTCGGATCGGTGATCAGTCCCTGCGCGTACTCCGCCTTCTTCTGCGCAATGAAATCCTTCAGCGCAGCGGTGGTCTGCACGGTCCACGTAGCCGGCGTGCCGGCGTTGATCGCGCCGTCGATGTCGATGTACTTGGCCTCGACGATGAACTTCTGACCGGTGTAGGCGCCGGTCGAACCGAGCTGATTGCCGGTGAATTTGCCGCTCTGCTGCAGCGCGATGGACGGGATCATCGGCACCGGACGGTTCAGCACCGAGGTGGTGCCGATCGGACCGCTGACGTTGCAGCCGTCGAGCGACTCCTCCGAACCCGAGCCGCCGGTGTGCGGCGCGCAGGAGCCATACAGCACCAGCACCTTGGCCTGCTCGTTCGATGCATGACTGGTGAAGTAGACGCCGTTGAGGCTGTAGTAGGACTCGGCGATCGCCGCCGCCGCATTGTCCGGACTGGAGATCGCGGCATCCAGAAACGCCTTGATCCAGCTGGAATTGAGATTGCTGGTCGGATCCGCGCCCGAGAACCACACGTCGCCGCTGGTCGGCTTGACCACAACGTAGCCGTTGGGCACGTAGACGTCCTGCGAGTTGGTCTGGATCTGGCCGCGTTCGAGCAGCGAGCCGGCCAGGTCCTTGATGTGCAGCGGACCGCCGAGGTTGATGACATCGCCGAGGATGATGCCCGGCGTCGGACCGCCCGGCGTCGACGGATAGGTCGAGTTGATGGTCACCGTCGGCAGCACGTCGGACGGTTCCTGATGCAGCGTCAGGCCGCCCAGCGAACTCGGGTTCGCGCCGCCGGAAACCAGCACGCTGCCGGAGCTGCCGAACGTCGTCTCGATCTTCGGAATGAACATGTAGTACGGGCTGGCGTTGTCGATCGTCACCGACGGCGCGCCCTGCGCCGTGATCGTGCCGCTGCCGCCGATGCTGGCGCCGTACAGGTAGACGTTGCCGCCGCCGACGAAGATCGGATCGAACAGGATGCCGCCGACGTTGGCATTGTCGATGCCGTTGTAGGTGCCGTCCGGCGTGCCGTTCAGCGTGTTCAGTTCCTGGGTCGGATTGAGGGTCTTGTCGACCATCACGTTGAACGGCGCGTTGGTGCCCGTGGAATCGACCGTACCGTCCGCGGCGATGCTCAGCTTGACCTTGTTGAACGCGCCGGCGACGACCGTGCCGTCGATGCCGGTCTGGGTCGTGCCCGTGCTGCTCTGATGATTGGAGTGCTGCGTGGCCGGAATGAAGCCCAGCTCGTAGCCGTGACCGGTGCCGTCGGTGCTGACCGTGGCGTCGCCCTGCACCGCGCCGATCGCGACGTCGCCGCCGCCCGTCACCGTGCTGCCGCTGCCCATGGTCAGCGTGGCGTTGCTGACGGTGTTGGCGGTCGCCGAAGCATGCGGAATGGCGATGAAGCCGCGCACGTAGGACTGCGACACCGCGGAAGGCGCGAGCTTGGTCTTGTGCAGACCGAGAATGTCGCGACCGGCGACGATGTCGGCCTCGTCGTAGCTCTTGATGTGCACGTTGCTGCCGACCTTCAGCGACTGGTCGGACTGCAGGTTGATGGTGGCGGACGAAGCGCCGACCGGCGCCGCGCCCCAGCTGTTGGATGTCGCCGTCGCCGCTACTTGGTCGAGCACGGTGTAGGTCGCGATGTTGGTGCGCCCGTAGCTCAGCAGGTGGCTGCCGTCGCCGACTTCGAGGTCGTTGTCGAACTGGCCGCCGACGTTGACCTTGGCGTTGGCGATCGGCACCGCGCCGCCGGTGCTGATGGTGGAGGCATCGGCCATGCCGCCGACCAGCGTGCCCGCGACCATCGAGATGTGGCCGATCACGCTCTCCGAGGCGTCCAGTCCCGAGGTCAACTGGACGTCGCTGCCGACCTTGAGGTTGTTGTGGGTGGTGACCTGGGTGTTGACGCTGGCCGCCGTACCGGTCACCACGCCGCCCGCGCCGCCGGTGGCGCCGACGTTGTGGCCGTCGGCGCTGGCCAGCGTGGTCTTGGCCAGCACGTCGATGTTGCCGCCGGTGGCCACGACCGTGCCATCGCCGATGGTGGCGTTGGTGGTGGTGTTGATGGTGTTGCTGACATCGGCGCCGCTGCCGCCGACCGCCGCGGCCAGCACCGAGTTGGCCTCGCCGCCGTACTCGACGTTCTGCGTGGCGCTGAGCTGGAAGCCGCTCAGGCTAGCCAGATCCAGGTGCTGTCCGACGCTGGCGCTGGAGGTCGACGTCGCGCTGGTGGTGGCCGACGCGCCGTTGCCGCTGACCAGACCGCCGCTGCCGGCCTTGCTGTAGGCGATGTTGGCATCCGAGCCGGCGGCAACCACGGACAGCGCGCCCGTCGTCGCCGCCGCGACCGGGTTGTTGCTGCTGTCCAGCAGGCCGTTGCCGAGCGTGGCGTTGAGCGTGGTGTTCGACGTCGCCTTGGCGACCGAGGCGCCCGCCGCGACCAGGCCGACGCTGACGCCCGTGGCGCTGGCGTTCTGATGCGTGTCGCTGGTGGCGGAGATCGATACCGAAGTGGTCGGCAGCGTGACGCTGTTGCCGACCGTCGCGTTGGCGCTGGCCGTGTCCGTCGCCGTGGCGGTGGACGCGTTGACGCCCAGCATGGCCGCACCCGCGCCGCCGCTGCTGGAGGCGTTCACGGTCGGCGATACCGAGGCGTCCACGGACAGCGTGCCCTGATGGAACACCGCATAGTCGGCGACCGAAGCCTCGACGCTGGCCGTCATGTCGGCCACGGCGACGTTGGCGCCGATGCCGCCGCCGATGCCGCCCACCGTGATACCGACCGCGCCGGCATTCATCACCGGATCGGCCGAGGCCGACACGGAAGTGCTGCCGACAGCGATGTCCGCTTGCGTGCCGATGTGCGCGGTGACGTGGCTGCTGTCGCTGGCCGTGGCGACCACGGCGCTGATCGCGGTCAAAATGCCGCCCGAACCCATCACGCCGTTGGCGGTGATCGCGCCGCTGTCGCTGGCCGACAGCGTCAGCGCGGCGAAGTTGTTGACGTCGGCGCTGTCGGCCAGGGTCGCGCTGACGGTGCTGGAACGGATCGCGTCGACCACGACCGCGCCTGCGACCACGCCGCCGACGTTGATGCCGTTGGGGTCCTTCTGGTTGGCGTTGCCGGCCAGCGAGGTGCTGGTGTCGGAAGCCTTCAGGCTCAGGGTGCCCTTGCCCGAGCGCGACGAGTTCAGCGTGCCGCCGGCGGTGGTCGACACCGTGTTATTGACGTCGCTGATGGCGACCGCCGCACCGACGCCGACCAGACCGCCGACGCCCGCGTAGGCCGTGGACTTGGCCGCCTTGCCGCCGTTGTAGTCGCCCGCGTCGGCATGGATCGCGATGCCGTAGCCGGCCGTGGCCGTGCCGCCGTCGACCGACGCCTGAATGTCGCTGTTGAGCGAGGTGTAGGCGACCGAGCCGCCCACGCCGACCACGCCCACCGCGCCGCTACCGGCGATGTTGTCGGTGTTGCTCTCGACGCTGGCGCCGACGTCGATGCCGTTGTTGGCGGTGACGCTGCCGCCGCTGATCTTGGCCTGCACGCCGTCGTTGCCGCCGAACGCGCTGTTGCCGCTGCCGGTGGCGCCGCCAAGGTTGTAGCTGGCGCTGCTGTTGATGCCGGCGAGGTCGCTGGAGGACAGCTGCGAATCGCTCAGGCCGTAGGACGACGGGTCGCTGTCCAGCTTGCTGCCCGAGGACAGGCTGTCGAGATTGTTGAGGTTGAGCTGGCCGTCCGCGGTCAAATCGTCGCCGGCCCCGCCGCCGCCGGTGATGTCGCCGGTACCGGCCACCACGACGCTGGCCGAGAGGCCGGTGCCGACCGCGCCGCCGCCGATCGCCACCGCGACCGACTGGATGTCGCGATCCGACTCGGCATGCACGTCCACGTTGCCGTGGTCGCCGTAGACCGGGCCGAACGCATGCACGGTGCTGTTCTGCACGGCAGCGCCGACGCTGGACTGCAGCAGCACCAGGTTCATGCCGCCGCCCGCGCCCACGAAGCCGCCGCCAAGCACGCCCGAGTAGGCGCTGATGAACTGCTGGTCGAGCGCGTCGACCGCCACATCGGCGGCGGTGACGCTGCTGCCGCCCTCGATGCTGGCATGCGTGTTGTTGGAGACCACGTTGACCACGGCGCCGCCGGCGATGCCGACGCTGCTGCCGCCGGCCGCGCCGACGACAATGCTCTGCGCCACGTTCTTGCTGTTCGCCTTGACGTTGACGCCGTTGCCGGCGGTCACGGTCGCGCCGCCGTCGATCTTGGCCGTGGTGGTGGTGCTGTCGACGTTGACGCCGGCCGCGCCGGCCAGTCCGGCCGCGCCGATGCCGATGCCCAGCGCGCCGGTGAACTGCGCGCTGACGGTGTCGCCCTGCGCCAGCACGTCGAGGCTGCCCGCGTCGAGCGAGCCGCCGTCCAGGGTCGCGGTGGTGCTGGCCTGGAACAGATTGACGCCGCCCGAAGCCGCGCCGCCGACGCCGCCGCTGACGCTGGCGCCGACCGCGGTCAGCAGCGACCACTGCTGCCCGACCGCATCCACGGCCGCCGCGCCCTGCGCGGAGACCGTCGAACCACTGAGCGTGGCCGAGGTGTCGACGTTGAAGACGTTGGTGGCCACGCTGCCGGTCGCCGAACCGCCGCCGGAACCGGCGACGTTGACGATGAAGTTGGCCTCGTACTGGCGGCTGCCCGCCGTCACGTCGACCTGCTGCGCGCTGGCGGCGTGCGTGTAGTAGACGCCGTTGTCGCCGATATCGGTGCCGCTGCCGCTCTGCACGGTGCGGTCAGCCTGGTTGATATTGGCGTCGGTGATGCTGGCGCTGGTGCTGCCGCCGACGATGTTCACGCCGACCTGCGCACTGACGGCCGCGCCGCCGCTGACGCTGGCGCCGATGCCGAGCGTGGCGATCGACTGCTGGTTGGCCGCGTTCACGGCGACGCCGTGCACGGACTTGGTCGACCCGGAAAGATCCGGCGCCAGGTAGTTGGTCGGATCGGAGATGCTCTTGGCGTTGGCGTCGCTCTTGGCGATGTCCAGCCCCGCCTGCAGTGCGTCGGCCTTGCTGGCCGCGCCGGCGTCGACGCTGAGCGCACTGCCGTTGCCGTAGGCGCTGACCGCGCTGTTGTCGATGCTGGCGTCGGTGCTGCCGTCGATCTTGTTGACCACCACGCCGATGCCGACGCCGGCGTCGCCGCCGATGGCCGCCTGACCGGCGAACACGTTGATGCCCTGCTGGTTGACGGCCAGCACGCCGACGTTGTCGCTGGCGATGACGTCGGCCTGATGGGCGATCGTCGCCGCGGTGGTGCCGCCGAGCAGATTGACCGCGACCGAGCCGCCAACCGCGGTCGAACCGCCGCCGGCCGCGCCCACGGCGATGGTGTTGACGTGCGAGGCGCTGCCGGTGCCCGCCTGCACCACCAGCTGCTGCGCCTTGTACACCGGGCCGGCGCTGCTGCCGTCGGCGCTGCCGAGGAAGGACGCGCGCGTGGTGGTGGCGATATTGTTCACCGACACCGCCGCGCCGACCGCGACCGAACCCGCGCCGCCGACCGCGCCGGACAGCGCGTTGATGGTGGCGTCGTTGTCGGCGCTCACCGTGGTCACGTTGGTGGAGACGACGCTGCTGTCGCTGGCGTCGCCGGCGGCGACGTTGGTCATCGTCGCGCTGATGCTGTTGTGGATGAGGTTGGTGGTGTCCGACGCGCTCACCGCGACGCTGCTGGCCGCGGAACCGGCCAGCGAGGCCGTGTCGATGGTGGTGCCCGCGTGCGCCTTGACGTCGGTGGTGTCGGTCACGTCGAGCGTCGCGTCGCTCAGGCTGGCCGAGGTCGAGCCGCCGACGTCGGCGATCGTCGCCGCCGCGCCCACGCCCACCGACTGGCCGATACCGATGCCGCCGGCGAGGCTGTAGATGCCCGCCGTGTTCTCGGCGTCGACGCTCAGACTGAGCGCCTGTGCAGCGGCCGCGGTGTCGACGCTGCCGTCGCTCTTCAGGCCGTAGACGTTGGCGACCGAGGCCGTCACGTCGCTGCTGATGAGGCTGGTGGTTTCCGCGCCGGCAACGCCCGCGCCCTGCGTGCCCACCGCGCCGGCCACCGACAACGCGTACTGCGTGCCGGTGCCGGACGCCTTCACGTTGACCGCGCCGGCCGACACGTTCAGACCGGCATCGGAAATGCCCGCTTGCGTGCTGTCGCCGATGTCGCTGACGCTGGCGGCCAGACCCACGGCCGCGCGGCCGCCGATGCTGACGCCACCGCTGAGCGCGTAGATGGTCGCGCTGTTGTCGGCGCCCAGGCTCAGCGAGCCTGCGGAAATCGCGCTGGCGTCGTCGATCAGGACCTGGTTGCTGTCGGCGGTCTGGTTCCAGCCGAACGACAGCGTCAGCGCGAAGCCCTTGCTGGCCGCGCCGGCCACCGCGCCGGCCATGATCAGCGCCGACTCGTCGGCGTTCATGGTGGCGTCGTTGCCGATGTCCAGCGTGGTGTTGCCGGCGTGCGTGGTGATGGTGTTGGCGATGTCGTTGTAGGTCACCGCGCCGCCCGCGGCGGCCTGCCCCTTGCCGATGGCGACGTTGCCCGCGAGGCTGTAGATCTTGGTGTCGTCCGAAGCTTCGGCCAGCAGGCTGTCGGCGTGGATGCTCGCGGTGTGGCCCGCCGTCGCGGCCGAACCGAGCAGGATGCTGTCGGTGTTGCCGACGATGTTGCTGGTGGCGCTGCCGAGACCGGCGAACTGGCCGCTGCTGACGCCCACGCCCACCGCCAGTCCGACGATGCGCGTATCGTCGTGCGCGCCGAGCTGCACCGAACCGGTGGTGTCGATGCTGGCGTCGTCGATGCGCACGGTGTGCGTGTTGTGCACGTTGTTGCCGACGTAGGACAGGCCGACGTTGTTGCCGCCGATCTGCACGGTGCCGGCAATGGCGATGATGGAGCTGCCGACGCCGCTGTCGCCCAGCGTCAGCGCATCGCTACCCGGCTGGCTCGGATCGCCGTCGGAACCGGCAGTCTGGTCGCCGCTGTGGTCGACGCTCGGCGCGTCCAGCGTGGAACCGCTGAAGTCGTAGCCCTCGGTGTCGCGGTCGCCGACGATGCTGTCCAGCTCGCTGATCGGCGCCACGGCGCTGGCCTGGATCAGCACGTCGCCGTCGAGGCCCAGACGCATGCCCGAATCGACCGAGGCCTGGGTGGTGTTGCCGATCTGCGTCCACACGATGGCGCCGGCGAGGCTGGCGCTGTTCTGACTGGCGCTGTAGCCGCCGGCAACCGAACCGGCGCCGATCAGCGAGGAATCGAGCGCGCGCAGGGTCAGGCTCTTGAAGCCGGCGATGTCGTTGTCGGTGGCCGCGCCGGTGTGGCCGGAAAGGTCGGCGCTGGTGGTGTTGCCGATGTCGGCGTAGGTGAAGCCGATGCCGACGTTGCCGCTGGTCGCGCCGCTCTTGTTGAAGTACAGGCTGCCGCCGCCCACGCCGATGCGCGAATGGTCGTAGGCCGTGACTTCGACGCTGCTGTCCGCCGCGCTGCCGGCGGTGAGCGTGCTGCCGCCCTCGATGCCGGCATGCGTGGTGTTGGCCGACTTGCCGATCGACACCGAGCCGGCGATGGTGGTCGAGGTGCCGTTGCTGGTGTTGGCCGCCACGCCCAGGGCGACGTCGACCTGCAGGCTGCCGTCGAGCGCGCGCACCACGGCGTGATCGATGTTGTTCAGGGTGCTGCCGGTGATCAGCGCCGTGGTGGTGTTGCCGACGCTGGAATACGCCACCGCACCGGCGATGGCGCCGGCGAAACCGCTCTTGCTCTGACTCAGCGCCGCCGCGCCGGAACCGCTGATCAGCGAGGCCTGATCCAGCGCCTGCACGGTGACGTCGGTGCCGCTGCTGCCGTTGTCGACGGTCACGCCCTGCAGTTCGGCATGCGCGCCGAGGTGGGCGATGTTGACGCTGGCCGAGCCGGACACGCCGATACCGAACTTGCCGCCCTTGGACTTGGACGTCTCTTCGTCGGCACCGCCCTTGCTCTTGCCGGTGCCGGCCGCCTTGTCCTTGAGCTTGTTGAGACTTTCCGAGGCGCTGCCGACGGCTTCCGAGGCACTGGAGATCTGCTCCATCACCTCGCCGGCCTTGTCCAGCATCGAGTCGCCGCTGCCATCGTCGCTGCCGCCGGCCAGGCTGGAGATGCCGTCCACAGCGGCCACGCCGGCCTGGAAGTTCTCGTTGACCGTCTTGATGTTCTCGATCAGCGAAGTCAGGCCTTCGCCGGTGCCCTGACCGCCGCTGCTCTCGCCCTCGCCGGTGTCGCCCGAGCTGCCCGATCCGCTGCTGGAACTGCCGTTCGAGCCGCCCTTCGAGCCGGCCAGCGACAGCGCGCCGGACTGGCCGCTGCTGACGGCGTTGACGTTCAGCGCATCGACGGCGAACGTGCCGCCGCTCTCGCTGGGCGCCGTCGCGCCGCCGGTCACAGCGGGATCGTCGGCGCGGTTGTCGCCGATCTTCGCCACGGTGTCGGTGGTGGTCTGGTTGATGCCGATGCTGATGCCGATGCTGGCTTCGCTGGACATCGCCAGCGCGCCGGACAGCGACCAGATCATCACCGGATTGCTAGCGACCACGTCCACGGCGCGCGCGTCGACGCTGCTGCCGGCGCTGATCGTAGCGTGCGTGGTGTCGTCGACGTCGGTGATCGCGACCGTGCCCTGGAAGGCCAGCGTGCCGCCCTTGCCGGAGATCGGGCTGAGCGCAATCATGCGGTCGGTGCTGGTGGCGTTGACCGCGACGTCGTTGTGGTCGCTGGTCAGGCTGGCGTCGCCGCCGACGCCGGCGATGGTGGTGTTCTTGTAGCCGGTGTAGTTGAACGCGCCGCCGATGGCGGCCTTGTCGCCCTTGGTGCTCTGCTTCCACGGCGTGATGTCGCCGACCAGGTTGAACAGCGTGACCGTGGTGTCCGCCTGCACGTCGATGGAATGCTCCCACTCCAGCGGCGAGGACAGCCATTCGACGTCCGATTCCCAGCTGTCCTGACCCGGCGTCGCCGCGGCCGCGGAGGTGGCGTGCAGCGTCGCGCCGTCGCCGACCCAGGCGGTGTTGCGATTGGTCATCGCGAAGTAGTTGACCGAACCGCCCACGGCCACCGGCGTGTCGCCGCCGGCGCTGGCGCTGGCGTAGCCGCTGACGCCGTTGGTGATGTCCTCCGGCGTGCTGCCGGCCAAGTCCTTCAGCGCCTTGGCGCCATCGACGAACTGGTCGAGGCTGCCGAACATGTTCTTGATCGCGTCGACGTTGTCGGCATTGCCGAAATACCAGTCGAACGGGATGTTGACGTTGGAGCCGACGCCGATGTTCTCGGCGGTGATGTCGGCGTTCTTGCCGATCGTCGCCGAGGCGTCGTGGCTGTAGTTGGCGTAGGCCACGGCCGCGGCCACGTCGACCGCGATCGGCTGACCCGAACCGTCGGTGTCGCCCTCGTCCGCCTTCGACACGGCGGCGCTGGTCGCGCCGTTGTGGATGCCCGCATCGGTGAGGTTGGAGTACACCGTGACGCTGCCTTCGGTGTCGATGGTGACGCCATCGCCGATGCTCGCGTGGGAGGTGTTCTTGCTGTCCGTGTAGGCCACGGCCGCGCCGAGGTGGAACGGCAAGGCGACGCTACCCGAACTGCCGTCGGCATTCAGACCGCCGTTGCTCTTGTTGGCCAACGTACCGCCAAGATCGGCGTTGGTGTCGGCGGTCTTGTCCTGGGTTTCGGCCGTGCTTTCGGCGCTGGTGCCGGTGCTGGCCGAAGTGGCATTCTTGCTGGTGTCGCTGCCGGCGGCGACGACCACGTCGCCATTGCCGCCCGCGATCACCGTCGGACTGCTGTTCAGCGCGGCGTTCGCGCTCACCGTCTGCAGGCTGACGGCGCCGGCGACGCCGACCGAGCCGGTGCTGGGACTGGTTTCGGCCTTGGCCTCGGTGGCGAAGCTGTTGCTGTTGTGTGCCAGCACCTGGATCGACTGCGCCTTGATGTCGCCGGCCAGCGTGCTGTCGGACTGCACTGCGGCCTGCGACCAGGCCACGGTAGTCGCCAGCGCCTGATCGCCGGCGACGGTGTCGGCCGAGACGTCCAGTTCGTTGTCGGTGTCCGAATTCACCGCCAGCGCGCCGCCCGCGTGCACGGAGGCGCCGCTGTCGACGTGGGTCGTGGCCTTGCTGTAGATCGCGCCGTACATGGCGCCGACCATCACCGGCGCGGCATTGGCTCCGGCTTCGGAGGTCGCCTCGGTGGCCGCCTTGGCCGCCGTCGACGACGACAGCGCGACGTCGCCCGCCGCCAGAATGCTGCCGGTGATGTTGACCGTGGCCACGGCCGAGGCGCGCACGTAGGCCACCTGGCCGAGCTTGTCGGAGGCGGCCAGATTGGCGTCCTGCGCAGCGGAAGCGAAGCCGTTCTCGGCCAGCGAATCCTGATCCTTGAACAGATCGCCGACCTGCCCGGTGGCCAGGTTCACGGTGTCGGCCTTGCTCTCCGGCGTCTTGTATTCGGCCGTCGCCTCGGCATGCGCGGTGGCCTGCACCAGCCCCCAGGTGCCGGCCGCGGCATGGCCCGCGCTGGGCGCGGTGGTGCTGCTGTCGGTGGTCAGCGTGCCGCTGACGTTGACCGTGGCCTTGGCGTCGGCGTCGCCGAACCCGGCTTCCTCGCTGGCGTCGACCACCAGACGGATGGTGTTGCCGTCGGAGACGATCACCGGATCGGTCTGTCCTGCGACGTTGACCGCCGTGGACAGCGTGTCCGTCGCGTCGCCCTGCACGTAGATCGTGCCGCTGACGTCGATGGCGGTCGCCCGCACGCGCACCGCACTGTTGGCGTTGATGGTGCCGTCGATGCAGATCATGCAGCCGCTGCCGGATGCCGCCTCGGGCTCCTGGCCGGTCAGCAGCAGGTTCACCGCCGTCGCGTCCGGGTCGACGTTGCCACTGCTGTCGAGCAGCGACGCCATGAAATCCGACGTCGGCGCGCTCAGCGACAGTGCGCCGACGTTCAGGGTCGCGCCGTTGCCGACCACGATGCCGTGCGGATCGGCGAAGAAGACGTTGCCGCCGATCTTGCTGCTGTTGCCGACGTAGCTGTTGAGGGTGCCGTTGATGACGGTCTGGCTGTCCCACACCAGGTTGACCAGATTCTTCGCGCCGGTCGGGACATGCATGTTGACCGTGTCGCCGCTGTCGAGCTGGAAATCGTGGAACGAGTTGAAGCCGGTGTTGCCGCTGGCGTTCAACGTCGTGGTGGTGACGTCGAAGGTGTTGTGGCCGGCCGCCGCGGAGGCGGCCACCGTGGTCGCGGTGCGGCCGTCCTTGTTGATGTTGCTGGCGGCCATCGCGCCCGCGGCATGACCCACGCCGAGCACGGCGGACATCGCCGCCACCAGGGACTTCAGTGCAAGCGGCTGCGCGGATTTTTCGGCAACACGTGTCGGAGTTCCCTTGCTCGAACGGAACGACAGACCGGTACGCATGATCTTTCCCCTGATGAATGACAAGCGGCACGGGGCCGCCTTGGCGCTGTGCGCCGATATTTCTGAATGGGCTATCGTGACGACCGGTCAGTGCAAGCCGCCCGTCCCTTTGTGTTTTCTGTCCATGCGCGCCGACAGCCGCTGCACGTTGGTCAGCGACATCAGGTGCACGTAGGCGAGTCCGAGCGCGCCGGACTTCGCCAATGTCTGCAGGCTCTTCGCGCCCAGGGCATTCAGGCGCGTTTCGTCGAGAATGCTGAAGCCGCTCAGCGTCGCCGGCTCGTTGCCCGGACGTTCGAGACGGATCACCTTCTCGACCAGCAGCTTGTGATGCGCGAACTGTTCCATGAAGGCGCGCGTGCGCTGCACGTCCTTCTGGTATTCGCCGAGGAATTCGATGGCGTGACGCAACATCGGCGATTCACTGCCGTCGGCCTGGAACAGCGGCAACGCGTCGTCGGCATCGTCGATCGCGGCCTCGTCGACGCAGACGGTCAAATCCTCGCCTGTCGCATGCTCGGCCACCACGAACGGGTAGCGGCGCAGGAAGGCCGGCACGTAGACCTCGTCGGCCCAGCGTCCGTCGGCTTCGACGAAAAGATTCTCGTCCTGGGTCAGCCCCAGCAACGCCGCCGGCATCATGGATGCGGTCGAGGCGCCGGCGAAGACGATCGGAAAGTCGCGCGCGGCCGCAGCGAACTCCGAGCCGACCAGCGGCACGGAATTGATCTGGCGTGCGAAGGAAAATTCCCCGACTGAGGGACGGACACGCAGGTTCCGATGACGGCTGCGATGGATCGGCACCGGCCGCTCGTAGACGAGCACCTGCTTCATGGTTCCCCCTTCCCCTGTACGCGCCGGAACGCCGCACGAACGCGGCCACTCCGACGGCCCCTGAAAATATGTGAACTGGATCACATATTTTGTGTGTTCAGGATACGTTTCGCCGTCTGCCAGCGCAAGCACCTTGAGGGGTGGAGCATGACCGGAGCGCTACATACGAGATACCGCCGTCAGTTACCATGGAGGTTTGCCAAGCAGGACGAAACGCCATGCAGCTCAACGATATCAAGGCCGTCATCACCGGCGGCGCCTCCGGACTCGGCAACGCCGTGGCCCGTCACCTGGTCGCCCACGGCGGCAAGGTCGCGCTGTTCGACGTCAACGAGGAGAAGGGACAGCAGGCCGCGGCCGATCTCGGCGACGCCGCGCGCTTCTACCGCACCGACGTGACTTCCGAGGACGGCGTCGTCGCCAACCTGGAAGCTGCCAGGCAGGCCATGGGCGGCCTCAACGCCGTGATCAACTGCGCCGGCATCCTCGGCGCCGGCCGCGTGCTCGGCCGCGAGGCGCCGATGCCGCTGAACAACTTCTCCACCACGGTGATGGTGAACCTGGTCGGCAGCTTCAACGTCGCCAAGTCCGCCGCCAACCTGATGCAGCACAACGAAGCGGGCGAGGACGGCGAGCGCGGCGTCATCATCAACACCGCCTCGGTAGCCGCCTACGAGGGCCAGATCGGCCAGGCCGCCTACTCGGCCTCCAAGGGCGGCGTGGTCGGCATGACCCTGCCGATGGCGCGCGAGCTGTCGCGCTTCGGCATCCGCGTGGCGACCATCGCGCCGGGCATCTTCTGGACCCCGATGGTCGACGGCATGCCCGAAGCCGTGCAGGAATCGTTGTCGGCGTCGATCCCGTTCCCGTCGCGCCTGGGCCGTCCCGAGGAGTATGCGGAACTGGCCGCCTTCATCCTCGCCAACCGCTACATCAACGGCGAGACCATCCGTCTCGACGGTGGCGTGCGGCTGCAGCCCAAGTAAGTCCGTCGAACGCCGCGGGCGGGAGGGCCTGGCGCCGCGCACGCGCGCTGCGCACAATACGCCTCCCGCCCGACCGGCCCCTTCCACCTCTTTACTCCGCATCCATGAAAGCTTCCGACATCAAGCGCGGCAACGTCGTCGAACACAACGGCATCGTCTACCAGGTCCGCGACATCGAGCGCAGCGCGCCGACCGCGCGCGGCGGCAACGTCACGTTCCGCTTCACCATGTATTCGGTGCCCGGCGCGCAGAAGTTCGACCTCAGCCTGCGTGCCGACGACGATCTCAAGGAAGTCGAACTGCTGCGTCGTCAGGCCAGCTATTCCTACAAGGACGGCGACGCTTTCGTGTTCATGGACGCCGAGGACTACACGCAATACCTGCTGCCGCCGGAACTGGTCGGCGACAGCGCCGGCTACATCGTCGACGGTCTGGAAGGCTGCTACGTGCAACTGATCGACGACGCGCCGGTGGGTCTGCAGGTGCCCGCGACGGTGACGCTGACCGTCGCCGACACCGCACCCGAACTGAAGGGCGCCAGCGCCACCAAACGCGCCAAGCCGGCCACGCTGGAAACCGGCCTGGAAATCCAGGTGCCCGAGTACATCACCGTCGGCGAGCGCGTCAGCGTCAACACCCTGACCGGCGAATTCGCCGGCCGCGCCTGACGCCCGACCCGCGGCAAGCATGAACGGCGCTTCACCGCGCGGCGCGATCGCTGCGCGGCGATGTCGCATCGCGTGGTGCGCATGACGCACAATGCGCGCTTCGACGCCATGTTCCGCGCCGCATGTCCCCCGCCTACTCGCTGCGCGCCAGCCTGCTGCACACGCTGACGCACTTCAAACGTCCCGACGTGCCGGTGCGCGTCGCCCTGCGCGCGGCGCTGCTGGTGGCCGGTCCGCTGGCCGTCGGCGTGGCCAGCGGGCATGCCGCGATCGGCCTGGGCCTCGGCGCGGGCGCCTTCAACGTCATCTTCTCCGATCAGCCGGGGCCGTACCGACAGCGCCTGACGCGCATCGTGCTGGCCTCGCTCGCCGCGGGCCTCGCCGCGCTGGCCGGCTTCCTGCTCGGCGCGCATCTGCCGTCGCTGCTGGCGGCCGTCGCCGTGTGCGGATTCCTCGGCGGCCTGCTGGTGGTGTTCGGCGCCGACATGGCGCGGGTCGGCATGATCAGCATGATCCTGCTGGTGATCGCCGCCGCCTCGCCGCTGCCCTGGTCGCAGGCGTGGCCGGCCAGTGCGCTGATCGCCGCCGGCGGCCTGCTGCTGGCCGTGGTGTCGGTGGCGGCATGGCCGTTGCAACGCTACCGGCCCGAACGGCAGGCGCTGGCGGCGATCTTCCGCGAACTCGCGCCGCTCGCCGCGCAACGCGAAAGCGACGAGGAAGCGCCGGCCTTGAGCGACGCCATCAACCGTCTGCAGCAGATGCTGCTCGGCCAGCATCCGGTGCGCGGTCGCGCGGTGGAGGCCTTGCGCGTGCTGGCCGAACTGGCCGAGCGCATGCGTCTGGAGCTGCTGGCCATCGATCAGCTGCGCCGTAACGCGCCGGCCGTCGACGAAGCCCTGCCCGTCGCCGTCCACGCGACGCTGACGCAACTCGCCGACGCGCTGGAACACGCCCAGGAGCCGGATGGCGCCGAGCGTGCCGCGCAGACGCTGCGCGCGCGCATCGACGATCTCGATGCCGCCTCGCCGCTGCGTCCTCGCCTGCTGGCCCTGCATGGTCAGCTGACCGCCGCCGTGCGCAACGCGCGCTGGGCCGGCAGCCGCGGCGAAATCCGCGCCCTGCGCAGCGAAGCGCATCTGCCGCGCGTGCTGCGCGGCGTGTCGCCGTGGGCCACGCTGCGCGCCAATCTCACGCTGCACTCGGCCGCCTTCCGCCACGCGCTGCGCTGCGCGGTCTGCCTGGCGCTGGCGCAATGGCTGGAGCGCACGCTCGGACTGCCGCGCGGCTACTGGCTGCCGATGACCGCCGCCATCGTGCTGCGCCCGGACTTCGCCGCCACCTTCAGCTTCGGCATGCTGCGCATCGTCGGCACCGTGCTCGGCCTGGTGCTGACCAGCCTGCTGCTGATGTCGGTGCCCGATGCGGTGTGGGCGCATGTGCTGCTGCTCGGCGTACTGGTGTTCGCGTTCCGCTACCTGGCCACCGCGCACTATGGACTGGCCGTCGCCGCGCTGACCGGCGCGGTGGTGATCCTGCTGTCGTTCGAGGGCAGCAATCCGGATGTCGCCGTGCTCGACCGCCTGCTCAACACTTCGCTGGGTTGCGGCCTTGCACTGACCGCCTACCTGGTCTGGCCGACCTGGGAACGCGGCCGCGCCCGCAACGCGCTGGCCGAGATGCTGCGCGCCTACGCCGACTACCTGGCGGCATTGACCCTGCGCGGCACGCGTCGACAACGCGACAACGCCCGCGCCGCCGCCCGTCTGGCGCGCAGCAATGCACAGGCCTCGCTGGAACGCCTGCGCGCCGAGCCCGGCGTGCCGTCCGCGTTGCGCCGCGGCGGCGATTCGCTGTTCGCCAACGGCAACCGGCTCGCGCGCACGGCGATGACGCTGGAAGCCGTGCTCATGGACTGCGAAGCGCACCCGGCGCGCGCGGCCTTCGACGACTATCTGACTCACATCGCCGCCACGGTGCGCGCGCTGTCCGAAGCCTGCGATACGCAGCGCAGCGTAGCGCTGCCCGATCTGCGCGCGCAGCAGCAGGCGCTGGCCGCCCGGCTCGGCGCGAGCGCCGATCCCGCCGACGCAAGCCTGATCGCGCTGAGCGATCGTCTGGCCGACAACGTCGACACCCTGCACCACGTGCTCGAACGCGAAATGCAGCCTTCCGCGACGGCCTGAACCGCCACGCAGCCGCGTGCAGCGAGACGCGTCAGCCTCTACACTGCCGCTCATGCTGAAGATCGACACCCACGCCCACATCCTGCCGCGGGACTGGCCGAATCTTGCGGAGAAGTACGGCGAGCCGCGCTTCCCGGTGATGACCCACAGCGCCGGCCGCCATCGCATCTACCGCGAGGGCAAGTTCTTCCGTCAGGTGTGGGAATCGGCCTTCGACGCCGAAGCGCGCATTGCCGACTACGCCGCGCACGGCGTCGACGTGCAGGTGGTCTCGACCGTGCCGGTGCTGTTCTCCTACTGGGCGCGCGGCAACCAGGCGCTGGAGCTGCACCGCTTCCTCAACGATCACGCCGCCGGCCTCTGTCGCGAATACCCGCGGCACATCGTCGGCATCGGCACCGTGCCGCTGCAATCGCCGACGCTGGCGATCCAGGAAATGGAGCGCTGCGTCGACCAGCTCGGCCTGGCCGGCGTGCAGATCGGTTCGCACTGCAACCAGTGGAACCTCGACGCACCGGAACTGCTGCCGTTCTTCGAGGCCGCCGCCGATCTGGGCGCGGCGATCATGATCCATCCGTGGGACATGATGGGCCGCGACACCATGCCCGACTACTGGCTGCCGTGGCTGGTCGGCATGCCGGCCGAACAGTCGCGCGCTGCCTGCAGCCTGATCTTCGGCGGCGTGCTGGAACGCCTGCCCAAGCTGCGCGTGATGTTCGCGCACGGCGGCGGCAGCTTCCCGTTCACCATCGGCCGCATCGAGCACGGCTTCAAGATGCGTCCGGACCTGGTGGCGAAGAACAATGCGCGCAATCCGCGCGAGTATCTGTCGCGCCTGTATTTCGATTCCTGCGTGCACGACCCGCAGGCGCTGGCCTACCTGCTCGACGTGGTCGGTCACGACCGCGTGATGCTCGGCACCGACTACCCGTTCCCGCTCGGCGAACAGGAACCGGGCTCGGGCATCGAGGCGCTGGAACTGGACGCATCGGCCAACGCGCGCCTGATGCACGGCACCGCGCTGGAATGGCTGGACCTGCCCAAGGCCCGCTTTGAACCCAAAGCGACGGCCTGACGCCCGCGCCCGCCCCAAGCCCACGAAACGGACGATTGATGACTGCACCCTACGAAGCTTCCCTGGCCTGGGCCGAAGCGGCCGACCGCGACGACCCGCTGCGCGAGTTCCGCGACCGCTTCCTGATTCCGCCGCACGCCGACGGCGACACGCTGTACTTCTGCGGCAACTCGCTGGGCCTGCAGCCGCGCAGCGTGCGCGAGGCGGTCAACGCCGAACTCGACTACTGGGGCGAGCTCGGTGTCGAGGGCCACTTCAAGGGCCGCCTGCCTTGGATGAACTACCACGAGTTCGTGCGCGAGGACCTGGCCGAACTGGTCGGCGCGGACCTGTCCGAAGTGGTGGCGATGAACACGCTGAGCGTGAACCTGCACCTGCTGATGGTCAGCTTCTACACGCCCACGCGCGAGCGCCACAAGATCCTGATCGAGGAAGGCGCGTTTCCCAGCGACCGCTACGCGGTGGAATCGCAGATCCGCTTCCACGGTTTCGATCCGGCCGAGTCGCTGATCGAGCTGGCCGCCGACGAGGCCAACGGCACCATCTCGATGCACGCCATCGAGCGCGCGCTGGCCGAACACGGCGACAGCACGGCCCTGGTGCTGATGCCCGGCATCCAGTACCGCACCGGCCAGGCCTTCGATCTGCCCGCGATCACGCGACTGGGTCATGCGCGCGGCTGCGTGGTCGGCTTCGATCTGGCGCACGCGGTCGGCAACCTGCCGCTGGCGCTGCACGACAGCGGCGCGGACTTCGCGGTGTGGTGCCACTACAAGTACCTCAACGGCGGCCCCGGCGCGGTCGGCGGCGCGTTCGTCCACGCGCGCCACGCACAGACGCGGCGTCCACGCTTCGCCGGCTGGTGGGGACACAACAAGGACACGCGCTTCCAGATGGGCCCGCACTTCGATCCCACGCCGGGCGCGGAAGGCTGGCAGCTGTCCAACCCGCCGATCCTGGCGCTGGTGCCGCTGCGCCTGTCGCTGCAGTTGTTCCATGAGGCGGGCATGGCGCGTCTGCGCGCGAAGTCCGAGCGTCTGACCGGCTATCTGGAATGGTTGGTCGACACGCAACTGCCGGACGTCCTCGAAGTGGTGACGCCGCGCGAACCCGCGCGCCGCGGCGCGCAGCTCTCGATCCGCGTGCTCGGCGGACGCACGCAGGGACGCGCCCTGTTCGAGCATCTGACCGAACGCGGCATCATCGGCGACTGGCGCGAACCGGACGTCATCCGCATCTCGCCCGTGCCGATGTACAACCGTTTCCGCGACTGCCTCGGTTTCGCCCAGGCCGTCGCCGAGTGGGCCGCGCAGCGCTGAAACCGCGAAGCCGGCCTCAAACAGCCGTTTGCACCGGTTTTCGCGGCACGCGAAAACTTGCGAAATCGCGCGGGATGTCCGAATGTCGGGAGATCGTCCCCGCGAGAACATTCCTCATCATGCGCAGTTTCCGCCACGTATTCGTTCCTCTGTTCCTGTTGCTTGCCGCGCCGCTGGCGCTGGCCAAGCCGCCGCAAAACCACAGCATTCCCGACACGGCGCTGGATGTCTCCGCGCCACCGACCACGCGCCAGGCGCTGGCCAGTGCGCAGCCGGTGCGCGCCAAGCACGCGATGGTGGTGTCGGCGCAGCATCTGGCGACCCAGGTCGGCCTGAAGATTCTCAAGCAAGGCGGCAACGCGGTCGACGCCGCCGTGGCCGTCGGCTACGCGCTGGCCGTGGTGCATCCGTGCTGCGGCAACATCGGCGGCGGCGGCTTCATGGTCGTGCACCTGAAGAACGGCAAGAACCTGTTCCTGGACTTCCGCGAGAAGGCGCCGCTGGCGGCCACCACGGACATGTATCAGGACAAGGACGGCAACGTGGTCGAGGGCCGCAGCACCAAGACCTACCTCGGCGTCGGCGTACCCGGCACCGTGATGGGCCTGGACAGCGCGCTGAAGAAGTACGGCACGATGTCGCTGAAGCAGGTCATCGATCCCGCCATCGCGCTGGCGCGCAAGGGCTACGTGCTGCAGCAGGGCGACATCAACATCATGGCCACGCACACCAAGCTGTTCGCGCAGTGGCCGAACGTGGCGGCGATCTTCCTGCATGACGGCAAGCCGTGGCAGGTCGGCGACCGCCTCAAGCAGCCGCAACTGGCGCACACGCTGGAGCTGATCCGCGACCACGGCACCAAGGCGTTCTATCGCGGCCCCATCGCGCACAAGCTGGCGGCGGCCAACAAGGCCAACGGCGGCCTGATTACCCTGAAGGACCTGGCCGACTACAGCGTGAAGTGGGACAAGCCCGTCACCTGCGACTACCGCGGCTACACCGTGGTGGCCGCCGCGCCGCCCAGCTCGGGCGGCGTGACGATCTGCCAGATTCTGGAAATCCTCGAACCCTACCCGCTGCACAAGTGGGGCTACGGCTCGCCCAAGGCCACGCACTACATCATCGAGGCCGAGCGCCGCGCCTTCGCCGACCGCAACACCTACCTCGGCGATCCGGCCTTCGTGCACAACCCCATCGACAAGCTGCTCGATCCGAAGCACATCGCCGAGATGCGCAGCACCATCCAGGACGACAAGGCCACGCCATCCAGCGACATCCACGGCAGCCTCGGCCCCGCCGAAGGCATGCACACCACGCACTTCTCGGTAGTCGACGCGCAGGGCAACGCGGTCAGCGTCACCTACACGCTGAACTACCTGTTCGGCATCAGCCAGATGGCGGGCGATACCGGCTTCTTCCTCAACAACGAGATGGACGACTTCACCTCCAAGCCCGGCGTGCCCAACACCTTCGGCCTGGTGCAAGGCAAGATCAACCAGATCGAGCCGGGCAAGCGTCCGCTCAGTTCGATGTCGCCGAGTCTGGTGCTCGATCCGCACGGCAAGCTGTTCATGGTCACCGGCAGCCCCGGCGGTTCGACCATCATCTCGACCACGATGGAAAGCATCGTCAACGTAATCGACTTCGGCATGAACATGCAGCAGGCCGTCGATGCGCCGCGCCTGCACATGCAGTGGCTGCCGGACGTGACCATGGTCGAACCGGGCCTGCTCAGCGCCGCCTCGCAGAGCGCGCTGGAAGCCATGGGTCACAAGTTCCACGAAATCCGTTCGTGGGGCGCCGACGAGGCCATTCTGCGCAACCCGAAGACCGGGCTGCTGGAAGGCGCCAACGACCGCCGTCGCCCGGCCGGACTGGCCGCCGGCTACTGACGCCGTTATCCCCCAGCCTTTTGCGGCCCGGCATCGATCCCGATGCCGGGCCGCTTCGTTGATGGCGCTCGCTGCCGAATAGTTTTACGATGAATTCGTTGAAAGTCATGTACGTAGGGAAGACGACATGCCGTACTCATCGACCTCATGGCCATTCTGTGCCTTGCTCCTCGCGCTTGGCGCAGCGTCCGCCGCACCGGCCCACACACCGCACGCGACATACGCCCCGCCGCCAACGCCCGCCACCGCCAGCACGCCGCAGACCGACTTGCCCAGCGTCGTGGTCGAAGCGCGTCCGTGGGAACGCCGTCACGGCGGCTATCTGATCTCCGGCGACTTCCGGGTCAACCCGAAGCTGCCGTACATGGTCTACCCGGGCCAGGCGCTGACCCACGGCGACGTACTCAGCGTCCAGCCGGTCAACCTGCAGGACAACGAATACCTGGTGCTGCAGGAATGCGTCACGCAGCGCTGCGACGAAGCGAAGATCGTGCGCGTGTGGAATACCAACGGCAGCATCGCCACGGCACCGCAGATGCATGCGGGCGACCGCATCATGATCCCGCACGAAAACAAGTATTTCATCTACCTCAAGCGTCTGCCGGAAGTGCCCTTCCATCCGTCCTGCGACGCCTGCGACACGCACTTCCGCAGCTTCGCCCTGTTCAGTCCGCCGCTCACGCTGATCCCCAACGGCCTGCTCAGCGCGCACTACCAGCACGAACTGGAAAAGACCGACCGCGAACCGCCGCAGAAAGTGGTATCGGAAAAGCACGAAGGCGCCACTTTCGTCATCACCTTCGACGGCGGCAGCACCGTGCGCATCAAGCGCATGCGGCCGGACAACGATGGCTGATGCACTGCCGGCCTGCCGCTTGCCTCAGACCGACGGATTCAGCTGCCAGAGCGCGACGTTCAGCACCAGGGCGAAACTGACCCAGGCCAGATACGGCGTCATCAGCCAGCCGGCCAGACGATCGCGGCGGAAAAAGGCAATCATCGTCGCCAGAATCGCCAGCCACAGCAGGCCGATCTCGATCGCGCCCGCGCCCAGCAGATGGCGGCCGAACACCACGTACGACCACAGCGCATTCAGCGCCAGCTGCACCAGCCACAACACCATCGCGCCGTCGAAACCGCGTCGCAGCCACGCGCGCCAGCCCGCCACGGCCATGCACAGGTACAGCAGCGTCCAGGCGATCGGGAACGCCAGGTTCGGCGGCGTGAACGTCGGTTTCTGCAGCTGCGCGTACCAGTCGCCGGGCATGAACAACGAGCCGGACGCGGCAGTCAACGTCACCAGCAAAAGACATACGACCAGAATCATCCATGTGCGCATGACGCGAATCACCTCGTGCGGGAATATCCGTCCGTCAATCTACGGCAGATCGGGAAACCGCATCCACCACATCGCGCACCAGTTCCTGCGCCGGCCGCTCGATCTCCAGACGCAGCGCCCGCTCGGGCGGCGATAGCGGCGCCTCCAGCGTAGCCAGCTGACTGTCGAGCAGATCCGCGGACATGAAGTGACCGCGCCGATCGGCAAGCCGCTGCGCCAACCGCTCGCGGCTGCAGTGCAGGTAGACGAACAGCACGTCCTCATGGCCGTCGGCGATGACGTCCCGATAAGCGCGACGCAGCGCCGAACACGAAATCACGCCACTACGATCCTGTGCGCGCCATTGTCGAACGGTCCGCGCCACGGCCTCTAGCCAGGGGCGCCGATCCGCATCGTCCAGCGGCACGCCGTGACGCATCTTCTCGACGTTGACGTCCGGATGCAGGTCGTCGCCCTCGACAAACGGCCAGTGCATGCGCTCGGCGATGGCATGCCCAAGCGTCGACTTGCCGCTGCCCGAAACGCCCATGCACACGATGTACCGTATGGCCGTCATGCAAACATGATTCCTGGAATCGAAGGCATGCCGGCAAACGCGTTGGTCCTTCGCAAAACGCCGCGCGCTCGGGCGCATGCGGAAACGCGTACGCGCCGCGATGACCGGAATCCGGCGACACGCGAACGCAGGCAGTCGCCGGGCCGTGCGGCTGACGCACATCGTTGCGATTGCCGATGGCATGCGGACATGCAGCGCAACCGATGCGAAATCGCCTCGTGAAAGGTCGGTTCGAGCCATTTTCGAGCGCGCGTTTGCCCGAGACGTCCGCAACCGAAACGTGCCCCGACCGGGGCACGCTTCGATCCAGCTAGAAAGAGGACGAAGGTCGGGATACGCGACCGACGCGGCTCACCGCATGGCCTCTTCGGTGACACGCTCATGAGCGTCCGTGATGTGCGCCCCGAATCGCTCGATATCGTCGAGGCATTCGTCGACGTGAATCCCCGGTCGAGTCTCGCCTTTGCGAATCTCGATGGTCTTGAACCATGTCCAGGGGGCGTACTTTGCCGGAAGATTCTCACCCGAGCGCTGAGGAGTGACTCCGAATATCCGGCCGATACCTTTGAAAACATGTGCTTGCATGTGTGTGCACCATAAGTTTTGGAAAGTGGGTTTTGAACACTTTTGAGTCCTCCTTATGGCTGCGGGAATGAATCCGAGCATGCCGACCGGTGCTTCGACCGGGCAGCAGGCGCCCACGTAGTTTCCCGAAAAAACGATGGCGTGGCTAGAACCCGCAGACGTCCTCGCGCTCACCGGGGCGGAGACGTTCCGAATCGAGGATCGATGCACGTCCTTCACACGCAGCCCTGAGCGGATGCCGCCGGCGACTTCACATCGAACTCATGCGGCAAACCTCGCCCCGAACTCACCATGCAGCGCCCCGGTCCGCGCCAGCAAGGTTCTGCGCTCAGGTACGCCGGTCGACCGCCGTCGCATACGGTGATCCTGTGTCACGCATCCGCATCGAAACCCTCACGGAATCCTGCAACACGCACGTTATGCTAGGTGAACCCACCTCGCGTTCCGGACACACCCGCAAGGAGCTTGCCCATGAACACCCGTGAACTTGGTCGCAGTGGCCTGCACGTCTCGGCCCTCGGCCTGGGCTGCATGGGCCTGACCCACGCTTACGGCCAACCCGTGGAAACCAAGGTCGGCGTCGACCTGTTGCGCGCCGCGGTGGATCGCGGCGTGACCTTCTTCGATACCGCCGAAGTGTACGGCCCCTACACCAACGAGGAACTGGTCGGTCAGGCCCTTGCGCCCGTGCGCGACAAAGTGGCAATCGCCACGAAGTTCGGCTTCGTCATCGGCGGCGAAGGCGGGCTGAACAGTCGTCCCGAACACATCCACGCCGTGGCCGACGCCTCGCTCAAGCGCCTGAAGACCGACCGCATCGATCTGTTCTACCAGCATCGCGTGGACCCCGATGTGCCCATCGAGGACGTCGCCGGCACCGTGCGCGAGCTGATCGCCGAGGGCAAGGTCAAGCATTTCGGCCTGTCCGAGGCCGGTGCGGACATCATCCGCCGCGCCCACGCCGTGCAGCCAGTCGCCGCCGTGCAGAGCGAATACTCGCTGTGGTGGCGCGAACCCGAACGCGACATCCTGCCCGTGCTGGAAGAACTCGGCATCGGCTTCGTGCCCTTCAGCCCGCTCGGTCGCGGCTTCCTCACCGGCGCCATCGACGCCAGCACCTCGTTCGCGAAAAACGACTTCCGCCAGAACCTGCCGCGCTTCAGCGAAGACGCCCGCAAGGCCAACCAGGGCCTGATCGATGCCCTGAGCGACATCGCCAAAGACAACCAGGCCACGCCGGCACAGATCGCCCTCGCCTGGCTGCTGGCACAGAAACCGTGGATCGTGCCGATCCCCGGCACCAGCAAGCTGCACCGACTGGAAGAAAACCTCGCCGCCGCCGACATCAAGCTGAGCCGCGCCAACCTCGACAGCATCCAGCAGGCGCTGGACCGCATCACCATCCACGGCGCGCGCTATCCCGAACATCTGGAAAAGCAGATCAACCGCTGACCGAGCCACAGGCCAAGTCACCCTTCATAGGTGAACCTGGAACCGTTTTATCGAGCCTCTAGTCAGCAGGGAAAATGTCCCTGACACCATTTTCGCTGGCGTAGCCAGTGGGCGGTCAGTTTGGTCAGTTTGAATGAGTTGTTATGTTGCAACTATAGCCTGCCTGAGAATGCCCGGAGCTCTCCAGCGTTTGCAAAACTCTGACCTCAACATTTCCCCTTCGACGCTATAAGGCAGAACAAGCTTGTTTGCGTTGGCTCCTACTAATGGGGAAAAGTGACCATCGCCACCATAGGCCAAGTAGTTGACGATAACACTGGCGCCGGAATATGAAACTTTGAGCAATGTTGATAGAGATACGGCAGGGTGCGCGCGAACCTTGCCTCTACCGTATGCCTCTTGTTCAAGAGGCTGCGGTGCATTGTCTGGGTAAGAATGGAATCGGACCTGAAGCCCGAAATGCTGAAGGGCCTCCGCTATAAGTACAGTGAATGTCCCAAATTTGTCGGTGTAACGACAGAGGCGAATGAGTTCTTGCGGATCAGCTGAAATTCCGTGTCGCGATAAAACTAGCCACGCGGACGCAAGCCCACATGGCCCCGAAAGCTGAGCCAGCTGAGATGGAACTTCTTCATCTGGCAGGTAGTTCTGGACTTGAAGCATAACGCTTGAGTTAAGCCGCCCCAAAGCGCGTAGCGGTTTGGGGTCGGCTTGGACGACTAGTTAGATCAGCCTTGCTCACGGTCCGGGCTTGGCGAGCTTGACCTGTTTGAATTGACGCCCTTGGCGATGGCAAAGCCTGACACCGCGGATAGCAACGGCAAGCCAGCCTCCGCAGAGATTGCCTTGAAAAATTGTCCCTGACACCATTTTCACAAGGGCAAGAACCCGTTCACCGGCCTGGAGCAGGTGTTCGCGGCCAAGCCGGCGACCGTCAAGGTCAAGGTGCGTCCGCTGAAGAAGCTCAAGGACACCGCGCTCTGATCGCGCCCTGCCCCCTGCAGCACCACGTGTTGCAGGGGGCAGTCGTCCCGCCCGCCACGCCCCGCAACGGGGCCCGCCGGGCCACCCCGCACCATCCATAACCGCCCCACCCGCCTCCCCACGCGCCATCGACTTGGCTTAAGGTGGCCCCACGCAGCAACAGCGGAGGCACCCATGCAAGGCGGATGCGTATGCGGCGCGGTGCGCTACACCGCAGGCGAGGCCCTGAGCCTGGTCAACTGCCACTGCCGCATGTGCCGCGGCATCAACGGCGGCGCCTTCAGCTCCTACGTGGTGGTGCACTCGGACGGCTTCGCCGCCCGCGGCGACACCCTCGCCCAGATCCAGGTCGGCGACAGCGCCATCAAGCACTTCTGCCGCCATTGCGGCACCCCCGTGTTCAACACCAACCCCGGCCGCTACCCGGGCTTCACCATGCTCTACCTGGGCACCGTGGAAGGCCACGAGGCCATGACACCCGCGGTGAATATCTACAGCAGCAGCAAGCTGGGGTGGGTGGATGCGCTGGGTGGGTTGCCGAGTTTTGAGGAAGGGCGGCAGCGTGGGGGATGAATCATGGGACTAGCTAAAGAGAGGAATTGTCCCTGACACCATTTTCTCTCATCCTGGCTGACTTCGAGCCCTACCGCGCCGAGCTGGCCAGCGTGGCCGTGGAGTCGACCTACAACGGGTACTGGCTGGTCGATGGACTGATCGACCACGGCTACGACGTACGCCTGGTGCACACCACGGCGGTGCCGCAATACGACGGCCTCAAGCACGGCAACGACCACTCCGATGCCCTGCATCTGGCCCAGCTACTGCGGCTGGGGCTGTTGCCCGAAGGCTATATCTACCCGCGCGCGCAACGCGCCACGCGTGATCTGCTGCGCCGGCGCTTCATGCTGGTGCGCCAGGCCGTGCAACTGATGCTGACGATCCAATCCAGCTTCAGCCGCAGCACCGGCAAGCAGCTGTCGGCCAACGCCCTGCGCCGCATCGCACCGGATGAGCTGGAAGCGCTATTCCCGGACGTGAGCACACGCTATGGCGTGCTTTTGCAGTACAAGCTGTGGCTGACGCTGCAGGAGCAGATCAGCAGCCTCGAGCAATGGGTCCGCAAGGATCTGGCCCGACCCGGTGACCTGATGCGCCTGCGCAGCGTGCCGGGCATCGGCCCGATCCTGGGTATGACCATCGCCTTGGAGACCGGCCCGATCGAACGCTTTGCCTCGGTGGGCGAGTACGCCTCGTACTGCCGCATGGTCGAGAGCGTGCGCCTGTCCAACGGCAAGAAGAAAGGACACGGCAACCGCACCACGGGCACTCCCTTCGGTCGCAAGAGCGGCAACCGCTACCTGTGCTGGGCGTACATCGAAGCGGCCAACTACGCGACCCGCTTCAACCCGCAAATCCGAAGCTGGTACGACCGCAAGAAAGCAACGAAGCACCGGGTGGTGGCGATCAAGGCCGTGGCGCACAAGCTGGCGCGGGCGTGCTACCACGTGCTCAGAGACAGCACCGAGTTTGATCCGAAGCGCGCCTTCGGCTGATCGTGCCGGCGGTCGCAGACCGGAACTGGTGTTTGGCTTTGAGCCAGTGACCCTGAATGGTCGTGACCGTCGGCCACCATGTAGCAGGCTGGACCGCACGCGGACCGAGCCACGAAGGGTTGGGACCTAGAGCCCGTCATCCTGTGCAGCGCAAGCGCGCACCTGGACGGATCCCGCGTTGACCGACGAGTGTTTGGCTGACAACCAGAACGGTGACTGGCGCGATCCTCGCGCCGAAAAAAACGCAGCGGAAGTCGGACCCATGGCTACGTGGCACCGATCTCCCCGGCAGCGGGGCGACGGGCGCTTATGGTTCTATTGACAGGCGGCGGCGAAATGGTGACACCTTTTTCTCATTTTCTCACCATTTTCAGACAATTGGTGAAGGCTAACACTGGAATTGAGCGGCGGCGTAGCCGTCCGCCTCGAATGAGTGGTTAGTCACAGACCATACGCGACTGATAAGCGAGCCACTCATGCTTTAAGCCAGTAGCCAAGAATAGTTCCTACTGCGCCAAACGCCCATTTTTGCTCCGCGTCGGAAGACCCCGTTCGGAGAATAATGAAAATTGAGCTTAATAGCACAATGAGTGATACCAAGACTCGCATTGCAAGATGAATTGCGGGAGCGGAATTGCGTCTCTGCGCGGCTTTTTTTCTGCCATGCGGCAGGTTTGGAGCGCTGTCGGCCGTCCTGGCTCGCACTACCTGACGCACCCTCTTCGACGCGAGCCAACGATGCATGGCGAAAAGAGCAATCAAGCCGCCAGCGATAAAGAACCATGGCAGTAGAGACATGAAGACTCCGATTGTTGACGCCTAACGCTTGAATTAAGCGGCGGCGGAGCCGTCCGCTTGGATGAGATGTTAGACGGCACCACGCGCGCTGCCGTCTTTGATGGCCGCAACAACTGCCGTGATCATGTCTCGTTGCACTTCGTGATGATCGCTTGTTACTGACAGCGATGTTTCGCAGTGCGGGCAGTTATAAGACACCGCATGGTTGTGAGTGTCATGGCCCATGACTACGACGCCGACGCTAACGACATAGGTGAACTCTTCTTTGCAGTATGGGCACAAGCTCATCGTGACCTCCTATGACGTCTAACTACAAGTAGACCCCACATCCGGGGCATAACACCGGATATTCAGGGAGCCCGAACGGACAGTCAAGGAAAAGTGCCCACACATTCAAGGTGTTGCTGACACCAGGCATTCTTTGCTCGCTGAACGGCGAGTGGATACATTCCAGATCCGGGGGCGTAAGTGAGTTATCGGTCGGAAGTGGCGGCGTAAAAGGGAACGTGCCAGACATAAGAAAACGCCTGCGCTCCGGGCGCAGGCGTTTGATCGATGGCTGCGGTTTTGCCCTGCCCTAGGCCGCCGCTTTGCTCTCGGCGTGGCGCACTTCACCATGACCGCGCAAGACAAAACGCTCAATGGTCAACGCCTCGGCGCCCATCGGGCCGTAGGCATGCAACCGCGTGGTGGAGATGCCGATTTCGGCACCCAGGCCCAGCTCGCCGCCGTCGGAGAAGCGCGACGAGGTGTTGATCATGACCACCGCCGCGCGCAGGGCGTGCACGAAGCGGTTAGCGACGGCTTCGTCTTCGGCGGCGATGACTTCGGTGTGGTCGGAGCCGTACTGGCGGATGTGGGCGATGGCGGCGTCGACGTCGTCGACCACGCGCACGGCGATCTTGAGGGACAGGAACTCGGTGGCGTAGTCCTCGTCGGTGGCTGCGTCCAGATCGGGGACGATCTTGTGCGAGGCTTCATCGCCGAGCACCTCGACGCCGTGCTTGCGCAGTGCTGCGACGGCGCGCGGCAGGAAGGTGTCGGCGACGTCCTTGCTGACCAGCAGGTTCTCCAGCGAGTTGCAGGCGGCCGGTCGCGTGGTCTTGCCGTCGATGAGGATGTCGAGCGCCTTGTCCAGATCGGCGCTGGCGTCGACGTACAGGTGACACACGCCCTTGTAGTGCTTGATGACGGGCACGCGCGCGTTCTCGTTGACGAAGCGGATCAGGCCTTCGCCGCCGCGCGGGATGAGCAAATCAAGGATGTCGTTGAGCTGCATCATTTCCATCATGGCTTCGCGGCTGAGGTCTTCCATCAGCGTCACGGCATGCTCGTCCAACCCGGCATCGCGTAGCGCCTTGCGCAGGCAGGCGGCGATGGCGGTGTTGGAACGCACGGCTTCCTTGCCGCCGCGCAGGATGACGCCGTTGCCGGCCTTCAGGCACAGCGCGGCGGCGTCGGCGGTGACGTTGGGGCGCGCCTCGTAGATCATGCCGACCACGCCCAGCGGCACGCGCACGCGCTCGATCTGGAAGCCCTTGTCGGAGGTGTGGCTCTCGGTCACCTCGCCGACCGGGTCCGGCAGGCTGGCGACGAAGCGCAGTGCGTCGGCGACGCCGGCCAGGCGCTTCTTGTCCAGCGCCAGGCGGTCGAGCATCGCTTCGCCGATGCCCTTCTCGCGCGCGGCCTTCATGTCCTCGGCGTTGGCGGCCAGAACAGTGGCGGCCTGCGCGTCGAGCTCATCGGCCATGGCGTGCAGCAGCGCATTCTTGTCGTGTTCGGAAAGTTCGGCCACCTGCACGGCGGCCTGCTTGCATTTCAGCGCGATGTCGCGCACGGAATCGGTCATGAAAATTCCACTCCTGTCGTATAGGCGTCCAGGGGATCGGTTCGCGCCAGATCGTCGCGATGCACGATGGAATCGCCGTAGCTGTAGCCGAGGCGTTCCTCGATGTCGCGCGTGTGGCAACCGTGGATCAGGTTGATCTCCGCGGCCCCGTATTGGGTGATGCCGCGGGCGATGCAACGCGAGCTGTCGTCGGTGATGATCTCGACCATGTCGCCGCGCTGGAATTCGCCGCTGGCTTCGATCACGCCTTTCGGCAGCAGCGAGGCGCCCTCTTCCACCAGGGCGCGCGCGGCGCCGGCGTCGACGCGGATGTAGCCGGACACGGCCGGCGTGTGGCGCAGCCAGTACTTGCGCGCCTGCAGCCGCGAGGACGTGCTGCGCAGCCGCGTGCCGCAAAGAATGTCCTGCGACAGCAGACGCGAGACTTCGCTGTCGCGACCGTTGAAGAGGATGGTCTCGATGCCGGCCGCCGAGGCTTTCTGCGCCGCTTCCAGCTTGGTGCGCATGCCGCCGGTGCCGACGCTGCTACCGGCCCCCGAAGCCATGTGCATGATCTCGGGAGTGATCTCGGGCACCTCGTCGATGGGTTCGGCGTTGGGGTTGGTGCGCGGGTTGCCGGTGTACAGGCCGTCGATGTCGGTGGCGATCAACAGCAGGTCGGCGTCGACCAGTGCCGCGACGATGGCGGCGAGGTTGTCGTTGTCGCCCAGCGTCAGCTCGTCGACGGCGACGGTGTCGTTCTCGTTGACCACCGGCAGCACGCCGTGACGCAGCAGCTCCTGCAGCGTGGCGCGCGCGTTGAGATAGCGGCGCCGGTTGCGCATGTCGTCATGCGTCAGCAGTACTTGCGCCAGCGGTCGGTCGAACAGGCGCTGCCACAGCGCGATGGTCTGCGTCTGCCCGAGCGCGGCCATGGCTTGTCGCGCGGCGCTGCTGGTGTCTTCGTCGGAATGGCCCTCCAGAAGCATGCGTCCGGCGGCGACCGCGCCGGACGAGACCAGCACGATCTCGCGACCGGCCGCATGGCAGGCGGAAATGAACTGCGCCAGGCCGAGCACGTACTGCGTGCTGAGTCCGCCGTCGTTGCCGGCCAGCAGACTGCTGCCGACCTTCAGCACGGCACGGTTCCAGGGAGGGACGGGTTGTTGCTTGAATTTCCTCGGTGTCGTCATGCGCCTTCAATGGGTGGCAATCAGTGTGCTTCGCGTTGCTTATCCTTAAGAGCCTTGAGGCGGTCGTGCAGGATTTCAAGGCCCAGCGCCGCTGCGCCGCCCGGAGAGACGCGCGCGGTCAGACTCGATTCAGGCGTTCGACCACTGCCGGTATCGCTGCCCGCCTCCGCCGCAGCGCGGTACGCGGTGCGGAACGGCACGCCCGCCGCGGCCTGTTCGATGGCGACGTCGGTGGCGTGCATCGACGGCTCGATGGCCGCGCGCATCGCCTCGCCGTTCCACTGCATGCGCGCCAGCAGATCGGGCATCAGGTCGAGTGCGCGCAGACCGTGCGTGAAGCCGTGCCACAGCGAACCCTTGCTCAGCTGCAAGTCGCGCTGATAGCCGCTGGGCAGCGACAGCAGCTGTTCGATCTCCACGCGCGCGGCGGCGACCGGCGCGTAGCTGGCGCGCAGCATTTCGACCACGTCGGGATTGCGCTTGTTGGGCATGATCGAACTGCCGGTGGTGTATTCGTCGGGCAGACGCACGAAGCCGAATTCGGCGGTGGTGAACAGCGACAGATCCCAGGCCAGACGCCGCAGATCCAGCAGCGTCGAAGCCAGCGCGTCCAGCGCACCGAGCTCGAACTTGCCGCGCGAAAGCTGCGCGTAGATCGGGCTGACCTGCATGCGCGCGAAGCCGAGCGCCTCGGTGGTGTAAGCACGATCCAGCGGCAGGTTCACGCCGTAGCCGGCGGCGGTGCCGAGCGGATTGGCGTCGAGCCAGTCGCGCGTGGTGCGGGCGCGCGCGGCGTTGTCGATAAAGCCTTCGGCGAAACCGGCGAACCACATCGCCGTCGACGACACCACCGCGCGCTGCAGGTGCGTGTAGCCCGGCAGCGGCAGCGATTCGCCGCCGGCACGCTGCAGACACACTTCGGCGATGGCGACGCACAGATCACTCAGGTCGTCCAGACGCTCCTTCAACCACAGCCGCGTGGCGACCAGCACCTGATCGTTGCGACTGCGGCCGGTGTGCACCTTGCGGCCGACGTCGCCGAGACGATCGACCAGACGCGCCTCGATCGCCGAGTGCCCGTCCTCGTGCGTGTCGTCGAGGATGAAGTCACCGTTGCGGAAATCCTCGGCCAGCGCGTCGAGCTCGCGCGTGATCGACGCGACTTCGTCCGCGCTCAGCACGTCGATGCGGCCCAGACCGGCCACGTGCGCCTTGCTGGCGGTGATGTCGTGCAGCAGGAACTCGCGGTCCAGCAGCACGTCGTCGCCGGCCAGGAATCGCATGATGCGCGCGTCCACGCGCACGCCGTCTTTTTGCCAAAGCAGATCGCTCATCGGGAATGCCTTCGTTGTGCCTGTTCGTTGCGTCGTGTCGAAATTCAGTGCGGGATGCCTTCCAGTTCCGGAAGGCTCAGCGCGCGATTGAGATTCTGCAGGGCCTGCGTCGCCGCGCCCTTGAGCAGGTTGTCCAGACAGGCCACGACCACCGCGCGACGACCGTCCGGCGCGACGCTGAGTCCACCGATGGCAGCGTAGTGCTGGCCGGCGATGCGGCTGACCCACGGCGCCTCGTCCTGCACGCGCACCAGCGGTTCGTCCCGGTAGCGGCTGCGGTAGCGCTGCATCAGTTCCTCGACGCTGCGCGAGCGGTCCAGATACAGGTTGCAGGTCACCGTGAGGCCGCGGAAGTGCGGCGCCACGTGCGGCATGAATTCGACCGGGATGCCGAGCTGGAAACTGCACTCGCGCTCGTGCATGTGATGCACCAGGCTGTACGGCATCAGGTTGTCGCGCAGCTGCTCGGGATCGTTGCGCGGCGACGGCGTGGTGCCCGCGCCGGAATAGCCGGACACGCCGAAGCAGACCGGCGGACCGACCAGCAGTTCCTTCATCGGCGCGACGGCAAGCTGGATCGCGGTGGCGTAGCAGCCGGGATTGCTGATGCGCTTCTCGCCGCGATAGCGCTCGCGGGTCAGTTCGGGCAGACCGTAGTACCAACCACGGTCGAAGCGGCGGTCGGCGGAGAGGTCCACCACCACGGTCTCCGGCGCCTGCGCATCGATCGCCTCGACGAACGGCGTCGAGGCGTCGTTGGGCAACGCCAGGATCACGGCGTCCGTACCCTGCGTCGCGGCCTCGTTGGCGTCCAGGCGCGTGTAGCGCAGATCGCCCTCGTAGCCGTCCACATGCGCGTCGACGCGCGCGCCGTCCAGCTCGCGCGAGGACACGAAGGCCAGCTCCAGCTGCGGATGGCCGGCGATCAGGCGGATCAGTTCGGCGCCGGTGTGGCCGCGTGCGCCGATGAGGCCGACGGTCTTGCTCATGAAACGTGTGCTCCCAGCAGATGATCGAGGTGACGGCGAATGGCCGGCCACTCGGCATCGATGATCGAGTAGACGACGGTGTCGCGGTAGCTGCCGTCGTCCATGCGCCGATGGTTGCGCAGCACGCCGTCGAGCTGCGCGCCCAGTCGTTCGATGGCGGCGCGCGAACGCCGATTCAAGCGATGCGTGCGCAGCTCGACGGCGGCGCATTGCAGGGTCTCGAACGCGTGCCCCAGCAGCAGCCGCTTGCAGGCGGTGTTGACCGCGCTGCGCTGCGCGCTGGCGGCGTACCAGGTCCAGCCGATCTCGACGCGCCGATTCACCGCGTCGGCATGACCGAGCCGCGTGCAGCCGACGACACGACCATCCTGCTTGCGCCGCACCACGAAGGCCTGCGCCGCGCCCTGCGCGGTGTCGGCCAGCGCTTCATCGATATAGGCGGCCATGCCCTCGGGCGTCGGCACCGACGTGAACCAGAGGTTCCACAGCGCGCCGTCGGACGCAGCCTCGACCAGCGCGTCGTGATGCGCGCGCGTCAGCGGTTCGAGTGCGACGTGGACGTCTTCCAGCGTCACCGGTTGCAGCCAGGCGCTCACGCAGCGTCCTCCAGCGTGGCCGGACGCTGCGCGCAATGCGCGACGCAGCGGGCGATGGCGTCGAAACCGTCCAGCCCGTACCAGAACACCTTCCAGTGCTCCTGCTTGAGACAACCGTCGGACTCGGCGTAGTAGAAGTGATTGACGACGTTGCCGTGCCGCGAACGCCAGAACAGGCGCGGATTGGCCTCGCGCATCACCTGCCACACCGCGCGGCCGATGCCCTCGCCCTGGGCGTCGTCGAGCACGGCGAACTTGTCCAGGTAGGCGAAGCCCTCTTCTTCGGTGAGGATCATCGCCGCGCGGTAGTTCTCGCTGATGTAGACGCGGTAGGGCTGGGTCCGCTCGAAGTAGTCCGCGGCCAGCCGGCGACGGAAGCTGGACTCGATCAGCGCGCGCAGACGCGAGATGTCGACGCCGTCCCAGCTGCCCTCGAACGTGAGCACGCGTTCGCCGCGTCGGATCAGCGTGCCCGAGCCCTTGTGCGTGAACAGCTCCTTGGCGAGCTGGCCCGGACGCGTGATCGATACCGACGAGGTCAGCGGCAGGTCGTCCAGCAGATGCTTGATCTGATCGATCTTCAGGCGCATGCCCGAGTGCAGCCACGGCTGCGCCATCAGATGCTCGTACTCGGTGCGCAGGTTGATCGAGTCGATGATCTCGCCGTGCTCGTCGAGCAGACCGCCGGTGCCGGTCAGGAACACGATCTTGTACGGCTGCAACGCGCGCACCAGTTCGTTGGCGGCGAAGTCGGCGTTGACGTTGAGGATCTGTCCTTCCGCGGTCTCGCCCAGCGAGGCGATCACCGGAATCGAACCGATACGCAGGCTGGCCTCGATCGGCGCCAAGTTCACGGCGTCGACACCGCCGACCAGGCCGAGGCGGTCGCGGTCCAGGAAGCTGGCCTCGAACACGCCGGACAGGATCGACGTGGCGCGCACGTCCATGTCCTGCAGCGCCTCGACCAGGCGCAGGTTCTGCGTCTGGAACACGCGACGCACGACTTCCAGCGCCTTTGGCGAGGTGACGCGCAGGCCGTCGACGGTCTGCTTCTCGATGCCGGCGGCGGTCATCTCCTCGTCGAGCTGCGGACCAGCGCCGTGCAGCACGATCGGCGTCAGCCCGACCTGCTGCAGGAACGACAGCGAGGAGATCAGCGCGTCGAGTTCGTCGCGCAGCACCGCGCCGCCGACCTTGACCACGGCGAAGCGTTTGGCGTCGAGCTGCGAGAAGCGCTTGAGATACTGCTGGATCTCCTTGGCGCTGCCCATCGAGGAGAGCAGACGGACGATCGTCTGTCGCGTGTTCTTGTGCGTATCCATCGTCGTCTTATGCATGTCCATCGTGAATGATGCGTTGCAGGTGACCGACGTAGGCGGCGAGCTGGTCCAGCGCCACCCATTCGTCGGCGGTGTGTGCCTGGGCGATGTCGCCCGGACCGAACACCATGGTCGTGTAGCCGGCCGCGGAGAACAGCGAGGCCTCGGTCCAGAAGTCGACCGCGTTGCCGATCGGCAGTCCGAGTTCGTCGGCCAGATCGCGCGCGGCGAGGCGACGCGACTCGGCGGCGGCAATGTCGCCGGCCGGCAGCGACGGGCCGCGGAAGGTCTCCTCGAATTCGGCCGGATGCGGATCGGCCAGATCGTGGAACGTCCTCAGCAGCGCGTCGGGGTCCATCGACGGCAGCGGCCGAAAGCCGAACTTGAGCTCCGCCTCGGGCGCGATGACATTGGCTTTGATGCCGCCCTCGATGCGGCCGAGGTTGAAACGCAGACCGGTCATGCCGCCGAAGCGGTGATGCGCCTGCGCCTCGACGTAGTCCAGCGCGCGGCTGCCCCAGCGCACGGCCTGATGCAGCGCGCTGTCGGACGCCTTCTGCTCGCCCGAGGCGTGTCCGGCACGGCCGGCGAAGCGCATGCGCACCGAGTGAATGCCGCGATGCGCGAGTACCGCCTCGCAGCGGGTCGGTTCGGCCACGATCACGGCTTCGTAGTCGTGCGGTTCGCGCACGAAGTTGGGCACGCAGCGCGCGTCGTTGGCTTCCTCATCGGTGGAGAACAGGAACGCGCAATCGCCCGCGCCCGCCTGCGCCACCGCCAGCATCGCCGCCGCCGCGCCCTTGATGTCGCAGGCGCCCAGCGCCGTCGCGCGGTCGTCGCCGATGCGCAGCTCGAACGGGCTGGCGGTCCAGCGCGGCGAATCCGGCACCGTGTCCAGATGCACGTTGAACAGCAGCCGCGGCGTGCCGCGCACGGCCAGCAGGCTGACCGCGCCCGCGCCGTGGTCGGTCAGCGTGCAGTCGAAGTCCGGCAGCTGCGCCTGCAGATAGTCGAAGATGCCGTCGGTGCCGATGGCACGCGGCGGGTTGCGCGTGTCGAAGCCGACCAGCGCCTTGAGGTGTTCGAGCGTGCTATCGAGAAGATTCATCCGTTGATATCCGTGATGGTCATCATTCGTTTCGTTATGGCTCGAAAGTCACTGGGTCCCGGCTTTCGCCGGGATGACGGCTGAAAAGCTATGTCGCCTTCATGGATAGCCCATCCTTCGGTCACACCTCGGGCATTCCCTTGGGTCGCACCACGGGCATTCCCTTCGGTCGTCATCCCGGCGCACGCCGGGACCCAGTGACTCACCCGCCTACTCCACGGTTCACTTCCGCCCACAGCGACGAACTCATGCCGAACAGCTTGATGAAGCCCTCGGCCTCTTCCACGCCCCAGTCGGCCGACTGCGCGTAGGTCGCGCCCTTGGCGTTGAGGATGTGCGGCGATTCGACGCCGACGGCATCGACCTTGGCGCCTTCGGTGCGCAGCGTGACGGTGCCGTTGACGCAGCGCTGGCTGGACGCCAGGAAGGCTTCCAGATCGGCCTTCAGCGGATCGTGGAAGAAGCCCTCGTAAACCAGTTCGACCCACTGCTTGGCCACCAGCGGCTTGAAGCGATTCTGCGCCTTCGACAGCACGGCTTCTTCCAGCGCGCGGTGCGCGGCCAGCAGCGCGAACAGGCCCGGCGCCTCGTACACGATGCGGCCCTTGAGACCGATGGTGGTGTCGCCGGTGTACAGGCCGCGACCGACGCCGTAGGCGGCGAACTGCCGGTTCAGGCGCGCCAGGATCTGATGTCCGGCCAGCGACTCGCCATCGACCGCCACCGCTTCGCCGTTGCGGAAGCTCAGCTTCACCTCCAGCGCTTCGGACGGCCATTCGGCGCGCGGCTTGCACCAGCCGCGAGCGCCTTCGCCCGGCGCCTGCCAGCGGTCGATCTCGCCGCCGGACAGGGTCACGCCGAGCAGGTTCTCGTTGATGGTGTAGCTCTGCTGCTTGGCGCGCACGCCGAAGCCGCGTTCTTCCAGATAGGCCTGCTCGTAGGCGCGGGTCTGGGTGTGCTCCTTCTGGATTTCGCGGATCGGCGCGACGATGTCGAAATCGCCCAGCGCCTTCACGGTCAGGTCGAAGCGCACCTGATCGTTGCCCATGCCGGTGCAACCGTGCGCGATGGCCTTGGTGCCCAGCTCGGCCGCGCGCTTCAGCGCCGCCTCGACGATCAGGTAGCGGTCGGAAACCAGCAGCGGATACTGGCCCTGATAGCCCTCGCCCGCCCACACGAACGGCTTGACGAAACCGTTCCAGATCGCCGGACCGCCGTCGATGGTCACATGACTGGCGACCCCGAGCTCTTCGGCGCGCTGTTCGATGAAGGCGCGCTCCTCGGCGTCCACGCCGCCGGTATCGGCGAACACGGTGTGCACGGCGTAGCCGCGCTCCTTCAGGTACGGCACGCAGAAGCTGGTGTCGAGGCCGCCGGAAAAGGCGAGGACGATGTCTTGGCTCATGAGGGGAATTCCTGGGGAACGGTTCAAGGGGAAGCGGTGTCGATGCGCGGCTCGCAGCGCACGGGGAAGTTGACGGAGTTGGCGATGAAGCAGGCGTGGTGTGCGTCTTCGTGCAGCGCCGCGGCGCGTTCGGCGTCGCTGCCGGCGGCGATGGTCACCTGCGGATGCAGCACGACTTCGACGAAGCGACCGGCGTTGCCTTCGGTGCGCATGACGCCCTCGGCACGGTCCTCGTAGGCGACGACCGTGACGCCGGCCGTGGTGGCCATGTGCAGGTAGGACAGCATGTGGCAGCTCGACAACGCCGCCACCAGCAGATCCTCGGGATTGTGCTTCGAGGCGTCGCCGCGGAAGGCGCGGTCCGACGAGGCCGCCAATTCGGGCTTGCCGTCGATGCGCAGCACGTGGTCGCGGCCGTAGGCGCGGTAGTCGCGCGTGCCCTCGCCGCGATTGCCGGTCCAGGCCAGTTCGACGGCGTAGCGATGCGTGTGCAGATCGCTCATTCGGACGTCTCCTTGCCGTAGCGCAGCATCAGCGTGGCCAGTGCCTCGTCGCGCTCGCCGGAGCGCTTGCGCAGCCCCTGGATGACGCCCACGCGGTTGCGCACGGGATGGTTCTGACTGAGTTTGAACTTGCCTTCCACGCGCTCGACGGCGATGTCCAGCCCGGCGATGCCCTTCAGCTGGGTCTCGATGTAGTCGGCCGGCGCCTCGTCGACGCTCCACGGCGTTTCCATGCCCAGTTCGTGACGGTCGGTGAGATCGGTCAGCAGACGCCGCAGCCAGCCATGGTCGTGGGTGACGCGGATGCGCCCGTGCACCTGCACCATGGCGTAGTTCCAGGTCGGCACCACGCGACCGTCCTCGTCGTCTTTGGTCGCGTACCAGCCGGGGCTGACGTAGCCGTCCGGACCGTGGAAGATCGCCAGCACCTCGGCGCCGTCGGCCTGCGCCAGTGGATTGCCGCGCGCGACGTGTCCGCGCAGACGGCCGTTGGCGCCCGGCAGCAGCGGCACGGGATTGGCGTGCATCCCGTTCGCGTCGGCGAGCACCAGCGTCGCGAACGGATAGCCCAGCATGATGTCCGCCAGCGCCTCGGCGCGCAGTTCCCTGAAATGTTCCGGTGCGTACATGCGTGCGTCAGCCCTGCCCGGCCAGCGCGGCCATGATCGCCTTCTGCACGTGCAGGCGGTTCTCGGCTTCGTCGATGGCGATGCAGGCCTGCGAGTCCATCACCGCGTCGGTCGCCTTGACGTTGCGGCGCAGCGGCAGGCAGTGGCTGAACACCGCGTCGTCGGTCATCGCCATCTTCGCCTCGTCGACGATGAAGTGCTTGTGCGCGTCGCGGATCGGCTTCTCCTGATCCCAGCGGCCGAAGTACGGAATCGCGCCCCAGCTCTTGGCGTAGACGACCTGCGCGCCGCTATAGGCTTCCTCGATGTCGTGACTCATGCGGAAACTGCCGCCGCTCTCGGCGGCGTTGTTCGCGCCGATGTCCATGTAGCGCGGGTCCAGCGCGTAGTCCGGCGTCGGGCACAGCAGGGTCACGTCCATGCCGAAACGGGTGGCGATGGTCAGCGCCGAATTGGCGACGGCGGTGTTGAGCGGCTTGGGATGGTAGGTCCAGGTCAGCACGTATTTCTTGCCGCGCAGATCGGTCGTGCCGAAGTGTTCCTGCAGCGCCATGATGTGCGCCATCTCCTGGCACGGATGCGTGATCGTCTCCATGTTCACCACCGGCACCGTGGCGTATTTCGCGAAGGACTTCAGCACGCGGTCCTGGCGATCGACCTGCCAGTCCTGGAATTTCGGGAAGGCGCGCACGCCGATCATGTCGACGTAGCGGCTGAGCACGCGCGCCACCTCGGCGATGTGCTCTTCGGCCTCGCCGTCCATCACCGAACCGACCTCGAACTCGATCGGCCATGCGTCCTTGCCCGGCGACAGCACGATCGCCTTGCCGCCCAACTGATGCGCGCCCAGCTCGAAACTGGTGCGGGTGCGCATCGACGGGTTGAAGAACAATAGCGCGATGGAGCGACCCTCGAGCGCGCGACCCTGCGGAGAACGCTTGAACGCGGCGGCCTGCGCCAGCAGCGCGTCGAGGTCGTCGCGCGACCAGTCCTGGGTGTTGAGAAAGTGGCGAAGGCTCATGGGGTATCCGTGTACGGGGAATGTTCGTGGGCCGGAAACAGGAAAACCCGGCGCGGGGCCGGGTTTTCGTCGTGATCGTCGAACAGCACGCGACAGCCTACCCGGCCGGAAACAAGCTTTCCGGTCGGCGCGCACGCGAGGTCATGCCGGCGGCCATGCGGGCGCTGGTCAGGATCGCGGGGGCGGCGGTATGGGACGGCTTCACGTGTCGTGCTCGTGGCATGGAACGCATAGAAGTACACGATCGGCCCGCCGCGCGCAAGACTTGGCGCATGCCCGGGCGGCGGACATGAGAAACGGCACGCGCTTCCGTCTGGAAGCGCGTGCCGTCGGGGACGACATCGCTGCGTCGGCTCCGGTCAGTCGACCGGCGAGACGCTGATGCGGATGCGCAGGCGGTCGCCCGGATCGTAGTCCAGACGCGACACGTAGACATCGCCGCGATAGCGGTACTCGACGTTGTAGCCGATCACGCGCCGTTCTTCGCTGACCGAATTGATGTTCTGGCAGCGCGTCTCGGTGCCTTCGTAGGTACGGGTGCCGCCGCCGCTGACGCGATTGCCGATGGCGCCGCCGGCAACCGCGCCGGCCACGGTCGCGGCCTTGCGGCCGTCACCCTTGCCGATGGTGTTGCCGAGCACGCCGCCGACCACCGCACCCAACAGGGTGCCGGCCGCGCTGCTGTGGCGCTCTTCGCGCACCACCGGCTGGTCGTAACACTGTTGCTGTGGCTGGTTGACCTGCACGGTGCGGTAGACGGGATCGACGCGAAGCACGTCGGCCCAGCCGTAGTGGGTGTTGCCGTTGCCGGGGGGCGGCGCATCCTGCGCAAACGCCGCCGTGCCGGACAGCAGGGCGATCAGCAGGAAGACGAATAGCTTTTTCATGGAGGACCTCGAACGAATGCGACGGTATCGCCCGTCGTGCTTCTCGTTTGAACGCATTGCACCAAAGCGAGCCTGAACGCACGCTTAGATCGGGATCTTCTGTGCCGATCGTTGGGACGAATTGCTAAGATCGTCCGCTCTGACCGTGACGGACCACCCCTTGCCATGCCCACCCGCGCCATGCCCATCCGCCTGCACAACACCCTGACCCGAAGCGTCGAGCCCTTTCAGCCACTGCAGCCGGAACAGGTCACGATGTACCTGTGCGGACCGACGGTCTACAACTACGTGCACATCGGCAATGCACGCGGCCCGGTGGTGTTCGACGTGCTGGTTCGGCTGCTGCGCCGGCACTATCCGAAGGTGGTGTTCGCCCGCAACATCACCGACGTCGACGACAAGATCAACGCCGCCGCCGGCACGGCCGGCGTGCCCATCGCCGAGATCACCGACAAGTACGCCGCTGCCTACCGCGAGGACATGGCCCGCTTGGGCGTCGGCGCGCCCGACATCGAACCGCACGCGACCCAGCACATGGCGCAGATCGTCGCCATGATCGAGCGCCTGATCGCCGACGGCCACGCCTACGCCGCCGAGGGGCACGTGCTGTTCGACGTCGATTCCTATGCCGAATACGGCGCGCTGTCGGGTCGGTCCACCGAGGAAATGATCGCCGGCGCACGCGTCGAGGTCGCGCCGTACAAGCGCCATCCGGCCGACTTCGTGCTGTGGAAGCCGTCCACCGACGATCTGCCCGGCTGGGACAGCCCGTGGGGCCGCGGCCGCCCCGGCTGGCACATCGAGTGCTCGGCGATGAGCGCCGCGCACCTGGGCGAAACCATCGACATCCACGCCGGCGGCGTCGACCTGACCTTCCCGCACCACGAGAACGAGATCGCGCAGAGCACCTGCGCGCACGGCGGCAAGGTGTTCGCGCGCTGGTGGCTGCACAACGGCATGCTGACGTTCGGCGGCCGCAAGATGTCGAAGTCGCTGGGCAACGTGCTGGAGCTGCACACCCTGCTCGACCAGCACCCGCCCGAAGCACTGCGCCTGCTGCTGCTGAAGGGACACTACCGCCAGCCGCTGGACTGGACCGACGAGGCGCTGGAGCAGTCCGTGCGCACGCTCGACGGTTGGTACGGCGTGCTGCGCGATCTGGCCGACGTGCAGACCGACGAAGCCGTGCAGCCGATCCCCGACGCCATCGAACAGGCGCTGTGCGACGACCTCAACACGCCCATCGCGCTGGCCGAACTGTCGGCGCTGGCCGACCAGGCGCGCAAAGCCGAGGGCGAGGACGCGCGCAAGGCGGCCAAATCCGCCCTGCTCGGCGCCGGCGCGGCGCTCGGTCTGCTGCAGCAGCCGGCCGAGGAATGGTTCCGTCAGGGCGCCGACAGCGTCGACGCGGAGCATGTCGAAGCGTTGATCGCCGCGCGCAACGAAGCGCGCGCCGGCAAGGACTGGGCCCGCGCCGATGCCATCCGCGACCAGCTCGCCTCGATGGGCGTGAGCATCGAGGACGGCGCCGATGGCACGCGCTGGAGCACGTTGCGTTCCTGAGCGTCGTTTCCGCCTGCGCCGCGTCTGCGCGATAATGCGCGCATGAATGACACCACCCCCAGCGCCGCGCAGGCGCAACAGGACATCGCCGACGAATTCGCCTTCTTCAGCGACTGGAGCGAGCGCTACCAGTACCTGATCGACCTCGGCCGCAAGCTGCCGGACTTCCCCGATGCGCTCAAGCGCGAGGAGTTCAAGGTGCACGGCTGCCAATCGCAGGTCTGGCTGGTGCCCGAGGGCGACGCCCGCTGCATGCGCTTCCGCGCGATCAGCGATTCGGCCATCGTTTCCGGACTGATCGCGCTGGTGCTGCGCGTCTACTCGGGCCGCGGCGCGCAGGAAATTCTCGACACCGAGCCGACCTACATCGAGGCCATCGGCCTGGCCAAGCACCTGTCGCCGACCCGCTCCAACGGTCTGGTGGCGATGCTGAAGACGCTCAAGGGCTACGCCGCCGAGGCACTGGCCGACGCCGCCTGACCGACGCCCGCTCGCTTTGCGCATCCCGCAACGACGAAAAGCCCCGCATCGAGCGGGGCTTTTCGTTGTCTTTCGTCGGCGATGCCGGAATCAGTCGCCCATCTGCTTCTGCAGATGCTCGCGACGTTCCTGGGCATCCAGCGACAGGGTCGCGATGGGACGTGCTTCCAGACGCTCGACACCGATCTCCTCGTCGGTTTCCTCGCAGAAACCGTAGCGGCCTTCCTCGATGCGGCGCAGGGCCTTGTCGATCTTGGAGATCAGCTTGCGGTAGCGATCGCGCGTGCGCAGTTCCAGCGAGTTCTCGGTCTCGCGCGTGGCGCGCTCGGCCTCGTCGCCGACATCGCGCACTTCGCCGCGCAGGTTGTCGATGGTCTGACGCGATTCCTCGACCAACTGGTCGCGCCAGGTGCGCAGCTTGTCGCGGAAGTACGCAAGCTGCTTGGGGTTCATGTATTCCTCGCTGCCGCTGGGCTTGTAGCCCTTCGGCAGATCGATGACGACGGTAGCCGGCAGCGCGTAGCGGCCGTCTTCCTTGGTAACGCTCGGTTCGTTGTTCGGTGCGACAATGGCCATGCGTGGACGTTCTTTCTGACTCTGCTTGCTCTTGCCCTTGCTCGGAGCCTTGGACGGCGATGCGGCCTTGCTGGCCGGTTTCGTCGCCTTGGCGCTGCTTTGCGAGGACGGAGACGGGGTGGAAGCGGACTTCTTGGAAGCCGCCTTGCGTGGGGTGGATGTCTTGCCGGCCGGCGATGCCTTGACCGCTGTCTTGCGTGCCGTGCTCTTGCCGGCCACGGGTTTCTTCGCGGCGGGCTTCTTCGATGCAGCGGATGGGGCCGGAGCCTTCTTCGCCGCGCTCTTCTTGGAAACGGTTTTCTTCGGCGCGACCTTTTTCGCCGCGGGTTTCTTGCTGGCCGCCTTCTTGGCGACGGTTTTTTTCGCGGCCGACTTCTTGACCGCAGGCTTCTTGCTCGCGGACTTCTTCGCCGCAGCGGGCCTCTTCGCGGCAACCTTCTTCGGCGCAGCCTTCTTGGCGGCGGCCTTCTTGACGACCTTCTTCGCTGCCGTCTTCTTGGCGGTCGACTTGCTGCCGCTCTTGGCTGCCTTGGTGGTGCTGGCCGCTACCGTACGCTTACGGGTTTTCGCGTCCCTATCTCGGGTCGCGGTCGTGGTCTTGCGTGCCTTACTGGAGGCACTACGCGTTGATTTCGCCATGCTCCCTCACCATTGTAGGTCGGCGGCCGGGTGTTATAGCCTAGTTCTCCGACACCAGCAACTGCCCTTCGGTTGATCTCCGGACAACTGTCGGATGCCCCCCGGAACCGATCTTGACCCGCATCATCCTTTTTCTTCTCGCCCTCTACAAGCGGCTGCTCAGCCCCTTGCTCGGGCAACGCTGCCGCTTCCACCCGACCTGCTCCGAATATGCGCGCGTCGCGGTGGCGCGGTTCGGTCCCCTGCGTGGCAGCATCCTGGCCGGCTGGCGCATTCTGCGCTGCCAGCCTTTGTGCAGCGGCGGCATGGATCCAGTCCCGCAAACCTTCAGACTAGCGCGTTGCCGCGCTCACGGAAAGGACGCCGCATGATCCGGTCCCGAAGCCGCTTGCGCCTACGACACCTGCTGGCAGCCAGCGCCCTTCTGCTACCCCTGCCGCAGGCCCGCGCGGCCGTCCTGCAGCTGCCGCGCGAAGTGCCGCAGGGCGGGCTGGTGATCGGCCGCGCGCCGGCGGCATGCCGGGTCAGCTACGACGGGCGCGACCTGCGCGTTGGCGCCGACGGACGGTTCGCGTTCGGCGTGGGTCGCGACGCGGAGGGTCCGCTGCAGGTCCGCAGCGCATGTCCGGGACATCCGCCGCAGGTCCAGCACATCGCGGTGCGCTCGCGCACCTGGCCGACCGAACGCGTCAATGGCGTGCCGCCGAAGACGGTGCGCCCGCCGCCGGCCATCGCCGCACGCATGGCCCGCGAGCGCAAGCTGGTCGCCGCCGCACGCACCCGCAACGACGCTCGCGAGGACTTCGAGGAAGGTTTCGTGTGGCCGGTGCACGGGCGCATCAGCGGTCGCTTCGGCAGTCAGCGCATCTACAACGGCGTGCCGCGCGCGCCGCATTCGGGCGTCGACATCGCCGTGCCGCGCGGCACGCCGGTCAAGGCGCCCGCGGCCGGCATCGTGACTCTGGCCAAGCGGCTGTATCTAAGCGGCAACACCGTCATCATCGATCACGGCTTCGGCGTCAGTTCGGTGATGCTGCACATGGACAAGCTGGACGTGACGCCGGGACAGCGCGTGCGCCAGGGCCAGATCGTCGGTTTGTCCGGCATGACCGGGCGCGCCACCGGCCCGCATGTGCACTGGGGCATGAACTGGTTCGGCGTGCGCCTGGATCCACGCATGGTCGCGCGCGAGCATCCTGCGAACACACATCGACAGGCACGCAGAAAATCAGCGCAAACCGCTGATTAAAAGGAAATAAGATCAGGCGTCTTCTTCCGTGTTCGAGACGCCGTGCGGCACATGTCCCGTCGCCACGTGGCGGCGCGTGGACTCCACGTTGGCCGGCGAATCGTCGAAGAAGATGTCGGCGCCGAAGGCATCCAGAAACGGCCCCTTGTCGCGTCCGCCCAGAAACAGCGCCTCGTCGATGCGCACGCCCCAGCGGCGCAGGGTGAGGATCACGCGCTTGTGCGCCGGCGCCGAGCGCGCCGTGACCAGCGCAGTGCGGATCGGCGAATCCTCGGCCGGAAATGCCGCCTGCAACCGATGCAGGGCCGCCAGGAAACCGCGGAACGGTCCCACCGAAAGCGGTTCTTCGGCGCGCTCGGTCTCGCTGCGATGAAAGGCTTCGAGCCCCTCCTCGCGCGACACGCGCTCGCCTTCGTCGCCGAAGATCACCGCGTCGCCGTCGAAGGCGATGCGCAGCTGCTCGCTGACCCGCGGCGGCGCGGTCGACGGCAGGATCGTCGCCGCGGCAACGCCCGCGCGCAGCGCCCGGCCCACGTCCTCGGCGTTGGCCGACAGGAACAGGTCGGCGCCGAACGGGCGGATGTAGTCCGAGGTCGGCGCGCCGCTGGTGAAGGCGGCGCGGGCGATGTTCAGCCCGTAGTGCTGGATCGAATTGAAGATGCGCAGCCCGGTGTCGCCGGAATTGCGCGACAGCAGGATCACTTCCACGGGCGGCTTGTCGCCGCTCAACGCATTCAGGCCGAGCAGTTTCTGCACCAGCGGAAACGCCACGCCGGGTGCCAGAATGTCGTTCTCGTGCTCGATCTGGAAGCTGCGGTAGGCGTCCAGCCCCTCGCGCTCGAACAACTCGTGACTGTCGCCCAGATCGAACAGCGCACGCGAGGAAATCGCCACCATCAGGCGGTCGTCGCGGACCGAGGTCGCGGAATGGGCGTTGGGTGACTGACTCAAGAGCGGTCCTGCTGGATGAGTGGGGCCATGCGGCGCGGGCAGCACGGATGCGCTCGACGGGCGCTGGCCTTCGTGAACGACGCCAATCCTGCGATGCTTCCTCGCACGCTGTCTGGCACGTCGGGAAGTGTAGTGCGCCGCACCGCCGATCGCGAGCGCAGCGCCCTGCTCAGAGCAGGAATTGCTCGTCGAGGATGCGCTGTTCGAGATTGTGTTCGGGATCGAACAGCAGACGCACCGCGTGCTGGCCGGACTGACGCACTTCCACGCTCAGCACGTTGCGCACTTCGTGATAGTCGGCCGTGGCGCTGATCGGGCGCTTGTCCGGGTCGAGGCTGCGCAGGCCGACGCGGGTCGTGTACGGCAGAATCGCGCCGCGCCAGCGCCGCGGACGAAACGGGCTGATCGGCGTCAGCGCCAGCACATTGGCGTCCAGCGGCAGAATCGGACCGTGCGCCGACAGGTTGTAGGCCGTCGAACCGGCCGGCGTGGAGACCAGGATGCCGTCGCACACCAGTTCGTCGAGCTTCTCGTCGCCGTTCAGGGTGATGCGCAGGTGCGCCGCCTGATTGCTCTGGCGCAGCAGCGAGACTTCGTTGAAGGCCAGCTCGACGCACTCCTCGCCGTCTGCCGTGGTCGCACGCATTTCCAGCGGATGCAGCACGGCCGGATGCGCGCGCGCCAGGCGCGACTCCAGGTCGTTGTCGCGGTACTGGTTCATCAGGAAACCCACCCGGCCCAGCTTCATGCCGTAGAACGGCTTGCCCAGGTCGAGGTACTGGTGCAGCGTGCGCAGCATGAAACCGTCGCCGCCGAGGGCGACGATAACGTCGGCCTCGTGCGGCGACACGGAACCATACTGCGCTAGCAGGTGCTCGGCCGCCTCGCGGGCGGCCGGCGCCTGACTGGCGACGATCGCGATCTGCATCGACAACGGTCCGGTCAGCGGCAACCTGTCCGAGCTTAACTCAGTGGAGCGGCATCTGCGCCAGCTGCGCCAGGCGACGCACCGCCACCGAGGCGATCGGATAGTCCGCGTTCTGGGTCAGGATGTCGGCCAGCATGGCGCGCGTGTGCCGCAGCGTCGCATCGTCGCGATCCAGCCACGCCGCCACCGCGTCCGCGCCGCGACGGTCGCCGGCGAAGCTCAGCACCTGCGCCGACAGGGCGCGATGCTGCTGGCTCAGTTCTTCCAGCAGCGAACCGCGCGCCTGTGCGTGCCAACTGCTCTCAACCGGCAGCGCCTCGATCTGCCCGCGCAGCCAGTCCAGATCCAGCGCGCCGGCCAGCCCGAAGAACACGCTGGCGACCTGCTCGACCGGCTTGTCGCTCTGCACCGACACCTCGGCCATGTCCAGACTCGAACGCAGCAGCGGAATCCGCGCCAGGCGCAAAGCCAGGTCGGCGGGCATGCCCAGACCTTCCCATTTCTCCTGCCCGGCCTCGAAATCGGAACGGCCGGTCGGCGTCAGCGCGCCCGGCAGCGCCTCGCGCAGCGCGCGCATGCTGGGATGGTAGCGTTCGACATTGGCAGCGATGTCCAGCGTGCCGCCGGGACGGGTCAGCAGCCAGCGGGTCAGGTGCCGCAGCAGGCCCCAGATGTGCAACATGGCGTCGATCTGGGTGTCTTCGGAAACCTTGCCGTCCATCGCCTCGATGTCGGCCCACAGTGCGCGCGCTTCGAGCATCTCGCGGGCCGCGGTGAAGGCCTTGGCGATCGCCGCGGGCGACTGGCCGGTGTCCTCGGCCATGCGCATCATGAAGGTCGCGCCCATGCGGTTGATGGTCGAATTGGTCACCGCGGTGGCGATGATCTCGCGCTTCAGGCGATGACGCTGCATGTGTTCGGCGTACGGCGTGCGCAGCGGCTCGGGGAAGTAACGGGCCAGCTCGCGCGACAGGTACGGATCTTCCGGCACGTCCGAATCCAGCAGCTGCTGGAACAGCTTCAGCTTGTCGTACGACAGCAGCACCGACAGCTCGGGCCGGGTCAGGCCCAGGCCACGCGTCTTGCGCTCGGTCAGCTCGGCGTCGCTGGGCAGCGACTCGACCTGGCGGTCGAGCAGGCCTTCGGCTTCCAGCGTGCGGATGAAGTGCGCCATCGAGCCGATGCGCTTGGCCGCCATGTGTTCCATCAGGGTGATGGCGTAGTTCTGGCGGTAGTTGTCCCACAGCACCAGGCGCTCGACTTCGTCGGTCATCGCCGCCAGCTGCTGGTTGCGACCGTCGGTGTCGAGCTCGCCGCGATGCACGGCATCGCCCAGCAGGATCTTGATGTTGACCTCGTGGTCGGACGTGTCCACGCCCGCCGAGTTGTCGATGAAGTCGGTGTTCAGCAGCACGCCGTTGAGCGCGGCCTCGATGCGGCCCTTCTGGGTCAGGCCCAGGTTGCCGCCCTCGCCCACCACCTTGCAGCGCAGCGCGTTGCCGTCGATGCGCAGTGCGTTGTTGGCGCGGTCGCCGGCGTCGGCATGCGTCTCGCTGGAGGCCTTCACATAGGTGCCGATGCCGCCGTTCCACAGCAGGTCGGCCGGCGCCTTGAGGATCGCGTTCATCAGCTCGTTGGGCGAAAGCTGCTCGACGTCGTTGCGCAGACCCAGCGCCTTGCGCACCGGCTCGGACACCGGGATCGACTTCGCCGAACGCGGCCATACGCCGCCGCCCTCGGAGATCAGGTTCTTGTCGTAGTCCTCCCAGCTCGAACGCGGCAGCTTGAACATGCGCTCGCGCTCGGCGAAGGACGTGGCCGCATCCGGATCCGGATCGAGGAAGATGTGGCGATGGTCGAACGCGGCCAGCAGGCGGATATGACGCGACAACAGCATGCCGTTGCCGAACACGTCGCCGGACATGTCGCCGACGCCGACGCAGGTGAAGTCCTCGCTCTGGCAGTCGCGGCCCAGCGCACGGAAGTGGCGCTTGACCGACTCCCACGCGCCCTTGGCGGTGATGCCCATGCCCTTGTGGTCGTAGCCGTTCGAGCCGCCCGAGGCAAAGGCGTCGCCGAGCCAGAAGCCGTGATCGACGGCGATGCCGTTGGCGATGTCGGAAAACGTCGCGGTGCCCTTGTCGGCAGCCACGACCAGGTACGGATCGTCGGCATCGTGACGGACCACATCCTGCGGCGGCACGACCTTGCCGTCGACGAGGTTGTCGGTGATGTCCAGCAGACCTTCGATGAACATGCGGTAGCAAGCCACGCCCTCGGCCTGGATCGCCTCGCGCTCGCCGCTCTCGGGCGGCTGCTTGACGAAGAAGCCGCCCTTCGAGCCGACCGGCACGATGACGGTGTTCTTGACCATCTGCGCCTTGACCAGACCCAGCACCTCGGTGCGGAAGTCCTCGCGACGGTCCGACCAGCGCAGGCCGCCGCGAGCGACCGCGCCGAAGCGCAGATGGATGCCTTCCACGCGCGGGCCGTAGACGAAGATTTCGCGGTACGGCACCGGCTTGGGCGCGTCGGGCACCAGCGAGGAATCGAACTTGAAGCTGATGTAGTGACGCGCGGCGCCGTCCGGACGCTGGAAGTAACCCGTGCGCAGGGTCGCGCGGATCACGTCCATGTAGCTCTTGATGATGCGCTCGTCATCGAGACTGGCGACGTCGTCCAGCAGCACCTTGATGGCCTGCCAGTAGGCATCGATCTGCTCGTCGCGACCCAGACGCAGCGCGCCGACCACGCGGTCGATGAACGCCGCACGGTCGCCGCTGAGCGATGCCGGCACCAGCGTTTCCATCTCGCGGCGCAGCTGTCCCTCGTGCGCGGCCAGCTCGTCCTCGCTGCGCGTCTCGCGGCGCGGGTCGAATTTGGCGTTGAACAGCTCCACCAGCAGATTGGCGATGCCGGGATAGCGGTTCAGCGTCTCCTCCATGTAGCTCTGCGAGAAGGCGATGCCGACCTGCTGCAGGTACTTGCAGTAGCCGCGCAGCATGGCGACCTGACGCCAGTGCAACAGCGCGCCGAGCACCAGACGGTTGAAGCCGTCGCTTTCGGCGTTGCCGCGCCACACGTTCTCGAAGGCGTCTTCGAAATGACCGCCGACCTGATCGACCGGGAACAGCAGGTCGCCGTCGGCGCGCACCTCGAAATCCTGGATGAACAGGCGCACGTCGTCCACGCGCATGTCGTAGACATGCTCGGTGAGCACGCGCAGGCCGAGGTTCTCCAGCTGCGGCAGCATGTCCGACAGCGGAATGTCGACACCGCGACGGTAGACCTTGAAGCGCAGCTGATCCGGCTGCTGCTGCGGCCGGTAGAACGACATGCGCACGGCCTGGTCGTCGTCCAGCTGCGCCAGCGCCTGCACGTCGGCGGCGGCGACATCGGCGGACACTTCCTCGATGTAGCCGGCCGGCAGCGCGGCGCCGTAACGGTTCGCCAGCGCCATGCCCTCGGCTTCGCCGAGCTCGTGCACCAGACTGTCGCGCAGGTCGTCCTGCCAGTTGCGCACGATGCCGACCAGCTCTTCTTCCAGCGCGGCGGTGTCGAAGCTCGGCACGTCGCCGGGTTTCGGGCGCACCACGACATGCAGGCGCGCCAGTGCGGCCTCGCCCATCAGCACGCTGGAATCGAGCGACTCGCCGTCCAGCGACTCGCACAGCATGCGCTCCAGACGATGACGCACCGTGGTGTTGAAGCGCTGACGCGGAATGAACGCCAGGCAGGAGAAGAAACGACCGTACTGGTCGCGGCGCACGAACAGGCGCGCACGCGCACGCTCCTTCAGTTCCAGCACGCCCATGGCGACGTCGAACAGCTCGTCGGGCGAACCCTGCAACAGTTCGTCGCGCGGCAGCGTCTCAAGGATGTGGCGCAGCGCCTTGCCGGAGTAGGCGTCGCGGCGCAGGCCGGAACGGCGCATCACCGACTCGTACTTCAGGCGCACCAGCGGCATCTCCTGCGGGCGCTTGGTGTACGCCGTGGAGGTGAACAGGCCGAGGAAGCGCTGCTCGGCGACCGGACGGCCCTCGGCGTCGAAACGCAGCACGCCGATGTAGTCCATGTAACCCGGGCGGTGCACGCGCGAGCGGGCATTGGTCTTGGTCAGGATGATCGCGTCCATCGCACCCGACTGCGGCAGCCGCGAGGCCACCAGCGTCTTCAGCGAACGCGGCGCGGTGGCGCGGCTGTCGTCGCGCAGAATGCCCTGCCCCGAATCCTTGACCGTGCGCAGGACTTCGTCGCCGTCGACATCGGCGACCTCGTACTCGCGATAGCCGAGGAAGGTGAAGTTGTCGTCCGCCGCCCATTGCAGGAAAGCCTGCGCCTCGGACACCGCGGCTTCGTCCAGCGGCAGTTCGCGGCGCGGCAGCTGCTCGGCGATGTCGAGCATCATGTCGCGCATGCTGCGCCAGTCCTCGACCGCGAGACGCACATCGGCCAGCGATGCTTCCAGGTCCTCGCGCAGACGTTTGCAGGCCTCGTCATCGGCCAGACGATCGATCTCCAGATGCATGACCGATTCATGCGCCTGGTCCACGCCTTCGCTACTGATCTCCTGCAGCGTGCCGGACTCGTCGCGATGCACGGCGAACACCGGGTGCACCACCATGTGCACCTCCAGTTCGGCGCGCGCGACGACCATGGTCAGCGTATCGACCAGGAACGGCATGTCGTCGGTGACCACCTGCACGGTGGTGCGCAGCCCGCCCCAGCCGGCCTGCTCGCGCTCCGGATTGAAGATGCGCAGATGCGCACGGCCATGATGCGGCCGCTGGCGCATGAAACCGTACAGTTCCACCAGCAGCGCCGCCCATTCCTCGGGCGCGTGCTGATCGCGGTCGATCTGCGCCATGCGCGAAAAGAATCCGTCCACGAGCACGCTCATCTGTGCGGGAACGACGTCTCCGGAACGGGCAGTCAGGTGTTCGACATGTTCACGGACTTGACCCAGGAAGCGGTCAACTTCCATGTGCTTGGCTTGATTCATGGTCAATTCTGCTTTAGGAAGCTAGGTAAGGGATGCGGATCTGAAGGGAGCAATGCGATCCGGCGCACGGAACGCGCGCAAACGACAGGACACTGTGAGCGCATGTTCACCGGAAACAGCCACTACGGTTCGACGGCCCAGGGACTGGGGCTGCGGCGGCAACGACGGCGCGTCCGATGGCTGCGAAAAACGCTGGCTACGGGACATGATCCAGATCGCTTACCCAGGCTGTGCATGAGGGGCCCGCCTGCCCTGCCAAAGCGCATGGGAGGCGGATCGAGATGGCAAGGATAGCTCCGCAGCCCCCGGCTGATCCAGCATTGCCCTCGCTGCTGATGGCGCATGGGCGTTCCCGACGCTTCCGTCGCCGTCTCGTTCTGATCGCCATCGCCGCCATCGCGCTGGTACTCGGACTGGCTTCCATCGTCGCCATCAACGCCCACACCTACCGCGAATACAACGGCTGGACTCGCCACTCCTACCAGGTTCAGGAACAACTGCTGCGCACCGGCCATGCGCTGCGCAGCGCCGAATCGGGGCTGCGCGGCTACCTGCTGACCAGCGACACCGACCAGTTGGACATCTTCTTCGCCCAGCTCCCCGACATCGATGCCAGCAGCGCGCTTCTGGTGCAGATGACCATCGACAGTCCGCAACAGCATGCGCGCGCCTTGAAGCTGCGCAGCATGCTGCTGACCCGGATCGCGGACATGCGGCACGTGATGTCGTCCTATCACCGGGGCGGCGCGGACGCCGCCCGTCAGTCGATGCGCGCGCAGCTGTCGGCACAATCGACGCATCCGATCGCCGCGCACATCGCGGCCATGGAGGCGGTCGAACAGAAACTGCTCAGCGAGCACGAGGCCCAGCGCCTGCACTCCGCCACGCTGGCGACCTGGTTCACCGTGGCCTGCCTGCTGTCCGGCGTCTTCCTGCTGGTCAGCGCGGTCATTCTGGTCATCCGCGAACAGCGCATCCGCCTGCGCTCGAACGACGAACTGGCCGCCGCCTACGCGCAACTGGCCGAAGCGCTGGAGGAGTCGCGCGGTCTGGCCGACCGCATGCATCGCCTGCATCTGCTCAGCGAATCCCTGCAGAACTGCCGCAGCATCCGCGAGGCGCTGCACATTCTCCCGCCGAGCCTGGAAGACATGCTGCCCGACACCGCCGGCGTCGTGGCGCTGATCAACGCCTCGCGCAATCTGGCCGAGAAAGTGGCCGAATGGGGGCGCCTGCGAATCCACAGCGAGGCCGTATTCACGCCCGACGACTGCTTGGCGCTGCGCCGCGGTCAGCCCTATCCGGGCACGGACACGCGCGTGAAGATCCGCTGCACGCATCTGAAGCCCGAACAGGCCGAGGACGCCGACGTCACATGGCTGTGCATTCCGCTGCTGACGCAGGGCGAGACGCTGGGCGTGCTGCATATCCAGCATATCGGCGAGATGCATGCCGAGGAGCATGACCTGGCCGTGACCCTGGGCGAACAGCTCGGCCTCATGCTGGGCAACCTGAAGCTGCAGGAGACGCTGCGCATCCAGTCTATCCGCGATCCGCTCACGGGGCTGTTCAACCGGCGCTACCTGGAAGTCTCGCTGAACCGGGAACTGCTGCGCAGCCGCCGCCACGGACGCAGCGTGGCGGTGATGATGCTGGACATGGATCACTTCAAGCGCTTCAACGACACCCACGGTCACGACGCCGGCGACGAACTGCTGCAGCAGTTCGCGGCGGTGCTGCGCGACAACATGCGCGCCGAGGACATCGCCTGCCGCTACGGCGGCGAGGAATTCGTGTTGATCCTGCCGGAAGTCGAACACGCCAGCGCCCTGCAGCGCGCCGAGGACATCCGGCAAGCGGTCGCCGCGATGAAGGTGCGTCACCAGGGCGCGCTGCTGGGCACCGTCACGGTCTCGATCGGCGTGGCCATGCAGGACACGCAGGGCAGCGAGCCGGGCACGCTGCTGCATGCCGCCGACCAGGCGCTCTATCGCGCCAAGAACGCCGGGCGCAACCGGATCGAGGTCGCCGCGGCCGCGGAAACCGCGACTATGACGAAAGACACGGATTGACGCCCTTCGGACGCATTCTTAAACTGCCCGGTATACCCGAGCGCAACCCTGTCCCCGCCTGCACCAGCGCCCACAACGCCGCCGCCACGCTCCGTTCATCCGGATCGTTCGCCGTGGGCCAACCTCGAACACATCCCCATCACCGGGCGCGGTTCGCTTCGGCCTCGATGTTTTTCTACTGATGCGTGTCTCGGCCCAAGGATTTCCGATGAACATGACGTGCTCGCGCACCCTCTCCATCTTCGCGCCGCTGCTGGCCGCGGCGCTGCTGGCCGCGTGTGGCGGCAAGTCGCAAAACGCCCATCAGATGCCGCCGGCGCAAGTCGGCGTCGAGGTCACCGCACCGCAGGCCGTGCCGCTGATACGCGATCTGGTCGGTCGGCTGTCCGCCTACCGTAGCGCCGACGTGCGCGCGCGGGTCAGTGGCGTGCTGCTGAAGCGCGACTACGACGAGGGCACCGAGGTCCACAAGGACCAGGTGCTGTTCCAGATCGATCCGGCGCCGCTGCAGGCCACGCTGGATTCGGCGCGCGCGGCGCTGGCCTCGGCCCAGGCCGACTACACCAACAATCACGTGGCCGCGAACCGCGCACGCGAACTGGCGCCGAAGGGCTTCGTGTCGCAGTCCGACCTGGACAACGCCGAGGCCGCCGAGCGCACCGCCGCCGCCGCGGTGAAGCAGGCGCGGGCCAACGTGGAGAGCGCGAAGATCAACCTCGGCTACGCCACCGTGCGCTCGCCGATCGACGGCCGCGCCGGCAAGCAGCAGGTGACCGAGGGCGCCCTGGTCGGACAGGGCAGCGCCACCCTGCTGACCACCGTCGACCAGATCGATCCGCTGTACGTGAACTTCACCATGAGCGTGGACGACCTGGACCGCCTGCGCCAGGCGCAAGCCCAGGGCAACGCCAGTCTGCTCAACACCAACCAGGCCAAGCTGCGCCTGACCCTGCCCGACGGCAGCGTCTATGGCCAGCCAGGTACGCTGGACTTCTCCGGCACCACGGTCGATCCCGACACCGGCGCGGTGGAACTGCGTGGCGTGATTCCGAATCCCGAGAAATCGCTGCTGCCCGGCATGTACGCACGCCTGAAAGTCACCTTCGGCACGCTGAAGAACGTCTACCTGGTGCCGGAACCGTCGCTGCAGCGCGACACCCGCGGCCCCTACGTGCTGGTGCTGGGCAAGGACGGCAAGGTCGAGTTGCACCGCGTGACCACGGCCGGCACGTACCAGAACCACTGGATCGTGACCAAGGGTCTGGACAAGGGCGAGCGCCTGATCGTCACCGGCATGGCCCACGCGCAGCCGGGGCAACCCGCGCAGGTCGCCAAGCCCAGTGCCGCCAAAGACTCCGCGAAAGACGCGCCGACCGCCGGCAAGCACTAAGGACCCGCCATGCCGAAATTCTTCATCGAACGGCCGATCTTCGCGTGGGTGATCGCGATCCTGATCTCGATCGGCGGCATCATCTCCATCGCCAACCTCGGCGTGGAGTCCTACCCGGACATCGCGCCGCCGACGGTCACCATCAGCGCCAGCTATCCCGGCGCCAGCGCGGAAACGGTCGAGAAGAGCGTCACCCAGGTCATCGAGCAGCAGCTGACCGGCATCGACAACCTGCTCTATTTCAGCTCCTCGTCCAGCTCGACCGGACGCATCAGCATCAACCTGACCTTCGCCGACGGCACCGATCCGGACATCGCCCAGGTGCAGGTGCAGAACAAGGTCTCGCTGGCCACGCCCCGCCTGCCTTCCGAGGTGGTGCAGCAGGGCGTGGTGGTGGCCAAGGCCAACAGCGGCTTCCTGATGGTCGTGGCGCTGCGTTCGCTGGACAACAAGCTCGACCGCAACGCCCTGAATGACGTCATCGCCTCGCGCGTGCTGGACCCGATCTCGCGTCTGCCCGGCGTGGGCAGCACGCGCCAGTTCGGTTCGCAGTACGCCATGCGCATCTGGCTGAACCCGGACAAGCTGCACGGCTACGGCCTGTCCGCGACCCAGGTGCTGGATGCGGTGCGTGCGCAGAACGTGCAGTTCGCGGCCGGCTCGATCGGTTCCTCGCCCTCCGAGCCCAACCAGGGCTACACCGCCACGGTGTCGGCGGAGAGCCGCTTCACCTCGCCCGATCAGTTCCGCAACATCGTGCTGCGCGCCAACAGCGACGGCACCACGGTGCGGCTGAAGGACGTCGCGCGCATCCAGTTCGGCCCCGAAAGCTACGGCTTCGACAGCGTCTACAACGGCAAGGCCACGGGCGCGTTCGCCATTCAGTTGCTGCCGGGCGCCAATGCCCTGACCGTGGCGCAGGAAGTCCGCGGCAAGATGAACGAGTTGCAGAGCAGCTTCCCGCAGAACGTCGACTGGTTCGTGCCTTACGACTCGACCAGCTTCGTGAAGATCTCCATCGACGAGGTCGTGCACACCCTGATCGAGGCGATCGTCCTCGTGTTCCTGGTGATGCTGCTGTTCCTGCAGAACTTCCGCGCCACGCTGATTCCGACCCTGGTGATCCCGGTGGCGCTGCTGGGCACCTTCCTCGGCATGCTGATCCTCGGCTTCACCATCAATCAGCTGACGCTGTTCGGCATGGTGCTGGCCATCGGCATCGTGGTCGACGACGCGATCGTGGTGATCGAGAACGTCGAACGCATCATGACCGAGGAAAATCTGCCGCCCAAGGAAGCCACCAAGAAGGCGATGATCCAGATCACCGGCGCGGTGGTGGCGATCTCGGTGGTGCTGGCGGCGGTATTCATTCCCAGCGCGCTGCAGGGCGGCAGCGTGGGCGCGATCTACCGCCAGTTCGCGCTGACCATCGCCCTGTCGATGGGCTTCTCGGCGTTCCTTGCGCTGTCGTTCACGCCGGCGCTGTGCGCGTCGATGCTGCAGCCGGAGCATCACAAGCCGAAGAACATCCTGTTCCGCAAGTTCAACGCGATGTTCGAGCGCATCACGCGCACCTATACCCATCATGTCGGCAAGGCCATCGGCCACGCGCCGCGCTGGATGGTGGTGTTCGTGCTGCTCACGATCCTGTGCGGCTTCCTGTTCACGCGTCTGCCCGGCAGCTTCCTGCCGCAGGAAGACCAGGGCTACGCCATGGCCATCGTGCAGCTGCCGCCGGGCGCGACCCTGCAGCGCACCAACAAGGTCATGACCCAGATGCGCGGGATTCTGCAGAAGGATCCCGCGGTGGAGGGCGTGTTCCAGATCTCCGGTTTCAGCTTCATGGGTGCGGGCGAGAACGCCGGCATGGTGTTCATGAAACTCAAGGACTGGTCCAAGCGCGACGTCACGGCCGAGCAGTTCATCCAGCGCACCAACGGTGAAATGGCGACGCAGATCCACGACGCCAACGTCTTCGTGGTCAATGTGCCCACCGTGCAGGGTCTGGGTCAGTTCGGCGGCTTCGATCTGTATCTGCAGGACCGCACTGGCAAGGGCTACGAGGCGCTGACCCAGGCGCGCAACATCCTGCTCGGCAAGGCCGCGCAGAATCCGGCGCTGAGCAACGTGCACCCCAACGCCCTGCCCGACTCGCCGCAGCTGCAGCTCAATGTCGACCGCATCAAGGCACAGTCGATGGGGCTGTCGGTCAGCGACGTGTACAACGCCATCCAGCTGATGCTGGCGCCGGTGTACGTCAACGACTTCTTCTACGAGGGCCGCGTCAAGCGCGTCATCATGCAGGCCGATGCGCCCTACCGCATGAACGAGGATGCGCTGTCGCATTTCTACACGCCCAGCTCCAAGGCCAGCGATCCGGCCAGCGGCGACGGCATGATTCCGCTATCCGGCGTGGTCAGCGCCAAGTGGTTCACCGGCCCGCCGGCGCGCAGCCGCTACAACGGCTATTCGGCCGTCGAGATCGTCGGCGATCCCGCCGCCGGCTACAGCTCCGGTCAGGCCATGGCTGCGATCCAGAACATCGTCGACAACGACCTGCCTCCGGGCTTCGGCATCGACTGGACCGGCCAGTCGTATCAGGAGATCGTCTCCGGCAACCAGGCGCCGCTGCTGTTCGGCCTGTCGATCATCGTGGTGTTTCTGGCCCTGGCCGCCCTGTACGAAAGCTGGTCGATACCGGTGTCGGTACTGTTGGTGGTGCCGCTGGGCGTGCTCGGCGCAGTGGTGGCGGCGCTGGCGCGCAGTCTGCCCAACGACGTGTACTTCAAGGTCGGCCTCATCACCATCATCGGTCTGGCGGCGAAGAACGCGATCCTGATCGTGGAGTTCGCCGTCGAGCAGCAGCAGGCCGGCAAGTCGCTGCGCGACGGCGTGGTCGAGGCGGCCCGCCTGCGTCTGCGACCGATCCTGATGACCTCGCTGGCGTTCATCCTCGGCGTGCTGCCGCTGGCGCTCTCGACCGGCGCCGGCGCCAATGCGCGTCACGCCATCGGCACCGGCGTCATCGGCGGCATGCTGTTCGCCACGTTCTTCGGTCTACTGCTGATTCCCGTGTTCTATGTCGCCATCCGCCGCCTGCTCGGCGACAAACTGGACTCGGAGACGGAGGACGGACCGCGTTCGGGCCAACCGCACAGCTTCGATTCCGACCCGCTCCGCTGATCGGCGCGCGTCATCGAAGCCACGAAAAAGGCCGCGGAGTTCCGCGGCCTTTTTCGTGGCGCGTCGAACGCGGCGCCGATCAGGGCATGTACATGCCGCCGTTGACGTGCAGCGTCTCGCCAGTGATGTACGAGGCGGCCGGCGAGGCCAGGAAGGCCACGGTGTTGGCGATGTCCTCCGGCGCGCCCAGACGGCCCAGGGCGATCTGGGTTTCCAGCGTGGCGCGCTGCGTCTCGTCAAGCGCCCGCGTCATGTCGGTGTCGATGAAGCCCGGCGCCACCACATTGACGGTGATGCCGCGCGAACCGACCTCGCGCGCCAGCGACTTGGAGAACGCGATGATGCCGGCCTTGGCCGCCGCGTAGTTGGTCTGCCCCGGATTGCCGGTGGTGCCGACCACCGAACCGATGTTGATGATGCGGCCCTTGCGCGCCTTCATCATGCCGCGCATGACGGCCTTGGAGGTACGGAAGACCGAAGTCAGATTGGTGGCGAGGATGTCGTTCCATTCCTCGTCCTTCATGCGCATCAGCAGCTGATCGCGGGTGATGCCGGCATTGTTGACCAGGATCGACACCGGGCCGAATTGCTTGCCGATCTCGCCGATCAGGGCATCGATGCCCTCGCCATCGGTGACGTTCAGAACGCGGCCCGCGCCGCCGAGCGGCTGCAGACGCGCATCGATGGTCGCCGCGCCATTGTCGCTGGTGGCCGTGCCGATCACCGTGGCGCCCTGCGCGGCCAGCGTGTCGGCGATCGCGGCGCCGATGCCGCGCGTGGCGCCCGTGACCAGGGCGATTTCGCCTTCGAGGGGCTTGCTCATGGTGGAGATCCTTTGTGCTCGATGATGGATGGCGGTGAAGTGGAGGCGCTCAGACCCACGCTTCGCGCGCGGCCTCGATGGTGTCCGGCGCACCCAGCGCACGGGCGTCCAGGCCGCGATCGATGCGTCGGGTCAGACCGGTCAGCACCTTGCCCGGACCGCATTCGCCCAGCGCGGTCGCGCCGGCGGCGGCCAGCGCCTGCACGCACTCGGTCCAGCGCACCGGCATGAACAGCTGACGGCGCAGCGCGTCGCGGATGGCGTCGAGATCGGGCTGCACGGCGGCATCGGCATTCTGTACCACCGGCAGCGTCGGCTCGCTCCAGGCGATGCTGGCCATGCGCTCGGCCAGCTGCTCGGCGGCCTCGCTCATCAGCGCGCAATGCGAAGGCACCGACATCGCGAGCTTCACGGCCTTCTTCACGCCTTCCTCGGCCAGCTTGGCCAGCGCGCGATCGACCGCTTCGGCATGGCCGGCGATGACCACCTGGCCCGGCGAGTTGTAGTTGGCCGGCGCGACCACCTGATCGCCGGCAACCTCGGCGCAGATTTCGGCGATGCGTGCGTCGTCGCCCCCCAGCACCGCGGCCATGCCGCCAACGCCGACCGGCACCGCGCTCTGCATCAGGCGACCGCGCTCGGCGACCAGCGCCGCGCCGTCGTGCAGCGACAGCGCGCCGGCGCACACCAGCGCCGTGTACTCGCCCAGGCTGTGCCCGGCCAGCTGCGCGGGACGCGCACCACCGAGCTTGTTCCACACACGCCATACCGCCACGCCCGCGGCCAACAGCGCCGGCTGGGTGTTCTCGGTGCGGTTGAGCGCGTCTTCGGGCCCCTGTTGCGACAACGCCCACAGATCGGCGCCGGTGCCTTCAGAGGCTTCCGCGAACGCGGTCTGGACTTCAGGATGCGCGGCGGCCAGTTCGGCGAGCATGCCGACGGACTGCGAACCCTGACCGGGAAAGACGAAGGCGAGAGATGCGGAAGTCGCTGTCATGGTGTTTTCTGCGTTTCTGGGATCACAAACCGTGAAGCATGCCAGCATTGGCCGCCGGGTTCAGCAGTCGGGCGTTTGAATCGGCCGCACATCACGGTTTCACGGCACCGAAACAACAACGGCCACCCTGCGGCGGCCGTTGCATGCGACGGGATGGGTGCGCCCGGATCAGTAGCGCAGCAGCGCCGAGGCCCAGGTGAAACCGCCGCCGAAGGCTTCCAGAAGCAGGTTCTGACCGCGCTGCACCTTGCCCGAGCACACGGCCTCGTCCAGCGCCAGCGGCACCGAGCCGGAGGACGTGTTGGCGTGCTTGTCGACGGTGACGATGACGCGATCCATCGACATCTTCAGACGCTTGGCCGTGGCCTCGATGATGCGCAGGTTGGCCTGGTGCGGGATCAACCAGTCGATATCCGACTCGTGCATGCCGGCCGCCGCCAGGGTCTCGCCGACCAGCGAGTCGAGGGTCTTGACCGCGACCTTGAACACTTCGCGCCCACTCATGTTGATGCGCACGCCGTGGTTGGGTTCGTCCTTGAAGCCGGCGGACACGCCGACCGGGTTGTACAGCAGATCCTTGTAGCCGCCGTCGGCATGCATGCAGGTGGCGAGGATGCCGGGCTCGTCGGAAGCCTCCAGCACCACCGCGCCGGCGCCGTCGCCGAACAGCACGCAGGTCTCGCGCTCGTTCCAGTCGACCATGCGGGTCAGCGTCTCGGCGCCGATCACCAGGGCTTTCCTGGTCTGACCGCTACGGATGAACTTGTCGGCCACGCCCAGGGCGTAGACGAAGCCCGAACAGGCAGCGTTGACGTCGAACGCGGCGCAGCCGTTGGCGCCCAGGCGATGCTGGATCAGGCAGGCGGTGGAGGGAAAGATGATGTCCGGCGTGGTCGTGCCGACGACGATCAGATCCAGATCGGAAGCCTTGACGCCGGCGCGTTCGAGCGCCTGCAGCGCGGCCCGGTAGCCCAGCTCGCCGGTGGTTTCCTCGGCGTTCGACACGCGACGTTCGCGGATGCCGGTGCGGGTGCGGATCCACTCGTCGCTGGTTTCGACCAGCTTCTCCAGATCGGCGTTGGTCACGACGCGCTCGGGGAGCGCGCTGCCGGTAGCGATGATGCGTGCGTACTTCAGGGTCTTATCCCCCATGCCAGCGGTGGAGCGGAAGCCGCTCCGTGTTCAGACCCTGCACTTTAACGCACCTTGCGGGCAATGCGGACCTGACGCCAAACGCAAAGCGGCGCGTTTCCGCGCCGCCCTGCACAAACTTTGCCGATCCCGAACGAAGCTTACTCTTCGTCGGCGATCTGATCGGCGCGGTCGATCACCTTGCGGCCACGGTAGTAGCCGTCCTTCGTCACGTGGTGACGACGGTGCACTTCGCCGCTGGTCGGGTCGGTGGACAGCTGCACGGGCTTCAGCGCGTCGTGCGCACGGCGCATGCCGCGGGTGGAAGGGGTTCTGCGGCTCTTCTGAACTGCCATGGTGCTTCTCCGGAAAAATCAGTGTTTCTTCAGTTCGCGCAAGACCGCGAACGGGTTTTCTCTGCTCTCGGCTTCCGGCTCGATCATCGGGCCGGCGCCGCGGCCCTCCTCGGGCCATTCGCTTGTCGGTGAAACCGGCACCAGAGGCACCGCCAACACCAGTTCGTCTTCGATCACCGCGGCCGGATCGATACGGCCGTCCGCGTCGACCAGCAACGGTTCGTACTCGGGCGCCAACGCCGCTTCCTCACGCTCGTGGGCGATCAGCCCCAGTCGCGCCTTGACGTCGACCGGTTGCACGAACGGCTCCAGCGTGCGCTGGCAGATCAGCGTCAGCGACGCCGACACCTCGACCAGCAAGGAAGCCGCGCCCAACTCGTTGCGCACGAATTCGAGCTTGTAGCGCGCCTCGCCCGCCTCGTCGGCCAGCAGGCTCTGCAGGCGCTTGAAACCGGCGATCAGAAGCGCACCCTCGAAGATGCGTCGTTCCTCGACCATGCGCCACGCGTCGACAAATGCTGGCAAGGACACGGACATATCCGCGCAATTCTAGGTCTGTTCCGCCCCCCAGTCAAACCCCGCAAAGCATGGCCCTGCGGCGCTTGCAGGCTGTGGCGCCGTGCACCACACTGAAGTCCGCACGCCCGGGGGAATGCACTTGAACCTGACCGCGCTGAGTCTCAGCGTTCTTCTGCTGCTGATCATCGTACTCGGACTGGCCTACTCCGGCCGGCAATTCCTGCGCGACCGTCGGCGCACGCGCTCGCTGGAAGCGCTTCTGCAGCACGCCGACGAGCTGGAAAACGACCTCAAGGAATGCCGCCGCCGGCTGCATCAGGCGCATGCGGTGATGTCGGTATCGCCGAACACGCCCAGCCCCGATGCCAACGAAGCGCGCGAAGCCGTGGATTCCGGCCTGCGTTCGCTGCTGCAGCATCGCTTGTGGATCCGCGATCACGCCGAAACGGCCAGCCAGAAGCAGCTCGACGAAGCCGTGCATGCGCTGGTGCAGGCACGGAGCCGGATGGAGCCGCAGCTGGCCGCCCTCGGTCGCGCCCAGCGCGACCTGGATCAGGCCGTGCGCGACCGCATCGAACGCGACAAGCCATGACTGCCCCGCCTCGCATCGTACTGGCCTCCACCTCACGCTACCGTGCGCAGCTGCTGCGACGCCTGCTGGACGAGATCGGTTGCGTCGCCCCGGGCGTGACCGAAACGCAGCGTGCCGGCGAAGCGCCTGCCGACCGCGCCGCCCGTCTGGCTACCGAGAAAGCGCGTGCAGTCGCCGCGAAAACGCGCGAAGCGCTGGTGATCGGTTCCGACCAGGTCGCCGACCTCGACGGCGCCATCCTCGACAAGCCCGGCGACGCAGCCACCGCACGCGCGCAACTGGCCGCCAGCAGCGGCCGCTGCGTGCATTTCCACACCGCCGTGTGCGTGATCGACACACGAGGCGGCGCAGCGATCGAGCATGCATTTCTGGACCGCACCGACGTGCATTTCCGCACGCTCGATGCCGATACCATCGCGCGCTACGTCAAGCGCGAGCAGCCACTGGACTGCGCCGGCAGCTTCAAGTGCGAAGGCCTGGGCATCAGCCTGTTCGAGCGCATCGACAGCGTCGATCCCACCGCGCTGATTGGCCTGCCCCTGATCGCTCTGGCGCGTGTCCTGCGCGAGTGCGGCGTACCGCTGCCCTGAGCAGCCTCCCGATGCGTTACGGCTGCTTCGCATCGCGCGTCGCCTCGCGGATGCGGTAGGCGTGTCGCCAGATGGTGCAGTCATCGCGCGGTCGCACCGGACCGAGCTGCGCCGGCACCGTGCCCAGGTAGAACGCGAAGCGCTTGCGCCCGCCATCCATGTGGAACGCTTCAAGCAACCTGGGCGCAAGGATGCGGCGGCACATCTGACCCAGAACGCGCGGCTGGTTGCGCGGGGACAACGCACTCTCCTCCAACGCCAGCAGCATCGGCGCGCCCGCGAAGCGGTGCCGCAAGGAAGCCTCGTCGAGCTGCCAGATGCGGATCTGCGGACTGCGCCCGTGCTTGACGTTCAGCGGACTGTCCAGCACGTAGATCGGACGCACGCCATCGAGCTGAAAATCGAGTTCCGACGCCAGCTTGAAGTTGTCCGCGACCAGCACCGTATCCGGCGGCATCGTTGGCAGCAAGCGCTTCACCGCCGCCGCGCTGCGGTCCCAGCCCACGAAGTTCGCGGGAAAAGCCTTCACGCCATGCAGCCAGGCCACGCCGCCAGGAAAACTCGCCAACATCAACCAGGTCAATAGTGCACCCTGCAAGACCGCAGCCAGCCACGCCGCGGCATGTACATAGACGCGCCTCCAACCTCTTATGCCCGCCAGCAGAGCCGGCAGAACGGCCAGCAGCGGCAGGTAGCCCGGCAGCGGCCAGTGCACGCGGAAACGGGTGTCGTCGGCAAACAGCCCGAACACGAAGTACGCCACGAGGAAGGTGCCGGCGACGACCGCGATCAGATCCCAGTCGCACGCACCGGACCGCGCGCGACGCACGCTCTTCCACCAGGCCCACAACAGCAGCAGATACAGCAGCGGCGTACATACCAGCGCCTGTTCGATCGGCTGCACCAGCGCATCGGCATGAAAATGCCACGGGTTGCGCTGCACCAGTTGGAACTCCAGCCCGGCGCCATCCTGATGCAGGTTGGACAGGATCAGCGGGATCAACCCCAGCGCCGCCACGCCGAGCGCGAGCCACAGCCCCGGACGGCGCCATTGCGCCCGCCCGCGCGAGGTAATCAGCATGAACGCCAGTCCGGCCAGCATCGCCATCGCCGCGCGGTAGTGCGTCATCCACGCCAGGGCCAGCGCCGCGCCGAGCAGCAGCCAATCGCGCCATCGGTCGCGGGACAGCGCCGCCTGCAGCGCCAGGCACGCCAACAGGATCGCCGCGGTCAGCGGTACGTCGGGCAAGGCCAGCACGCCCATCGAACCGGCCAGCGGCAACACCAGGCACCACAGACCGGCCTGCCAGCCGATACGCGCGTCGAACAGGCGGCGCGCCAGCAGCACGACCATCCACGGCAACGTCGCGCCCAGCAACAGGAACGGCCAGCGCATGCCGAGCAGTCCGTGACCGGCCAACGTCTCGCCGGCGCGAATCAACCACGCCGTCAACGGCGGAAGATCGCTGTAGCCCCAAGCCAGATGGCGGCTTTCCTGCCAGTAGAACGCCTCGTCCACGAACGGCGCCACCCGCGCGGCCACCACGCACTTCAGCGTCTGCAGAAGCGTGAACGCGATCAGGAACGCGGCTCGCCAGCGCGTGCCGCCGCTCGTTACACTGCCTTCATCGCGCAAGAGCCGCTCCTTCCGAACGCTGCGCCAGCCGGATTCCCATGATGGATGCCACCGCTCCCCAGCCCCGCACCGATCTCAACGCCGCGCTGCACGCCGCGCTCGACCAGATCAACCATGTCCTGCTGGGCAAGCCACAGCAGGTCCGCATGGCCGTGGCGGCCATCCTCGCCGGCGGCCACCTGCTGATCGAAGACGTGCCGGGCGTGGGCAAGACCACCCTCGCGCACGCCGTCGCCGCCACCTTCGATCTTGCTTTCCAGCGCATCCAGTTCACCAGCGATCTGCTTCCGTCCGACATTATCGGCGTCAGCGTCTACGAACGCGAGACGGACGCCTTCCGCTTCCATGCCGGCCCGATCTTCACCCAGCTACTGCTGGCCGACGAGATCAACCGCGCCACGCCGAAGACTCAGAGCGCGTTGCTCGAAGCGATGGCCGAGGGCCAGGTCACCATCGACGGCCGCACGCACACGCTGAAGCAGCCCTTCTACGTGGTGGCGACACAGAACCCGCTGGATCTGGCCGGCACGTTTCCGCTGCCCGATTCGCAACTGGACCGTTTCATGCTGCGGCTGAGCCTGGACTACCCCGATGCGCGCGCCGAGCGCGACCTGCTCGCCGGCGAAGACCGGCGCGACGTGCTGGCACGTCTGCAGCCGCGCCTCGACGCCGCCGACATCATGGCGCTGCGGCAGCGCGCGCATCAGGTCACCGCCAGTCCGGCGCTGCTCGACTATCTGCAGCGCCTGCTCGCCGCCAGCCGCCAGCACGATGACATCCGCGTCGGCCTGTCGCCGCGCGCAGGATTGGCGCTACTCGCCGGCGCACGTGCCTGGGCGCTGCTGGAAGGTCGACACTACGTGATTCCGGAAGACCTGCAGGCGCTGTTCGTGCCGGTCGCCGCGCATCGACTGATCCCCGGCAAGGGCGCAGGACGCGAAACGCTGGCGCGCGCGCTGCTGGACACGGTGGCCGTGGAATGAACTCATCGGGTCTCCGCGACGACGTGTCCGCGCCCACCCGACTCGATCGCCTACGCCAGCGCTTCGAACGCCGCCTGCCGGCCCTGACGCGCTTCAAGCGCCCGGAAACCCTGCCGATCGAACTCGGCCGCCGCCGCATCTACATCCTGCCTACCGGGTTCGGCACCGGCTTCGGCGCGGTGCTGATGGTGATGCTGATCGGCGCGCTGAACTACGCCAACAACTCGGCCCTGCTGCTGACGTGCCTACTCGGCGGCATCGCGGTCAACAGCATGCTGGTCGCGTTCCGCAATCTCGATGGACTGCGCCTGCTCGCGGTCCGTGCCGAGCCGGTCCTGGCCGGCGAAAAACTGCAGGTGCGTCTGCGCTTCGACACCCGCCGTCGCGTCCGCTCCGCCCTGCGTTTCGAGTGCGCCGGCCATGACGTGCACGCCAGCTTCACCGACACGCCAAGTACCGTGACGCTCGCGCTGTCCACACAGAAGCGCGGCTGGATGAAGCTGCCGCGGGTACGCGCCTCGACCACCTGGCCGTTCGGTCTGTTCCGCGCCTGGAGCTGGCTGCACCCGGACGTGGCGCTGCTGGTCTACCCCGCACCCGAAGCCCACGGACCGGCGGCGGCGGGCGTCGATGAGCATCATGCTCGCCGCAACCCGCGCGACGGCGACGAGCTGGCCGGTCTGCGCGACTACCGCGCCGGCGATCCGATCAAGCAGATCGCCTGGAAACTGTCCGCGCGGCACCATGAACTGCTGGTGCGCGAACTGGACCGCCCCGACGAACAGGACGCGCGCATGCTCGACTGGCGCCGTCTGCCCGGCCTGGGCTACGAGCAACGCATCGCCCGGCTGACGCGCTGGGTGATCGAGGCTCACGCCGGTGGCGACCGCTGGACCCTGCGCCTGCCGGACGCCGAACTGGGGCCAGGCAGCGGCAGCGAGCACTATCACCGCTGCCTGTCGGCACTGGCCCTGCTGCCATGATCCGCCGCCTGCGGTCCCGCCCCGCACGCACGCCGGCCGAGCCCACGCTGGACCGCCGCGCGTTCGATCTGCTGTGCCTGACCATGGCCACAGTGGTCGCCGTGCACGCCTCGCATCTGCCGATCTGGCTGAGCGCGGGACTGGGCCTGCTGCTGGCCGGGCGCTGGATGCAGCGTCGCTATCGCGGCGGACGCGTGTCCTGGCTGCTGCGCCTGCCGCTGACCCTGGCGCTGCCGGCCGGCGTGATCGCCCAGTACGGCACGCTGTTCGGCATGGAACCCGGCAGCGCGCTCATCGCCGGCATGCTGGTGCTGAAACTGCTCGAAACCGACCGCCCTCGCGATGCGCGGGTCGGCGTCGCCTTCGCCTGCTTCGGCCTCATGAGCGCCCTGCTGTTCAGCCAGACGCTGCTGCCGACGCTGTTCGTGGCGCTGGGCCTGGTGCCCGCGCTGGCCACCCTGGCGGCACTGGAACAGACCGCCGCTCCGCTGCACTGGCGCGGCCAGCTTGGCGCCGTGCTGCGCATGGCCGCGCTGGCGCTGCCGTTGGCGCTGGTCGCCTTTCTGTTCATCCCGCGTCTCAGTTCGCCGCTGTGGGGCGCGCCGTCCAACGGGCCGGCGCGGACCGGCGTTTCGGGCAGCATGGCGCCGGGCGACTTCACTCAATTGCTGGTCGACGACACGCCGGCCTTCCGGGTCAGTTTCGACGGCCCGCCACCGCCGCGCGCGGACCGCTACTTCCGCGGCCCCGTGCTGTGGCGCTTCGACGGTCGCCGCTGGACCACAGCACACGATGCTTCGCCGCATACGCCGGAAGCCCTTCGCCGTCCGCCCGAAGCCCTGCAGGTGCAAGGCGGCGTGTACCGCTACGAGGTCAATCTGCAGCCGACGCAACGGCATTGGCTGTTCGCCCTCGACACGCCCGTGGACGCGCCGCCGGACGCGCATTTCACCCAGGCACGCACCCTCTTGCACAAGGACCGCATCCGTTCGCTGTACAGCTACCGCATGCGCTCGAGCACCGTGCACGTGCTCGCGCCGCAGCTCGGCGCCGACGAGCGTCATCGCGCACTGCTGCTGCCGCAGGGATTCGATCCGCGGGCGCACGCGTTGGCCGAGACCTGGCGTCAGCGCTATGGCGACCGCCCCCAGGCCATCGTCGACGCCGCGCTCAAACTCTTTCACGACGGCGGCTTCAGCTACACCCTGACGCCGCCGCCCCTGGGACGCGACACGGTCGACGACTTCCTGTTCGCCACACGCCAGGGCTTTTGCGAACACTATGCCTCGGCCTTCACTTTCCTCATGCGCGCGGCGGGCATCCCGGCGCGCGTGGTCACCGGCTACCAGGGCGGCTACTGGAGTCCGATCGGCGATTATTTGCTGATCCGCCAGTCCGATGCCCACGCCTGGAGCGAAGTGTGGATGCCCCATCGCGGCTGGGTGCGTATCGACCCCACGGCGGCAGTGCGACCGGAACGCGTCGATCTCGGCTCCGCCTCAGCCGCCGGCGCATCGCGCGAGTGGTACCAGTCCGCATGGCTGCAAAACCTCCGCAACCGCTGGGACATTGTCAACCGATGGTGGAACCGAGCCGTTACCGGTTTCGACAACCTGCGCCAGCGCGGATTGCTGAAGCCGTTCGGCGTGAACGACGCCGACAGCAGCGCGTTGAGCGTGGCGCTGGCCATTGGCGTCAGCGTGTTGCTGGCGATCGGGCTGGGACTGGCGCTGTGGAAACGGCGTCTGCAGGACCCGCTGGATCGCGCGATGCGCTTGCTGCAACAACGCTTGGCGCGGGCGGGTGTGACACGCGGCATCGCCGAAGGGCCGCGCGACTATCTGCAACGCGCCGCACGGGAACTGCCTCATGAACGCGACCGACTGGATGGACTGCTGCGTGACTACCTGGACTTGCGATACGCGCGTGCAGAAGCGGAAACTGTCGCCATCCGCCATTTCACTCGCCGCGTGCGGGAATTTACGCCCCGTCGCGCGGTCTAACCACCGACGAATGCCCTCCCCCGCATTCGCCTATTCGCCCCGCATGGAGACTGTCATGTCCAGCTGGAAACTCGCCCTCGTCGCTGCCGGTGCGCTGACGCTCGGCGCCTGCGCCACCATTCCCAAACCGCTGGAGGGCACCTACGCACCGGTGACCCCGCAGGCAGCACGTAGCGGCGCCAACAACACCGCGCAGGTGCGCTGGGGCGGACAGATCATCCGTACCGAACCGGAAGCCGGCCACACCTGTTTCTACGTACTCGCGCATCCGCTCGACGCCAGCGCCCGCCCGCGCGTGGACGCCACCGGCGAAGGCCGCTTCGTGGCCTGTCACAGCGGCTTCTACGACCCAGAGATCTTCGTGCGCGGTCGCGAAGTCACCTTCACCGGCACCCTGCACGGCATCGTCTCGGAAAAGGTCGGCTCCTACGACTACCCCTACCCGCGCCTGGAAGCCCAGACCGTCTACCTGTGGCCGAAGCGTCCGCGCTACACCACCGTGTATCGCGATCCGTTCTACGACCCGTTCTGGGGCCCGTCGCCGTTCTGGGGTTCCGGCTATTGGGGTCCGTACTACTACCCTTACGGACCGCGCGTGATCGTGGTGCCGCAGAAGCAGCGCCTCGCGCCGACCGTGATCAACAAAGGCAAGTAGGCACCAACGTGCTGCATGAAAAAAGCCGGCTCGCGCCGGCTTTTTTCATGCCTGCGATCCGCACACCGGGCGGTTCAGGCCAGCGCTGCCGCCGCGGTCACCACATCCTTCTCCGCCGGCAGCACGCAGAACGCGGCACCCGCCAGCGGCGTGAAAGTGTCCGCGCCGGTCACGCGTCGCAACGGCGTGGCGCCGTATCCGGCCTCGACGATCGCCGTGACCACGCCCTCGCCCACGCCGCCGGAACGACGGCCCTCGTCGAGCACGATGACGCGCTTCGCGCCCTTGGCCTGCCCGGCAATGAAGCTCTCGTTGAGCGGCGCCAGCCAGCGCAGATCGACCACCCGCGTCTTCCAGCCCTGCGCCTGCGCGATCGTCTTCGCCGCGCGCAGCGCCATCGGCACACCGTTGCCGTAGGTGAAGATCACCAGATCCTCCGCCTCGGCGTCGTACACGCGGCCCTCGCCCAGCGGCATCGCTTCGCCCGGCGCGGGGTAGGCGTACTGCCATGCGCCGTCGCCGGGTTCGTACAGGTCCTTGGTCATGTACAGCGCGATCGGTTCGAGGAACGCGCAGACACGGCCATCGACCTTGGCCAGCGCCATCAGCGTGCGCAGCATGGTGACCGCATCGTCGCCGCGCGAGGGACAGCCAACCACCAGACCGGGAATGTCGCGCAGCGCGGTGATCGAGTTGTCGTTGTGGAAATGGCCGCCGAAACCCTTCTGGTAGCCCAGGCTGGCCACACGCATGACCATCGGATTGCGGTACTGGTCGTTGGAGAAGAACTGCAGGCTCGACGCTTCGCCGCGGATCTGGTCGCAGGCGTTGTGGAAATACGCCAGATACTGAATTTCGGGGATCGGCAGGAAGCCGAGATTGGCGTATCCCTGCGCGAGACCGAGGATGGTGGTCTCATCGAGCAGCGTGTTGAACACGCGCGCGCCGCGGAACGCCTTGTACAGACCCTTGGTGACGGTATACACGCCGCCCTTCTGCGCCACGTCCTCGCCGAAGATCAGCGCCTGGTCGTACTTCGCCATCAGCTCGTGCAGCGCCTGGTTGATCTGGATCGCCAGATGCCGCGGCGGCTGACGCTCGGGCAGCTTGTTCTCGCCGCCGTGCACCTCCACGCGGCGCGCGTCGAAATCGGCGCGCTCGGCTTCGGCACGCACGGCCTCCGGCGTGTACGGCGCCAGCGGACGCACCACGTCCTCCAGGGTCTCCAGCTTCGGCGATCCGTCCGCTTGTTCGGCCGCCTCGAAGCAGCGCTTGCGCGTGCGCTCGTACAGGTCCAGCACTTGCTCCCGCGAATACAGCCCGGACTCCAGCGCGATGGCCGCCGAACGCAACAACGGATCGGTGGCTTCGAGCGCCACCAGTTCCTCGATCGAGCGCCACTCGATCTCGAAGTCGGTGCCGGCATGGCCCATCACGCGGCAGGTGTTGAGATGCAGGAACGTCGGCCGACGCGTGCGACGGCAATGCTCGACGGCGCGCGCGACGCCGGCGTAACCGTGCGCCAGGTCCAGGCCGTCGGCGTAGAAATAATCGAGGTTGGAGCGGCGCTGGAAATTGCTGGCGATCCAGCCGCCCGGCGTTTTCACCGAGATGCCGATACCGTTGTCTTCGCATACGAACAGCACCGGCCCCGGCAATTTCTGGTACGCGGCCCAGGCCGCGGCATTGAAGGCCGTCTGCGCCGTGGCGTGGTTGCTCGAAGCATCGCCGAACGAGCAGATCGTGATCGAATCGTCGGGAATCGGCAGCGCGTGTCCGAGGCGCACCGCCTGGTCGATCGCCATCGCCGTGCCGAAGGCCTTGGGCAGATGCGAGGCGATGGTCGAGGTCTGCGGCAACACCCACAACGGTTTGCTGCCCCACACCTTGTGCCGGCCGCCGGACGCCGGGTCTTCCTTGCTGGCGGCGAACGACAGCGCCGAGTCGCGCACCGGGTCGATGCCCGGCAACTTGCGCGAACGCTCGGCCATGAAGGCGCCGGAGCGGTAATGCAGGAACGCCGGATCGGTGTGCCGCGTCAGCCGCGCAATCATCGCGTTGCCTTCGTGACCGGACGAACCGATGGTGTAGAACACCTTGTTCTGCACCCGCAACACGCGCGCCATCAGGTCCAGATGACGGCTGATCAGCTGCGACTCGAACAGCTCACGGAAACCGTGCGCGCTCAGTTCGCTACCTGGAAGCACCGGCGCGTCGTCGGCCGGCGCGGCGTTGACCTCGCCCTGCCAGTGCTGCACGAACTCGGCGAAGTTCTGATCGACGATCTCGGCGCGATTGAAACCCTTGTGGCGCGCGGCGATGGTGCGGGAAGACGTGGTCATGTCGGGATCGATATCCGTTTCAGGTAGAACGCGGCAGGCTCAGGCCTGCATGGCAGTGAATCCGGGTTGCGCGCGCACGCGGTCGAGCCAGGCGCGCAGTTGTGCGTAGGCGTCCAGCTCGATGCCGCCATCGGGCGCGCAATGGGTGTAGGCGAACAGCGCGATGTCGGCGACGCCATAGCTGACGCCACTGAACCAGGCGTGTTCGCTCAGATGACGTTCCATCACGCGCAATGCGGCGTGGCCGCGCTCACGCAAGGCCGGCAAGTCGGCGTGCCGGGGATGGTCCAGCGGCAGCCAACGGGCGATGAAGCGCGCCACCGCGATGGCCGGTTCGTGGCTGTATTGCTCGAAGAACATCCACTGCAGCGCGCCCGCGCGTTGCCAGCGATCCGCGCTCAGGTAGGGCGTGCCTTCGGCGAGATAACAAAGGATCGCGTTCGATTCGGCCAGACAGCGCCCGTCGTCGAGCTGCAGCACCGGCACCTTGCCGTTGGCGTTGAGCGCGGCGAAGGCCGGCGTACGAGTCTGTCCGCCGGCCACGTCCGTCTCGACCCAGCGGTAGTCGATGCCAAGCTGATCGAGCAACAGCTGCACCTTGTAGCAGTTGCCCGATGCGCGCATGCCGTGGACGGTGTACATGGTTACTCCTCAGCGCAATGGCGAACGAGCGGGGTTCATGCGCGGCGCGCGGTCGCGAAGACTCATGCGTCCCCGCGCCTCCGCGTACGCCACTCGTCGCGCGACTGGCCCCATACGTCGATGGTCTTGTCGTCATAGGGTTCGGGCAGCTTTGCGGTACCCAGGCGACGCGAACCGAGCTTTCGCGCGACACCCTGCGAGGCGATGTTGTCGGGCGCGATGGAATGGATCACGCGATCCCAGCCCAATACATCGAAGGCGAAATCCATGCTCGCCGTCGCGCCTTCGCTGGCATAGCCCTTGCCCCAGGCATCGCGCACGATGCCCCAGCCGACTTCGGGACCCGGCCAGCCCTCGGGGAACCACGGACCCAGCCGGCCGATCCAGCGGCCGGAGGCTTTCTCGATCACCGAGAACATGGAGAAACCCTGGATATCCCAGGCGCCGGCGAGCTGCAGGAATCCGCGCCATGCCACCGCACGCGTCTGCGGCCCGCCGATGAAATGCGAGGCTTCCTCGTCGGCCATGTTGGCGGCGTAGGCGTCGAAGTCCTCGCGCAGCGGTCGGCGCAGGATCAGACGCTCGGTTTCGATGCGCGGGCGGTCCATGCGCGGCTCAAAACGCGTTGATGCCGGTCAGCTCGCGGCCGACCACCAGCTGATGCACGGTCTCGGTGCCCTCGTAGGTGATGACCGATTCCAGGTTCAGCGCATGGCGGATGGCCGCATGCTCGGTGGTGATGCCGGCGCCGCCGAGCACATCGCGGCACTCGCGCGCGATGTCGATGGCCATGCGCACGTTGTTCCACTTGGCCAGCGAGACCTGCGTCGGCTGCAGCGCGCCAGCATCCTTCAGACGGCCGAGCTGCAACGAGATCAACTGCGCGGCGGTGATGCGGCGCGCCATGTCGGCCAGCTTCAGCTGAATGGCCTGATTGGCGCTCAGCGAGCGACCGAACAGCATGCGCTCGGCGGTGTAGTCCAGCGCTTCCTTCAGGCACGCCTGGGCGGCGCCGATCGGGCCCCAGGTGATGCCGTAGCGGGCCTGCGTCAGGCAGCCCAGCGGCCCCTTCAGGCCCTTGACGCTGGGCAGCAGCGCATCGCCCGGCACGCGCACGTCGTCGAGGAACAGCGCCGAGGTCACCGAGGCGCGCAGGCTCATCTTCTTGTGCACTTCCTGCGCGGTGAAACCCTTGGTATCGGTGGGCACGATGAAGCCACGGATGCCGTCGTCGGTCTGCGCCCAGACGATGGCGATGTGCGCGAGATTGCCGTTGGTGATCCACATCTTGGCGCCGTTGAGCACCCAGTCGTCGCCGTCCTTCTTGGCCACGGTCTTCATGTTGGCCGGATCGGAACCGCCGTGCGGCTCGGTCAGGCCGAAACAGCCGATGATCTCGCCGGCAGCCATCTTCGGCAGGTAGCGCTGCTTCTGCTCTTCGCTACCGTAGGCGAAGATCGGGTACATGCACAGCGAACTCTGCACCGAGGCAAAGCTGCGCAGGCCGGAATCGCCGCGCTCCAGCTCCTGGCAGATCAGGCCGTAGCAGACGCCGTTCATGCCGGCGCCGCCGTACGCCTCGGGAATGGTCGCGCCGAGCAGGCCCAGCCCGGCAATTTCGGGAATCAGCTCGTGCGGAAAGCGGCCCTGATCGAAGCAGTCACCGATGATCGGCAACACCTTCTCGTCGGTGAAACGGGCGACGCTGTCCTGCACCATGCGCTCCTCGTCGGAGAGCAGCGAACGGACATCGTACAGATCGAGCGGATTGAGACGGGCGGCCATGCGGGCTCCGGATAACGGTCGATGAAACCGCCATTGTAACGCCGCTGAAAACGCAGCGCCCGGTTTCCGCGTCAGTCGTCGAACGCGCTGCCGCGGTAGCCGCCGTCGACGCCCTTGCTGGCATGCGCCACGGCGTCGTGCGGGTGCAGGCTCTCGTGATGCGCCACGCGCACGGCGAAGTCGGCGATGCGCTCGTCGGCGTCCAGCGCGGCCTGGATGCGGCGCGCGGCGTCTTCGCAGAACATCAGGTTCTGGCCGTTGGCCAGGGCGAACGCCTGCTCGTCCTCGCGCTTCACCGCGGTCTGCACCGGCGTGCCGAGGGCATGCTCGACGCGATCGATGATGGACTCCAGATCGAAACCGAACGCCGGCGCCATGCGCAGACGCAGGCTCGCCGTGCTGCGCTGCGCGTGCGGCGTCGCGACCATGCCCTGCTCGCTGCCCAGCCAGGCCAGCACCGCCTCGCGGTCCAGTGCGGTGTCGGCGCCGAAATCGGTGGCGAACTGCTGCTGAATCAACTGCCGCGACAGCGCGGCCGAAGCCGGGCACGTCGAGGAATAGACGATGTCGACCGCCAGCTCCACGTCGACTTGACCGTCGCGCATGATCGCGGTGACGGTGACCGGATAACTGCGCCAGCCGCTGTGATCGCTCTTCAGCGCGCTGCGGCGCAGCAGATGCTCGAAACGAATGCGCAGACGCGCCCGGTCGGAAAGATCGGCATGGGTGTCGAGGAAGCCGTGCAGCAGCTTGCGCAGCATGCACGGCGCCAGCGGCTCGGCGGTCAGCGCCTGTTCCACCAGCAGGTACAGGCGCGACATGTGAATGCCGCGCGCTTCCGGACGATGCAGATTCACGTGAGCGTCGACGCGCGCCGCGACGCGCTGCGTCTGGCCGTCGGCGTCGGTCACCAGCAGCGGCGCCTGGATGCTGTCCATGCCGACCCAGTCCAGCGTGCCGGCCACCTGGGCTTGCGCCTGGTGGGCGACGTCGGAGAGTGCGCGTGCGGTGTTGTCGTCGTTGGCCATGGGTCGTCGAATCCTCGAAACAGCGAGCGCGGCGCTAAAAAAGCGCCGTGGTGCAGAACCTTACGCGAAATGGGGACGGTTTGCGCCGGTGCAATGCGCGCACGCGGCGAACGCTGCGTTCAGTCGCCGCTCTGTCGCCGCCAGTCGCGGGCCGCAGCCCAGGCGCGAAATACGCTGCCGGGCGCCGGCTTCACGCGCGCTTCGCGCAGGCGCGCCAGTGGGTCGGCGTTGCGGCGGGCACGGCGCAGCAAGCGTTTATTTTCGCGCATTTGCAGGCCGCGGAACAGGGTCAGCGGCAATGAGGCCTTATCCGTCGCCTGCATCAGCTTCGCGATGTCGTCGAGCTGATCGCGCACGGCGGCCCGGCGCGCCTCGCTGTCGTGCTGCAGCGAGGCGCGATCCAGGCCGTGCCGCGCCAGGCGAGCCATCGGCAACGGCAGCCGTTCGCGCGTTTCGGCGACATCGAGCTGGATCAGGTCGTGCAGCAGATGATCGGCGACCGCGACGTCGGAGGCGCGCGCCGCCTTGGTCGCGTCGCCGAACCACCAGGCGGATTCCAGCCGCGCCAACGCGCCGTGCAGCGCCTCGGCGCGTGCGCGCTGTTCGCCGAAATCGCTTGCGCTGGGCCATTCGTGCTGCGCCATCGCCGCCTGGATCGGCGCCAGCCAGTCGGCCAGCTCGATCCGCTCGATCTGCGGCGCGGCGAACAGGATCTGCGTCAACGGGTGACGCCCGCCGCTGGCGGCCGCGCCGGCCAGTTCCTCGGCCCACCAGTTAAGTTTCACCTGCGCGACGTGCGCCTCGTGGATGCCGTAGGCGGCGTCGATCCATTCCTGCTCCAGCGCGGCCAGGGCCAGATGGCCGGCCTGCGCGGAAGCATCCAGAAACGGCAGCGCCAGCCGCTGTGCAGGCTGCGCCTGCAACCACTTCTGCAGATAGCTGTGCAGCGCATCCTCGCTCACGCGGGCACCTTCAGGCCCAGCAGCGCATGCAGTGCGGCCGCGCTGTCGGCCACCGCGTCGGCGCCCCAGGTATGCGGATCGCCGCCATCGAGATACCCCCAGGCCGCGGCGACGGTGAACAGCCCCGCATCCCGGCCCGCCTGCACGTCGCGCTCGTCATCGCCGACGAACACCGCCTGCCGCGGGTCGATGCCGGCCTGTTCGCAGGCCAGCCGCACCGGCGCGGGATCGGGCTTGCGCACGCTTAGGGTGTCGCCGCACACGATGGCCGCGGCGCGCGCCGTCATGCCGATCCGTTCGAGCAGCGGCTCGGCGAGAAAACCGGCCTTGTTGGTGACGATGCCCCACGGCACGCCCGCGCCTTCCAGCGCTTCGAGCAGCGCCGGCACGCCGTCGAACGGCGGCGAATCCGCGCCCATGCAGTCGGCGTAGTAGGCCAGGTAACGTGGCAGCAGCGCCTCGACCTGATCCTCATCCAGACCTTCGATGCCGGCGCGCAGAATGGCGCGCCCACCGCGCGACACGACCTGTCGCACCGGCGCGTAGTCGGGCTCGGGAAAGCCCTTTTCCAGACACAGCTCACGCAGCGCCTCGTACAAATCGGGCGCACTGTCGAGCAATGTGCCGTCAAGGTCGAACAGCACGCCGGACAACGGAGCGGGCGGCGCCCTCATGCCGGCTTGTGCGCCGCGAGGATGTAGTTCACGGCCATGGAAGTGCCGAGCGAAGCCTTTCGATTCAAAGGGTTGTATTTCAAACCGCTGACCTCGTCGAGCTCCATGCCGTGCGCGCGCAGGCTGCGCGCCAGCTCCGAGGGACGCAGGAACTGCGCGTAGTGATGGGTGCCGCGCGGCAGCATCCTGAGCACGTACTCGGCGCCCAGGATCGCCGCACCGAACGCCGCCGGCGTGCGGTTGAGCGTGGACAGGAACAGCTTGCCGCCCGGCTTCAGCATCGTCGCCAGATCGGCGATCAGCGCGTGCGGGTCGGGCACGTGCTCGATCAGCTCCATGCAGCACACGGCATCGAACGACGCCGGTTCCGCCGCGGCCAGTTCGGCCGAGGACTGCACGCGGTAGTCCACCTTCAGATTCGACTCGTGCAGGTGCAGACGCGCCACGTCGATGACGGCCTGCCCCAGATCGATGCCGACCACGTCGGCGCCGGCCGCCGCCAGCGACTCGCTGAGCAGACCGCCGCCGCAACCGACGTCGGCCACGCGCGCGCCAGCCAGACGCATGCGCTCGGCGACAAAAGCCGTACGCACCGGATTGAGGTCGTGCAGCGGGCGCGACTCGCCGTCCGGGTCCCACCAGCGCGAAGCCAGCTTGTCGAATCGGGCGATTTCCTCGGCGCGGACGTTGGCAGTGGTCATGACGGGAAGCGTTCCGGAACGTGTTGCGTGCATTCTAGCCGGTCATCCACTCGTGCACGGTGACCGTCGACGCATGGGACAGATGCAGCGGGTCCTCGAACGCCAGCGCTTGCGCCTGTTCCAGATCGTCCGCCCGCAGCACGTAGGCGCCGCCCGTCTGATCCGCGAAGCCGCCCGCCAGTTCCAGTCGGCCGGCCTCGCGCAGGTCGTCGAGAAAATGGCGGTGCGCGTCGATCAGGCCGGCGTCGAAGCACGGCGTGCGCATCACGGTGACGAGGAAGCGTTTCATCGGACGAAGACTCAGATGGCAGCGATGCGACCGCGCCAGGCTTCGACGCGCTCCAGCAGATCCGGCACGTCCATGCCGATCAACTCACGGTCGGCCAGCTTGCGCTGTCCGGCGATCCACACGTCGCTGACCTGATGCCGGCCGGTGGCATAGACCAGCTGCGAAGCCACGTCGTACAGCGGCCGCGACTCCAGCGCATCCAGACGCACCGCAGCCAGATCGGCCTGCTTGCCCGGCTCGATGGAGCCGATCCGCTCGCCCAGACCCATCGCGCGAGCGCCATGCAGCGTGGCCGCGCGCAGCGCGAACGCGGCGTCGAAAGCATCGGCCTTGTGCGCTACCGCCTTGGCCAGCTGCGCCGCGACACGCATCTCGCCGAACATGTCGAGATCGTTGTTGGAGGCACAGCCGTCGGTGCCGATGGCCAGGTTCACGCCCGCCTCGCGGAATTTCTCCGCCGGGCAGAAACCGGACGCCAGCTTCAGGTTCGACTCCGGGCAGTGCACCACCGACACGCCGGCTTCGGCGCAGGCGGCGATCTCGGCGTCGGTCACCGCGGTCATGTGCACGGCGATCAGGCGATCGTTGACGAGGCCCAGCTTCTGTAGCCGCTGGAACGGACGCAGGCCGCTCTCGCGCTTGGCATCGTCGACTTCCTTCTGCGTCTCGTGCAGGTGCAGATGCACCGGAATGTCGAGCTGATCGGCCAGCACGCGAATGCGCTCGAAGCTTTCGTCGGACACCGTGTACGGCGCATGCGGCACGAAGGCGCTGGTCAGCAGCTTGTTGCCGCGCAGTTCGTCATGCACGGTCAGCGCGCGCTCGAAATATTCGTCGCGCGTCTTCGCCCACGGACTGGGAAATTCGATCACCGGCAAACCGACCACCGCACGGAAACCGTAACGCTTGTACGTTGCGGCGATGGCATCGGGGAAGAAGTAGTTCTCGTTGGCGCAGGTGGTGCCGCCGCGCAGCATCTCGGCGATGGCCAGCTCGACGCCGTCGCGGATGAACTCCGGCCCCATCACCTTGCCTTCGACCGGCCAGATGTGTTCCTCCAGCCAGGTCATCAGCGGCAGGTCATCGGCCAGGCCGCGCAGCAGCGTCATCGGGTTGTGCGTGTGCGCGTTGACGAGACCGGGGATCAAAGCGTGCGCCGGCAGCTTCACGGTCTGCTTCGGCGCGTAGGCCGCGCGGGCCTCGTCGATGGGCAGCAGGGCGACGATGACGTCGTCCCGCACGACCACGGCATGGTGTTCGAGCACCACGCCGTGCGGCTCCACCGGCACCACCCAGCGGGCCTCGATCAGCAGGTCGACGGATTGGGCGGCGGCTTCGTTCACGGGCACCTCGACGGGAGCTTCACGATGATGGCGGCTTGCCGGCGCAACCGGGTCGGCGCGGCGCGGCAGGAGCGGATGTCTGTCGTTCGCGCATGCCCCGGCGCGAACGCTGCGGGACTGCGTGCCCGACCGGATCCGACCTGCGCCGGATCCGTGTCGGCGCCGCAGGCCATGCCTGCGGCCAACCGGATTACTTCACGCGGCTGACGTACTCGCCGCTGCGGGTATCGACCTTGATGATCTCTTCCTGGTTCACGAACAGCGGCACGCGGACCACGGCGCCGGTCTCCAGGGTCGCCGGCTTGCCGCCGCCGCCGGAGGTGTCGCCGCGCACGCCGGGATCGGTCTCGGTGATCTTCAGTTCGACGAAGTTCGGCGGCGTCACCGACAGCGGCGCGCCGTTCCACAGTGTGACCACGCAGTCTTCCTCGCCCTTCAGCCACTGGGCGGTGTCACCGATGGCGGTCTTGTCGGCCTGGTGCTGCTCGAAGGTGTTCGGCTCCATGAAGTGCCAGAACTCGCCGTCCGAGTAGAGGAACTGCATGTCGGTGTCGATCACGTCGGCGCCCTCGACCGTCTCGTTGGCCTTCAGGGTCTTCTCGACCACGCGACCGTTCTTGAGGTTGCGGATGCGGATGCGGGTGAAGGCCTGCCCCTTGCCGGGCTTGATGAATTCGGCCTCGACGATGGTGTAGGGGTCGCCGTCGACCAGAATCTTCAGCCCGTTCTTGACGTCGTTCAGACCATAGGTGGCCATGCGGTTGCTCCGATACGAAAAAGCCGCGCGTCGCGGCTACAATGGAAACCTTTCGAGCGACGCGCCATACGCCGCCCCCAAGACCGCCCATGATAACCGCAAGCCCCCTGTCTTCGCAGCAACCGCCGTCCGAGGACTGGCGTCGACACTGGCGCGCATCGGTGACCGACGCACGCGAACTGCTGGCCCTGCTCGACCTGCATGCCCTGGCCGACAGCCTGCCCGCGGACGACGCCGGATTCGCCGTGCGCGTGCCGCGCGGCTTCGTCGCCCGCATGCGTCCCGGCGACCCGCGCGATCCGCTGCTGCTGCAGGTGTTGCCGCAGCTGGCCGAGACTGCGCCCGCGCCGGGCTACACGACCGACGCCGTCGGCGACATGGATGCACGCGCCGCGCACGGCGTGCTGCACAAGTACCACGGCCGTGCGCTGCTGATCGCCAGTGGCGCCTGCGCCATCAACTGCCGCTACTGCTTCCGTCGCCATTTCCCCTACGGCGAGGAGATCGCCGCCGCCGCGGGCTGGCGCGAGGCGCTGGCCTATCTGCAAACGCACCCGGACGTCGAGGAGCTGATCCTGTCCGGCGGCGACCCGCTGGCGCTGTCCACCGCCAAGTTGGCCGAACTGACCGAGCGCCTGCGCGAGCTGCCGCACGTGCGCCGGCTGCGCCTGCACACGCGCCTGCCCGTGGTGTTGCCCGAGCGTATCGACGATGCGCTGCTGCGCTGGCTGGACGGCATCGATCTGCAGAAAGTCGTGATCCTGCACGCCAACCACGCCCAGGAGCTGGATGCCCACGTCGAGGCGGCCTGCCGGCGACTGCGCGACGCCGGCGTCACCCTGCTCAACCAGTCGGTGCTGCTGCGCGGCGTCAACGACGACGGCGATGCGCTGTGCGCCCTGTCTTCGCGGCTGTTCGCATGCGGCGTGCTGCCCTACTACCTGCATCAGCTCGACCGGGTGCAGGGCGCCGCGCACTTCGAGGTCGACGATGCGCGCGCGCTGGACCTTGTGACGCACATGCGCGACCGCCTGCCCGGCTTCCTGCTTCCACGCCTGGTGCGCGAGGTTGCAGGCGACCCGGCCAAACGCGCGATCGACCGGCCGTAACGCGATTTCTACGGCGTCGGACATGGATGTCTGATAGCGTGGGAACCTCGCTGGCAATGGTTGTACGAATGGAGTACAACCGCACCTTGATGCACTGCGGCATGCGGCCGCTCCCCACGGAACCCATACCCCCCGGCATGAAGCAGAACAACGTCATCCGCATCCTGTTCATCGAGGACTCGGTCGAGAACGCCGAGCAGACGATCAGCCTGCTGCGCAACCACGGCATCGCCGTGCGCCCCGCGCAAGCCACCAACGAGGCTGAACTCGAACACGCACTGCAGGAGCTGGTGCCGGATCTGGTGATGGTCAACCCGAACGTGCGCGATCTGCAGATCACCGAGATCGCGCGCTATCTGGAGGCCACCGGCAAGGACTTCGCGCTGACCGGCATCGTCGACGAAATAAGCAACGAAGTGGTCTCCAAGCTGTTCGCCGCGAAAGTGCGCAGCGTCGCCCTGCGTTCGGAACCGGAGCAGGCGCTGATGGTGATCCGGCGCGAGTTCGATGCACTGAGCACACGCCGCTCGGTGCGTCAGCTGGAAGCGTCGCTGCGCGAATCCGAGCGCCGTTGCGACGCCCTGCTCGACTCCTCCCGCGACGCCATCGCCTACGTGCACGAAGGCATGCACGTGCGCGCCAACCGCGCCTACCTGGAAATGTTCGGCTACGAGAGCTTCGACGACATCGAAGGCCTGACCCTGCTCGACATGGTCGCCAGCGAGAACGCCGACGACTTCAAGGCGCTGCTGAAGCGCCTTTCGCGCGGCGAGAAACCGCCCAAGCGCGTCGAACTGAAGGCCATCAATGGCAGCGGCGAAAGCTTCGATGCTTCGGCCGAATTCGCCCAGGCCACGTTCGAGGGCGAGCCCTGCCTGCAGATCATCTTCCGTCGCAAGGCCGTCAGCCCCGAACTGATCGAGCAACTGCAGCGCGACAGCGTGACCGGCATGTACAACCGTTCGCGCATGCTGGAGATGATCGAAGACGCCGTCAGCGATGCCGCCAAGGGCAGCGGCCATCAGGCGCTGCTGCTGATCGAGCCGGACAACTGGAAATCCATCATCGAAGGCATTGGCCTGGCCAACACCGACGCGCTGATGGCCGCGCTCGCCGAGCGCATCGAAACCAAGCTCTCCGACAACGAACACGCCGGACGCCTGGGTGACCACACGCTCGGCATCCTGCTCACCGAGCACACCGACAGCCAGGTGCAGACGCTGGTCGACGCGCTGCTGTCGGTCGGCGACGAAGGCATCATCGAAGCCGGGCAGCATTCCATCACCCTGCATCTGAGCGTCGGCGGCACCCTGCTGGGCGAGAAGAACGCCAACACGCGGGAGCTGCTCGAACAAGCCGGCAACGCCCTGCACAGCGCACAGACCCAGGGCGGCCACCGCAGCGAAATCTACGATCCGGCCGCCAGCGAGAAGGAAGAAGCCGCACGCGAACAGCATTGGCTGGAACTGGTCGAGCAAGCACTCGAGGACGACGGTTTCATCCTCTACCAGCAGCAGATCATCAGCCTGCAGGACGCCGAGGGCGAGTTCTCGGAAATCCTGCTGCGCATGAACGGTCCCAATGGCGAGGTCCTGCCACGCTACTTCCTGCCGGTGGCCGAACGCGCCGGACTGATGCCGAAGATCGACCGCTGGGTGCTGGGCCAGGTCATCGAAATGCTGACCGAGAGCGCGCGCGAGAAGCGTATCGCCACCTACTTCGTGAAGCTGACGCCGCAGTCGTTGCAGGATGCCACGCTGATGCCCTGGTTGAGCAAGCGCATCGCCGACGCCGGTCTGCGCCCCGGTTCACTGGTGGTGGAGATGCCAGAGAGCAAGGTGCTGACCACGCTGAAGCCGGCGCAGGATTTCGTCAACGCCCTCAAGGAAACCGGCGCCAAGTTCGCACTGGAACAGTTCGGCTCCGGCCTCAACTCCTTCCAGGTGCTGCAGCATGTCGACGCCGACTACCTGAAGATCGACCGCAGCTACATGAACAAGCTGACGCAGAACCCGGAGAACCGCGACAAGATCGCCGACATCTGCCTGAAGGCGCAAAAAGCCGGCAAGCTGACCGTGGCCGAGTGGGTCGAGGATGCGGCCAGCACCCCGCTGCTATTCGCCTGCGGCGTCGACTTCGTGCAGGGCAACTTCCTGCAGGAACCGGAAAAGATCATCGCCTACGACCTGGCCTGAGGCCGGTCCTCGGCCGTAGCCCCGCACGGGGCTGCCTGACTGCTCCCCTGCGGACATCGCGCTCCTTCGCACGACACGCTGCTGCCTTCTCACAGCTCGCTTGACACAAAAGATTACGTGTGTAATCTGAAAGCAACTTGATTACATGTGTAATAGAAATGCCCAGGATCACCATCAGCGAAGCCGAGAGCCGGGTCATGCATGTGCTTTGGTCGCAGTCGCCGCTCAGCGCGGACGATGTCGTGGCCGCCCTGGCCGACCATACCGACTGGCATGACAAGACCATCCGCACCCTGCTCAACCGCCTGCTGCGCAAAGGTGCGCTGACGCACGAGCGCGACGGTCGACGCTATCTCTACAGACCCGCCGTACGCCGCGAGGACTATGTCAGCCAGGAAAGCCGCAGCCTGATCGATCGCCTCTTCGGCGGCCGCGTCGCGCCGATGCTCGCGCACTTCCGCGAACACGAGGCGCTCAGCGACGACGACATCGCCGCGCTGCGCAAACTGCTCGACGACATCGATCGCGAGGAGGACGGCGCATGAGCCCGCTGCCGATCACGATGCTGCTGGGCTTCACTGGCGGACTGGTGCTGACCCTAGCGCTGCGTCGCGCACTACGCCGCCATTTCGGCGCCCGTCACGCGTACACAGCCTGGCTGCTGCCGATCGTCACCGGGCTTGCTCCGTGTCTCCCGAGTGCCGCATGGACACCGGACTGGAGCATGACGCTGCCGACGCTGCGCATCGCCAGTGGACCGGTCACGAACAGTGGCTCGTCCACGCATGCCGCGATCTGGCTGGCGCTGGCCTGGGCGACTGTCGCCAGCTTCCGCATGGTTCGGCTGCTGTGGCAGTTCATGCGCGTTCGCCGGGCCATGCATCCGCTGCCCGACGCCTTGCGGCAGGAATGGCAACGCGTCCTGCCGACCTCTCCCATGGCGCGGATACGCCTGCACCCGCTCGGCCCTGCGGTGATCGCGGGCTGGCCCAGTCGCATGCTGCTGCCTGTCGATTTCACGACGCGCTTCGATCGCCGCCAACAGCGCCTGATCCTGCTGCACGAGCAGACGCACCTGCGCCGTGGCGACGCCTGGTGGAACCTGCTGGCCGAAACGCTGTGCGCCCTGCTTTGGTTCCACCCGCTGGTCGGGTTCGCGCGCAACCGCTTCCGCACCGACCAGGAACTGGCGTGCGATGCCTGCGTGCTGCGCGCTCATCCGCAGGACCGACGCGATTACGCCCACGCGCTGCTGCGGGGCATCGAACGGCCGGCTGTTCCGGCGCTGGCCGCCTGGCTCGACGAGCCGCATCTGAAGGAGAGATTGCTCATGATCCACAACCGCGCCCATCACACCACCGCACGCACCCGCGGCGGCCTCGTCGTGCTGACCCTGCTGATCGCCTGCAGCGCCTTCGCCGCGCACGCCATGCAGGCCTCCGGCCATGCGGATGAAGCCGTCACGAAGCCGGTCGTGTTCAGCAAGAACCACATGCCGCCGGCGCCGATCTATCCGGAATCGGCGAAAAAGAACCGTCAGGAAGGCACCGTCATCGTGCTGGCCAAGGTCGGCACGGACGGGCGAATCCTCAGCGCCAAACCCGAACCGGGCAAGGTCGCGCCGGCCCTGGTCGATGCCGCCGTCAAGGCCGTGTCGTCGTGGACGGTGAAACCCGCGCGCGACGCCAAGGGCAACGCCGTCGTCGCCTGGGTGAAGATTCCGATCAAGTTTGCCCTGGGCAAGGATCAGGACGCCGGCAAGAAACCCGCTTCGACCTGAACGCCGAACCCATTCCGCACGAGGCGGACCGCCAAGGAACACGCCACGAAAAGTCAGGACGACAGGCACGCAAAAAGGCCGCGCAGATGCACTGCGCGGCCTTTTTCGTAGGCATCGCCGGCTGGCGGGCTTACTCGGAAGCAGCGGCCTTGGCGGCAGCTTCGGCCTTGGAAGCAGCCTTGATGGCCTGCGCCGCGGCGATGTCTTCCTTGATGCGGGCCGCCTTACCTTCCAGACCACGCAGGTGGTACAGCTTGGCGCCACGCACCTTGCCCTTGCGCTTGACCTCGACGGAGTCGATCTGCGCGCTGTGCGACTGGAACACGCGCTCGACGCCGGTGCCGTGCGACATCTTGCGCACGGTGAAGGCCGAATGCAGGCCGCGGTTGCGCTTGGCGATGACGACGCCCTCGAACGCCTGCACGCGCTCGCGGTTGCCTTCCTTCACCTTCACGTTGACCACGACCGTGTCGCCGGTACCGAAGTCCGGCAGCTTGCGGGTCATCTGCTCGGATTCGAACTGTTCAATGATCTTGTTCATGGCATACCACCGATGTTTTCAGTCCTGGGGCCCGGTCCCGGCCTCAAGGTGTTGTGCCGCGAAATGCTCGCGACGGAATTCGTCCAGCAATGCGCGGGATTCCTCATCCAGCACGCACTGCGCCAGCAGGTCGGGTCGACGCAACCAGGTCCGTCCCAGCGACTGCTTGCGGCGCCAGCGGCGTATGGCCGCGTGATCCCCGCCCAGCAGCACCGGCGGCACCGTCCCCAGCGCGTCCGTCTCCGGCCGCGTGTAGTGGGGGCAGTCCAGCAGGCCGTCCGAGAACGAGTCCTGCTGCGCCGACTGCGCATCGTTCAATGCGCCGTCCTGCAACCGGCCCACGGCGTCGATCACGACCGCCGCGGCCAGCTCGCCGCCGGACAACACGTAGTCGCCGACGGAAATCTCTTCGTCCACCTCGTGCGCCAGCAGGCGTTCGTCCACGCCCTCGTAGCGCCCGCAGAGCAGTGCCACGCGCGGCCTCGCGGCCAGCTTGCGCACCCTGTCCTGCGTCAGCCGCGCTCCCTGCGGACTGAGGTAGACCACGTGCGTCGGTTCGTCCGACGCCTCCCGCAGCGCGCCGAACAGCGCGCGCAACGGTTCGATCATCATCACCATGCCCGGACCGCCACCGAAGGTGCGTCCGTCCACGGTGCGGTAGTTGTCGGTGGCATAGTCGCGCGGGTTCCAGGTTTCCACCTGCAACAGGCCGCGTTGCTGCGCTCGCCCGACCACGCCGACTTCGCTGCACTGCCGGACGAAATCGGGAAACAGCGTGATGACGTCGATCCGCATGTCGTCCCACCGTCCCGGCAGCCGCGTGCCGCCTTCTACCGTTTGCCGCGGCGCATGCGCCGCGTCGTTCCATCCCGTTCGTCAGAACTCCGGGTCCCAGTCGACTTCGATGCGCTTGGCGTCGAGATCGATGGACACCACGTAGGTTTCCAGCACGAACGGAACCAGATGTTCCTTGCCGCCGCCGCGCACCACCATCACATCGTTGGCACCGGTAGCGAAAAGATGGTGCACGCGCCCCAGCGGAACGCCTTGCGTGGTCACGACCTCGAGGCCCTCCAGGTCGCACCAGTAATACGTGCCGTCTTCCGGTTCAGGCAGCGCCTCGCGTGGAACGAGGATGTCGCTGCCGATCCATTCGGCGGCCTGGTCACGATCTTCGATACCGGGCAGCTGGGCGATCACACCCTTGCCCTGCTCGCGTCCCGTGACGCCTTCCATCTCCGTTTCCGTACCCGGCGCTTTGACGAGCAGCCAGGGTTGGTAGTCGAAGATGCGCGCGCGCGGTTCGGTCCACGATTCCAGCTTGACCGCACCGCGTACGCCCGACAGTCCGACGATGCGCCCCACCGGGACGCGCCGACCGACGTCGGTCATGCTCAGGCAGCAGCCTGCTGCTTGCCGGCTTCCTTCAGCAGGGCGCGGACCTTGTCGGTCATCTGTGCACCCTTGGACACCCAGGCGTTGGCCTTGTCCACGTCCAGCTCCAGACGCTTGTCGGCACCCGACGCCACCGGATTGTAGAAGCCCAGACGCTCAATGTTGCGGCCGTCGCGCTTGTTGCGCTGATCGGTCACGACGATGTGGTAGAACGGACGGCCCTTGGCGCCGCCGCGCGCAAGACGAATCTTAACCATTGATTTCAACTCCGAAGTTGCCGGACACCCGGCAGCCGCACGCGACGGTGCGTGGTAAACGCGACATTTTAACGGAAAATCGCGAAAAAGGAAGGCCTTTCGGCATCCCGAAAGAACCAGCAAGCACACTCGGACTGCATCCAAGCGCCGAATGGCCGATGGGCCTGCACAACATCCATGATCGCACTACCAGAAATCGCCTTCTCTCAAGCGACTTCGTATACCTTGCAGACGATGCCGTCCTCGTGACGATGGACCCGAAAGCCCAGCGCTCCGTAGTAGTCCAGGGCCACGTCGTTGTCGGCGCCGATATATGCCTCGATCCGCTCCAGACCCGCCGCATGCGCAGCATCCCGGATCGCCGCGAAGAGACCCCGACCGACGCCTTTTCGCGCCGCGCTCGGACGGACATGCGTACCGATGATGCCCCAGCCGACCGGCGTCCCGTACGAATTGCCTTCCCGAGCCCGCTTCAGAGACTGCAGACCGAGTATCCGGCCATCGTCATCGACGGCCACGGAACACTGAACGCGGTCGGGATCGACGATGTAATGCCTCAGGACGAATGCCGCATCCCCCGGCTTCGTGCGTTTTCCCGCAGCGACAAGCTCTTCGAGCACATCGCTGATCGCCTCGGCATCGTCAGGAATCGCTCCCCGAACGTTCACGACAGCATCCGACGAGCGCTCAGCGCATCGGCGGCATGCCGCCGCGCATGCCCTTCATCGCACCGCGCATCTGACGCATCAGGCCCTTGCCGCCGCCCTTGCCGAACTTGGACATCATCTTCGACATCTGCATGTACTGCTTCAGCAGGCGATTGACGTCGGCCGGCTGCGTGCCGGAACCGCGCGCCACGCGCGCCTTGCGCGAGCCCTTCAGCAGATCCGGGTGACGACGCTCCTTCTGCGTCATCGAATTGATGATGGCGATCATGCGCTTGACCTCGCCATCGTTGGCCTTCTGCTTGACGGCCTCCGGCAGCTGCCCCATGCCCGGCATCTTGTCCATCAGGCCGGCCAGACCGCCCATGTTCATCATCTGCTCGAGCTGGTCGCGCATGTCGACCAGATCGAAGCGCTTGCCCTTCATGACCTTCTTGGCGAGGTTCTGGGCTTTCTCGTGATCGACCTTGCGCTCGACCTCCTCGACCAGGCTGAGCACGTCGCCCATGCCGAGAATGCGCTGCGCCACGCGATCCGGATGGAACGGTTCCAGCGCGTCGGTCTTCTCGCCGGCGCCCAGGAACTTGATCGGCTTGCCGGTGATGTGGCGCACCGACAGCGCCGCGCCGCCGCGGGCATCGCCATCGGTCTTGGTTAGCACCACGCCGGTCAGCGGCAGCGCATCGGCGAAGGCCTTGGCGGTGTTGGCCGCATCCTGACCGGTCATGGCGTCGACCGTGAACAGGGTCTCGATCGGATTCAGCGCCGCGTGCAGGCGCTGGATCTCCTCCATCATCTTCTCGTCGACGTGCAGACGACCGGCGGTATCGACGATCAGCACGTCGACCAGCTCGCGCTTGGCGGCGGCGACGGCGTTCCTGGCGATGTCGACCGGGTCCTGACCCGCCTCGGACGGGAAGAAAGCCACGCCGACCTGCTCGGCCAGCGTCTGCAGCTGCGCGATGGCGGCCGGACGGTAGACGTCGCAGCTGACCACCATCACCTTCTTCTTCTGCCGCTCGCCGAGCAGGCGCGCCAGCTTGGCCACGGTCGTGGTCTTGCCCGCGCCTTGCAGACCCGCCATCAGCACCACGGCCGGCGGCTGCGCCGCCAGATCGAGGGCCTCGTTGGTCTGCCCCATCACCGCGGTCAGTTCGTCGCTGACCACCTTCACCAGGGCCTGGCCCGGCGTCAGGCTTTTCAGCACCTCCTGGCCGACGGCGCGCATCTTCACGCGGTCGACGAGCGCCTGCACCACCGGCAGGGCAACGTCGGCCTCGAGCAGCGCGATGCGCACCTCGCGCAGACTTTCCTGGATGTTTTCCTCGGTCAGACGGCCGCGGCCGCGCAGGCGCTGGACGGTCGAGGACAGGCGTTGGCTAAGCGATTCAAACATGGGGCGGACTGGCGTGCCGGAAACGTCCAAGTATAGCGGACTGGAGCGCACATACGTCGCACCCGCGCATCGCGTTCAGGTGCAACGAGCCATCAGACGCGCGACGCATCGCCGGCCGCATCGCCATCCACGCCGGCCAGATCCCCCGGATCGGGCATCGCCACGTCGGGAATCGCGGCCATTTCCTCTTCGGACATGCTCGACAGCGCCGCCGGACTGATGTCCTCCTGCCGAGCCACCATGCGCCCGGATTCCACCAGGCGGCGGATGCGGTCGAACACTTCCGCGCGACCGAACGGCTTCTTCATGAAGTCGTCGGCGCCGAAGCGCTGCACGTAGAACTGTTCGGTGGCCTGCACGTTGCCGCTGATCATCACGATGGGAATGTCGCGGGTGCGCTCGTCGTGGCGCAGCGCGCGCAGCACCATGAAGCCGTTCATGCCCGGCAGCACGATGTCGAGGAAGATCAACGCGGGACGCTCGCTGCGCGCCAGTTCCAGCGCCTGCTCGCCATTCTCTGCCGGCAATACGGCATAGCCGTCCTGGATGAGCAGCTTGGCCAGCACGGCGCGGATGGTCGACGAATCGTCGACCACCATCACGCAGGCGCCCGCCTCGGCCTGCAAGCGCGGCTGCTGACGACGGTCGGCCTGCCCTCCCAGCAAGCGTCGGAACACATTGATCGAAGGCATGACCGCGCCTCCCCTCCTGATTGCGATCCACAGTGTGCGTGTCCGCGCAGCTCGGCGCAATCGGACATGCGAACGATGCCGTCAGCTCTGTTCCTTGATGCGGCGCAGCTGACGCCGCGCCTGCTTGTCGGGTTTCCCCTGCGGCGCGACCGGCCGCGACAGGCGGCGCATCTCGCGCTGCTCCTCGCGCGCCTGTCGGCTCGACTCGCTCTCGCGATAGAGCGTTTGCGCCACGCGCGCCGGACCGCGCACCGCGGACACCGCCAGCACCTCGACCTCGAACCGCTCCTCGCCACGCGTGACGCGCAGGCGATCGCCGATCTTGATCATGCGCGAGGGTTTGCACGGACCGTCGTTGTGCTCGACCTTGCCGCCATCGATGGCCTCGCGGCTCAAGCGGCGAGTCTTGAAGAAGCGCGCGGCCCACAGCCAGAGATCCGCGCGCACCGTGTCGTTGTTCGATTCGGTCATGACTGGATTATGCTGGATCGCGACCCGCGCATCAGGAAACGGACATGGATCTCGGCTTCGACCCGAAATGGCTGATCGTGGCGCTGCCGCTGATCGTCGCGGCATGGAAATGGCTGCGCAGCCACAACGACACCACCCTCGCCCCACCCGCCGCGCCGACCACGGATGCGGACATCCAGCGCCTGGTCGACGAGGGTCGCACCATCGAGGCCATCAAGGCCATTCGCCAGAAATACGGTTACGGCCTGCAGCAGGCCAAGACGCACTTCGACGCGCTGCAGGCCAGGCGGTCGCCACGCCCGAACACCGACCCGACGGTGTCGCCCGCGAACGACGCGGACATCCAGCGCCTGGTGCGCGACGGGCGCGCCATCGAAGCGATCAAGGCGATTCGCGAGAAACATCACTGCAGCTTGCAGCAAGCCAAGGCCTACTACGACGCGCTCCGCGCCACGCAGGGTCGGACCTGAAATTCAGCCGGGCAGCAGCAGATCGCCCAGCGGCACGGTCAGCAGCGAAAGCACGATGCCGATACCGAGGATGCTGTTGGCCAGGTCGGTATCCAGCTCGTATTCGCTGACCAGGATCGCGGCCGAGATCATCGGCGCCATCGCCGCTTCCAGCACGCCGACCGTCAGCACCAGACCGTGCAGCCCCGACGCCAGCCCGAGCGCCAGGCACAGCAAGGGACCGATCAGCAGCTTCCAGCCCAGACCGCCGGCAATCACGCCCGCCTGACCGCGCACGCCGCCGAGATGGAATTGCATGCCGACCGCGAACAGCGCCAACGGCGTCAACGTCGCGCCCAGCGGCGACAGCACCTGATCCACCATCGGCGGCCAACCGCCCAGCAGACCCACGACGATGCCCAGCAGCAGCGCCAGGAACGCCGGGAAGGTGAAGATCTTGCGCAGCACGTGATGCGGATGCGGCGTGCGCCCGGCATACAGCGAGGCGACCACGATGGCGGCCGAGGCCAGCAGTGGAAACGTACCCAGCTGATCGGCGACGACCGCCAGCTTCAAGCCTTCCTCGCCGTGCAGCGCATGCACCAACGGGTAGCCCATGAAGCTGGTGTTGCCCAGACCGCAGACCAGTACCAGCGTGCCGGTCCGCGCCCGCGACCAGCCGCGCCAGCGACCGACCAGGGCGAACAGCAGCCAGGCGCCGAAGAACACCAGCCACGAAGCCGCGATGGGAAACCACAGCGCTGCCTGGAAACGCAGCTTCGGAATCAGCTCCAGCACGATCGCCGGCAGGGCCACGTACAGCACCCACCAGTTCAGCGCGCGCGCCATGCCCTCGGGCGGACGCGCCAGACGCGCCACCAGCGCACCCAGCAGCAAGCATATGAACAGCAGAAGCAGTGCGCCCATGGACATCCGGCATGCAAACCAAGCCTGTCATTGAACACCAAGGCCGCGCATGCGCCAACCGTGCGCAAAAAAAGCCTGCGCGGATCGATCCACGGCCGATCCGCGCAGGCAGGACGTCCGCGCCCATTCAGGGCAGGCGCGGGAACGTCGAATCACCAGCCGGTGCTGACGCCGAAGCCCGCCGTGCTCTGGCCGCTGCTGAAGGCCGCGCCGAGGGTGAAGGTCGAACGGCTGCCCAGATTGCGCTGATAGCCGAACGACACGGCCTGCTGGCCGCCCTGGAAACCGACGCCGACCGCGACGCGGTTGGGCGTGCGTCCGCCCGCGGCGCTGGCCGTCATCTGCGCCATGGCCGTGCTCATCGCGCCGCTGCGGTTCAGATGCCGGTTGGTGCGGTCGATGCGCTGGAATACGTCGTCCTTGAAACGGCTGTAGTCGAGCGTGATGTCCTGCACGCGCATGTCGGTGTAGGCATTGGCTTGGCTCAGCGTCTGCGTCGACTGTGCATTGCTGTAGCTCTGCGCCGCGGACAGCGTGGCGGCATCGCCGGCATCGGCGTAGCTCTGCGCGGTGGAAAGCGTCGCTGCGTCACCTGCATCCGCATAAGCCGCCGCGGAAGTCGTGACGCTCTGCGCGGTGGCATGGAGCTGATCCAGATTGACCGCATCGGTGCCGTCGACCGCAGTCGAGACGTTGGTCAGGCGACGCTCGCTGCCGCTGGCGCCGAAAGACACCGTGTTCAGACCGGAGCTCTGCGCGCCGAAGCCCATCATCATCGCGCCGCCGGAACCCGCGTCGATGCGGAACACGCTGTCGCTGGCCGAGCCGTCCGCGCCACGGTCCTGGATCATGAAGTAGTTGGCGCCGCCATTGTTGGAATCGTTGACCACGATGCCCCAGTCATTGGTCGGAAACGAGCCCGTGGAGCTGGTGTCGTTGAAATCGATGCGCAGGTTGTTCTCCTTCAGGCGCAGCGTGTCGAAACCGAAGTTCTCGTTGTTGACGCAATCCACGCCCACGCACTGACTGCCCTGCACGATCTGATCGTCCGGCACGACATCGTCTGCAAGCGCGATACCCGGTGCGCCCAAGGCGACGCACAGACTGGTGAACAGAACGACTCGACCGAAGCGACGGCCCGGAACGGCGACTTTCATGGTATTCCCCTGATGACGGCACGCGCGAGATGGCGGACCGCCGACGCGCGTGCCAAGCGCCCGCGGTAAACGCAGGCGCACGCGCCGACCCGGCATGAAGATGCCGATCTCAACCCGCGCAGACGTTTCCCCTTTCGATCACGAATGCGATCTGCGTCTCACTTTGTAGGCATGCAGCGCACCGGCAATGTATCGTTTGGTTTATGCGCGCCCGATCGGCGCGCCCGTCCGCACGCCGCACGGCCATGGTTTCCAGCACGCGCCGCTGCCGGGATAATCCTCGCTTCTCCTAATCGCACCGGATGTCATGAGCCATCGAGTCCACGGTCTCGCCGATGACGATGTCGCGCCCGACTGGCCCGCACTGACGCACGAGGAAATCGCGCAGGTCCTGGCGGCCTTCGGATTCACCGCGACGGACGCGGCGACCTGGCGCAGTCCACGCCCCCTGTCGGCCGCCGCTCTGGCGTCGACCACGGACGGCGTCGTCTTCGTCAAGCGCCATCATCGCAATGTGCGCTCGCCGGAAAGTTTGCGTGAGGAGCATCGCTTCATTGCCCATCTGCGCGCGCACGACATGCCGATTCCTCGCGTGTTCGAGGACCGCGCAGGCGACACCGCGCACGCAAGCGACGGGTGGGTCTACGAAGTGCACGCCCGCGCACGCGGCGCGGACCTGTACCGCGAAGCGATTTCCTGGTCGCCGCTGCGCCGCCTCGATCACGCACGCGCCGCCGGCGCCATGCTCGCGCGACTGCATCGCGCCGCCGAGCACTACCGCGCAGCGCAGCGCAGCACGCACATACTGGTCGCGCGCGACGACCTGCTGCGCGCCGACGACCCCATCGCCACGCTGGAACGCCAGCTCGACGAGCGTCCCGGCCTCGCCGCCTATCTGGACCCACGTCCATGGCGCGAGGATTTCGCACGCTGGATATTGCCGCGACATGCGCGGCTGCAACCGTTGCTCCGCGATCGCCCTCGCGCGTGGGCGCACAACGACTGGCACGCCTCCAATCTGTGCTGGAGCGACGATGGCCGGGTCGCCGAGGTGGTCGACTTCGGCCTGTGTTCGCCGACCGGCGCGCTGTTCGACCTCGCCACCGCGATCGAACGCAACGCCATCGCCTGGCTGGAGCTCGCGCGCGGCGCCGATGCCGTGTTCGTCGACTCGGCGCGGGCATTGATCGACGGCTATGCCGCCATCGCACCGCTGACCGATGACGACCGCCGCGCGCTGGCCGAACTGCTGCCGCTGGTACACGTGGAATTCGCACTGTCCGAGGTGGAGTACTTCCAGGCCGTGACCGGCTCCACGGCCAACGCCGACGTCGCCTACGACACGTTCCTGCTCGGCCACACGCGCTGGTTCGACAGCGCGCACGCACAGCCGCTGCTCGACGCCATTCGGCGCGGCGCGTGAGCAGCGCGCTTTGCGCACGCATCGATCCGTGTTCCAATACGCGTCTTCGTGAAGCGGGGGTGCCTGGCGTACGGCCGGGCTGAGAGAGTCCCTTGGAACCTGATCCGGTTGATACCGGCGTAGGGAGCTTCGACAGGCGCAGTCCGTCCGGACTGTGCGGTCGCCGTCGCTTCGTGTCCATCGAACCGACGAGTCGACCATGTCCCGAAACGCTCCCCGCACCGCCCTGTTCCTCGCCCTGCTCGCCGCCGGCGTCACCGCCCATGCGCAGGATGCCGCGCACGCACAGTCTTCGGCCACGCCGCTGGCCCCGGTCAGCGTGCAGGCCGCGCCCGAACGTCACGGCGCCAGCGTCGGCAGCATCGACGGTGCGTCGCTACACGACACACCAGCCAGCGTCAGCGTGATCGACCGCCGCCAACTCGACGACCGCCAGCCGCGCAGCATCAGCGACCTGGCCAAGCTCGACGCCTCCATGGGCGACAGCTACGCATCGGTCGGCTACTACCAGGACACCACCATCCGCGGCTACGCGCTGGACCTGGCTACCGGCTTCCGCATCAACGACCTGACCGTCGCCGGCGCACAGCGCTTCGGCCTGGAGAACAAGCAGAGCGTGCAGATACTGAAAGGCCTGGCCGGTCTCGATGCCGGCGTGGTCGCGCCGGGCGGCGTGGTCAACTTCGTCACCAAGCGCCCGGCCAAGGTGCGCAGCGTGACGCTGGGCACCGACTCGTACGGTTCGCGCTACACCGCGGTCGACCTCGGCGGCTGGCTGACGCCGACCTTCGGCCTGCGCTTCAACGGCGCCTGGGAAGGCATCCACAGCTACGTCGACCATGCCAACGGCCGCCGTAACTTCTACGCGCTGGCCGCGGACTGGAAGATCAGCGACCGCGCCGTGCTGCGCCTGGACAGCGACTACCAGACCGTCGCCCAGCGTTCGGTCTCCGGCTATCAGCTGCTCGGCGGCACCACGCTTCCGGCCCATCCCAGCCGCACCCAGATGCTCGGCTACGAGCCGTGGCAGCTGCCGGTCGGCATCGAGTCCAGCAACACCAGCGCGCGACTGGACTACCACTTCAGCGACCAGTGGAACCTGCGCCTGGCCGCCGGCCACAGCCGCAGCGTGATCCAGGACAACGTCGCCTTCGCCTACGGCTGCTTCTACACCGCCGCCTGCGCCAACGGCGCCACGCCCGGCAACTATTTCGCGCCGAACGGCGACTACGACATCTACGACTACCGCAGCCCCGACGACACCCGCAACAACGACGAGGCCAAGGCGACCCTGATCGGCCACGTCGAGACCGGCGCCCTGCGCCACACCCTGAGCCTGGGCGTGGATGCCTTCCGTCGCACCGTCGATCAGCGCCCGGACGTGTACGACTACGTCGGCAGCGCCAACATCGACCAGCGCAATCCGCCGGTGTACGCGCCGTCGCCGAACCAGCCCGGTCCGTCCGCGCGTCGCCTGACCAGCTGGCAGCGTTCCGCGCTGGCGCAGGATCGCGTGCAGTTCGGCGACCACTGGCAGGTGCTGGCCGGCGCGCGCTTCCTGCGTCTGGACGAACGCGCCTACGACAGCGCCGGCGCGCCCGAGCGCCATACGCGCTTCAGCCAGACCCTGCCGCAGGCCGCCGTGCTGTGGCAGCCGACCGACGACGTGACCGGCTACGTCAGCTACAGCGAGAGCCTTTCGCTGGGCCAGGAAGCTCCGTACTGGACCAGCAACGACGGCGAAATCCTGCCGCCGCTGCTGTCGCGCCAGATCGAGACCGGCGTGAAGGTCGACACCGACGAGGGCGTGTCGCTGAGCGCCGCGCTGTTCCGCATCCGCCGCCCCTACCAGTTCGCGCAGCCGGACGCCTCCGCCGCCGGTTACACCTTCGTGCAGCGCGGCCAGGCCGTGCACACCGGTCTGGAACTGGGCGCGCACGGGCAAGTGACCGACCACCTGCGCATCGACGCCAGCGCCGCCTGGCTGCGCGCCCGCGCACAAAACACCGGCACGCCGTCGTACGAGGGACACCAGGTCGTCAACGTGCCGGCGCTGCGCACCTCCGTGTTCGCCGAGTACACGCTGCCGGCGCTGCCGAAGCTGGCCCTGCTCGGCGGCTGGCGCTACAGCGGCGCCAAGGCTGCGACCGCCGACGACCGCACCCGCGTCAGCGCCTACAACGTGTTCGATGCCGGCCTGCGCTACCGTGGTCGCTTCATGGATCACGCGCTGACCTGGCGGCTGATGGTGAACAACGTATTCGACCGCTTCTACTGGCGCGACACCGGCAGCGCCTTCGGCGACTACTACCTGTTCCCGAGCGCGCCGCGCCTGGCGCGCCTGTCCGTCACCTGGGACTTCTGACGGTGACCTGGCTCGAACTGTTCGGTTCGGCGCTCAGCATCTGGGCCGTCTGGCTGACGGCCCGCAGGCGCATGCTGAGCTTCCCCATCGGCATGCTGTCGGTGATCGTGTATGCGTGGATCTTCGTGCAGGCGAAGCTGTATTCGGACACGCTGCTGCAGGTCCTGTTCGCCGGCTTCATCGTCTACGGCTGGGTGCGCTGGATGCGCAATCTGGACGACGACGGCCGCGTGCGCATCGCACCGCTGCCGTTGCGTCGCGCGCGCAACAGCGTGGCGGTCGGCGTGCTCGGCGCGGTGCTGCTGGGCTGGAGCATGCATCGCTACACCGACGCCGCACTGCCTTGGCTGGACGCCGCGCTGACCGCCTTCAGCCTGGTCGCGCAGTACTGGCAGGATCGTCGCCACACCGCCGCCTGGTGGCTGTGGATCGTGGTCGACACGATCTACATCGGCGAATACGTCTATAAGAACTTGTACATCACCTCGGCGCTGTACGCTGTGTTCGTCGGTCTGGCCGTGATGGGCTTGCGCGCCTGGCAGCAGGCCGGTCGGGACGCCCTGCTGCAGCCGTCCTGACGCAGATGGACCCGCCTGCCGAGCGGACGCGCCGGGCGCTCAGCCCGGCGTGGCCGCGTATGCGTTACCGCGATCCAGCCAGCGCTGCGCCAGACGCGCCGGGCGCTCAGCCCGGCGTGGCCGCGTATGCGTTACCGCGATCCAGCCAGCGCTGCGCCATGCGCCGCAGGGAGCCGTCCAGCGTCGGATCGGCGGCGATGTCGGCAATGTCTCGCCAGGCCAGCGCGTTCGACTCTTCATTGATGGACACGCGCTCGTCATCGCCGGCACGAAGCACGTAGCGCACGTCGTAGTGCCAATGTTCGGGCTCGACGCCGCGCGCGGGAATGCGGTGGCGGTCTAGATCGTAGATACCGCCCTCGACGGCCAGACCCCGCACGCCGGTTTCTTCTTCCGCCTCGCGCAGCGCCACGCGCTTCAGATCGACATCGCCATCGGCATGCCCGCCCGGCTGCAGCCAGCGGTCGAGCTTGCGGTGATGCATCAGCAGCGCGCGCCGGCCGTTACGGCTGACCAGCCAGCACGAAGCCGTGAAGTGCCCTTCCCGCCGCGCGCGCTCGAACGCGTGCACGCCGTCCTCGGCCAGGGTCAGGAACAGCGCTGCGGTTTCGCGATCGGCGGTTGTTTCGGCGTAGGCGCGCAGCGCCGCGCGCAGATCGTCCAGGTCGTGGGGCATCGGTTTGCCTTGCAAAAACGGGCAGCCTGCCCGTTCCGGACAAAGTCGGCAAGCATGTGCCGGCCATGACTTCTGTCCTTGTACGGGTGTCGGGAGTTTGGCATGGTACGCCGGCTATGCCGCGCAATCGTGGCAGTATGCACAGAACAAGAATGAAGCAGGCGCAACATGGCTTGCGTCGTCGCGCTCACTCGGGGAGACCATCGTCCATGAAGAACCTGTTCATCACCAAGCCGGTGCATGCCGAACCACACGTGGTGGCCGGCGAGGAAGTGTCACTGGCCAAGACACTGAATTGGCGCCACCTCATCATGCTGGGCATCGGCGCCGTGATCGGCGCAGGTATCTTCGTCATCACCGGCACCGCGGCCGCCGAGCATGCCGGCCCGGCCATCATCCTCAGCTTCGTCTTCGCCGGCATCGCCTGCGCCTTCGCGGCCCTGTGCTACGCCGAATTCTCGGCGATGATCCCGGTCTCCGGCAGCGCCTACAGCTATACCTACTCGACGCTCGGCGAAGCCGTGGCGTGGTTCGTCGGCTGGAGTCTGGTGCTGGAATACCTGTTCGCCGCCTCCACGGTGGCGGTCGGCTGGGCCGGCTACACGCTGAGCTTCCTGGATCAGTTCGGCCTGCACCTGCCGGCCGCGCTGCGCGAAGCGCCCTTCACCTTCAAGCACGAAGAATTCGTCTGGACCGGTGCCTGGTTCAACCTGCCGGCAGTGCTGATCATCGGCGCCATCGCCATGCTCTGCTATCGCGGCATCAAGGAATCGGCCACGGTCAACGCCGTCATCGTGGCGCTGAAGGTCGGCGTGGTGCTGCTGGTGGTGATCTTCGGCGCGCATTACGTGCATCCGGACAACTGGCACCCGTTCATTCCGGAGAACCAGGCCCCGGGCGTCTACGGCTGGTCCGGCGTGTTCCGCGGCGCTTCGATCGTGTTCTTCGCCTACATCGGCTTCGATGCCGTCTCCACCGCGGCGCAGGAAGTGAAGAACCCGCAGCGCGACATGCCCATCGGCATCATGGGTTCGCTGTTCATCTGCACGCTGCTGTACATCGCGATGGCCGCGGTGCTGACCGGCATGCTGCCCTACACCAAGCTCGGCACCGCCGAGCCGGTCGCCACGGCGCTGGCCGCGGTGCCGCAGCTTGCCTGGCTGAAGACCGCCGCCGAACTGGCCGCCATCGCCGGCCTGAGCACGGTGATCCTGGTGATGATGATGGGCCAGCCGCGCATCTTCTACGCCATGGCCAACGACGGCCTGCTGCCGAAGACCTTCGGCAAGGTGCATCCGAAGTTCCGCACGCCGCACCGCGCTACGGTGATCGTCGCCGTGATTGCCGCCGTCATGGCCGCCTTCCTGCCGATCAGCCTGCTCGGCGACGTGGTGTCGATGGGCACCCTGGTGGCCTTCGCCACGGTGTCGGCCGGCGTGCTGATCCTGCGCTATACCCAGCCGGACCTGAAGCGCTCGTTCCGCGTGCCCATGGCCATCCTGGTCTGCCCGCTGGGCGTGCTCGCCTGCCTGGCGCTGATCTGGATCATGCCACTGCGCAACTGGCTGATTCTTCTGGTATGGACCGTGATCGGCTTCGTGGTCTATTTCAGCTACGGCTACAAGCACAGCAAGCTGCGCAAGGCGCAGCAGTCGTAATCGTCGCGACGCCGGCCCCGTGCCGGCGTCCCGTCTTCACGCCATCCGGTACCGCCCATGTCCATGCTGCACCAGTTGTTCGCCCGCAAAACCTCGTTCCGCGACGATGACGACACGCACGGCCCGGGGCTCAGGCGCACGCTGGGACCATGGGGCATCACCGCGCTGGGCATCGGCGCGGTGATCGGCACCGGCATCTTTGTGGTCACTGGCACGGCGGCGGCCGAGCATGCCGGTCCGGCGGTGCTGATCTCGTTCATCCTGGCCGCGATCTGCAGCGGCTTCTCGGCGCTGTGCTACGCCGAATTCGCCACCCTCATCCCGATCTCGGGCAGCTCCTATTCCTACGCCTACGCCACGCTGGGCGAGATCGTGGCCTGGTTCATCGGCTGGAACATGGTGCTGGAATACGGCATCTCGGCCTCGGCGGTCGCCACCAGCTGGACCGGCTACTTCAGCAGCATGCTGCACGATTTCTTCGGCATCCAGTTGCCCGCGGCGCTGACCAACGCACCGCTGGCCTTCACCGACGGACACCTGGTGGGCACCGGCGCACTGTTCAACCTGCCCGCCGTGGCCATCGTGCTGGCGCTGACCTGGCTGTGCTACATCGGCATCCGCGAATCCTCGGGACTCAACGCGGTGATGGTGCTGCTCAAGGTGGGCCTGATCCTGGCCATCATCATCGCCGGCGCACGCTACGTGGACACGTCCCACTGGCATCCGTTCATTCCCGAATCGCAGGGGCACGACAAGTACGGCTGGTCCGGTATCTTCCGCGGCGCGGCGATGGTGTTCTTCGCCTATATCGGTTTCGAGGCCACCTCGACGGCCGCGCAGGAGTGCAAGAACCCGCAGCGCGACCTGCCCTTCGGCATCATCGTCTCGCTGGTGTTGTGCACGCTGCTGTATCTGGGCATGGCCGCCGTGATGACGGGCCTGGTGCCGTATTCGCTGCTCGATACCGCCGATCCGGTCATCACCGCCATCCGCGGCCACTCGGAACTGAACTGGCTGCGTCCGCTGGTCGAAGTCGGCGCGCTGATCGGCCTGTCCTCGGTGATTCTGGTGATGATCATCGCGCAGCCGCGCATCTTCATGATCATGGCGCGCGACGGCATGCTGCCGAAGGTGTTCGCCAAGGTGCATCCGCGTTATCGCACGCCGCACATCAATACCCTGATCACCGGCTTCGGCATCGCCGTGCTGGCGGCGATCTTCCCGCTGGACCTGCTGGCCGACCTGACCTCGATGGGCACGCTGATCGCCTTCACCGCCGTCTGCGCGGGCGTGCTGATCCTGCGCTACACCGCGCCGGACCTGAAGCGCACCTTCCGCGTGCCGTGGGCGCCGCTGATGTGCTCGGCGGGCGTGCTCAGCTGCCTGTTCCTGCTGTCGCAGATGAACTGGTTCAACTGGACCCTGATGGCGGTCTGGACCGTGATCGGCCTGGCGATCTATTTCGGCTTCGGCTACCGCCACAGCCACCTCCGCCGGCCCGGAATCGTTGGCGAAAACCAGTGAACATACGCAAGGGTATGGAATGCCCGGCTTCGAGATCAGCTGACATTTCAATGCCAGGGCACTGATTTTGAAGACCTTTCAAAATCGCCGACCGATTTAACGCAACGATAACTGGCTGCGGCCAGTACTGGGGAGTATCATCCCCAGTCCGCGGGTTATTCACTTGGCAGTGGGCCCCGGAATGCCGCTCGGGCGCGTCTGGCGGGTCAGCTCCTCAGCCAGGCGCGCTCGGGTAGCACCTTTCCTCGCCCGATTCGGGCACCCCCATCCTCTCCCGCAATGCGCTCCATGCGCATGCTTTCGCGCGTGCAGGCGACACACGCCGCTACCTCACTACCGCGTCGCCCCCGACCCGCAGACGCGACGAAGGCCGGACAAGCCGGCCTTCGCGAACAACGATGACGGCGACGCAGGTACGCGCCGGCGATCAGGCCTTCGGTTGATGCGACACGCACCAGCCCTTGGCGCTGACGTCCTTGCCGGGGAACAGCTGACACGGCCCCCAGGCAGCGCCCGCCTTGCCCTGGTAGAACTGGCAATTGGAACAATCGTCGCCGGCCTTGTGCTTCGGGTTGCTGGTCTTGGTGTTGTCCTCGACATAACCGAGCGCCTGCGCAGTGCCATCGGACGGCGACAGATGCGGCAGATCGGCGGCTCGCGCCAGACGCGGCATGATGCCCGCCACCGCCGCCACGGCAGCGGTGCCGGCCGCGACCTTGAGGAAATGTCGCCGGGATTCGATCATGGAGTCCTTGCTAGTCATCGTGACACCTCGCTGGGAAGAAAACGTGTGCGGCGGCGGTCGAGTCTGCCGCAATCGGACCGATAGTACACCCAGTTTTCGTGCATATCCTGAACGGTGAGAATGGCTTGCATTCAGCATTTGCGCACGCTTTCCGCGTGCTATGATTCGCCCCTGTTTGGACGTCCAAATATCACCGCATGAGCGCATCCCCCACCTACGATTCCGCGCAGCTCGCCGCATGCGCCACGGCCATCGCCGACGCCGCGCGCGAATTCGCCGCGCTGGGCTGGACGCCGGCCACCAGCAGCAACTTCTCCATGCGCCTGGACGACGCGCACGTGGCGATCACGGTGTCCGGACGCGACAAGGGTCGCCTGGGCGCGGACGACATCATGGTCGTGGACATGCAGGATCGACCGGTCGGCACCGACCTGCGCCCGTCCGCGGAAACCGCGCTGCACACACAGATTTACCGCCGTTTTCCGGACACGCGCGCCGTGCTGCACACGCATTCGCGCACGCAGAGCGTGGCCTCGCGCCTGTTCGGCAAGGAAGGTCGCGTGCGTCTGCAGGGCTGGGAACTGCAGAAGGCGATCAGCGGCCACACCTCGCACGAGAGCACCCTGGACATCCCGGTGTTCCCCAACACCCAGCACATGCCCGAACTGACGGCGCGCATCGACGCCTGGCTGGATACCGGTCGGCCGCTGCATGCCTACCTGATCGACGGCCATGGCCTGTACGCCTGGGGCCGCAGCATGGACGAGGCCCGCCGTCACCTGGAAGCACTGGAATTCCTGCTCGGCTGCGAGCTGGACCTGAGGAGACTGTCTTCATGAGCCGCCTGCGTATCTACGACGAAAACCGCGGCGACGCGGCGCTGTCCGAACACCTCGATCATGCAGAGATCGCCCGCGAACTGAACCGCGTCGGCGTGCGCTTCGAGCAGTGGGAAGCTGCCCATCCGATCGCGCCGGGCGCGGCGCCGGACGACGTCATCGCTGCCTACCGCGAGGACATCGATCACCTGATGGCCAACGAGGGCTACCAGGCCGTCGACGTCATCAGCCTGCAACCGGATCACCCGGAACGCGCCACCCTGCGCAAGAAATTCCTCGACGAGCACACCCACAGCGAGGACGAAGTGCGCTTCTTCGTCGCCGGCGCCGGCCAGTTCACGCTGCACATCGAGGGCAAGGTCTACGAGGTCCTGTGCGAAGCTGGCGACCTGATCGGCGTGCCCGACGGCACCCGTCACTGGTTCGACATGAGCGAAGCGCCCTACTTCGTCGCCATCCGCCTGTTCACCAACCCGGCGGGCTGGGTCGCCAACTTCACCGGCGAGGACATCGCCGAGCGCTTCCCGCGCATGACGCCGCACGCCTCCGCGGCGCACTGACGCCGCAACGACGAGACGCCGAACGCGGCGAGGCGCTATGCTCGCCGCTGGTTCCCATTCGCGCACGCCATGTCCGCCATCCGCGCCATCGTCACCGACATCGAAGGCACCACCAGCTCGATCCGCTTCGTGCACGAGGTGCTGTTTCCCTATGCCCGCAAGCGCCTGCCCGCGTTCGTCGAGACCCACGCCGACAAACCAGAAGTACAGCACTGGCTCAGCGAGGCCGCGCGCGAGGCCGGCTTCATCGAGGCATCGCGCAACGAGGTCATCGACCTGCTGATCGGCTGGATCGACAGCGACCGCAAAGCCACCTCGCTGAAGGCGCTGCAGGGTCTGATCTGGGCCGAAGGCTACGCCAGCGGCGACTATCTCGGCCACGTCTACCCCGAGGTCGCCGATCGCCTGCGCGCCTGGCATGCCGCCGGCATCCGCCTGTACGTGTATTCCTCCGGCTCGGTGGAGGCGCAGAAGCTGCTGTTCGGTCACAGCGAGGCCGGCGACCTGACGCCGCTGTTCAGCGGCTACTTCGACACCCGCACCGGGCCGAAACGCGAGACGGCCTCCTACGCGCGCATCCTCGAAGTCCTCGACGAACCCGGCGACCAGGTGCTGTTCCTGTCCGACGTGGTGGCCGAACTCGACGCCGCGCGCGCCGCCGGCATGCGCACCACGCAACTGTGCCGACCGCCGGAGACCTGCCCGACCCCGGCGACGCACCCCTGCGTGGCCGACTTCGACGCCGTCGAGGCGTGACGTGCGCATGCGACTGCGCGGACTGCTGATCGGCGCCCTCGGCGCGCTGTTCGCCCTCGGCGCGTCGCACCTCGTCACGCGCGCGCAGGCGCAACATGCCCAGACGCCTGCCGACGCGGCATCGTCCGCACCGGCCGCACCCGACCCGTGGGCGCACTGGCCCGAGAACGGCCCCACGCCGGAACAGGTGATGTACGCCCAACCGCGCCTGATGCGCGAGGCCGTGGCCCGACTGAAGCCGCAGGACCCACACAAGATCGACCTGTACCTGATCGCCTTCGCCGGCGACGGCAGCGAGAACGTGTTCCGCAACGAAGCCCAATACGCGGCCAGACTGTTCGCGCAGCGCTTCGGCGCACAGGGCCACACCCTGGTGCTAGAGAACAACCCGGCCACGCTGGAACGCGCGCCGCTGGCGAACTGGAGCAACCTGGAAACCGCCCTGACCGCCGTGCACAAGGCAATGGACCCGAAGCAGGACATTCTGGTGCTGTACCTGACCAGTCACGGCAGCGCCGACCACTACCTGCTGGTCGACATGGACCCGATCCCGCTCGATCAGATCGGCGCGAAAGATCTGGCCGGCATCCTGGCCGAGCATGCCTTCCGCTGGAAGGTGGTGGTGGTCAACGCCTGCTATTCCGGCGGTTTCGTGCCGCCGCTGCAAGGCGCGGGCACGCTGGTGATGACCGCCGCGCGCACCGACCGCAGCTCGTTCGGCTGCGGCAGCGAATCGCAAATCACCTACTTCGGCGACGCCTTCCTGGCGCACGCGCTGAACCGCACCGACGACTTCATCGCGGCCTTCGACATGGCACGCAAGCGCATCGCCGGCTGGGAAAAACGCGACGACCTGACGCCGTCCGAACCACAGATCGCCGTCGGTCCCGGCATCCGGGCGCAGCTGGCGGCCTGGCGCGCCCAGGTTCGCATCGGCAAACCGCTTCCGTTCGCGCCGCCGGCGTCCGCGTCGACGGCGCCCTGATGTCCGCGCCCGGACGCCGCTTGCCGCGGCGCGCAACGCCGCCTACGGTAGATGGCATGTCCACGACACGGAACACGCGATGACCGACGAACACGAAGACACCTCGCTGGAACTGTCGCGCAAGCTGGTCGTGCTGTCCGCCGAGCGCACGTTGTCGTCGTGGATTCGCACCGCGCTGTCGCTGATGGCGCTGGGGTTCGTGATCGACCGCTTCGGCCTGATCCTTCACCGGCTGCCGTCCTCGGGCACGCACGCGCCACTGTATCCGCGCATGCTGTCGACCTGGGGCGGCTCGATCCTGGTCGGCATGGGCGTGCTGATGACGCTCGCCGCTGGCATCCGCTACCTGCATTTCGCCCGCGGCTACCGCCGCGAACACCGCACCGCGCTCGGTCCGAGCCTGCACATGGGCGCGCTGTTCGCGCTGCTGCTGGCCGCCTTCGGCACCGCGCTGATCGTGCTGCTAATCGCCGTCCTGCCCTGAGAACCCGCCATGAAACTGTATGTCAGCCTGACCTCGCCGTTCGCCCGCAAGGTGCGCGTCGGCGTCGCCGAGAAAGGCCTTGCCGAACGCATCGAGCAAATCGTTGTCGATCCGTGGAACGACGACGGCACCCTGACCGCCGCCAACCCGCTGTCGCAGGTGCCGGCGCTGCAACTGGACGACGGCCTGGCGCTGACCGACAGCAACACCATCCTCGGCTGGCTCGACCGTGCCTTCCCGCAACCGTCGCTGTGGCCGCACGACCCGCAGGCACGCACGCACGCCGAAGCCATCGCCGCCCTGGCGCAGACGCTGCTCGAATACACCGTGTTCCTGGTGATCGAAGGCCGCCGCCCGGCGGAAACGCGCAGTGCGCCGCTGATCGAACGTCGCACCCAGGGCATCCTGCGCGGCGTCGCGGCCCTGGAAACGCGTTTCCACGCCAGCACCGGTCACTTCCACGCCGACAGCATCGGCGTAGCCTGCGCCCTGGCCTACCTGGACTTCCGCCAGCCGCAACTCGACTGGCGCGCGCAGGCGCCGAAACTCGCCGAATGGTCCGCCTGGGCCGCGCGGCGTGCTTCGATGCGCGACACCGCGCCGCCGCCGGCCTGACCCATATCGACCGACGCGACCTCAGGCCTGACGCCACTCCGCCACCAACCGCTCGACCAGCGCGCCGGCCGGCATCGCTCGCGACGCGGCCGCACCTTCGCCGGCCCAGCGCACCGCAAAATCGTCGCGGCCCCGCGCATGGGCGGCGGCATGGAGCTGCTTGGTGGCGTCGTACGTCAGCGGATAGTCCGGCACCGGCGGGCTGTCTGCCGCCTCGGCATGCGTCACCAGGCGATTGACGAAACCGCGCGCGGGACGCCCGGAAAGCACCGAAGTCATCCTCGTCTGCCCTGCATGCGCTTCGCCGAGCGCCTGGCGATAGCCTGCATCCGCCGCCGACTCCGGGCACCCCACAAATGCCGTGCCCAGCTGCACGCCGGACGCGCCGAGATCGAACATGGCGCGCATGGCGCGTCCGTCCATGATGCCGCCCGCCGCGATCACCGGCAGAGCCAGCTCGCGCACAAGCAGGCGAACCAGCTCGGCCGTCGACTGCCGCCGGTCCAGCGCCCGGGGATCGAACACGCCGCGATGCCCACCCGCCTCGAACCCCTGCGCGACCACCGCATCGATGCCGGCGCGCTCGATCCGGCGCGCCTCGTCGATATCGGTCGCCGTCGCCAGCGTGCGTACGCCGGCCTCGCGCAGCGCCTGCACAAACGCGGTCTCGGGCAAGCCGAAATGGAAACTGACCACGGCCGGACGCTGTTCGAGCAGCATGTGCTGCACTTCTGGAGACTGCAGAAACGACGGATAGATTTCCTGCAGCCCCGACGGCGGCTCCGCGCCCACCTCGGCATAGAGATCGGCCAGATGCGCCAGCCAGGCACGCTCCTGGGCCGGATCGCGTCGCGCCGGCGCATGGCAGAACACGTTGACGTTGAAGGGCCGCGCGGTGAGCGCGCGAGTCGCCTCGATCTGCGCCCGCGCCTTCGCACAGCTGCTGGCGCCGATACCCAGCGCACCGAGTGCACCGGCCTCGCTCACGGCCGCTGCCAACGGCGGCGTCGACACCCCAGCCATCGGCGCCTGAAGAATGGGGTGTTCGATCCCCAGCATGCGCGTCACGCGCTCGTAGGCAGGCATCGTCTCTCCTTGCCGGATATTCCGTGCGTCGTGTCCGTGCGGCATGCGCGAACACGCAACGATCGTCGACGCATTCTAGCGCGTGGCTGGACGCACGCATGGCGACTCACACCGAACCGGCACCGCGGCATCAACCACGCCGCGCGCCCATCGCGTTCAGAACAGGAACGGCACCAATGCACGCGTGCGGCGACGGTAGTCGCGATAGGCGTCGCCGAACGTCTCGATCATCCAGCGTTCCTCCAGGCGGATCTTGTAGAGGAAACCCGCCAGCACGATCGCCACGGCGACCAGGCCGCGCCACTGGTCCATCGCCAGGGCGCTGCCGAGGAACGCGAACAGGACACCCGTGTAGATCGGATGGCGCACGAATCGGTAAGGGCCGCTGCGGACCAATTCATGGTCGGCCTTGACCTGCACCGAGGCGCTCCAGTTGCGGCCGATGTACAGGCGCGCCCACACGGCGAACGCCAGCCCGGCCCAGGTCAGGCCGAGACCGATGGCGAAGAAGGGAGGCCGGTAGGTCACGACCTCGCCTTCCAGCACATGGCCGGGAAGATGGTGCGCGGTCATCAGCACGGCCGCGACGATCAGCGGCAACGTATGCACGGACCAGGTGCCGGCGCTCTCGCGCCGCTGCGTACGCTTGGACCAGGCCCAAAGCAGCAGCCAGATCAGCAACCACGCCATCCAGGAAAGACTGAAAGGATTCATCACGCGACTCCGGGCATTGACGCGTCGAGTGTGCGCCGCGCAGCGGTCCGCGCCCAGTGACGCCTGTCACCCAGCGCGCGTGAGGTCTTCAGTCGGCATGCCGCTCGCGCAAGCGCGCCGCCACGTCGGCCAGTCCAAGATTCCGCGCGCGCAGCAGCACCAGCAAGTGATAGAGGAGATCCGCGCCCTCGCCGAGCAATGCGTCGTCATCCTCGGCCACGGCCGCCAGCGCGGTTTCGACGCCCTCTTCGCCGACCTTCTGCGCGATGCGGCGAATGCCGGCGTCGAACAGACGCGTGGTGTAGCTGTGCTCCGGCAGTTCCGCATGACGACGCATCACCAGGGCGTCGAGCTGGCCGAGGAACGCGAGTTCGGGTGCGCTGCCGTCGCCGAAGCAGCTGTCGGTGCCGAGGTGGCAGGTTGGTCCGTGCGGGACCGCGCGCACCAGCAGCGTGTCGCGGTCGCAATCGGCCTCGATGGCCTTCAGGTCGAGCACGTTGCCGGAGCTCTCGCCCTTGGTCCACAGACGCTGTTTGCTGCGGCTGTAGAACGTCACGCGGCCGCTTTGCAAGGTGGCGTCGAGGGCTTCGCGGTTCATGTAGCCAAGCATCAGCACGCGGCCGTCGCGCCAGTGCTGGACGATGACCGGCAGCAGGCCGTCGCCCTTGTCCCAGTCCAGGCGCGACGGATCGAAGGAAATGGATGCGGCGTGTTTCATGGCGTCCACCAGGCTGTGACGTTGAGTGAAGTGTAAACGGGCCGCGCGTCACGGCCATCCTGCTTTGGTTCGATGTGCGAATCTGCCGCATGCGGCGCTTGCCGCACGGCGTTCAATCCGCGGACCGCGTTTCGCGCACCGGCACGCCATGTTCCGCCAGTTGGCGCTTGAGGTCGGGAATCGCGATGTCGCCGGCATGGAACACGCTGGCCGCCAGCGCCGCATCGACGCCCGCCTCGCGGAACACGTCGACGAAGTGACGCACCGCGCCCGCGCCGCCCGACGCCACTAGCGGCACCGTGCAGATCTCACGCACGCTGGCCAGTTGTTCGAGGTCGTAGCCATCGCGCACGCCGTCGCTGCCCATGCAGTTCAGCACGATCTCGCCCGCGCCGCGCTGTTGCGCCTCGCGCACCCAGTCCAGCGTGTCGCGAGCCAGCGCGCGGGTACGGTCGGGATCGCCGCTGTACTGGCGCACGCGCCAGCGACCGTCCTCGTCGCGCAGGCTGTCGATGCCGACCACCACGCACTGCACGCCGAACGCCTGCGACAGCTCATCGATCAGCGTCGGCCGTTCCAGCGCCGGCGAGTTCACCGACACCTTGTCGGCGCCGGCGTAGAGCACTTCGCGTGCATCCTCCACGCTGCGGATGCCGCCGGCCACGCAAAACGGGATGTCCAGCACGCGCGCCACGCGTTCGACCCAGTCGCGGTCCACGCGGCGGCCCTCGGGACTGGCGGTGATGTCGTAGAACACCAGCTCGTCGGCACCGGCGTCGCGGTAGCGCAGCGCCAGCTCGACGATGCCGCCCATCACCACGTGATCGCGGAAACGCACGCCTTTGACGACCTTGCCCTCGCGCACGTCGAGGCAGGGAATGATGCGCCGCGTCAGCACGACAACGCCTCGCCCAGGGTGAAACGCCCTTCCAGCAGCGCACGCCCGAGCACGATGCCGGCCGCGCCCGCGTCGCGCGCCGCGCGCACGTCGTCGAGCGCGCGCGCACCGCCGGAAACCTGCACCTGCAATGCCGGCGCAATGTCCCGAAGATGGCGCAGCAGCGAAAGATTCGGACCGGACATCGTGCCGTCGCGGTCGATGTCCGTGCACAGCAGATGCCGCGCGCCGGCGGCGGCGAAATGCGGCGCCAGCTCGTCGAGCGTGGCGTCCTCGTCCTGCTCCCAGCCGGCGCTGGGCAGGCACCATTCGCCATCGCGCCAGCGCGTGTCCAGCGCCAGCGTCAGGCGCTCGCTGCCGAAGCGGTCCAGCCAGTCGATGACGCGCTGCGGATCGCGCACCGCCACGCTGCCGACCACCACGCGCTCGACGCCGGCATCGAACAGGCGACGCACGTCGTCCTCACCGCGCACGCCGCCGCCGGCCTGCACCTTCAGGCCCGAATGCGCCAGCGCGGTCAGCGTCGTCAGATTCACCGGCTGCCCACTGCGCGCGCCGTCCAGGTCGACCACGTGCAGCCACTCGGCACCGGCCCCGGCGTATTCGTGCGCCAGTTGCAGCGGCTCGATGGCGTAATTCTTCTGCCGCGCGTAGTCGCCCTGATACAGCCGCACCACGCGGCCTTCGCGAAGATCGATGGCGGGATAGACCGTGAAATTCATAGCGAAAGAAAGTTCTCCAGCAGACGCGCGCCGACGTTCGCCGAGCGCTCGGGATGGAATTGCATGCCGCAGAAGTTGTCCTTGCGGACCACCGCCGCGAACGGTGCGCCGTGTTCGCTGGACGCCAGCACGTGCGGTCCCGGCGCGGCCGCATAGCTGTGCACGAAATAGGCGAAGTCGCCATCGTTGACGCCACGCAGCAGCGGATCGTCGCGCTCGATGCACAGACGGTTCCAGCCCATGTGCGGCACGCGCAAGCCGGTCTCGCGCGGGAAGTGACGCACCTCGCCCGGCACCACGCCGAGACACGCGGTATCGCCCTCCTCGGAATGCGCGAACAGCAGTTGCATGCCCAGGCAGACGCCGAGCACGGGCTGTTCGAGTTCGCGGATCAGGCGATCCAGACCGTTCGCGCGCAGCCGCGCCATGCCCGGACCGGCCGCGCCGACGCCCGGCAGGATCACGTGACTGGCCGCGCGGATGCGCGCCGGATCGTCGCTCATCGCCGCGTCCACGCCCAGGCGCTGCAGCGCGTAGCGGACTGAGCCGATGTTGGTGCCGCCGGCGTCGATCAGGACCACATCGGCCATCACAGCGCTCCCTTGGTGCTGGGCAGCGCATCGCCTTCGCGGCGCAGCGCCTGGCGCAGCGTGCGCGCCACGGCCTTGAAGCAGCCTTCGACCATATGGTGCGCGTTCTCGCCGCGCACGCTCAGATGCAGGTTCGCGCCCAGGGTCTCGCACAGCGAACGGAAGAAGTGCGGCACCATCTCGGTCGACAGTTCACCGACCCGCTCGCGCGGGAAGTCTCCGTCGAACTCGAACCATGGCCGACCGGACAGATCCAGCGCGGCGCTGGCCAGGGTCTCGTCCATCGGCAGCGTGAAACCGTAGCGGCCGATGCCGCGTTTGTCGCCCAGCGCCGTGCGCAGCGCCTGCCCCAGCGCCAGCGCGCTGTCTTCGACGGTGTGGTGTTCGTCGACATGCAGATCGCCCTCGCAAGTCAGCGTCAGGGCGAAGCCGCCGTGCTTGCCAATCTGTTCGAGCATGTGGTCGAAGTAGCCGATGCCGGTGGCGATCCTCGGCTCGGCGGCCTCGTCCAGGTCGACGCGCACGCGAATGCGGGTCTCGCGCGTGTTGCGCGTCACCTCCGCGATCCGCGGCGCATCGCACAACGCATGCGCGACCGCCATCCAGCCGATGCCCTCGGGACCGACGCGGAAGCCCTGTACGCCGAGGTTGACGGCGAACTGCAGGTCGGTCTCGCGATCGCCGACCATCGCCGAGGCGGCGCGACTCCAGCCATCGTCGGCCAGGTAGTGACGCATCATGCCGGTGCCCGGCTTGCGCGTGTCCAGCCCGTCCTGCGGGAAGCTGCGGTCGATCAGGACCTCGTGGAAACGGATGCCCTGCGAAGCCAGCAGACGCAGCAGCAGATCGTGCGGACCGTCGAAATCGGCCTGCGGGAAACTCGCCGTGCCGAGTCCGTCCTGGTTGGTGACCATGACCAGCTCGTAGCCCGCCGCCACGCAGCGCCGCAGAGCCGGAATCACGTCGGGCAGCAGCGCCAGTTTCTCGAAGCGGTCGATCTGCTCGTCGGCCGGCTCCTCGATCAGGCAGCCGTCGCGATCGACGAAGAGAATCTTGCGGCTCATGCGGCCTCCGCGCAGCGATGGAGGACGTCCAGCAGCCGGGCGTTTTCTTCCGGCGTGCCGATGGAAAACCGCAGGCAACCGGCCAGACCCGGATAGCGACCGACGTCGCGCACCACGATACCCTGCGCCAGCAGCGCGCGGTACACGCCGGGCGCATCGTCCAGGGACACGGTGAGGAAATTCGCACGCGACGGGTACACCGCGCGCACGCCGGGCACCGTCGGCAGGATCGCCGCCAGGCGCTCGCGTTCGGCGACGATGGTGGCGACGCGTTCGCCCGTCTGTCGCTGGGCGGTTTCGTCCAGCGCCGCCAGCGCCGCCTGCACACATGGCGTCGGCAGCGGATACGGCGGCATGATCCGGCGCAGCAGCGCGATCACGTCGGCATCGGCCAGCAGCGCGCCGATGCGCGCGCCGGCCAGCGCCCAGGCTTTCGACAGCGTGCGCAGCACGCCGAGATTGGCATGCTGGCCGAGCAAGGTCGCCGCGCTCTCGGCCTCGGCGAATTCGATGTAGGCCTCGTCGACGATGACCAGCGCGCGACCGTCCAGCGCAGACGCCAGCCGTGCGATGTCCGCCTGCGGCACCAGGCCGCCCGTCGGGTTGTTCGGCGAACACACGAACAGCAGCTTCACCGCCGGCGACAGTCCAGCCAGCACGGCGTCGACGTCGAGCCCGAAGTCCGCGTCCAGCGGCAGCGTCTCCACCGCCGCGCCCTGCACACCGGCGCAGACCGCGTACATGCCGAACGTCGGCGGACTGACCGCGATGGCGTCCACGCCCGGCCGACAGAACGCGCGCACCAGCAGGTCGATGGCTTCGTCGCTGCCGCGGCCGATCAGCATCTGCTCCGGACGCACGCCGTACACGGCCGCCATGCGCTCGCGCAACGCCGCGGGTTGCGGGTCGGGATAGCGATTCAGGCCCTGACCGTCGTCGCCCACCGGCGGCCACGGCGATTCGTTGGCGTTGAGCATGATGGCCGCGCCCTGCGCCTCCATCCGCGCCGAGGAATACGGCGTCAGCGCGCGCACTTCCGGTCGCGCCAGATCGAGCACGTTCATGCCGTCGCCTCCAGTGCCGCCAGACGCAGCCGCACCGCCTGCGCGTGGGCCTCCAGACCTTCGGCCTCGGCCAGCGTCACCGCGCACGCGCCGATGCCGCGCAGGCCGTCGCCGGACAGCTCCTGCACCGTGATCTGCTTCTGGAAGCTGGCCACCGACACGCCGCTCCAGGCGCGCGCGTGGCCGTAGGTCGGCAGCACGTGATTGGTGCCGCTGCAGTAGTCGCCGACCGATTCCGGCGACCACGCGCCGAGGAAGATCGAACCGGCGCTGTCGATCTGCGCGAGCAGTGCGCGCGGGTCGGCGACATTGAGAATGAGGTGTTCCGGTGCGTAGGCGTTGCTGACCTCGACCGCCTGCGCCAGCGAGGCGACGCGGATCACGCGACTGGCGGACAGCGCCTTCCGCGCGGTATCCGCGCGCGGCAGCCGCGCTACCTGGCGCTCGACCTCGGCCACCACGGCGTCGGCCTGTTCGCGCGCGTCGGTCAGCAGCAACACCTGCGAATCCGGCCCGTGTTCGGCCTGCGACAGCAGGTCCGCCGCGACGAAACACGGATCGGCGTCGGCGTCGGCGATCACCAGCACTTCGGACGGACCGGCCGGCATGTCGATCGCCGGACCGCCGGGCACGGCGCTGACCTGCTGCTTGGCTTCGGTCACCCAGCCGTTGCCGGGGCCAAACAGTTTGTCGCAACGCGGCACGCTCTCGGTACCCAGCGCCATCGCGGCGATCGCCTGCGCGCCGCCGAGACGGAACACGCGTTCGATGCCGCACAACCGCGCCGCGTACAGCACCGCCAGATCGACGCTGCCGTCCGCGCGCGGCGGCGTGCACAGCACGACCTCGCGGCAACCGGCCAACTGCGCCGGCACGCCCAGCATCAATGCCGTCGAAGGTAGCGGCGCCGTGCCGGCCGGCACGTACAAGCCGACCCGCGTCACCGGCCGCAGCACGCGCTCGCAAACCACGCCGGGAGCCGTCTCGACACGCACCGGCTGCGGTGCGGCAGCGCGGTGAAAGGCTTCGATACGCGCACGCGCATCGGCAATGGCCTTTTTCAGTGCCACGTCGAGCGACGCTTCCGCGACATCGAATGCCTCGCCCGGCACCGCCAGGGCATCGAGTTCGCAGCCGTCCAGCTGCGCCGTCCATCGCTTCAGCGCTGCATCGCCCTCTTGCGCGACCTGCGCGATGATCCGCGCCACGGCCTGCGCGCGTTCGGCGTTCTGCGCCTGGGCCGGACGTTGCAGCAAGGCGTTGCGGGTCTCCGCATCCAGCGCATTCCAGTCGACGATATTCATGCCAGCATCATCTCCACCGGCAACACCAGCATGCCCTGCGCGCCGGCGCGCTTCATCGCTTCCAGATCCTGCCAGCTGACGTTACCGCTGCACACGCACTGCAAGGCGATGTCGTCCGGGCGACCCTCGATGGTTGTCACCGTCGGCAGCGGTCGCCCCGGCAACAGGTCCACGATGGCGGCCAGCGCGGCGCGCGGCGCCTTCAGCATCAGCAGGCGCGATTCGCGCACGTTCAGCACGCCGTCCAGACGGCGCAGCAGCAGTTCGATCAGGTCGCCGCGCTCGTCGCGCGGCATCTCCGCGGCGCCGGCCAGCACCGCCTCGCTCTGCATGATGACGGCGGTCTCGCGCAGCTGGTTGGCGGCCAGCGTCGCGCCGCTGGAAACCAGATCGCAGATCAGGTCGGCCGTGCCCAGACGCGGCGCAATCTCGACCGAACCGGACAGCGTGACGATCTGTGCATCGACTTCGTTGCGCCGCAGCCAGTCGGCCAACTGGTTCGGATAGGTGGTGGCGATACGCTTGCCGGCCAGCTGCTGCGGTCCCGTCCACGCCTCGTCCTGCGGCAGCGCGATGGACAGGCGGCAGCCGCCGAAACCGAGCGCGCGCAGTTCGCGATACGGCATCTCGCCCGGCGTCGCCAGCGCGGCCTCGTCGAGCACGTTGCGGCCGACCACGCCGAGGTCGCACACGCCGTCGGCGATCAGACCGGGGATGTCGTCGTCGCGGACCAGCAGCAGATCCACGGCCATGTTCTCGCCGAAGCAGAACAGTTTGTCGCGGCTGCTGCGGAACTTCAGCCCGCAACGGCTCAGCAATTCACGGGACGGGTCGCCCAGGCGACCGGATTTCTGCACGGCGATGCGCAGTCGATCTCGCGGCATCATGCGCGGACTCCTTCGGAAGATGGGGCAGCCTTGGCGCTGCGTGCCGAGGCCGCGGCGAGATAACCGCCGTTGCCCTGGTTGATGAAACGCGCGACGCGGCCGATGGTGGTGATGCTCACCGCCGTGCGCTCGTGGATGTCGCGATAGGTGCGTCCTTCCAGCACCAGCGGCACCACGCTCCAGCGGTCGGTCAGCGCCTCCAGCTCGGCCGGCGTGCACAGGTCGCGCAGGAAGGCGCGCATCTCCTCCACCGTCTCCAGCGACAGCAGCGCCTTGCACAGGCCAGTCTCGACCTTCTTGCGCGACAGCTTCGGTTCCAGGTTGCGACGTTTCATAATGTATTAACGCGTTAGTATATTGTGTTGCGTGCATTCTAGGGACGACCGTTCGACGACGCAAGCGCCTGTCTGAACGAGGTCGCATGACACGTTCATCCACAGCGCGTGTGGACAGCGGTGTACAGGCCTGTGGACAAGTGGACCGACACGCTTTGCGAACAGACACCTACACCTCACTGCTCAATCCATAACCAGCGGCAACCGGAAAAACGCGAGGCCACGCGATGCTCCCGCCGACCTCGATGCAGGCGCATCGATCCCTTCATCCACAGGCGATGTGAACAACGCGGTATAAGGCTGTGGACAAGTCGAACGATGCGCTTTGCGAACAGGCACATGCACCGCGCTGATCAAATCGTGGTCAGCAGAACGCGCGATCCGCATGTCTGTGATCAGCGTGCATGTGCGTAAAAATGAAGGAGACGCCATGCGTTCATCCACAGGCGATGTGGACAGCGCTGTACAGGGTTGTGGACAAGTGCGACGACGTGCTTTGCGAACAAGCACATGCACCTCGCTGCGCACTTCGTGACCAGTCACGGGGACGCGTTGCTCGGCTACACTCGGGACTCTCTTCACTGACCGCCCACGCATGCGCCGCCACCGGTCGACCGCCGCCCTCACCCGCACGTTCGGTCTGCTCGCCGCCGAATTGCGGACCTTGCACTGGCGCGGTCCTCGCGCACTGCTGGCGGCGCAGACCGTAGCCTCGGTGCTGCTCGCGGTCTCGCTCGCCGACCTGTTCCGCCTGACCGACCGCTGGTGGGTCGCGATCAGCGCCTACGTGGTGATGCGCGCCGACTGGTCGACCTCCTGGCGGCGCGGCGTGCAGCGCATGGCGGGTACGATCGGCGGCGCGGTCGCCTGCCTGTTACTGGCCTACGGCACCCGTGGGTCGACGACCGGCTTCGTGCTTCTGCTCGCGCTGATCGCCGGCGTCGGCGTCTACATGGCGCTGGGAAGCACGCGTAGCTACGGCTGGCTGCTCGCCACGATCACGGCCTGCCTGATCCTGGCCGAGGCAAACACGCAGCACGCGCTCTGGCACATTGCACTGCTGCGCGTAGCCGACGTCGCCGTCGGCACGACGGCCTGCATCCTGATCGCCGGTCTGGTGCATCTGCTGCGCCCGCACTGGCATCTTCCCCTGCTGGACGCGGAACGCGACGAGCCCTCGCCAGCCGATCCACACACACCGCAGGCACGGCGGCGACGAGCCTGGCAGGCGCTGCCGGCGGCATGCAGCGTCGGCATCCTGGCAACGGCGCATGCGCTGTATCCGATGCCGGCCTTCCCGCAGATGCTGGTGACCGTCGTGGTGCTGCCGATGATTCCGCTGCGTACACTGCTGCAACGCGACTTCGGCGAAGCGGCGGTCGGGTTGCGCATGGCCAATCGCCTGTTGGGCTGCCTGCTCGCCGCCCTGCTCGCCCTCGCGCTGCTGCCCTGGGCGGGCGGTCATCCGGTGCTATTCCTGCCAGCGCTGGCCGTCGGCGTGTGGCTGGCTTCGCATATCCACAGCGGACACGAGGACACGCGCTACATCGGTCTGCAGTTCGGCATCGCGTTCCTAATGGTGTTCGTGCAGGACCACGCCTGGACCGGCGAACTGCGCCCCGCACTGATGCGCCTGGCCGGCATTCTCGGCGGCGTGCTGATGCTCGCCGTGCTGCGACTGGCGCTAGCCCGGGCGCGCCGTTCATGGCTGGCGCGTCGTTGAGCCGCTTGTCCACAGCGCTTGTGCGCAGCTCTGGGAAAAGCCTGTGGACAACCGCATTTTTCCCTTTGCGATCAGGACGCCGCAGCACCCTGCGCAAGGTTTGACCAGGCGCGATCAGTCCAGCAGTTCACCCGATGCGACCAAGTCGCACACGCGCTGCACATCGCCATCCATCGGACGGTCGCTGCGCAGGAAATCGATCTTGCCGCGCAGCCGTTGCAGCACGCGCCGCACCGCCACGCCGGCATGGAACTCGCCGGCTTCGGCCAGTGCCTTCATCAGGCCGCGCACTTCCTCGACGAACTGCGCATGCTGCGGATGCCCTTCGCGCGGCGCACCGGCAATCTTGGCCGCCAGCAAGGTCCAGTCGCCCTGCCCGGCCAGTTCGCGCGCGGCGTTGAGCATGTCCTGGCGGTATTCCAGTGCCTGCGCCGCGGTGTACAGCTCCAGCGCCAGCGCGTGACCGAGGTCCTCGGTCATCTCCAGCACGTGGCGCGCCTCGTTGGCGCCCATCGACACGTGGTCCTCGGCATTGGCGCTGGTCGGCACCGAATACACCGACGCTGGATGCGCGCGCGTGGCCAGGTCGTTGACCAGGGCGGCGGCGGTGTATTGCACGATCATGAAGCCGGAATCGGTGGCGTCCTCGTTGCCGGTCAGGAACGCCGGCAGGCCGTCGTTGTTGGCCGGGTCGACCAGCTTGTTGAGACGTCGTTCGGAAATCGACGCCAGCACCGGAATCGCCGCCTTCACGTAGCTCATGGCCAGCGCCAGCGGCATGCCGTGGAAGTGACCGGCGGAAATCACCTGGTCCTCGATGTAGCGCGGGTTCTCCGCGTCCGGGAACACCAGCGGATTGTCGGTGACGGCGTTCAATTCGACATCGATCACGCGGCAGGCCTGCGCCACCGCGTCACGCACCGCGCCGTGCACCTGCGGGATGCAGCGCAGGCAATAAGCGTCCTGCGGCTGATGCTTCTTGCCGCCCTTGAACGGCAGGAAGCGGCTGTAGAAGGCCTCGCGGCCGTGACGCTGGTTGGCCGGCACCCAGTCCCAGCACAGGTCGAAGCGATGCGCCTGCGCTTGCGGCGTGTTCCACGCCTCGACTGTCCACGGACGGAACTTCGGCACCAGATGATAGGGGATGTCGACCAGGGTCGACTCGGCCAGCAGCGCGCGCAGGCGCTGCGCGGTCTCGACCTGGCCGGGATGCGGACGCAGCGCGTGTACTTCCTCGCGCAGCGCGCCGCTGCGGCCGGCGAAAGCATCCAGCGACATCGCGGCGGCGACGTCGGCGGTTTCCAGCAGCTGTTGCATCTTCTGCAGCGCCAGCACCGCGGTGGCCAGCATCTGCGTGGTGCCGTTGTTCAACGCCAGACCTTCCTTGAAGGACAGGCGGATCGGTTCCAGCCCGGCCTTCGCCAGCGCCTCGGCGCCGGGCATGCGCTCGCCGTCGACGAAGGCCTCGCCGCCGCCCAGCAGCACGATAGCCAGATGCGACAGCGGCGCCAGATCGCCGGACGCGCCGACCGAACCCTTCTGCGGGATCACTGGAATCACGCCACGGTTGAGCAATGCCGCCAGCGCCTGCAGCGTCTGCACGCGAATGCCCGAATGCCCGCGCATCAGCGTGTTGATGCGGATCACCAGCATCGCCCGCACCACCTCGACCGCGAACGGCGCGCCCACGCACACCGCGTGGGTGACGATGAGGTTGTGCTGCAGCTCCTCCATCAGCGTGCCTTCCGGCGCATCGGGATGGCCGCCGGGCAGCTCGTCGCGGGCGCGGTGCGCGCCCAGCAGACGGTCGGCGTTGCTGCCGAAACCCGTGGTGACGCCGTAGATCGGCTCGCCGCAATCGACCTTCTCGGCGAGAAAGTCGGCAGTGCGCTGCACGCGCTGCAACTGGGTCTCGTCGAGGGTGACGCCCGCGCCCGCCGCGACCTGCGCGACCTGCGCGCGGGTCAGGCTGAGGCCGTCGAGATGAATCGTGTTCGCGCTCATGTCCGCACTCCGTCGCCGACGCTCAGTCGCGCGCCACCGGCATCACCGCCGCCTGCTCCAGCTCCACGCGCAGAGCCTTGATCAGCTCCTCGCGCTTGACCTCGAACTGGTCGTTGCGGCGCATGTCCTTGACCGTGACCGTACCCTTGGCCAGCTCCTCGTCGCCCAGCACCAGCACGAAGCGGATGCCGGCGCGGTCGGCGTACTTGAACTGCTTGCCGAGCTTGCCGCCTTCCATCACCGTCTCGGTGGCGATGCCGCCAGCGCGCAGCTCATTGGCCAGCGCCAGGTAGTCGGCCAGATGCGCCTCGTCCATCTGCGTGACCAGCGCCTGCACCGTGCTGTCGGCGGTGGCGATCAGACCGGCCTCGCGCAGTTGCCAGAACAGGCGCGTGGCGCCGATGGAGATGCCCACGCCGGGCAGGTGCGACTTGGTGTACTGACCGGCCAGGTTGTCGTAACGGCCGCCGGAGCAGATCGAACCGATCTCCGGATGCTCGTCCAGCGTGGTCTCGTAGACCATGCCGGTGTAGTAGTCGAGACCGCGCGCGATCGACAGGTTCAGCGCGAAACGGTTCTCCGGCACGCCGAGATCGCGCACCATGGTCAGCACCTGCTTCAGCTCGTCGCGGCCCTGCTCGAAGGTGTCGCTGCCCGCACCCAGCGCGTCCAGCTTGTCGACGGCATCGGCCAGCGACGTCGAACGAACCTGCACGAACTGCAGGATCTTCGCGACCACGTCCTCGGCCAGACCGAAGCCTTCGCCGGTCAGGGTCGCGCGCACGGCGTCGGCGCCGCGCTTGTCCAGCTTGTCGACCTCGCGTAGCACCAGCATCTGCTGTTCGCCGTCGGCGATGCCCAGCCCCTCGAAGAAGCCGCGCATCAGCTTGCGGTGATTGAGCTGGATGGTGAACGGACCGATCGCCAGCTCGCGGAACACGCTGTGGATGACGGCCGGAATCTCGGCGTCGTAGCGGGTCGAGAGGTGATCCTTGCCGATCACGTCGATGTCGCACTGGTAGAACTCGCGGAAGCGGCCGCGCTGGGCGCGCTCGCCACGGTACACGCGCTGGATCTGGTAGCGGCGGAACGGGAAGCTCAGCTCGCGTTCGTGCTCGGCGACGTAGCGCGCCAGCGGCACGGTGAGATCGAAGCGCAACGCCAGCTCCGGCTGACCGTCTTTTTCCAGTGCGCCCGTGGATTGCACGAAGTAGACCTGGCGCTCGGTCTCGCCGCCGGACTTGGTCAGCAGCACCTGACTGAATTCCATCACCGGCGTCTCGATGGGCAGGAAGCCGAAGAGCCGATAGTTGCGGGCGATGACGTCCAGCATGCGCTGGAAGGCGATCTGTTCGCGCGGCAGCAATTCGAGCACGCCGGGCATGGTTCGGGCCTGGGTCTGCGCCATGGGTTCCTCTTCACGGAATGACGACGGTGGAATCGGGCCCGTAGGGCCTCGCTGCAAGCCGCTTAGCGTAGCAGAGTCCGCGGCCGGATTCGGTACCGGGCCTGCACGAGAGTGTTGCCAGTTCGATTCGGTGTCGTTATCATGCGCGGCTCCCGTCGGGGTGTAGCTCAGCCTGGTAGAGCGCTACGTTCGGGACGTAGAAGTCGCAGGTTCAAATCCTGTCTCCCCGACCAATCGATTGCACACGAAAAAGCCCGGCTTCGCGCCGGGCTTTTTCGTGTGCGGACGTTTCGTGCGCGGACGTCGCTTCCGTGCGAAACCTTACATGGTCTGCGTGGCGCGATCGGCGCTGAGCATGCCGCCGAGGATCGATTCGATCTTGGTGCGCGCGGTCTCGCCGTCGGCGCTGTCGTTGAACTGGATGCCGATGCCGGCCGTGCGGTTGCCCTGCGCGCCGACCGGGGTGATCCAGACCACCTTGCCGGCCACCGACAGGCGCTCGTTGATCTCGGCCAGGCTGAGCAGCAGCACCACCTCGTCGCCGAGATCGTAGCGCTGCGCCGTGGGCACGAACAGGCCGCCGCCCTTCAGGAACGGCATGTAGGCGTTGTACAACGCCCCGCGATCCTTGATCTTCAGCGACAGGATGCCCTGCCGCGCTGCGCCTGCCACACTCATGGACTGTCTCCGGTTGCGCGACAAGCTTCTGTCATCGCCGCGCCGGGGTCAACTGCGCCGGCGGCGGCGCATGCGCCGGATCACACCAGCGGTGCCCAGCCCCAGCGGTCGAAGATCCACAGCCCGCGACGCGCGGTGTCCAGCCGCGCATAGACCGGTCCGTGCCCGCATGCAGCGTCCGGAAGCCGCAGCGTCCAGCCCTGCGCGGCCTGCGTCAGCGGCGCATCGGCCCACGACCAGCGGCGCGCGCCGCCGTCCCAGACCACGGTCAGACGCAGACGTGAACGTCCGACGCGGGGCAACGACCAGGGCAGACGCACGCTCGGGGGCGGTGCGACGGGTCGGTCGCAACGGTGAAAATGTTCCTCTGACGACGCGAATGCCAGCATGCGGCCTCGGCTGAGCGCGGTCTGGCTGGCGTGTTCCAGAATCGCCTCGCGCTTGCGCGCCTGCGTGGCCGCATCCAACTCGACGCGGATCGCCGCGGCCGGATCGCTGCGACCGTGAAGCACGTAGTCCAGACACAGCGGCGTCAGACCGGCCCGATGCAGCGCCAATTGCAGCAGCACGTGAGCCGCGCCGTGGTCGGGATGACGATCGGCCAGCCCGGGCAACAGCAGCACGTCCGGACGCAGTGCGCGCAGTCGCTCCGTCAACAAAGCCAGTGCCGCACCCTGCGGGTCGGCCGCACGCTCGCCGATGCCGAGGTCGGGCCAGCCCCAGCGCTCGACGACCGCATCGGACAAGCCGAGTCTGGCCAGCCCCGCGCGCGATTCACCGCAGCGGCGCGCGCCCCAGCGGGCGCGTGCGGCGGCGTCGATGCGCAGACGCCGCTCCAGGCAGCGTTGCGGCCAGGGATTGTTCTCGCCGTCGCTGAGCTGCCAGATGTGAAGCCTGGCACCGGATCGCGCGGCCAGTGGCAGAAGACCGCCGGCGGCCAGCACCTCGTCGTCCGGATGCGGCGCGATCAGCAGCCAGATCGTGTCCGGGCGCAGGCAGGCGTCGAGGTCCGGGCAAGACGTGACCATCGCGACGTGGCGACCGGAATCAGCGCCAGGCGCCGAGCAGTTCCAGCAGCAGCAGATCCTTGCGCAACGGGCCGCGTAGGGCGTCGCGCGCGCGATTGGCGCGGGCGTACCAGTCGGCCAGCTCCGTCGTGCTCAGCTGCGAACCGAGCGGCGTGCGTGCGCCGGTCGCGCGATGGCGCAACTCGTCCACGGCCGCCTGCGCCGCGAACCACAGCCGCTGCTCCGGTGCATCGTCCATCCAGCGCGCCGCCAACGTGCCGGCTTCGCCGCGCCCTTCGGCCAGCGCGCGCAGATCGGCGCGCACCTGCTTGCGCTGCGCCAGCGCATCTTGCTCGGCCCAGCGCTGCGCCAGGCCTGGGTTGCCGCCGGCGGCTTCCAGCGCGGCAGCCGCATCCTGAACGCCCTTCCGCTGCAACCAGGCCAACGCGGCCTCGGTCTCGGGCAGACGGAATTCCGTGCGCTGGCAACGGCTGCGGATCGTGGCGGGCAAGCGCCAGGGTTCGTCGGCCACCAGGATCAGCACGCTGGACGCGCTGGGTTCCTCCAGCGTCTTCAGCAGGGCGTTGGCGGCGGCGGCGTTCATGGCGTCCGCCGGATCGATGCAGGCGACCTGCCAGCCGCCGAACTGGCTGGCCTTGCTCAGACGCTCGGACAGCGTGCGAATCTGGCGCACCACGATGTCCCGGCGTGGCGTGCCGTCGGGACGCTCCTCCAGCGACACCGCGATGCGGTCGGGATGCGTGCCGGCGTCCAGCAGCAGACAGGCGCGGCAGCTGCCGCAGGCGTCGCCGTCGACCGGCTGCGTGCACAGCAGCGCACGCTGCAGACGCTCGCTGAAGGCGCGCTTATCCAGGCCGGACGGCCCACTCAGCAGCAGCGCATGCGGCAGGGCCTTGCGCTGTCGCCGCTGCAGTAGGCGCTGCCACGGCTCGGCATGCCAGGGCGGCGCGTCGATCATGCCTTGCTCCCAGCCAGCAGCGGCTCCAACGCCGCCATGGCGTCTGCGAGCACCTGCTGCGGCGATTGCGTGGCGTCGATCACGCGGAAGCGCTGCGGCTGCTCGGCCGCGCGCTGCAGGTAGGCTGCGCGGATGCGCTCGAAGAAACCGTCGCCTTCGCGTTCGATGCGGTCGCTGTCCTCGCCGCGGCCGGCGGCGCGCGCGCGACCGGTGTCGACAGGAATATCGAGCAAAAGCGTCAGATCGGGCTGCAGGCCGTCGGCGGCCCAACGCTCCAGGTCGGCGATGCGTTCGCGCGGCTGACCGCGCCCGCCGCCCTGGTAGGCATAGCTGGCATCGGTAAAGCGGTCGCAGACCACCCACTGCCCCGCCGTCAGCGCCGGACGGATGGATTCGCGCACCAGTTGCGCGCGCGCGGCAAACATCAGCAGCAATTCGGATTCGGCGCACATGCCGCGCAGCGCCGGATCGAGCACCAGCGCGCGCACGCCCTCGCCCAGCGCGGTGCCGCCCGGCTCGCGCGTGAACAGCGGCTCGATGCCGCGTTCGGCCAGATACGCGCGCAGCCCCTGCAGCAGAGTGCTCTTGCCGGCGCCCTCGCCGCCTTCCAGCGTGATCAGGCGACCGCTCACGGCTTGCCTCCCGGGCAACGCTTGAGCTGGTAGCAGCGCACCGCACGGTCGTGCTGCGCCAGCGTGTCCGAGAAAGCGTGCGAGCCGTCGCCCTTGGCCACGAAGTACAGCGCCTCGCCGTCGGCCGGATGCAGCGCGGCCTCGATGGCCGGCTTGCCCGGCAGCGCGATCGGCGTCGGCGGCAGGCCCGGGTGCACGTAGGTGTTGTACGGCGTGTCGGTTTCCAGATCGCGCTTGCGGATGTTGCCGTGGTAGGCGTCACCCATGCCGTAGATGACGGTGGGATCGGTCTGCAGCAGCATGCCGCGACGCAGGCGACGCACGAACACGCCGGCGATGCGCGGCCGCTCGTCGGCGCGGCCGGTCTCCTTCTCCACGATGGAGGCCAGGATCAGCGCCTGGTACGGCGTCTTCAGCGGCAGGTTTTCGGCGCGGCTGGCCCAGGCCTGCTTCAGCAGCGTGTTCATGTCGCGGTAGGCGCGTTTGAGAATGTCCAGATCGCTGTCGCCGCGCACGAAGGCGTAGGTCTCGGGCAGGAAGCGGCCTTCGGGCTTCTCGTCGCCGGCGCCGACGCGCTGCATGATCTGCGCATCGGTCATCGACGCGGTCTCGTGCTTGAGCACCGGCGCCTGGTCGAGCGCCTGACGCAACTCGTGGAAATTCCAGCCGTCGACGATGGTGAAGCGGTGCTGCACCACCCGCGCGTTGGCCATGTCCTCCAGCAGCTGACGCGGCGTCATGCCCGGACGCAGGGCGTATTCGCCGGCATGCAGGTCACGGGTCACGTGCATACGCTCGGCCAGCATGCGCCAGAACCAGTGCGGCGCGGCGCTGAGCTTGCGCGCCTGCAGCTCATCGACGATGCGATTGAAGCCCGCGCCGCGCGGAATCACGATGCTGGGTTCGTCCTTGCGGATCGCCATCGACGCATCGGCGAAACGATTGACCTCGTTCCACACCACGCCGGCCGCCGCCACCGCGCCGACCACCAGCACGATGAACAGAATCCAGAGCTTGGTGCCGCCACGCATGCGCCGCCTCATGCGCGCAGCTCCAGCAGACGGTCGACATGCGCCTGCATGGCGCGCGTGTCGTCGCCCACCGGCAGACGGCGCCCGGCCAGGTCGCCCACCGGCAGAATGCCGCGCACGCTGGAACTCAGAAACACTTCTTCGGCTTGCATCAACGCTCCCATCTCGATCGTTCCGATCCGGCATCGCGGCCACTGCGCCAGCACCTCGGCACGCGCCACGCCGGCCACGCCGCAGGTCTCGACGGACGGCGTGATCCAGTCACCGTCGATGCGCGCGAACAGATTGGCCGCGGTCGCGCAGACCACCGCTCCGTCCATGCTGCGCATCAGTCCCTCGACGATGTCCGGATCGCGCCACTCGGCCCGCGCCAGCACCTGCTCCAGCCGGTTCAGATGCTTGAGTCCGGCCAGCGCCGGCTGCACGGCCAGACGCGTATCGCAGAAGCGTACCCGGATTCCGGCATCGCTCCAATGCGCGGGGCGCAACGGAGCCGGCGCAGCCGTGACAATGCGCGTGCAGCGCGGCGTCTCGGGCGGCAGATAACCGCGCTCGCCGCCGCCGCGCGTCAAGGTGATGCGCACCACGCTGGGACCATAAGCCTGCGTCAGCGCGGCCACGTCCTCTCGTAGCGCCTCGGTATCGGGCGACGGCATGCCGAGACGCTCGCAGCCGTGGGCGAGACGCTGCATGTGCCGCGCCCACAGCGGCGCTCGTCCGTCGATCACGCGCACGGTCTCGAACAGGCCGTCGCCGTAACGCAGTCCGCGGTCGTCGGCAGGCACCTGCTGCGTTTCGCGGCCGTCGATCAGGCAGCGCAGGCTCATGCGTCCACGCCCAGCGCGCGCAGCAGACCGCGCGCCTTGTGCCGCGTCTCTTCCAGCTCGGCCTCGGCTTGCGAGTCGACCACGATGCCGGCGCCGGCGCGCAGTTCGATGCGCCGATCGAACAGGCTCAGGGTGCGGATCAGGATGTTCAAGTCCATGTCGCCGTTGCGGTCCAGATAGCCCATCGCGCCGGTGTAGGCGCCGCGGCCGACGCCCTCCAGTTCGGCGATGATCTCCATGCAGCGCACCTTCGGGCAACCGGTGATGGTGCCGCCCGGAAACGTGGCCGCGATCACCTGCCCCGGCGTGACGCCCTCGCGCAGACGGCCGCGCACGTTGGACACAATGTGATGCACGTGCGCGTAGCTTTCCACCGTCATCAGCTCGTCGACCTCGACGCTGCCCGGCGCGCACACGCGGCCGAGGTCGTTGCGTTCCAGATCGATCAGCATGATGTGCTCGGCGCGCTCCTTGGGATGCCCGACCAGCTCGTCGATGCGCGCGCGCTCGTCGTCGCCGGCGAAGCGCGGCCGCGTGCCGGCGATGGGCCGGGTCTGCACCGCCGCGCCGCGCACCTCGACCAAACGCTCGGGCGAGGAACTGGCGACCGCCCAGTCGGCGTCCTGCCACAGCCCGGCAAACGGCGCGGGATTGGCTGCGCGCAGGGTCGCGTAGACCTGCGCCGGCGTCACCGGCACCTGCGGATGCGCCTGCCAGCGCCGCGACAGGTTGACCTGGAACACATCGCCACTGCGCAGGTAATCGTGCACGCGGGCGACGCCGTCCAGAAAGCGCGCCGGCGCATCTTCGTCCACCGACGCGTGCCATGCCTCGGCAGGCACGGTCGCGGTCGCCTGAAGATCGGCTTCCAGCACTTGCAGCAAGGCGCCATGCCCGGCCTCGGCGACCAGCAGCGTGCGCTGCCGCTGATGATCGACGAGGATCGCGGCCGGCGTGCGCAGCGCCACCGCGACCGGCTGCGGACCGGAGGCCGGCGGCAGCTGCAGGCGCGGTTCGATCTGTCCGATCAGCTCGTAGGCCAGCATCAAGGCCCAGCCGCCGTGGAACGGCAGTCCGTCGTCGCCGCGCGGCGTGCGCGCGTCGCGCCAGGCCGCATCCAGCGCATCGAGAAAGTCGCCGTCGAACGCGTCGCCGTCGATCCGCGTGGCGCCTTCGGCATCCAGCACCAGGTGCGACTGCGGAAACGCCAGCAGCAGATCCCAGCGCGCCTGCGCCGGGCCGTGCGCGACACTTTCCAGCAGGCACGGATAGCGCGCGGGCATCGCCGCGGCCAGCGGCAGCAGGTCGCGCACACCCGGGACCTCGCGCACCTGGAAGGCGGACGTTGGAGTGAGCATGGCATCGGGCATGACGTGCATGGCGTTCGGGCGTGTGCGCAGGTCCGCAAGCGTAACGCAGCCGTACCCCGCGAGGCGTGAACGGCTGCGTCGGGCAAAAAAAACCGCTCGTCCGTGCGTAACGGGCGAGCGGTTGCGATCGCGCCGGATCGCCGCTAGGACGACCCGGCTTGTCGGCCTCAGGCGCGCTTGAACACCAGCGAACCGTTGGTGCCGCCGAACCCGAACGAGTTCGACACCACCACGTCGACCTTGGCCTCGCGTGCGGTGTGCGGCACGAAGTCCAGGTCGCAGCCCTCGCCCGGATTGTCCAGGTTGATGGTCGGCGGAATGATGTTGTCGCGCAGCGCCAGCACCGAGAAGATGGCCTCGACGCCGCCGGCCGCGCCCAGCAGATGGCCGGTCATCGACTTGGTCGAGCTCATCATCAGCTTGTAGGCGTGATCGCCGAACACCGACTTGGCGGCCATCACTTCGGCCAGATCGCCCTGTGGCGTGGAGGTGCCGTGGGCGTTGATGTACTCGACCTGCTCCGGGTTCAGACCGGCATCGTCGATGGCGTGCTTCATGCAGCGCGCCGCGCCTTCGCCGCCTTCGCTCGGGGCGGTCATGTGGTAGGCGTCGCCGCTCATGCCGAAACCGACCAGCTCGCAGTAGATGTTCGCGCCACGCGCCTTGGCCGCTTCGTACTCTTCCAGCATCAGCACGCCGGAACCGTCGGCCAGCACAAAGCCATCACGGCCGGCATCCCACGGACGGCTGGCGCCGTGCGGATCGTCGTTGCGCGTGGACATCGCGCGCGCCGAGCAGAAGCCGCCCACGGCCGTGCCGGTGGTGGCGAACTCGGCGCCGCCGGCCAGCATCGCGTCGGCTTCGCCGTACTGGATCATGCGCATGGCCAGGCCGATGTTGTGCGTGGCCGTGGTGCATGCCGTGACGCAGGCGATGTTCGGCCCCTTCAGGCCCAGCATGATCGACAGCTGGCCGGAAACCATGTTGATGATCGAGCTGGGCACGAAGAACGGCGAGATCTTGCGCACGCCGCGCTCGTGGAAGTCGATCGAGGTACGCTCGATGGTGTGCAGGCCGCCGATGCCGGCGCCCACGGCCGCACCGATGCGATCGGAGTTGGCCTCGCTCACCTCGAAGCCAGAATCCTTCAGCGCCTGGATGCCCGCTGCCACGCCGTAGTGGATGAACGGGTCCATCTTCTTGATGTCCTTGGGCGCGATGTACTGCGCAGGATCGAAGTCGCGGACCTCGCCCGAGATGCGGGTGGGAAACGTGCTGGCATCGAAATGGGTGATGTCGCCGATGCCGCTGTTGCCGGCGGTGATGTTGGCCCAGGAGGTGGCCACGTCGTTGCCGACGGGACTGACCATACCCAGACCGGTAACTACCACGCGTCGCTTGCTCATGCTTGTCTTCCGTCGTTAGCTGCTCGGCTCAGAACCATACGCCGAAGAACGTTACCGGATGCGCAAACGCAAACTGCGCCGTGTGGCGCAGTTTGTGTCTGTGTTTCGGCTCGATGCTGGGCCGCGCGCGATGGTGTTGCGCGACGGGCCCGGCCCGGCTGCATCAGGACTTGACGTGCGCCTGGATGTAGTCGACCGCCTGCTGCACCGTGGTGATCTTCTCGGCTTCCTCGTCGGGAATTTCCGTCTCGAACTCTTCCTCGAGCGCCATGACAAGCTCGACGGTGTCCAGGGAATCGGCACCCAGGTCGTCCACGAACGACGCGTTCGAGGTGACCTCGTCTTCCTTCACGCCAAGCTGTTCAACAACGATCTTCTTGACGCGCTCTTCAATGGTGCTCATGTGTACTTGCCTCCCGAGGGAATGAATCCGGCGCATTGTAGTGGCAAAGATCAATGCTCGCCAGCATGTCCGGACTTTAACGAAACCCGTCGTTACGACGGTGATGGACGAAAGTGGGTATTGTCGCGCAAAACGCCGCCGCTGGCGACTGCCTTACCATGCGGCGGCGTACGATCGCGGATCAGCGCAGACCGGTCTCGTTGCGAGCGATGACCATGCGCTGGATTTCGCTGGTGCCTTCGTAGATCTCGGTGATCTTGGCATCGCGGAAATAGCGCTCCAGCGGCATCTCCTTGGAGTAACCCATGCCGCCGTGGATCTGGATCGCCTGATGGGTAATCCACATCGCCGTTTCCGACGCCACCAGCTTGGCCATCGAGGCCTCGTTGCCGAAACGGCCGCCGGTCTTGGCGACTTCCTGCTTGGTCCACGCCGCGCGCAGCGTCAGCAGCATGGCCGCATCGAGCTTGCACTTCATGTCGGCGATCTTGGACTGCGTCATCTGGAACGCGCCGATGGGCTGACCGAACGCCTTGCGCTCGCGCGACCAGTCCAGCGTGGCTTCGTACGCGGCGCGGGCGATGCCCAGCGCCTGCGAGGCGATGCCGATGCGGCCGGCATCCAGCACGCCCATGGCGATCTTGAAGCCCTGGCCTTCCTCGCCGAGCAGATTCTCGACCGGACACTTGTAATCGACGAACTCGATCTCGCAGGTGGCCGAGGCGCGGATACCCAGCTTCGGCTCGGTCTTGCCGCGATGGAAGCCTTCCTTCTCGGTATCGATGATGAACGCGCTCACGCCCTTGGCGCCGATGCCCGGCTTGGTGATGGCGAACAGCACGATGTACTTGGCCACCGGGCCGGAGGTGATCCAGCTCTTCTTGCCGTTGATGACGAAGTGCGTGCCGTCCTCGCTCTTCACCGCGCGCGTGTGCATGTTGGACGCATCCGAACCCGACTGCGGCTCGGTCAGCGCATAGGCGCCAATGGCCTCGCCGGTGGCGATGGCCTTCACATAGGTCTGCTTCTGCGCCTCGGTGCCATGGGTGAGGATGCCGTTGCAGAACAGCGAATTGTTCACCGACATGATGGTCGAATGCGCGGCGTCGGCCGCGGCGACCTCGATCATGGCCAGCACGTAGGAGATCGGGTCCATGCCCGCGCCGCCGTACTCGCTGGGCACCTCGATGCCCATCAGGCCCATCTGCCCCATCTCGCGGATGTTATCCAGCGGAAACTCGCCGGAGGCGTCGAACTGGGCCGCCACCGGCGCGATGCGCTTCTGCGCGAACTCGCGGGCGATGGACTGAATCGAAAGCTGGTCGTCGTTGAAACTGAAATCCATGGATCCTCCTGCGTCGCCCGGGGGCGGCGTGGTGTGGCGGGGAAAACGTTGGCGCGTCGGTCCGACCAAAGGACTGCGCCGCAGCAGAACATTATACCGCGTCCGCCGCCATGCTTGCCTGCGCAAAGGTTTGCCGGGTTGACGCCCCGGCGAGGGCCGCATACGCTTACATTATCTTTGCATCGCGATATAAGGATGTAACACCATGGACCTGTCCACGGCGTCGAGTTTGCTGCGCCTGCTGGCCGACCCCACGCGGGTACGCCTGCTGGCCCTGCTCGAACGCGAGGAACTGACGGTCGCCGAGTTGGCTGCCGTGCTGCAATTGGCGCAGCCGCGCGTGTCCACGCACCTGGCCAAGCTGAAGGAAGCCGGCCTGGTGCGCGACCGCCGCGCCGGCGTGTCGGCCTATTATCGCGCAAGCACCGAATTCGATGCCGGCGAGCAGGCGTTGCTCGGCGCGCTGCGCGAAGGCGTGGACGACGCCCTGCTCGACACCGACGCCCGCAATCTTCCCGTGGTGCTGGCCCAGCGCGCCCGCGAACAGGGCTGGGCCGACACGGTGGCCGGCGACATGGAGCGCCACTACTCGCCGGGCCGCACCTGGGAAACCCTGGCCCGCGCCCTGCTGCAGTTGCTGGAGACCGGCGACGTGCTCGACATCGCCTCCGGCGATGGCGTCACCGCCGAACTGCTGGCCCCACACGCACGCTCGATCGTCTGCATCGACGCCAGCGAACGCGTCACCGCCGCCGCGCGCAAGCGCCTGAAGCCGTTCGCCAACGTCGAGGTGCGTCACGGCGACATGCACGATCTCGGCATGCACGAACAAGTCGACCTGGTCCTGATGCTGCACGCGCTGACCTACGCCGAGCGTCCGGCCATCGCCGTCGCCGAAGCCGCCAAGGCGCTGCGTCCGGGTGGCCGCCTGCTTGCGGTCACCCTCGCCCGCCACGGCCACGAGGCCGCGGTCGATCCGTTCGGACATCGGAACATGGGCTTCAAGCGCGAGGAGCTGAGCAAGTTCGCGACCCGCGCTGGACTGGATGTCGTGCAGTGCGAACGCATCTCGCGCGAGCGCAAACCACCCTATTTTGAAGTGCTGTGCCTGCTGGCGCGCAAGCCGAGCTGAGCCACCGCCATGCCGCACGTGCCCCTAACCTCCGTCATCCCGGCGCAAGCCGGGACCCAGAGTCTTTCCCCGAACATCTGGCGTTGCAGGATTCCGGCTTGCGCCGGGGTGACGGAACGCTAGGCATCATCATCGAATTTTTTGCTCACCGAATATCTTCTGCCATGACCCACGTACTTCCCTGGCTCCATCCCGACCGCGCCCAGCAGCTCCAAGCGGCGCTCGACACGCGTATCCTGCTGCTCGACGGCGCCATGGGCACCATGCTGCAAGGCCACCGCCTGGACGAGTCCGGCTATCGCGGCGAACGTTTCGCGCACGGCTGCGACGGCCGTCACGACCACGTGCACGACGCCTCCTGCGCGCGCGAACTGAAGGGCAACAACGACCTGCTCAGCCTGTCGCAGCCGGACATCATTCGCGGCATCCATGCCGCCTACCTGGACGCCGGTGCGGACCTGGTCGAGACCAACACCTTCAACGCCACCCGCATCAGCCAGTCCGACTACCGCATGGAAGCGCTGGTGCACGAGCTGAACGCCGAGGGTGCGAAGCTGGCGCGCGCCGCTTGCGAAGCCGCCGAGCGCAAGGACCCGTCGCGCCCACGCTTCGCCGTCGGCGTGCTGGGTCCGACCAGCCGCACGGCGTCGATCTCGCCCGACGTCAACGACCCGGGCTTCCGCAACGTCAGCTTCGAGGAGCTGGTGGACAACTACACCGAGGCCACCGACGGCCTGATCGAGGGCGGCGCCGACCTCATCATGGTCGAGACCGTGTTCGACACGCTCAACGCCAAGGCCGCGCTATTCGCCATCGACGCGGAATTCCGTCGTCGCGGCGGACGCCTGCCGCTGATGATCTCCGGCACCATCACCGACAAGTCCGGCCGCACGCTCTCGGGGCAGACGCCGGAGGCCTTCTACATCGCCCTGGCCCACGCGCGGCCGCTGTCGATCGGCTTCAATTGCGCGCTCGGCGCGGACGAACTGCGCCCGCATGTGCAATCGCTGGCGTCGCTGGCCGAATGCCGCATCAGCACGCACCCCAATGCCGGCCTGCCCAACGCCTTCGGCGAGTACGACGAGACGCCGGAACAGATGGCGCGCACGCTGGGCGGCTTTGCCGAGGAGGGCCTGTTGGACATCGTCGGCGGCTGCTGCGGCACCTCGCCGGAGCACATCGCGGCGATCGCCGCCGCCGTGCGCGAACATGCGCCGCGCAGCCGCGTGCGGGAGGCCGCATGACGCGCCGCCTGACCCGTCTGTCCGGACTGGAGCCGCTGGTCCTGACGCCCGACCTGAACTTCGTCAACGTCGGCGAACGCACCAACGTCACCGGCTCGGCGCGCTTCCGCAACCTGATCAAGGAGGAGCGCTTCGAGGAAGCCGTCGACGTGGCGCGCCAGCAGGTCGAGAACGGCGCGCAGATCATCGACGTCAACATGGACGAGGGCCTGATCGATTCGGAAGCCGCGATGGTGCGCTTCCTCAACCTGATCGCCTCCGAACCCGACATCGCCCGCGTGCCGGTGATGATCGATTCGTCCAAGTGGAGCGTGATCGAGGCCGGCCTGCGCTGCCTGCAGGGCAAGGGCGTGGTCAACTCGATCTCGCTGAAGGAAGGCGAGGACGCCTTTCTCGAACACGCCCGCAAGATCATGCAGTACGGCGCCGCCGCCGTGGTGATGGCGTTCGACGAGGACGGCCAGGCCGACAGCCTGGAGCGCAAGGTGGCGATCTGCTCGCGCGCCCATGCGCTGCTGACGGAGAAACTCGACTTCCCGCCCGAAGACATCATCTTCGACCCCAACATCTTCGCCATCGCCACCGGCATCGAGGAACACGACAACTACGCCGTCGACTTCATCGAGGCCGCGCGCGAACTGAAGAAGCGCTTTCCCGAGAGCCACGTCTCCGGCGGTCTGTCCAACGTGTCGTTCTCGTTCCGCGGCAACAACACCGTGCGCGAGGCGATCCATTCGGTGTTCCTGTACCACGCCATCGCCGCCGGCATGGACATGGGCATCGTCAACGCCGGCGCGCTGGCGATCTACGACGACCTGGATCCCGAACTGCGCGAAGCGGTCGAGGACGTGGTGCTGAATCGCCGCAAGGACGGTACCGAACGCCTGCTCGCCCTCGCCGAGCGCTTTAAGGACGACAAGACCGAGGCGAAGGTCGAAAACCTCGCCTGGCGCGAAAAACCGGTGTCCGAGCGCCTGTCGCACGCGCTGGTGCACGGCATCGACCAGTACGTCATCGACGACACCGAGGAAGCGCGCCAGCAGTCTTCCCGACCGCTCGACGTGATCGAGGGTCCGCTGATGGCCGGCATGAACGTGGTCGGCGACCTGTTCGGCGCCGGCAAGATGTTTCTGCCGCAGGTGGTCAAGTCCGCGCGGGTGATGAAGAAAGCCGTCGCACACCTGATTCCCTACATCGAGGAAGAGAAGGCACGCACCGGCGACGCCGGCAAGAACAACGGCACCATCATCATGGCCACGGTCAAGGGCGACGTGCATGACATCGGCAAGAACATCGTCGGCGTGGTCCTGCGCTGCAACAACTTCGAGGTCATCGATCTCGGCGTCATGGTGCCGGCGCAGAAGATTCTCGAAACCGCGCGCGAGCACAACGCCGACATCATCGGTCTGTCCGGCCTGATCACGCCGTCGCTGGAAGAAATGAGCCAGGTGGCGAAGGAAATGCAGCGGCAGGATTTCCGCGTGCCGCTGCTGATCGGCGGCGCCACCACCTCGCGCGCGCACACGGCGCTGCGCATCGAACCGCACTACAACGCCGGCACGGTGTGGGTGAAGGACGCCTCGCGCGCCGTCGGCGTGGCACAGTCGCTGGTCAGCAAGGATGCCGTGGAGGCGTTTCTCGAAAAGATACGCGCCGAATACGCCGAGGTCCGCGAACGTCACAAGAGCCGTGGCGAAGGCAAGAAACTGGTCACCCTGCAGCAGGCGCGCGACCGCGCCTGGACGCGCGACTGGACCGCCTACGATCCCCCGGCGCCGAAGCAACCCGGCGTGCATGTGTTCGACGACTACGACCTGGCCGAACTGCGCACCTACATCGACTGGACGCCGTTCTTCCAGGCCTGGGAGCTGGCCGGCCGCTTCCCCGCCATCCTCGACGACGCCGTCGTCGGGGCGCAGGCGCGCGAGCTGTACGAGGACGCGCAGTCCATGCTGGACCGCCTGATCGCCGAGAAGTGGCTGCGCGCCCGCGCCGCGATCGGATTCTGGCCCGCGCAGCGCGTGGGCGACGACGTCGAGGTCGACACCGGCGCGGAGGCACCGACCACCCTGCACTTCCTGCGCCAGCAGGCCGACAAGCCCGTCGAGCGCCCGAATCTGTGCCTGGCCGACTTCATCGCGCCGGCCGACGCCGGCAAACCGGACTGGATCGGCGGCTTCGCCGTCACCGCGGGTATCGGCATCGAGGAACACGTGGCTCGCTTCGAGGCCGACAACGACGACTATTCATCGATCCTGCTCAAGGCGCTTGCCGACCGTCTGGCCGAAGCCTTCGCCGAACGCATGCACCAGCGCGTACGCACCGAATTCTGGGGCCACGCCGTGGACGAGCAGCTCGACAACGAAGCGCTGATCGCCGAGAACTACCGCGGCATCCGACCCGCTCCCGGCTATCCGGCCTGCCCCGACCACACCGAGAAAACCACGCTGTTCGAGCTGCTGGACGTCACCGCCCGCACCGGCATCGAACTGACCGAAGGCTTCGCCATGTATCCGGCCGCCGCGGTCTCCGGCTGGTACTTCGCACATCCGGACAGCCAGTACTTCGTGGTCGGCAATCTCACCCGCGAGCAGGTTGCCGACTACGCTCGCCGCAAGGGGTGGAGCCAGAGCGAAGCCGAGCGCTGGCTGGCCGCGAACCTCGCCTACGAGCCGGACTGAGCCGGCTCGGACGCCTTTGCCTTGCGCGACTTCAGGTCGCGCGTGTGCACGATGAGGTTGTAGACCGACACCACCACCGGGAACGTGTTGGAAAGAATGCCGACCGAATCGTTCTTGCCGAAGATGAAGTACGCCAGCAGCAAGGCGCTACCGCACACCGACAGCCACCAGAACGCCAGCGGCATCACCACGCGCCGGTGCTTGCGGGTGTAGTACATCTGCACGAACCAGCGACTGGTGAACATCGCCATGCCGAGAAAGCCGATGGCCTTCCAGGGCGTGACTTCAAAGCTCTGCAGGGCCTCGAGGATGTGCTGCAGATGTTGGTGGAGTTGGTCCATGGCGACGCGGCTCGGGGGAAGAATCCGCGCAAGTGTACCAACGCCGACACCCGCATGGACGCCCGCCGTCGCCGGAATCGCACACCGACCCATTGACCTCGGACGCATGTCTGCGTAGACTTGCGCGCTCTCTATCGGGCGGTTAGCTCAGCGGTAGAGCACTGCCTTCACACGGCAGGTGTCACAAGTTCGATCCTTGTACCGCCCACCATCTTCAGCACCGAAAAGGCCACCCATCGCGGGTGGCCTTTTCGTTTGCCCGGATCGCGGAAATTACTTCAGCTCTCCGGCGGCCGGCGCACGCTCGACCTTGAACACGCGCTGGTGCGGGGCGGGACCGCGCAGCATCGTCTTCTTCAGCTTGGCCGCCTTCTGGCAGGCGTTGCCGCCGTCGACGAAGACGCCGCCCTGATTGCACTTCCAGTCGTAGAAATTGGCCATGGCACCGGCCAGCTGCAGGCTGTAGTCGGTGCTCTGCGCACCCTTGTCGAACGGTACGCCCGCTTCCTCGTTCTGGAACCAGCGCATCCATTCCTTGGAGCCGACCGGCGGAATCTTGCTCTTTTCCTGGAAGGTCGGATTCATCGGCGACAGCTGCGGATACTCCGCCGTCATGTGGCAGCTCATGCACGAGCTCAACGGGTTGTCGACCGGGCCGTCGACGCGGCCGTTCCAGCCCAGATGGGTCGGCGGCAGCTCCTTGCCCGGATTGATCGCCGCTTCCTTGATGTTCGGATTGATGCGGGTCTCGGTCGGCGTCGGGTTGTCGTACTCGCTGCCGGTCAGCTCGGGATCGTTGCCCCACATCACGCCCAGCGGCACCAGGTTCTCCCAGCTCGGCTTGCCGCTGACGGCGCCGTTGTACTGGAAGGTGCCGAACAACCAGCCCGTGCCGGGCACGCGCGAATCGCGCACCGCGAAGTCCATCTGGATCAGCGCCAGTTTCTTCACCGAACGGTCAGCGGAATCGAAGGTGTTGGTGACGTAGGCCTGCCACAGCACCGGGTTCTGCAGGAACGGCACGTTCTTGTAGTCGATGTCGGCGAACAGCGCCTTGCAGACCACGGTGCCGTCATGGAAGCTGTTCGGCTCGGACGTGTACGAGGCGTCCGGCTTCTGCGGATTCTTCCAGACTTCGCCGATGGTGTAGGCGCCGATGGCGTTGTAGACGCCAACCGCGTAGGTCTGGCCGGAGTCGGTCTGCGTCGAGGCCAGCTGCTTGGGCTGGATCGGCGCTTCCTTGGTCAGCCCGTGGATGCCTTCGCGGCCCAATGCGCCGTAGTGCTGCCACGGCATGTGGTACCAGTGACGCACCGGGTTCTTCTGCACATCCCAGTTGGTCTCGGCGTTGCCGGCCAGACAGTACTGCTTCACTGCTGCCAGGTACGGCTTCCAGCTGTCGTAGTTATTGGTCAGCTTGGACGGCAGCAGCGTGAAGAATGCCGGCTTGCCGCTCGGCAGGGTCTGCGGATAGTTCTGGCTGAGCTGGAACAGCGGGCCGCTGTATTCGCTGGACGGCGGCTGGTAGCCGAAATCCGGAAACGTGCCGGCGCTGGCCACGCCGGTCGCCAGCAACGCCACCAGGCCGAGGCGGGCAAAGGTTCTGCTTCGTGCAGTGTGCATGTCTTACCTCCCGTGTAAGTGATCCCAAGAATGACCGTCCAGGTCAGGGAAAGCACACCGCTTCGATGTATCCGCATCGGGGGACGGGGTTGCATGCGGTCCAGCCGGCACGCGATCTTGCATACGCGCGGACCACGACACGTTGCGACTCCGTTCCCGACACCCCTCCCTGGGCATGGCCCGCGTTTCCTCGCCTTGCTTGCGAAGGCTGGTCGCGCGCGCCTTTGTCGCACGGACGTCCTCCGCGCGCAAGCTTCCTCGTGCGCGGAGGGGCATTCCTCAGAACGCTTCAGGGCTGTGTCGTGGACGCCGCCGGTGCCGGTGCGAACGCCGAGGCCGCCGTGGCGGGCATCGCCGCGGAAGCCGCCGGCGCCGGCAGCGGCGCGACCGGCGTGGCGTCGCTGGCACGCCACTTCATCTGCCCGTTGTGGAAGGTCTCGTAGGCCACCTGGTACGACGCGATCGCTTCGTCCACCTGTGCCTGGTCGACCGACGCCACCGGCTTGACGTCGCCGTTGGCGAAGTTCGGCGTCACCTGCTCGACTTCCTTGCGCGGCGACAGGATCGTCAGGGTGTCGCCCTTCAGATAGCCCAGCCGCTGATAAGTCGACGGAAACGCGCGCTCGCGTTCGTCCGGCGCCAGCTTGAACACGTCGTAGCCGAAGAAACGGCTGCGGTAGCTGAAGTGCAGCAGGCCCAGCAACGTCGGCGGAATGTCCATCTGCGCCATCATCCGGTTCACCACCTGCGGCTTGAACTGCGCCGGCGCGTAGATGATCAGCGGGATGTGATAGTGATTGACCGGAATCTCCGCGCTACCCGCGCTATGCGCGCAGTGGTCGGCGGTGATCACGAACACCGTGTCGTCGAAATACGACTTCTTACGCATGCGCTGGATGAAGTCGTTGATCGCCCAATCGGTGTAGCGGAGCGCGCCGAAGCGGGTCTTCTGCTGCCCCTTCACGCGCCCCTCGGGGAAAGTGTACGGGCGATGATTCGACGTGGTCATGATGTGCAGGAAGAACGGCTTGCCCTGCTTGTGGATCTTGTCCATCTGCAGCATCGCCAACGAGAACAGATCCTCGTCGGACACGCCCCACACGTTCTCGCTGTGAATCTTCATGTCGGCCGGAATCGCGCGACGGTCGACCGCCTTGTAGCCGTTGGCGGCGAAGAACGGATTCATGTTGTCGAATTCGCCGTAGCCGCCGTACACGAACTCGGACACGTAGCCGTGCTGATTGAAGATGTCGGCCAGCGAGAACAGACCGCCATTGTTTTTCTGCTTGACCAGCGAGTCGCCCGGCGTCGGCGGCACCGACAGCGACAACGCTTCCAGGCCGCGCACCGTACGCGTGCCGTTGGCGTACATGCGCGTGAAGAACATGCTCTCGTCGGCCAGCTTGTCCAGGTGCGGCGTCAGGTTGTACTTGTTGCCGAAATGGGCCATGTAGCGACCGGACAGGCTCTCGACGCTGATCAGCACCACGTTGAGATGCTTCTCCGGACCCGGATTGCGGATGGCGCGGGTCAGGTCGCGCGGATCGTCGCTGACGTAGGTCGCATCCGGCGTCTTCAGCATCTTGCGCACGGTGGCGTAGGCCTGGTCGTCCGGCAGCGTCTTGTAGAACTGATCGAAGTTGAGCTGATCGGCGCGGAAGGCGGCGAAGAACTGGTAGATGCCGTTGCCGCCCAGATCGTTGACGTAGCGGTTGGCGGTCTGGTTGCGCATGTTGGCATTGACCAGGAATACCGAAAGCACGGTCGCGGCCAGCCAGCCCAGCACCACCACGGTCCGGCCGGCGAAGGTGCTGCCATCGTCGCGGGCGCGCAGCGTGCGGCGGCTGAAGAACATCACCGCCAGCGCGATCAGCGCGATGATCGTCAGCCAAAGACCGACCGGATACGACTCCTCGATGTTGCCGACCACTTCGCGCGTGTAGACCAGGTAATCGACCGCGATGAAGTTGAAGCGCGCACTGAACTCGTTCCAGAACGTCCATTCGGCCGCGGCGATGAACAGCATGGCGAACATCAGGATCGCGCAGAAGCCGTACAGCACCGTTCTGCCCGTGCGCGAGGTGTAGGTGAAGGCCGTCAGCGGCAGCATGAACAGGAACGGGATCAGCACCGGCCACGCCACCTTCAGCGTGGCGTGATAGGCCAGGTGCAGACCCAGCAGCACGGCCCCGCAGATCGCGACCAGCAACAGCGTCACCGCGAACCAGCGCAGGCCACCCGACAGACGCCCAGGCCGGGTCGGCACCAGCCAAAGGAACAGCACCATCGGCCATGCGAAGTACAGGAAGGCGACGAGGTCGTAACCCAAGCCGACCGCGAAGATGTAGAGCCAGTAGAGCGGACTCGCCGGCACACCGTCCCCGGTCTTGACCAGCAGGACAAGACGGGTCAGGAACGAGATGACCAGGAAGCAGATGCCCAGCCATACCAGAGGGCGAAAACGCTGACGAAGCGGATGAGGAGATGCGAAATGTCGGCTCATGGGGACCCTGCTTCGGATACAAATATCCGCCCATCATACGCCGACCTCGCCATGCGTTGCCCTGGCCCGATCACAGAATCATTGCAGGTACATAACAGGCACGATGTCCGCCCTGTTTGCGCCGCATGAAAAAGCCATCGCCCTGGAACGGGCGATGGCTTTGGAAAAACGATCGGCCGCCACTCAGCGGCGGCCGCACAGGGCTACCAGCATTCGTCCAGCGTCCCGGTACCGCTCTTGGTGCGCGTTCCCGACTGATCCAAGGTCAACGTGCCGCACTGGGTATCGCGGCTCTGCTGCGTGCCTTGGGGAGTGGCTTGGAGCGTGTACTTGCTCGATGACGATGTGGCCGGATCAAGGCTGTATGCGTAGTTGTTGCCCGTCTGCGATGCCGTCGCACAATCCAGACTGTACTTCGGCGGCGCCGCCGAACTCCCAGAAGCCGGGTAACTGAGGCTCGTGGTGTAGGCGCGTTCCATGTAGTTGGAGTACTCGGACAGACACCCCTCCGCGGCCACCCTGTTGGTCTTGGTGACATGCTTGATGTACGAGGGAATCGCGATGGCCGACAGAATCGCGATGATCGCCACAACGACCATCAACTCGACCAGGCTGAAACCATCCGCCCGAAACGCGACGCTCGATCCTCTTGCCTGCGGCATGTCGCCCATTCGCAGCAACTCTGATTTCATCTTCGCTCCCCCTTATTGAGTCGTCAGCTCACGCCACGAAACACGAACCGTCTGACCCGAGTTTCCGGACGTCTTGCGCTTGAGAATACTCAGATCGTTGTTGTCCAGGTTCGTATACATGTTGTTGCCGACGAAGATCGGATTGTTCGGCGAAGACTGATAACCGAGACCCGCGCTGGCGTAGGTCTTGCCGCCGACCGTGATGCTGTCGCCCGCGTTCACGCTTCCGTCGCCATTGACATCGAAGAAGTTGGACTGCGGATTCGTACCGGTGAACGGGTCGATGGCCATGATCCAACCGCGTCCTGAAGGATTGCACGGATCGGTGGCGAGCGGGATGCGCGTGGTACCCAACAACAGGCTGCCCTGGAACTGGTTGGTCGTCACCATGCGCTCGCCTTCCGGCATGTACGTGGTCGTAGTCGTACCGGTCGTCGAATCCGTGGTGGTCACCGGCGTTTCCAGATCGATGAACCAACCGGATTTGCCCGTCATGTCCGGCGTGGTCGGCGCCGGCGTGATCGCACGCGCCGGAAGGATGGCCGGCGTGACGCTGTCGTCGCCGGGCGTTTCGGCCACAATGTAGCGCTGCTGGAGCGAGCTGCGCCCGTTCGTGAGCAGATTGCTGATCAACTTCGGCGTCTTGGTGTCGACGATGATGCCGTACCAACTCTGCACCGAAAGATCGTTGAGGTCGCCGGCATTCAGGTATTGACCGGTCCCGAAGAACAGCCAGCGATCACCGGTGTCGGGGTTCCTGCCAGCCAGCATGCCTGACGTGATCGGCTGCGCCTTGCTTCCGTCGGTGGCCGTGAACAGAAGCGTGCCGGTGGGCGGCGTACTGCTCGTGTAATTGAGCTTGAAGGACCAGACATTGCCGTGCAGGTCGCCCGCGTAAGCCGTCGTGCCGAGACCGTTGCTGATGTCGTCGATCCAGACTACCGGAGCCGCCAGACCATTGTTGGCGGTGGTATCGGACGTGGGATAGACCGTCATGGCGCCGGTGGAAATGTCGAACTGCAGCAACGCGGAGACACCCTTGGTGCTGTTGTAGCCGTTGCCCATGATCACCGACCACTGACCGTTGGCTGTCTGGGCGATGACGGGTTTGCCGGTCATCTGACCGATGTAGTCGCTTCCCGTCTTGCCGTCGCCTGCAGAACGTTCCCACAGGAACTGGATCGAGGCCGGATTGGTAACATCCAGCGCATAGACCGCCTTGGCCGTACCCCGACCGGTGGTGCCCACCAGCACGGTGTGCCAAGCACTGCCGTAGTACACGTTGGCCGCGGTCAGTTCGCCGTCGTTGAAATATTGATGCGGTACGGTCGGCGAACCGTAGTCGGGGTCCGCAAGGTTCTTGATTCCGTCGGTGATGACGGCGGCGGGCATGTACGCATAGGTTTCCTTGCCGCTGCCAGCGTCGAAGGCGTGCAGCATGCCGTCGTTGCTGGCCACATACATCTCGGGAGTGCGGTTGAGCTTTGCGGTAACGAAACTGTCGTAGTCAGCGCTGCCCGTGAAGGTCTGGTTGTAGAAATCGTTCGCGCTCGGTGCGCCGATGTAGATCGGCTGCGAACTGACGATGTCTCCCAGCGGCGTGGAACGGTTTCGATAACCCGTGCCGCTGGCCACGTTCTTCTGCTCGTTGGTCGGATCGCCGCGCAGATAATCGAGAATAGCCTGCTGCTCGGTTGCATTGCTGCCCAGAGCGGACTGTTCCGCGCTGGAAAGCGACGAGATGTCCTTGAACGCGACAGCCTGCCCGGTGGAGGGATTGTAGGTGTAGATATTTCGACTCGCTGCCGAAGGAATGTTCTGCGCCGCATTCCAGCTCGGGTCCTTGGCGACATCGCCGGTTACCGGGTCGAGCGGATAGGCGCGAAGATCGCCTTCCCACTTCTCGGTGACGTAGACGGCCTGATAGGTCACCGTTCCCGTCTTCAGCTCCGTGGAGTTGGCCGCCAGGCTGGAACCCGAACCATTGCGGGACCTGGCGCGCGCCAGTGCATCCTTGATGGCGTTGGCAAAGTCCTTCGAATTCTTTGCGGAGTAGAAACCGCCATGGCCGTTGATGCCAGCATGCGCCAGGTCGGCGATGTTGTTGATCGAATTCCCAGTCGGCGTCGGCCAGCTGAAGTTAGCGATCGGATACAGCGCGTTGCCGTTTGCATCCGTGGCGTTTGGATGATCGGCCCAGTCCTGAATGGTTTCGATGCTCGTACCTGACGGCTTGATGCCGACGGGATCGAAACCGAGACCCAAGGTGAACGTGACCATGTGCTGCCAGAAAGCCGGATCCTGACCATTGGCCGGCACCGGCACCTCGTTCGACACGCTGGTGCGCAAATCCGTTTTCCAGTATTTCATGGCGACATCGGCCAGCGTATCGGACTGGTCATCCGAATAAGGCTGCGCTACCGTGTAGGTATTGGCAGTCTTGCCGTCCGGACTAGTGACCGGATCGCCAGCCGAACCATCCGCATTCCCGATGACGGTACTGGGCGCACTGCCGTTCCAGAAGCCATCCGTCGTCAAAATCGTGTAGGACTGCCGGCATGTCAGTTCGGTCGTATCCGTGCCGGATGTCTGCCACGGCTGCGCCGTCTCGTAATACTGGCCCACTGCGTCCAACGCTTTGCGCAACGGCGTAGAATTGTTCGGACTGATATTGGCCAGCCAATCCCAGAGATAGGCCTTCTGCGTGCCCGAAGATCCATCGCCAAACGGCTGGACCTGCGCAATGTAGTCGGAATTGAAAGTTGTGTAGTGCCCGGTTGCCTTGATGTCGGTGATATTGCGGTTGTTGATGGAACCGAAACCGATACGGAAATCGGGCGTGATGTTCGAGAACGAGTTCATCACGCCGCTCTTCGCCATCAGGATGCGCGTGCGGTAGTACGAGAACCAGTTGGCCACGTTCTGCTGCGTATAGGCACTGAAATCGCAATCGCTTCCCAGCGCCGCGGCTACGGCGCAGTCGGCCGAATTCTTGCCTACATAGTGGCGGGTATACGGACCGCCCACAGGTCCAGTGGTGTACGTGAACAGGTAAGCGTCGACATCCTGGGACCGCACGCACTTGCCTGACGTAGCGTCATAGCTTCCCCCGGAGGGACAGGTGTTGTTCGTGGTCGGCGAATAATAGGTGTACGTGATCTCGACATGAACGCACTGCTGCTGTCGGTTGGAATAATAATCGCCCTGATTGCACTTGGGATTCCAGTACGATCCCCGCGCGTCATAGAGGGTATACGACCTTTCCTCGTGTTGGCACTTCCCGCTGTTGGTGCCACTGGTGATCAAAGTGTCCCCACCATTGCACCCGGGGACCGGGTCATAGGTGGCATCCACCGTGGCTTGCAGGTATTCGTAGTAACGATAGCTACCGTAATACTGGGTCACATCCTGAGTGCCATAGGACGTGTGGAATCCATCGATGTACGCGGTGCCCAGCGGATTGTTGGCGTCTGAACCTGAGTCGGGGTAATACGATCCGTCCGCTTTCGGCGGCGGCGAGTAGATCTGCCCCGGATCGTAATAGGTTCCGTTGACGAGGGAATCGCGCAGACCATCCGACGATCGATCGGCCAGATAGTTCCAATCAGGCATGTAGTCGGAGGCCATCGAGCCAGAGTCGTCGAGCATGAGCACCATGTTCGGCGGCAACGGACGCTGGATCACCAGAGGCTCCTGGTCGACCGTGACCGCAGCCTGCGCCGTGACGAAGGGCGCGCCAGCCATCCACACTACAAGGCCGATTCCGAGAAGTTTGCGCAGAAAGTGCGCAGGCTTGCCGATGGAAGGGAAACGGATGTTCATGACGATATCGCTCTCTGGATAATCCCATGCGTTCGCACGCGGGACGTTGGACCGCTTATCCGCGCTTGATGACGGCCTGCAAGGTAACGATGGCTCGATTGTCGGTCGTGTTGCTGTCGCCCGGATCGCCGCTGCGTGCGGTGATCCGGTAGTAGGTGGACGTGATCGATGCACCCTGCACGCCCGCATTGCGGGAATTGGCGGTCTGGTTGAAGCCCGTGTTCTGCGAAGCGTCGCTCCAGTTGCCCATGTCCTCGATCACGTACTGAGGTTGCCCGGTCGCTGCGGAGCCGATCACGTACTGACCAGGGGCGGTACCTGATTGCACAGAGTGGATGTCGCTTGCCGTGATCGCCGAATCCTCGAACGGATTCGCACCGCACACCGTGCCGCCCGTCTGGCAGTTGCGCGCAATCAGATTCGGACTGGTGGCAATGAGGTCGGACGCCGCTCGCATGGCGGCCTCGGCGTTCTGCAGGGCCACCTGACGGTCGTACATGTTGGAGGCCAGTTTCTGTTGCACGATGGTGCCGCGCACGGCGGCAAAACCGACCAGCGTGATCACCACCAGCAGCAACAGGGCGATGACCAGCGCCACGCCGCGCTGCCTGCCGGCACCCCGCAAATACGACGTACGCCTGCGGAAACGCGGACTGGATGGAAGGACGCGAGCACCCGCTGCAATGGCGAAAGTCTTGGCATGCATCTCAGTTCACCCGATTGCGGATAGTAGTGGTGGACCAGAAATCGCGTTCGATGGGCTTGTATCCGACACCGGCACGGGTGTCGCTGCTCGTGACGAACAAATGGACGCGCACGGCATCCACGGCACTCCAATCGGTAATCGAAGCCGCGGAGAGGAAACTGCTGTTACCAGCCTGGTGATAGGCGATTTTCATACCGGTGACGCCACGCACCATTTCCTGCGGCGTGGGTGTCGGAACTCCGGCCTTGTTCACCACGCTGGTACGGAACAACGAGGTCCCGTTGTCGTTGTTGTTGCCGACGAACCAATCCACCGCGCTGAACTTCGCAATCTGCGAATTTTGATCGAAGGTATAGCCGTTGCCGTTACCGTTGCCGTCGCAATTGGTGGGATAACCCAGTCCCTTGCTGCAGTTGCCGGGTGAAGTCTTGTTGCCCTGGTTATGCACCAGCTCGACATTGCTGCTGTTCTGGACGGTGATCTGCACAATGGCCGCGTGGTCGTAGTCGCACACGACGATGATGTCGCCGCTCTGCAGGGACGTGGTCGTCTTATTGAGCTTGAAGTTGGCCGAATTGCTGGAAGGCGTGGAAGCCACGCTCAGGCCGGAACCCTCGATGCCCAGCAACTGGATGGAATCGCTGGTGGCGATGCGCTCGTTCACCGCCGTGCCCGTGGCGACGGCTGGGTCGGTCTGCGTGGAATCATAGCCGTGCACGGCGTTGCTCCACGTGGTGTACCAGTCCTGGCTCGGGTCGTAGCCCGACGGGTTGTTCGGGCCATTGTTCAGCACATTCGCCACGCGCCCGTTGTTGTTGCAGCCGTTCAGTCCTGCCTGCCGGATGTCGCGGGCCAGAAGCTCGAAGGCCACGCGCGCATTGGTCTGCACGTCACTAAGGGCCTGGTTGGTCTGATAGGTCCGCGAGCTGGCCAGAAACACGCTGCCGGCACCGGCGATGACCACGAGGCCAAGCACCATCGCGATCATCAATTCGATCAGGCTGAAGCCCCCGCTATGCTTTGCAAGACCTTGTCCGGCCGCAACGGCTCGGCGACGGTTTTCCGGATACGCGTTCATAGGATGGCCTTGGTCTTGAGGGTCTGGTTCGCATCGCCACCTACGCCAGCGCGGCTGTCATCGAACTGGATCGTGATGGTGCAGACACCCTGGTTATTGCAATTCACCGTGCCGCTCGTCGTGGCCAGGGCGCCGCCCAGATCCTTCCGCAACTGGGCACACCACGTTTTCAGCTGATCCCCCGCGAATCCCGAAGCCGTGGTCGAGCATGTGTCGGCCTTGATCGTGCCGTTGTAGGCGCCGGCCTTGGCCTGCGTCAGATCGGCGCGCATGGCGTCGAGAATCGAGTAACTGTCCACCGTGGCCAGACTGCGCGACATGGCGCTGTTGTTGGTCGAGAGCGACATGGCCAGCAAGGCGCCGACACCGAGAAAACCGATCGAAAGCACTAACAGGGCGATCATGACTTCGATCAGGCCGACGCCCTGCTGAGATGCACGCCTGCGCGCAGTCCAAAGACTCCGACGGGCTATGCGGAGCAGCGATGAACGCATCATGGGCAGGTCCCCTTGCTTTTCTGGGTTTGGACGATCGTGCCGCCGATCACGAAAATCTGGCGATGGTTGTCGGAACTGAGCTTGTCGGTGCAGATGTCGACGACGACGCTCGACCCCAACGCCGTGCCGTCCGGCTCCACGCCCATGCCCTGACCGTTGAACCGCACCGCCTTCAGGTCGCCGCTGAACTGCAGCGGCGCGGTGACCTTGATCTCGGGCGCGTGCGCGATGAAGACAGTTTTCTTGGTGGCGTCCTGCAACAACACGGCCGCACCCGTACCGGCCGTCGTGCACTGGGCGCCGAGGGTGTCGCTTCCGTTCTCGGTGCTGTTGTTGCTGCAGAACTGCGCGTAGTTGTTGCGCTTGATCGCCTCCATGCGCGCGGTGTTGATCGAGTCGACCATTTCGGAAGCCGCCGCATTCAGGCGATTGGAGAGCGTGATGTTCCTGAAGCTGGGCACGGCGATGGCGACCAGCACGGCGGCCACCGCGACCGTGATCATCAATTCCACGAGCGTGAAGCCGTTCGAGACACGCCGGTCGCACCATCGCGCGCTTGTGCGCGACGTGCCTGAGATCGCCGTATTCGCGGCTTGGCGACGTGCGTGACGCTGCGTAGTCAAATGGATCATCGATCCGAACCCCTGATCTGTATACCCCGCATACAGCATAGACAGGAGCGCACGGGTTTCCAGCGGCTATCGGACGAATGGCGGCTTTTGCCCGACCAGCGGCGCATCGCATGGCCAAACCTGTGGCGCGCGTCACACGGATGCTGTCCGCACGGCCATTCGCACACCACCCCAAAAACAGAACGGGCGTCCACGCGGGACGCCCGTTCTGTCTTGAATCTGGTGCCGTTGAGAGGAGTCGAACCTCCGACCTACTGATTACGAATCAGTTGCTCTACCAACTGAGCTACAACGGCAGCGGCAAAGAGGCGAGATTCTAGGCGGGTGGGCGCGATCACGCAAGCCGGATGTGCCGACACAGCCTGTTCGGGATCAGCCTTCGGCCTGACGCAGCTCGCGCGGCAGGGCAAAGGTGATGCTCTCCGGCTCGCCGTCGAGCTCGCGCACGCTGTCGCCGCCGTGCGCGCGCAGCCAGGCGATGACTTCCTGCACCAGGTTCTCCGGCGCCGAGGCGCCTGCGGTCAAACCCACCCGCGCAGCGCCGGCCAGCCAGGACGGATCGATGTGCTCGGCGCCGTCGATCAGGTACGCCGGCGTGCCTTCCTTCTGCGCCAGCTCGCGCAGACGGTTGGAGTTGGAACTATTGACCGAACCCACCACCAGCATCACGTCGACCGCGTCGGCCAGTCGGCGCACGGCGTCCTGGCGGTTCTGCGTGGCGTAGCAGATGTCGTCCTTGCGCGGCCCCTCGATGCTCGGAAAACGCTCGCGCAGCGCGGCGATGATGGCCTTGGTGTCGTCGACCGACAGCGTGGTCTGGGTGACATAGGCCAGGTTGTCGGGCGTGGCCGGCGTCAGCGCCTGCACGTCGTCGACCGACTCCACCAGCAGAATCTCGCCCGTATTGGCCGGGTTCCACTGCCCCATCGTGCCCTCGACCTCGGGATGGCCGGCATGGCCGATCAGCACCACGCTGCGGCCCTGCCGCCCCAGTCGCGCGACCTCCATGTGCACCTTGGTGACCAGCGGACAGGTCGCGTCGAACACCTTCAGCTGGCGCGCATCGGCCTCCTCGCGCACGGCCTTGGACACGCCGTGGGCGCTGAAGATGACGGTGGCGTCGTCCGGCACCTCGTGCAGCTCGTCGACGAACACCGCGCCCTTGCGCTTGAGGTTGTCGACCACGTAGCGGTTGTGCACCACTTCGTGACGCACGTAGATCGGCGCGCCGTAGGATTCCAGCGCACGCTCGACGATGGCGATGGCGCGATCCACGCCGGCGCAGAAACCGCGGGGATTGGCGAGAACAATATCCATGAAGCAACCTGACGATCATGAGGAGCGCGCCGACGGATACAGCGCGCGGTAGGCCGTTTTAGTGTACTGCAGCCGAGGCAACGGCCGGCGGCGGCCGTTCGGCCGCTTCGATTCACTTCGACCGGTGCGCAGGGCCGCCGAACATGCCGAAACCGATCAACAGCACCGCACCGACGAAAATCGACGAATCGGCCAGATTGAAGGCCGGATAGGCCCAGCGACCGAAATACAGCAGCACGAAGTCGGTGACCTGCCCGGCATGCAGCCGATCCACGAGATTACCCAGCGCGCCACCGATGATCAGCGCCAGCGGCAGCGCCGTACGCCAGTCGCGGCGGGGCGTACGCGCCATCCAGACCGCGAGACCGGTACTGATCGCCAGCGCCAGCACGGTGAAGAACCAGCGCTGCCAGCCGCTGCCGTCGGCCAGAAAGCTGAAAGCGGCGCCCTTGTTGAAGGCGAGCGTCCAGTACCAGAACCCGGAAACGACCGGAATCTGCTGGCCGGGAAGGATGCTCGAACGCACCCACAGCTTGCTCAGCTGATCCAGCACGATGACCACGCCGGTCAGCCACAGCCAGCTCAGCGCATTGGGTTTGGGCAGCTTGCTCATCGAAAATCCTGGTTGATCGGCGGCATCGCGACCGAGAGTGCCGGCCGGGCCGCGGTGCAGCACATGCGCTGCAAGCCATGACCCGGCAGAAAGCGGAACCGGCCTGCGTCCGTCGACACAGACGTGGGCCGCATCAGAACCAGCGACGCTCCTCGCCGCCGGCGTCGACGTTCTGCACGCAGCGCCCGCACAGCTCGGGGTGCTCGGGATGGCTGCCCACGTCCGGACGGTGATGCCAGCAGCGCACGCACTTGAGGGCGCTGCTCGGCGTTGCGGAAACCCAGGCCTCGCCCTCGTCCAGCTCGACGCGCTCGGCGCCGTCGCCACGGGCATCCAGGGCCGCCAGCTTCACGTCGGACGTGATGAAGAAAAAGCGCAGCTCCGCGGCCATGTCGGCGTAGCGATCCAGCAGATCCTTGTCGAGATACAGCGTGACCTCGGCCTGCAGCGACGCGCCGATGTCGCCGGCCTTGCGCATGCCTTCCAGCACGCGCGAAGCGGTCTCGCGGATGGCAAGCAGATCGGCCCAGTAGCGGCGCTGTTCGGCGCTGTCCTGCTGCGCCGCCAGACCGTCGTACCAGGTCTCGAACAGCACGCTTTCGCCGCGCTCGCCCGGCATGTGCTGCCACACTTCCTCGGCGGTGAAGCTCAGCACCGGCGCCAGCCAGCGCACCAGCGCTTCGAGGATGCGGAACATCGCGCTCTGTGCCGAACGGCGGCCCAGGCTGTCGGCCTGCATCGTGTACAGGCGGTCCTTGGTCATGTCCAGGTACAGCGCGCCCATCTCGTTGGTGCAGAAATTCTGCACGCGCTGCACGATCTCGGGGAAGTCACAGCGCTCGTAGGCGCCGGTGACGGCCTGCTGCACGTCATGCGCCACCTGCATCGCCCACTGGTCCAGCGGCAGACATTGTTCGACCGGCAACAGATCGGTCGTCGGATCGAAGCCCGCCAGATTGCCGAGCAGGAAGCGGCAGGTGTTGCGGATGCGGCGGTAACTGTCGGCGACGCGCTTGAGGATTTCGTCGGAGACGGCCATCTCGTTGCGGTAGTCGGCCGCGGCCACCCACAGACGCAGAATGTCGGCGCCGAGCGTGTCGAACACCTTCTGCGGCGCGACCACGTTGCCCAGCGACTTGGACATCTTGCGGCCGTTCTGGTCGACCGTGAAGCCATGCGTCAGCACCGCGTCGTACGGCGCGCGACCGTGCATGGCCGCCGAGGTCAGCAGCGAGGACTGGAACCAGCCGCGATGCTGGTCCGAGCCTTCCAGGTACATCACGCGGTATTCCTCGGCGTCGCCGGCCTGCAATTCAGGACGCTGGTCGATGACGCAGGCGTGGGTGACGCCGGAGTCGAACCACACGTCGAGCACGTCGGTGACCTTCTCGTAATCGGCCGCCTCGTCGCCCAGCAGTTCGGCCGGATCGAGCGTGTCCCACACGTCGATGCCGTGCTTCTCCACGCGCTGCGCGACCTGCTCCAGCAGCTCGATGCTGTCCGGGTGCGGTTCCTGGGTCTGCTTGTGCACGAACAGCGCGATCGGCACGCCCCAGGTGCGCTGACGCGAGATGCACCAGTCGGGACGGCCCTCGACCATGCCGGCGATGCGCTCCTGGCCCCAGCTCGGTACCCAGCGCACGCTCTTGATGGCGGTCAGCGCGGTGTCGCGCAGCCCTTCCTTCTCCATGCTGATGAACCACTGCGGCGTGGCGCGGAACGCCACCGGCGTCTTGTGCCGCCAGCAGTGCGGGTAGCTGTGCTCGATCTCGACGAAGGCGAGCAACTTGTGGCGCTCACGCAGCAGCTCGACGATGGCCGCGTTGGCCTTCCAGATGTGCTGGCCCTCGAACAGCGGCGTGCCCGGCAGGTACACGCCGCGCGCGTCCACCGGATTCAGCACGTTGGCCGGATACTTGTCGACCAGCCCGTAGCGGCGCGAGACGATGAAGTCGTCGGCACCGTGACCGGCGGCGGTATGCACCGCGCCGGTGCCGTCCTCGGCCGACACGTGGTCGCCGAGGATGACGGGAATCTCGCGCTCGTAGAACGGATGCGCCAGCAGCTGGTTTTCCAGCCGGGCGCCGCTCGCTCGACCGAGGACCGTGACGTTCTCGACGCCGTAGCGGGCCGCGACCGATTCGGCCAGCGCCTCGGCCACGGCCAGCAGCACGCGACGACCGTCGCGCGCCGGGCCTTCGATCAGCACGTACTCCAGATCGGAACCGACGCTGACCGCGAGGCTGGCCGGCAGCGTCCACGGCGTGGTGGTCCAGATCGGCATGGCGACGACGGCGTCGCCCGCCTCGGCGCCGAACAGCGCGGCGAAGCCCTGCGGATCGAGCGCGTCGTAGGCCACGTCGATGGCCGGCGAGCGCTTGTCGGCGTACTCGATTTCGGCCTCGGCCAGCGCCGAACCGCAGTCGAAGCACCAGTGCACCGGCTTGAAGCCGCGGATCACGTGGTCATTGCCGACAATGCGCGCCAGCGCGCGCAGCATGTCCGCCTCGAAACGGAAGTCCATCGTGCGGTACGGCGTGTCCCAATCGCCCAGCACGCCCAGGCGCTTGAAGCCCTCGCGCTGCTGATCGACCTGCTCGGCGGCGTACTCGCGGCATTTCTGGCGGAAGGCGGCGGCGTCGAGCTTGTCGCCCGGCTTGCCGTGCTTCTTCTCCACCGCGATCTCGATGGGCAGGCCGTGGCAGTCCCAGCCGGGCACGTACGGCGCGCGATAACCCGCCAGCAAATGCGACTTGACCACGATGTCCTTGAGCACCTTGTTGACCGCGTGACCGATATGGATCGCGCCGTTGGCGTACGGCGGGCCGTCGTGCAGCACGAACACGCGCTTGCGCTCGGCGGTGCGCTGCTGGATCTGCGCATAGCGGTCGGCCTGCGCCCATGCCTCGAGCCACGACGGCTCGCGTTGCGGCAGGTTGCCGCGCATCGGAAATTCCGTCTGCGGCAGATGGATGGTGCTCTTGTAGTCCTTGCTCATCGACAACTCGAATCCGGGTCGGTGTGGTTTTGCCCCATCAGGGCAGATTCCCACATCGTCAACAATGGACAATATGGAATAAACGAAACGGCATCTTTGACGACGCGCCTGCGCAAGGCAAGCCCGCCGGGTGTTTCAGGCTCCCTCGGCCGGCGCGATGCCCAGCACGGCGCGCGCGGCCGCAGCGTCGCGGTCCATCTGCGCGACCAGCGCGTCGAGGTCGTCGAACTTGGCCTCGTCGCGCAGATGCTCGACGAATTCGACGCGGATGCGGCGACCGTAGAGATCTTCGTCGAAATCGAACAGATGCGCTTCCAGTAATGGTTGCGCCAGATGGTTCACGGTCGGGCGCACGCCAAGGCTGGCCACGCCGGGCAGCCCCAGCCGGCCGTCGTCCAGATCGACGCGCACCGCGAAGATGCCCTGCAGCGGCGTCACGCGCGGACCCAGTGGCACGTTGGCCGTGGGATAGCCCAGCGTGCGCCCCAGCTTCTCGCCTTCGACCACGTGACCGCTGATCGCGAAGGGACGGCCCAGCAGCCGCGCGGCATGGGCGAACTGGCCGTCGGCCAGGGCCTTGCGGATGGCGCTGGAGGACACCTGTTCGCCGTCGATCTGCTGCGCGGGCATCGCATTCGCCGTGAACCCCAGCGCCGCGCCCATGCGTTCGAGCAGCGCGAAGTCGCCGGCGCGCTTGTGACCGAAGCGGAAATCGCCGCCCACCCACACCTCGCGCGCCGCCACGCGCTGCACCAGCACCGTGCGCACGAAATCCTCGGCCGTCATCGCCGTCAGCGCGGCATTGAAGCGCAGCAGCAGGACGCGATCCATGCCGGCCTCGCGCAACCCGACCAGTTTCTCGCGCACGGACGCCAGACGCGGCACCGGCACGGGCGAGAAAAAGGCGCGTGGCAGCGGCTCGAAGCTGATCGCCGTCGCCGCCACGCCAAGCGCGTCGGCGCGCTCGCGCACGCGCGCCAGCAGCGCGCGATGGCCGCGATGCAGCCCGTCGAACGCGCCCACGGTGACGACGCTGCCGCCCGGGGCCACGCACGGCCCGGCGACGTCCCGGTAAACCTCAGTCATCGCGCCAGTATAGCGGTCCTGTCCAGCGCATCCCACGGCCGACGCGAATGCGTCGCCGTCGCCGCGCCCTCTCATGCGCCGCGCAGGTCGCGCAAGCGGAAACCGCCGGCAAACAACGCGCCCGCGTAGGCCGTCGCGCCGGCCGCCACCATCGCGGCCAGCCGCCAGATGCGCGTCCAGGTCGGCTCGGTCGTCCAGCCGCCCCAGTGCTCGCGTCCCAGCCACAGCACCGCCGCCATCACCGCGCAGGCCAGCGTCACCCGCAGCAGATGCCGCAGCCAGCCCGGCTGACGCTGGAACACGCCGGCGCGCCGCAGGCCGTGCCACAACAGCGCCAACTGCAGGTAGCTGGACAGAGCGCTGGCGATGCCGAGCGCCATGTGCAGGCCCGGCACCTGGGCGATGCCGTCCAGCCAGCCGACCTGCCGCGCTGCGGCGGGCGCCCACCACACGAACAGCAGCGCGATGAAGCTCAGCGCCAGCGCCATGTTCGCGATCAGCACCGCCACGCTGATCCGCATCGGCGTGCGCGTGTCCTGGCGCGAATAGAACGCCGGCAGCAGCACCTTGACCAGCGCGAACGCGGGCAGACCGGACACGAATGCCATGATCGACAGCGTCGCCATGTGCGTGTCGAAGGCATTGAACTTGCCGTGCTGGAACAGCGTGGCGATCAGCGGCGTGGACAGCATCAGCAGCGCCACCATAGCCGGCAAGGCGATCAGCAGCGCGATGCGCAAGCCCCAGTCCAGCGAACGCGAATAACCGTCGCCGTTCTTGTCGACGAAATGGCGCGACAGCGCCGGCAGGATCACCGTGCCCAGCGCCACGCCGAACACGCCCAGCGGCAGTTCCAGAAAACGCGTGGACAGCGACAGCCAGCTCTGCGAGCCGGTCAGCAGGAACGAGGCGATCACCGTGTCCAGCAGCAGGTTGACCTGATAGATCGAGGAGCTGAACAGGGTCGGCAGCATCAGCCGCATGATCCGGCGCACGTCCGGATGACGCCAGCCCCAGCGCGGCCGCGTCAGCAATCCGATGCGGCGCAGCGAGGGCACCAGGAAGATCAATTGCACCACGCCGCCGGCCAGCACCGCCCAGCCCATCGCCATGATCGGCACCTGCAGACGCGGTGCCAGCCACACGGCGCCGGCGATCATGCACAGGTTCAGCAGCACCGGCGCGAAGGCCGGCATGGCGAAGCGGTCGAAACTGTTCAGCGCGCCGCCGACCATCGCCGTCAACGACACGAACCACAGGAACGGGAACGTCAGCCTCAGCAGATCGATGGTCAGATCCAGCTTATGCGGCTGATCCAGCGAACCCGGCGCGAACAGCGAGGCCACCTGCGGCGCGAAGAAGATGCCCAGCGCCGTGACCACCAGCAGCACGCCGCCCAGCGTGCCGGAGACGCGCCCCATCAGCGCCTTCAGGTCCTCGTGACTGCGGGTTTCCTTGATCTCGGTGAACACCGGCACGAAAGCGGTCGAAAACGAGCCTTCGGCGAACAGGCGACGCATGAAATTGGGAATGCGGAACGCCACCCAGAACGCATCGGTGGCTGCATTGGCGCCGAACGCGGCGTTGATGGCGATGTCGCGCACCAGGCCGAACACGCGCGAAAGCATGGTCACGCTGCTGAACGACAGCACCCCGCGCAGGAGACTGGACTTTTTCATGCCCTCAGTTCTCCCTGCCCCATCAAGGGAGTAGCCACCAAACCATTGACTGCATTATTATCTCGCCCCATAATTAGCGTCTTTTTCCACGCCAACAGATTCGGAGTCATCCCTTGGCCAACATCAAGTCCGCAAAGAAGCGCGCGCGCCAGTCCGAGCAGTCGCGTATGCGCAACGTCAGCGCGCGCTCCATGATGCGCACTGCCCTGAAGAAGGTCGTCAAGGCGATCGAAGCCAACGACAAGGCCGCTGCGACGGAAGCGTTCCAGAACGCCGCGCCGCTGCTGGATCGCTACGCCTCGCGTGGTCTGATCCACAAGAACAAGGCCGCTCGCCACAAGAGCCGCCTGAACGCGAAGATTCACGCCCTGGGCTGATCCAGCCTCGAGCGTGCAAGCGAAAAAGCCGGCGCGAGCCGGCTTTTTTGTGGTCCGGCGCAGGCACGCGAACACGCGGAGACCCGGCAGCGCAGGACTCACGAACGCGGCTCCTCGCCCGCCTCGCCGCGCATGCGCACGTCGTCCCGGGCCTCGGCCGCCTCGCGCGCCTGCACGCGCTGGGCATCGAAGAAGCGCTGCGCCTGCAGACAGACCTCGCGCGTACCCTCGCGACCGACCGCGGAAATCAGGAACCAGGGCTGCGACCAGCCCAGCGCATCGACGATCTCCTGCGCCCGGACCGCGCGCTCGTCCTCGGGCAGCAGGTCGGCCTTGTTCAGCACCAGCCAGCGCGGGCGTTGCAGCAGTGCCGGATCGAACTGCTCCAGCTCGGCCTCGATCGCGCGCACCTGCGCCACCGGATCGGCACCGTCCATCGGCGCCATGTCGACTAGGTGCAGCAGCAGGCTGGTACGGGCCACGTGACGCAGGAACTGCATACCCAGGCCGGCGCCGTCGGCCGCGCCCTCGATCAGACCGGGAATGTCGGCCACCACGAAACTGCGGTCGGCCTCGACGCGCACCACGCCCAGACCGGGATGCAGCGTGGTGAACGGGTAGTCGGCCACGCGCGGCGTCGCCGCGGACACGGCGCGGATGAAGGTCGACTTGCCGGCGTTGGGGAACCCCAGCAGACCCACGTCGGCCAGCAGCTTGAGTTCGAGCTTGAGCTCGCGCTCCTCGCCCGTCGTGCCCGGCGTGGACTGCCGCGGCGCGCGATTGACCGAACTCTTGAAGTGCATGTTGCCAAGGCCGCCCTTGCCGCCCTGCGCGACCAGCAGACGCTGCTCGTGCGCGGTCAGATCGCCGATGATCTCGTCGGTCTCGACGTTGGTGATGACCGTGCCCACCGGCACGCGCACCACAATGTCCTCGCCGCCCTTGCCGTACATCTGGCTGCCCATGCCGTCCTGGCCACGCGGCGCCTTGAACACGCGCTGATGGCGGAAGTCGATCAGCGTGTTGAGACCTTCGTCGGCCTCCAGCCACACCGACCCACCGCGGCCGCCGTCGCCGCCGTCCGGACCGCCGAACGGGATGTACTTCTCGCGGCGGAAGCTGACGCAGCCGTTGCCGCCGTTGCCGGCCTTGACCCTGATGTTGGCTTCGTCGACGAATTTCATGGATGACAGTGACCGCGGGAAGAAGGTGGAAAGTGCAGGATCGCCGCGCAAGCGGACATCCTTGGTAGCAAGCCGGCATCGAGAAAGCGCGACATCCCGCAGCACGGAGACGGCGCAGACCTGCGACCGGATAAAGAGTAACGCGAAGCGCCGTCGCCGCGACACGCCGGGACGGAGCCGGGATTTCGGCCCACCCACGACGCGCGTCGAGTCTCGCCCAACGAAAAGCCCCGCGCATGGCGGGGCTCTGTCGCGTCGATGGCGATGTCCGGGCAATCAGGCCTGGACGACGCTCACGAACTTGCGGTTCTTGTCGCCGCGGGTCTTGAACTCGACGGTGCCGTCGACCAGCGCGAACAGCGTGTGATCGCGCCCCAGACCGACGCCGGTGCCGGCGTGGAACTTGGTGCCGCGCTGACGCACGATGATGTTGCCGGCCTCGACCGCCTGACCGCCGTAGATCTTCACGCCCAGGTATTTCGGGTTGGAGTCGCGGCCGTTGCGGCTGGAACCTACGCCCTTTTTATGTGCCATGGTGTCTGACTCCTCTTACTTCGAGCCGCCGGCGATGCCGGTGATCTCGATTTCGGTGTAATGCTGACGGTGGCCCTGCTGCTTCTTGTGGTGCTTGCGGCGGCGGAACTTGACGATGCGGACCTTCTTGCCGCGGCCGTGCGAAAGAATCTTCGCGCTGACCGTGGCGCCCTCGATGATCGGCGCGCCGACCGTCACGTTCTCGCCTTCGCCGACCAGCAGGACCTGGTCGAATTCGATGGTGCTGTCCACTTCGGCTTCGAGCTTCTCCACGCGCAGGTATTCGCCCTGCATCACGCGGTACTGCTTGCCGCCGGTCTTGATGACTGCGTACATGATGGTGATCCTTCTGTAGTTCTTATTCCGGGGTCTCGCGAACCGTTGCGGCCCCGTTCGGTGATTCGCGTCTTGCGCGAACCCGCGATTTTAGCGGCGAGGGGCTTGCCGACGCAAGCCCCTGATTCGCGTGGAATGTCGCCCGCCTGCCGCGGCGGCAGGCGGGCGAAGGCGTTACTTGCCGCCGGACTGGGCGTCCGACTTGGTCGCCGGACACTTGCCGTCGGCGGTGATGGTGCCGTCCTTCTTCAGCTTGGCGACCATCTCCTGCATGCGGGTCTTGCCCCAGGACTGGCCGATCTGCATCGACTCGCGCATGGTCTCGGGCATCTCGTGGATCACCTTCTGGCCCAGCGGAGTGCGGTAGAACTTCAGCAGCCCGGCCATGTCGCTCTCGGTGAAGTGCTTCTGGTAGATCGGCACCAGCTTGTCGATCAAGTCCTGCTCGGCCTTCTGGCCGGCGAAATCGTTCCAGTAGCTGGCCGGCACGCACGGCAGCGCCTGCTGCATGAAGCCCGACATGCGGCTGTTCATCTGCTCCATCATGCCGTGCATCATCTTGCCGCTGCCGGTGACTTCGAGCAGCTGGCGCACCTGCGCGGGCGTCGCCTGCTTGGGCTGCGCCTGGGCCACGCCGGCGGTCGCGAGGGAAAAGATCAGAGCGGCGGCCATGCCGGACGCGGTAAAGGCTTTCATGCGGTCTCTCCTTGGGTGGATGCCATGGTGCCGTCGCAGGCTTTGCGACGACTTCGCATTGATATAGTAACGGTTCGGCCGCATCTCCGGTGTCGGCTTTCACCCACATCACCTTTCCGGAACGTCGCATGAGCCCGATCCGCATCCGCGGTGCGCGTACGCACAACCTGAAGAACCTGGACCTGGACCTGCCACGCGACAAGCTGATCGTGATCACCGGCCTGTCCGGCTCAGGCAAGTCCTCGCTGGCTTTCGACACCGTGTATGCCGAGGGTCAGCGCCGCTACGTCGAATCGCTGTCGGCGTACGCGCGGCAGTTCCTGTCGATGATGGAGAAACCCGATGTCGACAGCATCGAGGGTCTGTCGCCGGCGATCTCCATCGAGCAGAAAGCCACCTCGCACAACCCGCGCTCGACGGTCGGCACCATCACCGAGGTGCACGACTACCTGCGCCTGCTGTTCGCCCGCGTCGGCAGCCCGCGCTGTCCCGACCACGGCACGCCGCTGGAAGCGCAGACCGTGAGCCAGATGGTCGACGCCACGCTGGCGCTGGACGCCGACAAGCGCTGGATGCTGCTGGCGCCGGTGATCCGCGAGCGCAAGGGCGAGCACGCGCAGATCTTCGAGCAACTGCGCGCGCAGGGTTTCGTGCGCGCCCGCGTCGACGGCCACGTGCACGAACTGGACAGCGTGCCGCCGCTGGAACTGCGTAAGAAGCACACCATCGAAGCGGTGATCGACCGCTTCCGCCCGCGCGCCGAACTGAAGCAGCGCCTGGCCGAATCCTTCGAGACCGCGCTACGCCTGGGCGACGGGCTGGCCATCGTCGCCGATCTCGACGATGCGGACGCGCCCGAGCACCTGTTCTCCTCGCGCTACGCCTGCCCGATCTGCGACTACGCGCTGCCCGAGCTGGAACCGCGACTGTTCTCGTTCAACTCGCCGATCGGCGCCTGCCCGGCCTGCGACGGCCTCGGCGTGAACCAGGTATTCGACGCCGCGCGCGTGGTGCGTCATCCCGAACTGTCGCTGGCCGGCGGCGCGGTGCGCGGCTGGGACCGCCGCAACGCGCACTACTTCCAGCTGATCCTGTCGCTGGCCAAACACTACGGCTTCGACGTCGACACGCCGTGGAACGAGCTGCCGCAGAAGGTGCAGGACGCGGTGATGAACGGCTCCGGCGGCGAAGCGATCGCCTTCCGCTATCTGACCGAGCGCGGCGGCAAGGTCACTCGCGAGCACGCCTTCGAGGGCATCCTGCCGAATCTGGAACGCCGCTATCGCGAGACCGAATCCTCGGCCGTGCGCGAGGAACTGTCGCGTTACATCGCCGAGAAGCCGTGCAGCGAATGTGGCGGCCAGCGCCTGAACCGCTCGGCGCGCAACGTGTTCGTGGCCGAACGCACCCTGCCCGAAATCGGCGCCGATTCCATCGAGGCGGCGGAGAACTTCTTCGAGCAGCTGACCCTGGACGGCTGGCGCGGCGAGATCGCGACCAAGATCGTCAAGGAGATCCGCAAGCGTCTGAAGTTCCTGGTCGACGTCGGACTGGATTACCTCACGCTGGACCGCAAGGCCGACTCGCTGTCCGGCGGCGAGGCCCAGCGCATCCGCCTGGCCAGCCAGATCGGCGCCGGCCTGGTCGGCGTAATGTACGTGCTGGACGAGCCCTCCATCGGCCTGCACCAGCGCGACAACGAGCGCCTGCTGGGCACGCTGACGCGCCTGCGCGATCTGGGCAACACCGTGATCGTGGTCGAGCACGACGAGGACGCCATCCGCGCCGCCGACCACATCCTCGACATCGGCCCCGGCGCGGGCGTGCACGGCGGCGAGATCGTCGCCGAGGGCACGCTGAAGGACGTGCTGAAGTCCGAGCGCTCGGTCACCGGCCAGTTCCTGTCCGGCCAGCGCGGCATCGAGGTGCCGGAGCAGCGCCGCGAACCGGACGAACAACTGTGGCTGCGCCTGCGCGGCGCGTCCGGCAACAATCTGCAGAAGGTCGATCTGGACATTCCCGCCGGCCTGTTCACCTGCGTCACCGGCGTGTCCGGCTCGGGCAAGTCGACGCTGATCAACGACACCCTGTTCCGCCTCATCGCCGCCGAACTCAACGGCACCAGCACCGAACCGGCGGCCTACGAGAGCGTCGAGGGCCTGGATCTGTTCGACAAGGTGGTCGACATCGACCAGTCGCCGATCGGCCGCACGCCGCGCTCCAATCCGGCCACCTACACCGGCCTGTTCACGCCGCTGCGCGAGTTGTTTGCGCAGGTGCCCGAGTCCCGCGCTCGCGGCTACAAGCCGGGCCGCTTCAGCTTCAACGTGCGCGGTGGCCGCTGCGAGGCCTGCCAGGGCGACGGCCTGATCAAGGTCGAGATGCACTTCCTGCCCGACGTCTACGTGCCCTGCGACGTGTGCCACGGCAAACGCTACAACCGCGAAACGCTGGAAATCCTGTACAAGGGCCACACCATCGCCGACGTCCTGGAGATGACCATCGAGGAAGCGCTGGAGCTGTTCGAGCCGGTGCCGGTGATCGCTCGCAAGCTGCAGACGCTGCGCGCGGTGGGCCTCGATTACATCAAGCTGGGCCAGAGCGCGACCACGCTGTCGGGCGGCGAGGCGCAGCGCGTGAAGCTGTCGCGCGAGCTGTCCAAGCGCGACACCGGCCGCACGCTGTACATCCTCGACGAACCGACCACCGGCTTGCACTTCCACGACATCGAGCAGCTGCTCGACGTGCTGCACCAGCTGGTCGACAACGGCAGCACCGTGGTGGTGATCGAGCACAACCTGGACGTCATCAAGACCGCCGACTGGATCGTCGATCTGGGTCCCGAAGGCGGCGCCGGCGGCGGTCGCATCATCGCCTCGGGCACGCCCGAGGACGTCGCGGCCAGCAAGGATTCGCACACCGGACGCTTCCTCAAGCCCTACCTGAAGACGGCGGCGCCGAAGGCATCCGCCAAGAAAGCCACCAAGAAACGGAAACGCGCATGACCGACGCCACGCCCGCCCCGCTGTTCACCGCACCCATCGAGGTGCGCTGGCGCGACCTGGACGCCTTCAACCACGTCAACAACGCGATGTACCTGACCTACCTGGAACAGGCGCGCCTGGACTGGCTGCAGCATCTGCCCGACGACTGGATGGACGCGCACGCGAAACCGGTGATGGCCGCCAGCGAGCTCAACTACCGCGCGCCGATCCACTGGCCGGCGCAGGTCGAGGTGCAGCTGTTCTGCGAGCGCCTGGGCAACAGTTCGATGACGCTGGGCCATCGCATCGTCGACGGCAAGGACGGCCGCCTGTACTGCGACGGCCGCGTGACCCTGGTGTGGATCGATCCCGCCAAGGGCACCTCGGTTGCGCTGCCCGCGGCGATTCGCGAAGCTGTCGACAACGCTCGCTGAATCCGGTTTCGCCATGAAGACCGATACCGCCGATCTGCTGCTGGCCGAGGAGCTGCTGCTCCTGGCGCTCGACGACGAACGCGGCCGCGTGCTGCCGCAGGCGCAGATCGCCATCGACTTCGGCCTCACCGGCGCCCTGCTGATGGAGCTGACGCTGCACGGCGCGCTGGCGCTGGACGGCAAGCGCATCACCGTCGACCGTGTTCCGCAGGAGCTTCCGCCGCTGCTGCGGGAAACGGCGCAGGCGCTGCACGACAAGCCCGGCAAGTCCCTCAGCTACTGGATGCAGCATTTGCGTCGCGCGCTGCCGCACCTGCGTCAGCGCCTGATCGACGGACTGGTGGCGCGCGGCACGTTGGAAAAACACGAATCGCGCGTGCTGTGGGTGTTCCGGCTCACGCGCTACCCGGAACGCGACGGTCATGCCGAGCACGACATCCGCCAGCGCCTCGACGCCGTGCTGCTGCACGGCAACGCCGCCGATCCGCGCACGCACATGCTGGCCCGCCTGGCCGAAAGCTGTCGTCTGATCGACGCACTGTATCCGCGCGATCAACGCGCACGTGCAAAGAAACAGCTGAAGACGCTCGACGACCTGCCCCTGGCCGACAGCGTCGGCGCCGCCACCCAGCAGGCGGTGCAGGCCGCCACCGCCGCGGCGGCGATGGTGGCGATCACGGCGGCGACGTCCGCGGCCACCGCATCGGCCTGCAGCGCCGCCTCCAGCAGCTGCTGAGTGGCGCACGGCACACCCCCGATTCAGTCCGGCCCGCTATGATGGGCGCCGGTCCATCTCGGAGGTCGCCACCATGCAACGCGTTCTGCTCTCGCTGGCTCTGGCCGGCGTTCTCGTCACCCCGGTCGCACTGGCTACCGACGGCCCGGACCTGACACTCTACCGCAGCAACGACAACAGCCTGTTCCAGTCCGGCGCGCAGTCGATCGACAGCGGCTATGCGGTGATCCGCGAGCAGCGCAACCTGGGCTACGCCAAGGGTGCGCAGGACCTGACCATCGGCAACCTGCCCAGTTACCTCGAACCGGAAGCGGTCACGCTGAGCTTCGGCTCGGACCACGTGAAAGTCCTGTCGCAGCGCCTGCTGCTGTCGCAGGGCCACAACGGCGCGCTGATCGGCCAGATCGGCAAGCAGGTCAGCGTCATCGGCGACAACGGCCAGACCCTGGTGCAAGGGCAGCTGGAAAGCGTCGGCCACGACGGCAGCCTGGTCATCGGCGGCGACGTGTTCGGCCCGACCGTGGTGCAGCAGTACAGCGCGGTCAAGTTGCTCAACGGCGAGATCGGCGGCGGCTCGCGCCTGATCGTGCATGTGCAGGCCGACAACGACGGCCACAGCAACGCGGTGCTGACCTACCCGACCCACGGTCTCGGCTGGCGCGCCGCCTACACCGCCACCCTGCAACCCGGCAACAGTTGCCGCATGCGTCTGCGCGCGCAGGCCAGCATCGCCAACCGCAGCGGCCGCGACTGGAATGACGCCGACATCAAGCTGGTCGCCGGCCAGCCGAACATCGGCGGCAACAACGGCGGCCCGCGCCCGGCGATGATGAGCTTCCGCGCCAAGAGCGAGGCCGCGCCGATGCCGCAGCAGGGCACGCTGGACGCCTATCGCACGTTCGCCCTGCCCGGTAGCGTCGACCTGCCCGACAACAGCGTCACCCTGACGCCGCTGTACGCGCCGCGCATGCTCGACTGCCAGCGCACCTGGACGTTCGAGAACGGCAACGCCTGGACGCCCTCACGCCCCATGACCAACGCCTCGATGGACGCCAATGCCACCCAGGGAGCCATCGCCAGCGTGCTGCAGTTCCAGGCGCCCGACACCCTGCCCGAGGGCCACATGCGCGTGCTGACCGCGGACAAGGACGGCGCGCTGGAATTCATCGGCGAAGGCAGCGTGGCCGACACGCCCGAGCATGCGCAGGTGCGTCTGACGCTGGGCTCGGCGTTCGATCTGCGCGCACAACGCGAGCGCACCAGCTTCAACTACGACAAGGCCGAACGCCGCATCGACGAAGGTTTCCGCATCACCCTGACCAACACCGGCGACAACGCGCGCACGGTCAGCGTGATCGAACATCCCACGCGCTGGACGCAGTGGACGCTGACCTCGTCCAGCGAACAGCCTGCGCGGCAGACGCCGGACACGCTGGAATTCCACGTCGACGTGCCGGCCCACGGCACCGCGACGCTGGACTATGCCGTGCGCTACCAATGGACCTCGGCGGAGGATTGATCCCCCCGTTCGACCGCAGCTGGAGAATCCCATGCTCGACATCACCACCCGCGAAGGCGTCGCCGAACTCCGCCTCCACCGTCCGCCGGTCAACGCGCTGGATCCGGCACTGATCACGCGCCTGCGCCACGGCATCGAGGAAGCCGTGTCCGGCGGCGCGCGCGGCCTGCTGCTGACCGGCAGTCAGGGCATGTTCTCGGCCGGACTGGACGTACCGACCCTGCTGACTCTGGACCGCAACGGCATGCGCGCCTTCTGGCGCGAATTCTTCGCCCTGTGCGGCACACTGGCGCGGCTGCCGATTCCATCCGTCGCCGCCGTCTCCGGCCACAGTCCCGCCGGCGGCGCCGTGCTGGCGCTGTTCTGCGACTACCGCGTGATGGCGCGCGGTCCGTTCCGCATCGGTCTCAACGAGGTGCAGGTCGGCCTGACCGTGCCTGACTGCATCCAACTGGCGCTGCGTCGCGTGGTCGGCGCCTACCGCGCCGAGCGCCTGCTGGTGGCCGGCAACATGCTGACCTCCGAGGAAGCCCTGGCCTGCGGCTTCGTCGACGAACTGGCGCCGGTCGAGGAAGTGGTGGTGCGCGCACAACATTGGATACATGCACTGCTGGCATTGCCGCAGCAAGCCATGCGCAACACCCGCGCCATTGCGCGTGCGGATCTGGCGGCCGCCTTCGCCGACCTCGATGCCCTGCCGGTCGAGGACTTCCTCGACGGCTGGTTCAGCGACGAGACGCAAAGCGTGCTGAAGGCGCTGGTCGCACAACTCAAGAGCAAGAAATGATGTTCTGCGCCGCCGCGGATTCGCGGCGGCGCAAGGCTCGCCGCACGCAAGGCATCGCGCGCGGCGACAGCCTCAGGCTTCGCCCTTCGCCACCGGCCGCTCAGGGTCGCTGATCCAGCCGCTCCAGGAAGGCGCGTACAGACGCGCGCCGGGCAGCCCCGCATGCGCCATCGCCAGCAGGTTGTGGCAGGCGGTGACGCCGGAACCGCACATGTGCACGCTATGCTCCGGGGGACGTCCGGCCAGCAGCCGCTCGAAGTCCGCGCGCAGATCCTCGGGTGCGCGAAACCGGCCGTTGGCGCCGAGATTGTCGGCAAACGGACGATTGACCGCGCCGGGCACGTGACCGCCAACGCGATCGAGCGGCTCGACTTCGCCGCGAAAACGCGGCGCGGCGCGCGCGTCGACCAGCGTTACCGCACCGTCGGCCAGCGCCTGTTGCAGCGCCGCCGAATCCATCGCCGCCTGCGGATCGAGGCGCGCCTCGACCGTGCTCGGCGCGCGCTCGACCGCGCCTGTCTGCAGGGTACCGCCCGCCTCGCGCCAGGCGTTCAAGCCGCCGTCCAGCACCGCGGCCTTCGCACCGAGGCTGCGCATCATCCACCACAGCCGCGCGGCCATCGCGCCGCCAACGGTGTCGTAGGCGACCACCGTCAACTCGGGCCTCCAGCCCCAGCGCTCCAATGTGCGCGCGAAGGCATCCGGCTCGGGCAACGGATGACGGCCCAGCCCCTGCGGAATCTTGTCCAGATCGGAAAGGTCTTCGTCGAGGCTGGCGTAGACTGCACCCGGGAGATGACCGGCAAGATAGGCGCGCCGTCCCTGTTGCGGGTCGGCCAGATCGAAGCGGCAATCGACAATCAGCACCTCGTCGGCGTTGCGCGCCATCAGTTCATGCGCGGCGATCAATGGACGACTCATGGCAACACTCCCATCCGGACAAGCAGGTTGGTCAACATCGCGGCCGTGGCGCCCCAGATGCGGTGCGGGCCGTAGCGGAACTCCGCCATCTCGCGCGCCTGGCCGCGGTACTGCATGGTGTAGCGCTGCAGGTTGGCCGGATCGAGCAGGAACGCCAGCGGCACCTCGAACACTTCGTCCACCTCGCCCGGCTCGGGCCGCCACGGCGGACGCTGCGGCGACACCAGCGCCACCACTGGGGTGACGGCGAAGCCGCTGACGGTCTCGAAGCAATCCAGAAAGCCCACCGGTTGCACGTGGCTGCGCGGCAGGCCGATTTCCTCCTCGGTCTCGCGCAGCGCGGCGTCGATGGCGTCGCTGTCGTCGGCATCCACACGGCCGCCCGGAAACGCCACCTGCCCTGCGTGCCGGGCCAGATGCTCGGTGCGCCGCGTCAGTACCACACTGGGCTGCGCCGCATCGATCACCGGCACGAGCACAGCGGCCGGAGTCAGCGGCGCATCGCCGATCAGATCGCTCATCGTGGCGTGGTTCCAGCCCGGCAGACCCGGCGGCTCGCTCAACGGCCGCAGCGCCTGACGCCATGCATCGGAACGCGGGTGCATCAGTCCGTCCAACGCTTCGGCAGCTCCTCGCGCATCAGGTGCAGACGCTCGTCGCGCGACATCGCGCCCCAGTGCATGATTTCCTCGACGCTGCGCTTGCAGCCCACGCAGAAGCCGCTCGCGTCGAGCCGGCACACCTTCACGCAGGGGGTCAGCGGTTCGCGTTCGTCGAGGCTTCGGGCTTGCGGCATCATCCCGATATGCTAGCGCAGTTGCGCGCCGCACAGGCGTGCAGCGGTCACTTCACGCCCAGCAGCTCGATCTCGAACACCAGCACTTCGTTGGGGCCGATGCGCGGCAGTTGGCCGCGTGCGCCGTAGGCCTGCGTGGGCGGAATCCAGACCTTCCACTTGCCGCCCACGCGCATGCGCGGCAGCACGTCCTTCCAGCCGGGCAGCATGCGATCGACCGGGAACGTCACCGGACGACCGTGGGCGTAGGAACTGTCGAATTCCATGCCGTCGATCAGCGCACCGCGGTAGTTGGCGACCACGGTGCTCTTCAGCGTCGGATGCGCGCCGGTGCCCTTGCGCAGCACCTTGTACTGCACGCCCGAGGGCAGCGTCACCACACCGACCTGCGAACGGTTCTGCGCCATGAAACGGCTGGATTCGGCGGCGTTGGCCACCGCCAGCTTGTGGAAGCCTTCCTCGGCGCGCTCGTGCAGCTGCTGGCCGAGCAGGTTCAGCTGCTCGCGCATCTGCGCCGCCGGCACCTTCGGCGCACGGCCGGCATAGGCATCGCGCAGCGCACGCACCAGCATGTCGATGTCGAAGGTGCTCTTGCCCTGGGCGACGCGGGTGCCGATCTGATAGCCCACCGCGTACGACGCCTTGGTCCGGTCGATACCGGCCGGCGTCGTGGACGGCGACGCCTTCTGCGCGCCTCCTCCACCCTGCGCCCACGCCAGCGTCGGCATGACGAGCAGTGCGATCAGGGCAAAACGTGGGTTCATCGATGCATCCGCCTCGGGCGTTCCGGTCCGCCCACCATGGTAAGCCAAGCGTGTCGCACCCCGCATGCGCGAGGCAACGACCCTTTGTTCAGATCGCAATCGCGGGCGGATGGTTCCCCGCTGATACCATGCACGTTTTCTCACCGGAGTCCGATCATGGCCTACCGCAACCTGCTGACCCACGACGAAGGCGCCGTGCGCACCATCACGGTCAACCGTCCGGACAAACTCAATGCGCTCAATCTCGACACCCTCAACGAACTGACCCTGGCGTTCGGCCAGGCGGCGCAGGACGACGCCGTGCGCGTGGTGGTGCTGACCGGCGCTGGCGACAAGGCCTTCGTGGCCGGCGCGGACATCGCCGAGATGAACGCCTACACGCCGACCCAGGCGCTGTCGTTCTCGCGCATCGGCCAGGCGCTGATGCTGACGATCGAGCGACTGGGCAAGCCCGTCGTCGCGCGCATTCCCGGCTACGCGCTGGGCGGCGGCATGGAGCTGGCGATGGCCTGCCACCTGCGCATCGCCTCGAACAAGGCCAAGTTCGGTCAGCCGGAAATCAACCTCGGCCTGATCCCCGGCTTCGGCGGCACCCAGCGTCTGCTGCGCCTGGCCGGTCGCGGCGCGGCGCTGGAGCTGTGTCTGACCGGCAAGCAGATCGACGCCGCCCGCGCCCATGCACTGGGCGTGGTGACCGAAGTCGTGGAGCCGGAGCAACTGGACACGGCGGTGAAGGCCGTGGCCGAAGCGCTGTCCGTGGCCGCGCCGCGCGCGGCGGCCGGCATTCTCGATGCCGTGCTGGGTGGCGGCGAGTGCGCCATCGAACAGGGTCTGGACTACGAAAGCCAGGGTTTCGCGCTGTGCTTCGCCACCGAGGATATGCGCGAAGGCACCAGCGCGTTTCTGGAACGCCGCAAGCCGCAGTTCAAGGGGCGCTGAAGCACACCCTTCGCTGCAAACCCGCGCCGCGATGCCGTGGCGCGGTTCTCTGCCTTGCTCAGACCGTCGCGCGCTGCGCCAGCCAGATGGTCAACCCGCCGCACGTCGTATCCTCGGGGCAATGGTCCAATACCATGAAGCCGTGTTCGTGCAACAACGCGCGATACGCCTCGGTGTCCAGGCTGGCATGGTACAGCGGCTCGCCGCGGAACGTTCCCATCGCCACACCGTGCTCGGTACCGCTGGTGAACATCAGCGGCGCGCCGGGCGCGGCATGACGGGCGAACACCGCGAACATGGCGCGCTGATCCTCGTGCGCGAGATGGAAAAAGCTGTTCCACGCCAGCACGCCATCGAAGCGACGCCGGAGATCCAGGCCGCGCATGTCGGCATGCACCCAGTGCTGGTCCGGGAAACGCTGCTGGCTCAGCGCGACCATCGCCGCCGCGCCGTCCACGCCGGTCACGGCCCGGCCCTGCTCGATCAGATACGCCGCCACCGGCTCGCCACAGCCACAGCCGAGATCGAGCACCTCGCCCGAAGCCGGCACCATCGCCAGAAAGCGATCCATCCAGCCCCGTTCGTCGAACCGCGTGCGCAGGCGGTCGCTTTGCCAGGCCGCCGCGTGGCGCTGGTAGAGGTCGAGAATGCGCTCGGCGTGCGTGGTCACGGCGGCGGAACGCGGCGACTCAGCCTTCGCCGCCCTTGTAGACCTTCTCGCCGGCGGTAACGCGGAAGCCGAGCCGATTCTCTGGCGGCGCCAGCGGACAGGTCGCGTACGGCGTGAACGCGCACGGCGGGTTGTAGGCCTTGTTGAAGTCGATCACGACATGGCCGTTCTCGGGCTTGTCGATGTACAGGAAGCGCGCCGCGCCGTAGGTTTCCTTGCCGCTGGTGGCGTCGGCGAAGACCAGGAAGTACTGGCTGTCGCCGGGCACTTCGATCACCGGGTACAGCGTGTAGTCGTGTCCCTGGTAGGTGAACTCGGCCTTGCCCGGCACCGGAAAGGTGTCGACCGCGCCGATCTCGTTGCCCATCTGCAGCGTGTGCGGCTTGGCGTACGGCACCCACTTGGCGACGATGCGCAGCGACGGGTCGATCGGGAAATGGTCGATGCCGGCGAAATGCGTGCGCGTGGGCGCCGCGCTGTCCTTCACGCGCAAGCCCTTCTTGCCGTTGCGCGCGATCAGGTAGAACTCGGTGGTGCCGAAGCGCACCGTGGTCGGATCGTCGTGACTGTCGTCGAGCAGCGTGGCGCGACGCACGTGCTTGCCGTCGATGGTCGCGTGCGCGTCCGGCGCCAGCTCGATCGTCACCGTGCCGTCCTTGCGCCAGTCGACGGTGCCCAGATGCGCCGGCGCCGAAGCGATGACGATGGCGTTGTCCTTGGCACTGCCGATGGTATTGCGGCCCTGCTCCAGCCACGGCAGCCCGACCAGGCTGAGCCAGCCGTAGGGCGCGGTCAGGCGCTCCACGCGCTGCGCGCGCCAGTGTTCGATCTGCTGGGTGTACGACGGGGCGTCGGCGGCTTGCACGGTGGCGACTCCGAGAACGGCGATGAAAAAGAGGCTGGCGCGAAACATGGACGATCTCCGGCTACGGACCGTTCGAGTATAGGCCCTGCGGGAGCCGTTCAAGCGCGAATCAGCGTCCGCGATTGAACAGGCGATCCAACTCGTGCATGCCCAGTTGCACCCAGGTCGGCCGCCCGTGGTTGCACTGACCGGAGCGCTCGGTGGCTTCCATGTCGCGCAGCAGCGCGTTCATCTCAGCCACGCTCAGACGGCGACCGGCGCGCACGGAACCGTGGCAGGCCATCGTCGACAGCAGTTCGTTCTCCAGCTCTTCGAGCTTGCGCGAGCTGCCGTGCTGGGCCAGTTCGCCGAGCACGTCGCGGGTCAGCTGCGACACGTCCGCGCCTTCCAGCAGCGCGGGAATGCGGCGCACGGTGATCTGGTTCGGGCCGCTGCGCGACAGTTCCAGTCCCCAACCGGCCAGTGCCTCGGCGTGTTCCTCGGCCGCCTCGGCCTCGCGCGCCGAAACCGCCAGCGCCAGCGGCACCAGCAGCATCTGCGTGCGCAGTCCGCTGCCGCTGCGCGCGTTTTTCATGCGCTCGTAGGTGATGCGCTCGTGCGCAGCGTGCATGTCGACCAGCACCAGCCCATGCGCGTTCTCGGCCAGCACGAAGATGCTCTTGAGCTGCGCCAGCGCGTAGCCGAGCGGCGGGATGTCCGCATCGTCGGTCGACGCCGGCAAACCGCGCTGCGGCGCCTCGCCGACCAGCGCCTGATAGTCGGCCAGCGGCGCCTCGCGCACGCCCAGCGACAGGCCGGCCTGGCTGCGCCAAACGCCGCCATTGTGCGCACGCCCGCCACCACCGCTGCCGCCGAACATGGCGGGCGACGCGGCCGGGATCGAGCCATCGGCCACGGACTGCGTACCGGCCAGCGGCGCGACCGGCTGCGACATCACGCTGCCCGCGCGCGTCTCCGACAACGCCTCGTGCAGCGTGCGAAACAGGAAATCGTGCACCAGGCGCTGCTCGCGGAAGCGCACTTCGCTCTTGGCCGGATGCACGTTGACGTCGACGCCGGCCGGATCGAGTTCGAGGAACAGCACGAAGGCGGGATGCCGGCCGTGGAACAGCACGTCGGCATAGGCCTGACGCACCGCGTGCGCGACCACCTTGTCGCGCACCATGCGGCCGTTGACGTAGAAATATTGCTGATCGGCCTGGCTGCGCGCGGCCGTGGGCAGTCCGACCCAGCCGGACAGGCGCATGCCTGCGGCGGCATGGTCGATGCGCAGGCTAGCTTCGGTGAACGTTTCGCCCAGCACTTCGCCGACACGCGCCAGCGCCGCGCGCTCGTCGGCGGCCGGTCGCAGCAAGCGCACCTGCCGCCCGTTGTGGCTGAGCCGGAACTCGACATGCTCGTGCACCAGCGAGAGCGTCTTCAGCAACTCGTCGATGCGGCCGAACTCGGTGCGTTCGGTGCGCAGGAACTTGCGCCGCGCCGGCACGTTGTAGAACAGGTCGCGCACGTCGACGCTGCTGCCTGGCGGATGCGGCGCGGGGCGCGAGTCGCCGATGGCGCCGCCGTCGACCTCGATGCGGAACGCGGCATCGGTGTCGCGCGGACGCGAGGTCAGCGCGAAGCGCGACACCGAAGCGATCGAGGCCAGCGCCTCGCCGCGGAAACCCATGGTGGCGACGTGTTCGAGGTCGTCGAAGCTGCCGATCTTGCTGGTCGCGTGCGAAGCCACTGCCAGCGGCAGCTGCTCGGGCGCGATGCCGCCGCCGTCGTCGCGCACGCAGATGCGCCGCGCGCCGCCGGCCTCGATCTCCACCTCGATGCGCCGCGCGCCGGCGTCGAGACTGTTCTCGACCAGTTCCTTGACCACCGACGCCGGCCGCTCGATCACCTCGCCGGCGGCAATCTGGTTGATCAGTTCGGGCGGAAGCGGACGGATGTTGGAGGGCATGACGGACTCGCAGGGTACGAGTCGCCAAGGATACCAGCGCGGCACGCCGGTTCGGGGCGGATCAGCCCGCCGGAATCGCCAGCATGCTGCCGGCGCGGACCATGTTGCCGTCCAGGTTGTTGGCGTTCTTGATGGCGTCCATGCTGACGCCGTACTGGTGCGCGATGCCCGACAGCGTTTCGCCGCTGCTCACCTTGTGCAGATCCTGCACGTTGGCATCCGCGCGCGAGGGCGCATCGACGGAGGCGGTGGCATCCGTGGTCGAGGCGATCTGCATGCCGTGCTTCTTCGCCCACTGCGCGGCAAACCACGTGCCCTGCGGCGGCGTGGTGGTGAAGTAGCGGTCCAGCCCCTTGAGAATGGCGTCCGCCATCTTCTGCCGGTACGACGAGGAACGCAGCAGACGCTCGTCGTGGCGATTGCTGATGAAGGCCGTCTCGACCAGGATCGACGGCACGTCCGGCGAACGCAACACGACGAAGTTGGCGTGCTGCACGCTGGGCTTGTACAGCGGAATGATGCCCTTCAGCGCGCCGAGCACATCGTGCCCGACCTGCTTGCTGGCCTGCATGCTGGCGCCCTGCGACAGGTCCAACAGGACCGAGGCGAGCGTATGGCTGCGGTTGTCCAGCGACACGCCAATCAGATCGGACGCGTTCTCGCTGCGCGCCAGCCACTTGCCGGCCTCGCTTTCCTTGCCGTGCGTGGACAGCACCCACACCGACGCGCCGCGCGCCGAACAGTGGTTCGGGCACGAGTTGGCGTGGATGGACACGAACATGTCGGCCTTGTGCTGGCGCGCGATCTCGAAGCGGCGCTCCAGCGGAATGTAGGTATCGTCGTCGCGGGTCAGGATGGCCTTCATGCCCGGCTGCTTGTTGACCAGCGCCGCCAGTCGCTTGGCGATGGCCAGCGTGACCGTCTTTTCCTCCAACCCGCCGCGACCGTGCGCGCCGGAGTCCTTGCCGCCATGACCGGGATCGATCGCGATCAGCACCTTGCGCTCGCCGACCGGCGCCGTGCGCCGCACGATGGCGCGACCGGCATCCGACGACGGATACAGGTCCAGCACCAGCCGATGGCTGTTGCCGCCGGCGGGATCGAGCAGGAAGCTCTTCACCTGCACGCCCGCCTTCATGTCGAGCACGACGCGCACGCCGTGCTTGCCATGCTTGCCGGTGCGCACGTCCTTCAGCAGTCCGTTCGCGCCCGGCGACTGGAAGCCGCTGGCGAGACGCGCATCGTCGAAGTCGAGCACCACGCGATCCGGATTCTTCAGCTGGAACAGCTTGTAGTCGAGCGAGGACGACAGCTCGAACACCGCGCGGGTGTGCTGATCGCTGGTGGACATGCGCATGGCGCGCACCTGTCCCGCGCCGGACGCATACGCCGGGCGCAGGGCGACCGTCGCCGCTACGGCGAGCAGAAAAACAAGCAGTGGCCGGCACACTTCGCGCATGGTGCGTTTGATACCCCAAACGCGACCGGGAATCAAGCCCTTTTCCCTTTTGAATCCGCCACCTGCGCCAACTTTGTCAGAAGTTACCTTCGTTCAGGACGGTATCTTCGGAGCTTGCGGGAGCGGAAGATTCAAATGGATTATCAATAAGTTAAATCAGAAACCACCCGCTCGCCGCGTGCGCTCGCCGGCTGCAGGCGCAGACGCCGCGCCGCGTCGGCATGCTCGAAACGCAGATGCAGATCGGCGGCCGGCAAGGCACCGGCGCCGCGCTGCGGCCACTCGACGAGAATCACGGCGCCCGGGTCGGCCAGCGCATCGAGGCCCAGCCATTCCAGCTCGCCGGGATCGGCGATGCGGTACAGATCCAGATGCCAGGCAGCGCGCCCATCGGCCAGCGTGTAGGGCTCGATCAGGCTGTAGGTCGGGCTCTTGATGCGCTCGCCGGCACCCAGCGCGGAAAGGAAGGCGCGCGCGAGCGAGGTCTTGCCCGCGCCGAGGTCGCCGTGCAGATAGATCACCAGTCCGCCGTTTCCACTGGCGGCGGCCAGCGCGCGGCCGAACGCCTCGGTGGCGTCGGGGTCGGCCAGCATCAGGGCATCCGGCTCAGTTCGGATCGGCATTGAGCAACTCGCGCAACGGTAGGAAAAGATCGGAGGCCAGCAAACCGCGTTCGCCACCGGCCGCCGCGGCATGATCGCCGGCCCGCGCGTGCAAGCCAACCCCCAGGCAGGCGGCGTCCCACGGCGACAGGCCCTGCGCGAGCAGCGCCGCGATGATGCCGGTGAGCACGTCACCCATGCCGCCGGCCGCCATGCCGGGATTGCCCCACGGACAGACCGCTACCCGGCCTTCGGGCGTGGCGATCAGGCTGCCGCTGCCCTTCAGCGCGACCACGGCGCGGTAGCGCGCAGCCAACTCGCGCACGGCGGCGAAGCGGTCGGCCTGGATCGTCGCCGTATCGGTCTGCAGCAGCCGCGCCGCCTCGCCCGGATGCGGCGTCAGCACGCAACGTGCCGGCAGCGGCGCGGGATGCGCGGCCAGCAGATTGAGCGCGTCGGCGTCGACGACCTGAGGCAGATCGCAGTCCAGCGCGGCCTGCCACAACGCACGCCCCCAGTCGCCCTGCCCCAGACCGGGACCGATCGCCAGCACGCTGGCCTGGCGCAGTATCGGCGCGAGGTCGGCTTGCTGCTCGACCGCATGCGCCATCAGTTCCGGGCGCGCCGCATTCAGCGCGCCGATGTGCGCGGCGCGCGTGGCCACGCTGACCAGTCCCGCGCCGGCGCGCAGAGCGGCTTCCGAACACAGCCGGATGGCGCCGCCGGTGCCGGCGTCGCCGCCCAGCGCCAGCACATGACCGTTGCTGCCCTTGTGGCTATTGCGTCGCCTCGGCGGCAGGCCGTGCGCGCGCAACAGCTCCGCGTCGGGTGGCGGCGAGGTCGGTTCCGGCAGTTCCAGTCGGTCCAGGTGCAACGCGCCGCAACAGTCGCCGGCGTCGGCCGTGAACAGTCCGCGCTTGTGCGCCACGAAGGTCACGGTGGCCGCGGCGCGCACGCAGGGATCGCGCGCCACGCCGGTATCGGCGTCCAGGCCGGAAGGCACGTCGAGTGCCAGGATCGGACGTCCGCTGGCGTTGGCCCACGCGATCCACTGCGCTGCCGCCCCTTCCGGCGCGCGACTCAATCCGGTGCCGAACAGACCGTCGACGATGACGTCGAACCGCTCCCGCGAACAGGCCTCGACCGCGCCGGCACGAACGCCGCCGGCGTCCTCGAACGCACGCCGCGCCAGCAGCGCATCGCCCTGCGCCGTATCGCTCAGCGTCGCGGCACGCACCTCGAATCCAGCCTGCAACGCCAGCGCGCCGAGCAGAAAAGCATCGCCGCCGTTGTTGCCCGGCCCGCACAGCAGCAGCAGCCTGCGCGCCTGCGGCCAGCGCGTGCGCAACACGCCGAACGCGGCATGCGCGGCGCGCTGCATCAGGGTGAAACCGGGCACGCCCCATTGCTCGATGGCATGCCGGTCCTGCGCGCGCACCTGCGCCGCCGTGTACAACGCGCGCGACATCGGGACACTCATGTCGAAGAAACCCTCAGGGACATGCATGAAGCGTAGCAACGATGGCTTGCAGGGGGCAGTGCATCGACGCGACCCACTACAATGCCGCGCATGCCCGACTTGCCCGCCCACCTCGACCCGCACGCCCTCGTCGCCGACATCCGGGACTGGGCCAAGGCGCTCGGCTTCAGCGCGCTGGGCGTGGCCGGCACATCGCTGCGCGAGGACGAGGCGCATCTCGAAGACTGGCTGGCGCAGGGCCTGCACGGCGAGATGGCGTACATGCAGCGTCACGGCCGCAAGCGCAGCCGTCCCGACGAACTGGAGCCGGGCACGCGCCGTGTGATCTGCGTGCGCATGGACTACATGCCGCCCGGCGTGCGCGGCGCGTGGAGTGTGATCGAGGACGACCAGCGCGGCTACGTGGCGCGCTACGCGCTGGGCCGCGACTACCACAAACTGATGCGCCTCCGGCTGCAGAAACTGGCCGACCGCATCGCCGACGCCGTCGGTCCGTTCGGCTACCGCGCCTTCGTCGATTCCGCGCCGGTGCTGGAAAAAGCGCTGGCGCGCGACGCAGGCCTGGGCTGGATCGGCAAGCACACGCTGCTGCTCAGCCGCGACGCCAGCTCCTGGTTCCTGCTCGGTGAACTGTTCACCGACCTGCCGCTGCCGCTGGACGAGCCGGCCAGCGCGCACTGCGGCTCCTGTCGGCGCTGCATCGACATCTGTCCGACGCAGGCCATCGTCGCGCCGTACCGGCTGGATGCGCGGCGCTGCATTTCCTACCTGACGATCGAACTGAAGGGCGCGATTCCGGAACCGCTGCGCGCACCGATGGGCAATCGCATCTTCGGCTGCGACGATTGCCAGCTGGTGTGCCCGTGGAACAAGTTCGCGCAGCAGGCGACCGAGCCCGACTTCGCGCCACGCCACGGTCTGGACGGCGCGAAACTCACCGAACTGTTCGCCTGGGACGAGGAAACCTTCCTGCAGCGCACGCAGGGCATGGCAATCCGCCGCACCGGTTACGAGGGCTGGCTGCGCAACATCGCCGTCGCGCTCGGCAACGCCGCGCCCTCGCCCGCCGTGGTCGATGCGCTGCAGGCGCGCGCCGATCATCCGTCCGCGCTGGTGCGCGAACACGTCGCATGGGCGCTGCGCGAGCAGCAGGGAAAGCGATCGAAGGCCGAAGCCGCCGACTGAATCAGGCGCCGATCAACCAGCCCGGCATGCGCTCGGGTGCGCCGTACCAGCCCCATTGACGCAGGCGCTGCATGATCGCGTCGTGGCTGTCGGCGACATGACGTTCCAGACCGAGCACGGTATAGGCCCAGGCCTCGCGCAGCAGTTCTTCGCCGTAGTCGCCGATCTGACCGGACTGACCGAACAGCAGCATGCCGCGCGGCGAGCCGAAACCCTCGATCCACAGATCCGCCACCAGACACTTCGCCGAAGGCAGCAGCACCACGCGCCACGGCGTGACGTGGAGTTCCAGCTCGCGTGCGGCGTGCTGCCAGGTCTGAACGAAGCGACTGTCGGGCATGCGCGGACGTGCTCGGCCAACGGATGTTGGCTTCAGTACACGGTGCCGCGCGGGGAAATGCAAGCGTTTCGTGGCCGGCCGGCGCCGGCCCGCGCTGGCGCTCAGGCCGCCTGCTTGGGAATCGAGGTATTGGTGTGGCTGATGCGGTTGTCGGCGTCGACGTAGACCAGCTGCGGCTTGTAGTCGGCCAGCTCGGCTTCGTCCAGAGTCACGAACGCGGCGATGATGATGAGATCACCAGCCTGCGCGCTGCGCGCGGCGCTGCCGTTGACGGAGATGATGCCGGAGCCTTCCTCGGCGCGCAGCGCGTAGGTCACGAAACGCTGCCCGCTGTTGATGTTCCAGGCATGGATCTGCTCGTACTCGCGGATGCCGGACGCGTCCAGCAGATCGCCGTCGATGGCGATCGAACCTTCGTAGTGCAGTTCCGCGTGCGTGACAGTGGCGCGGTGAATCTTGGCCTTGAGCATGTTCAGATGCATGACGTCGCCTCGACGGATGCGGTGTTGGGGAAAGGAGAAAGTATAGCGGCTGGACGCATTCGCTGCCGTATGTACGCGCGGCGTCAGTCCAGCAGCAGGTTGTCGATCAGGCGGGTCGAACCCAGCCGCGCCGCGATCAGCGCGACCAGATGCTCGCGTTCGCCGTGCTCCGGCAGCGCCAGATCGGCGCTGCGGCGCACGGCCGCGTAATCCGGCTCGAAACCGAGCTCGCGCAACTGCGCGGCGGCCTCCTGCTCGATGGCCTGTGGCGAACGCCCCGCCACATGCCAGACCTTCATGGCCTGCAGCGTGCGATGGATGCCCACGGCGCGCTGGCGTTCCTCGGGCGACAGGTACTGGTTGCGCGAACTCATCGCCAGTCCGTCGCTTTCGCGCACGATCGGCGCGGCCAGCACCGTGACCGGCAGACCGAGGTCGCGCACGAAGCGCTCGATTACCCGCAGCTGCTGGAAATCCTTCTGCCCGAACACGGCCACGTCCGGCTGCACCAGGTTGAACAGTTTGCAGACCACGGTCGCCATGCCGTCGAAATGGCCAGGGCGATGCGCGCCTTCCAGCGTTTCCGTCAGACGCGGCACCTGCACGCGCACGGAGTGCTCGGGGCCGAACGGATACATGGTTTCGACGCTGGGCGCGAACACCAGGTCGCAGTCGTGCTCGGCCAGCCCGACCTGATCCTGCGCCAGCGTGCGCGGATAGCGCTCGAAGTCCTCGCCGGGACCGAACTGGGTCGGATTGACGAACACGCTGGCGACCACGCGATCGCAGCGCGCACGCGCCTGCTTCAGCAGCGAGAAATGGCCTTCGTGGAGATTGCCCATCGTGGGCACCAGGCCCACGGCCTGACCGCTGGCGCGCCAGCCGCGCACGGCGGCGCGCAGGGCCTGGATTTCGGTGACGGTCTGCATCGGTGGCGCCCGGCTCAGTACTGGTGTTCGGCCGCGGGGAAACGACCATCGCGCACATCGTCGGCGAAGGCGGCCATGGCCTCGACCACGGAACCGCGACCGGCCAGGAAATCCTTGCTGAACTTGGGACGCTTGCCCGGCGTGATGCCCAACATGTCGTACACCACCAGCACCTGGCCGTCGGTATCCGCGCCGGCGCCGATGCCGATGGTGGGAATATCCAGTTCGCGGGTGATGCGCGCGGCCAGTTCGGCAGGCACTGCTTCCAGCACCAGCAACTGCGCGCCCGCGGCGGCGACGGCATGGGCGTCGGCCAGGATCTGCTCGGCGACGGCCTCCTCGCGCCCCTGCACGCGGTAGCCGCCGAGGCGATGCACGGACTGCGGCGTCAGCCCCAGATGCGCGCACACCGGCACGTTGCGCTCGACCAGCGCCTCGATCACGCCGCAGATGTGACCGGCGCCTTCCAGCTTGACCATCGCCGCGCCGCCCTCGCCCATCAGCCGGCGCGCGGCCTCCAGCGCGAACGCCGGATCGCGGTCGCTCATGAACGGCAGGTCGGCCACCAGCAGCGCCTTGGACAGCCCGCGCGACACCGCCGCGGTGTGGTAGACGGTCTGGTCCAGCGTCACCGGCAGCGTGCTGGCATGGCCCTGCACCACCATGCCCAGCGAATCGCCGACCAAGACGACGTCGATGCCGGCCTCATCCGCACGCGCGGCAAAGCTGGCGTCGTACGCGGTGAGCATGACGATCTTGCGGCCATCGTCCTTCATCGCGCGCAAGGCGGGCGCAGTGACGGGCTTGCGGTCGGCGTGGGCGTTCTCGGTGTACACGTGAGGCATTCTCGCGCTGAGGAATTCGATTATCGGGGGAGGGTCGGCCGGCACTCAAGCGAGTGCGTCGCACAACGCGCAGCCGGTGGTCCCGGGTGTCATGTGGGCGGCGGCAGCCGCTTGCAAGCGCTGGCGTCGATTTTCTTCAGCAGCGCGTCGACCCGGCCCTGCCCCGGCACGTCCAGCGCGGGATCGAGCTCGGCCAGCGGCAGCAGCACGAAAGCGCGTTCGGCGATGCGCGGGTGCGGCACGCTCAGACCCGGCTCGTCGATCACGCGGTCGCCGTACAGCAGCAGGTCCAGATCCAGCGTACGCGGTCCCCAGCGCTGGCCGTCGCGGGTGCGTCCGGCCTGACGTTCGATCTCCAGCAGCGCCTGCATCAGCGCCCACGGGTCGAGCGCGGTGTCCAGCGCCGCTGCGGCGTTGATGAAATCCGGCTGGTCGGTCACGCCCCACGGCGGCGTCAGGTACAGCGACGAGCGTTTGCGCACGCGCGTGTCCGGCAGCGCATCCAACGCCGCGAACGCTTCGCGCACGCGCGCCTGCGGATCGCCCTGGTTGCCGCCCAGAGCCACGTACGCGCGCACGCTCACTCCGCCGAATCGCTGCCGCCGGCCTTGCGGCGACCACCGCGCCGACGTCGGCGCTTGCGCGTGCCGCTGCCGCTCTTGCCGCCGCGCGACGACGGAACGAGTTGCTCGGCCAGCTGATCGGTCGGCTGCTCCTGCGCCGTCGTCCACCACTGGCCCTGCTCGCGGATGTCGTCCGATTCGCCGGCACGCAGCAGCAGGAAATCGTAGGCCGCGCGGAAACGCGGATGCTCCAGCAGACGGAACACGCGCTTGCGCGTGCGTTGCGCGAAGCGCGGCTGCAGCGTCCAGATGTCCTCCATCACGTGCGTGAAGCGACGCGGGATGGCCACATGCTGCGTCTGGTTCGCGATGACGCGATGCGCGGCGCGCTGCCAGGCCAGCGCCGGCGCGATGCCGTCGTCGATCAACGCCTGCGCCTGGGCACGGACATCGCCCCACAGCAGCACCGCGAACAGGAACGCCGGGGTGACCGGCTTGTCCTCCGCGACGCGTGCATCGGTGTTGGCCATGCCCTGCTCGATCATCGACAGCAGTTCGTCGTCGCCGCCGTCGAGCGCCCTGGCCGTGGCCGGGAACAGCGGCGCCAGCAAGCCGTAACGACGCAGCATGCGGAAACTCTTCAGCGCATAGCCGGCCATGAACAATTTCAGCGACTCGTCGAACAGCCGCGCCGGCGCGGCCTCGCCCAACAACGATGCCAGTTCCGCGAACGGCGCCGAAGCGGAGGGGTCGATGTCGAAGTCCAGCTTCGCGGCCAGACGCGCCGCGCGCAGCATGCGCACCGGGTCCTCGCGGTAGCGGGTCTCGGGATCGCCGATCAAGTGCAGCACGCGATCGTGCAGGTCCTGCATGCCACCGACGTCGTCGCGGACGCTGAAGTCGGCGATGTCGTAGTACATGGCGTTGACGCGGAAATCGCGCCGCAAGGCGTCTTCCTCGATGCTGCCCCAGATGTTGTCGCGCACGATGCGGCCGTCGACGATGTGACGGTCGCCGTCAGTCTCGCCATCGCCGGCTTCGCCGCTGCCGCGGAACGTCGCCACCTCGATGATCTCGCGCCCGAACACGACATGCGCGAGGCGGAAGCGGCGTCCGATCAGGCGGCAATTGCGGAACAGCTTGCGCACCTGCTCGGGCGTGGCGTCGGTGGCCACGTCGAAATCCTTCGGCTGCACCCCGATCAGCAGATCGCGCACGGCGCCGCCGACCAGCAACGCGCGGTAACCGGCCTCGTGCAGCGTGTACAGCACGCGCAGTGCCGCTTTGCTGATGTTGCGCCGGGAGACCGTGTGCTGGTCGCGGGGGATGATGCGCGTCGAGGGCGCGGAGATGTTCGATTTCTCTGGATTCAAGCGATCAGTTTCCTCGTGGGCCGCAAATCAGGCATTGCCCGGCGGCATATTTCCGTTATACTACCGCGCCTCGCGTCACAGCGCTCCCTTCGTCTAGTGGCCTAGGACACCGCCCTCTCAAGGCGGGAACACGAGTTCGAGTCTCGTAGGGAGCGCCACTTAACTTTTGCGATCATCCCTGATCGCCGCTGAAAGCCTCTTGCGGCTAGCTTCAGGATGCGCGCAATGGATGCGACTCCGGAAGCGCCCATCCCTGGGCGCACTCCTTGAGAAGCGTCGTTACCATCTGCATCATCGGGGCAAACTTCATGACCTTCGTCGTTGTCGACAGCTGCATCAAGTGCAAGTACACCGACTGCGTCGAGGTCTGTCCCGTCGACGCCTTCCACGAAGGCCCGAACTTCCTTGCGATCAACCCGGACGAGTGCATCGACTGCACCCTGTGCGAGCCGGAGTGCCCGGTCAACGCGATCTATCCCGAGGACGACGTGCCGGCGGGACAGGAGCAATTCACCGAGCTCAACGCCGAGCTGTGCAAGACCTGGCCGGTGATCACCGAGCGCAAGGATCCGCCGCCCGACGCGGCCGAATGGGAAAACAAGCCCAACAAGCTTCCCCTGCTGGAACGCTGACACCGGACAAAACAAAACGCCGCCCATCGGGCGGCGTTTTCGTTGTGCGCCCAGCGGACTCAGCCGCCCAGCCGTGCGCGCAGCGCCCCCATCAGTCGCCCGACCAGCTGCGGATCGCCCGAGGCGCTCACGGTGCTGCCGCCGGCCGCGTCGGCCTTGACCTGCACCAGCACGGTCGACTTGGTCTTCTCGCTGGACGAACTGTCCGAAGAGGTGTCGCTCGGCGCATTCTGCGTGTTGCTGAAATGGCGCTGCAGGAAGCCCTGGTTCGAGCCCAGCTCCATCTTCGAGTCCATCGCCACCTGGTAGGTGTGCTCGGCGTCGTTCTGGTTGGCGATGCTGCCGATGTCGCCGTTGCCCAGGGCGAGACCGACGCGCTTGTAGGCGCTGTCCACGTCGCCCGGCAGATGCAGCGTCCCGGGACGGGCGTTCGCATCGGTCTGCTCGTGCTGTGCGTTCACGGTCGGGATGGTCAACGCCTCGCTGACATTGGGGCGGTCCATGTTCGGCGGAATCTCCAGCGGATTCTCCTGCTTGGCCTTCTGCCAGGATTTGCTGGAACGGAACAGGCCGCAACCGGAAAGCAGCACGGTGCTCAGCACGAGGGCGACGAGAATCTTCTTCATGTGGATATCCGTTGAAAGTCGTGTCAGTCCGCAGACGCCAGGGGCGTCAGACGGGCCAGTGTATCGCGTATGGCCGCCAGGTCCGAGTCGCCCTGCAGCGCCTCCAGCGGCAGACGCAGACTGCCGTCGCCGATCCCCAGCGCGGCAAGGCCCGCTTTCACCGGAATCGGATTCGGCGCGCAGTCCAGCGCCTGCAGCAACGGCATTAGCGCCTGCGCCCGCTCGCGCGCCAGCGCATGATCGCCGCCGCCGGCCGCATCGCACATGGCGCGGAACGCCCGGGGAACCAGGTTCGCCACCACCGAGATCGTACCGGCGGCGCCCGCCAGCATGGCCTCGACGGCGCTGCCGTCGTCTCCGGACAGATAGACGAAATCCTCGCCCGCAAGTTCCGCGATGGCCTGGATGCGCGCCACGTCGGAGCGCGCTTCCTTGATGCCGACGATGCGCTCGTGGCCGCGCAGGGCCGCTACCGTCTCCGGCAGCATGTCGCAGGCGGTGCGCGTGGGCACGTTGTACAGGATGACCGGCAACCCGCCCTGCTCGGCGACTTCGGTGAAATGGCGGATCAAGCCGGACTGGGTCGGACGCACGTAGTACGGCGTCACCACCAGCGCCGCGTCCGCGCCGAGATCGGCGGCGTGGCGAGTCAGATGGATCGTCTTGGCCGTACCCGCCTCGCCGGTGCCGGCGATGACCGGCACGCGGCCATCCACCCGCTTGACCGCGAGCGTCAGCAGACGGTCGTATTCGTCGGCTTCGAGAAAATGCGCCTCGCCGGTCGAACCGGCCACCACCAGCGCCTGGGTGCCGCCTTCGATCTGCTGTTCGATCAGGCGCTCGAAGGCCTCGGTATCGAGTGCGCCGGCCGCCTGGAAAGGCGTCGCCAGGGCGCAGATGCTTCCGCTGAGTTTCAACGCGTGAACCTTGATGGACAATGTCGGCGATGTTACTTGGGATGCTTCGGACAAGTCCACGCATCCCTTGCAGGCTCCGCTTGCAGGCAAGTAAGCTCGAACCGTGCGCGGCCGCCGGCTCGCGCCCGCTGACTCAGGTATCCATGGTCTTGAACCGCAGCATCACGCAGCGCCCCGGGGGCGAAAACCAACTGCTCGTGCAGACGCTTTCACCGGCCTCTCGCTCGCCCCTGATGACCCTCGTTCGACGCATCGCCGACGCCGGCTGCAATCTGGCCGACACGCGCGTGTCCACGCTCGGCAGCGACGTCTGCGTGATCCTGCTGGCGCAGGGCAGCTGGGACGCCGTGGCCAAGCTGGAAACCGGGCTGGACAAACTGGCGCGCGAGCAGACCGACCTGCACCTGATGCACTACCGCACCCAGGCGCGCGCCGCGCAGACGCACCTGCTGCCGTACCTGGTCGAGGTGATCGCCGCCGACCGCAGCGGCGTGCTGGCAGACGTCATCGAGTTCTTCACGCGCAACGGCATCAGCATCGAACAGCTGACCTCGATGCGCTATCAGGCCATGCAGACCGGCGCCGGCATGTTCCAGGCGCAGATCACCATCGGCATTCCCGCCGACAGCCACATCGCGACCCTGCGCGACGACTTCCTGGAACTGTGCGACCGCCTCAATCTCGACGCCATCATGGACCCGGTGAAATTCTGAAACACGAACCTGGTATCAAGGAGCACGCAATGATCGAAGTCGGCAAGACCGTTCCCGCACTCGAAGGCCAGACCGGCGACGGCGGCGCGCTGTCGCTGAAGGATCTGCGCGGCAAGTGGGTGGTCGTCTACTTCTACCCGAAGGACAACACCCCGGGCTGCACCAACGAATCCAAAGACTTCCGCGACCTCTACGCCAAGTTCAAGCGTCGCGGCGCCGAGATCGTCGGCGTGTCGCGCGATTCGGTGAAGTCGCACGCCAATTTCGCCGCCAAGCACGAGCTGCCGTTCCCGCTGGTCTCCGATCCGGACGAGACCTGGTGCAAGACCTTCGACGTGATCCACGAGAAGAACCTCTACGGCAAGGTCCACATGGGCGTGGTGCGCAGCACCTTCCTGATCGATCCGAAGGGCAAACTGCAACACGAATGGCGCAAGGTGAAGGTCCCCGGCCACGCCCAGGCCGTGCTGGACGAAGTGCCCACGAAGTGACTATCCGCTCCTACCTGCCCGTCGCCTGCCGCGGTTGCCGCCGCGGCCGGGCGGCGTGGTGCTGTCCGTCTTCCGACCCAAGCGAGGTTCGTGCATGACCCGAGGCAAGCGCATCTACGCCCTGGACACCAACGTGCTGCTGCATGATCCAACCGCCCTGTTCCGCTTCGAGGAACACGACGTGTTCATCCCCATGACTGTGCTGGAGGAACTGGACGAGAAGAAGAAAGGCGGTTCGGAAGTAGCCCGCAACGCGCGTCAAGCCAGCCGCTTCCTCAACGAACTGATCGAACGCGGCAACGGCCGCGGCATCGCCGAGGGCCTGGAGCTGAGCAGCCCCGAAGGTCTCAATCTGCGCCGTGACGACAAGGTCGGCCGGCTGTATTTCCAGCACCGCTCCGAGCGCACCCACGGCAAGGCCGACAACCAGATCCTCTCCGCCGTGGAGGAAGTACGCGAGCAGCATCCGGACGCTTCCGTCGCGCTGGTCACCAAGGACATCAACCTCCGCATCAAGGCGACCATCGCCGGCATCCACGCCGAGGACTACGAGAACGACCGCGCGCTGGACGACTTCTCGCTGCTCTACACCGGCTCGACCGAACTGCCGGAGGACTTCTGGGATCGTCATCCCGAGCTGCGCTCGTGGACCGAGAAGGGCCAAACCTGGTACGAGGTCAAACCGTCCGAGGACGAACGCTGGCATCCCAACCAGTGCTTGTACCTGCCCGGCGAGAACAGCGTCGAGATGCGCGTGTTCGAGGTCGCCGACGACAAGGTGCGCATGGTGCTGATGAACGACCACACGCACGCCAACCACAGCGTCTGGGGCATCGCCGCGCGCAACCGCGAGCAGAACTTCGCGCTCAACGTGCTGATGGACCCGGAGATCGACTTCGTCACCCTGCTCGGCAACGCCGGCACCGGCAAGACGCTCATCACCCTGGCCGCGGGCCTGGCGCAGGTGATGGACCAGCAGCGCTACCGCGAGATCATCATGACCCGCGCCACGGTCTCGGTCGGCGAGGACATCGGCTTTCTGCCCGGCACCGAGGAAGAGAAGATGACGCCGTGGATGGGCGCGCTGACCGACAACCTGGAAGTGCTCACCGACGGCGAGGAAGGCGGCAGCTGGGGGCGCGCGGCGACCAACGACCTGCTCGCCTCGCGCATCAAGATCCGCTCGCTGAACTTCATGCGCGGACGCACCTTCCTCAACCGCTACCTCATCATCGACGAGGCGCAGAACCTGACCTCCAAGCAGATGAAGACGCTGATCACGCGCGCCGGCCCCGGCACCAAGATTGTCTGTCTGGGCAACGTCGAGCAGATCGACACGCCGTACCTGACCGAGACCACCTCGGGCCTGACCTACGCCGTCGACCGCTTCAAGGACTGGCCGCACTCGGCGCACATCACCCTGCGCCGCGGCGAGCGCTCGCGACTGGCGGACTTCGCGGCCGAGGCGCTCTGAAAAAAGGAACGCACAAACCCGTACTGCCAGACCGAGATCGAACACGACAAATCTCATGGTCGTCATCCCGGCGAAAGCCGGGACCCAGTGCCTCCGATGCAAGCCCCTGGGTTCCCGCTTCCGCGGGAATGACGACCGGAATACATCGCAGCGAAGCCAAGCTATTCCGACTGTTCCGCCGCTCGTTCGACGCTGGTATCCGCACATGGATAGTGCGCGTAAAATGAATGCGGACACCCGCATCTTCAGGCCACGCCCGTGACTCCGCGCCTCATCCTCTTCCTGGTCCTCGCCGCCTTCGTGCTGTGCGTGCTGCTGGTGCACCTGCGCGGCCGCGCAAAGCTGCGCTTCGACCGCCAACTGGTGGACCATTCGGCGCTCTTCGCGCCGTACAACTTGCTGATGTACGCGTTCTCCGCGGTACCGGCCACGCCGATCCTCGACCGCGCCGGCTTCCCGCAGCTGGACCTGCTGAAGGACCACTGGCGCACCATCCGCGAAGAGGCTTCGCACCTGTTCGATCAGGGCTTCATCCGCGCGGCGGAGAAGAAGAACGACGCCAGCTTCAACTCGTTCTTCAAGCAGGGCTGGAAGCGGTTCTACCTGAAGTGGTACGGCGAGGCGCTGCCCTCGGCCGAGGCGCTGTGCCCGCAAACCGTCGAACTGCTGAACCGCCTGCCCAACGTGAAGGCGGCGATGTTCGCGCTGCTGCCGCCGGGCAGCAAGCTCAACCCGCACCGCGACCCGTTCGCCGGCTCGCTGCGCTACCACCTAGGCCTGATCACGCCCAACTCCGACGACTGCCGCATCTTCGTCGACGGCCAGATGCACGCCTGGCGCGACGGCGAGGATGTGGTGTTCGACGAGACCTACGTGCACTGGGCCGAGAACAAGACCGACCAGACCCGCGTGATCCTGTTCTGCGACGTGGTCCGCCCGCTGCGCACACGCGTGATGGAAGCGATCAACAAGCGCGTCAGCGCCTTCATGGGCCGCATCACCGCCTCGCCCAACGAGGAAAGCGACAGCACCGGCATCATCAACCGCCTGTACGCGTTCAACCACAGCGTCGGCCAGCACAGCAAGTCGCTGAAGCGACGCTGGCCGCGCGCCTTTCGCGTGAGCAAATACGCGCTGATCCTGATCGTGCTGTGGCTGATCTTCCTGGCGCCGTGGCCGTTCCGTTGAACGCCGCGACACGCGAACTGCAGCCGTTCCACCTCGCCTTCCCGGTGACTTCGCTGGAGCAGGCGCGCGCCTTCTACGGAGAACTGCTCGGCTGCCCCGAGGGCCGCAGTTCGGAGCACTGGGTCGACTTCGATTTCTTCGGCCACCAGATCGTCGCGCATCTAGCACCGCAGCAAGCGACGCCGCATCGCAACACCGTCGACGGCGATGACGTGCCGGTACCGCACTTCGGTGTGGTGCTGGACATGGATGCCTGGGAGGCACTGGCCGCACGCCTGCGTGCTGCCGGCTGCGACTTCGTGATCGCGCCGCACATCCGCTTCCGCGGCCAGCCCGGCGAGCAGGCCACGATGTTCCTGCTCGATCCCTGCGGCAACGCGTTGGAGTTCAAGGCGTTTGCGGATCGCAGCCAGTTGTTCGCGACATGAAGCAGTTGCACGCCTTTGTACGCACGCTACTCGCGATACTGGCCGCTGCCGCCGTCCCAGCCCTGTTGTTCGGCATCGAAGGCAATGCGGCATTCATAGCTTTCATCCTGGCATTGGCGTGGATCCTCGTACTGGGTCTGCCCACCTTTCTCATCCTCAAAGGACGCGGTTGCGTACGCTGGTGGTCGGCGCTGCTCAGCGGTTTCCTGCTCGCGGCGATACCCGTCGCACTGCTGGGATGGCCCTACTTTCCCGGCAATGGCACGTCTTACAGCGGATGGGATGGGCATGGCATGGTCGATTTCGTCGTGAACGGCATTCCCACGCACGCAGGCTGGATACAATATTTCACCAGCACACTTGGTTCCGGCGCTCTGGGCAGTACCTCTGCACTGGCCTTCTGGTTGGTGTGGCGACTGAGCGGAAACCGAGAGACGAAGCCCGCGAACAACGCATCGTGATACCTCAGAAAATCATCCTTGCTTAACACTCAAACGCACATGATCCCCGCCTGATATGGTTTGCGGCTGAGGCCGGTGCGGTGCCGGTCGCATGGGGGTGGGTCTTCGTCCTGAAGCCCCAAGAAAGGAGTTCAACGTCATGTCTCAACCACTTCGCCGGGTCGGCAACCAGCTGCCGCTCGGCAAGCTCGCGATCGCGCTGATCGTCGTCATCCTGCTCTACAACAGCTTCTTCGTGGTCAAGCCCAGCGACGAAGCGGGCGTCCGCTGGCTGGGCGGCACGGTCATCACCAAGCAACCGCTGGATACCGGCCTGCACTTCAAGGTGCCGTTCCTGGAGGACGTCGACCGCCTGCAGACCTCGCGCAGCGTCTACACGCTCAACAACCTGTCGGTCTACACCAACGACAACCAGTCGGTCGAGCTGAGCATCAGCGTGATCTACGAGATTCCCAGCGCGTCGGTGCTGAACCTGCTCTACCACGTGGGCCGGTCCGGCAACGTGGACATCGACGACACGATCCTGCCGGTCGTGCGCGACCGGGCGCTGGCGGCGTTCGCGCAGTACAACACGCTGAACATCTCCGACGAGCGCGCCAAGATCAGCGCCAAGATGAAGTCGGAAATCTCCGAGGCCCTGCACCGCCTGTTCGGCATCCAGGTCATCGACGTGCAGCTGACCGGCATCAAGTATTCGCCGGTGTTCGTCGCCTCGGTCGAAGCCGCGGTGAAGGCCAAGGCCGATGCCGTGCGCGCGCAGAACACCGTGCTGCAGAAGAAATACGAAGGCGAGCAGAAGACCGTCACCGCCACCGCCGAGGCGCAGGCGCGCATCGCCCGTGCCAAGGGCGAGGCGCAATCGATCATCCTCGAAGCCGACGCCCAGGCCAAGGCCATCAAGACCGTTGGCGACGCCCTGCGCGTCAACCCGCAGTACGTGCGCTACTACGGCATCAAACACTGGAACGGCGTGATGCCGCAGGTGGTCGGCAGCAAGGGCACTCTACCGATGATCGATCTGGGCAAACATCCGTGAACTGCCCCGGCACCGTGATGGCGACAGTCGTCACGGTGCCGGGTATTTCCTCGGTGATGCTGTAGCTGGCGTCGGCTCGAAGGCTCTTCCAGAAGCGTTACACGGCACTGCGTCGGCGTGCCCGATGGCGCTGCGAACCCGATACGGCCGCCGTCATCCCATCCATGACCTGAGGGTCAGGGTCGAAACGATGTCGAGTGACCGCGTGTCCAGCGTCTCTCGGTCACCGCTCCTCGCGGTCTTGCCCGCGAATCTATTCGACCGTCGATTCGAGTCCTTCGACGAGGCCGAGACGAATCAGGCTTTCCGCCGTCGCCACGATGGCCTCCTCGCGGGGACGTGGCGACCAGCCGAGCATTCGTATCGCCTTGGCGCTGGTGGCATTCAAGTTGCGTCCCAGCAACGGCACCGCGCCGCGCAGTGTCGGGTCCTTCACGGCCCCCTCACGGATCACTGCATCCGGCAACTCGCGCGTGTCCACGTTGCGTGCAGCGTCGCCCATCCGTTGCTTCAGCACCTTGGCGACATCGGACAACCACAGACTTTCGCCAGCGATCGCCAGAAAGCGTTCGCCGTTCGCCTCGGGAGCGGTCATGGCGCGCACGTGCAAGTCCGCCACATCGCGCACGTCCACGAAACCGCTGTTGATCCTGGGACTGCCGGGCTGTCCCTCCAACAGGTTCTTGATCAGACGGATGGAATGCGCGTAATCCGCGCCCAGCACCGGGCCGAGTACGGCTGTCGGATTCACTACAGTCAGCTCCAGGCCCTTGCCTTCGTGCGCGATAAAGTCCCATGCGGCCCGCTCGGAGAGCGTCTTCGATTTCTGATACGGCCAGATGTTGTCGGCCGTCAGGTCGCTCCAATCGGTCTCGTCGAACGGCCGATCCATGTCGCCGTGACCCGCGCAGATCGCGCCGAAGGCCGAAGTCAGGACGACCCGCTGGACGCCCGCGTCCCGCGCCGCGCGCAGTACGCGCAAGTTGCCGTCGACGGCCGGCCGGATCCATTCGTCCTCCGACGTCTGCGTGCCGGTCGGCGTGGGCGAGGCGCCATGCAGGACATAGCTGCAACCTGCGACCGCATCGTTCCAGCCTTCATCGGAGACGAGATCGGCTTCGACAAACGACAACCGCTCGCCCGGCTCGGCGCCGCCGACGTTCAGCTGTTGCCGCACTTCGCCTTCACGCGTCATCGAGCGCACCGTGGTTCGCACCCGATAGCCCGCTTCGAGCAACGCAAGAATGCAGTGCTGCGCGATGAAACCCGTGCCGCCGGTGACCAGAACCGTGCTGTTCATGCTTCATGTTCTCCAACCCGCCTCACCGGGAGTTCAGTGATCCAAACGAGTTTGTATACACTTGTATACATCCAATGGCGAAATATGTCTACGCATGTATACTTCAGCCATGAAAACACCCTCAAAAACTGCTGCGCCGCCACGACGCAGAGACGCCGAAGCCACCCGCGAGGCCATCCTCGTTTCTGCACGCAAGGCCTTCGCCGCGTCCGGCTACGACGGCGCCGGATTGCGGGAGATCGCAGCGGGCGCCGGCGTCACGGCGATGATGGTGAACCGCTATTTCGGCTCCAAGGAACACCTGTTCGCGGAGGTCGTGGAGCAGACCATGACCCAGGGCAGCCTGATCGCCGGCGGCATCATGGATCACCCGCGTCCCGGCCATGCCCTCGCGGAAGCCCTGGTCAAGATGACCCGTGCCGATGTCACACCCGTCGATGGTTTCCTGATCACTCTGCACTCGGCATCGAGTGCCGCGGCCGCTGACATCGGTCGCGAGAAGATCGACGCACATCACCTGAAAACCGTGACCCGCGCGCTGCACGGGAAGCGACAAGCCGAACGCGCGGCCTTGATCCTGGCGGTGATCTCGGGCTTCCAGGTCATGCGGCAAATGATCGCGTTGCCTGCCCTGGCGAATGCCGATGAAGACGTTCTGGTCCGGCTGCTCGCGGGGGTGTTCGACCGGCTGATCGACCCGGCCTGAAAAGCACAGAACGGCGCACGACGAGTGCATGGATGCACGCTGCACTCGGTCGAGTGAAGCAGGACTCGAACGCGCCGAAGACGTGGTTGCCCGCCACGGTCTTTCCGTCTGCATCAAGCGCACCGTGCCTACACGTGATGCGCTTCCCGGCCATGCCAACGCGGCCTGCGGCCCTGTCTCCGGCATGGCGCGGTGATCGGCGGCGAACGTCCATGCATCGTGGGCCGATTCAGGCGTCTCTCGCCGGTCCAGATGTTCGAGCCTGAAGGCGACCGCGAGGAACCGCGCGTGAGGATCGACCGCGCAGTCACCGGCCATGCCCGTCACCTCACCGCCATCCGCCACATCGACCACGCGCAGCATGCCTCGTCGAGGTTTGGCGTGGCACAGCGCTTCGTGCCATTCGCGCCCTCGAAACCCCCCTCTTGCAAATCACCGATGCGCGGCATACAGTGAACCATATGGTTCACCATCAAGCCCGTCTCGACACCACGTTCGCCGCACTCGCCGATGTCACGCGACGTGGCGTGCTGGAGCAGCTCCGCCATGCGGACGCCTCGATCAGCGATCTTGCCCAACGGTTCGAGATGACCCTCACGGGCATGAAGAAGCACGTCACCGTGCTGGAGCGGGCGGGACTCGTGATCACGGAAAAAGTCGGACGCGTACGAACCTGCAGACTCGGCACGCACCAACTGGAAGAAGAGGCCGCCTGGATCGCGCGGCATCAAGAGCTCTGGAGCGCACGCTTCGACGCGCTGGACGAAATGGTCGAGCACCTCAAACACAAGGAGAAGACAGATGTCCGCAACAAGAGAACCTAGCTCCGCCGCCATGAAGCGCACCCTCGTGGAGCGCAAGTCCGACCTCGAACTCGTCGTGACGCGAACCTTCGATGCCCCGGCGCATATCGTCTTCGAGGCGTGGAGCAACGCCGCGTTGTTCCAGCGTTGGTGGGTGCCGAAATCGGCGGGCCTGACGCTGCTCTCGTGCGAGATGGATGTACGCACCGGGGGCACGTATCGCCTCGTGTTCCGTCACCCGATGTCCGAACAACCGATGGCGTTCTTCGGCACGTACCAGGAGGTGACGCCGAACGAGCGCATCGTCTGGACCAACGAGGAAAGCGACGAGGGCGCCGTGACCACGGTGACGTTCGAGGAAGAGGCCGGCAAGACGCGGGTCACCTTCCACGAACGCTACCCGACGAAAGCGGCTCTCGAGGAAGCCATCGCCGGTTCGGCCGAAGGCCTGCCCGAGCAGTTCGCGCAGTTGGACGAATTGCTCGCGGACGGATGCTGAGCGCACCGCGGCAGACGGCGCCGGAGACCCTTTCGTCGCCCCGAACCTGCTGCCCTGCTGCAATCTTCCGCCACGAAAAAGGCCGCGCATATGCGCGGCCTTTTCGGTGTCGGCGATGTGGGCCGATCAGCCCTTGACGCGCTCCACCAGCGCATCGGCAAAGCTGTCCGTGGTGCCGCTGCCGCCGAGGTCCGGCGTGGTGCGGTCGCCGGCGGCGAGCGTTTCGCGGATGGCGGTGCGGATCCTGGTGCCCTTCTCGGCCATGCCCAGGTGGTCGAGCATGTCGGCGGCCGCCAGCAGCAGCGCGCAGGGATTGGCCACGCCCTTGCCGGCGATGTCCGGCGCGGAACCGTGCACGGCCTCGAAGATCGCCGCCTCGGCACCGATGTTGGAGCCCGGCGCCAGACCCAGACCGCCGACCAGACCGGCGCACAGGTCGGAGAGGATGTCGCCGAACAGGTTGGTGGTGACGATCACGTCGAACTGCTCCGGACGCATCACCAGCTGCATGCAGGTGTTGTCGACGATCAGCTCGTTGAACTCGATGTCCGGGTATTCCTTGGCGATCTCGCGCGCCACGTTCAGGAACAGGCCCGACGTGGTCTTCATGATGTTCGCCTTGTGCACCGCGGTGACCTTCTTGCGGCCCTTGCTGCGCGCCATCTCGAAGGCGTAGCGCACGATGCGGTTGCAGCCGCGGCGCGTGGTGCGGATCATCGACGAAGCGGTCTCGCCGTCTTCGGACAGGGTCTGCCCCTCGGACAGGTACGCGCCCTCGGTGTTCTCGCGCACCGTGATGATGTCGATGTTCTCGAAGCGCGCCTTGGTGCCCGGGAAGCTGATCGCCGGACGCACGTTGGCGTACAGGTCGAAGTGACGGCGCAGCTGCACGTTGATCGAGGAGAAGCCGCCGCCGACCGGCGTGGTCAGCGGGCTCTTCAGCGCGATGCTGTGCTTGGCGATGGTGTCCAGCGTGGCGGCCGGCAGCAGTTCCCCATGCTTCTCCAGCGCCTCCATGCCGGCCTCGACGAATTCGTAGTCCAGACCGCAGTCCAGGGCATCGAGGACGCGCAGGGTGGCGTTCATGATTTCGGGGCCGATACCGTCCCCTCGAATCACGGCAATGGTCTTGCTCATGGGAAACTCCTTGACGACGCGCTGTCTCGCGCGTGTGGCGACACGGACCGCGCGAAACGGGGTGCGACAGGCGGGGGCATGCCTGTCGCGCGCGGCATCAGCCGCCCATTATAGCGTGCTTGTGTGAATACTTGCCGCCGATCAGTCCGATGCGGCGCTCCGCTCCAGCTCGTCCAGCGCATCCACGGCGCGGCGCAGGTGCGGAATGACGATGGAACCGCCCACCACCAGACCGACCTGGAACACCTCGAAGAACTCGTCGCGGTTGACGCCGGCCGCATGGGCCTGATTGATGTGGTAGCGGATGCAGTCGTCGCAGCGCAGCACCATCGAGGCGACCAGGCCCAGCATTTCCTTGGTCTTCACGTCCAGCGCGCCGTCGCGGTAGGTCTGCGAATCCAGCGAGAAGAAGCGCTTCACGACCTGGTTGTCCTGCTCCAGGATGCGCTTGTTCATGCGCTCGCGGAAATCCGCGAAGGCGTCGTTGTTCTCGCTCATGCGCTGGCTTCCAGCAGGGTCGCCAACTCGCCGCTACGGTCGGCGGCGGCGAGGTCGTCGAAACCGCCCACGTGGGCGCCGTTGACGAAGATCTGCGGCACGGTGCGGCGTCCCTGGCTGCGGTCGAGCATTTCACGCAGGCGCGCCGGATCGGTGTCGATGCGGATTTCCTGCCATTCCAGCCCCTTGGATTTCAAAAGATTCTTGGCCGCCACGCAGTACGGGCAGACGGCCGTGGTGTACATCTGGATGTCAGGCATCGCGAAAGCTTCCTCGGTGTCATGGCAATGCCTACAAGATGCGGCTGCGCGCGCCGATTAACAAGGGCGAACCGGCCGCCGCGCACACGCTGGCCGGTGAACCGGGGCTGGGGTATCGTGGTCGAACCTCAGGACACGCGCGCCGTCACGGCGCATCCGGCCCGTTTTCGACCTTCGCGACCGCCCATGTCCCTACGCTCACCGTTGCTCGCCCTGTTCATCGCCAGTCTCAGCTTCGCTGCCGGGGCGCAGGATCGCGATGTGCGTCTGCCGGATCTGGGCAGCTCCGCCGGTGCGCTGATCTCGCCGCAGGAGGCCTCGCAATACGGCGCGGCGATGCTGCATCAGATGCGCGCGCTGCACATGGTGCTGGACGATCCGCAGGCCAACGAGTACCTCAACAGCGTCGGCTACCGTCTGGTCGCCGCCAGCGACGATCCGAAGCAGAAATTCACCTTTTTCGTGGTCCGCGACCAGGAGATCAACGCCTTCGCCGCTCCCGGTGGCTACATCGGCGTCAACGCCGGCCTCATCACCATTGCCCAGAACGAAAGCGAACTGGCCGGCGTGATGGCCCACGAGATCGGCCACATCTCCCAGCATCACCTGGAGCGCGCCTTCGAGGCCTCGAAAAAGGATGCCCCGCTGATGGCGCTGGTGCTGCTCGGCGCCATCGCCGCCGGCACCACCGGGCACAACAGCGGCGACGCCGGCATGGCCGTGCTGGCCGGCGGCCAGGGCCTGCTGGCACAGCGGCAGATCAACTTCACCCGTTCCGACGAGGCCGAGGCCGACCGCGTCGGCATCCAGACCCTGGCGCGCGCCGGCTACAACCCGGAAGCGATGGCCGATTTCTTCCAGCGCATGGAAGACACGCTGCGCCCCGGCAGCGGCGGCGTCTCCGTGCCCGAACTGCTGCAGACCCATCCGGTGACCGCCGCGCGCATCAGCGACGCCCGCGCCCGCGCCCGCGCGCTCGAAGAGCAGATGAAGAAGCAGCCGCATCCCCAGCTCAATGCAGCGACGCTGGAAAACAGCACCGTGCCGCTGCCCTTCGTGAAGACCCCCGACGTACTGATCCAGCCGCAACGCAGCGGACACAAAGCCGACACCGAACTGTCATTGTTCAAGCTGATGCGCGAACGCGTGCGGGTGCTCAGCGGCGACGCCAACACGCTGCTGGACTACTACGCCGGCAACCTGCCGCGGAAGGATTTCGACACGCCGTGGAACCGCTACGGCTACGCGCTGACCCTGATCCGGACCGGCCAGCCCGCCAAAGCCGTCCGCCAACTGCAGCCGCTGCTGAAGCAGTATCCCGGCAACACCACGCTGCGCCTGGCGCTGGCCAACGCGGAATTCCAGAATGGGCAGCACGATGCCGCCTTCGCGCAGTACGCGTCGCTGTCGGCCAACGCGCCGGACGATCACGCCATCGCCATCGCCTACGCCCATGCGCTGACCCAGGCCGGCACCAAGGCACAGGCGCGCAAGGCCGAGGACATGCTGCGTCCGATGCTCGACGACAGCGAGGACCCGGACCTCTACACCAGCTACGCCCGCGCCAGCGAGAAGGCCGACATGCCGGTGCGCGCCGGCGAAGCCTACGCCTACGCCAGCTACCTCTCCGGCCGACCGTTCGACGCCATGCAGCAGTTCCGCCGCCTGCTCGACCGCCCCGACCTGAACTATTACCAGCGCGCCCGCATCAACGCGCACATCGCCCAGCTGACGCCGCTGCTGATGGAACTGCGCAAGCGCAAGATCGATACGCCCGACCGCGATCCGGACGGGCGTTCGCCCTTGCAGGGCGAGCGCGCCATGGGCTCGGCATCGCAATTATGTTTCAGCCTGACATGCGGATAACGCGGATTGTCATCGCGCGGTAACACTGGGACGCTGCAATAATCGTGTCACAGCCCAACAAGGCAGGGAACGAGGCGTGCACAAGCGCATCCTGATCGTCGAAGATGAAGCCTCCATCCGGGAGATGGTGGCGTTCGCCGTCCGCAAGGCGGACATGGAGCCGATCCACGCCGAAGACGCGCAGGCCGCACAGCTGGCCATCGCCGATACGGTGCCGGATCTGGTGCTGCTGGACTGGATGCTGCCCGGCACCAGCGGTCTGGAATTCGCCCGCCGCATGCGGCGCGAAGAACTGACCCGCGAGGTGCCGATCATCATGCTGACCGCGCGCGGCGAGGAAATGGATCGCGTCAGCGGTCTGGAAGCCGGCGTCGACGACTACGTGGTCAAGCCGTTCTCCACCCGCGAGCTGATCGCCCGCATCAAGGCCGTGCTGCGGCGCAGCCACGGCGACGACGAAGCCGGCATGATCGAGATCGGCGGCCTGCGCCTGGACGGCCCCGCGCACCGCGTGTTCGCGGGCGAGGAGCCGGTGCGCATCGGCCCGACCGAATACCGCCTGCTGTACTTCTTCATGACGCATCCCGAACGCGTGTACTCACGCTCGCAGCTGCTCGATCACGTATGGGGCGGCAGCGTCTACGTCGAGGAGCGCACGGTCGACGTGCACATCCGCCGCCTGCGCAAGGCGCTCGAACCGTGGAAACTGGACAACCTCGTGCAGACCGTGCGCGGCGCCGGCTACCGCTTCTCGGGCAACGTGTGAAGCGCAGCATGTCCGTCCCCGGCTTCGCCGCCACCGCCGCCAGCGTGATCGGCGGCGTGATCCTGGCCACCCTGCTCGGCGCGGCGATCGGCCAGACGCTGCTGTGCCTGTCGCTGGCGGCGCTGATCGCGGCGGCCGTGCTGCTGGTGCGCGTGCACCGCCTCGGCGTGGCGGTCGAGAACAGCCGCTTCATTCCCGACGCCCGCTACGAACGTCTGCGCCTGCGCTCGCGCCGACTGTCGCTGCAACTACGCGACCTGCGCAACGCCGCCGCCGCCCTACCCGACGCCGCCGTGCTGCTGGACGGCGAAGGCCGCATCCGCTGGTTCAACCACGCCAGCGAAGACCTGCTCGGTCTGCGCCGGCCGCAGGACCGCGGCACGCTGCTGATCGAACGCCTGCGCGAGAGCACGCTCGGCCCCTGGCTGGAGAGCGGCGCCGAGAAACCGCTCAACGACGTGCCGGCGCCGAATCGCCCGGCGCTGCGCCTGGGCATGGTGATGATGCCGTTCGGCCACCATCAGCGGCTGATGCTGGGCCGCGACATCAGCGACCTGATGCGCCTGGAGCAAGTGCGTCAGGACTTCGTCGCCAACGTCTCGCACGAACTGCGCACGCCGCTGACGGTGATCCACGGCTACCTGGAACTGCTCGATCCCGAGGACCAGCCCGAACTGGCGCCGGTGATCGCCGAGATGCGCGTGCAGTCCGAGCGTATGGGCCAGATCGTCGAGGACCTGCTGATGCTGTCGCGCCTGGAGACGCACCAGCCGCTGCAGGAAGAGCACGTCGCCATGCGTCCGCTACTGGCGACGCTGCGCAAGGAGGCCCTGGCGCTGAGCCACGGCCGCCACCACATCGAACTGCAGGAACGCACCGACACCGACCTGTACGGTTCCGTGCGCGAGCTGCACAGCGCGTTCTCCAACCTGGTCTCGAACGCCGTGCGCTACACGCCCACGCAGGGCCGCATCACGCTGATCTGGGAACGCACCGACGAAGGCGCGCGCTTCACCGTCGAGGACACCGGCTACGGCATCCCCGCCAACCATCTGGCGCGCCTGACCGAGCGCTTCTACCGCGTCTCGTCCAGCCGCTCGCGCGACACCGGCGGCACCGGACTCGGGCTGTCCATCGTCAAGCACGTGCTGAACCGCCACCAGGCGCAGTTGCACATCGAGAGCGAACCCGGCCACGGCTCGCGCTTCAGCTGCCGCTTCGGCTCCATGCGCCTGCTCAAGCCGATACGTCTGGACGCCTGAACGGCGTGCCATCCCCGCGTCATCATTCCGGGGCTATGATGGACCCGAACCGCCAGGATTTCCCCGTGAACGCCGCGCCCGAACACGCCCGTACCGCCGCCCTGCCCGACGACCTGCAGCAGCCGGAGCTGTACATCAACCGCGAGCTGGCCGCGCTGGAATTCAACTTCCGCGTGCTGGCGCAGGCGCGCGACCCGGACGTGCCGCTGCTCGAACGCCTGCGTTTCCTGTGCATCACCAACACCAACCTCGATGAATTCTTCGAGGTGCGCGTGGCCGCGCTGCGCCATCACTTCGCCTTCGGCGACGCCATCCCCGGTCCCGACCGCATGGCCGCGCGCGAGGTGCTGGACCAGATCCGCGAACGCGCCCTGGAACTGACCGCCGAACAGTACGTGGTCTGGCACGAGGAACTTCTGCCTGCGCTCGAAGCCGAGGGCATCCGCTTCGTCAGTCGGCGCGACTGGAGCGACAAGCAGCAGCGCTGGCTGAAGGGCTACTTCCAGAACGAGATCCTGCCGGTGCTGTCGCCGCTGGGCCTGGACCCGGCGCACCCGTTTCCGCGCATCCTCAACAAGAGCCTGAACCTGGCCGTGACCCTGGAAGGCCGCGACGCCTTCGGCCGCGAGGGACACATGGCCCTGGTGCGCGCGCCGCGCTCGCTGCCGCGCATCATCCGCCTGCCCGACGAGGTCGCCGAGGGCGAGCACGACTTCGTGTTCCTGTCCGGCCTGCTGCATCACTTCGCCGACGACATGTTCCCCGGCTTCCACGTGAAGGGTTCGTACCAGTTCCGCGTCACCCGCAACAGCGAGCTGATCGTCGACGAGGACGAAGTCGAGAACCTGGCCTCGGCACTGTCCGAGGAATTGGCCGGGCGCGGCTATGCGATGCCGGTGCGGCTGGAAATCGCCAGCGACTGCCCGAAACCGATCACCGACCTGCTGACCGCCAACTTCGGCCTCGGCGAGCACGACGTGTACCGCTGCGACGGTCCGGTCAACCTCAACCGCGTGGTCGCCATCTACGACATGATCGAACGGCCGGACCTGAAGTTCGCGCCGTTCACGCCGCGTCTGGCGCCGGCGGTGACCCATCACACCAGCCTGTTCGAGGCCGTGGCCCAGCGCGACATCCTGCTGCATCAGCCGTACGACGCCTTCCAGACCGTGGTCGAACTGCTGCGCCAGGCCGCGCACGATCCGCAGGTGCTGGCGATCAAGCAGACCCTGTATCGCGTCGGCATCGAGTCGCCGCTGATCGATCTGCTGGTGCAGGCCGCGCGCAACGGCAAGGACGTCACCGTCGTGGTCGAGCTGCGCGCGCGCTTCGACGAGGCCGCCAACATCGAGCTGGCCACGCGCCTGCAGGAAGCCGGCGTGCAGGTCGTGTACGGCATCGTCGGTCACAAGACCCACGCCAAGATGCTGCTGATCGTGCGCCGCGAGGACGGCCGCCTGCGCCGCTACGCGCACCTCAGCACCGGCAATTACCACACCGGCACCTCGCGGGTGTACACGGACCTGTCGCTGATCACCGCGCATCCGGAGATCGGCGAGGACATGCACAACATCTTCCAGCAGCTGTCCGGGCTGGGCCAGGTCGCCAAGCTCAAGCGCCTGCTGCAATCGCCGTTCAGCCTGCACCAGGGCGTGCTCGAACGCATCGACCGTGAGATCGCGCACGCCGAGGCGGGACGCCCCGCGCGCATCATCGCGCGCATGAACGCCATCAACGAGCCCAGCGTGGTCGAGGCCCTGTACCGCGCCTCGCGCGCCGGCGTCGAGATCGACCTGATCGTGCGCGGCGCGTGCACGCTGCGGCCGGGACTGCCCGGCGTGTCCGACACCATCCGCGTGCGCTCGATCGTCGGCCGCTTCCTCGAACACAGCCGCGTGTACTGGTTCGCCAACGGCGGCGATGCGGAGCTGTACTGCTCCAGCGCCGACTGGATGGAGCGCAACCTGCGCCATCGCATCGAGGTAGCTTTCCCGATCCTGGACCCGGAGCTGGCCCAGCGCGTCTACGACGAGGCGCTGATCAACTATCTGCAGGACAATACCCAGGCCTGGCTGCTCAACGCCGACGGCCGCTACACGCGCACCGCGCCGGGCGACGCGCCCGCGCACAGCGCGCAGAAATCGTTGCTCACTCCACTGGGCTGAACGGCCTGCATGGACGGCCTCGGCGTGTCATCATCCGCGGATGAACGCAAGGAACGGTCCGTGAGCGACACCGGCGACACTCTCCGCGACGGCGACCTGCTAGCCGCCGCCGATCTGGGATCGAACAGTTTTCACCTGGTCGTGGCGCGTTACGACAAGGGCACGCCGCGCATCATCGACCGCGTACGCGAGAGCGTGCGGCTGGCCGCCGGCGTGCGCAACGACGGCACGCTCGACCCCGACTACCTGCAACGCGCGCTGGACTGTCTGGCCCGCTTCGGACAGCGCATCGCCGGCATTTCCGGCGCCCACGTGCGCGCCATCGCCACCAACGCCGTGCGTCAGCTGGCCGATCCGGAAGGCTTTCTTGAGCAGGCTGAGCAGGCGCTCGGACAGCCGGTGGAAGTGGTCTCGGGCCGCGAGGAAGGCCGCCTGATCTTTCTCGGCGTCAGCCACGGTCTGCCGCGCTCCAAGCAGCGCCGACTGGTGATCGACGTCGGCGGCGGCAGCACCGAGTTCATCGTCGGCCGCGGGCTGGAACCGCTGCAGACCGAGAGCATCCAGGTCGGCTGCGTAGCCTCGACGCTGCGCTTCTTTCCCGACGGCGCGCTGACCGCCGAGCGCTGGCAGCGCGCGCAGGACGAAATCGGCCTGCAGCTGCAGCAATTCGCCGCCGACTACCGCGAGCTGGGCTGGAGCGAAACCATCGGCTCGTCCGGCACCGCCAAGGCCATCGGCCTGATGGTGCAGACCCTGAAACTATCCGACGACGGCGTGCGCGCCGAACATCTGGCGGCGCTGCGCGAGCACCTGCTGAGAGCCGGCCATATCGACGCCATCGATCTGCCGGCGCTCAGCCCCGAGCGCGCGCCGATCATCGCCGGCGGCGTGGCCGTGCTGGAAGCGGCCTTCCGCGCGCTCGGCATCCGCCGCATGCAGGTCTGCGAGATCGCCATGCGCGAAGGCGTGTTGTGGGACCTGGTCGGCCGCAGCAGCGACCGCGACCCGCGCATTGCCAGCATCCGCTCGCTGGCCGCGCGCTACGCCGTCGACACAGCCCAGGCCGCGCGCGTCGAAGACACCGCGCTGCTGCTGTTCGAGCAGGCCGGCGCGGGCTGGTCGTTCCATCCGGGCGAGCGCGAATGGCTGAGCTGGGCCGCGCGCGTGCACGAGATCGGTCTGTCGATCGCGCACAGCCAGCATCACGTGCACGCCGGGTACATCCTGCGCCACGCCGACCTCGCCGGCTTCTCGCGCCAGGAACAGGAGCTGCTGGCGGCCATCGTGCAGGGCCACCGACGCAAGCCCGACCCGGCGCTGTTCGACGCCCTGCCCGTGCGCTACCGCAGCCTGGCGCGCCGCGTCGCCGCCCTGCTGCGTCTGGCCGTGCTGCTGCGCCGCGCGCGCCGCGAGCAGAAGCTGCCGACCCTGCATCTGCGCACCGACAGCGAACGCATCGCACTGCGCCTGCCGCGCGCATGGCTGCAGCGGCATCCGCTCACCGCCACCGACCTAGAACGCGAAGCGCCATACATGGCCGACCTCGGCATCCGTCTGGAACTGCATGCCGACCGCGGCTGAACGCGCGGCGCGCAAACACCGCCACCGGCGCGCACGCCGGGTATCATGACCGCTCCGCCGCGCCCGAACCAACGATTCCACGCCATGCAAAGAATCCTGCTCGCCCTCGCCCTGATCCTGCTTCCGACCGCGCTGCTGGCGCAGCAGGACGCCCCCGCATCGGCTTCGTCCACGGCAGCAAACGCGCCCGTGCCGCGTCCCGAAGTGCAACTGCACACCAGCCAGGGCGACATCACGCTGGAACTGTTCCCGGACAAGTCGCCCAAGAGCGTGGCCAATTTTCTGCAGTACGTGCGCGACGGTTTCTACGACGGCACCGTGTTCCACCGCGTCATCGACGGCTACCTGATCCAGGGCGGCCTGTATACGCGTGAACTGACGCCCAAGCGCACCCGCGCGCCGGTGCAGGCGGAAGCCGACAACGGCCTGTCCAACCTGCGCGGCACCATCGCCGTGGCGCGCGGCGCGGACCCGGATTCGGGCACCGCGCAGTTCTTCATCAACCTGGTCGACAACCGTCGCCTCGACTACACCAGCGACCAGAGCGGCCTGACCTGGGGCTACACCGTGTTCGGCAAGGTCATCAAGGGCATGGACGTGGTCGACAAGATCGCCAAGCTGCCCACGCACCCGCAGGGTCCCTTCGCCGGCGACGTGCCCAAGCCGCTGGTAGTCATCGAGAGCGCCAAGGTGATCGGCGAGGAAGCGCCGGCCGCGGCCGCCAGCGCGGCGGAGCCCGCGCAGGCCCAGAGCGCCGCGAAAAAGCCCGCGCCGACCAAGCCCGCCGCCAAGAAGAAGTCATGAGCACCCTGTTCATCTCCGACCTGCACCTGGACGACAGCCGCCCGCACATCACCGCGCTGTTCGAGCGCTACCTCGCCAGCGACGAAGTGCGCGGAGCCGATGCGCTGTACATCCTCGGCGACCTGGTCGAGGCCTGGGTCGGCGACGACGACGATGCCGAACTGCCGTCGCGCATCGCCCGCGCCACCCGCGCCGTGCGCGACGCCGGCGTGCCGGTGTACTTCATGCACGGCAACCGCGACTTCCTGCTCGGCGAGGCGTTCGCCGAACGCGCCGGCCTGACCCTGCTGGACGATCCCACCGTGCACGCGCTGTACGGCACGCCGACCCTGCTCATGCACGGCGACCTGCTGTGCACCGACGACACCGTCTACCAGCAAGTGCGCGCCAATGTGCGCACGCCCGAGTGGAAGGCGCAGGTGCTGGCCACGCCGCTGGAAGCGCGCCGCGCGCTGGCGGCGAAATCGCGCGCCGAAAGCCAGGCGCACACCGGCAGCACCGGCGAGACCATCATGGACGTCAACCAGGACGCCGTCGAAGCCGCCATGCGCAAGGCCGGCGTCATCACGCTGATCCACGGCCACACCCACCGCCCGGACGTGCACGATCTCGACCTCGACGGCAAGCACGCGCAGCGCATCGTGCTGGGCGACTGGTACGAGCAAGGCTCGGTGCTGCGCGTCGACGCCGACGGCATCGACCTGCGCGGCCTGCCGCTGGCCGACTGAGCGCAGCGCGATGCACATCTGGGTCGACGCCGACGCCTGCCCCGTCGTCATCCGCGACATCCTGTTCCGCGCCGCCGAACGCACCGGCGTCGAACTGACGCTCGTCGCCAACCGCTGGATCAAGACGCCGGCCGCGCGCAACATCCGTGCGGTGCAGGTGGAGGCCGGATTCGACGTCGCCGACAACGAAATCGTGCATCGCGTGTCCGCCGGCGATCTGGTCGTGACGGCCGACATCCCGCTCGCCGCCGAAGTCGTCGCCAAGAACGCCGTGGCCCTGAACCCGCGCGGCGAACGCTACACGGCGGAGAACATCCGCGAACGCCTGAACATGCGCGACTTCATGGACACGCTGCGCGCCAGCGGCATCGACACCGGCGGCCAATCGGCGCTCGGCACCCGCGACCGGCAGGCCTTCGCCAATCAGCTCGATCAATTGCTGGCTCAATCTCGACCGACCTCGCGCCGCGACTGAGGCGTCTACGGGTCGCACGAAGCGCGTCACAGCAGGACGGAAACCGCCTGCCTGACGATCCTCTCGCTCTACGGACATCCCCGGTCGCAGGTGAACACCGTCCGTTGCACAGCCGTCGAATCATCGGACACTCATGGCGCAGGATGGACATCGTCCCTCGCGCAGGCCAGCCGTTCGCCAGTCTCAAGCAGGACAGCCCCCGCCCGCCTGACAAACCCAGGCGCTTGCCGAATGCCCACCGCCGTAGCAGGCTGGGCATTCCGCCACGTCACGACTCCGCCATGGCCGCCACCGACCCGCGCGTCGACGCCTACATCGCCAAGTCCGCCGACTTCGCCCGCCCGATCCTCGAACACCTGCGCGCCGTCGCGCACGCCGCCGACAAGGACATCGAGGAAACCATCAAATGGGGCATGCCCTGCTTCACCGTCGACGGCGGCATCGTCTGCAACATGGCCGCGTTCAAGCAACACTGCGCGTTCAACCTCTGGCACGGCAAGCAGGTACTCGGCGAAAGCGCGGACGACGCGATGGGCCAGTTCGGCCGCATCCAGAAGAAAGCCGACCTGCCGCCGAAAAAGGAACTCGTCACCCTGCTCAAACAAGCCGTGCGTCTACGCCGCGAAGGCACCGCCGCACCACGCAAACGCGCCGCCAAACCGGAAGCCCCCGTCCCCGACGACCTCGCCGCCGCCCTGAAACTGAAGAAACACGCCAAGGCCCGCGCCACCTTCGAGGGTTTCCCGCCCGGCCAGCGCCGCGAGTACATCGAATGGATCACCGAAGCCAAGCGCGAAGCCACCCGCGAAAAACGCCTCGCGACCACGCTGGAATGGCTCGCCGAAGGCAAGCAGCGCAACTGGAAATACATGTAGCGGGTGCAGCCCTCCCTAAGCCCTAAGCCCGAAACTCGGAGCCAAGCGAACTTCCGCGTGACTCGCCCTACGGACTCAAACAGGTGTAAGTGCACCTGGAACCGTTTTCAGTTCCAGCGATGATTTACTCGGTCACTTACCGCGTGGACTGCATGCACGAAATGTCAGACGGCCACAATGCCGGAGACTTGCGAAAGAAATTTCGCCAGAACATGAACGGTTCAGAACGATTCCAGAACGGTTCCAGGTGTACTTCGAAGCCTTTGCCGCTCCGATTCAAACGGGCGCATGTGTACCTGGAACCGTTTTTGCAACTTTTAGCCCTCACGCACCCTTTGGTCAACCTGATATAAAACCCAAGCCCAAGTTGCAGGATTAATTTTGCCCTGACCCCAGTGCCTACTAGTTTTTGGGAAAATTTCCTCAAGAACACTCCGCATTCTCTGCCTAATATCATCGGTGTCCTCAAGACCTAAAAATGGCTTTCCACGATAGATGAGCTCGTATTCCCGAAGCCCGCGCTCTTGCCAGTAGGTCCCATAAAATGGAACGGCATGCGCGCGGAGCCAGACCCACATGAACTCTGGGTCAGCAACATTAGGGGCTTCTGCATGACACTGAGCACACAGAAGCACCAAATTGCTAGGACTTTCATCGCCACCCAATGAACGAGGAATAATGTGGCAACGCTGCAGCATGCGCTTGTGCGCACATCGCCAGCACAGCTTTTCAGCTTCAGCCCAGTCGACTGATAGGCCGCACTCGCTTTGGTGTTCGGCCCAATAATTTACGATGTCGCGACGAGTCGCATCCATACAATCTAACACCTAAAAAAATCAAACCGTCCCTGACACCACTTTACGTTAGAACGGTGACTGGCGCGATCCTCGTGCCGAAAAAACAGCGGAAGTCGGACCCATAGCTACGTGGCACCGATCTCCCCGACAGCGGGGCGACGGGCGCTTATGGTTCTATTGACAGGCGGCGGCGAAATGGTGACACCATTTGCAGAAAGTATTCAATATACTACTCACCCCCGAGAGTTAGGCTTGTGAAAGTAGGGTCGGATGGCATATGCCAAAACTCATCATAGAAAGCACTTGCCAAAGGCCCAGCCCTTTCTCCCAAGAGCTTGTTTAAGCGATATATTGAATGCCGCTTAACAAAGATGATGAGCTTGGCATGGCGCCTTTTTTCACGAGAAAAAATGACTTGTATCGTACCCATCCATTTCTCGGCCATACGAGCTTGCGCAAACATGTAACAGAGTGCTGCAATTTCTGCAGGCAGCCCATTTTGTAGACCAATCTCAATAGCGTTTACCTCACTGGGTTTGCGCAGTAATGACTGAAGATATGAGAAGTCGAACGTATCACTGGCTCCCTCCATAATCACGTAGTTAAGGTCTGACGTGAAGTCCGATTCGTACTTTTCTTCTGTGCCCACAACTCCCCCTGCCGTCTGACGCCTGAGCTCAGCCGCCGGCAGCCCGCGTAGCGGGATGACGGTCGGCTGCAGCGAATTGTTAGGCCTCACTTCCCCAGCCCACCGCTGGTAGCCGTATTGCGGGAACGCCCTGCTGCCAGAGCTCAATCTTGGTTTTGCCGTGAACCCGCGAAGCGTCTTTTGCATGGGAGACGCAAATGTAATTTATCCAATCTTGGGCTTCCGCAATTGGCTTGTTGATTGACAGGACCAAACTGTCTTCAATTGTTCTTAGGTCTCTAATGCCTCCTTGAAACCCACTTGTTACATCAACCAACTTAATACCAAGCATCTCAGCGTCACTTGCCAATGAAGGGAACACCGCTTGAACCGTACGAGGAATGGTGAGTAGGACAGGTAGCCCATGAAATAGATAATCGGCTTTACGGCCCCAAGCCCTACCCAGAAAGTCTTGAGCGGTCGGAACTGAAGGGCAAAACGCAATCTCCGAGTAGAATACGCCGCTGCAATGATCTCGAAGGGAATATATGACCATGTGCCTTCGCGCGGATGCGCGTGTTTCGGAGAGTGAAATCTCCATCGGCTTTTTCTGGTACTTCAGCGCGCCGTCTTTTGAAGCATAGTAGTGCTTTGACACCGCTACTGTAAGCTGGTGAACATGGTTCGGATGATCGCTTCGGTATGAATTTATCATGCGATATGTAGTGTTGTGAGGCCTAACTTAAATTCGACCCCCTAATCGGGGTGTTGCAACAAGTATGCACGCCGCTCCTCACGGGAACAATCAGCGAAACCTTACAAGAAATCATTGGGTTGGCTTCTTTCCGGCAAGAACCCTGCTCATCGCTGCGTGTGTTGTTATGCGACGGAATACAAGGTGTATAAGTTACGCGGACGAATCAGAGGGTGTAACGGACCGCAACCTGCTGAAATAGCTGGACACCGCGTCTGCGTGCGCGCGCATCGGGCAGGTCGGCCCAGGTCAGAGCCCGGCTTCGAGCGCTTCGAGCTCAGCTTCGTCGAAGCCGGCTTCACGACGCGCATCATGATTGAACGGCCCGCGCAGGTTGCTGCCCATGTATTCCTGTAGCAACTTCCGGAAGGTGGCGCGTGGTTCCAGGCCGTCGCGCTCGCAGCACCAGCGGAACCAGCGGCTGCCGAAGGCGACGTGGGCGACTTCTTCGCGCAGGATCACTTCGAGCACGGCGACGGTGGCATCGTCACCGACGCGTTGCAGGCGTTCGATCATGCCCGGCGTGACGTCCAGGCCGCGTGCTTCGAGTACGCGCGGGACCAGGGCCATGCGCGCGGCGTCGCTGTGGGCGGTTTTCTCGGCCATGTCCCACAGGCCGTTGTGGGCGTCGAAATCGCCGTAGGCGTGGCCCAACTCCGCTAGTCGCGCGGACAGCATCGCGAAGTGCCGCGCTTCGTCGTGCGCGACGCTGGCCCAGTCGCGGTAGTACTGCGCGGGCATGCCGCGGAAGCGGTAGACCGCGTCCCAGGCCAGGTTGATGGCGTTGAATTCGATGTGCGCGACGGCATGCACTAGCGCGACGCGACCTTCAATGGTGCCTAAGCCGCGCTGCGCGAGTTCGCGCGGATGCACCAGGCGCGGGCGCTCGGGACGGCCGGCCGCGATCGGCTGCGGCGGGGGTGCGTCGGGATCGGGCGTCAGCTCGCCGCGCTGCAGGGCAGCCCAGGCCGCATGCGTCAGACGCAGTTTCTCCTGCGGATCGGCGCAATCAAGGCACTGCTTAGCGGTGGCGTGAAGGTCGGACATGCAAGGCAAACGTGGCGGCGGGCCGGGCAGGCATGGAACGCCAAGGATATACGGACGAGACCGAAGCAACAGGTCATCCGGCAGCTCGCGCACGAGACGCTGGGTTCCTGCCTACGCAGGAATGACGGTCATGATACAGCGCGTCACGCCTGCAGCCTCACACGCCACTTCGCCCTCGCTGCAACCTCGCTCAGGCGCTGCGCAGCTTGGCCTTGGCTTCGTCCGAGCGCAGCATTTCGATCTGTGCCAGGTAGGCCGGATCGACGCCGGTGATGTACTCGCCCGAGAAGCACGAGGTGTCGAAGTGCTTCAGCGACTCGTTGCCGTCGGCGACCGACCAGATCAGGTCTTCCAGGTCCTGGTAGATCAGGCGATCGGCGCCGATCAGACGCTGCACTTCGTCCACGCTGCGGCCGGCGGCGATCAGCTCGGACGCGGCCGGCATGTCGATGCCGTAGACGTTCGGGAAGCGCACCGGCGGCGCGGCCGAGGCCACGTAGACCTTGCGCGCGCCGGCCTCGCGGGCCATCTGGATGATCTGCCGCGAAGTGGTGCCGCGGACGATGGAGTCGTCCACCAGCAGCACGTTCTTCTTGCGGAATTCCAGGTCGATGGCGTTGAGCTTGCGGCGCACCGACTGCACGCGCTCGCCCTGCCCCGGCATGATGAAGGTGCGGCCGATGTAGCGGTTCTTGACGAAGCCTTCGCGGAACGGCACGCCAAGCTCCATCGCCAGCGTGCTGGCGGCGGTGCGCGAGGTGTCGGGAATCGGGATCACCGCGTCGATGTCGTGGTCCGGCCACTCGCGCAGGATCTTCTCGCCCAGCTTCTCGCCCATGCGCAGGCGCGCCTTGTACACCGACACGTCCTCGATCATCGAGTCCGGGCGCGCCAGGTAGACGTATTCGAAGATGCACGGCGAATGCACCGCGCCCTCGGCGCAGTGACGGGTCGTGATGCGACCGTTCTCGCTGATGATGACGGCCTCGCCCGGCGCCACGTCGCGCATGAACTTGAAGCCGAGGATGTCCAGCGCCACCGACTCCGAGGCCACCGCGTACTCGCGACCGTTCGGCGTCTCGCGCTCGCCCAGCACCAGCGGACGGATGCCGTGCGGATCGCGGAACGCGACCAGGCCGTAGCCCAGGATCAGGCCGACGCAGGCGTAGCCGCCGCTGGCGCGCGCGTGCACGCCGGCTACGGCCTTGAAGATGTGATCCGGCGTCAGCTGCATGCGCTCCTGGATCTGCAGCTCGTGCGCCAGGATGTTGAGCAGGATTTCCGAATCGGAATTGGTGTTGATGTGGCGACGGTCCTGCTCGAACATCTCGCGGCTCAGCGCCTCGGTGTTGACCAGATTGCCGTTGTGCGCGAAGGCGATGCCGTACGGCGAGTTGACGTAGAACGGCTGCGCCTCGTCGACGTCCTCGCTGCCCGCCGTCGGATAACGGCAGTGGCCGATGCCGATGTGGCCGCGCAGCTTGTCCATCGCCTTCTGCGTGAACACGTCGCGCACCAGGCCCTTCTGCTTGTGCAGGCGCAGCCGGGCGCCGTCCACGGTGGCGATGCCGGCGGCGTCCTGTCCGCGGTGCTGCAGCACGGTCAGGCCGTCGTACAGGGCCGACGCCACGTTCGCGGTGCCGACGATTCCGATGATTCCACACATGAGCAGGCGTTCTCTGAAGCTGGGGCGGTGGCGGAGGACGGTGCATCCCGTCGCGCATCCGCAGGCGCTGGATCGAGCCGCGCCTCGCGGGCGGGGCGTATTGTACGACCAAGCGGCACCCGGCCGCATGGTCGATCGCAATCGGCTTCCCTGTCCGTGTGCGCGGCATCCCGCCGCCGTATCGGTGCGCTAGAGGTTCTGCGTGCTCGTCGGCAACGGTCGCGGCGTTGCTGGCGCGCTCGACGGCGACGCCGCCCGAACCGCCCCGGCCATGCCGGAAAGCCCGGTCTGCACGGCCTGCGGCAGACGCTCGGCCGCCGTGGGCAGCGTCGGTTGATGGTCCGGATGCACGTAGCGGCGCACGCTATCCGGCAGCCGCTGGGCCAGCCAGTCGGCAACCACCTGCGCCTGCCCCAGCAGCACCGACTGCTTCCACCACGGGTCGCGCGAAAACGGCGTGAATCCGAGCAGGAACACCGCCAGCGTCACCAGCAGCACGCCGCGCACGAAGCCGAAACCCATGCCCAGCAGGCGGTCGGTGCCGGACAGACCCGTGCTCTCGACCAGCCGCGCGATGACGAAACGCACCAACGCGCCCAGCAACAGCACGGCCAGGAAGCACAGGCCGTAGCCCACCAGCATGCGCGCCGAAGGCAGATCGATGCTGTGCTCGAAATAGCCCGCCACGCTCGGCCCGAACAGCCAGGCGACCCAGAACGCGGCGATCCAGATCACCAGCGCCATGACTTCGGACACGAAACCGCGCCACAGGCCGATCAGCACCGACAGTGCGATCACGCCCAGCACGACGTAATCGGCCCAGTTCATGGCGTCGAGCGTCTGCACGTCAGGGCACGGTGACGACGACGCCGGCCAGTTTCAGCTTGGACTTCAGGTCGCCGCGGATTTTCTCGGCATCGGCGCGCTGGGTCTGCGGTCCGACCCGCACGCGCCACAGCGTGCGTCCGCCGCTGCGCACGTCGTCGACGTAGCCGTCGAAACCGGCCTTGCGCAACTTGTCGCGCAGCGCGGTCGCATCGGCCTGATGGCTGTAGGCGCCGATCTGCACGGCCCAGCCGCCGGCGCGTCCGGCCGGCAGCGCGCTGGCCGGCGCATCGCCGGACTGGTCATGCGCACTCGCGACGACGCTGGCCGGCGCTCCCGGAATGGCCTGCTTCAGACGCAGACGCGCGGTCTCGGCCGCGGCGCGCGTGGAGAACGGTCCGGCGCTGATGCGCGCACCGGGCTTGCCGGCGATCGTCACCTTGTCGGTCTTCACGCCATAGCCCAGCTTGCGCACGCGCTCGACCAGGCTGCGCGCGTTGGCCGTGTCGCTGTATGCACCGAGACTGACCGTGTACGCACCGTTGGCCGCCTGACCGGGAGCCGAAGTCGGCGCCGGAGCGGTCGGTTTCGGTGCGGGCTTGGTGGCGGGCGGCGTCGCGGCAGGCGGCGTGGGAGCGCTCTGCTGCGGCGGGGTGGCGGGAGGGTTCTGCACCGGCATCGGCGCGGGACGCTGATCGTTCTCCGGATGCACGTCCTGCGGAGCCCGCGACGGAATGTCGACCGTGGCCAGCTGATCCCCGCCGGCCGCCGTGGAGGCCGCGGCCGGCATGGCGGAACTCGCCGGCGGCGCGACGCTCATGGTGCGCGTGGTCAGCTCCTGATCCGGCGAAGCCGGCAGCGCCAGACTGAGGGTCTTGCCGTTGTCGGTCTGCGGCGATCCGCCGGAGAAGAACATCGGCACGATGATGACAGCAAGCGCGATCAGTACCAGAGCACCGATCAAGCGCGTTTTCAGAGCGGGTTCCATGTGCATCCCCGTTGGCGCGATGCGGGAATTATACCTGTCGCGCGACGGTGTTACGGGTTCGGCGCGGACGGGCCGTTCATGCGCCGTAACACTGCGGCGACCAGGAAGAACGAACCGAAGGCCACGATGCGCGCCGGCGCGGCGCGATGCGCGGCACGCAAGGCGCCGGCAACGTCGTCGTGGGCGTCGTAGGCCGCCTTGTCCGGCAGCGCCAACGCGGCCGCCTGCGCGGACAGCCCGCGCGGGGTCTCGGCGCTCAGCGACGCCAGGTGCCAGCGCGCGATGCGGTCGCCGAGCGCGGCGTACACACCGCCCACGTCCTTGTCGTCGAGCGCGCCGAACACCGCATGCACGGGGCCGTCGACCGGATGACGATCCAGCCACTGCGCCAGCTCGCGCGCGGCCTGCGGGTTGTGCGCCACGTCGACGATCAGTTCGGGCGACGCCGCCAGCCGCTGCAACCGGCCGCGCACCCGCGCCGTGCGCACGCCCTCTGCCAGCGCATGTTCGGTGCACGGCAGCGCCTCGCCGAGCGCGTGCAACACGGCGATGGCCGCAGCAGCGTTGCTCAACTGCGCCGGCGCATCCAGCGCCGGATACGGCAGCGTCAGGCGCGTGCCGTCGCGATGCTGCCAGCGCCAATCCTGCGCATCGCGATGCACGTGATAGTCGACGCCGTTGCGCTGCATCCGCGCGCCGATCCGGCGCACGGTCGCCAGCAGCGCCTCGGGCGGGTCCAGCTCGCCAACGATCAACGGCCGGTCGGCGCGCGCGATGCCGGCCTTCTCGACGCCGATACTGTCGCGGTCCGGTCCCAGCCAGCTCTGGTGATCCAGGTCCACCGTGGTGACGATGGCCGCGTCGGCATCGACGACGTTGGTCGCGTCCAGGCGTCCGCCGAGGCCGACTTCCAGCAGCGCCACATCGAGATCGGCGCGCGCGAACAGGTCCAGCGCGGCCAGGGTGCCGAACTCGAAATAGGTCAGCTCGATCTCGCCGCGCGCTTGCTCGATGCGCTCGAAGGCCGCGCACAGCTCGGCATCGGAAGCATCCGCGCCGTCGATGCGCACGCGCTCGTTGTAGACCAGCAGATGCGGCGAGGTGTACGCGCCGACGCGATAGCCCGCTGCCTTCAGCATGGCTTCGAGGAACGCCACGGTCGAACCCTTGCCGTTGGTACCGCCGACGATCACGCTGCGCGGCGCGTTCGGCGCACCCATGCGCTGCCAGACTTCGCGCACCCGGTCGAGACCGAGATCAATCTCGCGCGGATGCACGCGCAGTTGGTAATCGAGCCATTCGTCGAGGGTGCGCTTCGTCATGGCGCGAAGTGTAACGGGGATGTGCGCGCACATGCCGCTTCGCGCTACCGTGCGCACATCGCCACGCCACGGAACGAACATCATGGACACCTTCATGCAAGCCGCCATCGAGGAAGCCCGCCAGGGACGCGACGAAGGCGGCATTCCGATCGGCTCGGTGATCGTGCACGAGGGCCGCATCCTCGGTCGCGGCCACAACCGCCGCGTGCAGCAGGGCAGCGCGATCCTGCACGGCGAAATGGACGCCTTCGAGAACGCCGGCCGCCAGCCCGCCGCGGTCTACCGCGAAGCGACGCTCTACACCACGCTGTCGCCCTGCTCCATGTGCAGCGGCGCGATCCTGCTGTACGGCATCCGTCACGTCATCGTCGGCGAAAACCAGACCTTCATGGGCGAAGAAGCGCTGCTGCGCTCGCGCGGCGTGCGCGTGGAGGTGCTCGACGACGCCACCTGCATCGGGATGATGCGCGACTTCATCGCGGCCAAACCGGAGTTGTGGAACGAGGACATCGGTGTCTAACCACACTCCCGAACGCAGCATTTCACGACCGGATGCAGATCCGTAGCCACTACCGGAAAATCGATTGATGCACCCCATCGGATCTGCGTGCCTGTGGATTCGGCCTGTAAGGCTAGTTGGGAGTATGTTGGACGTCGTCTCACGACCCGAAGCGGTCGTTGGCTAGGTACGCAACGCTTCACCTCACGTCACGGCACATCGCGAGCCATCCCGGGCGCTCGGAACTGAGGCGGTTCAACAACATAGGGGCTGTTACACCCTCTGATCTGCGGGTGTAACTCATACGCCCGCAGATCCGCCGCATAATATCCTGCGACGTCCTCGCCGCAGGAGACCCGATTCTTAGCTAAGCTACTGAAACTGTGTAGGACCTCCCGGATTGTTCGCACGGGCGACCCGCTCCATACTGGGCGCAACGCTCCACTTAGGGGCGTCTAATTGGCGTTATGTATCTTTGGCGACTACGAGCACCTTCACTTCCGATAAATTCGACATTCAAGGAGTAAATAATGGAAGAAAATTTCCATGCATCCGTTCAATACAATGATCTAAAAGGCAGCTCTGCGGCTGACGACGCTGATATGGTTGACGCTGCAAAGTTCCTAATGCAGAACGGCCATATCACCGAAGGCGAGTATGTGATTGGCATCTCCATGTGGGCTGGTGAGAATCATGGCAGCCACAGAGATCCCGTAAGCGTCAGGTTCCTCGTATCGCCTTTGGATGATGCGGACAATATTCCCGACATGATCCGGTCCGCCTCAGACCCGCTCAAGGTTAAAGAGATTCGACTGGACATGAATCTCGTGGATTTCTTCGCACTGTTCAAGCGGTTCGAAGTGACGCTCTCAAACGGTGGCCTTGTCGAAGGGCGTACGCTCCAGGTGAGCGGCACATAACAACTCGTTCAAACCGACCGACCACTGGCTACGCCAGCGGTCGGCACCTTAACTCCAGCGTTAACTTCTTAGATGAGAACTCAAGCGCACATCGTCGATTCCAGGGCCGTCATGGCCGTCATGGCGCATTTGCCGGATCACTGGGTGGTACGAGAACTCACCGAACGCGACTATGGTATCGATCTGTTGGTGGAAATTTTTGCGCCGGGCTTGAAAGATGCGAATGGCAAAGATGCTTTCGCCGCGACTGGATCCGTGTTCCATATTCAGATCAAGGGCACTGAAGGGGCGCTTGAGTCGGTCCGAGCGGGAACAATTAATTACTGCATCGACAAAAAATCGCTCTCCTATGTGGAGAAATTCAGTATCCCGTTTTTCCTGTTTCGCGTGAGCGTCGCAGATCCGCAGAAGATTTATTTTCTTTGGATTCAGCGTTACATCAAGGATGTCATGGACCGAGAGACGCCTATGTGGCGTGAGGACAAGGAAGATTCAATAACAGTTCGAATTCCTTCAGAAAATAAGCTCCCAGACGGAATAAATAAAATTGAAGGAATCGCATTTCGCCCGAAGTACTTGGAGGAGCTTGCCGAGTTCTCCGAGATATACGGTGATATCGGAGACAGAATTGAAGCCATTCGCTCTGGCACGCACGACGTCAACGAGGATGTGATATCAGACCTCAAAAATCGTGCATATCGTGCCCGAAGGCTCAATGTGCTCCTTACGCGCAATGAATGCTGTATCAATAGGCAGAGCGTTGATGAATTGATCCAGTACATCATTGGCCTCGACACGCCGGCAGGTCGTGGTACGCAACCTCCAGAGGAGCATAATTTCGAGATGCTTGCACAAAGCATGACCGGGATGGACATGGTGGAGAATTTTGTTTTGGAAAACGATGCTCTTTCGGCGTACTAATCAGCACGAAGCTAACAAATGGTTGCAGGCGACGTTTGACCCGCTGCGCACCACTCTTCCGCAAGGGCACGCATCGCCTCAAACGCATCTGAACCACGGCGTTGACCGTCCGCTCCTAGCCGGAGGCCGCCCTTGCCGACGGAGCGAGCCCCGATCATGCTGCGAGGGGCGGTTTCCAACCCGAAGCGGTCATTACAACGACTGAACCTTAAATCTTATGTCGCCGCACAAACGTGAGGGAGCTGATCTTATGGGGCAGCAGTCCCAAAAGTTGGCGCAGAGGATTTCGCAGTCCAGAGCCCAAAACGATCGAGTGAAGTCCTTGTTGCCACAGAGGGCTGCGCCGTCGCTCCGAACAAACTTTGCGCGGTGTGCGATAGACCTTGCTCAAGAACACCATTCAGGGCTCATCAGAGTTGCTGAAGCCGAAGAATATGGCACGGCGGGGGCACTACTGCGACCGATACTCGAAGCCTCGACCGCTGCATTTTGGCTTATGTATGTGGCGAACTGCGATGTGATACGAGCGCTCCCGACAAACGCGGTCGAGGACGCCACCGCAGATATTCCAATGTTGGGTGACATGGCTAAAGCGCTGATCCCGACATTTCCGCCGATCCAAACGATTGTTGACGGTCTCAAGAAAGGTGGTCGGGCGAAGTGGCTACACAAATACACTCACGGCGGCACCCCACAGCTGACACGACGCAATTCTGGGTGGAGAGAAGACGAGCGAATGCTCATACTGATCAGAGCTGACCTGTTCGGGATCCTTGCTGCTTGCTTAGAAACGGTAATCGCTTCAAATCCTGCCTTGAGCGCGTATGCGTTTGGCCGAAGGGATGAGCTTAGCGACGAGATGCATATTCGCTTCAGCACACCCAAGGTTCACCAACAACCACACTCGCTACCCGCTCCCTTGACTGAAGGATGCGGCCCACCATTTAGATGACGATAGGGATCTGCCTTCCCGATAAGGGGTCCGGTAGGCGGCCGCTTCTGGCCGACTCCCGCCATATGTGATGAAGAACCTGCGCCCTCACACGCCAGCCCACCCGCAGACTACGCCTCTCAATCCAGCTCTACTCGCCTCAACCGCAAAGCGTTGCTAACCACCGACACCGACGACAGGCTCATCGCCAGCGCCGCGATCATCGGCGACAGCAGCAGGCCGAACCACGGATACAGCACGCCGGCGGCCAGCGGCACGCCGAGGGCGTTGTAGATGAAGGCGAAGAACAGGTTCTGACGGATGTTGCGCACGGTCGCGCGCGACAGCGTACGTGCGCGGCGCAGGCCGCCGAGGTCGCCTTTCACCAGCGTCACCTGCGCGCTTTCCATGGCTACGTCGGTGCCGCTGCCCATGGCGATGCCGACGTCGGCGGCGGCCAGCGCGGGGGCGTCGTTGATGCCGTCGCCGGCCATCGCCACGCGGTGTCCGTTCGCCTTCAGCGCCTTGACCGCTTCGGCCTTGTCTTCGGGAGAAAGGCCGGCCTGCACGTCGTCGATGCCGAGCGCGTCGGCGACGGCCTTCGCCGTGGTGGCGTTGTCGCCGGTGAGCATGCGCAGAGTCAGGCCCTCGGCATGCAGTGCCTTGACCGCCTCGACCGCGCCCTCGCGAATGCGGTCGGCGACGGCCAGCAGGGCCAGCACGCGGCGGTCGTCCCCGAGGAACATCACCGTAGCGCCGTCCGCGCGCAGCGCTTCGGCGCGCTGCTCGACGGCTTCGTCCATGTCCACTTCGTGCTCGCGCAGCAGGCGCGCATTGCCCAGCATCACGCGCTGGCCGTCGATGTGGCCCAGTACGCCGCGACCCGTCGGCGCCTGGAAGTCCTCGACGTCGGGAAGCTTCAGGTTCGCCTCCTCGGCCGCGGCCAGGATCGCGCGCGCCAGCGGATGTTCGCTGGAACGTTCCAGCGCAGCGGCCAGCGCCAGCGCGCGGTCGCGATTGGTGTCGCCCAGCGCGACCACGTCGCGCAGCGACGGCTTGCCTTCGGTCAGCGTGCCGGTCTTGTCCATGACCAGCATGTCGACGTCGCGCAGCGCCTCGATGGCGCCGGCGTCACGGAACAGCACACCGTGCTGCGCGCCGCGTCCGCTGGCGACCATGATCGAGATCGGCGTCGCCAGGCCCAGCGCGCACGGACAGGCGATCACCAGCACCGACACCGCCGCCACCAGCGCGTGCGCCAGGCGCGGATCGGGACCGATCAGCGTCCACGTCACGAAGGCCAGTGCCGCGACGGTCACCACCGCCGGCACGAACCACGCCGCGACCTTGTCGGCGATGCGCTGCAGCGGCGCCTTGCTGCGCTGTGCCTGCGCCACCAGCGCGACGATCTGCGACAGCATGGTCTCGCCGCCGACTTTCCGCGCGCGCATCACCAGACCGCCGTCCTGATTGACGGTGCCGCCGGTGAGCGCGTCGCCGGCCTGCTTGGCGACCGGCAGCGGTTCGCCGGTCAGCATGGATTCGTCGACGTGACTGGCGCCGTCGATCACCTCGCCGTCGACCGGCACCTTCTCGCCCGGCCGCACGCGCAGCCGGTCGCCGACCTTGACGTCATCCAGCGATACGTCCTGTTCCTTGCCGTCCTCGCCGATGCGGCGCGCGGTCTTCGGCGCAAGATTGAGCAGCGCCTTCAGCGCATCGCCGGTACGACGTCGCGCGCGCAGTTCGAGAAAGTCGCCGAGCGTGACCAGGGTGACGATGACCGCCGCCGACTCGAAGTACACGCCGACGTGTCCCTGTTCGTCGCGGAAGCCCGCCGGGAACAGCTGCGGAAACAGGAACGCCACCGCGCTGTAGACCCAGGTCACGCCGGTGCCCAGCGCGATCAGCGTGTACATGTTCGGGTTCCAAGGCTTCAGCGAGTTCCAGCCGCGCTTGAAGAAGCTGGCGCCGCCCCACAGCACGACCACGCTGGCGAGCACGGCTTCCACCCAGGCGCCGACTGCCGACCACGGCGCGGGCAGGTGCACGTCGAACGCATGCGGCACCATCGCCAGCAGGAACACCGGAATCGTCAGCACCACCAGCGTCCAGAACTTGCGCGACATCGCCTGCAGCTCGCCGCCGTCATCGTCATCGTCGTCGGCGCTCGGCATCATCGGCTCCAGCGCCATGCCGCACTTGGGACAGTCGCCCGGCCCCTGCTGCTGGATTTCCGGGTGCATCGGGCAGGTGTACATCGCGTTCTTCGGCGCGGCCGGCTGCGCCGGCGCCGGTCCCAGCCAGCGCTCGGGATCGGCCTCGAACTTCTCGCGGCAGCCCGCCGAACAGAAGTGATAGGTGTGATCGTCGTGCGTGGCCGAATGCTTCGGCGCGTCCGGATCGGTACGCATGCCGCAGACCGGGTCCATGCGGCCCTTGTCGATTTCGCGATGACGACCCTTGGCGCGAATAGTCTCGGGGTCGTCCTGGAACTTGTGCATGCAGCCGTCGCCGCAGAAGAAGTAGCGGCGGCCTTTGTGATCGACGTGGCGATGCGAATCCAGCGCCACGCGCATGCCGCAGTTGGGATCGACGGCGTGCGCGTCGTCGAACGGAAAGGCGATCTTCGGGGTTTCGGTGCGCGCGTCGTGGCTCATGACGCCTCCTTGGCGGACAGCGCCTTGAGAATCGGACATTGCGCCAGCTCGCCGTGACCGGGGCAGGCATCGATCAGCTTCTTCAACCCGCGCTGCATGCGCTTGAGTTCGCGGATGCGGTGCTCGACGTCGTCGAGTCGTTCCTGCGCACGCGCCTTCACGCCGGCCACCCCGCGGTTGCGATCGGTGGACAGCGCCAGCAGCTCGCGGATGTCGTCGAGGCTGAAGCCCAGCTCCTTGGCGCGACGGATGAAGCGCAGCTGGGCGATGGCCGAAACGTCGTAGTCGCGGTAGCCCGAAGCGCGCCGACGCGGCTCGGGCAACAGGCCTTCGCGCTCGTAGTAGCGGATGGTATCGACGCCGACGCCGGCCTCGCGGGCCGCCGCGCCGATGCGGTAACGGGGGGTGGGCAGCGTATCCATGCGGAGAGTCTAAACCCTGGACCATGGTCCAGAGTCAAGACTTCCGCGGTCGCGACTACATCTTCACTTCAAAGCGCTTGACCTGTTCCTCGGCTTCGCCGCGAGCGATGCCGTAGCGCTCCTGGATCTTACCGATCAGATAATCGCGATGACCTTCGGCCACGTCCAGATCGTCATCCGTGAGCTTGCCCCATTCCTTCTTGAACGTGCCCTTCCACTGCTTCCACTGACCTTTGATGCGATCTTCGTTCATGGCGCGTGTCTCCTTGTGTGGGGAATGCACGGCCGTCCGACCGTACTCATTCATTGCAACAGGCGAGACATGAACCTGCGATGGCGCAGCCGGTTTTCGGGCGATTCGCGTTCAGCGCGCAGTGAAGTGCTGTGGGCTCACGGATGCAGCAGCCACCACGACAGCGCCAGCACCACGAGGAAGTACGGCACCGAAACGCGATGGAACACGCGCCAGGCCGCGGCACTGCCTTCCAGCCGCAGGGCGATGAGGTTGGCCAGCGAGCCGATTGCCAGTCCCGCGCCGCCGATGTTGACCGCCACCGCCAGCCACAGGGGATCGGGCACGCGATGCATCAACGCCACCGTGGCCGGCACGTTGCTGACCACCTGCGACAGCAGCGCGCCGGTGAACAGCGTGATCTCGGGACGCTGCAGATGCAGATGCGACATCGCGCCCTGCACCATCGGCAGTTCCGCCAGATGCCCGAGTCCGAGCAGCATCAACGCGATGCTCGCCATCAGCGACCAGTCCAGCCGCGCCAACGCGCCGCGCCGCACGATCGCCAGCACGAACAACACGAGCAGCAGAGCGACCGTCTCGTAGCCGCCCTCCAGCAGCACCAGCAGCGCGAGCAACAGCACCGTGCTGACCACCGCCAGACGGCGATCGAACGGCGTGCGCTGCGGCGGCGCATCCACGCGTTCCAGCGCCCGTCGCGGAATCAGCCCCCACAGCGCCGCGAACAGGCATACCGCCATGATGCCCACCACCGGGGCCATCGCGGCGACGAAATGCAGCATGCCCACGCCCGACTGTCGCCACAGCAACAGGTTCTGCGGGTTGCCGATGGGACTCAGCGTTGACCCCGCATTCACCGCCAGCGCCACCAGGGCGACCACGCGCAGGCGTGGCAAGGCGGCCAGTTCGCACAAGGCCAGCGCCAACGGCAACACCAGGAACAGGCTGACGTCGTTGGTCAGCAGCATCGCCGCCGCGGCCGACAGCAGCAGCAACAGCGACACCAGCGCGCGCTGCGAGCGCACCCGTGCCAGCATGCGGCGCGCCAGCCGCTGCACCAGGCCGCTCTCGCGCATGGCCTGGGCCACCGCCAGCAGCGCCAGCAGACTGCCCAGCGCGCGCGGGTCCAGCCAGCGCGCCCAGTCGTGCCACGGTCGCGGATCGATCAGCGCCAGCGCCACGGTAAGGACGCAAAGAAGCGCCGGCATCCAGTGCCGGCGCAGCAGGTCGGTCGCCCGGGTCGTGCGCATGTGCATCGCGTCAGCATATCGCCTGCGATGGGCGGAATGTCATGTCATAACACTGCGCAGTCGGCGTATGCTCGCGCCACCGAAGCCGCCTGCATGCGAGGACCGCGTTGCACGCTCACCATCACGATCACTCCGGCCATGACCACGATCTTCACGATCACGGCCATCACGATCACGGCCATCACGGGCACGACCACCACGCGCATGGCGTCGCCGCCGATGCCGACCGTCGCTACCTGACGCTCGCCCTGCTGCTGCTCAGCGGCTACATGGTGCTGGAGGTCGTGGCCGGCATCCTGGCCTCGTCGCTGGCGTTGATCTCGGACGCCGGCCACATGCTCACCGACGTCGCCGCCATTGCTCTCGCGCTGGTCGCCATGCGTCTGGCGAAGCGGCCCGCGGACGGCCATTTCACCTTCGGCTTCAAGCGCGCCGAGATTCTCAGCGCGCAGGCCAACGGCATCACCCTGCTGCTGCTGTCGGGCTGGTTCATCATCGAAGCGGTGTACCGCCTGTTCGATCCGCCGCAGGTCGCGGGCCGCTGGGTGTTCTTCGTCGCCCTGGCCGGCATCGCCGTGAACCTGCTGGCGGTGTGGATCATGAGCAAGGCCAACCGCCGCAGCCTCAATGTCGAAGGCAGCTTCCAGCACATCCTCACCGACCTGTACGCCTTCGTCGCCACCGCCGTGGCCGGCGCGGTGATCTGGGCGACCGGCTGGAACCGCGTCGACGCGCTGGCCGCGCTGGTCGTCGCGGCGCTCATGCTGCGCGCGGGCTACGGACTGGTGCGCGATTCCGGCCGCGTGTTCCTCGAAGCCGCACCGCGCGACCTGCACCCGGAAACCATCGCCGAGGCGATCCTGGCGATGCCGCACGTCAACCGGCTGGACGACCTGCACGTGTGGGAAGTCACCTCGGAAATGCCGGCGCTGTCCGCGCACGTGCTGGTCAGCCACGAAGTCGACTGCCACGACACCCGCCGCGACATCGAGCGCATGCTGCAGCAGCGCTTCGGCATCACCCACACCACGCTGCAGACCGACCATTGCGCCGAAGGCGAACCGGCTGCCGCGCCCTGCGCGTTCGAGCGCGGCCACCCTCGGCACGAACACGCTTGAACGAGGCCGGCACGCGGCCGGCCCACCCGCTCAAGGCGCGCTGGATGCTGGCGCTGGCGCTGACGCGCTTCGACTCGCGGACGAGGCCGCCGCAGGTTCCGACGACGCGTGATCGTGCGGCGCGTCGTCGTCATCGTCCGCCGCACCCGCGGTGAGCGCCTGGTACTGCGCGGCACTCAGGCCCGGCTGCTTCTCCAGATAGGCCACCATCGCCCAGATCTTGTGATCGTCGTGGGTCTTGCCCCACGCCGGCATGGCGGTCATCTTGACGCCGTGCTTGATAACCCAGAACGCCTCCGCCGGCTCCGGCGCGAAACGCGTCAGGTCCGGCGGCTGCGGGTACAGCCCGGTGCGCAGCTCGGAATCGTGCATGCCGGGCGCCAGATGGCAACCGGTGCACATCTCGCGGTAGTGCGCCGCGCCCAGACGGATCAGCGCCGGATCGTCGAGATCGGGGATGTCGGTGATCTTCGCCGCCCGCGTGTCGATCGAACGCTCGCGCAACACCGCGATGGCCTTGCGCGTGACCGTCCAGTGCGGCGCGTCCGCGCCGATGTCGTACAGGCCCGAGTAGACCCACGCCCCCAGCGCGACCGCACCGAGGACGACGACCAGGATCAGGGAACCGATCCATTTCATGTTGATGCTCCTTCGTTCAGAACCAAAGCCGCACGCCGGCGACCCACTTTCGTTCCAGCACCGGCTCGCCCTGGCGACGCGCCAGTCCGGCCGAGGCACCCAGTCGACGCGTCCAGGCCACGCCGACATAGGGCGCGAACCGGCGTCGTATCTCGTAGCGCAGACGCAGTCCCATGTCGGCGCTGGACACGCCGCGCGCGATGCCGCGCGCCGGATCGTCCTTGCCGTAGGCGTTGAGTTCGACCTTCGGCGTCAGGATCAGGCGCTGCGTGAACAGCACGTCGTACTCGACCTCGACACGCGCCGCGGTGCGCCCAGACGGTCCGGCGTAGAGTTCCGCCTGCACGTCGAACCAGTACGGCGCCAACCCCTGCACGCCGAACGCCGCCCACGTGCGCGAAGGTCCGTCGCCGCCGTCCTGACGCACGCCGAGTCGGGTGTCCCAGTACGCGCTGACCGCATGACTCCACAGCGCCTCGACGCGGCTGTCGTGAACGCGGCCGCCACTGGATTCGGCCTCGAAGGCCAGCACCGCGCGATCGAGATCGCCGCCGTACCAGGCCTGACCTTCCAGCGCCGCGCCGTCCGCGTGATCGGTGTGCACGTATTCGAGGCGATCCACGGAAAGCATGCCGAAGCGGCTGTCGCCGTGCATGTGCACGTCGTGGTCGGGCGCAAAGGAAAGGCCGTCCGAGTAGTCGGGGTCGCGTGCGTCCGGCGGCGCGCTGCCGCCCTGCATCGCCCCCATCGACATGCCCTGCATGGCGTCGCCGCCGGCCTGCTTCATGGCGGGCATGGTCGAGGGCGGCGATGCCTGATGGGACGCGTGCGCCCCATCCCCGGACATGTGCATGCCGGGCATGGCGGCGGCATGGTGGCTGTCCGCGTGAGTGGACGACGACGATGCCTTCGCGGGCGCCGTCGTGGTGTCCATCGATGCATGCGACGTCATCGGCATGCCTTGCATGGGCGGCATGGCGCTGGACGCCGCGGCAGGCGCGTCCTGGGCCTGCGCGGGAAGCATCGCCATCGATGCCGCGCACGACACCAGCCCCGCCCACAGAAAACGATGCGCGCGGCTCATGACACCACCACCTCGCGGAACATGCCCGCCTCCATGTGGTAGAGCAGATGGCAGTGATAGGCCCAGCGGCCCAGCGCATCGGCACTGACCCGGTAACGCACCCGCTGCGCCGGCTGCACGCTGATCGTGTGCTTGCGCACCTGGAACGATCCGTCCGGCGCTTCCAGCTCGCTCCACATGCCGTGCAGGTGAATCGGGTGGGTCATCATGGTGTCGTTGACCAGGGTCACCCGCAGATGCTCGCCATAGCGGAAATGCAGCGGCTTGGCGTCGGCGAACTTCTGGCCGTCGAACGACCACATGTAGCGCTCCATGTTGCCGGTCAGGTGCAGCTCGATGTCGCGTCCCGGCTCGCGCGTGTCGACGGGGCCGCCGAGGGTGTGCAGGTCGGCGTAGGTCAGCACCTTGCGACCGTTGCCGCGCAGGCCGATGCCGGGGTCATCTATGTTGTCGCGCGGGTGATCCACGCGCATGTCCACGCCCGGACCGTATTCGGTGCGCGCGTGATGCGCCGGCGGATCGGCGGGCATCGACATGCCGTGCATCGCATGTCCATCGTGCATGCCGCCCGGCATCGCCATCGCGCCCATCATGTCGACCATCGCCAACTGCGCGCGCGGGTCCATCGCCGGCACCTCGGCCTGCATGCCCGTGCGCGGCGCCAGCGTGCCGCGCGCATAGCCGGTGCGATCCATCGACTGCGCGAAGATGGTGTAGGCGCGGTCGTCCGACGGCTCGACAATGACGTCGTAGGTTTCGGCCACGGCGATGCGGAATTCATCCACCGAGACCGGTTCGACGTCCTGGCCGTCGGCCGCGACCACGGTCATCTTCAGGCCCGGAATGCGCACGTCGAAGAAGCTCATCGCCGAACCGTTGATGAAGCGCAGACGCACCTTCTCGCCGCGCGAGAACAGGCCGGTCCAGTTGCCGTTCGGCGTGTGGCCGTTCATCAGGTAGGTGTAGGTATAGCCGGTGACGTCGGACAGGTCGGCCGGGCTCATGCGCATGCGGTTCCACATCTTCCGCTTCGCCAGCGCTTGCTGCAGGCCCAGGCGCTTCATGTCGCGCAGGAACTCGGGCGCGGTCGGCTCGGCGAAGTTGTAGAAGTCGCTGTGTTTTTTCAGCGTGGCGAAGATCGACCACGGGTCCTCGTCGGTCCAGTCGTTGAGCATGACCACGTAGTCGCGCTCGGTCGGATGCCGCTCGCCGCCTTCCGGTTCGACCACCAGCGGACCGTACAGGCCGGTCTGCTCCTGAAAACCGGAATGACTGTGGTACCAGTAGGTGCCGCTCTGGCGCAGCTTGAAACGGTAGGTGAAGGTCTCGCCCGGCGCGATGCCGGGAAAGCTGAGACCGGGCACGCCGTCCATGTCCGCGGGCAGCAGGATGCCGTGCCAGTGGATGGACGTCGGCACGCGCAAGCGGTTGCGCACCTGAATCGTCACCGTGTCGCCCTGCTTCCAGCGCAGCAGCGGTCCGGGCACGGAGCCGTTGATCGCGGTGGCAATGCGTGCACGGCCGGTGTAATCGACCGGCAGCTCGCCGATGTCGAGAGCGAAGCGGGTGCCGCGCAGCTGGGCAAGACCGTACGGCTTAGCCGCCGCCATCGCACGCGGCGCGCGCAGCAGACCGAGGCCAGCGGCTGCGCCACCGAGCGCGAGGCCTTGCACGAAACGGCGTCGGGTCAGGGCCGCCGCTGGCGGCCGCTGTCGGAAATCGGACATATCGCAAATCTCCTTGTGCGGGCCCATCGAAGCCAGGCCCGGAAGCGCACACCGCCAAGGGTGCGCGCGCTCAGGGGTAGAGCGGGAGATTCAGACGCGTGGAGGTCGCAATGGCGGCGGTGCAAGCGGTCCGGACCAGTCCGGCATCTGCGTCGACCAGGTTTGTGTCGCATGCCTCGGCAGCGCGGGCCACGGTCCCTGCGCCATGACCACCACGCCGCCGCAGGTCAGCGCGCAGCCGCAGGCATGCAGACAACCGCCGTCGTGACCGGCGCCGCCGCAGCACGGCATGCCGCACGGCGCACCCGCGTGCGCGTGCATCTGCGCTATCGCGCCATGCATGGACGAGGCATGTGCGGTGCGCGCACCCGCCAGCGTCGGCAGCGTCGCCATCAACAGCCAGGCAAACAGCGCCAGCGCCGTCAGACGCGGCGCATGCGACAATCGCTGGAGGGACAAGGTACGCACAGCGCTAGCGTACTTCGCTCCGACCTTCCGCTCAACGCTGGACCCGGGTCCAACCTCGCCGCGCATGACCTCCGAATGAATTATCGCCACGCCTACCATGCCGGCAATTTCGCCGACGTTCTCAAGCATTGCGTCCTGATCGCACTGATCGAGGCGCTGCAGGCCAAGCCCAAGCCGCTGTGCTACATCGACACGCACGCCGGCGCCGGTCGCTACGACCTGTCCGGCGAGGCCGCGCGCAAGACCTCCGAGGCCGCGGCCGGCATCGGTCGCCTGCGCGCCCTGCGCGGACGCCAGCCGCTGCTGGATCGCTACCTCGATCTGGTCGCCGCCGAAGGGGCCAACCACTACCCCGGATCGCCGCGCATCGCCGCCCGTCTGCTGCGCGCCGACGACGCCGCCCAGGTCTGCGAGCTGCTGCCCGAGGAAGCCGCGAAACTGCGTGCCCTGTTCCGCGACGACCGCCGCATCCACGTGCACGAACGCGACGGCTACGCCGCACTCAAGGCGCTGCTGCCGCCCGCGCAGAAGCGTGGCCTGGTGCTGATCGATCCGCCGTTCGAGGAACAGATCGGCGAATACGCGCGCATCCAGGCGTCGCTGGACACCGCGCTGACGCGCTGGCCGAACGGCGTCTATGCGGTGTGGTATCCGATCAAGCAGGGGCGCGACCTGCAGCCGTTCCGCCGCTGGCTGCGCCGGTGCGCGGCGAAGACCGTGCTCGACGTGGAACTGCTGATCCGTCCGGATCACGTGCCGGAACGCCTCAACGGCGCCGGCATGGCGCTGCTCAACCCGCCCTGGCGACTGGATGCGACGCTGGAACCCGTGCTGCGCCTGCTCGCCAAACAGCTCGCGGCCGAGGGCGAAGACGGCACGGCGCGGCTGAACTGGCTGAAAACCGAGGACGGCACCTCGGTCTGAACCGCTTGCCGTCCGCCCCGCTTGGGCTAAGCTGACGGCACGCTCGCGCGCACAGGAAACGACCATGAACCGCTTCGCCCGTCTTCTTCCGAGCCTCGCCGTCGTCGCATGGCTGGCGCTCGTCGCCGGCTGTGCGCCCGCGCCGATCTACACCGTCGCGCCCGGCACCGCGGCGGTCACGCCGATGCAGGTCGCGCAGACGCCCGAGCAATACCAGGATCAGCCGGTGATCTGGGGTGGCACGGTGGTACGCGTGGAAAACTTCACCGACCACACCGACGTCGAGATGCTGGCCTACCCGCTGGACCGCTCGCAGCGGCCGCGGATCAGCCGCGACAAGGGCATCGGCCGCTTCATCGCCGTGCTGCCCGGCTACGTCGAGCCGCTGACGCTGCCGCCGGGTTCGCCGGTGACCGTGCGCGGCACGCTGGACGGCGTGCATTCCGGCAAGGTCGGCGAAGCCAGCTACGTGTTCCCGCGCGTGAAGGTGGAACAGCACCACGTCTGGACGGCCGAGGAAATGCGTCAGGGACACCCCAACATCAGCTTCGGCATGGGTGTCGGCGTCGGTAGCGGCGGCGGCAGTGGCGTCGGCGTGGGCGTCGGCGTGCACTGAACCGTCAGTCGTCGACGTCCGGCTCGAAGAAACACCAGCGCACCGCCTCGAAGCGTGCGCGAAAATCCCGCTCCACGGCGTTGATGTCGTCCACCTGCGCCCGACCGGACGCCGCCGCGCGCATGCGCGCCTTGATCGCCACCATCACGTCCGGCCCCATGTGCAGCGTCAGCAGGTTGTAGACGCACTCGATTTCCGGTCGCTCGCGCAGGAAGCCAAGCATCGCCTCGCGCTGCTTCGGCTCGACGCCGTGGCCGATCAACAGGCCCTTCACCTCGACCGCGACCAGCACGGCCACCACCACCAGCAGCACGCCGATGGCGATGGTGCCCAGCGCGTCGAACAGCAGGTTGCCGGTGAGCATGGTCGCCAACACCGCCAGCAGCGCCAGCAGCAGGCCCAGCAGCGCGGCGGAATCCTCGCCGAAGATCACCAGCAGCTCGCTGGAACGGCTTTCGCGGAACCACTGCCAGAGGTTGCGATCGCCCTGCTCCTTGCGCACTTCCTGCAGACAGCCGCGCATCGAGATGCCCTCGGCGAGAAGGCCGAAGATCAGCACGCCAACCGCCAGCCACGGCCAGCTCAGCGGTTCCGGATGGGTCAGCTTGTGCACGCCTTCGTAGATCGAGAACACGCCGCCGACGCTGAACAGCAGGATCGCCACCAGAAACGACCAGAAGTACAGCGCGCGGCCCCAGCCCAGCGGGTAATCGTCCGACGGCGGCCGCTTGGCCTGGCGCATGCCCAGCAGCAGCAGGCCCTGATTGCCGCAGTCGGCCAGCGAATGCACGGCCTCGGCCAGCATCGCGCCGGAGCCGGTGATCAGCGCCGCCGCCAGCTTGGCGACGAAGATCGCGAAGTTCGCGCCCAGCGCCAGCAGGACGGCCTTCAGGGAATTGGCGTGACCGGACATCGGCAACCTTCGCTTCGCGTCGACAACAGCGCTGCAGTGTAGCCGGAGCGGCGTTCGGCCGTCCGCTTCCGGCCAGCGCGCGGGCCGAAATGGCATCACTCGATGCGCAATTGACCAGCGTCAAGATTCCCCCACCGCATCCTCCCTAGAGTCACGGCCGATGCGCAATCATTTTGGGGAACCGCATGGACTCAACCAAGACCTATAACGACAAGGTCGTACGGCAATTCACCGCCGCGACGATCCTGTGGGGCGTGGTCGGGATGCTGGTCGGCCTGTACATTGCCGCCCAGCTGGCCTGGCCCGCGCTCAATTTCGACATCCCGTACCTGACCTTCAGCCGCCTGCGGCCGCTGCACACCAGTGCGGTGATCTTCGCCTTCGGCGGCAGCGCGCTGATGGGCACCGCCTTCTACGTGGTGCAGCGCACCTGCCAGGTGCGGCTGATCAGCGACAAACTGGCGGCCTTCACCTTCTGGGGCTGGCAGCTGGTGATCGTGCTGGTGGCGATCACCTACCCGCTGGGCATCACCCAGAGCAAGGAATACGCCGAGCCGGAGTGGTTCATCGACATCATCATCACGGTGGTGTGGGTGGCGTTCGCGATCGTGTTCTTCGGCACCCTGGCCAAGCGCCGCGTGAAGCACATCTACGTCGCGAACTGGTTCTACGGCGCCTTCATCATCACCATCGCAGTGCTGCACATCGTCAACAACATCGCCATCCCGGTGTCGTGGACGAAGTCCTACATCGTCTACTCCGGCGCGGTCGACGCCATGGTGCAGTGGTGGTACGGCCACAACGCCGTGGGCTTCTTCCTCACCGCCGGCTTCCTGGCGATGATGTACTACTTCGTGCCCAAGCAGGCCGAGCGCCCGATCTATTCCTACCGCCTGTCGGTGGTGCACTTCTGGGCGCTGATCGCCATCTACATGTGGGCCGGCCCGCATCACCTGATGTACACGGCGCTGCCCGACTGGGCGCAGTCGCTGGGCATGGTGTTCTCGCTGATCCTGCTGGCGCCGTCGTGGGGCGGCATGCTCAACGGCATCCTCACGCTGTCCGGCGCGTGGCACAAGCTGCGCACCGATCCGGTCCTGAAGTTCATGATCGTGTCGCTGTCGTTCTACGGCATGTCGACCTTCGAGGGACCGATGATGTCGATCAAGACGGTCAACTCGCTGTCGCACTACACCGACTGGACCATCGGCCACGTGCACTCGGGCGCGCTGGGCTGGGTGGGTTTCATCACCATGGGTTCGCTGTACTGCCTGATCCCGCGTCTGTACGGCCGCAAGCAGATGTACTCGCAGAAGCTGGTCGAGACGCACTTCTGGGTGGCGACCATCGGCGTGGTGATCTACATCGCCGCGATGTGGATGGCCGGCGTGATGCAGGGCCTGATGTGGCGCGCGACCAACGACGACGGGACGCTGACGTACACCTTCATCGAGTCGCTCAAGCAGACCTACCCGTTCTACTACGCGCGCTTCTTCGGCGGCCTGCTGTACCTGAGCGGCATGCTGATGATGGCCTGGAATACCTGGATGACGTGGCGCACTTCGCGCGAACCCGCGCCGGCGCTGATTCCCACCGCCGTGCACGCCTGAGGAGCCCGCCATGCTGCATGCAAAGATCGAAAAGAACGTGGGCCTGATGGCCGTGCTGATCGCCGTCGCGATCAGCTTCGGCGGCCTGGCCGAGATCGTGCCGCTGATGTTCGAGGCCAACGCGACCCAGCCGGTGCCGGGCCTGAAGCCGCCGGCCGCGCTGGAGCTGGCCGGCCGCGACGTGTACGTCCGCGAGGGTTGCTACAACTGCCATTCGCAGATGATCCGCACGCTGTCGTTCGAGACCCAGCGCTACGGCCACTACTCGGTGGCTGGCGAGTCGGTCTACGACCACCCGTTCCTGTGGGGCTCCAAGCGCACCGGCCCGGACCTGGCGCGCGTCGGCGCGCGCTACAGCGACGACTGGCACCGCGTCCATCTGATGAACCCGCGCGACGTGGTGCCGGAATCGAACATGCCCGGTTTCCCCTGGCTGGCCGAACGTCCGCTGGACGCCGCGGAGATCGCCTCGCACATGCGCGGCCTGCGCCGCATCGGCGATCCGTACACCGATGCCGACATCGCCGCGATCCCCGACGCGGTCAAGGGCAAGACCGAGATGGACGCCCTGATCGCCTACCTGCAAAGCCTGGGCACGCACGGCCCCAAGGAGGAGACGCCATGATTTCCGGCATCCTGACCGCCCTGCTCATGATCCTGTTCATCGGGGTCGCCGCCTGGGCCTACAGCGCGCATCAGAAGCCGCGCTTCCGCGAAGCCGAGATGCTTCCGCTGATCGAGGACGCGCGGGAAACGACGGAGGACCAGGCATGAGCATGTTCTGGAGCATCTTCGTGATGGTCCTGGTGACCATCAACGTGGTCGGCGCCATCTGGCTGCTGTTCGGCAACGCCAAGAGCGCGCCGGGCGAGACCACCGGCCACACCTGGGACGAAAACCTGACCGAGTACAACAAGCCGCTGCCGATGTGGTGGATCGGGCTGTTCGTGCTGTCGGTCGCCTTCGGCATCGGCTACCTGGTGCTGTATCCGGGCTTCGGCGCGGTCAAGGGCAGTCTGGACTGGACCTCGGTCAAGCAGCACGACGCGCACGTGGCCGAGGCCAACGCGCGCCTGGAGAAGCTGTTCGCGCAGTTCCGCGACGTGCCGATGGCCAAGCTCGTCGACGACCCGAAGGCGCTGGGCATCGGCCACAACGTGTTCGCCAACAACTGCGCGATGTGCCACGGCTCGGACGCGCGCGGCGCGCGCGGCTTCCCCAACCTGACCGACAACGACTGGCTGTACGGCGGCGATCCGCAGACCGTGATCGCCACCATCACCCACGGCCGCAACGGCGTGATGCCGGCATGGGGCGCCGTGGTCGGTGATCAGGGCGTGACCGAACTGGCCCACTACGTGCGCGAGCTGTCCGGGCAGTCGCACGACGCCAGCCTCGCCGAGGCCGGCAAGACACGCTACATGACGCTCTGCATCGCTTGCCACGGCCCCACCGGCAAGGGCAATCCGGCGCTGGGCGCGCCCAACCTGACCGATGCCACCTGGCTGTACGGCGGCGACCTGGCGACCATCGAGGCGACCATCCGCAACGGCCGCAACGGTCACATGCCGGCCTGGGACAAGACCCTCGGACCGGACCGCATCCGTATGGCCGCGGCGTGGGTGCTGGCGCAGTCCAAACGCGCGCCGGCCGACACCGCGGAGGCCGCGCAGTGATCTCCCCGCGCGTGTCCGCACCGACGTCGCGTCTGCCGCTCGCGGCGCGCGTCGGTGCGGTGGCGTGGCCATCGTTCTTCGCGGCGGGGGTCGCGACCATGGTGTTCTTCGCCGTGGTCGACCCCGCGCGCCTGGCCACGATCACCTGGCCGACGCTCGACGTGAGCCGTGGTGTCGGCTACACGCTCGGCTTCTTCATGTTCTGGGCCTGCACGCTGGCCTCGAGCCTGTTCACGTCGCTGTTGCTGAAACCCCGCGACGACGTCGCGGCGGACGACGAGGACGCATGAACGAATCGATTCCCCTGAAGCTGGTCGACGGCGACGAAGGCACGCTCTACGCGCGCCAGCCCAAGGTCTATCCGCGCGAGATCAAGGGCCGCTTCCAGCGCCTGCGCAACGCCGCCGTGCTGTGGCTGCTGGGCATGTTCTACGTGTTCCCGTGGCTGAACTGGGACGGCCGGCAAATGGTGCTGTTCGACCTGCCGCACCGCAAGTTCTACATCCTCGGCCTGACTTTCTGGCCGCAGGACTTCTTCTTCATGGCCTGGCTGCTGATCATGGCCGGGCTGTCGCTGTTCTTCTTCACCGCGCTCGCCGGCCGCCTCTGGTGCGGCTACGCCTGTCCGCAAACCGTGTGGACCGAGGCGTTCCTGTGGATCGAGCGCAAGATCGAGGGCGATCGCAACCAGCGCATGCGTCTGGACAAGGCGTCGTGGAGCGCGGCCAAGCTGACGCGCAAAGGCCTCAAGCAGCTGGCCTGGATCGCCTTCGCGCTGTGGACCGGTTTCACCTTCGTCGGTTTCTTCACGCCGATCCGCGAGCTGGCCGGCGAAGTCGCGCACTTCGATCTGGGCGGCTGGGAGATGTTCTGGATCGCGTTCTACGGCTTCGCCACCTACGGCAACGCCGGCTTTCTGCGCGAGCAGGTGTGCAAGTACATGTGCCCCTACGCGCGCTTCCAGGGCGCGATGTTCGACCGCGACACGCTGATCATCAGTTACGACGAACCGCGCGGCGAAGACCGCGGCCACCGCAAGCGCGGCACGCCGAGCGTGCTGGCATGGACGGACAAGGACGGCGAGCGCCCCGCACTGGGCGACTGCATCGACTGTCAGGCCTGCGTGCAGGTCTGCCCGACCGGCATCGACATCCGCCACGGCCTGCAGGTCGGCTGCATCGCCTGCGCGGCATGCATCGACGCCTGCGACGCCGTCATGGACAAGATGGACTACCCGCGCGGACTGATCCGCTACACCACCGAGCACGCGATGGAAGGCAAGCCCAGCCGCGTGCTGCGCGTGCGCACGCTGCTGTACGCGACGGTGCTGCTGATCCTGGCCGGCGCGTTCGCCTGGAGCATCGGCCATCGCAGCATGCTGCTGGCCGAAGTGCTTCGCGACCGCAATGCGCTGTGGCGCGTGGGACCCGCTGGCAGCATCGAGAACAGCTACACCCTGAAACTGGTCAACAAGAGCGACCGGCCCATGACGTTGACCCTGAGCCTGCGGGGCGACACGCCGCTGGCCGTGATCGGCAGCGAGCGACTCGACATCGCCGCCGGCGAAGTCGCCTCCGTACCGGTCACGCTGCGCGCGCCGGCCGGCAGCGTGCACGGTCGACAGCGCGTGACGCTGCAGGTACGCACGGCCGACCCGCAGTCAGCCACCCATCCCGCCGCCGACGTGACGACGGCCTTCTTCGCACCGAGTACGCCATGAACACACCCACGCTTCCCTGGTACCGCGTCCCCGAGGTCTGGCTGATGATCGCGCTGCTCGGCGCGGCCGTGGCCGGCGGCATCTCCACACTGGTCATCGCCGAACGCCTGCCGGACGCGCAGATCCATCATGCGGATACGCAGGGCCGGCTGCACGGTCGCTGACATGACGCCGACCTGCTTCCACTGCGGCGAACCGGTACCGTCCGACTGCACCCTCACGGTGCACACGAACGGCGTCGACGCGCCCGTCTGCTGCCGCGGCTGCGAGGCGGCGGCGACCTGGATTCAGGGGTTGGGCCTGTCCGACTATTACCGTCTGCGCAGCGAACCGGCCGAACGCGCCGAGACGCTGGCCGATTTCGGCGCCTGGGACCGCCCGGCAATGGCGCGACTGCACGTGCGCATGCACGCCGCCGACCGCGCCGAGGTGGTGGTGCTGGTCGACGGCATGCGCTGCGCCGCCTGCGGCTGGCTGATCGAACGCGCGCTGGGCGCCGAACCGGGCGTGCGCGAGGTCGGCGTCAACGCGCCAGCGCGCCGGGTGCGGCTGGTGTTCGATCCGCGCGATACGCCGTTGTCGCACCTGCTCACGGCGCTGGCGCGGCTCGGCTACGACCCGCATCCGCTCGACCTGGCCGCACTCGATGCGCTGCGCCAGCGCGAGAGCCGCGACGCGCTCAAGCGCCTGGTGGTCGCCGGACTCGGCACCATGCAGGCGATGATGTACGCGGTGGCGCTGTACGCCGGCCAGTTCGACGGCATGGACGTCGCCACGCGCGACTTCTTCCGCTGGCTCGGCTTCCTGGTCACCACGCCGGTGGTGCTGTACGCCGCCCGCCCCTTCTTCGCCGGCGCGCTGCGCGAGCTGCGCGCGCGGCATCTGTCGATGGATACGCCGGTGGCGCTAGCCATCGCGCTGATCTATCTGGCCAGCCTGATCGCCACGCTGGGTCGCAGCGGCGAGATCTACTTCGATTCGGTGAGCATGTTCGTACTGTTCCTGCTCGGCGCGCGCTACGTGGAAATGCGTGCACGCCACCGTGCCGGAGATCTGGTCGATGCCCTCGCGCGCCTGCAGCCGGCCACCGCCGAACGCGTGGCCGACGGCGGCGGCAGCGAAACGGTCGGCGTGCACGAACTGCAGGCCGGCGACCGCGTGCGCGTGGCGGCCGGCGCCGGCGTGCCGGCCGATGGCGTGCTGCTGGACAGCGCATGCCACGTCGACGAATCGCTGCTCACCGGCGAATCCACCCCGCGTCGCCGTCTGTGCGGCGACACGCTGATGGCCGGCACGCTGCTGCAGGACGGCCCGGTCGAGTTGCGCGTGACCCAGGTCGGCGCCGACACGGTCCTGGCCGGCATCGTGCGCATGATCACCCGCGCTGCCAGCGACAAGCCGGCGCTGGCGCGCGTGGCCGACGAGCACGCGCGACGCTTCGTCCTGCGCACGCTGGCGCTGACCGCGCTGACCGCGGCGGCCTGGAGCGTGTTCGATCCGGCCCGTGCCTTCGACGCCGCCATCGCCGTGCTGGTCATCAGCTGCCCGTGCGCGTTCGCGCTGGCGGTACCCGCGGCGTTGACCCGCGCCGTCGCCGTACTCGCGCGCCGCGGCGTGCTGGTGGTCGACGGCGATGCACTGGAACGACTCGCACAGGTCGACACCGTCGTGTTCGACAAGACCGGCACCCTGACCGTGCCCGCGCTCGATCGCGCACGAAGCGAAGCCAGGCGCGGCGATCTGGACGCCGCGCTGCGCATCGCCGCCGCCCTGGAACAGGCCAGCACGCACCCGCTGGCGCGCGCCCTGCGCGCCGCCGCCGGCGACGCGACGCTACCGACGGTGCGCGAACGCCATGAAAACGCCGGCGCGGGCGTGGAAGGCGTGATCGACGGCATGCGCTACCGTCTCGGCCGCGCGGACTGGAACGGCGAGACCGACGACGAACGTCTGGTGCTGTGCGACCAACACGGCACGCTCGCGCGCTTCGCCATGCACGAGCGTCCGCGCGTCGAGGCCGCCGCCACCGTGGCCGCCCTGCACGACGCCGACCTGCACGTGGTGCTGCTCAGCGGCGATCGCCGCGAACGCGTGGCGCGCATCGCCGAAGCGCTGGACATCGACGACTGGCAGGCCGAGGCGACGCCGGCCGACAAGCTGGCAGGTCTGCATCGACTGCGGCAGGAAGGCGGCGTGGTGGCGATGGTCGGCGACGGCATCAACGATGCGCCGGTGCTGGCCGGCGCCGACGTCGCCGTGGCGCTGGGCAGCGGCGCGGCCCTGGCCCAGGCCAGCAGCGGCCTGCTGCTGGCCGGCGACCGTCTGGACCGACTGCTGCAGGCGCGCACGGTGGCCCGCGAGATGCTTGCGGCCACGCGCCGCAATCTGCGCTGGGCGATCGGCTACAACCTCGCCGCGGTGCCGCTGGCCGCGCTGGGTCTGGTGCCGCCGTGGCTGGCCGCCATCGGCATGTCCGCCAGTTCGCTGCTGGTGTTGCTGCAGTCGCTGCGCATCGGCCGCCGCTCGACGCAACCCGCATCGACGGGCAAGACTACCGTCGCCGCCGTGTCCCGCGAGGCGCTCGCATGAACGTGATCCTGCTGCTGATTCCGCTGAGCATGGTGCTGCTGGGCGCCGGCGTGTGGGCCTTCTTCTGGGCCGTGAATCACGCCCAGTTCGACGACCTCGATACGCCGGCCCTGATGCCGCTGGCCGACGATGCGCAGGAACCGGAGGAACCCGCACCGTGACCGGCTCGCTGACCATCGCCGCCGCCGCACTGCTGGGACTGGCCGGCTCCGGTCATTGCGCCCTGATGTGCGGCGGTATCGCGCACGCGCTAGGCCTGGCGACGCAGCGTCGCGCGGACGGCCGTCCGCGCCGCGCACTGCTGCTGGCCTATCAGGGCGGTCGTATCGGCGGCTACGCGCTGGCCGGCCTGCTGCTGGGCAGCGTCGGCGCCGCGCTGTACGGGTGGCTGGACGACGCAACGCTGCGCATCGGCCTGCGCGTGCTGATGGCCACAGCCTTCGTCGTAATCGGCCTCGGTCTGTGGTCGGGCCGCGGCGTGCTCGACCGCATCGCCGGCACCCGCGTGTGGGCATGGCTGTCGCCGCGCATGCGCCGTCTGCTACCGGTCGACAGCGTGCCGAAAGCCTGGGCGCTGGGCATGGCCTGGGGCTGGATGCCGTGTGGTTTCGTCTACACCGTTCTGCTGCTGGCCTGGACCAGCATGGACCCGTGGGTCAGCGCCGCCACCATGACCGCGTTCGGCCTCGGCACGCTGCCGGCCGTGCTCGGCGTATCGCTGGGCGCGGACGCGGTGGCGCGCATGGCCGGCGCCAAGCTGCGCCGGGGCACCGCCGTGGTCATGCTGGCGATGGCCGTGCTGACACTGGCTGGACCATGGCTGGCGCCGCTGGGCATGCCCGACGCGCTGCTGCCGTTCGACTGCGTGGCGCGCAGCGCATGAAGGTTCAGGACGAGGACGCGGACTTCAGCATGCCGTCCGCCGCATCGCCAGCGTGCGCCAGCGCGCGCAGCGCGTCCATGTCGCGGATGTGCACGATGCGGCGCTCCACGTCCAGGACGCCGGCGCTCTGGAAACGTCCCATCAGCCGGCTCACGGTCTCGATCACCAGACCAAGGTAGTTGGCGATGTCCTGGCGCGACATGCTGAGGTTCAGCTCCAGCGGATCCAGTCCCAGACGTCGACGACGCTCGGACAGGCTGTGCAGGAAGATCGCCAGCCGCGCCGGCGCCTGCCGCCGCCCCATCATCACCATGTGCTCCTGCTCGCGCGCGAACTCGTCGCTCATGACCCGGTACAGCTGCTGCTGCAGACCGGGCAGCTTCGAGGCCACATTCGAGAGTTCGTTGAACGGCACCTCGCACACCATCGAACGCTCCAGCGCCTGGGCGTTGCAACGGTGCACCTCGGACGGCAGCGCGTCGAGACCGAGCAGATCGCCGGGAAAGTGGAAGCCGAGCACCTGATGGTCGCCGTCGGGCAGATCGACGAAGGTCTTGAACGAACCCGAGCGCACGACGTAGAGCTTGGACTGCCGTCCGCCGGTGTCGAACAGGGTGGTGCCGCGGTCGGCCGGCTTGCGCTGCTGCACCAGCTCATCCAGCCGCGTCAGTCCCTCGGCGCCGATGGACGCAGGCAGGCACAGCTGCGCCAGCGCGCAGGATGCGCACGACTTGCGCAATGCATTGAAATCGATCACTGCCGAAGCCACGTCGCGTTCCCTGACCGCCGATACGGTCATCACCATAACCATTTGTGGACCATCCCGCCACGTTCGCTTGATCGCGACTGAACGCCGCAGGCGATAGGCCCTGTGGACAGTGGACAGTCTCTCGTGACACCCTCAAACTATACGCATGAGTATGGTGCATGTCTTGCCCAACGATCGCGCCTTTCCGATGCCGGTGCAGGCCATGACCCTGCCGCCGCGGAGCCACACGCGTTACGCGCAGGTCGCGGCTCGTCGCGACAAGGACAAGGGCGAACAGGTGCAACTCATGGACGGCCGCACACTGCACCTGCGCCCGATCCGGGCAGACGACGTCGACGCCATGCGCCGCTGCTTCACGCGCCTGCATCCGGACGAGGTGCGCATGCGCTTCATGCAGGCCATGCGCGAGCTGCCGATGCCGCTGGCGCAGCGCCTCTGCACGCTCGACCCGGCCCAGGCCGCGGCATTCGTGCTGATGGACGAAACCACGCAGCCGGCCGAACTGCGCGGCGTGGGCCGCATCCATGTCGACACGGCCACCAACAGCGCCGAATTCGCGGTACTGGTGGAACGCGCCTGGACCGGCAAGGGACTGGGCTGGCTGCTGATGCACCGCCTGATCGAGGAAAGCCGGCGGCGCGGGCTGAGCGAACTGTGGGGCCACGTGCTGGTCGACAACCGCCCGATGCTGGACCTGTGCCGCGAACTGGGCTTCCGCCACCGCCTGTCCATCGACGAACCCGGCATGCGCCTGCTCAGCCTCGCACTGGACTGAGCACCGACCCGCACGCCGCGCGACCCGGCGACTGCTAACATCGACGCCTTGACCTCATCACGCGCTGGGCCGAACAGGCCTCCGGCGCTGCCGTGCATTGTCCCTATGACCACAAGCCTGATCCAACCGCCCCTGCCGACCAGTCCCAAACAACGCCGTTTCTGGACCACGCCGGACGGCGCATCCATGGCGCTGGCCGTGGTCGACGCCGCACGCGCGCATGACGGTCTGGTGGTCGTGGCGGTACGCGACAACCTGCGCGCGCATCAGCTGGAACAGGAACTGGAGGTCTTCGCCGGCGACCTGCCGGTGCTGCATTTCCCCGACTGGGAAACCCTGCCCTACGACCTGTTCAGCCCGCACCCGGAAATCGTCTCGCGGCGCATCGCCACGCTGTACCGACTGCCGACCGCGACCCGCGGCGTGCTGGTGGTACCGGTCTTCACGCTGATGCAGCGCCTCGCGCCGCGCAGCTACGTCGCCGGCAGCGGCCTGTCCATCCGCGTCGGCCAGACGCTGACCATCGCCGACGAGCAGCAGCGCATGGAAGCGGCCGGGTACCGCCACGTGCCGCAGGTCGGCGATCCGGGCGAGTTCGCGGTGCGCGGCGCGCTGATCGACATCTTCCCAATGGGCGCGACCGAGCCTTACCGCATCGAACTGTTCGACGAGGAAATCGAGTCGATCCGCAGCTTCGACCCGGAGACGCAGCTGTCCGCGCACAAGGTCGAGTCGGTCGAACTGCTGCCGGCGCGCGAGTTCCCGCTGACCGACCACGCCACGCGCGACTTCCGCAACCGCCTGCGCGAACGCTTTCCCATCGATGTGCGCCGCTGTCCGGTCTACCAGGACATCAAGCAGGGCGTCGCACCGGGCGGCATCGAATATTTCCTGCCGCTGTTCTTCGAGACCACCGAAACCCTGTTCGACTATCTCGCCGAGAACGCCTTGTTCGTGCTCGGCGAGCGCGCCATGGAATCGGCGGACGCTTTCTGGACGCAGGTCGGCGAACGTCACGAGCAGCGCGCGCACGACATCGAACGGCCGATCCTGTCGCCCGAGGATCTGTACCTGCCGCCGGAACATCTGCGCGAACAGCTGAACCTGCAGTTGCGCGTGGAGCTGGTCGACAAGGATCACAAGCACGCCCAGTCCCTGGGCACCCAGCCCGCGCCGAACCTGCCGCTCAACCACCGCGGCGAGGAAGCCGGCGCGGCGCTCAGACATTTCCTCGACGCCTATCCGGGCCGCGTGCTGATCGCCACCGATTCGGCCGGCCGTCGCGAGGCGCTGTACGACCAGCTCGGCGCGCTCGGCATCCACCCGCAACCGACCGACAGCTGGCGCAGCTTCGCCGATGCCGAGGGCACGGACGCGCCGAAGCTCGCCATCACCGTGGCCGAACTGGAACAGGGTTTCGCGCTGACCAAGCCGGCGCTGACGGTGCTGACCGAACGCGAACTGCTGGGCGAGCGCGTGCGTCAGGAACGCCGCGGCCGGCGCACCGCCACGCGCGACCCCGACACCATCATCCGCGACCTCACCGAGTTGGAGATCGGTTCGCCGATCGTGCATCTCGACCACGGCGTCGGCCGCTACCGCGGGCTGACTTCGCTGGACGTCGGCGACACCGCCAACGAATTCCTGGTCATCGAGTACGCCAAGGAAGCCAAGCTCTATGTGCCGGTCGCGCAGCTCGGACTGGTCAGCCGCTACACCGGCACCGCGCCGGAACTGGCGCCGCTGCATTCGCTGGGCGGCGACGCCTGGGAGAAGGCGCGCAAGAAGGCCGCCGAGAAGGTCCGCGACGTCGCCGCCGAGCTGCTCGCCATCTACGCCCAGCGCGAGGCGCGCAAGGGCGCGGCGATGCCCATCGACCGCGTGATGTACGCCGACTTCGCCGCCAACTTCCCGTTCGAGGAAACGCCGGACCAGCGCAACGCCATCGAAGCCGTGCTGAACGATCTGGCCGCGCCGAAGCCGATGGACCGCGTGGTCTGCGGCGACGTCGGCTTCGGCAAGACCGAGGTCGCGCTGCGCGCCGCCTTCGTCACCGCTGCCGCCGGCCGTCAGGTCGCGGTGCTGGTGCCGACCACCCTGCTCGCGCAGCAGCACTACCAGAACTTCGCCGACCGTTTCGCCGACTGGCCGATGCGGGTCGAGGTGCTGTCGCGCTTCCGCGCCAAGAAAGACGTCGACGCCGCGCTGCAGGGCATCGCCGACGGCAAGGTCGACATCATCATCGGCACCCACAAGCTGTTGCAGAAGGACGTGAAGTTCAAGGATCTGGGCCTGGTCATCGTCGACGAGGAACAGCGCTTCGGTGTGCGGCAGAAAGAGGCGCTGAAGAAGTTGCGCGCCGAGGTCGATCTGCTCACGCTGACCGCCACGCCGATCCCGCGCACGCTGAACATGTCGATGAACGGCCTGCGCGATCTGTCCATCATCGCCACGCCGCCCGCGCATCGCATGGCGGTGAAGACGCTGATCAGCGAGTACGATCCGGCGATGGTGCGCGAAGCCGTGCAGCGCGAGCTGGCGCGCGGCGGGCAGATCTACTTTTTGCACAACAACGTCGACACCATCGAGCGCACCGCGCGCGAGCTGGAAGAACTGCTGCCGGACGCCCGCGTGCGCGTCGCCCACGGCCAGATGCCCGAGCGCGAGCTGGAACAGGTGATGCTGGACTTCCACCGCCAGCGCTTCCACATCCTGGTGTGCACCACCATCATCGAGACCGGCATCGACATCCCGACGGCCAACACCATCGTCATCGACCGCGCCGACCGCTTCGGCCTGGCCCAGCTGCATCAGCTGCGCGGCCGCGTCGGACGCTCGCACCATCGCGCCTACGCCTACCTGATCGTGCCCGACCGCAAGGCCATCAGCGCCGATGCGGCCAAGCGCCTGGAAGCGCTGGCTTCGCTGGAAGAACTCGGCGCCGGCTTCACCCTGGCCACGCACGATCTGGAAATCCGCGGCGCCGGCGAACTGCTCGGCGACGAACAGTCCGGCCAGATCCAGCAGATCGGCTTCGGCCTGTACACCGAACTGCTGGAACGCGCGGTCAAGGCGCTGCGCAGCGGCAAGGTGCCGGACTTCGACCTGACCTCCGATCACGAAGCCGAGGTCGAACTGCATCTGCCGGCGCTGATCCCCGACGACTACCTGCCCGACGTGCACACGCGCCTGACGCTGTACAAGCGCATCGCCAGCGCACGCGACAGCGACGCCCTGCGCGAATTGCAGGTGGAAATGGTCGACCGCTTCGGCCTGCTGCCCGACGCCGTCAAGCAGCTGTTCGCCGTCACCGAACTGAAGCTACGCGCCACGCCGATGGGCATTCGCAAGCTGGAATTCGGACCCGCCGGCGGCCGCATCCTGTTCCACGAAAATCCCGAGATCGACCCGATGGCGATCATCCGCCTGATCCAGGGACAGCCGCGCGTGTACAAGCTCGACGGCCAGGACAAGCTGCGCGTGACGCTCGAATTGCCCGGCGCCGCGGAACGCCTGCGCACCGCGCACGATCTGCTCAACACGCTCGGCGCACGCAAGGCCGCGTGAAGCGGACGCGTGCCGTCTGCTTGAACGGCAGCTGATCCCGGATGACCGCGGCGGCGAATCCTTGCCGACAGGCACGGTCCAAGCGATGAACGCGCGGCGATTGCGTGTGCCGCGCGCGACTCCCCCGTCTCGCAAGGAGCATGTGCCATGTCCACTCAACCGATGCTTCGTCTATCCCTCTCCGCCGCGCTCGGCCTGGTCCTGATCGGCAGTGCCGGCGCCGCGCTGGCGCAGAGTGCGCCACCGGCGTCCGACATGACGCCGACACCGGCCACGCAGCAGGCCGTCTATCACACCAAGCAGGGCACGCTGATCATCAAGAGCACGATGCCCGCGCCGCCGCATTACGGGCCGGCGCCGGACTTCGCCAAACTCGACGTCAACCACAACGGTCGACTGAGTTCGGATGAAGCCAATGCCTACGCACCGCTGGCGAACGACTTCCTGTACGTCAGTCACGGCGCCAAGACGATCTCGCGCCGCGAGTACCAGCGCTGGGTGAAGGCCCGCTCGACGACGACCTGACGCGTCGTCCCGTTCGATATGCGCATCACGGCCGCGGCGTTCACGCGTCGCGGCCGTGACTCTCCGCCGCCCGTGCGTCCTCGAAGCGAACGCGCATGGCTGTTCGCCGTTGCCTCCAACCGTTTGCGCTTGCCGTGGCCGGCGCGCCGGCACGACCGATCCCGTGCGCCCGGGGTATGTCGTGGATGACATTTTTTGCGGACGTCTGGACGCCCGGAAAAGCATCCACGGCTCTGACGCCTGCCGGATTCACCGTCGATTGCAGAGCCGCGCGTTACCCTGCGCGTTCATTCATGCAAAGGAGCTGCCATGCCTGACGGGCTGATGTTCCTGGCCGAGTGTTCGCTTGCACTTGCCGTCGCCTGCGCCGTGTGGATCGCGTGGGACATTCTGCGCGGCTACCGCCAGCACATGGCGATCATGAATCTGGTCTGGCCGATCACCGCGCTCTACGCTGGCCCATTCGCCGTGTGGGGCTATCTGCGCGTCGGTCGACTGCACAGCGAACGCGGGCGACGCGAAGCCGAGGCGCGCGGTCGCGGCGACGACAAAGGCGGACCGCTGCGCCACGCCGCGCTCGCTGCCACGCACTGCGGCAGCGGTTGCACGCTGGCGGACCTGCTGGTCGAATCGGCGCTGATCGCGCTGCCGCTGTCGCTGTTCGGCAGCGAGGTCGCCGCCGCCTGGGCGCTGGACTACGTATTCGCCTTCGCCATCGGCATCGCCTTCCAGTATTTCAGCATCCGGCCAATGAGCGACAAGCCGCCGCTGGCCGTGCTCAAGGCCGCATTCAAGGCCGACGCACTGTCGCTGACCTCGTGGCAGACCGGCATGTACGGCTGGATGGCCATCGCCCTGTTCGTGCTGTTCCCCGCCGGTCTGCCGAAGACGGGCGCGGTGTTCTGGTTCATGATGCAGATCGCCATGCTGGCCGGATTCGCCACCGCGATGCCGGTGAACGCATGGTTGATCCGACGCGGCATCAAGGAGCCGATGTAAGCGTTCCTCGCGCCGGACACCGATTCCGCCCATCGACGGAGATGCATCATGAAACTGGAAGGTTCCTGTCATTGCGGCCGCGTGCGCTTCAGCTGCGAGGCCTACGCGCCGGTGCCGTACATGCACTGCTACTGCTCGATCTGCCGCAAGACCGCCGGCGGCGGCGGCTTCGCGATCAACCTCGGCGCACACGCCGAAAGCCTGAAGGTCGAGGGCCGCGAACACCTGTCCGTGTACCAGGCCGAACTGCGCGACGAAGACGGCGACACGCGCACCAGCAGCGGCCAGCGTCATTTCTGCCGCCACTGCGGCAGCGCCCTGTGGCTGTACGACCCGACCTGGCCCGAGCTGGTGCATCCGCACGCCTCGGCCATCGACACCCCGCTGCCCGAGGCACCCGAACGCGTGCACATCATGCTCGACTCCAAACCCGCCTGGGTGCCGGTTCCACACGGGCCGCAGGACGCGCATTTCCCCGAATATCCGTCCGAATCGCTGCGCGAATGGCATGCCCGCCACCGTCTGCTCGACGCCTAGCCGAGACTCGAAAACCTACTCAATCTGAGGAGTTGCAGTGCAGCGTGACGTGTATGCCGGCACCATGCAAAGGTGAAACGTCGACGCCACGCAGCTGCAACATTCGCTGTCCCTGAGGCATCGACGAAGCGTGGTCGCGCTGGGGAGAGACTCGCGACCACAGACTTTCGGATCGGGAGGAAATCCATACATGTTGCAGAAGAAACTTGCCTGCGCCGTCGTCGGCGCACTGGGCGTGTTCAGCGTAGCCATGGCCGCCGCCGCACCGGGGAATGTGCGCATGGGCGCCATGGGCCATGTCAATGACCGCGCCCTGGCGCAGGGCATGGGCCTGAGCGCCGACGCGTCCCTGATGCCTGGTCATTCCGCGCGCACCGCGCACGGTACCCTGAAGACCCGTGAGCACCAGATGTTCCGCGGCGTGCCGGTCTACGGCCGCAGCATCGTCGTCGAACGCGACGCCTCGGGCGCGGTCATGAGCGTGACCGGTCATGTCGCCCAGGGCCTGGGCCTGGCCTCGGTGCGCCCGACCCTGAGCGGCGGCGATGCCGTGCAGCGTCTGCGCAACCATGCCGGCCTGCTGCCGCTGGGCATCGGCGTCCACGGCGTCCGCGACGCCGATCTGCGCAACGTGCAGAGCAAACTGTTCGTCTATGCCGAAGGCGCCAAGCCGCGTCTGGCCTACCTGACGTCGTTCTTCAACGACAGCAACGGCAAGCCAATGCGTCCGATGGCGCTGATCGACGCCAACACCGGCGACGTGATCGAAAGCTGGGACGGCCTGACCACCAAGGGCAAGCCCGGCGGTGGCGGCGGTGGCGGCACCCAGACGCCGACCACGGCCACCGGCCCCGGCGGCAACCAGAAGACGGGCCAGTATTTCTACGGCACCGACTACGCCGCGCTGCAGGTCCAGCAGTCGGGAAGCACCTGCTACATGCAGAATCCCAACGTGCAGACCTACGACATGGGACAGAGCCGCAACCGCGTCTCGCTGTGGACCTTCGCCTGCTCGTACAGCGACGGCGACGGCATCAACGGCGCGTACTCGCCGATCAACGATGCGCACCACTTCGGCGGCGTCGTGCACGACATGTACAACGACTGGTTCGGCGCACCGCCGCTCAACCAGGTGCTGAAGATGTACGTGCATTACAACCGCAACTACGAGAACGCCTTCTGGGACGGCTCGGAGATGGTCTTCGGCGACGGCGCCAGCCATTTCTACCCGCTGGTGTCGCTGGACGTGACCAGCCATGAAATCAGCCATGGCTTCACCGAGCAGAACTCGGGCCTGCAGTACTCCGGCCAGTCCGGCGGCATGAACGAGGCCTTCTCGGACATGGCCGGCGAAGCCGCCGAGTACTACGACCGCGGCAGCAACGACTTCGAGGTCGGCGCCGACATCGTCAAGCCGGGCACCAGCCTGGGCAACGCGCTGCGCTACATGTGCAACCCGACCCAGGACGGCGCCTCGATCGACAATGCCGCCGATTACTACAGCGGCCTGGACGTGCATTACTCCAGCGGCGTGTACAACAAGGCATTCTGCGATCTGGCCCAGACCAACGGCTGGAACACGAAGATGGCCTTCGAGGTGTTCAAGCGCGCCAATCAGCTGTACTGGACGTCCACCGCGACGTTCAACAGCGGCGCCTGCGGCGTGGAGAACGCCGCCGACGACTACGGCTACTCGCGCAGCGACGTGACGGCCGCCTTCGCCGGCGTAGGCGTGAGCTGCCAGTAATCCGGGCAGACGCGCGACGGAAAAAGGCCGGCGTCATGCCGGCCTTTTTCTTTGCCTGTCGCCCCGTTCGTACCGGACTCAGGCAGGCTCCAGATACTGCAGGCTGAACAGATCCTCGGGGTCGGTCCAGACCTGCGCCACACGCAGGCCAGCTTCGGCCGCCAGCCGCGCGAACGATGCGCGCGAATACTTGCAGCTGTACTCGACCAGGATCGAATCGCCGGCGTCGAAATGGAACGTGCGGTCCTCGATGTGCACGTCCTGTTCGCGCAGGCTGTCGATGTGCGTCTCGATGCGCTCGGTCTGCGGATTGAAACGCGCCCGATGCGCGAAGCCGTCGACATCGAAGTCCGCGCCCAGGGTGCGATTGATGTGCGCGAGCATGTTCAGCGTGAACGCGGCCGTGACGCCCGCCGCATCGTTGTAGGCCGCCTCGATGATCGCGGGATCCTTGAGCAGATCGACGCCGACCAGCGCCGCGCCGCCCGCCCCCATCTCCTCGCGCATCTGCCGCAACAGGCGCACGGCCGCCGACGTCTCGAAATTGCCGATGGTCGATCCCGGAAAGTAGATGACGGTGCGCCGCTGCGTGCGTTCCGGCGCGGGCAGCGTGATCGGCTGCGTGAAGTCGGCGCACACCGGCAGCATCTGGATGTCCGGAAAATCGTCGGCCAGACCTTCGACGCTGGTCATCAAGGCGCTGCGCGAAATCTCCACCGGCATGTACGCCACCGGCGCATGCAGATGCTGCAGCAGCAGGCGCGTCTTGATGCCGCTGCCGCTGCCGTACTCGACCAGCAGCGCCTCCGGACCGAGCGTGTCGGCGATCTGCGGCAGGTGCGCCTGCATCAACGCCAATTCGGCACGCGTCAGGTAGTACTCCGGCTGCTCGCAGATGCGCTCGAACAGACGCGAACCGCGCGCATCGTAGAAGTATTTCGAGGGCAGCCGCCGAGGCTGCCGCGAAAGTCCGTCCAGCACGTCGCCGAGCATGTCGTCGGCGCTGGGCTGAAGGTCGTGGAGTTGCGCGGCCAGTGCGGCAGGCGTCATGCGTCGCGTCCCAGTCGGATCCCGCTGAATTGCCAGCGGCTGGCGGGATAGAAGAAGTTCCGGTAGCTGGCCCGGATGTGGTCGGCGGGCGTCACGCAGGAACCGCCGCGCAGCACCCACTGCCCGCACATGAACTTGCCGTTGTACTCGCCCAGCGTGCCCGGCAACGGCCGGAAACCCGGATAGCTGACGTATGGACTGGACGTCCATTCCCAGACGTCGCCGAACAGCTGCAGCGGCGCATCTTCGTCGGCGTCGTCCGGCGCCGCGCACGGATGCAGCAAGCCGCGATCGCGCAGATTGCCCTGCGTCGGACCGCGCTCGGCGGCCAGCACCTCCCACTCGGCCTCGGTCGGCAGCCGCGCGCCGGACCAGCGCGCGAAGGCATCGGCCTCGAAATAGCTCACGTGCGCGACCGGCGCATGCGGATCGAGCGCGCGCAGTCCGCCCAGGGTGAAGGCGCTCTGCAGATCTTCGCTCCAGTACAGCGGTCGGTCCCAACCCTCGCGCTGCACCACGTCCCAGCCCTCGGACATCCACAGCGTCGGCGTGCGGTAGCCGCCGTCGCGAATGAAGGCGAGGTACTCGGCGTTGCTGACCGGGCGCTGCGCGATGGCGTGCGGATGCAGCAGCTCGCGATGGCGCGGACGCTCGTTGTCGTAGGCGAAGCCGGCGGCCGGCGCGCCGGTCTCGAACAGTCCCTCGCGTCCGCGCAGAAAACGCAGCGGACGCGCCCGGCCGGGTGGCGGCGCGGGCAGTTCGGCATAGGCCGGCAGCAGCGGATTGCAGGCGAACAGATGCTTGATGTCGGTCAGCAGCAATTCCTGATGCTGCTGCTCGTGATGCAGTCCGATCACGACGATGGCCGCAGTGTCGTCGTCGACGCCGGCCTGCAGTCGCGCACGCACGCGCTCGTCGACCCGCTGCCGGAAATCGACGACCTCCTGCAAGGATGGCCGCGTGATCAGTCCGCGCTGCGGCCGCGCGTGCATCGGACCGGCCGTCTGGTAGTAGGAGTTGAACAGGTAGTGCCAGTCCGCGTGCAGCGGCTCGTAGCCGTCGTCGCGGCACAGCACGAATTTCTCGAAGAACCAGGTGGTATGCGCCAGATGCCATTTGGCGGGGCTGGCGTCGGGCATCGACTGCGCCACGGTGTCTTCCGGCGACAGCGTGGCGCACAGCGCCATCGTCGCATCGCGCACCCGCGCGTAGTGCGCGTCCAGTGTCTCGACAGGCTTCATGCCCTTGGGCGATTCGGGTTGGGCGTTCATCCGATGCGCTCGCTGCGTGCATCCGGTGGATGCGCGTCCGACGACCCTACCAGAGCCGCCTGAACGGTACAAAAGACACGGCAGCGAAACGCGAACCGCGCCCACCCGCGGGCGTGTAGGCTTGGCATCGGATACCTGCACAGGAACGCATCATGTCGCCGACGCTCCGCATCCGTCAGGGCCTGCTCGACGATCTCGACACGCTGACGCCCCTGTTCGACGCCTACCGCCGCTTCTACGAGCAACCCGGCGATCTGGACCGTGCCCGCGCGTTTCTGCGCGAACGTCTGGCGTTGCGCGAATCGGTGATCTTCCTCGCCGAGCGCCTGGATGGAGACACGCCCCGCGCCATCGGTTTCACGCAGCTGTTCCCGGGGTTCTCCTCCGTCGCCGCGCGCCGCCTGTGGATTCTCAACGATCTGTTCGTGATGCCCGAGGCGCGCGCCGCCGGCGTCGGCCGCGCGCTGCTGGAACGCGCCCGCGAACATGCTCGCGTCACCGGCACGTGCCGTCTGACGCTGTCGACGGTGCGGGACAACACGCGCGCCCAGGGACTCTATGAACGCTTCGGTTTCATGCGCGATGCGGACCTGCACTACGCGCTGGCCATCGACTGAACCTGCGCGCGCGAACCCAACGAAAAAGCCCGGCGCGTGCCGGGCTTTTCGAGAACGTGGCGTGACGAGAACTCAGTTGTCGTCGTCGTAGGAATCGTCGCGACCGATGTAGCGCGTCTGGTACGGATCGCTGTACACCGTGCGGCTCTCGTAGACCCGCTCCACCGGCACGTCGCGGTAGATCACGCGAGTGCGCGAATACACGACCGGAGGGTTGTCGTAGTACACGACGCGCGGCTGCGTGGCGTTGACCACGAGACTGGTCAGCGCACCCACCACCACGGCACCGGCGACCCAGCGACCGAAGTGGTCGCGATGGTAGTAGTGATGGCCGTAGCCGCCGTGATAGCGCACGGCATGACCGTAGTAGCCGCCGCGATAGTGATAACCGCCGTGACGGCCGTGTCCGGCGAACGCGCTCGGCGCGACGACCATGGCGGCCACGGCCGCGGCGCAGGCGATGGATTTGACGAGAGTGCTGCTCATGTCGGTTCTCCGCAATCTGGCGTCGAGATTGGTCGGCTGGCGCTGAATCGAAACTGAAGGGTGCAGGAACCCTCAGGACCGCCGGGTCAGCAGCCAGCAGCCGTGAATGTCGCCGCGCCGCGCGAAATCGAACGGAATCGACGCGGCGCTCCAGTCCTGGATCGCGAAGGTGCTCGAAAGCGCCTGCTCATCCAGCTTGAAACGCCTGAAATTGTTGGAAAAAACCAGTACGCCATCGTCTTCCAGACGCGCCGCGCAGGCTTCCAGCAGCGCCACGTGATCGCGCTGCACGTCGAAATCGGCCTCGGTGCGCTTGGAGTTGGAGAAGGTCGGCGGATCGACGTAGATCAGGCCGTAGCGGCTGCGGTCCTCGCGCAGCCAGGTCATGGCGTCGGCCTGCGCCAGACGATGCGCCGCGCCGGTGAAGCCGTTCAGCGCCAGATTGCGCGAGGCCCAGTCCAGGTAGGTGGCGGAAAGGTCGACGCTGACCGTCTCGCGCGCGCCGCCGGCCGCGGCATACACCGAGGCGGTGGCCGTGTAGGCGAACAGGTTCAGGAAGCGTCGCCCCCTGGCCAGTTCGCGCAGCTTCGCGCGCACCAGGCGATGATCGAGAAACAAGCCGGTGTCGAGGTAGTCGGTCAGGTTGACCAGGAAGCGCAGACCGCCCTCGCCCACTTCGACAGTCTCGCCGCGCTGATCGAACTGACCGTACTTGGAGCCGCCCTTGCCGCGACGACGCTGCTTGACCGCGATGCGCTCGCGCGGCACCTCGAAGACTTCGGACACCACGCGCACCGCCTCACGCACCCGACCCGCGGCGACGTGTTCGGGCACGTCGGCAGGCGCGCGGTATTCCTGCAGGTGCAGCCAGTCCTCGTACACGTCGATGGCGAACGCGTATTCGGGCAAATCCTGATCGTAGGCGCGGAAGCAGGTGATGCCTTCGCGGGTCAGGCGCTTGCGCAGATGCTTGAGGTTCTTGCGCAGACGGTTGGCCAGCATCTGCGCCGATTCGGACAACGGTTTCGGCGTCGGCGCGGGCGCATCGGTCGCGCGCAGCGAGAACGTCACCAGCGTGGTTTCCAGCGCGCCGTTGTACAGCGTGTAGCGCTTGTCGGCGCGCACGCCCAGCGCGCTGCCGAGTTCGGCGTCGCCGCACAGCACCGCGGCGCGCCAGCCGGGATAGCGCTCGCGCAGCACCGCGCCCAGTTCGTGATACAGCGCCGGCAGCCGGTCGCGATCGCCCAGACGCTCGCCGTACGGCGGGTTGGTCACGATCAGGCCGCCGGCATCGCCCTCGGCCGGCGGCAGATGCGCGACGTCGTGGCGCTCGAGGCGCACGAATCCGGCCACGCCCGCCGCCTGCGCGTTGCGCACGGCGATGCGCAGCACGCGCTCGTCCTGATCGCTGCCGAAGAAACACGGACGCAGCGCGCGCAGGCCTTCGTCGGCGCGCGCCTGCGCCTCGGCCTTCAAACGCTGCCATAGCGCGTCGTTGTGTCCGCGCCAGCCGAGGAAACCGAAATAGTCGCGATGCAGACCGGGCGCGACGTCGGCCGCCATCCAGGCCGCCTCGATCAGCAGCGTGCCGGAGCCACACATCGGATCGACCAGCGCGCCGCCCTCGGCGTAGATGCGCGGCCACTGCGCGCGCAGCAGCATGGCCGCCGCCAGGTTCTCCTTCAGCGGCGCTTCGCCCTGCCCGCTGCGCCAGCCGCGGCGATGCAGCGGCGTGCCGGAAAGATCCAGCGACAGCGCCGCCTGATTGCGTTTCAGGCGCAGATGCACGCGCACGTCCGGGCGCTCGGTGTCGACCGACGGACGCGCACCGGTTTCCTCGCGGAACTGATCGACGATGGCGTCCTTGACCCGCTGCGCCGCATAGCGGTTGTGCCGCACCGTGCTGCGCGAGACCACTGCCTCGACCGCCAGCGTGCCGTTCGCGGCCAGATGCGGCGCCCAGTCCACGCCGCGCACGCCGTCGTACAGCGCCTGCTCGTCGGCGGCCTCGAACTGCACCAGCGGCCACAGCACGCGACTGGCCAGACGCGAATGCAGGCAGGCGCGGTAGGCCATCTCCAGATCGCCCTCGACGTGCACGCCGGCCAGAGCCTCGTGTGCGGACGCCGCGCCCAGCGCGAGCATTTCGTCGCGCAGCAGGTATTCCAGGCCGCGCGGACAGCTGACAAAGAAATCGCTCACGCCGAAAGGTGCTCCAGAAAGAGGCGGAACTGATGGTCGATCGTCGCCACGTGATCGGACAGACGATGGCCGTCGGCGACCAGCAGCGCCGGCATGCCGACGCGGTCGGCGAAGGCCAGCGCGGCGTCGGCCGGACACAGCTCGTCGGCGAAGCCATGGATCAGCATCGACGGCACGTCGCGCGCCATGTCGAATTGCGGCTCCGCGCCGGGCAGACCGACCGGCAGCGCCATCAGGAACAAGGCGCGGCACGGCGCCTGCAGCGACGCCAGTCCGGACACGAACGCGCCCATGCTCGAACCGACCAGGATCGGCGGCTGCGGCGCGGCGTGGATGCGCTCGACCAAGCGCGCGACGCGCGGCGCGACCGAAGCCGCCTCGCCCAGCGCGTCGCAGTCGCGGTAGTCCGGACGCTCGGTGGAATAGCCCAGCGCCTCGGCGGTGTCGGCCAGCACGCTGACCTTGGTCGCCTGCGGCCCGCTGCCGGTGCCGTGGGAGAGAATGACGTGACCGCGCATGCGCGCTCCGATGCGGTGGACGGATCGCACATTGTAGCCGCTGCGGCCGTCATGACGCGGCCGCGGCTACATGCGACACTGCCGGCCATGCCGATGCCGCCCCCGCCCATCCACGATCAGCCGCTGCCCTACGTGAGCCATCTGGACGCACGCCCGGCCAGCGCCGTCGACCTGGTGGTGATCCACTGCACCGAACTGCCCGACCTCGCCACCGCGCGGCGCTATGGCGAAAAGGTGCTGTACGCCTCCGGCACCGGCAACAGCGGCCACTTCTACATCGACCGCGACGGCCGCGTGTATCGCTACGTGCCGGGCACCCGGGTCGCCAACCACACGCGCGGCTACAACGAGCGCGCCATCGGCATCGAACTGGTCAACGTCGGCCGCTACCCGGACTGGCTGGACAGCCGCCACCAGACCATGACCCAGCCCTACACCGCCGCGCAGATCGCCAGTCTGCGCGCCTTGCTGGGCCAGTTGCGCAAGGACTACCCGAACCTGCACTGGATCGCCGGTCACGAGGACCTGGACACCACGATGGTGCCGGCCAGCGACGACCCGTCCATCGAAGTGCATCGCAAGCGCGATCCCGGCCCGCAGTTCCCCTGGCCGCGCGTGCTCGAAGGCCTGCCGCTGCAACGTCTGCACCCCTGAGCGAAGCCGCGTCCCGTTATACTTCGGGGCATTCCCGCACCCGGATGTCCCATGAGCAACAAGCACGTCGCCGAGCTGGTCGAGCTGCTGCGGCTGGAGCGCCTTGAAGACAACCTGTTCCGCGGCCAGAGCCGCGACATCGGCACGCGCTTCGTGTTCGGCGGCCAGGTGCTCGGACAGGCGCTGTCGGCCGCGCAGCAGACCGTCGAACCGGACCGCCAGGCACATTCCCTGCACGCCTACTTCCTGCGCGCCGGCGACATCGAGGCGCCGATCGTGTATTCGGTCGAACGCGCCCGCGACGGCCACAGCTTCTCCTCGCGCCGCGTGGTCGCCATCCAGCACGGCAAGCCGATCCTCAACTGCGCGGTGTCGTTCCAGATCGCCGAGGACGGCTTCGAGCACCAGACCTCGATGCCGGAGGTGCCCGCGCCGGAAGACATCATCCCGCAGGACCCGCTGCCGCCGGAGGAATTCGCCAAACTGCCGGTGAAGTTGCAGCGATGGCTGGGCGCGGACCGTCCGTTCGAGTTCCGCCAGGTCTGGCCGCGCGACGAGATACACCCGGCCAAGCGTCCGCCCTACCAGCACATCTGGTTCCGCCTGACCGCACCGGTGCCGGACACCACGGCCGACCAGCAGCGCGCGCTGCTGGCCTACGCCTCGGATTTCCACCTGATCGGCACCACCACGCTGCCGCACGGCATTTCCTACATCAGCCACAACGTGCAGATGGCCAGCCTCGACCACGCGATGTGGTTCCACCGCCCGTTCCGTGTCGACGAGTGGCTGCTGTACTCGTTCGACAGCCCCACCGCGCAGGGCGCGCGCGGCCTGGCGCGCGGCATGATCTTCAGCCGCGACGGCAAGCTGGTGGCCTCGACCGCGCAGGAAGGCCTGGTGCGCCTGCGCGACGACGACTGAGCCACGGAGTATCCTTGTCCCATGCGTGAGATCTATACCTCCCCCCGAGAAGAAAACATCAACCGCGTGGTCGCCATGCTCGCCGAGCACGGCATCGAGACCAAGATCAACAACCGCGCGTCCTACCAGCGTTCCAGCTACGCCCGCTTCAGCTACACGCGACCGGGCGATACCCAGCAATGGCCGCAGGTGGAGGTGCGTTTCGCCGACGATCTGCCCAAGGCCCGCGCGCTGCTGCGCGAAGCGGGCCTGGAACCGCTGACGCGCCACGCCGACGTGCTGGCCGCCTCGCGCGCCAGCAACAGCGCCGAACGCGCCATCCTCCGCCGCAAGTCCGCCGTGCGCCGCGCGCGCACCATCGCCTTCGCCGCCATCGTCGCCGTGATCGCGCTGATGGTGCTGCGCATGACGTTCTCGCACTGATCCCCACAGCACTGGACGCGGCCCGCGGCGGTCGTCGTAGACTGTTGGCGAACTCCGCCGGACCGATCCGATGCGCTCCGAACGCATTCGCCTGTTCCTGACCCTGCCCCACGCCTGCGGCTATTACAGCGACCGCGCGGCGCAGAACCTGGTGCTCGATCCGGCCGCGCCGAACCTGGATCGCCTGTATCCCGGCGCGCTCGCGCAGGGCTTCCGCCGCGCCGGCGGGCATCTGTACCGCCCACGCTGCGCGCGCTGCCAAGCCTGCGTGCCGTGCCGCGTGCCGGTGCAGACCTTCACGCCCGACCGCAGCCAGCGCCGCTGCGCCAGGCGCAACGCCGATCTCACCCTGCATCCGACCGAGCCGGTCTACACCGAAGAACGCTTCGCGCTGTACAAGCGTTACCTGCGCAGCCGTCATCCCGGCGGCGGCATGGACGAAGCCGAACCGGAGGATTTCCGACACTTCCTCAGCGCGCCGTGGAGTCCCACGCTGTTTCTGGAGATGCGCAAGGACGGCAAGCTGCTCGGCGTCGCCGTCACCGACGTCTGCGTCAGCGGCCTGTCGGCGGTCTACACCTTCTTCGACCCAGACGCCTCGGCGCGCAGCCTGGGCACCTTCGGCATTCTCAGCCAGATCGAACTGGCCCGGGAACGCGGCCTGGAATACCTGTATCTGGGCTACTGGATCGAAGGCCACCCGAAGATGGACTACAAGCGGCGCTTCCGCCCGCTGGAAGTCCTGCGCGAAGACCAGTGGGTGCCGCTGGACGAGTGATCCCCGCGATCAGAACGTAACCCGGATGCACGCCGCCGCCGTGCGCGCCTTGGCGCGCGCGTCCTCGATATCCTCGCCGCGCGCCAGCGTCACCGCCATGCGCCGGCGACCGGACACCTCCGGCTTGCCGAACACGCGCAGCGCGGTGTCGGGGGCGGCCAGCGCCTCGTCGAGACCGTGGTAGACCGGATGCCGGCCCTCGCCCTCGACCAGCACCGCGCAGGACGCCGATGGACCGAAGCTGCGGATCGCGGGAATCGGCAGGCCGAGGATCGCTCGCGCATGCAGTGCGAACTCGGACAGATCCTGCGAGATCAGCGTGACCAGCCCGGTGTCGTGCGGCCGCGGGCTGACCTCGGAGAAAATCACCGTGTCGCCGCGTACGAAGCATTCGACGCCGAACAGACCGACGCCGCCGAGCGCCTCGGTCATGGTGCCGGCGATGCGCTCGGCCCCGACGCGCGCGGCCTCGCTCATCGGCTGCGGCTGCCACGATTCGCGGTAGTCGCCGTCTTCCTGCACATGGCCGATCGGCGCGCAGAAGGACGTGCCGTCGCGATGACGCACGGTCAGCAGCGTGATCTCGTAGTCGAAGGCGACGAAGCCCTCGACGATCACCCGTCCCTGCCCGGCGCGTCCGCCAGACTGCGCGTAGTCCCAGGCCGGACCGATGTCCTCGCGCGTGCGCAGCACGCTCTGACCCTTGCCCGACGAACTCATCACTGGCTTGACCACGCACGGCAGGCCAATCGCCTCGATGGCCTGCTCGTATTCCTCGCGCGTGCCGCAGAAGCGGTACGGCGACGTCGGCAGGCCCAGCTCCTCGGCCGCCAGCCGGCGGATGCCCTCGCGGTCCATGGTCAGCCGCGCGGCGCGCGCGGTGGGAATCACGTGCAGGCCCTCGCGCTCCATCGCTTCCAGCGTCGGGGTGTGGATGGCCTCGATCTCGGGCACCACCAGGTCCGGCTTCTCCAGCTCGATCAGGCGGCGCAGCGCTTCGCCGTCGAGCATGTCGATGACGTGGCTGCGGTGCGCGACCTGCATGGCCGGTGCGTGGGCGTAGCGATCCACGGCGATCACCTCGACCGCGAACCGCTGCAGTTCGATCGCCACTTCCTTGCCGAGTTCGCCCGAACCCAGCAACAGCACGCGCGTGGCGCGTTCGCTCAAGGGGGTGCCCAGTGCTTTCATGATGCCTCCACAGACGATCGCCGCATTGTAGCCGGCTACACGAATGCGGCGCGCCTCGTCAGCGACGCGCGCGCATCGACCAGCCCAGCGCCAGCCAGCCGACCACGAAGGCGATGCCGCCGAACGGCGTGACGATGCCAACCCAGCGCGGCGCACCGAGCGCCAGCGCATAGAGGCTGCCGCTGAACAGCACGATGCCCAGCGCGAAGGCGATCCGCGCCGTCTTCGACGCCCGCCCGCGGTGCGCCAGCCCCACCGTCAGCGCGAGCGCCAGCACGTGCCAGAACTGGTACTGCACGGCGGTTTCCCAGATCTGCATGTGCTGCGCGTCCAGCGTGGCGCGCAGGCCGTGCGCACCGAACGCGCCCAGCAGCACCGCGCTGGCGCCGGCGACGGCCACCAGCCAGCCGCCCAGGAAAGGGACAGAATGTCGCACGCGTCGGCTCCCGAAACGAAAACCCGGCCATCTTGGCGTATCCTGACCGGCCATGAACAGCCCTCGACTTCCTGTCCGCCGCACGGGCCTGCTGATCGGCCTGATCGCGACCCTGATCGCCGCGGCCCTCCTGGCCGGTTGCCACAGCGCACCGAAGCTGAAATTCCGCCTCACCGACGTCACCGGCCACCTGCCCGACCTGCAGTTCCAGCTGACCGACGACAACGGTAAGACCGTCACCGCCAAGGACTACCTCGGCAAGGTCACGATGCTGTACTTCGGCTACACGCACTGCCCCGACGTATGCCCGCTGACGCTGACCCGCGTGCACGTGGTGATGCAGCGTCTGGGCAAGCAGGCCGACGACGCGCGCTTCCTGTTCGTCACGGTCGATCCCGCGCGCGACACGGTGCCGGTGCTGCATCAGTACGTGAACGCATTCGACGCGCATGCCGTCGGCCTCACCGGCACCCGCGCGCAGATTCGCGCGCTGGCCAAGCGTTACCGCGCCGCGTTCGACCGTGGCAAGGAAGCCAAGAACGGCGGCTACGAGGTCAACCACAGCTCGGCGATCTACGTCTTCGACCGCCAGGGCCGCGCCCGCGTACTGGCCACGCCGGCCACCAGCAACGACGACCTGGTGCACGACCTGCACCTGCTGCTCAACACCGGAGACTGATCGATATGCGCATCTGCAAGACGCTCGCCCTCGCGTTGGCGTTCGCACTCGGACTGCCCGCGCTGGCCCAGGCCAAGGACAGCGACGCCGTGCATGTCCGCGCGGCCTGGATTCGCGTCCTGCCGGGCGCGCTGCCCAACGCCGGTTACGCCGTGCTGCACAACGACGGCGACCGCGCGGTGAAGCTGGTCGGTGCCAGCAGCCCGGCCTACTCCACCGTCATGCTGCATCAGAGCAGCGAGTCCGGCGGCGTCTCGCGCATGCGCATGGTGCCAAGCCTCACCATCCCGGCGCATGGCAAGGTCGAATTCGCGCCCGGCGGCTACCACCTGATGCTGATGCAGGCCGTGCATCCGGTGAAGCCCGGCACACAGGTGGCCTTGCAGCTGCGCTTCGCCGACGGCAGCACGCTGCACGCCGACTTCCTGGCGCGTCCGGCCAACGCCACCGGCGTCAGCGACTGACGCGACCGCGCACGCGGCGCTTCGGCAAACGGCCGCGCGCCGACAACGACATCCAGTTGCGCAACGCGATCAACGCCGCGATCACGCTCATCATCGCGCTGGGAATCCACAGCACCAGACCGCCGATCAGCTGCGAAGTCATGGTGCTGATGGACGGAAAGGCGCGGCCGCAGATGTCGTAGATCGGATACAGATCGTGACGCGCGAAGGTGACCATCGCGCCGATCAAAATCTGCGGCACCGCCACCGCCAGCGCGATCAGCACGCGCACGCCCGGCGCCAGTCGCGCCGGCGGACTCGGCCGGCGATCCAGCACCAGCCACCAGAACATCAGGCCGTCGACGGTCACGCTCCAGTTCATCACCCGGTACCAGCGCCAGTCGAGCATCGCCACGAAGTGGATCGACGGCCACAGCCACAGGTAGATGACGCCGAAGAACAGCACCGACGCCACCCATGGATTCAACAGCACGTCGAACAGCACGTGCCATGCCGTGCTGGCCTGCATGCGCGCCAGGCCCCGGCTGCGCCAGCGCAGCGGCAGACCGGCGCGCAGCACCGGCCCGGGCGCGGACAGCGCGATCAGGAACGGCCCCAGGTGATGCAGGGCCAGATGCTGGATGCGGTGGATGAAGAATTCGCGTTCGGCGTAGTAATCCACGTAGGTGTGCAGCGCCACATAGATCAGTCCCAGACCGATCCAGAACGCCAACTGCCGCGCGAAACCCGGCGCACGCCGCCGCGCGCCGCGCACGTACAGCAGCGCGGCGATCGCGCAGCAGACGACCACCGTCGGCGAGAATTCCCAGGGTTCCAACCAGTGCAGCACGCTCATCCGATCCATTACACCAGAGTCGTCACCGGATCGGCACCGCGCAGACCGCGCGTGCGCCCTTATGTCGCATTGCGCTTGCCGCTGCGGCGCTGACGCAGCAGACCGTAGAGCAGGCCGAACAGCATCACCAGCAGCGGCATCAGCAGGATGTTGACCGCCTTCACGCGCATGCCCAGGGCGTCGATCTCCGCGTCCAGCTGATGCTGCACGTCGCGCAGCTGACGCCGGATCGACAGCTTGCGCTTGAGCGCTTTCTCCAACTGCACCTTGACCTTCTGGTCGGGCTGCGCGGCGTTCTTGTCCGGCTGCAACTTGGCCAGCTCCTGCTCGGTGGCGGCCAGCTCGTTCTCCAGCGCTTTCTCGCGGTTGTGGAACTTCACGTCGGCCGCGCGACGCAAGCCCTGCACGCGCGTGAACGGTCGCTGCGAGATGGCCCGGCCGCGGATCGACAGCAGCGCCGACGAACCGCCGAGGTTGTCGAGGATGTTGGCGACGAAGTCGCCGTTGCTGGCGAAGGCGCTCAGCAGCTGCTCGCCGAGGAACGGCGTGCGCCGCACCCACAGGCGGTCGGACAGCAGATCGGTGTCGGCCACCAGGATCACCTGTCCCGGCTTGGCCATGCGATCCAGATGCCCCGGTCCCTTGCGCTGCGGAAAGGCGCTTTGGAACTGTCCGCGCAGGCGCGCCGCGATGACGTAATGCTCGCCGGTCGGCCGGTAATCCTGATACAGCTCGGTCGGATCGGCGGTGTCGCGCACGCGATCGGCGGACACCGGCATGGCCTCGCCGCTGCTCTGCACCAGCGGGAACAGGCGCGAATCGGTGTTGCGCGCCAGCTCGAAATAACCGCTGCTCGACACGTCGATGTTCTGCAGGCTGGCGGTGATCACGTCGCGATGGTTGAGGTCGCGCGAACCGAGTCCGAGCACCGCGAAATCACGCACCGGGGCCGAGTTGTCACCCAGGGAAATGGTCAGCGCGCGGGCACGGTCCAGCACCACGCGGTCGGGATCGTAGACCACGCCCCAGGCGCGGAACAGGCGCGGCAGGTTGGAGCTGCTGCCGGCCGCCGTGCCGGCCAGCGAGCCGACCGGAAGCGCATCCATCTCCGCATCGGGATCGACGAACACCGCCAGATGGCCGCCATGCATCACGTACTGGTCGATGGCGTACAGCTCGTCGTCGCTCAGGTCCTTCGGGTGCACGATCATCAACACGCTGAGCTTGTCGTTGATCTGCGACGGGTCGTTCGCGTCCAGCATGTGCACGTCGAACAACTGGTGCAGCTGCCGCATCACCGCCCACGGCTGCGTGCCGCTGATCGCGCTGCCGTCGATGGGCAAGGTGCTGAGAATGCCGATGCGCGGCTTGTTCGGCACGTCCAGCTCGTAGACCAGACGGGTGATGTTGTATTCCAGGAACGCTTCCTGGTTCGGATCGAAGAACGGGATCGACAGCTCGACCCCGCTGGCCGTGCGCCCCGCCAGTCCGAAGAACACGCGTTCGCCGTTGCTGCCGCCGGGCATCGCCGTCAGCCCCGCGCCAAGCGCGCGGTCCTCGTCGTCCGAGTACGGCACCGGGTCCACCACCGACAAGTGCACGCGCCCGTGCGAGCGCATGACCATCTCCTGCAGCAGTTCGCGCACCCGTTGCTCGTAGCTGCGCAGCTGCGGCAGGTCGCGGGTGGCGTGACGCGAGAAATACAGCGTCAGGCGCACCGGCCGGTGCAGACCGTCGAGAATCTGCTGGGTACCCGGCGACAGGCTGTACAGATGATCGGAGGTCAGATCCACCCGCACACCACGCATCCACAAGGTGCTGGAGAACACGATCGCGATGAACAGCGCCGCCAGCGCAACCAGCCCCAGGCGCAGAAGGAACGAGCGGCGAACCAGCGTACGCATGCTCAATCCCCTCGCTTCAACTGCAGCACCAGCACACCCGCCCACAACCAGATCACGATCGAGGCCATGAAGTAGACCAGGTCCTGCACGTCGAGCACGCCGCGCGCGATGGCGCGAAAATGGGCCAGGATGCTGAATTCCGACACCATGGCAATGAGGTTGGTCGGTACGCCGCCGGCCAGCATGTCCTGAATCGCCGGCAGGCCGACAAGCACCAGGATGAAGCACACCGCCGCCGTGAGAATGAACGCCACCACCTGACTGCGCGTCAGCGCCGATATGCAGCAGCCCACGGCGATGAAACTGCCCGCCATCAGCCAACTGCCGAGATAACCGGCGAGAATCACGCCGTTGTCCGGATTGCCCAGGTAGTTCACCGTGAGCCACATCGGGAAGCTGAGCGCCAGCGCCAGCGCGACGAACGCCCAGGCGGCGAGGAACTTGCCCAGCATCGCCTGCGTCACGCTGATCGGCAGCGTCAGCAGCAGCTCCAGCGTGCCGCTCTTGCGCTCCTCGGCCCACAGCCGCATGGTCAGCGCCGGCGCGAACACCAGATACAGCCAGGGATGGAAATCGAAGAACGGCTGCAGATCGGCCAGGCCGCGCTCGTAGAAGTCGCCGACGTAGAACGTCAGCACGCCGGCCATGAACAGGAAGATGACCAGAAAGACGTAGGCCAGCGGCGTCACGAAGTAGCTGCGCAGTTCGCGGCGCATGATCGCCAGGATCGCACTCATGGCTCGCTCCCGGCCGCGCGGACCGTCATGCTGCGGAAGACCTCCTCCAGTCGCCCGCGTTCGAGCTGGATCTCGTTGACCTTCAGGCCCTGCGCCCGCAACAGCTCCTGCACCGGCTCAAGCAACTGCTTGCCCGGTTCGGGCAGCACCGTGACGCGGCCGTCGAGCGGATCGACCTCGACCGCCGCCACACCGGGCATGCGTTCGAGCATGGCCTTGGCCACGCCCGCGCCGGCGGCACTGAACGAGACCGCGCCGTGGTAGCGCGAACGCAGTTCCAGTTCGGCCGGGGTAGCGTCGGCCAGCAAGCGTCCGCGCGCCACGATCAGTACGCGGTTGCACAGCGCGTGCACTTCTTCGAGCAGGTGCGTGGAGATCAGAATCGTGCGCTTGCGCGCCATGGCGTCGATCAGCGCGCGCACCTCGCGCTTCTGGTTCGGATCCAGTCCGTCCGTCGGCTCGTCCAGCATCAGCACATCCGGCTCGTGCAGGATCGCGCGCGCCAGACCGACGCGGCGGCGAAAGCCCTTGGAGAGCGTGTCGATGGTCGTGTGCAGCACGTCGTGGAGGTCCAGGTGCTCGACCGCCGCGTCGAGGTGCCGACGCAATTCGCCACCGCGCAGTCCGCGCACACGACCGACGAAGCCAAGGAACTCGTACACGGTCAGTTCGCCGTAGCTGGGGGCGCCCTCGGGCAGGTAGCCCAGCACGCGCTTGGCCGCCAGCGGCGACTTGCGCACGTCATGGCCGCACACGCGTGCCGTGCCCGCCGATGGCGCGATGAAACCGCTGATCATGCGCATGACGGTGGACTTGCCGGCTCCGTTCGGCCCCAGCAGCCCGACCACCTCGCCGGGTTCGGCGCGGAAGCTCAGGTCGTCGACCGCGGTCAGGCGGCCGTAGCGACGCGTCAGGTGTTCGGCTTCGATCATCGGGCAGCGTTCTTCATGCGGGGCGCATGCACCCGGGCAATGTACCGTATGCCGCGCGAGGAACAAACGGCGGAATCAGACATGAGCCCGCGACGCGCCCTCACATCGCATCCGCATGCATGCCCATAAAAAAACGGACCCTCCCGACGGGAGAGTCCGTTTTTCGTGGCTTCGACCGAACGCCTCAGTTGGCGCTTTCGGCATCCGCAGGCGCATCGCTGCTGGCTGCGGCGGCCGCGCTGCTGGCGCTGGCCGGCGCACTGCTGGCATCAGCCGGCGCGCTGCTGGCGGACTGCGGCTGGTCGGTCAGACCGGCTTCCTGCTCCGGCGTCTCCTTCGGCGCATCGGTCACCGGCAGGAAGACGTCGAACGTCTGCTCGTCGTACAGAACCTCGCTGCCGTCCGGCTTCTTCGACTCGTACGCCACCATCTGCTTGTCGTAGAAACGATGCATCACGGTATCGGTGGCGTAGCCGTGCGTGGCCGCATAGGCTTCAAGCTTCAGGCGGGTCGGCGGAATGCCGGCCGGATTGCCGGTCCAGCTCGCCTCGAGGGCGCGACCGCCAAAGGCCAGCATGCCGCGGACATTCTTGTCGACGATCAGGTGACCGTACTTGTCACGGCTGCCCGGCTTGGGACCGGTGTCCTCGTCGGCCTTGTCGCCCTTGCCCTTCTTGCCGTCGGCCTTGGCCATCTTGTCGGCGCTGGCCGCAGCGGCAGGCTCGGCGGCGGAAGCACTCATCGCGGCGCTGGCGTCGGCGGCCGGCGCGCTGGAGGCGCTGTTCGGATTCTCCAGCGTCGGCACGACCGGGGCGGTCAGCGCGTAGTCCTGACCGTCGATCTTCAGCGTGCTGGTGTCGATCGGCACCGCGACGTCGAACTTGTAGCTCTGGTCGCCGTAGTTGGTCGTGAAGATGATGCGCGGACCGGCCTGCTTGACGCCCAGCTTCTTCATGGCGTCCTGGATCTGCGTCATCGCGGTGGCCGTCGCGGCATCGACTTCGGTGAGGTTGCGCTTGGCTTCCGTCGACACGTACAGCACCGGCTGTTCCGGCGTATCCACCAGCTTCGGATTCAGGTCGTCGTACATGATGTTCGGCACGCCGGCCAGCATGTCCTGCACGTTGCCGAGGCTGTACTGCACCATCGAATCCGGGGTGCCGTGGATGTACAGGTTCGAATAGCGGTCCAGCAGGTTCCAGCCGTAGTCGACGTCATAGCTCCAGGTCACCTTGACCAGGCGCTTGCCGCGACCGGCGCGTTCCATGTCGATGGTGAAACGCTTGTTGTGGCCCGGCCAGTCGTTCTGCACCTTCCAGACGATGGTGGCGCTGCCCTGGTCGGCCACGTCGGCAAAGCCGGGGTCGGCGGAGACGATCTCCAGACGACCGTTGCCGACCTTGGGCACGTTGCTGGTCCAGCTGATGGCCGCGCCCGGACCGTAGGCCTTGCCTTCGAGCGAGTAGGTCAGGCTCGGGTCATAGGCGCGCAGCACCGCGTAGTCCTTGAACCGGCGGAAATTGTTGAAGACATCGTATACGTCACGAATGTCCTTGCTGACCATGGTCGTGCGCTGCACATGGCCGGTACTGGGCATGAGAACGCCCACCACCACGGCGAGAACGGCCACGATGATCAGGGCGGTGATGAATTCTAAAACACGCGTCATTCGACAAGTCTCCGAACGTGATACCGGTGCGCGCCTTCCCGGCCCTGGCCGGTCGAAGGCACATCCAACTATAGCGGCGCGCCGTTCCCAAGGTGCGACACCGAAGTCACCGATGGTACTGGTTCACGCTGCGCCGGGCTAGGGGCTGGGAAAAATTCCGTGCAGACGGCGCCGAGACCGGGTTGACGGCTCAGACGATCCCCAGTTCCAGCGCCTTCAGCACCGCGCGGGTGCGATCGCGCACACCCAGTTTGGACAGGATGTTGGACACGTGATTCTTCACCGTGCCCTCCGCCACACGCAGAGAATTGGCAATTTCCTTGTTGCTGTAGCCGCCGGCGAGCAGTCGCAGGATTTCCGTCTCACGCTCCGTGAGAGGGTCCGGCTGTTCGAGACTGCTGAAATCGTTCTGGATGCGGCCGACGCCGGCCTTGAGTCGCTGCGTCACCACCGGCGCGACCAGCGAACCGCCGCCGGCGACCGTGCGTACGGCCTCCACCAGCTGCTCCAGAGAGACGTCCTTGAGCAGGTAGCCGCGCGCGCCGGCCTTGAGACCGGCCAGCACCAGCTGATCGTCGTCGAACGTGGTCAGAATCACCGTCGGCGGCAACGTGTCGTTGGCCGACAGCCGCTGCAGCACCTCGATGCCGGTCATCTTCGGCATGCGCAGATCCAGCAGCACCACGTCGGGCTTGAGCTTGGGAATCTGCTCGACCGCTTCGGCGCCGTCGGCGCATTCGGCCACGACCTGCACGTCCTCGGCCAGATCCAGCAGCGAGCGGATGCCCTGCCGCACCAGATTCTGATCGTCGACCAGACAGACTGAAATCATGGGTTCTCCTCGCAACCAGTCATGGTGTATCGGGCCTCATGCCCTTCCGAATTCATGCCACACCCGGCGTTTCCGGACGCGCGCTGACGCCAGGCAGGCCCACCTCCGGCTCCAGCGGAAACCAGGCGCTGAGATGGAAACCGCGGGCCTGCGGGCGTGGAATGTCGAGACGACCGCCGACCTCGGCCAGGCGTTCGCGCATGCCGGTCAGACCGTTGCCTTCCTGTTCGAGTTGCGGCGCGCCGCGACCATCGTCGCGCGCGTCCAGTCGCAGGCCGCCGTCGGCGGTGCGTTCGATATGCAGCCACAGATTGCTGGCGTGCGCGTGCCGCACGGTGTTGGTCAGCACTTCCTGCACGCAGCGCAGCAGTACCTGGGCGCGCTGCGGGTCCTCCACCGCGAAGCGTGGCGGCATCTTCAGGTGCACGTTCAGGCTCGGCACGCCCTCGATCAGGCTGCGCAGGGCGTGCGTGAGATCCAGCTCGGCGTCCTGACGCAACTCGCTGACCACCTCGCGCACGTCGGCCAGCAGCTGCTTGGCGGTGCCCTGCGCCTTGCGCACGTGATCGGCCGCCGGCGGCTGCGCCAGATGGCTGGCCACTTCCAGGTTCAGGCTCAGGGCGGTCAGATGATGACCGACCAGATCATGCAATTCGCGCGAGATGCGCATGCGTTCGGCGATGCGGCTGGATTCGGCCAGCAACGCCCGGGTGGCGCGCAATTCGGAATTGAGCTGGCGCTGGCGCTCGCGCTCCTCGGCCTGCTGACTGGCCACCAGGGCGACCACGAAGGCCAGCGCGGAAATGCCCAGATACAGGCTCGACTGCAGCAATGCCGGACCGATGCTGTGCTGGTACTCGGGAAACAGCGAGAACATCACCACCATGCCCAGGTTCTGCAGCACGATCAGGACCACGCCCATCCAGATCGGCAGCAGCAGCGGCAGCACCACGGCGATCACCACCATCAGCATGGCCGGCAGGCCGCTGTGGCTGACCCAGCCGATCACGATCGAGGCCAGGATCATGATCGCCAGCCCCAGCACTTTCAGCGGCCAGAATCGCCGCGAGCCGAAATTTCGCGTCAGCAGCCAGTAGATGACGCCGAACAGCACGTAGCACACCGCCCAGATCAGCAACGCCATGTTGGGACGCTGCAGCATGCTCAGGCGCTGATCCGCCCAGGTCGACACCAGCGGCACACCCACGCACAGGTAGGTGAACAGGGCTGCATAGCGCAGCATGCTGGTGTGATTGAGCTTGATACCGAACATGACCTGCATCATAGACGCCACAGGGGGCGACGCAATCGGTCCGAAGTCATGGAAGCGGCCACGACAGAATCTGAACATGGCCTGCGTCATGATGCCTCACGGCGGCCGCGTCCATGCGATAATGCGCGCTGCAGCGGCGCCACGGGCGCTGCCGGATTCCATGGCATCGAACCCGTTCGGGGGAGCGATGCGCGAACATCACCGCGACGCCTAGCGACGCGGCACCGAGACATACAAGCGGAGTAGCAATGGTCCTGGCCGTCCGTGACGTGTGCGAGCACGACCTGGATGCGGTCCTGGCAGTCAACAACGCTGCCGGCGAAGGCATCCTTCCCATGAGCAAGGCGCAACTGCGCCACTTCTTCGACACCGCCGACTATTTCCGCGTGGCCGAGGCCGACGGCACCATCGCCGGCTTCCTCGTCGCCATGCGCGAAAACGCCGATCATGACAGTCCCAACTTCCTCTGGTTCCGCGAGCGGCTGCCGCGCTTTCTCTATGTCGACCGCATCGTGATCGCCCGCAACAACCGCCGTCACGGCCTGGGCCGCGTGTTCTACAGCGACGTGCAGAGCTACGCGGAAGTGCGCGTGCCGCAGCTGACCTGCGAGGTCTTCCTGGAACCGCGCGACGACGCCACGCTGCTGTTCCACGGCAGCTTCGGCTTCCACGAGGTCGGCCAGCAGCGCATGCCCGGCAGCGACCGTCCGGTCAGCCTGCTGAGCAAGGACCTGTGCAGCTACGACTTCGTGCGCGAACGGTATCTGGACCAGGGCGGCCTGCCCGACCTGCCCTGGCTGGGCGAACGCCCGCGTGCCGGCAGCGCCGACACGCAACGCGCCGTGGGGAACCCGCACGCATGAATGCCGTGAATCCTTCGCTGGAAGCCGCGTGCGACCTGCGCTTCGGTCAGGTCGGCATCGCCTGCGTGCGCGTACGCCAGGCCGACGCCGCCGCCATCTGCGGCGAACTCGAACGCCGCGTGCAGGCCGCGCCGCAGCTGTTCCAGCGCACCGCCGTGGTGCTGGACCTCAGCCATCTCTCCGAACTGCCCGACGATGGCATGGTCGACGCCATGCTCGAAGCCATCCGCACCGCCGGCATGCTGCCGGTCGGCCTGGCCTACGGCACCAAGGAAACCGAGGCGCTGGCCGAGCGCATGCATCTGCCCCTGATCGCCAAGTTCCGCAGCGCCTACGAGCGCGGCGACGGCACCGTCACTGCCGCGGCGCCGGTCGCGGCCACGCCGGCCGCGGCATCCGCGGCGCAGGCGACCGTGCACAGCGGCGACGGCGCACCCGCCCCGCGCGGCCAATACCACGACGGCCAGGTACGCTCCGGTCAGCAGGTCTACGCGCGCGAACGCGACCTGGTGGTCAACGGCGTGGTCGCCAACGCCGCCGAAGTCATCGCCGACGGCTCCATCCACGTCTACGGCACCCTGCGCGGCCGCGCCCTGGCCGGTGCGCAGGGCGACGAGGACGCACGCATCTTCTGCTCGGACTTCCGTGCCGAACTGGTATCCATCGCCGGTCAGTACCGCGTGTTCGAGCAACTGCCCGACGACATCGCCGGCAAGGCGGTACAGTGCCGTCTGGATGGTGACAAACTGCTCATCGAACCCCTTTGATCCTTCCACCGAACGAAAACAGGGCAACCCCCGAATTCTGGAGATACCCACTTGACTGAGATCCTCGTTGTCACTTCCGGCAAGGGCGGCGTCGGCAAGACCACCACCAGCGCATCGCTGGCCACCGGTCTGGCTCAACTCGGCAAGAAGGTTGCCGTGATCGACTTCGATGTCGGTCTGCGCAACCTCGACCTCATCATGGGCTGCGAACGCCGCGTGGTGTACGACTTCGTCAACGTCATCCAGGGCGAAGCGACCCTGAAGCAGGCGCTGATCCGCGACAAGCGCATGGACAACCTCTACGTGCTCGCCGCCTCGCAGACACGCGACAAGGACGCGCTGACGCAGGAAGGCGTGGAAAAGGTCCTCAAGGGCCTGGAAGAGGAAAAATTCGACTACGTGGTCTGCGACTCGCCCGCCGGCATCGAGAAGGGCGCGCACCTGGCCATGTACTTCGCCGATCAGGCCGTGGTCGTGGTCAACCCGGAAGTGTCCTCGGTGCGCGACTCGGACCGTATCCTCGGCCTGCTCGCCAGCAAGACCCGTCACGCCGAAAGCGGCAGCGGCGAAGTGCGCCAGCATCTGCTGCTGAGTCGCTACAACCCGGTCCGCGTGGCCGCCGGCGAGATGCTCAGCGTCAAGGACGTCGAGGAAATCCTCGGCATCTCGGTGGTCGGCGTGATTCCCGAATCCGAGCAGGTCCTGGCCGCCTCCAACGCCGGCGTGCCGGTGATCCTCGACAACGAGTCCCTCGCCGGCCAGGCCTATCAGGACACGGTCGCCCGCATTCTCGGCGAGGAGCGCCCGCTGCGCTTCATCGACGTGCAGCGCAAGGGGCTGCTCAAGCGGATGTTCGGAGGTTGATGATGGGTATCCTGGATTTTCTTCGCGCCAAGCCGAAAAATTCCGCCAACGTGGCCCGCGAGCGCCTGCGCATCATCGTCGCGCAGGAACGCAGCACCCGCGGCGGCCCGGACTACCTGCCGCTGCTGCGCAGCGAACTGCTGGAAGTGATCCGCAAGTACGTGCACGTCGAACCCGACGCCGTCAACGTGGTGCTCGAGTCCGACAGCGGTCACGACGTGCTGGAACTGTCCGTGGCCCTGCCCGAAACGGAACATGACAACCCCTGAAGAGGCTGCGGCGGAGGCTCGGGAGGCATCCGTCCTCCGCGTCGCCGACATCGCGTTCGACGACGCGCGAAGCCTGCTCGCGCGTCATGGGCTGCAGTTGCACCGCGTGACCGACGGCGCGCCCATTCCCGGCAGTTACTGGGGCGCACCCGAGGCCGGCATCATCGGTACGCAGGTCTACGTGCGCGGCGACACGCCCGTGCACTCGATGCTGCACGAAGCCGGTCATCTGATCGTATTGCCCGCCGAACGCCGCACGCAGGTGCACACCGACGCCACCGACTCCATCGAGGAAGAGGACGCCACCTGCTACCTGCAGATCCTGCTGGCCGACGCGCTGCCCGGCGTCGGACGCGAACGCCTGATGCGCGACATGGACGCCTGGGGCTACAGCTTCCGACTCGGCAGCACGCAAGCCTGGTTCGATCACGACGCGGACAACGCACGCGCCTGGCTGGCCCGACGCGGCTTGTTGCCGGCGTCCTGCGTCGCCGCCTGAACCTGCGTCCTCGACGAACCGATCAGGCCGGTTCCACCGCCTCGCTTTCCGCCGGCACCGCGTCCGGTCCGGCCGTCGGATGCAGGCGCCGCAGCGAACGTTCGCAGCGGTACCAGGCGATCCAGCCGATGGCGCTCAGGATGGACGCCCCCCACGCCAGTTCCGCCATCGACGCCGAAAGCAGCGGCGAGAACAGACCCGCCACCACGGCGTTGAACAGCAGGCTCAGGCCCGCCTGCACCGCCGACACCGCACCGCGCCGCTGCGGGAAACGGTCCAGCAGCAACAGCGTCAAGGTGGGAAACGCCAGCTGCACGCCGATGCCCTGCAGCGCCAGCGGCGCCATCGACCACGGCACCGAAGGCCGCGGCAACGCGTAGGCCAGCGTCACATGCGCCACGCAAGCCACCAGCATCAGCAGATAACCCAGACGAATCGTGCGCCGCGCGCTGATGCGTCCGGCCAGTTGACCGGACAGCGCGCTGCCGCCCATCAGACCGATCACCACCGGTACGAACAGCCAGGGAAAACCGTGCGCGTCCAGCCCCAGGTGCTGGCGCACGATCACCGGCGCCGAGGCGATGTACAGGAACAGACCGCTGAAATTGACCGTGGCCGCAATCGTCAACTGCCAGAAACGGCTGTCGCCGAGGATGGCCCGGTATCCCGCCAGCAGCGGTCGCGGCGCGAAGCGGGTGCGCGCGGCGTGCGGATGCGATTCGGCCAGCAACAGCGCGCAGGCCAGCGCCATCAGCCAGGCGAAGCCGCTCAATCCCCAGAAGATCGCGCGCCAGCCGCTGACGCCGAGGACCAGCGCACCCACCATCGGTGCGATCGCCGGCGCGATGCTGAAGATCATCAGCGCGCGCGCCAGCAGCCGCTGCGCCGCCGCGCCTTCCAGCCGGTCGCGCACCACCGCGCGTCCGACCACGATGCCCGCACCCGCGCACAGCCCTTGCAGACCGCGGAACGTCAGCAGCATGGCGAAGGAACCGGCCAGCGCCGCGCCCATCGACGCCACGCCGTAGCACAGCATGCCGATCACGATCACCGGCTTGCGTCCGTAAGCATCGGACAGGGCGCCGTGGAACAGGCTCATGGCCGCATACGCCAGCAGGTACACGCTGACGGTCTGCTGCATCGCGTCCGCGCCGACGCCGAACTCCGCGCCGATGCGGTCGAAGGCCGGAAAGATCGCGTCGATCGAGAACGGCCCGATCATCGACAGGGCCGCCAGCAGCACGGCCAGCACGCCGTAGCGCTGGGAATCGGTTCGGGTCATGGGCAGCTCGCGTGGACCGGTCGTCGATTGTAGCGGCCACGCGCGCTGCGCGCCGGACAGGTGACGCCCACGCCGTTCGCCGGCTACTATAGGGACACGACCTCCGTTCCGGAGGCCGGGGAGATGGCATGCCTCCCGTCCGCCATGCGGATGAACCGCCCCAGGGCTGATGATGCCTGTTCCGTCGATCCCCGCGCCGACTGCGACGCGGGTTTTCGTTGGCTGACAGGATCACGAGGAGCTCCGATGGGCATCACGGCAATCATCGCCATCTTCTGCGGCGCCGGCCTCGGCGCACTGCTGCGCTACTGGCTCGGACTGATGTTCAACTCGGTCTTTCCCACGCTACCGCTGGGCACGCTGGCCGCCAACCTGCTGGGCGGCCTGCTGATGGGCATCGCACTCGGCGCATTCGCGCACTACCGGACGCTTCCGGCCGAAGTGCAATTGATGATCGGCACGGGCTTCCTGGGCGGTCTGACCACCTTCTCGACCTTCTCGGCCGAAGCCACCAACCTGCTGCTGCGCCAGCAATACATGTGGTTCGCGGGGCATGTCGCGGTGCACGTGGTCGGTTCGATCACGATGACCATCGTCGGCATGGCCTTGATCCGCACCCTGCTGCGCGCTTGAATGGAGACCTGCCGCATGAACGCAACCGAGACGATGCATCTGCAAGGCGTCAATCTGCGCTTCTACGTCCACAGCAACGCCAAGCACAAGGGCCGGCTGCTGTACGAGTGGATCCTCGAACAGGCCCGTGACCAGGGACTGGCCGGCGGCTCCGCGTTCCGCGCCATCGCCGGCTTCGGCCGCCACGGCGTGCTGCACGAGGAAAGCTTCTTTGAACTGGCCGGCGACCTGCCGGTGCGCGTCGAGTTCGTGCTGCGCGAATCGGAGGCCGAGCAGCTGCTGAAGACCGTGCGCGAAGCCGGCGCGGCGCTGGTCTACACGAGTTCACCCATCGAGATCGGCGTGCTCGGAGGCGACGACGACTGACCGCGAGTCCGACGCCTCGTACACGCCCGCCCCCGATCCGTCGCCGCGCGCCCCTCGAGGATACGCGGTGACGACCATCCGAGGAGATTCCTGTGAGCGAGGATTCACTGAAAGAGCGCGCCATCGACCTGCTGGCGAAGGCCGACATCCACCTCGACGGTCCCGCGCCGACCGACATCCGCGTGCATGATCCGCGGCTCTACGCGCGCGTCTTCGCGCACGGTTCGCTCGGTCTGGGCGAGGCCTACATGGAAGGCTGGTGGGACGCCGAAGACCTGCCCGGATTCTTCACCCGCATCCTCGGCGCGCAGCTGGACCGCGAACTGAAGACGCTGGACACGCTGATCGCCCACCTCAAGGCGCGCTTCATCAATCTGCAACGCGGCGAACACGCCTTCGAGATCGGCAAGGCCCACTACGACCTGGGCAACGACCTGTTCCAGGCCATGCTCGGCAAGCGTCTGGTCTACTCCTGCGGCTACTGGGCCGAAGCCGACAATCTCGACGACGCGCAGGAAGCCAAGCTCGACCTCGTGTGCCGCAAGCTGAAGCTGAAGCCGGGCATGCGCGTGCTGGACATCGGCTGCGGCTGGGGCGAGGCGCTGAAGTACGCCGCCGAGCGCTACGGCGTGCAAGGCGTCGGCGTGACCGTGTCGCAGGAACAGGCCGAATTCGCGCGCGAGCTGTGCGCCGGCCTGCCGGTCGAGATTCGCCTGCAGGACTATCGCGACGTCGACGAGACCTTCGACGCGATCTACTCCATCGGCATGTTCGAGCACGTCGGCGGCAAGAACTACCGCAGCTACTTCGAGATGGTGCGTCGCTGCCTGAAGCCGGACGGCCTGTCGGTGCTGCACACCATCGGCAGCAACGGCGCGCCGGCGCAGCCGGACCCGTGGATCGAGAAGTACATCTTCCCCAACTCCATGATCCCCGCCGCGAGCCAGGTCGCCTCGGCGCTGGAGGAGTTGTTCGTAGTCGAGGACTGGCACAACTTCGGCCCCGACTACGACCGCACGCTGATGGCGTGGAAGGACCGCTTCGACGCCGCCTGGCCGCAGCTTTCGGTGAACTACGACGAGACTTTCCGTCGCATGTGGCACTTCTATCTGGCCACCTCCGCCGCGGTGTTCCGCTCGCGCCGCGACCAGCTCTGGCAACTGACGCTGAGTCCGGACGGCGTGCCCGGCGGCTACCGCGTTCCGCGTTGACCGTCGCCGGCCGCGCGCCGCACGAATCGGCTAAAGTACGCGAAACGTCGTCCACCGAAGGACTGCCATGACGCTTCTACAACGTTTCGCGCGCTTTGCCGTGCTCGCACTGAGCCTGCTGGCGCTGCCAGGCGTCACGCTGGCGCAGCCCGCGCTGTGGGTCGCGCAAAGCGGCGAAAGCACGCTGTACCTGTTCGGCACGGTACACCTGCTGCCCGACCACACCGACTGGCGCAGCAAGCAGCTGGACAAGGCGCTCGACGCCAGCCAGACGCTGTACATCGAGCTGACCGACGACAACCAGGCCAACGTGCAGATGCTGGCGCTGAAGTACGGCCTGGATCTCTCGCGCCCGCTGTCCAGCAAGGTGAACGCTGCCGACATGACGCGCCTGCAGCGCGCGGCGCAGGTCGCCGGTCTGCCCGGCGGCGAGGCCACGCTGGAACCGATGCGGCCGTGGCTGGCCGGGCTCACGCTCAGCGTCGCACCGCTGCTCAAGGCCGGCATGGACCCCAACAGCGGCGTCGACAAGCAGCTCAAGGCGCAGTTCGAGAAGGCCGGTAAGCCGGTCAAGGGCCTGGAAACCTCCGAGCAGCAGATCCGCTTCTTCGCCGACATGCCGCCGGCGATGGAACTCGCCTTCCTGCGCAGCGTGCTGAAGGATTTCGGTTCCGCCAAGAAGGATCTCAACGAACTGATCGGCTACTGGCAGAACGGCAACGTCGATGCCATCGCGCAAAAGGCCGATCTGAAGCTGCGCAAGGACGACCCCGCGCTGTACAAGCGCCTGATCGCCGACCGCAACGCGCGCTGGGGCGAGAAACTGCACACCATCATGCAGACACCCGGCGTCTATTTCGTCGCCGTCGGCGCCGCGCATCTGGCCGGTCCCGACAGCGTGCAGAAACAGCTGGCCGCGCTCGGCATCCAGGCCAAGCGTCTGCCCTGACCACCTCCCCGTGCGCGCCCCGCAGCGCGCCGAACCCACGCATCGACACAGCAGAACCCACGCATGAACCTGCAAGCCAACTACGAACAGATTCCGCTCAAGGAATACGCCGAACGCGCCTACCTCGACTACTCCATGTACGTCGTGCTGGATCGCGCCCTGCCCTTCGTCGGCGACGGCCTGAAGCCGGTGCAGCGACGCATCATCTACGCCATGAGCGAACTGGGTCTGGCCGCGAGCGCCAAGCCGAAGAAATCCGCGCGCACCGTCGGTGACGTGATCGGCAAGTTCCATCCGCACGGCGACAGCGCCTGCTACGAGGCGATGGTGCTGATGGCGCAGCCGTTCTCGTACCGCTACCCGCTGATCGACGGCCAGGGCAACTTCGGCTCTTCGGACGATCCCAAGAGCTTCGCGGCGATGCGCTACACCGAGTCCAAGCTGCACCCGATCGCGGAAGTGCTGCTGGGCGAACTCGGTCAGGGCACGGTCGATTTCACGCCGAATTTCGACGGCACGCTGGAAGAACCGTCGTGGCTGCCCGCGCGTCTGCCGCACGTGCTGTTGAACGGCTCCACCGGCATCGCCGTCGGCATGGCGACCGACATCCCGCCGCACAACCTGCGCGAGATCGCCGCCGCCACGATCCGTCTGCTGGAAGATCCGAAAGCCAGTGTCGCCGACCTGTGCGAACACGTGAAAGGCCCGGACTTCCCCACCGCCTCCGAGATCATCACTCCGCGCGAGGCGCTGCTGGAAATCTACGAAAAGGGCACCGGTTCGGTGCGCGCGCGCGCCATCTACCGCGAGGAAAACGGCAACGTCGTCATCACCGCGCTACCGCATCAGGTCAGCCCGTCCAAGGTGCTGGAGCAGATTGCCGCGCAGATGCGCGCCAAGAAGCTGCCGATGCTGGAGGACCTGCGCGACGAGTCCGACCACGAGAACCCGGTGCGCCTGGTGCTGGTGCCGCGCTCCTCGCGCGTGGACACCGAAGGCATGATGCAGCACCTGTTCGCGACCACCGATCTGGAAAAGAGCTTCCGCGTCAATCTCAACATGATCGGCCTGGACGGACGCCCGCAGGTGAAGGACCTGCGCACCATCCTCGGCGAATGGCTGAAGTTCCGCACCGCCACGGTGACGCGTCGCCTGGAGCATCGCCTGGCCAAGGTCGAGCGTCGCCTGCACCTGCTCGAAGGCTTGCGCATCGCCTTCCTCAACATCGACGAAGTCATCCGCATCATCCGCACCGAGGAAGAACCCAAGCCGGTGCTGATGGAACGTTTCGGACTGAGCGTCGATCAGGCCGAATACATCCTCGAGACCAAGCTGCGCCAGCTGGCGCGTCTCGAGGAAATGAAGATCAATGCCGAGACCGACAAGCTCGAGGAAGAGCGCGCGCGCATCAACGTGCTGCTGAAATCGCCGACCAAGCTCAAGCGCCTGATCCGCGACGAGATCACCGCTGACGCCGAGAAGTTCGGCGACGCGCGCCGTTCGCCGCTGGTCGAGCGCGAAGTCGCGCAGGCGCTGGACGAGAGCGACCTGGTCGCCTCCGAACCGGTCACCGTGGTGCTGTCGCAGAAGGGCTGGGTGCGCGCGGCCAAGGGCCACGACGTCGACGCCGAAGGACTCAACTACCGCGAGGGCGACGCACTGAGCTGCGCCGTGCCCAGCCGCACCAACCAGCAGGTCGCCTTCGTCGATTCCACCGGCCGCAGCTACTCGACCCTGGCGCACACCCTGCCCTCGGCGCGCGGCAACGGCGAACCGCTGACCGGCCGCTTCAGCCCGCCCGCCGGCGCGCGCTTCGACGCCATGGCCAGCGGCGTCAACGACACGCGTCTGGTGCTGGCCAGCGACTTCGGCTACGGCTTCGTCACCCGCTTCGAGTCGATGCTGTCGAACAAGAAGGCCGGCAAGCAGCTCATCAACCTGCCCGACGGCGCGCACGTGCTGCCGCCGCCGATCACCGCCGAGCCGTCGCGCGACCGCATCGTCGTCGCCACCACCGCCGGCCATCTGCTGATGTTCTCGGTCGCCGAACTGCCGGAGCTGGACAAGGGCAAGGGCAACAAGCTCATCAGCATTCCCAAGGACAAGCTCGAAAGCGGCGAGGAACGCGTCGCCGGCGTCACCGTGGTCGCGGAAGGCAGCGGCGAAGTCACCCTGTTCGCCGGCCAGCGCAAACTGACCCTGAAATGGTCGGAACTGGTCGAGTACGGCGGCAACCGCGCCACCCGCGGCGGCCTGCTGCCGCGCGGCCTGCGCCGCGTCGACCGCCTCGTCACCAGCGGCTGAAACACGCCCGATCGCACATGCATCCGGTCGCGCAGCGCGCCGGATGCATGTGCAACGTACCCTTGCATCGACGGCCCAGTGCGCGATGATGAGCGCCTGGGGACATCGTCATGGGGTCGCCCCGCGCTGAACGCGCGTTGCGCGCTCGGCCGGGCAAAGGAAGCGCGCGGATGAAACGTTGGATCAAGCGGATACTGGCCGGGATCGTCGTCCTGGTCCTGATCGTGGCTGCCGTCGGCTACGGCCTGTTCGCAGGCAGTGAGGCGAAACTGGACGGCCATGTGCGCGTCAAGGGGCTGTCCGCGCCCGTTGTCATCGCCCGCGACCACCTCGGCGTCGCCACCATCACCGCCGACAATCGCACCGACCTCGCCTACGCGCTGGGCTTCGAGCACGCCCAGGAACGCTTCTTCCAGATGGACCTGCAACGGCGCATGGCCGCCGGCGAGCTGGCGGCGTTGGTCGGTCCGGCCGCGCTGAAGCTGGACCTCGACCATCGCCGCCACCGCTTCCGCGAACGCGACCGCGCGCTGATCGCCAACCTGCCGCCGGAACAGCACGCGCTGCTGGTCGCCTACCGCGACGGCGTCAACGCCGGCCTAGAGAAACTGCGCGTGCGGCCGTGGGAATACCTGCTGTTGCGCGCCAAACCGAAGCCGTGGCGCATCGAGGACACCTTCCTCACCGTCGACGCGATGTTTCTCGACCTCAACCGCAACGGCGACGATCTGCGCGAGATGGACATCGAACGCCTGCGCAAGGCGTTGCCGCGCCCGGTCGCCGACCTGCTGATGGCGCGCTCGCCGCGCTGGGAAGCGCCGCTGCAGGGCGATCCCTCGCCCGCGCCCGTGCTGCCCGACGCCAACGTCTTCACCTTGCGCAATGCGGCGCCAGCCCCGACCGGCAGCGCCGCGATGGTCGGCCCCGACGCGGCCTTCCCCGGCAGCAACAATTTCGCCGTGGCCGGCAGCCTGACCGGTAGCGGCGCCATCGTCGCCAACGACATGCATCTGAGCCTGCGCGTGCCCAACATCTGGTTCCGCGCCCAGTTGCGCTACAAGAACGACGTCGGCGCACCCGTGGTGCTGAATGGCCTCACCCTGCCCGGCACGCCCATGCTGATCGACGGCAGCAACGGTCACATCGCCTGGGCCTTCACCAACTCCTACGGCGACTGGCAAGACTGGGTGCGCGTCGATCTCGACCCGAAGAACCCGAACCGCTACCGCACGCCGGACGGATGGGCGACGATTCAGGACCACCAGGAAACCATCCAGGTCAAAGGCGAAACCGCCCGCACGCTGACCGTGCGCGAGACGCGCTGGGGACCGATCATGGGCAAGGACTTGGACGGCACGCCGCTGGCGCTGTCCTGGATCGCCCACCTGCCACGCACGCACAACCTCAATCTGCTCAAGCTCGAACAAATCGACACCGTGCACGAAGCGCTGCTGGTCGCGCCGACCATCGGCATGCCGCCGCAGAACTTCGTCGTCGGCGACGCCGCCGGCCACATCGGCTGGACCGTCACCGGCAACGCGCTGCCGCTGCGCTCGGGCTTCGACCCGCTGGTGCCGGCCGACTGGTCGGTGCAGGGCACGGGCTGGATCGGCTTCGCCTCGCCGCTGCAATTCCCGCGCATCGAGGACCCGGTCGACGGCCGCCTCTGGACCGCCAACAACCGCACCACCTCCGGCGACTGGCTGGCGCTGCTCGGCGACGGCGGCTTCGACCGCGGCGCACGCGCGCAGCAGATCCGCGACGACCTCAACGCCCGCAACCGCTTCACCACCGAAAGCATGCTGGCCATCCAGCTCGACGACCGCGCCGTGTTCCTGACCCGCTGGCAGCAACTGCTGCAGGACGTGCTCCAGCGCCACGACGAAGTGCATCTGGACGCCCTGCAGCAGCTGACTGCGCACTGGCAAGGCCGCGCCAGCATCGGCAGCGTCGACTACCGTCTGGTGCGCGCCTTCCGCGAGCAGGTCGTCGAACGCGTGCTGGCACCGTTCGTCGCCCGCGTGCGCAAGAAGTACCCGGACTTCAAGCTGCCCATGCACAGCGAAGCTACCGTCTGGGCCATGATCCAGCAGCGCCCGATGAATCTGCTCGACCCGCGCTACGCGGATTGGGACGCCCTGCTGCTCGACGCCGCGCAGGCCGTGAACCAGGACCTCGGCAGCCGCCCCGGCGGACTCGCCGCGCAGACCTGGGGCGCCCGCAACACCGCCGCCATCCAGCACCCGCTGGCGCGCGTGCTGCCCAGCTTCCTCGCCCGCCGCCTGTCGATGCCCGCGCAACCGCTGCCCGGCGACCACGACATGCCGCGCGTGCAGACACCGGACTTCGGCGCCTCGGAACGCTTCGGCATCATGCCGGGGCACGAGGCGCGGTCGTATCTGCACATGCCCGGCGGGCAGAGCGACCATCCGCTGTCGCCGTTTTTCGGGGCGGGGCATGAGGCCTGGGTGCATGGGCGGCCTACGCCGCTTTTGCCGGGGCCGGTGGAGTATTCGTTGACGTTGGAGCCTGCGGGTTCGGGGAGCTGAGTCGTCATCCGCGACCGGGGTGCTTTGGGTGAACCGCTTTGCTCGCGAACAGCGTGCTTTGCGCATCCCCGATGCGTTTCGGTTCCGCTCGCCTGACGGCGCGCGTGTTCCTTTTCTTGCTTGTCCAAGAAAAGGAACCAAAAGAAAGACACCCCAGCGTTCGCGCCCTACGCGCCTGCGGCGCTGCGGGTTCGCTCCGGGTTCCGGGGGTTCGCCGACAGCACATCCTGTGCTGACGACGAACTGGCACACATCCCTGTGCGCCACCCTGCGGGCCTGATCCTCCACCCTCCGCCGCTACCGGAGGGGATGGGAAAACTCGCATGTTGAAAATCTACGGGCTTGATGTGTCGACATGCATAGGTTGGACTGCGTTTGCAAAACCAGCGCCTATGAGGCGCTGTCGTCCGGAATAGCTGCCTGCAATCAGGGCGAACGGGATTTTGCGTCTGTGTAATGAACCCGTTTAGGGTGCGGGACATCGGCCGTGGGGAGGACGGCAATGAAGCGCACATGGACCATCATCGGCGTCCGCGACGTCGCCCGAAGCTTCGCGTGGTACCGCCAACTGCTCGGCCTGCCCGAAGCCGTCCCGGCCCACGACTACTTCGGCCAGCTGTGCGACACCGACGGCACCGTCCTGCTCTGCCTGCACGCCTGGGGCGACCACGACCACCCTTCCCTGCAAAGCCCCGACCACGCCACGCCCGGCAACGGCCTGCTGCTGTTCTTCCGCGTCGACGACTTCGACGCCACCCTCCAGCGCGCCCGCAACCTCGTCCCGCAACTCGAAGAAGAACCTCACCTCAACCCGGGACCGCAGACGCTCGAATTCTCTTTACGCGACCTAGACGGATACTTCGTCACGATCAATGAACTCGGTGGACTCCGTAAATGAACCTGGAACCGTTTTTAATGAGCTACTAGATGCCGTTACCGACCCATTGCGGTCAGTCATAGGGTTTGCCAGGACTGCCGAAAGTAACCAAGCGCCTGGTACACATCAGCAATTGCTCAGGATGAAGAAATTGTCCCTGACACCAACTCTAAACCCTCTGAATCAACGTAGAAATAACCGAGTTGTTGGAGATCACGACTAGGGGCATACTGAACACAACACCCCATTTCGGGGATCTAATTATAGTTAGGCTTGCCGTGAAAGATCCTTACGACTCTCTGGTTCCCATCTTTCGCGGTGAACGAATTCCGCCACGAGTTCAGCAACATGGCACTGGCGTCTACTTCAAACTAAACAGCGATGTGTATCTGTTGACGGCCGCACATGTCATCGACGGGTCAGAGCCCGGGCAACTTCTGGTTCCGGGTCCCGATGGCCTTGTTCCAATAGCGGGCAGCATGTATGCGTCATTCATTGCGGATGAAGACCGGAAGGGGGACAACGCGGACTTCGCACTGTTCAAGCTGGGGGCGCAATGCAAGAAAGCTCTGAACCACCACTTCAGCGCATTGCCGCAGACTAGAACAGAACTACTTAACACAAGTTTGGAGTTGGGTTGCTGCTCGATTTCCGGGTACCCCGTAAGCAAAGGCACAAACAAGAGTGGGCAGCTATCTTCCGAGATCTACAGCTTCCGCGGCGTTGCCGCTAAAGCCACAACCTACGAGAAGCTTGGCTTGGACCCTTCGGCGAATATCATCGTGCACTATGACCGTTCCCGTGCCGTTTACCCAGGTACTCTTCAGCCCTTCCCAGGCCCGGCGCTGCGGGGTGTGAGCGGTGGCGCCATTTTCAGCTGGCCCAAAGAACACGCGTTGAGCGATGACTGGTCAATTCCATCGCTCGTTGGCATATTTCACACGTATCACAAAGATGAAGGGCTTGCCGTCGGTTCACTGCTGATGCCATACATAGCAACAATTGGCCTCATGCAAATGAAGGGCGGGCAAGCCTAACAATTCGTTCAAGCCGACGCCGCTTCGCGACGCGGCTTAACTCAAGCGCTAGAACTCACAGGAGGGAATCTCATGAGCATCAAAGAAACCATTGCATCAGCTGGCCGGAACCTGCATACGATTATCATCACGGCCCGCGAGGATGACGGGAGCACCGAGACACGTGAGGCGGAGCCATACAGCTATCGTATAACCGGTGGAACGGAAAAGTTCTTCTGCTACGACATCGCCAAAGGTGGCACCAGGAACTTTCACGTAAACAAGATTATTTCCGTCGAGGAGACTAATAACTCCTTTACGCCGCGCTGGGAAGTCGAGGTGTGATTTATAACAAGTTACTTAAGCCGAAGTCGCCTCGCGGCTCGGCTTGATTCAGGCGTTAGCCATCGGGGGACATCATGAACAAGCATGGGGCAATACTGATTGCGGCGTTCGTACTTACGGCATTCGCCGCACCCGCATTCGCAGACTGCGAGGACGGGCACTGGGTCAAAAGCGTTTCCTCTGACGGGCAAATTGTCGTATTGGAAGATGGCTCCGTTTGGCAGGTGGACAGCGCAGACGCGATCGATTCTGCACTCTGGCTACCAACGACAAACATCGTCGCGTGCGATGACAAACTCATCAACACAGATGATGGTGAAACGGTAGAAGCTGTCAGAATCCACTGATGCGGCTGACCATTCTCCCGCCTAAAGGGGACTGCCTAAAGGCCGGTGCCTAAACGGGACGGAGGCAATTAATCGCTGCCTAAGGACTCAATCTGCGCCCTTCCCCTTCGGTAGCGGCGGAGGGTGGAGGATCAGGCCCGCAGGGTGGCGCACAGGGATGTGCGCCAGTTCGTCGTCAGGTCAGGATGACCTGTCGGCGAACCCCCGGAACCCGGAGCGAACCCGTAGGAGCGTAGCTCCGAAGGGCGCGGACGCTGGGGTGTCCTTGTCTTGGTTACTTCTATTGGACAAGCAATAGAAGTAACTCGGCCGGCGTCAGCCGGACGAAACCCAACGCCCCAGAAGACAGGCAGGCACATCGTCCCCATATTGATTTGCATACAGAAAAGGGGCAGGAAAACGTATCTCGACACACGTCCCCTGCCCCTTTCACTATGGCGCACAAGTCCACACTAGCCGCGTGGCTCTCCGATCACCGAACCATACGTCCCGTCAGTTCGGCGCATCCGTATTGAGCGTCACGGCAGCACGCTGCAGAACCACAAAAACCTGCTCAGCCGGCATCGCCTTCCCGGCACGAAACTCGAAGCGCGCATCGTCGATGATCGGCGTCAGCAGCAACCCTCCGTCCCGCCTGTGGCCCACGAAGTAGGTCTTCAGCGCAGGCACCCGCACGATGAAGTCGCCTTCTTCGCCGCGATACTGCGAGAAGGCGCGCGCCAGCGCGGCGCTGCCGAAATCGGTCGCGCCCCAGCCGCCGCCATACTGCGTGACCGCCAACGATGAGACCACGCGCTGCCGGGCGGTCAGCGGGTAGAACATCTTGTGCTCGTCGGTGAGCAGATCCGCGCCGCTCTGCCTGCGGTACTTCTTCAAGGCATCCAGGCGCACGATATAGATCTCCATCGGGCGATCCAGCGCGGCTTCCTTGACTTCATCCAGCGAGGAAAAACCCATGCCCCGGTAGTTCTGTTCGGTGATCAGCTGGCGCAAGGTGACCAGGCCGGCCTGTGCGGCTTCCTGCGCGGTGGCGCTTGGCTTGGCCTGGGACATTTCCTGGCCGTGCTGCGTGCCGTTGAGTACACCGCCCTGACAGGAGGAAGCCGTCAGGACGACGAAAAGCATCAGGCATGAAATGGCGTATCGCATGTCACTGCCCTCCCTGGTAGGTGATGTTGTAGAAGTCATCCCAATGCGTGTGGTCGGTGTCGCTGACGTAACGCGCATAAGTGATGATCTTCTCCGTGCCGCCACTGATCGTGTTGAGGTTGGTGTAGGGCTCGGGGTCGTTGATGTAGACGTAGCGGACGTTGTTCACGGTCATGTAGCCGTGCAGCACCATCATGTGTCCCCCGGAACCCAGCCAGTGCCAGGAAAAGGCCACCGGTTTCTTCGCGCAGTAGATCTGTTGCTTGACCTGGTCCCAGGTCAGCGCGGTATTGCTGGTGCGCGTGGCCGTGAAACCGTACTTGGAGTACTCGGGCCAGCCGCCTTGATTGCAGCTTCCCGAGTTGCTCACGCAGCAGGACGTCAAGCCGAATCGCTTGTTCGCCTCCACGCATTGCGCCACGTCGTGACCGAAATAGCGCATGGTCATTTGCCCGCTCGCAGCCCAGCACCAGTTGCTGGCTTGCTGCGGCAAGGGCGGAACGTTGACAGTCGCGACCAAGGGCGGCGTGCAGCAGCCGGCCAGCCATACCGTCGCGATGAGAAGCAGGATCAGATTTTTCATGAGTCCACCTCGCGGATACCCGCATGGAATGGATATCAGGCGTGCAGAGGGGTGCATGGCCGTGGCGACCTGTCAGGCAATCGCTTTGCGCGATGCCGCCCGATACGGATCACGAGGAACGTCGTCGTTCGATGAAGTGACCGCACTGCACACATCCTTGTTGCAAAACCAGATGTCCAGGCTGTCGTCCTGGCGCGGCACTGCGAGGTTCCATCGCGCCAAGCGGCATCGTTGAACGCCGTCATGCTAGGCGTGCAAGAGACCTGACACCATCTCGCAGATGGAGTAGGTCCCGGCCTACGCTGGAGACGAACAAGGCTTACGCGATTCCGGCAAGTAACGCGCGGCAAAGCAGCCCGGCGAAGAAGACAGAAGGCAAAGGGGGACGGAGGCAATGAAATCCTACCGAATCGCCCGGCCTGCAACCCTTCCCCTTCGGTAGCGGCGGAGGGTGGAGGATCCGGCCCGCAGAGTGATGCTCTGATGGCAAGCGGCCCAGGTTCCCCCCCCGTTTGAATCGGGTTCGGCTTGCCGACACCCTCGATCAGGGCACGTTTGACGAGTACACGCCGTGACCGCCAGATGCCCGATGGACGGCCACGGCTCAAGGTGCTCGGAGCCACTGCGGATTGATGCGATCATGTCGCATGACCGCCTTCACTTCCCTCCCCCTCAAGCCCGCGCTGCTCGACAGCGTGGCGACCCTTGGCTATGCCGAGATGACCCCGGTGCAGGCACGCGGCCTGCCGCCGATCCTGGATGGTCGCGATGTGATCGCGCAGGCCGTGACCGGCAGCGGCAAGACGGCGGCGTTCGGGCTGGGGCTGCTGCAGGCGCTGGATGCGGACACGATCCGGTTGCAGGCGCTGGTGCTGTGCCCGACGCGCGAACTGGCCGATCAGGTCAGCAAGACCGTCCGCAGGCTGGCGGCCAACATTCCCAACGTGAAGGTGCTGACCTTGTGCGGCGGCATGCCGCTGGGGCCGCAACTGGCCTCGCTGACGCACGACCCGCATATCGTGGTCGGCACCCCAGGACGCGTGCAGGAGCATCTCAAGCGACAGAGCCTGCACGGCGGAGGCATCAAGATGCTGGTGCTGGACGAGGCCGACCGCATGCTGGACATGGGCTTCGGTGAGGCCATCGACGACATCGTCGGGCGCATCGCCAAGAACCATCAGACCCTGCTTTTTTCGGCCACGTATCCCGACGCGATCCGTGCCGTCAGCACGCGTCTGCAGCGCGATCCAGTGACGGTGACCGTGGATGCGCCGGCCGCGCAACAGCCGGCCATCGAGCAGCGCTTTCACGAAGTCGACCCCGCGCGCAAGGCCGACGCGCTGGCACAGCTGCTGTCCGCCGCGCACGAGCGCAGTGCCGAAGGCGCGCATGCGCTGGTGTTCTGCAACATGCGTCGCGACGTGGACGCCGTGGCCAGGGACCTGGATCAGCGCGGATTCTCTGCGCTGGCCCTGCACGGCGATATGGATCAGCGCGACCGCGAGGAAGTGCTGGTGCGCTTCGCCAACCGCAGTTGTGCCGTGCTGGTGGCCACGGACGTGGCCGCGCGCGGACTCGACATCATCGGTCTGCCGCTGGTCATCAGCTATGACGTGGCCCACGACCCCGACACCCATGTGCATCGCATCGGCCGCACCGCCCGCGCCGGCGAGAGCGGCGTAGCCATCACCCTGTGCACGCCGCGCGAAAGGCCCAAGACCCTGAACATCGAGGAGATGCAGGGCCAGCCGCTGCCATGGCGTCCGCTGAAACTGGCGCCACCATCCGCCAAGACCCTGCACCTGGCGCCGATGAAAACGGTGGTGATCGATGCCGGCCGCCGGGACAAGCTGCGCCCCGGCGACATCCTCGGCGCGCTGACCGGCGAGGCCGGCCTGAAGGCCGAGGCCATCGGCAAGATCGACGTCTACGCCACCCGCGCCTACGTCGCCATCCGCCGCGATCTCGCCGGCAAGGCGCTGCAGCGACTACGCGACGGCCGCATCAAGGGACGCAACTTCCGCGTTCGCGCGCTGGGCTGATCTACAGCGGTATATCGGTCCCATGCGTCCAAGGGACGCAGGCTGTTCCTTCGCGGCTGAAGGGGCGGAGGAAATGCGTGCCTGTCGAATCCTCCGACTCCGAGCCTTAGCCCTGCGGTAGCGGCGGAGGGTGGGCCCACAGGGTGGCGCACAGAGATGTGCAGCAGACGCCCCAGAACCCGAAGAAAACCTGGGGTCCGCAGGGCGGGAAGGCACGGACGCTGACGGCGACCTTGTCTTGGTGACTTCCATGGGACAAGCTCAAGCCGTCACTTGGACGGCGCAGCCGGACGAAACTCAAGGACCACACGCCTCGGTAAGAACCCTGCGAATCGAAACTCAGAACCGACTGAACGCCCATGACTGCATTCGCCCGTTCGTGTAAGGCATCACCCCATGAAACGGCCGCGGATCGTCGTCGAACACCAGCGGCAGGAAATGCCGATCCCCTTCCCACATCGGCAACTCCATCAGCCGCGCGCGCGGCACCCATTCCAGCGTGCCTTCGTGGTTGCCCTCGTGCGGTTCGCCCTCGAAACCGTCGATCAGGAAGATGAAGCCCAGCCAGTCCTCGCCGTGCTTGCCGAAGCCCGGCCAGCTGATGGTGCCGCGCAGTTGCATCGACACGCATTCGATGCCCGACTCCTCGCGAATCTCGCGGCGCATGCCGGCGGCGACGTCCTCGTTCGGCTCCAGCTTGCCGCCGAGGCCGTTGTATTTGCCCAGATGATGGTCATCCTTGCGCGCGTTGCGATGGATCATCAGCACCCGTTCGCGGTCGGGCGAGAGGACGTAGCCAAGCGTACCGATGATGGGCGTATAGGGCATGACGGGGACCGCGCGAAAAGCCCCATTCTAGCGCACGCGTCGGAAGCCTCCGTCGAACATGAACGGTTCCGACAGGCCCGCTTGCGCGGCCTTCCGCCGAACGCGACCATGCAGCCATGAACCGTTTTACGCCCCCTGCCCGCCGTCGCGTCCTGCGTCGCATGCTGCCCGCCCTGCTGCTGTGCTTGACGGCGCTGGCGGGCTGCGGTTCGCGCGCGGCGCAAACCGGCGAGCAGGTGCGCTTCGACGGCGCGGCGTACCGCGTGGTGACGGTCGACTTGCGTCACAGCGAACTGACGCTGCACTGGCGCAACCCGGACACCGGCCAGCCGTTTGCTGGCATCGACGCGCTGCGCGACTGGGGCAAGCAGCACGGCAAAATCCTGCGCTTCGCGGCCAACGCCGGCATCTACGATCACAAGGGCGCGCCGCTGGGACTGTACGTCGAGCACGGCAAGGTGCTGAAACCGCTCAACACCGCGCACGGCGACCCCAGCGCGGGCAACTTTTCCCTGCAGCCCAACGGCGTGTTCCTGATCGACCGGCAGAACCACGCCCGCGTGCTGAGCACCGACGACTACCGCGCCCAGCATCCCGATCCACGCCTCGCCACGCAATCCGGCCCGATGCTGGTCATCGACGGCGCGCTCAATCCACATTTCCTGGCCGATTCCAGCAGCCTGAAATGGCGCAGCGGCGTCTGCGCACCCACGCCCGACCGGGTGGTGTTCGCGATCAGTGAAACGCCGGTGAATTTCCACGCCTTCGCGCGGCTGTTCCGCGAGAAGCTGGGCTGCCGCGACGCGCTGTATCTGGACGGCACCATCTCGCAGTTCTACGACCACGGCGACTACTTCGGCCCGCCGCTGTTCATGACCAAGCCCTACGCGGGCATGTTTGCAGTGTTCGAGGACGCCAAGGACTCCTGATCGGCCGAAAACCGACCTGCGTCACGCCTCCGGCGTTACGTAACGCCCCCCGATGCATGCGGACCGGAACCGCGCTATGTTTGCGTTCGGTCGTTCATTCAGGGGTAGTCCGTGAAACGTTCCCTCCGCCATTTCTGTACCGCATTGATCGTTGGCGGTTGCCTGACGATCGCCTCCCAGGCGGCTGTCGCGCTGCGACCGCTGTATCCGCAACTGAAGAGCGAGACGCCGACGCAGTTCAAGCCGTCGCGCGAGGCCTTCGACTACACCATCCGCGACGTGATGATCCCGATGCGCGACGGCGTGCACCTGCATACGGTCATCGTGATCCCGAAGGGGGCCAAGGACGCACCGATCCTGCTCACGCGCACACCGTACGACGCCTCCGGCATGGTCACGCACATGGTCGACGGGCACCAGAGCGCGCACATGGGACCCGCGTTGCAGGGCTACGACAACGCGGTCGACACCATCATCGACGGCGGCTACATCCGCGTGATCCAGGACATCCGCGGCAAGTACGGATCGGAAGGCGACTACGTGATGAACCGGCCGCTGCGCGGGCCGCTCAACGACACGCCGGTGGACGAATCGACCGATACCTGGGACACCATCGACTGGCTGGTGAAGCACCTGCCCGAGAGCAACGGCAAGGTCGGCATCCTGGGCATTTCTTATGACGGCTTCGAGCCGCTGATGGCGCTGGTGCACCCGCACCCGGCCTTGAAGGTGTCGGTGCCGATGAATCCGATGGTCGACGGCTGGATGGGCGACGACTGGTTCCACCACGGCGCGTTCCGTCAGCAGAACATGCCGTACATCTACGAACAGGAAGCCACGCGCGACAACACCCAGCACTGGTGGAGCGCGTTCCACGACGACTACGACCTGTACATGCACTACGGCTCGGCCGGCGCGATGGGCAAGGCCTACGGCATGGAGCAGCTGGGCTTCTGGAACAAGATCGTCGAACACCCGGCCTACGACAGTTTCTGGCAGCAGCAGGCGATGGACAAGGTGCTGGCCAAGCAGCCGCTGAAGGTGCCGGTGATGCTGGTGCACAGCCTGTGGGACCAGGAGGACATCTACGGCGCGCCGGCCGTGTACCGCGCGCTGAAGCCCAAGGACACGCACAACGACATGGTCTACCTGGTGATGGGGCCGTGGCACCACGGCCAGGAGATCGAGGACGCCTCCTCGCTGGGCGCGCTGAAGTTCGGCAGCGACACCGGCGCCTACTTCCGCAAGCACATCCTGGCGCCGTTCCTGGCGCATTACCTGAAGGACGACGCTCCGCCGAATCCGGTCGCGCCGGTCACCGCCTACCGCACCGGCGCCAACCGCTGGGAGCGCCTGCAGTCGTGGCCGTCCGGCTGTGCCAGCGGCTGCTCGATCCAGGCGACGCCGTTCTACCTGCACGCCGACGGCAAGGCCGGTTTTGCCGCGCCCACCGCGTCGGAAGCCAAGGACACCAGCTACGTCTCCGATCCGGCCAAGCCGGTGCCTTACCGCGCACGCCCGAGCCAGCCGGTCGGCTATGACGGCGGTCTGACCTGGCCGCAGTGGCTGGTCGACGATCAGCGCACGTTCTCCGGCCGCACCGACGTGGCGACCTTCGTCTCGCCGGTGCTCGACCATGACGTCACCATCGCCGGCATGCCCAAGGTGCATCTGGTCGCATCGACCAGCGGCAGCGACTCGGACTGGGTGGTGAAGCTGATCGACGTGTACCCGGACCAGGTCGCCGGCGACCCGCAGATGGGCGGCTACCAGCTGGCCGTGGCGATGGACATCTTCCGCGGCCGCTATCGCGAGAGCTACGCCCATCCGCAGCCGCTGACGCCGAACAAACCGCTGCTGTACCGCTTCGATCTGCCCACGGCGAACCACATGTTCCGCAAGGGTCACCGCATCATGGTGCAGGTGCAGTCGAGCTGGTTCCCGCTGTACGACCGCAACCCGCAGACCTACGTGAAGAACATCTTCTTCGCCAAGCCGTCCGACTACGTGAAAGCCACGCAGCGCATCTACCACGCGCCGGGCGAGGCCAGCTACGTCGAGCTGCCGATGGTCGAGAAGCGCTGACGAGGACATCAGCATCGACCGTCATGGCGTCCTGTCGTGACGGTCGATGCATCTCGCGCCCGACACACATTCAACCGTGCCGGGGCTCGCTCGATGCCTCGCTCGACACGCAACGGAGCATCCACGGATCGACCGCGTACCCGCATGCCGCACGGAATCCGGCAAGCGACATGACGTCACACGGCTTCACGCGCCGAACCGCGAACCTCTAGGATGTACCTTTGTCACTCGTCCGGTTCCCCACCATCGTGCCGCTACGTCGCCCGCTCCACATCACGGATCGAACCTGCCCCCATGAATAAGGGCGTGGCCATCGGCCCCTTTCTGTTCCAGGCGCCGCTGCTGGTGCTGCTGGCCGCCGTGGCAGTAGCCATGATCGCGGCGGGCTCGATGGAAAAGCGTCGCGGCGTGGCCGTGCAGACGCCGCTGTGGATCGCCTTGCTGATCGCCCTGCTGGTCGCGCGACTGGGTTTCGTGGTGCGCCGCTGGCCCGACTATGCGTCGCAACCGTGGAGCATCCTGAACGTGCGCGACGGCGGCTTTCTGGCCTGGCCGGGCGTGGTCGCGCTGCTGATCGTGCTCGGCCTGTTCATGGCGCGACGGCGCGCGCTGCGCGTGCCGCTGGCCGCGGCCGGAGGATTCGGTCTGGCCGTCTGGCTGGTCGTGACGCTGGCGGTGACGCAGCTCTCGGCCGCCATGCAGCGCCCGCTGCCCGACCTGACCCTGCACACGCTCGACGGCGCATCGGTCTCCCTGAAAGATTTCCGCGGTCAGCCGACGGTCGTCAACCTGTGGGCGACCTGGTGCCCGCCGTGCCGACGCGAGATGCCAATGCTGATCGACGCGCAGGCGCGCATGCCCGGCACGCATGTCGTGTTCGTCGACCAGGCCGAATCGCCGGCCACGGTGCGCGCCTATCTGCAACAGCTTCCGCACGCGCCGAGAAACGTGCTGATCGACGACGCGCAGCAACTGGCGAAGCACTTCGACCTGCGTGGCACGCCGACCACGCTGTTCGTCGATGCCGATGGCATCGTGCGCAACATCCATGTCGGCGAACTGTCCGCCGCGACCCTGGCCGAAGGCCTGTCGCACACCGCCCCCTCCCATGTCCCCGGAGCGTCTCCTTGAAATCGAACACCTTGCTCTCGCTGGCCCTGCTGGGCCTGTTCCTAGCGCTGACCGGTTGCGCGCGCGCAGCTGACACGCAGCCGACCGCGTATCCCGCCCCCGTGCGCGCGCTGAAATCCGCCGGCATCGAGATCCGCGGCACCATGCCCGCCCCGGACGGCTTCAAGGGCTTCATCGGCGTCTACCGCGGTCAGCCGATGCCGGTCTACCTGCTGCCCGACGGCAAGCACACGGTGGTCGGCAACCTGTTCGCCGCGGACGGCTCGGACCTGACCCGCGACGCCTTCGCCCAGCACGCGATGGCCGGCCTGGGCAAGAACGCCTGGTCGAAACTGCAGAAGGCAGACTGGATCGCCGAGGGACCCAAGGGCGCCAAACGCGTCGTCTACGTGTTCACCGATACCGAGTGCCCGTATTGCCATCGCCTGTGGAGCGCGATCCGGCCGCAGGTGAACAAGGGCGAGGTGCAGGTGCGCTACCTGCTGGTCGCGGTCATCAAGCAGCAGAGCCTGCCGCGCGCAGTGTCGGTGCTCGACGCGCCCGATCCGATCAAGGCCTTCGCGCGCAACGAGAAGGACTTCCGCGACAGCCCGATCAAGCTGGCCGCGAAGATTCCGTCGGCGACGCGCGACAAGATCGCCGCGAACATCGCCCTGATGCAGGAGTTCGGCCTGCAGGGCACGCCGGGCATCGTCTATCAGGATGCGCAGGGGCGCGTGCAGACGGTCAGCGGCGTGCCCTCGGACGCAGGACTCAAGGCGATCTTCGGCCCCTGAGGTCGGACGCCATCAGGGCGCCAGACCGAACGCGCCCCGGTACGCAGGCTTCAGCAGTGTCGCGAACGTCTGCACCGGCACGCGCACGGTCTGCGCGCCATACACGTAGGGCGCCACCTGATAGGGCGGAAACACCAGCACCAGGGACGGCGGCGAGGCCAGACCTCCGCCGTCGATCAGAAAACCCTTGAAGTTTTGCGCGGTCGGCTGCGTGCCCGCATCGATCATCGCGCGCATGTTGTCCTGCCATGCCTTGCGCGCCTTGGCCGGCGTCTTGTCGCCGCCCGGCACCTTGTCCAGCAGCTTCGCATAGAGCGCCTTGCGCGCAGCCTCGGAAAGCCACGCCCGCGCCCTGGCGGGATCGGTGAACAGATCGTCCAGCGTCACCAGCCGGGCATGCTGCATGTCGAACACGAACGTAGCGTCCAGCGGGATCGGATGCGCGCCGCCGGTATCCATCATCCCCTGCTCGCGCACGCTGACGAACACCGGTGTGCGTGCGGCGACCGTGTAGTCGATCATCAGCTGCAGCGGGCGGCGCGCCTCGGCAGGCAGCGACGACACATTCGGCAAGGCCCTCATCAGTTCCGCACGCGCCGCCTGCGTACGCTCGTGCAACGTATGCATGAGCACATCGGCTTCGGGTGACAGCGGTGGATAGGTGACGTCGATGCGATAGCGCGCGTTGCTGACATGCAGTTCCAGCGGCGTCGACGAACTCGAAGCCGCCGCCAGAGAGCCCGCCGTGGCAGCCGTATCCGACGAAGGCGAACGCTGACATGCCGCAAGCGTCACGGCGAAGATCAGCATGGCAAACATGCGAGCGAAGCAAGCCACCATGCTCAGCGGGCTCCCGCAGCCGAAGCCGGCACATCGCCGACCTTGCGCAGAAACGCCTCGAAGCTGGCCAGATTGGCCTTGCAGCCATCCGGATCGCGCGCGCAGACCAGGGTCGACGCGCCGTGCACGCCGGACGCCGGTCGATACCGCGTAATGTTGGCGCCATGCGCATCGCGCAGCACCTCGTCCACGCGCTCCGACTCGGCCGGATCGGTAGTGACGTAAAGCGGCACCGTCACCTTCGCCGCCGCCTGCTTGACGAGATTCTTGTCGGCGAAATACTCGCCCGGCGAAAAGCTCGCTACCGCCGTGATCGCCTGCGGATGCCTGGCCGCCAACAGCAGCACCAGCGACGAGGTATAGGAACTGCCAACCGCGACGATGGTGCGATATCCGCGCGCCCGCGCCCAGGTCAGCGCCGCTTCCAGATCCGGCAGCGCTTCGAGATAGCTCGCGGAATGCCCCAGCTTCACCACCGTGCGGTTGCGGCCGCCGAACAGGCTTCCGCCCGAGCGCTGATCGATCGCCAGCGTGTCGTAGCCGAGCTTCGTGAACGTGGCAATCAGCGGGTCGTATTCGTGGCGGCTGGCCCCGGCCTGATGGAACAACAGGAGCAGACGGCCCGCATGTCCGACGGCGGATGTAGCGGTGCCATACACGGTGACGCCGTCCTTCGCGGTCAGCGTCACCGACCGACCGGCCGCGGACGCCGCCAAGGGAATCAGCAACAGCGCAAGCGACAGGCCGCGCACGAAACCGGAGATCCATTTGTTCGACATGGGCCGCCCCATCTTTCGGTGTTGAGTCGTTGCATGCTACACCGCCTCCGGCAGCCCCCAGCGTGCGCCCTCACCCGAGCATGAGGCCTGACCCGAGCGACAGCGGCGGCTCGATCCGGCGCACCACACCCTGTCAGAAATCTGAACCAGACACGTCGTTCCGGACAAAACTTTCTCAGTAGGCATACACTGAAACCGTCAAATCATCGACGCGAGGGCGCCATGCATCATGAGCCATCGAGTTCGGAGGGACGGACGAACACGCACCGGACCGCTGCAGCCGGGTCGGAACGGAGCAAACGACTACTCACAGAACTGCGCACCCAATGCAGCGCATGGCTGAACGAGCCTCTCGAACGCGGCCTGACGCATTTCGGTCACCAACTGCAGGAACTGGCCAACGGCAGCCGCAGTCACCTGGATCAGCAGAGCTACCTCGACACCATGTCGCGCCTACGCGAACACAGACAGGCGTTCGACCAGCAGTTCACCGCCAGCATCGACAAGGCCTTCGACCAACTCGGCGCGCAGGCGGGCAAGGTCTCCGCCTCCGCGCCCCGCACGCTCAGCCTACTCGACACCATGACGCACGACCTGGATGCCGCGCTGGACCAGCTGGTCGCGCGCAGCAAGGTCCGCGGCGGCCAGGAGCTGATCGAACTGGGTTACCGCATCGCGGTGCTGCTGGGCACGGCGCCGGTGGAGAGCAGCGAGCTTCCGGTCGGTCCCCAGGCCATGGCGCGCGCTTTCCGCGACGCTAGCAACGCACTGAAGATGCCCACCGCACACGAGCTGCTGCTGCTGCAGAGTCTGGAAAGCAGCCTGATCGATGAACTCGCCTCGCTGCATGCGCTGGTCAACACGCATCTGCGCGAGGCGGGCATCCTGCCGGGCCTCCGTCCGTTCGCCCTGCCACGCGATCCATCGCGGCAGAGCGGCACGCGGAAAGCCTCCACGGCCGCCGTCGCCCCGACGCCGGCCGCGAGCATCCGTGCCGAACCTGCGGCGAGCGAAACGCCTTCGCACAAAACCGCCGCGGGCAAGCCTTCCGCCGGCACGTCTGCGGAAGGCCGCGTCAGCAACGACCAATTGCAGGCCGCGTTGACCGCCTTGCAGGAACACTTCGCCCAGGTCGACGAACGGACCTGGTTCGAATTGAACCAGCCCAAGCGCCTGCGCGAGGAACTGCTGCTGCAGCTCAACGCCAGGCGCTCGGCGCAGACCGGGCACGTGGACCTCGACGCCGAGCAGGAATACACCCTGGAGATGATCGTGCGGCTGTTCGCGAAGATCGCACAGCAACTGCCGCAGACCCTCGACGCCCAGTCGCTGCTGTACGACCTGCAGCTTCCGCTGCTGCGCGTCGCCCTGCGCGATCCGAGCTTCTTCGAACAGCACCGGCATCCGGCGCGTCAGGTGCTCGGCCGGATTACCGAGATCGCCCGCGACTGGCTCGACGACGCCAGCGAATCGCCGCACCACGAATTGCGCATCGACCTGGAAGCGCTGATCGTGCATGCCGGGCGCGCTGCTCCGGAGGCGGCGGTGTATGAAAAACTGCTGGAGGGTATCGAACGGCAAGTGGCGCGCCTGCAACACGAAACGCAGCTGGTCGAGGAACAGCAGGTCGATGCCATGCGCGGACTGGAGCGCCTGGAGGAAGCCCGTCACCGCACCGCCGAACTGCTGAGTGAACGCGTCGCCGCCTCACCACGCCAGCAGGCGGCGCTGCAGCAGATGCACCGCAGTTGGATGGATGTGATGTCGCTGACCCTGCTGCGCAACGGCGAGGACAGCACCGCGTTCAAGAACCGCCTCTACGCGACCGAACAGGTGCTCGGCATCCGGCCGCTGGATCATGCCGACATGCTGCGACAGGAACTGGAGATCGGACTTCGTCAGATCGGCATGCCCGCCGATGAGATTGACCCGGTCGTGAGCCGCATGATCGAGGCCGGCCGGGCCGCGCAGCGTCGTCCGGGGCCGGACACCGATCACGCGCCGGCAAGCGTCGAGACGCCGCCTTCCGCGATCGGCGCGGCCAACGACGCCGCCGCGTTCGGTTCCTCGCTCAAGGCCAGTCCCGAAGTGCTTCGCATCCATCGACACCTGCGCACCTTGCCGGCCGGGGTGTGGTTCGAATTCCGGGGTCCCGCGGGCACGCAGGGCATCCAGCGCAGGCTCGCGTGGTACTCGCCACTGACCGGACACAGCCTGTTCGTCACCCGCAGCGGCCGACGCGCGCAGGAACTCGGCGAACTCAAGCTGGCCCAGGCCATCGCCGCCGGTCATATCCGTGAACTGACGGATATCCATGAGAACGTGGTTGATCAGGCCTGGCGCATCGTCACCCGCGAGCAAGGCCTGCACCCGCCGACCAGCCACCGGGGAGGCGCTTGATGCACATCGGCCAGGACACCCAGCAACGCGACGATCGCCGGGCTCACCGCAAGTCGGTGGAATCGACCGAACCGGTAATCAACGTCATCACCGGTCTGTCCATGGGGCACATCGGCAACATGTCTCGGACCGGCGTGATGCTGATCGGCGCCACGCGCCCGGACAGCAATGCGATCTACCAGATCATCCTGCCCTTGCCCCTCAAGAACGGTACCACGCTGAACATCGAGGTCGGCGTGCAGGAACAGTGGCACGATCAGGCCGCGTCCACGGATCAGTACTGGGTCGGCTACCGCATCGTCGCTATCAGCGACGAAGACCACGCCCGGCTGCAGAACTGGCTGGAGTTGCCGGAATAGGCGCAACCCGTCCGGCTCGCCGAGGCGATCGGTGTTCTTCGTGCGCCCAGCGCAAATAAGCTGTAACGGATGCGTCCACCGTTCCGACCCAGGGTGCCGTTGTGCGCCTCGCTGTGATGCACCGATGCGTTACGCCAGCAGGCGTTCGGCGATCGCTTCGTACAGCGCCGGAAGACGTTCCAGATCGGCGACCGCGACGCATTCGTCGACCTTGTGAATGGTGGCGTTGACTGGCCCGAGTTCGACCACCTCGACGCCCAGCGGCGCGATGAAGCGTCCGTCCGAGGTGCCGCCGCCGGTGCTCTGTTCCGGCTCGACGCCGGCCCGTTCGCGGCAGACGGCGACCACCGTCTCGCGCAATCGGCCATTCGGCGGCGACAGGAACGGACGGCCGGAATCGTGCCAGCGAATCTGCCAGTCGAGGCCGTGCCGGTCGAGGATCGCCTCGGCGCGCGCGCGCAGTTGCTCGGCGGTGCTGGCCGTGCTGTAGCGGAAGTTGAACAGCGCTTCGAGCGTGCCGGGAATGACGTTGTTGGCGCCGGTGCCGGCATGGAGGTTGGACACCTGCAGCGAGGTCGGCGGGAAATCGTCGTTGCCGTCGTCCCAGTGCTCGGCCACCAATTCGGCCAGCGCGGGCGCGAAGCGATGAATGGGATTGTCGGCCTTGTGCGGATAGGCCACGTGACCCTGCACGCCGCGCACCGTCAGCGTGGCCGACAGCGAGCCGCGCCGACCGACGCGGATCAGATCGCCCAGCGCATCCTTCGCCGAAGGTTCGCCAACCACGCACCAGTCGATGCGTTCGCCGCGCTGCGCGAAGGCTTCGGCGACCTTGCGCACGCCGTCGATGGCGTCGCCTTCCTCGTCGCTGGTCAGCAGCAGCGCGAGCCGGCCCGCGTGATCGGGGTGCGCGGCGACGAACGATTCCAGCGCCACCACCATCGCGGCGACGCTGCCTTTCATGTCCGCCGCGCCGCGACCGTACAGCACGCCATCACGAACCGTCGGCTCGAACGGCGGCGTGGCCCAGGCGTCTTCCGGGCCGCTCGGCACCACGTCGGTATGGCCGAGGAACGCCAGTGTCGGCGCATCGTCCGCGCCATGCGTGGCCCACAGGTTGTCGACGTCGCCGAAGCGCAGGCGCTCGATGCGGAAACCGGCGCGTGCCAGACGTTCGGCGATCAGGTCCTGGCAGCCTTCATCGTCCGGCGTCACGGAGCGGCGGCGGATCAGTTCGCAGGTGAGGTCGAGCACGTCGGACATGGAAAGCACACGCAAGCGGAAGTACCGCGCCGAGGCTGACGCAAGGCGGCACGTCGCGCAAGTCCGGTATCAGTCCGGCGACGGCAGCGTGGTGTATTCGGTCTTGTCGCCCGCGTGCGCGTCGAACAGGCGACGGTGCGCGGCGTACGACCAGGCGTCGTCGCGCTCGTAGTAGCCGCGCACCCAGGTCTGCAGCGATTCCAGCATCGCATCCTGCTGTTCGGGCGTGGCGTACTTGTGCGGCTCCCATGGCCGCCGTCGGTTGTTCGCCAGGCAGGCCTCGCACCCGGGATGGAGGAAGATCAGTTCCGTGCAGGCATGCGCCGCATGCTCGACAAGGTCGCCGTAGCAACCCTCGACGACCCAACTCGCATGCTGCGCGAGGAAGGCGTCGAGATCGGCGCGCACCGCATCCATCGGACGCGCCTCGGCGATGCGTCCGGGTTCCCAGACGATGGTGTCCATATCCAAATGCGCGCAACCGTGGCGCGCGGCCAGCGCCTTCGCCAGCGTGCTCTTGCCCGAGCCGGAATTGCCGAAGATCAGAATGCGCACGATGTCCCTCCATGCATGCGAACGGGCCGGCCTAACCGGGAACGCGGATCGCATCGCCCCGCGGAATCGCCGTGCAACCGCGACCCGACGCCGCGGGCGCGGTCAGCTCAGCACCGCACCGAGCGCGTGACCGAGCAGCCAGGTGACGCCGGCCGCGGCCGTGGTGATGACGAACTGTCGCGTGATCGAGAAGCCGACGTGGCGACCGGTGAACAGCGACGTCGCCGCCGCGATCAGCGCCAGCCCGGCGGCGGCCGCGATCACGCTGCCGACCAGCGCGGCGCGACCGTGCAGGAACAGGTACGGCGCGACCGGAAACGCCGCACCCAGCGCGAACAGCGCGAACGACGACATCGCCGCGCTCCACGCCGACCCGCCCAGATCTTCCGGATCCACGCCCATGTCCTCGCGCACCAGCAGATCCAGCGCCGAGCGCGGACTCTCGATCAGCTGCGCGGCCATGGTCTCGGCGGCGGCTTCGCCCAGCCCCTTGTCGCGGTAGATCGCGGCGATGCGCTGGCGCACGTCCTCGGGCGCGACCGCCAGCCGCTCGGCGCGCGCGGTGATCTGCGCCTGGTAGAACTCGCGCGAGCTGTTCACCGACAGCCACTCGCCCAGCGCCATCGAGCAGGCGCCAGCGACCAGTCCGGCCAGTCCCGCCAGCAGCACGGCGTGATCGGCCACCGCGGCACCGGCCATGCCCATCACCAGACTGACGTTGGACACCAGACCGTCGTTGGCGCCCAGCACCGCCGCGCGCAGCGTGTTGCCGTCCTGCCCGCGCAGGCCGGTACGCGGCAAGGCGTGGCCGGCGTCGCGGAAATGGTCGCGGTAGTCCTGCCGGTCGACCGGCGTGGCGTGATGGTCGGCATGCGTGATGCGGGCCACCGTCGGCATCACGAAATCACTGCCGAAACGCTCCGCCAGCCACAGCAGCATGCGCACGCGAATGCTTGCCCGATGCTCCGGAGACGCCACGCCGAGTTCCTTCAGCTGATCGACCCAGAACGCGGCGTTGGCGCACTCCGCCTTGGCAATGCGACGGTAGGCACGCGCCGCGCGCGCATCGTCGCTGAGCGCGGCCAGGCCCTCGTACAGCGCGGCGTTGTCGCGCTCGATGCGCAGGTTGGTCAGATAACGGCGGATCACGGCGCGTTTCATGGTTCAGCGTCCGAACAACTGCTTGAACAGGTTGTCCTTGAAGCCGACGCTGACGCGACCGTCGTCCAGCACCACCACCGGACGACGCACCAGCGCGGGGTATTCCTTGATGAGCAGCGTCCACTCCGGATCGCTACCCGGGTTCTTGCGCTGCGGCAGCAGATTGCGCCAGGTGGTCGAGGCCTTGTTGACCAGCTTCTCCCAGCCACCGAGCTGACCGGCCCAGTCCTTCAGCGTGGCGGCCGGCACCGGGTTCTCGCGATAGTCGACAAAGCTGTACTCGACCTCGAAGCGGTCCAGCCACTTGCGCGCCTTGCGGCAGGTGTCGCAGGTCTTCAGGCCGTAGACGGTGACGCTCATTGCGCGCTCCTCAGCAGCTCGTTGATGCCGGTCTTGGCGCGCGTCTTGGCGTCGACCTGCTTGACGATCACCGCCGCGTACAGACTGTGCGAACCGTCCTTGGCCGGCAGGCTGCCGGCAACGACCACGCTGCCGGCCGGCACGCGGCCGTAGCTGACTTCGCCGGTGGCGCGATGGTAGATGCGCGTGGACTGGCCCAGGAACACGCCCATGCCGATCACGCTGCCCTGCTCGACCACGACGCCCTCGACCACTTCCGAACGCGCGCCGATGAAGCAGTGATCCTCAATGATGGTCGGACCGGCCTGCAACGGTTCCAGCACGCCGCCGATGCCGACGCCGCCGGACAGGTGCACGTGTGCGCCGATCTGCGCGCAGGAGCCGACCGTGGCCCAGGTGTCGACCATCGTGCCCTCGCCCACGTGCGCGCCGATGTTGACGTAGCTCGGCATCAGCACGGCGTCTTTGGCGATGTGCGCGCCGCGGCGCACCAGCGCGCCCGGCACCACGCGTGCGCCGAGGTTGAGCAGTTCGTCATGGTCGCCCAACGGGAAGCGCAACGGCACCTTGTCGAACGCCTGCGCCGGACCGCCGTCGACCACCCGATTGCCGTTGATGCGGAAGTACAGCAGCACGGCCTTCTTCAGCCACTGGTGCACGGTCCAGTCGCCGTTGTCCGCGCGCGTGGCGACGCGTCGCTCGCCGGATTCGAGCAGGTCCAGCGCCTGCTCCACGGCCGGACGGATATGCGTCTCGATCTCGCTCTGGGTCAGTTCGTTGCGGCGCTCGAAGGCGTCGTCGATGAGGGCTTCGATGGAAGACATGCGCGGAGGGTACCCGTGGTGCTCGGAACAAGCTGCAAAGAGTACACGCAAGCGCCCCGCCTGTGACCGGGGCGCAGATGCGAAACGGCCGTCGCGAGGCACGCGACGGCCGTCACAAACGCCGCTGGATGCGCGTTACAGCTGCATGTAGGTGTAGCCGCGATGGCCGTAGATCACCGGATCGGTCAGCGCCGACAGCGTGACCGTGACGCTGGGATCGATGTCGCTGTTCTTCAGCCCCATCTCGGCCATGGCCTGACTGCAGATCATCAGCTTCACGCCGGCTTTCTTCAGCGCGCGCAGGATCGGCAGGTTCGGATTCTCTCCCTTGCCCTTCTTGTCGAAGAATTTGCGGTAGGCCGCGTTGGTCAGCGCGGTGGCGCCGACCTGACGATCCAGCACGGCCACGATGTGCACGTGGTCCTGCGGCACCTTGGCGTAGCCCATCAGATTCACCAGCCGCGCCAGACGGTTCAGCGAACCGAGCTGGTGGCCGGACGACGGATCGCCGGTGACGACGTCGACCAGAATCTTGTAGTCGGCGTTCGGGTCCGGCTGCATGTCGGCGCCCGGATTGGGGTGCACGCCGCCGAACTTCGGAATCACCGGGTAGACCCAGGTCACGTCCGACGCGCCCTTGTGCATCGGGGCATGGTGAGGCTCGGCCGCGAACGAGGTCGTCGACAACATCCACAGTCCGGCCGCCAACAACAGCGACCCTTGCACGCGCCTGATCTTCATATCCTCTCCCTCGGTGAACGTCATGTGGCGACAGATCGCCCGAACGATACGCTGCAGTCGCGTCATCGCAAAGTCGGCGCGCTCAGGAAGCGCGTCGCTGCGGACCGACCAGGGGCAGCAGCGCATCGCGCAGCCGCTCCTGCATGGCCGCATCGAGCGGCGCGTTGTCGCCGTCGGTGAGCTGGAAGAAATCCTCCACGCGCTCGCCGAAGGTGGCGATGCGCGCGTCGTGCACGCGCACGCCGACCTCGACGAAGGCCTGCGCGACCACCGCCAGCAGACCCGGACGATCGCTGCAGACCAGCGCCAGCTGCGTGCGCGCGGCAGCGGCGTCGGCGGTGAATTCGATGCGCGGCGCCATCTGGAAATGCCGCTGCCGTCGCGACAGGTTGCGCTTGGCCGGTTGCGCACGCGCCGGCTTGGCCAGGGCTCGCGCCAGCCGCACGCGCAGATCCTCGGCGCGTTCCAGGCTGGCCGGTTCTTGGCTCTCGGACTCCAGCAGCAGGAACGTGTCCAGCGCCATGCCGGTGTTGGAGCCGAGCACGCGCGCCTGCACCACCGAGAAGCGCATGCGGTCGAGCATCGCGGTCACGGTGGCGAACAGGCCGTCGCGGTCCGGCGCGTACACGAACACCTCGGTGCAGCCGCGCACCGAGAACGGATGCACGTCGACCAACGGCAACGCACCCTCCGCCTTGAGGATCGCCGCAGTCTGCCAGGCGACCTGCTCCGGCCGATGGCGCAGGAAGCTGAGATCGGGAAAGTCGGCCCACACGTGCGCCACGTCGTCGGCATCGAAACCGTCGTCCAGCAGCATCGACAGCGCGCGTTCGCGGCAGTCGCGCACGCGCGCCTCGGCGCGCAGCGGCAATGCCAGGTCCGAGCGCAGCGCATAGCGCGCGGCGACGTAGAGGTCGGCCAGCAGGCGATCCTTCCACGAGTTCCATAGCTTCGGGCTGGTGCCGATGATGTCGGCGATGGTCAGCAGGTACAGATGGTCCAGATGTTCCCAGTCGCCGACTTCGGTGGCGAAGCGATGCACCACGTCGGGATCGGTGATGTCCTGGCGCTGCGCGGTGGTACTCATCAGCAGATGCCAGCGCACCAGCCAGGCGACCAGTGCGCCGTCCTCGTCGGAGATGCCCAGGCGCTTGCAGAAATCGCGCGCGTCGGACTCGCCCAGTACCGAATGATCGCCGCCGCGTCCCTTGGCGATGTCGTGGAACAGCGCCGCCAGCAGCAGGATTTCCGGGCGGTCCAGCGTGGCCCATATTTCGCAGGCGATGGGAAACTCGCGGCGCGCCTGTGGATCGGCGAAACGCGCCACGTTGCGCAGCACGCGCATGGTGTGTTCGTCCACGGTGTAGACGTGGAACAGGTCGTACTGCATGCGTCCGACCACGCGCGCGAACGGCGGCAGAATCGCCGCCAGCAGGCCGAAGCGGTTCATCCGCCACAGCGCCTCGACGGCCGGCGCGCCACGATGCAGCAGCGTACGCAGAGCGTCCATCACGGCGGGGTCTTCGCCGATCTCGGTGCCGCGCTCGGCCACGGCCTGCTGGATGCGGCGCATGGTCTCGGCGGTGAAGCCGACCAGTTCGGGATGATCCAGGCGCAGCACGAAGCCCTCGATCAGCGCCGCGGGGCGACGCAGGAACAGGTCCGCGTCGCGCGGCTGCAGGCGCGTGCCCAGGCGCATGAAGTCCTCGTTCAGCGGCTGCGGTTCGACATCGGGTTCGAGCAGCTCCTCGAAACGCTCGCCGAGCTGCACGCCGAGACGCTCGACCACGGTCGCGGCCCGGTAGTAACCCTGCATGAACTGCTCGACGCCCAGGTTCTTCGCGTGCTCGTCCTCGAACCCGAGACGCGCGGCCAGCGCGCGCTGGTAGTCGAACAGCAGGCGCTCTTCGGCACGACCCGCTTCCAGATGCAGCGCGAAGCGATAACGCTGCAGCGTCGCCTCGGCGGCGGCGATGGCCTCGTGTTCGGCCGGATCGAGCAGGCCTTCGGCGGCCATGGCGTCGAAGTCGCCGACGCCGGCCACGCGTCGCCCGAGCCAGCGCATCAGATCCAGCGTGCGCAGGCCGCCGGGGCCGTCCTTGAGATTGGGTTCCAGGTTGTGCGCGGTGTCGTCGTGGCGAGCGTGGCGCTCGGCCTGTTCGGCCAGCTTGGCTTCCAGGAAGCGCTGCGGCGGCCACAGCGACGGATCGTCGACGATGGCGTCGTAGTCCGCTTGCATCATGCGGTCGCCGGCCAGCCAGCGGCCTTCGATCATGCTGGTGAACACGCTGACGTCCTCGGCGGCCAGCGCGCGGCACTGCGCCACATCGCGCACGGCGCTACCGGGCTTCAAGCCGATGTCCCAGAGACAGGCGAAGAACCGTTGCAGCGCCGGCGCCTGGCGCTCACGCGCGCGCGGCGTCACCAGCACCAGCAAGTCGACGTCCGAATGCGGAAACAGCAGGCCGCGCCCGAAACCGCCGACCGCGAACAGCGATACCCCCTCGGGCGCACCGAGAAAGGCCGTCCACACGTGCACCAGCACGCGCTCGACCAGCACCGTGCGGCGGCGCGCCAGCGCGCCTGCTTCGACGCCGGCGGCGAACGACGTAGCCAGGGCGCGATCGGTGTCGGCGATCAGCAGCCGCAGTGCGCGTCGCGCATCCGCCGACACGCCCGAGCGCGGAATCGCGCGCGGCAGACGCGGCAACGAGGGCAACAGGCGGCGAGGCGATTCGGGCACGTGGGCAGGCGCGTCTCGTGAGGAACGAGGAGTTAAAGCGGAATGCGGCGCGGGCGCAAGCCACCGCAGTCCGCGCGGACGCGACGGCTCAGGCGTCCGGCCAGGGTGTCAGTATCTCGAAGCCGTCGTCGGTCACGGCGATGGTGTGCTCCCACTGCGCCGACAGCGAATGGTCCTTGGTGACCACGGTCCAGCCGTCCGGCAACGAGCGCGTGGCGGCCTTGCCGGCATTGACCATCGGCTCGACGGTGAAGGTCATGCCCTTTTCCAGCTTCAGGCCGGCGCCGGGCTTGCCGTAGTGCAGCACCTGCGGCTCGTCGTGGTAGATCTTGCCGATGCCGTGGCCGCAGTATTCGCGCACGATCGAGAACCCGGCCGCCTCGGCATGCTTCTGGATGGCATGGCCGACGTCGCCCAGGGTCGCGCCCGGGCGCACCGCCTCGATACCCTTCATCATGGCCTCGAAGGTGATGTCGACCAGCCGCTTGGCGCGCACGCTCGGCGTGCCGGCGATGAACATGCGACTGGTGTCGCCGTGCCAGCCGTCCTTGATGACGGTGACGTCGCAATTGACGATGTCGCCGTCCTTCAGCACCTTGCCGGCATTCGGAATGCCGTGGCAGATGACGTGATTGACCGAAGTGCACAGCGTCTTCGGAAAGCCGCGGTAGCCGACGTTGGCCGGCACGGCCTTCTGCACGTTGACGATGTGCTCGTAGGCGATGCGGTCCAGGTCCTCGGTGGTCACGCCCGGCTGGACATGCTCCTTGAGCACGGCCAGCACTTCGGCGGCAAGGCGTCCGGCGACGCGCATCTTCTCGATTTCTTCGGGGGTCTTGGGTACTGCGGGCATACGCCGAATCCTGTCTTTTCCGGGTCCGCCGCGGCCGTTCGGGCCGGCCGGGCGGCAAAAAAGGGTTTTCCGAACCGTTTCAGCTGCTTGTGGAAGGCTTCCGCATGCAGCTACAATTGACCGGTTCTGTCGCCGCCGAGTGCCCTCATGGCCTCTGCGGCGCGCGGAGCGAAAGACGATTGTAACCCCAGTGCGGGATACTCGTCGGGCCGGAGGCGAAATGGTTCGCACCGGCACACTACAACGCCACACACGCATCGACACCGGTTTCGGGGTGCCCTGCCCGCTTTTCAAGCGCCAGGGTCGAGGTCGGGGATGCGTGGAGGTTCAACCCCAGGAGTACAACATGCCTCAAGTCACCATGCGCCAGATGCTGGAAGCTGGCGTTCATTTCGGTCACCAGACCCGTTACTGGAACCCGAAGATGGGTCCGTACATCTTCGGCGCGCGCGGCAAGATCCACATCGTCAACCTCGAGAAGACGCTGCCGCTGTTCAACGACGCCATGAACTACGTGTCGGGCCTGGCGCAGAAGCGCGGCACGATGCTGTTCGTCGGCACCAAGCGCGCCGCGCGCGAAGCCATCGCCGACGAGGCCGCCCGCTGCGGCATGCCGTTCGTTTCGCAGCGCTGGCTGGGCGGCATGCTCACCAACTTCCGCACCGTCAAGCAGTCGGTCTCGCGCCTGAAGGAACTGGAAGAAGCCGAAACCGACGGCACCTTCGAGAAGCTGGTCAAGCACGAAGTGCTGTCCCTGCGCCGCGAGCGCGAGAAGCTGGAGCGTTCGCTGGGCGGCATCAAGGACATGAATCGTCTGCCGGACGCGCTGTTCGTGATCGACATCGGCCACGAGGACATCGCCGTGCAGGAAGCCCGCAAGCTGGGCATCCCGGTGATCGCCGTGGTCGACACCAACTACGACCCGAGCCTGGTGGACTACGCCATCCCGGGCAACGATGACGCCATCCGCGCCATCCAGCTGTACACCCGCGCCGCCGCCGACGCCGTGCTGGAAGGCAAGGCCGCTTCGCCGGCCGCCGCCCAGGGCGACGGCAACGAGTTCGTCGAGCTGGACGCCGAGGGCAACCCGGTGATGAAGGCCGACGACAAGAAGAAGGACCCGGCCAAGAAGGCCGCAGCCAAGAAGCCGGCCGCGAAGAAGCCCGCCAAGGCCGACGACAAGGCCGAAGCCGCCGCGTCCGAAGACAGCGAATAAGCCATTCACGGCGCCCGTGCCATGTCGGCCGGGCGCCCGCAAGAACATCGAGGAAATCCGATGCAGATCAGTGCACAACAGGTCAAGGAACTGCGCGAGCGCTCCGGCGCCGGCATGATGGAATGCAAGAAAGCTCTGGTCGAGAACCAGGGCGACATCGACACGGCCATGGAGTGGCTGCGCAAGCAGGGTCTGGCCAAGGCCGACAAGAAGGCCGGCCGCGTGGCCGCGGAAGGTCGCATCGTCGCGGCGCAGGACGGCAGCAAGGCGGTCCTGGTCGAAGTCAACTGCGAGACCGACTTCGTGGCCAAGGACGAGAACTTCCTGACCTTCAGCGACAACGTCGCCAAGGTGGCCCTGGAATCGGGCGCCGCCGACGTCGACGCGCTGAAGGCCGCCGCCTACCCGGGCAGCAGCGACAGCGTCGAGGACACCGCCAAGGGCCTGATCGCCAAGATCGGCGAGAACATCCAGGTGCGTCGCATGGCGCGCGTGGAAGCCGACGGCGTGATCGGCAGCTACATCCACGGCGGCCGCATCGGCGTGCTGGTGGCCCTGAAGGGCGGTTCCGAGGAACTGGCCAAGGGCATCGCCATGCACGTGGCGGCGATGAATCCGAACTACATCACTCCGGACGACGTCCCGGCCGAGGTGCTGGAGAAGGAAAAGGAAATCGCCCTGGCGCAGATGACCGACAAGGACAAGGCCAAGCCGGCCGACATCCAGGAAAAGATGATCCAGGGCAAGCTGCGCAAGCTGTGCGCGGAGCAGTCGCTGACCGGTCAGTCCTACGTCATGGACACCAACAGCAGCGTCGGCGACGTGCTGAAGAAGGAAGGCGCCGAGATCCTGGCCGTCGAGCGTCTCGCCGTCGGCGAGGGCATCGAGAAGGCCGAGGACGACTTCGCCGCCGAGGTGATGAAGCAGGCCGGCCTGGCCTGATTCATCCGCCATCGAAGCACCCGGAAGGGCCGCGCATGTCGCGGCCCTTCTTTTTTGTCCGCGGCATTTCGTCCGCGACGCCGAAACGGACTGCTACGGCGCGCCCGCATCCGCTACAATCTCGGCGTTTGCTCGCCTCCTGGAAATCGCCCATGTCCGACGCCGCGCCGAAGTATCGCCGCATCCTGCTGAAACTCTCCGGTGAGGCCCTGATGGGCGAAGAGGACTACGGGATCGACCCGAAGGTCATCGGCCGACTCGCCGACGAGATCATCGAGGCGAGCAAGGCGGGCGTGCAGATCGGCGTGGTCATCGGCGGCGGCAACATCTTCCGCGGCGCCGGCCTGGCCGCGGCCGGCATGGACCGCGTCACCGGCGACCACATGGGCATGCTGGCGACCGTCATCAACGCCCTGGCGATGCAGGACGCGCTGGAGAAGCGCGGCGCGTACGCCCGCGTGATGAGCGCCATCCAGATCCACGACGTGTGCGAGGACTACATCCTGCGCCGCGCCGTGCGCCACATCGAGAAAGGCCGCATCGCGATCTTCGCCGCCGGCACCGGCAATCCGTTCTTCACCACCGACTCGGCGGCCGCGTTGCGCGCCATCGAGCTGAACGCCGATCTGCTGCTGAAGGCCACCAAGGTCGATGGGGTCTACACCGCCGATCCGGCCAAGCACAGCGACGCCGAGCGCTTCGAGACGCTGACCTACGACGAGGTCATCGAGCGCAAGCTGGCGGTGATGGACACCGCCGCCATCGCCCTGTGCCGCGATCACGGCATGCCGCTGCGCATCTACGACCAGACCCAGCCGGGCAACCTCGGCCGCATCCTGCGCGGCGAGCCGATCGGCACCCTGGTCGAAGCCGCCTGAACCCGCGCCGCAGCCGCGGCGAACCCGTTTCCGACACGCCGGCCGCGGGCCGGCGCGCTGCTATACTCGCCGGATCGCCCGGCCTTTGGAGTCCTGCATGATCAACGACATCAAGAACGATGCTGAAACCCGCATGGGCAAGAGCGTCGAGTCGCTCAGGCACGAACTGCAGCGCCTGCGCACCGGCCGCGCCAGCGTGGCGCTGGTCGAAGGCATCAAGGTGCCCTACTACGGCGCCGAGATGCCGTTGACCCAGGTCGCCGGCGTCGCCGTCACCGACGGCCGTTCGCTGACCATCACGCCGTGGGAAAAGGAGATGGTCGCCCCTATCGAGAAGGCGATCATGGCCTCCGACATCGGCATCACGCCGAACACCGCGGGCATGGTCATCCGCCTCAACCTGCCGCCGCTGACCGAAGAGCGCCGCAAGGAGCTGGCCAAGCACGTCGCCGGCGAGGGCGAGAACGCCAAGATCGCCATCCGCAACATCCGTCGCGACGCGCTGCATCAGGTCAAGGAACTGGAAAAAGCCAAGGAAATCAGCGAGGACGACGAGCGCCGCGCCGAGGAAGAAATCCAGCGTCTGACCGATCGCTTCGTCAAGGAAGTCGACGCCGTGGCGCAGGCCAAGGAAGAGGAGCTGATGGCGGTCTGACGCCATCGCGCTCCATCCTCCGCCGCCATGCCCACCGACACGCCCAGCCTGCCGCGCCATGTCGCCATCATCATGGACGGCAACGGCCGCTGGGCCGAGCAACGCCGTCAGCCGCGCAGTTTCGGCCACCGCGCCGGCCAGAAGGCCGTGCGCCAGACCATCGAGCACTGCGTGCGGCGAGGCATCGGCGCGCTGACGCTGTTCGCCTTCTCCAGCGAGAACTGGCGTCGCCCGGAGACCGAGGTGTCCGCGCTCATGACGCTGTTCCTGAAGGCGCTGGACAAGGAAGTCGACCAGCTGCACGCCAACGGCGTGCGCCTGCGCTTCATCGGCGACCTGTCGCGCTTCGACGCGCCCTTGCGCGAACGCATGCTGGCCGCGCAGACGCGCACCGCGGAGAACGCGAAGCTGCACGTCAACGTGGCGGTGAACTACGGCGGCCACTGGGACATCGCGCAGGCCGCGCGCGCGCTCGCCGAAGCCGTCGCCCGTGGCGAACTGGAAGCCTCCGCCATCGACGCCGACGCCCTGGCCGCGAAGGTATGCCTGGCCGACCAGCCGCCCCCCGACCTTTTCATCCGCACCGGCGGCGAACAGCGGATCAGCAATTTCCTGCTGTGGCAGCTGGCCTATACGGAGCTGGTGTTCACGGATACGCTGTGGCCGGACTTCGACGCCGAGTGCCTGGACGCGGCGCTCGACGATTACGCCGGCCGCCAGCGCCGCTTCGGCCGCACCGGCGCGCAAGTCGCCGACATCGCCGCGACCTGACCTAGGGACGACCGTATCGCATGCTCGTACAGCGCATCCTCACTGCCCTGCTCCTCATTCCGCTTGCTCTGGCGGTGATGCTGCTGCCGCCGACCTGGCTGTTCGGCGTCATCGTCGGCCTCGTGTTCCTGGCTGCACAGTGGGAGTGGACGCGTCTGTGCGGCGTGCGCAAGCGCGCAACGCGCGCGGCCTGGCTGCTGCTGACGCTGATCCTGCTCGGCGTGCTATGGACGCTGCGCACGCATCCATGGGCCTGGACGCTGGGCGTCGCCGTGGGCGTGCTGTGGTGGCTGACCAGCCTGCTGTGGCTGCGCAACTACAGCTTCGCGGCCGCGCCGACGCGCGAGAATGCGCTGCTGAAACTACTGGTCGGCCTGCTGATCTTCGTGCCCGCCTGGTTGGCCCTGATCGGCATGCACGGCCAGCCGCACGGCCCGTGGTGGGTGCTGCTGGCGATCCTGATCGTCTGGGCCGCCGACACCGGCGCGTATTTCTCCGGCCGCCTGTTCGGCAAGCGCAAGCTGGCGCCGCGCATCAGCCCGGGCAAGACCTGGGCCGGCGTCTACGGGGCGCTGGCGCTGGGCGGCGCGGTCAGCGTGGTCGGCGGCTGGCTGCTGCACGTGCGCCATCCGGCCGCGTTGCTGGGCATGCTGTTGCTGGGCGTGGTCACGGTGGCCGCCTCGATCCTGGGCGACCTGATCGAAAGCCTGTTCAAGCGTCAGGCCGACATCAAGGATTCCGGCACGCTGTTCCCGGGCCACGGTGGCCTGCTCGACCGTCTGGACAGCGTGTTCGCGGCGCTGCCGGCGTTCGTCATCGTCAAGCTGCTGCTGGGGCTGTGATGCGTTCGCGAGCGGCACGATCCGCGAAGGCGGGCGCATGAGGACGCTGGCGATCTTCGGCGCCACCGGTTCGATCGGCGGCAGCACGCTGGACGTGGTCGCGCGCCATCCCGATCGCTTCCGCGTTGGCGTCCTCGCCGCGCATCGCAACAGCGAAAAGCTGGCACAACTGTGCGCGCAGTTCCGGCCGCAGATGGCCATCCTGGCCGATTCGGCGATGGAAGCCGATCTGCGCCGACGCCTGGACGCCGCGCATGTCGCCTGCGAAGTGCGCTCCGGCATGGACGCCATCCGCGAGGCCGCCGCCGATCCGTTGTGCGACACCGTCGTCGCCGCCATCGTCGGCGCGGCCGGTCTCGACTCCACGCTCGCCGCCGCGCGCGCCGGCAAGCGTCTGCTGCTGGCGAACAAGGAATCGGTGGTGATGGCCGGCGCGCTGCTGATGCAGGCGCTGCACGAAGGCGGTGGCGAGCTGATCCCGGTCGATTCCGAGCACAACGCCATCTTCCAGTGCCTGCCCGGCGAGCGCCCCGCCCTGGCTTCGGCCGGCGTGCGCAAGCTGATCCTGACCGCTTCCGGCGGTCCGTTCCGCGGCCGCAGCCGCAAGGACCTGCACGCCATCACGCCCGCCCAGGCCTGCGCGCATCCGAACTGGAGCATGGGCCGCAAGATTTCGGTCGACTCGGCCACGCTGATGAACAAGGGCCTGGAAGTCATCGAGGCGCACCACCTGTTCGGCGCGTCGCCCGACATCATCGATGTGGTCGTGCACCGGCAGAGCCTGGTGCATTCGCTGGTCGAGTACGCCGACGGCTCGGTCCTGGCGCAACTGGGCAATCCGGACATGCGCACGGCGCTGGCGCATGCGCTGGCTTGGCCCGAGCGCATCGAGGCCGGCGTGCCGCCGCTGGACCTCGCCGCCGCCGCACGCCTCGATTTCGAGCCGCCCGACACCGACACCTTCCGCTGCCTCGACCTGGCCTTCCAGGCACTGCGCGAGGGCGGTGACGCCACCACGCTGCTGAACGCTGCCAACGAAGTGGCCGTGGCCGCATTTCTGGAAGGAACGCTGCCGTTCCTGGGCATTGCCGACGTCATCGAGCAAGTCCTTGCGGAACTGCCCGCCGAACCCGTGGTCGATATCCCGACACTCAGGGCGCGTGATCTCATGGCTCGCGATACGGCCCGCCGTTGTATCGGCGGACGCTGCTAAGCTACACCGATCACGCCGCCCCGCGCGGTGTACCTCCGTTCTGCTGCTGATTCACGACCTGACGACTGCATGAGCACATTTTTTGGTTCCGTATGGTGGCTGATCGTCACCCTCGGCCTGCTGGTGACCTTCCACGAGTTCGGTCACTTCTGGGTGGCACGTCGCTGTGGCGTGAAAGTGCTGCGCTTCTCGGTCGGTTTCGGCCGCGCGATCTGGAGCCGCATCGGCCGTGACGGCACCGAATACCGCATCGCCATGATTCCGCTCGGCGGCTACGTGAAGATGCTCGACGCCCGCGAAGGCGACGTGCCGGACGACCAGAAGGACCAGGAGTTCACCGGCAAGAGCGTGTGGAAACGCATCGCCATCGTCGCCGCCGGACCGGGCTTCAACCTGATCTTCGCCGTGGCCGCATTCTGGCTGATGTTCGTGATCGGCAAGCCGGATGCCGTGCCCGTGCTCGCCGCGCCGCCGGCGCAGACGCTGGCGGCCCAGGCCGGCATCCAGAGCGGCGACCGGATCCTGGCCGTCGACGGCCGCAAGGTCGTGACCTGGAGCGGCGCGCTCGATGCCATCTCCGAGGACGCACTGCTGCGTCATCCCTCGCACCTGCTGATACGCCGCAACGGCAACGAGCTTCCTTTCACGCTACCGCTGGACCAGTTGCCCGCCGACGTTGCCGTGAACACCTCGTTCGACCGCATCGGCCTGCTCCCGGGCGGCGTGCCGCCCGTGGTCGGCAAGCTCGAACCCGATAGCGCGGCGCTGCAAGCAGGCATCCGCAGCGGCGACCGCGTGCTCAGCGTCGACGGCGAGCCGGTCCGCGAATTCACCGACATCGGCACGCTGATCCAGGCCGCCATGAAGCATGCCGATACCGTCACGCTGGGCCTGCGGCGCGACGGACGCGATCTGAGCGTGAAGCTGCAGCCGAAGCACGATACGACCGGCGACCCGACCCGCTGGATCATCGGCATCTACCCGGCCGCGTCGAAGCTCGAAACCGCGACGCTCCGTTACGGACCGGTCACGGCGCTCGACAAGGCCTTCGGCGCCACCTGGGACAAGACCGCGACCACCTTCCAGATGATCGGTCGCATCCTCACCGGCCAGGCCTCGGCGCGCAATCTGTCCGGCGTCATCACCATCGCCCGCGTCGCCAATGCCTCGGCCCAGATGGGGCTGAGCTGGTTCCTCGGCTTCCTCGGACTGGTGTCGCTGAGTCTGGCCGTGATCAACCTGCTGCCGATTCCCGTCTTGGACGGCGGGCACCTGCTGTATTACCTTATCGAGCTGGTCAAGGGCAGCCCGGTCAGCGAACGCACCATGATTGCTGGCCAGATGGTCGGCCTCGCCGTGCTCGCCTGCCTGGTCGGTCTGGCTCTGTACAACGATATTCTCGGACTCTCGTCTTGAACCGAGGCTCCTATTCGCCGCGGCCTGGAGCCGCGTACTTGCGCATCACCCACTGGAATCGACGATGAAGCGTATCGCCGCCCTGATCCTGCTCGCCTCCATGACCGCCAAGGCCGTGGCCATGCAGCCGTTCACGATCTCCGACATCCGAGTCGACGGCCTGCAGCGCATCGCTGCCGGCACCGTCTATAGCTATCTGCCGGTCGCCAAGGGCGACACGCTGACCGAGAGCAATGCCAAGCAGTCCATCAAGGCACTGTTCGATACCGGCTTCTTCAGCGACGTGGAGCTCGAACGCCAGGGCGACATCCTGGTGATCAAGGTGGTCGAACGTCCGTCGATCGCCAAGCTCAACATCCGCGGCAACAAGGCCATCAAGACCGATGACCTGAAGAAAGGCCTGAAGCAGATCGGCCTGGTCGAAGGCGACACCTTCGACCCGCTGGCGCTGCGTCGCGTGCAGGACGAACTGATCACGCAGTACTACAACCGCGGCAAGTACAACGTCTCGGTGAAGACGCACGTCACCCGCCTGGACCGCAACCGCGTGTCGCTCGACATCGTGGTGCGCGAAGGCGAGACGGCCCGCATCAAGGCCATCAACATCGTCGGCAACACCGCTTTCAGCGACAAGCAGATTCGCGACGGCTTCGAGTCCGACACCAGCAACTGGCTGTCCTGGTACACCAAGGACGACCAGTACTCGAAGGAAAAACTCTCCGGCGACCTGAAGAAGCTCGATTCGTACTACATGGATCGCGGCTACGCGGACTTCAACGTCAACTCGACGCAGGTGATGATCAGTCCCGACAAGCGCAAGATGTACATCACCGCCAGCATCAAGCAGGGCGAGGTGTACAAGATCTCCGGCGTGCACCTGCTCGGCAACCTGATCCTGCCCGAGAAGACCATTCGCTCGCTGGTGTTCATGAAGAAGGGCGACACCTTCAACCGCTACCTGGTCGAGCAAAGCAAGAAGGCCATCAAGAGCGTGCTGTCCAACATCGGCTATGCCTTCGCCGAGGTACAGGTGGTACCCAAGCTGGACAAGGAAAAACGCACCGCCGACATGACGTTCTACGTCAAGCCGGGCAAGCGCGTGTACGTGCGCCGCATCAACTTCCAGGGCAATACCAAGACCCAGGATTCGGTGCTGCGTCGCGAGATGCGCCAGCTCGAGGGTTCCTGGTACAGCCAGGCCGCCATCGACGCCTCGAAGCGCCGCCTGCAGACGCTGGGCTACTTCAAGGACGACGTGAAGGTCGACACCCAGCGCGTCCCGGGCACGGACGACGAGGTCGATCTCAACGTCAAGGTCGAGGAGAAGTCCTCCGGCAGCCTGATGTTCGGCGTGGGCTACTCGCAGTATTCCGGCGTGATCTTCAGCGCCTCGGTTTCGCAGAACAACTTCCTCGGCAGCGGCGACAAGTTCTCCGTGGCCGTGCAAAAGAGCAACTACTATTCGCAAATCCAGCTCGGCTACGTCAATCCGTATCTGACCGACGACGGCGTCAGCATCGGCTACAACGCCACCTACAGCAAGCTGGACTACGGCAACACCGACTTCGCCAACTACACCAACAGCACGCGCTCGTTCTCGACCACGATCGGCGTGCCGGTGAGCGAGGTCGACCGCCTGCAGTTCGGCCTGGGCGTCACCAGCAACAAGATCAACCTGTATCCGGGCTACTCGCCGCAGCAGCTGATCGACTACCAGAACCTGATCGGCAACAAGACGATCCATTCCTGGACCGGCACCATCGGCTACTCGCGCGACACCCGCAACTACTACTGGGCGCCGACACGCGGCGGCGTGGAATCGCTGTCCGTGAGCGCGGCCCTGCCCGGCTCCACCGTGCAGTACTGGAAGGCTTACTACCACGGCAACCATTACTGGCCCGTGGGCGGCGGCTTCGTGCTGCTGCTGGACGGCCAGCTCGGCTACGGCAAGACCTACGGCAAGGACAAGCAATACGACTTCCCGTTCTGGGAGAACTACTACGCAGGCGGCGTGCAGGACGTCCGCGGTTACCAGGACAACACTCTGGGTCCGCGCGCCTACGTGCCGGCCTACGGCTATGCGCAGCCGATCGGCGGCGCCTTCAAGGTCAAGGGCACGGCGCAGATGTTCCTGCCGATCCCCGCGCTGAAGGACGTCAGCACCGCGCGCGTGGCCGCGTTCGTCGACGTCGGCAATGTATACAAGGACTACAACTCCTTCGATGCCAGTCAACTGCGCGCCTCCTACGGATTGTCGCTGCAATGGCAGGCGCCGATCGGTCCGCTGGTGATCAGCTTCGCCGTGCCGTTCCGCGACCAGCCGCAGGACCATCGCTACGAAGAACGTCTGCAGTTCACCTTCGGCAACCAGTTCTAAGTCGTTCCGAGCGCCGTACGACGCGATCGGAACCGCCCTTTGCGGGGCGGTTCCGGGCGAACAAGGCCTTCTGGTCGTAGAATCCGGGTCCGTCGTCGCGCGCACATGCGCCGGCGATGCCCGTGGTGCGATGACGCGGACGAGCGCGTCGGCCACGGATGACCTTCATCGCTTCGCCGTTCGACGGCAGGGGAGTACCGTGTGAGCAGTTTCACGCTGGCCGAACTGGCCGAACGATTCGACCTGCACGTCCAGGGAGATACCGCGACGCGCATCGAGGGCGTCGGCACGCTGGCCTCGGCCGGACCGGGCCAGCTGACCTTCCTGGCCAATGCACGCTACACCGCACAGATGCAGGAAACGCACGCGTCCGCCGTGGTGCTCGCCGCCGACGCTGCCGAGTCCTGCCCCACGCCGGCCCTGATCGCGCGCGATCCGTACCTCGCCTTCGCCAAGATCGCCGCGCTGTTCGAGAAGCGCGCCGCGGCCGAACCCGGCATCCATCCGACCGCCGTCGTCGCCGACAGTGCCATCGTCGCCGAGACGGCCAGCATCGGCCCCTACTGCGTGATCGAGGACAACGCGCGCGTCGAGGACGGCGCCGTGCTCGGCCCCTATTGCATGGTCGGACCGGACTGCGTGGTTGGCGCGCAGTCGCGCCTGATCGCACGCGTGACCCTGGTCATCCGCGTGCGCCTCGGCCGCCGCGTGCAGGTGCACCCGGGCGCGGTGATCGGCGCCGACGGCTTCGGCATCGCCGTGGACGCGGGGCACTGGACCAAGGTGCCGCAGCTCGGCGGCGTGCGCATCGGCGACGACTGCGAGATCGGCGCCAACACCACCATCGACCGCGGCGCACTGGAAGACACCGTGCTGGCCGAGGACGTGCGTCTGGACAACCAGATCCAGGTCGCCCACAACGTCAGCATCGGCGCGCACACGGCCATGGCCGGTTGCAGCGCGGTGGCCGGCAGCGCGAAAATCGGTAGTTGGTGCCTGATCGGCGGCAACGCCGGCATCCTCGGGCATCTGGAAGTGACCGACCGGGTTACCATTACCGCCAAGAGCCTGGTGACGCATTCGATTCGCGAACCGGGCGAATATTCATCCGGCGTGCCGCTGCAAGACAATCGTCTGTGGCGCCGCAATGCCGCACGCTTCAAGAAGCTGGACGAGTACGCGCGCCGCCTCACGGCGCTGGAAAGGAAAGATCATGAGTGACACCGTCAACCTGCCGGTCAACGTGGAGCATATCCAGGAGCTCCTGCCGCACCGCTATCCCTTTCTTCTGGTCGATCGCGTGATCGAACTGGAACCCGGCGAGCGTGTCGTCGCGATCAAGAACGTGACCATCAACGAACCGTTCTTCCAGGGTCATTTCCCGAACCACCCGGTCATGCCCGGCGTGCTGGTGATCGAGGCCATGGCCCAGGCCGCCGGTACACTGATCATGCTCAGCAGCAAGAGCGACTCCGACACCAAACCGCTGTTCTATCTGGCCAAGATCGACAAGGCGCGCTTCGCCGCCAAGGTGGTGCCGGGCGACCAGCTGCGCCTGGAAGTGCGTCTGAAGCGCATGCTGCGCGGCATGGGCCTGTTCGAGGCCCGCGCGGTGGTGGACGGCAACGAAGTGGCCAGCTGCGAACTGATGTGCGCCGGCCGCGCCGAGTGAGGTGACCGCGATGATTCACGCCAGCGCCCAGATCGACCCCAAGGCCCGCCTTGCCGACGACGTTCAGGTCGGCGCGTTCAGCGTCATCGGCGCGGATGTCGAGATCGGCGCCGGCACGATCATCGGGCCGCATGTGGTCATCGAAGGGCCGACCCGCATCGGCAAGAACAACCACGTCCATTCCTTCGCCTCGATCGGCGGCGACGCCCAGGACAAGAAGTTTCATGGAGAGCATGCCGAACTGATCATCGGCGACAACAACGTCTTTCGCGAATTCGTCACCGTCAACCGCGGCACCGGCGACGGCGGCGGCGCGACCCGCATCGGCAACGACAACTGGTTCCTGGCCTACGTGCACATCGCCCACGACTGCCAGGTCGGGAACCACACGGTGTTCTCCAACAACGCCTCGCTGGCCGGTCACGTGGAAGTCGGCGACTGGGTCATCATGGCCGGCTTCAGCGGCGTGCATCAGTTCTGCAAGATCGGCGAGCATGCCTTTGTCGGCATGGGTTGCCTGGTCGGCGCCGACGTGCCGCCGTTCGTCATCATGGGCAAGCAGGAACACGGCCGCCCGCGCGGCATCAACAGCGAAGGCCTGAAGCGTCGCGGTTTCGAGCCGGAGCGCATCGCCACCATCCGTCGCGCCTACCGCACGCTGTACATGGCCGGCCTGCCGCTGGCCGAAGCGCGCGAACGGCTGAACGAACAGGCCGATTCGAGCGACGACGTGAAGGCGATGCTCGACTTCATCGCCCGCAGCGAACGCTCGCTGAAACGCTGATCCGTGCGCCGTCCCCGCGACGGTGCAGCATGAACCCTCTGCAACCTGCGCCGCCCCCGCGCGCGACGGCAGCGGCGATGTCCCGTATTCTCTGAAGGATGAGCGAAACACTTCACGAAGCCCGCACGGGCGCGGACGCGCCGACCCTCGTCGTGATCGCCGGCGAAGCCTCCGGTGACCAGCTCGGCGGCGCGCTGATCCGTGCCCTGCGCCAACGTTATCCGGACGCACGCATCGTCGGCGTCGGCGGTCCGCAGATGCAGGCCGCCGGCTTCGAGGCCTGGCACGACATCCACGAACTGTCGGTGATGGGCTTCCTGGAAGTGCTCAAGCACCTGCCGCGCCTGCTGAAGCTGCGCCGCAGCCTGATCCAGCGCATCGCCGCGCTGCGCCCCGACATCGTCATCGGCATCGATGCACCGGACTTCAATCTCGGCCTCGAACGCGCGCTCAAGCAGCGCGGGCTGCGCACCGTGCACTACGTCAGCCCGTCCGTGTGGGCGTGGCGCGAGAAACGTGCGGAGAAGATCGGCCGCAGCGCCGACCGCGTGCTGTGCCTGTTCCCGATGGAGCCCGAGATCTACGCACGGCATGGCGTCGACGCGCGCTTCGTCGGCCATCCACTGGCCGACCGCTTCCCGCTGGTCGCCGACCGTATCGGCGCACGCGACACGCTGGGACTGACGCACGATGCGCCGGTGCTGGCCGTGCTGCCCGGCAGCCGCGGTTCCGAAGTCGAGCGTCTCGGACAAGTGTTCCTGGAAGCCGCGGCGCGCGTGGCGCAGGCCCTGCCCGGCCTGCGCATCGTGGTGCCCGCGGCCAATGCGCGCTGCCGCGAAGCGCTGCAGCAACTGATCGCGAGAGCACCGAACGCGCCGCTGACCCTGCTCGACGGCCAGGCCCACGAGGCCATGCTGGCCGCCGACGTCGTGCTGCTGGCCTCCGGCACCGCCACGCTGGAAGCGATGCTGGCCAAGCGTCCGATGGTGGTCGGCTACCGCGTCGCGCCGCTGACCTACCGCTTCGTGCAGGCGCTGAAGCTGATCAAGACCGACACCTTCGCCCTGCCCAACATCCTCGCCGGTCAGCGCCTGGTGCCGGAACTGATGCAGGACGACTGCACCGTAGACAAGGTGTCCGCGGCGGTACTCGACCTGTTCCGCGACAGCCAGCGCCGCGGCGCCATCGTTGCCGCCTTCGAGGCGCTGCACCGCGAACTGCACGGACAGCAGGACGGCAGCGCCGCCGAACAGGCCGCAACCGCCATCGCCGAACTGCTGCCCGAGCGCGTACGCTGACATGCCCCGCCGCCGCCCCGTCAGCGCGCGCCTGGATCCCGGGCTGCGCATCGCCGGCATCGACGAAGCCGGACGCGGGCCGCTGGCCGGGCCGGTCGTGGTCGCCGCGGTGATCCTCGACCCGGCGCGCGCGATCCGTGGCCTGGACGATTCCAAGCAGCTCAGCGAGGCCAGGCGCGAGACGCTCTACGCGCGCATCGTGGAACGCGCGCTGGCTTGGCGCATCGTGTTCGTCGAATGCGCGCAGATCGACCGCATCAACATCTACCAGGCCACCTTGCACGGCATGCGCGAGGCCGCGCGCGGACTGGATCCCGCGGCCGAGTACCTGCTGGTCGACGGCAACAAGCTGCCCGACAATCTGCCCTGCGAGGCGCAGGCCGTGATCGGCGGCGACGCGCTCGAACCCAGCATCGGCGCGGCCTCGATCCTGGCCAAGGTGGCGCGCGATCGACACATGCAGGCGCTGGACGCGCGCTATCCCGGCTACGGCTTCGCACGCCACAAAGGCTACGGCGTTCCCGAACATCTGCAGGCGCTGCAGCGTCTGGGACCGTGCCCCGAACACCGCCGCAGCTTCGCGCCGGTGCGCAAACTGCTCGAACCCGGCCTGTTCGACACGTGACTTGCGCCCTATTCCACACCCTCGCGATCGGAGTACAGTGAACCCACGGACCGAGGTTTTCTGCCGCACGCGGCGACGACGGGATCGGCATGCCGCTGCGGCTCCACACGAGGAGCCTGGCCATGAACGTATCCGAATCTCGCTCGCCCGCATCCGACGCCCACCCGCTCAACCTGCGCGAGCTCGCACCGCACCTGCGCGCCATGCTTGCCGACGAGGACTGGCTGCCCGCTTGCCAGGACCTCGACAAGCTCGACGAGCTGCTCTACCGCATCGACACCGAGCCGTCCTGCGGCAATGAAGTGCCCGACCCCGACGTCGCCTTGCTGATCGCCGCGCATCAGGACTTCTGCCGTTTCCGCCGTGCGATGGCTGCGCGGCTGAACACGCCGGACGACACGCCGCTGCACATCACGCCGGACGAATGGCTGCAACTGCGGCTGCGCCACGGCCGAGCGCCCGAGAGCCTGGAACCCTACGCGAACTACCGCGCCGAGGAAGATCGCTTCCACGTCGTCGACTGAAGTCCGTGCGCATGCCGCAGATGCGGCGCGCACGCCACGGCCGGGCATCGCCGGGTTAGGATATGCGCCGCTTCGGCCGCCGCGGCGACGCACGATCCGCCGATCGGAGCAGCCATCGCGCCGTCGAGGCACTACACTGTCTGGAAGCTCCCAGTCCGCGTCGCGATGCCCAGCCGTTTCGTTCATCTGCACACCCACAGCGAGTACTCGCTGGTCGACTCGACCATCCGCGTCAAGGCGCTGGTGGAGTCCTGCGCACGCGCCGACATGCCGGCCGTGGCGTTGACCGACGACAGCAATCTGTTCGCGCTGGTGAAGTTCTATCGCGCCGCCTACGCGGCCGGGGTGAAGCCGGTCGCCGGTTGCGATCTGTGGGTAACCGAAGCGGACGACCCGCGGCCGTGGCGACTGACCCTGCTGTGCCAGCACGAACAGGGCTACCGCAATCTGTGCCGCCTGGTGTCGCGCGCCTGGCTGGAAGGCCAGCACGGCGGTCGCGCCATGATCGAATCGTCGTGGCTGCAACAGGCCGGCGAGGGCCTGATCGCCGTCGCCGGCCGCGAAAGCCTGTTCGCGCGCCACAGCGCCAGCGGCGGTCCGGACGCCGCGCGCGACGCGCTGGACCGCATGCGCGCGCTGTTCGACGAACGCCTGTACCTGGAACTGACCCGCACCCGCCGCGACGACGAACCGGCCTGGAACCAGTCCGCGCTGCACCTGGCCGGCGCGCTGGACCTGCCGGTCATCGCCAGCAACGACGTGCGCTTCCTGCGTCGCGAGGACTTCGAGGCGCACGAAGCGCGCGTGTGCATCCGCCAGGGCCGCGTGCTGGCCGATCCGCGCCGTCCGCGCGAGTACAGCGAAGAGCAGTACCTGAAGCCGCCCGAGGACATGGAAGCGTTGTTCGAGGACGTACCCGAAGCGCTGGAAAACACGCTGGAACTGGCCAAGCGCTGCAACCTCGAACTGAGCTTCGGCACCTACTACCTACCGGCGTTCCCGGTGCCCGAGGGCCACGACCTCGACAGTTTCATCCGCGCCGAGGCGCGCACGGGACTGGATCAGCGACTGCAGACGCACCCGCTGGCGCCGGGCCACACCCGCGAAGACTACGACGCGCGCCTGGAACGCGAACTCGACGTCATCATCTCGATGGGCTTCCCCGGCTACTTCCTGATCGTGGCCGACTTCATCCAGTGGGGCAAAGACCACGACATTCCGGTCGGTCCCGGCCGCGGTTCCGGCGCTGGCTCGCTGGTGGCCTGGGCGCTGAAGATCACCGATCTGGATCCGCTGCCCTACGACCTGCTGTTCGAGCGCTTCCTGAACCCCGAGCGCGTGTCGATGCCCGACTTCGACATCGACTTCTGCATGGACCGCCGCGACGAGGTCATCGACTACGTCGCGCGCAAGTACGGCCGCGACAAGGTCAGCCAGATCATCACCTACGGCACCATGGCGGCGAAGGCCGTGGTGCGCGATTCCGGCCGCGTGCTGGGCATGGGCTACGGCCATGTCGACGGCATCGCCAAGCTGATCCCCAACACCCTGGGTATCAGCCTGGACGATGCGCTGGGGCGTTCGGAGAAATCCAAGTCCAACGCCGATCTGGTCTCGACCGAACTGATCCAGCGCTACGAGAACGAGGACGAAGTCCGCGAACTCATCGACCTGGCGCTGAAGCTGGAGGATCTGACCCGCAACGCCGGCAAGCACGCCGGCGGCGTAGTCATCGCACCGACCCCGCTGACCGACTTCTCGCCGCTGTACGCCGAAGAAGGCGGCGGCGGCGTGGTCACCCAGTTCGACAAGAACGACGTCGAGGACGTCGGCCTGGTGAAGTTCGACTTCCTCGGCCTGCGCACGCTGACCATCATCGACTGGGCGGTGAAGGCGATCAACGCGCGCCGCGCTGCCGCTGGCGAGGACGCGCTGGACCTGACCCAGTTGCCGCTGGACGACCCCGAAACCTACGCCCTGTTCGCGCGCGGCGACACGGTCGCGGTGTTCCAGTTCGAGTCGCGCGGCATGCGCGAGCTGCTCAAGCGCGCGCAGCCGGACACGTTCGAGGACATCATCGCCCTGGCCGCGCTGTTCCGTCCCGGCCCGCTGGGCTCGGGGATGGACCGCGACTGGACCGACCGCAAGCACGGGCTGGCCGAAGTCAGCTACCCGCATCCGTCGCTGGAACCGGTGCTCAAACCCACCTACGGCGTCATCGTCTATCAGGAACAGGTGATGCAGATCGCCCAGGTCCTGGCCGGCTACTCGCTGGGCGGCGCCGACCTGCTGCGCCGCGCGATGGGCAAGAAGAAGCCCGAGGAGATGGCCAAGCAGCGCGCCATCTTCGAGGAAGGCGCGGCCAAGAACGGCATCGACGCGCAGGTCGCGACCTCCATCTTCGACCTGATGGAGAAATTCGCCGAGTACGGCTTCAACAAGTCGCACTCGGCCGCCTACGCGCTGGTCGCCTACCAGACCGCCTGGCTGAAGCGGCACTACCCCGCCGAGTTCATGGCCGCGACGCTGTCGTCGGACATGGACAACACCGACAAGGTGGTCAACTTCCTCGACGAGTGCAAGGCCATCGGCCTCACCGTGCTGCCGCCCGACGTCAATGCCTCGGTGTACAAGTTCGAGGCGGTCGAACCGCGCGTGGTGCGCTACGGCATCGGAGCGATCAAGGGCGTCGGCGAAGGCATCTGCCAGGCCATCGTCGCCGAGCGCGAACAGGGCGGTCGCTACACCGACCTGGCCGATTTCTGCCGCCGCGTCGCGCCGGGCAAGCTCAACAAGCGCGTGCTGGAAGCGCTGACCCTGTCCGGCGCGCTCGACGCGCTGGCGCCAACCCGCGCCAGCCTGATGCTGCAGCTGCCGGAGGCCATGAAGGCCGCCGAGCAGCACCTGCGCAACCTCGACGCCGGCCAGCACGACATCTTCGGCGGCGGAGGCGGCGGCGCGTCCGTGGTCGAGGTCGAGCTGAAGGAAGCGCCGGAATGGCCGCTGGAGCAGTTGCTCAGCGGCGAACGCGACACGCTGGGGCACTACCTTTCCGGCCATCCCACCGATCCGTGGAAGAGCGTGCTGGAGCAACTGGCGACCTGCCCACTGGAAGAGATTCCTGAGCGCTACCAACCCGCACCATCGTTCGGCGGCGGCGAGGACGGCGGCAACCGCTACCGTCGCGGCAAGGGCACGCCGTGGGTCGTCGCCGGCATCGTCACCGCGGTGCGCCGGCGCGGCGAGACCGCCGCCTTCGTGCGCCTGGAGGACGCCGGCGGCGCGGTCGAACTGAGCTTCTTCCGCGAAGCCCTCAACGAATTCGCGCCGCTGCTGGTGCGCGATGCGCTGCTGGTGGTCGAAGGCGACCTGTCCATCGACGACTTCTCCGGCGGCTATCAGGTGCGCGCGCGTCAGGTCTGGGGCCTCAACGACGCCTGCGAGCGACTCGCGCGCCTGCTGCGCGTGCGCGTGAACGGCATCGACGCCAACTTCGTCACGCATCTCAAGGATGCACTGGGCGACTACCGCGGCGGCCCGACCCCGCTGGTGCTGTCCGGCTACCGCAACGGCATCGGCCAGGCCGACATCGAACTCGGCCGCGAGTGGCGCGTGCGCGCGCAGCCCGATCTGCTGCGCAGCCTGCGCGCCCTGCCCGGCGTGCTGGACGCGGAACTGCGCCTGTCGCGACCCAGTCCGGGCGGATCGTGACCCGTTCGCAGAATGCGCGCACGGCTGTCGCCCAGCGCCCCGGTCCAGCTATACTTTGGCCTTTACACACTCGAACACGCGCCGAATGAACGCGAACTTCCTCGATTTCGAACAACCGATCGCCGAGCTGGACGCGAAGATCGAAGAGCTGCGCCACGCCAGCCACGGACAGGCTTTCGACATCGACGAGGAGGTCGCGCGCCTGCGCGGCAAGCTGAAGACCAAGACCGCGGAAATCTTCAAGAACCTGACCCCGTGGCAGGTGTGCCAGATTTCGCGCCATCCGATGCGTCCGTACACGCTCGACTACATCGGCGTGATGTGCGAGGAATTCCACGAGCTGGCCGGCGACCGCGCCTACGCCGACGACGGCGCCATCGTCGGCGGCCTAGGCCGCATCAACGGCCGTTCGGTGATGATCATCGGCCACCAGAAGGCACGCGACACCAAGGGCAAGATCCGTCGCAACTTCGGCATGCCGCGTCCGGAGGGCTACCGCAAGGCCCTGCGCCTGATGAAGCTGGCCGAACGCTTCAACCTGCCGCTGCTGACTCTGATCGACACCATGGGCGCCTACCCCGGCGTCGGCGCCGAGGAACGCGGCCAGAGCGAGGCCATCGCCCGCAACCTGCTGGAAATGGCCGAACTGAAGGTGCCGATCGTTTGCACCGTGATCGGCGAAGGCGGCTCCGGCGGCGCGCTGGCCATCGGCGTCGGCGACCGCATCAACATGCTGCAGTATTCGACCTACTCGGTGATCACGCCGGAAGGCTGCGCCTCGATCCTGTGGAAGAGCGCGGAAAAGGCCAAGATCGCCGCCGAGGCGCTGCAGATGACCGCGCAGCAGCTGATGGAACTGGGCCTGATCGACAAGATCCTGCGCGAGCCGCTGGGCGGCGCCCACCGCAACCCGCACAGCACCGGCATCCGTCTGAAGACCATGCTGCTCAACCAGCTGGACGAACTCGAGGCACTGCCGACGCAGGACCTGCTCGAAAAGCGCTACCAGCGCCTGCGCAGCTTCGGCGCCTACAGCGGACACTGAGCGGCGCGACCGGTTCGAGGGTCGCCGCGAAATACGAACACCTCTCGACAGACGCCTCGCGAGCATGCAGCGTCGCCGATGCGCCGCGCTTGAAGCGCGCACGTCTCCCGCCTAGAGTCGCTGCATATCTTGGCTGCGAGGACCTGCAACATGCGCTTGGGCACGACGCTGGTTTGGATCGTACTGACGTGCGCCGCGTGCACGCCCGCACACGCAGTACCTGCGTCCTCGCCGCCCGACCACGCCGCTTCCGCGAGCGCGACCGTGCCGTCGATCCGCTCGCCGCAAGCGCTGCAACGCTATCTCAAGACGACGCCGCCCGACGCCTCGCCGCTGCGGGCCTTTTCGCCCGGCGCACGCCAACGCTTTCTCGCCTCGCTGAAGTTCGGCGCCCGAGGCCTGGGTGGATTCAGCATGGACGACCTCGACCATGAGCTGACGCACGCGCAGGCGGTCCGCGTGCTCGCGCTGTTCGGTGCACAGGACTATGCCGACGGCGTCGGCGTGTCCGTCCAGCGACGCGCACGCATCGAACGCGAGTGGCGGACGGAAGCGCGCAAGCGCGGATGTTCCGTGCAGACCTGCCCGGAGAGCGCCGTCGAGCGGCGCTATGACGAACTGCTTCGGACGCACGCCGACAACGGGCACTCCGATGCCGAACGCTCCGCGCGATTCCGCCAGCGCTACGCGCGTCTGTTTGATCGCTACCAACACGCATCCACACTGCGGACCGTCAGCGATCCGGACCTGCGTCTGCTGAAACGCGCCGCCGAGCATGTGCTGTTCTACGCCCCCGTAGAACCCTATCTGACGCAGCTGCGCATGGACCTGTCCGAGATGCGCCACCGCGGCATGACCGAGGACCGCGACTTCACCCCGCTGTACCAGGGCTACGTCGCCGGACGACAGTTCGACGCCGCCACCCGCCTGCGCGAACGGCATCCCGGCATGGACGTGGCGCCCTTGCCCGCATGGCGTACGCATGCGCCGTTGAAGAAAGATCGACCCACGGCGATCGCGCTGAGCGCCGACGGCCGCAGCATGACGCGCACCGCTTTCGACCTGGACGCACCGCTGCGCATCGTGGTGGTGGCCTCGTGCCACTTCTCACAGGACGTCGCCCGCGCCGTCGCCGCAGACGCACGGCTGCGCCCGATCTTCCAGCGCCACGCCATCTGGCTCGCCAGCCAGCAGGACACCATTGCCGACGCGCAACGCTGGAACCGCATGTTTCCGGATCAGCCCATCCACATCGCCTGGAACAACCGCGAATGGGCCATGCTCGACAACTGGGCGATGCCGACCTTCTACGTGTTCCGGCACGGCCGGCTGGTGGATCAGTGGGCGGGTGCGGACATGCCCGCGCTGCGCGCGCACCTGCGCAAGGACGGCGTGCTGTCGGCGTCGCTGAAGTCGGCGCCGGCGTCACGTCCCTGAGCGCAACGCGTTACCATCGCCGAAACCCGCACGGAACGAACCTCATGGCTCACGCCCGACTGGCTGTCCTGATCGACGCCGACAACGCGCAACCGGCCATCGTCGAAGGCCTGCTGGCCGAGGTCGCCAAATACGGCACCGCGCACGTCAAGCGCATCTACGGCGACTGGACCGGCACCCACCTGAAAGGCTGGAAGGAGACGCTGCTGACGCACTCGATCCAGCCGATCCAGCAGTTCGGTTACACGCGCGGCAAGAACGCCACCGACTCGGCGATGATCATCGACGCCATGGACCTGCTCTACACCGAGCGCTTCGAGGGCTTCTGCATCGTCTCCAGCGACAGCGACTTCACCCGCCTGGCCGCGCGCATCCGCGAGTCCGGGCTGACCGTGTACGGCTTCGGCGAGCGCAAGACGCCGGACCCGTTCGTGGCCGCCTGCGACAAGTTCATCTACACCGACGTGCTGACCTCGGCGACCGACGACGAAGCCGACGGCCCGGTCAAGCGCATGAGCACGAAGGAACTGCGCCAGGACGCGAAGCTGGTCAATCTGATCCGCAATGCCGTGGAGGCTGCCTCCGACGACGGCGGCTGGGCTGGACTCGGCGCCGTCGGGCAGATGATCAGCAAGCAGTCGCCCGACTTCGACTCCCGCAACTACGGCTACGGCAAGCTTAGCGATCTGGTGTCCGGCATCGGCCTGTTCGACACCGAGCAACGGCAGATCGGCAACGGCAAGGCGCTGTTCGTGCGCCGCAAGCCCTCGCGCAAGCGCTGACGCTCACGCCTTCGGCAGCACCTCGAACGGACGCATCATCTCGTTGGCGGCGTGTTCGAGGATGTGGCAGTGCCACACGTAGCGCCCGGCGTAGCCGTCGAACGGCACGATGATGCGCGTGACCATGCCGCCGTGCGCCTGCGCCACGTCCTTCCAGCCGCGCTCGTTCGGCGCCGGCGCCTGCGGCGTGCCGGTGTAGCGGAGTTCGCCGCGGCTGCGGTAGGCGAAGCTGTCGAAGCGACGACGTTCCAGGATCTGGAAGCGCACCATGTGCAGGTGGATCGGGTGCGAGTCGTCGGTCATGTTGATGAGATTCCAGATCTCGACATCGCCCAGATGCGGCGTCTCGGTCACCTTGTCGTGCCAGTACTTGCCGTTCAGCAGCATCTTCATCGGCAGACCCGAGGGCTGCTCGTATTCGTTCAGCGCCAGGTTGCGCTCGCGCACGGCGCGCGTCGCGGTCAGACGCGGTACGTCGCGCAGCACCGACGGCACCCGGCTGTCGTCGCGACGGCCACTGTCGGCGACGCGGAACTGCAGGATGCCGCGTGCATCGCCGTCGTTGGTCAGTCGGACCTGCTTTCCCGCCAGCGGCGCGAAGTCGACGATCAGATCGGCGCGCTCGGCTGGCGCCAGCACCAGCTGATCGACCTCGACCGGTGCGTGCAGTAACCCCTGATCGCTGCCGATCTGGATCAACGGACGCCCGTCGGACAGGCGCAAGCGGAAGAAGCGTCCGTTGGCGCCGTTGACCACGCGCAGACGGTAGCGGCGCGGTTCGACGTCCAGATATGGCAGCAGCGCGCCGTTGACCAGCACCGCGTTGCCGAACACCTCCGGCACCCACGGCGACTTGGGATCGTCGGATACCGGGTAATGCAGTTGCCCCTGCGCGGTGATCAGTCGATCGCACAGCACCAGCGGCAGCTCGTGTTCGCCGTGCGGAAGATGCAACGCGTCCTCATGTGCATCGCGCACCAGGCAAAGGCCCATCATGCCGGCGTAGTGGTTGAGCCGCGCCACGCCCATCGCGTGATCGTGGTACCACAAGGTCGTGGCCTCCTGATCCAGCGGATAGCGGTAGGTCTGCGACTGTCCCGGCACACGCGTATCGGTCGGCCAGCCGTCGCTGTCGGGCGGCGTGCGGCCGCCATGCAGATGCGTGACCGTGCGCACGTCGGGCTGACCCTTGTTCGACCCCATCAGGGTGTGGTCGACAGGCAGGAAGTGCGTCGACGGCAAGGCATTGACCCATTCCACCGTCATGCCCTGCCCGGCGCGCACGTCCAGCGTCGGGCCCGGCGAGCCGTGGCCGTAGACCCATAGGCGCGCCGGCGGCAGGTCGCGGTGCAGCTTCGCGTGCACCTGACGTTGCTCGATGCGGTAGTGCGGCACGGACACACCATCGACGCGCACAAGCCGTTCCGGCCGCTGCACCAGCGGCCGCGGCAGCGGATCGACGAACGCGCGCAGCGTGCGCGGATCGATCAGGGCCGGCACGGCCGAGGCGGCGTTCGGCGTCGCGCGCAGACGCACCCACGGCGCCGCGCCGGCCAGCAGTCCGGCTTGCAGAAAATGACGACGCGTCAGCGGCATGCGGCACTCCGTTGGAAAATCGGGACCCGCGCCGCCAGCGCGACGCGGGTCATTTTCGTACGCGAACCCGTGCAGTCCGATCAGCCGTGCGCGTCGTGCAGCGGCGGGCGGATCGCGGCGGGGCCGACCGGCAAGCCCGTCTGCGGGTCCAGGAACAGGCGACGCATGTGCGGGCGACGGAAGTCGAACAGGCCCATCAGCGAACCGGCGCGTTCGTCGAACGAACCCTGCCCGATGCGCTGGCCGTGCAGCCAGTTGTCCTCGATGAAGCGCGTGATCGAGGTCTGGTCCAGCACCGCGTGATCGACATAGTTCTCGCGCGCCCACGGCGAAATCACCAGCAGCGGCAGACGCGGGCCGTAGCCGCAACGTCCCATCGCATGCGTGGTGGACGGATCGACGCCCGGCAGGATGTCGCCGCTGCCGCACACGCCCTCGCCATCCAGCGCGTCCTGGTCGCCGCGCGACGCGTTGACGATCGGCGAGCGCTGATGGTCGTACCAGCCGTCGGAATCGTCGTAGGCGATCACCACGGCCGTGTTGCGCCACTGCGGCTGCTTCTGCAGGAAGTTCAGCACCTTCACCACGAAGGCCTGCTCGTCCAGCGGATCGGAGTAGCCGGCATGACCGTCCTGGTACGCCGGCGCCTTGAGGAAGGTCACCGCCGGGAAGTTGCCGGCGCGCACCGCCGCGAAGAAGTCGTGCGTGTCGTACTGGTGGTTCGCCGCATCGCCGGCGCGGCCGATCATGTGCACCGAGGTCGGACGCACGTGTTCCGGATTGGCCGTCGAGGCGTAGTACTGGAACGGCTCGTGATGCGGGATGTAGTCGGCCTGCGTGACGTGGGTGACGTCCGAGGTTGTGGTGCGCTGGCAACCGGTGCTGCCGTCGGCATTGCTGCGGGTCAGGTCGAAACCGCCCTCGAACCAGCCCCAGCTGACGTCGGCCATGTTCAGCAGGTCGCCGATGTTGCGGCTTCCCATGCGCACCTGGTTGCGGGTCGGCGAGGAGCAGGCGTCGCCGATCGGATCGGCGTCGGCGATCAGGGTCAGGCCGCCGTGGCCGTCGTCGGTCTCGTCGCCGGTGCCGTTGAGATGCTCGACGACGCCGTTGGTCTGACCCGAGATCAGGTTGATCGCGCCGGGCGTGGACGGACCGAACGTGGTGCCGTAGGCGTTGTCACTCATCGCGAAGCGCTGGGCGTAGTTCCACAGGGCGGTGACGGTGTTGCCGTCGTAGTAGCCCATCACCAGGCCCTTGGTGTTCTCCGGCGCATCGGTGCCCGGCGGCGGACCGCTGCTGCCGGTGGCGAACGGGAAGCGATCCATCTTGCCGCCATCGAAGGCGACCTGTTCGGCCAGATAGTTGTGATCCTGGTCGGCGGTGGCCGCCTGGCTGCGATCCAGACGGAACGGATTGACCGCGCCGTCGCCGTTGACCGGATTGGACGCATTCGGATTATCGTGCAGCAGCGCGGCGTCCAGACCGTTGATGGCCGGCGTGCCCGGACGCGCGTGGAAGGCCGGTTCGCCGGCCGGATTCTCGGCGTTGGGGTAGGTGCCGAAGTAGTGATCGAACGAGACGTTCTCCTGGAAGATCACCACCAGATGCTTGATCGGCGTGGCCGTGTGCAGGTGATGCGCATCCGGACGATGCCGATGCACGGCACCGTGGGACAGAGCGACCGTGAGCGACGACAACGCCGCCAGTCCAGCCGATACGCACCCCACGAGCAACTTGCTTGCCATGAGAGATAAACCTCCTTGATTGGGTTCGGAACCGTGCGGTTCCGGCGCGAGGTTGCCTGGATACCCCCTCATGGAAGCTTCTCCTTTGAACATGACATGCCGATGATGTTTGCAGCGGACGACCGCCGCGAACGATAAACTGTGCATCGAATCACAGCCGCGCACGAATCGCCAGCGATGCCGTCATCCCTGTCCTCCCAGCTCGATGCCGCCTGGTCGCGGGCCGGTCATCCGCCGCTGTGCGTGGCGTTCAGCGGCGGACGCGATTCGCTGGCGCTGCTGCACGCGCTGGCGTCGTTGCGCACCGCCCAGCGTAGCCTACGCGCCGTGCACGTGAATCACGGCCTGCATGCCGACAGCGATGCCTGGGCGGCCTCCTGCGCACGCTGGTGCGCGCAATGGGACGTGCCTCTGGAGATCGTGACCGTGCAGGTGGATCTGCGCGGCGAAGGACTGGAAGCGGCGGCGCGCACGGCGCGCTATGCGGCCTTCGCCGACATCCTGCGCGCAGGCGAGCGGCTGGTCACGGCCCATCACCGCGACGATCAGGCCGAAACCGTGCTGCTCAAGCTGCTGCGCGGCGCCGGTCCGCACGGTCTCGGCGGCATGCGCGAACTGCGGTCCCTGGGGCGCGGACAACTGTGGCGGCCGCTGCTGGCGACCCCGCGCGAGCGCCTGCACGCCTACGCCCGCGCGCAGGGACTGCACGGCATCGACGACCCCGCCAACGCCGACCCCAGGCACGCGCGCAGCTTCCTGCGCCAGACGATTCTTCCGCAACTGCACCGGCACTGGCCGGAAGCCGAGCGCGCACTCGCACATGCCGCGAACCTGCAACGCGAACAGGCCGACTTCATCGACCAGCATGCCGCCTCGGCGCTCGACACGCTCTGCCGCGCGAACGACCGCAGCATGGACGCCGCGGGCTGGCTGGCGCTGCATCCGGCTCTGCGCGCTTGCGTGCTGGAACGCTGGCTGCATGAACTCGACCTGCCCGCGCCGACCACGGCGCAACGGCACGAGCTGGAGCGACAGATGCGCGAAGCCGCGGCCGACCGCCTGCCGCGGATCGCCTGGCCCGGTGCGGAAGTCCGCCTGTGGCGCCAGCGCCTGTACGCGATGCGTCCGCAGGCGCCACTCTCGGGCGCATGGTCCACGCACTGGCACGGCGCGCGGCTGGCACTGCCCGATAGCGGTGCGCTGTACTGGCACGGATCGACGACCGATGCGACCGCGTTTCCCACCATCCGCGTCGACCTGAACGTTCGCGGCCTGCATTTCCGCCCTCACGGCGACCGCCACACCCGCGCGCTGCGCGACCTGTTCCAGCAGGCCGCCGTACCGCCGTGGCTGCGCCGACGCTGCCCGATCCTCTACACGCCGGACGGCGCACTGCTCGGCGTCGCCGACCTGTGGACCACCGACGCCGGGGCGGCGCTGTTCGGGGAATTCGACCTGTGGCCGCGCTGGCAGCGCGAAACCTGAACGGCGCTTGGCGTTCCAACCCGCCATTCAGGCTGCGTACGAGGTGACTCGCCTTTCATGGCCCCCGGACTCCCACCGGAGAACGCTCATGAAAACCGCTTCGCGCATGCTGACCCTGATCGCCCTTCCGCTTCTGTTTGCCGGCACGGCCAGCGTGGCCATGGCCGACCCGCCGCCGTGGGCGCCGGCGCACGGCTATCGAGCCAAGCATCATTACGTGTACTACCCGAATGGCGAGATCTACTACGCACCGGAGCGACGCATGTGGTTCTGGCTGTCCGGCGACGGCTGGCAGGCTGGGGTCGCGCTGCCCTCGGCGCTGCGCGCCTACGTCCGCGTCGGCGGCGTGAACATCGACCTCGACGCCACGCGCCCGTACGAACGCCACACCTACGTGGTCGATCGCTACGGCGGTCACCGGGTCCGCTGGCACGACCGCGATCGTGATCGCGAGCGTCACCATCGCTACGACCGTGACGACTACGACCGCGACGACCGCCGCGGACACGACCGGCACTGATCGTCCACTGACGTGTCCGACCGCGCCGGGTCCGCAGCCGCGGGCCCGGCGCAATTGATTCGGGGGCGGAGCTGCGCTAGCGTTTGCGCCCATGGCAAAGCCCTCCGCAAGCACTCCTTCCGCCGAAACCGATCAGATCGAGCGTTTCGAGCACTCGCTCAACGAACTCGAGCAACTGGTCGGCCGCATGGAGGACGGCGAACTCTCGCTGGACGAATCCCTGCAGTCGTTCGAGCGCGGCGTGGCGCTGTACCGCGATTGCGAGAGCGCGCTGAAGCAGGCTCGACTGCGCGTCAGCAAACTGCTCGACCCCGAAGATCCCGACAGCGCCGAAGCTCTTGAACCCGAAGCCCCCTGAGCACGCGGACACGTTGCAGACGCTCACGGCACGCGCCAACCACGCGCTCGAGCAACTGTTCCCCGCCATCGAGACGGACGACGTCCTGCAGGACGCGATGCGCTATGCCGTGCTCGGCGGCGGCAAGCGCCTGCGTCCGTTGCTGACCTACGCCGCCGGCCGCGCCGTCGGCGACGACGGTCCGGCGCTAGACGCGCCGGCCTGCGCCGTCGAACTGATCCATGCCTATTCGCTGGTGCACGACGACCTGCCGGCGATGGACGACGACGACCTGCGCCGCGGCCGTCCCACCTGTCACGTGGCCTACGGCGAAGCCATGGCCATTCTCGCCGGCGACGCGCTGCAGGCGCTGGCCTTCGAGCTGCTTGCCCGCGACCGGCAACCCACCGTCAGCGACGCCACCCGCGTGACCATGTTGCGCGTGCTGGGCACGGCCTGCGGCGCGCAGGGCATGGCGGGCGGTCAGGCCGTCGACCTCAACGCCACCGGCAAGCGCCTGGACGTGCCGGCGCTGGAACGCATGCATGCCTTGAAGACCGGCGCGCTGATCCGCGCCTCGGTGCGCCTGGGCGCGCTCGCAGGCGGCTGCACGGATACACGGACGCTAGACGCGCTCGATCGCTACGCCCACGCCGTGGGGCTGGCGTTCCAGGTGCGCGACGACATTCTCGACGTCGAGGCCGACACCGAAGCGCTGGGCAAGACCGCCGGCAAGGACGCGGCCCAGGACAAGTCCACGTTCCCGTCCCTGCTCGGCATGCAGGCTTCGCGCCAGCGTCTGCGCGAACTGACCGAGGAAGCCCGGGAAGCGGTCGCCTTTCTCGGCGCGCCGGCGTCCCTGCTGGCGACGCTAGCGCGGTACGCCGCCGAACGCGGAAACTGAAGCGTTCCGCGTCCGGCGGCGCCTGTTGTCTACTTGATCAGTCGCAACGTCAACGGATAGCGGTAATACACGCCTTCGTTGGCCTTGACCGTGGCCAGGATCACGAAGACCAGCGCCACCAGCGGAACGATCCAGACCAGCAGAAAACCGATCAACACCAGCATCAGCAGGAAACTGACCAGCATGGCCAGCGTCACGGTGATCTGGAAATTCAGCGCCTCCTTGCCCTGGTCGTCAACGAACGGCATCGTGTCCTTCTTGATTAACCAGACCACCAGCGGACCGATGATGTTGCCGAAGGGAATGATCAGTCCGGCGAACGCCGCCAGGTGCGCGAACATGCCCCACTGACGCTGTTCGGGGGTCATGCCCGATGCGGCGGGTTCGGCGGCAGGCGGCGCCGACGGGGGCGGTGCCGGCGGCGGGGTCGGGGGCATCTGATCGGATGGGGTGTTCATGGGTGCGTCCTCTCCTCCTCGTAGGTACGCACTCACTCTCGGCCAGCGCCCGAGCAGGTGTCAAGAGTGGGAAGTCACGTCTCCGGTCATTCGCCAGCGACGGTCATCCGGTCCACCAGGATCGATCCCGTCAGGGTCGATGCGCGGGTATCCACGTCCGCGCCGACCGCGCGGATGCCCGCGAACATGTCGCGCAGATTCGCCGCCACCGTGATCTCCTCGACCGGGTACGCGATCTCGCCATTCTCGACCCAGAAACCGGATGCGCCGCGGGAATAGTCGCCGGTGATCAGGGACACGCCCTGCCCCATGACCTCGGTCAGCAGCAGACCGGTGCCGAGGCGCTGGAGCATGGCCTGGAAATCCTCCCCGCGGTGGCCAACCACCAGATTGGTCGGACCGTCCGCGCTGCCGGTGCTGACCAGGCCGAGCTTGCGCGCCGAATAGCTGCCCAGCACGTAGCGCTGCAGCACGCCTTCGCGAATCAGCGCCGCCTCCGAAGGGGCGACGCCCTCGGAGTCGAAGTTCGACGACGCCTGTCCACGCAGCAGGCGCGGACGTTCGTCGATCGAGAACCACTCGGGCAGGATGCGCTTGCCGATGTGGTCCTGCAGGAAACTGGCGCGTCGGTACAGCAGGCCGCCGCTGACCGCGCCGACCAGGTGACCGATCAGGCCGCGCGCCACGCTCGGCGCATACAGCACCGGGCACTGCCGCGTCGACAGCGTGCGCGCGCCGCAGCGTGCCAGCGTGCGTCGGGCCGCCTCGCGCCCCACGTCCTCGACGTCCATCCACTGTTCGGTGCTGCGCGCCGTGTCGTACCAGTAGTCGCGTTGCATCTGGCCGCCGGTACCCGCGATCAGCGAGCAGGACATGGTGTGCCGCGTGGCCGACTCGCGCCCGAGGAAACCATGCGAATTGGCGTAGACCCCGAGACTGGAACCGGTATTGACCGCGGCGCCCTCGGAGTTGGTGATGCCCTGCATCGCGCGTCCGGCATCTTCGATGCGCTGCGCCAGCTCGGTCAGTTCGTCGACGCTGGCTGCCCACGGATGCCACAGATCCAGGTCCGGAAAATCGGTCGCCATGCGCTCCGCGTCGGCCAGGCCGGCACAGGCATCCTCTTCGGTGTAGCGCGCGATCGCGCAAGCCTGCTCGATGGTGGCCTGGATCGACTCCGACCGCAGATCCGCCGTGCTGGCCGATCCCTTGCGCCGACCGAAGTACACGGTCAGGCCGAAGCCCCGATCCTGGGTGCGCTCGACGGTTTCGACTTCGCCCATGCGCACGTTCACGCTCAGGCCGGCATCCACGCTGGCCGAGACCTCGGCCTGACTCGCGCCGGCCGCGCGGGCGCGCGCGACGACGTCCTCGGCCAATTGCGACAAACGGTCCAGTTCGGCGGCATGGGTGTGCGGCACGACAGCGTTCATGGGCGCTCCTTGGATGGCAGATCGGGCATTGTCTCACGAAGCGCCGTGCGCCACGGCGCGCAATGCGGGACAATGGCGCTCCGCTCTTGTCGAAACATGCCCGTGACTACCGGCGAACACGATTCTCTCGATCCACAGGAATTCGGCCCCAGCCGCAGCCAGCGTCGTCGCGACGCCCTGGCCGTGCTGACGCTGGCCGAACAACTGGTCGGCCTGACACCCAATCGCCTCGCGCAGATCGAATTGCCCGACGATGTGCGTGCGGAAATCGCCAACGTGCGCAGCATCCGCGCGTACGGCGCACGCAAGCGGCAGATGGCGTACCTGGCCAAGCTGATGCGTCGTCACGACGAGGACGCCTTCGTGCCCGCGCTGGCGGCGCTGGGCGAGAACCGCGAGCGCAGCCGTCAGGAACATGCCGCCCTGCAACGTCTGGAAACGCTGCGCGAGCGCCTGATCGAGGACGACGAGGCGCTGTCGGCTCTGATCGCGGAACACCCGCAGGTCGATCGCCAGCATCTGCGCTCGCTGATCCGCCGCGCACGCAGCGAACGCGAGGCGAACAAGCCGCCGCGCGCCTTCCGCGACCTGTTCCGCACCCTGAAGGAACTGCTCGGCGACGCCTGACAACACCACGGCGCCGCGCACGCACGCGACGGCATGCACTGCACACGACCAAGCCGAGGCGCGGGGGCGTTTCCGCAACGCTCCACCCGCGCCCCAGCGACGTCATGCGGTTACAGTTGAGCGTTCAGCGCGCTCACGTCGATGCTGCCGAAACCACTGGCGTAATCCCAGCCCGTCGATGCCGACTCCGCGCCGTTGCTGCCGTTGACGATGTCGTGATAGACGCTCGTCGATACGGAATACAGGTGCGGACCGGCGAAGCCCAGCCCCGGATGCGAAGCCAGCATGCGCGCCCAGGTCGCCGCGAACAGCGGAGCGGCCAGGCTGGTGCCGCCATACTGCGCATTGCTGCCGTTGACGATGATGATCGAACCGGAATTCGGATCGGCATCGAAGGCCACGTCGGCCACGTCACGCATGCTGTCGCCCTGCGTCTGCCAACTCGGCTTCGGCTCGACCGTGCTCGGGCTGCCGCCGGCGTCCGACCACAGCGTCGCATCGACCCAGCCATTCGACGAGGAGGTGCCCACCGTGGTGCCGCTGACGGCGATCACGTAGGGCGAACTGGCCGGATAGCTCGGCGTGCTGCCGAACGGCAGGCTGCCCAGCCCGAGCGGCAGGCTCGCACACTCGTTGGCGCCGCTGTCGCCGGTGGAGATCGAGAATGTCTGGCCCTGCGCCACGCCCATCGCCAGAATCTGATCGTCGGCGGCCATCGAGCCGTCCTGATAGGCCGAGGTCTCGCACTCGCCCAGGGACACGTTCACCACCTGCGCCTGATCGTCGCTGACCGCCTTGTTGAAGGCCGCGGTCAGGTCGCTGTTGCTGAGCGAGGTAGCGGCGTAGAAGATCAGCTTGTTGACGCCGCCCGACATCGCCAGGATGTCCTGGCTGTCCAGATCCCACTCGGCCGTGCCGCTGGTGTCGGTGCCCTGCGCGCCGGGATACACGATCTGCACGTTCGGCGTCGCCAGACCGTGGCTGGCGACGAACTGGTTCAGATCCTGCAGCGTGGCGCTCATGTCGCCATCGGAGATGATGCCGACGTTGACCGAGGTAGCCGCGGGCGTGCTGCCTACATCGTAGATGGTCGGGAATTCGCTAGGGTCATGACCGGTCACGGTGCCGGACGGATGGCTTCCGCCGCCAAACAGGCCCTGCGTGCCCGCCTGACCTTGCAGCATGACGTGCGGCCGCGCCACCGTCTGCAGACCGATGACCGACAGCACCGAACCGGCGATGGACGACGGCACCTGCGCGGCACTCGTGTTGGCGAACGCGTGACGACCATGCGCGGTGGTCACGGAAACCAGCGAAGTATGGAAGGCGGACTGCGCACGCGCGGCGTCGCCGTCGGCCGACACCAGCATGCGGTTAGCCGACACGCTGATGTTGGTGAAGCCCTGGCCCTTCAGGTAATCCACCACCGACTGCACCTGCGCGGTGGTCGGGGCGAACTCGTCGATCACCTCCTGCGCGCTCATCGGCGCATGCGCCGTGGCGGCCAGCTTCTGCAACTCGGCCTGGTTGCGCGCTTTCAGCGCAATCGTCACGTGCACGGGCGTATCCAGCGCCGCCGCGCCATGCACTTCCATGTCCGACGCCAACGCGTGGGCACCGGTGGCCGTGGCGGCCCAATGGGCGGATCCGGCCCAGGCCGGCACGGCCGTCGTCAGCGCCAGCGCCGCGGTGACAGCGACATGCAACGAAAGACTCTTTCTGTTCATGAGACATCCCTCCAGAAAATTGGATCGCGACACGCTGAGGGACGCCCCCCTTTCCGGACGGACATCACGCCAGCACGCTGTCCCGGGTTCCCGTGGTGGCATCCATTGCCGACGCATCGCCATCGAAGGCGAAGATCGACCTGCCGGAACACCTCCGAACCTAGCAATCTTCACGGTGAGTACGGACACGATTTCGGCAAAAAACATCGCTCATGGCGAATCTCGCCGCGCGAACGCACGATGACGAACGGCATGGCCCGGCCTATCGCGCACCTCGCACGGCAAGGGCCTCATGCGTGCAAGCGCGATGCTCGGCGGCATGTCCCACTGCCGGATCGACAACAAACATCATGGCCTCCAGCACGAGGTCCTCTCACCGCATGCTGGACACGAAAAAGGGCGCGTGTCTCGCGACGCGCGCCCTTCGACTTTCCGCTGTTTCGACCGATTACAGGCTCGAATTCAACGCACTGACGTTGATGCTGCCGAAGCCGCTGGCGAAGTCCCAGCCGGCCGTAGCCGTCTCGCCGCCGTTGCTGCCCGACGTCACGTCGTGATAGACGCTGGTCGACACCGTGTACAGATGCGGACCGGCGAAGCCCAGTCCCGGATGCGAAGCCAACATGCGCGCCCAGGTCGCCGCGAACAGCGGAGCGGCCAGGCTGGTGCCGCCATACTGCGCATTGCTGCCGTTGACGATGATGATCGAACCGGAATTCGGATCGGCGTCGAAGGCCACGTCGGCGACGTCACGCATGCTGTCGCCCTGCGTCTGCCAGCTCGGCTTCGGCTCGACCGTGCTCGGGCTGCCGCCGGCGTCGGCCCACAGGGTCTCGTCGGCCCAGTTGCCCGAGGACGTGGTGCCCAGCGTGGTGCCGCTGACCGCGATCACGTTCGGCGAGCTGGCCGGATAGCTCGGCGTGGTGCCCTTCGGACCGCCGCCCGAGCATTCGTTGGAGCCGTTGTCGCCGGTGGAGATCGAGAATGTCTGGCCCTGCGCCACGCCCATCGCCAGAATCTGGTCGTCGGCGGCCATCGAACCGTCCTGGTAGGCATAGGTCTCGCATTCGCCCAGGGACACGTTCACCACCTGCGCCTGATCGTCGCTGACCGCCTTGTTGAAGGCCGCGGTCAGGTCGCTGTTGCTGAGCGAGGTGGCGGCGTAGAAGATCAGCTTGTTGACGCCGCCCGACATCGCCAGGATGTCCTGGCTGTCCAGATCCCACTCGGCCGTGCCGCTGGTGTCGGTGCCCTGCGCGCCGGGATACACGATCTGCACATTCGGCGTGGCCAGGCCATTGGTGGTCACGAACTGGTTGATGTCCTGCAGGGTGGCGCTCATGTCGCCGTCGGAAATGATGCCGACGTTGATCGAGGTCGCCGCCGGCGTGCTACCGACGTTGTAGATGGTCGGGAACGCAGTCGGGTTGTGACCGGTCACCGTACCGGTGCTGCCACCACCACTGCCCGGGCGACCCTTGAACATCACGTGCGGACGCGCGGCGGTCTGCAGACCGATCACCGACAGCACCGAACCGGCGATGGACGACGGCACCTGCGCGGCACTCGTGTTGGCGAACGCGTGACGGCCATGCGCGGTGGTCACGGAAACCAGCGAAGTGTGGAAGGCGGACTGCGCACGCGCAGCGTCGCCGTCGGCCGACACCAGCATGCGGTTAGCCGACACGCTGATGTTGGTGAAGCCCTGGCCCTTCAGGTAATCCACCACCGACTGCACCTGCGCGGTGGTCGGGGCAAACTCATTGATCACATCCTGAGCGCTCATTGGCGCATGCGCCGTGGCGGCCAGCTTCTGCAGCTCGGCCTGGTTGCGGGCCTTCAGCGCGATCGTCACGTGCACCGGGGTATCCAGCGCCGCCGCGCCGTGCACTTTCGCACCCGCCGCCAGCACATGGGCGTGGGTCGCCGTCGCAGCCCAGTGGGCGGATCCGGCCCAGGCCGGCACCACCGCGGTCAGCGCCAGCGCGGCGCCCATGGCCAAGCTCAACGAAGCTTTCTTCATACGCATGTAACACTCCTCCGGAATACTTTCGCAATACGAACGAATGACCCTTGCCCAGTAGAGGCAAAGGCTTGGATAGGCAGTGTCCGGGTCCCTTTGGAATCGTGCTCACTGGCGCAACGAGAACATCGCATCGCGATGTCGTATGCGCACCGGAACCTCACCCTGAAGCCGAAACTAGCATGCACTCAGGGGGAGGACGGGCACGTTTTCGGCAAAGATGCGACGCAGGCGCTCCTGCGCGTCATGCACGGATGGGTGGACGATACCGAAAGGGAGGCAGCCCCGAGCGAATCGCTTGGCTGCGAAAAATAAACATGTATTTCAATGCACTACAGAACAAAACGGCGATGACGTCGCCGTTGGCCATGATCAGGATGCGGTGCCGCCGACGGTCATCGCATCCACGCGCAGCGTCGGCTGACCGACGCCCACCGGCACGCCCTGGCCTTCCTTGCCGCACACACCGATGCCTTCGTCCAGGGCCAGATCGTTGCCGATCATGGACACGCGATGCAGCACCTCCGGGCCGGAGCCGATCAGCGTCGCGCCCTTGACCGGGCGCGTGACCTTGCCGTCCTCGATCAGGTAGGCCTCGGCGGCGGAGAACACGAACTTGCCGCTGGTGATGTCGACCTGGCCGCCGCCGAAATTCACCGCGTACAGACCGCGCTTGACCGAACGGATGATTTCCTCGGGATCGTGCGTGCCCGCGCGCATGTAGGTATTGGTCATGCGCGGCATCGGCAGATGCGCGAACGACTCGCGCCGCCCGTTGCCGGTCGGTGTCATGCCCATCAGGCGGGCGTTGAGCTTGTCCTGCATGTAGCCGACCAGGATGCCGTCCTCGATCAGCGGCGTGCAGTGGGTCGGCGTGCCCTCGTCGTCGACGCTGAGCGAGCCGCGGCGACCTTCCAGCGTGCCGTCGTCGACCACGGTCACGCCCGGCGCGGCCACGCGCTCGCCGATGCGCCCGGAGAACGCCGAGCTGCCCTTGCGGTTGAAGTCGCCTTCCAGACCGTGGCCGATAGCCTCGTGCAGCAGCACGCCCGGCCAGCCGGGTCCCAGCACGACCGGCATGCTGCCGGCCGGCGCGTCCACGGCATCCAGGTTGACCAGCGCCTGACGCACCGCCTCGGCGGCCCAATGGCGCGCCTTGCCGCTGTCCAGCAGACGACGGTAGTCGTAGCGTCCGCCGCCACCGGCCGAACCCTGTTCGCGGCGACCGTCCTGTTCGGCGATCACCTGCACATTCAGGCGTACCAGCGGGCGCACGTCCGCGGCCAGCGTACCGTCCGAAGCCGCCACCAGAATCGTGTCCACGGTACCGGCCAGGCTCACCACGACCTGACGCACGCGTGGATCGATGCTGCGCGCGTAGGCATCGACCTCGCGCAGCACGCGGATCTTCTCCTCGTTGGGCAGGCTGTCGATCGGATCGACCGCGGGATACAGCGCACGCGCCGAGCGCACGGCCAGCGGCTGACTCTGGCCGGACCCGCTGGATGCGATGGCCCGCGCGGAACCGGCCGCCTCCAGCAGCTGCGGCAGGACGATGTCGTCGGCGTAGGCGAAGCCGGTCTTCTCGCCGCTGATCGCACGCACGCCCACGCCCTGCTCGATGTTGTGGTTGCCGTCGCGAACGATGCCATCCTCCAGCAACCAGGACTCGCTGCGGGCATGCTGGAAATACAGATCGGCGGCATCCACCGAGGGACCCATCAGGCGCGCGAACACCCGTTCCAGATCGTTGACACCCAGACCGCCGGGCTTCAGCAGGCGATGTTCGGCGTGGGCCAGCGGGTGTTCCTGCGTCATGATGGATTCCATGCGTTCGGGTACATCGATCAGATGGGGGCGGCGCGGGCCGCATGAAAGGCCATTGTAGTTGGCGGAGACCTGTCGCCGTCCAGCCGTGGCTCAGACGGGTCTGCCGGCGGCGGTCGAACTCGTCGCCGGCGCCGCGGCGGAGGACGGCGTCGCGGGCCGCGGTGCGGAGCTAGTCGACGCCGGCATCGGCGGCATGGCGGGCGCCTGCGTGGAACCTGCCGGCGCGGGCGGCGAGGTCACCGCCTCAGGGCTCGGCACGTTCTTCTCCAGCAGCGTGATCTTCGGATGATCCCAGCTTCCGGTCAGGCTGTAGCGCGCGCTCGCGGCCTTGTTCAATCCGCGCCCCAGCAACCCCTGCACCGCGAGACCGGCGGCCGCGCCGACCGGCCCGCCGGCGAGCGCACCGACCACCGGCAAACTGTTGCCGATGTGCGGCACCACCAGGATGCGCTGGTCGTAGGTCTTGTCGCGCAGGTTGGTGGCGCCGGTGATGCTGATGTCGGCGGCCGAACCCTTCAGGCGCAGATCGTCGGTGCGCGCAAAGCCATCGGCCAGCTGGAAGCGACCCTTGATCGAATCGAAGCCGAAGCCCTTGCCGAACACGTCGCCGAAATCCAGCGACAGGCGGCGCGGCAGTTCCGTCAGCGCCATCAGGCCGAACAGGCGACCGACGCCCGGCTGTACTTCGGGGATGCGCCCCTTGCTGACTTCGACGTCGAGCGTGCCGTTCATGCGCTGCAACGCCAGCGAGGACGGCTCGCCCGGCCACGTCGCCTGCAAGTGCGCGCGCGTGCGCCCGCCCTCGAACAGCCCGCCGAAGCCCAGCGCCTTGAGCAGGCTGCCCAGGTTCTCGGCGCCGAAGTCGATGGTCATGCGGGTATGGCTATCGGTGGCGCTGCCGTTCCAGTCGCCGCTGGCCATGATCTGCACGTCGCTGTTGTGCGTGCGCAGCTGATCGATGTGCATGCCCTTGGCCGTGGGCCAGCTCTCGAAGCGTGCGTCGCCCAGGTGCGCCTGACCCAACCGCAGATCGCCGACCGATACGTGCAGCGGCGGCACCTCGGACGGCGCGATGCCGGTGTCGGAAAAATTCTCGCTGGGCGCACCGGCCCCGGCACTCGCCGCCGGGGCCGGTGCGGCCGCGCGCTCCTGCCGAAACTTGGCGTCGGCCGCGGCCGATTCATCGGGCCAGTACAGGCGATCCAGCCGTGCCAGCACGCCGCGCTTGGCCAGGTCGGTGGTCGGCAGCGTCAGGCTGCCCTTGGCCTGCGGACCGTCCAACTGCATCAGTATCTGCCCGGTCTGCGGTGTCAGGCGCAGGCGCAGATCGTCGAAGGTCGCGCCAAACACGTGCGCATGCGCGGCGCTGACATCGACACCGTCCAGCGAGGGTCCGCCGGTGCCGTCGCCGCCACGCGCGGCCAACGCCCGCTGCAACCAGCCGGAGACATCCAGCTCGTCGCCGTGACCGCTGACGCGGATGCCGCTGGTCGGCAGCGCCGTCGGCTGGGTTGTGCCGAGCGCCACGGCCAGCGCCAGCGGTCCGCCGTCGTCGGTCGGCAGTTTGGCCCAGGCCTGCACCTTGTCGCCGAGCGCCACGCGCAGGTCCCCGCCGCTGACCGGCAGCTGCAGCGAAAGATGCAGCGGAAGCGCATCCTGCGCCGGCTTGTTCAGCGGTGCGGGCAGTTTCAGGGCCACGCCCTGCAGCGACGAATCGATGTGCAGCGTCTGCTGCAGATCCTGCGCATCCGCGTGCGCGATGTCGAAGCCGATGGTGAAGTCGGCGTCGCCCTTGGCCACCTCGGTCAGCGCCTGCAGCGACGACCGCCCCTGCACCAGCGTGGCGATGTCGTAATGACCGCGCATGCTCACACTGACCGGACGCGCCGGATCGCCGGTAGCGCCGCTGCCGAGCGCGAGGTCCAGCTGCGAGGGCACGCCGTTGAACTGCGCCTGCAGGTTCTGTCCGCGCAGCCCGTGTCCGTCGAAGCGCAACGCGCCGGTCAGCTTGCCCAGGTGCAGGCCCCAGTCGGTATTGTCGACATCGACGCCGCGAATGCGCGCGCTGCCGGCCAGGGTGAAATCCTTGCTGTCCTTGAACGGCAGCACCAGGCTGAAATCGAAATCGCCGCTGCCGCCCAATTTGAGCTGGCGCAGCGCGGACGCCTGCTCGGCGGCGATCGGGCTGTTGCGGGCGAAATCCAGCATGCTCGCGCCCGTGCCGGCACCCTCGACGCTGAGCACCAGTTCGGCGTCGCTGAACTTCGGAATCGCGGCCACGGCCATGCTTGCCTTGTTGCCACGCGATTGACCGGCATCGGCGCGCACCAGCATGCCGTCGTCGACGAAACTGGCAATGGCGTGCACGCCCTCCGCTCGCGGCCAGTTCGGACTGTACTGCAGCACCAGATCGTTGATCTCGCCGCGCGCCTCGAAGCGACCTTCGTGCTGATGGAACGGCCAGTCCTTGAGATCGCCGCGCAGCAGGGCCTCGGCATGGGTCAGCTCGCCAGACACCAACGATCGATCCAGCCATTGCACGGTGCTGGCCGGCATCCCGTCGATCGGCCAGAACTGCTTGGCGGCGACCACGTCGGTCTTGCTCAGGGCCACGTACAGATTCATGAACGGCTTGCCGCCGGCATCCGGAATGCGCACCTGACCGCGTGCCTGACCGCCGAAGCCCGCGCCGCCGAAGCTCAGTTTGCCGGTGCCGATGTGCCAGGCATCGCCCGCCTGCCAAACCGCCACGTCGCCCTGCAGCTGCTGGAACGTCACCGGCTTGCGGAACGTGCCGGGCATGCGCAGCGTCGCGGCCTGATCCGGCAGTTCCAGCAACAGCGCCTCGGCATCGCCGAACAGCCGTCCATGCAGCGGCCCGATGCCGGGCTTGCCCAGCCCGGGATCCAGCGCGAGCTGCGAGAACGAGGCATCCACGGACTGCACGCCGCCGGAGGCGGTCCACTGCAGCGCCGCCCGATCCAGCGTCCCGCGCGGATGGGCGGCCAGCAGCCAGCGCGCCAGCGACGGCGGCAGCGACGGCGCCTGCGCCACCAGCGGCAGCAACGGCGCGAGATCGAGGTTGCGTGCGCGCGCGCGCACGCTGCGGTCCGACCCGGCGCCCTGCAGTTCCACCCACAACGCCGCGCCCTGCGGACCGGCGTAGCGCAACCGCAAACCGTCGCCCTGCCGTTGCAGACCGTACAGACCCTGCACGTGCGCCACCTGCGTGCGCCCGGCCGGGCCGTGCATGTCCACCCCGCTCAGATTCATGCGCGTGATCTGCTCGACCACGCGCGCCTGCTTCCACTGCAGCCACACTTGCAGGCTGCCGTGTCCGCCGTCGATGCCGTAACCGCCCAGTTCGATGCCGGAGGCCAGCTGGCCGAGATCGACCTGCTCGCCGTCGACATAGACGGTGCCACTGTCCGCGCCCAGGTCGAGACGACCGGCGACATTCAACCCATGCGTGACGCTGGGCCGACGCACGCGACCGGCGAAGCGCAGCACGTTGCCGCTGTTGCTGACCCGCAGCGCGTCGGCGCGCAGCTTCCAGTCCCGCTGCGTGCGCGCGTCGTGAATGTTCAGCTGCAGCCCCTGCAGCGTCAGGCTGCCCGGCAGCTGGCTGAGGTCGAGCTTCTGCTGCGCCGCGTCGCCGCCAGCCGCGCCGAAACCGGCCACGCTCCAGACGCCATCGGCGCTGCGATCCAGATCCAGCCGCACATCGACCAGGCGCAGGTTGACCAGGCTGCGTCGCGGAATCAGCAGCGCGCCGAAATCGAGTTTCACGTCGGCCACGGGCAGTCGCAGCGGCGCGCCATTCTGGCCGCCGATGCGCACATCGTGCAGCACCAGCAACGGACCGGACGGCTGCCAGTGCCCGTCCATCGAGGCAAACCGCACCGGCTGATGCAGACGGGCGCTGAGCATCGCGGCGACACGATCCGGGTAACGTGCCGCCAGCGGCAGCAGCACCTGCACCAGACCGATCAGCACGGCCAGCGCGATCAGCCCGACGCAGATCAGTCCACCGATGACGAAGCGCAGCCGGCGCAGACGTTGCCGCCAGGTCTTGTTCACCATGCACCCGCCTGCCGGATCGGGCGACAGCGGTTCAGCGACACGCGCTCAGAGCAGAACCACATCGAATCGTTCCTGCGCGTAGTGGTCCTCGGCCTGGAAGGTGATGGTCTTGCCGATGAATTCCTCCAGTTCGGCGACACCGACCGACTCTTCTTCCAGGATGCGGTCGACCACCACCGGACTGGCCAGCACCATCAGCTTCTCGGCGTCGAACTGGCGCACGGCGCGGGTGATCTCGCGGAAAATCTCGTAGGTCACCGTCTCCGGCGTCTTCAGCGTGCCGCGGCCGTCGCAAGCCGGACACGGTTCGCACAGCTGGTATTCCAGGCTCTTGGTGGTGCGCTTGCGCGTCATCTCCACCAGCCCCAGCGCCGACATCGGATACACCGTGGTCTTGGCGTGATCGCGCGCCAGGGCCTTCTCCAGCGTGCGCAGCACCTGCCGTTTGTGCTCTTCGTCGACCATGTCGATGAAGTCGATGATGATGATGCCGCCGAGATTGCGCAGCCGCAGCTGACGCGCCGCCGCCTGCGCGGCTTCCAGGTTGGTGCGGTAGACCGTCTCTTCCAGATTGCGCGAACCGAGGTAGGCGCCGGTGTTGACGTCGATGGTGGTCATCGCCTCGGTCTGATCGACCACCAGATGCCCGCCCGATTTCAGCGGCACCTCGCGGCGCAGCGCGCGCTGGATCTCGTCCTCGGCGCCGTACAGATCGAAGATCGGTCGTTCGCCGTCGTAGTGCTCGATGCGCTCGTCCAGTTCGGGCATGAACTTGTGCACGAACTTGCAGACCTTGTCGTAGGTCTCGCGCGAATCCACGCGTACCTTCTCGATGCCCTCGTGCAGCAGGTCGCGCAGCGCGCGCAGCGGCAGCGAGAGCTCCTCGTAGACGCGCTCGCCGACCTTGCTGCTGGCGATGTTCTCCTGCACCACGCGCCAGACCTTGCCCAGGTAGGTCACGTCGAAGGCCAGCGCGGTCGCCGACTGGCCTTCCGCATTGGTGCGCACGATGTAGCCCAGCGGGTCCTCGCCGATCAGGTCGCCGAGGATGTCCTTCAGGCGCTGGCGTTCGTCCTCGTCCTCGATCCGCACCGACACGCCCAGCGTCTTGGCGTAGGGCAGCAGCACCAGATAGCGCGACGGAATCGACAGGTGCGCGGACAGGCGCGCGCCCTTGCTGCTGATCGGGTCGCGGATGACCTGCACCACGATCTCCTGCCCTTCGTGCACCAGGCTGGAAATGGACGGCGCGCCACCGTTGCCGTTGTTCTGTGCGGGAACGCTGTCGCCGTTGCCCGCGGACACAGCGGGACGCACGATGTCCGAGGCGTGCAGGAACGCCGCGCGCTCCAGCCCGATATCCACGAACGCCGCCTGCATGCCGGGCATCACCCGCTGCACACGGCCCTTGTACACGTTGCCGACGTAGCCGCGGCGCGAAGCGCGCTCGAGGTATACCTCCTGCATCATGCCGTTTTCGACCACCGCCACCCGGGTCTCCCGGGGCGTGACGTTGATCAGGATTTCTTCACTCACCGACTGAACTCCCTCCGCGCTGCATCGTTATAGCCGGTGCGTGCGGAACCTGTCGACGCATGCGGCTCACCGGGGCCCGGTAGCGCGACGCGGCGCACGTGTCTCGTTGTATATGGACCTCGACGAAGGAAGCGCGGTTCCTGGGCGTGCACTCATGCATCGCCGGGCGCCCACAGTCCGGCCTCGCGCAACAGCATCGCGGTTTCGTGCAGAGGCAGGCCCATCACCGCCGAATAGCTGCCGGAAAGATGCTCGACGAAGGCCGCGGCGCGCCCCTGGATCGCGTAGCCGCCGGCCTTGCCGAACGATTCGCCGGTGCCGACGTAGGCGGCGATGTCGTCCTCGGACATGCGCGCCAGACGCACCTCGGACACGCACGTCGCCTCGCGCTCGAAGGCCGCCGCGCCCAGCAGCCAGACGCTGGAGATCACCCGATGCGTCGCACCGGCCAGCTTGCGCAGCATCGCGCAGGCCTGCGCCGCGTCCTGCGGCTTGCCGAACACTTCGTCGCCGAGCACGACCTCGGTGTCCGAGCCCAGCACCCAGGCGTCTTCCGCGTCGACCGTCTGCAGCCCCGCACGTGCCTTGTCGCGCGCCACGCGGCGCACGTAGGCCTCGGGCGATTCGCTTGCGGCGCGGCGTTCCGGCACGTCGACATCGACCACGCGGAACGCCGCGCCGATCTGTTCGAGCAATTGCCGACGACGCGGCGACTTGGAGGCGAGATAGAGCATCCGACCAGCATACTGAGCGCAGACCACGCGCGCCAGAAAGAAGCTGCTAATCTTCAGGGTGGGGAATAAAGAGAGGTCGAAGGGATGCGCATCCCGGAAAAAACCGTGCTGGCCGTGAGCGGCGTGCTGTTGCTGCTGTCCACCGTGCAGAACGCCGTCAGCGTGTTCGACGGCGCCACCATGTCGCAGATCCACACTCTGGCTGCCTCGCAGAAGCACGATGCGGGCGCTTTCGTGCTCGGCTACGAGAGCGGGCTGGGGCTGGTCATCCTGATCAAGCTGCTGTGCGGACTGGCGCTGCTCGGACTGCTGCTGCGGCGCGCCCGCGAAACGCGCCGCTGAGCGCCGCGCGCCGTTCAGGCGCGGTGGTAGGGGTGGCCCGCGGCGATCATCGCCGCGCGATACAGCTGTTCGACCAGCACCAGCCGCACCAGCATGTGCGGCAACGTCAGCGCGCCCAGCGACCAGCGCTGATCGGCACGTTCCAGCACGGCTGGCGCATGTCCGTCCGGGCCGCCGATCAGAAACGCCAGGTCGCGCCCGCTCATGCGCCAGTCGGACAGATGCCCAGCCAATTGCTCGCTGGACCAGACCTTGCCGCGACCGTCCAGCGCCACGACATGTGTGTCGCGCGGCAGCGCCGCCAGCACGGCCTTGGCCTCGTCGTCGATGGCGCGCTGCACGTCGCGCCCCTTGCCGCGCGCGCCGGGACGGATCTCGACCAACTCCAACGGCAATTCGTGCGAGAGTCGCTTGGCGTATTCGGCAAAGCCCTCGCTCACCCACGAGGGCATGCGCTCGCCGACGGACAGGATGCGTGTATGCATGGGCGCGTCACGGAAGCGGAAGAAAATCGGCGCGGACGCAGGACGCCCGATCCGATGCCGCGGCGTCGCGCGCCGCAGCCGTGGATGCACGCGCGACGCGAACAGCGTCGCCGTGCGTCTCGCTCAGTCGGCCTGGCGCTGGGCCTCGGGCGCGTCGTCATCCTCGATGCCGTCGCCGACGGTCCACAGGCGTTCCAGCCCGTAGAACTCGCGGATGCGCGGCAGCATGACGTGGATGATGATGTCGCCCAGATCGACCAGCACCCATTCGGCCTCGGCCTGTCCTTCCACGCCGAGCGGCAGCACGCCCGCCTGCTTGGCGAACTTGATGACCTCGTCGGCGATGGATTTGACGTGCCGGCTGGACGTGCCGGAAGCGATGATCAGCAGATCGGCGATGGAGGTCTTGCCGCGAACGTCGATCTCGATGACGTCCTTGGCCTTCAGGTCCTCCAGCGCGGCAACGACGCGGTTGCGCAGCAGCTGATCGGAGGGGTGGGCGGAAACGGTGGCTTGAGCGGATGGTTGGCTTGCAGACAAGTGGCATGCACCTCGGTCAGACGCGCCGGTCGGCGCGTTCGCCGGCAGTATAACGCCAGCCGCGCACCGTCGTGTTTCAATCGCGATAGACGTTCAGCAGCGCCGGATCGCGCAGCAGCGCCTGCGGCAGCAGGTAGCGCGGTTCGCGCCCGGCGGCCAGTTGCGCGCGCACCGCGCTGGCGGAGATGTCCAGCGCGGTGACGGGCACGTCGATGACGCGACCGTGCGCGGAGGCATGAATCTCCTCGCGACGGTCGGTGCGGCGCGCGCGCACCGCCTCGCGCAGCGTCTCGCTGCCGTCCGCACGCACGCCCGGCCGGGTCAGCACGCCGATGTGCGCCAGTTGGAACAGCTGCCGCCAGCGATCCCAGCGATCCAGGCCGGCGAAAGCGTCGGCGCCGACCAACAGCACCAGCGGCTGCGTCGACCCGAACTCGGCGCGCAGGTCGAGCAGCGTATCGACGCTGTAGGACGGCCCCTCGCGGTCCAGCTCACGGGTGTCCATGCGCAGCCGGTCCTGCCCTTCCAGCGCGGCGCGCAGCAGGGCCACGCGCTGCTCGGCGCTGGCGCGGGTCGGCGGTCGATGCGGCGGCACGCGGGCCGGCATCATGCGCACCTCGGCATCCAGGTACTCGGCCGCTTCCCACGCCGCGCGCAAATGACCCAGATGCACCGGATCGAAGGTGCCGCCGAAGATCGCGATCGGCTTCATGCGTCGGCCAGGCTGCGCGTACCGCGCGGATCGGCGATGCGCGCGACCAGGCGCTGGGTCTCGCGCCACGGATCGCCGCCTTCGCGGCCCTTGGTCATGCGGTCGATGCGCGCGGCCTGCGCCAGGCAGGACTGCCAGTGCTCGCGCGGGGCGCGGCGCAGCGCCTGACGGAACAGCTGCTCGCGCGCCTGCCACAGATGCTCGGCGCGGGCCTGCGCGGCGAAGTCGCTGGCCGCCGCCAGACGCAGGGCGATCTGCAGCTGACTGACCAGCCAGCCCAGCATCGGAATCAGCTCCTCGCCCTCGGCCTGCAGACCGCGCATCACGCGCAGCGCGCGCGGGGCATCGCCCCCGAAGGCCGCGTCGCTGAGTCGGAAGATGTCGTAACGGGCACTGTCGGCGACCAGGCTTTCCATGGTCGCGGCGTCCATGCGTCCGCCCTGATGCAGCAGCGCCAGCTTGTCGACTTCCTGCGCGGCGGCCAGCAGATTGCCCTCGACGCGCTCGGCCAGCAGCGCCAGCGCCGCCGGCTGGGCCTGGATGCCGTGCCGCGCCAGGCGCGCACCGATCCAGGACGGCATCTCCTGCGCACGCGGCGGCCAGAACACGACGTGCACGCCGGCCTTGTCCAGCGCCTTGGTCCAGGCGCCCTCGTGTTTCTTCGACCAGGTCACGCAGGTCACCAGCAGCACCGTGTCGGGCGGCAGGTCCTCGCAGAACGCGGTCAGCGCCTTGGCCCCGTCGCGCCCCGGCTTGCCGGTCGGCAGGCGCAGGTCGATCAGGCGACGGCTGGCGAACAGCGACATGCCGGCCGCGGCGCGCGCCAGATCGTCCCAGTCGAAGCCCGACTCGACGCTCAGCACCTCGCGCTCGGTGTAGCCCAGCTCGCGGGCGCGGGCGCGCAGGGCGTCGGCCGCTTCCAGCACCAGCATTTCCTCGCCGACCAGCAGGTAGACCGGCTGCAGGGCATCGGTCTTGAGCTGTTGCGGCCAGCGGGCGGCGGGAACGGGCATGGGCGGCGCGGGTCAGCCTGCCGTGGCGGACGAGGCCGCGGTTGCCGGCACGGCGGCACGCTCGGCGGCGGCGCGGAGATGGAACTGGATCGCCTGTACCGCGTCGCTGGTGAGGCTGTTGTGAATCTCCTCGGTCTGCGATTCGGTGCCGACCGGCTGCGTGGCGTCGTAGGTGAATTCGCGCGACAGCTCGATCCTCTGCAGCGGCACGATCGTCTTGCCCTGGCTGTCGACCACGTCGAAGCGGACTTGATAGCGCACCTCGTACTCGCCGACACGGGCACGGCCAGTGAAGGTCAGCGCGGTCTGACGGAAGCGCGCCACGGGCACGCGGAACTCGGCCACGCCCGGTCCGGACTGATCGACCAGGGTCGCGCCCGCGATCTCCAGCGTGCGCGCCAGTTCGCGTTGCAGATCGCCGCCGCCGTTGACGGTGAGGTGGATCTTTTCCATCCCCGGCGGCAGCTGCGCGCCGCGCCGCAGATGGAAGCCGCAGGCGCTCAGCAAAAGCGCCAGGCCGGCACACAGGGAAACACGCAACCAGCGCTTGTCCATCTTCATCCCACCACGATGTTGACGATTTTTCCGGGCACGACGATGACCTTGCGCACGGTCTTGCCCTCGGTGAAGGCTTGCACACCCGGCAGGTCCTGCGCCAGTCGCTCGATGTCCTCGCGCGGCGCATCGACGGCCACCTCGACGGTGCCGCGCAGTTTGCCGTTGACCTGCACGGCCAGCGTCACCGCGTCACGCTTGAGCGCGTCCTCGTCGACGGCGGGCCACGGCTGGTCCTCGATCAGCGTCTCGGCATGGCCCAGCAACTGCCACAGCGCGTGGCTGGTATGCGGCGTGATCGGGTTCAGCAGCAGCACCATGGTCTGCAGCACCTCGTGCCGCACCGCCCGACCCTGGTCGCTCATGTCGCCGAACTTGCCGACGTGATTGAGCAGTTCCATCAGCGCGGCGATGGCGGTGTTGAAACTCTGCCGGCGGCCGTAGTCGTCGCCGACCTTGCGGATGGTCTCGTGCAGCTGCCGGCGCAGGTCTTTCTGCGCGCCGTCCAGCGCGGCCGGATCGACCTCGGGATGATCCGGCTGCGCCACGTGGGTGGCCACTTCGCGCCAGAACCGGCGCAGGAAGCGCGCCATGCCCTCGACGCCCGCCTCGTTCCATTCCAGCGACTGCTCGGGCGGCGCGGCGAACATCGAGAACAGACGCACGGTATCGGCGCCGTACTTGTCGATCATCACCTGCGGATCGACGCCGTTGTTCTTCGACTTGGACATCTTCTCGGTGCCGCCGATGCGCACCGGCCGGCCGTCGGCGGCCAGCACCGCACCGGTCACGTGCCCTTTCTCATCGCGCTGGACCGCCACCTCGGCCGGATTGAACCAGTGCCTGGAACCGTCGTCCTGCTCGCGATAGAAGGTGTCGGCCACGACCATGCCCTGGCACAGCAGGCGCGTGGCCGGCTCGTCCGACGTCACCAGCCCCGCGTCGCGCAGAAGCTTGTGATAGAAGCGGAAATACAGCAGGTGCAGGATCGCGTGCTCGATGCCGCCGATGTACTGATCGACCGGCAGCCAGTAGTCGGCACGCCCGTCAACCTGGGTGGCCGCGCCCGGACTGGTGTAGCGCGCGTAGTACCAGCTCGACTCCATGAAGGTGTCGAAGGTGTCGGTCTCGCGCTCGGCCGGTCCGCCGCACTTCGGGCAGGTGGTCTTGCGCCACTCCGGGTCGGCCTTGATCGGCGACTTCACGCCGGTGAAGGCCACGTCCTCGGGCAGCACCACCGGCAGTTGGTCCTCGGGCACCGGCACGGCATCGCAGGTCGGGCAGTACACGATCGGGATCGGGCAGCCCCAGTAGCGCTGGCGGCTGACGCCCCAGTCGCGCAGACGCCAGTTGACCTTGCGCGCGCCGCGACCGTCGGCCTCCAGCTTCGCGGCGATGGCGTCGAACGCGCCCTGGAAGTCCAGGCCGTCGAAGTCGCCGGAGTTGACCAGCGTGCCGTACTCGGTGAACGCCGCCTCGTTGAGCACGCGATGCTCGAAGGACTCCACCACGCGCACCGCGGTGTTGGCGTCGTAGGCATCGGTATGCGTGCCCCGCAGCGCATTGCGCAGCGGATCGGCGCCGACGCCGGCGGCCAGATCGTGCTGCAGTTCCCTCAGCGCATCGACCACGCCGGCGTCGACCACCACCATCTTGATCGGCAGGCCGTACTGCTGCGCGAACTCGTGATCGCGCTCGTCATGGCCCGGCACCGCCATCACCGCGCCGGTGCCGTAGCCCATCAGTACGAAGTTGGCGACCCAGATCGGCAGCGTCTCGCCGGTCAGCGGATGCACGACCTCCAGGCCGGTGTCCATGCCGCGCTTTTCCTGCGTCTCCAGCTCGGCCTCGGACGTGCCGCCCTGGCGGCAGGTCTCGATGAATTCGGCCAGCTTGGCGTTGTCCTTCGCCGCCTGCATCGCCAGCGGATGCTCGGCGGCGACGGCGACGTAGGTCGCGCCCATCAACGTGTCCGGGCGCGTGGTGAACACGGTCAGCGAGACATCGCTGTCGGCCACGTCGAAACGGATTTCCAGGCCTTCGGAACGGCCGATCCAGTTGCGCTGCATGGTCTTGACCGCGTCGGGCCAGCCCGGCAGCGTGTCCAGTCCGTCGAGAAGTTCCTGCGCGTAGTCGGTGATCTTCAGGAACCACTGCGGAATCTCGCGCTTCTCGACCAGCGCGCCGGTGCGCCAGCCGCGACCGTCGATGACCTGCTCGTTGGCCAGCACGGTCTGATCGACCGGGTCCCAGTTCACCACCGAGTTCTTGCGGTAGGCCAGGCCCTTCTCGAACAGGCGCACGAACATGCGCTGCTCGTGCACGTAGTAGTCCGGATCGCAGGTGGCGAACTCGCGCGACCAGTCGTAGGCGAAGCCCATGCGCGCGAACTGGCCGCGCATGTGTTCGATATTCGAGCGCGTCCACTTGGCCGGCGCGGTGTTGTGCTTGATCGCGGCGTTCTCGGCCGGCAGGCCGAAGGCGTCCCAGCCCATCGGCTGCAGCACGTTGCGGCCCTGCATGCGCTGGAAACGGCTGATGACGTCGCCGATGGTGTAGTTGCGCACGTGCCCCATGTGCAGCGCGCCGGACGGGTACGGCAGCATCGAGAGGCAGTAGAACTTCGGCTTCGACGCATCCTCGCGCACCTCGAAGGCGTGCGTGCGTTTCCAGAAATCCTGAGCGGCGGTTTCCACCGTCCGCGGTTCGTAGGTGTCGGACATACCGTTGATCTTCGAAAAAGGCGATGCGCAGCGGGCCTGCGACAGGACCGTGCAGCGTACCGCAGCGCCCGGAGAGCGCCAAGCCTGCCGATGCGCAGGCTTGTGGCCGCTGAATCGCTCTCGGTAGGGTGTGACACAGATCCATCGCGCGAGGGGGCGGCACACAAGACCGCCGGGGGTAGACATGCAGGCCATCGAGACACGGGATTTGTCACGCCGCTTCGCCGGCGGATACGGCGTGCAGACGCTGGACCTGGCGGTGCCGCAGGGGGCGATCTACGGTTTCCTCGGACCCAACGGCGCCGGCAAGACCACCTCGATCCGCCTGCTGCTCGGCCTGCTGCGGTCGCAGCGCGGCGCGATCCGCCTGTTCGGCGAAACCCTGACGCGCGCCGACCGCCGCGCGCTGCGCCATGTCGGCGCGATGGTCGAATCGCCTTCGCTGTACCCGCACCTCAGCGCGCGCGAGAACCTGGACGTGGGCCGCCGCCTGCTCGGCCTGCCGCGCACGCGCATCGACGCCGTGCTGGACATCGTCGACCTGCGCAGCGAAGCCGAGCGCCGCGTCAGCGCCTACTCCATGGGCATGCGTCAGCGACTCGGCATCGCCCAGGCCCTGCTCGGCGAACCGCGCCTGCTGCTGCTCGACGAACCGACCAACGGCCTCGACCCGGCCGGCATCGTCGCCATGCGCGGCTTCATCCAGCGCATGGCGCGCGAACTCGGGCTGACGGTGTTCCTGTCCAGTCACCTGCTGGGCGAGGTCGAGCAGATCGCCACCCATGTCGGCGTGATCGATCACGGCCGGCTGCTGTTCCAGGGGCCGCAGTCCGCGCTGCGCGCGCACTACGGCGAGCGCCTGGAGATCGGCTGCACGGACGGTCCGCGCGCCTGCGTCGAACTGCAGGCCGACGGCGAAGCCGCCACGCTCGACGCGAACGGACGGGTGCTGATCGCCGACCCGCGCCGGCCCGACCACGACATCAACCGCCTGCTGGTCGAACGCGGCCATGCCGTCCACCATGTCGCCCGCAGCCGGCGCTCGCTGGAGACGCTGTTTCTGGAACTCACCGCCGACCGCGAGGACGCCGCATGAACGCTCTGCTGCGCGCGCTGCACGCCGAAACGCTCAAGCTGCGTCACACCCTGGCGCTGTGGATGGTGCTGCTGGCACCGCTGGCCATCGCACTGCTGATGGTGCTGGAAATCCTCACCGTGCAGGCACGTGGCGGGCATGCGACCGGCAAGGCCAGCGACCCGGTCCAGGCCTGGTACAACCTGGGCCGCGCGCTGTTCTCGCTGTGGACACTACTGATGCTGCCGCTGTTCGTGACGCTGCAGGCGGCGCTGCTGGCCGGCCTGGAGCACGGCAACCGGCAGTGGAAGCATTTGCTGGCGATGCCGACGCCACGCGTCGTGCACTACCTCGCCAAGCTGCTGATCCTGGCCGGCATGGTGATCGCGGCGGAACTGATCCTGCTGGCGCTGACGCCGCTGGCGGGCTGGCTGCTCGCGCTGCTCTCGCCGGATGCCGGCATGCACGGCATGCCGCACCTGGGACGCCTGCTGCCGCCGGTCGCCGCCAGCCTCGCCGCCAGCGCCCTGATGGTGGCGATCCAGGGCTGGGTGGCGCTGCGCTGGCGTAGCTTCACCGTCGCCGTCGCGGTCGGCATCGTGGCGACCATCGCCGGCTTCATCATCGGTCAGTCGGCGCGCTTCGGCACCTGGTTCCCGTGGACGCTGCCGATCCAGGCCTTCGCCGGCACGGGTCAGCACGCCACGCTCGCCGCGCTGCTCGGCGTCGGCGGCGGCCTCATGTTCACGGCGCTGGCGCTGCTGGACCTGTTGCTGCTCGACAGCGACTGAGCGCCGCTGCATCGCCCTAGCGCGGGCAGCTCGGCGTATCGCCCGCGACCATCGATCGCACCACGTCGGCGATGCGCTCGGACAGCGCCGCCAGCGCCTGCTGGTGACCGTGCACCAGCGCGGCATAACCGTCGCCGACCGGCTCCTTGATCGTGCTGGCACAGCTCATCGTCGACCCGCCCGCTCCCTTCGCTCCATGCTCGCGCACGCTCCAGGCGGCGTCGATCTGCGCGTACTGACCGGCCACCGACTCGAAGCGGCGCACGTCGAGCTTGATGCGGAAAACGGTGCCCGTGTCGGCCTGCGGCAAACCGTAGACATCCACGGCGCCGAGATCGCGACCGAGCCGATCGGACACCGCCGCGCGGATCTGGTCCCCCAGCGGACCGATCCACTGCTCGCCTTCCAGCAGCGCCACGCGATCGTCGCTCTGCCGCACCACCAGTTGCGGCTGGTCGACCTGGGCCGGAATCGTCACCGGCAGCACCGCGATGCGGTAGGCCGCCGCCGGCGCAGACGCCGATGTCGTCGTCTGCGGCAGCAAAGTGAAGAACTGCGTCGGCGCCGAGGCGCAGGCGGTCAGCGCCAGCACCAGAACGGCCGGAACCATTGAACGCAAGCGTGAACTCATGGCTGCTTCTCCTTGCTCGCCGGCGCGGGCGGCGCTTCTGGCGGCGGCGCGTTGTTGCGTTTGCCGCGCAGCAACGCCTCGGGATGACGTCCCAGATAATCGGTCAGCACGCGCAGCGAACGTGCGGCGCGTTGCACCTGCAACAGCGTCTGCCCTAGGTTCTGCTGCAGCGGCGAGTCGCCGGACAGGCTGCCGTCCAGCGAACGCAGCGTCGTCTGTGCCTGCTTCAGAGTTTCGCTCGCCTGCGGCGCCAGCTTGCCGTTGAGCTGCTTGAGCAGCGCATCAATGCCCTGCAGGCTCTGATCCAGATGCTGGCCGATGCGGTCGAACGGTACCTTGTCCAGACGGTCGGCGATGTGCGCCACCTGCTCCTGGATGCGGTCGAAACTGCCCGGCACGGTGGGCACGCGCAACGGCCGCTGCTTGGGATCGAGTTCCTGGTGCGGATCGTTGGGGAAGAAGTCCAGCGCCACGTACAGCTGCCCGGTCAGCAGATTGCCGCTGCGCAGCTGCGCGCGCAGTCCGTGCTTGATCAGCACGGCCAGCCCCAGCCCCGGATTCTTCTCGTAGGCATCGCCGATGCGCTTGGCGAACTGCTCGTGCGCGCGGCCCAGGCGCTGCGGATAGATCACCGCGGTGACGTCGACCGGGAAACGCTTCTTCACCGGATCGTACTCGACGCTGATGCGCTTGACCTCGCCGATCGAGATGCCCTCGAAATCGACCGTCGCGCCCTTGGCCAGACCGCGCACCGACTGATGGAAGCGCATGTGCAGCCACAACGGCGGTCCGTCCGGCGGCTGCATGGCCTTGTCGCGGCTGTCGAACAGTTCAAAATGCGTGCTCGCCGTGGCGCGCTTGTCGTTGCGCACGTAATCCGGCGCCTGGAAGGCGATGCCGCCGGCCACCACGGTCGCCAGCGACTCGGTGTTGACCTTCAGCCCGCCCGCATCGACCGCGACGTTCACGCCGCTGGCGTTCCAGAACCGAGTCTGGTCGGTGACGTAGCGGTCGTAGGGTGCATCGACGAATACCTGCAGCTGCACGCCCTTGCCATCCTCGTCGAGCCGGTAGCTGACCACGCGTCCAACCTGGATGCGGCGGAAATACACCGGCGAACCGATGTCCAGCGAACCCAGGTCGTCGCTGTCGAGCGTGAAGGTGCTGCCCGGCTCGCCGTGGGTCAGCGGCGGCGGCGTTTCCAGGCCCTTGAATCGCCTGCGTTCCTCGTGACGATCGCCGCTCTCGGTATCGGCGCCGATGTACGCGCCGGAGAACAGCGTGCTGAGTCCGGACACGCCGCCCAACCCGACGCGCGGCCGCACCACCCAGAACCGGCTGCCGTCGCTGGCGAAATAGTCGTAGCGTTTTTCCAGGTCCACGCGCACCAGCACGGTGCCGCGGTCCTTGCTCAGCGCCACGGTGTGCACCTTGCCGATCACCACGTTCTTGAACTTGACCTGGGTCTTGCCGGGCTCGATGCCCTCGGCCGTCTTGAAGCTGATGGTGATGGTCGGGCCTTCCGACATCAGCGCATGCACGACCAGCGACAGGCCGACCACCGCCGCCACCACCGGCACCAGCCAGATCAGCGGTAGCTGCCAGCGCCTGCGCCGCGCGATCTGCGGCGCGGGCAGGTCGTTGGTGTCCCCGTGCGACTCGCGCTCAGTCATGCTCGACTTCCTCTGCTTTCCCGTCGTCCACGGACTCGGCGTGGTCCCAGATGAGCCGCGGATCGAAACTCATCGAGGCCAGCATGGTAAGCACAACCACCAGTCCGAAGTACACCACGCCCGGCCCCGGATCGACCTGGGTGAGCTGGAACCGCACCAGCGCCACCAGCAGGGTGACCACGAACACGTCGAGCATCGACCAGTAGCCGATGCCCTCCACCAGGCGAAAAAGGTGGGCGCGGCCGCGCGCGCGCCAGGCCTTGCGTCGCTGCACGCTGATCAGCAGCACCAGCAACGCCGCGAACTTCATCAGCGGGACCATGATCGACGCCACGAACACGATCACCGCCAGGTCCCATGAACCGGCGCGCCACAGTTCGGCGACGCCGCTGAGGATGGTGTTGCTCTCGCTGCCGAACAGCGAGCCGGTGCGCATGATCGGCAGCAGGTTGGCGGGGATGTACAGAATCATCGCCGCCAGCAGCAGCGCCCAGGTGCGCGCCAGGCTGTCCGGCTTGCGCCGATGCAGACGCGCGCCGCAGCGTGAGCAGCAGATGTCGCCCTGTACGTGGCGACACAGCTGACCGCAGCAATGGCAGGCCACGATGCCCAGTTCGCTTGCGGTGGAAATGCGCGGTTCGCTCATCCGCAGCACTCCCGCTTCAACAGCCAGATGCGGCGCACGTCGAACGAGGCCACCAGCGCCAGCAACACGGTCAGCGCGGCGAAGGCCCAGATGCCCGGCTGCAGGATCACCTCGAAGATGTCGCCCACCTTCACCACCGCCACCAGCGTGCCGAGCATGAACACCTCGACCATGCTCCACGGACGGATCGCGTGCAGCACGCGCATGATGGGAATGAAGCCCGGCGGCAACCGCCCGGCGCGCAGGAACCCCAGCACCCAGCCGAACAGCAGCACCTGCAGCATCGGGAAGAAGAACAGCATCAGCGCCGCCAGCACCGACACCACGCCAACGCCGTCGTTCCAGGTCGCGACGATGGCCTGCCACAACGTCGCCGAACTGGCGTGGCCGTTGAGTTCCAGCGTCACGATCGGCCAGACGTTGGCGATGAAGAACGTGATCGCCGCCGCCAGCGCCAGCGCGAACATGCTGTCCAGGCTGAGCCACGGGCGTCGGTACAGCACCGCCTGACAGCGCACGCAGCGCGCCACTTCGCCGCGCGCGAGTTCGTGCTTGCGATGCACCGCATCGCAATGTTCGCAAATCACCAGACTGTGGGCGGACGGCTCCATGAGCGCCGATTATCCATCAAGCGCGCGCGTCACGCTGAGCGCAAGCCGAACGCCGACTCGCGCCGCATGCGGCCTTGATTTGCCGCCGATCGCCCCGACCTGATGCAGCATCACTTCATCCCGGAGCTCCCGTGAGCACGAACGCACACGTTTTCGACGTCACCCCGGAAAACTTCGAGAGCGACGTCCTGCAGGCGTCCATGCAGACCCCGATCCTGATCGACTTCTGGGCCACCTGGTGCGCGCCCTGCAAGGCGCTCGGCCCGCTGCTGGAGAAACTCGCCGCGGAATACAACGGCGCGTTCCGCTTGGCCAAGATCGACGTCGACGCCAACCAGGAGCTGGCCGGCATGTTCGGCATCCGCAGCGTGCCCACCGTGGCGCTGCTGATCGACGGCCGCCCGGTCGACGGCTTCGCCGGCGCGCTGCCGGAAGGCCAGCTGCGCGAATTCCTGGCCAAGCACGTCGAGCCGGCCTCGCTGATCGAGACGCCGGACAACATGCAGGATGCAGTGGAGGACACCGCGACCGAATCCGCCGCCGACGCCGTGCAGCGCATCCGCGCCGAGATGGCCGCGCGCCCGGACGACGAAAGCCTGAAGCTCGACCTGGCCCTGGCGCAGCTGCGCGCCGGCGACTTCGAGGCGGCACGCAGCGCGCTCGACGCCCTGCCCGCCAACCTCGCCACCGACGACCGCGCGGCGCGTTTGCGCGGCCAGTTGCAGCTGGCCGAGGCGCTCGACGAGGCGCCGGATGCCGACACGCTGCGCCAGCGCATCGAACGCGATGCCGACGACTGGGCCGCGCGCGACCTGCTCGGCGTGCGCCTGGTGCTGAGCGATGCACCGGCGGAGGGGCTGGACCAGTTCCTGCACATCCTGCGTCACCAGCGCGACTGGAACGAAGGCCTCGCGCGCCAGCGCCTGCTCGCCGCGTTCCAGATCCTCGACGACGCGGCGCTGGTGGGCGACTACCGTCGACGCATGGCCTCGACCCTGTTCTGAACCGGTGCCGGGCGACCCTGCGCTCGCCCGAACGCATTCTCGAATGTTGTCTCATGGGTGCGCGGCGCGCGGCGCATGCGCTCCGTCGCCCATGCGGCGCGCTGGCCGGCTCGACATCTGGACAGGATGACAATCGACCATACGCGAAGGTATGGTTGGCATACCCTCCACCGCACGACCACTGCACATGCGCGCCCGCACGCTTCGCCGTCTGCTCAATCTCTGGCCGCCGTTCCTGTGCAACGGCATCCGCGTGCGCGCCATCGAAGCGGACTGGAGCGAGGCGCGGGTGACGTTGAAGCTGCGTCCGTGGAACCGCAACTACGTCGGCACCCAGTTCGGCGGCAACCTGTTCTCGATGACCGACCCGTTCTGGATGCTGCTGACGATGCAGCGTCTGGGCAAGGACTACTACGTGTGGGACAAGGCCGGCGCCATCGACTTCGTCGCGCCCGGCCGCACCAACGTGCACGCGCACTTCCGGCTGACGCAGGCGATGGTCGATGACCTGCGCAGCGCCGCCGCGGACGGCGGCAAGGTGCTGCGCTGGTTCGACATCGACGTCGTCGACGATGCCGGTGAACTGGTGGCGCGCGTGCGCAAGCAGCTGTACGTGCGCCGCAAGCCGCATGCGCGCAACGCCGCGGATGCCGTCCAAGCGACGTCGCCCGACGCCTAATCGCGAAGGAAACCTTCCAGCTCATCCAGCGCCTGCCGCGCGCGCTGCACGCTGGTGCCGGCCGCGCGAGCCTCGATCCGCGCGCCGTAGCCATGCCGCCGCGCGAACCATACGGCCATCGCCAGCAGACCGACGCTGACCAGCACGCTCGACACCGCCCACCACATCAGGCCCGGTCCCCAGGCATGGAAACCGGTCGTCGCCAGCGCGCAGATCAGGCCCGGCACCCAGATGAAACTGCCGACCACCGCATGCACGGGCGACTCCACGCGCACGCGCCACTGCCGCAGGTCGGCCAGCTGACGCTGTATCGTCGCCACTGGCGCGCCGTAGTCGATCCGCCGCAGCAGCGCCAGCACGCGCGCCGACGTCATCACCAGCAGCAGGCCAAAGCCCTGCATTAGCAGGCCGCTGATCAGCAGCAGAAACGCGCCGCGATGCGCCACCCAGAAACCGACCGCCCAGGTCGCCAGCAGCACGCCGAGCAGCAGTTGCAGGGACTGACCCCAGACCAGCGGGCGCAGACCTCGATGCAACTTGTCGATGCGACTTTCGCGGAACAACTGCAGTTGCAGGGTGCGCTGCTGCGCGAGCTGCCGGTCGAACATCTGCCAGGCCATCTTCATGTCATTGGTGTCCACGGTCATGCTCCGATGTCTTGGTGGGGTTGCATGCGCTGGCGAAGCTCGCGCGTGATCCGATGCAGCTTGGTGCCGACGTTGCTGGTGCTGATGCCGAGAATCTCGGCGATCTCCGCATGACTGCGGTCTTCCAGATACAGCAGCATCAGCGCGCGATGCAGGGGATCGAGTGTCCCGATCAGGCGATGCATGCACTCGATGCGCGCATCCGGTTCGTGCACCGGCGTGCCGCCGTCGAGATGTTCCAGATGTGTATCCTCGAGCGGCACGGTGCGCGTCGCGGCGACCTGCGTCTGTCGCCGCACATGGGAAATGGCCACGTTCAGCGCGACCCGGTACAGCCAGGTCGAGAATTTCGCGCGCGCGTGGTCGTAGCGGGCGAAGGAACGCCAGGCCTGGGTGCAGATTTCCTGCTCCAGGTCGTCGCGATCGTGCGTCCGGTGCGCGTACGTCGCCGCCACCTTGAACACGATGCGCTGGTGCTCCGCCAGCCATCGCGTGAACTCCGTTTGTCGTCGTCGTGCGCTCATGATGCGTGTCGTCCCCGGCATTCCACCCATGATTCGCACGGCGCGCGACTTCATCACAACACGCCCAGCGACTGCGCCGCTGCAGATATCGCCAATGTGCCTACAATGACGCTCTCCCGTGCCGAGTACCGACGATGCGTCCGCTACGCCTCAAACGCTATCTGCTCACCGGTCTGCTGACCTTCCTGCCGCTGTGGATCACCTGGCTGGTGTTCTCGTTCGTGCTGGGATTGCTGGCCAGTATCGGCACGCCGCTGGTCAACGCCATCCTGAATGCGATGAGCCTGGTCGCGCCACATCTCGCGCAGGCGCTGAGCGTACGCTGGCTGCTGAACATCCTCGCACTGCTGTTCACCGTGGTCGGCCTGTATCTGCTCGGCTGGCTGGCCAGTCGCGTGATCGGCCAGCGCATGCTCAGCGCCTTCGACACGCTGCTCGAACGGATTCCGCTGGTGCAGACCATCTATGGCGGCACCAAGAAGCTCATGAACGTGCTGCAGACGCGCCCGGATCAGGTGCAACGCGTGGTGCTGGTGGATTTTCCGCGCGAGGGCATGAAGGTGGTCGGGTTCGTCACCCGCGTCATGCGCGAGGAAGGCAGCAACCGGGAAATGGCCGCGGTGTACATCCCGACCACGCCCAATCCGACCGGCGGCTACCTCGAAGTGGTGCCGGTCGATCAGCTGACCCCGACCGACTGGACCATGGACCAGGCCATGGCCTTCATCATCTCCGGCGGCGCCGTCGCGCCGGACACCCTGCCGAGCCTTTCCAGCAGCCGCCGGGCAGCCCAGACGCCGGCTCCGCCGACCTCCGCCTGAAGCCCGCCATGCAGGCCGGTTGCAGCCCCGCCGCACGATACACCCCTGACCTTCGACACTGTATGCTCGCGTGACTTCTGTCCTAGTCTGGCAACCCTGAATGCGTGCGCCACGGGGGCACTGCGCACGCCTTCGCACTTCCCTGTCTGACCGCCCTTATCCGGAGGAGAACCCTTAGATGAACAAGCACATGCTGAAACCGCTGGCGCTGGCCGTGAGCCTGACGCTGGCCGCGACCGCCTGCAGCAAGGGCGGCGACGACAGCGCCAAGCAGCCCGCGCCCGCACCCGCCAAGGCCGCCACTGTCGCCAAGATGTCGAGTGCGCCGGCCAGCGCCTCCACCGCGCCGGTGTTCAACATCGCGGACCTGGACAACAACATCAACGCGTGCACCGATTTCAACGGGTTCGTCAACGCGAAATGGGTGAAGGCCAATCCGATTCCGGCCGATCAGACCTCGTGGGGTTCGTTCAACGAACTGCGCGAGAAGAGCCTGCAGGACCAGCATCAGCTGGTCGAAGACGCCGCCAAGGACGCGGACAGCGCGCCGGCCGGCTCCATCGAACAGAAGATCGGCTGGCTGTACAGCTCGGCCCTCAACATGGACGCGCGCAACAAGGCCGGCTTCGATCCGATCAAGCCCGACCTGGCCTCGATCGACGCGATCACCTCGCGCAAGGACCTGCAGCCGTGGCTGGACCAGTCCTTCGCCAAGGGTGACGGCCGCGTGTTCAACTTCGGCTCCGACGCCGACTTCAAGAACGCCAAGCTGCAGATCGCCTACACCTTCCAGAGCGGCCTGGGCCTGCCGACGCCGGCCTACTACACCGACGCCAAGTACAAGGACGTCCGTGACGCCTACGTGAAGTACCTCGGCAAGCTGTTCGAGCTGACCGGCGACAAGCCGGCCGAGGCGAAGAAGCAGGCCGACCTGGCCATGAAGTTCGAGACCGAGCTGGCCAAGCATTCGATTCCGCGCGTCCAGCTGCGCGATCCGAAGAACCAGTACCACTTCGTGTCCGTTGCCGACGCCAACAAGGTCACCCCGCACTTCAACTGGGACACCTTCTTCAAGTCGCAGGGCGTGACCGTCGACAAGGGCTTCTCGCTGTCGCAGCCGAAGTTCTTCAAGGAATTCGACCACCTGCTGGCGACCGCGCCGCTGGACGAGTGGAAGGCCTATCTCAAGGTCCACACCATCTCCGGCGCCGCCGACGCGCTGTCGCAGCCGTTCGTCGACGCCAGCTTCGACTTCTACGGCAAGACCCTCAGCGGCCAGCCGCAGCAGAAGGCCGACTGGAAGCGTGCGCTCGGCGCCGTCAACGGCTCCATGGGCCAGGCCCTGGGTCAGCTGTACGTGAAGAAGTACTTCCCGCCCGAAGCCAAGGAACGCGCCGACCAACTGGTGCACAACGTGCTGGCGGCGCTGAAGAACCGCATCGAGAATCTCGACTGGATGAGCGCCGAGACCAAGCAGAAGGCGCTGGACAAGTGGTCCAAGTTCCTGCCGAAGATCGGCTATCCGGATCAGTGGCGCAGTTGGGACGGCCTGAGCATCAGCAAGGACAACTACTACGCCAACCTCGAGGCGGCGCAGAAGTTCAACTACGACTACGACATCGCCAAGATCGGCAAGCCCACCGACCGCAAGGAGTGGGGCATGACGCCGCAGACGGTGAACGCGTACTACAACCCGACCGACAACACGATCAACTTCCCGGCCGCGATCCTGCAGCCGCCGTTCTTCTATGCCAACGGTGACGACGCCATCAACTACGGCGGCATCGGCGCGGTGATCGGTCACGAGTCCAGCCACGGCTTCGACGACCAGGGCAGCCAGTTCGACGGCAACGGCAACCTGGACAACTGGTGGACCAAGGCCGACCGCAAGGCGTTCGACGCGCGCACCGACAAGCTGGTCAAGCAGTTCGATGCCTACACCCCGCTGCCGGATCACCCGGACCTGCACGTCAACGGCAAGCTGACCCTGGGCGAGAACATCGCCGATCTGGGCGGCCTCAACATCGCCTACGACGCCCTGCAGACCGCGCTGAAGAACCACCCGAAGGAAGCCAGCGAAAAGATCGACGGCTACACCGAGGACCAGCGCTTCTTCCTGAACTGGGCCCGCGTGTGGCGCGGCGAGATTCGTCCCAAGCGCCAGATGGTGTTGCTGAACGCCGATCCGCACGCGCCGATGCAGTTCCGCGCCATCGGTGCGCCGTCGAACATGACGGCCTTCGCCACGGCGTTCCAGTGCAAGCCCGGCGACAAGATGGTCCGCTCCGGCGACCAGCAGGTGAAGATCTGGTAACACCGACGGCTGTCCGCAGCGCATCCCGCGCTGCGGATCGCTTCTTCCAGGGCGCCGCTTCGTGCGGCGCCCTTTTTTATGCCCGGATGACACGCCCTCCGCGCCCGGCAAGGTTCGGGACACGCAAGCCGCAAGCGTTCGAGCCGAATCGCGGCATGAATTGATGTTGCGAATCATTCTCATTGATACTATATTTCGTCTCAAGCAGACGCCGTCCCAAGCGCGCGCCTGCTCTGCCTTTCACGATCTCTGCCTGCACCAGCCGGATGCGCACGCGCGCATGCATGCCATCACGCGGGCGCGGCGTACTCGTTCGCGAGACGCCACGACAACAAGGAATCTTGCGCATGGCTGCCATCAAGAGCCGCAAACACGTACGCCCCCGCTTCACCGCCGACGCCCCCCGCCCCACCTCGCACGGCCTGAGCTGCATGCTTGGCGCCCTCGCCTTCGGCCTGCCCGCCGTGGCCCTGAGCGCGCACGCGGCGACGCCGGAACACGCCAACCCCGACACCGCCGCCGCCATCGCGCAGGCGAAGAAGCTGCCGAGCGTGTCGGTCAAGGCCTCGCCGCTGCCGGGGTACCTCGTCGACAAGTCCGCCTCGGACAAGTACACCCAGCCGCTGCTGGACACCACGCAGACCCTGCAGGTGATCTCCAGCGACCTGTTCAACCAGCAGGGCGCGACCACGCTCACCGACGTGCTGCGCAACAGCCCCGGCGTGGGCACGTTCTACGTCGGCGAGAACGGCAGCACCGAAACCGGCGACGCGATCTACATGCGCGGTTTCGACAGCTCCGGCAGCATCTTCGTCGACGGTGTGCGCGATCTCGGCGCCATCTCGCGCGACGTGTTCAACATCGATCAGGTCGAGGTGTTGAAGGGGCCGGCCGGCACCGACAACGGCCGCACCGCGCCGACCGGGGCCATCGACATGATCACCAAGCAGCCGATGGCCGCCGACGCCACCTCGGCCTCGCTGAGCTACGGCAGCGGCGACCGCCGGCGCGCGACCATCGACTGGAACCGCCAGACCGGCGAACACAGCGCGTTCCGCCTGAACCTGATGGGCCAGCGCAGCGGCGTGCCCGGCCGCGACCGCGTCGAGAACGACCGTTGGGGCTTCGCGCCATCGCTGGCCTTCGGTCTGGATACGCCGACCCGCGTCTACATCGACTACCTGCACGTGAAGCAGAACAACGTGCCCGACGGCGGCGTCTCCACCATCGGCCTGCCCGGCTACAGCAGTCCCGATCCGGCGCGCCCGCAACTGGCCGACGCGCCGGCCGTGGACCCGAGCAACTTCTACGGCACCACCGCCGACCACGACGACGTGCGTGCGGACATGTTCACGGTGCGCGTCGAGCACGATTTCGCCGGCGGCGCGGCGCTGCGCAACACCACGCGCTGGGGCCGCACGAAGCAGGACTACCTGCTGTCCTCGTTCATGAGCACCGCCAGTTACCTGCAGACGCCAGACCTGTCCGATCCGTCGACCTGGACCATGCGTCGCCTGCCGAACTTCCGCGACCAGAAGAACACCATCGCCACCAACCAGACCCACCTGACCTGGACGCTGAACACCGGCGCGATCGAGCACGACTTCAGCGCCGGCATCGAGCTGACGCGCGAGGAGCTGAGCACCGTGGCGCGGGCCGCGCTGGGCGACGGCAGCTGGCCCGCGGTCAGCGTGTACGACCCGAGTCCGTACGTCGGCGCGCTGAACTACGGCGAGACCGGCGGCTGGAGCAAGGGCCGCACCGACACCGTCTCCGCGTACCTGTTCGACACCATGAAGTTCGGCCCGCGCTGGCAGCTCAACCTCGGCGCGCGCCTGGATCACTACACCACCGACTTCCACAGCGTCGCACCCTGCGGCGGCCGTCGCGGCCCGGACTGCGGCAGCCTCGCGGAAGGCACGCCGGTCACCGATCTGGACACGCGCCTGCAGGGCAACCTGCCGAACTGGAAGGTCGGTCTGCTGTACAAGCCGACCGACAACGGCAGCCTGTACGCCAACATCGCCGTGTCGCAGCAACCGCCGGGCGGCGATACCCTCGCGCTCAGCTCACGCCCGAACAACGCCGCCAACCCCGACTTCGACCCGCAGAAGGCGCACACCGCCGAGCTGGGCACGAAGTGGAACCTGGTCGATGACCGCCTGCTGCTGACCGCCGCCGTCTACCGCACCGTGGTCACCAACCAGGTCGAACAGGACCCGGTCGACCTGCAGTACGTGCAGACCGGCCGTAAGCGCGTGCAGGGCGTGGAGCTAAGCGCGGTCGGCAAGCTGACCGAGAACTGGGCGCTCAGCGCCGGCTACACCACCATGGACGCCACCGTCACGCGCGGCGACGCCGTCGCCAACGACGGCTCCGACGACCTCGCCTACACGCCGACGCGCGCCTTCACCGCGTGGACCACCTATCACCTGCCGTTCGACCTCACCATCGGCGGCGGCGCACGCTACAACGGCGCGCTCAAGCGCGGCCACGACGGCGCGGTGGGCACGCCGGAATTCACCCGCGCATACTGGGTGTTCGACGCCGTGGCCAGCTACCCGGTCAGCCGTCACGTGGACCTGCGACTGAACGTCGACAACCTGTTCGACAAGCGCTATGTCGCCGCCATCAACAAGAGCGGATATCGCTACACGCCCGGCACGCCGCGCGCCGCTATGCTGACCGTCAACGTCCGCTACTGATCCCGGTACCGCGTCATGCTCATCCACATCCCCGGCCTGCTCACCCCCGAACAGACGACGGCCATGCGCCGTCGTCTGCAAGCCGCGGACTGGGCCGACGGTCGCGAGACCGTCGGCGCGCAAGGCGCGCAGGTCAAGCGCAACGAACAACTCGCCGAACGCTCTCCATTGCGCCAGGAACTGGCCACCGAGGTGTTACAGGCGCTGGGCCGCAATCCGCTGTTCCACGCCGCCGCGCTGCCGCACCGCATCCTGCCGCCGCGCTTCAACCGTTACACCGGCGGCGGCACCTACGGCGACCACGTCGACGGCGCGGTGATGCGTCTGGCCGACGGCACGCAACTGCGCAGCGACATCGCCTGCACCCTGTTCCTCGACGAACCGGAACGCTACGACGGCGGCGAACTGATCGTCGGCGACACCTACGGCGAGCACGAAGTGAAGCTGCCGGCCGGCGATCTGATCGTGTACCCGGCCAGCAGCATCCATCGCGTCGCGCCGGTCACGCGCGGCGCCCGTCTGGCGGCGTTCTTCTGGGTGCAGAGCCTGATCCGCGACGACAGCCAGCGCCGCACCCTGCTGGAACTCGACACCGCGATCCAGACGCTGACCCGCGAAGACGCCGACCGCGGCGCGCTGCTGCAACTGACCGCCGTCTACCACAACCTGCTCCGCGCCTGGTCCGAAACCTGAGTCCCGGCCAGGCCGTGCGCAGGTCGAGCACGAGCCGCGAACGCACTGCCCCACCTTCGTGTCGACCCCGAAAATCCGCCTTCTGACCGGCTCGCACTCGCTCGCGCACGGCGCTACGCTTTCCTCCGCGCGCCCAAGCGCGGATAATGGCGGGTTTAGCGAACTCGCGAGTGCTGATGTTCAAACCCGGTCAACGCTGGATCTCCACTGCCGAACCCGAATTGGGGCTCGGCACCGTCCTGCGCGTCGAGGGACGCGGCGTGCAGATGCTCTTCACCAAGGCCGGTGTGCTGCGCCCCTACGCCCAGGATTCCGCGCCGCTGGTGCGCGCCGAATTCCGCGTCGGCCAGCGCGTGGCCGGCAAGGGCATCGCCTTCGTCGTCGAGCGCATCGAGGAAGAGGACGGCCTGCTGGTCTACCGCGGCGAAGGCCGTCAGCTGCACGAAGGTCAACTCGACGACGAGCAGAGCATCTCGCAGGCCGACGAACGCCTGACCGGCGGCCGCGTCGATCCGGTGGCGCAGTTCGAGCTGCGCCTGGACGCTCTGAAGCGGCGCGCCGCGGCCCGTCGCTCGCCCGCCTGGGGTTTGAAGTCCGCGCGCATCGATCTGATTCCGCACCAGCTGCGCGTCGCCGGCATGGCCGCCTCGCGTCCCGCACCGCGGGTGCTGCTGGCCGACGAGGTCGGTCTGGGCAAGACCATCGAAGCCGGCATGATCGTCGCCCGCCAGATCGCCTCCGGCCGCGCCACGCGCGTGCTAGTGCTGCTGCCGGACGCGCTCATCAACCAGTGGTTCGTGGAGCTGCTGCGCCGCTTCAATCTCGCCTTCGCGATCTTTGACGAAGAGCGCTGCGAGGCCATCGAGCAAGCCGGTGACGGCCGCAATCCGTTCGAGGACGAGCAGTGGGTGATCGCTGGCTTCGGCCTGTTCGACGAATCACCCAAGCGCCGCGAGCAGTTGCTGGCGACCGGCTGGGACCTGCTGATCGTCGACGAAGCGCATCATCTGGAATGGTCGCCCGAGGGCGCCAGTCCTCGCTACGCCATGGTCGAACAGCTGGCCGCGTCCAGCCCGGGCGTGGTGCTGCTGACGGCGACGCCGGAACAGCTCGGTCGCAGCGGACACTTCGCCCGTCTGCGCCTGCTCGATCCCGCCCGCTACCACGACCTGGATGCCTACCTGCGCGAATCGGACGGCTTCGTCGCCCTCTCGCGCATCGCCGACAAGCTGGCCGAGAGCGCCACGCTGGACGACGCCGAGCGCACCCTGCTCGCCGAACAGCTGCAGGACGACGAGGACGCCCAGGCGCTGCTGGAGGTCTACCCGCAGGCCGACAGCGGCGATGCGCTGCTGAACACCCTCATCGACCGCCACGGCACCGGCCGCGTGATGTTCCGCAATCGTCGCGCCAGCGTCGGCGGCTTTCCCAAGCGTCTGCCGGAGCTGCGCGTGCTGGCCGCCGACGCGCTGGACGAAACCGAACGCCAGGCCCTGCTGGCCGAATTCCACGCCGACATCCAGCAGCCGCCGGCGAGCCTGGAGTACGACTACACCAACGACCCGCGCATCGACGACCTGCTGACCCTGCTCGAAGCGCATCCGCAGGAGAAGTTCCTGCTCATCTGCCGCACCCGCGCCAAGGTGCTGGCGATCGAGGAAACCCTGCGCACGCGCAGCGGCGTCGGCGTGGCGCGCTTCCACGAGGACCTCAGCCTGCTGCAGCGCGACCGCAACGCCGCGTGGTTCGCGCAGGCCGACGGCGCACGCCTGCTGCTGTGCTCGGAGATCGGTTCCGAAGGCCGCAACTTCCAGTTCGCGCATCATCTGGTGCTGTGGGATCTGCCGCTGGACCCGGACCTGCTGGAACAGCGCATCGGCCGCCTCGACCGCATCGGTCAGAGCCGCGACATCGCGATCCACGTGCCGGTGATCGCCGACAGCGCGCAGCACATGCTGGCGCGCTGGCACCACGAGGCCGTGAACGGTCTGCAGGAAAGTCCGGCCGACGGCCGCGAGCTGCTGCGCCGCTTCGGCGGCACGCTGGCGTCACTGGCCGAGGCCCACGCGCGCGACGGCGGCGGTCGCGATCAGGAGCTGGACGTGCTGATCGACGAAACCCGCGCCGCGCACCGCGAACTGGCCGCGATGATGCAGGACGGCCGCGACCGCCTGCTGGAACTGGCCGCGCAGCGCGCGCCGCAGGCCGACGCGCTGGAACAGGCATTGAGCGAAGCCGACGGCGACGCCGTGCGCGACACCTTCATCCAGCGCCTGCTGGAACACTTCGGCGTGCACATCGACGAACTCGACGTCGACAGCGTGCTGCTCGATCCCGAATACCTCGCCACCGACGCCTTCCCGGGTCTCGGCGACGGCCCGCAGTCGGCCACCTTCAGCCGCCGCGCCGCGCTGTCGCGCGAGGATCTGACGCTGCTGCGCCCGGATCATCCGATGGTCGCCGGCGCGATCGATCTGCTGCTGTCCTCGGAAAGCGGCAACGCAGCGTTCCTGGTCGACGGCAAGCTGCCGCCGCGCAGCGTGCTGCTGCAGGCGGTGTTCGTGCTCGAATGCATCGCCGACCGCCATCTCGACGCCGAACGCTTCCTGCCGCCGACGCCGCTGATCGCCACCGTCGACACCCGCCTGCAGGCGCGCAACGGCTTCGAACCTTCCGACGAAGCGCTGCAGCGCGCCGCCGAACGCAAGTCGGATCTGGGCCGCTACCGCAAGTTCATCGCGCAGCTGGTGCCGCCGATGCTCGAACGCGCGGAACAAGTCGCCCGCGCCGAAGCCGACACGCTGGCACAGAACGCTGCCGCCGATGCGCGCACCACGCTGGGCGAGGAACTGCAACGGCTGCGTGCGCTCAAGCGCGTGAATCCCGGTGTGCGCGACGAGGAAATCGCCCAGCTCGCCACCGAACTGGCCGCGCTGGAACAGGCCCTGCCGCAGGCGCGACTGCGCCTGGATGCCGTACGTCTGGTGGCGAGCCCCGATTTCCTCGCGCTGCGCTGACGCAGCACACCCCTTCCCTCACCGGAAGGGGCCGTGATCGGAGCGAACGCACGCGCCGCGACGGACGCGCGTGCTCTACCGCCGCGCGCTGACCGAACGGGTCGCGCATTGAAGCTCCCGTACCGCCATCACCACCAGCGCCGCACCGGCGGCACCGATCACGGACAGGTGCCAGGACGGCACACGGTCGCTCGCGATCGCGTAGATCAATCCAATCGCAAGAAGCGTCACCAGCGGCATCCCCATCGCCGCCAGCGCCAGGGCGATGTATCGCCGCTTTCTGACCAGGTCCACGAACGCCGGCAGGATCATCAGAACGCCGACGAGCGTCATTAGCACCATGAGGGTCAGGAACAGGCTGGATTGCGCCATCGTGAGCGGCCGCGCCGCTTCGATGATGACGGCCACGGTGATGATGGCGATACCCAGAAACAGTGGGTGGTATGCGAACGCCGATGTCGTGCTCGCAGGGACGGCCGGTTCATTCTGCAACTCGATCAGGCAGACCTCGAAGGTCGCCGCGAGACTTACGGCCGACGCCATCGAGGCGATGCCCTTCGCCTCCACGCGCTGGATCGTCCGCAGGCTCAGCCCCGACGCAATGGCCAGCTGATCCTGGGACCATCCGCGCTCGGTGCGCAGTCGACGAATGACGGAAGAAGAAACTTTCATGTCGTGTTCCATGGCAAGGCTCCGGCGGCGAAAGGGCCCCCGGAAGCTTGCTGTCGAAGCCAGTCTAGCGCGACGACAGTTTGCCGCCAGTCGCCGTCAGCGAACCGCCACTCGCTCGCGATCGCGCCCGCATGCGCGCTGCCGGCCCCGTCAGCGCATCAGCCGCCGCTTCGGCTTGATCGGGAACTTGCCGCGCCAGTACTGGATCAGCAGGAAGCCGCCCAGCATGCCGCCGAGGTGCGCGAAATGCGCGATGCCGGCCTGTGTGCCCAGCACGCCGTTGATCAGCTCGATCGCGCCGTAGCCGGTCACGAACATCCACGCCGGCAGCTCGATGGGCGGAAAGATCAACATCAACCGCTCGTGCGGGAAAAACATGCCGAACGCCAGCAGTACGCCGAAGATGCCGCCGGACGCGCCGATGGTCGGGTAGAAACCGCCGGTGAAGAAATGCACCACGGCCAGCTGCGCCAGCGCGGCGATGATCACGCAGACGAAGTAATAGATCAGGAAATTACGCGCGCCCAGCGCATGCTCGATGGCGCCGCCGAACAGGAACAGGCCGTACATGTTCAGCGCGATGTGCCAGAAGCCGCCGTGCAGGAAGCCATAGGTCACCACCTGCCAGACCTGGAAGCCGACGTGCACCACGTTGCCGGACGGCGTCATGCCGGTCTGCTCCGGCCCCAGCGGCCACAGCGCGAAGTACTGCGAGAGCATCAGGCTCGTGTTGTCGTGCACCAGCAGTTGCAGCAGGAACACGGCTACATTGGCGATCAGCAGGGCCCGGGTGGCCTTGGGCAGGTCGAAAGACATGGAATCTCCAGTTGCAAACGGCGGCAATGAGCGTATTGTGCGCGCCCGCGCCGCCTCATCGTGCGGCATAGGTGTTCTATAGATGGGCACGATGCCTTTGGAGTTCCAGCCCGTGGCCGAAGCCATCGAGCGCGACGGCTGGTGCGTGTGCGACGATCTGTTCGATCCGGCGCTGATCGAGGCGCTGGCGGACGAATGCCGCGAACTCGATGCGTTGTCCCGACTCAAGCCCGCCGCGGTCGGCCGTGGCGGGCGTCGCCGGCTGGCCGCCGCCGTGCGCAGCGACCGCACGCATTGGCTGGACGACACCTTCAGCGAAGCGCAGACCGCCTTCCTCGCGCGCATGCTGAGCCTGCGCGACGCGCTGAACCGGCGCCTGCTGCTGGGCCTGCACGAACTGGAGGCGCACTACGCCGTCTATCCCGCGGGCGCCTACTACGACCGCCATCGCGACCGTTTCCGCGACGACGACGCGCGCGTGCTGTCCACCGTGCTCTACCTCAACCGCGACTGGAGCGAGGCCGACGCCGGCCACCTGCGCCTGTACCTGCCCGACGGCACGCATCACGACGTGCTGCCGCAGACCGGCCGCCTGGCGCTGTTCCTGTCGGCGGACTTCGATCACGAGGTGCTGGCGCCGACACGCCCGCGCATGAGCATCGCCGGCTGGTTCCGGCAGCGCGACTTCGGCGTGACGTGACACGCGCAGCGGCAGGACCCCTTCTCGGGTGACACCCGAACGGGACGCCCGCGCTCTCTCTGTACCGCAAGCAGAACCGCACGAACCGGCTCCGCATCAGAGCGCTTGGCGCGCGCCGAAGATTGCGGTGCCGATGCGCACCTCGGTGCTGCCCTCGGCGATGGCCAGCTCGAAATCGCCGCTCATGCCCATCGACAGGCGCGGCAGCTCGAAACCCTGTTCCTGGGCCTGATCGCGCAATCGGCGCAGATCGCGAAAGCAGCTGCGCACGGCCTGTGCATCGTCGGACTGGATCGCCATCGTCATCAGGCCGCGCACTTGCAGACGCGGGAAATCGCGCAGCGCGGTCAGGAACGCGATCAACTTCTCGGGCGGCAAGCCGAACTTGCTCGGCTCGGGCGAAGTCTTCACCTGCACCAGCACGTCCAGCACACGATCCTCGATCTCCAGCCGATGCTGCAGCGCCTCGGCCAGATCCATGCGGTCCAGCGACTGCACTTCGCTCGCCAGCTGCGCGACGTACTTGGCCTTGTTGGTCTGCAGATGACCGATGACCACCCAGGCGATATCACACCCGGGCAGCGCCGCGGCCTTGTCGCGGATTTCCTGCACGCGGTTCTCGCCGAAGCGATGCAGGCCCAGCGACAGGGCCTGCTCGATCGCCGTCGGCGGATGGGTCTTGCTGACCGGAAGAATCGCGACCTCCGCGGGATCGCGACCCGCCGTCCGGCAGGCCGCATCCACCCGGGCGCGCACGGCACGCCAGCGGTCGGCGAGCGTGTCCGCCGTCATGGCGCCTCAGGCACCCTGGACGTAGTGCCGCGCCAGCACGTCGGCGACCACCATGGTCACGCGCTTGCCGGTCGGGATGTGCAGGAACTCGTTCGGGCCGTGGGCATTCGAGTGCGGACCCAGCACGCCGGTAATCAGGAACTGTGCGTCCGGGAACTTCTCGCCCAGCATGCCCATGAACGGGATGCTGCCGCCCTCGCCCATGTAGGCTGCGGGCTTGCCGTAGTAACTCTCGGACGCCTGCGACACCGCATCGGCCAGCCACTGCGACAGTGCCGGCGCGTTCCAGCCGCCGCCGTTCTTCTCCAGCGTGAACTTCACCTTGGCACCGTACGGCGGGTCCTTCTCCAGCAGTTCCTTGACGAACTTGCCGGCGCGCTCGCCGTTCAGCGTCGGCGGCAAGCGCAGGCTGAGCTTGGCCGCCGTGCCCGGACGCAGCACGTTGCCGGCGCTCTTCAGCGGCGGCAGACCGTCGATGCCGGTCACCGCCAGCTGCGGCCGCCAGGTGCGGTTGAGGATCAACTCGACCAGGTCGTCGGTGACCGGCCCCATGCCGTCCACGTACGGGAACTTGTCGTAGACCTCGCTGCCGAGGATGTCGGCGCACTGGCCGGCCTGCTCGCGGCGCCCGGCGGGAATCTCGACGTACAGCTCATCCGGCTTGATGCGTCCGCTGGTCTCGTCTTCCAGACGCGAGATCAGATCGCGCAGGATGCGGAAGCTGTCCGGCACCACGCCAGACGCATCGCCCGAATGCACACCTTCGGTCAGCACTTCCACCGACAGCTCGCCGCCGGTCATGCCGCGCAGCGACGTGGTCAGCCACAGCTGATCGTAGTTGGCGCAGCCCGAATCCAGGCACACCACCAGCGACGGGCTGCCGATGCGGTCGGCCAGATGATCGACGTAGAACGGCAGGTCGTAGCTGCCGGACTCCTCGCAGGCCTCGATCAGCACCACGCAGCGCGCGTGCTTCACGCCCTGATCGTGCAGCGCCAGCAGCGCGGTCAGCGAACCGAAGATGGCGTAGCCGTCGTCCGCGCCGCCGCGGCCATACAGCTTGTCGCCCTTGATGACGGGCTTCCACGGACCAAGGTCATCGGCCCAGCCGGTCATCTCCGGCTGCTTGTCGAGATGGCCGTACAGCACCACGGTGTCGTCGCCTTCGCCCGGCACGTCGATGTAGATCAGCGGCGTGCGGCCTTGCAGACGCACGACTTCCAGCGTGGCGCCCGGCAGCTGGTCCAGCTTGGAGCGCGCCCAGCGCTCCATCAGCGCCACGGCGTCGTCCATGTAGCCGTGCTCGACCCACTCGGCATCGAACATCGGCGACTTGTTCGGAATCTTGATGTACTCGACCAGCTGCGGCACGACCTCGTCGTCCCACATGCCTTCAACGAAGGACTGGATGCGGCTGCTGTCCATAGATCGACTCCACGAAATTCGGCAAACCCCGATTGTATCAGTCTCCGCCGGGCGCGCAGATGGCGCCTACAGCCGGCGTAAAGCAAGGCTGACACAGGCGCAGGACCGCGGCCGACCGGCGCACTCGGTCGCGACCGGCAGCAAGGCGATACGCGGCGACGGCATCATGGCTCCGCGACACGGGGACGTGTCCATCCCATTCACACACAAGGAGGTTTCCATGCTGCGCAAACTCGCCACGCTCGCGTTCGCCCTGAGCTTCACCCTGCCCGCGCTGGCCGCGACGCCGGTCAACGTCAATACCGCCGATGCGGCCACCATCGCCAGTTCGCTGGACGGCGTGGGTCCGGCCAAGGCGAAGGCCATCGTCGCCTATCGCAAGGCGCACGGCCGCTTCAAGAGCGTCGACGACCTGACCAAGGTCAAGGGCATCGGCCAGGCCACCCTGGCGCACAACCGCAAGGACATCCGCCTGGGCGACAGCAAGAAATAAGCGCATCCGACGGCGCGACTCGCCCTTCGCGTCGTCGCTCGCCGGCCACGGATGGCCGGTGCCGGACCTGCCGGCCCGCAGGTCCCGCCGGAGACGCCCAGGATGGCGCGTCTCCGGCATTGCGCATGCTTCCGGGGAAGCCTAGACTCGCTCGCCCGCCACCGCTCCGGAACGCGCATGATCGTGCCCCGCTATCGCATCGCCGCCTCGCGCATTCCCGGGGCCGGCCAGGGTCTGTTTCTGGAAGAGGCCGTGAGCGCAGGCGACATTCTCACCGCACCGGACGCCATCGACCGCACCTGGCGACTTGCCGAGATCGAGAACTCCGCGGAGCTGCAGGCGCTGGCGCATGCCCGCGCGCGCTGGTTCGAGGACCGCTACACCGTGTCTCCGGAGTGGCCCGACGAGTGCTACGTGAACCACAGTTTCCAGCCGACCGGGCTGTGGCATCTGGGTTTCATCTTCGCCACGGCCGACCTCGCCGCCGACACCGAAATCACGGTCGACTATCGGCACCTGCTGGCGCCGGGCGAGGAAGAAGGGTTCAATGACGCACTCACCGGTGAGAAGATCGTCGGATACACTTGGCCGCAAAGCCTGGCCGTCTCGACCCGGGCGCTGGCCGCGCTGATCGCTTAGCTCATGACCGACATCCCCATTCTGGAAACCCCTCGCCTGCGCCTGACCGCGCTGGCCGAACGGCATTTCGATGCCTACGCGGACATGCTGGCCGACCCGGAGAGCACGCGCTACGTCGGCAGCGGCGTGCCGCTGGACCGCATGAATGCGTGGCGCTCGATGGCGATGCTGCTGGGCCACTGGACCCTGCGCGGCTTCGGCATGTGGGCGGTGGAGCGCCGCGAGGACGATGTCTTCGTCGGTCGCGTGGGTTTGATGTTTCCCGAGGGCTGGCCCAGCATCGAACTCGGCTGGATGCTGCGCCCCGAACACCGTGGAAACGGGTATGCGACGGAAGCCGGTCACGCCGCGCTCGACTATGCCTGGCAGCGCCTGCACATCCCGCGCGTGATCAGCCTGGTGCGCAACGGCAACGAGGCTTCCGACCGCGTGGCCAAGCGCCTCGGCGGCGAATTCGTGGAGTCGATCGACTTCCACGGCAGCCCGACCCACGTGTTCGCCTACTACTCGCCGCAGCGCGACGCCGCCGAAAGCGCCAAGTAGGTTCCACGACGCCAAACAAAACGGCCGCCCGGATTCCGGACGGCCGTTTTGCTTTCATGCATGGCTGCCCGGTTCAGGCCGGCGCAACGCCCTTGCTCGCGGACGAAGGCGTCGCCTTGGCAACCGAACCCATCGCGGCCAGACGCGCCGTGCGCATCCAGGCCATCGCCGCGACCGTCAGCAGCGTCGCCAGCAGGGCCAGCGAAGCGCCGCCCCAGCCCACGGCCGTCACGTGCACGCGCCACAGCCCCAGCAGGAACGCGATCGCGAATCCGACCACGGTCACTGCGAGATACAGGCCCAGCGTCACCAGCGGTCGCTTGAACACCAGCGCGATGCCGCTGAAGAAAGCCCGCGTCGCCGAACGCATGCCCGGCTCGGCCACGATGCGTCCGCGTCCGGCTTCGATCATGCTCTGCGCGATCACCAGCAGCACGATCATCGCCGTATTGGCGACATGACGGGCGAAATCGGCCTGCGATTCCAGGACCGCCGCATCGGCCTGATGGTCGGCCCACGCGAATCCCAACCTACCGAGCATGAAAGCGACGCCGTACAGCAGCAGCGCCCACAGCATGAAGCGGAACAGGCGCCAGTACTCGCTGAGGCCACCGTGCATCAGCTCGCCGAACCCGGCGTGGCGCGACGCGCGCACCGCGGTCACGGACATGCCGATCAGGAACGGCGACATCAACAGCGTCAGCAGCATGCCCAGGGCCGCCGCCGCACCGATGGCCGGCATGCCGTGACGGCCGATCTGCACGATCACGTCGGTCATCGGCAGACCGTGGAAGCTTTGCGCCCATGCACTGGCGTGCACTGAGTGGTCGAGCAGGTTCGACAACATGGCGTGCAGCGGCCGCGCCGCGATCAGCGCGGGAATCAGCGTGAACAGGAACCACAGCAGCAGCAGCTTCCACTGCAGTGCGGCAGCGAGGGCGCGCGGAAACGCACCGAATCCGACTCGTCGTTTCATGGTCATAGCGTCCCCACGAAGGTGTAGAAGCTCTGCAGCAGTGCCTGCGCATCGGCGGCCCAGCGACTCGAAGCGCTGCCGTTCTTCTTCACGCTGTAGCTGTCGTTGAGCTTGTTGGCGTCGAGATACAGCGGGCGATCGGGATCGAGCTCGGCGGAAACCGCCTTCACCGGCTTGAGGAAGGTGAATCGCTTCCAGCGGCTGTCGTCATCCCACTTCACGGTCTCGCTGCTGCCATCGGCGAACTTCACCTCCAGCGTGCGCGGAAGCGGCGCGCCGGTGCGGCGCACGGTGACGGTGCTCAGCCACGGATACGGACCGCCGTGCTTGGCGTCCTTGTGCGCCTTCTTCCAGGCCTCGCGCGCATCGGCAATCTGCTTGTCCACCTCGCTCTCGGTGATGGTCACGCGCTTGCCATCCTTGACCACCGTACCGGCCTGCGGCAGCTGCTCCGCACTGTCCACGTCGACCACGCTCGCATCCACGCGCTGCGTGCCGTAGACCTGCGCATCGAAGATCTGATGGATCAACGCCGGCTGCCCGGTGCCCTCGGCCAGCGCATCGCGCAGATCGGCGGCGCTGGGATGACGGAACTTCCAGCGCTCGTAATACAGCTTCATCGCCTTCGCCATCGCGTCGCGACCGACCAGATTCTCGATCGTGCGCATGGTCGAGGCGGTGCGCGAATACACCGAGCCGTAGCTGGAATTGGACAGACGATCCCAGGAGTTCGCGTCCAGCGAATCGGACGGGAAGTTGATGCCCAGCACGCCGCTCGCACGCTCGTAGGCGTACGGCGGAATCGCCGGATCGATGCCGAGCTTCTTCATCAGGGGCGACGCGGCATGGATGTCCTGCTTGCGATCGGTCAGCATGCGCTGATCCCAGTACTCGTTCATGCCTTCGTCGAGCATCGGCTCCTCGAACTCGTTGGAACCGAGAATGCCCATGAAGTAGCCGTGTCCGAATTCGTGGATGGTCACGAAATCGATCATGTACTGACTGGTGGTGCCCTTGGTGTACTCCTCCGAATTCTCCGCGGTGAAGAACGTCGGATACTCCATGCCGCCCGCCTCGCTGGCGTTGTATGGCGGAATCACGGCGGTCACCGTCTTGTACGGATACGGACCGAGCGTCTTGGAGAAATACGTCAGCGCATCCGTGGTCGCCTTCATGGTCGGCTCGGCCACCACCTCGAACTCGGGCGGATAGATCACCCGCACCTTGACCTGCGGGCTGCCCGGACCGGTCCACGTGGTGTCCATGGTCTTGTAGCCGGGCGCGGCGACCCAGGCGAAGTCCTCGACGTCGGTCTGCTGGAAGTGATACGTGACCTTGCCGTCCGCATCGACCGGCGCGCTGGCCTCGTGACCGACGGCGCCGACGGTGTAGCCCTTCGGCACGGTCAGCTTCACGTCGTAGTTGCCGTAGTCGGCGTAGAACTCGCTGTGATAGTGGAACTCATGCGCGTTCCAGCGCACCTCCGTGGCGCCGCGCTCGCCGGGCAGTTCCAGCACCGCGATCTTCGGGAACCACTGCGCGACCAGATGGAACTTGCCCCACCAGCCGGTGCGCTCGACCACGCGCGGCAGCTGGTCGTGGAAATCCACGTTCAGCGTCAGCGTGCCGTGCGCGGGGACCGGCTGCGGCAGATCCATCTCGACCACGGTGTGATCGGTCTTCGGGCCGTCGTCGGGCTGCACGAAGCGCCAGGCGACGTCCTGCCCGTTCTGCTGCACCTTCTTCAGGTCGATGTAGCCCCACTCGCCCTTCTTCAGCTTGGCCGCGCCGCGCGAATGTCCGCTGCCGGAGAACGTGCGGCGCTCGGTGAAGAACGTGCTGCCCGGCCCCTCGAACGCGTTGAGGTACATGTGCAGGTAGATCTTGTCGATCGGACGGTCGCTGCGGTTGCGCCAGGTCATCACCTGGTGCGCATCGACCGTGTGCTTGTCCGGATCGAGCGTGGCTTCGATGGTGTAGCTGGTCACGCGGTTGGACAGCGTGGCGTCGGCGGGCGTACGTGCGCCGCCCCAGGCGTCCGGCGAACTGGCCGTGCGGATGTTGGCCGCATGCGGCGACACGAAAGGAATCGGCGTCGATGCGGCGGAGCCGGCGGCCGCTGGAGCCGAGGTCGCCGCGGCAGGAGCCGGCGGCGGTGGTGCGGCCAGAGCCGCGGCGGGCAGGCCGATGCAACAAACGGCCACCCACGCCCGTGAAATGGTGCGAATCATGCGAGACATTGGTTCCCCCGATGCTCAGGATGCGATATCCAGTGCCGCACGCGCGGCACAGCGCTTCCATACTGCGCCGATGCCATGCCATGGGCAACGGGTCAAAGGTCATGCACGCACGGACATGTAGACACCCCGGGCAGGCTTGTACAGAATCCTAAGGAATGACTAAGTTTGACTTAAGCTTGTCCCCTTAAGCTGCGTGCGATGCGTCCGTTCCGGATGCAGAACGCCTATCCGCGATTCCCCATCGCATCCCCTGGCAAGGTCGCGACACATTGCGAGTTCTGGTTGCTGAAGACGATGCCGCCATTGCCGCCGGATTGAGCGCCGGCTTGCGTGAAAGCGGCCACCATGTCGATCACGTCGATTCCGGCCGACAGGCCGATTCCGCCCTGCACGATCATGCCTATGATTTCCTGGTGCTCGATCTGGGCCTGCCCGGCATGGACGGCGCCGAGGTGCTGCGGCGACTGCGACTGCGCGGCAGCGAACTGTCGGTGCTGGTGGTGACCGCGCGCGACGACGTCGACGAGCGCGTGCGCGTGCTCGATCTCGGCGCCGACGACTACCTGGTCAAACCCTTTGCCTTGAACGAATTCGCGGCGCGCACCCGTGCGCTGCTGCGTCGGCGCACCCACCACGGCACGCCCGAATTCAGCGTGGGACAGTTGCGCCTCGACCTTCCCGGCCGCCGCGCCTGGGTCGGCGCCGAGCCGCTGGAACTCACCGCGCGCGAATTCGGCCTGATCGAGGCCCTGGCGCTGCGCCAGGATCGGCTCATCAGTCGCGCGCAGCTGATCGAATCCTTGTGCAGTTGGGACCAGGACCTCACCGACAACGGACTGGACATCGCCGTGCACCGACTGCGCCGCAAGCTGCGCGGCAGCGGCGCGCGCGTGCGCACCGTGCGCGGACTCGGTTACCTGCTCGAGGAAGGCGACGACGCGAAGGACGGCGCGTGACCGTGTCCACCGCCACTGCACCGACGGCGACCACGCCGCGGCGGCCGAGCCTGCGCCGACGCCTGCTCGCGTTCCTGCTGATTCCCATGCTCGTCCTGCTGCTGCTGGACGCGCTGCTGACCTACACCGTGGCGCTGTCGTACTCCAACCACGTGCACGACCGCGACTTGGCCGGCGACGCGCAGTCGCTGGCCGCGTTGCTGCAGCATGACGCGGTACCGGGCGAGATTTCCTCGCAGGCTCGTTTCCTGCTCGACTACGATCCGGACGGACGCAGCTACTACAGCATCCGCAGCCGCCTGCATGGGCCGGTCAGCGGCAACGCCGCACTGGAGATGCACGGCGTTCAAGCCCACGTCGATCAGGCCCCGACCCTGTTCGACAGCCGCCTGGGACACACGCCCCTGCGGGCGGCAACCGTGGCGATCACCGATCCGCGGAACCCGCAAGACGTGCTTGAAATCACCGTTGCCGAAACGCTGCACGACCGTCACATGGTGGCGCGCGAGATTCTGCTGCTCAGCGTCCCGCTGCAGCTGCTGCTTATCGTGCTGCTGCTGGGACTGGCCTGGCTCGGCGTGAACGTCGGCCTGCGCGGCCTCGAACCGCTGACCGACCGGCTGGCGCGACGCGAGCACACGCTGGCGCCGATCGACGACAGCGACGTACCCAAGGAGCTGTTGCCGCTGACGCGCACCATCGACAACCTGTTCACGCGGCTGCGCGAACTGATGGCGTTGCAGGACCGCTTCATCGCCGACGCCGCGCACCAGCTGCGCACGCCGCTGACCGGTTTGGCGCTGCATGTCGAGCGCGCGCAGGCGCATGCCAACAATCCCGTGTTGCGCGATGCCCTGCATCACATCGGCCGCCTGAACGGTCGCGCCGCGCGCACCGCGCGCCAGTTGCTGGCACTGACGCGCGCGCAGACGCCCCACCCCGAGGACGAACGCATGACCACGCTCGACCTCGCCACGCTGCTGCCCGACGCCGTCGGCGACCGCGTGCACGAGGCCATCGCCGCCGGCGTGGATCTCGGCTACGAAGGCACGACCGCCCCGCTGCAGGTGCGCGGCAATGCCGGCGCGCTGCGCGAATTGCTGGACAACCTGCTCGACAATGCCCTGCGCTACACGCCCCGCGAAGGCTCGGTCACGGTGCGTCTGCATCCGGCCGATCATGAACACGGCGCTGGCTTCAGCGTCGAGGACGACGGCCCTGGCGTGCCCGACGAATGGTTGCCGCGCCTCGGCGAGCGGTTCTTCCGCGTACCGTCCTCGCACGAGGACGGTACCGGCCTCGGACTGGCCATTGTGCAACGCATTGCGGAACGTCATGCCGCCACCGTGGTCTATGCTCGCTCTCCGTCCGGAGGATTACTGGTGAACGTCCACTTTCCCGCCGCGGGCATCGATGCATGAATGCAACCGGCGCCCCATCCCTACGCGCCCGTCCGCGACGGCATGCCATGCTCGCGCGCGGCAGCCTGATGGCAGCCGCGGCGTTGGCGACGCTGCTCGCCGGCTGCGTCCGCACGCCGATGCCGAAGCTGGACCAGCACCTGCCGGCGCAATGGCGACATGCCGCCGCAGCCTCCCGTCCGCCGGTGGACCTGCACCGCTGGTGGCAGGCGTTCCACGATCCGATGCTCGACCGGCTGGTCGACGAGGCCCTCGAAAACAATCTCGACGTAGCCATCGCCCGCCAGCACCTGCGCGCCGAGCGCGCGCTCTACGGGTCGCGCAACGCTCCGGTCGCGCCCAACCTCCGCGCGCGCACCGACGACCCCATCGATCCCGACGCCGAGTCCTCCTATTTCGTGGTCGGCTTCGACGCCACCTGGGAGCTGGGCCTGTTCGGACGCACCAAGGCACTCGATCGCATCGCCACGAGCCACGTGCTGCAGGCGCGCACCACGCTGCGTGAGGCGCGCGTGTCGCTGGTCGCCGAAGTGGTGCGCGAGACGATCGCGCTGCGCTCGGCGCAGAGCAGCGAACGCAGCCTGGAACGCGTGCTGCAGGCGCGCCAACGACAGGCTGCGTTGACGCGTCGCCGCGTGGCGCTGCGGCTCTCCGACCGCATGGACCAGACCCAGGCCGACGCCGCCGTGGCCACGGCGCGCGCCGCCCTCGCGCAGCCGCGCATGCAAGCCGACCACGCGGCGCAACGACTGGCCCTGTTGCTGGGGCGCAGCGAACCCGATCCGGCCTGGCTGAAGCCCGGCCCGCAGCCGCGACTGGGACCGACCGGCCCCGTCGCCGCGCCCGCCTCGCTGCTGCGCACGCGCCCCGGCATCGCGCACGCCGAAGCCAACGTGCTGGAAGCGGCGGGCGAACTCGGTATCGCGCGCGCCGACCTGTACCCGCGCATCGGCTTCGGCGCGTCCCTGCTGTGGTCGACCAAGATCGCCACCTATAGACGCGACCCCGGGACCAACGCCATCGGTACCGTGGGTCCGATCCTCGACATCCCGCTGTTCGACTGGGGCATGCGCGTGTCGCACGAGCACGCCCAGTCGCATCGTCTCCAGGCCGCCGCGCTGGCCTACCGCAAGGCGGTGCTGACCGGCGCGGCCGAAGTCGAGGATGCGCTGGGCGACCTGCAGCAGCAGCGTGAGCGCGAACAGGCCGAAGCGCAGGCCGTGGCCGACTGGAAGCAGACCGTGGACGCGCAGCGCGTGCGTCGTCGACTTGGCCTGTCCAGCGACCTCGATACCGTGAACGCCCAGATACAGCATGCCGAGGCCGAGCTGTCCCTGATCGCCGCACGGCAGGATCGCGACCTCGCCTACGTCGCGCTGTACAAGGCGCTCGGCGGCGCACCGCCGTTGCCCGCCCGCGATGACCGCGTGAACACGGCCCGTCCGGAGCGCAAGTGATGGTGTCGCTGGCGCGCAAGACCCTGCTCTACGAGTGGCGGCGTTTCCTGCCCGCCGTGCTGGCCGTGGGCTTCGCCGGTCTGCTGCAGCTGCTGCAGGCCGCGCTGGTGCTCGGCATCTTCGGCGGCGCGGCGGTCTACATCACCGGCTCCAGCGCCGATCTGTGGGTCGGCTATCCCGGCACCCAGAGCGTCGACCAGGGGCGCGCGATCTCGCCCGACGTGGCGTCGCTGCTGTACATGAATCCCGAGGTGGAACGCGTCGAGCCGTTCCTGTGGGTCGACGGCGACTGGCGCGGCGGCGGCACCGGCGGCGTATCGGTGTTCGTGTCGGGCATCGACCCGGGCCCCAACGGCCTGATGTTCGCGCACGCGCTGGCGCCGAATCTGCGCGCGCGCCTGCGCGAACCCGACGCCGTGATCGTCGACCGCGCCGACCTGTCCAAACTCGGCGTCGGCATCGGCGGCAGCGCCAGTATCAACGGTCATCGTGTGCTCGTGGTCGGCGTCGCCAGCGGCCTGCGCGCGCTGGGCGGCGTCAATGTAGTCGCCTCGCTGGACACGGCGCGTCGGCTCGACAACGATCCGAGCGACGCCGGCCGTCCGACCTATCTGGTCGCCCGCCTGCACGATCCGGCCCAAGCCGCAAAAGTGGCCCAGACGCTCAACGGCAACCACGGCTTCGGCCCCTATCGCGTATGGACGGCGCAACGCTTCGCGCGCCGCACCATGCTGTTCTGGCTGTTCGACACCGGCGCCGGCGCCGGCGTGCTGTTCCTGGCCGGCATCGTGTTTCTGGTCGGCGCGGTCATCACCAGTCAGGCGCTGGCGGCGGCCGTGGTCGGCTCGATCCGCGAATACGCCACGCTCAATGCGCTCGGCGTGGGCGTGCGCGCGCTGCGCTGGGTGATTCTCGAAGAGGCCCTCTGGGTGGGCGCACTCGGCCTGGGCGGCGCGGCGCTGCTCGGCGGCGTGCTGATCGCGCTGGCGCGCCGCGAAGACGTGCCGGTCGTGCTCAATGCACCGGTGACCCTGGCCTGCGTGATCCTGGTGCTGGCGCTGGCCCTGGTGTCCGGCCTCGGTTCGATGCGCAGCCTGCGCCGCGCCGATCCAGCGACGTTGCTGAGGTGAACGGATGAACGTCTCCGCCACACCCGCGCTGGAAGCACGCGACGTGCACAAGTCGTTCCGTGCCGGGCGCATCGTTTCGACCGTACTCGACGGTCTCTCGCTGAGCGTCGATGCCGGCGAACTGACCCTGATCTGCGGCCCCTCGGGCTGCGGCAAGAGCACGCTGCTGTCGATCCTCAGCGGACTGCAGCCGGCCGACGCCGGACAGGTCAGCGCGCTGGGCCAGCCGCTCGACGGCCTCGACAAACGCGCGCTGGAACGCTTCCGACTGCTGCACACCGGTTTCGTGTTCCAGGGTTTCAACCTGTTTCCCGCGCTGACCGCCTACGAGCAGGTCGCGCTGCCGCTGGGCTACCTCGGCCTGAAACGCGACACCGCGCGCGAGCGCGCCGAGGCCGCGCTGATCGAAGTCGGCCTGCAGTCGCGCATGCATCTGCGCCCGGCCGAACTCTCCGGCGGCGAGAAGCAGCGCGTCGCCATCGCCCGCGCACTGGCCAAGGAGCCGGCGCTGCTGTTCGCCGACGAACCGACCAGCTCGCTCGACGCCGCCAACGGGCAGATGGTCATCGACATGTTGCATCGCATTGCGCGGCACCACGGCACCACCGTGCTCTGCGTCAGCCACGATCCGCGCCTGATCGGCCACGCCGATCGCCTGCTCACCATGGAAGACGGCCGTATTCTGGAAGATCGGCGCACGCCGCCCAAGGTCGTCGCCAAACCCACTGGAACGTCCCGATGATTCGATCGCAGATTCTTTTGCCGACCCTGATCGCATGCGCGCTCGGCGCGCTTGCCGGCTGCTCGAAGGCGTCTCCGGACGCCGCGACGCCGACGCACACCGCAGCGCCGGCCGCTCGCTACGTGGCAGTGGCCCGCGGCAAGGTCGATGTCGAGGCCGGTCTGCTGTCCATGGACGCTTCCGTCGCCGGCGTGGTGGACCGCGTCGACGTGCACATTGGCGATCACGTCAAGCGTGGGCAGACGCTCGCGACCCTGCACGACGAGGATGCGCGCGCCGCCGTCACCGTGGCTCGTGGCTCGCTGGAGCAGGCGCGCGCGCAGGAGAAACTGACCGCCGCGCAACTGACCGCCGCCAAGCGGCTGGCGAACACCATGGCCAAGGCCGCGGCGGCCGGCGCGGACTCCGGACAACACGCCACCGACGCCGCCGACCGCGTCGCCGAACTGAACGCGCACCTCGAAGCCGCGCACGCCGCCGTCGACGTGGCGAAGGGGCATGTGCAGCAGGCCGAACGCGCATTGCAACTGCATACCTTGTATGCGCCGCGCGATGCCGAAATCGTCGATGTCGACACGCAGCCGGGCGAGACGGTATCGCCGCAGTCCGGACCGCTGTTCCAATTGCTGCCGGATGCGCCGCGCATCGTCATGGCCGAGCTCGACAGCGCCTTCGCCGACCGCGTGCACGCCGGCATGCAAGCCGAAGTCGTGCTCGACGACGACAGCGCGCAGTCGCTGGGCCGCGCCCGCGTGATCGAGGTCGGTCAGGTGTTCGAGGCCTCGCGCCTGGACGACGACGCGGCTCAGCACGGCCACGCCCGCACCGTGCGCTGCCTGCTGCGTTTCGACAAACCCGTCGCGCGCCGCATCGGTCAACGCGTCCTGGTGCGGTTCCTGCCCGACGCGACGTCGTCCCGCACGCCCTGACCCCACGCCCTGAAAGGTTGCCGAAACCGCCGCATGCCAGCCTCGGTGCGGCACTGTGCGCCTTTCTCCTCCGTTCGCGAAACCTCCATGATCGAAAAGGTCGACTTCCAGTTCGAGGGCGGACCCCACGGGGTGCTGCTGATCCACGGCCTGACCGGCACGCCGGCCGAGATGCGCCTGCTCGGCAAGGGCTTGCACCGCGCGGGCTTCACCGTGCACGGCATGCAGCTGGCCGGCCATTGTGGCGACGACAATGACTTGCTCGCCACCGACTGGAAGGACTGGTACGCCAGCGTGCAGGCCGCGGCCGACGCGCTGGAACAACGCTGCTCGCGCGTGTTCGTGGCCGGCCTGTCGATGGGCGCGTTACTTGCGCTGCTGCTGGCCGCCGACCGCCCCAACCGCGTGCATGGCGTGGGCGTCCTCGGCGCCACGTTCCGCTACGACGGCTGGAGCATTCCCCGCCTCGGCCGCCTGTCCTTCCTGCTGCCGCTGCTGAAACGGCTCGGCATCGGCCGCCATCGCAGCTTCATGGAACAGCCGCCCTACGGCCTGCGCGACGAGCGCATCCGCGCCACCGTCAGCGCGGCCATGCTCGGCGGCGACAGCGCGGCCGCGGGTCTGCCCGGCAATCCCTGGCACGCGCTGGCCGACATGTACACACTGGCCGCGCGCACGCGGCGACGACTGCCCGATGTCGTCGCGCCGTGCTTCATCGCCCACGCCACCGAGGACGACGTCGCCAGCCTGAAGTCGAATGCGCGTCTGGTCGAACGGCGCGTGTCCGGCCCGGTGGAAATGCTGCCGCTGGACGACAGCTACCACATGATCACCATCGACCGGCAACGACGCCTGCTGCACGCCCGCCTGGGCGCGTTCTTCGCCCGCCATGCCGGCAGCGAACCGCTGCCGCTGGCGAGCGTGGCCTGATCGCCGAGGCGCCGATGTCCACGCACGTCTTCGCGCTGTGGCTGCTGACGGTGGTGTTCGACACCGTCGGCCAGCTGTCCTTCAAGGCCGCCGCCGGCGATCCCGAGGCCGGCGACGGCCTGGCCCGCTGGAAGCACATGCTGGCGCGCCCGTGGCTGTGGCTCGGCGGCGCCTGCTACGTGTTCGAGTTCCTCGCCTGGATCGCCTTCCTGACCCTGGTGCCGCTGGGCCGCGGCCTGCTGCTTGGATGCATCAACATCGTCGCGATCATGCTCGCCGGTCGATGGCTGTTCGGCGAACGGCTGACGCGCATGCGCGTGACCGGCATCCTGCTCATCACCATCGGCGTGGCGCTGGTCGGAGCCGGGCTGTGAAGCGCTTCTACGTGATCGGTTTCGGCGCCCTGCTGGCCTTTGACACGCTGGCGCAGATCAGTTTCAAGCTGGCCGGCATGCACGCGTTGCCGCTGCAGGCCGACGCCGCCTGGCTGCTGCGCCTGTTCAGCGGACCGTGGGTATACGGCGCGATCGCGGGCTACGTCGGCGCGTTCTTCACCTGGATGACGCTGCTCAAGCATGCGCCGATCGGTCCGGCCTTCGCCGCGTCGCATCTGGAAGTGGTCACCGGCCTGCTGCTCGCCGTGCCGATCTTCGGCGAGCGCATCGGTCTCCTGCAGGCGATCGGCGCCGTCATCATCGTCGCCGGCATCCTCTGCCTCGCGCAGGGCGAAGGCGATGCGGCGGAAGACTGACGCCCGCGAGATACCGCCCACGGCCGGCCTGCCCTTGCGGCTCGGCGATCTCCGCGGCGGCCAGCCCGCGCTGGCGCAGGTCCTCGCGCCGTACAGCGGCTGCGAGGACGCGTTGCTCACCTGCTCGGGCACGGCGGCGCTGGTCGTCGCCCTGCGCATGCTCGCGCAGCGCAGCGAGCGACGCGAAGTGATCGTGCCCGCCTACACCTGTCCGCTGGTCGCCATCGCCGTCGCGCACTGCGGCTTGCGCCTGCGCCTGTGCGACACGCAGCCCGGTCACTTCGCGATGGATCCCGACGCGCTACATGCGCAACTCGGACCGCAGACGCTGGCCGTGATACCGGCGCATCTGGGCGGACGCCCGGTCGACCTCGGCACGGTCTGCGACATGGCCCTCGCCGCCGGCGCAACCGTGATCGAGGATGCCGCGCAATCCCTGGGCGCGCGCCATGCCGACGGCACGCCCAGCGGCCTGGCCGGCGACATCGGCCTGTTCAGTCTGGCCGCGGGCAAGGGCTTGAGCACCTACGAAGGCGGCCTGCTGGTCGCACGCACGCCGCAGACGCGCGAAGCCCTGCGGGAAACCGCGCAGCGCGAACTGCCCGTGCGCGCGGGCTGGGAGCTGCGCCGCAGCCTGGAGCTACTCGGCTACTGGGCGCTCTATCGACCGCGCGGCCTGCGCCTGGCCTACGGCGCACCCTTGCGACGCGCGCTGCGCCGCGACGATCCGGTCGGCGCGGTCGGCGACCGCTTTTCGATGCGCATCCCGCTGCACCGGCTGGGCCGCTGGCGACAGGCCGTGGCCACCCGCGCGGCGGCGCGTCTGCCGGCCTTTCTCGAACAGACCCGAGCACAGGCGATGCGGCGTCTGCCGCGACTGGCCGCGATCCCCGGACTGCGCGTACTCGACGATGCCTCGGGCGCACACGGCACCTGGCCGTTCTTCCTGCTCGTGTGCGAAACCGCAGCGATGCGCGATGCCGTCATGCGTGCGCTGTGGACGGCCGGACTCGGCGTCAGCCGGCTGTTCATCCACGCCCTGTCGGACTACCCGGACCTGCGCGCGATCCTGCCCGACGACGACTGCCCGCAAGCGCGCGACTTCGCGGCGCGCAGTTTCACCGTCAGCAACAGTCCTTGGTTGCGGGACGATGCGTTCGAGCGCATCGTGAAAACGCTGGAGACGGTGACCGCACAGCGCGACTGAGCGCGCCTCACGCCCGCCGCGCGGTGTCGATGGTGCGCAACAGCCGACGATTGACCGCATGCTGCTGCGCCTGCCATGCGCGCAGCTCGGCGCCCGGGATCGACGGCTGCCGATCCAGCGCGGACAACGCACGCTTCCACCAGTGCGCATAGCGCGCCACCGACACCTCGCCGGTGATGTCGCTGCCCACGATGCGACCGCGCAGGTCGCGGATCGCGGCGTGCAGATCGTCCTCGCGCATGCAGCCCTGGTCCCAGTTGGTGCGCGCGTCCTCGGGACTCAGCACGTCCTTGTCGATGGACAGATAGATCGGCGTGTCGCGTTGCGCCATCTCGGCCTGGAAGGCCTGCAGCAGCGCATGTGCGTCGTCGAAATTGCGGAACGCGGATCCCATGCCCAGCGCCCGCGCCCAGCCGGTGCGCGCGCCGATCGACCAATAGGTCAGGCGACCGCGACGCAGCGGACGCAGACGGTTCTCCCAGGCATGCATGGGACCGATGTCCGACGAGGTGATGCCGACCACATGCACATGCAGCACGTTGGGCAGCGCGGCGACGTCGTGCACCCACGACCCGCAATGCACGCCGAAGACGAAGCGCATGTTGTCGGGGTGGTTGTCGAACACCACCACCTCCAGCGGCCCGCGCTGCGCGGCGATGCGCTCGATCAGGGGCACGCTCAGGTGATGGAAGTCGCCGCTGCCGGTGAACACGGTGCCCGCTTCGTTCGGCAGCAGTTCGCGCATGCGCTCGCCGAAGGCGCGCAGCCGGCGCTGACTGCAGGCGAAGCGCAGATCGTCGCACCAGTGCGCCAGCGGCACCACGACGGCACGCTCCAGCGTGTCCACCGAACCATCCAGATCAAGCACGATCGGGCGCATGAGCGGCCTGCTCCTCGTGCCAGCGACGGTCGCTTTCAAAGTGACCGGAAATCCGCTGCAGCAACGTGCGCAGCAACGGGTTGCGCGGACGCACCGCGTGCCGCGTGAACGTCATGTGCGCGCCCAGGTGCGCCTTCACCTGCGGGTCCGTCCAGCCGGCGATGTAGCGCTTGAGTCCGTGCTGTCGTGCGTATTCGAGATTGTGCATCCAGCTCACCGCGTAGAGGTTGCATTCGCGCGCCTGCGGGTAGGCGAAGCCCACGTACTTGTCCACCAGCGCGTGCCGATGCCGGTAGCAGAGATTCCAGCCGATCATCCGTCCATCGCGTCGATACACGAACACGATGCCGCCGCTCGTCCGATCCTGGAACAGGGCGTGGAAGAACGGCGCGGTGAGACGGTCGAAGTGCGTCTCGCTCTGCGCGAACACGGCTTCGTACAGCTGCATGAATTCGGCCAGCACCTGCGGATCGCGAAAACGCGCGTCGCCGGTCGCCACGGCTTCTACCTGCAGCTGCTCGCGTGCACGCAGTTTGCGCCGGATATCCTTGCGTGCACCTTTCGACAGCCGCGCGAGGTACTCGTCGGCGTCGGCGAAATCGATCGGCACCCAGGCCAGCGCCTGCCCTTCCAGCAGCACGAATCCCTGCTGCGCGCAGGCCTCGGCGAAAGCGTCGCACCAGGCATTCTCGTCCGCATCCAGCAGCGGCGAGGCCTGCGGAATGTCCTTCACGATCAGGAACGGGCACTCCCGACCGTGCGCCTGCCGCAACGTGGCGGCCAGTGTCTGCGGATCGGCCGCGCCGGGCAGCCAGGCGTATTCGGTCACCGTGGTGCCCACGAAGCGCGTGCGCGGACGCAGCCAGCGCGACCAAAAGCGGTAGCCGGGCAGCCCCCGAACGCGTCGTTGCAGCGCCGGCTCGGCCGTGGTCAGCAGATCGAACGGCGCGATGAAGGCGGGCACGTCGCCCGCCACCGTGTCCGCCGCGAAATGCTCCGGCGGATGGCGCATGAACTGCTCCACCAGGGTTTCGGGTTCCAGTTGTGCTACGAAAGGCATGTGCAAGATTGGCCAACTAGATTGCGAGATATCACACGGCTCCGATGCCGCGCCCGTGCCGCTCCCGGTACGCCTCGGCATCGCGGCGACCCACGACGGAGTCCCGACATGAACGCATCCGTACAAGAGCAGGTTTTCAAGATCATCGCCGAACACGGCAAAGTCGACGTCGACCAGGTCAAACCCGAGTCGACGCTGAAGGATCTCAACATCGCTTCGCTGGAGGCGATCGAGATCATCTTCGACATCGAAGAGCACTTCGACATCAACATGCCCGACCGCGATCCCGATTTCGACGCCGATTCGGCCAAGGGGCTGGTCGACGCCGTCGAGGAAGCGCTGGCCGCCAAGCAGAACGGCGCGGACGCGCAGGCCTGATCGACCCCGCATCCCGCGCCCCCGGCACACAGGAAACATACATGCGACGTATCGTCATCACCGGCATGGGCGCGATCAGCGCCTGTGGCATGGGCGCCGAGCCGCTCTGGCAGGCCATGCGCGACGGCCGCAGCGCGATCGCGCCGCTGGTCTCGCCCGATCCCGACGCGCAAATGCGCATCAAGGTCGCCGCGCAACTGCGCGACTTCGATCCCGAGGCGCATTTCGACAGCGCGCGCCTGAGCCTGCTCGACCGCACCGGCCAGATGTGCCTGGTCGCCGCGCGCGAGGCGGTTGCCCACGCCGGCATCGACTTCACCAAGAACGGTCTGGCGGCGCGCACGGCCACGGTGATCGGCACCGGCGTCGGCGGCGAGATCGCACGCGACGAACAGGCCCGAAAGGTTCACGGCGAAGGCTCTTCGCGCGTGCATCCGCTGTCCATCGTGCGCATGATGCCGAACGCGCCCGCCAGTCATCTCAGCATCGAATTCGGCGTCACCGGACCGGCCTTCGGCGTGGTCAGCGCCTGCGCGTCCTCGAACCACGCCGTGATCCAGGCCGCCGCCATGCTGCGCAGCGGCCTCGCCGACGCCGCACTCGTCGGCGGCACCGAATCGTGCTTCAGCCTGCCCGGCCTGCGGGCCTGGGAAGCCATGCGCGTGGTCGCCGACGACACCTGCCGCCCGTTCTGCAAGCAGCGCCGCGGCATGGTGCTGGGCGAAGGCGCCGGCGTATTCGTCCTGGAAACGCTGGAGCACGCCCGGGCCCGTGGCGCAACGATCCTGGCCGAGCTGGCCGGGTTCGGCATGAGCGCGGACGCTGGCGACATCGTCGCGCCCTCCGCGGACGGCGCGGCGCAAGCCATCCGTGCCGCACTCGACGACGCCGGTCTGGCGCCGGAACAAGTCGGCTACATCAACGCCCACGGCACCGCGACGCCGGCCAACGATCCGACCGAGACACGCGCCATCCGCCAGGTCTTCGGCACGCATGCCGATCGTCTCGCCGTGTCCTCGACCAAGGGCGTGCACGGCCACGCGCTCGGCGCCGCCGGCGCGCTGGAGTTGATTGCGGCCATCGGCGCACTGCGCGAAGACATCCTGCCGCCCACGGCGAACTTCATCGACGCCGATCCCGCCTGCGACCTGGACTACATTCCCAACACGGCGCGCACGCAACGCGTGGACGCCGTGCTGTCCAACTCGTTCGCCTTCGGCGGCCTCAACGCCGTACTGGCGCTGCGCCGCTGCGAAGACTGAACCTGCGGTTTCGTCGCCCATGGCAAAGCCCCGGCGCGAACGCCGGGGCTGACTAGCGGATTCCCCCATCATGCCTTGCACCGAGCGCGCTCAGGCAGCGCGCTTGGCCTTGGTCAGCAGCTGATCCAGCAGCGCGATGCCGAGGTCGATCTCCTCGGTGGTGATGTGCAACGACGGCGCCAGCGTGATGACGTTCTTGTAGTAGCCGCCGATGTCGAGCACCAGACCGATCTTCTTGCCGTTGTGCTCCAGGTCGCCGGCCAGGCCGATGTCGACCATGCGATCGACCAGCGCCTTGTTCGGCGTGAAGCCGTCCTCGGTGCAGATCTCGGCGCGCAGCGCCAGGCCCAGACCGTCGACGTCGCCGATTTCCTTGTGGCGCTTCTGCAGGTCCTTCAGACCCTCGAGGAAGTGCGCGCCCTTGGCCATGACCATGGCTTCGTAATCGGTCTCGTGCATCATCTTCATCGCCTCCAGGCCGACCGCGGTGCCCAGCGGATTGGCGTTGAAGGTCGAGTGCGTGGAACCCGGCGGGAACACGGTCGGGTTGATCAGTTCCTCGCGCGCCCACAGGCCGGACAGCGGGTTCAGACCGTTGGTCAGCGCCTTGCCGAACACGATCACGTCCGGCGTCACGCCGAAATGCTCGATCGACCACAGCTTGCCGGTGCGGAAGAAACCCATCTGGATCTCGTCGGTGACCATCAGCACGCCGTACTGATCGAGCACCTTCTTCAGACCCTTGAAGTAGTTCATCGGCGGGACGATGTAGCCGCCCGTGCCCTGCAACGGCTCGACATAGAACGCCGCGTACTCGCACTCGCCGACCTTGGGGTCCCACACGCCGTGATATTCGGTCTCGAACAGGCGCGCGAATTCGGCCACCAGATGCTCGCCGTACTCTTCCTTGTCCATGCCCTTCGGGCGACGGAACGGATACGGGTACGGCAGGAACATCGCGCGCTCGCCGAAATGGCCGTAGCGGCGGCGGTAACGGTAGCTGGAGGTGATCGCCGAAGCGCCCAGGGTACGGCCGTGATAGCCGCCCTCGAAGGCGAACATCAGGCTCTTGCCCTTCTTGAAGTTGCGGATGATCTTCAGCGAATCCTCGACCGCCTGCGCACCGCCGACGTTGAAATGCACGCGACCCGGCAGGCCGAACTTGCGCTCGGCATCGACGGCGATGGCGCGGGCCAGCTCGATCTTCTCGCGATGCAGGTACTGGCTGGCGACCTGCGGCAGGTGGTCGATCTGGCGCTTCAGGGCGTTGTTCAGGCGCTCGTTGGCGTAGCCGAAATTGACCGCCGAGTACCACATCTGCAGGTCCAGGAACGGCGTGCCGGACGGGTCGTACATGTAGCTGCCTTCGCAGCGCTCGAACAGCTTGGGCGGATCGGTGTAATGAACGGTGTCGCCGAACGAACAGTACTTCGCTTCGTCGGCCAGCAGGGCCGCGTCGGCGTCGGGCGCGATCTCGGGGACGCGCATTGCAACGGTATTCATGCCAGATGGACTCGCAGGGGGAAGAGTTCGGGGAGGGTGTCGCCGACCAGCTCGGGCAGCGTGTCGAGCAACGCGCACGCATCGGAGAAATCGACGATGGGCCGGTGCGGGATGCCCGCGCGGCGGCAATGGGTGATCAGTTTCTTCTTGGCGAACACGAAGTCGGCCACGCCGGACACGCAGAAATCCGACAGGCCGTCGCCGATCATCAGCACGCGGTCGTGGCCGCGCGCAATCGCGCACTTGCAGGTACCGCTGGCTTCGCCGCAGGCCGCGTCGGCATGCGGCGAAGCCAACTGCCAACCGCGGGTGCCATCGTGCAGCAGGCGGTTGGCGCGGATCGGCAGATCGCTCAGCCCGTGCCGCGCGAGGATGCGGCGGATCGCGTAGTCGAGACCGTCGCTGACGATCTGCACCGGCATGCCCTGGCGACGGGCCTCGGCCACGAAACCGGGGAACGCGGGATCGATCGGCAACGCGTCGAGCACGGCATCGACCTCGTCCAGCGAGGCGTCGATCAACGCCACCTGCGCCGTCATGCACTCGCGCGAACCGATCGCGCCGTCGCGCCAGCGCGCTTCGATCGCCTCCCACTCGGGAAGCGCGAAACGGCTCAGCAGCGCATCGGTGACGTCGTCGAGGGCGATGGTGCCGTCGAAGTCACAAAGAATGGTCCAGTCGTGCAAGGCAGCGGTTCCGGGCTGTTCGTCAGGCTTTCAGCCTAGAACCGCATTCTTTCGGCGCCCTTTCCGGTGGCATCCGCCCCACGAGTCCGCTCAGGCGGACTTCAGGCGAACCTGCTGCAGCGCGTGAGAAAGCGCCGCGCCTTGGCAAGCCGGAACCTCCGTACGCATGGCTCCTTTGCCATGCGCCTCGCCAGCCGTCGCCGATGGCCGGTCATCAGACCCGCGCGGCGAGCTTCAATCGAAGCGGTCGTCGCGCGTCCACAGCACACCGTTTTCCTGCTTCACCGGAAAGCAGGCGATCGGCTCGTAGGCGGGCGGGCAGGTCGGCCGGCCCGAGCGCACGTCGAAACGCGCGCCGTGGCGCGGACATTCGACCTCGAAGCCGTGCACCTCGCCGCCGGCGAGATCGCCGCCGTCGTGCGTGCAGGTGTCCTCGACCGCGTAGAAATCGCCGTCGATGTTGTACACCGCGATGGGCGTGTCGCCGTCCCAGACCACCTTGAACTCGCCCGGCAGCAGTTCGCCGCTGGGGCCGATCTCGATCCAGTCGCTCATGCGGCGTGCTCCGTCGTCAGCGGCTTGCGCAGCCACTCGAAGCGCAGATCCTCGCGCTTGGGAATGCCGAAGCGCTCGTCGCCATAGGGGAACGGTGCGTACTCGCCGGTGCGGCGGTAACCGCGGCGTTCGTACCAGGCGATCAGGTCGTCGCGCACGTCGATCACGGTCATGCGCACTTCGCGGCAGCCCATGTCCGTCTGCAGGCGTCGCTCGGCCTCGGCCAGCACCGCGCGCCCGAGCCCGCCGCCCTGGCGTCCCGGCTGCACGGCGAACATGCCGAAGTAGCCAAAATCACCCTTGCGCTCGATGTGGCAGCAGGCCAGCAGCACGCCGTCCTGTTCGGCCAGCAGCACCTGGCTGGCGTCGCGCTCGATGTCCGCGATCACGCCTTCGGGGTCGATGCGCTGGCCGTCGAGCAGGTCCGCCTCGGTGGTCCAGCCGACGCGACTGGCGTCGCCGCGGTAGGCCGATTCGACCAGCGTCACGATGGCGGGAATGTCCTCGCGCACCGCCGCGCGAAAGGCTAGGGATGTCGGATTCGTCATGCTTGCCATGATAGCGTCCGCGCGGCCGGATCGGCCATGCGGACGCCGCCGGTCAGAAGCCGGGCGGACGCTCGTGGGCCACCTTCAGCTTGCGCTCCATGGCCAGGCCGACGCGGGCGATGGTGCCTTCCTCGAACAGGCGACCGACCAGGGTCACGCCGTACGGCACCCGTCGCGGCGGATCGAAGCGCGGCAGCGGATGCGCCGGATCGGGCGCCCAGTCGCTGCGCGCCTGCTTCACGTGCACGAAACCCGTGCGCAGCGTCAGCGACGGCTGCCCGGTCATGTTGCCGATCACCAGCATCTCGTCGCGCAACGACGGCACCAATAGCAGATCGACGTCGGCCATCAGCGTGGCCATCGCCTGCGCCACCTTGCGCCGCAGACGATCGGCCTGCACGTAATCCACGGCCGACAGGAAACGCGATTCGCGGAACAGGTTGGGCCAGGCGTCGGACGTCTGCACGGTGAGCTTGGCGTCCTCGCCGCTGAGCGTCAGTTCCTCGAATGCAGCCGCGGCTTCGGCGAACAGCAGCAGGTTGAGCGAGTCGTAGGGCCAATCCGGCAGCGCGACCGGCGTCGCCTCAAGACCGAGTTCGCGCAGCGTCTGCAGCGCGGCGCGGTCGGCGTCGGTGGCCTGCTTCATCCAATCGGGGAAATAACCGACCTTCAGCCCCTTCACCGTCGCGCCCGCGTCGTAGTCGAGCCGGCTGGGCAGGCTGTACACGTCTCCGGCATCGGGACCGGACAGCGCGTGCAGCACCAGCATGGTGTCGTCGACCGAGCGCGTCAGCGGGCCGAGCTTGTCCATGGTCCAGCACAACGTCATCGCCCCCGTGCGCGGCACGCGGCCGAAGGTCGGACGCAGACCGGTGACGCCGCAGCGCATGGCCGGATCGATGATGCTGCCCTGCGTTTCGCTGCCGATCGCGAACGCCACCAGACCAGCCGCCGTGGCCGAACCGGGCCCGGCGCTGGAGCCGCCGGAGCCCTCCTCGGGCAGCCACGGATTCATGGTCTGGCCGCCGAACCAGATGTCGTTGAGCGCCAGCGCGCCCATGCTCAGCTTTGCCAGCAACACGGCGCCGGCTTCGTCGAGACGCTTCACCACCGCCGCGTCCTCCGTCGGGACACGGTCGCGGAACGGCTCGGCGCCGTAGGTGGTGCGGATGCCGGCGGTGTCGAGCAGGTCCTTGCCTCCCCACGGGATACCGTGCAGCGGACCGCGGTAGCGACCGGCGGCAATCTCGCGATCGGCGCGGCGCGCCTGCTTCAGCGCGTGTTCTTCCAGCAGCGTGATGACGCAGCGCAGCTTCGGATCGAAGCGCTTGATGCGGGCGATGTAGATTCTGGTCAGGCGTTCGGAAGTGAGCTTGCCGCTGCGAATCCACTGCCCCAGCCGACCGACCGAGGCGAACGCGATGTCCGCGTCGTGCGCGGGCAGCGGACCGGCATCGACGGCGGCCGGACGAAAACGGTCCACGGACGGCCCGACCGCGTGACCGGGCAACTGCGGGTTCCACACCGTAGCCGGCGCCAGATCGTCTTCGAGCGTTACCTTGTTGGGACCGGTGCGTCGCTCCAGCACGCCCGCCATCGCGGTGCGCCAACTGGATGCCGCCTGCTCGCGCTGGGCCGCGCTCATGCGCACCTGCACCAGCTTCTCGGCCTCGGCGAAAGTCAGCTCGGTCACCTGCGGACCCGTGCCCGCGCCGGTATTGAAAGCCGGCGCCGTGCCGGGCACGTCCTGCGCGGCCTGGGCCTTGAGCTTGAGCGCCGCGAAGGCGCCGAGCACGCCAATGGGCAGACGGGTAAGGAACTGACGACGCGATTTCATGGGCTTCCCCGCGGAGGCGCGTACCGTTCCCAGCGTCACGCAGACCGGCCACTGGACGACGCGCCGGTGATCGGTAACGCCCGCATCCCTGGGCTGCGTGCTTCCGGCCGGCTTTCGAGCTTCAGAGCATACCCCAAGCCCGGGGGACCGGATCGATGCTCAGGCCAGCAGCTTGCGCACTTTCGTCAGGGCCTCGACGAAGCGGTCGATCTCCTCGCGGGTGTTGTAGAACGCCATCGAGGCGCGCGCCGTGGCCGGCACGCCGTAGAAGTCCATCAGCGGATGCGCGCAGTGATGCCCCGAGCGTACCGCCACGCCTTCGAGGTCGAGCATGGTCGCCATATCGTGCGACTGCACGCCATCGATCAGGAACGAAATCACCGCCGCCTTGTGCGCGGCCTCGCCGAAGATGCGCAGGCCCGGCACCTGCTTCAGCGCGTCGGTGGCGTATTCGAGCAGTGCGTGCTCGGTGGCGTCGATGCGCGCCATGCCGAGTCCGGACAGGTACTCCGCCGCCGCGCCCAGACCGATGAAACCGGCGATGTTGGGCGTGCCGGCCTCGAACTTGTGCGGCGGGTCGGCAAACACGGTGCCCGAGAAGCGCACCTTGCGGATCATGTCGCCGCCGCCGAAGAACGGCGGCATGGCTTCGAGATGCTCCGCTCGCGCCCACAGCACGCCGGTGCCGGTCGGACCGGCCATCTTGTGACCGGTGACGGCGTAGAAGTCGCAGCCGATGGACTTCACGTCCAGCGGCAGATGCGGCGCGGCCTGCGAGCCGTCGATCAGCGAGGCGATGCCGCGCTCGCGACAGGCCTTGGCCAGTTCGCGCACCGGATTGATGGTGCCCAATACGTTGGAGACGTGGGTGAACGCCGCCAGCTTCACGTCCGGCGTCAGCAGCTCGACGAACCGCTCGACGAGAAGCTCGCCGGCTTCGTTGATCGGCGCCACCTTCAGCGTCGCGCCCGTGCGCTCGCAGACCAGCTGCCACGGCACGATGTTGGCGTGGTGCTCCATCGTCGTGACCAGGATGCTGTCGCCCGGCTGCAGGCGCGGCAGCGCGTAGCTGTAGGCCACCAGGTTGATCGCGTGCGTGGTGCCGGACGTGAACACCAGCTCGTCGCGGCTGTTGGCGCCGAGGAACTTCGCCAGCGTGTCGCGCGCGCCCTCGTAGGCCGTCGTGGCCTCTTCGCCGAGCGCGTGCACGGCGCGCGCCACGTTGGCGTTGTATTGACTGTAGTAGGCGTCGACCGCCTCGATCACCGCACGCGGCTTCTGCCCGGTGTTGGCGCTGTCCAGGTACACCAGCGGCTTGCCGTGCACCTCGCGCGCGAGCACCGGGAAGTCGGGGCGGACGACGGCGGGGTCGAGCAGCGGGGGCGTGGCAGGCATGGCATTCATGGCGGACTCGCAGGAAAGACGAAGGCGTCGGCCTCGGCCACGGTTTCGCGATCGCCGTGGCTCTTCGGCGCGGATACGACGAGAAAGCGTACCGCAGCCTCGGACGCGTTGCGCAGACAATGTGTCGCACCCGGCGGCACGTGCAGGCCCTGTCCGGCGCGCAGCACATGCTCGACGCCTTCCAGCTCCATCGTCGCCTCGCCTTCCAGCACGTAGAAGAACTGGCGCGCGCGGGTGTGCCGATGACGCGTTTCGCTGGCGCCCGGCGGCACGCGCTCCTCGATCACGCTGAGATCGTCGCCGGCCAGCAGATGCCAGCCGTCGCAGACCTCGCCCCAGCGGTAGTGCGGCGCGGTCCGCGCATCGATCACGCCGGGCGCGCGCTTGCTCACGCGTCCGTTCCGCTGCCCGGCAGACGCGCGACCAGACGCTGCCCCAGATACTCGCGCAGGGCTTCGTGATCGAGATCGTCCAGCGCCGCGCGGCAGAACGCCTGAGTCAGCAGCGCGCGCGCCGCGTCGACGGGGATGCCGCGCGAGCGCAGGTAGAACAGCGAACGCTCGTCGAGCTGGCCGACCGTGGCGCCGTGTGCGGCCATCACCTCGTCGGCGTAGATTTCCAGCACCGGCTGGGTGTCGATCTCGGCATGCGGCGACAGCAGCAGGTTCTTGTTGCTGAGCGCGGCGTCGGTGCCGTCGGCACCCTCGGCCACCGTGATCGCGCCGTGGAACACGCCGCGACCGCGCTGATCGGCGACGCCGCGCCACAGCGCATCGCTGGCGGTGTTCTTCGCCACGTGACGGATATCCAGACGCGTATCCAGATGCTGCCGACCGCGCGGCACGAACGCGCCGCGCGTGTCGAGTCGTGCGCCCTCGCCGCGCAGCTCGGCGTCCAGTTCGCGGCGCGCCAGGCCGCCGCCCAGCTCCAGGGCATGCAGCCGCAGCTGCGCGTCGGCGTCGAGCCGCAGGCGGTCGCGACGGATCAGCAGCGCCTCGTCGGCACATTCCTGCAGACCGATCCACGCCAGCTTCGACCGTGCATGCAGCACCACGTCGCTGACCTGCGTGCCCAGATGACGATGCGCGCCCACGCCGGCGTGATGCTCGACCAGCGTCAGCGACGCGCCCTCGCCCAGCTCGACGATGTGCCGTGCGTGCCAGGCCAGATCGTCGTCCGCCGGCACGCCCACTTGCAGCAGGTGCACCGGCGCGTCGATCTGCGCGCCGGGTGCGACGCACAGCACCATGCCGTCGGTCGCGAACGCGGCGTTGAGGCGCGCGAAGGCATCGGCCGACGCCTCGCCACCGCGACTCAGGAAAAACCGCAGCGGCTCGGCATCCTCGACCAGCGCCTGCGACAGCGGACGCAGGCTCAAACCTTCCGGCAGCGCGTCCAGCGACGACAGATCGGCGCGGAACACGCCGTGCACGAAAACCAGTCGCGGACCGTCCACGCCCGGCAGGCGCAGCGCTTCGATATCCACGGCGCGCGACGCCGCATCCGCATCGCCGGCGAGGAACGCACGCCGTTCGAGCGCACGCAACGCGGTGTACTTCCAGGCCTCGTTGCGCGCGCCTGGCAAACCATCGCGCACGAAGGCCTCCAGCTGCTCGCGACGCGCGGCATCCAGCCAGGCCAGGCCAGCACCCGGCAGACGCGCCAGCGTCTCCGTCGCATGCGCGGCCAGGGCCTCGACGAACGGCGACGCCATCACGCCGCTCCCGCCGGCTCGCCGTGATCGGCGACCCACGCGTAGCCGTGCGCTTCCAGCTTCTTCGCCAGTTCCTTGTCGCCGCTCTCGACGATGCGGCCGTCGGCCAACACGTGCACGTAATCCGGTTCGATGTAGTCGAGCAGTCGCTGGTAATGCGTGATCAGCAAGAACGAGCGCTGCGGATCGCGCTGCGCGTTGACGCCCTCGGCGACCTGCTTCAGCGCGTCGATGTCCAGGCCCGAGTCGGTCTCGTCGAGGATCGCCAGCTTCGGTTCCAGCAGCGCCATCTGGAAGATCTCGTTGCGCTTCTTCTCGCCGCCGGAGAAACCTTCGTTGACGGCGCGGTTGAGCAGGTCCGGCGACAGCTTCATGATCTTCAGCTTTTCGCGCACGATCTTCAGGAACTCCATCGAGTCCAGCTCCGCCTCGCCGCGCGCCTTGCGCTGCGCGTTGTAGGCCGCGCGCAGGAAGTAGGTGTTGTTCACGCCGGGAATCTCGACCGGGTACTGGAACGCCAGGAACACGCCGGCCGCGGCACGCTCCTCCGGCTCCAGCGCCAGCAAGTCCTGGCCCATGAAGGTGACCGAGCCTTCGGTGACCTCGTAGCCATCGCGCCCGGAGAGCACGTTGCCCAGCGTCGATTTGCCGGCGCCGTTGGGTCCCATGATGGCGTGCACCTCGCCCGCGCCGATGTCCAGGGACAGGCCCTTGAGGATGTCCTTGCCCTCGACGCGAGCGTGCAGATTCTCGATTTTCAGCATGTTCTTCTCAACTCGAATGTTCGTTGTCGCCAGGGCCTCAAAAGGCCTGCAGATAACTCGCCAGAGCGAGGGCGCGCGCCCTCGGCAGCGCCAGTCGCTTGTGCATCGCGATCACCGGCCAGATCGTGCCCGAGCGGTGTCCGTACAGATCGCTCAGCGCGTCGAACTGCGCGTCGCGGTAGTGCAACCACTGCCGCTGTGCCACGCGCATCGACTGCTTGGCCTTGGCGTCGATGTCGGGGTCCTTCGACGCCATGAAGCGGCGGTACCACAGATTCATCTGTGCATCCCAGCGGTGGTAGCCCTCGCCGTAGCAGGCCACGATGTCGCGCGTGCTGACGGCCTTCTTCAGACAGACGTCCAGCAAGCGATCGATCGGCTGCGTCTTCAGACCGTCCAGCACCGTCACCGACTTGCCGCTGACCGGATCGACCAGCACCGTGCCGGTCTTCTCCGCATAGGCCAACCGCAGCGGTTTGCCCTTCGGCCAGGCGTCGACCTGCTTCCAGGTCAGCCCGTCGTACATCACTTCCAGATTCATCGTGTCCGCGCCGTCGCGCACGATCACGCGCGACGGATCGTGATCGGCCTCGAACTGCACGGACTGCTGCCACGCCCAGGTATCGGACGCCGCGGCATGGCCGGCAAACGACACCGCGCACATCGCGAGAAGCGGCACCATCGCCTTCATCGCATCCACTCCGTTCACAGCAACTGGACGCCGAAGCGCCGCACCACCAGCGCGAACAGCAGGAAGATCAACACCGTGCCGACGCAGAACGCCAGCATCGACCACACGAAACCCCAACGCTGCAGCATCCACGGAAACACCAGGAACATCGGCAGCGTCGGGATCACGTACCAGAACGTGTAGTACGCGTAGTTGCCGATGGTCTGCGTGCTGCGGTGCTCGACGTGCATCCACACCAGCGCCAGCAGGCTGACCAGCGGCAACGCGCCGATCAGCGCGCCGACGCGACCGCTGCGGCGCGCGATCTCGGAGATCGCCACCACCACCGCCGCAGTGACCAGGTATTTGACGATCAGGTACGGCATCTCAGCCCACCGCGCCTTCCAGCGACACTTCCAGCAGCTTCTTGGCCTCGACCGCGAATTCCATCGGCAGCTCGCGAAAGACCTGCTTGCAGAAACCGTCGACGATCATCGACACCGCGTTCTCCTCGTCCAGACCGCGCGAGCGACAGTAGAACAACTGATCGTCGGAAATCTTGGACGTGGTGGCCTCGTGCTCGACGATGGCCGTCGGATTCTTCACTTCCATGTACGGGAAGGTGTGCGCGCCGCAGGTCTTGCCGATCAGCAGCGAGTCGCACTGCGTGTAGTTGCGCGCGCCCTCGGCGCCCTTCTCGATCTTGACCAGGCCGCGGTAGGCGTTGGAACTCTTGCCCGCGCTGATGCCCTTGGACACGATCTTCGAGCGCGTGCCCTTGCCGACGTGGATCATCTTGGTGCCGGTGTCGGCCTGCTGGTGATGATGCGTCAGCGCCACCGAATAGAACTCGCCCACCGAACGGTCGCCGCGCAGCACGCAGCTCGGATACTTCCAGGTGATCGCCGAGCCGGTCTCGACCTGGGTCCAGGAAATCTTGGAATCGTCGCCGCGGCAGTCGCCGCGCTTGGTGACGAAGTTGTAGATGCCGCCGACGCCGTTCTCGTCGCCCGGATACCAGTTCTGCACGGTCGAATACTTGATGCTCGCCTTCTCCAGCGCGACCAGCTCGACCACCGCCGCGTGCAGCTGGTTCTCGTCGCGCATCGGCGCGGTGCAGCCTTCCAGGTACGAAACGTAGGCCTCGTCCTCGGCGATGATCAGGGTGCGCTCGAACTGGCCGGTATGGCCGGCATTGATGCGGAAGTACGTGGACAGCTCCATCGGGCAGCGCACGCCCTTGGGAATGAACACGAACGAGCCGTCGGAGAACACCGCCGAATTCAGCGCCGCGAAGTAGTTGTCGCCGGTCGGCACGACCGTGCCAAGGTACTCGCGCACCAGTTCCGGGTGTTCCTTGATCGCTTCGCTCATCGAGCAGAAGATCACGCCGGCCTCGGCCAGTTCCTTGCGGAAGGTGGTGCCGACGGACACCGAATCGAACACCGCATCCACGGCCACGCCGGCCAGACGCGCGCGCTCGTGCAGAGGCACGCCGAGCTTGTCGTAGGTCTCCAGCAGCTTCGGGTCGACCTCGTCCAGCGACTTCGGCCGGTTCTTCGGCGCGGCGTAGTAGCTGATCGCCTGGAAATCGATCGGCGACAGCTTCAGCTTGGCCCAGTCCGGCATCGGCATGGTCAGCCAGTGGCGATAGGCTTCCAGCCGCCACTCGGTCATCCACTCCGGCTCTTCCTTCAGCGCCGACAGCGCGCGGATGATGTCCTCGTTGAGGCCGGCCGGCAGGCTGTCGGTCTCGATGTCGGTGATGAAGCCCGCGCCGTAGCGGCGCGAGAGCGCCTCGACGACTTCGGGGTTGTTCTCGCGAAGCGTGGCTACGTTGTCGCTGCGTTCGGCGGTCATGTGGGGGATTTCCGTGATTCGGCGGGCCGCGGCGCGAAGTGCACCGGCTGCGGCGCCGGTTCCAGCATTTCGGCCAGGGTCATGGCGCGCAGGGCCTGCGCCACCACCGTGTTGATGCGCTGCCAGTTGCCGCGCACCGTGCAATAGGATTCGTGATCGCAATGGCCGACGCTGACGCTGCATTCGGTCATGCTCAGCGGGCCTTCCATCGCCTCGACGATCTCGGCCAGGTTGATCCGCTCGGCCTCGCGCGCCAGGCGGTAGCCGCCGTTGGCGCCGCGGAACGATTCCACCAAACCGGCGTGACCGAGCGTCTTCAGCAACTTGCTGACCGTCGGCAATTCCAGGCGTGCTTCCTCGGCGATCTGCACAGCGCTGAGCACCTCGCCCGGCTGCGAGGCCAGGCAAGTCATCACCACGGTGGCGTAATCGGTCAGGCGGCTGACGCGGAGCATGCGGTTCGGCGGCGGCTAAAACGTACCAAAATGGTACGGATTGAGCCTGCGCGGGTCAATCGAAACCCCGCCCCAGCTTGGTGCAACCACGCCAGCGACATGTGCGCAGCATGGTGCAAATCGATTCGGCAGCCAATGAAAACCATTGCAAATCCTTGATTTTCATGAATACAACGCGTGGCACACCTCGTGCAAGAGCGACTGCAGACGCTACCGCTACCGGGGAACAACGATGAAATGGGTCACCGTCATCATCAAGCCGTTCAAGCTCGACGACGTGCGCGAAGCGCTCGCCGAAGTCGGCGTGCAGGGACTGACCGTCACCGAGGTGAAGGGCTTCGGTCGACAGAAAGGCCACACCGAGCTCTACCGCGGCGCGGAATACGTGGTCGATTTCCTGCCGAAACTGAAACTCGAGATCGCGCTCAGCGACGACATCCTCGAACAGGCGGTGGAAGCCATCGTCGGCGCGGCGCGCACCGGCAAGGTCGGCGACGGCAAGGTGTTCGTGTCCGACCTCGAACAGGTGATCCGCATCCGCACTTCCGAAACCGACATCGACGCGCTGTGAGCGCACGCCGAGGACACGCCATGAAACTCCGTACCCTCTCCGTCCGCGCATCGCTGTTCGTGCTGCTGCTCGCACTCGCGCCGGCCGCGCTGGCGCAGGCCACGACGCCCGCCCTCGACACCGGCGACACCGCCTGGATGCTCACCGCCACCTTCCTGGTGCTGATGATGACGATCCCCGGCCTGGCTCTGTTCTACGGCGGCATGGTGCGCGCCAAAAACGTGCTGTCGGTGCTGATGCAGTGCTTCGCCATCACCGCCCTGGTCAGCGTGCTGTGGATCGTCTACGGCTACAGCCTGGCCTTCGACACCACCGGCATGATTGCCGACACCGTCAACCTGCACTCGGTCATCGGCAGCCTCAAACAGGCCATGCTGGCCGGCATCCAGCCATCGAGCCTGTACGGCACCGTGCCGACCAGCGTGTTCGTGATGTTCCAGATGACCTTCGCCATCATCACCCCGGCGCTGATCGTCGGCGCGGTGGCCGAGCGCATGAAATTCACCGCGCTGCTGTGGTTCGTCGGCCTGTGGTTCACCATCGTCTACGTGCCGATGGCGCACATGGTCTGGGGCGGTCCCGGCTCGCTGCTGGGCGGCTGGGGCGTGCTCGACTTCGCCGGCGGCACCGTGGTGCACATCAACGCCGGCATCGCCGGCCTGGTCGCCTGCCTGGTGATCGGCAAGCGCCACGGCTATCCGCACGTGGCGATGGCGCCGCACAACCTCGGCTACACGCTGATGGGCGCGAGCATGCTGTGGCTGGGCTGGTTCGGTTTCAACGCCGGCTCGGCCGTTGCGGCGAACGGCTCGGCCGGCATGGCCATGCTGGTCACGCAGATCGCCACCGCCGCCGCCGCGCTGGGCTGGATGATCGCCGAATGGCTGCGCCACGGCCGCCCGAGCATGCTCGGCATCGCCTCGGGCGCGGTGGCCGGACTGGTCGCCGTCACGCCCGCCGCCGGCACCGCCGGACCGGGCGGCGCACTGGTGCTGGGTCTGGTGACCGGCGTCATCTGTTTCTTCTCCGCCACCAGCCTGAAACGCAAGCTCGGTTACGACGACTCGCTGGACGTGTTCGGCGTCCACGCCGTCGCCGGCATCGTCGGCGCCCTGCTGACCGGCCCGCTGGCCGCCGCGGTGTTCGGCGGCTACGGCAACGTCGCCGGACCGTGGTCGCAGCTGTGGATCCAGTGCAAGGGCGTGGCCTTCACGGTGGTGTGGAGCGGCGTGCTGACCCTGGTGATCCTCAAGCTGATCGGCTGGACCATCGGCCTGCGCGTCGACCAGGAAGAAGAGCAGCTCGGCCTCGATCTCGCCCTGCACGAAGAGCGTGGTTACAACCTGAGCTGACGGGCATCGGACCGTTCGCTATAACCGCGCAGGCACCCGCACCGGGAGCCTGCGCGCGGCGCATGACCGAATCGATACTGAATCGCAATCGGGGGGCAAGGCTTTGCCTGATCAAGCCGCGCGCACATGTTATGCGAGCATCGCCGTGAATGTTGACGGTGCTGCCGCTGATATCAGCTCAGAGATTCCAACTCCATCCACTCGAACACCCACAAGTGCGCCCAGGATATCTACTCCTATCCAACGACTCTCGATTGAGCATGTCGATTTCCGAAAAGTTGTATCAATAAAGCATAAAATGCGCAAAAAAATATAATACGGACGAGACAACTTTCTTAAAATACTAAAGCGATAAGGTCACACAATGATTCTTCGCTGCCGCATCAACAAGAAAATCGCGAAACCTCACCAACTCCGACAGCAAAGACTCTCTTGGTACACTTATTTTCAAGAACCCCTGCTCGGGCGTCCAGCGATATACGAATTCAATATCGCTCACTCCCAAGTTTTGCAAAAAGGAAACCTTCACATCCAAAGCTTCAACGATTGCGTTGACTATCGGCACGTCAGCATCATCTTCCTCAAATTGATCGAACATTGTGCCGTGCCTTGCATTGAAATCAAACCAGAATTTAGACGAGAACAGCCACTCCGAAAGTGGACCGGACAAATGTATCTTCCCTCCCTCATTTTTCATGGAAGCCATGGAATTTTGCATTGTCATGACATCACCCTTATTTAACCGGATCGGTATTATTGAAGTGCGTCAAGGCATTTCTCACATCCCGCGGAACGCCCGTTTGCGTTGTTTTGTTCGGACCAACTAGAGGGACGTTGTTCGGTATTGCATTACCACTCTGATCAAGATACTGACCAGCCGCATTCCGCACACGATAGTAATTACCAGCATTGTCATACACTACAGACGCACCCGTGGTTGAATTCGTGTAGATTGTTTTTCCGGATACCGTGTATGTTATCGCCGGATTCGATCCCGCAATGCTCTCTACGGTTTCGTTCAACGACCCACTCGACCAATTGCCACCATATTTGGCCGCTCTCGTTGCGCCCTGAGAATTATAAACCGGCGCATCGAGCCCATCTGCGGCATTCGACGCCGCACCGTCTTGACTTGTTACCGATGCCTTTGGGGAATAAACTGGCGCTTCGTTTGCTGCTCCCATGTACCCGCTGGCACCACCACTTAGCTCATCCGCAGTTCCCGCGATAGTGACGCTTCCGTCAACCGTGGACTGAGCCTCCGGCATCGGGCTGACCCAATTTATCCTAACCCCACTAAAACCAGTCGACGCGCTGCCTTCCGCCGCACCAACGCCCTCAGTTATGGCGGAACCTGTCGACGCATAATAGGGCGTCGCGGCTTCACCCGCGGCAGCACCGGCCGCCCCCCCCCCCCCTGTAGCACATTGCCTCCACCAAGCGCCGCTACGGCTGCACCGACGACCGCATGCGTGACCGTGGCTTGCCCGCTTCCTGCCTTCCAGCCTTCTTTGTGCTCCAGATCACCGGCGGCACGCATACCCACGTAGCCGGCAACCTGACCCGCTTCCTGATTCTCGGCCACCTTCTGCGCATCGAAGATGGTCTTCAGGCCCTGTGCGTCGATGTCCGGGTTGCGGTCCAGACCCGAAAGGTCCTGACCGGGGTTGTCGCGGATATCGACGGTGCCTTGCGCGATGCCTGAGTGGGTGACGCTGTGTTCGCTCTTGCCCTGCGGGATGCTGCCGCTGGGCGTGAAGCCGCTCATGTTGCTGGCATTGCCGGTGCCGTAGCCCCCGCCGACGCTGGCGCTCCAGGCGCTGTAGTCGGCTTCGTTCTGGATGTCGGAGTAGCTCAGGCTGCCGGTCGAGAACAGGTTCCTGGACGGATCGGCCGTGCTGGCGATGACGCCGCCGGTCAGATCGGTGTGGTGTCCGACGCTGATGTCGTAACCGCCGTCGCCCGCGGCGATGCCGCTGGTCTGGGTGACGCTCTTGTACTTCGAGTCGGTCTGCGCGGCGCTGGCCGAACCACTGACACCCGCTCCGCCNGCCGTGCTGGCGATGACGCCGCCGGTCAGATCGGTGTGGTGTCCGACGCTGATGTCGTAACCGCCGTCGCCCGCGGCGATGCCGCTGGTCTGGGTGACGCTCTTGTACTTCGAGTCGGTCTGCGCGGCGCTGGCCGAACCACTGACACCCGCTCCGCCGCCGCTGAAGCCGTAGACGACGGTCACGCTACCCTGCCAGTTGTTGCTGGCGTAGTCGTTGGTGTCCTGCTCGCTGGCGATGTGGAGATCGTGACCGATGTCGGCCAGGACCGTGTTGCCGGTCGCCTGCGCGCCCTGGATGGTGGCGTCGTTCCCGGCGAACAGGTTCAGCGTGTCATCGGCGCCAATCTGCGTATCCAGGTGCGTCGTGCCGTTGCCGTGGGTGCGGCCCTTGCCGCCGTTGACGGTGGCGTAAATGCCGGTGGTCTGACCGATGCTGACGCCGACTTCGCCACCAGCGTTCGCCTGCGACTGGCTCTGCGTGTGCTGCTCGGCCTGACTGAGCAGGTTGAGATCGTGGCTGGCCGAGAGGCTCACGTTCTGGCCGTGCACCTGGCTGCCGATGACGTTCAGGTCACCGTTCGTCGCGGTGATGGTGACGTCGCCCTGGCTCTGGATATGGCTGCCGTAGGCGACGTCGTCGTGGCTGTCGGCATGGCTGTTGACGGTACTGGCGCCGATGCCGACTCAAGTGCACCTGGAACCATCATACTGAACTTATAGAGATGAGATATCGCTATCCAACACTTTGATTTAAAGCATTGCGCACAGCCTGCCCGATTTCCTCATCGGAAGCAGACTCAGGAAGCCTTACATCAGTACCCGGAATGGGCTCATAACACCCTACTCCATACTGTCGATCGGCCCCGATAATAATTTCCCCTTGAACAAACGCAACAGTGGGGCATTTAGTGTTACGGTAAAGGGCTTTCCTTGTTTTCACACCCCGTAGCTCCATATGCTTGGCCTCCCCATCCTTGTAGTTGGGCAGCGGAATATTTCTGCCGCGCATCAAAGCGCCACGTATAACCTCACCTAACTTCTTATTGGAAACCTCGCGAAGGGAAAGCCGCGAGACAGGAATATCCCAGTCTATCATGACCCCCGCCCCCGGCCCGGAACGAGTTCCGATTATCAGGTCGTCATCGCCATGCAGATAAACAAAGGCCCCGTAGCTTTTTAGCATGACTATTTCACCGCCCTAATATTAAGATTAATGTGATTTTGCTTAGCGTAATCCATAGCACGTTGAAGCTGCTGCAACTGAGCCGGCGTGGGATTCGGCGACACCGCTAATTCGATAGTCCGATTGGGCACCTGCTCCCCAAGAACCTTGAACCCAGCTTTTTCATCTCGCGTGAAATTCACCGCCGCATCCACATATTTCTTGAGCGTGTAGTACACCGACGAAGGATTGTTCGTGTAACCAGGCATCTCTAGATTCATCGCCTTGCAACTTACCGCGAGCCCACACGAAAAATCGAATCCATCGAACGTTTTGAAATTGTTTGTAGGTGGAGCAGTGAGATCTTGCTTCCGAAGAACGTAACTTTCCCAAGTGTATCCTGGACTTATCGTATCTACGCTGCTCCACATAGAGCGGCCGTCACCAGTGACGCTCAGCACACCCGGCGAGGGAGCAACACCCAGCTTCGCTATGCCATAGCCCATAGCCGCTTGCAGCACAGCCCCCCCAGCCATGCCGCCCTCGACTTGGCCAGCAGGCGCAAAGTTACCTTGTTGCGCTTGATAGAACACCGCACCCATGTTCTGCTGCTGCGTGTTCATCCAGCCTTGCGGATCCTCAAACATCTGCTGAGTGGAATGCACTCCATCAACAAAGTTTGCAGGATTGAGAACCCCCGCGAGACCTTTCAACAACCCACCTGTCCAATCGGACACCTGACTCATACCAAGAGTCGGAACTTTAATAGGCTGCGGGTTGTTGCTGAATATCGTTGGATCATTCCGCTGATAGGGAGCGGATACTCCAAAGAGTGGCACAGGCTGACCTTCCTGATCGTACCCAATCGTCGGATTGCCTTGAGAAAGTGCGTAGTTTTGCAGGAAACTCTGAGCTTCCTGCATAGCTGCTAAGTTGTAGTGTGAATTACTAGCTTCTGTTCTATCCAGCATGACAATTGCGGCACCTTCAAGAATCTTTGCCGCTAACTCCACACTCATCCCTGGATGTTCGGCAGCATATTGCTTCGCCAAAACATCATCGATGATATGTTTCTCGTCCTTGCTCGGATCACTGCTCCGATGCAGCTGGCGGTTGTACTGTTCCCCGTCCAGTGCCGTCACTGCACCCGCACCGCCGCCTGCCGCTCCGCCGATGCCCAGGCTGGCCAGACTCATCAGCGCCTTGCCCTCAGCACTATCGGCACCGATCGAGCCGTCATTCAGTTGATCCTGCAAATAACCGCTCGTCGCCTCGCTGGCGCCAGCACCCACGGCGCCCTGCAAGGCGTTACCACCGCCCATTGCAGCCACGGCCGCACCGACAACTGCATGCGTGGCTGTCGCCTGCTTGCTTCCTGTGGTCCAGCCTTCATGTCGCTCGATATCACCTGCCGCGCGCATGCCGACGTAGCCCGCAACCTGACCCGCTTCCTGATTCTCGGCCACCTTCTGCGCATCGAAGATGGTCTTCAGGCCCTGTGCGTCGATGTCCGGGTTGCGGTCCAGACCCGAAAGGTCCTGACCGGGGTTGTCGCGGATATCGACGGTGCCTTGCGCGATGCCGGCGTGGGTGACGCTGCTTGAGCTCTTGCCCTGCGGGATGCTGCCACTTGGCTGGAACCCCGTCATACCGCTGGCATTGCCCGTGCCGTAGCCGCCGCCGACGCTAGCGCTCCAGGCGCTGTAGTCAGCTTCGTTCTGCAGGTCCGAGTAGCTCAGGCTGCCGGTGGAGAACAGGTTCCTGGACGGATCGGCCGTGCTGGCGATGACGCCGCCGGTCAGATCAGTGTGATGCCCGACGCTGATGTCGTAGNTCGCGGATATCGACGGTGCCTTGCGCGATGCCGGCGTGGGTGACGCTGCTTGAGCTCTTGCCCTGCGGGATGCTGCCACTTGGCTGGAACCCCGTCATACCGCTGGCATTGCCCGTGCCGTAGCCGCCGCCGACGCTAGCGCTCCAGGCGCTGTAGTCAGCTTCGTTCTGCAGGTCCGAGTAGCTCAGGCTGCCGGTGGAGAACAGGTTCCTGGACGGATCGGCCGTGCTGGCGATGACGCCGCCGGTCAGATCAGTGTGATGCCCGACGCTGATGTCGTAGCCGCCGTCGCCCGCGGCGATGCCGCTGGTCTGGGTGACGCTCTTGTACTTCGAGTCGGTCTGCGCGGCGCTGGCTGAACCACTGACGCCCGCTCCGCCGCCGCTGAAGCCGTAGACGACGGTCACGCTACCCTGCCAGTTGTTGCTGGCGTAGTCGTTGGTGTCCTGCTCGCTGGCGATGTGGAGATCGTGACCGATGTCGGCCAGGACCGTGTTGCCGGTCGCCTGCGCGCCCTGGATGGTGGCGTCGTTCCCGGCGAACAGGTTCAGCGTGTCATCGGCGCCAATCTGCGTATCCAGGTGCGTCGTGCCGTTGCCGTGGGTGCGGCCCTTGCCGCCGTTGACTGTGGCGTAAATGCCGGTGGTCTGACCGATGCTGACGCCGACTTCGCCACCAGCGTTCGCCTGCGACTGGCTCTGCGTGTGCTGCTCGGCCTGACTGAGCAGGTTGAGATCGTGGCTGGCCGAGAGGCTCACGTTCTGGCCGTGCACCTGGCTGCCGATGACGTTCAGGTCACCGTTCGTCGCGGCGATGGTGACGTCGCCCTGGCTCTGGATATGGCTGCCGTAGGCGACGTCGTCATGGCTGTCGGCGTGACTGTTGACGGTGCTGGCGCCGATGCCGATGCGCAGGCTGGTTCCCGTACCCGTCGCACTACCCTGCTTGGCACTCTGACTACCGCCTTTGTAGGCATCGTGCGCTGCATACCCTGCTTGTACGGCGTACAGCGCCTTCAGTCGCTTGTTGTCGGTATGCCCCGCCGCCTTGCCGGAAGCGTAGGCCGACTCGGCCTGTCCCACGACACCGCCGGAAAGCCCCGCCATGATGCCGCCGGTATGCTGCGACTGCGACTGGTGCGTGTCGACACTGCCGACCGCGGCATCGATGGTGACGTTCTGGCCGACGATGGCGGTGCCGGTCTGGCTAAGCACGTCGCTGCCGGTGATATGCACGTCGTGGCCCGCGGTCAGCGTGACCGAGCCGTCGCTGCTGCCAATCAGGCTACCGGTCGGCGTGACATCGGTTTCGCTGGCTTTCTGCGTGCCCTTGGAGATGCCGAACATGCCGTGCAGACCGCTGCGCTGAGCGCCGGTGGTGCGGTTCTTGAAGCTGTGGCTCTCGCTGTGGGTGCTGGTCGCGGTGCCGATATTGAGATCGTGACCGGCAGCCATCACCACGTCGTGCGTGGCGGCGACCTGCGCACCCTGCGTGTCGATGTCGTTGCCCGCGACCACGCTCACGCTGTCGCCGCTGACCGCCGTGCCGTAGGCGGTCCGATCCGCGCTGCTGTCGCTCTGCGAGCTGCTGCGGCGCGTGAACAAGTCGCCCTTCGAGGTACCGGTCAGGACGCCCATGCCGCCACCGCGCTTGGTGGTCGTGCGTTCGTGCTGCTCGTCGTGGGTATCCGTGGCCGCGCCCAGCTCCACGTTGTGTCCCGCGCCCAGTACCACGGCCTGATCCGCACCGATCTGCGCGCCCTGCGTGGTCAGATCGTGACCCGCCGTGACGCTGACGTTGACGCCGCTGAGACTGGTGCCGACGGCGACGCTGTCCTGCGTGGCGTCGTGGGTCGTCGTGCTGGAGCTGGACAGGACACCGTTGTGGCGGCTGTAGCTGTACTGCTCCGTCGTGTGCTGTTCGGCGCCGGCATTCAGATGCACGTCGTGCGTCGCCGAGACGCTGACGTTGCCCTGTTCGCTGTAGGCGCTGGTCGCCGTCAGGTTGGCATCGCGCCCGGCCTGCAGTACCACGCCCTGGGTACCGCTTAGGCTGGTGCCGCGCAGGGTGTCGTCGCTGCGGCTCTGCGTGCTGGAATGATGTCCGTGTTCCTGCCCGCTGCCCTGGATCGTGGTGTCGGTCACCGCCTGCAGGTTCAGGTCACGGCCGGCGCCGACGGCCGCTACACCGCCGGCCGTGACCTGTGCCCCCTGGGAGTTGACGTCGCGGCCGGCGATGACCGTGACGTCATGTCCTGCCTGCAATTGAGCCACATCGTGCGTGAGATGGGTCACCATCTGCATGCCGTGGCTGTCGCCGCCCTGATGCGCCATGGCGCCGAGATCGATGTCGCGCCCGGCCAGAAGACCGATGTCGTGGCCCGCGCTGAGATGCGCTGCTGTGACGTTGAGGTCACGCGCCGCCGACAGCTGCAGATCCTGACCGGCGCTCACCGCCGTGCTGCTCAGGCTGAGATCGCGCCCGGCACTGACGAACAGGTTGCCGCCGGCGCTGATCGCACCCGGCAGCGACGCGGAGAGGTCTGTCGCCGATACCGGCATCGAAAGTCCGCTCAGGTTCGCGATACCCAGCACCGAAGCGGCCTGCAGACCGCTGCGTATGTCGTTGCCAGCCACCAGGCTGACATTGCCGCCGGCGTGGATGCTGCCGCCGTTGAGGATGTTCTGCGCGGAGGTGATGCCCAGATCGCCGCCGGCGTCGATGCTGCCGCTGTTGAGCAGATTGCCCGCATGCAGGACCGCGTTCTGACTGGCCTGGATGCTGCCGTTGTTCTGGATTTCGCCATCGGCATTCAATTCGACGTTGGTGCCGGCGATCTGCGCGCCGCCCTGCGTCATGGCCTTGGCGTGCGCCGCACTCAGGTAGACCACGGGCACCAGGACCTGCTGTCCGTCGACGTCCTCGCTGACCAACCACACCATGTCCTCGGTCAGACTGGCCATCTGCTCGGCCGTCAGAGCCACGCCTACGGTGAGGTCGAACGACGAGGCCTGCTGGATGCCCGCATCCATCAAGTCGCGGTATTGCGCAAGCGCATCCGTGTCACCGGAAAGGAATCGACGTCCGGTCAGCTCGGTGATCTGATCGAGTACCTGACGCTGCTCGTAGAAGCCGTCGCCCAGACGCTTGCCGACATCGGCCGGACTCAGGCCTAGGTGATCGAGCAGATAATCGCTGCTGATGAATTGGCTGTAGTCGGCGAAGCGCGGATCGGTTTCGATCAGGTAACTGCTGTTCGGATTACGGTCGATGCTGTATAGGCCCGATTGCGGCAATTGCAGATGCGCGTCGGATCCGCCCAGGGCCAATATCGACTGCGGCGGCAGAACCTGCCCGTTCCCGGCCTGATCCGCGGAAGCCTGCGAACCGCTCACGCCGGTACGACCTGCAGCGACAGCGACATCGCCGCCCCCCGCCGAAGCCCCTGCCGCCTGGCCCAGCGAAACCTTGCCCGCGCCGACCGAACCGCCACCGACCGAACCCACACTGCCGGATGCGCCGCCGGTGATCGTGCTGCCGCCGGTGTTCGCACCGAGGCCGATGGCGCCATGCACGGGCTGTCCATCGGCGTTGACCACGGTGTTGTTGATGGTGTGCGCCTGGATCGAGACGGTCTGCCCCGCCGTCATGCTGGCGGAAAGACCTGCACCCGGTGCGATCTGAATCCAGCCGTTGTTGCCGGAAGGATCCAGCGCCACGGTCGAGGTGCTGACCTCGGTCGGTCGATACTGGATTGGTGGCTGTCCGGACTCGCGATTGGAATACCAGCGGCTGCCCTTGTAGTCGCCGTCCACGGCGTACACGGTCTCGCTGCGCACCTGTGCCGACGGCGCCCACGCGATGTTCTGCACGGTCTCGCCGCCCACGCTTCCGCCGCCGCCGGCACCGTTGGCGCCGTTGATGAACAGGTTTCGGCCTGCGGCGATGGTCGAGGCATCGTTGAGCACCGAACCGCCGATGCGGATATCGCGTCCGGCCAACAGGCGACTGGACGCACTGGCGTCGACCAGCCGCTGTACGGACTGGACGGTCTCCGTCAGCGTCTTGTGGCCGGAGTCGCCGTAATAGCCCATCGGGCCGCAACGCAACGCGTGACCATTCGTGCTCATGGTGGCGTACTGCGCACACCAGGCCACGGCGATGGGATCGGTGGTCCAGTCGAACGTGGTCGAGCTGGTGGTGGTATTGCTCGCCTGTTCGGTGGAAGTGAGCACGTGCGTCGTGGTGTTGACCACGCGGCGCTCATTGGTCAGTTGCTGAGCCGCGACCTGGATGTCGCCGTCGGCTTCGATGTCGCCGGAACGGTTGATGATCGCCGCGCTCCGGCCCAAAGCCGCATCGGCGGCGAGGGTTAGATCGCCGGTGGTGAAAATGGTGGCGTCACGATTGAGCAGGGTGCCTGACACATACAGCGCGATGCTGTCGGTCGCGGCGATCAATGCGCTCTGATAGGCCGCATTGCCGGTCGCCGTGCCCAGGTCCGCACCATTGTCGAGACGCTGAGCATGCGCGGTGATCTGCCCGCCGATCAGCGTGCCCGTGTTGAGCAGGTAATTGGCCGTGAGATTCACGCTGTCGCCTTCCACGCGACCGGCGTTGTTCAGCGTCTGCGTGGCGACGAGGGTGGTGTCGACGCTGTCGATGACGGCGCCTGCCGCGTTGTCGATCGTGGCTGCGTGCACCGCCAGTGTACCGACCGCCTGCAGATGCGCATTCTGCGAGTTGGTGAAGGTGCCGCCGACATTCAGCGTCAGGTTGCGGTTAGCCTTGAGCGCGTTGCCCTGGCCGTTGACGTAGCTGCCGGGCAAGTCGAGCAGAAGATCGCGACCGGCCACTACGCGACCGTCGCCGCTGAGCGCACTCAGATGCAGGTTCAGGTCCTGGCCGGCATCGAGATCGCCGCCAGCGTTGCTGACGTTGCCGATGCTCAACGCCAGCGTGCCGGCGGCGCCGAACTGTCCGCTGGTGTTGGTCAAGCCCGCACCGGCATGAGTCCAGTCGATGTCGTGTGCGGCATAGACCGTACCGCCACTGTTGTTGATGCCGGCGAGCTTAAACGTGAGATCGCTGGCGGACACCAGACGACCGGATTGCCGGTTGTCGAGCTGCCCGGCCGAGAGATCGACCACGCCCTGACCGCCCAGCGTGCCGCCGCGATTGTCGACATTCTGCTGGATCGCAATCGTCGTTGCGCCCTGCCCGGCATTGGCGAGGCGGCCACCGCTGTTGTCGAGACTGACGGCATGCACCGAGAGGCTGGCGCCGCTCTGCGCCGCACCCGATTCGATGCGGCCCGCGTGATTGCCGAGCGCGCCGGCCACCTGCAGGTTCACCGAACCCTGTGCCTGCAGCGCGCCCGAGGCGTTGTTCAACGCTCCCTGCACCACCGCCGCGAGCATGTCGCCGGCGTAGACCTGGCCGGCATTCGTCCAGGCCCCGGCGTGCACCGTCACCGATCCGTTGCTGCCGATGAAACCGCCAGTACCGCCGTTCAGCAGGCCGTCGACGGTCACGGTCAGTGACTGCGTACCGACCGCCTTGATGAATCCGCCGGCATTCTCCAGCGTTGCGGACTGGATCGTCGCGCCCTGCTGCGCCTGCAGGGTTCCCGCGCTGTTGTCGATGTCGTGACCGGCGGAGACGTCGAGTTGCCGTGCGACAACGCTGCCACCTGCGTTGTCGAGATTGTCGCCCTGCAGCTGCACTGCATCAGCCGCCTCGATCGTACCGGCTCGATTGTCCACGCTGCCGTTCGCCTGCAACTGCAGCGCGCCGTTGCCGGCGATGGTTCCGGCCTGATTGACTAGCGCGCCATCGCTGGTCAGCGTGAACAGTCCGGTACCTGCGTGCTGCAGCTGGCCCTGGCTATTGTCGATGGATGCCGCGTGCACGCTCAGGTTCGCGGCGTTCGTGGCCAGCGTTCCGTAGGCGTTGTCGAAGGCGCCGGCGAATCGAAGATCGAGATCGCCCGTGCCGCTCTGCAGCAGCGTGCCGTGGCGATTGTCGACGCCCGACACATGCAGCCCGAGAACGTCCGCGCTCATCTGACCGCCGTCGCTGACCGCGCTACCGCCGTTGATCCATGAACCGCTCGCCGTGAGATCGGCGCTACCGTTCGCCTGAAGCCGGGCGCTGCGCGTGACGATGTCGCCGCTGGTCGCGACCAGCGTCAGATCGCCGCCAGCGCGGGCCTGCGCGCCGGACAGATCCAGGCTCGACCCGCTGAAGTCGAGATCGCCACCCGCCAGAAGACTGCCGCCGGCGGCCAGCGACTGGCTCGCCGTCACGGTGAGTTGTCCATTGGCGCCGAGACTGCCGTCGCTGGCGAGGCCTGCCGCCCACGTGCCGTTGCCTTGCGTGCGCGCCGCCTGCGCGTCGACGTCGCCCTGCGCGGCCAGCACGCCGGCGTTGTCCAGCAGGCCACCGACCGTCCAGTCGAGCGTGCCGCCGGCGTAGGTGGTGCCGGTATTGCTGGCGTCGCCTGCCACCGTGGCACGAAGTGCGCCTGCGCTGCGCAGCACACCGGCATTGTCCAGCGAACCCGCATCCACAACCAGGCCGAGTGCACCGTAGATGCTGCCGGCATGCTGCAGCAGACCGCCCACCGTCACCTGCGCCTGCTGCGCGGCGTAGATGACGCCGTCGGCCCCGATGTACACATCACCTGCGTTCTGCACAGACAACGCGCCACCGGACTGGATGACACCGTCGCTGTGCGCGTGGCCGTTGCCGCGCATGTCCAGATCGCCGGCGGCGACAAGCTGCGCACCTTGCGCGTTGTCGACATCATTGGCGACCACGGCTAGCGCATCGCCCGCCTTGATCGACCCCTGATTGTCGAGCGTGTCGACCTGCAGGCCCAGCGAGGCGCCGCTCTGCATCTGCCCCTGGTTCTGCAGCGTGGCAGCGTTGAGCTGCATGCCGGCACCGCTGACCACTACGCCACCGGTCTGCAGCGTATTGGCGATCGTCAGTGTGACGGCCTGCGCGGCACTGAGCGTGCCGCTGTTGCCGAGCGCAGCGGCATCCAACTGCAGATCGCCCTGGTCGGACTGGATCGTGCCGTCGTTGTTCAATGCCTGCGCGACCGTCAAGGCGACCTTGCCGCGCGCTTCGAGCTGCCCGGACTGCGCGATGGCGTCAGCCGATACCTGCGCACTCCCGCCGGCATACAGATCGCTGGTCGCGCCGGCCTGCAACGCGCCGGCCACGACCAGCGCGAGATCGCCATCGATGGCGTAGAGGTGTCCCTGGTTGTCGAGTGTGCCGCCCACCTGCAGTTGCGCGTCCTGCTGCGCTTCGATGGCACCCTGCGAGGAGGCATCGCCCTGCGTGGTCAGCGACAGCGAACCCAGACTGGTTAGGGTGCCGGCGTTCGTCAGCGAACCCGCGTGGATGGTCTGTGTGCGACCGGCCTGCAACGTACCGTCGTTGTTCAAGGCCTGCGTCAGGTGCAGGTCGAGATCATGGCCGGCATACAGCAACGCGCCCGACGCATTGTCGAGCGTCCCGGCTTGCGTCAGGGTCAAATCGGTTCCGGCCTGCAGCGTGCCGGCGTTCTCGATCTGTCCGGCATCGGCCAGCGTCAGTGCGCCGTCGGCCAGCATCTTGGCCTGCGCGTCATTGATGAGGTCGGTACCGCCGAGCCAGGCATCGCCCTTGGCGTGCAACACGCCCTGGTTGTGCAGCGTGTCCGCCTGGACATGCAGCTGCGTGCCACTCTGCACCTGGCCAAGGTTGTCGAAGGTACCGGCGTCGACTGCGACATCCTGCGCACCGACGATGACGCCGTCATTGACCAGATGGCGATCGGTCTGCAGGGCCAGTGAGCCCTGCGCACTGAGCGCTCCCGCGTTGCCGATGCTTTCGGCCTGCACGGACAACGCGCCCTGGTCCGTCTGGATCTGGCCCTGGTTGTCGAACAGACCACCGACATGCAATGCACTGCCGGCACCGGCTTCGATGTGGCCTGCGTTGCTCAAGCTCGCCGTCGTGGCAAGCACCTGACCGGAGGCGTACGCGTCGCCAGCCGAGAGATGGCTCCAATCGCCCGTGACATCGATATCGAGATCGCCGCCGAGCGCGTACAACGCGCCGCCGCTCTGCAGACTGAGTCCCTGCAGCATCAGCGACTGTGCTGCCTGCACGGTGCCATCGGTCACCAGCGCACCGCCCGCCTGAAGCTGCGCACGGCCGCCGGATACGACCTTGCCGGTGCTGGAAAGCGTGTCCGTTGCCTGCAGCGCGATATCGCCGTTGGCGAGCAGTTGGCCGCGGTTGTCGAGACTGGCCGCCGTCAAGCCGAGTGCACCATGGTCCGCCTGCAGCACACCGCTGTTGGCGACTGCGCCGGCCGAGGTCACCGACAATGTCTGCCCAGCTTCGATCGCGCCGACGTTGCGCACACTGCCCGCGTGCAGTTCGATGGCACCGCCGGAGGCCATCGACGCGCCCACATCCTGGCTCACATCCCCGCCTGCGTGCAGGCTGAGGCTGCCGCCGGCCGACTGGATCTGACCATGATTGCGGATGGCACCGTCCGCCCGCAGGCTCAAGGCGCTATCGCTGTACACGGTGCCGCTTAGATCGAGGGCGCTTGCCTGCACCGCCAGTACATGCGCCGCCAGCACGCCGGCGGACTGCACCTGCTGTGGCGTCGTGATCTGCAGCGTTCCGGTCGCCGTGGTGGAACCGTCCAGCACGATCTCGCCAGCGTTGGTCAACGTGAAATCGCCATTCTGCGCGGCGATCTCGCCCTCGCTGTTCACGCCGACGCCCGTCTCGGTGCCGACCAGGTGAATCACATTGGCATACATGCCGCCGAGAGCGGCGACGTCGATGCCGACGCCGGGCGCGTCGCCCTCGCCGTCGATGCGCTGGGTGGACAGGTCGCCATAGGCGATCCGGTTGGCGCCGGCCACCACGTTCAGACGCTTCGCCCAGAGCTTGGCGTTGAGGTCGATGGTGCGAGCGAGCAGGTCGACGCGATCGATGCCGCTGGCATCCAGTCCGCTGCCGCCGATGTGGATGCCGCCGCGCACCACACGGAACGCCGCCAGACTGCCGTCGCCGCCGAACACCGGGGTGCCGGTGGTGAGCACGCCGCGCGGCGTATTGATGAAGCCGCAGCCGTTGCAGCTGATGCCGTTGGGATTGGCGATGATGAGTTCGGCCGCGGGACCCGCAACTTCCATGTAGCCGTTGAGCTGGCTGGCCTTGGTCGAGGTGACCTCGTTGAGGATGATGCTTGCGGAGCCGCTGCTGCCGAGTTGGCTGTTGCCATAGATGTAACCGGCCAGCTTCGTGTTGGAGATCTGCGCGCTGTTGTTGAAGATCAGACCACGCGAATCGACGTCGAGCTGATCGTAGGTGTTGTGCGACACGCCCTTGGCGTTCGGCGCGACGATGTTGACCACCGGCGTGCCGTTCGGCGCCTGCACGACCTGCGCCGTCTTGCCGTCATGCGCCACCGGCGTGACTTGCGCCTGGACGGCTGCCGGCCACCCGATCGCCCAGACCAGCATCGCCACGCCGAGTGCACGCGATGCCCGACGCCGGGCGCGCTGCAACGACGGCGTGGTCGGATTCGAGAACGATTGCATCTGCGTACTGGCCTTCATCGTGTATCTCCTGGCGTCCCTCGGGACGCATGGCCGCGAACAGCCCCCTGTCGCGACATCGCCGGGCGGCCTTCCGAACCGCCCCTTGTCGTTGGCGACCGCTGTTCCCGGTCGCTGTCGTTCTAGTACTGGTAGACCACCTGCATGCCGGCCGCCGGCGTGCGCGTGGAGAAACCGCTCGGCGCAAGCAGCGCCCAGCCGGCGAAAAAGTCCCAACTGAATCCGTAACGGCCGCCACGGGTGCCGATGAAGGCGCCGCTCAGCGCGTGCCCGCCGCGCAGCGCGCTCGGTCCGCCGACCTGACCGACATCGACGCCACCGTAGAGACTGATGCCGCTACGCCCCAGCGGCAGCGTCAGGCTGTTGCGCCAGAAGTAGCCACGCTCGGCGCCGAGCGTCTGTTCGCCATCGAATCCGCGCACGGTGTAGCGTCCGCCGATGGTGATGAAATCTTCGGCGTACAAGCGGTCGCCGCTGTACTGCGCATGCAGCGTGCTGGACCACAGCCAGGGCCGGTTGCCCCACGTGAACGGCAGGCTGAGGCTGGCGTCGAAGGTGTCGATGACGGTGTGGAACGTCGGCGCCCCGTGCGGCAGGCCCGGCGCATCGCGCTGCCCGCCGAACCACGGCACGCCGCGATGCTGCGCAAGGCTGAGATCGAGTTGGGCGCGACCGAGATAGCGCCGTTGCAGGATCGCCAGTTCCACCCCGCGCGTATGCCGCCGCTGGACCTCGATCTCCACACCTTCGATGCTGCTGTGCGCTTCGCGGCTGCTGAGCGTCAACCGCAACGACGTGCGGCTGGATGCATCGCGGAACACCATGCGCGTCGCGGAGAGCGCCTGGGTGCGCGAGCGCCCGGTGCTTTCGAAGGTCTGCTGCGCACCCTCGATTTGCTGGTGATAGCCGTAGCCGGAGGAATCGAAGGCGAAGGTCCAGTCGCCCCACGGCACGCTGTAGCGGAAGTGGTTATTGCGCGTGCCCTTGCGCCACGCGTTGCTGCCCACGTAGTAGCCGACGCCCATGCTGAAGAGGTCGTTGATGCCCAGCGGCTGATCGACGGCCAGCTGCACGCCGCCCTGCTGTCTCCCGGTCGCTTCCGAACCGGCGTCGTCGTAGTTGAAACCGACGCGCACGCGATGCGTGCGCCGGACGTTCAGCACCAAATCGGACACGCCGGGCCGATCGCCGGGCGCGATATCGATGCGCACATCCTGCGAAGGCACCCGCTTCATCTGTTCGAGTCCCTGCTCGATGGCGCGCAGGTTGAGCAGATCGCCCGGGCGCAACGGGAAAGCGCTGCGCCAGTCGGCGTGCACCGACCCCTTGGCGAAACGAATGCGGCCGACCGTGCCGGGCACCAGCAGCAGGCGCAGCTCGCCGCGAGACAGATCCTGCTGCGGCACCAGCAGGCGCGTGGTCACGTAGCCACGCGCCAGGATCAGGTCCGACGCCCGATGCATGATGCGCTCCAGCCCCTGCTGCCCGACGCAGCGACCTGCGTAGCGGTCCAGATAGCGTGCTAGCCAGGGGAACGCGGCCACGCGCGGTCCCGTCAGAGTCAGGCGATGCAGCGTGAAACACGGCGTTTCCCGCGGCAGATCGAGCCGGTGGTAGTCGGTATGGCGAGCCGTCTGCAGACGAACATCCGGCGCGGCGCGTTGCTGCTCACGCTGCTGCGCCTCGCGCTGATCGCGCTGACGTTGTTCCTGCTGCTGCGGCTGCGCGACCTGTTGCGCGTGCGCCGGGCGCACGAAAGCGCACGCGCCCATCAAGGCGCATGCGATACCGAAATACGCATACATGGACTTCGTGCGGCTGCGCCCGCAACGCTCCGAAGCCGAGCCCCCTGTGTACTGCATGGCTCCTGCCGTTCAATCCGTTTTTGTGAGCCGCGCCTCGTGCGCGGCGATTCCGTGGACTATTTTATACGATAAGCCCTATGTAACGCGATCATGAAAACCTGAAATATGAATGGCTCGCAGGTAGGCGCGCGTCGCGAATGGCTGTCGGAATGACCCTACAAGAGCAGGCTTGCAGGGACGTTTCTCGTCTGAAGAACCACGCGAGGCCCGATCCGGATCGCGCGGCCAACGGGAGTGCGCTTCAGTTCGAGCGACCGTAGATATCCTCGAAACGCACGATGTCGTCCTCGCCCAGGTAACTGCCGGACTGCACCTCGATCAGCTCCAGCGGCACCCGCCCGGGATTCTCCAGACGGTGCTTGGTGCCGACGGGAATGAAGGTCGACTCGTTCTCGCCGAGAATGAACACATCGTCTCCGCGCGTGACGCGTGCGGTGCCGCTGACCACGATCCAGTGCTCGGCGCGATGGTGATGCATTTGCAAGCTCAGCGCCGCGCCCGGCTTCACGGTGATGCGCTTGACCTGGAAGCGTTCGGCCATGTCCACCGAATCGTAGGAACCCCACGGCCGATACACCTTGCGATGCAGCACCGCCTCGCTGCGCGCATCGCCCTTCAGGCGCTCGACGATCTGCTTGACCTCCTGCACGCGATCGCGATGCGCGACCAGCAGGGCGTCGTCGGTGTCGACCACCACGGTGTCGTCGAGGCCGATCATCGCCACCAGACGGCGCTCGCTCCAGGCGTAGCTGTTGCGGCAGTCGATCGCCATCACGTCGCCGTGGTGCGCGTTGCCGTCGCCGTCCTGCGCGGCCACCTCCCACAGCGCCGCCCAGGAACCGACGTCGTTCCAGCCGGCTTCGATGGGCAACACTTCGGCGGCTTCGGTCTTCTCCATCACCGCGTAGTCGATGGAGTCGGATGGACAGGCCTCGAAGGCAGCCTGGTCCAGGCGCAGGAAATCGCTGTCCCGGGAAGCCTTGTCGAAGGCTTCGCGGCAGGCCGCCAGCATGTCCGGCTGGTGCTTTTCCAGTTCGTGCAGATAGCGCGAGGCACGGAACAGGAACATGCCGCTGTTCCAGAAATAGGCGCCGGAAGCCAGATAGGCTTCGGCCGTGTCCGCGTCCGGCTTCTCGACGAAGCGCTCGACCGAGCGCACGCCTTCGCCCGGCGCGGCCTTGATGTAGCCGTAACCGGTCTCCGGCGCGGTCGGCACGATGCCGAAGGTGATCAGCGCGCCTTCCGACGCGCGCGGCGCGGCGGCCTGCACGGCCGCGCGGAAGGCGTCTTCGTCGGCGATCACGTGGTCGGACGGAAGCACCAGCAGCAGCGGATCGGCGCCCTCGCGCGTGGCCTGCAGCGCGGCCGCGGCGATGGCCGGCGCGGTGTTGCGCGCGACCGGCTCCAGCACGATCGCCGACGGCGTGCAGCCGACCTGACGCAGCTGTTCGGCGACCATGAAACGGTGGTTCTCGTTGGTCACCACCAACGGCGCGCCTTCGCGCACCAGCGACGCCACGCGCAGCCAGGTGGCCTGCAGCATGGAGTGCTCGCCGGCCAGCGCGAGGAACTGCTTCGGATAGCCCTCGCGCGACAGCGGCCACAGGCGTGTGCCGGAACCACCGGACAGCAGGACAGGGATCAGGTCATTCATGCGTAGTACTACGTTCCGTTCGTGAGTGCGATCAGAGCCGCCCGTCGACATCCTCGATCGGGAACAGGCCCTTGACGTCATACAGCACGGCGCCCGGCTTGCCGAACGCGCGCACGCCCTGCGCGCCCAGTTCGGCGAACTGGCGGTGCGCCACGGCCAGGATTACCGCATCGTAGACCCCCGCCTGCGGTTCGGCCACCGGCGCAATGCCGCACTCGGTGCGCGCCTCGTCCGGTTCGGCCCAGGGGTCGTACACGTCGACGTTGGCGTGCGCGTCTTCCAGCTCGTGGATCAGGTCCACTACGCGCGTGTTGCGCAAGTCCGGGCAGTTTTCCTTGAAGGTCAGGCCCAGCACCAGAATGCGCGCGTCGACCACGTGCATGCGACGGCGCGACAGCAGGCGGATCACGCGGTTGGCGACGTAGCGACCCATGCCGCTGTTGATGCGGCGCGCAGCCAGGATCAGGTCCGGATGGTAGCCGCTGATCTGCGCGCGGTAGGTCAGGTAATACGGGTCCACGCCGATGCAGTGGCCGCCGACCAGACCGGGACGGAACGGCAGGAAGTTCCACTTCGTGCCCGCCGCCGCCAGCACCTGCTGCGTGTCGATGTCCAGACGATGAAACAACATCGCCAGCTCGTTCACCAGCGCGATGTTGACGTCACGCTGCACGTTCTCGATCACCTTGGCCGCCTCGGCCACGCGGATCGATTCGGCGCGGTGCGTGCCGGCGTGGATGATGCGCTGATACAGCTCGTCGACGAAGGCGGCGACCTCGGGCGTGGAGCCAGAAGTGATCTTGCGGATGTCGCCGACGCGACGCTCGCGGTCGCCCGGATTGATGCGTTCCGGGCTGTAACCGCAGGCGAAATCCTCGTTGAAGCGCAACCCGGACACCTGCTCCAGGATCGGCACGCAGACCTCCTCGGTCGTACCTGGATACACCGTGGATTCGTAGATCACCACGTCGCCGACCTTGAGCACCGCACCGAGCATCGCGCTGGCCTCGCGCAGCGGCGTGAGGTCCGGGCGCTGAGCCTCGTCGATGGGCGTGGGCACGGTGACGATGAACACGTTGCAACTGCGCAGGTCCTCGCGGTCGGCGCTGTAGCGCAGCCCCTTGGCCGCCTGCAGTTCCTCGGCGTCGACTTCCAGCGTGTGGTCGTGTCCGCTGCGCAGCTCCTCGACCCGGGGCGCATGGATGTCGAATCCCAGCACCTCGTCCCCGCGACCGAATTCGATCGCCAGCGGCAGGCCGACATAGCCCAGACCAACGACGGCGATACGTGGCTTTTCAGGCAGTTGCATGCTGAACCCCCTCGCGAAAGTGGCAAGAGTACACGAAGCGCGGGCCGCTCGAACCTGTCGCGGCTATCGGCAGCATCGGCGCGAACCGCTATTCTCGGGACCGTTTCCGCCGCGCGAAGCCCCATGTCCGCTCTTCCCGACACCGAACGCAGCCGCCAATGCCTCCGCTGGACGCGGCAGAGGCTGGACGATGCCGGCGCCACGCTGGAGATCGCCTCGGCCGACGCCAGCTTCCGCAGCTATTACCGCGCGCACAGCGGCGGGCGCAGTCTGATCGTGATGGACGCGCCGCCGGACCAGGAGGACATCGCGCCCTGGCTGGCCATCGGCGAGCGTCTGCGCGCGGCCGGTCTGCACGCTCCCGAAGTGTTGGCGGCCGACGTCGCGCAAGGTTTCGTGCTGATGGGCGACCTCGGCTCCACGCACTACCTGGACGTGCTCGACGAGGGCAATGTCGACGCTCTCTACGGCGAGGCGATGGACGCGCTGGCGCGCATGCAGACCCGACTCGATACGGACGCGCTGCCTCCCTACGACGAGGCGTTCCTGGTCCGCGAGATGGAACTGCTGCCGACCTGGTTTCTCGAACGCCACCTCGGCCTGACGCCGGACTGCGGCCAGTGGGACGTGCTGGAGCTGGCGTTCCGGCGCATGGCCGTCAGCGCGCTGGCGCAGCCGAAGGTGTTCGTGCACCGCGACTTCCACAGCCGCAACCTGCTGGTCGTCGACGACAACGGCCCCGGCATCATCGACTTCCAGGGCGCGCTGGCCGGACCGCTGACCTACGACCTGGCCTCGCTGCTGCGCGACTGCTACATCGCCTGGGACCGCGAGCGGGTCGAAGCCTGGACCGAAAGCTACCGCGCGCGACTGCGCGCCGCCGGCACGCTGTCCGCCGAGGTCGATGCCACGCGCTTCCTGCGCTGGTTCGACCTGATCGGCCTGCAGCGCCACGTGAAGGTGCTGGGCATCTTCTGTCGTCTGCACTACCGCGACGGCAAGCACGGTTATCTGCGCGACCTGCCGCGCGTGCTCGACTACGTGCTCGATGTCGCCGGGCGTCATGCCGAACTGCACGACTTCGCCGAGCTGCTGCGCCGCGCCGTCAGCGACCGCGACCTGACCCAGCCGCGCGACGAAACCACCGCCGGGCCGACCGACTGACATGCGCGCGCTGATCTTCGCCGCCGGTCTGGGCACGCGCATGCGTCCGCTCACCGACCGCACGCCGAAGCCGCTGCTGTGCGTCGGCGGCAAGCCGCTGATCGTCTGGCATCTGGAAAAGCTCGCCGCGCGCGGCGTACGCGAGGTGGTGATCAACACGGCCCACCTCGGCGCGCTGTTCCCGCAGACGCTGGGCGACGGCGCGCGCTGGAACCTGCGCATCCACTACGCGCACGAGGGTGACGCGCCGCTGGAGACTGGCGGCGGCATACTGCACGCCCTGCCCCGACTGGGCGACGCGCCGTTCCTGGTGGTCAACGGCGACGTCTGGACCGACTTCGACTTCGCCCGGTTGCCGGACGCGCCGCGCGACCTCGCGCATCTGCTGCTGGTCGACAACCCGGTGCATCACCCGCAAGGCGATTTCCGTCTCGACGCCGAACACACGCTGCACGACGACGGCGAACCGCGCCTGACCTTCGCCGGCATCGGCGTCTACCGTCCGCAGCTGCTCGACGGCTGGCGGCAGGTCATCGGCGAGCGCGACGGCGCGACGATGCAACCGCCGCGTTTCGCACTCGCCCCGCTGCTGCGCGCGGCCATGCGCGAAGGCCGCATCGACGGCCAGCACCACGCCGGACGCTGGACCGACGTGGGCACGCCGGAACGCCTGCGCGAACTCGACGCCAGCCTGCGGGGCTGAATCAGGAACCGTCCGCCCAATCGCCGTGCGGCGTCGGCGCGTACCCGGCGGCCTTGCGGTCGGCCTCGCGGATCGCCTGCATGCCCGGCAGATAGCGCATCTCGAAGTACACATTGTCGCCCGCGCACGGCGCCCGCTGCGTCAGCGCGGTGCGCGCGGCCTCGCCGGACAGCGGGCGCGCGGCGAAGCGCTCGTCGTCGCCGGTCTGCTCGAACAGCTCGTACACCACGCCATGCGCAAGACGCGCGTCGCATTGCTGCAAGGGCCGCAGATACAGTGCGCGCTCGTTCGACGTCAGCCGTCCGGTGCCGGAGCCGTCCTGCACCCACACCCGCACGCCGGTCCGACCGAGTTCGCGCAACAGTTCGGCGTAGGCGCCCGGCGCCATGTGCCCGGCGAAAAACGTGCTGAGGTAGACGGGCACGTCGCGCACCTGCCGCAGGCTGCGCACTTCCTCGCGCAGATGCTTCAGCAGCACGGCGCGTGCGGCACGGTCGCGCCAGCGCAGGTCATCCACTTCCAGCGGCAGGTACCAGGCCGTCACGGCCTCGGGCGGCAATCGCTGCAGCCAGCTTCGGGCCAGCGCGCGGTCGGTGCGGGCCAGCGTGCGCAGATACGGTTCCAACTGCGCCGCGGCAACCTGCTGCCGGGTGAAGAACGCGGGATCGGCGCCCAGTCCGACGATCAATTGCAGTCCGGCGGCCTGCGCCTGCCGCAGACGCGCTTCCAGCCAGGCCCGCTCGCGGGCCTCGGTGAAGGCGTCGCCGTAGGCCACCCACTGCACCGCCAGCGTGTCGAAGCCGAGCGCGCGCACGCGTCGGAACAATGGCGGCCAGTCGGCCTCGGGCACGGCCGCGTCCGCGCTCTGCGGCTGGTAGAACAGCACCTTCGGCGCGGACCAGGCCGGCGCATGCAGCGCGCACGCCAGGATCAGGAGCAAACCGAGCGCGCCGCGGCGGATCACCAGTGTTTCCCCACGGTCAGGTACACCGCGTTGCGTTCCGGCAGGTAGCTGGTGAACGCATGCTGCACTTCGACGCCGATGCTGAAGCGGTGCCGATAGGCGTCGTAGCGGCTTTCGCCGTACCAGACGTTCCAGCGCACGCCCACGCCCACGCGCACGTCACGCCCGAAGCCGGCGCCATGTGCGCGATCCAGTCCGTTGAACTGCGCATGCGCGTAGGGTTCCAGGGTCTGACCGGCGGCGAGGCGACGATGCAGACTGACGCGGTAATCGGCCGTCACCGCGGTCTGCGAGCTGCGCAGGTAATGCGCCAGATCCAGGTACAGGTTCTGCGTGGCCCACCAGCGCGTGGCCGGCCGCCAGTCCTGGTTGTAGCGGTCGCGGAACGCCGTCGAGTAGCTGAAGCGCGCCATCGTGTCGCCGCGCGTATCCGGATGGTTGTCGAGCGGCGCCTGTTGTTCCAGCGACAGCACCGCGTTGTGCGCGCGCCACGGTTTCCAGTGCAGGCCGACGCCGAGCATCGGCGCATGCGTGGGCCACACGTCGCCGCTGCGTCCGCTGCCGGCGAAGACGCGCGCATACGCCGACAGCCCGCCCGCACGCTCGTTGCGCCACGCATCGTCGAGCCGGTACTGCGCTTCGGCCTGGAAATAGCTGCGGTAGGACACACCCGGCGCAATCGGGTTGGCGGCCGAACTCGTGGTGTCGCCGAGGATCAGATCGGCATCGACACTCCAGCGCCGACCCAGGTCTTCGTGCAGGCGACGCAGGGCGAAGCGCTGCTGCGACTGTGCGATGTCCTGCGCATCGCTCTGCTCGGCATCGAAACGATCAATGGCCAGCGCCGCGTAGTGCCGTGCCGCCATCCGATCGCCGCGCGCCTGATTGAGATACATCAACTGACGGATCAGCGTGTCGTCGCCGGGCATCGACGCACGCGCCCGCTCGAACTGCTCGATGGCCGGACCGACCGCGCCGCGCTGCAGATGCGCGTAGCCGATGCGCCGCGCCAGCACGGCATCCTGCGGCGTCATCGCCTGCGCCTGCAGCAGGGCGCGCAATGCGGCTTCGTCTTCGCCGCGACGCTCCTGCACATCGGCCAGAGCCACGTAGTACGCGGCATCCGGGCGGATCGCGATCGCCTTGCGCAGCGCGTCGACGGCCACCGACGAAGTCTCGGGTTCGGCACGCGCCACCAGCCACCAGTAGCGATCGTTGACCGCATCGACCGCGCCTTCGCGCGCCGCGTAAGCCTGCAACCAGGTCCGCGCTTCCTCGCGATGTCCGGCTTCCAGGGCGGTGGTCGCCGCCGCCAGCAGATCCTCGTCGCGCAGTTGCTCCGGCGGCAGGGCGCGCCAGACCGACATCGCCGTCGCCATGTCCTGTGCGGCGAAGGCCTGGTACGCCAGCGCCCGTGCGCTGTCGGCATCGCCCTGCAAACGATGCGCCTGTGCGTAGGCGTGCTGCGCGAGGCCGGGCTGTGTGGCGCGATAGCAGTCCGCCAGTGCGCGCCACGCCATCGCCGGCGCCTCGCCATCGAGGCCACCCATCGCGGCGCGCAGTCCCTCGCAATCGTGCAGCGCCACCCACACGCGCAGTTGACCCGCGTGTCGCTGCGCATCCTGCAACGGCGTGCGCAGACGAACACGCTCGGACACGCCGAACGCCTCGGGATGCGAGGCCGCCAGCACGGCCAGACGCGCGAACAGCGGGTCGGGATCGGCCGTCCCGGCGAACGGATAGGACTCCATCAGCAACGTCGCCGCCTGCGCCTCGGCGCCGGCTTCGAGCAGTCGGTAGCTGGACACGTCCAGCGAAGCCGCGCCACCCGGCGCATCGCGCGTCGCCCGCGCATGCATCAGCGCCTCGTCATGGCGGGCTCGCTGCAGGGCGACCTCGAAGCGTTGCTCGCGAAAACCATTTTGCGGCAAGCGCTGCAACAGGCTCTCCGCCAACGGCCACTGCGCGTCGTGCATCGCCTGCGGCAGCACCAGACCCGCATGCAGACGACGCCCGGCCGGCGTGCGCGGACGATACTCGCGCAGCAGCGACGGTTGCAGGCGCACTACCCGCTGCAGCAGGTAGATCCATGCTTTCTCCTGCGTTTCGTCCTCGAACCTCGGCGGGCTCGAACGCAGGTAGCCGGCCAGCACGTTCCAGTCGCCGCGCCGCGCCAGCAACTGCGCCAGCGCCAGACGCTGCGCCGCCGCATCCAGACCGCCGCGTTCCTGCAGCGCCTGCGCACGCTGCGGTCGATCCAGCACCAGCAGCACGTTGAACCACTGCTCGCCTTCGGCACGGCTGAGCGCGCCCTGCCGTTCCAGCGCCTCGAACTGACGCGCCGCCAGCGGCATGTCGCCGACATGGATGGCTCGCTGCGCCAGCGAGCGGCGCAGCGACAACCCTTCCGGGGCGTTCGCGAACGTCTCGTCCTCCAGCTCATGTTCGGCACGCTGAAGCTCGCCGCTGCGCAGGGCCTCGAAACCGCGCTGGGCGCGACACACCGGAGAATCGTGACGCGCGCAGTCGACCTTTGCCGTGGCGAGGTCCAGCGCCTGCAGCGCCGCCAGCAGCCGCGGATCGGCCGGTGTCGCCAGCAGCTGCTCGACCAGCACGCCACGCGCGCGCTGCGCTTCGCCGAAACGTTGATACGCCGTGGCCAGATCCAGCGCCGTGCCGACGCTGCGCGGCGCCAGACCGCGCGCCTGCTCGAATTCGGACATGGCGCGCGCCGCGTCGCCACGCTGCATGGCCTCGTGCGCGCGCTGCTGATGCGGATAGATCAGGAAGCGGCGGTAGGCGCTGACGTCGTCGTAACGCGTCGAGGTCGACGCCGACGCCGCGGGGGTCTGCTGAGCCTGCGCGCCGCCCGCTGCCAGCGTGAGCAGCACGGCGATGCAGAGGGTACGCCGCACGATCATCCTCTCGCCCCCGCCGCCTGCGCCAACGGTGGCGCGCAGACATCGTCGATCAGATCCTCGATCTGCGGCTGCAGAGCGTCCTGCACGGCCAGCGCATGCTGCAACGTGTCGCCATCGATGACGCCCTGCTCGACCAGAAAATCGCCGAGTCGCTGCGCGCTGCGCGCGTGGTTGAGCAGCATCGCGCGCAGCACGATCTCGTCCAGGCAGCCCCGCGCCACCAACACTTCGCCGAGCATGACCTGACGCGACACGTAGCGCTCCCAAAGGGCGTTCGCCTGTTCGCGGCGCAGGCGCCCCGAACGCACGGCCTGGTCGAGCGTCTGCACCGCCGCCGCATCGCCCGCATGCGCGTGCCAGTGACGCAGCCCGACCGTCACCTGCCCCTTGTGCGCCAGCACGTAGCGGACCGGACCACCGAGTTTGCGCGCCAGCGCCGCCAGCGACACCGGGTCGATGTAGGACTCGCTGGCCAGCACCAGAGCCTTGCCCTCGACGCGCAACGGCAGCACCGCGTAATGCAGCGCGATGTGCGCCGGTACCCGCGCGATGATCGCCTCGTCGATGGCATGCGCGTCGACCGACTCGCAAGGCACGCCAATCTGCTCGGCCATCGGCCGCGCCAGTTGTTCGGGACGCAGCAAACCGGCGTGGATCAGCGAACTGCACAGATGCAGGCCGTCGATGCGGTGATGCGTGGCGTGCTGCAACTGCGCTTGGCTCAACGCCCCCTGCGCGACCAGCACGTCCTCCAGCGCCTGCAGCCCGCGCCGACCGTCGCCAAGACTGGGAAAATCGTGCGTGGTCTTGTCCCACGCAACGCGCCGCGGGTCGCCACACTGGATGATCTGCGCGATCGCGCGACAGTTGGCGAGGAAATTGATGAGATTGCCCCACAGCAGGCGCGGCACCGACAGCAGCCCCTGCGCCAGTCCGTAATATCCGGACACGAAGATCACCCGCTGCAGCATGCGGTTGGCCATCAGCAGCAGGTTCGCCAGCAGCAGCGCGTGGAACCACCAACCGCCCGTGAAGATCGACAGGAACTTCGGCGAATCCGTCCATAGCGCCTGTACCAGCCACAGGATCGCCAGCTGCAGCAGGATCAGCATCGCCGCGAAGCTGACGAAGTTGTTGAGCGCGCCCTTGCGGTCGCGCCACAGGAAATAGTCGAGGATCGGCTTGCCGGTCCAGCCGTGGGTCCGGTAGCCCTGGTAGACGATGCCGATGATCCAGCGCGACTTCTGCCGCACCGCGGTCGACAGCCGGTCCGGGAAATACTCGCGCACGCAGATCACGTTGGACTCGCGACGGCTGTCGCCGAAATGCCGCACCTTGCCCTGCGAGCCGTTCATGTCGAACACGGGAAAGCGCGCGAAGATCTCCTGCATGCCGCGCTGTTTCAGGCGCAGACCGATGTCGTAGTCCTCGGTCAGGCTCTGCACGTCGAAGGCGATGCCGTTGCCCTCCTCGATCAGCGCCAGCACCGCGCGCCGGCTGAAGCAGGTACCGACGCCGGCGCTGGGCACCTGTCCGGCCAGCGCCTCGCGCACCGGCACGTCCTTGCCGTGCAGCTCGGCGAACTCGTCGAGGTAGTGCAGACTGGTGAAGTTCGCCCACTGCCGCTCGAACGGATACACCGGCACCTGGATCAGGTCCTTGCGCTCGACCAGGTAGTTGAACAGGCGCAACTCCATCGCCGACAGCACGTCCTCGGCGTCGTGCAAAATGAAGCCGGCGAAGGCGATTCGGGCCTGCGACTCGAAACGCAGGATCGCATCCAGCACGTTGTTCAGGCAGTCCGCCTTGCTGGTCGGACCGGGACGCGCGCACACCACCTTGTGCACGTTGGGAAAACGCGCGCAGACGGCATCGACGTCACGCTGCGTATCCTCGTCGTTCGGATAGGTGCCGACGAAGATGTGGTAATTCTCGTAGTCCAGCGTGGTCGCGGCCAGCTCGGCCATGTGTCCGATCACGCCGGTCTCCTGCCAGGCCGGCACCATGATCGCCAGCGGTTTCTCCGCCGGCGCGAGCAACGCTTGATAGGCCATGCGCTCAGAGCGCCGGTACACCGTCAGCGAACGCCAGCCGCGCCGCACCCAGTACACGAGGTCGATGAACAGATCGTCGAGGCCGCTGATCAGCATCAGCAGCGCGACCACGATCACGACCAGACTCAGACCGAACAGGTAGGTCGAGAAGACATCCACCAGCGACATGACGCATCTCCCCGATCGCTCATGCCACCGTCGCCATCGACGCGGCGTCCGCCGTGCCCAGCGCGTGGCGCAGGACCCGCTCGATATGACTGCAGGCGTTGCCGTCGCCGAACGGATTGCCGGCGTGACACATGCGCAGGTAGGCGTCGCGGTCGTTCCACAAGGCCTCGACCTGCGCCGCGATGCGCTCGCTCTGCGTGCCGGCCAGACTGGCGCAGCCGCGCTCGATGGCTTCCGGCCGTTCGGTCTCGTTGCGCAGTACCAGCACCGGCACGCCGAAGGTCGGCGCTTCCTCCTGCAGACCGCCGGAATCGGTCAGCACCAGCCAGGCGTCGATCAGCGCCTGCTGCATCTGCAGGTAGTCCATCGGCGGCGTCAGCAGGACATTGTCGAGGCCGCCGAGGATGCCGTGCACCGGCCGCTGCACCACCGGGTTGAGGTGCACCGGAAACAGCACCGGCAGATCCGGATGCCGACGCGCCACGTCCGCCACCGCGCGGCAGATGGCTTCCATGTCGCTGCCCCAGTTCTCGCGGCGGTGCGCGGTCACCAGCAGATGTCCGCGCCCCTTCACGCTACGGCGGATGCGGCGATGCTTGACCACCCACTGCTGCGCGTCGATCACCGTGTTGCCGGTGACCGTGACCTGCGATGCGTCGATGCCCTCGTCGTGCAGCGCGGCGGCGGCACGGTCGGTCGGCGCGAAGTGGAACCGCGTGATGCGGCTGATCATCTGCCGCAGCCCTTCCTCGGGGAACGGACGCTGCAGGTTTCCCGTACGCAGGCCGGCCTCGACATGGGCAACCGGCACACGCTGGTAGAACGAGGTCACCGCGCCGAGATAGGTGCTCTCGGTATCGCCTTGCACCACCGTCAACGACCAGTTGCGCGAGGCCAGGATGGCGTCCAGTTGCAGGCGACAGCGGGCGCTGAATTCGGCCAGACTTTCGCCGCCGCGCATCAGCGCGACGTCCGGCAGGATATCGAAGCACTCGTGCATCTGCCGCGCCATCGCGTCGTGCTGGCCGGTATGCAACCAGCACGGTCGCGCCCAGGATGTCGCCCGCAGCGCGTGGTACAGCGGCGCGAGCTTGATCACCTCCGGCCGCGTTCCCGAAATCATCAGAATGTCATGCATGGCCTTTGCCTCCTCATGAGGTGATCGTTCCCCCCATGACGTCCCGGTCAACTCGCTTTCACGGCCTTCCGGCGACTCCTTCGCTGGCTTGGATACGGACCATGCCGTGGCACGAGACACCGACTTCGCTCGGAACCTCCGAATCGTTCGAAGGGGCATTGAGTATCCGTGGATCGACGCGACATTTCGCCTGTCGAATCGTTCTATATCCAACGGGGGTAAAGCCAAGACGGGTTTTCTGGCGCAGACTCTTTCGTCACGAAGTTCCGCTTGCGGACGCGCGGCTCGCGACCTGCGCCTGCCCTGCGGAACGACCCACACACCGCTCCATGAGGACGCCGCCATGTCTGGTCCAGCACCCGCTTCCCGCGCACTCCGCCGCCATGTCCGACGCGTTTGGCTGACGGCACTGATCGTGCTGCTCGCCGCGCCGGCACTTTCCCTCGCCAAGCCGCCGCCGCATGCGCACGGAACCGGCGTGATGCTGCCGCTCGCACCGGGTGGCTCGATCGCCAACCGCACCCTGCCCGCACCGCCGGCGCCACACAGCGCCACGCTGCCGACGCAACGACCTGCGCTCGGCAGCGCGCTGCGACTGCAGACGCCGCAGACGTTCTCCATGCTGTGGTCGCCGTCGGTGCTGCCCGTGTCGGCACCCGCGTTCTTCGCCGCGGCACCCGGCGCCGACGCCGAACGCAACACGCTGATCCTCTACGACAGCACCGGCGCCTGGGCCTGGCTCGGCGAGGCCTACGCGGTGCAGACCGGCAACCTGGTCTCGCACGCCAGTCGCTACACCATGCATCCGGCCATCGATTACGTGGCCGGCGAAATGGACGGCTATACGGGCATGATCTACATCGGCTCGACCTACGACGAACCGCTGCCCACCGCCCTGCTCGACGACGTGCTGGCCACCGACAAGCCGGTGCTGTGGATGAACAGCAACATCTGGCAGCTCAGCCAGCGCGCCGGCGACTTCGGCACGCGCTTCGGCTGGATGCCGCTGTTCTACAACTTCGACGAAGCACTGACGGTGAACTACAAGGGCGTCGCCCTGACCCGCAGCGCGTTGGCCGTGCCGTCGGGACTGCTGCAGACCTCGATCCTCGACCCGACCCGCGCCGAGGCCATCGCCACCATCACCGACAGCAACGGCGCGACGGCCCCTTGGGCCACGCGCGCGGGCCACTTCACCTACATCGGCGAGATTCCCTTCAGCTACGTCGGCTCGGACGACCGCTACCTCGCCGCGGTGGACCTCATCGGCCAGGTGGCCGACCCGAACATGCCCGACCGCAATCGCGCGCTGGTGCGCATCGAGGACGTCGGACCCGACGCCAATCCGAACCAGCTACGGCGCATCGCCGACTACCTCTACAGTCGCGGCGTGCCCTTCAGCGTGGCGGTGTACACGCACTACAAGGACCCGAACGGCGTCTACAACGACGGCGTATCGGTCAGCCAGACCATGTCGTCACGGTCATCGCGCCGCGTGCGTGACGCCCTGCAATACATGGTCGCCCGCGGCGGCACCCTGCTGATGCACGGCTACACCCATCAGTACGAGAACGTGCCCAATCCCTACAGCGGCGTCAGCGCCGACGACTTCGAGTTCTACCGCTCGCACATCAGCGCCGACGACTACGTGATTTACGACCAGCCGCCCGCCGAGGACTCGGCTGCCTGGGCGCAGAGCCGCATCGCGGCCGCCTTCGCCGAATTCGCGGCTTCCGGCCTGCCGACACCGACCATCTTCGAGTTCCCGCACTACGCCGGCTCGGCCACCGACTATCAGGTCGTGCATCAGAACTTCGGCGTCCGCTACGACCGCGGCCTGTACGCCGCCGGCTGGTGTCCGGGTGGCGCCTGCGGCAGCGGCACCCCGGACTACACGCGCATCTACGGCCAGTTCTTCCCGTACGCGGTGCGCGACATCTTCGGCTCGCTGGTGCTGCCGGAAAGCCTGGGCAACATCGAACCGGAGGAAGTGAACCATCACCCGCCGCGCTCGGTGCAGGACATCCTCGCCAGCGCGCAGCGCAACACCGTGGTGAAGGACAACGTGCAGAGCTTCTTCTTCCATCCCTACCTGCCACTGAGCCAGCTGCGCCAGCTGGTGCAGGGCATCCAGGGCATGGGCTACCAGTTCGTGTCGCCGGAATCGCTCAAGGACGGCTGACCGACCGCGACCGCGCGACGACGCCACGCCGCGCCCCTCTGCGCGGCGTGGCGTTTCCTGACAGCCGCTCGCGCGAATGGCAGAATGCCTCTTTTGACGCCGTTCCGGCCGAGGCCTCCGCGACCGCATGGACGCTTCCAACGCACTCCACCCGATCCATCCCGCCGTGCTCGAACGCACGCCGCAACTTGCGGCCGAGTTCGCCGAAGGCGTGCCCTTCCGTCACGTCGTGATGAACGACTTCCTGACCCCGTCCGCAGTGGAACCGCTGCTGGCGCAATTCCCGCCTTTCGAAGCCCGCAACGCCATGGGCGATACCGGCAACGTCGGCGGCAAGGCCACCGTTCCCGGCATCCGCCGGCTCGGCGACGCCTACGCCGCACTCGACGACCTGATCCGCTCGTCCGCGTTTCTCGACTGGCTCTCGCAGGTCACCGGCATTCCGAACCTGCTCTACGATCCCTACTACCTCGGCGGCGGCACGCACGAGAACTTGCACGGCCAGGGACTCGAACCGCACATCGATTTCAACTACCACCCGTCCGAACGCTGGCATCGACGGCTGAACCTGATCCTCTACCTCAACCCAGAATGGTCGCCGGACTGGGGTGGCGCGCTCGAACTGTTCTCTGCGCCCCGGGACCGTGCACCGGAGCGAAGCGTCGCGCCGCTGCTCAACACCTGCGTGCTGTTCGAGACCACCGAACACAGCTGGCACGGCTTCGACACCGTGCGTCTGCCCGCCGACGTCGAGGGCGTCTCGCGCAAGTCGATCGCGCTGTACTTCTACACCGACGACCGGCCCGCCGAGGAAACCGCACCCAAGCACACCACGATCTACCGGCAGAAGGGACTGCCCGAGTGGTGTGAGGAAGGCGCGCAGCTCGACGCCTCACGCATCGAGGAGTTGCGCATGCTGCTCGCCCGCCGCGATGCCCACGCCGACCACCTCTACGCCGAGAACAGCCGCCTGCTGCAGGCGCAGGAAAAAGGACTGGTCGGGCAACTGCTGTACCTGCTCAAGCGCGCCTACGTGCGGGCGCGCCGCTGACGAAAGCGCGACAACGCGTCGCCACATACGTCCATCGCCACAAACGAAAACGGAGCGGGTCGCAACGACCCGCTCCGTTCTTTTTTAGCGTACGCCCGACGGGACCGTCAGGGACGTCGCGCCAGTTCCGGATTGTCCTTGCTCACCGGCATCAGGTCCTTCTTCGACACGCCCAGCCACAGCAGGATGGGGCTGGCGATGAAGATCGAGGACAGCGTGCCGATCAGGATGCCGATCAGCATGGTGATGGCGAAGCCATGCACGGCCGGACCGCCGAAGAAGTACAGCGCGGCCATGGTGATCGCCGTGAACAGCGACGTGATGATGGTTCGCGACAGCGTGTTGTTGATCGAGCGGTTGAGCACTTCCTCCGGCTCGGCCTTGCGCGCCAGGCGGAACAGTTCGCGCACGCGGTCGAACACCACGACCTTGTCGTTGATCGAGTAGCCGACCACCGCCAGCACCGAGGCCAGTACGGTGAGGTCGAACTCGCGCCCCGTCAGGGCGATGATGCCGACCGTGACCAGGGCGTCATGCACCTCGGTCACCACCGCGGCGATCGCGAAGCGTCGCTCGAAGCGGATCCACAGGTAGCCCATGATGCCGATGATGACGAAGATCACCGCGTAGATGCCGCTGGTGCGCAACTCGGCGCCGACCTGCGGACCGACGAAGTCGGGCGGACGATTCAGGGCGACGTCGCTGCGCTTGACCTTCAGCGCAGTGAGCACGTCCTTGGCGACCCGCTCGGCGTCGGTCTTGCCGTCCGACTTCACCGCGGCCGGATCGGACTTCGGCTGCAGACGGATCGACAGGTTGGTGGAGTTGCCCAGGCTCTGCACCACGGCGCGGTCGAAACCGCCCGCGGTCAGCGCCGCACGCACGTCGCCGATATCGACCGGCTTGTCGTACTTGACCTCGACCAGCACACCGCCGGTGAAGTCCATGCCGTAGTTCAGGCCGCGCGTGGCGATGATGAAAATCGAACCCAGCATCAGCAACACGGCCAGCACGATCGAAATCTTGCGCAGACCGAGGAAGTTGACGTTGCTGTTGTGATTGAAAATTTCCATGGAGCTTCCCGGCCTTTAGACGGAGAGGGTCTTCAGCTTGCGCCGACCGTGAATGAGTGCCGTGATCGCATGCGTGACCGTCACCGAGGTGAACATCGAGGTCAGGATGCCGATGAACAGCGTGACGCCGAAACCGCGGATCGGACCCGAACCCATGGTCATCAGCGCCATCGCCGCCAGCAGATGGGTGACGTTGGCGTCGAGAATCGTCGCCCACGCCTTCTCGTAGCCGGCGCGGATAGACGCGTGCGGCGTCGAACCGTTGCGCAGTTCCTCGCGCACGCGTTCGCAGATCAGCACGTTGGAGTCGATGGCCATGCCCAGCGTCAGCACGATACCGGCGATGCCCGGCATGGTCAGCGTGACGCCGATCATCGACATCACCGCCACCAGCAGCACCAGGTTCAGCACCAGGGCGATGTCGGCGACCAGTCCGAACAGCTTGTAGTAGATCAGCGCCGCCAGCAGCACCAGGCTGAGGCCCAGGATCACCGCGCTCACACCCTTGCGGATGTTGTCGCGGCCGAGGCTGGGGCCGATCACGTGCTGTTCGACGAAGGTCATCGGCGCGGCCAGCGAACCGGCCTTCAGCAGCAGCGCCAGGTCCGAAGCTTCCTTCGGGCTGTCCAGACCGGTGGTGGAGAACTGCCGTCCAAACACGCCGTTGACCGTGGCGTAGGAAATCACGCGCTCGCTGGTCTTGAAGCTGTGCTCTTCCTTGCCGTCGACCATCTTGGTCTGCGGGATATGGTCGATGTAGACCACCGCCATCGGCTTGCCGACGTTGGACTCGGTGAACGTGCGCATGCTCTTGGCGCCGGCCGCGTTCAACGTCACCTGCACTTCCGGCGAACCCTGCTGCTGGTCGAAGCCGGAGTTGGCGTTGGTCAGCTCGTCGCCGGTGACGATGATCTGCTTGCTGAGCAGGCAGCCCTGCGGACAGGCCTTGCCGTAGTACAGACGCGCGTCCGGCGGCACGATGCCCTTCTGCTCGGCATCGACGACGCGCTGATCGGGGTACATCGCGATGCCGGCGCGGTATTCCAGCGACGCCTGGGCGCCGAGGATGCGCTTGGCTTCCGCGGTGTCCTGGATGCCGGCCAGATCGACCACGATGCGGCTGTTGCCCTGCTGCTGCACCAGCGGCTCGGACACGCCCAGCGCGTTGACGCGGTTGCGCAGCGTGGACAGGTTCTGGCGGATGGTGTTCTGCGCCAGCTCGCGCAGCTTGTCCGGCTTGATCTGCATGTTCAGCACGAAGCGGTTGCTGGTGCTCGGGCCGTTGCTGATGTTCAGATCCGGATATTCGGTGCCGATGGCGTCCATCGCCGCCGAACGGTCGGCATCCGAACGCAGCACGGCGACCACGCCGTTGCCGCTGTGCGAGACCGACACGTAGCGGATGTTCTTCTCGCGCAACAGCTGACGCACGTTGCCCACGTACACCTGCTCCTGCCGCTGACGCACGCCGCTCTGATCGACCTGCATCAGGAAGTGCACGCCGCCCTGCAGATCGAGACCCAGCGGCATGGAATTGGCATGTATCGCGCGCAGCCACGACGGCACCGTGCTGGCGAGGTTGGGCGCGACCACGTACTGGTCGCCCATGCCGTTCTTCAGCGCGTCGACCGCCTTGGCCTGCACATCATCGGACTTGAACCGCACCAGCAGGCGCTTGCTGCCCTGCTGGGCATCGCCGCTGATGGCGATCTTGTCCCAGGTCAGCTGGTGCTGCTTGAGGATGCTCTCGACCTTGTCTTTCATCGAGGCATCGATCTGGGCGCCGCGGTTGGCGGAAATCTGTACGGCGGGCTGCGGCGGAAACACGTTCGGCAGCGCGTACAGAAGCCCCAGCAGCAGTACCACCACTACCAGCGCGTATTTCCAGCGTGGGAAATCACTCATGCCTAAATTCCAATGGATGCCGGAACCCGCGCCCCGGCGCTTGCATCAGGCCGGCACGCGCCGGCCATCCCCTTCTTACGCCGATTTCAGCGTACCCTTCGGCAGCACCTGCGCGATCGCGCCGCGCTGCACCTTGATCTGCACGCCTTCGGCGACCTCGACGGTCACGAACGACTCGCCCATCTCGGCGATGCGACCGGCCACGCCGCCATTGGTGACCACTTCGTCGCCCTTGCCCAGGGCCGCCACCATGGCGCGATGCTCCTTCTGCCGCTTCATCTGCGGGCGGATCATCATGAAGTACATCAGGCCGAACAGGACCACCATCATGATGATGAAGCCCATGCCGCCACCCGCCTGACCGGCGCTGCCACCGGCAGCGGCGCCCTGCAGGAACGCCGCGGAAATGAAAACGCTCATAATTTTTCTCGCAAGTTGCGGTCGGTAAAGGAAATCTTTCCGGACCGGTAAAAAGACCCCGGATTATGCCACGAGCCTCGTCCGGTTGCATGAGGCCGGACGACCGGGGACTCCGACCCGGCCCGCGCGTGCGGGTTCCGCCCGACGCGCGGAAACGTGGTCCGGATCAGGCCGCGCCGGCGCGCCGCTCCGCATAGAACCCGGCGACGAAGTCGTCCAGCGCCCCCGCGGCGATGGCGTCCCGCAGCCCCTGCATCAGGCGCTGGTAGTGGCGCAGGTTGTGCATGGTCGCCAGTTGGCTGCCCAGCATCTCGTTGCAGCGGTCCAGGTGCCGCAGATAGGCGCGACTGAAGCCGCTGCGGCAGGTGTAGCAGTCGCAGCCTTCCTCGATGACCCGCGTATCGCGGGCGAACTTGGCGTTGCGGATGCGCAGGGTGCCGCCGCGGGTGAACAGGAAGCCGTTGCGGGCGTTGCGGGTCGGCATCACGCAATCGAACATGTCGATGCCGCGGCGCACGGCTTCGACAATGTCCTCGGGTCGCCCCACGCCCATCAGATAACGCGGCTTGTCGGTCGGCAGCAGCGGCACCGTGTGATCCAGCGTGCGATTGCGCTCGTCCTCCGGCTCGCCCACGGCCAAGCCGCCGACCGCGTAGCCGTCGAAGCCGATGTCGATCAGCCCCTTCGCCGAGCGCGTGCGCAGCGATTCGTACACGCCGCCCTGCACGATGCCGAACAGGTTGTTGGGATTGCCCAGATCGTCGAACGCACGCCGCGAGCGCGCAGCCCAGCGCAGCGACAACTCCATCGAATCGGCTGCCTGCTTCTCCGTCGCCGGATACGGCGTGCACTCGTCGAAGATCATCGCCACGTCGGAATCCAGCACCCGCTGGATGCGCATGGACTCCTCGGGCGACAGGAACACCTTCGAGCCGTCCACGGGCGAGGCGAAGGTCACGCCTTCCTCGGTGATCTTGCGCTTGTGCGCCAGCGAGAACACCTGGAAGCCGCCCGAGTCGGTGAGAATCGGGCCGTCCCAGCCGATCATCCGGTGCAGGCCGCCGAAATCGCCGATGACGTCCAGCCCCGGCCGCAGGAACAGGTGGAAAGTGTTGCCGAGAATCATCTGCGCGCCGATCTCGGTCAGATCGCGCGGCGTCATCGCCTTCACGGTGCCGTAGGTGCCCACAGGCATGAACGCGGGCGTCTCGACGCTGCCGCGCGGGAAGGTCATGCGGCCGCGGCGGGCCGCGCCGTCGGTGGCCTGGAGATCGAATTTCAGGGAAGACATCGGAGCATTATCGCGGGGCGGAAGCGGTTCGTCATGTGGTCTTCGGCATGTTGGCGCATTTCTGCTCCCAACAAATTTGCCTGCGACCGGAGACTCCAAATTTCTGAGGCCGGTGACCTGCTGGGTTAGCCGATTGAATTGCAGGGTGCGGCTAGGGTTTCGACCGCCTTCCGGCGGCCGAGTGACTTCTCTTTGCTTGTCCAAAGAGAAGTCACCAAGAGAAACGACACCCCGCGTCCGCGCCTTCCGGCCCTGCGGGCCTCCAGGTTCGCTCCGGGTTCCGGGGGTGCGTCGACAGCACTTCCTGTGCTGACGACGCACTGGCGCACGTCCCTGTGCGCCACCCTGCGGGCCTGATCCTCCACCCTCCGCCGCTACCGAAGGGGATCAGGAGCGCGCACCGCTATGCGCGTTCAGCAGCGAGCGCTGATGGCGTCAGGAAGCTTTGCATGGGGCCGGAACACCGCATGATGCCGGCTTTCCACCTTGCCGTGGATCGCGGTGAGGGTGTGGAGGAAAGACCCGCAGGGCGGCCGGCAGGGACGCCGGCCGGTTTGTCGTCAGGCCAGGGATGGCCTGTCGACAAACTCCCGGAACACCCTCACGCACCCGCAGCGCCGCAGGCGCGGAGGGCGCAATCCCCGGCTGCCCTTCTTTTGGTTCCGTTTTCTTGGGCAAGCAAGAAAATGAACCCGGTCGGCGCCAGCCGAACGGAACCCGAGGGGTCGATGAAACGGCATCGCGGCTGAGTCCATGCCTAACCCGACAAAGAATTCGCGCCCATGCCCCCGAAACCGGGATGGCAATCGCGCCGATCCCATTGAGCGTTCTGAGGGCGACAATTAACAGTCGGATCAAACACCCTGCGGCAAAATCAGCATCGCATCGCCATACGAGAAGAACCGGTACTCCGCCTCCACCGCATGCCGATAAGCATCGAGCATGAACTCGCGACCGGCCAGCGCCGAGACCAGCATCAGCAGGGTCGATTCGGGCAGATGGAAGTTGGTCAGCAGGCCGTCGATGCTGGTAATGCGGTAGCCGGGGAAGATGAAGATCTGCGTCTCGCCGGCGAACGGGCGTAGTTCGCCTTCGACCGTGGCGCTTTCCAGCGCGCGCACGACCGTAGTGCCGACGGCGATGACGCGGCCGCCGGCGGCGCGGGTGCGGTGGATCTTCTCGATCAGCTGGGCGCCGACGTTGAGCCACTCGCGGTGCATGTGGTGATCTTCGATGCGCTCGGCGCGCATCGGCTGGAACGTGCCGGCGCCCACGTGCAGGGTCACGTAGCCGCTGTCGACGCCGCGTGCGCGCAATGCTTCCAGCAGCGCATCGTCGAAATGCAGACCCGCGGTCGGCGCGGCCACGGCGCCGGGCTCGCGCGCGAACACGGTCTGGTAGCGCTCGGCATCCTCGGCGCTGTCTGCACGTTCGATATACGGCGGCAGCGGCATGTGTCCGACGCGCAGCAGCACCTTTTCCAGCGGCTCGTCGGTGTCGAAGCGCAGACGGAAGAATGCATCCTCGCGCCCCAGCACCTCGACCGGCGTGCCGTCGTCGAGCAGGATGCGGCTGCCCGCGGCCGGCTTCTTGCTGACGCGCATCTGCGCCCGCGCCTCGTGCGCGCCGGTCACGCGTTCGAGCAGAATCTCCACCGCGCCGCCGGTCTCCTTGCGTCCGAACAGGCGCGCCGGCAGCACGCGGGTGTCGTTGAACACCAGCAGATCGCCTTCGCGCAGGAAGTCAGGCAACGCGCGCACGCCGCTGTCCTGCCAACGCTTGTGCGGCACGTCCAGCACCAGCATGCGGCTGGCCGAACGCTCGGCCAACGGGGCCTGCGCAATCAGGCGCTGCGGCAGGTCGAAATGGAAATCGGATTTCTTCATGAAGCCGGGAATCGGGAATCGGGAATCGGGAATCGGGAATCGGGAATCGGGAATCGGGAATCGGGAATCGGGAATCGGGAAGGATACTAGGTCGTCATCCCGGCGAACGCCGGGACCCAGCGCCTTGTCGGTACCATCGCGTCACTGGATCCCGGCGTTCGCCGGGATGACGATCATAAGGGACCGTGGCAGGGACGAAGACCATGCCCGCCGGTTCCGGGGCCGTGGATGTCCCTGCGAGCGCGGCGGATGCTCCGGCCGATCACGGGAAGCGTCCCGTACACGAAAGCGGATCGTACAACGCCCGCGCAGCATGAAGGGCAGCGCTCGGCGAAACTACAGCCAGCCCTTCTGCCGCGCCAGCCGGTACGCCTCGATGCGATTGCCGACGCCGAGCTTGCCGATGGCCTCGGACAGGTAATTGCGCACGGTGCCATGCGACAGGTTCATGCGCGCGGCGATGTCGCCGGCCGACAGCCCCTCGCCGGCCAGACGCAGCGCCTGCCGCTCGCGATCGCTGAGCGGGTCGGCTTCGGACCAGGCCTCGATGGCCAGCTCCGGATCGATGGCGCGGCCGCCGCGATGCACCACGCGCAGCGATTCGGCGAGCTTTTCCGCCGGCGCGTCCTTCAGCAGATAGCCGGACACCCCCGCATCGAGCGCGCGCCGCAGGAAGCCGGGACGCGCGAACGTGGTCACGATCACCACCTTCACCGGCAGCGCGTGGCGCTGGATACGCTGTGCGAGTTCCAGCCCGGTCATCCCCGGCATTTCGATGTCGGTGACCAGCAGATCCGGCTTCAAGCGCTGCAGTGCGCGCCAGGCGGCCTCTCCGTCGGCGGCCGAGTCGAGCACCTCGATGTCCGACTCCATGTTCAGCAGCGCCGCCAGCGCGCCGCGTACCAGCGCTTGGTCCTCGGCCAGCAGAACGCGCATCATGACCATCGCTCTTGCGGCATGGTCAGCGGCTCCGGCATCGCCTCGACCGACGTGTCCGCACGCGGCGCGGCATCACGCGCCGGCAGCGGCACCGTGACGTGCAGCGTCGTGCCCTGATCGCGCGGCGAGTCGACACGCAAGGCGCCGCCCAGCGCCTCCACGCGCTCGCGCATGCCGGCAAGGCCGTTGCCGAACGCATCCAGGCCGCCGCGTCCGTCGTCGCGAATGCACAGATGCAACACGCCCCGCTCCACGCTCATTTCGACGTCCGCCCGCGTGGCGTGGGCGTGACGCGCGATGTTGGTAACGGCCTCGCGCACCACCAGCGCCAGCACCGCCTCGATGTCGGCCGGCAGCGCTTGGCCCGATGGCTCGTAGCGCATCACGACGCCGAGGGTCTCCAGCATCAGATGCGCCGAGGCCAGCTCCGCGGCCAGATCGGTGGCGCGGATGCCGGTCACTGCGGCGCGCACCTCGGCCAGCGCCTTGCGCGCGATGCCCTCGGCGTCGGCGAGTTCGCGCCGGGCCGCTTCGTGATCGCGATCGAACAGCTTGCGCGAGAGTTCCAGCTTGAGCGTGATCAACGACAGGGTGTGCCCGAGCAAATCATGCAGATCGCGCCCGATGCGCTCCCGTTCCGCCGTTGCCGCCAACCGCCGCACCTCGTCCTGCGACAGCCGCTGCGCCGCGTTCTTCTGCATGTTCAGGCGTCCGGCCAGACTGCCCGAAGCGGCACTCACGCAGACCGCCGCCATCAGCACCATGGCGAACCACGGAATCCCCAGCCACCAGGCTTCGAGCAGTGTCACCAGCACGATGGTCGCGATGCGCATGCCCGTCGCGCGCAGCGACCCTTCGTACGGCACGTACACACACGCGAAGACCGTGTAGCTCCATGCCGAAGGGTTGTACGGCAGGGACAGGATGGCCAGCATCGCCATCCCCGCGACATAGATATTCACCTCGCGATACGGACGCACGTTCACCAACGCGAACAGCAGCACGAACAGCGGATATCCCGCGGCGACCGACCACCAGAAACTGGCATGCACGCCACTGCTGACCAGCGGCGTCACGAAGATCCACAGCGACCACAGCAGATTCAGCGCATGCAGGCGCGGATTGCTGCCGCCATGACGCAGTTTCTGCGCCATGGAGTCCGGCGCCGGACGCAGAAAGGCGGGCCACATGGTCGATTCTCCCGACGGGTTCATGCCCATGCTACTTCAGCCGTAACGACGCAGGCGACGCGCCGCCAGCATCAGCAGACCGGCGGCCACGCCGAGCAGCACCAGCGCATGCGTCCCCACCGGCTGGTGCGAGAGACCGACCGCGCGCTGGGCGATGGCGTTGAGGTGGTAGCTCGGCCACACCGGCGCGATCGCACCGAGCCAATGCGGCATCGCGCTGAGCGGGAACCACAGCCCGGACAGGAACGACATCGGCAGGTACACCAGATTCAGCAGACCGGGCGCGCCCTGCCCCTTGATCAGCGTGCCGACGAACATGCCCAGCGCGCAGAACGGCAGCACGCCGAGCACGCCCATCGCCAGCAGCGCCAGCATCTGCGCGGCACTGAGCGGCACGTGCGCGGCGAACACGCTCAGCAGCAGCATCAGCGTCACCACCACGCCGGCCGCCACCATCGCCATCACCATCTTGCCGAGCAGGTACGCGCCCGACGGCATCGGCAACGCGCGCTTGAGCGTCAGCAGACCGCCGTCGCGCTCCAGCGCCAGCGACACGCCGAAACCGAACAGGCCCGGCCCCATCACGCCGAAGGTGCTGTAGCTGGCCAGCAGATAGCGCGCGGCGTCCGGATGGCCGTGATTCATCAGCACGCCGAACATCAGGTAGAACACGGTCGGGAACAGCGTCAGCGGCAGCATGAAGCCGGGATTGCGCAGGTAACGCAGGCACTCGCTGCGGATTTCGGCCAGGTACGCGCCGAACACCCGCGGCATCGGCATGCCGCCGTCGGCGGGCGCGGTCATCGAAGTCGTCACGGTCTGCATCTCAGGCCACCTCGCGTTCGTCGTCGGTGCGCGCCGCTTCGGCGTCGCGGGTCAGTTCGGTGAAGGCCTCGGCCAGTCCGGCGCGCTGCACTTCCAGATCGCGCAGGTCGGCGTCGGCGGCGAGCAGCTGACGCACCACGGTCTCGGCCTCCGGCGTGGCGATGTGCAGGCAGCGGTCGCGTTGCTGCACCTCGCTGACGTGCGGCCAGGCCAGGACCTGATCGCTGCTCAGCGACGTCACGCAGCGGATACGCTTGACCGCGACCCGCGCGCGCAGGTCGTCGACCGTGCCCTCGTGAATCACCCGCCCCTGCGCCATCACGCTGACGCGATCGGCCAGCGCTTCGGCCTCTTCCAGATAATGCGTGGTCAGCACCACGGCGTAGCCTTCGCCGACCAGCGCGCGCATCGCCGCCCACAGCCGCTGCCGCGCGTCGATGTCCATGCCCACGGTCGGCTCGTCCAGAAACAGCAGTTGCGGTCGCCCGCACAGCGCCAGCGCGAACTGCACGCGGCGCTGCTGACCGCCGGACAGCTTGCCATAGGGACGATCGAGCAGATCCTCGATCCCGGCCAGCGTGGCGCTGTCGGCCAGACTGCGCGGGCTCGGGTAGTAGCTGGCGGTCAGACGCAGCAGCTCGCGCACGCGCAGCGTCAGCGGCAGCACCGCCGACTGCAGCATCACGCCGATGCGCCGGCGCGCCTCGATGCGCTGCGGGTCCAGCCCGAACAGCTCGGCGCGGCCGCGGTCGGGCCGGATCAGCCCGAGCAGCAGCGCGATGGACGTACTCTTGCCGGCGCCGTTGGGACCGAGCGCGGCCAGCAGTTCGCCGGGCCGGACCTCCAGATCGATGTCGTTCAAGGCCTGCACGCGGCCGTAGCGTTTGCTTACGCCGCGCAATGCGGCCACGCAGGATGCGGATGTGTTCATGGGTTTGCCCTCCTTGGTCGCCATCATCGCGAGCGCTCCGTTCGGGCGGCAGTCGCCGACATCATCCGCCGCGCATGACAGGCGTCATGCGCGGTCCGGGGGTGTCGCCGAACCCGGCGTCATGCTATGCTCTGGAGATATTTTTCTTTATCAATAGGGACTTAGCGCCGCAACAGCACCACGCCGCGCTACCCACCACTTGGAGGAGAGACAGGTATGGGTCCGATCGAGATGCTGCGCGAGATGCGCGATTTCGGCGGTGCGCAACGCACCACGGGGCTGGACGACGCCACCATCGAGCGCTTCGCCGCCCGCGATCCGGCGCTGGCCGGCGCCATCGAGGACGCGCTGGCGCGCCATCGCGAGCTGCGCGCGGAATTCGGGGATTTCCTGAAGCTGGACGAGAACGACCAGCTGCAGCAGGCCCAGGCCGGCTTCATCAATTTCTACCCGGACGACGCCATCAATCCGTACATGCCGGCCGCCGCGCGCGGTCCGTGGATCGTCACGCTGAAGGGCGCCGTGGTGCACGACAACGGCGGCTACGGCATGCTTGGCTTCGGCCACAACAACCCGGCCGTGCACGCCGCGCTGAGCAAGCCGCAGGTGATGGCCAACGTGATGACGCCGAGCATCGCGCAAATGCGCCTCGCCGCCGCGCTGAACCAGGAAATCGGCCGCAACCGCGAGGGCGGCAACCCGTACGCCAAGTTCCTGTGCCTGAACTCCGGCTCCGAGGCCGTCGGCCTGGCTGGCCGCTTCGCCGACATCAACAGCAAGGAAATGACCGCCGAGGGCGGCAAGCACGCCGGCCGCAAGATCAAGCGCCTGGCCGTGCGCGGCGCCTTCCACGGCCGCACCAGCCTGCCGGCGAAGTACTCCGATTCGACCCGCGCCACCTACCTGAAGTATCTGGCCAGCTTCGCCGTGGCCGATCAGGAACTCATCATCGTCGAACCCTACGACGTGCAGCAGCTCAAGGACGCGTTCGCCGAAGCCGACAAGCAGGGCTGGCACATCGAGGCCATGTTCCTGGAGCCGGTGATGGGCGAAGGCGATCCGGGCCGCGCGGTGACGCCGGCGTTCTACGCCGCCGCGCGCGAGCTGACCAAGGCCCACGGCACCCTGCTGCTGATCGACTCGATCCAGGCCGGCCTGCGCACGCAAGGCGTGCTGTCGCTCGTCGACTACCCGGGCTTCGAGCATCTGGAAGCGCCGGACATGGAGACCTACTCCAAGGCCCTCAACGCGGGCCAGTATCCGCTGTCCGTGCTGGCCGTGAACGAGCGCACCGCGCAGCTCTACCGCAAGGGCGTGTACGGCAACACCATGACCGCCAACCCGCGCGCGCTGGACGTGGCCTGCGCCACGCTGGCGCAGCTCGACGACAGCGTGCGCGAGAACATCCGCGTGCGCGGCCAGCAGTTCGTCGAGCGCCTGAATCAGCTCAAGGACGAACTCGACGGTCTGATCACCAAGGTGCAGGGCACCGGCCTGCTGTTCTCGTGCGAATTGAACCCGAGCTTCAAGTGCTACGGCGGCAACTCCACCGAGGAATATCTGCGCGAGCACGGCCTGGGCGTGATCCACGGCGGCACCAACTCGCTGCGCTTCACCCCGCACTTCAACGTGACCGAGGCCGAGATCGACCTGATCATCGAGCGCGTGCGCCACGCGCTGCTGGAAGGGCCGCGCAAGCAGAACGCCGAAGCCGCCTGATCGCGTCACACGCATACGGCACCATGCAGGGCGCGCCGGTCCTTCCGGCGCGCCCTTTGCATGTCCGCGTCGCGGACGCACCAAGCCCCGCGCTGGCACTATGCTTGTGCCGACGCAGCTCACGACCCTCACGGAACACGCCCACATGAAGATCGTCGAAGTCGACCACCCGCTGATCCGCCACAAGCTCGGCCTGATGCGCCAGGCGGACCTCAGCACCAAGCATTTCCGCGAACTGGCCGGCGAGATCGCCGCCCTGCTCACCTACGAGGCCACGCGCGACCTCGAAACCGAGGACACCGAGGTCGAAGGCTGGGCCGGACCGGTCACCGTGCGCCGCATCAAGGGCCGCAAGATCACCGTGGTACCGATCCTGCGCGCCGGTCTGGGCATGCTGCCCGGCGTGCTGGACATGATCCCGGCGGCAAAGGTCAGCGTGGTCGGCCTGCAGCGCGACGAGACCACGCACCAGCCGACCACCTACTACGAGAAGCTGACCGGCCGCATGGACGAGCGCACGGCCATGATCGTCGACCCGATGCTGGCCACCGCCGGCACCCTGATCGCCACCGTCGACATGCTCAAGGCCGCCGGCTGCAAGCGCATCAAGGGCCTGTTCCTGGTCGCCGCGCCGGAAGGGCTGGACCGCGTGATCGCCACGCATCCGGACATCGAGATCTACACCGCGGCCATCGACGAGCGGCTCAACGAGAATCGCTATATCCTGCCGGGACTGGGCGATGCCGGCGATCGCATCTTCGGCACGCGGCAGGACCACGCCGCATCCGCCTGAGCCGTCGGACAGGGACCTGCACGCTGAAGGACGCAGCGTCACACCGACGTAAGATAGTCGACCTATCTTGGGGGAGATAGGTCTTTCAACATGGACTCTTGGGGAGGTTGAACATGAGACTCAACGGACGTTGCGCCGCCATCGGCGCAGCCTTGGCGATGCTTTGCGCGGTCATGCCCGCGATGGCGTCGGATCTGACCATCAGCCAGTTCCGCGTGCGCGGACCGTCGGGCGGCAACGACGAATTCGTCGAACTGCACAACGGCGGCGCGTCCGCGGTGGACGTGAGCGGCTACGCATTCCAGGCATCGAACGCCTCCGGCACCGTCGGCACCCGCGCCACGCTGCCCTCCGGCACCACCATCGCGCCGGGCTGCTTCCTGCTGCTGACCAACACCGCCAGCAACGGCTACTCCGGCAGCGTCGCCGGCGACATCGACTACAAGACCGGCGTGACCGACACCGGCGGCCTGGCCCTGACCGACGCCAGCGGCAACATCATCGACCAGGTCGGTCTGAGCTCCGGCTCAGCCTTCGGCGAAGGCACCCGCCTGAGCTCGCTGGGTTCGACCAACGCCGACCGCAGTTACGCGCGCAAGGCCAACGCCAACGGCGCCATCCAGGACACCGACGACAACGCGACCGACTTCGCGCTGCAGCAGCCGTCCGATCCGCACAACGCGGCCAGCACCTGCACCGCCGTCGGCTTCAGCGTCTCGGTGGCCGACGCCTCCGTGACCGAAGGCGACAGCGGCGACCGCGCCATGCAGTTCACCCTCACCCTGAGCGAGCCGGCGCCGACCGCGGGCGCCAGCGTGCGCGTGACCACGGCCGACGACACCGCCACCGTGGCCGACCACGACTACGATGCGCTCGACCAGGTCGTCAGCTTCGCGCCGGGCGCGACCACGGCCACCGTCGACGTCACCGTGCACGGCGACACCAAGGTCGAGTCCGACGAGGACTTCTTCCTGCGCCTCAGCGACGCCTCGACCGGCCTGTCCATCGGCAACGGCCAGGCCATCGGCGCGATCCTCAACGACGACATCGCCACGGTCGAGATCTTCGACATCCAGGGCAGCGGCAGCGCCTCGCCATACGATGGCCAGAAGGTGCGCACGCTGGACAACATCGTCACCGCGGTCGGCCCGAACGGCTTCTTCATCCAGACGCCGGATGCGCGCGACGACCACAACCGCCTGACCTCGAACGGCGTCTACGTCTACACCGGCAGCGCGCCGACCGTCGCCGTCGGCGATGCGGTCGACGTGGTCGCCCGCGTGTCCGAGTACTACGACCTGACCGAGCTGGGCAGCGCCACGGTCACCGTCGACAGCCACGACAACGCCCTGCCCGCCGCCGTCGTGTTCGACAAGAACACGCCGTCCAGCGATCCAGCGCATCTGTCGTGCGGCGACACCAACTTCGAGTGCTTTGAAGGCATGCGCGTGACCGTCGCCGACGGCATCGTCGACCGCGGCAACCAGAGCTACAGCGGCGACCGCTACGCCGAGTTCTTCGCCAGCGCCGGCGGCGTGCGTTCGCTGCGCAGCCAGGGCGTGCCCTACGGCGACCAGCCGTCGGACGTGAACTCCGGCGTGTGGGACGGCAACCCGGAAGTGTTCGAGGTCGATGCCGACGCGCTGGGCACCGTGCCCAACGGCACTGGCTACAACGGCGGCTCGCGCTTCACCGCGACCGGCGTGATGAGCTACGACTACGGCGACTACGAACTGTGGCCGTCGTCGATCCAGGTCACCCACGACAACCCGATGCCGCGCCCGGTACACGACCGCGTCGGCATGGGCACGCTGCGCCTGGGCAACTTCAACCTGCTGCGCCTGTGCGACACCGTGGCCGGCAACACCACCTACACCTGCGGCGACCGCGGCGAACCGACCGAAGCGGAACTGGCGATCAAGCTGCAGCGCCTGTCGCAGTACATCGGCGGCGTGCTGAAGACGCCGGACGTGCTGTCGGTGGAGGAAGTGGAGAACATCGGCGTGCTGCAGCAGCTGGCCGATCAGCTCAACAGCGACTGGGGCACGAACTACACGCCGTATCTGGTCGAAGGCCATGATCCGAGCGGCATCGACATCGGCTTCCTGGTGCGCAGCGAGCGCGTCATGGTGACCGGCATCCAGCAGCTGGGCGGCGACACCACCTGGACCGATCCGGCCAGCGGCCAGACCGCGTTCCTGCAGGACCGTCCGCCGCTGCTGCTGGAAGGCCGCCTGCGCGGCCCGGGCAGCTTCGCCTTCCACGTGCTGGCCGTGCATCCGAAGTCGCGCATCGGCGTCGACAGCGGCAGCAGCGCCGACCGCAACCGCGAGAAGCGCTTCGAGCAGGCCAAGGAAACCGCGCAGTTCGTGCAGGCCCTGCAGAGCGACCCACGCTACCGCAACATGCCGCTGATCGTGATGGGCGACTTCAACGCCTACCAGTTCACCGACGGCTGGGTCGACGTGGTCGGCGCCATCGCCGGCACCTACGACGACAGCGCCAATCTGCTGGACCTGGGCGGCAACATCGTCCGTCCGGCGCTGTGGAACGCCGTGCAGTCGGTGCCGGAGAACGATCGCTACTCGTTCCTCTACACCGAGCAGCTGGGCGCGATCCAGGGCTACGCCACGCGTGACGTGCCGGTGATGCAGGTGCTCGACCAGGCGCTGCTGAACACCGTGGCCAAGCATTACTTCGAGCGCTTCGAGTACGGCCGCGGCGACCTCGACGCACCGGACGAGACCGAGTACCAGGCCTACAACGCCACCGGTCTGGAGAAGGCCGTCGGCGTGTCCGACCACGACGGCTTCGTGCTCGACCTGGCGCGTCCTCACGGCCCGCACGGTCACGGCTGGTGGGGGCGCGAGCACGGCCATCACCACGATCGCGACCACGGCCATGGACACCACGGCCACTGAGTCGCGAGCGGACTTCGTCCGATCCATCTGGGGCCCGCCACTCGGCGGGCCCTTTTTGTGCGCGGGCCGCCGCGCCTTGCCGCGCCTACATCCGCTTCGATGAACGAGAGCTAAAAAGATTTCGCGGGGGGATGTTCGGGAAATATCCTCAGGCGTAGGATTCCAGTCGCCGGCAATCCCGCCGGTTCCTTTTCGGGTATCCCTCGATGTCGATCAAGACCAAGATCACGGCCGTCGCCGCCGCCGCCCTGTTCTGCACCGCGTTCATGGCCCAGCCGGTTCTGGCCGCCGCCACGCAGGCCAAGCCGGCCGCCGCCGCCAAGAAAGCCGTGCATCACAAGAAGGCGCATCATCATCACAAGATGGCCAAGCATCACGCCAAGAGCGCGAAGAAGGCTGGCGCCAAGGCGACGACCGCCAAGAAGTGATCCCGGTCGCGCTTCGTGCGCGCCACCGGTGCGACGCTCTGCATGCGCCGCATTCGACTGAACGCCCGGTTCCGCCGGGCGTTCAGCGTTTCAGGGGTAGCGCAGAGCGTGACAGTCGACGACCGTACCGCACCGAGACCGCACCGACGCTGCACTGGCACCACCCCGACGCTGCGTAGCACCACCCCGACGCTGCGTAGCACCACCTCGACACTGCACTAACATCACACCGGCACCGCACTAGCATCACCCCGACACCGCACTAGCATCACCCCGACACCGCACTAGCATCACCCCGACACCGCACTGGCGTCACACCAGCGCCGCATCGCATGGCGCCGGCACTGACCTGCGAAGAAGCCCCATCCTGGCGTCATTCCTGCGAAAGCAGGAACCCAGCGACTTTCAGACGCAAGGAGAAAGCTAAAGCCACTGGGTCCCGGCTTCCACCGGGATGACGACCGGAGCCCCCCCGGATGGATAGCGCCTCCACCACTCAGCGAAAACGATCCGTCGCCTCGATCAACTCATGCAGAATGCCCGGCTCGAAGCTGGAATGGCCCGCATCCTGCACGATGCGCAGGTCCGCCTGCGGCCAGGCGCGATGCAGGTCCCAGGCGCTGCGCATCGGACACACCACGTCATAACGCCCCTGCACGATCACGGCCGGAATCCCGGCCAGCCGATCCGCGTTGCGCAGCAGCTGATCGTCGTGCTCGAAGAAGCCGCCGTGCACGAAGTAGTGGCACTCGATGCGCGCGAAGGCGGTGGCAAAGGCATCGCCGCCCGCCGTGTCGATGTAGTCCTGATTCGGCTGCAGGAAGCTGCCGCCCGCCTCCCACACCGACCACGCCTTGGCCGCGGCCAGCTGCGTGGCGCGGTCGTCGCTGGTCAGACGGCGGTAATAGGCGCTCATCATGTCGCCGCGCTCGACCTCGGGAATGGCCGCCACATAGGTTTCCCAGGCGTCCGGATAGATCGCGTCGGCACCCTTCTGATAGAACCACTCCAGCTCCCAGCGCCGCAGCATGAAAATGCCGCGCAACACCAGCTCGCTGACCTTGTCCGGATGCGTCTCGGCATACGCCAGCGCCAGCGTCGACCCCCACGAACCGCCGAACACCTGCCAGCGATCGACGCCCAGATGCTCGCGCAGCCGCTCGATGTCGGCGACCAGATGCCAGGTGGTGTTCTCGGTCAGCTCCGCATGCGGCGTCGAACGCCCGCAACCGCGCTGATCGAACAGAATGATGCGGTACGCCTCCGGATCGAAGAACCGCCGGCAATCCGCATTGCAGCCACCGCCCGGCCCGCCGTGCAGGAACACCACCGGCTTGCCATCCGGATTGCCGCACTGCTCGTAGTACAGCGTGTGCAGCCCCGAGACCGGCAGCATGCCGCTGTCGTAGGGCTCGATTTCCGGGTACAGAGTGCGGCGGTCACTGGCCATGAATGGCTCCATCGTCGGGTACGAAAGAGCCAAGGATACCGCGCTTGTTGCATGGCTTTGAAACTGCGCATACTACGAGAGCCAATGAAGATGAACCGCTATGCCTCGATCTGTCGTGATCGACGAAGCAATACAAACCCTAAAATCGCAATCCAAAGCGGATGTCGTCCTGCTGGATCATCTTGCTCTTCCTCAAGCGAATCGCCGCGCGTTGCTCTTCACATACAACATCAAGCGTTCCAACAACTCGCTGCCTGTTACACTCCTAATATATGCCGCCGTAACTAATACACTCTCGCTGCTAACGCATAACACACCAGAGCAGCAACGACGGCAGCAGATACAGCACGAGCCAAGCCACTGAATGACCCTAGGATTCCCATGATTGATGCCACCGCGATCACGATCACGATCATACTGAGTGCAACACCCCGTTTAGGGAATCTAATCTAAGTTAGGCCTCATCGCATGCGCAGCTATACCTTCTTGACCCCGCTTGCCGTGAATCTCGCCATTGCCCTGCTGATTCTTGCCGGCAGGAAGAAACATAGCCGCCTATCGGGCGAGGGCGACAACGAGGTATTTTTCTTTCCTCGGCCGTACAGCTTACTGTGCGCCTTTTTCGCGGTTCTTTATGCAATTATCCCATTCGTTCCTAGGCTCCGTGGCAACGCTAATCAGGTGATGTGGTTCATTGCTTGGCTCTCGATCTCCGCCACCCACCTTCTCGCTGGTCTATTCTTCTCGCACTACAAGGTAGTGCTTGGTCGCGAGACCTTTTCCGTTGGCACGTTTTGGACGCGGACGTTCCGACTTTCCGACATAACAAGCACCCGTTTGATCGAAGGCAGGAGTCCCGAGTACATTGTTTTTCTAAGGAACGGCGGCAAGCTTCGTTTTTCCGGTCTCTTGGCGGATTTTGATCGCTTGACCGTATGCCTTGGCCCGTCAGCCAAGCATCAGACCTAACAATTCGTTCAAGCGGAAGCTCGCGGCGCTACCATGCCGATGAAAACGGGAGCAGGTTCACTTTCGGGTCGACCGCTCTGGCCAGCTCTTGCTATGACACCACCGGGAAGCAACCTGGTGGAGCAACTACAGCCACTGATTCGATAAGTCAGCATTCCAATCCCATGCTGCTATCGGTTTAAAACCCCGAAAGCAGCAATGCGCTCAGCTATCGAACAACTTCCCCGGATTCAGAATCCCGTGCGGGTCGAACACGCGCTTCATCTGCCGCATCAGTTCGATCTCGGCGGGCGTGCGGATCGTGTCCAGGTAGGGTTTCTTCAGCAACCCCACGCCGTGCTCGGCGGAGATGCTGCCGCCGTGGCGCTGCAGCACTTCGCACAGCATGCCGGTGACGCGGCCGCATTCGGTGACGAAGTCCTGCATCGCCATCGCCTCGGGACGCAGCACGCTGATGTGCAGGTTGCCGTCGCCGATGTGGCCGTACCAGACCACCTCGAAATCCGGGTATTCGCGGGCGAACAGGGCCTGCATGTCGGCCAGGAAGGCCGGCACGCGGGACACGCGTACCGAGACGTCGTTCTTGTACGGCGTGCGGGACGCCAGCGATTCGGTGATGCCTTCGCGCAGGTGCCACAGCTCCGCCGCCTGCGTTTCGCTCTGCGCCATCACGCCGTCGATCAGCCAGCCCTGCTCGGCGCCGTGCTCGAACGCGGCCAGGGCGGCCTCGCTCGTGGCTTCGTCCGGCGTTTCGTATTCGACCAGCACGTAGTACGGCGCTTCGCTATCGAACGGACGCTTGCCGCCATGCGCCAGCACGTGAGCCAGCGCCTTGTCGGTGAAAAACTCGAACGCGGTTAGCGGCAGGCGCGCGCGGAACATGGCGAAGGCCTGCATCAGGCTGTCCATGTCGGGCACCGCCATGACCATCACCTGCGGCGCGCGCGGCGGATCGGTCAGGCGCATGGTGGCCTCGACGATCAGGCCCAGCGTGCCTTCGGAGCCGGCGAACAGATGACGCAGGTCGTAACCGGTGGCGTTCTTGACCAGGCCGCGATTGCATTCCAGCACTTCGCCGGTGCCGGTGACGACCTTCACCCCCGCCAGCCAGTCGCGCGTCAGGCCGTAGCGGATGACCTTGATGCCGCCGGCGTTGGTGGCGATGTTGCCGCCGATCTGGCTGGAGCCGCGGCTGCCGAAGTCGACCGGGTAGTACAGCCCTTTCTCGCGCGCCGCCTGTTGCAGCGTCTCGGTGATCACGCCGGCCTCGACGGTCAGGGTGCGATCGATGGGATCGAAGTCGAGGATGCGATGCATGCGCTGCATCGACACCACCACCTCACCGTGCATCGCCACCGCGCCGCCGGACAGGCCGGTGCGTCCGCCCGAGGGCACCAGCGCGACGTTCTGTTCGACCGCCCAGCGCACCAGCGCCTGCACTTCCTCGACGCTTTCCGGCAGCGCCACGGCCAGCGGCGCCGGCGGGTACTGGCGGGTCCAGTCGCGACCGTAGTGTTCCAGATCGGAAGGCTCGGTCAGCACGCGCTCGGACGGGAGCAGGTGGCGCAGGGAAGCGAGGACGTCGGACATGGCGATGATCGGCGCGGAATCGAAACCCCGAGTGTACGTCACGCGATGCGCGTCACCCGCGACGAATCGTCATTTCCGCCGCCGCCCACGCTTCTGGCATAGTCGGCACTTCACCCTGCCCACAGCCCTCCGAGCCATGCCCAAGACCTCGTTTCCGCGCGAAGACCTGAAGATTCTGCTGCTGGAAGGCGTCAGCCCGACCGCGGTCGAGGCCTTCAAGGCCGCCGGATACACGCGCATCGAATACCACGACAAGGCGCTGCCGCACGACGAACTGCTGACGGCGATCGAGGACGCACACATGGTCGGCCTGCGCTCGCGCACGCAGCTGACCGACGAGGTCATCGGCCACGCGCGCCGCCTGTTCGCGGTCGGCTGCTTCTGCATCGGCACCAACCAGGTGCGACTGGATACCGCGCGCCTGCGCGGCATTCCGGTGTTCAACGCGCCCTACTCCAATACCCGCAGCGTGGCCGAACTGGTGCTGGCCGAGACCATCCTGCTGATGCGTCGCATTCCCGAGCGCAACGCCGCCGCCCACCGCGGCGACTGGCTGAAGACCGCCGACGGCAGCTTCGAGGTGCGCGGCAAGACGCTGGGCATCGTCGGCTACGGCCACATCGGCACCCAGGTCGGCGTGCTGGCCGAGTCGCTGGGCATGCGCGTGCTGTATCACGACATCGAGCCCAAACTGATGCTCGGCAATGCGCAATGCGCGGACAGCCTGAACGCGCTGCTGGCCGCGTCCGACGTGGTCACGCTGCACGTGCCGCAGACGCCGGAAACCGCCAACATGATCGGCGCGGACGAGATCGCGGCCATGCGCCCCGGCAGCATGCTGATCAATGCCTCGCGCGGCAACGTGGTCGATATCGATGCCCTCGCCGCCGCCCTGCGTAGCGGTCATCTGGCCGGCGCCGCGGTCGACGTGTTCCCGCGCGAACCCAAGAGCAAGGGCGAGGAGTTCGTCTCGCCACTGCGCGAATTCGACAACGTGCTGCTGACCCCGCACGTCGGCGGCAGCACGCAGGAAGCGCAGGCCAACATCGGCCAGGAAGTCGCCGCCAAGCTGATCCGCTACAGCGACAACGGCTCCACGCTGTCGGCCGTCAACTTCCCCGAAGTGGCGCTGCCCGGCCACCCGGACAGCCGCCGCCTGCTGCACATCCATCGCAACGTGCCGGGCATGCTGTCGCGGGTCAACGAAGTGTGCTCGCGCGACGACATCAACATCGACGGCCAGTACCTGCAGACCGACGGCGAGATCGGCTACGTGGTCATCGACATCAGCGCCACCGAGGCGGCCGCCGAGAGCATCAAGGAGCAGCTGGCCGCCATCGACGGCACCCTGCGCACCCGCCTGCTGTACTGAGTCCGCGCGCTGACGCGCAGGAGGTGCCGCCGTGCACGATGTGGTCAATCTGGCCGAAAAACTCGCGAAGATCGACGCGCACTGGTCGCCGCGCGTCGTCGCCGAGCTCAACGACTACCAGCTGAAGCTGGTGAAGCTGCAGGGAGCGTTCGTCTGGCACCGGCATGCCGACACCGACGAGCTGTTCCTGGTGATCCAAGGCCGCATGGGCATCCGTCTGCGCGACGGCGAAGTCCGTCTCGAAAGCGGCGAACTGTACGTCGTGCCGCGCGGTGTCGAGCATCAGCCCTACGCCGAGGACGAATGCCAGGTGCTGCTGATCGAACCGCGCGGCGTGGTCAACACCGGCGACGCCGAGGATACATCGCTGCAGGCTGAGAACGACCGCTGGATCTGAAACCCGCCGACCATGCGACGACCGTGACGCATGCATCGCAGGGCATGAGCGACGCCTAGCCACCGTCGACCGCAGATCTGCCGCAACACATGTGCAACCGTCCGCCACCGCGCCCGCAGGCGTGCAGGACGCCTTCGCACGTGCGCATCGCCCCCCTTCGCCAGCACATGAACCGGTAACTCGACCGATTCGCTTGCCCATGCACACATTCGGAAACGACATCGGCCATTCGGAAGATTCCCTTGTTCATCCAACGGTTAGGAGTGTATGGTGCAAAAAAGGCAATAAGGAAATAGCCACTCTAGCCGGTCCGAATCAAGCGAAAACCGTTCTGTTCGACTGCGGGGATGCCGAGAGTGCGACAAGGAAAAGTTCGTTCGTCTTTGCTTACGTTCGCTGCGTTGACGCTAGGCGCCGCAGTGATCATCCTCGTCGGCGGACGACTCTATGCGAACGCCGAACTGCAAGCGACGCAGCATCGCTACGAGTCCGATGATCGCGAAGCCCTGCAGGTGGCGGCTTATGCGCTGAACCAGAAAATGACTTCTGCGGTGACGGACGTGAAATACCTCGCCGACCTGCCGCGTCTGCACCTGACCGCCGCCGCCCCCTCCACGGACAACCTCGACCTGCTGGCGAAGAACTTCGCCGCTTACATGAATATCCGCGGGAATTTCGACCAGGTTCGCTGGATCGACGATAGCGGTCACGAACGCCTGCGCCTGAACTTCGTCAACGGCCGCGCGCAACGTGTGCCCGACGATGCCTTGCAGAACAAGGCCGATCGTCCCTACTTCACCGACACCATGGGCCTCACCGGAAAGGCGATCTATGTCTCGCCACTCGACCTGAACGTCGAACACGGGCGCATTGAAGTGCCGCACAAGCCGGTCATACGGCTGGCCACACCGGTGCTCGATCCGCAACATCAGCGACACGGCATTCTGGTGGTCAACTATCTCGGCGACCGCCTGCTCGACACCTTTGTCCGGGCCCCGGGTAGCAAAGGCAAGCGCTTGATGCTGGTCAATGCGAACGGGTACTGGATCAGGGGTCCGACGCAGCAGGACGAATGGGGATTCATGTTCGGCCGCAAGATCACCCTGGGCACAAGCCATCCGGAACTCTGGAATGCAGTACGCACCGGTTCCAGCGGCCAATTCAGCCGGAAAGACGGACTGTGGAGCTGGCGCGTCATCCATCCCGTCGGGGACGTCGACTCCGGTTTCAGGAGCGATGCCGGTACACCGGTTTCCATCCACACCCAGGGCACCTACGCCTGGTACGCGCTCCTGAACCTCCCGCCTGACACCCTGGCCGAAGCCCGCCACCGGATATGGACATCCACCGCACTCGTGATGGGTTTCGGCTTTCTGTGCGCGCTTCTGGTCAACTTGTGGGTGGCGCGTTCGCAGCTGAAGATCGCGCGCCTGAACGAAAATCTGGAAGAACGCGCCCGGGCGGCGGAGGTCGCCAGCGAGGCCAAGGCCAACTTCCTCGCCAACATGAGTCATGAAGTGCGCACGCCGATGAACGCGATCCTCGGCCTGGCCTATTTGCTGGAAAAATCCGAACTGCCGAGCGAGGCGCGCAAGCTGGTACGCAAGATTCGCGGGGCGGGGCGCTCGCTGCTGGGTATCGTCAACGACATCCTCGACTTTTCCAAGATCGAAGCCGGACGCCTGAAGCTCGAACATGTCGAGTTCCGCCTCAGCGAGGTGCTGGACAACGTTTCGACAGTGATGTCCAGCACTGCCGTGGACAAGGAGCTGGACCTGATCGTCTCGCCGCCGCTGGGCGTGGATCATCTGCTCGGCGACGCCCTGCGACTGGAACAGATCCTGATCAATCTCACTAGCAACGCGATCAAGTTCACCCAAAGCGGGCACGTCGAGATCAAGATCAACGTCGAACCGAGCGAACCCGATGCCGACCCGCAAAGCGTGCAATTGCGCTTCGCCGTGCTCGACACCGGCATCGGCATCACGGCCGAGCAGCAGAAGGAAATCTTCGCGCCCTTCACCCAGGCGGACGATTCCACGACGCGCCGTTTCGGCGGCACCGGCCTGGGACTGGCGATCACGCGGCAACTGGTCGCCATGATGGGCGGCGAACTTCACGTCCAGAGCATGCCCGGCATCGGCAGCGAATTCTGGTTTGCATTGCGCTTCGATCGCGCCCAGGTCTCGCAACCATCGGCGCCGGAGATGGTGCATGTCGACGTGCTGATGGCCGACGACAACCCCATGGCGCGAGACGCCCTGCGCATCACCGCCTTGTCCCTGGGCTGGAATCCGAAACTGGCGTCGTCCGGCGACGACGCCATACGGCTGGCCGCAGACAACCGTTGCGACGTCATCGTGCTGGACTGGATGATGCCGGGCACGGACGGACTGGCCGCAGCCAGCGCGATTCGCCGTCAAGCGCGTAACGGACGGTTGCCCATCATCATCATGGTCACCGCGCATTCGCGCGAAGCGCTACTCGCCGCTCCGGGCTACGAGGCGGTGGACGCGATACTGGCCAAGCCTGTCACCGCATCGAGTCTGTACGACACGGTGGCAACCGCCATGCGCAAGCACCATGTCGACGATGACAAACCGGCGCCGCCGCCGATACAACACATGCGCCTGCAGGGCCTGCGCATCCTGGTGGTTGACGACAGCGACATCAATCGCGACATCGCCAAACGCATCTTCGCCGGTGAAGGCGCCGACGTCGCCCTGGCCGAGGACGGACGCCAGGCCATCGACTGGTTGCAGGCCCATGTCGAGGATGTCGATGTGGTGCTGATGGATATCCAGATGCCGGTGATGGACGGCTGCGAGGCGACACGCATCATCCGCAGCACGCCCAGCCTGGCCGCCTTGCCCGTCATCGCGCTCACCGCGGGCGCCTTCAAGAGTCACCAGGCGGCGGCCCGCGAAGCCGGCGTCGACGATTTCATCAGCAAGCCGTTCGATGTCGACTCCGCAATCGCGTTGATCCGCGGCATCTGCGCACATCAGACGGCCGCACACCCCGCAACGGGCGCGAGGCCGCGCACGGAGCACCACGCCATCCGCGCAACGCACGGCAAATTGCCCGGACTGGACGTCGAACGCGGACTTACGCTGTGGCTGGAGGAAGACGTTTATCGCAAGTATCTGCGCAAGTTCGCGCGCGAGCACGGCGCAGACTTCATCGAATCGATGCGCCGGGCGACGGCTTCCGAAGCCGCAGGCATGGCCCACAAGATCGCCGGCACCGCCGGGCATCTCGCACTTGTCGACGTCGCCGAAATCGCGCGCGGCATGGAACGCGCCCTACGCGATGGCGAGAGTGGAACAGCGGATGTCGAGCGCCTCCGCGAAGCGCTGGAAACCGCAAGAACGTCGATCGCACGCTACGCACCGGAGTCTCCGGCTGAAACCGACGCGAACGACGACGCGGACATCGACCGCGATGCCGTGACGGCACTGCTGCGCGAAGCGCTCGCCGTGCTGTCTCGCGACACGACACAAGGCATGCGCCCGCTTCTGGCCGAACTGGACAAGCGACTCCCGGCCGGCCGCATGAGGGACCTGCGCACATGCGTGGAGAACTTCGACTTCCGCGGCGGCGAGGCGGCCGTCCGCGCACTCGCCGCCGAACTCAGCATCATGGAGGGAATCTGAGCCATGGCCAACGAATCCATTCTCATCGTCGACGACGAACCGCAGAATCTGGCCGTGCTGCAGCAGATTCTCGACGACGATTACCTTCTCGTGTTCGCCCGCAGCGGCACCGAAGCGCTGGAAGCGGCGCGCAAGCACGCGCCCGACCTGGTCCTGATGGACGTACAAATGCCGAACATGGACGGTTATACGGCCTGTCGACAACTGAAGGCCGATCCGGCCACTGTGTCCATTCCGGTGATCTTCGTGACCACGCTGTCGGACATCGGCAACGAGACCGCCGGCTTCCAGGCCGGCGCGGTGGACTACATCATCAAACCGATATCGTCCGCCGTGGTCCGCGCCCGCGTGCATACGCACCTTTCGCTGGTGCAGGCAACATTGCTCGAACGCAGCTACCACGACGCCATCCATATGCTGGGCGAGGCCGGGCACTACAACGACCTCGACACAGGCGTACACATCTGGCGCATGGCCGCCTACTCGGCGGCACTGGCTGAGGCCGCCGGCTGGGGGCCGCAGCGACGCCGTCTGCTCGAACTGGCCGCGCCGATGCACGACACCGGCAAGATCGGCATCCCCGATTCGATCCTGCGCAAGCCCGGCCCGCTCGATGCCGACGAATGGAAGGTGATGCGCACGCATACACGCATCGGCCACGACATCCTGGCCAAGAGCGACGCCCCCGTCTTTCGACTGGCGGCGGAGATTGCCCTGCGGCACCACGAATGGTGGGACGGCAGCGGCTACCCCGACGGTCTGGCGGAACGCGCCATTCCCGAGTCGGCACGGATCGTCGCCATCGCCGATACGTTCGACGCGCTGACCATGGACCGCCCGTACAAACAGGCCTGGCCGGTCGGTCAGGCCATGGCCCGGCTACGGCAAGACGCCGGCAGCCACTTCGAGCCCCGCCTGGTACGCATCTTCGACAACATCCTGCCGCTGATTCTCGACATCAAATCGAGCTGGGATGCCAGAGACCGGATCACCGCGCAGCCTATCGGCCCCCAGTACGCCCATCTGCGCCGTCTGGTCGCACCGATGGCTTCCTGAGAGCCTCTCGTCTGACTCGCCTCGCCCGATAAAGAAGAGCGTCTTCCGGGCACAAAAAAAGCGCTCCAGAGAGCGCTTTTTCCGATGTCGTGCTTGCCGCGAATGGTCGGGGCGGCGAGATTCGAACTCGCGACCCCTACAACCCCATTGTAGTGCGCTACCAGGCTGCGCTACGCCCCGACGGGCGGCAAACAAGAGGCGCGATTCTAGCCGATTGCGCCGAAGAACGATAGCGGCTGCGATCAGTGGCGCAGAATATCGAGGACTTCTTCCAGCTCCATGCGCACCTGATGCACGATCTGCTGCGACAGGCTGGACTCGACCTGGGCCTCGCCGCCTTCCAGTCGCGCACGCGCGCCAGTGATGGTGAAACCCTGTTCGTACAGCAACGAACGGATCTGACGAATCATCAGCACGTCGTGGCGCTGGTAATAGCGCCGATTGCCACGGCGCTTGACCGGCTTCAGGGCCGGGAACTCCTGTTCCCAGTACCGCAGCACGTGCGGCTTCACGGCGCAGAGCTCGCTGACCTCACCGATGGTGAAGTAGCGCTTGGCCGGGATGACGGGGAGTTCTGCGTTACTGCCTGGGTCCAGCATAGCCTTCGACTCGCACCTTGAGCTTCTGGCCCGGACGGAACGTCACCACACGACGGGCGGAGATGGGAATTTCCTCGCCGGTCTTCGGGTTACGCCCGGGACGCTGATTCTTCTGGCGCAGATCGAAGTTGCCGAAACCCGACAGCTTGACCTGCTCCCCCTTTTCGAGCGCTTCGCGAACGGCTTCGAAGAACGCATCGACGAATTCTTTCGCTTCGCGCTTGTTCAAGCCTACGTCCTGAAACAGCCGCTCGGCCATGTCTGCCTTGGTCAGCGCCATTTCACCCTCGCAGTCGCGCCATGCAATCGCGTTCCAGCGCAGCCAACGCATCGGCTACGCACTGGTCCGCGTCCTCGTCCGTAAGAGTGCGTGAAGCGTCCTGTAAAATCAAGCCCATAGCGAGGCTTTTGCGTCCATCACCCAAACCTTTGCCAGCGTAGCGGTCAAACACCAGCAATTGCGCCAATCGTGCGCCCAACGTGGCGCGAACGCAGGCTTCCACGGCGCCCCAGGACACCGTGTCCGACAATTCCACGGCCAGGTCGCGCCGCACCGACGGATAACGCGAAACAGGCTGCGCATGCGGCAGAGTACGCGGCTGCAGTATCGGCAGATGCAGTTGTCCGACCAGCACGCCCGCGTCCAGGTCCAGCGCACTCGTCAGACGCGGATGCAGTTCGCCGATGTAGCCGGCGACCTTGCCGTCGCGCAGCACGCGCGCGCCGCGCCCCGGATGCAGCCAGTGCGGCAGCGCCTCGGCGTCGAAACTCCAGGCCTGCGGGTCGGCGCACAGCGCCAGCACCGACTCCAGGTCGCCCTTCAGATCGTGAAAGTCGACCGCCCGCGACGGCTGCCCCCATTGCTCGGCATGCGCCGCGCCGCTGGCGACCAGCGCCAGTTCCGCGGTTTCGACGGGCGCGTCCGCGCCGGCCTTGAAGACGTTGCCCAGCTCGAACAGACGCACGCGCGACTGCTGCCGCGCGCGATTGCGGCGCAGCGCCTCGATCAAGCCCGGCAGCAGCGAAGGCCGCATCACCGCCAGATCGGCCGACAACGGATTGGCCAGCGCCACGGTGTCGGCGTCCAGGCCCCAGTCCTGCAGCAGTTCGGCCTTCACGAAAGCCATGCAGATGGCTTCCTGATAACCGCGCGCGGCCAGCTGAAGCCCCAGATCGAGCGGTTTCAGACGGCCTTCCGGATCGGCTTGCAGCGCCAGCTCGCCGCTGGGCGCGTGGGTCGGAATGTGCTCGTAGCCGTGGATGCGGATGACTTCTTCGATGAGGTCTTCTTCGCGCTCGATATCGAAACGATGACTCGGCGGACGCGCACGCCAGCCGTCGGCCGTGTCCTCGACCTCGCACTGCAGCGCTTCGAGCATGCGGTGCACGGCCGTGTCTTCGATACGCAGACCCAGCACGCGTTCCAGTCGTGCGCGACGCAACGACACGACCTCGCGCACCGGCAGATCCTCGACGCGCTCGGCGCCGAGCAGCGGCCCGGCCTTGCCGCCGGCCAGTTCCCGCAGCAACGCGCTGGCGCGCTCCAGCGCCTGCCGCGGCAGCTCCGGATCGACGCCGCGCTCGAAGCGGTGCGAGGCATCGGTGTGCAAACCCAGCTTGCGCGCGCGACCGCTGATCGCGGTGGGCGCGAAGTGCGCGCTCTCCAGGAACACATTGCGAGTGGCGTCGGTGACGCTGGACGCCAGGCCGCCCATGATGCCGGCCACGGCCAGCGGCGCGGCCTCGTCGGCGATCAGCAGGAACTCGGGCGTCAAGGTGACTTCGGTGCCGTCGAGCAGAGTCAGCGGTTCGCCGTCCCGCGCGTGGCGCACCACGATCGCGCCCTGCAGCCGATCATTGTCGAAGGCGTGCAACGGCTGCCCGGTTTCCAGCATGACGTAGTTGGTGACATCGACCACCACGCTGATCGGACGCAGGCCCGCGCGGCGCAGGCGCTCGGCCATCCACAGCGGCGTCGGCGCCGACGGGTCGATGCCCTCGACGATGCGGCCCAGGTAGCGCGGACAGTCGGCGCCGGCGTCCAGGCGCACTTCGCGCGAGGCTTCGCCGTCGATGGCGACGGCCGACGGCGGCTCGATCTTCAGCGTGCTGTCGAACTGCGCGGCGACGTCGCGCGCCAGCCCCCACATGCCCAGGCAGTCGGGACGGTTCGGCGTCAGGCCGATCTCGATGGCGGCGTCCGGCAGCCCCAGCAACTCGGCGAAGGGCGCGCCGGTGCGGGCATCGGCCGGCAGCTCCATCAGGCCGGAAGCGTCGCTGTCCACGCCCAGCTCCTTGGCCGAACACAGCATGCCCGACGATTCCACGCCGCGCAGCTTGGCCTTCTTGATCTTGATGCCGCCCGGCAGCGTCGCGCCGACCGTGGCCAGCGGCGCCTTCAGGCCGACGCGGGCGTTCGGCGCGCCGCAGACGATCTGCAGCGGTGCGTCCAATCCCGCCTCGACGGTGCAGACCTGCAGGCGGTCTGCGTCCGGATGCGGTTCGGCGGCGACGATTTCGCCGACCACCACGCCGTCCAGCGACTCGCCCAGCAACTCGACGTCCTCGACTTCGAGGCCAGCCATAGTCAGCCGTCGCAACAGGGCGTCCCGATCCGCCGGGATGTCCACCAGTTCACGCAGCCATTTCTCGGAAAATTTCATGTGTAGCGCCGCAATTCTGTATCAGGGTCGGAAGTGCGCGCGGAGTGGCGCGCCGTGGTTGCGCGCGAGGTCGCCCCCGCGCGGCCGTTCACGCAAACTGCCGCAGAAAACGCAGGTCGTTCTCGAAGAAGGCGCGCAGATCGGTCACGCCGTAGCGCAGCATGGCGAAGCGCTCGACGCCGAGGCCGAACGCGAAGCCGGTGTAGCGTTCCGGATCGATGCCGCAGTTGCGCAGCACGTTCGGATGCACCATGCCGCAGCCCAGCACTTCCATCCAGCGCTCGCTGCCGTCGTCGGTCTCCCAGCGGATGTCCAGCTCGGCCGACGGCTCAGTGAACGGGAAGAAGCTGGGCCGGAAGCGCATCTCGAAGTCGCGCTCGAAGAACGCGCGCACGAAGGTCGCCAGCGTGCCCTTCAGGTCGGCGAAACTGGAGGTCTCGTCGACCAGCAGGCCCTCGATCTGATGGAACATCGGCGAGTGCGTCTGATCCGAATCGCTGCGGTAGACCTTGCCCGGGGCGATGATGCGCACCGGCGGCTGGCGATCCTTCAGCGTGCGAATCTGCACCGGCGAGGTGTGCGTGCGCAGCAGACGGCCGTCGGGGAAGTAGAAGGTGTCGTGCATGGTCCGCGCCGGATGATTCGGCGGGAAGTTCAGTGCCTCGAAGTTGTGCCAGTCGTCCTCGATCTCGGGACCGTCGGCGCGCTGATAGCCCAGGCGCTCGAAGATGTCGGCAATGCGCTCGAGCGCGCGCGTGACCGGGTGCAGACCGGCGCGGTCGCCATCGCGGCCCGGCAGGGTCACGTCGATGCGCTCGGACGCCAGGCGCTGCGCCAGCGCGGCTTCCTGCAGGGCGTCGCGGCGGGCGTCCAGCGCCTCGCCGACGCGGACCTTGGCCTGATTGATGGCCGCGCCCGCCGCCTTGCGCTCCTCCGGCGCCAGCTTGCCCAGCGTCTTCAGCTGCGCGGTAATGCTGCCCGACTTGCCCAGCAGCGAGACGCGCAGCGCCTGCAGCGCGTCCAGCGCGTCGGTTCGTTCGATGTCCGCGAGCGCGTCGCGGACCAGGGTTTCGATATCGCTCATCGATCTGGGACCTTGTGGGTTCCTTGCGAGCGGGCCGTCCGCCCCCTCCAAACGCATGCGGGGAAGGACTCGCGCCCTTCCCCGCATGAGGATACTGCTTCGATCGCCGCCGTGGCGGCAATGTCACTGGCTCAGGCGACGCGACCGCCCTTGAGCTCGTCCTGCAGCGCTTTCAGCTCGTCAAACTTGCCTTCGGCGGCCAGCTTGGCCTGCTGCGGCCAGGTGCCCGGATCGTGGGAGGCATAACGGCTGCCGGCTTCGTGCAGGATTTCGCCGAGCTTCTCGACGCTGGTGTCGGCCAGCTTGGCGTAGGTGTCCACGCCCTGGCCCGCCAGCAGTTCGCCGATCTTCGGGCCGATGCCCTCGATCTTGGTCAGGTCGTCGCCCTTGGCGGCGGCCTTCTTCGGCGCAGCGGCCTTCTTCGCGGCCGGCTTCGGCGCGGCCTTGCCTTCCAGCGCGGCCTTGGCCTGCGCGGCGATGGCGCCGAAGGCCTTGATGTCGTGCACGGCGATGTCGGCCAGGACCTTGCGGTCAACCTCGATGCCGGCCTTGTTCAGACCGTTGATCAGGCGGCTGTACGACAGATCGAACATGCGCGCGGCGGCGTTGATACGCACGATCCACAGCGAACGGAACTGACGCTTCTTCTGCTTGCGGCCGATGTAGGCGTACTGGCCGGCCTTGATGACGGCCTGGTTGGCTACGCGATACACCTTGCGGCGGGCGTTGTAGTAGCCCTTCGCGCGACCGATGATTTTCTTGTGACGACGACGGGCGATAACGCCCCGCTTGACTCGTGCCATGGTGGTCTACTCCTGATCCTTACGCGTAGGGCAGCATGCGGGCGACGGACTTGCTGTCGCAGTCGCGCACGTGGTTGGGAGCGCGGAGGCCGCGCTTACGCTTGGTCGACTTCTTGGTCAGGATGTGCGACTTGAAGGCATGGCCGGCCTTGAACTTGCCGGTCGCCGTCTTGCGGAACCGCTTGGCAGCGGCCCGGTTGGTCTTGATCTTGGGCATGATGATTCCCTTGTCTCGTTTCTTCGACTGACCCCGGCGGCCACTGCGTGGCGCTTTCCGTCCTGCCCGGATCGGCTTGTCATGACCCGTCCATATCGGGCCGAACTGCGGATTTTACTATGAATACTGCGCGCGAGGGAAGCCTCGCACGCTACCGCCTCCGCGAGGGCTCGCGGAGACGAATGTCAGGCGTCCAGCCGAGACTTCAGGAAGTCTTCGGCGGCGCCAGCATCATCACCATCAGACGGCCTTCCTGGCGCGGAAACTGCTCGACCACGCCGTTCTCGCCGACATCCTGCTGCACGCGCGAAGCCAGCTCGCGACCGAGTTCCTGATGCGCCATCTCGCGTCCGCGGAAGCGAATGGTCACCTTGACCTTGTCGCCTTCCTCGAGGAAACGCAGGATGTTGCGCAGCTTGATCTGGTAATCGCCCACGTCCGTGTTCGGACGGAACTTGATTTCCTTGATCTCGATCTTCTTGGTCTTCTTGCGCGCCGCGTTGGCCTTTTTCTGCTGCTCGAACTTGTACTTGCCGAAGTCCATGATGCGGCAGACCGGCGGTTCGGCGTTGGGCTGGATTTCCACCAGGTCCAGGCCGGCTTCCTCGGCCATTTCCAACGCTTCGTCGCGGCTTACGATACCGACCTGCTCGCCTTCGGCGTCGATGACGCGAACCTTGGGCACGCGGATTTCGTGATTGCGACGATTACGCTTGTTGTCAGGGGTGGCGATACCTCGTCCTCCAAATGATGCTCAAGAATGACCGTGGCCGATCAGCGTCGACCCTCGGTCTCCAGCCGCGCGGCGAAATCCGCCAGCGGCATGCTGCCCAGATCCTCACCCGAGCGGCTACGCACGGAAACGGCGCCTGCCTCCTTCTCGCGGTCGCCCACGACCAGGAGATACGGCACCTTCGACAGCGTATGTTCGCGGATTTTATAGCCGACTTTTTCGTTGCGCAAATCCGCTTCCACACGGAAGCCTTTCTCGACAAGGACTTGCGCCACCTCGGCGGCGAAGTCCGCCTGTGCATCGGTGATGTTCATCACCACCGCTTGCACCGGCGCCAGCCAGGCCGGGAACTGGCCTGCATGATGTTCGATCAGGATACCGATGAAGCGCTCCATCGAACCCACGATGGCGCGATGCAACATCACCGGATGCCGACGCTGACTGTGTTCGTCCACATACTCCGCGCCCAGACGCTCGGGCATGGAGAAATCCACCTGCATGGTGCCGACCTGCCAGCCGCGGCCGATCGAGTCACGCATATGGTACTCGATCTTCGGGCCGTAGAACGCGCCCTCGCCCGGCAGCTCGTCCCACTCGACGCCGGCGGCGCGCAAGGCGCTGCGCAGGGCTTCCTCCGAAGCATCCCAGACTTCGTCCGCGCCGATGCGGTCCTCGGGACGCAGCGCGATCTTCATCTCGATGTGCTCGAAGCCGAAATCGCCGTACACCTTCATCGCCTGGGCGTGGAAGGCGGTCACCTCGGCCTCGATCTGCTCGGGCGTGCAGAAGATGTGGCCGTCGTCCTGGGTGAAGGCGCGCACACGCATCAGGCCATGCAGCGCGCCGGACGGCTCGTTGCGGTGGCAGCCGCCGAACTCGCCGTAGCGGATCGGCAGGTCGCGATAGCTGTGCAGACCGGCATTGTAGATCTGCACGTGACCCGGGCAGTTCATCGGCTTCACCGCGTAGGTGTGCTTCTCCGACTCGGTGAAGAACATGTTGTCCTTGTAGTTGTCCCAGTGGCCGGATTTCTTCCACAGCGACACGTCGAGGATCTGCGGGCCGCGCACTTCCTTGTAGCCGGAGTCGCGGTACACCTTGCGCATGTACTGCTCGACCTGCTGCCACAGCGCCCAGCCCTTCGGGTGCCAGAACACCATGCCCGGACCTTCTTCCTGCTGGTGGAACAGGCCCATGGCCTTGCCGATCTTGCGGTGGTCGCGTTTCTCGGCTTCTTCCAACTGGGTCAGGTAGGCCTTGAGCTGCTTGTCGTTGACCCACGCGGTGCCGTAGATGCGCGTCAGCATCGCGTTGTCCGAATCGCCGCGCCAGTAGGCGCCGGCCACCTTCATCAGCTTGAACGCGCGCAGCTTGCCAGTGTCGGGCACGTGCGGACCGCGGCAAAGGTCGGTGAATTCGCCCTGGCTGTAGAGCGAAAGCTCCTCGTTGGCCGGGATCGACTCGATGATCTCGGCCTTGTACTCCTCGCCCATGTCGCGGAAGAACCTCACCGCATCGTCGCGCGACTTCACGCTGCGCTCGACCGGCAGCTTCTCGTCGACGATCTTCTTCATCTCCGCCTCGATCTTTTCCAGATCTTCCGGCGTGAAGGGACGCTCGTAGGCGAAGTCGTAGTAGAAGCCGTTGTCGATGACCGGACCGATGGTGACCTGCGCGCCCGGATACAGGCGCTGCACGGCCTGCGCCAGCAGATGCGCGGTCGAGTGGCGCAGGATCTCCAGCGCCTCGGGGCTCTTGTCGGTGACGATTTCCAGGCCGGCGTCGCGATCGATGCGATAGCTGGCGTCGACCAGCTTGCCGTCGACCTTGCCGGCCAACGTGGCCTTGGCCAGACCGGCGCCGATGGAGGCGGCCACATCCTGCACGGACACGGGGTGTTCAAACGGCCGCTTGCTGCCGTCGGGAAGAGTAATTTCAATCATGGTCGGAACATTTCTGCGAGCAATAAAAAAGGGCGCGCAGCGCCCCATGGTGGAAGCCCAGCGCGAAGATTCAATGTCGGGAGTTCGTAGTGTCCATGTCGCACACTCGACCTGCAGTTACCTGCCGGCCACCTTGTTCATGTTTCGGATGGAGTGAAAGCTAGCCCGGCACCTGCATCGTGTCAACGACGCAGCGGCACCTGTGACGCATCCACCTGCTTTGCCCGGCACGGAACCATGCAGCTCTTGCTTCTCTCTGTGCCGTGCAACGGGAAGTATTGCATTGACGCAGTTCGGTCGATGCGTACTTGCGCGTAGTGACTACGACACGCAGCCCTTGAAGACTTCGGAATCCTCGTTGGGGCTTGTCGCGAGCATTTTTTCTGTCGTCATCCCGGCGAATGCCGGGACCCAGCGACTTTCTCGACGGATCGAAAGTCACTGGGTTCCTGCTTGCGCAGGAATGACGACCCCGTAGGTCGTTCACCCCGGCCCTCAGAAATAAAACCCGAAGTTCACGTTGAAGCGATGCTCGACCTTGCCGTCGCCGGCCATGCTGCCGCCGATGAACGGCTGGTTGCGCGCGGTGACGAAATCGAAATAGGTGTACAGATCGCCCGCCGACACGCCGACGCCGAGGATGTTCATGAAGGTGCTCGGCAGCATGCCGGACTTGTTGGTGATCAACGAGTAGTCGTTGTAGAAGTCCAGCCCCTTGATCGGTCCCCATCGCACCGGCTGGTGATATTTCACGTTGAAGGTGTAGGAATCGGCCTTGGCCGGAATGGAGTCGTAGAACGCGTAGGCGCCCACGGCCAGCAGGTCGCCGCCGCCGTCGACGTTGTAGTCGTAGCGCGATGCCTGCGCCTGGAGGTTCCAACGCTTGTAGGTCGTGTTCATGTGCAGCGCGTAGGCCGAGTAGCTACCGACGCTGGAGGCCGGACCTTCCAGCCCACCGTGCAGGCCCGACGCGCCCAGCTCGACCTTGAGATCGTCGTTGGGCGTGAAGGTGTAAGCGACGCGCGCAGCGGCCGTGTTCGCGCTGGCGATCGGGTGCTGCGGATCGTCGTAGATGCCCTCGCCCGCACCGCGCACGCCGACCACGTTGTACGAATAGCTGTCGGAGCGGTTGCTGACGTAACCGTCGATGCCGCCCATGCCGTCGTTCTTGAAGAACGCCAGCTGCACGTTCCACGGATCGCCCGAATACACGTACTCGACGCCCATGTGGTAGGTGTCTTCCAGCCCCAGGTAATAGTTCGAGCTGAAGAAGTAGTTGTGCGAGTTGTACGGCTGGTTGCCGAACGGGATGCGCGTCAGACCCACCTGCAACTGCTGGTGCTTGCTGAAGTCATAGCCCAGCCAAGCGTATTTCACCGCGCTCATGTACTGGAACCAGCGCCACTCGGCCTGCAACTCGATGTCGTCGACCTTGCCGCGAAAGTTCAGGCGGAAGATGTCGAAATCGGCGTCGCCGGTGCGGTGGACATTGCTCTTGTTGTAGTCCTCGTAGCTGTACTGGAAGCGCATGGCGCCGCCGACGGTGATGCCGTTCTTCTTTTTCTTCTCGACCTTGGCGACCTTGGCCTGGGTCTTCTTGCTGTCTTCGGCCAGCGTGTCCAGCTTCTTGCGCGTGTCGGACGACTGTTGCTGCGTGGCCGCCTGCTGGGCCCGCATGTCGTCGAGCTGCTTCTGCAACCTGTCGATCTGCTTCTGCATGGCGCGGATGCGCGCCGTCATGTCGGCCTGCCTGGATGGCTTGTCGTTCTTCTGGCCGGTCGTACCGGAAGCGGCCGCGTAGGGCGCAGCCAGCGCTGCGGCGATGCCGATGGCCAGCGCGCAGGCACGGGTGGATGCGTTCATGGCGATCCCCTTTTTCGATTGGATGCATGCCGGGCGACGCTGCTCAGCCGCCCGGCGCTCGGGTCAACCCGATCTCACTGGGCCGTGCCGGTGTCGGCCATGCCCTTGGTGTCGGCGCTGCCGGTCCAGGCGTCTACCTTGTCGGGATGCGCGGCGACCCACTGTTTGGCGGCCGATGCCGGATCGCTGCCCGGCTCGCGCGCGGCAGCCATGACTTGCTGCATGTCGCCGGCCGTCCAGTGAAAACCGTCGAGGATGGCGTAGGCGCCCGGATCGCTGGTCTGCAGCCCCTTGCGCGCCAGGGTGTCGATGCTCTCGGCGTCGCCATAGATGTTCTTCGGATCGGCCAGATACTTCAGCTTCCAGCGCGCCCACATCCAGTGCGGCGTCCAGCCGGTCACGACGATCCACTTGTGCTCGTCGATGGCGCTCTTCAGCGCGGCGGTCATGGTCGCGCCGCTACCGGCCACCAGCTTCAGCGGCAGGCCGTACTGCTTGATCACCTTCTGCGTCAGATCCATCTCGCCCGCGCCGGGATCGATGCCGACGATGCGGTCGTCGAACTTGTCGGCATTCGCCTTGAGCTGCTCGATGCTGTCGATGCTGACGTAATCCGGCACCACCAGACCGAGCTTGGTGCCCTGCATGTTCGGACCGAGATTGTCCAGACGATCCTTGGTCTTGGCGTAGTAGTTGGCCTGTGTGGTCGGCAGCCAGGCACACACGGTGGCGTCGGCGTCGCCATTGGCGATGGCCGAATACATGGCCGCGCCGCTGACCGACACGGCGTCCACCGTGTAGCCCTTCTGCTCCAGCGCGGCTTTCACCACGTTGGTCGCGGCGGTGCAGCTGGACCACTCGACGTAGGCCAGCTTGACGTGCCCGCCGGACGCCGCCGGCTTGGCGCTCGCCGTGGCCGCGGACGAAGACGATGCGCCGGCGTGATCGCTCGACGAGCCGCCGTTGTTGGAACAGGCGGCCAGCGCCAATGCGGCAACCGCCATAGCGCAGGTAGTGCGTAGGGATGGGGTGCGGTTCATGGAATCGCTCCTTGGCTTCAGGGGGAAAAACGTGAATCAGTGCGCGCTCGCCACCTTGGAACTGCGGCCGACGCGCTGCGTGATGCGGTCGAGGATCATGGCCAGGATCACGATCGCGATGCCGGACTCGAAGCCCTTGCCGGGCTCCAGACGCTGAATCGCCTGCCAGACTTCGCCGCCAAGTCCGCCGGCGCCGATCATGGCCGCGATCACCACCATCGACAGCGCCAGCATGATGGTCTGGTTGACGCCGGCCATGATGGTCGGCACCGCCATTGGCAGCTGCACCTTGAACAGCTTCTGCTTGCGCGTGGAGCCGAAGGCGTCGGCCGCCTCGATCAGGTCGGCCGGCACCTGACGGATGCCGAGCGCGGTCAGGCGGATGGTCGGCGGCGTGGAGAAGATCACCGTGGCCACGCTGGCCGAGACCGCGCCGAGGCCGAAGAACGGAATGGCGGGGATCAGATAGACGAAGGCCGGCATGGTCTGCATGAAGTCCAGCACCGGCATCACGATCCTCGACGTGCGCTTGCTCAGCGCCGCGGCGATGCCCAGCGGCAAACCGATGGCGACCGCGATCAGGGTCGAGATCAGCACCAGGGTGAAGGTCTCCACCGTCGGCTGCCACAGGCGGAGATTCCACAGGAACAGCAACCCCGCCAGGGTCAGGATGCCGACGCGCCGCCCGGCGACACGCCAGCCGACGGCCGCGACGATGAGGATCAGCAGCCACGGCGGCACGAACAGCAGGCCGCTGACGATGGCGTCGATGACCGCCGAGATGGCGTGACTGAGCGCCTGCGTCAGCCACGAAAAATGCTGCGTCAGCCAGTCGAGGGCGACATCGATGCCGTGCGCGAGAGGAAACTTGGGAATCGAGGGAATCATGCCGCGTCGCTCCTTTCCGCATCCGAAACGGAGGTGTCGTTGTTCTCGGCCAGCGCGGTCAGCACCGCCGCGCGGGTCACCACGCCGAGCACCTTATTGTTCTCGTCGATGACGGGCAGCAGCCAGCGCCAGTCGGCCAGAATGCCGATCACGCTCATCAGCGGCTCGGTGGGCGGCACCGAGGGCGTTTCCTCGACCAGGGCGCCGATGGTCTCGACGCCGTCCTTCACCGCCTGACTGGCGGCTTCGGCGCTGATCGAGCCGATCAGGGTGTAATCGCGGTTCACCACCAGCAGGCTGGCGTAGTTCTCGTCGGCCATCTTGCGCAGCACCGTGCGCGGCCCGTCGTTCGGGAACGCCAGCACGCGCGCACGCTGCAGCACCGACTGCGCGGTCAGCACCCGCGACATGTCGACGTTCTCGACGAAGCGCTCGACGTAGGCATTGGCGGGATTATTGAGGATGTCCTCGGGCGTGCCGATCTGCACCACCCGGCCGTCCTTCATCAGCACGATGCGATCGCCGACCTGCAGCGCCTCGTCCAGATCATGCGTGATGAACACGATGGTCTTCTTCACGCGCTGCTGAAGCTGCATCATCTCGTGCTGCATGTCGCGCCGGATCAGCGGATCGAGCGCGCTGAAGGCTTCGTCCATCAGCAGGATGTCGGGCTCCACGGCCAGCGCGCGCGCCAGCCCGACGCGCTGCTGCATGCCGCCGCTGAGCTGGCCCGGATAGGCATCGGCCCAGCCCTTCAGACCGACCAGTTCCAGCGCCTCGTTGGCGCGGCGACGGCGCTCATCGGGATCGATGCCCTGAATCTCCAGACCGTAGGCTGCGTTGTCCACCACCGTGCGGTGCGGGAACAGCGCGAAATGCTGGAACACCATGCTGATCTTGGTCTGACGCAGCTTGAGCAAGTGCTCGCGATCGAACCGCGTGATGTCGTCGCCGTCGATGAAGATGTGCCCGCGCGTGGGCTCGTTGAGGCGGTTCAGGCAGCGGATCAGCGTCGACTTGCCGCTGCCGCTGAGCCCCATCACCACCAGGAACTCGCCCTCCTGTACCTCGAAGGACACGTCGGCAATGCCGACTGCCTGGCCGGTCTCGCGAATCTCGGCGTTGCTCTTGCCCTCGTCGAGCATGCGCAATCCCTGCTCGGGATGCGGCCCGAAGATCTTGGTGAGCTTCTCCACCCGGATTTTGGTCATCGTCTGCTGCCCCTTCCGCTGGACGGAGCACGTCCGAGTCGGTACACCGCCTAGGACCGCAGAAAACAACGACCGCAACAGACGCCGCACGACTGGCCGGCTCGTTTGTGGGATGACCCACCGTAGTACCTCCGCCAGGCCGCCACAACCTTGACGGCCCGCGAATGTCGCTTCAGCTCACGCTCCAATGCCGCCACAGCCATCGCGCGCATGAAGGCGTGGCTCGCGACGATAGACGCTAGAATAGGTGCACTGATCGACGACTCTGGACCCTCAACGATGCGGATTCTGGTGACCGGCACGGCGGGCTTCATCGGTGCGGCGCTGGCCGAGGCCCTGCTGGCGCGCGGCGACGACGTGCTCGGGATCGACAACCACAACGACTACTACGATCCGGCGCTGAAGCAGGCGCGCCTGGACCGCTTTGGCGAACATCCGCGCTACCAGCATCGGCGCATCGACCTGGCCGACCTGGCCGCGGTGCAGGACGCCTTCGACGGTTTCCGTCCGCAGCGCGTGGCGCACCTGGCCGCGCAGGCCGGCGTGCGCTACTCGCTGAAGAATCCGCACGCCTACGTGCAGAGCAACGTGGTCGGCTTCGTCAACGTGCTCGAAGCCTGCCGCCACGGCGACGTCGAGCATCTGGTCTACGCCTCGTCCAGCTCGGTCTACGGCGACAACCGCACGATGCCGTTCTCGACCCGCCACGCCGTCGATCACCCGGTCAGTCTGTACGCGGCCACCAAGCGCGCCGACGAGCTGATGGCGCACACCTACAGCCACCTGTACCGCCTGCCGACCACCGGCCTGCGCTTCTTCACCGTGTACGGCCCGTGGGGACGTCCGGACATGTCGCCGATGCTGTTCGCCGAGCGCATCCTGCGCGGCGAGACCATCGACGTGTTCAACCACGGCCACCACAGCCGCGACTTCACCTACATCGACGACATCGTCGAGGGCGTGATCCGCTGCCTCGATCACCCGGCGCAACCCGATCCCGACTACGACCCGGAGCATCCAGTCAGCGACCGCTCCAGCGCGCCGTGGCGGCTGTACAACATCGGCCACGGCAAGCCAGTGCAGCTGCTGCGCTTCATCGAGCTGCTGGAACAGCACCTGGGTCGCGAAGCGAACAAGAACCTGCTGCCGATGCAGCCCGGCGACGTGGCCGACACCTGGGCCGACGTCGAGGCGCTGCGGCGCGACGTCGGCTACGCGCCGTCGACGCCGATCGAGACCGGCGTCGAACGCTTCGTGGCGTGGTACCGCGGCTACTACGGCTGACGTCCGCGCACGGACTCAATCCAGCGGCGCGCCCAGCCGCTCGGCCAATCCGCTGAAACGGCGCGTGCTGCGCGCGACGGTGCGCTGCAGGGTGTCCGGCGTGGCGATCAGCGTCACCTCGCGGCGCGCGCGCGTGACCGCCGTGTACAGCAGCTCGCGGCCGAGCACGCGCGTGTCGTGCGGCGGCAGCACGATGTCCACGGCGTCGAATTCCGAGCCCTGACTCTTGTGGATGGTCATGGCGTAGGCGCTCTCGCACTCCGGCAGCGCGGCCAGCGCCAGCCTGCGCACGCTGCCGTCGGCGGCCGGGAACCACGCGCGCAGCACGCCGTCCGCATCGGCCAGCACCACACCGACGTCGCCATTGAACAACTCCGTGCCGTAGTCGTTGCGCGTCACCAGCAGCAGCCGTCCGGGGTACCAACGCTGCTCGGCCGCCGTGCCCGTGCGTTGCCGCAGCACCTGCTCGAAAGCCGCGTTGATGGCCTGACTGCCCCATGCGCCGTCGCGCATCGCCGTCAGCACACGCTGACGCGACGCCAGCGTCAGCGCCTCGACCGGATCACGGCAGGCTGCCAGGACCAGCGCGTCTGGAAGATGCCGATCGACCAGCGCATCGAGCGGACGCTGCGCAGCCTCGGCATCCAGACGCACTTGCGCGAATGCCTCGGCATCCAGCCCTCGGCACAGCGCATCGCCGTCGCCGGCGCGGATCAGCGCGGCCACTTGCCCCAGCCCGCTGTCGCCGTCGAAGCGGTGGGACCGATGCAGTTCCACCACGGCGTCGGCGAACGGCGGCGCGTCCGCGCTGGCCTCGACCGCCGCGCCCGTCACTGCCTCGATCAGTTGCGCGCGCGCCGGCGACACCGCACCCTCGCCCGCCGCCGCGCACACCGCGGCCAGCACGTTGCCGGCCTCGACCGAAGCCAACTGATCGCGGTCGCCCAGCAGCACCAGGCGTGCGCCCTCCGGCAGTGCATCCAGCAGGCGCGCCATCAGCGGCAGATCGACCATCGACACCTCATCCACCACCACCATATCGGTGTCCAGCGGATAGCCGGCGTGATGCCGGAAACGGGTGCTGCCGCGACGCACGCCGAGCAGGCGGTGCAAGGTCGAGGCAGAGGTCGGCAACGCCGCGCGCACCGCCGGTTCGATCGGCAGTCCGGCCACGCGCTCGCGCAACGACTCGCTGAGCCGCGCCGCCGCCTTGCCGGTCGGCGCGGCCAGATGGATGCGCGGCGCGGGCTCGCCGGCCGCCAGGCGCAGGCCGGTCCACGCCGCCAGCAGCCACAACACGGTGGTGGTCTTGCCGGTGCCCGGCCCGCCGGTGATGACGGTGAGCGGCGAGACCAGACCGGTCAGCGCTGCCAGCGCCTGACGGTCCGGCAGCTCGGCGTCGAAGCTGAAGAACGGAGTCAATGCCGCGCGCAGCGCCTGCGGCTCCACGCTCTGCGGCGTCTGCGCCAACAAGCCGCGCAGCACCCGCGCGACCGCGCCCTCGTGATGGAAATAGCGGCCCAGCCAGACGCGCTCGTCGTCATACAGCAGCGGCGCCACCGCCGCATCGGCCGCCGGCGCGGCCCAGCGGCTGTCGCGCAGCGCAGCCTGCAGCGTGACGAGGTCCGGCAACGTCGGTAGCGGCGCGTCCTCGGCGCCGGTTTCGGCCAGCACGTCGGCGAGCTGCGCCAGCGGCAGGCAACTATGCCCCTGTGCGACCGCCCGCGATGCCGCCGCCGCCAGCAAGCCCAGCGCCGGATCGATCTGCGGGTCCAGATCCAGCAGACAGCGCCCGATCTCGACGTCGAGCGGACGCAGCGCGCCGCGCTCGTGCAGCCGCATCAGCAGTTCCTCGCGCGCGCTCATGCCGCACCTCCGGGCGCGCGCAGCAGGGCATCCATCGCCTGCACCAGTTCCGGCGCGGGACGATCCGCGTAGACACCATGATCGCGCGGCCCCACGCCCATGCCGCGCAGGAACAGGTAGCGCACGCCGCCGAAATCGCGCGCGTAGTCGTAGGCGTCGCCGCGCACCTGGGTCAGCCAGCGGTGCAGGGCCACGGTGTAGATCAGGTACTGCAGGTCGTAGTCGCTGTCGCGCACCGCCTGATGCATGGCTTCCGGCGCGTAATCCGCGACGCGTTCGCCGAGATGGTTGGTCTTGTAGTCGGCGATCCACCAGCGCCCGTCGTGCACGAACACCAGGTCGATCAGGCCGTTCATCAGGCCGGCCAGACGCGTGCCGACATGGGCAAACTGTTCGCGCTGCAGCTGGTAACCGTGCGCGTGCAGCAGCGCCAGCAGTTCGCGCGGATCGACGCCGGAGATGCCGAAGTCGAAGGCCATCTCGGCGCGGCGTTCGGATGGCGGCAGCGCGGCCAGACAGAGATCGTCGACGATCGGCGTACGCAGGGTGCGCTGCAGCAGTCCGATCACCGTGCGCTGCGCCGCCGGCGTGGTGAACCCTTCCGCCGCCAGCGCGCGCGCGACGATCTCGCGCTCCGCTTCGGGCAGCGCGGCGTCCGCATCGCCCCAGGCGGCGAAATCGATGTGTTCGAGGATGTCGTGCACGGCGCTGCCGAAACGGCTGCCGTGCAGTCCGGTCGCCAGCGCCGGCACGCGCGCGTCCTCGACGTCCGGCGGAACGAGCGGCGCGTGGCCGAAGCCATCGGCATGCCCGCCCTCGGCCAGACGCGTGAAACTGTGGCTGCGCCAGTCGCGATCCAGCGCGCGCTCGAACCGACGCGCGCGCAGATTCGCGGCGGCCGCAACGGCGGGACGCGCGCTCGCCACCGGCTCCGGAAGCGCGCACTCGACCGCATGGCCTTGCGCGTTCTGCAGCAGGGCGTCCGTGCCGTCCGGCAGCACCCAGTCGAGCACGCGTCCGGCGAATTTCTTCTCCGGCGCATCGATGCTCAGCCAGCAGGCATGGCGCGCACGCGTGACGCCGACGTAGAGCTTGCGCACGCCTTCGGCCAGTTCCTCGCGCTGCGCCGCGGCCATCGCCGCATCGTCATCGGCATCGCGCCCGCCCGAAGCGCTGGCGATGAAGCGCTGCACCAGCGCATCGCCCTCGTGGTAGCGGGCGAAGCCGCCCTTCTTCGGTACGCGCGCCTGCATCAGTGCAGCGAACGGCATGAACACCAGATCGAACTCCAGGCCCTTGCTGGCGTGGATGGTCATGATCTGCACGCGTTCGGCGTCGCTTTCCAGGCGCAGTTGCTCGTCTTCGTTGTCGGCGTCGGCCAGGGCCATGCGCCGCGCCAGCCAGTCGCGCTGGGCATGCGTGCTGGACAGCCGGCGCGCCTCGGCCTGCATGGCGTCGCCCAGCTGCATCAGGTTGCTCAGGCAGCGCTCGCCATCGCGTTCGGCCAGCAGTCGCCGCGCATGACGTTCGCCGAGACGTTCCAGCATCGCCAGCACGCCGCGCTCGTGCCAGCGCGTGCGCAGATCGTCGAGTTCGTCGCGCCAGGCGGCGTCGTGATCGTGCATGGTCTGCAAGTCGCTGAGCGTACGACCGAGCAGGTGCGTGCTCAGCGCCGCGCGCGCCAGCCCCGCATGACGCGGCGCCAGCAAGGCGTCGAGCACGCGGCACAGTTCGACGGCTTGCTGCGTGGCGAACACGCTTTCGCGTCGCAGGCACACCGCCGGCACGCCGCGTGCGGCCAGCGCGTCCTGCATGCGCATCGCCTGCCGGTTGGCGTCGACCAGCACGGCGATGCTGCCCGGCTGCAGCGGATGGCCGTCGAGCCGCATGCCGTCCGCTGCCAGCGCCTGCGCGATGACGCTGGCGCAGCAATCCGCCAGCGCCGCGTCCAGCGCATCCGCACCGCTGGGCGACTTCTCGGCCGGCAGCCGCCACAGCGTCAGCGGCGGCACGGGCTGTTCCTGATTCCGCAAGAGGCCGTCCGCAACGCGACCGCCCGGCGCGACCGGATCGAACGCGATGCCGTTCTCGACGAACACATCCTCACGCGCGCCGAACAGCGCGGCATGCGCCGTCAGCAGCCCGGGGGCCGAGCGGAAGTTGCGATCCAGCGACCAGTGCGCCGCGGCCATCCGCTTGGCGCGCAGGTACGCATGCACGTCGCCGCCGCGGAATCCGTAGATGGCCTGCTTGGGATCGCCGATGCAGAACAGCGTGCCGGACTCGGCGTACAGGCGACGGAAGATGTCGAACTGGCGCGCATCGGTGTCCTGGAATTCGTCGACCAGCGCGACCGGATACTGCGCCTGCAGCGCCTGCCGCAGACGCGCGCCGCGCGCGCGGTCGTCCAGGCCGCGATGCACCCATTCGATCTGGTCGGCGTAGGACAGGCGCGACAGATCGCGCTTGCGCGTCGCCAGCCAGGTGCGCGCCTCATCGAGCACCGCGTGCAGCACGCGCGGCACCTGGGCCTGCACCTGCGCCGTCCGCGCCTGCTCGACACGCAGCCATTCGTCGATGGCGGCGAATGCGGCGTGGCCCTCGAACGGCGGCATGTTCTTCTTCACCGCGCCGGCGATCTTCTCGCCGGCGAATTTCTCCAGCAGCTTCGTCGACGGCCAGCCGCCGCCGGCGAGCTGGCGCGCCAGGTCCCGCAGCGCGTCGAGGCTGTCGGGCTTGTAGCTGCGCGCGTTCAGATGACCCGCGTCCAGCGCCGCGCGGAACACGCCGATGGCGTCTTCGCCGGATTCGATCCAGCGCTGACGCAGCGTCGCCTGCGCGGCCTCCAATGCATCCGGCGCCAGCCTCGTCACCGCGTCTTCGGCGATGGGCAACGGTTCGATGCGCCCGTGGAATTCGACCAGACGCTGCAGCGTCTTCGCCAGCGCCTCGGGCGTCGCGCCGAGCAGGCGCAGGGCGTCGCGTGCGGCGGCGTCCTCGTGATCGCCCCAGCGCAGCCAGGCATCGGCGGCGAACGACGCCAGCAGATCGTCGTCGGACGGTTCCAGCACCCGCGTCTCGCTGACGCCATCGATCAGCGATGCATGCTCGCCGAGTACGCGCTGACAGAAACCGTGGATGGTGAAGATCGCCGCTTCGTCCATGCGCGTGACCGCTTCGCGCAGACGACGCGCCATCGAGGCGGCGGTCTCCTCGCCATGCGCCAGGGTCCGCGTCAGCAGGGTCCAGGCCCAGGCTTGCTCGTCCCGCAGCGGTTCGGACGGCTCCGCGTCGATGCCGAACGCCGGCAGCGACGCCACCTGCGCGCACACGGCCAGGCGTTGACGCAGGCGCTGACGCAGTTCTTCGGTGGCCGCCTTGGTGAAGGTCATCACCAGGATCTGTCGCGTCTGCAGCTGCTTCTCGACCACCAGCCGCGCGTACAGACCGGCGATGGTGTAGGTCTTGCCGGTGCCGGCGCTGGCCTCGATCTGCTGCACGCCGTCGAGCGGCACGCGCAACGCCATGTCCGTGTCGAAGGTGTGCTGCTTGGCGTTTCCGCTCACGGCGCGCCTCCGTCCTTCAGGGCGCGGCACAAGGGCATGTGCACGCGCGCGACGAGCGACTCGAAGCGCTGCTGCAGCGGGCCTTCGTCGAACAGCGCCTGACCGCGCAGCGCCAGCGCGAACCACGCATCGGTCGATTCGGCATAGCCCTGGTAGCCGCCGAGCCAGGCGCGCTGCGCGGCCTGCCGCGCCGGTTCGAGCGCATCGTCCTCGACATGCTTGCCGGCCCAGGCGAACGCGGTCCGCAACGGAATCGGCAACGCCTCGCGCCGACCTTCGCGATAAATCGCCAGACACTCCGCGAGCAGCGCACGCGCCTGCGCCGCATCCGGCAGACGCGGTCGCCACGGCAGCCGCCAGTCGAAACGGTCGCTGTCGCGACCCCAGGCCAGCGCGTCCGGCGCCGCCTCCAGCGCCCGCGCGACCAGCGCGCCCAGCCACCACTGCATCCAGCCCGACGGGCTGTGCGCACTACCGATCCAGACTCCGTATCCGCCATCGTGCAGCCCCCCGAGCACGCCGGCCAGCACGCCGCTCTCGCCCAGATCGAGCCGGAAGCGCAGACCCGGTTGCGGCGGATGCGCCTGTCGCCAGGCCTGCCAGTCGCGCAGCCCCGGCCCCAGCGTCTGCATGGTTTCGCGGTAGGCCGCTTCGCCCCAGGACAACGGCGGCAGCAGCGCCCGCGCACGCAGCGCGTTCAGCCGTTGCTCCGGTGCCATCACGCTCATGTCGTCGGCCAGCACGCGATCGAGGCGATGTCGCTGCAAGGGTTCGAGCGTCAACGGCTCGCGCTCGTCCACGCTCGCCAGATCGTCCGCCAGCACGATGCCGGCCCGACCGCGCAGGAACGCTTCGGCCGGATTGCGGAAGAACCGCTGCAGTTCGGCCAGCTCGACCGTCGGTTCGTCCTCGTCCACCAGCCAGGGGACGTCGGCGAAGACGCTCGTCGCCGCGTCGCGCGGACCGGGCTGCGCCGCGTCCAGCCATTCGCTGCGGTAGGTGAACACGTTCGGATCGCGCGCCGCCGCGTCGTCGGCCATGAACAGCCGCGTCGAGAAGGTCTGCATCGGGTGCCGCGTGACCAGCGCCTGACACGCGGCGCCGGCATCGACGAAATAGCCCTCGCAGACGTGATCGAGCAGTTCGCTGAGCACCACCGACGGTTCGATCGGCGTGCCCTTGCGCAGGTCGACGCCGGTGTAGCTGAGGTAGAGCTGGCGCTGCGCCGCCATCAGGGTCTGCAGGAACAGGTAGCGGTCGTCCTCGCGCACCGAGCGGTCGCCGGGCAGCCGCCGTCCCGCCAGCATGCGGTTCATCGCGTCGGCCGGATCGCGGCGCGGGAACGCCTCGGCATCCATGCCCAGCACGCAGATCAGCTTGAACGGCACGTTGCGCAGCGGCACCAGGCCGCAGACGCTGACGCCGCCGGCCAGAAAGCGCTGCTGGGGCGTGTTGTCGCGCCACTGCTCCTGCACGAAGGCGCGCACCGTGCGCCAGTCCAGCGCACGCGCGTAGCCCGCGGCGGCGCTGTGTTCGGCCAGCGCCCGCAAGGCCCCGCGCACCGCTTCCAGCGCGCGCTCCTCGTCGCGTCCTTCAGGCGACGGCACCAGTCGGTCGAGTGCGCCATTGAGCAGGGCCTGCCAGTCCGACGCGGTCTGCGGACGACGCTGCGCCTCGCGCAGATCGCGCAGCAGGCGCTGCACCGCGAACAGCGCGCCCAGCGCCGCGCTGTCGCCGCCCTCGATGTCGGTCAGCGGCGCGACGCCATGCAATAGCGCGTCATGCGCCGCGTCGCCGCTCATGTAGCCCAGCAGCAGGCGACGACGGCCGAAGCGCCAGCTGTATTCCTCGAACGCCGGCACGCCGTGCGCGGCGCGGTCGTCCGCGTCCTCGCCCCAGCGGATGCCGGCATCCTGCGTCCACGCGGCGAGCGTCTCCAGCACGTCCTCGTCCAGACCGAAGCCACGCAGCACCGCCGGCACGGCGAGCACGTCCAGCACCTCGACCGCCGTCAGGCGCGAGGCCGGCAACTCCAGCAGACGCTGGAACAGACCGATCAGCGCGTGCGTGTCGGCCATCGAGCGATCCGCCACGGTCCACGGAATGCGTCGCGGATCGTCCGGCGACAGCGCGCCGAACACCGCCTCGACGCACGGCGCGTAGCGCGCCAGATCGGGCACCATCACCGCGATGTCGCGCGGTTGCAGGTCCGGGTCGCGCTGCAGCCGGTCGAGCAACTGGTCGTGCAGCACCTGCACTTCGCGCAACGGCGAGTGGCACACATGCACCTGCAGCGAGCGATCCGCCGGATCGGGCGCATCGCGCCGCGCGGCCGGATCCGGCGCCTGCAGCACGATCACGTCGGCCTGCACGCGCTGCAACAGCGTGTCGCGTGGCAGATCGTCGTCGTCCGCCAGCGTTTCGACGTCGGGCTGCACGTGTTCGTAGGAAAACAGCTGGGCCACGAAATCGCGACCCACGCCGCCCAGCGACACCAGCAGCCGATTGTCCGGTTCGGCGAACAGGCTCTCACCCGCTTCCAGCCGCGACGCGCAGGCGCGGCGATCCGGCAGATCGCCCCAGTATTCGCGGCACGGGGTCGGCATGAAGAAGTGCAGCTCGCAGTGGCGGCCCAGCACGCCGAGCACGCGCAGCACATCCGGCGACACATTGATGATGCCGAACGCGAACAGCCGCGCCGGCAACCCGGCCGGCGCGGGCGCGTCCGCACGCGCATGCCGCGTCAGGAAGTCGCCGAGCAGATGGCTGCGCGAGGTGGCGTCGTCGCGCGTCAGGCAGCGCCAGAGTTCGGCCTGCGGATCGTCGCGCTCCTCGCCGCGCGCCCAGGCCTCCAGCAGGTCTCGTCGATAGCCCTGGTAGCGCTCGTACAGCTGCGCCAGATGACCGGACAGCTCGAAGCCGCGCAGGTCATCATCGCTTTCGCCAAGCAGGCCACGCACGGCGGTCGGCGCGGCCGGATCGCGCAGCCAGCCGAGAATGCGCCAGCGCAGCACCTCGCGGTCGAAGGTCGACACGGACGGCAGATTCGCGTCCTCCGCGCGCAGCAGACGCCACACCAGCTTGGCCGGCTCGATGAATTCCAGGTTGGCGGCAATGCCGTGCCGTTGCGCCAGCCGCTGCACCAGCCAGCGTTGCAGCCCGCGCTGCGGCACCAGCACGGTCTGCGGTTGCAGCAGCTGCGCCGGATCGCGGCGCGCAAGCAGATCGGCCAGCGTGTCGGCCAGATCGTCCAGGCGGGTGTCGTAATGCAGGTGGAACATGCGTGGGCGTCGGTCCTGACAACTCGCGGCAACCTGCCAAAGCCTATCCCATCCGCCCGCCTTCGCGGCGTCTCGCGGGATGCGACCGGGCACATCGGAGCACATGCCCCAAACGCATACCGGCATGCCCGCTGCTCCTTTCCGCCGCACCCGACCGCGCGCCTACGATGCAGACTTTCCGCCACCCGGACATTCGGACGTCCAAACACGATCATGTCTGCGCTCACGCCCACGCCGCTCCCCGACGACAAGGCCGCCCTCGTTTCCCAACTGGTGGAAGGTCTTCGTCCCGAAACCCTGCAATGGTTGTCCGGTTACATGGCCGGTGCGGCCGCGCTGCTGCATGGCGCACCGCAGGCGAATCCTTCCGCCCCGGCAGTCGGCTCGGACAGCGAGCGTCTGACCATCGTCTACGGCAGCCAGACCGGCAACGCCGAACGCATCGCACGGCAGCTTGCCGACAGCGTCGAACGACAGGGACTGCCGGTGCGTCTGCTGCGCGCCGACGTCTATCCGCAACGCGAACTCAAGCGCGAGCGCCTGCTGTACGTGATCGTCAGCACCCAGGGCGAAGGCGAACCGCCGGACGACGCCCGCGACCTGATCGCCTTTCTCGACAGCCGCCGCGCGCCGAAACTGCCCGACCTGCGCTTCGCCGTGCTCGGTCTCGGCGACTCCAGCTATCCGGACTTCTGCGCCATCGGCCGACGCCTCGACGCGCGCCTGGCCGAACTCGGCGCCACGCGCCTGCATCCGTGCGCCGACGCCGACGTCGACATCGAGACCGTCGCCGCGCCCTGGCAACAAGCCGCACTCGACACGGCGCGCGACACCCTCGGCGAGCGCGCTGCGCCACGCGCCACCGTCACGCCGCTGCGTCCGCGCGCGGCCGGCTGGTCGCGCGAGAAGCCCTTCGCCGCCGAAGTGCTGCTCAACCAGCCCATCGTCGCCCGCGACAGCGGCAAGGATGTGCGCCACATCGAACTGTCGCTGGAAGGCAGCGGCCTGCACTATGAGCCCGGCGACGCTCTGGGCGTGTGGCCAACGCAGGACGCGCGTCTGGTCGACGCCGTACTCGCCACGCTTCGTCTCGACGGCGACGCCGAGGTCGAGCACGGCGACGAGCGTCTGCCGCTGTCACGCTGGCTCGGCGAACGCTGCGAGCTGACCGTGCTGACGCGCCCGTTCCTGTCCGCGCACGCCAAACGCGGCGGCCATCGCGACTTGCACGCGCTGCTGGAACCCGGCGCGCGCGACGAACTCGCTCGCCTACTCGACACGCGGCAACTGATCGACCTGCTGCACAGCCACGGCGCCGACTGGGACGCCGCCGCGCTGGTCGCGGCGCTGAGGCCGCTGGCGCCGCGGCTGTACTCGATTGCTTCGAGCCAGCGCGTGGTCGAGGACGAAGTGCACCTGACCGTGGCCAACGTGCGCTACCGCCACGGCGAACAGGATCGCTGGGGCGCGGCCTCGCGCTTCCTCGACACCCGCAGCGAAGGCGACACGGTGCCGGTGTTCGTCGAATCCAACACGCGTTTCCGGCTGCCCGCCGACCACGACCGGGACCTCGTCATGATCGGCCCCGGCACCGGCGTGGCGCCGTTCCGCGCGTTCCTGCAGGAGCGCGAGGCGCAGGGCGCGCGCGGCCGCCACTGGCTGTTTTTCGGCAACCCGCACCGCCGCACCGACTTCCTCTACCAGCTGGAATGGCAGGCGGCGCGCAAGCGCGGCGCACTGCAGCGCCTGGACGTGGCCTTCTCGCGCGACCAGGCCGATAAGGTCTACGTGCAGCATCGCCTGCGCGAGCACGGCCGCGAACTGTGCGACTGGATCGAGCACGGCGCGCACCTGTACGTGTGCGGCGACGCCTCGCGCATGGCGCGCGACGTCGACGCCGCGCTGATCGACATCCTCGCCGTCCATGGCGGCCGTTCGCGCGAGGACGCCGAAGCACACCTGCGTCAGCTGATGACCGACGGCCACTACGCCCGCGACGTCTACTGAATCCGGACACCCACGATGAACGCACCCCTGACCGACATGGAGCGTCTGAAGCGCGAGAGCCGCCACCTGCGCGGAAGCATCGCCGAGGACCTGGCCGATCCGCTGAGCGGGGCCATCAGCGACGACGCCAACCTGCTGCTGAAATTCCACGGCAGCTACCAGCAGGACGACCGCGACGTGCGCGAGGATCGCCGCCAGCGCAAGCTGGAGCCGGACTACCAGTTCATGATCCGCGCGCGCCTGCCCGGCGGCGTGCTGACGCCGGCGCAGTGGTTGGCCTTCGACGCCATCGCCCGCGAACACGCCAACGGCACGCTGCGCATCACCACGCGCCAGACCTTCCAGCTGCACGGCGTCATCAAGACCGAACTCAAGCCGACCATGGCCGCCATCCACGCCGCGCTGATGGACACTCTGGCCGCGTGCGGCGACGTCAACCGCAACGTGGTGGCATCGGCCAATCCGGTCGAATCGGCCGCACACGCCGAGGCGCATGCCTGGGCCGTGCGCCTGTCCGAGCACCTGATGCCGGCCACCCGCGCGTACCACGAGATCTGGCTGGACGGCGAGAAGGTCGACAGCACGCAGGAGACCGAACCGCTGTATGGCGAGACCTACCTGCCGCGCAAGTTCAAGATCGGTCTGGCCGTGCCGCCGGACAACGACATCGACGTGTTCGCGCAGGACCTCGGCCTGATCGCCATCGTCGAGGACGGCGCGCTGACCGGCTTCAACGTCGCCGTCGGCGGCGGCATGGGCGCGACCCACGGCCACGCCGACACCTACCCGCAACTGGCCGACGTGATCGGCTTCGTCACGCCCGATCAGTTGCTGGACGCGGCCTGGCACACGGTCGCCATCCAGCGCGATTTCGGCGACCGCACGAACCGCAAGCACGCGCGTTTCAAGTACACGCTGGACGATCGCGGACTGGACTGGTTCAAGGCCGAATTGGAATCTCGCCTGGGCTTCGCTTTGCAGCCGGCGCGGCCGTACGCGTTCACCCACAACGGCGACCGCTACGGCTGGACCGAGGGCGCCGACGGCCGCTGGCACCTGACCCTGCAGATCGAGTCCGGCCGCGTCGCCGATCGCGGCGAGGCGCGCCTGATGACCGGCCTGCGCGCCATCGCCGAGGTGCACGACGGCGACCTGCGCATGACCTGCAACCAGAACGTGATCGTCGCCGGCGTGGCTCCGGAACGGCGCGCCGCCATCGACGCGCTGGTCGCCGAGCACGGCCTCGACGGCTACCGTCGCGGCAGCGCCATCCGTCGCCACGCCGTCGCCTGCGTCGCGCTGCCGACCTGCGCCATGGCGATGGCCGAGAGCGAACGTTACCTGCCCGAACTGCTGCCGAAGATCGAGGCGCTGCTGGACCGTCACGGCCTGCTCGACGAACCCATCCTGCTGCGCCTGTCCGGCTGCCCCAACGGCTGCTCGCGGCCGTACCTGGGCGAGATCGCGCTGGTCGGCCGCGCGCTGGGTCGCTACGACCTGCGCCTGGGCGCGGACTTTGCCGGTCAGCGGTTGAACGCGGTGCACCGCGAGAACGTCGACGAGTCCGTCATCCTCGATGCGCTCGACGCGCTGTTCGCACGCTTCGCCGACGAGCGCATGGATCGCGAGCACTTCGGCGACTTCCTGGTGCGCAGCGGCGTGGTCGAACCGCCGCCGCGGCGCATCCCGCTGGCGCAGATCGCATGAACGCGCCCGCGCTCGACCGCGACGATCTGGCCGGACTCAACGCCTGGCTGCGCGACCGCGACGCCGACACCCGCGTCGACTGGGCGCTACGCACCCTGCCCGGCGTGCACGTGCTGTCGTCCAGCTTCGGCGCGCAGGCGGCGGCCTCGCTGCACCTGCTGACGCAGCATCGGCCACGCATACCGGTGGTGCTGATCGATACCGGCTACCTGTTCGCCGAGACCTACGCCTTCGTCGACCGTCTGCGCGAGCGGCTGGACCTGAACCTGCGCGTGGCCCGCCCCGCGCTGTCGCCAACCTGGCTGGAAGCGCGCCACGGGCGACTGTGGGAACAGGGCGAAGCCGGCCTGGACCGCTACAACCGTCTGGCCAAGATCGAACCGATGCAGCGCATGCTGGCCGAACTCGACGCCGGCACCTGGTTTGCCGGTCTGCGCCGCAGCCAGTCCGACTCGCGCGCCGATACGCCCTTCGTCGAACGCCGCAACGGACGTTGGAAAGTGCACCCCATCGCCGACTGGAGCGACCGCGACGTCGGTCTGTACCTGCAACGCCACGACCTGCCCTACCACCCGCTGTGGGACGAAGGTTACGTCTCCATCGGCGACGTGCACACCACCCGCCGCTGGCAGCCGGGCATGCGCGAGGAGGACACGCGCTTCTTCGGCCTCAAGCGCGAATGCGGACTGCACCTGGACGTTTGACATGCATGAACCCGCGCTGACATCGGCTGCGCGGCCGATGCCCATCCGCGCCAAGAGCGCGCACAATGGGCGTCCGGCGGTATCCGCCACCCCCGACGTTCCTGCATGCGTCCCGGCCCTTCGGCCGCCTCGATCGCCCCTTGCCACGTTCGGAGAACACCCATGATCCACGAAAGCATTCTCGACACCATCGGCCACACGCCCATCGTGCGGCTGCACCGCATGGCGCCCGAAGGCCGCGAACTGTTCGTGAAAGTCGAATCCTTCAACCCCGGCGGATCGGTCAAGGACCGCCTCGCCCTGGCCATCATCCTCGACGCCGAGCGCCGCGGCACGCTGCAACCCGGCCAGACCGTCATCGAGGCCACCAGCGGCAACACCGGCATCGCGCTGGCGATGGTCTGCGCCGCGCGCGGCTATCCGTTCGTCGCGGTGATGGCCGATTCGTTCTCCATTGAGCGCCGCAAGCTGATGCGCGCCTACGGTGCCAAGGTCATCCTCACGCCCGCCGCCGAACGCGGCACCGGCATGGTGAAAAAGGCCGAAGCCCTGGCCAAGCAGCACGGCTGGTTCCTGGCGCGGCAATTCGAGAATGCGGCCAACCCGTCCTACCACCGCAACACCACCGCCGCCGAAATCCTGCGCGACTTCGCCAACCGCCGCCTGGACGTGTTCGTCAGCGGCTGGGGTACCGGCGGCACGCTGACCGGCGTCGGCGAGATGCTCAAGGCCGCGCGACCCGAGGTGCGCATCGTCACCACCGAACCGGCGGTCGCCGCGTTGCTGGCCGGCAAGGAATGGAATTCGCACAAGATCCAGGGCTGGACGCCCGATTTCGTGCCCGAGGTACTCAACCGCGACGTGCCGGACGACGACATCACCGTCACCGACGACGAGGCCATCGCCACCGCCCGACGGCTGGCGCGCGAGGAAGGCATCTTCGTGGGCATCTCCGCCGGCGGCACCCTGGCGGCGGCGCTGAAGGCCGCGGAGAAAACCGAACCCGGCGCGGCGATCCTGGCGATGCTGCCGGACACCGGCGAACGCTACCTCAGCACGCCGTTGTTCGAGGGCGTGCCGGACGGCTCGGACGACGAGTGGCTCGCCAGCCTGGATTGACGCAGACCGTCGCCGCGACTCACGAGGTGCCCGCGCCGCGGGCGCTCCCATGGAACAGCGCGGCGACCGCGCCGACCAGCACGCCGCCAGTCAGCGCCAGTAGCCAGTCGTCGGCATGCAGCGGCTGCAACTGCAATGTCGTCGCCAGCGCAGGGATCGTCAGCAGCACGACGGCCGAAGCCAGCGCCGCCAGCGGCACGATGCGGGCGGCTCGGGTGCGTCCGCGCCCCAGGGCCAGCGTCACCGATACGCTGGCGACGATCAGCACCAGCAGCGCCATGCTGCGCGCGTGCACGGCGCTGCCGGAAGATTCCAGACTGTAGGCGTAGCCGACGCCCACCAGCGCGGTCAGCGCCAGACCGCCGCCGATCACCACCGCCCATTCACGGGCCCCGAAGAACCGCAGCCGCCTCGTTCTCTGCACCTGCCGCAGCCGCACACGGGCGGGCAACTGCTGGAAGGCCAGCAGCGCCGTCGGATGGATGATCAGCTCCAGCCATACGACGTGGATCGGCAGATACAGTAGCGGCAAGCCCAACCAGGGCACGAAGGCCGCCGTCAGCACCAGCGGCATGTGAATCATCAGCAGGTAGGCGAAGCTCAGCTTCAGATTGCCGAAAAGCTGACGGCCCTCGGCGATGGCCTCGACCAGGGTGCCGAAGTTGTCGTCGAGCAGCACCACCGGCGCCACCTCGGAGGCCGTGCGCGTGCCGCGCCGCCCCATGGCGATGCCGATGTCGGCCGCCTGCAGCGCGGGTACGTCGTTGACCCCGTCGCCGGTCACCGCCACCACCTCGCCTTCCGCCTGCAGGGCGCGCACGATCTCCAGCTTGTGCATCGGCAGACAGCGCGCCACCGCGTCGAGACCCGACAGCGCCGCAACGCCGTCCCGGCGCAACTCGCGCACCAGATCCTCGCCCAGGCGCACCGTCGGCGCCGCACCGCCGAGCCCGGCCTCGGCGGCGATCGCGCGCGCCGTGAGCGGATGGTCGCCGGTGATCATGAGCACGCGGATGCCGGCTTGACGCGTTTCGGCCACCGCCTCCGCGACGCCCTCGCGCAGCGGATCGGCGAAGCCCAGCAGACCGGCGAACACATATTCGCGATCGGGCTCCCCGCCAGGCCAGGCTGGCAGCGCGCGCCGGGCGCAGGCGATGACCTTGTAACCGCGCGCCGCCCACTCGCCGGCGCGTGCGCTCCAGACTTCGAGCGCTTCCGTCGACAGCGTGCACATCGCCAGCACGGTCTCGGGCGCGCCCTTCGCCACGGCCTCGAAACGTCCGTCGCCGAGCGCGAAGACCGCCACCTCCCGGCGCGCTTTCTCGGTGAACGGAAACGTCGCCACGCGTTGGCCGTCGACTCCGCCGGCGCGTTCGAGAATGGCCGTGTCCATGGGGTCGGCGCTGTCGACGCGGCTGGCGCGCGCCGCCACGCGCAGCAAGGCGGCCTCGTCGCTGTCCGCCGCCGGCTGCAAGGTGCGCAGCCGCAGAAGTCCCTCGGTCAAGGTGCCCGTCTTGTCGGTGCAGATCGCACTGACGCGGCCGATGTTTTCCACCGCCACGGCCCGCTGCACCAAGGCACCGCGACGCGCCAGTCGCCACACGCCCACGCCGAGGAAGGCGGTCAGGACTACCGGAAATTCCTCGGGCAGCGCGGCGACCGCCAGCGTCAACGCACTGACCACCGCGTCGAGCAGACCGTGCCCCTGATACCAGCGCGCCAGCGCCAGCGCCATGCACATCAGCACCGCGACCGCGAGCAGCGCGGTCACCAGCGACGACAGCGCCTGCTGCAGCGGCGTGCGCTGCTGCGGACCGGCCTGCGCCAGACGCACGATGCCTCCGTACAGCGTGCGTGCGCCGGTCTCGATCACGCGCAGTTGCAGGGAACCGGTCAGTAGCCGCGTGCCGGCCGCACCCCAGTGCCGATCCTCGATCTCGGCGTCCGCGGGCATCTCGCCCGTCCAGGCTTGCTTGCGGCAGGGCAGCGATTCGCCGGTGAGCGCGGATTCGTCGAGTTGCAGATGCTCCCCGGCGACGATCACGCCGTCCGCGGGCAGGTATTCGGACGCCTCCACCTGTACCAGGTCGCCCGGCACCAGATCGACCGTGTCCACCTCGACCAGGCGATGGTCGCGCCACACGCGACTGCGCATGGCGAGCCGGCTGGCCAGACCTTCCACGCTGGCACGGCTGCGTCGATGCAGATACGCGTCCATGCCCAGGATCGGCAGCAGTGCCAGTCCGAGCACCACCGCCTCGGTGCGGTTGCCGAGCACGGCGAACAGCAGCGAGATGCCGAGCAGGAACCACGGCATCGGATCGCGCGCGCTGTCGCGCAGCACCTCGCGCCAGCCGGCGCGACGCGACGCGAACATGTCGTTGCGGCCGAAGCGCGCACGCCGCGCCTCCACCTCGGCGCGATCCAAACCGCGCGACGGGTCCGCCGACGAACTCCAGCGCTCAGGCGATACGCGATGCTTCATAGGCCGCTCTCCACCGACTTCGCCGCCCGCAAGCCCAGCGACTGCACGGGCTGCCCCCAAGCGGATTCCCACATCGAAACGGATGCCATGCGCGTGCACCTCCCCGGTTGGCGATGCCTACCCTGTCGACGAGTCGCAGCGTAGCGCACCTGCGCTCGGGGATGCCGCACGAACCGATCGACATAGCCATAAGCCGAGGCCGCCGTCGCGCGAGCGTGGCAACCACGTTGCATCCACGCCGGACACGTCGCCGACCGCCGCGCCAACTTCCGCGAAAAAGCGCATGAGGCCACCGAGACCGGCGCGGACATCCCGACACGGGCCGTCTCAGTGCAGCGTGGACGAACGGCCGGAACGAAGCACCGCCGAGGACGCCGCCATCGCCTCCTCGGCCACGATGCGCCCCCGCTCCATGCGCACCCGCCGGTCGACCAGGTGCGACAAGCCTTCCAGCCGGTGCGTGATGAGCAGCACCGTGCGGCCTTCGGCCAGGGTCGCCAGCGCGCCCATCAGCGACTGCGCGGTGGCGGCATCGAGGCCCTCGGTCGGCTCGTCCAGCAGCAGGATCGGGCGATCCGCCAGCAGCGCGCGCGCGATGGCCACCCGCCGTGCCTCGCCGCCCGACAGATGCGCGCCGCCCTCGCCCAGCCAGGTGTCGTATCCATCCGGCAGCGCCGCGACGACGTCGCTCAGCTGCGCCGCGTGCACGGCGGCCTCGATCTGCGCGCGCGTCGCGTCGGGGCGCGCCACGCGCAGGTTCTCGATCAGCGTGGCGTCGAACAGATGCGTGCGCTGCTCGACCACGGCGATGGCGGCGCGTACGTCGTCCGCCGCATATTCGGTGATGGAACGTCCGCCCCAGACGATGCGCCCACTCTCGAAAGGCTGGAACCGCAACAGTGCCGCCGCGAGGCTGCTCTTGCCCGCGCCCGAAGCGCCGGTCACGGCCACGCGACTGCCGAACGGAAGTGCCAGGTCCACCCCGTCCAGCGCCCACGGCGCATCCTCGGCATAGCGAAGCCGCACGCCGCGGAAGGCGATGTCCGGCTTGGCCGGTGGCTCGGCTGGCGCCGCCGGATCCTCGACCGCCGGTTCGGCGTCGACCAGTTCAAACACCCGCGCCGCCGCGGCCCGGGTCGCGCCCCAGCGCGTGAAGGCCTCGGGCAGCACAGCCAGCACCTCGAACGCCGCCAGTCCCAGCAGCACCAGCATGACCACATCCGGACCGGCCAGCGTGTGGGCGCGCGCCGCGGCCGCGCCCAGCAACAGGGTTCCCGCCGCCACCGTCTGCGCCAGCAGCGGTATCAGCGACTGACCGCGTTCCTGCAGGGCGTCCAGATGCGCCAGTCGCGCCTGCTGTTCGTCGGTCAGCACATGAATGCGTGTCTCGCGCGCCGCATCGGCGCCGTACAGGCGCAGCTCGGCCGCACCACGCACCAGATCGCCGACCGCTGCGCGCAAAGCCGCTTCGTCACGCACCATCGCCTCGGCCGGCGCGCGACTGCGTACGATCAACCAGCGAGGCAGCAGCACGGCCGCCGCCGTTGCCGCGATCAGCGTCAGCAACGCCACCGGCCAGGCATAGGCCGCCTGCACCGCCAGCACCAACGGCAGCGCCAGCAGCGCGACGACGATGGGGATGCCAATGCCCAGATAGGCGTGTTCGAGCCGATCCACGTCGGCGCGCAACCGCGAGAACAAATCCGCATGGCCGAGAAACCCGGTCCGCGCCGGCGCCAGCGGCAGCAGACGGTCGAACAGCCACAGCCGCAGACGCGACAGCACGCGCAGGGTGGCCTCGTGATTCACCAGCCGCTCGACATAACGCCCGCCAGTGCGCAACAGCGCCATCGCGCGGATCAGCGCGGCCGGCGTGTAGTAGTTCAGCACCGCGCCGGTCGCGCCGGCCAGCGCCATGCTGGCGATGAAATGTCCCGCGATCGCCATCAGGGCGATGCCGGCCAGCGTGCTGATCAGGGACACCAGCACGCCCAGCAGCATCCATCTGCGCTGACGGCCCAGCACGCGCCAGAAGCGTCGCAGCGGCCCCGTTGCCGGCGCGCTCATGCGGCTTCCTCGTTCTGCAGCAGGCGGAAGAACGCGCCCCGGTCGGCAAGCAACTGTGCCGGCGTACCCGCCTCGATCACACGCCCGGCCGCCATCACCACGACCTGATCGGCCGTGCGCGCCGCGTCCAGACGATGCGCCACCTGCACCACCGTCCGTCCGCGCCGAAGTTCGGCGATCGCCTGCTGCACCGCATGCGCGGATGCCTCGTCCAGATGCTGCGTCGGTTCGTCGAGCAGCAGCAGCGGCGCATCGCGCAGCCAGGCCCGCGCCAGCGCGACGCGCTGCGCCTGACCGCCGGACAGGCCGTAGCCGTGCTCGCCCAACGGGGTGGCCCATCCCTGCGGCAGATCGCGCAGCACCGCGTCGAGGCCGGCGGCGCGCGCGGCGCGCTCCAGGGCCATGTCGTCCGCGTCGGGACGCGCCAAGCGCACATTGTCGCGCAGCGTGCCGACGAACAGGTGCGGCCGCTGCGGCAACCAGGCGATGCGCGCGCACCATGCCTGCGCATCGAACGCATCCAGCGCATGCCCATCGACCCGCACCGTGCCCCGCGACGGCGCATGGAATCCCATCAGCAACTGCAGCAGGCTGCTCTTGCCCGAGCCGCTGGCGCCGACCACCACGGTCGTGCTGCCCGCGGCAAGATGCAGCGTGACGCCATCCAGCCCGGCGCGACCGGGCGCGTATTCAAAACGCACGTCCTCGAGTTCGATGCACGGCGGATGCATCGGCGCGTCCACTGCCGGCGAAGGGGTAGACACCGGCGCGTGACCGGGCGGCACACGCGTCAGCAGCGCGGCCAGATCGCCCGCGGCCGAGACCGCATCCATGCGCGCATGCCGCAACGCACCCAGGGCACGCAGCGGCAGAAAGAATTCCGGCGCCAGCAGCAGCACGAACATGCCGTGCGTGAACGCCACGTCGCCCCACATCAGGCGGAAACCAACCAGCACCGCGACCACCGCGATGCTCACCATGGCGAAGAACTCCAGCACCAGCGACGACAGGAACGCCACGCGCAGCACCGACATCGTCTCGCGACGATAGGCCTCGCTGCGTTCCGCCAACAGCACGCGGCGGCGCGCGCCGGCACCGAACAGGCGCAGCGTCACCAGCCCCTGCAGGCTGTCGAAGAATTGATTGCCCAGACGCAACAGGGTGACCCAGCGGCGCTGGCTGGCCCGCTCGGCCACGCCGCCCAGCAACACCATGAACAGCGGCACCAGGGGCGCCGTCACCAGCATCACCAACCCCGCGACCCAGTCCGCCGGGAACGCCGCGACCAGGACGATCAGCGGCAACAGCACGGCGGCGGCCTTTTGCGGAAGATAGCGCGCATAGTACGGCGCCAATGCGTCCACGCCATCGACGGTTCGCGTGATGAGATCGGCGCTCGACTGCCGCGCCAGCCATGCGGGTCCGCGCGCGCGGAACGCCTCAAGCACCCGCTTGCGCACATCCGCGACCACGCGACGACCGGCCTCGAAGCCGAACCGGCGCGCCTGCACGGCGCACGCCGCGCGCACCAGGGCCAGCAACACGAATCCGGCGGCGGCGGGCAGCACGTCGCGTACGTTGGCGTTCTGCAGGAGCATCGCGTTCAGCGCCCAGGCCAGCAGGCCCGCCTGCACGCACAGCAGTACCGTACCGGCGGCCCCCAGACCCATGGCGGACAACAACCAGCGTCGGACGCCCCCCTGCTGCTGCGTCAGCCAGTCATTCGCCACCGACGCGACATCCGCCTTCACGGATGCCGCGTCCGAAGCCTTCGCCCGCGCAGCGGGCGGTTCATCCATGTCAGCGTGCGTCATCCGCGACCGACTGCGGTGCATGTTCATCCTGGACATCGAGCATCGCTCCACCCGCCGCCGCACACAGCACGATGGTGGCCGTGCCCAGCAACCAGGCGAAGTACCACGGACCCAGCTCGCCCAGCACGATGGCCAGGAAGATCGCCACCATCGCCAGCGCCAGGAGCAGCAGGAAAATAATCGTACGTTTCATCCTCGCGTCTCCTTCAGTACGCGTGTTCGTCGGCGGCGACGTGCTCGGGCCGCACCTTGCCGCGCATCACGTAGAACGCCCAACTGGTGTACCAGACCACCAGCGGCACGAACACCACGGTGAATCCGACCATCCAGGTCAACGTCAACTGGCTCGAGGTCGCGTTCCACACCGTCAAGCTCTGCGACGGCTCGCTGCTCGACGGCATCATGAACGGGAACATCGCCGCGCCGACCGTGCCGATCACGCCGATCCAGCCCAGCGCGCCCGACCACCAGCCTAGGTGCGAACGCCCCGCGCGCGCCGCCAGCGCGGCGCCGATCACGCCGGCGAAGCCGACCAGCGGCACCAGCCACAGCACCGGATGCGCGCTGTAGTTGCCGAACCACGCACCCGCGGCTCGCGTCACGCTCTGCTGCATCGGCGTCTGTGCCAGGTTGCCCGACGGACCGCTGAGCAACTGGAAGCCGTCGATGGCGTGCACCCACACACCGCCCAGGGCAAACAGCACCACGGCCACCGCAGCGGCGACCACGACCAGCTTGCGCGCACGCTGGAACATCGCGTCCTCGGCGCCGTTCATCACCGTCAACCCGCCCATCATCGCCGACAGCGCCACCGACAGCACGCCGCACAGGATCGCGAACGGGTTGAACAGGGCCAGGAAGCTGCCGGTGTAGAACGAGGTCAGGTTCCAGCTGAAGTGGAACGGCACGCCCTGCAGGATATTGCCGATGGCCGCGCCGAACACCAGCATCGGCAGGAAGCCGCTGACGAACAACGACCAGTCCCACACGTTGCGCCAGCGCGCCGACGGCATCTTGCTGCGGTACTCGAAGCCCAGTGGGCGCACGATCATGCTCCACAGCAGCAGCAGCATGACTACGTAGAAGCCCGAGAAGGCCGTGGCGTAGATCAGCGGGAACGCCGCGAACACCGCGCCGCCGCCGAGGATGAACCACACCTGGTTGCCGTCCCAATGCGGGCCGATGATGTTCAGCGCCACGCGGCGCTCCAGGTCGTTGCGGCCGACGTAGCGCAGGATCGTGCCCACGCCCATGTCCATGCCGACCATCACCGCCAGGCCCATCAGCAGCACGCCCAGCAGCAACCACCAGACCACTTTCAGAATCAGATAGATTTCCATGGATCAAGCCTCCGCATTCGCCGTGGTCAAGGTCGGCGACGGCTTGGCATCGCCGTGGTCGTCGGGTCCCCTGCGTATCGCGCGCACCATCAGGAACATCTCCACCGCGATGAAGACGCTGTAGATCAGCACGAAACCGGCCAGCGAGAACACCATGTAGGTGACGCTGTGGGTCGAAGCCGACATCCACGTCGGCAACACGCCGTACACCGTCCACGGCTGCCGGCCCAGTTCGGCGACCAGCCAGCCCGCCTCGTTGGCGATGAACGGCACCGGGATCATCCACGGCGCGATCTTCAGGAACCAGCGCCGCCGCTCGACGTTGTTGCGCAGCGAGAAGATCACCGCGAGGATGAAGAACGCCAGCATCGCGAAGCCCGCCGCGACCATGGTGCGGAACGACCAGAACACCGGCGCCACCGGCGGAATCGTCGCCTTGGCGGCTGCATCGACGTCGGCGTCCGTGACCTTGCTCAGATCATGCTGGTAGCCCTGCACCAGGAAGCCGTAGCCGAGATCGTCCTGATGCTGGCGGAAGGTCGCCAACGCGGTCTGGTCGTCGGGGTTCTTCGATAGCGCCTGCAGGGCCTGCACGGCCGGGATGCCGTTGCGGATGCGCTGCTTGGCCATCGTTTCGAGCTGATCCACGCCCGGCACCGTGCCGTCCACCGAATGCGTGACCAGCAGCGACAGCGCGTAGGGAATCTGCAGCTCGCCGTGGTTGGTCTGGTCCTTCTGCGACGGGAACGCGACCACGTTGAACGGCATCGGCCCCTGTTCGGTCTTCCACAGGGCCTCCATCGCCGCCAGCTTGGTCGGCTGCGCCTGACCGCCGACGAAGCCCAGCGCGTCGCCCAGCGTGATGACGCCGAGCGTGGCCAGGATGCCGAAGATCGCCGCCACCCGGAACGAGCGCCGCGCCAGTTCGGTATGCCGCTTGCGCAGCAGGTAGAACGCGCTGATGCCGCACACGAAGATCGCCGCGGTGACGTAGCCGGCGATGGACGTGTGCACGAACTTCGCCTGCGCGTCGTGGCTGAAGATCAGGTCGGTGAAGCTGCTCAGCTCCATGCGCATCGTGTGCGGATTGAACGAGGCGCCCTGCGGCGTCTGCATGAAGCTGTTGGCGATCAGGATCCACAGCGCCGACAGGTTCGAGCCCAGCGCCACCAGGTAGGTCACGGCCAGATGCTGACCGCGCTTGAGGCGATCCCAGCCGAACACCATGATGCCGACGAAGGTCGACTCCATGAAGAACGCCATCAGACCCTCGATGGCCAGCGGCGCACCGAAGATGTCGCCGACGAAGCTCGAGTAGAACGACCAGTTGGTGCCGAACTCGAACTCCATGGTGAGGCCGGTGGCCACGCCGATGGCGAAGTTGATGAGGAAGAGCTTGCCCCAGAACTGCGCCATGTCCTTGTAGATCTTGCGGCCCGTGGTGACGTAGATCGTCTCCATGGCGGCCAGCAGGAAGGACAAGCCCAGCGTAAGGGGTACGAAAAGGAAGTGATACAACGCGGTGGCGGCGAATTGCCATCGCGAGAGTTCGACAACGGTCGAATCGATCATCGTGGGTTCCCTGGTAGCCAGTCTGTTCGCCAGCGGGGAAGCCCCCGGACCGGCGACAACGCAAACACCCTACTCTCTTGGATGTCGGGCTGCAGCCTACTCCAAGGACGTGGCGTCAACTCGTGACAGAATGTCGCGAATGGCGTGTATCTGAGCGGGAGTTGACTCAGGTCAACTTCGGCAAGACATCGACGCGGCGCGACCATCCGGAACCTCGCTCCGAATGGCCGCGCCCGCCGATGGCCGTGACGCGACTACGCCGTCGCGTGGATGCGCGTGACGTCGCGCTGCAGCTCGCTCCAGTGCGGCGGCTCGGGCCAGTCGGGCTCGATGTCGCCACTGAGCGCGGCTTGCAGATCGCGGCGATCGAGGTGCGGCGCGAACTGTTCGACCAGGTCCAGCGTATAGCTGCGCAGCACGCGATCGCGACGCAGCACCAGCCAGGTGGTGCAATCCGGCAGCAGGTGCGCGGCATCGAGCACCTGCAATTCGCGGTTGTCCTCGGGACGGATCGCCATCTCGGCCAGCACGCCCACACCGAGGCCGGCGCGCACGTAGGTCTTGATGAGATCGGCGTCGCTGGACGTACAGGCGAACAGCGGGCGCATGCCCGCGGCCTGGAAGGCCTGCTGCAGCGAGGACTCCGGACGCAGCGAGGAGTCGTAGCTGACCAGCGGCTGCCCGGCCAGATCGCCCAGGCGCAGCGGTCGGCTCAGGCGCGCCAGCGCATGGCCGCGCGGCACCACGACGGTGCGTCGCCAGTTGTACAGCGGCACGGCCAGTCCGCCCAGCGGCGCCGGACCGCTGCTGCTGATGATGGCCAGGTCGGCCTGTCCGCCGGCGAACAGGCCCTGGATCTGCGCGTCGCCGTGCGGACGCAGATGCAGGCCCACGCGCGGATGCTTGCGGCCGAAGGCGGCAATCGCGGAAGGCAGCACGAAACGTGCCTGGGTATGGGTGGTGAGCACGGTCAGATCGCCGTGCGCGTCGCCGCGCAGGTTGGCCGCGAGTGCGCGGATGCTGCGGGCTTCTTCGAGAATGGCGCGAGCGCGGGCGATGACTTGCTGCCCCGCCGGGGTGACCGACTTCAGGCTCTTGCCCTTGCGCGCGAACAATTGGAAGCCGAGTTCGCCTTCCAGCTGCTTGAGCTGCTTGCTGACGCCAGGTTGCGTGGCGTGGATGCGCTCGGCGGCTAGGGTGATGTTCAGGCCGGAATCGGCGATGGAAACGATATAACGGAGCTGTGTGAGTGTCATGAGGGCTGTTCCGAAGGTGGGCGTTGGCGGTGGTGGCGGGGGCCTGCATACATGCGCCAGCAATAATTGGTATTCGTAGTGCAAATGCTGATGTTTAGACGTTTCATGGTGTTTCCCTCGTAAAAACCGGCACCGCGCCGGTTATGCACCTCGAACATATCAGCAGTTTGCATAACGGTCCACTGCCCTCGTTTGGACGTCTATCAATCCAAACCGGACAATCGCATGCGTCATGCCCTGCGCGCATATCGGAACAGCAAGCCCTCATTTCACCGCCCGCGGACCGCGGCGTAGGGTGAAGCTCCGCATGCCGGAACCTCCGGGCATGCGCCGTTTTCACCCGTTCGAGTGGTCCGTGTCATGCCTCTGTATCCGCTGTTCGCCGACCTGCGAGATCGCCCTGTCCTGGTGGTGGGCGGCGGTCCGGTGGCCGAACGCAAGGCGGCGGCGCTGATCGTCGCCGGTGCGCGCGTCCGGGTCGGCGCACCGGAACTGACGGCGTCGCTGCGCGCCCGGGTCGAGGCCGGCGAAGTGCGCTGGATCGAAGGCACGTTCACCGGCGCCTGGCTCGACGAGGCCTGGCTGGTGGTCGCGGCCACCGGCGATCGCCGCGTCAACCGCGCCATCGCCGCCGCGGCCGAGGATCGCTGCATCCTGGTCAACGTGGTCGACGATCCGGCGCTGTGCAGCTTTCACGTGCCGGCGCTGGTCCGGCGCGGCCTGCTGACCCTCGCCATCTCCTCGGCCGGCCAGGCTCCGGTGCTGGCCAGCCGCCTGCGCGCGCGCCTCGAAACCGTGCTCGACGAATCGCTCGGCGCGCTGTCCGAACTGGCCGGACGCTACCGCCTGCGCATTCGCGAAGCTTTTCCGGACGTGACACAGCGTCGCCGCTTCTACGCCTGGCTGCTGGACGGCCCGGTCGCGCCGCTGCTGGGCCGACACCGGGAGGCCGAGGCCCTGCGCACCCTGGAGCAGGCGCTACAGACACCGCACGCTATCGCGCGCGCCGGACGCGTGACGCTGGTCGGCGCGGGTCCCGGCGATCCCGGCCTGCTGACGCTGAAGGCGCTGCGTGCCCTGCAGCGCGCCGACGTCATCGTGCACGACCGCCTGGTCGATGCGGCGATTCTGGATCTGGCCCGGCGCGATGCCGAGCGCATCGACGTCGGCAAGCGCAGCGGCGAGGACCACGCCGCAACCCAGCGCCGCATCCATGATCTGCTCCACGCGCATGCCGCCGCCGGACGCCATGTGGTGCGTCTGAAGGGCGGCGATCCGTTCGTGTTCGGCCGCGGCGGCGAGGAGCTGGAGTTTCTGCGCGCGCGCGGCGTCGACTACGAAGTCGTGCCCGGCGTCAGCGCCGCGATGGCCTGCGCCGCCTACGCCGGCATCCCGCTGACCCATCGCGAACACGCCCAGTCCGTGCATCTGCTGACTGCGCACTGCAAGGACTCCATCGACACCCTGGACTGGCGCGCCCTTGCCCGCGAACGCCAGACGCTGGCGCTGTACATGGGCGTGGCGCAACTGGAACACCTGACCGAGCGCATGCTCGCGCACGGCCGCGACGGCGACACGCCGTTCGCGCTGGTCGAGAACGGCTCGCGCCCCGGACAACGCGTCGTCACCGGCTGTCTGCGCGACCTGCCCGCGCTGGCACGCCGACACGACGTGCGCGCCCCGGCCATGCTGATCCTGGGCGAAGTCGCCGCGCTGGCGCCGCAACTGGCCTGGTTCGGCGCCGCGATCCACCCCGACACCGATCTCGCCGACGCCGCCTGAACGCGGCCGTCGATCTTCCCTTCCGACCCGACAAAGGAACCCGACCATGAGTCTGCCACTGGGCGAAACCGCTCCCGATTTCACCGCCGATTCCACCCAAGGAACGATCCGCTTCCACGACTGGAGCGGCAACCGCTGGATCGTGTTCTTCTCGCATCCCAAGGACTTCACGCCGGTCTGCACCACCGAGCTGGGCGAGTTCGCGCGCCGCAAGGACGAGTTCGAGCGCCGCAACGCGCTGCTGCTCGGCCTCTCGGTGGATTCGGTGGACGATCACCAACGCTGGTCGCAGGACGTCGCCGACGTCGGCGGCGCGGCACCGGACTATCCGCTGCTGGCCGATCCCGACCTGGCGGTCGCCAAGCTGTACGGCATGTTTCACCCCAAGGCCGATCCCAAGGTCACCGTGCGCTCGGTGTTCATCATCGACCCGCAGAAGAAGGTGCGCCTGACCCTGACCTATCCGCCCAGCGCCGGCCGCAACGTCGACGAGGTCCTGCGCGTGCTCGACTCACTGCAGTTGACCGACGGCAAGCAGCTGACCACGCCGGTCGGCTGGGAGCCGGGCGATGACGTCATCATCGCGCCCTCGGTATCGGACGAGGAAGCGCGCAAGCGCTACCCGGACGGCTGGCGCGCGCTGAAACCCTACTTGCGCCTGATTCCCGCCGACCGCGCCTGAGGCAGACCGCAACCGCGATGCCGTCCGCGGATCGCGGTTGCGGATACCGACGCAGCACCCATATCGGAACCATGAACATGCACGCCCTCGCCCGCCCGCACGACACCCAAGCCATCCGCCCGAACGACCTGTCCGCGGTGATCGGCCACACCCCGCTGATCCGCCTGCACGCGGCCAGCGAAGCCACTGGCTGCGAGATTCTGGGCAAGGCCGAATTCATGAATCCCGGCGGCTCGATCAAGGACCGCACCGCGCTGGGCCTGCTCGACGACGCCGAACGCCGCGGCCTGATCCGTCCCGGCGGCACCCTGGTCGAGGGCACCGCCGGCAACACCGGCATCGGTCTGGCGCTGGTCGGCAACAGTCGCGGCTACCGCACCCTCATCGTGATGCCGGAAACGCAGAGCGCGGAGAAGATCGCCGCCCTGCGCATGACCGGCGCCGAGGTGCGCCTGGTGCCGGCCGTGCCGTACAAGGACCCGGGCCACTACGCCCACCGCGCCCGCGCCCTGGCCGAAGCCATGAACGCCGCCGACACGCGCAGCGCCTGGTTCGCCGACCAGTTCGACAACACCGCCAATCGCGACTTCCACGAGACCAGTACCGGCCCGGAAATCTGGGCCCAGACCGGCGGCGCCGTGGACGGCTTCGTCTGCGCCACCGGCACCGGCGGCACCCTGGCCGGCGTCGGTCGTGCGCTGAAGGCGCGCAAGCCGGGCGTGCGCATCGCTCTGGCCGACCCGGCCGGTTCGGCGCTGGCCAATTACGTCAACCACGGCGAGCTGAGGTCCGAAGGCAGCTCCATCAGCGAGGGCATCGGTTCCAGCCGCGTCACCGCCAACTTCGCCGGCGCGCCAATCGATCTGGCCTGGAACATCCCGGACACCGAATCGGTCCCCCTGCTGCACGCGCTGCTGACCGAGGAAGGGCTGTGCCTGGGCGGCTCCAGCGGCGTCAACATCGCCGGCGCGATCCGCCTGGCGCGCGAATTGGGCCCTGGCCACACCATCGTCACGATGCTGTGCGACTCCGGCACGCGCTATCCGCGCAAACTGTTCAACCCGGCGCTGCTGCGCGAAAAAGGCATTCCGGTGCCGGACTGGCTGCAGCGGGCCTTCCCGCCAAGCTGAACGGTTCCCCTGCGCCGCGCGGCGGTCGGTCAACGATCGACGCGCCGACGCCGTTCTTGCTCGCGAAGGCCCGCCGACGCGGGTCGGGACGAGGACCGCTCATGAAAACCACTCTGATCGCCGCCTTCGGCGCCCTGTGTCTGCTCGCCAGCAGCGTCACGCTGGCCCACGACTTCGGCGACCGCGTGCAACAGCGCATGCAGCAGCATGGCCAGCGCATCGATCACCGCCTGGATCGTCGCGCCAACCGCGTCGACCGACGCACGGACCGCCGCTCGAACCGTCTGGCTGCGCACGGTCACCTGCGCGCGGCGCAGCGCGTGGCGCTGCACGGCGACCGCAAGGCCCATCGCCTGGATCGTCGCGGCGACCGCATCGAACACCGCTGGGACCGCCGCGGCGCGCGCTTCGACCGTCGCTGGGATCGTCGTCACTGAGCGCTGTTCCGGCCACACCGCATCGAGAAGGCGCGGCGCCCTGCCGCGCCTTTTCCATGCCAGCCCGTGCGCCACAAGCGGCTACACTATGCGCATGAGCGCAACCGAACTGACCCTGACCCGCCCCGACGACTGGCATCTGCACGTGCGTGACGGCGCACTGCTGGCCGCCGTGCTGCCGGACACCGCGCGCCGCTTCGGCCGCGCCATCATCATGCCCAACCTGAAGCCGCCGGTGGCCAGCGTGGCGCAGGCGCGCGACTACCGCGACCGCATTCTCGCCGCCTTGCCGGAAGGATCGCGTTTCCAGCCGCTGATGACGCTCTATCTGACCGAGACCACCACGCCCGACGACATCGTCGAGGCGCGCGAAAGCGGTATCGTGCACGCGGTGAAGTACTACCCGGCCGGCGCCACCACCAATGCCGCCAGCGGCGTCACCGATCTTCGCCGCGTCTATCCCGTGCTGGAAGCCATGCAGAAGCACGGCCTGCCGCTGCTGATGCACGGCGAGGTCACCGACCACGCGGTGGACATGTTCGACCGCGAGCCGGTGTTCGTCGAACGCCACCTCGCGCCGCTGCAGCAGGACTTTCCCGAGCTGCGCATGGTGCTGGAGCACATCACCACGCGCGAGGCCGCGCAGTTCGTGCAGGCCGCGCCGGCGCACGTCGGCGCGACGATCACGCCGCAGCATCTGCTGATGAACCGCAATGCGATCTTCGTCGGCGGCCTGCGTCCGCATCACTACTGTCTGCCGGTGCTGAAGCGCGAGACGCACCGCCAAGCGCTGGTGGCCGCGGCCGTCGGCGGCGACCCGAGCTTCTTCCTCGGCACCGACAGCGCGCCGCATCCGCGCCACGCCAAGGAAAGCGCGTGCGGCTGCGCCGGCATCTACTCCGCGCACGCCGGTATCGAGTTCTACGCCGAGGCCTTCGAGGCCGCCGGCGCGCTGGACAAGCTGGAAGGCTTCGCCAGCTTCCACGGCGCGGACTTCTACGGCCTGCCGCGCAACACCGACACCATCACGCTGCGCAAGACGCCCTGGACCGTGCCCGACGAAGTCGATTTCGGCGGCGTACCGGGCGTGCCGCTGCGCGCTGGCGAAGCGTTGGGCTGGCGACTCGATGACTGAAGCGGGACGCGCTGCCGGCGCTGCGCTGGCGATGCTGCTCGCGCTCGCGCTGAGCGGCGCGGCGCAAGCAGGCGACGCCACACCGCCGTCGCACACCACGCTGACCTACGACGGCGCGGCCATCGCCAACCTCGGTGGCGGCCTGCGCCGCGACACGGCCTATGTCGGCAACCTTCGCCTGGACAGCACCTTCGACCTCGACCGCATCGCCGGCTGGCCGCAGACCACCGCCTACGTCAACGCCATGTGGCTGCACGGCGGACAGCCGGACGCCTTCATCGGCGACGCACAAGGCGTCAGCAACCTCACCGCGCCGCCGGGCGTGGTGCTGGAGGAAGCCTGGATCCAGCGCAACTTCAACGCGCACGGCGTGTCCCTGCTGGCCGGCAAGTACGACGTCAACAGCGAGTTCTACACGCTGCAATCCGCCAACCTGTTCCTCAACAGCTCGTTCGGCGTCGGCCCCGAATTCGCGCAGAGCGGCATCGACGGCCCGTCGATCTATCCGCGCACCGCGCTCGGCGTGCGCGTGGCCTACAAGCCCTCGCCGGGCGTGATCCTGCGTACCGCCGTGATGGACGGCGTGCCGGTCCAGCGCGAAGGTCATCGCTACGACGCCTTCGCGCCCGGCGACGGCCTGCTGGTGGTGTCCGAACTCGCCCTGCTGAACCGTCCCGAACATGCACTCGAAGGCGACGCCCGCCTGCGCACTGGCCGCGACGCGAATCTGCCGCCCTACCAGGCCAAGCTGGCCCTCGGCGTGTGGCACTACACCACCGACTTCGTACCGCTCGACTCCGCATCGACGACGGCGCGCAGACACGGCGCCACCGGCTACTACGCGATCGCCGGCGGTGTGCTCGCGCGTGACCGGACACACGACGCACGCGCCTTGTCAGGCTTCGTGCAGTTCGGCGTGGGCGATCCCGGCGTGAACCGCTTTGGACGCTACATGGGCTTGGGTGCGGTGCTTTCGGCGCCGCTGCCCGGACGCGACACCGACGAGTTGGGGTTGGCCGTAGCGCGCGCCCGCGACGGCATCGACTACCGCCGCCTGCAGACCGGTGCAGCCCGTACCACCGCGACCGAGACCACCTGGGAAGCGAGCTATCTGGCTCAGGTATCTCCGTGGCTGGCGGTCCAGCCGGACCTGCAGTACGTGGTGCATCCCAATGCCGATGCCTCGGTGCCGAATGCCTGGGTCTTCAGCCTACGTTTCGAACTCTCGTACGATCTTTGAGATTCGCGGAAAGACTGCGGACGAAGCTGTCTCAAGAATCCGGGAGACGTCATCGGGTCGATGAGCCAAGCGTGTTCCTATCGAACAGACAGCGTGCGATGATGCTTCGCGTGTTTTAAGGGACCCACCATTTCGGTGTCTGAGCGAGCCATGGATTCGATGGCAGATTCGCAGGTCAGCACGTTGCTCGACCTGCAACGTGAGTTATTGGCGGTGGTCGCCCGCCCCGGCGCCCTGCGGCAACGCCTGGACCAGCTCTGTCTTCTTATCGAGCATGCCCTCGACGGCTGGATCGCCACCGTCATGCAGCTCGACCATGCGACGGGACGCCTGCGCTTCGTCAGCGTGCCGACGGCGCCGGACGATCTCCTTGCCCAGCTCGACCAGGCACAACCGGGCGATGGTCACGGTTCCTGCGCCTACGCCGCCTGGAAGAACCAACCGACCTACGTGAGCAATGCAACGCAGGACCCTCACTGGGCCGCACTGCGGGATGTCGCCGTATCGTTCGGCGTGCACTCGTGCTGGTCGACTCCCGTGCACGACCGCGCGCAGAACCTCGTGGGCACGTTCGCGCTCACCTCGCTGCGCGCGGGCCCGCCCGGCGAGTACCAGCAACACCTGCTGGAACTGGGAGCGATCGGCGCCGGATTGATCTTCGACCAAGAAAACGAAGCGCTCCTGCAGACCGCTGAAGAACGGGCCGCGCGCCGATTGGCACTGGTCACGGGCACCACGCCCAACGGCATCATGTTCACCGATGCCCATGGCAACATCGAATGGGTCAATGCCGGCGCGCTGGAACTGCTCGAACGCACGGCGGCCGACATCGTCGGCAAGAACCTGTGCGCGGTCCTGGATCAGGGCGCCGAAACACCCGAACTGAAGCAAGCGCTTCAGGCCGTCGACAGCGGCGAATCGTTTGCCGGAACGCTGCGGCTGCGACGGCCATCGGGCAAGACATGGGCAGCGCAGATCACCTGCACCCCAAGACACACGGAGCACAGTGGCACGACCGAAGGCGCCGTGGTGATGCTGATCGATGTCAGCGCGCTGCAACGGCTATCCGAATTCAACCTTCTGCTGGCCCATGTCGACACCGCCCTGTCGCGAATCAACGACCCCGGAGAACTGCTGCAGCTGATCTGCGACCTGACCATCCGGCACGCCGGACTGAGCCTGGTCTGGATCGGCCGACCCAACGCGGAAACCGGTTGGTTTGAAGCGATGGCCGCTGCCGGTCCCGATCGCGACTATCTCGATGCGGTGAAGATTTCCAGCAACATGGACCTCCCCGAGGGCCGTGGCCCTTGCGGCCTGACCTGGAACGACGGCCAAAGCCGCTTCGACTGCTCGTTCGAGGAAACCGAGCTCAAGCCCTGGGCGGAACCAGCGCGCGAGTGGGGGTTCGCCGCCATCGCGGTGCTGCCGATCCACCGGGCGGGCCGGCTCTGGGCGCTGCTGTGCGTCTACCATTCCGAACTGCACTCGTTCGACCCGACACTGCAGTATCTGCTGCAAACCTTGTCGATGAACATCTCCTCCGGTCTGGACCGCATCGATCTGGCCGACCGCGAGCGCGAAAGCCAGGCCTTGAACCAGTCCATGCTGGAAAGCGCCACGGTCGGCGTGGTGCTGACCCGCAACAATGTCGTGTTGCACGCCAATCGTCGCGCGGCGGAAATCCTCGGAGCCGCCGACGCCGTCGCACTGGAAGGCCACAGCGCATCCGAGTTCTATGACCAGTCGGAACATGGCCGCTGGCTCGCGGAACAGACCCGCAGGGCCTTCGACAACGATCGGCGGGCCATCATCGAAATTCCGGCACGACGGATGGATGGCGAACGGATATGGCTGCGTCTGGAAGGTGCGCCGTTCCATCACCAGGACTACGACGAAATCTGGAGCCTGATCGATCAGACCGAACAGCACCGGGCCATGGACCAGCAGGAACTCATGGCCAACGCACTGGCTTCGGTGCAGGAAGGTGTGATCATCACGGACACCCAACAGCGCATCGTCTACATCAACCAGGCCTTCCGTGACCTCACCGGGTACGACTTCGGTCAGGTGCGTGGCGGCAACTACAGCCTGCTGCAGGGTCCCGAAACCGATAAAGGCACGATCCGGCGCATTCACGCCACACTGCAGGACGAAAGCGAATTCGTCGGAGACATCCTCAATTACCGCAAGGATGGCAGTACATTCTGGAGTCTGCTGACCATCAATCCGCTGCGCGACAGCCAGGGCTGCCTCAGCCATTACGTCTGGGTACAGCGGGACATCACCGACCTGCGCCGCCTGACCGCGCGCATGGAATATCTGGCCTTCCACGACGAACTCACCGGACTGCCCAACCGGCGCGCGCTGGAACACTATCTGGCCGATGCCCTGCCCCGGGCGATGACCGACCATCACGTCATCGCCGTGGCCATCATCGACCTGGACGACTTCAAGATCATCAACGACACCCACGGCCATGTCACTGGCGATCACCTGCTCAACGACCTGGCCCAGGCTATCAAGCCGCAGCTGACCGAACACGATTTCTTCGCCCGGCTGGGCAGCGATGAATTCGTGGTTGTATTCCACGAGTCGTCCCCGCGCCACGCAGAACATCGATTGCAGAAGCGCTTTGCCAGCATCGGCCAATGTCTGCGCACACCGTTCGACGCCGGGTCGGGACAGTCCATATACATCGGGCTGAGCATGGGCGTAGCGCTTGCGCCCCGTCACGCTACCGAGGGCGGCATGCTGCTGCGGCTGGCCGATGAGGCCCTGCTCAAGGCCAAGCGGCACAAGCTTGAGCGCGCAAACTGGTGGTCCATTCACGGAGAAGTGGACGATCAGGAAGCATTCGCATCCATCGCCCCGTACGGCAAGGACGCCGCCGACGTGCTGGATGCCGTGCACCCGCACCTGACCGGAACCTTGAAGCACCTGGTCGAGAGCTTCTACGCGCTGGTGCTTGCCGACCCGCATGCCGGACGATTGCTCGGCAATCTGCATGCCGGGGACGTCGAACACCTCAAGAAGCGTCAGCTCGCGCACATGCAATTGCTGACCGCCGCAAGCGCTACCCGCAAGAATCTGATCGAGGCCAGTCAGCGCGCCGGACGCATCCATGCGCTGATCGGCATCGACAGCGTCCTGCTGATACGCTGGATGTCCGTCTACCATGAAAATCTGACGCGACAGTGCAACACGCTGCCGATCAGCAAGCGTCTGCGCCATTCCCTGGTGCAACTGCTCGACCATCGCCTGCAGGACGACATGCAGGCGCAACTGGAAGCGCAGACGAATGTGCAGGATCGCTACGCGGCGATCATTGACCAGTTCATGCCCGACCGGGGTTCGGGCTGGAACGACGCCATCAGCCTGGAAGTGCGCCTGCTGGCGCGGCTGCCCGGCATGACCGGCGTCATGGTCCTGCGGCAGAGCGGGTCGGACACCTACAACATCGAATACAGCGCCGGAAGCGCCACTCGCGCCATCGCCACGGTACTGGCCGCAACGTACGGAGTACACGACACCGCGCACCTCGCACCACCCGAAGAAAGCCTGCTGTCGAAAGCCTGGCACACCGCGAAAATTCTCACCTGCCCCGCCCTGAACGCCACGGACACCGCCATCGCTCTAGCCTTGCCACCGACCCTGGCGCGCATCGACGTGCGCGCCGCGAGTTGCATTCCGGTGATGGACGAACAGCATCTGCCCGTGGCGCTGTTGCTGCTGCTGGGACACTACCCGAACCAGTTTGAAAGCAAGCAAATGCAGCATTTCCTGCGCAACCTGCAGTTGCGCGGCAACGAGATCTGGCAGCGCAGCATGCGTCCGTCGCCGCCGGTCTCCTACGAGCAGGCCGCGGCGTTCCGGCGCCGCCTGTTCAAGGACGGTCTGTGCATGCTGCTGCAGCCGATCGTCGACCTGCATACCGGACGCCTGATCAAGGTCGAGGCGCTGGCCCGGCTGACCATGGAGAACGGCGCACTGCTCGGGCCGGATATCTTCCTTCCCCTGTTGCGCAATGCCGAACTCGACACCCTTTTTCAGCGCGGGCTGGACATGGCGCTCGGCGACCTCGTCGCGCTGGAGCGGCAGGGCCTGCACATCAATCTCACGCTGAACATTTCACCGCACACGCTTGCCGAACCCGAGTGCCGAGCCTGGGTGAGCGATGCCCTGGAGCGCCACGGCGTGCCGCCACAGCGTCTGTTCCTCGAGATTCTGGAAAATCAGCGGGTGGATCGCCAAGCGCGCGACGATGGCGTGCGGCGTCTGGTCGAACTGGGCGTGCGCTTCGCCATCGACGATCTGGGTTCGGGCTACAGCAGTCTGCGCAGGCTGGCCAGCCTGCCCTTCGATGCGGTGAAAGTCGACCAGGATCTTCTCGCCCGATTGCATATCGACCCGGTGCAGTCGATCACGCTGATCAGCGCGGTGGTTCAGATCGGACGGGATTTCGGTTGCGAGGTCATCGCCGAGGGCCTGGAAGATTCCGGCATGATCGAAGTCGCGCAGATGCTGGGGGCCGGCATGGGACAGGGATATGCCATCGCCCGACCGATGAAGGCCGCGGAACTCCCCGACTGGAACCGGCAATTCACCCTCGACTCGCGCAGCTACGATCCGAAGACGCCGCTCGGCGGGCTGACGTTCCAGTGGATTTCCCTGCGTCACGAGTCGCTGCATACGGCGGCATTGGAAGACTGCCCACTGACGCGCCTGATGGAATGCAGCAACCGGAAGGACATCGGCGATGCCAGATCGCTTCACGCTGCCGTGCACGATGACCCGAACGACCGCAACGCCGCGCGCAGATTGCTCGACTGGATGCAGGCATGCATTCGCGGCCCGCTTGCCGAGGCGCAGGACGGCGCCAACGAAAAAGGCCCTCCCGACTGATTCGGAAAGGCCTTTTCGGGTTGCTCGAAAGGTACTCTTGGGACTGTTCGAGCAACGAAAGTGGTGGGCGGTACAAGGATCGAACTTGTGACCCCTACCATGTCAAGGTAGTGCTCTACCGCTGAGCTAACCGCCCAAGAGCCGCGCATTGTAGCCGAGCGTCCGGGGCACCACAAGCGGTTTCAGTGCAGCGCTTCCTGCTTGATGCGGGCGATCTCGTCGCGCAGCCGCGCGGCGGACTCGAACTCCAGGTCCTGGGCGTGCTGGTACATCTGCGCTTCCAGCTTCTTCAGCTGCGCGGCGACCTGCGCGGCGCTCATCGCGGCGTAATCCGGACGGTCCTCCGCCACCTTGCGCAATGCCTCGCGGCCACGGCCGCGCTTGCGCCCGGAGTCGCCGTGCGCGCCCTCCATGACGTCGGCGATGCGGCGTTCGATGGTCTTCGGCGTGATGCCGTGTTCGGCGTTGTAGGCGATCTGCTTCTCGCGGCGACGCGCGGTCTCCTCCATCGCCGCCTGCATCGAACGGGTGACCTCGTCGGCGTACAGGATCGCCTTGCCGCGCACGTTGCGGGCCGCGCGGCCGATGGTCTGGATCAGCGAACCGGTGGAACGCAGAAAGCCCTCCTTGTCGGCATCCAGAATCGCTACCAGCGACACCTCGGGCATATCCAGACCCTCGCGCAGCAGGTTGATGCCGACCAGCACGTCGAACTCGCCCAGGCGCAGATCGCGGATGATCTCGCTTCGCTCGATAGTGTCGATATCCGAATGCAGGTAGCGCACGCGCACGTCGTGCTCGGCCAGGTATTCGGTCAGGTTCTCGGCCATGCGCTTGGTCAGCGTGGTGATGAGCACGCGGTCGCCGTCGGCCACGCGCTTGCGGATTTCGCCCAGCACGTCGTCGACCTGCGAGCGTACCGGCCGCACCTCGACTTCGGGATCGATCAGGCCGGTCGGACGCACCACCAGCTCGACCACGTTGCCGTCGTCATGCGCCGCCTCGTAGCGGCTCGGCGTGGCGGAGACGAAGATGCGCCGCGGCGCGCGCTCCTCCCACTCCTCGAAGCGCAGCGGGCGGTTGTCCAGCGCCGAGGGCAGACGGAAGCCGAACTCGACCAGGGTCTCCTTGCGCGAACGATCGCCCTTGTACATGGCGCCGATCTGCGGAATGGTCACGTGCGATTCGTCCAGCACCAGCAACGCGTCCGGCGGCAGGTAGTCGAACAGCGTCGGCGGCGGCTCGCCCGGCCCGCGCCGGGTCAGATGTCGCGAGTAGTTCTCGATGCCCTGGCAGTAGCCGACCTCGGCCATCATCTCGATGTCGAAGCGGGTGCGCTGATCCAGGCGCTGCGCCTCCACCAGCTTGTTGGCCTTGTACAACACCTCGAGGCGCTCCTTGAGCTCCTCCTTGATGGTGTCGATGGCGTTGAGCACGCTTTCGCGGGTGCTGGCGTAGTGCGTCTTCGGATACACCGTGTAGCGCGGCACCTTGCGTTGCACTTCGCCCGTGAGCGGATCGAACAGGGCCAGATTCTCGACCTCGCCGTCGAACAGCTCGATGCGCAGCGCCTCGGTGTCCGACTCGGCCGGGAACACGTCGATGATCTCCCCGCGCACGCGATAGGTGCCGCGACGCAGTTCGGTCTCGTTGCGGCTGTACTGCAGCTCGGTCAACTGGCGCAGCAGCTTGCGCTGATCGATGTGCTCGCCGACCGACAGAATCAGGCGCAGGCTCAGGTAGTCCTCGGGGTCGCCCAGGCCGTAGATGGCCGACACCGTGGCCACGATCAGCGCGTCCGGACGCGACAGCAGCGACTTGGTCGCGGCCAGACGCATCTGCTCGATGTGATCGTTGATCGAGGCATCCTTCTCGATGAAGGTGTCCGACGCCGCCACGTAGGCCTCGGGCTGATAGTAGTCGTAGTAGCTGACGAAGTACTCCACCGCATTGTGCGGGAAGAACTCCTTGAACTCGCCGTACAGCTGCGCGGCCAGCGTCTTGTTCGGCGCCATCACCAGCGTCGGCTTCTGCACCTGCTCGATGACGTTGGCGATGGTGAAGGTCTTGCCCGAACCGGTCACGCCCAGCAGCGTCTGCGCGGCCAGGCCGGCCTCGAAGTTCGCCACCAGCTTGTCGATGGCCTGCGGCTGATCGCCGGATGGCTTGTAGGGCGACACCAGTTGGAAACGTTCGCTCATGCCTACGGACCTGCGTCAAAGGACTTCAAGTATACGGACCCCGCCCACGCGCCTGTGCGTCGCCACCCACGCATGCCCTGCCTCGGAACCGATACCGGCATGAGCGCGATGGTCTCAGCATGAAGGGCGGTTCGCAGGGAACGCAGACATGCACGCAATTCGACGCCGCACGGGCGGGTTCACGCTGGTCGAACAGATCATCGCGCTGGCCATCGCCGCCGTACTGATCGGTGCGGCCGTCCCATCAATGTCAGGGCTGTTGCAGCGCAATCAAGCCCGCATCGCCGCCGATGCGCTGACCCGCGCACTGCACGCGACGCGCCTGCTGGCCATCGAGCGCGATCGGCACGCGCTGTTCTGCGCCAGCGACGACGGCCGTCGCTGCAGCGGGAGCCATGCCTGGCAGCACGGCTGGCTGATCGCGCTCGACCAGGACGGCGATGGCCAACCGGATGGCACCCCGCTGCGCGTGCAGCCCGCGCTGCACGGCCTGCGCATCGTCGGCAGCCGCCATCGCACCCGCATCCGCTTCCATGCCGACGGCAGCGCGCCCGGCAGCAATCTCACGCTGCGAATCTGCCCGGACAAGGGTAGCGCCACGTCCGTGACCGCCATCGTGGTGTCGAACGCCGGACGCATCCGCGTGCAACGCAGTCCGGCCACGCGCTGCAAGGTCTGAGTGCCGCCGCGTCGGCAACTCCACGCGAATCGTTCGTCTTTTCCACGAGCGAGAAGCCGGGGCGGGCACGAATTCTGCCGACTGTGCAGCGTACTGCGGTGGCGCGAACCGGCGCGCCGCGCGCAGCACCGGATCGCGCAAAAGACGAAGGCCCTGCGCGATGCGCAGGGCCTTCGATTGATCTGGCGCCCGAACTTGGACTCGAACCAAGGACCCCCAGATTAACAGTCTAGTGCTCTAACCAGCTGAGCTATTCGGGCAGCGAGCTGCGTATTTTTGCTGCCGAGCGCCGATCTGTCAAGCCGGCGCTGCATTTTCTCCGTGCGCGACGCGGTAGCACGGCTCGTAAGCCGTGCCGCCAGGCAGTTTCATGCGCTGCTGGTCGACGAACGCCTTCAGCAGCGTGTCCAGCGCGCGCATGATCTCCGGGTCGCCGTCGATGCGGAACGGGCCGTGCAGCTCGATCGCACGCATGCCCTCTTCCTTGACGTTGCCGGCCACGATGCCCGAGAACGCACGCCGCAGGTCGGCGGCCAGCTCGTGCTGCGCGCGGTCGCGGCGGATGCGCAATCCGGCCATCGCCTCGTGCGTCGGCGCGAACGGCTGCTGGAACGCATACGGAATGTGCAACGACCAGTTGAAGAAGAACGCATCCTTGGTGTCCAGACGATAATTGCGCACCTTCTCCAGGCCGCGCACCATGCTGCGCGCGACCGCCGCCGGATCGCCGATGATGATCTCGTAACGCTCGGCCACGGCATCGCCCAGCGCCAGACGCAGGAAACGGTCGATCTGCTCGAAGTAGGCGGCCGAACTGGCCGGCCCGCTGAAGATCAGCGGGAACGGGATTTCGCGGTTCTGCGGATGCAGCAGAATGCCCAACAGATACAGAATCTCCTCGGCCGTGCCCACGCCGCCCGGGAACACGATGATGCCGTGCCCCATGCGTACGAAGGCCTCCAGGCGCTTCTCGATGTCCGGCATGATCACCAGGTGATTGACGATCGGATTCGGCGACTCGGCCGCGATGATGCCCGGCTCGGTGATGCCGATGTAGCGGTTCTTGCGCCGGCGCTGTTTGGCGTGGGCGATCGTGGCGCCCTTCATCGGCCCCTTCATCGCGCCGGGGCCGCAACCGGTGCAGATGTCCAGCAAGCGAAGGCCGAGCTGGTAGCCGACTGCCTTGGTGTAGTCGTATTCGTGGCGCGAGATCGAATGTCCGCCCCAGCACACGACCAGATTCGGATCGATGTGCGTGCGCAGGATGCGCGCGTTGCGCAGGATCTCGAAGGCGATCTGGGTCAGGCCCTCCGAGCCGGCCTCGGTGAACTCGCGCGGCGCGATCTGCGTGGCGACGTAGACAATGTCACGCACCACCGCCACCAGCAGTTCGTTGATGCCGCGGATGATCTGGCCGTCGACGAAGGCCTGCGCCGGCGCGTTCTTCAGCTCGATCTTGATGCCGCGTTCCTGCTGCAACACTTCGATGTCGAAATCCGGGTACTGCTCCAGCATGCCGCGCGGGTCGTCGCTGAGGCTGCCGGAAGTCAGCACGGCCAGTGCGCAGCGGCGCAGCAGCGCATGCAGACCGGAACTGCTGGCATCGCGCAGACGCGCGACTTCATTGCGGGAAAGGATGTCGAGGCCGCCGGCGGGCGAGATGCGCGCGCTGACGGTTCCGGAGCCGGGCTGGCCGGCGTACGAGTCGTTCACGTGTAGGGTGCTCCTTTGACGCCTGCAGCGCAGTCGAAGACGGTACCGACGGCAGCCGTGACGTCCCGCAAGCTTTGCGGGCGAATCCGCATAGGTCAAGCCTCGGTTGCATTCTCGACGACTGCGCCCGGGCAAAAAAAAGCCGGCGCCCTCGCGGACGCCGGCCGATGGACTGCGAACAGACCGATTAGAACGTGTACTTCAGCGTCAGCATGGCCGACCAGCGCGAAACCACGCGAGTCGGGTTGCCGCCGGCGTCGTAGGTCTCTTCCTGCTGCGGCTGGTAGTTGCCGTTCTTGTCGGTGGGCAGGTAGTAGACGTACTGGCCCTGCGCATTCAGGCCGTCGTAGCCAGCCAGCGTGCGCGTGTCGTAGCCACCCACGTAACGAACGTCGCCCCACTTCTTGTTGAGCATGTTCAGGAAGTTGTAGACGTCGAGGCGGATGATGCCCTTGTTGCCCTTGAACAGGCCCGGAATCTCCTGCTGGACGCTCAGGTTCATCGTGTTCACCCAGGAATTGCGGGCTTCGTTTATGCCGGCAATCTGACCGCGGTGACCCGCCAGATACGGATCGCTGTCGATGAAGTTCTGGAACTGCTGCACCACCTTGGCGCTGGCCGAACCGTAGCTCACCTTGGCGTCGTTCAGGGTCGGGATGTAGATCGGATCCTCGTAGGTCACGCCGTCACCGTTGACGTCACCCGAGAAGATCCAGGTGTACGGCAGACCGCTGTGGCCCGTGTAGAAGGCCGACACCATGGTGTTGTAGTTGCCGAAGAAGGCATGACGCCAGGTCGCGCCCAGCTTCACGCTCACCGGGATACTGCGCTCGGCGGTGCTGGCGATCTCCTGGTTCGGGTTCACGCGCGCCCAGTACTTGTAGCCCGAGGATGCCTGCGAGCTGCCCGCCGGATTCACTTCGGTGGCATGGGTGTAGGTGAACGCGGCGCTGGCCGACCAGTCGTCGGCGAACGGCTTGGACAACGCCAAGGTCAGGCTGTCGGTCTTGCCCTTGCTGGTGTTGCTGAGCTCGGTCGACAGGCTGTAGAACGCCGGATCGGCATTGGCGTAACGACTACCCGAACCCGTGGTCGGATTGGACCAGAACTGCTGGCGGCCGTCCGGCAGGGTGCCGGTCGGGGCACCGATGTTCAGGGCACGGTAGAAGATCGCGTTGTTGGCCTGGGTGTGCTGATACTCGATCGATCCGATCAGCCCCATCCACGGCAGCTCGCGATCCAGAGCCAGGCTGGCCTTCCACACGGTCGGCAGCTTGAAGTCGGACGAGATCGTGTCGACGTCCATCTGCGAGGCGCTCGGGCCACCGGCCGGAATGTTCTGGTTGAACGCATCCGGGCTGAACGCAGCCTGGGTCGGGTCGTACACCGTGTAGGTCGAGACCGTCATGCCGTTGTTCTGGTACGGATTGGTCAGCCACACCGCCGGCGGGAAGGTTTGGAACAAACCGAAGCCGCCGCGCAGCTGCGTCATGCGCTCGGTGTCGAAGGTGTAGTTGAACGAGAAGCGCGGCTCGATGACCTTGTTCTTCCAACCCAGCGTGTTGTTGTTCGGGTAACCGAAGGTCTGCTCGAACTGCGCGTTGTAGATCGGCTTCTTGTTGGCCTTCGGGATGTCCACGCGGACGCCGTACTGGATCGACAGGTTGTCGTTGACCTGCCAGGTGTCCTGCAGGAACGGGCTGTACTGGGTGTACGTCCACTCCGCGGCGACGTCGTTGAGCGTGTAGCCCGCGGCCGGCTGGTACAGGTTGTACGAGTAGTAGTTGCCCGCCTGGAAGTCGGCGATGCTGCTGAACACGTACGCGCCGAACTCGGTGCGACCGAACAGGTTGTAGATCTTGTTGCGCTCGGCGTAGATACCACCCTTGATCGTGTGATCGCCGGCGTAGTACGTACCCGCCCAGAACAGCGTGGTCTTCTTGGTGTCGATCTTGTTGTAGTGACGGTACTGCTCTTCGCCCAGGTACACGCTCGGCGAAGTGTAGCGGCCGTCCACGTAGACCTGCACCTGCGGCGCCTGATACGGCACCTGGGTGTCCTGCGTGTAGTGCTGGTAGCCGATCTTGGTCTCGGTGGAGAAGTTGTCCGACCAATCGTCGAAGAACTGCAGCGAGACGTTGTCGGTCTTGATGGCCTTCGTGTACATGTAGGTACTCAGGCCGATCGAGTTCGACGAGTTGCCGAGGATCTGCGGCAGCGTTTCCTTGGTCTTGTTGAACGACAGGCTCACGCGATGATTGTCGGTGACGTTCCAGTCGATCTTGCCCAGGTAGCGCTTGTCTTCCAGGGTCACGGCGCTGGCGCCGCCGAAGGTGCCCGGCTGCAGGCCCACGCTCTTGGCCGCGTCGATGACCTTCTGCACGTCGCCCGGCGACAGCTTGTTGGAAGTGGACGGGCCGTTACCCAGGCTGTAGTCCAGACCGTTGGCCGAATCGGCACCGATGCCGGTGACCTTCTGCTTCTCGGCGGACAGGAAGAAGAACAGCTTGTCCTTGATGATCGGACCGCCGATCGTGAAACCGGTCGTCGTGTTCTTCTTAAAGCCGTTGTACTTGTAGCCCGGGTTGCTGGAATCCAGCCAGCCCGCGTCACCGACCATCTTGTCGGCGTTCTGGTAGACGTAGTAGACCGAACCGTGGAACTCGTTCGTGCCCGACTTGGTCACCGCGTTGATGTCGGCGCCGACGGTGTCGGAGGCCACGTCGTAGTTCGACGTCGAGATGTTGTACTCGGCGATGGTGTCCTGCGAGATCGGCGAGTTCTGGTACGGCAGGCCGTTCGCGTTCAGGCCGAACGGGTCGCCCACGCCGACGCCATCGACCTGAATGTTGTTGAAGCGGTTCGGCAGGCCCATGGCCGAGATCGAGCCGTCGCCCTGATCGGTCACGTTGATGCGCGGATCCAGACGAGCGACGTCGTCGATCGAGCGGTTGGCGGCCGGGTTGGCTTCCAGTTCACGCTGCGAGACGTTGGTCGACAGACCCTTGTTGTCCGGGTTGAAGACCTGGGTGAGCGCCGAGTCGGTCACGGTGACCGTGCCCAGCTGCTGCGCGTTCGCCGTGCCGGCGCCCAGCGTCAGATTGACCGCGGAGACCTGACCCAGCTGCAGGTAGATGTTGTCCTTTTCACCCTGCGACAGACCGGACTTGGTGACGGTGATGTCGAACGGACCGCCGACGCGCAGGCCCTGCGCGGTGTAACGGCCGTCGGCATTGGTGGTGACGACCTTGGTGGTGCCCGACGGCTCGTGCACGATCTGCACGGTGGCGTTGGCGACAGGCTGACCCTGCGCATCGACCACACGACCGCTGACGCCGGCCGAAGTAACGTTCTGGGCCATCGCCGGCGCTGCCGCCAGCAGCGTCGCGATCGCCAGAGGCAACGCACGCGCTCGAATGTTTCTCATCATTGTGATTTCCCCACTCGCAACAAGAAGCTGGACTCGAAAGATAAACACCAGGACAGCGGCTGCGACGGCATCCGCCAGCATCAGCTTGCATCTGTCCCCTAATGGCACCCGCACGGCGCCTACCAACCGCGCTGGTTAATGGTAGTTTAACACCAACGCGATGACATTTTTATGTCGCTCTGTCATCGGATCCGACCGCCATCCATGCGGCGCTTTGACGCTCAGTTCTTGCCCAGATAGCGCGCGCGCTTGGCCGGCTTCAGATGCGCGAGATCGAGCATGACCAGGCCGTCCACGCATCCGGAAAAACCAGGATCTTCGCCGAAATCCAGGAACTGGACGCCCTCGGGTTCGACCAGATCGACGTACTGGCGGTACAGCACCGGCATGGTCACGCCGAGCGCATCGAGATGATGTCGCAGGCGTCCCAGACCGATGCTCGGCTCCAGACCGTCCAGCTCGCGCCGCACGCCGTCGACGATCTCCGGCGAGATCACGAACGGCCGCCGCGCGCTGGCCAGACCGGCGCGACCGAAATAATGCTGATGCGCGGCCACGATCCATTCGCGCGCTTCGCGCGGCAGACTGACCGACATGCTGACCGGGCCGAACAGGAAGCGCAGCTCCGGATGTTTTTGCAGATACAGACCGATGCCGCGCCACAACTGATCCAGCGCGCGCGAGCGCCAGTAGGCCGGCGCAATGAAGCTGCGGCCGAGTTCCAGGCCCTGTGCCAGGTGCGTCTCGCTGCGTTCGGTGTAATCGAACAGGCTGGCGCTGTACAAACCCGCCAGACCGCGCTCGGCGAGAATGCGGCCGCCGTGACCGAAACGGTAGGCGCCGACGACCTTGGATTCCTGGGGGTCCCAGAGCACCAGATGCTCGTACCAGGCGTCGTACTGATCCAGATCGCAGCGCAGGCCCGTGCCCTCGCCGACGCGGCGGAACGTCAGTTCACGCAGACGACCGATCTCGCGCAGCACCGTGCTGTTCTCGCTGCCGGGCAGCAGCCAGGCCTGCTTGCCGTCGGCCAGATCGGCCAGCAACTCGCCTTGGGCGGCCAGCTCCGCGGCTACGGCCTCGGCCGGCTCGGCATGCGCCAGCGGCGCCTGACCGCCGAAAATCAGTCCGCGCCCGCGCGCCAGTCGGTAGACATGGCGGCGCATCAGTCGAGCCGCCGTTTCCGGATGGTCCTCGCTGCGCTGTTTCAACTCGTCGGCGCCGATCAGCGCGCCGATGCCGAGACCGATGCGACGCAGCCGGCGGTTTACCGCCTCGCGCGGCAGCATCGCAGTCGCCAGCGGCTTGGCCAGCATGGACATGCCGTAGAAAGCGGCCGAATTGCGCGCTGCGATATGCACCGGAAGCACCGACGCACCGCTGCGCTTGGCCATGCGTGCGAAGCCGCCGGACCAGGCGCCGTCGCGAACGCCGGCCGGCCCCATGCGCGAGACTTCGCCGGCGGGAAAGACGATCAGCGCCTGCCCCTCGTCGAGCGCGCGATAAATGCCGCGCAGCCGCGAAGCCGCGCCCTTGCCGAACACGTCCACCGGCAGCAGCAGCGGTCGCAGCCCGGGCATCATGCCGAGAATGTCGTTGCCGAGAATGCGCACGTCCTTGCGCACCGAGCCGACCGTCTTCAACAGGGCCAGTGCGTCGATCATGCCGAGCGGATGGTTGGCGACGATCAGCAACGCGCCTTCGGACGGCACGTGTTCGAGTTCGCGCGGCGTCACGTGACAGGTCACGCCGAGATTGCGCAAGCCCTGCTCGACGAAGTCGAACCCTTCCAGGCCTTCCAGCGAACGCAGGGTGCGATTGAAATCCTCTTCGGCCGCCAGACGACCCAGTAGCCCCGCAACCGGCTTGCGGATGCGCGGATGGTTCGCCAGCCAGGGCAGGCGCGACTTCAGAGTTTCTTCGACGCTGAGCATGACCGTACCTCCCAATCTGCGCAGCTACTGTGGCAATGCCATGTTACAGAAGCTCTACAGCATGCGGGACCGATGATGACAGTCCCGAACGTCTTCCATACGCCACAGTATGCACGAACGCGCGGACCCCGATCCAGCCCCCTCCGCGGCCGCCCGTCAGAACCCGGCCGCCTTGAAATACGCCGCCACGCCGGCCAGGAACATCTGCACCGAAAGGGCGATCAGCAGCATGCCCATGAGCCGCTCCAGCGCGGTCAGCACGCTCTCGCCGAGCCAGCGGAACAGGTAGGTGGCGCTGAGCAGGATGACCGAGGTCGCCAGCCAGGCCAGAAACAGCGCGATGCCCCACTCCATCAGCCGTCCCGGCTGGTTGTTGGCCAGCAGCAGCAGCGCGGCCATCGCCGAGGGACCGGCCACGCCGGGAATCGCCATCGGCACGATGAACGGCTCGCCCTCGCCCGGCTTGCCGAAGATGCCGCCGTCGGCCGGCGGAAACACCATGCGGATGCCGATCAGGAACAGCACGATGCCGCCGCCGATGCTGACCGATTCCTGCTTCAGCTGCAGCAGACTGAGGATGTACTGCCCGCCGACCAGGAACGCCGCCAGCACCGCCAGCGCGATCAGCAACTCGCGAATCACCACCCAGCGCCGGCGCTGCGGCGGCACGTGCTTGAGCAGGCTCAGGAAGAACGGGATGTTGCCCAGCGGATCCATGATCAGGAACAACAGGAGTCCGGCGGACAGCGGGGTCATGTGGGCTTCCATCGACGTTTCCGCAGGTAGTGGGCAATCGACATGCCGTGAGTGGCGCTGGACGCCGTGGAAGAATACGCCAGTCGGACGCGCGGATCAGGCGACGTCGGACGCGCGCTCGGCATCCTGCGGACGCAGATCGATAATCGCGCCCCGCGCCGCCGCGCCCTGTGCGGACAGCAGATGCACCACCGCCTGCGCCGTGGCCTCCGGCGTCGGATGTTTCATGGTGTCTTCGCCGAACCACGCCATGCGCCGCAGCGACGTGCGCATCGGCCCCGGCAGCAGCACATGCACGCGCAGCGTCGAATCGTCGGTTTCGTCATGCAGAATCGACGCCATGCGTTCGACCGCGGCCTTGCTGACGCCGTAGGCGCCCCAGTGCGCGCGGCCCATGCGCTGCGGATCGTCGGTGACGAAGATCACTGCGCTGTCCTCGGCCGCCTGCATCAGCGGCATGCAGGATTGGGTCAGCGCGAACGGCGCGGACACGTTGACCTGCAGCACTTTCAGCCATTCGTCAGGCTTGTGCATCGCCATCGGCGTCAGGCCCTCGAACATCACCGCGCAGTGCACCAGGCCATCGAGTCGACCGAGTTCACGCTGCAGCGCGGCGACGATCTCGTCGAAGTCGTTGGGCGTGGCCGTTTCCAGGTTCATCGGCGCGATCGCCGGCTGCGCGCCGCCGGCCTCGACCAGCGCGTCGTAGAGTTTTTCCAGTTCACGCTTGCGCTTGCCGATCAGCACCGGCGTCGCGCCGGCCGCGGATACCGCATGCGCCACCGCGCTGCCGAGTCCGCCCGTGGCGCCGGTGACGACGATCACGCGGCCTTCGAGCGGCCGCTCGCCGAGTGGCGGATGCGCCGAGAGGCGGCGCATCGGCATCATGCCGGGTCTCCCTGCACCGCAGCGGCCTGCTGCAGATCGACCACCATGCGCTCGAGCTGTCCCGAAGCTTTCAGGTCCTCGACGATGTCGCAGCCGCCGATCAGCTCGCCCTGGATGTAGAGCTGCGGAAACGTCGGCCAGTTACCGAAATGCGGCAGGCTGGCGCGCACCGACGGATCCTCCAGCACGTTGACCGCGTGGAACCGCGCACCGACGCTGTTCAGCGCATCGACGGCGCGGCTGGAGAAGCCGCACATCGGAAACGTGGGCGTGCCCTTCATGAACAGCACGATGGGCTGTTCGTCGACGAGGGTCTTGATGCGATCGAGAACGTCCATAGATTGATTAGTCTTACAATGATCGACGGGCGCATCGCGCCAAAGCCGTCATTGTATCGCGGCCGGGCACCGCCTGCGCGGCCCGCCGCAACGCCGCATCGACCCATTCAAGCCCAACAGGAGTAGCCAGCATGGCGATCGAGCTTCCCGCGCTTCCCTTCGACAAAAACGCCCTTGAGCCGCACATCTCGGCCGAGACCCTGGACTTCCACTACGGCAAGCATCATCAGGCCTACGTCACCAAGCTGAATGGCATGATCGAAGGCTCCGAGTTCGCCGACATGAGCCTGGAAGACATCATCAAGAAGTCCTCCGGCGGCATGTTCAACAACGCCGCCCAGGTCTGGAACCACACCTTCTACTGGCATTCGCTGAGCCCGAACGGCGGCGGCGACCCGTCCGGCAAGCTGGCCGACGCGCTGACCAAGACGTTCGGTTCGGTGGAGAAGTTCCGCGAGGAATTCAGCACCGCCGCGGCCGGCAACTTCGGCTCGGGCTGGACCTGGCTGGTGCAGCGTCCGGACGGTTCGCTGGCCATCGTCAACACGTCCAACGCGGCCACGCCGATCACCGGCGACGACAAGCCGCTGCTGACCATCGACGTGTGGGAACACGCCTACTACATCGACTACCGCAACGCCCGCCCGAAGTACGTCGAGGCGTTCTGGAACCTGGTCAACTGGGACTTCGCCGCCAGCAACATGGCCTGATCCCGGCGCGGTTCCAGCGCATGAAAAAACCGGCCCTCGCGGCCGGTTTTTTCATGTCCGCACAGGGCGCAACAAGCGACTCAGGACACCGGAAGGTCGAGCAGCGGCGAGGCCTGCTCGACGCGATCCAGCGCCTGCGCCAACGCCTCCACGCGGGTGCGCAGCGTGGCGAAGTCGGCCGCGCAGACCGTGGCGTGCCCGACCTTGCGCCCGGGCCGCGAAGACTTGCCGTAGTCGTGCCAGTGCACGTCGCCCACGGCCAGTGCGGGCGCCACCGGCGGCATCGCGCCGATCCAGTTGAACATGACGCTGCAGCCGCGCGCCGAGGTATCGCCCAGCGGCAGTCCCAGCACCGCGCGCACGTGATTCTGGAACTGGCTGGTGACGGCGCCATCGTAGGTCCAGTGACCGGAATTGTGCACGCGCGGCGCCATCTCGTTGCCGAGCACGCGACCGTCCTTGACGAACAATTCCAGCGCGAACACGCCGACATAGTCGAGACGCTCGGCCAACGTGCGTGCGTGCGCGAAGGCGCTGTCCGCGATGGCGTCGGCGCCCGGCGCGGGCGCCAGACTCAGCGACAAGATGCCGTCGGCATGCCAGTTGCGCGTCAACGGCCAGGTCCGGAATTCGCCGTCGCGACCGCGCACGGCGATCACCGAGACCTCGTAGTCGAACGGCACGAAGGCTTCCAGGATCAGGCCGTGCTGCGCGGCCTGCTCGCCCAGCGCCGCCCAGGCCGCATCGGCGTCGACGGCATCGCGCAGCCGGAACTGGCCCTTGCCGTCGTAGCCCAGACGACGCGTCTTCAGAATCGCCGGCGCGCCGATCTCGTGCAGGGCGCGATCCAGATCCGCGCGGGTGTCGACCGCGGCGAAACGCGCGGTGTCCAGGCCGATGTCGCGGAACAGCGTCTTCTCGGCCATCCGATCCTGCGCCACCGCCAGCGCGCGCGGCCCCGGATGGACCTGCACGTGCTCGGTCAGCCACTGCGCGGTCTCGGCCGGCACGTTCTCGAAATCGAAGGTGGCGACGTCGATCGCCTCGGCGAACGGCGCCAGCGCATCGAGGTCGTTCCAGTCCGCGCGCCGGGTCGGCGCGAGTTGCGCGGCGCACGGCGTGTCCGCGGGGTCGACGATACGGAACGTCACGCCCAGCGGCGCGCCCTCCAGCACCATCATCCGTGCCAGCTGACCGCCGCCGAGAATACCCAGAACCGGTTTGCGCTCGCTCATGCTGACCTCGGATCGGGGCGATCGAGCACGTCCTGCGTCTGCGTCGCCCGGAACGCGTCCAGCGCCTCGGCCACGGCCGGATCGGTCAACGCCAGCACCGCCGCGGCCAGCAGCGCGGCGTTACCCGCGCCGGCCTTGCCGATCGCCAGCGTGCCGACCGGAATGCCGGTGGGCATCTGTGCGATCGAAAGCAGCGAATCCATGCCGTTCAGCGCCTTCGACTGCACCGGCACGCCGAACACCGGCACCCGGGTCTTGGCCGCCAGCATGCCCGGCAGGTGCGCCGCGCCGCCGGCGCCGGCGATGATCACCTGCAAGCCGCGCTCGACCGCCTGCTCGGCGTACTGGAACAACAGATCGGGCGTGCGATGCGCGGACACCACACGGGTTTCATGGGCGATGCCGAGCCGTTCCAGCAGGGCCACAGCGTGCTGCATGGTTTCCCAGTCGGATCGGGAACCCATGACCACGCCGACGCGTGGTGCGGAGGGGGTCGAAGTCATGGTCGGTCCATCCAAAAGAAGCTATTGTAATGGCATGGACAAGCACCTGCTCGATATCCTCTGCTGCCCGGTCAGCAAAACCCCCGTCCGCCCCCTGCAGACGGGCGAACTGGAACGACTGAATCAAGCCATTGCACGCGGCGAAGTCGACACCGTGGCCGGCGCGCGCGTGGAAGCGGCGCTGACGGCCGGTCTGGTGACCACCGACGGGCGCGTCGTCTATCGCATCGAAGACGACATTCCGGTCATGTTGCCCGAGGAAGGCATCGGCACCACCCAGCTGCGCGAGGGCCTCTGAACGGGTCTCGCGGCGCACCCCTGACAAGACAACGTGAACGGCCTCACGTTTTGCAATTTCCGTTGGACGACAATGTTAACCATGGGCGCGTGTGCGGCGTCCCGATGGAATCCGCCATGAACAACGTCAACGAACGCAGCCATCTCAGCAACATCGTCGATCTGGCCGAACGCAGCGGCAGCATCGCCAACGACCCGCGCAACGAGCGCGTCGGCGAGCTGCTGGCTTCCGTGCGCGGCGTCAGCACACGCCATCTGATGAGCCTGATGGGCAGCATGTTCGACAATGTCGACGATGCCCTGTTCGACCTCGCCGAGAAGGCCGAGAACAACGCCGTGCAGACGCAGTACTTCGACGGCATGCGCGACGTGCGCAAGAAGCGGCCGCTGATCGAGCGCAGCTTCATCGACATGATCACCGGCGCGTTTTCCAAGCTGGCCGGCGGCCAGCGCCACGCCCACGGCGAAACGCAGAACGAACAGCGCGCCTTCGGCGGTTCGCCGGAACTGTCACTGGTGGACGAGCGCGACCTGGAAGAATCGCTCGCGGTCACCAGCATGACCAGCAAGGCCGAGGGCCGTCTCTCGCACAGCCTGTTCGCGGTCAACCAGCGCCTGACCGTGATCTGCGGCGGCACCAAGGTCGACAACGTCGACAATCCCATCGGCCCGGCCACGCTGACCCGCTCGTTCGGCGAGGCCATGAGCGAGCTGAAGGTCGAGGTCCGCGTCAAGCTGATCGTGTTCAAGCTGTTCGAGCGCTACGTGCTGAACAACCTCGAACCGCTGTACGAGGAAATCAACCACACCCTGATCCAGGCCGGCGTGCTGCCGCAGCTTCGCACGCCCGGCGCCAAGCGATCGACGACGACGCAGCCGCGCCCGCAGCAGCGCAACGAAGCGAATGCCGCGCAGGACGTCGAGGGCGACGACAACGACAACTCGATGCTGCGCACCAAGCTGGTCGAAACGTTGCAGTCGCTGCTGGCCGAGCGTCGCCAGACCTACGGTTACGGACAACCGGCCATGGGCAACAGCGGTCCCTCGCTGAGCCCGGCGGAGTTGCTCGGCGCGCTGTCGGTGCTGCAGGGCGAAGTGGCCCGCAGCACGGTCTCGATGCCGACGCAGATTCCCATCGACACCACGCTGTCGGCGGAGGACGTGCGTCTGCTGAAGGAACAGCTGGTGCGCCAGATCAGCCATCTGCGCGGCGAGGCCAAGTCCTACGTTTCCGGCGCCGATGAGGACACCATCGACCTCATCAGCATGCTGTTCGAGTACATCCTGCAGGATCACAACCTGCCGATGGAGATGCAGGTGCTGCTGGCGCGCCTGCAGATTCCGTATCTGAAGGCGGCCATTCTCGACCGCCGGCTGTTCGCGCACGCCAATCACCCGGCGCGCCGCCTGCTCGACGAGCTGGCCGAGGCCGCCAAGAGCTGGTCGGCCGAATCCGACCGCGATCAGCGCCTGCTGGGCAAGGTCCGCAGCGTGGTGGAAACCCTGCTGTCCGACTTCGACGACGACATCGAGGTCTTCAACCGCCAGCTGGACGAATTCCGCAAGTTCCTCGACGGCAGCAACCGTCGCGCGCAACTGGCCGAACAGCGCGCCGCCGAAGCCACTCGCGGTCGCGAGAAGCTGCAGCAGGCGCGTCGCCGCGCCGCGCAGGAAATCCTCTCGCGCATCGACGGTCGCGAACTGCCGGCGCTGGTCAACGGCATCCTCACCCGCGCCTGGGCCAACTACCTGGTGCTGACGCTGCTGCGTCACGGCGAGGAATCCAAGGAATTCCGTGTCGGGTTGCGCTTCGTCGACGACTTCGTGTGGAGCGTCGGACCGATCCGCAGCGACGTCGAACGCGCGCGCCTGAACCAACTGCTGCCGCTGCTGGAAAAGTCGCTGCGTCACGGCCTGGCCACGGTCGCCTTCCAGGATGCCGACGTCGAAAACCTGATGCGGCAGCTGAACACGCTCTACAACGGACAGCTGAACCTGCGCGAGGAAGTCGCGGTCGCGCAAACGGTCAGCGAAGCCATGCCGATTCCCGACAGCATGGAAGCCATCGCCACGCCGGAAACCCTCAGCGAAACCGAGGAGACCGCGAAGCCGGCCGTGCAACCCGACAGCCCCGAAGTGCAGCGCGTGCGCGCGCTAAAGGTCGGCACCTGGGTGGAGTTCCAGGCCGATAGCGAGCGCCCGGAACGCGCCAAGCTTTCCTGGATCAGTCCGATCAGCGGCAAATACCTGTTCGTCAACCGCCGCGGTCTGAAGGTGGCCGACAAGACGCTGGATCAGTTCGCCAGCGAGCTGGCCTCCGGGCAGACCGTGGTTCTCGAGGAACTGCCGCTGTTCGACCGTGCGCTGGATGCCATCGTCGAACGTCTGCGCACGTCGCAGTCCACGCCCAACGCCGAAGCGCCGAAGCCCAACGCATGAGCTCGACCGATCGCGACTCCACGCCCGCGCTGCCTGCGGGCGACGTCATCGCGCGTGATGTCGAGCACGCCCTGAGCGAAGACCTCGGCAGCGGCGACGCCACTGCCGACCTGCTGCCCGCCGACGCCCATGCGCATGCGCAACTGCTGTGCCGCGACGAAGCCGTGATTGCCGGTCGTGCCTGGTTCGACGCCTGTTTCCACCGACTCGATCCCGACATCGCCATCGCATGGACGGTACGCGACGGCGAACGCGTCGCGCCGGACACGGTGCTGTGTCGTCTGCAGGGCAACGCACGCGCACTGGTCAGCGCCGAACGCACGGCGCTGAACTTCCTGCAGACCCTGTCCGGCACCGCCACCCGCACCGCACGCTACGTCGCCGCAGTGGCGGGCACGGGCACGCGCATCCTCGACACGCGCAAGACCCTGCCCGGCCTGCGTCTGGCACAGAAATACGCGGTGCGCTGCGGCGGTGGCCACAATCACCGCATCGGCCTCTACGACGCCATCCTGATCAAGGAAAACCACATTGCCGCAGCCGGCGGGCTGCGCGAGGCCGTGCTAGCGGCGCGCGCCCGGCATCCGCAGCTGTTGCTCGAAGTCGAGGTCGAGAACCTCGACGAACTGGAACAGGCACTCGCGGCCGGCGTCGACCGCGTCATGCTCGACGAATTCGGGCCGGACATGCTCGATCGCGCCGTCGCCCGCGCAAAGGGCAAGGTGGAACTGGAAGTCTCGGGCGGCGTCGATCTCGATTCGATCGGCGCCATCGCGCAACGCGGCGTGGACTACATTTCGGTCGGCGCGCTGACCAAGCACGTGCACGCCGTGGACCTTTCCTTCCGCGTGCACATGCGTGACGGATCGCCGCTTCCGCACTTGTGAGCGCCCCGGGGCGCACCCACAATAGCGCCATGACCTACGAATGGCTGTTCCTGCTCGCGTTGATGGCCGTGATCGGCCTGTGGCTGTCCGCCATGCGCAGCCGAGAGCTCGCGCTACGCGCCGCGCGCAGTATCTGCAAGGCGCAATCCGTGCAGCTTCTCGACGAGAGCGTCGGCCTTTCCGGCCTGCGTCTGCGCCGCGGCGAAGGCCTGCCGCAATGGATGCTCCGCTACGCCTTCGAGGTCAGCCTGAACGGCCAGGACCGCCACGCCGGCCATCTGTGGATGGTAAGCGGACGCGTGGTCGACCTGCACACCGAATGGCCCACGCCCGAAGCCTCCGCAGGCGCGGAGACGCAGGTGGTCGATCTGATGCAGCGGGTGCGCCGACTGCATTGAGCTGAGCGCGGCGCTTTTCCGCCGCGCCGCGCCGAACGCGAACGACTTATTTGATGACGCGCAGATGCGGCGCGCCACGACGCGGCTTGCCGTCGCCCTCGTCACCGCTGCCGTCCGCATCGGAAGCCGGCGACGGCTCGACCGAACCGTCATCCGGCGGCGGCGGATCGGCATCCTCGGGGAACATCATGCCCTGGCCGTTCTCCTGGGCGTAGATCGCCAGCACGGCCGACACCGGGAAGCTGACCGACTGGCTGACGCCGGAAAAGCGCGCACTGAAGCTGATGCGGTCGTTGCCCAGGTCGAGATTGGCCACCGCGCGCATGGCGATGTTGAGCACGACCTGGCCGTCCTTGATGACGTGCGACGGGACCTGCACGCCGGCGCGCGTGGCGTCGACCAGCACGTACGGCGTAAGGCCGTTGTCCGTCACCCAGTCGTAAATCGCCCGCAGCAGGTACGGACGGTTGGAATTCATGCCGTGATGTTCGGTGGTGGTGCTCACTAGCTCACTCGACCATGAGTCGTTCTTCGTCGCTCAGGCTTCGTGCGAAGCCCTGGCTGTGGAAAATGCGCTCGCCGTAATCGGTAATCACCTTGCCTTCACGCCCCAGCTTCACACCCAGGGCCTGCAGACGCCAGATCACCGGAACCACCAGACAGTCGGCCAGGCTCAATTCCGGATTCAGGAAGAACTTGGCCGCCTTGAACAGCGGACGGGCGGCGAGCAATTGTTCGCGCAGATGCTTGCGCGCGGTATCCGCCTTGCGGCCGCCCTGCCCGATGGTCTCGATCAGCGGCAGCCAGTCGTGCTCGATGCACACCATCGCCAGACGCAACCGTGCGCGTGACAGCGGATCGATCGGCATCAGCGGCGGATGCGGGTAGCGTTCGTCCAGATACTCGCAGATCACCGCGGTATCGTGCAGCACCAGATCGCGGTCGACCAGCGTCGGCAACGTACCATACGGATTGAGATCGTGCAGATCTTCCGGCAGCTTGTCCGGATGGACCACGACCCGGTCGTAGACCACGCCCTTGGCGGCAAGCACCATGCGCACACGATGACACTGCACGGCATCGGCGGATGTGAACAGTGTAAGTATGGTGCGATTGCGAACGCTAGATACCATGGCGACCCCCCCCCTCGAAAAGCAAATCGGCGTTCGAGCGCTCCCCCGCGCCCGAACGCCGTCGATCAGTGGACGTCCTTCCAGTACTCGTGCTTGAGCAGGTAGGCCAGGAACGTGAATGCAGCCAGATACAGAAGCACCCAGATACCCATCGACTCGCGCTTGAGCGCCGCCGGCTCCGACACATAGGTCAGGAACGCCGTCAGGTCGCGCGTGGCCGCGTGGAACTGCTCGGGCGACATGCGGCCCGGCTGCTCCAGCTTCAGGCCGGTGACGATCTCGCTGCCGTCGGCCGCCTTGCCCTTCTCCGCCACCTGCAGACCCTGCAGCTCCCACAGCGGGTTCGGCATCGAGGCATTCGGGAACACCGTGTTGTTCCAGCCCACCGGACGCTCGGGGTCGAGGTAGAACGAGTTCAGGTAGCTGTAGACGTAATCCGAACCCTTTTCGGCCACCTTCAGCGACAGATCCGGCGGAGCCTTGCCGAACCACTTCGCCGCATCCGCCTCGGGCATGGCCGCGATGGCGTGACCCTGGAACTTGGCGCCGGTGAAGTTGAGGTTGTTCATCACCTCTTTCTCGGTCAGGCCAAGATCCTCGGCCATGCGCGAGTAGCGCATGAAGTGCAGCGAATGGCAGCCGGAACAGTAGTTGAAGTACAGCCGGGCGCCGCGCTGCAGCGAGGCCTTGTCCTTCAGGCTGACGTGCGCCGACATCAGCTCGCCGCCGCCCTCCGAAGCCTGCGCGGAGACCGCGCCCAGCAGCAGAGACAGCGACAGGGCAATGAAGAAGAAAACGCGCTTAGTCATGTGTCGTCACCCGTTCCGGAACCGGCTTGGTCTTCTCGAGGCCGAAGTACGTGTAGACCCAGAGGAAGACGAAGAATCCGAAGTACACCAGCACCCAGAACCGGCCGAACAGGTTCTCGATGGACGTGATGTCCGCATTGGCACCGAAGATCATCGGAATGGCCTCGGCGGTGACTTCCGCACCGACCAGACCCAGACTGATGAACGACACCGCGAACAGCGCCAGCGCGATCTTGTAGCCGGTGCCGCGGTAACGGATCGACTTGACCTGGCCGCGATCGATCCACGGCGTCAGGAACAGCAGGATGATCGCGCCGAACATCGTCAGCACGCCGGGCAGCTTGAACGGGATCATGCGCAGAATCGCGTAGAACGGCGTGAAGTACCACACCGGCTTGATCGCCGCGGGCGTGACCAGGTGGTTCGCCGGCACGAAGTTGTCGTGCTCCAGGAACCAGCCGCCCATGCCCGGCGCGAAGAAGATGATGAACGCGCAGATCAGCAGGAACATGCCGACGCCGAACAGATCCTTCACCGTGTAGTACGGATGGAACGGGATGCCGTCCAGCGGGATGCCCTTCTCGTTCTTCTTCTTCTTGATCTCGACGCCGTCGGGGTTGTTCGAGCCGACTTCGTGCAGCGCGGCCAGATGCAGCACCACCAGCAGCAGCAGCACGATCGGCAGCGCCACCACATGCAACGAGAAGAAGCGGTTCAGCGTGGCGTCGGCCGGCGAGAAGTCGCCCATGATCCAGTGCACCAGCGTCTCGCCGACGACCGGAATCGCGCCGAACAGCGAGATGATCACCTTGGCGCCCCAGAACGACATGTTGCCCCACGGCAGCACGTAGCCCATGAAGGCCTCGGCCATCAGCACCAGGAAGATCAGCATGCCGAGAATCCACACCAGTTCGCGCGGCTTCTTGTACGAGCCGTACATCAGGCCGCGGAACATGTGCAGGTACACCACGACGAAGAACATCGACGCGCCGGTGGTGTGCATGTAGCGGATCAGCCAGCCCCAGTCGACGTCGCGCATGATGTAGTACACGGACGCGAACGCTTCGGAGGTGCCCGGGAACACTTCCAGCGCGCTGGGCTTGTAGAACATCGCCAGGAAGATGCCGGTCAGGATCTGGTTGACCAGCACCAGCATCGCCAGCGACCCGAAGTAGTACATGACGTTGAAGTTCTTCGGCGCGTAGTACTCCGTCATGTGCTTGCGGTACATCGGCGCAAGCCCGGGAGCGCGCTCGTTGAACCAGCGTGCGATTGCTCCGGCCATCAGGAAGCCTCCTTCGGATCGACACCGATCTGGATGTGCGTGTCATCCATGAAGTGATACGGCGGAATGACCATGTTCATCGGCGCCGGCACGCCGTCGTAGACACGACCGGCGATGTCGTAGCGCGACTTGTGGCAGGGGCAGTAGAAGCCGCTCTTCCAATCCGGATCGAACGGTTCCGGGCCGACTTTGGGCTTGTAGTCGGGGACGCAACCCAGATGCGTGCAGATACCGATCATGACCAGCCACTCGGGCTTGATCGAACGATGCGGATTCTTCGCGTAGGCAGGCTGCTGACTGGTGACGTCGCAGTTGGGATCCTTCAGACGGCTCTCGACGTCCTTCGTGGTCAGCGTCGCCACCTGCTCCTTGGTCCGGTTGACCACGAACACCGGGACGCTGCGCCAGCCGTAACGAACCATCTGCCCGGACTCGACCTTGCTGATGTCCGCCACCACCGGTGCACCGGCGGCCTTGGCTCGCGCGCTGGGTTCCCACGATTTAATAAAAGGTACGGCTGCCGCGACGACTCCCACGCCACCCACCACTGCTGTGGTAGCGGTCAGGAACCGGCGACGACCGTGATCGACGACTTCATTCGCCATCAGGCTCTCCGGAACTTGTGCCATTGAGGTTACGTTGGGGCATCCCCCCCAAAATCGCGTTAGTGTAGCGTCAGGGTCAGATGCGTACAATCGGACCGCGCTTTTCGACTGTGGCGATGCGGCTCCTCATGGCCGGCCGACAGCACGCACGACCGTCCGTTTTTCTCACAAGCCGTTGTCCGCACGCATGAATCGAGTCGCCCGCACGATCGCCTTCATCGCCCGTTTCGTCCTGATCGGGCTGGCGCTCGCGTTCGTGATCGCGCTGATCTGGCCGCAAAGCGGCGACGCCCTGCGCGCCCGCCTGGGGCTGACGCCCGCCGCGCCCGCCTCCGTCGCCCGCCCCGTCGACAGCTCCGAACCCAACGACGCCGACCATGCCCAGACGCTGCAAGCGCCTGCCGCCCCCAGTTCCTACGCCAGCGCCGTTGCCCGTGCGGCGCCGTCGGTGGTCAACATCTACGCCAACCGCATGGTCACCGAACAACCGGTGCTGCGTTATTCCGATCCGTCGCTGCAGCGCATCCTCGGCGACATTCCGACCGGCCCGGCGCAGCGCCGCCGCGAGCAGAACCTGGGCTCGGGCGTGATCCTCAGCAGCAGCGGCTACGTGCTCACCAACAATCACGTCATCGCTGGCGCGCAGAACATCCAGGTACTGCTGTACGACGGCCGCGTGGCCGAGGCCAGCGTGGTCGGCTCGGACCCGGACACCGATCTGGCCGTGCTCAAGGTCAACGCCAGCGACCTGCCCGCGATCCATCTCGCCAAACGTCCGATCCGCGTCGGCGACGTGGTGCTCGCCATCGGCAATCCGTTCGGCATCGGCCAGACCGTGACCATGGGCATCGTCAGCGCCATCGGTCGTCAGCTCAACGCGGTCAGTCCGGAGGACTTCATCCAGACCGACGCCGCCATCAACTTCGGCAATTCCGGCGGCGCGCTGGTCAATGCGCGCGGCAACCTGGTCGGCATCAACACCGCCCTGCTCGGCCGCGCCAGCGGCGCCGAAGGCATCAGCTTCGCCATTCCCGCGGGCACGGCCAAGAACGTGCTGGACCAGATCATCAGCACCGGGCACGTGGTGCGCGGCTGGCTCGGCATCGAATACACCAGCGTGCCGATCAGCGCCAACAGCGGCCTGCCGCCGGCCGCGCGCGGCGTGTGGGTGACGGATGTGTATCCGGGCGGCCCGGCCGCCGAAGCCGGCATCCAGGCCGGCGACGTGCTGCTGCAAATCGGCACGCAGGACATCGTCGACCCGTCCTCGCTGCGCCACCGCGAGATCGCCATGAAGCCGGGCACGAAAGTAAAGGTATCGGGCCTGCGCGCAGGCCGGCCGTTCAGCACCACGCTGACACTGACCCAGCGTCCGCCGCTCAGCGTGCTGGCGCCGCAGCAACAGCAGCAGCAAGGTCAGTAAACAATCCTCAGCCCGCGTGCCCCGCGCCGGTCGACGCCACCGCGTCGCTGTGCTGCATGGCCTGACGGTAGCGCTGATGCAGCGTCGTGACGCGCTTCACGTAGACCTCGGTTTCCGCGTAGGGCGGCACGCCGCCGTACTTCTGCACGGCCTCGGGACCGGCGTTGTAGGCGGCGGCGGCGAGACGGTCGTCGCCGTTGAACGTCTTCAACAACTGCGCCAGGTAGCGCGCGCCGCCCTCGATGTTCTGCGTGGCGTCGAAGGCGTCCTGCACGCCCATGTCGCTGGCCGTCGCCGGCATAAGCTGCATGAGTCCCTGCGCCCCCTTGTTGGAAAGCGCGCGCGGATTGAACGCGCTCTCGGCATGGATGATCGCGCGCAGCAGCGCCGGATCGACGTCGTAGCGGCTGGCCGCCAGACGAATGGCGTCGGCGTAGGCACTCAGACGCAAGGGCACGTGCGCCCAGTCGATGCGCGAATGCACATCGCAGGCCGCGCAGGTGGCGATGTAGGTGAACAACGTCTGGGTCCGCGCCTGCCGGGCTTGTCGCCCGCGCGGGCGAACGTTGGTGTACTCGATGCTGCCGTCGGCACGCACCACCTTATATACGGCCCCGCGCAGCACGCGGGTGCCGGCCTTGCGGTTGATCGCAGGCAGGCTCGGCGTCGACGACGCGGTACCTTCGCGGTACTGCCAGCCGGTCGCGGCCGGCGGGCTAGCCGACGACTTGGCGGACGAGGATGCCTTGCGCTCGGGACTTCCGCCTTCGTCCGCAGGCATACGGATACGGTGGCAATCGCGGTAGCCGGTCTTGCTGGTGGTGAACACCGTCTCGCCGCTACTGCCGGTGCAGCGATACATGCCGCTCGCCTGCCCGGGCCACGCCCACGCGCAGGCAAGCAGCAGCGTCGCCAGCAGACAGAGGCGGCGAAGATACGGGAAGGTGGGGGCCGGGCGGCCGCCGCTTCCCCCACGGCGAACGGCAGTGACCATGCGCCAAGTCTGCGCTTTCATTGGTATTTTGCCAAGTGCAGCCGATCACGCTTCGGGCACGAGGCGGCGCAGTAAAGCCTCGCCGGCCGTAGCGTCCGGCGGCGTCACTGGCGAAGCCTCCGCACCCGGCGTACACTGCGCTGTTCACTGATAACCCATTGAATCGCCATGAGCGGCAAGCTTTTCATCAAGACCCACGGCTGCCAGATGAACGAGTACGACTCGACCAAGATGGTCGACGTGCTGAAGGCCGCGCACGGGCTGGAACTGACCGACGACGCCTCCGAGGCCGACGTCATCCTGATCAACACCTGCTCGATCCGCGAGAAGGCGCAGGAGAAGGTATTCAGCCAGCTCGGACGCTGGAAGCAGCTCAAGGCGAAGAACGACAAGGTGGTGATCGGCGTCGGCGGCTGCGTGGCCAGTCAGGAAGGCGACGCCATCGTCAAGCGCGCGCCGTTCGTGGATCTGGTGTTCGGTCCGCAGACCCTGCACCGCCTGCCGGAGATGATCGCGGCCAAGCGCGAGAGCGGTCGCCCGCAGGTCGACATCTCCTTCCCCGAGATCGAGAAGTTCGACGCCCTGCCCGAGCCGCGCGCCGAGGGCCCGACCGCGTTCGTGTCGATCATGGAAGGCTGCTCCAAATACTGCTCGTACTGCGTGGTGCCCTACACCCGCGGCGAGGAAATCTCGCGCCCGTTCGACGACGTCGTCGGCGAGGTCGCGATGCTCGCCGAGCAGGGTGTGAAGGAAGTGAACCTGCTGGGCCAGAACGTCAACGCCTACCGCGGCCCGATGCACGACGGCGGCATCGCCGACCTGGCGCTGCTGATCCACGCCATCGCCGAGATCGACGGCATCGGCCGCATCCGCTTCACCACCTCGCATCCGGTCGAGTTCTCCGACTCGCTGATCGAGGCCTACGCCAACGTGCCGCAGCTGGCCAACTACCTGCACCTGCCGGTACAGGCCGGCTCGGACCGCATCCTGGCGGCGATGAAGCGCGGCTACACGGCGCTGGAATACAAGCAGCGCATCCGCAAGCTGCGCCAGGCGCGTCCGGACATTTCCATCAGCTCGGACTTCATCGTCGGCTTCCCCGGCGAGACCGACCGCGACTTCGAGCAGACCATGAAGCTGATCGAGGACATCGGCTTCGACAACAGCTTCTCCTTCATCTACTCGCGCCGCCCCGGCACGCCGGCCAGCAACCTGCCCGACGACACCAGCGACGCGGTCAAGAGCGAACGCCTGCAGCGTCTGCAGGCCGCCATCAACGCCAACGCCAAGACCATCAGCGAGTCGATGGTCGGCACGGTGCAGACGGTGCTGGTCGAGGGACCGAGCAAGAAGAGCCCGAACGAGATGACCGGCCGCACCGAGAACATGCGCTTCGTCAACTTCCCGGGCGACGCGCGCATGAAGGGCCAGTTCGTCGACGTGCTCATCACCGAGGCCATGGCCAACTCGCTGCGCGGCCGCGTGCACCTGGGCGACGACCAGCAGGTCGCCTGACCCCGGACCGCTAGAAGCCGACCGTCATTCCGGCGCAAGCCGGAACCCAGGGCCTTTCGCTCCGAAAACAGCCGCTAGGTCCCGGCTTGCGCCGGGATGACGAAACGAAAAGCGCGCACTCTTATCTGGATAGCGTGCTCGAACCGCAGCTAGTCCAGCCGCTTGCGAAACTGCGCGATCGCCACGGTCATCATCACCGCGGTAAAGCCGACCAGCGCCAGCACGTCCGGCCACAGTTCCCACAGCCCCGCGCCGCGCAGCATCACGCCGCGGATCAGGCGCAGGAAATGCGTCAGCGGCAGCACTTCGGCGATCCACTGCGCCACCTTCGGCATGCCCGCGAACGGGAACATGAAGCCCGACAGCAGGATCGACGGCAGGAACACGAAGATCATCATCTGCGTGGCCTGGAACTGCGACTTGGCCTTGGTCGAGATCAGCAGACCCAACGCCAGATTCGCCACGATCAGCAGGATCGCGGCGACGAACACGTCGACCAGCCAGCCGCGCACCGGCACCGCGAACAGCCACACGCCCAGCGCCAGGATCAGGCAGGTCTGCACCAGACCGATGATGACGTAGGGCAGCACCTTGCCCACCATCAGCTCGCTGCGCGTGAGCGGCGTGGCGATCAGCAACTCCATGTTGCCGCGCTCGCGCTCACGGACAATGGCGATGGCGGTGAACAGCACCATGGTCATGGTCAGGATCACGCCGATCAGGCCGGGCACAATGTTGACCGCCGAGCGCCGCTCCGGGTTGTAGAAAGCCACCACGCGGATGTGCCCTTCCGGCGGCGTGCTGGTCGGCGGCGCGCGCAGATCGGGCAGCGTGTCGTCGGTGATCGGCACCTGTGCCAGCTGGCGCGCCGCGCTCTGCACCGCGGTGTCGCTGCCGTCGACCAGGATCTGCGCCACCGCGCGCCCTTCCGCGCGACGTCGTTCGTAGTCGCGCGGAATCACGATGCCGACGCTGATGCGCCCCTTGCGCAACAGCGTCATCAGCTGTTCGGGCGTATCCGCGCGCTCGCTGGGTTCGACCACGCCGGTCGCCAGCATGTCCATGACCAGCGCGCGCGAGGCGCTGGTGTGCGCCTGGTCGACGATGCCCGCGGGCAGGCCGCGCAGATTCAGATTGATGGCGTAGCCGAACAGGATCAGCTGGAACACCGGAATGCCCAGGATCATCGCCAGCGTGATGCGGTCGCGGCGCATCTGCCGCAGCTCCTTGAGGACGATGGCCCACAGCCGACGCGCGTTCATGCCGCCTCCCGCGCGCGGCCGTCGTGGGTCGCCGCCACGAATACGTCTTCGAGGTTGGGATCGGACGGCGTGCACGAGGCGTCCGGATCGACCTCGTGCACGGTGGCCTGAATGCGTTCGCGCAAGGCGTCCATCGATGCGGCGTCGACCGCGTCTAGCGCCTCGGTAAGCACGCGCAGACTGGCGCCGATCTGCGCGGCGCTGAGCACGCCCGGCAACGACGCCAGCGCATGCTGGACCCGGCGCGGACGCGTCGACACGACGATGAAAGAGCGACCCTTCAGCGCCGCCGTCATCTGCGCTGGCGTGCCGTCGCCGACCAGCCGCCCGCGGTCGAGAATCGCCAGCCGATGGCAGCGTTCGGCCTCGTCCATGTAGTGCGTGGAGACCAGCAGCGTGGTGCCGGCGTCGGCCAGCTCGAACAGTTTCTCCCAGAAGTCGCGGCGCGACTCGGGATCGACCGCGCTGGTCGGCTCGTCGAGGAACAGCAGCTGCGGTTCGTGGATCACCGCCGCGGCCAGCGCCAGGCGCTGCTTCTGACCGCCGCTCAAGGTGCCGGCGAGCTGCTTCTGACGATCCTCGAAATGGTATTGCTCGATCAGCGTGTCGATGCGCTGCCCCGTCTGTGCACGCGGCACGCCCTGCACCGCGGCCATGAATTCCAGGTTCTCGCGCACGGTGAGGTCCTCGAACAGCGAGAACTTCTGCGTCATGTAGCCGATGTGCCGACGCAGTTCCTCGGCCTGCGCGGGCACCTTCAGGCCCAGCACCTCGATCTCGCCCTCGCTCGGCGTCAGCAGCCCGCACAGCATGCGGATGGTGGTCGACTTGCCCGAACCGTTCGGCCCCAGGAAGCCGTACACGCGCTGTCGCGGCACCGACAGGTCGACGTGATCCACCGCCACCAGTTCGCCGAAGCGCCGCGTCAAACCGCGAGCGCGGATCGCCGGTTCGGCCTCGGTGTTCACCGCTTCGCCTCCGGCAGCGTCACCTGCACCGGCAGACCCGCCGGCAGGTCGCGCGCGTCCGGCCACAGCGCGACTTCGGCCAGATAGCTCAAGCGCGCCGCATCCTCGCCGTTGAGCGCGTAGTACGGCGTGTAGACCGGTTCGCGACGGATCGTGCGCACGCGGCCGGTGATCGCCTTGTCGCGTCCATCGACGTGCACCGTCACCCGCTCGCCGTCGCGCACGCTGGCGCGCAGCGGTTCGGGCACGTAGATGCGCGCGTACGGCGCATCGCCGACCAGCATCACCGCCAGCGGCGCGCCGACGGGCGGCTGATCGCCGAGACGGTACGGCAGGCTGTCGACGATGCCGTCGCGCGGCGCGACGATGCGCAGCTTGTCCAGGTACACCCGCTGCGCCCGCGCCTGTTCGCGCGCCGCGGCGAGGGCCGCGCGGGTCTGCGCGATCTGTTCCGGACGCGTGCCGTGCAGCAGCACGTCCAGCGCCGCGCGCGCCGCCGCAGCCTGCGCCTGTGCACGCTCGGCGGCGGCGCGGGCCTGATCGACATCGGACGCGGAGACGTAGTCCGAACCGCCCAGCGGCTTCACCCGCGCATAGTAATCACGAGCCTGCTGCGCCTGCGCCTGCGCCGCGGCGAGGTTGGCGCGCGCCTGCGCGATGTCTTCCTTGCGCGGTCCGTTCTCAAGCTGTTCGAGCAGGGCCTGCTGCTGGCGGATGCGTGCCTCGTCCGCGTCCAGGGTCGCCTGCGTCTGCGCAGGGTCCAGTTCCAGCAGCAACTGCCCCTTGCGCACCCGCTGCCCTTCGCGCACGTCGATGCGCATCAGACGCTCCGACGCCACCGCCGGCAAGGTGATGCGGTCGTATTCCAGCGTGCCCAGCGCGCGCGGCGTGTCGCGGCCGCAGCCGGCGGTCAGCAAGGTGATCGCCGCCAACGCGACCGCCGTCACGATCGATGAAATCTTCATGCGACGCCTCCGAAATCCAGTTGCAGGCCCTGCGAGAGCAAGCCCAGCGCATGTTCCGCGAGCACGTCGCTGGTCGATGCCTCAAGATTGAAAATCTGCTCCCAGATCGGCGCGCCGGCCGCCGGGAACAGCGTCAATCCCACCAGCGAAACCACCAGCAGGCGCGGATCGAGATGCGCGGGCAGCCGCCCCGCCCGCTGCGCTGCCGCCAGCCGCTCGGCCAGCATGTGCGGCATTTTCGGCGCCAGCTCGTGCACCAGCAGCGCGCGCAACGCACCGCCCTCGCACAGCACCTCGCGCACCCACAGCGGCGGCAGCCACGGATGCGTGCGGATCACCTCGCCCAGACCGCGCACAAAGCCGCCGATCAGCTTCGCCGGATCGTCACCGGCCTCCTGCAGGCGCTCCTGCACCTTCGCCAGCGCCGGCAGCAGACGCTCGCCGATCATCGCCTGCACCAGACGCTCCTTGTCGCCGAAGTAGTAGTGCAGCATCGCTGGCGTCACTCCTGCGGCGTCGGCGATGGAACGCAGCGAGGCCGCGCCGATGCCGACGCGCACGAAGCGCTGGATCGCCGCATCGAGCAGCGCTTCGCGCAGATCGCGATCGTCGCCGCTGGGGCGGCCCGCGCCGCGCGTGCGCCGGCGCTTTCGGGGAATCGAAGTCGTCATGCGCACAAATTAATTCAATGATTAATTGAAAGCAATCGCGCCGCCACGAACCGCGACACGTTGCCGTCGCGATGGCCCCATGCCGTCTCGCGCGCTACCCTTCGCGGAATGACCAAGCTCAACCAACACGATTTCGCCCTCGATCCCGTCGACAACGCCCGCCTCGCCAACCTGTGCGGCCCGTTCGACGAGCACCTGCGCCAGATCGAACTGCGCCTCGGCGTGGAGATCAACAACCGCGGCAACATCTTCCGCGTGATCGGCGAGGATGCCGCCATCGCCGCCACGGAGAAGGTCCTGCGCGCGCTGTACGAAGCGACCGAGACCGAAGCGCTGACCGGCCCTGCGGTAAACCTGCACCTGAGCGAATCCGGCGTCGAAGCACTCGGCGAGGACCTGGCCGAGGAAACCCAGGAAGTCGTCATCAAGGTCAAGCGCGGCGTGATTCGCGGTCGCGGCCCGAACCAGGCGCGCTACTTGCACGCCATCGCCACCAACGACATCAACTTCGGCATCGGCCCGGCCGGCACCGGCAAGACCTACCTGGCCGTCGCCAGCGCGGTCGAAGCACTCGAAGCCAACCGCGTGCAGCGCGTGCTGCTGGTGCGTCCGGCGGTCGAGGCTGGCGAGAAACTCGGCTTCCTGCCCGGCGACCTGAGCCAGAAGGTCGATCCCTACCTGCGCCCACTGTACGACGCCCTGTACGAGATGCTCGGCTTCGAGCGCGTGGCCAAGCTGATCGAGCGCAACGTCATCGAGATCGCGCCGCTGGCCTACATGCGCGGACGCACGCTGAACGATTCCTACGTCATTCTCGACGAGGCGCAGAACACCACTGTCGAACAGATGAAGATGTTCCTGACCCGCATCGGCTTCGGCTCGGTAACGGTCATCACTGGCGACGTGACTCAGGTCGACCTGCCGCGCCACGCGCGCTCGGGCCTGCGCCACGCCATCGAGGTGCTGCGCGGCGTCGACGGCATCAGCTTCACCTTCTTCACCGCGCGCGACGTGGTGCGCCATCCGCTGGTCGCACGCATCGTGCGCGCCTACGAGGCCGCCGAGCGCGCCGACGGCGACGAACGGAACTGACCCACGATGAGCGACGCACGCGCCGAGCCGCGGGTCCATCTGGGCTATGCCGTCGCCCGACGCGGCGTGCCGGCACCATCGAGCTTCCGCGCCTGGGTGGCCGCGGCGCTGCGCGGCGCGCGGCGGCGCAAGCCGGCCGAGCTGTCGATCCGCATCGTCGACGCCGACGAAGGCCGCGCGCTCAACGCCGCTTACCGCGACAAGGACTACGCCACCAACGTGCTGTCCTTCCCGGCCGAACTGCCGCCCGGCATCGACCTGCCGCTGATCGGCGACCTGGTGATCTGCGCCCCTGTGGTCACCCGCGAAGCCACCGAACAGGACAAGCCCGCGCGCGAGCACTGGGCGCACATGACCGTGCACGGCGTGTTGCACCTGCTCGGCTACGATCACATCGAGGATGCCGAAGCCGAACGCATGGAAGCGCTGGAAACGCGCATTCTGGCGGGCCTGGGCATCGACGATCCCTACCGGCCGCGTTGACGCGCCACGCGGATCGCGACAGTCTCGACGCATGCGTCTGCGCACTCCGGCAGGCGCGCCGCCCTGCCCGGGATTGCCCCATGCATCGACAGCTCGGTCCGCGACGTTTCCAACCGCGCAAGGCTCGGCAAGTCGCCGCGCTGTTCGGCATGCTCCTCATGGCCACCGGCGTGCATGCCAGCCCCTCACCCAACGTTCGTCAGCAGCTGTACGACGCTACTTGCCGCGCCTTGCGCAACGCCGCGCAGGCCGTGCCCGGCAACGGCCCCATGCTGCTGCCCAGCTACCCCACACTCGACGCCGGAGCCGAGCACCAACGCTCATTGCGCCGCGTGGCGTTCGTGTACGACAACGCTCTGGCAGGCATCGCCCTCACCGCCTGCGGCGCGCCGCGGCAGGCCCAGCGCATCGCCGACGCCCTGCTCCGCGCAACGGCGCACGATACAAGCTACGACGACGGCCGCCTCCGCAATGCCTACCGCGCCGGACCGTTGACGCAGGACAAGGCTGTGCTCAGCGGCTACTGGGACGAGCGCAGCAAGCAATGGGTGCAGGACGCCTACCAGGTCGGCACCGCGACCGGCAACGTGGCCTGGGCGGCGCTGCTGTTCCTGACTGTCTACGAACATACGCACGCACCGCGCTACCTGGACGCTGCCGTCGGCCAGTTGCGATGGATTCGCACGCATGCCTTCGATCCCGACAAGCCGCTGGGCTACGAAGGCGGCCGCTACGGTTTCGACGGCCGGCAGCAGCGGCAACGCTGGAAATCCACCGAGCACAACCTCGACGTCCATGCTGCCGCGACCTGGGCTTCACGCTACCGCAAGCAACCGGCGCTGAAGCACATGGCCGACAACGCGGGCCGCTTCGTGCAGACGATGTGGCACGCCCCCGAGCACCGCTTCTACATCGGCACGCGCGAAGACGGCGCGACGCCCTCGCGCGAACTGTCGGCGCTGGACGCACAGATCTGGCCACTGCTGGCGTTTCCGCATCGTCCGCCCACCTGGAACCGGGTCTGGACGTGGGTCGAGGCGCATCACCGCGCGGGAAACGGCTACGGCTTCCGCGGAGAGCCGGACGGTCTGTGGACCGAAGGCACCGCGCAGGCCGCCGACGCCATCCAAGCCTCGGGCCGCACGCCGCCCACCGCACTGTGGCGCACACTGCTGGCCCAGCGCGCCGACGACGGACTGCTCTACGCCACTCCGCAGCCGCGCATCGCCACCGGCCTGGCCATCGGGCCCGACAGCACCCACGCGGACTTCTACTACTACCACCTGCCGCACCTCGGCGCGACGGCCTGGGCCACACTGGCCGCGGATGGTTGGAATCCGTTCACGGGCCGGCGCATGACACCAGCCACGCTTCCCGCAAGCATGCGCGCGGCGCCGCGGAAATGATCCGTCACCCCACGCGGAAACCACGCACGAACAGCGAGTTAGGACACATCACGGCTTTGCGCTAGAATCGGCGACTACCTGCACACGAAGAACCGCGCAAAAGGCATGAACGAGGACCCCGGAAGTACCAACGGCCCAACCCACAAATCCTGGTGGGATCGTCTGGGCCATCTCTTCTCCGGTGAACTGCGCAGCCGCGACGAGCTGCTCGAGGAACTGCGCGCCGCGCAGAGCAACGGCCTGCTGACCAGCGACACGCTGGGCATGGTCGAGGGTGCGCTCAGGGTCACCGAAATGGACGTCGACGACGTCATGATTCCGCGCGTGCAGATGGTGATGATCCCGGCCCATGCGCCGCTCAAGGACATCATCGACACCGTGGTCGAATCCGGCCACTCGCGCTTCCCCGTGCATGGCGAGGACAAGGACGACATCCTCGGCATCCTGCTGGCCAAGGACCTGCTCAAGCATTTCGGCGACGGCGAGAATTTCGACATCCGCACGCTGCTGCGTCCGGCGGTGCTGATTCCCGAGTCGATGCGCCTGAACGTGCTGCTGGCCGAATTCCGCCTCAGCCACAACCACATGGCGCTGGTGGTGGACGAATACGGCGGCGTCGCCGGCCTGGTCACCATCGAGGACGTGCTGGAGGAGATCGTCGGCGAGATCGACGACGAGCACGACGACGAGGAACCGCCGGTGATGATCCAGACGCTGTCCGACGGCGGCTACCTGGTCAGTGCGCTGACGCCGATCGCCGACTTCAACGACACCGTCGGCACCGCCTTCAGCGACGAGGAGTTCGACACCATCGGCGGCATGATCACCGCCGAGTTCGGCCACCTGCCGGAAACCGGTGAGGAAACCGAACTGGACGGGCTGCTGTTCCACGTCACCCAGTCCGACGACCGCCGCGTGCACCAGTTCCGGGTGCAGCCGCAGACCGCCGAGACGGACTGACCCGCACATGCGGCGCAACGCCATCGAAGCTTCCGGCCTGCGCCGGTTCCGTACCCTGCTGACCTTGCTCGCGCTGCTGCTGGCCGGCGCGGCACTGCCGGCCTGGAGCGGCGTACGCGACGCGCCGGGCAAGGACCTGCAGGTCGCGCTCATCACCTACGGTCCGGGCGCGATCTACTGGGAACGCTTCGGCCACGACGCCATCGAGATTCGCGACACCGTCAGCGGCGAGTCCGTGAACTTCAACTACGGCGTGTTCGATTTCGACCAGAAGGACTTCCTGCTCAACTTCGCGCGCGGCCGCATGAACTACATGATGGACGCCGAGCGCAGCGCGCCGGAAATCGGCTGGTACGTCGAGCAGCATCGCTCGGTGCGCCGCCAGATGCTGAACCTGAGCGCGGCGCAGGCGGCGCAGCTGCGCGACTTCCTGCTGTGGAACCTGCGCCCCGAGAACCTGCACTACCGCTACGACTACTACACCAGCAACTGCACCACCAAGGTGCGCGACGCCTTCGACCGCGTGCTCGGCGGCCAGTTGGAGAAGCAGCTCGCCGCGCGAACGGGCGGCCAGACCTACCGCCAGCAGACCGACCGGCTGATGGCCGCGCAGCCGTGGCTGATGCTGCTGCTCGACCTCGGTCTCAGCCACTATGCCGACCGACCGCTGAACGCCTGGCAAGAAAGCTTCCTGCCGGTGGTGTTGGCCGATCAGCTCACGCACGCGCGCATTCGCGACGCCGCCGGCGACCGGCCGCTGATCGCCAGCGATACGATGCTGGCGCCGAACGGGCTCACCCCGCCGCCCGCGACGGCGCCGGACCTGCGCCTGCCGCTGCTCGCCGCCGGCGCCGCACTGGGCCTCGCACTCTTGCTGCTTGGACGCTCCAAGCGCCGCGCCGCGCGCATCGGCTTCGGTGTGCTGGCGACGCTGTGGCTGCTACTGGCCGGACTCGCCGGACTGTTCATGCTGGCGCTGTGGACGCTGACCACGCATGTCGCCGGCTGGGCCAACGCCAACCTGCTGCTGTTCAATCCGCTGGCATGGGGCCTGTTCGCCGCGGTCTGGCGGACGCGGGCATCGCGACGCGCGCACCTGCTCGCCTGGATCATCGCCGCGCTCGCGGCGCTGGCGTTGCTCGGCAACCTGACCGGCCTGCTGATGCAGCGCAATCTGCCGTGGATCCTGCTCGCGCTGCCGGTATGGGCGGCGATCCTGCACACGCTGCGTCGACGCAACGCCGCCTGAGCAACGCCTCGCCGGAAGCTTCCTCCGACGCTGCGTCACTTGCGGCAGCAGGTCGCGGACGCGCACCTCGCCGAAACCGCGCGCCATGCGCTCGAACCGTGCGCGCACGGCGGCACGCGCTGAATCCGCCCTGCACCGCGCCCTGTCGCAGATTGCCATGCCTTACGGGCAGCGGCATCATGCAAGGCATGTCCGAACCGCTCACCATGCCCGCGCAGCACGCCTCGGCGAACGGCGAACGCACCTCCATCGTCAACTGCGTGGCCTATCACCGTACCGGCAAGCGCGTCGGCGACATCCCGCTGGAACGCATCGGCGAGGCCATGAAGGACCCGGATACCTTCGTCTGGGTCGGCCTGCACGAACCCGACGAAGCCCTGCTGGAACGCCTGCAGGAAGAATTCGACCTGCACGATCTGGCCATCGAGGACGCGCACTACGCACACCAGCGCACCAAGATCGAAACCTACGGCGATTCGCTGTTCATCGTGGTGCAGACCGCGCAACCGGTGCAGGGCCGCATCGCCTTCGGCGAAACGCATATCTTCCTCGGCCGCCGCTACCTCATCACCGTGCGCCACGGCGCTTCGCTCAGCTACGCGCCAGTGCGGCGCAGTTGCGAAGTCGCGCCCGAGCTGCTGGCGCTGGGACCGAGCTACGGGCTGTATTCGATCCTCGACTTCATCGTCGACAACTACATGCCCATCGTGCGCGACTTCCGCGAAGAACTGCTGGAACTCGAACAGGACGTCTTCGCCGAGACCTACAAGCGCACCACCATCAAGCGCCTGTACGACATGCAACGCGAACTGATGAACCTGCGCCTGGCGGTCGCGCCGCTGCAGGACGTCACCAACCAGCTGGTGCGCCTGCATCCGAACCTGATCCACGAAGAGACGCGTGTGTACTTCCGAGATGTCTACGACCACGTATTTCGCGTCAACGAGGCCACCAACGCCATGCGCGAAATGCTCGGCGCGGCCATCAACGTGAACATGTCGCTGGTCACGCTGGGCCAGAACGAGGTGATGAAGAAGCTGGCCGGCTGGGCCGCCATGCTGGCTACGCCGACCCTGGTCACCAGTTGGTACGGCATGAACTTCCATCACATGCCCGAGCTGAACAAGCCGTGGGCCTATCCCGGCATGATCGTGCTGACGATCTCGTTGATGGGCGGCGTGTACTGGGTGCTCAAGCGCTCGCGCTGGCTGTGACGCACGCGCCGCAACCGCGGCACACGGCATGCAATCCGCCCACCGCGCACGCTGCACCACTCATCACACATCACGCAAAAACGTTGCCTCGCCCTCTGAAGAATTCATCTCCAGACGCACGCCTCGTACGACCACCATGCCCGTGAAAGCAGGCACCCAGCGCCTTGCCCGTAGTACAGCTGCATCCCGCACCACAAGAAAGCTCTCGTTCGTCGCTCCGATGTAGATCGCATCTCCGCGCGTCCCTACACGACCGTCATGCCTGCGAAAGCAGGCACCCAGCGCCTTTGCCCGCAGTACAGCGGCGTCCCGCACGCCAAGAAAACTCTCGTTCGTCGCTCCGGTGTAGATCGCATCTCCGCGCGTCCCTACACGACCGTCATGCCTACAAAAGCAGGCACCCAGCGCCTTGCCCGCAGTACAGCTGCATCCGCCCCCCAAGAAAGCTCTCGTTCGTCGCTCCGGTGTAGATCGCATCTCCACGCATCCCCTACACGACCGTCATGCCTGCGAAAGCAGGCACCCAGCGCCTTGTGCGCAACACACCGAAAGACGTGCACTCGCAACCGTCGCCGGATGACGGTCGAGGTGTTCGGAACATCGTGATCGGCGATGGAAACCGCGGGGCGGCGAACGGCTCTAGCTTTTTGCCGCAGCGCGCTCGGCGATGGTCAGCGCCACCTTGTCGCGCAGATAGACCGGCAGGACCTGCTCCGGCGTCAGCGTGTCGCCCGCCGCGAAGCGCGGTGCCGCCAGTCGTGCCACATGCCGCGCCTGCGGGTAGCGATCCGCATCCGTCGACCGCGGTGTGCCCAGGCGCGCGGCCAGCCCTTCGCCGTAGACGCCCCAACCGGTGCCGACGACGTGGCATGCATCCAGCGTCAGCGCCGGTTGCCAGAGGTCCGGCGGACACACCACTTCCTCGCCACATGGCTTCAACAGGCCGTCGGCATCGCGCTCGAACGAAGCCGCATAGATTTCGCCCATGCGCGCATCGATCACCGCCGTCACGGGCGCGTCGTCCTGCGGTGCCTCCATCGCCAGCGCCGCCAGCGACGACACCGTGACCACGGGAAGCTCCAGCGCCAGCGCCAACCCCTGCGCCAGCGACACCGCCAGCCGCACGCCCGTGAACGAACCGGGACCGCGCCCGACGGCGATGCCGTCCACATCGGCGCGTGCCAGACCGGCTTCGGCAAGCACGGCCTCGGCCATCGGCAAGGCCAGTTCGGCGTGCCGACGCGGCGCCAGTTCGCTGCGCTCGAATAGCGCATCGCCGCGCAGCAGCGCGACGGAGCAGGACTCGGTGGCGGTTTCCAGGGCGAGAATGTTCATCGCGCTATTGTGGCATCCGCTGCCGCCCCCGCCCAGCCTGCGCCAGGCGGTTGCTCCCGCGGACGACGACAGGCGCGAGCGTCAGTCGCCGGCAGGCGGTTGCCACAGTTCGACGCGGGTACCTTCCGGGTCCATCACCCAGCCGAACTTGCCGAATTCGCTCTCCTCGACGCGATCCTCGACGGGTTGTCCGGCCTCGCGCAACTGCGCCAGCAGGGCATCCAGATCGTCGACGCGGAAATTGACCATGAACGGCTTGTCGCTGGGCGCGAAATAGGTGGTGTCTTCCTTGAACGGCGACCACAACATGTAACCCGGTCGCGAAGCGTCCTCGGGGTACATCGCCCCGCCCCATTCGCCGATGTCCAGCCCCAGGTGTTCGCGATACCACGCCGACAGCGCCTGCGGATCGCGCGCCTTGAAAAAGATACCGCCCAGACCAGTCACCTTCGCCATGACCGCACTCCTTGAACTGTGAATGTCAGGATGTCCCCGCCTTATAACTTAAACGCGGCGCACGTGCAGGAAACCGAAAGTCATACCCGTCACCGGAGACACCCATGAACGAACCGAACTGGAGCGCCGTCGACGCCTATCTGGCCGACCGCACCCACGCGACCGACGCCATGCTCGACGCGGTGCTGCGCACCAACGAAGAAGCCGGCCTGCCCTGCATCGACGTCTCGCCGCTGCAGGGCCGCTTCCTGCAGCTGGTGACCCGCATGTGCGGTGCGCGCAAGGTGCTGGAGATCGGCACGCTCGGCGGCTACTCGACCCTCTGCATAGCGCGCGGACTGCCCGACGACGGCCACGTGACCACGCTGGAATTCGATCCCCGACACGCCGAAGTGGCGCGCGCCAATCTGCAGTCGGCCGGATTCGCCGAGCGCGTGGACGTGCGCGTCGGCGCGGCGCTGGACACGCTGCCCGCACTGGAACGTGAAGGTCGTGGCCCATTCGACTTGATCTTCATCGACGCGTACAAGACCCACAATGCGGACTACCTGCAATGGGCTCTGCGCCTGTCGCGTCCGGGCACCGTCGTCATTCTCGACAATGTGGTTCGCCAGGGGCATGTACTGGACGCCGACAGCGACTCGCCGAGCGTGCGCGGCACGCGTCGCGCGCTGGACCTGATCGCCGCCGAACCGCGCCTGACCGCCACCGCCCTGCAGACCGTCGGCAGCAAGGACTGGGACGGCTTCGCGATGGCGATCGTCGACTGAGCGACATTCAGGCGAAGAACGCCTGTACGTCCTCCAGCGCATGCGTGCGCGGCATCGGCGGCAGGCTGGCCAGGAACAGCCGGCCGTAGCCCTTGCTGCGCAGGCGCGGATCGCACAGCACCAGCACGCCGCGGTCGTGCACGTCGCGGATCAGCCGGCCCGCGCCCTGCTTCAGCGCGATCACCGCGCTGGGCACCTGCCAGCCCATGAACGGGTTGACGCCGGCCTGCTGCATCGCCTCCAGCCGCGCCTGCAGCACCGGATCGTCGGGCGCGGCGAACGGCAGTTTGTCGATCACCACCACCGACAACGCTTCGCCCGCCACGTCCACGCCCTCCCAGAAACTGGCCGCGCCCAGCAGCACGCCGTGGCCGGAATGGCGAAAATCCTCCAGCAACTGATGCCGAGGCGCCGTGCCCTGCACGAACAACGGCCACGGCACGCGGTCCGCCAGCAGATCGGCGGCGCGCTGCAGCGCGCGATGCGAGGTGAACAGCAGGAAAGCGCGACCGTTCGAGGCTTCGAGCACCGGCAGCACGGCTTCGATCACGCGCTCGGTATAACCATCCTCGCGCGGTTCGGGCAGCGATTCGGGCAAGTAGCACAGCGCCTGACGGGCATAGTCGAACGGACTGTCCAGCGCCAGTTCGACCGGGTCGACCAACCCCAGTTGCTCCGAAAAATGGCTGAAATTGCCCGCCACCGACAAGGTCGCCGAGGTATGAATCCACGCCGCCTGCGATGCCTCGCGCATCGCCTTCAGCGGCGTCGCCAGATCCAGCGGCGTGGCGTGCAGGGCGAAACCGCGACCGCTTAGCTCGTACCAGCGCACTTCACCCTCGCTGTCGCGCTCGTCGATGCGCGCCAGTCGCGCCGACAGCGTCTCGGCGCGCTCATGCACGTTGCTGAGCCCGCGCGAACGCTCGGCCTGACTGGCCAGCGCGTCGGCCAAGTCCTCCAGCGTGTGCTGCAGCTTCTGCAGCGCCTCGACCGCCGCATCCTGACGCAGCAGCGTCGCCATGGCGCCGCGCGACGGCAGACGGTCCACCGCCAGGCGCAGCGTGCGGATCGCCTCCTGCAGGGCTTCGCACGGTTCCAGCAGGACGCTGGTCGCACCGGTCACGCCGCCGCCCTCGGTCAGCGCATCGCGCGCCAACTCGGTCAGCTGCCGCGCGCTCACCGAATGCGAGAAAAACTGGCCGGCCAGCTCCGGCAACTGATGCGCCTCGTCCAGAATGAAGGCGTGCGCGCCCGGAAGAATCTCGCCGAAGCCTTCCTGCTTCAGCGCCAGATCGGCCAGCAACAGGTGATGATTGACCACCACCACGTCGGCGTCCGCCGCCTCGCGCCGCGCCTTGAACACGTGGCAATCATCGAAGAACGGACACTCGCTGCCGAGGCAGTTCTCCGTGGTCGAAGTCACGCGCGGCCACAGCGGCGATTCCTCCGGCACCTCGGCCAGCTCCATGCGGTCGCCGCGTCGCGTGCGCGCCGACCACGCGCGGATCGTCGCCAGCTGCTGCGTCTCCGTGCGGCTGGCAAAGCTGCCCTCGCGCACGGCCTGATCGAGCCGGTACAGACACAGATAATTGGCGCGCCCCTTCAGCAAACTCGCTTTCACGCGCGCATCCAGCACCGAACGCACGCGCGGCAGATCGCGGAAGAACAGCTGATCCTGCAACGCCTTGGTGCCGGTCGAAACGATGACGCGCTTGCCCGAGGTCAGCGCCGGCACCAGATACGCGAACGTCTTGCCCGTGCCGGTGCCCGCCTCGGCCACCAGCATCTCGCCCTGATCGATAGCCTCGGCCACCACCCGCGCCATCGCCTGCTGCGCTTCGCGCGGCGCGAAATTCGGCACCTCGCGCGCGAACGGCCCGTCCGCACCGAGCAGCCCGGCCACCTCTTCGTATGCATCCATCGCGCCAGTATCGCCGAGGCGCGCACATGGGGGAACCATGCCGCGCTCATGAACGATCGAGCGGACTGAGCGCGCCCTGCCCGCCCCGGTTCAGCACGTGTATGTAGACCGCGTGGTCGTCACATCCTTGTGTCCGAATCCTGCCTCTACCGTTCGAATATCGCACCCGTCCTCGATCCGGTGCGTGGCAAAGAATTGGCGCAGCGTATGACACGTAGCCGGCTTGTGAATCCGCGCCGCCTGCCGGACCGGCTTCAACGCACGCTGGCAGGCCCGATTCATCTACGTGGTGCCGGCGATCCGCTCCATCGCGCGGATCGCGGCTTCTTCTCGCAAGAAGCCGATGATCTGTTCTTCGGAAAAGCGCTTTTTCACGTCCAATCTCCTTCGCTTGGGGGTTGGCCCCCAAATCGCGGCGCTACTCGAACTGGGGGACGTCGGAGAAACAGATGATGAAGCCTCGCGTTCAGCGATGTTCTCCCTGCGAGCCGCACATGTAGAAGCCTCCTACTCTGATGTAGCCGATGGCTTTGAAAATGCGGCCCTTATCCGCGACTTTTTGCGTGTCTTAAACTATGCCGCTACGTTCAATATGCCTTGGTTAACGTTCGGCCAATCACGTACCTAACTCGGGCGTTAGGCCCCGCAGAGAGAATCGTGAACATCTTGAAGACTGGCCTCATCTACTTCCTATTCGTGTTCGGCACGGGCTTCGCGCTGGCATTCGTTCGCATTCCTTTCCTCGTACCCACTTTCGGGGTCCGCACCGCCGAGCTCATGGAAACTCCGATCATGCTCGCGGCCATCATCTGGGCCTCCCGGCGTCTGGCACGGCAACACCCGGAACTTTCGCGCCGGGGGCGATTGGCGGCCGGCTGTATCGCGTTCGTCTGTCTAGGTACCGCAGAGCTTGTGGTTGCCTATTTCATTGGCGCTCGCTCTCCCAGTCAGTACATCGCCACTCGTGACCCGGTGTCCGGTAGCATCTACTTGGCCTCGCTCGTTTTCTTTGCCGTGGCGCCCGCTTTGTGGAACAACCGGTCGGTGCCTGACAACTTATCCAAGCGGGCACGCTGACGCATGCCGCTTATCTCAAGCGCTAAACACCAGGGGCAAGAATGCGCATATCGAGGCAGTTTCGCCAAACACTGATCGGCACCACGGCAGTTAGTGTGCTCTTTGGCGCGCTCTGCGCTCTCGGAAGCTTCGCGTTCTACTCCGAGTACGGTCCGCGCATTGCGGGCGCGCCGCACGACGCGTGGGCAAACACGTTCCACGCCATCGACACGTTCTTCTGGGTTACAGTCGGCAGCGTTGTCGCATTCGGCCTCCTGCCATCAGCCGTTTCGTTCGCTCTGTGCAAGCTCCTCCGCAAGGCGTCTAACCCATCGCCCTAGCGGACACGCTGACGCGTGCTGCTTACTTCAAACATTAGGCATACAAAAAGGGGGATCAATATGCTCGCGGAATACAAAACCAAGACAAATATCGGTGTGGGCCTCGGCATCATTGGACAGATCATCGGCCGCACGCTCATAGACTCGAAGGCTACAGGCGAAATACTGCTTGGCACTGTCGTCATCTTGGCAGCAATCATCGTATTCATTTGGGGCTGCGCCCAGTACGCAAAGGCAAAGGGCCACTCTGGCTGGTTTGGACTCTTTGGTCTCCTTAGCATCATTGGGTTGCTCGTACTGTTTTTTCTTCCCGACAGGCGCAAGGTTGTGCGTGCCTAACGCGTCATCCAGGCGGACGCGCCGACACCTGCCGTGGACTTCTTCCGAACCGGTTCAAGCCTTCGCCCGAGATGGTTCGCCGATGAAAACAACAGCTGCATTGCTCGTGCTTTGGAGCGCGCTTGGCGCTGCCCGTGCCACCGCAGGCTGCCCGGTCACGGAACACGACCTGCTCGGCGCGTGGAACGTGCAGGGCAAGGCCGGCTTTTTCGAGGCGTTCGAGCTCGAAGTCGCGTCGGGCACGCATGTGTTCGACTCCTGGCTGCATCAGCGACCCGACCTGTCCCAAGCAAACTGGAAACTGGAGCACTGCCAGTTGATCGTCGAACCCCGGGACGGTGACATCGGCACCTTCCGGTTCAAGATTCTCGGCCTCACGAACGGCAGGCTTCGACTGTACGATGCGTCGACGCGCACCGAGTCCGTGTATGTGCGGGTGCCGGACAATAGTTAGGCAGGCTTTTCCGGACGGGGTATCAACCACGCATCAGCAGGGCATCCATGCATGATGCGAAGCCTGCGGATGGAAAAGCACCGTGCACCGCGCGCCGGAACAAACCATCCACGCGGCGCATCGCCCGGCCTTACGAGGTATCGCGGAACGACCGTTGCGTGTTCTAGGCTAGCTGGTGGCGGGCGCTGGAATCGGTTCGCAAGCCCCAAGCAACGACGCTTGGCGGGACCATATGCCCGAGACCGAAAGCAGCCCAGCCCTCATGCCAATGGAGAGGTGACATGACCCGACAAGCCCGCAACACGATTTGCCTGTGGTACGACGGCGACGCCGAGGAAGCGGCGCGCTTCTACGCGGAGACGTTTCCCGACTCGTCCGTCGACGCGGTGCACCGCGCACCTGGGGATTATCCGTCCGGACAGCAGGGCGATGTCCTGACGGTCTCCTTCACGGTGCTGGGCATTCCCTGCCTCGGACTCAACGGCGGACCGCATTTCAAGCACTGCGAGGCCTTCTCTTTCCAGGTCGCCACGGCCGATCAGGAGGAGACCGACCGCTACTGGAACGCGATCGTCGGCAACGGCGGCGAGGAAAGCGCTTGCGGCTGGTGCAAGGATCGCTGGGGACTGTCGTGGCAAATCACGCCGCGCGCGCTGACCGAAGCGATCACCGATCCGGACCCCGCCGCCGCCAAGCGCGCGTTCGAGGCGATGATGGAGATGCGCAAGATCGACATCGCGACCATCGAAGCGGCGCGACGCGGTGCCTAGGTCTTCACGGGAAACCACCGCGGAGTTATCGATGCAAGCAAGGTCTCCAAGCCCGCTGTGGCGGCCCCTCGGCTATGTCGCGATCGGAACCTTCGCGCTGCTTTCGATTCCATGGACCGCCATGCACTGGCACGCCAGCGGCGTACATTGGAGTTCGGGCGACTTCGTGGTCGCCGGCGGCCTGCTGTTCGGCACCGGATGCGCCTACGTGCTGCTGGCCCGCCATCGCGGTCGCACGGCCTATCGCGCGGCCAGCGCCATCGCTTTGCTGACACTGCTGATGCTGGTGTGGGCCAATCTCGCCGTCGGCATCCTCGGCACAGAGGCCGATCCAGCAAATCTGATGTACGCGGGCGTGGTGGGCGTGGCGGTGATCGGCGCCCTGCTCGCGCGCTTCCGGGCGCGGGGCATGGCCTGGGCGCTCGTGGCTGCGGCCTTGCTGCTGACCGTCATCGCCGTCGTGGCGCTGACCGCGGGACTCGCTGTGCCCCGGGACAACCCTCTGCCGACGCTGATGGCGCACGGCATCTTCATCGCGTTGCTGCTCACTGCCGCCTGGCTCTATCGTCGCGCGGCGCGCGACGCTTCGGACACGCGCCCGGACTGATCCGGAGCGCATCGCCGCACTACATGCGGACGACGCCCTTCACGCGACACGCCGCACGCTGCTTGCGCGCCGCGGCCTCGCCCGCCGGGTCCTGCGCCAGCTTGCGCATCTCCAGAATCGTCTGCCAGTTGCGCGCGCACAGCGCGCCCAGCTTCGGGCCGTAGTTCCACGACGCCCGCGCAAGCTGCTCGGCATGGTCGAAATGATGCAGTCGAATGGCCATCTCGGCGCGATCCTGCAGGATGTCCGGCGCGCGCGGCTCTTCCTGCAGGGCCTTGTCGAGCTGTGTCGCCGCCTGCGTGTACTGCCCAGCCGCGGCGTCCTTCTGCGCCGCGTCAACCAGGGCTTCCGTGCTTGGCTCGCGCAGCGGCGTGACGCGCACGGCCGAGTCGTCGCTGCGACCCGCCGCCTGGATCGAGGCCACGATGTCCTGCGCCGACGGCGGCGACGTCGGTGGAGCGGACGGTGACGTCGTGGCGCACGCGGCCAGCAGGCATGCGGTCACGGCGGAAGTCAGTGCGGCGCGGAGGAAGGTCGTCATCACGGCGTTCCGTTGGTCGAGGAGCCCTGCGCGTCGTCGTGATGGAATGCATCGCGCACGCGCTGCCAGAAGCATCCATCGTGGTCGGTCGGAACATAACCGGAGATGAAGGGCAGCCGACGCGCATCGTCGCATTGCGGATCGGTCTCGTGGCCGGTCTTCGGGTTGATCCATGCGTACTGCAACTGACTGCCGCCATCCAGGGTCAACGGCTGCGTGGGCAGCTCGCGGAACAGCTCGCGCCATACCTTCAGCGCACCGGAGGCACCCCACAGCCCGGTGCTCTTGTTGTCGTCGCGACCGACCCAGACCACGGCCAGACGGTCGCCCGTGAAGCCGGCGAACCAGCTGTCGCGCTGCATGTCGCTGGTGCCGGTCTTGCCTGCCGCATGCAGCCAGCCCAGTCCGCTGTCGTTGATCGAATGCGCCGTGCCGCGCACCGCCACCTGCTGCATGGCGTAGGTGATTAGCTGCACCGCGGCGTGATACTCGCCCTGCCCCGGTTGCACCTCGTAGCGCTTGATGGTCTTGCCGTGTTCGTCCAGCACGCCGCGCACCGCGAGCAGCGGCAGCGCATGACCGCCAGAGGCGAGGTACTGGTACAGATGCGCGACCTGCGCCGGCGACAAGTCCACCGCGCCGAGTAGCAGCGACGGGTTCGGGTTGATGTCGCTGAGTCCGAACGACTGCAGAAAACGCCGGATGCGGTCGACGCCGACCTGCATGCCCAGATGCACCGTCGCCAGATTCCACGAATTGACCAGGGCGTCGATCAGCGGCACTTCGCCGTGCGCAACATGATCGTCATTCTGCGGCGACCAGACCGTGCCGTTGGGCTGCTTGAGGTTGACCGGCTCGTCCTGCAACGGCGTGGCCAGCGACCAGTTGCCGGGCTGCGCCAGCGCCACCAGATACACGAACGGCTTGATCACCGAACCGACCGGCCGCCGCGCGTCCAGCGCGCGATTGAAGCCTGGCTGGCCGGGATCGCGACCGCCGACCATCGCCAGCACCTGACCATTGTTGGCATCGGTCACGACGGCCGCCGCCTGCAGCTCGTCGCCGCGCTTGCCCATGCCGTCGAGCGTGCGTTCGATGGCCTTTTCCGTGTAGATCTGCGCGGCCGGGTCGAGCGTGGTGAAAATCGACAAGCCGTCCTTGCGCAGCGTGTCCTCGTCGAAATCGGTGGTGATCTGCGCACGCACCAGGTCCATGAACGCGGGGAAGCGGTCGCGCGCCAATTGCGGCGTGGCGATCACGCCGAGCGGCTGTGCTTGTGCCTGCTTCATCACGGCCTCGCTGATGAGGCCGGTGGTGTGGAATTCCTGCAGCACCAGATTGCGCCGCGTCAGCGCGCGCTGCGGATAGCGTCGCGGGTCGTAGTAGCTCGGTCCGCGCACCAGGCCGACCAGCAGGGCGATCTCCTGCGGGCGCAGCGTCTGCAGGCGGCGTCCGAAGTAGAACTCGCTGGCGGCGGCGAAACCGTGCACGGCCTGATTGCCGCGCTGTCCCAGGAACACCTCGTTGACGTAGGCCTGCAGTATGCGGCCCTTGTCGTAGTGCGCTTCGATCAGCATCGACAGCAGCGCCTCGTTGAACTTGCGCACGAGGTTGCGGTTGCGGGTCAGGAACAGATTGCGCACCAGCTGCTGGGTCAGCGTCGAACCGCCTTGCACCACCTGGCCGGCGCGCAGATTGGCCCACATGGCGCGCGCGATGGCGCTGAAGTCGATGCCGAAGTGATGCTTGAAGTCGCGGTCTTCGACCGCCTGCAGACCGGAAACCAGCAGTAACGGCACCTGTTTGAGCTGCACGATGCGGCGCTCTTCCTGTTCCGCGCCGTACAGCGTGGCGATGCGCGCCGGATCCAGATGCGTCAGCTTGACGGCCCTGCCGTTGTCGACGCGGTTCAACGTGCGGATGGTGTCGCCGGACAGCGTGACCCGCACCCGCTGTGGCAGCTCGCCGCCTTCGGGGCCGGCGTAACCGCGCGAGGAAATCACGAACGCATCGCCGCCGCCGGTCCAGGTGCCGGGCACGCGCCCTTCCTTGTCGTGCGTGTAGCCGGCGAAGGTCAGCTCCAACTTCAGTGCATCCGGTTTCATCGGCTCGCCGACCTGCAAGGGCAGCGGGCGCGCGTACACGCGCGTGGGCACCGAGAACACCAGGTCGTTGAAGCGCGCCTGCACGCGTGCGTTCAGAATCAGCGTGTACGGCAGCAGGAAACCGATGCCGACGCCCAGGCCTAGCCAGAACGGGACGCGCAGCCAAGGCCAGACGGCGCGGAACAGGGATCGGGTGCGGGAGAAGGCAGTCAAGGCGTGATTCGGGACGTCGGTGGATGAGGCGGTTTGGGCAAGTGTACGTGGCCGCGTCGCAGCGTGCGCGACACCCGTTCAGCTGCGGGATACGCAGGCACCGCGTCGTTTGCCCGTACAATGCCTGATCGGCAAGGGCACGGAGAGGCAATGCGCGGGCAACAACATGGCCGGAATCTGGCGGCAATGCTGAGCTGGCGCCTGCGTCGCCTGCGCAATACGTTGCAACGGCTTCGGCTCAGTCTGGGACAACGCGGCTGGCGCGGCACGATGGCGCGGATCGCACAGGAATTCCGTCCACGCCCTGTACTGGATGAGCGTCTGCCGATCGAACCGATCGACGTGCCGTTCGCACCGTTCTCGCTGCCCACCGCCACCGAAGCGCCGCAGGTTTCGGTCATCATCCCGGTGCACGGCAAGCGCGCCTACACCGTGGCCTGCCTGCGTGCCATGGCGCGCCACGGCGCAGCCGCGTCGTTCGAGGTCATCGTGGTCGATGACGCCTCGCCCGACGATACATCCACCGTGCTGGCCCAGATCGATGGCCTGCGCGTCATCACGCATGCGAGCAACCAGGGCTTCGTCGGCAGCTGCAACGACGGCGCCGCCGCCGCCCGCGGCGACCATCTGCTGTTCCTCAACAACGACACGCAGGTCACCCCGGGCTGGCTCGATGCGCTGCTGGCCTGCATGCGCGAGGAGCGCGACTGCGGCATCGTCGGCAGTCGGCTCGTGTACCCGGACGGACGCCTGCAGGAAGCCGGCGGCGTGGTGTTCGACGACGGCCACGGCCACAACCTCGGTCGCTTCGAGTCGCGCGACGATCCCCGTTTCCGCTTCCGGCGCGAAGTCGATTACGTGTCCGGTGCCAGCCTGCTGATTCCGCGTGCGTTGTTCGCGCAGGTCGGCGGTTTCGCGCAAGTCTACGCGCCGGCCTATTACGAAGACACCGACCTGGCCTTCGCCGTCCGCGCCGCCGGCAAGCGCGTGCTGTACGAGCCTTCCAGCCTTGTCGTGCATTTCGAGGGCATCACGGCCGGCACCGACCCCGAGCGCGGCATCAAGCGGCACCAGATCGTCAACCGCGAGCGCTTCGTCGAGCGCCACCGCGCCGCTCTGCGTTCGCACCCGTCCGCACAAGCACCGATCGAGACGGCGTTGCACCGTTACGCACGCGGACGCATCCTGGTGATCGACGCGATGACGCCCGAGCCAGCGCGCGATTCCGGTTCCCTGCGCCTGACGGCGCTGTTCGAGCTCCTGCACGAAATGGGCTGGCAGGTGCTGTTCGCGCCGGACGATGGCCGCGCCACACCGGCGCAGATCGATGCGCTCGGCACACTGGGCGTGCAGGTGCTGTGTCAACCTGCGGTGCGTCGCGTGCCGGACTGGCTGCAACGTCACGGCGATGCGCTGGACGCGGTCATGCTCTGCCGCGCCGGTACGGCCGCCACATACCTGCCCTTGGTGCGTCGCGCAGCACCCCGGGCGCGCGTGCTGTTCGATACCGTGGACCTGCATTTTCTGCGCGAAGCCCGCGCCGCGGCGGTTGTCGGACAAACGGGACTGCAACGCCAGGCCGAGGCTTCCCGCCGGCGCGAGCTGGCCCTGATCGCGTCCAGCGACGTCACCTTCGTGGTCAGCCCGGTCGAACGCGACCTGCTGAACGAGGCCGCACCGGCCGCTCGCGTCGAGCTGCTGTCCAACATCCATGCGCTGCACGGCCGTCGCGCCGGATTCGCGGCGCGCAAGGACCTGGTCTTCCTCGGCGGTTTCGGGCATCCGCCCAATGCCGACGCGGTGCGCTGGTTCGTGCGCGACATCCTGCCGCGTCTGCAACGCCACGTACCGCCGCTGCATCTGCATGTGCTCGGCGACGTGTCCGACGAGGCACGCCGTGAACTCACGGGCCCTCAGGTGACCCTGCATGGGCGCGTCGACGACCTCGCACCGTTCATGGACGGCTGCCGTGTCTCGGTAGCGCCGTTGCGTTTCGGCGCGGGCGTGAAGGGCAAGGTGAACATGGCCATGAGCTACGGGCTGCCGGTCGTCGCCACGCCGATCGCGGCCGAGGGCATGCAGCTGACCGACGGCCTCGACGTGCGCATCGGCGAGGATGCACAGGCCTTCGCCGACGCCCTGCTCGACCTCTACGACGACGAAGCACAGTGGCTGCGCCTGTCCGACGGCGGTCTGGACAACGTGCGCCGCCACTTCTCGCCCGAGGCGGCCGCGAAGACGCTGCACCGCGTGCTCGACGACGCCGCTACCGCCGCGCATGCAAAGACGGTAGCTTAGCCCGATCCCATCGCCACGTTCGCCATGCGCCGCATCCGCCTTCACGTCGACCTGCCGCTTCAAGCCCACACGCGCATCGCCCTGCCCGACAGCGCCGCCGAGCACGCCGTGCGCGTGCTGCGGATGCGTGACGGCGACCCCGTGACGCTGTTCAACGGCGACGGACACGATTACGAGGGCGCATTGGAGAACGTCGGCAAACGCAACGCCGATGTCGCGCTGCACGAGGCGACCCCGGTGGCGAACGAGTCGCCGCTGACGCTTACGCTGGCGCAAGCCATCGCCCGCGGCGAGAAGATGGACTGGATCGTGCAGAAGGCTACCGAACTGGGCGTGACACGCATCGTGCCGCTGCATACCGAACGCAGTGAAGTGCGTCTGGACGAACGGCGTGCCGAAAAGCGACTCGCGCACTGGCAAGCCGTGGCAATCAGCGCCTGCGAACAATCCGGGCGCGCTCGTGTTCCGCTGATCGAGCCGGCGCAGTCGTTGACGACATGGCTGGGAGCACTGCAAGGCGATGCGGCACGCCTGGCCTTGCTGCCCGAACAAGGCAAGCGCACACGCGATCTGACGCTCACCGCATCCGCCGCGCTACTGGCGGTCGGTCCCGAAGGCGGCTGGGGCGAACGCGACCTGGACGCGCTGCGCGGCGCCGGTTTTCAGGCGCTGCAATTGGGGCCGCGCGTGCTGCGCACGGAAACCGCCGGTCTGACGGGACTGGCGGCGCTGCAAACGCAGTTCGGCGATCTCTGACGCGAGGCGTCGGTTCAGACGCTTTCCAGCGCCTCGGCGATTTTCCGCTCGATGGTGCCGAGGTCGGGAATATACGCCTCGTCGTCACGCACCATGACCTGCGTGCTGATGCCTTCGGGAAGCGTCTCCGGGTCACCGGTCGGCAGAATCACGTCGTCGCTCAGTGCGGTCAGGCGCGGGAAGCCCTGCGTCACCATCGCGAAGAACGGCATGCGCGGATTGCCGCCCAGCGCCTTGATGATGGCGACGCGCGAGTTCAGCGCGCCCTCGGCCTTCGGCCAGCCGACCAGGCCCGGAAACGACACCAGCGGCACGCGCCAGCCGCGCCAGTTCACCCGACCGAGCATCCAGTCCGGCGAACCCTCCACCGGTTCCGGCGTGGACATGGTGATGACCTCGCTGACGCTGGCGTTGGGCAGCAGCAGACGACCGCCGCTCACCGTGATGAGAACGCCCCGGATTTCGCGTGGCAGCGCTTGGTTCATGACAATACCTCGAGCAGTCGTGCAGCCAGCCCGGCGGACGAGCCGGTGTATTGCGCCAGCTGCTCTTCGCAGATGACCGAAACCATCGTGTTGTCGGTGCAGTCGGCCGGATCCAGCGTCCATACGCGGCCGCCACAGTCGTTGATGGCCTGCGCGCCGGCCAGCGCGTCGATGGCGTCGCCGGCCAGTACCACGGCCATGGCGTCCGCACCCATCTCCTGTGCGACCATCGTCATGCTCAGATCGATCGACGGATTGGCCAGCGGCTGCTCGGCGGTGTCCAGCAGCTGGATGCGACCCTGGCGTTCCAGCGCGGATTGCTTGCCGAGCGGGACCAGCAGCAGCTCGCCGTGGCGCACGCGATCCACGTTCTCCGGCACGCGTACGCGAAGCACCTTGCTGACTTCACCCAGTTCGCGGGCCAGGGCCTGAAGATCGTCGCCGCTCTGCTGATGCACGACGCCAATCATCACGGCTTCGGGCATGCGATGCAGCGCCGCAACGAAGTCGCGCAGACTCGCACGCGCCTCCGCACTGCTACCGGCCGCCACCACCACCGCGCGACGGATGCCCTCGCCGTGGCCATCGAGCATCATCTCGTGGCCGCTGTCACTCATCATCTTCGGCGCAATGGCCTGTTCGATCGGCTCCAGCTCCAGGCTGAAATGCGGTTCGATACTCGCCGCGCCATCTTCCGATTCGGCGTCGGGCGCCAGGTAGTCGGAAGCCGACATCTTCTCGATGCCGAAATCCGCCGGATCCACCTTGTCGACGGCGGCCGGTGCAGCCGCGGGCGACGCATCGAACGTATCCAGATCGAAATCCACCAGGTCCCAGTCCGGGGCCTTCGGCGGCTCGACCTTGGTCGGCGCGGCGGTATCGCTGTGCGTCGTCCCCTGATCGTCGAGGTCGAGCAAGGTATACGGACTGCCCTTGGGCTGCATCTGTCGATCTTCGACGATGACGTCCTTGGTCCGCTCGCGATCGGGAGCGGCGTCCTCTTCGTCGTCCGCCGCGTCTTCTTGCGGACGCGTCGCCACGTCGCCGAGCTGGGCCGGATCGAAATCCGGCGCCGGCGCATCCTCGCCGGTGGCCATTGCCTCGTCGAACATGCGCAGGGCATCTTCCAGGCCATCGTCGGCGCCGGTGTCGAATGCGATGCCTTCGTCCAGATGCGGCGAAACATCGCCGGCGATGGGCTCAGGCGCCGATTCGGAAGCATCCTCGACCGGTACCGCCGACACGGCAACATCGGGAATCGCCTCGATGGCCTCCTGATCGGCCTCGCTGACGTCGCCCTCGTCGAGTTCGAGATCGATGCTCGGCTGCGGCGATGCCGGAGCGTCGCCGGCATCGAGTTGTCCCAGCAGATCGCCGTCCTCGGCCAGCAGCGCTTCCAGTTCGGCGGTCAACGCGTCCGATTCGGCCGCGCTCGTGGCCTCCGACGCATCCGCGTCGGGCGGCGTGTCGGATTCGATGTGCGGCGCTTCGGGCATCGCCTCGTCGGGCAGCAGCATCTCGGTCGGATGCGCCTCGACCGGACGCGCTTCCGCCGGACGCGGCGGATCGACGTCGAGTGCGTTCACCAGCTTGGCCGCGAGATGACGCGCCCAGCGCGCCTGATCCCAGCCGGACAAGCCACTGGAAGCCTCGGCCTCGTTGAAGACGATGCGCTGGCGATCCTCGTCGAAGATGTCGTAGAGCGCGTCGAGATGCTCTTCGACCGTGGCGTCGAGATTGACCACCACGACTTCGGCGCCCTTGCCGGCCAGATCCTCACGCGTGGCCTTCGTCGCCGGCCCTTCGTGCACGATGCGCGCGCCGACATCCATCAGCGCCTGACGCAGGTGGGCGCTGAGGTCGGCGTCCTCGAACAGGAGCGCGACGCCCGGGCCGCTGTTCGTGGTGTTCGTGGAACTCATGCCGTGCTCACTCCGCGGAATCGCCCAGAAGCTCACGAATGTTCGCGATCAGATCGGCTTCCTGGTAGGGCTTGCCGAGGTAGCGCTCGACGCCGATATCCAGCGCACGCTGACGATGCTTCTCGCCGGTACGCGAGGTGATCATGATGATCGGCACGTCCTTCAGGCGCGGGTCGTTCTTCATGTAGGTCGCCAGCTCGTAGCCGTCCATGCGCGGCATCTCGATGTCGAGCAGCATGACGTCGGGCACGCGCTCCTGCAGCTTCTCGACCGCGTCCATGCCGTCCTTCGCCGTGCTGACCTCGTAGTCGTGACGCTCCAGAATACGGCCGCTGACCTTGCGCATGGTGATCGAATCGTCGACCACCATGACCAGCGGATTGACGCGTTGCTCGGACTGCGCGGTGGGCAGCTTGGCCTGCAGTGCAGCCTCGTCCTGCGCCTCGGCGTGCTGCTTGAGCGCCACGCCGTGACGCACCAGCGGCGCCAGATCCAGAATCATCACGACCGAACCGTCGCCCATGATGGTGGCGCCGAAGATGCCCGGCACCGAGCTGATCTGCGGACCGACGGACTTCACCACGATTTCGCGCGAACCGATCACGCTGTCGATGCGCACGGCGGCCCGGAGGTCGCCGCTTCGCGCCAGCAGCAGCGGCGGTTGCATGTCGTCGACGAGATGACCGGCCGGCACGTCCAGCAGCTGCGCCAGATCGTGGATGCCGTAATCCTCGCCGGCGTAGGTGAACGTCGGATTCTCCTCGCTCAGGCGGCGCTTCAGTTCCTCGCGGCTGATGCGCGCCACACCCTGCACCGAGGTCATCGGCAAGGCGAAGGTCAGTTCGCCGACCTTGACCATGATGGCCTGCGTCACCGCCAGCGTGAACGGCAGACGGATGTTGAAGGTGGTGCCCTGGCCACGCTGCGAGTCGATGGTCAGCGTGCCGCCCATCTGCTTGATTTCGTTGGCAACCACGTCCATGCCGACGCCACGTCCGGCGAGCTGGGTCACCGACTGCGCGGTGGAGAAACCGCTCTCCAGGATGAACCCGAACAGGTCGCGGTCGGACAGCTTCGCGTCCTCGCGCAGCAGTCCGCGCTCGATGGCCTTGCGGCGGATCGCGTCGCGATCGATGCCGGCGCCGTCGTCCTGCACGCGGATCAGTACTTCGGTGGAATCGCGGCTCACGTCGATGGCGACCGTGCCCTCGGCCGGCTTGCCGACCCTGGCGCGATCGTCCGGCGACTCGATGCCGTGCGCCAGCGCATTGCGCATCATGTGCTCGAACGGTGCCTTCATGCGCTCGAGCAGGTTGCGGTCCATTTCGCCGTGGGCGCCAGTCACGCGCAGTTGCGCGCGCTTGCCCACTTCGGTCGACGCCTGACGCAGCGTGCGGCGCAGGGTCGGCACCATGGAGTCGAACGGCACCATGCGCGTGCGCATGAGACCTTCCTGCAAGTCCGAACTCACTCGCGACTGCTGCAGCAGCAGCGTCTCGGACTGGCGCGTGATGTCGTCGAGCATGGTCTGCAGCGACACCAGATCGGCCACGGACTCGGCCAGCGCACGCGAATACTGCTGCAGCTGCGAGAAGCGGTCCAGCTCCAGCGGATCGAAGCTGGCCTGGCCGGCGTCCTCGTTCTCGCGCTGGTAGCGGGCGATGATCTGCGCTTCGGTTTCGATTTCCAGCTTGCGCAGCTGATCGCGCAGACGGTCGACGGTCTGCTCGAACTCGACCAGGTTGTAGCGGTAACTGCTGACCTGCTGTTCCAGGCGTGCGCGGTAGATCGACACCTCGCCGGCGTAGTTGACCAGCGAGTCGAGCAGTTCGGCACGGACGCGGATCATTTCCTGCGGCGCGCGCGACAGCTCCTCTTCGTCGATCAGCGGCGGCGGGCGGCGGCGCGGCGGCTCGGCGGCCACCGGCTCGCTCGGTGTCGGAGCGCTCTCCACGACGACTTCCGCGGATTCGGGTTCTTCCGTCGTGCCCGGAGCGACCGCGACGACCTTCTCGCCGCGCGCCAGTGCCTCGAAGTAGGCAATCGCCTTGTCCGGCATGGCGACGGCCTGACCGTTGCCGACGCGCTGCACCAGCGCATGCAGACGGTCGAAGCCGCGCTCCAGCGATTCGATGGTGATGGGGTCGATGCTGGCGTGACCGGCATCCACCGCCTCCAGCAGCGTTTCCATCGCGTGGCCGAGGCCACCGATTTCCTCGAGGCTGGCCATGCGCGCACCGCCCTTCAGCGTATGCAGATCGCGCTTCAGGTCGACCATGTACTCGCGGGCCTGCGGGGCTTCGCGCAGCTTGGCCATGACGCTGTCGGAATGGTCGAGAATGTCGCGACCTTCCTCGATGAAGATTTCCAGCAGATCGGCGTCGAGGTCAGGCTTGTCCAGCGCGCCCTCGGGCTGCGGGTCGTCGGGAAACGCGTAGTCCTCCGGCAAGTCGCCCAGTGCGGACGTCGCCGGGGCAGGCGCCGGCGCAGACTCGGCGGTGACGGTCTGCGCGGTGGCGGCCCGATCTTCCTCGCTGTCGGCGAACACTTCGGGTTCGGCCGACGGTTCCGCGGCCGCATCCTCGGCATGAGTGTCGGCGTCTTCGGCGAACGCCTCGACCAGCGTTGTGTCGGCGGGTTCCGCCGCGTCGACCGCTTCGTCCTCGGCGGACAGCTCCGGGGCTTCCTCTGTCGATGCCGAGGTTTCTTCTTGCGTTTCTTCTTGCGTGTCTTCCGGCAAGTCTTCCCGCGCGTCTTCGACCTGCGTGTGCGTGTCTTCGACGTCGGTCTCGGTCAACGCATCCTCGAGCGAGATCGTCGCCGCGGGCGTCTCGTCCGCTTCGTCCTCGTCGCCCAGGGTCAATGGCTGCGCGTCGTCCGTCGTCAGGTCAGGCTCGATGAGCGAGTCCGACGACAACGCCGACGCCATCTCGGCTTCGAGACGGGCCATGTCGAACGTGTCTTCTTCCGCATGCTCTTCCGCCGCCACGTTTTCCGGCTGGCTCGCCTCGGTCTCGAACGCGTCTTCCGCCTCGGACACAGCTTCGTCCAGCAGGTCGTGACCGTAGACCACGTGCGCCAGGTTCGGCTCGGCCAGCGTGTCGCGCAGGGCGCACAAACGTTGCACCAGCGCGGCCGTTTCCGGCAACAGCGGTTCGGAGGCATCGAACTGCGCGGCGACCTGTTCGGTCACCTGCACGGCTTCTCGCATCGCCGCGCAGCCCTCGCGCGGCATCAGCGTTTCGCTCGCGCGCAGGCGCTTGAGGTAGCCCTCCAGCGGCGACAGCACTTCGGACAGCAGCGGCACTTCGACCATCGCGATGGCGCCGTGCATGGTGTGCACCGCGCGCAGTAGCGGCTCGTTGACCTTCAGCTCGCCGTCGCCCGCGGTCTCCAGCGCGGTCTGTACCGTCTCCAGATGCTGCGCGATCTCGCTGCGCAGGATTTCCAGCAACACCGGGTCCATCGGCGGCAGCGCCGGCATGGCCATCATGTCGTCGTCCGCGACGCGCCCGGACGCCTCGTCCCCATGCGTCGTGTCGACGAATGCGGCGGCCGGGATGTCCTCGACTTCGGTCTGCACGCGCGGCACGCGGCGCTTGACGATGCGCTTCACGCGCTCGCCCGTCGGCTTCAGTTCGGCCTCGACATCCAGCGATTCGCCGGCAGCCAGTCGCTCGGCCACTTCCATGATCTTGGACAGCGGCGCCGTCGGCGCGGCATCGCCGCGCAACGCGCCCAGCAACTGCGGCAGCGCGGCCACGGCATGATCGATCAGCGCCACCACCTTCGCATCCGGCGCGATGGAGCCGTCGAGCACGCGGTTGAGCATGTTCTCGACCTTCCAGCTGAACTCGCCGAGCACGCGGGCGCCGACCAGGCGGCCGGAACCCTTCAGCGTGTGGAAGGCGCGCCGGATCGGCGTCAGCCGGTCATGGTCCTCGGGTTTCTGCTTCCAGCTGTCCAGTCGCTGCTGCAAGCCTTCGATCTCTTCTTCGACCTCTTCCAGGAAGACTTCGCGGATTTCGGCGTCGATCTCGTCGGTGGTGCCCTGGAAACCGGCCTCGGCAGCCAGCGGATCGGGCGCGAAACCGTCTTCCTCGATTTCTTCCTCGATCTCGATCCAGTCGTCGCTCTCCGGCATGCCGGTGGCTTCGGTGTCGGTCAGGTGCAGGCCCGTGACATCCTGGGCCCGCTCGTCGAGCTGGGCGGCTTCGCCGATCACCAGGTCGTGCAGGTCCGCGCCCGGCGCAACGCTGACCGTCTCGGTCAGGTTCTCGCTCGGCGCGGCGGCTTCGGTCGTCTCCGTCGCGGCCGTCGGCTCGTCCGCCGCGGCAGGCTCGGGCGCACGCCGCGGCGGCACCGGCCAGTAGCCGAGATCCCGCAGCGCCTGTTCGGCCACATCGAGGATGTGTTCGAGACCGCCGCGACGATCGCGTGCCGCCTCGAGGTAGTACTCCAGGGAAGCCAGCGCGTCGGCCAGCTTGTCCATCTGTTCGGTGGTCGGGATGCGCTTCTCGATGACCAGTTCGTTGTCGATGAAGCGGCCCACGCCGTCCAGCAGTTCGCCCGGGCGCTCCTCGCCCAGCATGCGCATGGCGCCGGCGATCTCGCTGAGCGTGTTCGGCGCGCCTTCGAGATGCTGGTGGTCCCACGGCGACTCGATGAAGGCCACGATGGCGTCCTTCACCTTGCCCAGACTGCCGACCGATTCGCGCATCAGCGTGCCGAGCACCTGACGCGCCTCGCTGCGCGGCAGCATGGTCTCGAATGCGTCCTCGTCGTCCTCGCTCGGTTCGCCCTGGCCGCCATCGGCGCCGAGGCTTTCGATGTGGTCGTCCAGCGACGCTTCCACGTACAGCAAGGCGCCGGCCACATCGAGCAGGGTTTCCTCGTCCGCCGGGCGCGTGCCGGACGCGATGTCCTGCACGATGCGCCGTTGCTCGCCGACCACGCGGCGCGGCACGTTCAGGCCCAGCATGCCGAGGGTATCGGCCACGCGGTCGAGCAGATCGGCCTGTCCCGAGAACTGCGCGGGATCGCCGCTCGGCTGGCGCAGATAGAGGTCCAGCGCATCCTTGACGCGCAGCAGATCCTCCTTGATGGCCTGCGAAACGGTGTCGAGCAGAACGCGGTTGTGACCGGTCATCGAACTGCGCGCATGCTCGACTTCGGCAGCATCCGGCAGCAGGTGGTTGAGACCGTAGGTCTGGCCAATCGCGGCCAGACGCTGCGAGCCCGGAGTCGCGCGCGCCACGTAGTACAGCAGTTGCCGCGCCAGCTCGACCGGGTGGCCGTCGGCCAGCGCGATTTCGCCTTCGTCGATCAGCACGCGGATCGCGCGATCGACGCGACCGATCAGCTGCTTGACCTCGGCCGAATGTTCTTCCAGGTGCCCCTCGATCATGCCGTCGAGCACACCGGCGGTGATCCACCACAGACGGCGACCGGCGACGCTGTGGCACTTGCCCGCCAGCGCATCCATCGTGTCGCGCATCTGCGCCAGGCTCTGCTTGCCGCCCTGGCCGCGGAACCAGGCCAGCAGCGGTTGCTGGAACTGCTGACGCAACTCGGTCACGGCGCGCTTCTGCGCCTCCGGCGACATCGGCACCGGCACGCCCGGCGCGGACGCCGGCAGCGGTGCGTCGAGGTTCGGCGTGAACAGCACCGACTCGTGCAGCGATTCCGCGCCGCGGCTGCTGCGCAGTTCGTTGAGCAGAGGCAACAGCACCACAGAGACGTCGCGATGGCTGCTCTGCAGGCGTTCCAGATAGTCCGGCAGCTGCACCAGACCGCCCATCAGGGCGGAATAGGCTTCGTCGCGGTTCTCGACCTTGTTGTCGAGCAGCGCAGCGACCAGCTGCTCCATCTCCTGCACCACCATCGCCGCGCCGTACAGCTCGACCATGCGCAGCGTGCCCTGCACCTGGTGCAGGACCTCGGCGCAGGTGCGCATCAGGCCGCTGTCCGGGTTCTCGACATACGCCTCGAGCGAATCGCGGGCGCGCTGAAGCGCCTCGTCAAGCTCGGACTTGACCCAGTTCAGCGTGGTGAAATCGATGTCGTCTTCTAGTCTCATGCGCTCTCGCGCCCCCTTTGGCGAGGCTCCAGACAAGTTACTGGACGATGTCCTGCAACGTGTTTGAACATGCCTACACCTCCGCAACGCTTGTTTCCGGGAATCACCGCGCATTCACGGCGATTCGTTATGTTGTGCGGGGGTTCGGCCTTGGTTCGAGCCCCTCCGTCATGCTGTTTCGGCGACGATCAGGCGGGCAGCTTGAAGTCGGCCACCGAACGGCGCAGGTCGTTGGCGAGCTGGGCCAGGTTGCCGATCGATTCGGCCGTCTGGCTCGCGCCCATCGAGGTCTGCGACGTGATTTCCTGAATCGAGTTCATGGTCGTGGTGATGTTGGTCGCCGCCGAGGACTGCTGGCGCGCCGCCACCGAGATGCCGTTAATGAGTTCGGCCAGATCGTTCGACACGCGCTCGATGTCGCCCAGTGCGGTACCGGCGTCCTCGGCCTTGCGGGCACCGGACACCACCTCCGCGGTGGTCTGTTCCATCGAACTGACCGCCTCGTTGGTATCGGACTGAATGGTCTGCACCAGCGTTTCGATTCGCTTGGTGGCGTTGGCGGAACGTTCTGCGAGGCGCTGGACTTCATCGGCCACGACCGCGAAGCCGCGACCCGCCTCACCCGCCGAGGCCGCCTGAATGGCGGCGTTCAGGGCCAGAATGTTGGTCTGTTCGGCAATGTCGTTGATCAGTTCGACGATCGAACCGATTTCCTGCGACGACTCACCCAGTCGCTTGATTCGCTTCGAGGTTTCCTGAATCTGATCGCGGATCGAGTCCATGCCTTCGATGGTCTCGCGCACCACGGCGGCGCCGCGCGAAGCGATTTGCACCGACTTCTGCGCCACGTCGGCCGACTCGGCGGAGTTCTTCGACACCTGGTCGATGGACGTGGCCATGTCGGAAATGGCGGCCGATGCGGACGTGATCTGCTGCGCCTGGTGCTCGGCGGCCTCGGCCAGGTGCATGGCGGTGGCCTGCGTCTCCTGGGCGGCGGCCGACACCTGCACGGCGGTCTCGTTAATCGTCGTCACAAGGGACCGGAGGGCTTCCACGGCGAAGTTCACCGAGTCGGCGATGGCGCCGGTGATGTCCTCGGTCACGGTGGCCTTCACGGTCAGGTCGCCTTCGGCCAGCGAGCCCATCTCGTCCAGCAGGCGCATGATGGCCTCCTGGTTACGCTGGTTCAGCTCGTTGGTGACCTGCAGGCGGCGCTTCTGCTCGCGGCCCTGCGAGAACACCAACTGGATGGCGAACAGCACCGCGCCGGCGGCGGCGATCAGGCCCAGCCAGATGTTCGGAAACAGGCGCGCGGTCGGCAGCTTGCCGATGGCGGTGGAGACGTCGTTGGCGCGCAGCAGCACGGTCTGCGAATCCAGCGAAGCCTGGTTGCCTGCGCCCTTCACGGCCTGCAGGTTGGCGGCGGCGGAGACCAGCTTGTTGACCGGGTCCTGCAACGCCGTCCACTTGGTTTCGATGTCGTCCAGAATCTTGCGCGCATTGGCGTTGCTCATGGCGCGCACGCCGACGTCGCTGTTGCCCTTGATCAAACCGTCCAGCACCGCGCCGTACAGCTGCGCGTCGCGGGAGAGGCCGTCCGCGGCGCCCTGGGAGTTCTCGCCGCCCTGCAGGATTTCCTGCACGCGGCGCATCATGCGGTCAGCCAGCACCAGCTGGCGGGATGCGGTGTAGGTCTGCGACGAGCTGCCGTTCTGCTGCAGGATGTTGACGACCTGCTCCATGCTGGAGTTCAGCACCGGCATCTGCTGGGTGAAGGTGGACGCCTTCTGCGACGAATCCACGACCAGGCCGCGGTTCGAGAGAATCTTGCTAATGTCGCCGTCGAGCTGACTCCAGGCGTTGCTCAGCGATTTCACCTGGCGGCTGGTGATGGCGTTCTCGCCATAGGCCGGCAGGTCGCTCTGCGCATCGCCCTTGAGCAGATGCTGCACGTCCACATCGATGGCGTTGCGCGTCGACTGCAGTTCCTTGAACGAGTCGATGTTGCCGCTGGAGGACTCCAGCGCGTACTTGGCGGTCTGCTGCGAGAGCACCTGGATCTGGGTGGTCAGAGCCACCGCCTGGCGTTCTTCGCTGTTCTTGCGGTTCAGCAGGTAGAAGTTGCCCGCCGCAATGATGATCATCAATGCAAGCAGGATAATCACGCCGATGTTGCTGCGCTCCTTACCAGAACCCCCCGTTGTCGTACTCATAGCCTTACCTCACCCATCGACATGGAATTGCGCATCACAGCGCCGCCTGCAAAAAGTCCGGAGCCCGCGTCAGCCGGTTCATGCTGAACATGCCGATGCGCTGCTCGCCTACGGTTGCGTTGTCGCTCACGAAACGGGCGACACGTTCGTCTTCTTCTTCGTATGCCGCATCGCGATGTTCGTCGCCGATGCTGCGTTGTCCGATGATCTCGTCCACCAGCAGACCGACGTTACCGCCATGCTGGCGCACCAGCAGCAGACGGCTGCGGTCGGTGGCCTGCGTGCGCTGGTCGAACAGGAAGCGCCCCAGATCGACCACCGGCACCAGGTTGCCGCGGATGTTGGCGATACCGAGCATCCAGTCGCGCGTGCCCGGCACGTGCGTCAGCGGCTGGTTGACCAGCAGTTCGCTGATCTCGCCGATGCTGCTGGCGAACAGGCGCTTGCCCACGCGGAAGCAGATCCCGCGCCACAGGCCCGGGTTCTCGATTTGCTCGGGCTCGCCGGCCACGTGCGCCAGACTGCGGCGCTCGTAATCGGCCAGCTGCTCGAAGGGCGTGAATGCCGTTGAGTTCATCGCCTCGCTCATTTATGCGGCCAGCAACTTCTCGATCCGCGCCAACAGCTCTTTCTCGCTGACCGGCTTGGTCATGAAGTCGCGCGCGCCCTGACGCAGTCCCCACACGCGGTCGGTTTCCATCGACTTAGTGGTGATGATCAGGATCGGAACGTCCTTGGTCGCCGGGTCGCGATTGAGCATGCGCGTAGCCTGGAAACCGTTCATGCCCGGCATGATCACATCCATGATCACCATGTCCGGCATGTCCTGCTTGACCTTTTCGATGCCTTCTTCGGCACTGTTGGCGCTGGACACCTGATGCCCGGCCTTTTCGAGTTGCATCGTGAACACGCGGATGTCGGTCGGCGAGTCGTCGATGATGAGTATGTTTGCCATGAAAGCCCCTGTGCTCTCTATGCCGATCTCACGCCGTCACGGCGTGGCGACGAATGGCTTCGAGCAATTCGTCGCGCGTGAATGGTTTGGTCAGGTACTGCTCGGCACCGACAATGCGGCCACGCGCCTTGTCGAACAGGCCGTCCTTTGAACTGAGCATGATGACGGGGGTGGCGCGGAACTGGCGGTTGTTCTTGATCAACGCGCACGTCTGATAGCCGTCCAGGCGCGGCATCATGATGTCCACGAAGACGATCTGCGGTTTCAGATCGGAGATTTTCGACAGCGCCTCGAAGCCGTCCACTGCGGTCTGCACGTCGCAGCCTTCTTTCTTCAGCAAGGTCTCCGCAGTACGGCGAATGGTCTTGGAGTCGTCGATGACCATCACCCGCAGCCCGGCCAGGCTGCCTTTTTCGACAGAGTCGTTCACTTACCGCCCCCCTGCGGCCCGGTCGAGGGCTCGGGAATATTCGTAATCATGATCGTCAGCAGCAATCCTGAGTCGGCGTCCCGCGCGCACGTCCGCCCGTGTACCCCAGACGGCGCCAAAGCGCACGAAACAGCCGGATTCTAGGCTGTTTAACGCTTGTTTATGAAAATTGTCAAGTTGAAGCTGCAAGCGTTTGTTGCCCAAAGCCTTACGTGCATCCACCCCGATACAGGCTTCAGTCACCCCCGATCACGTTACCAGACTTTCACGACTTCGGGCATGCCCGGACACACCCGCCCCGTCCCAACGAGGTACTGCAAGAACGGGGCCAAGCGCGCGTAGCATGCGACACTGCGGCCGACTTGCCTGCCGCCGCACGAGGACGGCAAGCTACCCGCCCCCCGCCTTCCATACCCAGGAACCGCCATGCCGCTCGTTGTTGCCGTACTGATGGACCCGATACAGTCCATCAAGATCGCCAAGGATTCGACCTTCGCGATGCTGCTGGAAGCGCAGCGTCGCGGCCACAGCCTGTTGTACATGGAGCAGGGCGACCTGGCCGTGCGCGACGGCAAGGCCTGGGCGCGCATGGCGCCGCTTGAGGTCCGCGACGACGCCAAGGGCTGGTTCACCCTGGGCGGCGCCGCGTGGCGTCCGCTGACCGACGCCGACATCGTGCTGGAACGCAAGGACCCGCCGGTCGACGCGCAATTCATCTACGACAGCATGATTCTGGAACTGGCCGAGCGCGAGGGCGTGCGCGTGGTCAATCGCCCGCAGGCGTTGCGCGACTGCAACGAAAAGCTCTACGCCCTGCAGTTTCCTCAGTGCTGCGCGCCGACGCTGGTCGCGCGCGAACCCGACGCTCTGCGTCAGTTCGTGTCGGAACACGACCAGGTCGTGCTCAAGCCGCTGGACGGCATGGGCGGTCGCGGCATTTTCCGCAGCCACCGCGGCGACCCGAACCTGAACTCGATCCTGGAAACCCTGACCGTCGATGGCACGCGCCTGGCCATCGCGCAGCGCTTCATTCCAGAGATCACCGCCGGCGACAAGCGCATCCTGGTCGTCGACGGCGAACCGGTTCCCTACGCGCTGGCGCGCATTCCGCAGGGCGACGAATTCCGCGGCAACCTCGCCGCCGGCGGCCGCGGCGAGGGCGTGCCGCTGAGCGATCGCGATCGCTGGATCGTGGAACAGGTCGCGCCGGACCTGCGCCGCCGTGGCCTGACCTTCGTCGGCCTCGACGTCATCGGCGACTACCTGACCGAGATCAACGTCACATCTCCCACCTGCATCCGCGAACTCGACGCGCAGTTCGGGCTTACCATTGCAGGCCTGATGTTCGACGCCATCGAGAAAAACCTTTCGTGAGTTCCACTGCGCGCGGGCCCGGCAGTGCCGACATGCTCGGCGCGACCCTGCTGTTTTCCCTGCTGCTGCACGGCCTGGTCGTGCTCGGCATCAGTTTCGCCTATCCGAAACCCAAGGCGCGGCTGCCGGCGCTCGACGTCACCCTGCTCAACACCGCCAATCAGAAAGCGCCGGACAAGGCCGACTTCCTGGCCCAGGCGAACAACCAGGGCGGCGGCGAAAGCGACCGCGCGCACCGCCCTTCGCAGCCATTCTCCACACCGCTGCCGAAACCCGATCCCGGCGTCGCGCCGCGCCCGATCCAGCCGGCCGCCCCGCCGCCCAGCGAAGCCAGCCGCGCGCATCTGGTCACCACCACCGGCGATTCGCCGCAGAGCATCGACAGCAGCAGCGACCGTCACGCCCACCCGGACACCGAACTGCAGCCGGATCGCGTGGCGATCCAGCGCCGTCTGGAAATGGCGCGCCTGGCCGCGCAGATCCGCGCCGAGAAATCGCGCCTGGCCAAGCGGCCGAAGATCAAGTACATCAACTCCAGCACGCGCCAGTACGCCTACGCGGCCTACATGCAGGCATGGGCTTCGCGCGTCGAACGCGTGGGCACGCTGAACTTCCCCGACGCCGCCCGCACCGGCCGCTACAGCGGCAGTCTGATTCTCACCGTGGTGCTGCGCCGCGACGGTTCCATCAAGCGCATCGCGGTGATCGAGAGTTCCGGCCGCAAGATCCTCGACGACGCGGCCGTGCGCATCGTGCGCATGGCCGCGCCGTTCCCGCCGATCCCGCGCACGGGCGAGCATTTCGACGAACTCAACATCACCCGCACCTACCAGTTCCTGCGCGGCGGCACGCTGCAGACCCGCTGACCCCGGACGGCGAAATGTGAACGCGCCGTATCGACACGTTTAACGTGCGCGCCCGGTACAATGCAGCCATGGAAAGCCCCCACACCCTTGCCGGCCAGTTCCTGATCGCCATGCCGGCCCTGACCGACCCGCATTTCTCGCGTGGCGTGGCGATGCTGTGCCAGCACGGCGAGGACGGCGCCATCGGTCTGCTCATCAATCGCCTGTCCGAATTCAGCCTCGGCGACGTGCTGGCGCAGATGCAGCTGGAATGCCGCGAGCCGCGCATCGCCGAGATGCCCGTGCTCCTCGGCGGACCGGTGCAGCCCGAACGCGGCTTCGTGCTGCACACCGGCGAGGGGCACTGGGAATCCAGCTACCGCATCAACGCCTCCTGGTCGGTCACCACCTCACGCGACATCCTGGTCGCCATGGCCGCCGGCGAGGGCCCCTCGCGCGCCGTGGTTGCGCTCGGCTACGCCGGCTGGGACGCAGGTCAGCTCGAGAACGAGCTGATGGAAAATGCTTGGCTGACCGCCGAAGCCGACGCCCGCATCGTGTTCGACGCGCCGCTGGAAGAACGTTGGATAGATGCCGCCGGACTGGTCGGTGTCGACCCGACCCAGCTGACCGGTTACGCCGGCCACGCATGAGCTGCATCCTCGGTTTCGACGTCGGCACCCGCCTGATCGGCGTCGCCGTGGGCAATCGCCTCACCGCTACCGCACGCGCACTCGATGTGGTCGCGGTGCGAGGAGGCGAACCGAACTGGGACAAACTCGACCGTCTGTTCCGTGAATGGCAGCCCGAAGCGGTCGTGGTCGGCCTGCCGCTCACCCTCGACGGCGAAGAACAGCCGATGACGCGCACCGCCCGCGCCTTCGCCAACCGCCTGCGCAAACGCTACGGACTCACCCCGCACCTGTGCGACGAACGCAACAGCTCGCAGGAAGCCGCCCGCAGCTTCGCCGACGCCCGCCGCGCCGGCGCCCGACGCCGCAGCGACGGACAGCGCATCGACGCCGATGCCGCCGCCGTCATTCTCGAACGTTGGTTGCATGGCGAAGATCACGACTAGAAGATCACGACTAGGATCCCTTGCATCGATCCTCGACATCCGCCTTGCGCTATCCGGCAAACTTCAATTGAAAAGCGGGGCCACATGGTCTAGATGCGATATGCCCATCCTGGTTTGACGCAACCATTCAGACGCTGCAAGTCGCCGCCCACGCGCCTACAATGTGCCGACTTCGCCCGCCCGGATTTCCATGAGCACGCGCCTGCATCACCTCATTTCGCTGGCCCAACTCGATCGCGCCTGCATCACCCGCCTGCTCGACCGCGCCGAGCGCATGCGCGATGCCAGTCTGCACGGCACGCGCAAGCTCGACCTGCTGCACGGGCGCACGGTGCTGAATCTGTTCTTCGAGCCGTCCACCCGCACGCGCACTTCGTTCGAGCTGGCCGCGCGGCGGCTCGGCGCCGACGTGGTGAACTTCGACATCGCGCGTTCGTCGACCAACAAGGGCGAGACGCTGCTCGACACCCTGCACACGCTGGAAGCGATGCATCTGGACGCCATCATCGTGCGCCATCGCGAGACCGGCACGCCGGAGTTCATGGTGCGTCACGCCATGAGCGGCGTATCCGTGATCAATGCCGGCGACGGCAACCACGCGCACCCGACCCAGGGCCTGCTCGACGCGCTGACCATCCGCCAGCATCGCCCCGACTTCAACAACCTCACCGTCACCATCTGCGGCGACATTCGCCACTCGCGCGTGGCGCGCTCGGACATCCACGCATTCACCGCGCTGGGTGTGCGCGAGTTGCGTCTGTGCGGTCCCGAGTCGCTGCTTCCGGAGCCGGACGACGTGCCGCAGGGCCACTTCACCGAGGATTTCGACGCGGCTGTCGAAGGCGCCGACGTCATCATCATGCTGCGCCTGCAGAAGGAGCGCATGGCCGCCACGCTGCTTCCCGACGAATCCGCCTACTTCGAGCGCTTCGGCCTCAACAGCGAGCGTCTGAAGCGCGCCGCACCCGGCTGCCTGGTCATGCACCCGGGCCCGATCAACCGCGGCATCGAAATCGCACCAGACGTTGCCGACGGCGCACAGTCGCGCATTCTCGAGCAGGTCGGCAACGGCGTGTTCGTGCGCATGGCCGTGCTGGCCGAGGTGCTCGGCCGCTGAGCCGGATCGGCGCCCGGCTAGGCCGAATGGCCCATTACACCTGTCACTGTTCGATCCATGGACCGCATGCATAATGCGGACAGGGATCATTGCATTCGCCTGGGGGTACATCATGAAAGGGAAACTTCGCGCGCTGAGCGGCGCGCTGCTCGTCGTCACACTTGCCGCGTGCAGTCACAAGGCATCCGACACACCGCTGTCCTACGTGCCGGACAACACGCCGTATCTGATCGCCAATCTCAAGCCGATGCCGGCCGACGTGCGCGCGGCCATCTACAAGCAGGCCGATCAGCAACTGCAGATGCAGGTCGACCAGATCCGCATGGGCACCGAGAAACTGAAGGCAAAGGACCCCAAGCTCGCGGCCCTGCTCAACGTGTTCGCCGATGAATTCGACGGCCGCACCCTGGAACAAGGCATCCAGCACATGGGCCTGGACCCGGACGGCCTGTCCGCCCTGTACGGCCTGGGCATGAGCCCGGTCATGCGCTTCCAGCTCAGCGATCCCAAGGCCTACGAAGGCTTCGTCGCGCGCATCGAGAAAGCGCTCGGCGCCTCGCTGACCCAGGGCACGCTGGACAAGGTCACCTATCGCTACGCCGACTTCGGCGACAAGGCGAAGCTGCGCTTCCTCTCCTCCGTGCAGGACAAGAAGGCCGTGCTGGCGCTGCTGCCGGCCGACGCCTCGCCCGACATGATGCGCATGGCGCTGGGCCTGAAGCATCCGGACAAGAGCGTCCAGGACACCGATCGGGTGGAGAAGCTCGCCGATGCCAAGGGTTACAAGCCCTACTCGGTCAGCTACATCGACTTCCGCCAGTGGCCCGCACTGATCGCCGGCGAGAAGGACCCGATGGTCAAGGCGCTGCTGGCCAATGCGCCGGAGGCTGCGGCCAAGCTGCCAGCCAGCTGCGAAGCCGACTTCGCGCGCATGGCCGCGCGTGTGCCGATGGTCAGCTTCGGCCTGACCACGGTCGAACCCAAGCACATCGGCTACCGCGTCAACATCGCGCTGGCGTCGGACATCGCCAAGACCTTTGCCGGCATCGACATCGGTCTGCCCGGCATGGACAGCAAGAACGCGGCGCCCCTCGACGTCACGTTCGGCATGCCGGTGAAGGAGTTCCGCAGCTTCTGGATGGCGCAGGCCGATGCCGTGGCCGCCAAGCCGTTTACCTGCCCCGCGCTGGTCAAGCTCAACGAAGGCTTCGGCAAGCTGCGCATGGCGGTGCAGAAGACGGCCGTGCCGCCGATCAACGACCTGCGCGGTCTGCGTCTGATGATCGATCGCCTGGAGATACCCGCCGCCGGCAGCAGCAGCAAGATTCCCGACGTTGCCGGTCGCGTGCTGATCGCCTCGGACAATCCGGAAGGCATGCTGGCGATGGCGCAGATGGGCGTCCCGGCGCTCAGCACCATGAAGCTCGACAAGAACGGCAAGCCGGTCGCCCTGCCCGCGGACCTGACCAAGATGGCCGGCAGCACGCCCGCCTGGGCCGCGATGACCGACCATCTGCTGGGCCTGGCCGTGGGAACGGGCGAGGAACAGCGCCTGGCCGACGACATGAAGGCTTCGGCCGGCTCCACCGGCACGCTGCTGGCCTTCCGCATGGATGGCTCGATGTACCGCAAGTGGATCGACCTGATGGCCGACAAGGCCACCGCGTCGATGCAGGGCGCGATCGCCAACAGCGACGACCCCGAAGCCGCCGCGCAGGCCAAGCAGACCGCCAAGCAGATGCAGCAGATGAAGGATCAGGCCAAGCGTATCGACAACGTGATCGAGACCTTCCACGCCGACGACGACGGCGTGACCGTCGATGCGGACGTGTGGCATCACTGACCCGGCCCGTTCCGGACATGAAAAAGGGCGCCGCGTGCGCCCTTTTTCATGTCCCGTCGATGTGCGGTCGGTCACCGAGCCGCTCCGGGCCGAGGCCCGGCGTCTCGCTCAGAAGCGGTGCACGCGGTCTTCCTCGGAATCGACCAGTTCCACACCGTCCATGCCCTGACTGAGGCTGTTGGCGTCGCCGCCCTGCGCCAGCTTGATCTTCAGGCGCACTTCGTTGGCGCTGTCGGCATGACGCAGCGCGTCCTCGTAGCTGATCTCGCCCGCGTGATAGAGCTCGACCAGGCTCTGGTCGAAGGTCTTCATGCCCAGGTTGTTGGACTCCTTCATCACGTCCTTGAGCTTGTGCACGTCGCCCTGGCGGATGTAGTCCTGCACCAGCGGCGTGCCCAGCATGACCTCCATCGCCACTCGACGCGCCTTGCCGTCCGGCGTCGGAATCAGCTGCTGCGCGACGATGCCCTTGAGGTTCAGCGACAGATCCATGAACAACTGCTGGCGCCGGTCCTCGGGGAAGAAGTGGATGATGCGGTCGATGGCCTGGTTGGCGTTGTTGGCGTGCAGGGTGCACAGACACAGATGGCCGGTCTCGGCGAAGTTGATGGCGTGCTCCATCGTCTCGCGGGTACGCACCTCGCCGATCAGGATCACGTCCGGCGCCTGGCGCAACGTGTTCTTCAGCGCGTTATCCCAGGAATCGGTGTCGATGCCGACCTCGCGCTGCGTGATGATGCAGCCTTCGTGCTTGTGCACGTATTCGATCGGGTCCTCGATGGTGATGATGTGGCCGGTCGAATTCTGGTTACGGTGACCGACCATCGCCGCCAGCGAGGTCGACTTGCCGGTGCCGGTGGCGCCGACGAAGATGATGATGCCGCGCTTGGTCATCGCCAACTGCTTGATGATCGGCGGCAGGCCCAGTTCGTCGGTGGTCGGAATCTTGCTCTCGATGCGACGCAGCACCATGCCCACGCAGTTGCGCTGGTAGAAGCACGAGACACGGAAGCGGCCCACGCCCTGCGCGGAAATCGCGAACTGGCACTCGTGGGTCTTCTCGAACTCCTCGCGCTGGTTTGGCGTCATGATGTTGAGCACCATGTCGCGCGACTGCTGCGCCGTGAGCGGCTGCTGAGTCACCGGCACGATACGTCCGTTGACCTTGATGGAGGGAGACACGCCGGCGGTGATGAAAAGGTCCGAGGCCTTCTTGTGCACCATCAGCTTGAGGAAGGAGGAAAAGTCGATTTCGGCCATGATGAAGGCTCCCGCGAGTACCGGTTTGCCGTTCGGCGCCGCGCCCTTGCGGACCGCTGCGCCGCGCGGCGAGGCCGGCGCCCCGCTCGCTTGGATTGTGCCCCGAGTGTAGTGCGTTCACGCGGCCGGATTCGGGACGCCGGCCGCGATGGAATCAGCGGAAGATTTCCTTGTTCTTGGCGTAGGCGCGGGCCTGCTCGCGCGTGACCACGCCACGCTTCACCAGGTCCTGCAGGCACTGGTCCAGGGTCTGCATGCCGTACTGCTGACCGGTCTGGATCGCCGAGTACATCTGCGCCACCTTGTCCTCGCGGATCAGGTTGCGGATGGCGGGGATGCCGACCATGATCTCGTGCGCCGCGATACGGCCGCCGCCGACCTTCTTCAGCAGCGACTGCGCGATGACCGCGCGCAGCGACTCGGACAGCATCGAGCGCACCATCGGCTTTTCGCCGGACGGGAACACGTCGATGATGCGGTCGATGGTCTTGGCCGCCGAGCTGGTATGCAGCGTGGCGAACACCAGATGGCCCGTCTCCGCGGCGGTCAGCGCCAGTCGGATGGTCTCCAGGTCGCGCAACTCGCCGACCAGGATGACGTCCGGATCCTCGCGCAGCGCCGAGCGCAGCGCCTCGTTGAAGCCATGCGTGTCGCGGTGCACTTCGCGCTGGTTGATCAGGCACTTCTGCGAGGTGTGCACGAATTCGATCGGGTCCTCGACCGAGAGGATGTGACCGTATTCGTTCTTGTTGATGTGATCGATCATCGCCGCCAGCGTGGTCGACTTGCCCGAGCCGGTCGGACCGGTGACCAGAATCAGACCCTGCGGCTGCTCGATCAGCTCGCGGAAGATCGGCGGGCAGCCGAGGTCTTCCAGCGTCAGCACTTCCGACGGAATGGTACGGAACACCGACGCCGCGCCGCGCTGCTGGTTGAAGGCGTTGACGCGGAAACGCGCCAGACCGGGAATCTCGAACGAGAAGTCGACTTCGAGGAATTCCTCGTAATCGCGACGCTGCTTGTCCGACATGATGTCGTACATCAGCGCATGCACCTGCTTGTGATCGAAGGCCGGCGTGTTGATGCGGCGCACGTCGCCGTCGACGCGGATCATCGGCGGCAGACCGGCGGACAGATGCAAGTCCGAGGCCTTGTTCTTGACCGAAAAGGCCAGCAGTTCGGCAATGTCCATGCAGACTCCCCCTTGCGGAGACATTTCTATGGCGGTCGACCGGCGGCGTGGCCGACAGTCGTTATCTTGGGATCAGTATAACCACGGGCCGCGAACGTGTGTGCGTACATGTACCGCAGTGCAACAAGCGATTTGGGACCTTGCGCCCAATCCGGATACTCTGGTGCATTGCACGCCGCCGCGCAGCGCCCGACCTCATCCTGAAGGGCTTCGGGAAACGCTGCGCCCAGGCGGTCGGAACACGATCAAAGAGGAGTCACGGCATGCAGAACATCACCTTCATCGGCGGCGGCAACATGGCACGCAGCCTGGTCGGCGGATTGATCGGCACCGGCGTCGATCCCAGGCAGATCGCCATTGCCGAACCGCGCGCGGAAGCCCGTGAGGAACTGGAACGCGACTTCGGCGTACGCACCTTCGCCGACGGCCGGGACGCGGTCGAGGGCGCCGAGGTCGTGGTCCTGGCGGTCAAGCCGCAGATCCTGCCGGGCGTGTGCAAGGAACTGGCCGGGGCCGTGTCGACGGCGAAGCCGCTGATCGTCTCGATCGCCGCCGGCATCCGCACCGACCAGCTGCAGCGCTGGCTCGGCGAAGGCACCGCCGTGGTGCGCTGCATGCCCAACACCCCGGCGCTGATCGGCGCGGGCGCGACCGGCCTGTTCGCCACCGACAGCGTCGACACTATCCAGCGCGAGCAGGCCGAAACCCTGCTGCAGACGGCCGGCGTCACCGCCTGGGTCGAAGACGAGGCGCAGATCGACACCGTCACCGGCATCGCCGGTTCCGCTCCGGCCTACTACTTCCTGCTGGTCGAGGCGCTGGAAGACGCCGCCGTGGCGCGCGGCCTTTCGCGCGAGGTGGCGCGCAAGCTGGCCGCGCAAACCTGCATGGGCGCCGGTCGCATGATGGTCGAAAGCGGCGAATCGCCCGACGCGCTGCGCAAGCGCGTGACCTCGCCCAACGGCACCACGCAGGCGGCGCTGGAAAGCCTCAACGGCGACGGCATCCGCCAGATCGTCGCGCGCGCGGTCGACGCCTGCGCGGATCGCGGCGCGGCGCTGGCCCAGGAAAACGACTGACGAATCCCGGAGCCGCATGCCATGAGCTACTTCCTGCAGGCCGCCCAGCTGATCCTCGAATTCGTCTTCGGGGCCGTGGCCACGCTATTCCTGCTGCGCATGATCGCCGAAGCCGCGCGCGTGCAGTTCCACAACCCAATCAGCCAGTTCGTCTACCGCAGCACCAACCCCGTGCTGGCGCCGCTGCGGCGGGTGCTGCGCAACTGGCGCAACATCAACCTGGCGGCGATCGCGGTCGCCTGGCTGGCGGAGCTGGTCAAGCTGGGCCTGGAGTTTCTGCTCGCCGGCGGCCTGCCGAACCCGGCGGGCTGGCTGCTGTTGGGCTTCGGTCAGCTGCTGGACCTGTTCCTGTTGGTCTACATCGTGCTGATCTTCGTGTGGTCGCTGGGCAGCCTGCTCGGCGGCGATCCGGGGCATCCGCTGCTGCGCTTCGTGGCGCAGTTGGTGGAACCGCCGATGCGTCCTCTGCGTCGGCGCATGCCGACTCTGGGCGGCCTGGATTTCTCGCCGGCCGTGGCGATCCTGGTGCTGATGCTGCTGCGCATCCTGGTCGCCGGTCCGCTGATCGGCTACGCCAGCAGCCTCATCGTCGGCGCTTGACGCGCAGGCGCGCCGGGGCGGCGTTACCATGAGAGCCCCATCGTCCTCTCGGAGTCCGCTCATGCGCTCGACCCGCTTCCGCGTAGCGTTCGGTCTGATCGCCGGCTGCCTGTTGTCGACCGCCGCCCTCGCGGGGAACGGCGTCTGGACGCAGGGCGATCTGCAGATCCGCTACAACGCCCTGCCCGCCACGGCGCTGCCGGCGTCCTCGGCGCAGCAGCTCGGCGTCAAGCACGACAGCCATCAGGGACTGCTGAACATCCTCGTGACGCGAGGCAAGGACGGCGCGGAGACCAGTCTTCCCGCCGACATCCAGGCGCGCGCCATGACCGAGGCCGGATCGCCGGTGCGCATCCGCGTGCGCGAAGTGAAGGACGACAACGGCATCTCCTATCTGGGCGTCTTCACGATCCGCCACAGCGGCACACTGCGCTTCGACCTGGACGTGACGCCGCGCGGCGCCGCCTCGCAGCACATCCAGTTCCAGCACGCGTTCGTCGTCGACTGAACGCTCCGCACTCAGGCGTGGCGTTCGGCCCAACGCCGGATGATCGCGTGCAGAGCGTCCAGGCCGTCGAACAGACAGGCCGGACCGGGCTGCAGGATGATCGGCGACTTCACCTCGTGCAGCTCGCCGTCGCGGACCGCGGGCACCTCGGCCCAGCCCGGACGTCGCGCGACCTTCTCCGGCCGGAACCGCTTGCCGCACCACGAACCGATGACGATGTCCGGCGCGCGCCGCGCGGCTTCGGTGTCGTCGGCCAGGATGCGATCCTTCGCCAGCGACTGGGCCGCGAGTTCGGGAAAGATGTCGTCGCCGCCGGCGATACGGATCAGCTCGGCGACCCAGCGGATGCCGCTGATGGCCGGCTCGTCCCACTCCTCGAAGTAGACCTTCGGCCGTCGCGGCAAGGCCGCGGCGGCTTCGCGCACGGAGGCGATGTGCGCTTCGGCGCGCGCCGCATAGGCATTCGCCTTGTCGGGCACGCCAACCATGCCGCCAAGACGCCGGATGTAGCCGAGAATGCCCTCGACGCTGCGATGGTTGCTGATCCAGACCTCGACACCGGCCTTGATGAGCGCCTGCGCGATGTCGGCCTGGATGTCGGAGAAGCCGATCGCCAGATCGGGTTCCAGCGCCAGGATGCGGTCCAGCTTGGCGCTGGTGAAGGCCGAGACCTTGGGCTTCTCCCGGCGCGCCTCGGGCGGGCGCACGGTGAACCCGGAAATCCCCACGATGCGCGCCTGTTCGCCGAGCGCGTACAGCGTCTCGGTGGGCTCCTCGGTCAGGCAGACGATGCGTTGCGGGAACGGATCGGTCACGGATACAGCAGACTGGAGGTCCAGGTCTTGCCGGCGCGCTGCCAGCGTACGCGTTCGTGCAGGCGGAACTGGCCGGCGTACCAGAACTCGATGGTGTCGGCGACCACGAGGTAACCGCCCCAGTGCGGCGGTCGCGGCACGTCGCGCCCTTCGTATTCCTGCTCGAACTGCGCCACGCGCGCCTCGAAGGTGGCGCGATCCGGCAGCGGACGCGACTGCAGCGACGCCCAGGCGCCGATCTGGCTGCCGCGCGGACGACCGGCGAAGTACTCGTCGGACTCGGTCTCGGACAGACGCTCGACGCGCCCCTGCACGCGCACCTGCACGCCGTCGCGGATGTGCTTCCAGTGGAACGTCAGCGCTACCTGCGGATGCGCGGCGATCTGTTCGGCCTTGGCGCTCTCGTAGTTCGTGAAGAAGCGGAAGCCGCGCTCGTCCACGCCCTTCAGCAGCACGATGCGGCCGTGCACGCGCCCGTCGGGCGTGGCCGTGGAGAGGTTCATGGCGGTCGGCTCGGGGTCGATCGAGCTGCGCGCCTCCTCAAGCAGACCGCGGAAGGTAGCAAGTATTTCTTCGTTGAGCATGGGTGCGAATGTCGTGGATGAGGCGACGCGGCTATGCTGCCGGACAGGCGCGGTCATCGGTGGGAATGATGTCAAAGCGGGATGCTAGCACGGCGCTCGACGCCCTCGCGCAGCGGCTGTTGGAAATATTTTCAAATCAAGTGCTTGCCGAACCGAGACCGTATCTTCTCGGTCTCTCCGGTCTGCAGGGCTGCGGCAAGAGCACGCTGGCGCGCACCTTGGTGCGTCAGGCCCGCGGTCGCGGCTGGCCGGCGCAGACGCTGTCGCTGGACGACGGCTATCTCGGACGTCGCGCCCGCGCGCGCCTGGCCGCGCGCGCTCACCCCCTGCTGGCCACGCGCGGCGTGCCCGGTACGCACGATCTGCGCTTGCTGCACGAGACGCTGGATACGCTTGCCGACGCCTCGGCAGCGCACCCGGTCGCGCTGCCGCGCTTCGACAAGGGTCACGACACTCGCAAGCCGCCCTCGCGCTGGCCGCAGGTGCGCGTGCCGCCGCGGCTGATCGTGCTGGAAGGCTGGTGCGTCGGCGTGCCGCCGCAATCCGAAGCGGCGCTGCATGCGCCGATCAACGCGCTGGAACGCGATGAAGACGCGGACGGCCGCTGGCGTCGCCACGTCAACGACGCCCTGACCGATATGCAGGACCTGTGGAAGCGACTGGACGCCCTGATCGTGCTGCAGGCGCCGGACTGGCCCACGGTCTGCCGCTGGCGCGCCGAAGCCGAGCGGCCGCTGCGCGAACGCGAGGCCCCGCACGCCATGGACGACGCGCAACTGCGGCGCTTCATGCAGCACTACGAACGCCTCAGCCGGCATGCGCTGCACAGCCTGCCCGCGCGTGCGGACGTGCTGATCCGCCTCGACGCCGCACGTCGAGTGACTGCAATTCGCACCCGCCCGTCCCTAGGGATGCTCTGAACCCACCTACGCAGGCGACAGGACATCCAGAAGCCTCGCAGAATGTGCGCGCGACACTGCGCAGACGGCCTGGGCAAGCCATGCGCGTGACCCTGCAGGCCTTCCGGACACCACGCCGAACCGTGGATTCAAATGCCTGGGTCCGCCATGTCTGCGCGAACGCCGTCTCGACACCAGCTCGCGCCTTCGCCGACGCACCACGCGCGCGCAGACGCGCACGGCACAGTGACGCCTACGCAGGTTGGTTCAGTTCCCTAGTCGACGACGAAGGTGACGCGCATGTTCACGCGCCACTCCTGCACCGAGCCCTTGGCGTCGGTGACGCACTTGATGTCGTTGACCCAGGCGCCCTGGATGCCCTTGATCGACTCGGAGGCCTTGCTCAATCCCTGCTGCACGGCGTCCTCGATGCCCTTCGGCGAGGACGCGCTCAATTCGATGACCTTGGCGACTTGCATGGCGATGCTCCTGCACGTGCGGAACGGCCCGCGCCTGTGTCGGCGAGCCGGCGGAATCCCCCCGCTCCGTGGAACCTCAGCCTGCGCGCGCCTGGATGAGCGCTCGATGGCCCGCGCGCGCGTCGGGCCAGCATGGCACAAAACCGCTGGCGCGCAAGCGCGCGTTGGACAGCCGCTTGTTGCCGATCCCCGAGGGCGCATCGCCTGTCGGCGGCGGCGGCGGCGCGCCCAGCAGCTCGGCGAGTTCGCCGTACAGCACATCCAGCGGCAGCGGCGTGTCGTCGACGCCAAGGTACAGGTCTTGCGGCGCGTCCAGGGTCAGCAGATGCGCGATGGCGCCAGCCGCGTCGTCGACGTGGATGCGGTTGGCCCAGAACGGCGTCGCCGGCACCCGCGCCTGCCCCGCCTGCAAACGACGCAGCAGCGACTCGCGACCCGGCCCGTACAATCCGGCCAGACGCAGCACGGTCGCGGGCAACCCGCGTGCCGCCAGACGCCGCTCGCCTTCGAGCAGGATCGAGCCATTGAAGCCGGGCGGCTGCGGCGGCGTGTCTTCGTCCACCCAGTCGCCGCCATGATCGCCGTAGACCGCGCTGGACGACACATACACGACGCGCCGCAACGCCGCGGTGTCGAGCGCATCGAGCAGGCGTTCCAGGCCATCGACGAACACGCGGCGATAGGCCTCCGGCGTGCGCGTGTCGGGCGTGGGCAGGTACACCAGTTGCTCGATGCCCTCGGGCAAGGCCGCAAGACTGGCGACGTCGGCCAGATCGGCGCGCACCGCGACGACGCCCGTCGGCAGCGGCGCCGACGAACGACGCAGACCGAACACCGTCGCGCCACGCGCCTGCAACACGGCCGCGGCGCGGCTGCCGACGTCGCCGCAACCGGCGATCAACACGCGCGGCGCAGGGACGTCCATTCGTTTCGCGGAGGCTGCTAGCATCGCCGTATGAACCCTTCGTCGAACCTGTTCCTGGTCGGCCCGTCCGGGGCCGGGAAGACGTCCATCGGACGACGTCTGGCCGATCACTACGGCCTGACGTTCCTGGACCTGGACCGCGAGATCGAGGAACACACCGGCGTCGATGTCTCGACCATCTTCGAGATCGAGGGCGAAGCCGGATTCCGCCACCGCGAGGCCGTCATTCTCGAAGAGTGTAGCCGGCGCGAGCAGGTGCTGCTGGCCACCGGCGCCGGCGCGATCCTCGACGCCGACAGCCGCGAGCATCTGCGCCAGCGCGGTTTCGTGATCTGGCTGCAGGCCAGCGTCGACCAGCAGCTCAAGCGCCTGCAGTACGATCGCGCCCGACCGTTGCTGGCCGGCGTCGACCGACGCCAGCGCCTCAGGGACATGGCCGACCGCCGCAATCCGCTCTACGCCGAGATCGCCGAACTGGCGATCATCGGCCAGAACGAACGCGTGCAGCGCGCCTTCGCCCGCTGCCGCACCCGCATCGACGAACACTGGCAACGCCTGCAGACTTCCACGACATGAATGCTCCGCACACCCTGCACGTCGGTCTCGGCGACCGCAGTTACCCGATCCTCATCGGCCCCGGCCTGCTCGACGCCGGCGCGGACTGGCGCACGCACATCCACGGTCGGCACGTGCTGGTGGTCAGCAACGAGATGATCGCGCCTTTGTACCTGTCCCGCGTGATGGCGCAGCTGGGCGGCCTGCACGCCGACGCACTGGTGCTGCCGGACGGCGAGGCCTACAAGACGCTGGACCAGATCGCGCGCGTGCTCGAGGCGCTGGCCACGCTCGGGGCCTCGCGCGACGCCTGCGTGATCGCCCTCGGCGGCGGCGTGATCGGCGACATGGCCGGCTTCGCCGCCGCCTGCTGGATGCGCGGCATCGATTTCCTGCAGATGCCGACCACGCTGCTGGCGATGGTCGACTCCTCGGTCGGCGGCAAGACCGGCGTCAACCTGCCGGCCGGCAAGAATCTGGTCGGCGCGTTTCACCAGCCCTGCGCCGTGGTCGCCGATACCGACACGCTGGATACGCTGCCCGACCGCGAATACCGCGCTGGCCTGGCCGAAGTGGTCAAATACGGCGCGCTGGGCGATGCCGACTTTCTCACGTGGCTGGAGGCGCGGACCGAGGCCCTGAACCGTCGCGACACCGCCGCGGTGACCGAGGCCATCGCCCGCTGCTGCGCGCACAAGGCCGCCATTGTCGCCCGCGACGAGACCGAGCGCGGCGAACGCGCCCTGCTCAACCTCGGCCACACCTTCGGTCACGCGCTGGAAACCGAGTGCGGCTACGGCACCCTGCTGCACGGCGAGGCCGTCGCCATCGGCATGTGCCAGGCGGCCGCGCTGTCGGCGCGCCTGGGCATGGCCGAGGCCGCCGATGGCGAGCGACTGGCGCGCCTGCTGCAGGCGCTGCATCTGCCCGTCGCGCCGCCGCAGGGACTGGATGCCGAAGCGCTGCTGGCACACATGCGTCTGGACAAGAAGAATCTGGGCGGCCGGCTGCGGCTGATCCTGTGGCGCGGCATCGGCCGGGCAGAGATCGTCGCCGACGTCGACGAGAGCGACGTGCGCGCCGTGCTCGAAACCGCCGCCTGAACGCGGTCGACGCAACGACGACACCGACGCCGGATCGCTGCCCGCCGTCCCATGCTCTACAATGGACGGCTACATCGACCGCCCCGAGCGACTGCCGTTCATGCGCATCTACATGCAGACCAACGCGGAAGCCGGCGAAACGCCGCGCTACGTGCAGCTGACGCTGGAGCAGGACCTGCTCGGCGGCTGGATTCTGCTGCGCGAATCCGGCCGCCAGGGCGGCCGCGCCACGCTGCGCCGCGAGGTCTTCCTCGAAGACAAAGACGCCATCGCGGCGTTCGAGAAGACGCGCGACAGCCAGATCAAGCGCGGCTACCGCGTGGTCTTCACCCAGGGCGCGGCCTGACGCCGCCGCACGGAATGTCCGCATGACCGAACTGAAGAACGACCGCTTCCTGCGCGCCCTGCGCCGCCAGCCGACCGACACCACGCCGGTCTGGATCATGCGTCAGGCAGGCCGCTATCTGCCGGAATACCGCGCCACGCGCGAAAAGGCCGGCAGCTTCATGGCCCTGGCGCAGAACCCCGAGCTGGCCTGCGAAGTCACGCTGCAGCCGCTGGATCGCTTCGAGCTGGATGCGGCGATCCTGTTCTCCGACATCCTCACCATTCCCGATGCGATGGGTCTGGGCCTCACCTTCGTCGCCGGCGAAGGACCGAAATTCGAGCGCCCGCTGCGCAGCGCCGCCGACATCGCGCGGCTGACCGTGCCCGACATGGACGGCGAACTGCGCTACGTGATGGACGCGGTGCGCCTGATCCGCCGCGAGCTGCACGGCCGCGTGCCGCTGATCGGCTTCTCCGGCAGCCCCTGGACCCTGGCCTGCTACATGATCGAGGGCGAAGGTTCGCGCGATTTCGCCCGCGCCAAGGCGCTGGCCTGGAACGATCCCGCGACGATGCACCGCCTGCTCGACACGCTGGCGCAGTCCGTCGCGACCTACCTCGCCGCCCAGGCCGAAGCCGGCGCGCAGGCGCTGATGGTGTTCGACACCTGGGGCGGCCTGCTCTCGCCGCCCATGTTCCACGAATTCTCGCTGCGCTACCTGGCCCGCATCGTCGAGCTGCTGCAAGCCGACGCGCATGCGCGCGAACTGCCGGTGGTGCTGTTCTCCAAGGGCGCCAGCGCGCACCTGGAAGCGATGGCCGACACCGGCTGCGCCGCGCTGGGTCTGGACTGGACCATCGGCCTGGACGAAGCCCGCCGCCGCGTCGGTGCGCGCGTCGCGCTGCAGGGCAATCTCGATCCGTCGGTGCTGCACGCCTCGCCCGACATCATCCGTCGCGAAGTGGCGTCCGCCATCGACGCCTTCGGCGCGCATCCCGGCCACGTGTTCAACCTCGGACACGGCGTCACGCCAGGCGTCGACCCGGAGCACGTCAAGGTGCTGGTCGATGCCGTGCACGAAGCCGGACGTCGCATCCGCCACTAGCGCGAACGCGCCCCCTGTTATATTCCGGCCCAGGAAAGGGGGAAATCATGGGCGCGTACACCTTCAGCAATCCCAAGCCGCTCGCCTGGGCGGTTTGCATGCTTGCCGTCGTCTACGGCCTGTTGACGCTGACCCAGTTCGGCAACGACCTGTACCTGCACCTCCTGATTTCGCGAGCGCTCGAACACGACCCGGGCGCGCAGTATGCGCTGTCGCAGCACTTCCACCCGCTTGCCGCCAACGAGCGCGTACTTCTCCTGAGCAAGCAGCTTCTGTTCGTGCTCAACGGCATCCTTTTCCTGGTCTGGCTGTACCGGGCAGCGGCCAACATCCGAGCGCTCGGAGCGCGGGCGCTTGAGTACACCCCCGGCTGGTGCGTGGGCTGGTTCTTCGTTCCCTTCGCGAACCTGTTCATACCCTGCCTAGTCGTACAGGAAGTGTGGATGACCAGTCACGACCCCAGCGAACGCACTGCCTCGGCCAGCGCTATCCCGGTCGTGACATGGTGGGTGCTGCGGATCGTGACGACCGTCATGGTGTACATCGCGAGTTCGATGCTGCACTCGCACGATCCGGACACCGCGCGGTCGGGCATCGTGCTGACCTTGGCGCATCTGCTTCTGCATGTCGTTTCCACGGTATTTTTCATCTACATCGTCTGGAAAACCAGCCAACTCCAGGCAGGGTATGCACTCACCGAATACGCGCTCGAACTGGACGATGCACCCGAGCCGCCCCCGCTGAACGCCTGAGGGCACGCGCCTGCGCTTGGGCCAACGCCCCCGGCCCCGTACAATCACGGACTTTTCCCGCTTTCTCCGCGCCGAGCCTCCGGCGCCCGCCCGAGTCCGTCCATGGAAAAGAGTTTCGAACCCGCGCAGATCGAGTCCAAGTGGTATGACCGCTGGGAAGCCGACGGCTGCTTCAAGCCGACCGGCAAGGGCGATCCGTACTGCATTCTGCTGCCGCCGCCGAACGTCACCGGCACGCTGCACATGGGTCACGCGTTCCAGCAGACGGTGATGGACATGCTGATCCGCTACCGGCGCATGCGCGGCGACAACACCCTGTGGCAGGTCGGCAGCGACCACGCCGGCATCGCCACGCAGAAGATCGTCGAGAATCAGCTGGCCGCGCAGAACACCGACAAGCACGCGCTGGGCCGCGAAGCCTTCATCGACCGGGTGTGGCAGTGGAAGGAGGAATCCGGCTCCACCATCACCCATCAGATGCGCCGGCTGGGCGTGGCCGCCGACTGGTCGCGCGAGCGCTTCACCATGGACGAGGGACTCTCGGCCGCGGTGCGCAAGGTGTTCATCGAGTGGTACCGCGCCGGCCTGATCTACCGCGGCAACCGCCTGGTCAACTGGGACCCGGCGCTGGGCACGGCGGTGTCGGATTTGGAGGTCAACAACGTCGAGCGCGACGGCCACATGTGGTCGATCCGCTACCCGGTGGCCGGCAGCGACGAGTCGGTGACCATCGCCACCACGCGTCCGGAAACCATGCTCGGCGACGTCGCCGTGGCCGTGCACCCCGAGGACGAGCGCTACGCGCACCTGATCGGCAAGACGCTGGTGCTGCCGCTTGTCGGCCGCGAGATTCCGGTCATCGCCGACGAGTACGTCGATCGCGAATTCGGCACCGGTTGCGTGAAGATCACCCCGGCGCACGACTTCAACGATTACGAGATCGGCAAGCGGCACGGACTGAAGCCAATCAACATCTTTAATCTACAGGCCGAAGTCCTCGGTGGGCCTGACGATGCAAAAGATGCCCGCACCAAGACTTCTGTTCTAGAAGCGCTTGACATGGGAGTTGAAGCAGCAAACTCGCTGAACAACATCCCTGAAAAATACCGCGGTCTGGATCGCTACGACGCACGCAAATTGATCGTTGCTGATCTTGATGAGGCAGGCCTATTGGTCGAGACCAAGCCGCACAAGCTGCAGGTCCCTGTCAGCCAGCGCTCGGACGCCGTGATCGAGCCGATGCTGACCGACCAGTGGTTCGTCGACCTGACCTCCGACACGCTGCCCGACGGTCGTCCGGGCGGACGCAAGGCGATCACCGAACCGGCGTTGGAAGCGGTGACCTCGGGACAGATCAACTTCGTGCCCGAAAACTGGACCACCACCTACACGCAGTGGCTGGAGAACATCCAGGACTGGTGCATCAGCCGCCAGCTGTGGTGGGGCCACCGCATTCCGGCCTGGTACGACGAGGCCGGCAACATCTTCGTCGGTGAGGACGAGGCCGATGCGCGCGCCCACGCCACGACCGCGCCGGTCGGCGCGCTGCGTCAGGACGAAGACGTGCTCGACACCTGGTTCAGCTCGGCGCTGTGGCCGTTCTCGACCATGGGCTGGCCGGCCGACGGCCCGGTCCGCAACGAGCGCGGCGAGATTGTCGCCGACTGGGCGCAGGACAAAATCTACCTCCCCAGCGCGGTGCTGGTCACCGGCTTCGACATCATCTTCTTCTGGGTCGCGCGCATGGTGATGGCGACCAAGTACTTCGTCGGCGAAGCGCCGTTCCGCACCGTCTACATCAACGCCATCGTGCGCGATGCCGAAGGCCAGAAGATGTCCAAGTCCAAGGGCAACACCCTGGACCCGCTGGACCTGATCGACGGCATCGAGCTGGAACCGCTGGTGGAAAAATCCACCAAGTCGCTGCTGATCCCGCAGGTGCGCGAGAAGGTCGAGAAACGCATCCGCAAGGATTACCCCGAAGGCATTCCCGCCATCGGCACCGACGCGCTGCGCTTCACCTTCGCCGCGCTGGCCAGCTACAGCCGCACGATCAACTTCGACATCAGCCGCGCCGAGGGCTACAAGGCGTTCTGCAACAAGCTGTGGAACGCGGCCCGCTTCGTGCTGATGAACCTGCCCGAAGGCGAGATCGCCGCGCCCGCCGGCGCGCCGGCCACCGAGGCCGAGCGCTGGATTCTCACGCGCCTGAAGCAGACCCTGACCGAGGCCGAGCAGCACTTCGCCAACTACCGCTTCGACCATCTGGCGCAGAGCCTGTACGCGTTCGTCTGGAACGAGTATTGCGACTGGTTCCTGGAACTGGCCAAGCCGGCGCTGCAGGGCGACGACGAAGCCGCGGCAACCTCGACCCGGCGCACCCTGCTGGTGGTGCTGGAATCGGTGCTGCGCGCGCTGCACCCGATCGTCCCGTTCATCACCGAGGAGATCTGGCAGTCGGTCGCGCCGCGCCTGGGCCTGAGCGAAAAGCACCTCATGGACCGCGCCTGGCCGGAGGCTGCTGCGATCCACGCCGACACCGAGGCGACCGCCGAGATCGAGTGGTTCAAGGCCGTGCTGTCGGGCATGCGCAAGATCCGCGCGGAGATGAACATCGCGCCGGGCAAGACGATTCCGCTGCTGCTGGCCGACGGCGACGCCAGCGATCGCACTCGCGCGGCCAAGTTCGCGGCGCAGATCGCCTTCCTAGGCCGCGCCGAGATGCCGGTCTGGCTGGACGCCGACGCCGAGGAACCGGCGGCGGCCGCGGCCGTGGTTGGCAACCTGCGCGTACTGATTCCGCTGGCCGGGCTGATCGACCTCGATGCCGAGAAGGCGCGCCTGGAGAAGGAAATCGCGCGTATCGACAAGGAAATCGCCAAGTGCGAGGGCAAGCTCGGCAACGCCCGCTTCGTCGACAACGCGCCGGCCGAGGTGGTCGCGCAGGAGCGTCAGCGTCTGACGGAATGGAGCGCCCAGCGCGAGGCCCTGCGCGAACAGGCCGTGCGCCTGAGCGGCTGATCTACGCCGATGCCGCCGGTCGTCTTCTCGAACTGCGCCTGCGCCTGCTCGAAGAAGATGCCGACGCGGCCGACGCCCGTGCCACGGTCGAACTCGATCCGTCTTCCTTGGGCCGGCTTTCGCGCATGGACGCGATGCAGCAGCAGATGGCGCTGGCCGAACAGCGCCGTCGCCAGCAGAGCCTGAAACGCATCCAGACGGCTCTGCGTCGGATCGCGGACGGCAGCTACGGCGCACGCATCGCCTGTGGCGAACCCGTCACCGAAGCCCGCGGCACATGGACTCCGCGATCACACGCTGTCTGAGCTGCGCTTCGTCACGCGAGAGAGCGTCCTCGCCGCGCCGCTGACGCAGCGCGTCTAGCCGGCCGAATCGGGCGCCTCCAGCTGATCGGGCACCAGCTTGTGCATCATCACGATGGCGTCCTCGCGACCCTGCGCGGCAGGGTAGTAGCGTGGCCGGCGACCGATCTCGACGAAATCGTGATCGAGATACAGCTTGTGCGCGGCCACGTTCGACGGCCGCACCTCCAGGAACACCCGCGACGCACCGTGCCAGCGCGCCAGGTCCAGCAATCGCCGCAACATGCGCCGGCCATGCCCCATGCCCTGATGCTGCGGGTCGACGCACAGATTCAGCACGTGCGCTTCGCCGGCGGCCGCGGAAAGGATGCCGTAACCGACCACCTCGCCCGGCCAGGCCAGCACCCAGCACGCGTGACCGGCCTTCATGCAGTCGCGGAAGATGCCCGGACTCCACGGGAACTCGTAAGCCTCCCGCTCGATCAGGGTGACTTGCGGGAGATCCTCGCGCCGCATCATGCGGATACGCGGCAGGTTGGGAGCGACGACGGCGGCCATGCGGCGATTATGCGACGACGCGCGCCACCTGCCCAGCGCGAGGTCGCGGAGCGCTCAGTGCGCGCGCATCCGCCGCCGCAGCGCCTTCAGCGCCAGCCACAGTCGGCGCTTGGACGCGCCGGCATGCAGGGCCTCGGGCAGATCCAGCAGCACGATCTCGGCCGCATGCATGACGTCGGCGTCGAGCACGTGGCCCAGCGCGCGAGCCTGGGCGTCGCCGAAAGCGAGATAGGCGCGCGCCGTGGGCGGCGTATCCAGTACACCCTCGGTCGATACCGAAAACCGCGGCGCCCGCGCGAAATCGGCGCCGAAGGCATGCATGCTGCGACCGATCAGATCCAGCGTGCGCGGCGGACACCCCGCCGGCAGCAGCAGCACGCAAGGCACGGTGGCGCCCGCGGCACGCGGCGTGGCCGTGGGTGCCACCGCCGCTTCGATGATCGAGGGCTCGGCGGGAACGGCTTCCACGCCGCGCGGCGCGCGCAGACGGTAGGGTGTCACGCCCAGCGCGCGCAGCCGTTCGTGGCGGGAGGCGGTCGCCATCATGCGTCTCAGGCCGCCGGCGGTTCGCCGCGCCGGGCGCGCCGGCGACGCGTCGTGACGCGACCCCACAGCGTCATCACCGGCCCGGAAATCACGTACAGACCGAACACGGCTAGCAGCACGTGCGGCGGATCGATCGCCAGCAGCACCAGGACCAGCAGCGCCGAAATCACCCACAGGAACGGCACGCGATCGGACTTGGGCCAGGCCTTGAAGCTGAAGTAGCGCACGTTGCTGACCATCAGCAATCCGGCGATCACGATCAGGAACGGCGTGATGAAGCAGACCTGCGCGCCGCTGACGCCATCCCGCTCCATGCTCCACACGAAGGACATGCACAGCGCCGCCGCCGCAGGACTGGCCAGCCCCTGGAAGTAGCGCTTGTCGGCCACCCCGACCTGGGTATTGAAACGCGCCAGGCGCAAGGCGCCGCAGGCGGCATAGATAAAGGCCGCGGCCCAGCCGATCTTGCCCCACAGCGGTCCGTAGGCGCGCAATTCCGACAACGACCACGTGTACATCACCAGCGACGGCGCCAGCCCGAAGCTGACCAGGTCCGACAACGAGTCGTACTGCACGCCGAAATCGCTCTGCGTGCCGGTCATACGTGCCACGCGGCCGTCCATGCTGTCCAGCAGCGCGGCCACGAACACGGCCACGCACGCCGACACGAAATGCCCGCCGATGCCGGACACGATGGCGAAAAAGCCGGAGAACATGGCTCCGGTGGTGAAAAGGTTCGGCAGCAGGTAGATCCCGCGATGGCGCGGCGGGCGGACGGTAGGCGTGTCGCTCATGCGCTTGTGTCGACTCCGAGATATAGGCGTCGGCACAGTGTAAACCATTGCCGGGCGTGGGCCGCACGCCCCCAAAACGAACCCGCGCCCGAAACCATTTCCGGCCCGAGGTGCCCATGCCGGTTGGGTGCGCCGCCTCACAAACGGCAGAAAATACCGGTGTTTGCCCTTCCCTCGAACCGCGCACTGTGCGTACCATTCGGAACAATATCGACGGCACACCCGCGTGCCGCCTAGTTTCCGGCACGGAGATAGATCATGCGAGGCACGCTGCCCACCCTGCTGACGACGTTGCTCCTGGCACTACCCATGCTCGCCAGCGCCCAGGTCTACAAGTGGACGGATGCGAACGGCACCGCGCACTTCTCCGACTCGCCGCCTCCGCAGGGCGTGAAGTACGAGAACATCAAAACCCGCGCCGATGCGGATCAACCGCGCATCGACAGAGAGGCGACCGCCTCGGATTCCGGCAGCGAGACCAAGGCAGACTCCGCCAAGGACAGTGGACGCTCGGTGCAACTGCGGCGCTTCTGCGCCCAGCTGCAATCCAACATCGCACTGCTGAAATCCTCGCAGTCGGTGCAGCGCCTGGACAGTGAGGGCAAGACCACTCCGGTCGACGAAAAGGCCCGCGCGCAGCAGTTGCAGCAACAGCAGCAGCGTTACAACGCGTACTGCAGCAACTGACGCACGCTTTCCGGCACATATCGCGCCAGGTGTCGTCAACGCTATAATCGACCGTTCAGCCTGTCCCGGCATGCGGCTGCGCAAGCCCGTGATCGTGATCGGAAAATGCCGACGATCGCACAACGCGCAAAGCAACCGGGCCACTCCTACCACGGACCGATTGCATGCGCCTGAGCCAGTTTCACCTCGCCACCGTCAAGGAAGTACCCGCCGACGCGGAAGTCGCCAGCCACCGGCTGATGCTGCGCGCCGGCATGCTGCGCAAACTCGCCGCCGGTATCTACACCTGGACGCCGCTCGGCCTGCGCGTGCTGCGCAAGGTCGAAACTGTGGTGCGCGAGGAGATGAACCGCGCCGGCGCCATCGAGATGCTGATGCCCTCGATCCAGCCGCGCGAACTGTGGGAAGAGACCCAGCGCTGGGAAAAGTTCGGCGGTCAGTTGCTGAAGCTCAAGGATCGCCGGGAGCAGGAATACTGCTACGGCCCCACGCATGAGGAAGTCATCACCGACTTCGCGCGCCAGGAATTGAAAAGCTACAAGCAGCTGCCGATCAACTTCTACCAGATCCAGACCAAGTTCCGCGACGAGATTCGTCCGCGCTTCGGCGTCATGCGCGCCCGCGAATTCATGATGAAGGACGCCTACTCCTTCCATCTCACGCCCGAGTCGCTGGCCGCCACCTACGGGGTCATGTACGGCGCCTACGGGCGCATCTTCGACCGCCTGGGTCTGCGCTTCCGCGCGGTGCAGGCCGACACCGGCGCCATCGGCGGCAACGCCAGCCATGAATTCCAGGTGCTGGCCGAATCCGGCGAGGACGCGATCGCCTGGAGCGACGGTTCCGACTACGCCGCCAACGTGGAACTGGCCGAGGCCCTCGCGCCCCGCGTCGAGCGTCCCGAACCCGCCGCCGAGCTGCAGCGCGTGGACACTCCTGCGCGCAAGACCATGGACGAGGTTTCGACCTTCCTGTCGGTCTCGCCCGACCAGTGCGTGAAGACCATCCTGGTGCGCGGCGAACAAGGACTGGTCGCACTGTGCGTGCGTGGCGACCACGAGATCAACGAGGTCAAGGCCGCCAAGCTGGAAGAACTGCCTGGTGCATCGGTACTCGCCGACGAGGCCGAAATCCTCAAGGCGACCGGCACCCGTCCCGGCTTCATCGGCCCCGTCGGTCTGCCGGACGAGATTCCGGTCATCGTCGACCGCAGCGCCGCGGCGCTGGCCGATTTCGTCTGCGGCGGCAACGCCGTGGACACGCATTACACCGGCGCGAACTGGAATCGCGATGCGCGCATCACGCGCATCGCCGATCTGCGCAAGGTCGTCGACGGCGACCCCTCGCCGGACGGCGAAGGCACCCTGCACATTGCCCGCGGCATCGAAGTCGGCCACGTGTTCCAGCTCGGCGGCCGCTACGCCGAAGCAATGAACGCCACCGTGCTCGACGAGAACGGCAAGGCCCGCGCCATGCTGATGGGTTGCTACGGCATCGGCGTGAGCCGCATCGTCGCCGCCGCTATCGAGCAAAATCACGACGACCGCGGCATCGTCTGGCCCGAGCCGATGGCGCCGTGGACCGTGGCGATCTGCGTCATCGGATCGCGCAACGGCACCCAAGCGCAGGACGCCGCGCAGGCGCTGTATGACGAACTGACCGGTCACGGCCTCGAAGTGCTGCTCGACGACCGCGGCCTACGCCCCGGCCCGATGTTCGCGGACATGGAGCTGATCGGTATTCCGCATCGCATCGTCGTCAGCGAACGCGGTCTGGAAGCCGGTACGTTCGAATACCGTCATCGCCGCGATACTGAAAATCGCGCATTGACTCGCGCGGAACTGATGGAACGCCTGCTCGGCGCATAATGCACATAACCGGAAAACATCGCGGCGAATACGCCTTGAGCTTCGTGTCGTGCATTCCATTACCGCCGCGATAAACCATCCGGAAAACCATCGCCAGCCTGTCGAAACGAGCGCCCGGATCTCCTCACAATGAGGAACGGGCGTGATTTTCAGACAGTGTGCGTTCATTAAAACGTATTATTTTTTGCATTACATTCGGATATCCGGCAGAATCCGCCTGCACAACGGCTTATGTTCTGCATTCACAACCGTCCCTACCCCCAAACATTCGGAGTCATTTATGGCCGTCGATCTCAAGAAGCTCAATCAGACTCAGCTCAACGACCTCATCAGCAAGGCGGAGTCGCGCAAGCAGGAGCTGGAAAAGGAAAAGCTGGTCAAGGTGCGTGAAAAAGTCACCAAGCTGCTCAAGGACGAAGGCTTTACGTTCGAAGAAGTGTTCGGCACTCGCGGTGCCGGCCGCCGTACCCGTCGCAGCACCGGCAAGGTGCCGCCGAAGTACAGCAACCCGGACGATCCGAGCCAGACCTGGTCCGGCCGCGGCAAGCGTCCGCGCTGGTTCAATGCCGCGCTCAAGGCCGGCAAGAAGGAAAAGGATTTGCTGATCAAGTAATCCGATCCCGGATTCTCAATCAGCGACATCATGGAAAGCGCCGGTCATGCCGGCGCTTTCTTTTTTCTCATGACGTCGGTTTGCCGCACGCTCAGAGCGAACGGCGCGGCGCGATCAGCAAATCCCCGAACAGCAGTCCCGCCACCAGGGCCACCAACAGGGTCACCAGCAAAATCGCGGTTTCGGTGCCGCTGTGCACATTGCGCTGCGCCAGATAGGTCAGCGTCTGATAACCGACGCTTCCGGGCACCAGCAGGATAATGCCCGGCTCGCGCACCAGCGAACCCGGACGATGCGCAAAGCGCGCATACAAATTGCCCGCCGCACCCAGTACCAGGCCACCCGTGAATACACCGAATGCCGGACCGAATTGCGCACCCGCCTCGCGAGCGACGACATAACCGAGCATGGCCGACAGCGCGACCAGCAACCAATCGCGACGGGCCGCCAGAAAGACCAGCGCGAAACCGAAAGTACCCAGCACCAGCGACGGCCATTGCACCCAAGCCGGCAGCGGCGGCATCGTCGGCAGGGGGAGCTTCAGACCGAACCACGAGCTGGCGGCAAATACCACCATCGCACCGAAAATCAGCTTCAGCATCGACGCCAGCGCACCGAACAAGCGCGACACGCCGGACGCCAGATGCTGCGCGGACAGCTCGCGCACGGCGGCGGTCAGCATCATGCCCGGCACCAGCACGATCAAAGCGGAGAGCACGACAACGTTCACCCGCAACGGCACCAGCCAGGCGCTGACCAGACTGGCGCCCAGCGCCGCGAGCAAGGCCGACAGCGCCTCGCCGGCCAGCGCCACGCGCGGATGCCGCGCGGCCAGCAGCATCACGGCGCCGATCATGCCGCCGAGCAACGCGGCCGTCAGGGCATCGGCCCAGGAGCCGCGCATCAGTACCGCAAAGCCGAACACCGACAGCGCGAACCCGAACACCATGCCGAGCTGCTGCGCGCGCGTCAGCGGTTTGGACATGTGCCGCAGATGCCGCGCGCCTTCCTCGAGCCCGATCCGTCCCTCGATCACCCCATCGGCGATGGCGTCGACTTCGCACAGACGCGACAGATTCACGTCGCCGGGCGGCATGCGGATGACCTGCGTCACCTGCGCAATGGCGTCGTCGCCCTGCGCCTGATCGGCGAAGGAAAGGATGATGGCGGTCGGACTCGACCAGACCTCCGCGCGCAGCCCGAGCCGCAACGATGCGCTGCTGACGGCCTCTTCCAGCCGCGGCGCGGCCGTGCCGTACTGATGCAGACGGCGGGTCAGTTCGATCAGGAAGGCGATGCGCGTGTTGAGCGCCGCGGTCGTGAACGAAGGCAGTTCCTGCATGCTCATGCGTTTCCCCGCACCGGGCCTGCGCCGCCATGCCAGCATGCGGCCGGTTCACGCGCCGATGCCGTGCGTGCGTGCGTGCGGAACTGCTTCATGACTCCACCCTGGACGATCCGATCATCCGCGAAGTATAGGCGATCGAGCCGTATCGTCCGGGCACGCGGAAAACCGCACGGAACGCGGTATCAGGCGTCGTTCATCGGCAACAGAAGCGTCACCCGCAAGCCGCCGTGCCGACGGTTGGACAGACTCAGACGACCGCCGTGGGCCTCGGTGATTTCGCGCGCCAGTGCGAGTCCGAGTCCGGTGCCCGAACGCTTGGTCGAATAGAACGGCAGCAGGGCCTGGGCCAGCACGGCCTCGCTCATGCCAGGACCGCGATCGGCCACTTCGATGCGCCACGCCTGGCCGACCTCGGCGATGGACAACGTCACCTCGTCCTCGTCCGTGCCCGACTCGTGCGCATTCTTGACCAGGTTGATCAATGCCTGCTCCACCTGCCCCGCATCGAAGCGGCCGTCGCGCTCGGGCAGCTCGCCGCACAGGCGGAACGTGCAATGCAAAGACAACGCTTCGATGAAGGCACCCCACGCCACAGGCTCGATGCGCGGCGTCGGCAGCTTCGCCACGTCGGCATAGCCGCTGATGAAGTGATGCAAATGCTTGGCACGCTCGGAGATGCTGGAAAACACGCCCGGGAGACGTTCCCGGTCGCCGCGGCGCGCCAGTTCGGCGCCGGAGTGCGCCAGCGAAGAAATCGGCGCCAGCGAGTTGTTGAGTTCATGACTGATCACGCGGATGACGCGCTTCCAGGTCGCCACTTCCTGACGCGAGAGTTCGCGCGTCATGCGTCGGAACAAATACAGATGATGCGGTCGTCCCTGCAACCGGAAGGCGCGCTGGGAAATGTGGAAGGTCTCTTCGGCACCGTCCATTTCCACCGGAAACAGCGCGTCGCGACCGCTCTCGACAATCTCCCGCAGCGCATCCGATCCGCTGCGCAGCAGCGCGTCGAAACGCACGCCCTCCAGTGACTTGCCCTCGTTGAACAGCTGCCGTGCGGCAATGTTGGCGTACGTCACGTACTGGTGGTTGTCGGTCAGGATCAGCGCCACCGGCGTCTTCTGCACCACGGTATCGAGCAGCAGCTCGCGCTGCACCAGGTGCTGACGCTGCTCGCGCAGGGTGTGCCCGAGTTCGTTGTGCATGCGGATGAGATCGCCGATCTCGTCCTTGCGTCGGGTGGCGATGGAAAAGCCGAAATCGCCGTCGCGGTAACTGACGACCGCGCCTTCCAGCGCCCGCAGCAGACGCAGGAACGGGCGCGTCAGACGGCTGCCCAGCCACATCGCGATCGGCACCAGCAGCAGCAGCGTGATCAGCAGGCCGCCGAGCGGCGTACGCAACCAACCGACGTCGACATGCGACTGCATCAACTCCGCCGCCGCCGCGATCAGCTGCGGCAAAGGCCACTGGGTCACTCCCGCATAGACCAGCGCGCCGGTCAGCGTGGCCACGCCGACCAGCAGCGCCATGCGACCCTGCAGCGATTTCAAGCGCATGCGAACGCGCTCCGACGCAGCACCGTCGTCACGTCTCGATTCCGTAGCGCTGCATGCGTCGATACAGCGCCTGGCGGGACAGTCCAAGCGCCTGCGCGGCGCGACTGATCACACCGGCGTGCCGGTCCAGCGCCTGCTTGACCGCATCCGAACTGGGCTCGTCCAGATTGCGCCAGGTCGGCGCGGCATCGTCCAGCTCCGGCAGATTGAGATGGCGCGGCTGGATCGCTTCGTCGCGCACCAGCAGGCAGGCGCGATCGATGGCGTTCTTCAGCTCGCGCACGTTGCCGGGCCAGCTGTGCAACGAGAGCGCCTCGCGCGCTTCGTCGGAAAGCTCGGCGCGACCGCCGAGGAAATGCTCGGCCAGCGGCAGGATGTCGTCGCTGCGTTCGTTGAGCGGCGGCAGGTTCACCTCGATCACGTTGAGCCGGTAGTACAGATCCTCGCGGAAGCTGCCCTCGGCGATCATCGTCTTGAGATCCGCATTGGTCGCGCTGACCACGCGCACCCGCGCGCTGCGCGTGCGTCCGGACCCCAGGCGCTCGAACTGCCCGGTCTCCAGCACGCGCAGCAGCTTGACCTGGCCCGACAGCGGCAGATTGCCGATCTCGTCGAGGAACAGCGTGCCGCCATCGGCCAACTCGAAGCGACCTTCGCGCGCCTTGTTGGCGCCGGTGTACGCGCCAGCGTCGGCGCCGAACAGTTCGGCCTCGATCAGCTCACCCGGCAGCGCGCCGCAGTTGACCGCCACGAACGGCCCGTCGCGCACCGGCGAATTCAGATGCACGATGCGCGCGATGCGCTCCTTGCCCGCGCCGTTGGGGCCGGTGACCAGCACCGGCACGTCCGAACGCGCCACCTGACAGGCCAGCTCGACCGTGCGCGCCGTGGCCTCGGCCGCGAACACCATGCCGTCGAGATCGTAGCGCCCGACCAGTTGTTCCTGATGCCGACGACGCTCGTGCCGCGTGCGGGTAACCTCGCGCGTGGACTCGGACAGCTCCAGCAGGTTCTCCACCGTGGTCAACAACTTGCTGTCGTCCCACGGCTTGGCCACGTAGTCGGCGGCGCCGGCCTTGACCAGTTCCACCGCCGTTTCCAGGTGCGTCCACGCCGTCAGCAGGATCACCGGCAGGTCCGGATGCTGTTCGCGGATCGAACGAAACAGCGCCACGCCTTCCTCGCCCGAGGTGGTGTCGGCGCTGAAGTTCATGTCCTGGATGACCACATCGACGCGATCGCGCGCCAGGACAGCCAGCCCCTCCCCCTGACTCGAGGCGATCAGCGGACGGATATCGTGCAACGACAACAGCAGCGACAGCGCTTCGCCGACGGCCGGATTGTCGTCAATGATCAGGACGGTTCTCATTTTGCTCCGATGCATACCCTGTTGGATGCGCCAAAGCGCAAAAGCGTTGCCATCTTAACGCGACGAATGCATGGAATGATCTCCAGCCGTACTTCCGGCCGGTATGCCCGTCCCGCGGACGACCTCCCCGGGCGCCGCATCGCCGACGCGCTGCGCATAGGGCAACACATCGTCGACCAGATGCACCAGGAAACGCCCCGGCTGCTCCTGCATCACCATATGCGCGGAATCGGCGAAGATCACCATGCGCTTGGACGGCGCGTGCAGCTTCGCGAACCAGCGTTCGGCCAGCACGTGCGAGGTGGTCTCGTCGTGCGCGCCGACGAACAACACCACGGGACACCGGAAGTGCGTGACGCGATCGAAGTCGATGTCATTGAGCTGTCCGAGCAGGTGATGCAGCGAAAACAGGCTGCCCTTGCCGATGGCATCCAGGTCCTTTTCGCTGTAAGCCGGCGAGAGTTCCCATGCACGGGCATCGAAGCGGAAATTCCGACGCCCCAGCGCCAGACCGCCGTAGTAGGACTCCCACTTGCTGCGAACGGCCACTCGCGGCACGGTCAGGGCCTTGCGGCCCGGATAGGGTTCGATGGACTGCAGTTCCCGGATCGCCTTCGCGTTGCCGTCGGCTTTCGCCGCATCCAGCGCAAAGGCGAAGCCGGCGCGTTCGTTGGCGCGCATGTTCACCAACTGACCGACGCCGATGTAAGCGTAGAACCAGTCCGGATGTCGCTGCGCCAGACGCACGCCCAGCACCGAGCCCCATGAATGCCCCATCAGGAAAATCCGGCGCTTGTGGAAACGCTTGCGCAGGTACTGCACCACCTGCGCGGCGTCGTCGGTCATGCCGTCGATGGTCATGCCCGGCGCCATGGCGGCCTCGCTGTTGAGCGCATAGGTCTTGCCCGTGCCGCGCTGGTCCCATTCGACCACGGTGAAGTAGTCCTCCCAGGGTGACTGGAAGGTCCACGCCAGCGGCATGTCGGGCGACGCCGGCCCGCCATGCAGGAACAGCAGAATCGGATTGCGCGTGTCGCGACCGCGGATCTGCAATGCCTGGCGGATGCCGTTGATCGGCACCGCCACGTTCTCCTCGATGCCGCGCGGCGACACGATCTTCTGGTTGTCGGCGATGATGGCCACGGCCTTGGCGCGCGTCATCGCATCGGACGCGGTTTCGGCATGCGCCGGCCTCCCGACGCCAGCCACCAGGATCAGCACGAGGACCAGCATGGCGGGAAATCGGTTCATCAATGTATGCATGCGTTCTCCAGAATGGGGGTGTGCCGATCATGGATACGCCGCAGCGACCGCAGGTTGCACGCAGGCGCGTTTCTGCAGCGCGATCAGACGCTGCGCGTCGCCACCACCGGCGGCACGCGCGCGGCGCGCCGGGCGGGGGCCAGCACGGCAAGCTGGCCAAGCAGACACAACGCGAGCGCCCCCACCGGCAGATAAAACCATGGCAGTCGTGGCAACTCGTAATGGCGCATCAGCCACAGATTCAGCGCGATCGCCAGCAACATGCCGAGCATGGCGCCAGCACCGACGATGAGAAAATTCTCGGTCTGGAAATAGTGCAGGATGTTGCCCCGCGAGGCACCGATGGCTCGCCGGATGCCGATGGTGCGCGTGCGTTGCTGCACCCAGAAACTGGCCAGCCCGGCGATCCCCAGCGCGGTGACGAACAACAAACCCAGCGCCGAGGCCAGCAGCAGACGAATCATCGTGGTATCGCCACGAAAATAGTCTTCGCGCATGCGCGTATAGGTTTGCGCATCGTCGGTGGAAATCTGACGGTTCGGCTTGTTCTTGTTGAGCGTAGCCACGGCCTCTTCCATCACCTTGCTCCGCTGCGACGGTTCGCTGCGCAAGGCAAACAATGCGCGTCCTTCATTCGGCTCCACGGGCAACAAGGCCGACTGCTCGTCGCTGCCATCATCGGACACATTGGCCTTGTGCAGGTGCGCAACCACGCCCACGATGCGCGTCGGTTGTCCACTCATCAGGCCACCGCCGAAATACACGTCGCGACCGACGACATGATCGGGATGCTCGGGATACAACCGCCGCGCATAGTCCCGCGTGACGATCATGGCCGATACCGTCTCGGCCTGGCCCGGAGGTTTGCCCGGTACATAGTCGCCGGCCTCGAATTCGCGCCCGGCGACCAGCTTCAGCCCTAGCGTGCGAAACGTGCCCGGGGTGCCGACATAGACGTCCGCTCCGGCACAACCGGGCACCTTGAGGGAGTTCGCCTTCATCGCTGCCTGCGCCGCAGCAAGTGATGTGCATCCACCCGAACCGTGCTCGCTGTGCGAAAAGGGCACGTTGGAAATCAACGCCGCCGATTTGACCCCGTCCAGCCTGCGCAACATGGCCAGGTCGGCCTTGTGCAAAGCCAACGGATTGGCGCCGGCATCCAGATCATCGACGTTCACCAGCGACAAGGTGTTCTCATCCAGCCCGCTGAGGGTGGTCACCCGCTGTATCCGCTGGGCAATCAGGAACACCGCGTTCGTGATGATGGCGCAGGTGAAGGCCACCTGTAGCATCAGCAACAGCGCGGTCAATTTATGATGCTTGAGTGAAGCGAGTATGGGCTGCAGCTGCATGGTCACTCCCTACAGTGCTTTCAATTGCAAGGCCGGCGCGATGCGACAGGCACGCCATGCGGGCAGCAAACCGGCAAGGGTGCTGACAAGGATGGCCAGCACGACCGTGGCAACCAGCATTTCACCGTTCATCTGTGCCAGATGGGCGTAATCGTTGGGCCGTTGACGCACGGCCCACAGGCCCAACTCGGCCAGGCCGATGCCGAGCATGCCGCCGCCCAGTCCAAGCAACGCCGATTCGACACCCAACTGACGGAAGACGTCGCGGCGCCGCGCACCCAGGGCACGGCGCACGCTGATCTCGCCGCCCTTGCGCAGGAACTTGGCCAACAGCAACGCCACGATATTGACCAGACACACGAACAAAAAGCCCAGTGCCAGCCAGGTTTGCAGCATCACGTCGCCCGGCACCAGGCCCTCGCGATGCAGCCACTGCATCAGGCCATAGAGCCTGGCGTCGCTCGCCGGGCGTTCATACCGCCCCAGCTCTTTCTGCTTCGCGGAATAGTTGACAAGGAACCGTTGATAGGCGCCCACCTGCGCCGGCGTATCGAGTTCGACCCAGAACGCCAGCCAGCTCACCTCCGGACTGGTCAACGACGAGTCTTTACCCCAACCGTTGCCCCAGTTGACGCTCAGCTGCAAGGACATAGCCGTCGACAAGGGCAGGAAAAACTGGTCGCCACTGTCAAAATCGGTGCCGATCATGGCGTAGAACAGCGGTTGCGGCTGCCAGTTCTCGGTAACACCCACCACCTGGAAATCATGGCCGCCCAGATGTGCCGTCCTGCCAACGACCGAGGTCGTCCCGAACAATCGGTCGGCCAGCTTTTTGGTCAGCACCACCACCGGCGCCGCGCCCGTATCATCGTGCTCCGACCACGCACGCCCGGCCACGAACGGCACCCCGAACATGGTGAAGAAATCGCGGGTGGTGAAACTGCCGCCCACGGACTTGGGCTGCACTCCGGAGCGATCGGAGCGCGCCGTCAGGTAGCCCCGCGCCATGGCTGCCTGACGCACGCCCTTGTGCGCTTCGAGCAACGCCTTGGCATCCGGCCAGGTCAACCCCGTTGTGGGTCCGCCGACCTTGCCCGGTTCGTCGTGGTAGCTCAGCGGCAACGGATTCAGATAAGGCCGATACACATGCGCGCTTCGCCCCGGCAGCGGATCGCGCGTCATGACATTGAGCACGGTCAGCATGGTCATGGATGCACCAATGCCCAGTCCGATGGCCAACACCATCAGCGCGGTCATGATCCAGTTGCGTTTGAGACTGCGCAGCGCCAGGTCGAGGTAGTAGCCAAACATCACCGAACTCCTCCCGGCAAGAAAAATGTCCGCCATGTACCTCTGGCGTGCAGAGCCGGCACTGCACGCCGGACTCGGAGAGCATGACCTTTTCCCATGTACATCAGACGCTCCTTGTGGCCACCACCGGCGGCACGCGCGACGCGCGACGCGCCGGTCCCAGCACCGCCAGCTGCCCGAACACAACCAGCACCAGCGCACCGGCCGCCCACGCTGCCAGCGGCGGCGAGGTCAGCTCGAAATGCCTGCGCAGCCATTCGGCCACGATCAGCCCCAGCAGCACCCCCAGCACAGCGCCGGCGCAGACCACCAGAAAATTCTCGAACTGGTACTGACGCAGGATGTCGCCGCGCCGCGCGCCCAGCGCGCGCTGGATGCCGATCTCACGCGTGCGCTTCTGCACCCAGAAGCCGCTGAGTCCGGTGATGCCCAGCACCACCACGATCGACACCGTGCCCAGCACGGTCAGCAGCAACCACGATGCGACCGTGTTGCCGTGCAGACGCGCGGCGCGCGCATCCTCGTAGCGTTCGACTTTCATCGTTTGCGGATTGTGCATGCCCAGCGCCGTGCCCAGCACCTCGGGCAGCCGTTTCATGACGGCGTCGCGCTGCGCCGGCTTCACGCGCACCATGAAGCTCACGATGCCGAAATCGTCCATCCGCAGCGGCAGCATCAGCACCGCGTGCACGCTTGGCCCGGTGATCTGGCTGGACAGCGTGTCGCTGAACACGCCGACGATGCGCAGCGGATCACGGCCCTTGGACGGCTTGGGCGACATCCAGATTTCCTGACCGACGGCATCGCCATCGGGAAACAGGCGCTGCGCCAGCGTGTCCGAAATCAGCGCGGCGCGAGTCTGCTGGTACATCTTGATGAAGCTTCCCGTCATGTAGTCGCTGTCGCTGAAATCGCGCCCACGAAGAACGTGCAGGCCCAACGTATCGACAAGATGATCGCCGCCGAAGACATCCGCATCGACGCTGCGACCGCTGCGGGCATCGGTCGGCGTGGCCCGGACCAGCATGCCGCCCACCGACATCGGCGTACCCATGCCGCTGCTGACCGCGATCACCCCTGGTATGGCGCGCACCGCACGCTCGGCCGAGTCGAGGCTCGCATACGACCACTGGTCCTGACCGGCATCCTGCGAGTTCAACTGATGCGTCAGCAGCAGCGCGCCTTCGGGCACGCCGGTGGCGGCGAGGATCGGCGCCATCTGCTGCTGCAGCAGACTGCCCGTGTTGACCAGAACCACCAGCGCGAACACAACCTGTGCGACCACCAGCAAAGGCATGAATCCATTGCGCTTCAAGGTCTTCAGCATCAGCATCCCGCCCATCTCGACTCCTAGTTCTGCTTGACCTGAAGCGCCGGCGGCACCACCGCGGCGCGCCAGGCGGGGTACACGCCTACCGCCAGCCCCGTCAGCACGGTCGCGGCGCACAAGGCGATGAACGTGCCGGGATGAAATCGGATCAACGCGGCGTAGGGAATGCTTTGCGTGCGCATCAGCGCGAATGCGCCCAACATCAGCGGCAGCGCGATCGCGCCAGCCACGGCCGAAAGGCTGCCGGACTCGATCAGATGCTGGAAAAACACGTCGCGTCGCGACGCACCCAGCGCACGACGCACGCCCAATTCCGCCCCGCGACGCAGGAAGCGCGCCGCCAGCACGCCTGCAGCGTTGAGCAGACACAGCGCCAGGAACGCGAGCGCGACCCAGACGTAAGCCCGCACGCTGTCGGGCACGGTGTGCTGCAGCACGAGCCATTCACGCACGGTCAGCAGGCTCGGTTGATACACCACCGGGGTCACGCCCGGCGGCGGCTTGTCGAAATCCTGCGCCACCTGCGTGGCGGTCTGCAGCAGACGCTGTCGCTGCGTGGCGTCCAGGTCGTACGCCCATAGCTGACTGAAGCTGCATTGCTTCCAGGCGTCGCTCATGTTCCCCAGCGGACAGCTCATCTGCCCCATCTGCATATCCACGCCGTCGCCGGCCGAGAACGGTGCCATGACCTGCGCCATGCCGCGCGCATACTGCTTGCGATTCTGCGCATAGAACTTGAGCGCGGGCGCCCAGTTCGCGTGCACGCCGATGATGCGGAAACGCTTGTCGTCGATGCGGATACTCTTGCCGAGCACGTTATCGGTGCCGAACAGGCGTTGCGCGGTGGCGACATCGATGACCGCCACCGGAGAGCCATCGTGATCGTCCGCCGCCGTCCACCACTGCCCGCGCAGCAACTCGATACCGAACACCGCAGGGATGCGCGAAGTCGCGAACATCACTGCCGTCTCGGCGTCTCCTGCTGCATCCGTCGGTGCTGTCGCGGGCTGCACACGCGTCGTGCCATAGGCCACCGCGGCCAGCGTCTGATCCTGCAGCCGATCCACGACCTGCTGCACGAGGCTTGCCTGCATCACGGCCCGCAGCGGGTCGGGCTTCTCGTCCTTGGTGCGGAACATCACCGTGCGCGTCTCGCCATGCCGCCCCGCCACCGGATCGGCCGTCAGCGCATGAAAGACGGCCAGCACGCTCATGCAGGACGCCAGTCCCAGCGCCATCACGACCACCACCATCGCGCTGGTTCGCGGATGCCGACGCATGCCGCGCCAGGCCAGATGCCATGCGTAACGTCCTCGGGCCATGCGTCACGCGCTCCTCGTCGCCACCACCGGCGGCACGCGCGAAGCGCGCAGTGCCGGGCCGAATACGGCCAGCTGGCTCAGTCCCCACAGAACCGCTGCACCCACCAGCAGATAGATCGGCGGCAACTGCGGCAACTCGAACCGGTGCATCAGGAAGAGATTGAGCCCGTAGGTACATATCGCTCCGAGCAGCACGCCGCCGCTGACGATGAGAAAGTTCTCCAGTTGGAAATAGCGCAGAATGTCGCCGCGCGTCGCACCCAGCGCCCGCCGCATGCCGATCTGCCGACGGCGCTGCTGCACCCAGAAGTTGGCCAGCCCGGTCACGCCCAGCGTGGTCACGATCATCAGGATCAGCACGATGGCGAGAAGCATGCGCCCGACCGCCAGATCGCTGCGGAAATAGTGCTCGCGCATCTGCTCGAAGGTCATCACGCGGTTCTGCACATGCTGCGGATCGGCCTTGCTCAGTGCGATCGCAGCCTGCTTCAACACGCTGTCCAGTTGCTCGGGACGGCTGCGGATGATGAACCCGCCGCCCATGTGCCCCTTGCCCACGCCGTACTCGATCACCGCCGAGTAATCGTCGTCCTCGTGCCCCGTGATTCGACCGCGCAGATGATCGACCACGCCGATCACGCGCAACGTGGCGTTGCCATCGTAGAACAGTTGCCCCAACGCACTGCCGTCCGGGAACAGCCGCTGCGCCAGCGCACGCGTGACCAGCACCGGAAACTGTGTGTGCTCGTCCATCTGTCCCATCACCGGCACTTCACTGCGCTCGAAGTCGCGGCCTTCGACCACATGCAGGCCGAGCGTCTTGCTCAACCCTCGACTGCCCTCGAACTCGTAGATGCGCGCCACGCGGTGAAGGCGATCCACATGCGCGAAGGCCGCATCGCGCTCCACGTACCACAGCGGCGGGCCGCCGTAGGCCGCAGCCTCCACGCCGGGCACCCCGCGCAGCGCCGCCAGATCGCCAGCCGTCGTGCTCGCGCTCTTGGCGCCGATCACGCCGATGCTCTGAATGAAGCCGATCTGGTTCTCGGCCACGCCGGTCGGCGTGTGCGCGCGACGGATGCCGTCGTGGACGATGAAGACCAGGTTGCCGAGCACCGCCATGGTCAGCGCGATCTCCAGCACCAGCAGGGTCACTGCGGCGCGATGACTCTTCAGCGCCGCGAGTATGGGTCGAATTTGCATCATCGCGTTCATAGGGACTTCACCTGCAGGGCGGGCGTGACACGCGCGGCACGCAGGGACGGCCACACGCCGGCCAGCAACGCGGCCACCAGCGACAGCGCCAGGGCCGCCCCGAGCATGGAAAGATCCAGATGCGCGGAGGCCGCGAAACTGACCGGCTGCTGGCGCACCATCCACAGCCCCAGCCAGGCCAGCGGCAATCCGCACAGTCCGCCGGCGACGCCGATCACGCCGGCTTCGACCAGGCATTGCGCGAACACATCGCGACGCGATGCGCCGAGCGCACGACGCACGCCGATCTCACCCGACTTGCGCAGGAACTTGGCGACCATCAGACCGATGGTGTTGAGCATGCAGATCAGGAACACGCCGAAGGCAATCCAGGTCTGCATGCGCACCATGACCGGGATCACGCGCTTGTAGTCGAGCCAGTCGAGCAAGCCGCGCAGACGCACGTTCGGCGCGCGCTCGAAGCGTCCCAGCTCGTGCTGCTGCAGGCTGTACTGTCTCAGCGCCGAACGGTAGCTGGCGACCTGCGCCGGGGAATCGAGCTGCACCCACAGCTGCGCCCAGGTGCACTGCGGCGCCTTGGGATTGTGCTGGCCCGCATTGGCGTCGTTGCCCCAGCAGCGCATGGACCCGTAGCCGTAGTCCTGCGGCAGGTCGATCCAGGTGAAGAACGGCAGGTACATGTCCGCGGCCTTGCCGTAGGGACCGTCGTCGTTGTTGATGTCGTAGAAGCGCGGTTGCGGATGCCACGGGCCGATCACGCCGATCACGCGAAAGGTCTTGGTGGCGATCACCATCTGCTTGCCGACGCTGTCGGCGCCGCCGAACAGCTTGTCGTTCAAGGCGCTCGACAGCACCACCACGCGCGCATGTTGCGCATCGTCCTGCGCCGTCCAGCCGCTGCCGTAGACGAACGGCACGTCGAACATCGAGAAAAAATCGGCGGTGGTGGCGCGGTCCGACTGCATCGCCAGCAGACTGTCGCCGCGCATGGCACGTGCGGGCAGCCAGTTGCCGTCCATCAGCACGCGCGGATAGCTGCCGGGAAGGTGGAACAGGTTCTGCGCGTCGACCCAGGTCAGGTCGTCGGGCGGCTCCGCGTCCGCGCCCGGCAGATCCTTCGGCCGCGGGTCCACCTGCGGATGGAACAGCACACCGCTGCGCTGCGGAAGCGGATCGCCGGAAAGGTTGTGCAGCACCGTCAACATCGTGATCGACGCACCGATGCCGAGCGCGATCGCCAACACCATCAGTGCCGCCAGCATCTTGTGACGCCGCAGGCTGCGCAGCGCCAAATCCATGTAGTAACCGAGCATGTCCTCACACCCCTCCCGATGCCGGATGCGGTGCGAACCGTCCGGGTGTTCCGATCTGGCGATCGCGGACGCGACCGCCTTCCCTGTTCCAGCGCAGCAGTCTCATCACACGCTCCTTGTCGCTACCACCGGCGGCACGCGCGACGCGCGCAGTGCCGGCGACAGCACGGCCAGCTGACCCAGGACCAACAGCAGCGCGGCGCCGATGGGCAGATAGCTCCACGGCAGGCGCGGCAGTTCGTAGTGATGCATCAGCCACAGGTTCACGGCATAGGCCGCGATCAGTCCCAGCAGCGTGCCGACGCCGACCAGGAGCAGGTTCTCCGCCTGCAGATAGCGCAGGATGTCGCTGCGCCGCGCGCCCAGTGCGCGGCGGATGCCGATCTGGCGGGTGCGCTGCTGCACCCAGTAGGCCGTCAGACCCATGATGCCGGCCAGGGTCACGATCAACACGATCAGACACACACCCGCCAGCAGCCACACCGAGGCGCGGTACTGGGCCAATGCCTCGTCGCGCAGCGTGCCGTACATGTCGTAGGACGGATCGATACCGCGCACCATGCCGTCGCCGAGCATGCGCTGGATGACTTTCTCGACCTGCTTGCGCACCTGCTGCGGATCGGCGTCCGGCGCGACGCGCACGCCGATCGCCGGCAACGACCAGGACGAGGGAATGCCGGGGAACAGCATCACGTTGTCCAGGTTGCGCTGCGAACCATCGCCAAAGTCGTTGCGCATCAGATGCCCGACCACGCCGACGACCGTGCGCACGGCCGGATCCTTGTCGCCCAACTGCAGCGTCTGGCCCAATGCCTTCTGGCCCGGAAACAACCTGTTCGCCAGCGATTGGGTGATGATCGCCGGTCCGTCCTGGTGCATGCCGACACCGTGGTTTTGCACGGCGTCTTCCTCGGCGGTGAAGTCGCGCCCGGCCACCAGGTGCAGGCCCAGCGTCTTCACCAGGTGATCGCCGATGTACATCGCGGTATCCGCGCGCGTGTCGCGACCGACGCCCTGCACACGCCCATTCATGCGCGCATTCAGCACCATCGGCAGCGAACCGGCCACGCTGACCGACGTCACGCCCGGCACGCCGCGCAGGGCGCGTTCGGTATCGCGCATGCGGCTGGTCTCCCACGGCTGCCCGCGCGAAACGATGTTGGACGCGATGATGAGATGATTCGGCTGACCGATGCCATCGGGCACCAGCATCGGCTTCAATCGCTGCTGCAGCAGAAACAGCGCGTTGCAGGCGATGGCGCAGGCCAGCGCGACCTGCAGCACGACCAGCAACGGCATCAAGCGGTGACGAAACAGCGGAGCGAGCAAATGGCGCACGAGGACTCCTAGGCAACCTTGATCTGCAGCGCCGGCGGCTGCCGGCACACGCGCCAGGCCGGCAGGATGCCGACCACCAGACCCACCAGCAGCGACAACGCCGCCAGCACCGCGAACGCGCCCGGACTGAAGCGGGCGGCTTCCGCATACGCCACCGGCTGCATGCGCACGACCCACAGCCCGAGCAGCGTCAACGGCAGAGCGAGCAAACCGCCCGCGACACCGAGCACGCCGGCCTCGACGAGGTGCTGCATGAACACATGACGACGCGACGCGCCGAGCGCGCGCCGGATCGCCACGTGCCCCTGGCGACGCAGAAAGCGCGCCGCCAGCAGGCCGGCCACGTTGACCATGCACAGCAACAGGAAGCCGCCCGCCAGCATCACGTTCAAGCCGACGTCGCCCGGAATCGCCTTCAGGCGATCCATCCAGGCCTGGGTCACGAACAGCTTCGCCTGCGGCGGATGCACATAGCGCCCCGCCTGATGCTGAGCCTGCGCGTAGCGGGCGAGAAAATCGCGATAGGTCGTCACGTGCGCCGGCGTGCGCAGCGACACCCAGGTTTCGATCCAGCGGCACTGCGCGACGTTGGTGGACTGGAAATTGACCACCGGCGCACCCTTGGCGCACTTGCCGGAGTTCAGCGGCCCGACGCCGTTGTCCAGCGCCGCACCGACCGGCACGAAGAAACGCATGTCCTGACCGAGCGGGCTGCCCGCGTTCTGCGTCAGCCCGAGGAACTGCGTGCGCGATTTCCACGGCGCCGTCACGCCGATGACGCGGAACGTGCCGGTGCCCATCGAGACGCTGCGTCCGACGGCGTTGCTGGTACCGAACAACCGTTCGGCCAGCTTGGCGTCGATCACCACCACCGGCGCATGCGCGGCCTGTTCGGCCTCGCTCCACGGTCGTCCGTAGCGGAACGGCACGCCGAGCGTCGTCAGTAGCGACCCGTAACCGATGATGCCGACCACGCGATCGGACTGCTTGCCGTCGGTCGTGCTCACCTGCGCCAGACTCTGTGCCTGCGCGAACTGGCCGTCGGCGCGATGCGCGTCGACCAGCGCCTTGGCGTCGCGCAGATTCAGCAGGCTCTGCGGTTTGGCGTAGGGCTCGTCATCGGCGTCGCCCTGCGTGCGCGAATCCATCGTGACCACGTACAGATGATCGCTGATGCCGGGCAGCGGCTCACCCGACAACGCGGCGAAGATCGTCGTCGCCGTCATGCACGAAGCGATGCCGATGGCCATGGTCAGCACCACCAGCAGCATCATCGACACGTTCTGACGACAGCGCCGCCATGCCAGTTCCAGGTAGTACGCAAACATCTCTAGCCCTTTCCCCTGAAGTCGTTCACACCGAGCGCGTCGCCACCACCGGCGGCACGCGCGAGGCGCGCAGCGCCGGACCGAGCACGGCCAACTGGCCGATCAGCCACAGCGCGACCGCGCCGACCGGCAGGTAGATCCACGGCAGCCGCGGCAGTTCGTAGTGCTGCATGAGGTACATGTTCAACGCCCAGGACAACGCCATGCCCAGCGCGATCCCGAGCGTGGCGATCAGGAAATTCTCGGTGTGGAAATAGCGCAGGATGTTGGCCCGGGTCGCGCCGATGGCCCGACGGATACCGATCTGCCGACGTCGCTGCCTGACCCAGAAACTGCTCAACCCCACGATGCCGAACGCCGTAACGGCCAGCATCACCAGGCACACCAGCACCAGCACCCACACCATCGATCTCGTGGCGGTGAACGCCTTGTCGCGCAGCTGCGTGAAGGTCTGGCCCCGGATCACCGTATGGGGCGCCAGCGCGTACAGTTTTGCCTCGGCCGCGCGCAACACGCGCTGACGATCTTGCGGCGCGCTGCGCACCACATACTGCGTCATCGCCGGATCCGCCCCGAGCGGGAAGAAGGTGGCGTAATACGCATAGCTCTGCCCGATCGTGGCGCTGCCGGGACGAGCGACATCAGCGACAACGCCGATGACGATAAAGTCATGCTCGCCACCGACCCACAGCTGTCGTCCCAATGCCGGTCGACCGGGCCATAGGCGCTGTGCCAGCGCCCGAGTGACGATCACGACATGCCCGCTCGGCATCATGCCGCCGCGAAGCAGGCTGCCGGCATATTCATCGTCATGGAAGAAGCGACCTTCGACGAGCCTCAGACCAAGCACCTGCGGAGCATCCCGGCCGATCATGTAGCGTGCCGCGCCGGGAGTCGCCTTGCTTTCCGCACTGGCCGACACGTTGTCGACGCCCGAGCCGTTCCCGAAAGGGATGGCGGTCACGCCCGCGGCGCCAGTGACGCCCGGAATGCTGCGCAAGGCGGCGAGATTGCGCGGGATGTCGGTGCTGGCCATCCGCGGATCGCTGCCGTCGACGCCGATGACCGTCAGATGGCTTTCATCCACGGCGTTGCGCATGCCGAGCTCGGCGGCGCGATGGCCGATGATGAACACGGCGTTGCAGAACACGGCGCACGCCAGGGCGATTTCCAGCACGATCAGCGCAACGGGAATCTTGTGCTTGCGCAGGCTGGCGAAGATCGGAGCGATATCCATGAAGGCGCCTCTCATACCGATTTCAGTTGCGGCGCAGGAACCACGGCGCAGGCACGCCATGCGGGCAGCAACCCCGCGATGAGGCTGGCAACCAGGGCCACCGCGAAGGTCGCGGCGAACATGGGCAAATCGAGGTAGGCAAGGTGCGCATAGGGCGCGGGCTGGTGCCGAATCACCAGCAGCCCGAACTCGGCGAATGCAAGGCCCAGCACGCCGCCGGCGATACCGACGATGGCCGATTCCACCATGTACTGCGCGAAGATCGTGCGGCGAATGGCGCCCATGGCGCGACGCACGCCGATCTCGCGCGAACGCCACAGGCACTTGGCCAGCAGCAGTCCCACGGTATTGACGATGCAGATCAGCAGGAACCCGAAAGCCAGATTGGTCTGCAGCCGCAAGTCGTCGGGCACCACCTTCTGACGATCGAGAAATCCCGTCAGGCTGAACAGCCAGACCTCGGGATGATGCAGCCGCCCCAGGGCGATCTGCTGCTGCACATAATGCGAAAGGAACCGCTTGTAGGCACGTGCGCCGGATACCTGCGCGAATTCCACCCACAGGTTGACCCAGGCGCACGGCGCGGTTTCCAGATGCGCCACGTTGCCCGGTGCCCAGCAACTGTAGCCGGCCGGTTTCATGCCATCGGCGCGTGCCGACTGCAAGGGCAGATACACGGCGTCGCCATCGCCATAGGCGTCCTCGCCGAAAGTCAGTGCGTAGAAGCGCGGCTGCGGCGCCCACGGCTTCAGCACGCCGAGGATGCGATAGTCGTGATCGTTGACGCGCAGCATCTTGCCGACGCTGTTGCCGCCGCCGAACAGCCGGTCGTTGAGGGCGCTGGATATGACCACGACGCGAGCCTGATTCTCCGCATCCTGTGTACTCCAGCCACCGCCGTACGCGAACGGCGCGCCGAACATGGCGAAAAACTCCGGCGTGGTCATGACGCCCTGGCCATAGAAGGAATGCGCTCCCGGCTGCGTCGGATCGATCTTGGCCTTGGTCGATGCCGTCACCGCCTGCCGACGGGCCTTGTGCGCATGCAGCAGACTCATCGCATCCGTGTAGGACATCAGATTGCCCCACCACCGCGGCATGCCGTCGGCGGGCGTCGCATTTTCGGCCGGCCACGGATTGACGACGGGCGTAAACAGACGTGCGCTGCGGGTGGGAAGCGGGTCGCCCGAGAGCAACTTCAGCACGGTCAGCATCGTGATCGAAGCACCGATCCCCAGCCCCAACGTCAACACCATCAGCGCAGTGAGCGCCCGATTGCGCCTGAAGCTGCGGACAGCCAATTGGAGATAGTAGAAAAACATCGTCCGAATCCTTGGCGTTACACCGAGCGCGTCGCCACCACCGGCGGCACGCGCGAGGCGCGCAGCGCCGGACCGAGCACGGCCAACTGGCCGATCAGCCACAGCGCGACCGCGCCGACCGGCAGGTAGATCCACGGCAGCCGCGGCAACTCGTAGTGCTGCATCAGGAACAGATTGATGCCCCAGGCCAGCGCCATGCCGAGCGCGATGCCGATGGTCGCCAGCAGGAAGTTCTCGGTCTGGAAGTAGCGCAGGATGTTGCTCTGCGTCGCGCCGAGCGCACGCCGCACGCCGATGGTGCGGCGGCGCTGCGCCACCCAGAAGCTGGCCAGGCCGACGATGCCCAACGCCGTGACCGTCAGCAGCGCGATGATCACGCCGACCAGCGTGCCGGCCATCGCGCGATCGTTGCGGAAGAAGTCCGAGCGGATTTCGTCGAAGGTCTTCTTCCCCAGAATGATCCGGTGCGGATCGAGCTCGCGCAGCTTCTTCGCCGCCGCCTCCAGCACCTGGTGACGCTGCGTCGGATCGACACGCAGCACGAAGCGGTTGGCATTGTTGCCGTTCATGCGCAGGGGGAACATCATCGACCACTGCGCCGCGTCGTCGCCGAGGAACAGCGAGGGTCGCACCAGATCCTTGACCACACCGACCACGCGCACCCCGACGTCGGCGAAATAGAGCTTCTTGCCCAACGCGCTCTCGCCCGGCCACAGCCGCTCGGCCAGCGCCTTGGTGATGATCACCGAGCTGGTCTGCTTGCGCACCAGATCGAGATCCTTCAGCACGGCGTCGTAGTCCATGTATTCGTCAGGACGGAAGTCCCGACCCGCCACCAGCTGCGAACCGAACGTCTGGATCATGTTCTCGCCCATGTACTGCGTCGCGTTGAGCGTTGGCAGCTTCTGATTCAGCGACAGCTTGATGCTGGTATTCGAGGAACTGTTGGTAAACGGCACCTGGCTGACCAGCGCCGCGTCCTTCACGCCGGGAATGCGGCGCAGCGCGGCCAGGTCCTCGGCGGTGCGTGCCTTGGCGTCCTCGGTCGGTGCGATGTTGGCCACCTGCACCATGACCAGTTGGTTTTCCGCCACGCCGCTGGGCATGTCCATGCGTTCCAGCCGCTGGCTGATCAGGAACACCGCGTTGCAGACGATGGCGCAGGTCAGCGCGATCTCCGCCACCAGCAGGAAAGCGGTGATCTTGTGCCGACGCAGGGTCGAGAGAATCGGTCCGAGTTCCATGTCAGTTGCTCTTCAGTTGCAGGGCGGGAGTGACCAGGCAGGCGCGCCAGGCCGGCAGCAGACCGGCCAGCAGCGTCGCGCCGACGGCCAACAGGAAGGTGCCGGCCAGCATTTCCAGATCGAGATGCGCGAGCTGCGCGTAGCTGGACGGCTGCAGGCGCACCAGCCACAGGCCGAGCAGCGCCAGCAGCAGACCGCCGATACCGCCGACCAGACCGACCGCGCCGGCCTCCACCAGCAACTGCGCGAACACCGTGCGACGCGACGCACCGAGCGCGCGCCGCACGCCGAGCTCGCTGGCGCGACGCAGGAACTTGGCCAGCATCAGACCGATGGTGTTGACGAGGCACACCACCAGGAAGCCCAGTGCCAGCCACATCTGCAGATGCACGTCCGAAGGCACCACCTTGTTGTAGTCCAGCCACTGCATCAGATCGCGCAGATGCACGTTGGGCTCGCGCTGGAAACGTCCCAGCGACTTCTGCTGCTGGGAATAATTGACCAGGTACTGCTTGTACGCCGCGGCCTTGGCCGGCGTGTCCAGCTCGACCCAGAACTGCAGCCAGGTGCAGTTGGCGGTCTTCATGTCGGTGTTGGCGGAATTGCTCCAGCAGTCGCGCGAACCGTTGGTCGGAAATTTCAGGTCGACCGCCGTCGTCAGCGGCATGTACAGGCCCTCGCTGTCCGAGTAGTTGCCGGTCATCAGGTCGTAGAAATGCGGCGTGGGACGCCAGGTGTCGATCACGCCGACGATGCGGAAATCCTTGCCGCCGATGTGCATGACCTTGCCGGTGCTGTCGGCGCCGCCGTACAGCTTTTCGTTGAGCTTGCGCGACAGCACGACCACGCGCGCGCTGGCGTCGTCGTCCTGCGGACTCCACGGATGGCCGTACAGGAACGGTACGTCGAATATCGGAAAGAACCCGCGGGTGGTAAAGCGCGCGTCCTCGAAGAACGGTTCGATGGACGCGTTGGACGGCTGGATGGCGCCCGCACCGCCGGTCATCAACACCTGACGGTCGGCGCGCGCGGCGTGCAGCAGGTTCATGCCGTCGATCCAGCTCACCTGCTTAGGCGGCTCCTCGTCCGGACGCATACCGTCCAGGTCGCGGGGATCGAGCTGCGGGTAGTACAGCTTGGCGCTCTTGTTCGGCATCGGATCGCCGGACAGCACGTGCAGGACCGTCAGAGTGGTCATCGACGCGCCGATGCCGAGCGCGATCGCCAGCACCATCAGCGCGGTGAGTACCTTGTTGCGCTTCAGGCTGCGCAGCGCCAGATCCAGGTAGTAGGCAAACATCATCGTTCTCCGCCGGCGTATCCGCGCAGCACGCGCGCACGCTTGGTCAAGTGGATGCGCATCGCCGAGTCCGGTCCGGGCATACGCGCGATGGCTGGCCTCGTATCCATGCTCAGACCGTGCGCGTGGCCACCACCGGCGGCACGCGCGAAGCGCGTATGGCCGGGGCCAGCACGGCCGCCTGTCCCAGCGCCAGCAGCACGATCACGCCGCTGACGATCCAGGGCCACGACAACCGCTGCATCTCGAAGGTGTTCATCAGCCACTGGTTCATGCCCACCGCCAGCAGCATGCCCAGCACCACGCCGGTGGCGCCGATCAGCAGGTTCTCGGTGAGGAAGTAGCTGAGGATGTCGCGCCGGGTCGCGCCCAGCGCGCGGCGCACGCCGATCTGCTTGCGCCGCTGACCGACCCAGAAACTGGTCAGACCGACGATGCCGGCCGCGGTGATGCCCAGCAGCACGACGCAGATCACGCCCATCAGGATCGCCATGCCGCGGTCGCTCTGGTAGGCCTCCTGACGCATCTGCGCGAAGGTCACGACGCCATCGTCATCGGGAATCACGCGCATGCGGTCGGACGCCAGCAGGGCGGCCGGCGCCGAGTGCAGTACCTTGTCGATCTGACCGTCCTTCGCACGGATGACGAAATTGGTGCCGCTCGCCATCAGCCGCCTCGGCACCAGGGTGGAACGCCCCTCCCAGTTCGCGGCCCAGCCGCCGACCCAGGGCACCTGCAGACGAGCCACGACGCCGACGATGATGCTGGGCTTGTTACCCAGATAGACGCGTTTGCCGACCGCATCTCCATCGGGGAAAAACTTGTCCGCCACCGCGCGGGTGACGATCACCTGCGGTGGATCCAATCCATCGTGCTGCATCTGGTCGACGACTTCGCTGGAACGGAAATTGCGACCCGCGACCAGTTTCAGACCCAGCGTGTCGAGGGTGTGGTCATCCGCGAAATAGATCGCCGTCTGGACACGCTCGCCCTTGCCGCCCGGCTTCAGGCCTATCCCCGTGGACCAGCCGCCGTTGCTCAACGGTGTCGAATTGGTCGCGTAGGCGTCGGCCACGCCCGGCAGACGACGCAGGGTATCCAGGTCCGTCTGCATCAGCGAACCGACATGCTTGTCGTCGACGCCGACCCACTGGTTCTGCAGGCGGATCAGATGGGCTTCGTCGATACCCGTGCTGCGGGTCAGCATGGTGATGCGCTGCTGGATGATGAACAGCGCATTGCAGACGATGGCCAGCGTGAGCGCGATCTGCACCGCGATCAGGATCGTGCCGGCCTTGTGATGACGTAGCGCGGAGAGAATGGGTTTGATCTGCATGGTCGCGTCTCCCCGATCAGTTGGATTTCAGCTGCCAGGCGGGCTGCACCCGCGCGGCGCGCCAAGTGGGATAGAACGCGGCCAGCACCGTGGCGACCACCGCCACCAGCAGCGTCAGCGCAATCAGGGACACGTCCACCCGCGCCAGTCTGGCGATGTCCGGATCGAACACCATGCCGATTCCGAGCACGCCGCCCGCCGTCAGCAACAGACCGAGCACGCCGCCGGCGACACCGACCATGGCCGCCTCGGCCAGAAACTGGCGATAGACTTCGCCGCGCGAAGCACCCAACGCCCGACGCACGCCGATTTCCGGCGCCCGACGCATGAACTTGGCCAGCAGCAATCCGATGGTGTTGACCAGGCACACCACCAGGAAGCCCATGGCGACCAGCAGCGACACCTGCGACTCCTGCGGCACCACGTGCTGGTCCGCGAGCCACTGCGTCACGTTGTACAGGCGCACGTTGGGAGCCCAGTCGAACCGCCCGGCCTGCTGCTGCTGCGCGGCGTAGGCATGCAGGTAGTTTTTGTAGCGCGCCGCCGCAGCCGCATCGGGAAGCTCGACCCAGTACGACAGCCAGATGCATTCCGAGTGCAGCCAGCCATCCCAGCCCGGCGCGACGCGGCCGTTGCAGTTGTTGTTGCCCCACGTGGGAATCTGCAGATCCACCGCACGCGTGAAGGGAATCCACACTTCGGGCGGATCGGCCGCGAAGCCGCCCGTGTTGTTCACGTCGTAGAAGCGCGGCTGCGGGTTCCATGCGCGCGTGACGCCCGCGATCCGGTAGCGGTTGCCCTCGATGTCGATGCTTCGACCCACGCTGTTGGCGCCGCCGAACAGACGCTGATTGATCTTCTCTCCGATCACCGCGACCGGCGCGTGCCGGGCATCGTCGTCGGCCGGCCAGGCCCCGCCATACTTGAACGGCACCCCGAACATCGGGAAGAAGTCGGCATAGGTCGCGTATCCGTACACGCGGAACGGCTTGGCTTTCGGATCGGCAGGGATCACCGAAAGACCCAGCGGGTACGACACCGTCTGCATCACGCCCTTGCCGTCCTTCATCAGGGCCGCGGCATCGGTGTAGTCCATGGCATTCGGAGGATCGTCACTGGTGCGCCCGTTCGCGTGTCCCCAGTTGTCGATCAGCGGCTTGTACAACTGCGCGGACTTGTCCGGAATGGGATTGCCCGACACCGCGCGGAACACCGCGTACGTGGTCATTGACGCCGCCACGCCGAAGCCGATCGCCAGCACCATCAGCGAGGTCAGCATCGGGTTGCGGCGCAGACTGCGCAGTCCCAGTCTCAGGTAGTAGGCAAGCATCGCATGAGTCCAGTGGGGAGAGGACGGCAACCGGGTCCGGGTCAGACGTGCGAAGACGCGGCGTGTTCGGCGTGGAAGCGCGGATCCTCGGCGATATCCACTTCCTGGCCGTCGATGATGTGCACGTTGCGCTGCGCGCGCGCCGCCAGCTCCGGATCGTGGGTGACCATGACGATGGTGGCGCCTTCGCGATGGATGTCTTCGAGCAGCTCCATCACGCCGCGTGCCATCTGCGTGTCCAGGTTGCCGGTCGGTTCGTCGGCGAGCAGCAGACGCGGACTGCCGGCCAGGGCTCGGGCGATGGCGACACGCTGCTGCTGGCCGCCGGACAGCTCGGCCGGATAGTGCTTCAGTCGCGAAGCGAGGCCCACGCGCTCCAGCGCGTCCATGATGCGCTGCTTGCGCTCGGCCGCCTTCATGCCGCGGTAGCGCAGCGGCACTTCCACGTTGTCGAACACGTTGAGATCGGGAATCAGGTTGAAGGCCTGGAAGATGAAGCCGATCTTCTCGTTGCGGATCTTCGAGCGGGCGTTGTCGTTGAGGCCGCTGACGTCGACGCCGTCGAGCAGGTATTCGCCGCCCGTGAAGGTCTCCAGCAGACCGGCGATGGTCAGGAAGGTGGTCTTGCCGGAACCGGACGGACCGGTGACGGCGACGAACTCGCCTTCCTTCACGTCGATGTTGAAATCGCGAAGCGCGTAGGTCTCCACGACTTCGGTGCGATAGACCTTGGACAGGTGGGTCATCTTCAGCATGGTGGATGCATCCTTCGGTGGTAGTGGTGTCACGTCCCCGCGCGCGCGGGACGCCGGAATCAGTCGCTGATCGCCACGCGCGCGGCGTTGTTGAAGTTGTCGGTGCCCGAGATCACGACCTTGTCGCCGACCTTCAGGCCTTGCAGGATTTCGACCTTGTCGATCGAACTGGCGCCGACGCGGATCGGCGTCTTCACCGCGATGCCGTCATGCACGACGTAGGCGTAGCGGCCGCCGGATTCGTCGACGAAGGAACCGCGCGCCACGGTCAGCACGTTGTCGCGCTTGTCCAGCACGATGCGCACCGACAGCCGCTGGTTCTGGCGCAGATGCTCGGGCTTGGCGCCCTCGAAGCGCACGCGCGCGGCCACCTCGCCGTTGACGACCTCGGGCGAGATCGCGCTGACCTGACCGTTCCAGGAACTGCCGTTGCCGCTGATGCGCGCCGGCATGCCGACGCCGAGATCGCGGGCGAAGCTCTCCGGCACCTTGACCTCGACCTCGAGCGCGGACAGGTCGATGACGCTGAGCAACTGGGCATCCTTGGCCACGGTGGCGCGCGGCGCCACGAACAGCTGACCGATCTGGCCGTTCACCGGCGAACGCACGTTGAGTTCGTCGACCTGACGTTCCAGGTCCTGCACCAGCAGCGCCTGACGCTCATGCGCGAGCTTCTTCGCCTTGACGTCGAAACCGAGGCTGTCGCGGTTGAGGTCGAGATCGCTCTGCGCATGCTTGAGCTTGATCTGCGCCTTCTCCAGCGCATCCTTCGCATGGTCGACGTCCGATTGCGTGAAGGCACCATTCTTGAATGCCTGCGCGTAACGGCCGTAGTCGCGGTTGGCGCTCTGTACGTCGATCTTCGCCGTCTCGACCGCCTGTTCCAGCTGACCGCGCTGCTTGCGCGCGTCGATCTTGGCGCGCTGGTAGTCCACTTCCATGGCGTCGAGGTTGGACTCTTCCTGCGCCAGCTTGTTCTTCAGTTCGGGGCTGTCGATCACCGCCAGCACCTGCCCCTGCTTCACCGTGTCGCCGGCGTGCACTTTCAGCGCCACCATGCCGGGCGAATTGGCGTACAGCGTCGGACGCACCGCGGCGACGACGCGGCCATCGGCCGCGATGTCATTGACGAACGGGCCGCGCTTGACCGTGGCGAAGGACAGCCGCGAAGCGCTCACCGAACTCGACGCCGAAAGCATGTGCTTGATGCCCGGCACCAGCAGCGCGATCACCACCACGGCGGCGATTGCGATGGCAGCCAGAACCATTCGGCGGCGTTTGGGGTGGACCTCGACCAGACGATCCTGCGCGGATGTATCTCGAATCATGTAGTTAATCCCCGGCGCGTATAGAGCGCGTTTGCCGTAATACTCAGCAAGCCCCGTGCCAATCCCCGGACAAACACATAAATGGCTGTTTATGAACGAAAAGCAATCAAACCGACCCATGCGAAACATGTGTCCGCGGACACTTCCCGGACACCGCGGGCGAGCACCGCCGGCCATGACGCATGACCGCTGCGACCCTTTTCGCATCTGGCGCATCATGTAGACGTGAACCCGAATTCGACATTCCGGCAAGACCTGCCCGACAGCCTCGTCGCCCGCTTCCGCGCCGGCGATCTGGATGCCTTCGAGCAGATTTATCGCCGCTTCGAGCGCCCCGCCTTCACGCTGGCGCTGCGCCTGACCGGTCAGCGCGAGAGCGCGCAGGAAGTGCTGCAGGACGCCATGCTCAAGGCCTTCGAGCGCGTGCAGCAGTTCCGCGGCGACGCGCCGTTCTGGGGCTGGCTGCGCCGGCTGGTCGTCAACGAGGCGCTGATGCTGCTGCGCAAGCGTGGACGCTTCGACGATGCGCCGTTCGACGAGGACGCGTTCGCCGATCACGCGCCCGGTCCGTGGCAGCACGCCGACGCACAGAATCTCGAACGCGCCCTGGCCGAGCTGCCGGATACCGCGCGCGCGGTGCTGTGGCTGTACCACGTCGAAGGCTACACGCACGTCGAGATCGCCGAGCAATTCGGACGCACCGTGAGTTTTTCCAAGTCGCAGGTCGCGCGCGGCACGCAACGCCTGCGCGAACTGCTGCACCTCGAACCGGGCTTCGCGCCCTGCCTGATCCACGCCGCAGGCAATGCATCATGAACATGTTCCCTCCCCATCCCGACGCCCATCACGATCCGGACGGCCTGCGCCAGGCGCTGTCGCGTCTGCCCGAGCATTCGCCGCAGGCAGGCACCTGGGCCACGATCCAGGCGCGCGCCGTTGCGCGTCGCCGCACGCGTCAGCGCCTGCGCCGCATGCTTCCGCTCGCCGCGGCCGCCAGCCTGCTGTTGGCGCTGGGGCTGCCGACACTGCTTGACCAAGATGCCACCCCGCCTGGCACGCAAACCGCCACGCAGCCGACGACGCTACATACCGTACAGACATCCACGCCCGCGATCCGTCACGCGACGTCCACCACCCAAACCGCGCCGGCGACGCTGGCTGCGCTGCAGAGTCGCTCCATGCGCATGGAGCAGTGGCTGTCGGAACTGCGCGCCGGCGGAGCGCCGCTGCAAGGTCCCGCGCTGGCACGCGCCGTCGATCTGCAGGACCGCATCGGTCTGGTCGACCTGCAGCTGTCCGCACCCAGCGACGCCGCCGCGCGCAAGACGCTGTGGCAGCAGCGCGTGAACCTGCTGCAGGACCTGGCAATGCTGCGCGTCAGCCAGTCGCCGGTTTCCGATCAACACGCCATGGCCGAAAGCCGCGGCGCCGCCCTTCAACTGTGAACCCGAGGAGACACCTCATGTACCGACGCATCCTCTGCTCCGCCACGCTGGCGCTGGCCGCGTTCGCGGTCCAGGCCGCGCCGCCGCCGGCCAAGGCACCCGTCGCCGACGCCAGCGACCAGGCCCAGCTGCAGGCCGAATTCCGCCAGCTGCAGTCGCAGATGAACGAACTCGGCGAGCGCATGGGCAAGCTGGCCGTGCGCATGCACGCCGACGACGATCCCAAGGTCTTCGCCTACCGCTTCATGGCCGATCCCGACCGCGGCATGCTGGGTCTGGTGATGATGCCCACGGCCAAGGGCCTGAAGATCGCGGCGGTCACGCCGGGTTCGTCGGCCGAGAAAGCCGGCGTGAAGGCCGGCGACCTGATCGTCGCCGTCGACGGCAAACCGACGGCCACCTCGAACGGCGCAGTGGTCGACGCCTCGCACACCGCCATGCTGCAGGACCTGAAGATCGGCCAGAAGGTCACGCTGAAGCTGGATCGCGACGGCCGCACCCGCACCGTGCATGTCACCGCGCAGCGTCACGACGGTCCGGACTGGCAGCGCGCGCTGGCCATGAACGACATGCGCTGGCACGACAAGGGACCGGGCAACGTCGACGTCGAGCGCATCATCGTCAACGCCCGCGACAAGATCGGCAAGCTGCGCACGCACCGCATGATGTTCTTCGGCACGCCGTTCTGGGGCCTGAACCTGACCTCGATGAACAAGGACCTCGGCCGCTACTTCGGCACCGAGAAGGGTGCGCTGGTGCTGTCGACCGACGCCGACCGCTACCCCGGACTGAAGGCCGGCGACGTCATCACTCGCGTCGACGGTCGCGACATCGACGATCCCGAGGACGTGATGCGCGCCGTGCACGAGCACAAGGGCGACAGCTTGCTGAAGCTCGCGGTGCGTCGTCACAACCGCATGGTCGACGTGAGCATGAAGGCGCCGTCGATCGACGCCATTCTGCCGCCGCTGCCGCCCGCACCGCCGGTGCCGCCGAAGGCGCCGCCGGTTCCGCCAGCACCGCCGCCGAGCACCATGCCGTCCCCGCCGCCGGTGCCTCCGGCACCGCCCGTGCCGTCGGATGACTGATCGTCCCCGCGATGAGGCCGCCTTCGGGCGGTCTCATCGCATGTCGGGCTCGCTTCGGCAGGAACGCGGGACACCCAGATGCCATTGCCGCGCGCGTTCGAGCGCGCGCTCGCGTCCGAGCCGGGACACCGGCGCATCGTCCATGCCCAGCCAGAGCTGATCGGCCCACACGTGCAGGTGGAACTGCACGATCGCGACCCGTCCATGCGAACCGCCGCGCAGTCCCCGAAGCCACGCCGCGCGCTGCGCGCATCCGCGCAGCTCGGCATGCGCGACCGTCTCGGATAGATGCCGCTGCAGGCGATCCCATGCGCAGTAGTCGCTGTCGGGCAGCAGCACGATGCGCATCCAGGCAACACCGTCGACATCCGAACATTCGAGCCATTCGCAGGGACCGTCGCTATCCAGATGCACGCGACCCTGCACCCGCCGCGTGCCCGGCAGCGCCGCCAGCCAGGGGTGCGTCGGCCACAGCCGGCACGGTGACGATGTCGGCGCCCGCTTCGGCCGCTCGACGACATGGCACAGCACCGCACCCAGACTCGGCAGCGCCGCCAGGGGCGCCCCGTAGTCGATGCGTCCCTGCCTCGGCCGCGTGCATGGAAACAGCGGATGGCTCGACTCCATCATCGATGGCGCGTCGGAGCCGACACGGGCGGCGGAATCATGATCGTCAAAGACAGGCATGCGCGCTCCGGCGTGCGGATGAATCGCAGGCTGGCGCGGCATGGGGAGGTGCCTGGCTGGCGGCGAACGTATCGGCGTCGCCTGTCGTCGGTCGACGGGCGACGTCTTGGATTACTTGGTCAGGATCAACTTGTCGTTTCGCGTCACGCGCAGGTGGTATTCGCTGCCGTGATGCTCGATGACCAGCTCGCGTGCGCCGTCGAGCAGGCGGCCGCTGGCCACCCGCTGCACGGCTGAGGTTTTCACGGCGCGCACCGCATGTGGCGTGGCCGAGGGTTGAATGGGCTTGTGCGACAACACGGGCGTTCTCCGTTGAGCGTTCGCCTCAAATGATAACGATTCTCATTTGATGGTCAAGCCCATCGTGCCTCAACCTCGCAAGATCGCCTCCACGCGCTGCATCACGGAAGCCTCCAGACGCTCGACCAGCGCCATCGCTTCGAGGTTTTCCTTCAGTTGCGCGGGCTTGCTGGCCCCGAGCATCACGGTCGAGACGTGCGGGTTCTTCAGGCACCAGGCCAGCGCGAACTGCGCCGGCGGCATGCCCAGCTCCTGCGCGAGATCGGCCACGGCATTGGCCTTCTGCAGACGCTGCGGATCTTCCATCACCGCCTCGCGCAGCCACTCGTAACCCGGCAGATTCAGACGCGAATCGTCCGGCACGCCATCGCGGTATTTGCCGGTCAGCAGACCCGACGCCAGCGGCGACCAGATCGTCGTGCCCATGCCGAAGTCCTTGTACAGCGACGCGTATTCGTCCTCGACGCGCTCGCGATGCAGAAGGTTGTACTGCGGCTGCTCCATGCTCGGCGCGTGCAGGTGGTGCGCGCGGGCGATCTCGTGCGCCTGGCGGATGCGCTCGGCCGGCCACTCCGACGTACCCCAGTACAGCACCTTGCCCTGGCGGATCAGGGTGTCCATGGCGAACACGGTTTCCTCGACCGGCGTGTCCTCGTCGGGGCGGTGGCAGAAGTACAGGTCCAGGTAATCGACCTTGAGGCGCTTCAGCGCCTGGTCGCAGGCCTCGCGCACGTGCTTGCGCGAGAGGCCGCGCTGGGTCGGCGCCGGGTGTTCGACCGCACCGAAGTAGACCTTGCTCGACACGCAGTAGCTGTCGCGCGGCCAGTCCAGATCCTTCAGCGCCTTGCCCATCACGCGTTCGGCGTCGCCGGCGGCGTAGGTTTCGGCGTTGTCGAAGAAGTTGACGCCGTGGTCGCGCGCCATCGCCAGCAGTTCGACCGCCTGCTTGCGGCCGACCTGACGACCGAACGTGACCCAGGCGCCGTAGGACAGCGCGGAAAGTTTCAGGCCGGTACGGCCCAGGCGACGGTATTCCATGACATCGACCTCGAAGAGTGAAACCGGGCCTCAGTATGCGCCCGACCGGCGGAATCTTCGGTGAAGTAGGCATTTGCAAGCCCCGCTCGGGTGCATTAGGCTTGCGCCCGCTCCATCGGGGAGTAGCCGACCGGCGACGACATGCGTCGGGGCGCGCGTCAACACACTTGATCGACCGATCATGGCGCGCGCGATGCGGAGCCCATCCGCTTCCGGCAAGACCGCTGGTTCTCACGCAACGACCCGACCGGGGCGCGGCGTGCGAATCATCGCGTCCTTCGTCCCCGGTCCCAGGAGTCTGCATGCAAACTTTCCTCATCGCCGCCGCCACCGTCGCGTTGGCCGAAGTCGGCGACAAGACCCAATTGCTCTCGCTGATCCTCGCGGCGCGCTACCGCAAGCCGTGGCCGATCTGCATCGGCATTCTGATCGCCACCCTCGTCAATCATGCCCTGGCCGGCTTCGTCGGCGAACTGCTCGCGCGCTGGCTGACGCCGCAGGTGCTGCACTGGGTGGTGGTCGCCTCGCTGCTGGCGATGGCCGTGTGGATCCTGATCCCCGACCGCATGGAAGAAGACGAAGGCAAGGACAAGCCGCGCCACGGCGTGATGGTGGCGACGATCATCGCCTTCTTCCTGGCCGAGATGGGCGACAAGACGCAGATCGCCACCGTGGTGCTGGCGGCGCAGTATCACCCGCTGTGGCAGGTCGTGGCCGGCACCACCGTGGGCATGCTGCTGGCCAACGTACCGGTGGTGTGGCTGGGCTCGCGTTTCGCCAACCGGCTGCCGCTGCGCGCCACGCGTCTGGCATCGGCCGTGCTGTTCGCGGGTCTGGCGATCTGGACGCTGTGGAGCGGCGCGAAGGTATAACGCGCTGGCGTCAGTGCAGGAAATACAGGATAGCGGCCAGCACGATGGCCGCGAACGCGCCGGCCACCACGTCATCCAGCATCACGCCGATGCCGCCCTTCACGCGGGCGTCGAGCCAGCGGATCGGCCACGGCTTGAGCACGTCGAAGAAGCGGAACAGGGCGAAGCCGGCGAGCACCGCCCACCACGGCGCGGCCAGCGCCGGCAGCAGCGCGATCCATTGGCCGATCACTTCGTCCCAGACCAGGGCGCGGTGATCGGACACGCCGATGCGCCGCCCGCTCTCGCCACATGCCCACAGGCCGATGGCAAAGCCGACGATCAGCACCAGCCCCCAGGCCGGCGCGCCGATGTCGCGCATGAACCACCACGGCACGATCGCCAGCGCCGAACCGACGGTGCCCTGCGCGACCGGCGCGAGGCCCGCGCCGAAGAACAGCGCCAGCCAGCCGGCCGGATGCGTGAGCAACGCCGTGCGCTGCGTCGATGTGAGCGAAGTGCGAGCGGTCATGTGCGGAAATGATCCCATCCGGAGGCCGATGCGGTCACGCGGCGCCCGTCCGCGTCGTGTAGTGCCACGCCTTCCTCGGCGACGATGCGGCCGATGCGGGCCGCGCCGCAGCCCTGCCGCGCAAGGTCGGCGACGATGCGGGCGGCGTGTTCGGGCGCGGCGGTGAAACACAGTTCGTAGTCGTCGCCGCCGGTCAGCGCGAAGTCGCGCGCGTTGTCGGCGAACAGGGTGAGCAACGCCGAGGACAGCGGCAAGGCGTCGACATCGAGCGAAGCACCCACGCCGCTCGCCTTGCACAGATGACCGAGGTCGGCGAGCAGGCCGTCGGACACGTCGATGCAGGCGCTCGCGACCTCGCGCAGCCATTGCCCCGCGGCCACGCGCGGCGACGGACGATTGAGCCGCTCGATCAGCGCCTTGCGACTGTCGACCGCGCTTGTCAGCAGGCGATCGGCATCGTCGCGCTGGCGATCCAGACAGGCCAGCCCCGCCGCGGCATCGCCCAGCGTGCCGGTGACGAAGATCGCATCGCCCGGCTTCGCGCCGCTGCGTCGCAGCGCCTGCTCCTCATGCACGAAACCATGCACGGTGACGCTGACGGCCAGCGTTCCACGCGTGGTGTCGCCGCCGACCAGCGCCAGACGATGCGGCTCGGCCAGCGCCATGAAACCGTCCAGAAACCCCTCGACAAAGCGGCGATCCGCGCGCGGCAGACTCAACGACAGCAGCGCCCAGGCCGGCGTCGCGCCCATCGCCGCGAGATCGGAAAGATTGACCGCCAGCGCTTTCCAGCCGATGTCGGCCGGCGCGGTGCCGAGCGGAAAATGCACGCCTTCGAGCAGCGTGTCGACGGCCACCGCCAACGCATGGCCGGGCGGCGGACGCAGCAGCGCGGCGTCGTCGCCGATACCCAGCAGCACGTCCTCGCGCCGCGTCGCGCTGCGCGCGCGAATGGCCTCGATCAGATCGAATTCCATGACGCCCGCGCAGGGGACGCGCTCAGGCGCCGCCCTGCTTCTCCAGCCGACGCCAGTCCTGCGCCAGCTTGTCGAGCACGCCGTTGACGTAGGTGTGACCGTGGTCGGCGCCGAAACGCTTGGTCACTTCGACCGCCTCGTTGATGACCACGCGGTACGGCACGTCGGGCCGGAACTTGAGTTCGTAGGCCGCCAGACGCAGCGCCGCGCGCTCGATCGGATCGACCTGCTCGACCGGGCGATCCAGATGCGGCGTGATGCCGGCATCGAGCTCGGCCACGTGCGCGGCCACGCCCTTCAGCAGGTCCTCGAAGTACTCCAGGTCCGCCACTTCCATGTCCTGTTCGTGACGGAACTGCGCGATCACCTTGTCGATGCCGGCGTCGTTCATCTGCCAGGCGTAGATCGCCTGCAGCGCGCGACGGCGCGAGCGCGAACGGGCAGCCGGGTCGATGCCGTCGGTACGCATCGCGGTCACAGCTTCGCGTACAAGTTGACCATCTCCAACGCCGCCAGCGCGGCGTCGGCACCCTTGTTGCCGGCCTTGGTGCCGGAGCGCTCGATGGCTTGCTCGATGGTGTCGGTGGTCAGCACGCCGAAGGCCACCGGCACGCCGCTGTCGTTCGCAGCGGCAGCCAGGCCCTTGGCGGCTTCGCCGGCCACGTAGTCGAAATGCGGCGTGGAACCGCGGATCACCGCGCCCAGCGCGATCACCGCGGCGTACTCGCCCGACGTCGCCAGGCGGCGCGCGGCCAGCGGAATTTCCCATGCGCCGGGCACGCGGATCAGGTCGATGGCGTCGTCGGCCACGCCGTGACGCACCAGCGCGTCGCGCGCGCCCTGCACCAGGGCCTCGACGACAAATCCGTTGAAACGGCCGGCCACCAGGGCAAAACGGCCTTTCGGCGTGGCGAAATCGCCTTCGATGATGTTCATGTTTCTCTCATGCTCCAGAACGTGGGCAGGCCCGCGCGGGACCGCCCATTGTACGTCTTTTAGATCGCCGACTGGGCGGCCGGCGCGGCGGCGGCCAGGAACGGGTACCCGGAAAAGGCCAGCTCCGCGCGCCCGCCTTCGTGCACGCGCAGGCGCGAGCGGCTGCCGACCGGCAGGGTCAGCTTGTCGCGGCAATGGCCGAACGGCAGACCGCCGATGACCGGCACGTCGGTGATGCTGCGCAGTTGACTGACCACGGCGCGCAAATCGTAGGCCGGATCGTATTCGTCGCCGCGGTAGCCGGAAAAATCGCCGAGCAGGATCGCACGCTGGCGATCCAGCACGCCGCTGAGCTTGAGCTGGTAGAGCAGCCGCTCGATCCGGTAGACCGGCTCGAACACGTCCTCGATGAACAGGATGCCGTTGTCGACCTCCGGCAGGTACGGCGTGCCGAGCAGGCTGCACACCACCGCCAGATTGCCGCCCCACAGCATGCCGTGCACGTCGATGCCGGTCTCGGCACGCGTCTCCCACGTCACGCGCCGCGACGGCGCGCGCACGGTGTTCCAGAAATGTTCGATGGTGAAGCCGCTGGTCGACTGACCGCCGAAATCGTAGGCCAGCATGGGGCCGGCGAAGCTGACCACGTCGGCGCGCGCGTTCAGCGCCAGGTTGATGGCCGTGAAGTCGCTGTGACCGACCAGCACGCACAGGCTGCCGGCCAGCCGCGCGCGCAGCGCTTCGTAGTCCAGCAGCGGCAGGATGCGATGCGCGCCGTAGCCGCCACGCACGGCCATCACCACATCCGGCAGAGGCACATCGGGATCGCCCAGGCGATTGATCTCCTCGGCGCGTACGGCGTCGCTGCCGGCAAAGCGCAGATAGCGCCGCAACCCGGCCTCGGCGCCGAGCACGCGATGCCCGGCACGCTGCAGGCGATCGACGCCACGCTGCACGGCTTGCGGATCGGCGAAGCCGGAAGGCGCGACCAGCTGGATGGTCAGGGACGATGTCATGTCGCGTTCGGGGTCGGTGCGGGGAGCGCTCGGGCAAAGGCTAGCAGCTTGCGGCCCGTCGCGCGCACGCCTGCGCGCACGAAGGCGCGAAGCGACTCACACATGCTCGACCACTTCCAGACCGAAACCGCCCAGACCGACCAGCTTGCGCGGCGTGCCCAGCACGCGCAGACGATGCACGCCGAGGTCGGCCAGGATCTGCGCACCGAGACCGAGCTGACGCCATTCCTGCTGCTGCGCATCCTCGTCCTCGCGCTGCGGCGCGCGGCCTTCCAGGCGCGCCATCAACGCATCGGCGGTGTCCGCACCGGACAGCACCAGCAGCACGCCGCGCTGCTCTTCGGCGATGCGGCGCAGCGCGGCGGTGACCGTCAACCCCAGGTCGTCGCGCTTGAGATGCAGCACGTCGGACAGCGTGTTGCGCATGTGCACGCGGGTCAGCACCGGCGCGTCGTCGTCGACCGTACCGCGCACCAAGGCGAAATGCAGACCGTGATCGAGCAGGTCGCGATAGGCCACCAGACGGAACGTCCCGGCTTCGGTGTCGACCTCGGACTCGTGCACGCGCTCGACCGTCTTTTCGGTCTCCATGCGGTAGCTGATGAGGTCGGCGATGGTGCCGATCTTCAGGCCATGCTTGGCGGCGAAGGCTTCCAGTTCCGGACGCCGCGCCATCGAGCCGTCCTCGTGCAGCACTTCGACCAGCACGCCAGCCGGCTCCAGCCCGGCCAGACCGGCCAGATCGGCCGCCGCTTCGGTGTGTCCGGCGCGGCGCAGTACGCCGCCCGGCTGCGCGGTCAGCGGGAAGATGTGGCCCGGCTGGGTCAGGTCCGCGGGACGCGCGTCGGCCTTCACCGCCGCCTGCACCGTGCGCGCGCGGTCGTAGGCGGAAATGCCCGTGGTCACGCCCTCGGCTGCCTCGATGGAGACGGTGAAATTGGTGTGGTACGGTGAGGTATTGTCGCTGACCATCGGCTTCAGGCCGAGCTGTCGGCAGCGCTGCTCGGTCAGCGCCAGGCAGACCAGACCGCGCGCCTCGCGCACCATGAAGTTGATGTCCTCGGGGCGCACCATGGATGCGGCCATGATCAGGTCGCCTTCGTTCTCGCGATCCTCGTCGTCGAGAATCACGACCATGCGGCCGGCGCGGATGTCCTCGAGCAGTTCGGGGATGGTGTTGAATGCCATGTTCGTCGTTCCTCGCTTCGCGCCGATCAGGCGAAGCCGTGCTTGTTCAGGAAATCCGCGTCGATGCCGCCGCCCTGGCCCGCGCCGAGCAGACGCTCGACATAGCGCGCGACCACATCCACTTCGAGGTTCACGGCATCGCCGACGCGGCGCTGGGCGAAGGTGGTGTGTTCGACCGTGTGCGGAATCAGATTGACGCCGAAACGCACGTCGTCGACCTCGTTCACGGTCAGACTGGTGCCGTCGATGGTGATCGAGCCCTTGTGCGCGATGTAGCGCGCGAGGTCCTTCGGCACCTCGAACGTCCAGCGCTGCGAGCGCGCGTCGGCGGTCACCGAGACCACCTTGCCGAGCCCGTCGACGTGACCGGACACCAGATGCCCGCCCAGCCGGTCGGCCAGACGCAGCGCCTTTTCCAGATTGACCGGATCGCCGCGCTTGAGCCGCCCCAGCGTGGTCAGCGACAGCGACTCGTTGGACACATCGGCGGCGAACCCGCCGTCATCGAGCGCCACCGCGGTCAGACAGCAACCGGCCACGGCGATGGAATCGCCGAGCTGCACATCGGAAAGATCGAGCGCGCCGGTGTCGATGGACAAACGCACGTCGCCGCCGCGCCGTTCGAGACCGCGCACGCGGCCCACGGCCTGGATGATGCCGGTGAACATGTCAGCGCCCTCCCCGTCGGAAGGCGCAAGCGGAACTTGCAGAGATGGTTTTCATGAAACGTTTCCCGTCGTGTGGATGGACGAAAAACGCCTCAAGGCACGAGGCTGCGCCACCGCGCGAGGCAGTGACGTGGCCGTCTTCTTTCATCCGGACTGTAACCGTCGGCTCCGGACTTGGACCGGATCTGCTGACCTCACGAAACCTCGTGAGCGCTCGCGGGCTCGTGCCGTGGCACCTACCGCCGGTGGGGACTTCCACCCCGCCCTGAAGACGTTCATGCCGACTCGGTCGGCTCTGCGAGAATAGCATGAACCACTCCGTCTCCCGCCGCCCCGGGTAGCCCATGGTTTCATTCGTCGGCCATGGACGCGGCCAGAAAATCGACCAGGCAGCGCACCGGACACTCGCGGTCGGCGCCGGGTAGCCAGAGCTGGTGCACCGGCGAATCGCTCAACGACCCGCCCTGCGACAGGTCCTCAGCGATCAGTGCATCGGCCGTGTAGCCGCAGCGGCATCCTCTGGCACGGCATGAACGACAACCTGATCCCCGTCGCCGCTGCCCGCGTATTCGCCAGTCGCTCCCGCATGGCGAGATGCACTTACCGCCCGGCATGGGCACATGCTTCTCGCCAACGAAAGTGTGACGACACAGATGATGGAGCGACTGTTGCCGATCGATGCCTTGCTGCCCGCGGCATCCGGGCAACAGAGCGCTCTCGAAGCCGCGGCCGCCCTGCCTGTTGCTGAAACAGAGAGGCCACGGGTATAACTCGGCACATGACTCCCCGGCATGCTTCCAGCGCCGACGAAACGGTTTCTGCGATCGATCCTCCGGACATGGGCCCAATCTCAGACGCCCGCGACGAGGTTCCGCCGACGGACTGGACGATCGGCAGCCACCGGTTCGATGCCATCGCCATCGTGATCGTGTTCGTCGCATACAGCGTCACTCTTTACGTTGCGCGCGCCTCGGGGGTCGGCGAAGCCCTGCTCGGCGGACTGGCCAATGCGGTCCCGGTTGCACTCTTCGGAGGCCTGGCCCGTCGGCTGATTCTTCGGCGGCTGATCCACGGGAGCGGCCTGCGTCAGGTGCTGGGACACATCGGGTTGTGCGCGGCGTTCTCGGTGCTCGCGCTGTGGATGCTCACCATCCTGCTCGGCATGATGAACGACCTGTCCATGGTGAGCTTCAGGGTCACGCCCTTCCCCACGCGGGCGAGCGCCTGGCAGTTGCTGGAGAACGCGACGATCTACGGCCTGATCGCCATGCTTGCCTATCTGCAGACGTGGCGACCGGTCAAGGCTCCGGCCTCCACCCATCCGGCATCCGGTACAGACACATCGGAATTGCTGTCATCACCGTCCGATGAAACGACGCGACACTTCATCCGGCTCGGTGAGGACATTCTTCCGATCGATCTGGACCGGATCGTCTGCATCACCGGTGCAGACGACTATACCGAGGTGACCACACCGGACCAGACCCACCTGGTGAAGATGACGCTGACCGAATTCTCCCGCACGCTCGATCCAGGCAAATTCCTGCGTGTGCACCGGTCCGCCATCGTGAATCTGCATCGGGTCGCGCGTGCCGAATCGGCCGGCGGCGGACGCATGCTGGTGCACATGACCACAGGCCAGACCATCAAGGCGAGCCGCGCGGGTTCGCAACTGCTGCGCACCCGCATTCTCTGAACCGACACCGGTGACGGTTCACCTGCCGAGCGTGTCCATTGGCCGATTTTTCTCCGGCGCGGCCACCGGCGTCGTTACCGTGCGGCCTCCACACGGAGATTCCGCATGCCCCCGAGATTCTCGATCCGCATCCTGACGCTGACCGCCCTTCTGTGCACAGGCGCAGCGCCGGCGGCCGCCCTTGCACACCGAGCCCTTTCACCGCCCCCCTCAATACCGACGCTCCGGCTGCCGTCCGACGTCACCGTGCAGACGGCGGCGCCGGTCATGAGAACACTGGCCCGGGCGCTACTCCGGCAAAGCGACCCCGCTCGGGACCGGGAGACCCGTCTCGACAACCGGTTCCGGCTGCTGTCCGTGGCGGGCAAGCCGGAACAGGCTCGGGCAACGCTGGCTGCCCTGCGGCAGCTTCGATTGCGCCGCCACGCCATGCAGGCAGACGCGCGTGACCTGCCATTCGTCATCCTCGCCCTGGCACGCGCGCACGGGCCGCTGTCCGCGCCACGCTTTGCCGACGCGTTCCACCAGGTGGTGACACCTCTGGATAACCGCACAGCCAGTCTGGTCGTGCGCGCCATCGACCTCAATCCGGTCTATTACCCCTTCGCGGAACGTTTCAGGCAGGCCCTGGACACGGCCAGGAAGTCATCCCGGTTGTCCGTCACCGACGCCATCGCGCTGGTGCGCGCCTACCAGCTGTATGACGCCTATCTCGCCTTCCAGCAATACGCGAGGCCGCTGATCGACGCCGAGGATGCCCGCCGGTACCGGATCCGCAAAGTACAGGTGAAGACCCATGACGGCGCCAGCATCTCGGTGCTGGTCGTTCGCCCCCGCAACACGCATGACAAGCTACCCGCACTGCTCAACTTCACCATCTACGCCGATCCCCGATTCAGCCTGAGCGAGGCGCGCCGCAGCGCGGCGAACGGCTATGTCGGCGTGGAAGGCTACACACGCGGCAAGGCGCACAGCCCGGACAGGCCGGTGGCCTACGAGCACGATGGCCGGGATGCCGACGCGGTCATCGATTGGATCGCACGCCAGCCGTGGAGCGATGGCCGCGTGGGCATGTACGGCGGCAGTTACGAGGGCTTCACCCAATGGGCCGCGGCCAAGCATCTGCCGCGGGCACTGAAGGCGCTGATGCCCTCGGTCGCTGCCGCACCGGGGATCGACGTCCCGATGGAAGGCAACGTGTTCCAGACCTTCGCCTACTACTGGCCGCTGTATACGTTGACCAACAAGACGGTGAACAACCGCATGCTGACCGACCAGGCACGCTGGCGACGAATGCAATGGCGCTGGTATGCCGAGGGCAAGCCCTACCGCGACCTGCCGCGGATCGACGGCACGCCCAATCCGACCTTCGAACGCTGGCTCGACCACCCGTCCTACGACGGCTACTGGCGGTCGATGATTCCGTACCGCAAGGATTTCGCGAAGATCGACATCCCCGTCCTCACCACGACGGGCTATTACGACGGCGGCCAGATCAGTGCGCTGTACTACTACCGCCAGCAACGCAGGTACGCACCGAACGCCGAGAGCTACCTCCTGATCGGCCCCTACGATCATGTCGCCGGGCAGCGCGGCACCATCGACATGCTGGGCGAACCGCGCGACGTCATCGATGGCTACCGCATCGACCCGGTCGCGCACATCGATCTGGGCGCCCTCCGCTACGCCTGGTTCGACTATGTGTTCAAGCACGGCCCCAAACCGGCCGTACTGAAGAGTCGGGTCAACTTCGAGGTCATGGGGGCCAACACCTGGCGGCACACCGAATCCATCGCAGCCATGCACGATGAAGAGCGACGTTTTTTCCTGCGTCCGGCGCGAAGCCCGGGGAGCCGCCATCGTCTTGCCGCGACGCCTCGACACGATGCGGTCACGCCGCTGACAGTCGATCTGGCCGAACGCGACAAGCAGGATCCCTTCACCGAATTCGGCCGCATCGTCACCCGCAGGATCGACCGCTGGAACGGCCTGGTCTTTGAAAGCGCACCGTTCCGACACGACGTGCAGTTCAGCGGCCTGTTCGAGGGGCATTTCGATGTCACCGCGAACAAGCGCGATTTCGACTTCGAAGTGGATCTCTATGAGCAGCGCCCGGACGGCCGCTACGTCCGACTCTCGTACTACATGGCGCGCGCCAGCTACGTGAAGGACCGCACGACGCGGCACCTGCTCACACCCGGTGCGCGCACTCGGCTCGACTTCACTGCAGGACGCCTGACCAGCCGCCAGTTGCGCAAGGGAAGCCGCCTGATCGCGGTGCTCAGCGTGATCAAGACGCCTTTCGCGCAGATCAACTACGGAACCGGCAAGGATGTCAGCGACGAGCGTCTCGCCGATGCAGGAACACCGCTGAAACTGCTGTGGCACGGCGACAGCGCGCTCGACATTCCGCTCTGGCGCGGCGCCCCGCCGCCTGCAAGCCACCTCCCGCCAAAACACGAGACCCCGTAGCGAAGGATCGCCCGCGATCGCGTCAGGACTTCGGTCGCAACCTCAACCGCAAGTCCTCGCCCAGCACACGCCGATCCAGCACCGCCAGTTGCCACCGCCGCGCCATGTCGTCGAGCGGTGGCAGCGCCATCAGCGGTCGCGCGCGATCGCCGAGCAGCACCGGCGCGACGTAGAGCAGCAGTTCGTCTGCCAGGCCGGCGGCGAACAGTGCACCGCAGAGTGTCGGGCCCGCCTCGACATGCAATTCGTTGACGCCGCGTCCGGCGAGCATGCCGAGGACGACATCCAGATCGAGGCCGGTGTCGGTCTCCGGCACTTCGGCGCATTCGACCGCATCGAAACGCTGATCGGGTGTCGCCAAGGGCCCGTGCAGCACCAGCGTCGGCGCGCTGCCGTCGAGCAGATTTGCGCCCCGAGGGGTGCGCAGGGCGCGATCCAGCACCACGCGCAGCGGCGGCACGTGCGGCACGTCGTCCAGGCGCACCGTGAGGCGCGGATCGTCGGCCAGCGCGGTGCCGCTGCCGGTGAGAATCGCCGAGCTGCGCGCGCGCCAGCGCTGCACGTCGTGGCGGGCCGCTTCGCCGGTGATCCACTTGGACGTGCCGTCGGCCAGCGCGGTGCGGCCGTCCAGACTCATCGCCAGCTTCACGCGCACGAACGGTCGCCCGCGCTCGATGCGATGGAAGAATCCGATGTTGAGTTCGCGCGCGGCGTCGCGCATCAGGCCCGCCTCGACCACGATGCCCGCATCGCGCAGACGCTGCAGCCCCGCGCCGACCGCCTGCGAGGTGTCCTCGGAGGCCATCACCACGCGCGCCACGCCCGCCGCGATCAGCGCATCGGCGCACGGCGGCGTGCGGCCGTGCAGACCGCAGGGTTCCAATGTGACGTAGGCCGTCGCGCCGCGCGCGCGCTCACCGGCGTCGCGCAGGGCATACACCTCGGCATGCGGCTCGCCGGCGCGCTCGTGCCAGCCCTCGCCGACGACTTCTTCGCCGTGCGCGATGACGCAGCCGACGCGCGGGTTCGGCTGGGTCGTGTACAGGCCGCGCTCGGCTAGGCGCAGCGCGCGCGCCATGAGCGCGTGATCGAGTGCGCTGAAGTTCACACGATCTCCTCCAGCGCCCAGTCGTCGATCAATGCATCCATTTCAAGCGCGGGCAGACGTTCGAGCACCGCGGCTTCGGCGCGCGCCTGCATGGCGGCGCCCTGCGCATCGGCACGCGCATCGAAGCGGTCGAAAAATGCCTTGCGCGCCGCGCGCGACGGCCACCGGGCAATCGCCACGTAACTGCCGTCCTCGGCGCGGAACAGCGAGGAGCCGCCCGAGCCTTCGGCCCGCGCCGCATCCGTGATGCGCTGCCAGTTGGCGATGAAATCGGCCTCGAAGCCCGGCTTCAGACGCCAGCGGTAGATGACGACGAAGCCGCCGCGGCCGGCCGCGACGTTCACGACTTCTCGCCGCGCTTGCCCGCCTCGCCCAGCAGCGGCAGTTGCAGTCCCTGCAGCTCGGGCAGATCGCGCTCGAGCTTCTCGATTTCCTCGCGGAACGCGTGCACGTCCTCGAAGCGGCGATAGACCGAAGCGAAGCGCACGTAGCCGACCTGGTCGAGCTTCTTCAGCTCGCGCATGACCAGTTCGCCGACCTGACGCGAAGCCACCTCGCGCTCGCCGCTGCGACGTAGGTCGTTGATGATGGTGTGCACGGAAGTATCGACATCGTCGCTGGCCACTGGACGCTTCTGCAGCGCGCGCTGGAAGCTGACGCGCAGCTTGCGCTCGTCGAAGGTCTCGCGGCGGTCGTCGCTCTTGACGATGGCCGGCAGCTTCAGCTCGGCGGTCTCGAAGGTGTTGAAGCGCTCGCCGCAGGACGGACACTCGCGACGGCGGCGCACGGTGGCGCCGTCGTCGGCAAGGCGCGAGTCGATCACGCGCGTGTCTTCGTGCTGGCAGAACGGGCAATGCATCAAGGTGCCGTGATCGGGGATTCGGGATTCGGGATTCGCAAAAGCGGGAGGTCGGATTCGTGCGCGTGCACGAATATCGAATCCCGAATGACGAATCCCGGCCGCTTATCCATACACCGGATACTTCTTGCACTGCGCCGTGACCTTCTCGCGCACGGCGGCGATGACGCTTTCGTCCTGATGCGCGTCGAGCACGTCGCACATCCAGCCGGCCAGCTCCACGCAGTCGGCCTCGGTGTAGCCGCGCGTGGTGACCGCCGGGGTGCCGATGCGCAGGCCCGAGGTCACGAACGGCGACTGCGGGTCGTTGGGCACGGTGTTCTTGTTGACCGTGATGTGGGCGCGACCCAGCGCGGCTTCCGCATCCTTGCCGGTGAGGTCGCGGCCGATCAGGTCGACCAGCACCAGATGGTTCTCGGTGCCGCCGGAGACGACCTTGTAACCGCGCGCCATCAGCGTCTTCGCCATCGCCTTGGCGTTGGTCACGACCTGCTGCTGGTAGGCCTTGAAGCCCGGTTCCAGCGCTTCCTTGAAGGCCACTGCCTTGGCCGCGATGACGTGCATCAGCGGGCCGCCCTGGATGCCGGGGAAGACGATGGACTGCAGTTTCTTGACCAGTTCCTCACTCGGGTTCTTGGCCACGATCAGACCGCCGCGCGGACCGCGCAGGGTCTTGTGCGTGGTCGAGGTGACCACGTGCGCGTGCGGCAGCGGGCTCGGGTACACGCCCGCGGCGACCAGACCGGCGATGTGCGCCATGTCCACGAACAAGTACGCGCCCACCTTGTCGGCAATGGCGCGGAAACGCGCCCAGTCCAGCACCTGCGAATAGGCGCTGAAGCCGGCGACGATCATCTTCGGCTTGTGTTCGACGGCCAGGCGCTCGACTTCGTCGTAATCGACCAGACCCTGATCGTTCACGCCGTACTGCACGGCGTTGAGGATCTTGCCGGACAGGTTCGGCTTGGCGCCGTGGGTCAGATGGCCGCCGTGCGCCAGGCTCATGCCGAGAATGGTGTCGCCCGGCTGCAGCAGCGCGAAGTACACCGCCTGGTTGGCCTGCGAACCAGAGTGCGGCTGCACGTTGGCATAGTCGCAGTCGTACAACGCCTTCAGGCGATCGATCGCCAGCGCCTCGGCGACGTCGACGTATTCGCAGCCGCCGTAGTAGCGCTTGCCGGGATAGCCCTCGGCGTATTTGTTGGTCAGCACGGACCCCTGGGCTTCCATGACGCGCGGGCTGGCGTAGTTTTCCGAAGCGATCAGCTCGACGTGGTCTTCCTGGCGCTGCGCCTCGTCGGCGATGGCCTTGGCGAGCGCGTCGTCGAAACCGGCGATGGTCATGGATTTGGCGAACATACTGGGGTTCCGTGGTGTGCAAAGCACCAAGTATAGCGGTCCTGCGCGGGTCGAAGCAGGGTCCGACCGGCCTTGTCGGCATAACATGAATGACAAATATTGATTTTTGTCATTCATTGCGACATGCTGCGCCTCCACCTCCACCACCTCTGGAGATCACGCATGCAACGACGCGACCTCTCATCCCACGGTCCCTCGGTCTCCGCGCTCGGCCTGGGCTGCATGGGCATGTCCGACCTGTACGGCAAAGCGCCGGACCGCCGCGAATCCATCGCCACCATCCATGCCGCGCTCGACGCCGGCATCGATCTGCTCGACACCGGCGACTTCTACGGCATGGGCCACAACGAGATGCTGCTCGGCGAAGCCCTGGCCGGCGTCCCGCGCGAGCGCTACAAGCTCAGCGTGAAGTTCGGCGCGCAGCGCGGCCCGGACGGCGCCTGGCTGGGCTACGACGCCCGTCCGCAGGCGGTGAAGACCGCCGTGGCCTATTCGCTGAAGCGCCTGCGTACCGACTACCTCGACATCTACCGCCCCGCGCGCCTGGACCCGAACGTGCCGATCGAGGACACCATGGGCGCCATCGCCGAGCTGATCGAAGCCGGCTACGTGCGTCAGGCCGGCCTGTCCGAAGTCGGTGCCGAGACGATCCGTCGCGCGCATGCGGTCACGCCCGTCGCCGATCTGCAGATCGAGTACTCGCTGATCTCGCGCGGCATCGAGGACGCCATCCTGCCCGCCTGCCGCGAGCTGGGCATCGGCATCACCGCTTACGGCGTGCTCGCGCGCGGATTGATCAGCGGGCACTGGACGAAGAACCGCGACACCGATGCGCGCGACTTCCGCCAGCACAGCCCGCGCTTTCAGGGCGAGAACCTGGAACACAATCTGGCGCTGGTCGAAAAGCTGCGCGCGATCGCCGAGGACAAGGGCGTCAGCGTGGCGCAGATCGCCATCGCCTGGGTGCTGGCGCGCGGCGCGGACATCGTGCCGCTGGTCGGCGCGCGCAGCCGCTCGCGTCTGCAGGAATCGCTGGCCGCGCTCGACGTACACTTGGGCGCAGATGAACTGGCAGCCATCGAGTCGGCGGTGCCGCGCGATGCCGCGGCGGGCGAACGCTACGCCAAGCCGCAGATGGCCACGCTCGACAGCGAGAAATAACTCCGATGGCAGACGCGCCACTGACCCGCGAACGCATTCTCGAAGCCGCCGAGGAGGTGCTTCGACGGTACGGCCCGACCAAGGCCACCGTGGTGGACGTGGCGCGCGCGCTCGAGGTCAGCCATGGCACCGTGTACCGCCACTTCGCCAGCAAGGCGGCGCTGCGCGACGCGATCCTGCGCGCCTGGCTGGAGCGCATCGACGCGCAGTTGGCCGCCGTTGCCGACGGCCCGGGCACGCCGCCGGAGCGCCTGGCGAACTGGTTGCGCACGCTGCGCAACTGCAAACGCGCCAAGGTCGTCGACGAACCGGAGCTGTTCGCCACTTACGGCGCGTTGGCTGCCGAGGCGCGCGAGGTCGTCGACGAACATGTCGCCGAGATGACGGGGCAGTTGCAGCGCATCCTGGCCGATGGCATGGCCCGTGGCGATTTCGCCGAGACCGATCCGGTCACTGCGGCGCTGGCCGTTTTCGACGCCACCGTGCGCTTCCATCATCCAGCCATGGCCTACCTGTGGCAGCAGCCCGGCGAAGACGCCGCCTTCGAGTCCGTGCTGGACACCCTGCTGCGCGGCCTGCGCGGCTGAATCGCGCTGCGCGATTCGGGACACGACGGGCAGCGGAAGCCCGTCACCGCCGCCGCCACGCGTGAACTCCGCAAGACATGGCCATCCTCTACCGGGTGCTTGCACGCATATTACGTACGACGTACCGTACAATGTACGACAATTCACTCACGGCTCTCACCATGTCGACCGCACGCACGCTGTCCCGGCTCACTCTCCTGTTCGCCCTGCTCTTTCCCCTGTCCGCACTGGCTTCCGGCATCACCGGTGTCGGCATATCGGCCATCAAGGTCACCGACCCGGTCAGCGGCAAACTGGCGGACGGGTATGTGTTCTACCCGTCGACGCAGCCGGTCCGAGGCACGACGCCCCTCGGCCCCTACAACGTGGCGGCCACCCCGAACGCCCCGGCGATCCCGGGCGCCAGGCCCATGGTGGTGATCTCGCACGGCAACGGCGGCAGCGACCTGGGGCATCACGACCTGGCCACGTACCTGGCCAGTCACGGGTTCGTCGTGGCCACGTTCAATCAACTCGGCGACTATTTCCGCGACACCAGCAAGGTCGGCACGATCGACGTGCTCGCCGGCCGTCCGATACAGGTGAAGGCCGTCATCACCATGCTGCTCCACGATCCGCGCTGGAAACGCCTGATCGACCCGAACCGCATCGGCGTCGCCGGCTTCTCGGCAGGTGGATACACCGGTCTGATGCTGGCCGGAGCCCGGCCGCGCTTCAGCCGCTTCATCGCCTTCTGCGATCGCTACCGGCAGGACAACGAAGTGTGCGGCAAGCGCAGGCAATTCGAAGCGGCAGCCGCACGACAGGGCAAGACGCCGACTCAGGTGTTCGAGGACATGCAGGGACAACTGGGCCGCTACGGCGCGACAGCCGATCCACGCGTCAAGGCGGTCTTTGCGATGGCGCCGCTCAGCCTGATCTTCGGCAAGCACGGCTTCGATCACGTGCGCACGCCCATCTTTCTCTACTACGGCCAGCACGACAGCGTGCTGCCGCCGGAAGCCAATGCCAGGCACATCGCCCCGCTGATCAAGACGCTCTACGCGATCAAGCAGGTGCCGCATGCCGATCACTGGGTGTTCCTGTCGCCCTGCTCGGCCGAACTGGCCCGGGACATCCGTCCGCTGTGCACCGACCCGCCCGGCGTGGACCGCGCCAAGGTGCATGCGCAGGTCGATGCCGACGCCCTGGCGTTCTTCCGCAAGACCCTGGGCGTGAAGGGCCTCTGACGTGCCGCGCGCACTGAGCGAACAGGAAACCGAAGCCTTCCGCGAGCGGCTCTGCAAGGCCGCTGCACACCTGTACGTGGAGGAAGGCCCGGCCGCCGTCACCCTGCGGCGGCTGGCCCGCGAGCTGGGCGTCGGCACCATGACGCCCTACCGCTATTTCGACAACAAGGAAGCGATCATCACGGCGGTGCGCGTGCGCGGTCTGAACCGCTTCTCCGAAGCGCTGGAACAGGCGCTGGACACGCCCGGCGACGGCCACGCGCGCAGCATCGCCGTACGCGACGCCTACATCGCCTTCGCCCGCGAGAACACGGCCACCTATCGGCTGATGTTCGAATATCCGGAAACCCGACGCGACGACCCCGCCTACAAGAAAGCGCACGAACGCATGTGGCGCACCATTCGCGCACATGTGGACGTGATGATCGAGGAAGGCATCGTCGAGGCCGACGCTCCCATCTTCGGACACCAGATCTGGGCCGCGCTTCATGGTGCGGTCATGCTGGAAATCGCCGGCATGCTGCCGGAAGGCTTCGACGCTGCCTCGCTGCATGCGCGCACGGCCGGCACACTGTTCGACGCGGCCGGCCCGAAGGCTTCCTGAGACTGCCCTCCGGCCAAAATCCACGCGCCCGGCGTCATCGGAATGCCGCGCAACCCGCTATAATGAGTGGTTTATACCATTCCAATCGCACCGCCCGCCCTTGGCCCGCGTCGTGCACCCCGCCGGAGGCTCCATGCAGTACATCTACACCATGAACGGAGTCAGCAAGACCGTTCCCCCGCAGCGCCAGATCATCAAGGACATCTCGCTGAGCTTCTTCCCCGGCGCCAAGATCGGCCTGCTGGGTCTGAACGGCGCGGGCAAGTCCACGGTGCTCCGCATCATGGCGGGCGTCGACACCGACTTCCAGGGCGAGGCGCGTCCGGCGCCGGACATCAAGGTCGGCTACCTGGCGCAGGAGCCGGAACTGGACCCGGAAAAGACCGTGCGCGAAGTCGTCGAGGAAGGCGTCGGCGAGATCCTGCAGGCGCAGGCGCGGCTGGAAGAGGTCTACGCCGCCTACGCCGAGGAAGGCGCGGACTTCGACAAGCTGGCTGAGGAACAGCAGAAGCTGGAGAACATCCTCGCCGCCAACGACGCGCATGCGCTGGAACGTCAGCTCGAAGTCGCCGCGGACGCCCTGCGCATCCCGCCGTGGGACGCCAAGGTCGGTCCGCTGTCCGGCGGCGAGAAGCGCCGCGTGGCGCTGTGCCGTCTACTGCTGTCCAAGCCGGACATGCTGCTGCTCGACGAGCCCACCAACCATCTGGACGCCGAGTCGGTCGACTGGCTGGAGAACTTCCTGCGCGACTTCGCCGGCACCGTCGTGGCGGTCACCCATGACCGCTACTTCCTCGACAACGCCGCCGAGTGGATTCTCGAACTGGACCGCGGCCGCGGCATTCCCTGGAAGGGCAACTACACCTCGTGGCTGGAGCAGAAAGACGAGCGCCTGGCGCAGGAAGCCGCGCAGGAGAAGGCCCGCCAGAAGGCCATCAAGCGCGAGCTGGAATGGGTGCGCTCGGCGAAGAAGGGTCGTCAGTCCAAGGGCAAGGCGCGTCTGCAGCGCTTCGAGGAACTGAACGCGGTCGAGTACCAGAAGCGCAACGAGACCAACGAAATCTTCATTCCGCCGGGCGAGCGTCTGGGCAACGAGGTGATCGAATTCAAGGGCGTGTCCAAGGCCTTCGGCGACCGCCTACTGATCGACAACCTGTCGTTCAAGATTCCGCCGGGCGCCATCGTCGGCGTGATCGGCCCGAACGGCGCCGGCAAGTCGACGCTGTTCAAGATGATCACCGGTGCGGAGACGCCCGACTCCGGCGAGGTCAAGCTCGGCCACACCGTCAAGCTGGCCTACGTCGACCAGTCGCGCGATGCGCTGGAAGGCGACAACAACGTGTGGCAGGAAGTCTCCGGCGGTTCGGACATCATCACCATCGGCAACTTCGAGATCCAGTCGCGCGCCTACATCGGCCGCTTCAACTTCAAGGGCACCGATCAGCAGAAGCGCGTGGGCAACCTGTCCGGCGGCGAACGCGGCCGTCTGCACATGGCCAAGACCCTGCTGCAGGGCGGCAACGTGCTGCTGCTCGACGAACCGTCCAACGATCTGGACGTCGAGACCCTGCGCGCGCTGGAGGACGGCATCCTGGAATTCCCCGGTTGCGCCCTCGTGATCAGCCATGACCGCTGGTTCCTGGACCGCATCGCCACGCACATCATCGCCTTCGAGGGCGACTCGCACGTCGAGTTCTTCCCCGGCAACTACGGCGAGTACGAAGCCGACAAGAAGCGCCGTCTCGGCGACGAAGCGGCGCGTCCGCATCGCATGCGCTACAAGAAGCTGGTCTGAGATCGGAACAGTCATGGTGGGGGCGAACGGAACACGTCCCCACCGATGAAAACCTACCTGATCGTCCTTCCTGCGAAAGCAGGAACCCAGTGACTCCATCGCACGGATATGCATCAGGCACTGGGTCCCGGCGTGCGCCGGGATGACGGTCGTACCCCTTTGTGCGAGGTGGAGCGACGCATCGTTCACCACGCCGCCGACACGGGAGCGACCATGAACTTCATGCAGGCCCTGCGCACACGCTGGAACGATGCCGACACCCTGGTCTGCGTCGGCCTCGATCCCGATCCGGCGCGCTTCCCCGCCGCCATGGGCGACGATCCCGATGCGGTGTTCGCCTTCTGCCGCGCCATCGTCGACGCCACCGCCGACCTGGCCTGCGCGTTCAAGCCGCAGATCGCGCACTTCGCCGCGCTGCGCGCCGAGGATGCGCTGGAACGCCTGATTGCACACATCCACGAGACCCATCCCGGCGTGCCGGTGATCCTCGACGCCAAGCGCGGCGACATCGGTTCCACCGCGCAGCGCTACGTGGTCGAGGCCTTCGAGCGCTACGACGCCGATGCGGTGACGCTGAATCCGTACCTCGGCCGCGATTCGATCCAGCCGTTCCTGGACCGCGCCGACAAAGGCGTGATCCTGCTGTGCCGCACCTCCAATCCGGGCGGCGCGGACTTCCAGAATCTCGGCTGCGGCGGCCGGCCGCTGTATCAGCGCGTGGCCGAGACCATCGCCCGCGACTGGAATGCGCACGGCAACTGCGCGCTGGTCACCGGCGCGACCTTCCCCGAGGAGCTGGGGCAGGTGCGCCGCATCGTCGGCGACCTGCCGCTACTAGTGCCGGGCATCGGCGCGCAGGGCGGCGACGTCGAGGCGGTGCTGCGCGAAGGCGCGGACGCGCATGGCGCGGGGCTGATGATCAGCTCCTCGCGCGCCATTCTCTACGCCAGTTCGGGCGAGGATTTCGCGGCGGCGGCGCGCACCGCCACGCAGGCGCTGCGCGACCAGATCAACACCTGCCGCACGCAGGCCTGATCACGGCGCGGCTGACCGCGCACACGCCCCGTTCAGGACGCGCCCAGGCGCAGTCCGCCGCCGTCTTTCGACCCGGCCCCGTTCTGGCCGGACGACGAACCGCGACCCGACGCATCGCGCGCGCCGGGCGTCTCCTGACCGACATCACCCTGTCGCCAATGCAGGATGCGGTACGGCGCACCGCCCGTGGGCATGCCGCCGAAGCGCACCACCGCGTCGACCGCGGCGCGCGCGCCATTGGGCAGCGTCGCCTCGGCGTGGATGTCCTGGGTGTTGCCGTTGCTGCCGCCCATCGCGGTCATGCCGCCGAGAATCGCGGTCGGCGCCGGCGCCGCCGCGCTGTCGCGCTGCTGGCGCAACTGGATGTACTGCCCGGCCTTGTCGGCGTCCATGCCGGGCAGCGCCTGCAGCACCAGTGCCGGCGCGCTGCCGACGTTGGGCGTGTTGCGCCCCGACCACACCGTGATGGCCGGCGCCAGCTTCTGGTACAGCGCCGGTGTCATGCCCAGCACCATCTGCAGTTCCTCGATGGTGACGAACGGACCGTTGCGCGGACCGTAGTCGCGCCCGGCCTGTTCGTACTGCGCCCGCTCGGCGCCGTGCGGGCGCGTGGCGTCGTCGGCGTCGCGCCAGTCCTGCACCGCCTCGCTGAGCGCCTCGGCCTTGTCGTCATCCAGTCCGGCCGCGTGGAACAGGCCGGTCAGTAGCTCGGGCGTGGCGGCGTTGAGGTCGACCTTGCCGCTCTCGTCGGTCAAGGTCACGCGCACCACGGCGTTGTCGAAACGGAACGTGTACGGCCGGCCGTCGGCGATCCAGCGCTGCTTCGGATCGGATTCGCGCAGACCGTAGACGGCCCGGGCGATACCGGCCTCGGCCGCGTAACGCGCGCGCGTCTGGTCGAACTGATAGCGCGCCTGCAGTCCTTCGGTGCGCGTGGTCACCGCGTAGGCGGCCAGCATGATGGTCAGCAGCGCCGTGGCCCACAGCACCACCAGCAACGCCACGCCGCGCTGTGCGGATCGCCGCCTCATGGCTGCGACCCCGGCGGGCGCAGGATGCGGCGCAGTAAGCCGCCGGTGCCAATGACCGCGCTGGCGTCGACGCGGATCGGCGCGACCAATTGCGGCCAGACGCCCTTGTCCAGCTTCAGGTCCAGGCGCACCAGCGCCGGCGTGCGGTCGGTGTCCTCCCAGCGCTGCAGCCAGTCGGTGGGCTTGCGCAGTTTGTCGAAGCCGCGGAAGTCGAACTGTCCGCTCTGAATGCCGGTCAGCAGCACCTGCGGCTTGCCCAGCGGCTGCGGCTTGCCGCCGTCCGGCGGCAGCAGCGAGAACGAGACCTGCAACCGATAGCCGTCGCCCTGTTTCTCCGGCACCAGTTCGACGGTCTGCAACTGCGGCCCGAGCTTGCCCAGGTAGCCCGGCAGCGGCGCGACGAACTGCAGTTTGTCCGGACTGCCGGTGAACACGATCGCACCGCCGTCCGGATCGGCCGCCCACGGCTGACGCACCGCCTGCGCCAGCTCGCGGCGCAGGAAGTCCTGCGTCGAGCGCACCGCATCGGTGCGCTCGACGAAACGCTGTCCGGAACGCACGCTCAAGGTCGCCGAGTGGATGCCCGACCACACCGCCAGCAACAGCAGCGACAACAGCACCATCGCCGCCAGCACTTCCAGCAGCGTGAAGCCTCTCGCGTGGCGTGCGCGCAGTCGCATCACGGCAGCCCCGACGGATTGTAACGACCCGGATCCTGCGCGCGCAGCGTGCAGAAACGCGCCTGTCGCTGGTGTCCGCCCTGCGCCCACAGCACGGTCAGATCGAGGCGGAACATGTTCATCTGCACCGGCACCTTGCCGGGATTCGGCGGCTGCCAGCGCTGCGCCTGCAGCTGCCAGTGGAAGTTCTTGTCGCAGCGCCCCTGGATCACGCCCGCGCGGATCGGCTTCAACACAAAGGCGCTGTCCATCGCCGACTGCGCGCATAGCGCCGCGCGCGTATGCGCATCGGCGTTGACGGCCAGGCGCGAGGCGTTGCCCATCGTGGTCAGCAGCGCGGCAAAGGCCAGCGACAGCAGCACAATGGCCGCGATGACCTCGATCAGCGTGAATCCTCGCGGACGCGCGACGCGCATGCTTAGCCTCCGGCCCGCGTCTCGACCACGGCCACGCTGCCGGTCAGCCAGGCCACGTTGATGTGCCATTCGCGCTGACCGTGACTGAGCGTGATGCGCCCGCCGGTCGAACTGCCGTCGGGGAAAAAGCGAATGTTGCCGGTATGCGCGTTGACGCGATCCTCGACCGCGCTGGTCAGCGCCAGCGCCATGCCGCCGGGCAGCTGCACCATCGGTCGGCCCGGCGCCTGGTAGGTGTGCTGGGCGACGTCCACGCTGAGGGTTTCCTGCTTGCCGTGGACGATGGCCTGCGCCCGCGTGTAACGCAGCGCGGCCGCCAGGTCGGCGCTGGCGCTGCGGATGCGCGCCGAGGTCAGACCGCGGGTGACGGAGATCGCCACCACGGTCGCGGCGATGCTGATCAGGATGATGACGACCAGCATCTCCAGCAGAGTGAAGCCGGACGCGCCGGCGCGCCCCGTCACGCGATGCCGGGCATGCCGCATCCCGACCCGTCCGGGCCCGGCGACATGCCGACGGCATCGCGCGTGGATCATTCCCAGTTACCCACGTCCTTGCTCATGCCGGTGCCGCCCGGACGACCGTCCTGACCGTAGAAGATCACGTCGTAGTCGCCGTGGTCGCCCGGCACCTTGTAGCCGAATGCGTGGCCCCACGGGTCCTTCAGCTGCTTGGCCTTGAGGTATGGACCCAGCCAGTCGGAGGCGCCGGACGGCTTGGTCACCAGCGCGTCGAGGGTCGGCGGCGGCGAACCGTTGTCCATCGCGTAGCGCTGGATGGCGGTATCGATGGCCGTCAGCTGCGCCTTGCCCGCGCCGTACTTGCCCTTGTCCAGGCTCTTGCCGACCTGGGTGTAGACGATGGTGCCGATGATGCCGATCAACACGATCACCGCCAGCATTTCCAGCAGCGTGAAGCCGCCGCTGCGCGCCGCGCGCGGGTGACGCATCCGTTGCATCGCTTGCTTGTTCATCTGGAATCCTCGTTCTGCGAATGAAAAGGGTCAGCCGATGTTGCTGGTCAGGCTCAGCAGCGGCATCAGGATCGCCGCCATGATGAAGGCGACCATCACGGTCATCACCACCGTCAGCGCCGGCACCAGCGCCGCCAGCAGGCGGTCGATCGAGCGTTTGGACTCGAGGTCGAACGTGTCGGCCACCTTCAGCAGCATGTCGTCGATGGCGCCGGCTTCCTCGCCCACCTGCACCATCTGCAGCGCCAGCCGCGGGAACTGCTTGGACTCGGCCAGCGCGACGCCCAGACCCGCGCCGCCCTTGACCGCCTCGGCGGCCTTGGTCAGCGCGTACTCCAGCGCTGTGTTGCGCGTGACCTGCCGGGTGATGTTGAGCGCCGTCATCATCGGCACGCCGTTCTTCAGCAGCGTGCCGAGCGTGCGCGCGATGCGCGCGGTCTCGACCTTCAGCAGCACCGGTCCGAGCACGCGCATGCGCAGCCGCCATGCATCGAACCCGCGTCGCGTGTCCGCGTCGCGCAGGCGCATGCGCAGGAAGAAAACGCCGCCGACCAGCAGCAACAGCATCAGCCACCAGCCGCTCTGCATCACGTTGCCGATGCCGAGGACGATCTTGGTCATCAGCGGAATTGGCACGTTCATGTCCTGGAAGATCGGCACGAACTGCGGCACCACGTAGGTCAGCAGCAACAGCAGCGAGCCGACCACGCCGACCATCAGGAAGGCCGGATAGATCAGCGCATTGACCACGCTGGAACGCAGCGCCTGCGCGCGCTCCAGGTAATCGGCCAGCCGGCGCAGGGTGACGTCCAGCGATCCGCCGGCCTCGCCTGCGCGCACCAGGCTGACGTACAGACGCGGAAACGCGCCGTGCTCCTCGTCCAGCGCCTGCGACAGCGTGCCGCCGCCGCGCACGCGTTCGCGCACGCGCTCGACCAGCTTCTTCGCGCGCTCGCCCTCGGGCAGATCGAGCAGGATGCCGAGCGCGCGATCCAGCGGCTGGCCCGCGCCGAGCAGCGTGGCGAGCTGATGGGTGAACTGCGCCAGCTGGTCGCCGTTGAACGGGCCGCGCTGGAACAGCGAGGCGAACATCGGCGCACCGCCGCCGGCGTCGGCCGGCTTGGCTTCGAGCGGCGTGTGGCCCTGGTCCTGCAGGCGCACCACCACGTCCTCGACGCTGGCCGCCTCCATCAGTCCCTGCAGCACCTCGCCGGACGCGCTGATCGCGCGATAGCGGAACTGCGCCATCTCAGCCTTCCTGCGTCACGCGCAGGACCTCCTCGATGGTGGTGGCGCCGTGCACGGCCTTGGCCAGACCGTCCTCGTACATGGTGCGCATGCCTTCCTCGCGCGCGGCGCGCTCGATGTCGGCGTCGGAGGCGTGCTGCATCACCAGACGGCGCAGCGGGTCGCTCATGGTGAGGAATTCGACGATGGCCTGTCGGCCGCGGTAGCCGGTCGGGTTGGCATCGCTGCGGCCCGGTTTCCACAACCGGACCGGGCGTTCATCGGTGAAGCGCTCCAACTGGAACTGCTTGACCACTTCGGGCAGCGCCTCGTACGGCTCGGCCAGTTCGGTGTCCAGGTGCCGCACCAGACGCTGTGCCAGGATGCCGTTGATGGTCGAGGTCAACAGGTAGTCCTCCACGCCCATGTCGAGCAGGCGGGTGATGCCGCCGGCGGCCGAATTGGTATGCAGCGTCGACAGCACCAGATGGCCGGTCAGCGCCGACTGGATGGCGATGCGGCAGGTCTCCAGATCGCGCATTTCGCCGATCATGATGACGTCCGGATCCTGGCGCACGATGGAGCGCAGCGCGCCGGCGAAGTCCAGTCCGATGGACGGCTTCACCTGAATCTGGTTGATGCCTTCGAGCTGGTATTCGACCGGGTCCTCGACGGTGATGATCTTCACGTCCGGCGTGTTGATCTGCGACAGCGCCGTGTACAGCGTGGTGGTCTTGCCCGAACCGGTCGGGCCGGTCACCAGCAGGATGCCGTGCGGGCGTTCCAGCACATCGGTGAAGCGGCGCGTGAAATCGTCGGTGAAGCCGAGCCGGGCGAAGTCGAAGACCACGGCCTCACGGTCGAGGATACGCATCACCACCGACTCGCCGAAGCTGGTCGGCACGGTGGACACGCGCAGGTCCAGCTCCTTGCCCTGTACGCGCAGCATGATGCGGCCGTCCTGCGGCAGGCGGCGCTCGGCGATGTTCAGGCGCGCCATGATCTTCACGCGGCTGATCACCGCGGCGGTGGAACTGGCCGGCGGCGCTTCCACCTCGTGCAGCACGCCGTCGATGCGGTAGCGCACCTTCAGGCGGTTCTCGAACGGTTCGATGTGGATGTCCGACGCGCGCTGCTCGACGGCGCGCTGGATGACCAGGTTGACCAGACGGATGACCGGCGCCTCGGAGGCCAGGTCGCGCAGATGTTCGACATCTTCCTCGTCGGACACGCCGCCTTCCATGTTCTCCACGATGGTGCCCATGGCCGAGCGGCCCTGACCGTAATAGCGCTCGATCAGGTCGTCGACCTCGCTGCGCAGACCCACGCGCAGGGCGATGGCGCGACCGGTGGCCAACGCCACGGCCTGCGCCGGATACGGATCGCCCGGATCGGCCACCATCAGGCCAATCGCTTGCTCGTCCTCGACCGTGACCGGCACCACGTGGTGCTGGCGCAGGAAACGCACTGACATCTCGACGTCGGTCGGCGGCATCTCCGGCGCATCGGCAGACGCCAGCAGCGGCACGCCGAGCAGTTCGGCCCAGGCCTCGGCCAGATTGCGCTCGGACACCAGACCCAGGCGCGCCAGCAGCGACGTCAGCGTGCCCTCGGGCGCTTCCTCGTGCAGCCGGCGCGCACGGCCAAGATCGGCCTCCTTCAGCGAGCCGCGCTCGACCAGCAGCGCGCACACGCGCGCCTGATCCGTGTTGCTGTCGGCGCGGGTGGCCGCGTCGATCGATGGCAGTGCAGCTGCCGACATTCCTACATCCTCCCCGAAACCGTCGCTGCGACGACAAGGCATCCTGCTTGCGAAAAGCGCAGCAGGCATAGGTATCACATGGCGGCGGCCAGCGCGAGGCCGCCCCTTCGGCCGTCGTGCAAGCTGTGGCCGGTTCCGCAGCTTCCGGACGCGGACGCTCAGGCCTCCAACGCGGGATCGAGTTCCGGAAACAGCACGTCGATGAAGCCGAACTTGCTGAAATCCGTGATCCGCGACGGGTACAGCCGGCCGATCAGATGATCGCACTCATGCTGCACCACGCGCGCATGAAAGCCCTCGGCCTCGCGCTCGATGGGCGCGCCGGTCGGGCCGTATCCGGTATAGGCGATGCGCCGATGGCGATCCACCATGCCGCGCAGCCCCGGTACCGAAAGACAGCCTTCCCAGCCTTCTTCCATCTCGTCAGACAACGGCGTGAGGACGGGGTTCACCAGAATGGTGCGCGGCACGGCCACCGCGTCCGGATAACGTGCGCTGTGCTCGAAACCGAAGATCACTACCTGCAGATCCACCCCGATCTGGGGCGCGGCCAGACCCACGCCGCCGGCATGCTGCATGGTGTCGAACATGTCGGCCACCAACGCATGCAGCTCCGGCGTGTCGAAGGCCGACACCGGCTTGGCCACGCGCAACAGGCGCGGATCGCCCATTTTCAGGATGTCGCGGATCATGACCTACTCCAAGCTCCAAACATCCAGGCAGCTCGCGAGCCGCTCAACGCAGAGAACGCGCAAATCCAAAAAGACCGCCCGTTCCACAAGAAAGCCGATGATCCACCCCGCACACAATGAATGAACTACCGGCAGGCTGGCATGCACCGTCATAGGCCGGTCCGCCAGAGGCGCGACCATCGTAGCGCAGCAGCTTCGCCGCCGTATCACCATGTGACACGACCCATTTCCCTGCTCTCGTGCAGGCTGGCATCTCGGTGTCTCCAAGTCACGCTTGCCGCCGACCTGTGGTCGGGCCTGAAAGCTCCGACTCACGAAGAGGTTGCGGTCTGCACCTGATGCGCGCGGTCCGTCGCCCACGGCACGCTTTCGACACCTGCTCCGAACATGGTTTGCGTGACCTCCATCTGCAGCGCCGAAGGCAGCTCGTGCTCGTCGCTCATCCGACACAAGCCATGCACGATGCCGGACAGTCCGGTCATGAGGCCAGGAACAAAGAGCGATTCAGTCAGTTGGCGCTCGTCCGCTGCGATATGGCGCACCTGCGACAGCACGATACGATCACCGTGATCCCGCGCCTGCTTCCCCGTCTCCAGACCCGACCGCGCAGCCCGAGCCAGCAATTCGCGCATGCCGATGCTGCCATGACAAAGATTCGGCCGCAGATGCCATCCTTGTTCCAAGGCACTTTCCACGGCCAACCAGAACGTTTCGAGAAACCCCTTGCCACCCGTGCGCGCATGCAGGTCGCTCGCGGCCAGGCCGATGCCAATGGCGCCGTGGCACCAGGCACTGGCGCACACTGCGTCTTCAGGGGTCCGCATGTCGCGCCAGGCGCCCTGTACCTGATCGTAGAGCGTACTTTCGAATGCGAAGGCGCACTCGGCAAGCTGCATCCAGCGATATCGATCGGCGGCTGTGCCCGCACGACTTAGCGACAGACGCGCCAGCGCCCACCCAATACCCGTGGCGCCGTGAGCGAAACCGCCAATGGGCGTCTTGAAGGACGGGCTATTCCAGCGTGCTCCGCGAGCATCGACGACCGCCGCTGCAGCGACGGTTCGACCGATCGATGCCGCCTGCTCGAACCATTGCATATCGCCGGTCACTTCACCGAGTTGCAGCAATGGCAGAATCAAACCGGCCTCGCCCGCTATCAGATCGAATTCGCGTGGCGCATCGCCTTCATCGCAACTCAACGCTCGCGCATGCCCGATCGCATGATCGAGAAATTCGGGACGCTCCAGATGGGTATATAAGGTCAGCCAAGCCAGAATCCTCGAACCGGCGCCGTTGAAGCCACCGCCACGCGGAGGCGTGGAAACACGCTCCATCGACCGCCATGCCGTGATGACTTCTTCCAGCGTCTGCTCGACCCCGTCGACTTCGGGCACGCGGCCACAGACCATTTCGTGCCTGTAGCCGGCGAGCGCGTAGGCGATCCCGCCGAGACCGTTGTAGAAATCGGCATGCAACGGCTCGATCATCCAGCCATTGAGTCCACGCACCGGGCACACCCACAAGGGACTTCCATGCCGGCCAGGGATCGCCAGCTTTTGCAATCGGCGTACAGCCCACGCCGCAAGCCGGCGACGCTCGGCTTCTGGATCATCGATCTCGGACAGACTCCCATCCACGACCGCGCGTCTTCGCGATGTGCCGTGTTGGACGGCGGTGTCCCGATTCAATACCGCCGCAACCATGGATGCGCGCAGAATCATCTCCTGAGCCGACATGGCCTGACTGCGCCACAGTCGCAAGGCAGTCTCCAAGCGTGCGTCGTCCACCGTGGACCGATAGACCGGTACGTCTCGTATTTCCAGGGAACGCAGCTCCTGCTCGATCTGCTCTTGAGTCAGGTCGGCATGCCCCCCGAGAATCTCCTCCGCGCGAGCCCGTGCCTTGTCCGGCTGATGCAAGGACGCCGGATGCCAGAGCATGCGCTTGACCTCACTGTAGACGTGAGTGGGGCGGTACAGATCGCGCACACGGCAGCCTCGGAAATCCACCAAAAGCCCGGCCAGCCGCCCTGCAGCATCCAGACTACGCAGCATGTCACTGGTTTGCGCAAACCCCTCGAGAATCCGTTCGGCGTACGCCATGAAGCGGTTTTCCGGAGTCGGCAGGCTTCTGGGCGCATCCAACTTGATCGTCCCCGGCGCAATACGCGCCTGTGCCGTTCCCTCGCCGACCAGGACCGGGGCGGCAACTTCGGACGTGCCGTCGCCAGACGCCGCCATGCTCGAATGATCCACGCCCCCCAGGGCCTCGAATGACGATCGGTAGGGTGCAATGCCACTGCGCAGCACCGAGAGGGAAAGCAACCGTGCGGCCTCCGCTTGAATTCCTTCCTCGTCGTCCTGCATCAGGGCGTCGCGACCAAACAGGCATTCCGGATCGACGATGACGGGTACCGGCCCGCAAGCGATCAGATTCTCGCAATGGATGTCCGACCCGGACAGAAGGTGCAACACGGCGATCCATCGCCCAAGGTTGAAGTAGAACTGGGAAACCTCGGCCTCACCATCGCAAAAGCGGTGCACCGTGAATTCAGTCCAACCGTACTCGCCGCAATCCAGCGCTCGGGGAACGCGAATGCGGGCATGGTCGCCAGGAAATACACGTTGCAGAAAAGCATCCAGCGCCACATCCAGTCGCAAGGGGCGCGGCTTGTACATCAGCATGCCGTCCGCAAATTCGAGGCGGGCCACTGTATGGCCGCGATCGTGCGCATCACCCAGCCCCACATGCAGCGCCGTGAGGTTGCGGCAATCCATGCCGAAATGGACTTGCAGCCGTTCGCGATCGGCAAGGACGCGCTCGATCATGACTTGCAACGCCATGCGCCGATCGTTCAGCACACACGCCAATCGTTCTCGCAGAACGGGATAGCGAACATCCAGGTGACGGGCAAAATCCGGCTGCTCCGCCATGCGCACAAAAGCTCTGAATTGGCTATCCGAATCGCCTTTGGGGAGCTGTTCCATCAATTGCGCGGCATGGAGTTCCAGCAACAGGACACGCAGCAACGAGGCATTTGCCTCGGACTGCAGCGCCTCGAAACCGGTCTTGCGGAGCACCGCCCGCGCAGACGCATCCAAACCCCGGGCCTGTTCGAGAAAGACGTCGAAACGCGCGCAATCATCCGCCGCGAATACATCCAGCACGCTCGAAAACGAATTCGTCGACATCCGGCTCTCCCTGCCCTGCACACGCATGCATGCAATCTCATGCGTTCCATCAGACATCCATGAAAAAGCGCAGCTGGTTGCCCGGCTGCGCTCTGAGGATCACGACCTCTCGGTCGAGTCGCACATCACGTATGCGACTACTTCGATCAACCGAAGCAATACTGCGCGACAATGGTGTCGCAGCGAAGCGGGCCGGTATTCAGCACACCGTATTCCCTGGTGTTGCCTACCGCCTTCAGGTCAACGTTGCTGACCGTGAACAGCGACCCCGCCGGATTGCCCTTGCCACCAGCCGCAGTGTCGCCCTGGAGCCACGAGGTAACGATGGATTCTGCATTGGACATTTCATCTCTCCTTGATCTGAAATTGAATGTTTGCGGAATGCATGGCCTGGGTAAACTTCCTTGCCAGTTTCCGCCTTTCTGCTTTACGCCGCGACCATCCTCATGTCAAGGATGCGGCGGCGCCAGCCATGAAAAACGCCATGCGCTTCACGTTTGACTTCAAGCTCGAACGCCCAGCACCAACAAACGGAAGACCGACACAGGGCAACGACAAGCCCCCGACACTCGAACAAGAACCTATCAACGGCGCAAGCAACACGCGCCCGGGTAACTGCCACCGCGCGGTGTGTACTCAGCGGCTACCGAACACTTTCTTCAACAGATCCGTCGTGCGCGCTGCCGGGTTCTGGCGGATGGACTGCTCCTCGTTGCCGATGGTCTTGAACAGGCCGTTCAGGGCCTCGTCGGTGACGTAGGTATCGAGGTCCATGTCCTTGGAGGCACCGGACTTGCCCAGCATCGACAGCGCCGAGCCCAGCGTGCCGCCGGTGGAACCTGCCATCAGCGACTTGTAGCGCTGGGTGACGCCGACGCTGTCGGTCGCCCTGGCCACGATGGGACGGATGCGCTCGGCCAGCTTGGGGCCGGCGACACGACGGAAGTAGTCGGTGGCCGCATGGTCGCCGCCGCCGAGAATGGCGCGGGCGTCCTGCAGCGTCATCTGCCGGATGGCGTCGCCGAACAGGTCCGCCACCTGCGGCACGGCCTTCTCGGCGGCGCGATTCATGCTGAGCTGGAAGGCATCGACCTTGTCGCCCTGCCCTAGTTGCCGGGCCAGCTTCGCGGCCTGCTGCAACTTGCCGGGCAGCGGGATGCGCACACCCGGATTGCCCCAGAAGCCGTCTTTGCGTCCGAGCGAGTTGATGGCGCGCGTCGTGCCCTTGGCCAGCGCTTCCTTGAGGCCGCCGACCACCTCGCTGTTGGACAGGTTCGCCGCCGACGTCGATGCGGACTTGCCCTTGATCTGGTTCAGCAGGTCCTTCCAGCTCTGCGGCGATGCGGCGGCCGCGGACGGCGAAGCGGGCGCAGCCGACACGGGCAACGCGACGATGGCGAGACCCAGGGACAACGCAAAGGTCGATCGGAGGATGTTCATCGTGGTCTGCCGCTGCGGAGATGTCCGCAGTGTACGCCGCCGGGCGCGATCAGCCAGGACGACGACGCGAGGCCATGAGCTTCGGCACGCTCAGCAGGAAATGCGCCCACAGCCCGAACCACACGAACAGCGCCGTGAATGGGTTGCGCGCGGCCGGATCGAACTTGCGGAACCAGCGCCACATGCCGGCGTGCTTGTGTCGGCTGACGAAGACCGGGCGATGCCGGCTGGAACCGCCGCCGGCGTGCACCACGCGCACGTCGCCCGCCAGCAGGACTTCGTAGCCGACGTCGCGCATGCGGCGGCACAGGTCGAGGTCCTCGCAATGCAGGAAGTAGCCAGTATCGAAGCCCTGGACGCGTTCGTAGGCGCGTCGTTTGACCAGCATCAGCGCACCGGAGACGGCCTCTTCCACGCTGACGCCTTCGGGCATCGGGCCGTGCACGTACACGCCTTCGCGCGCATCGTCGCGATCCGGCGCATCCTGACCGCGCATGGTGGCAAGCGCGCGGGCCAGCAGCGGATCGCGACGACGCGAGGCCGGATCGATTTCGCCCTGCTCGTCGCAGATGACCGCGCCGATCAAGCCGCCCTGCAGATGCGAGTCCAGTGCCTCGCGCAGACGACGCACGGTATCGGACGCAAGCAGGCAGTCGGGATTGAGGATCAGCACGTAACCGCCATCCGCCTGTGCGACGCCGAGATTGACGGCGGCGCCGAAGCCCAGGTTGGCGCGGTTGTAAAGCACGCGAAAACGATGATCCTCGCTGCGCGCGCGGGCGACCGCCTCGGGCACCCCGTCGACGGACCCGTTGTCGACCAGGATCACTTCGACCGGCACATCGCTGTCCAGCGCGCGCGCCACGCATGCACGCGTCGACGCACCGCTATCGGCGGTGACGATGATGATGCTGGTCAGTCCTTCCTGCATGACGCTCCATCCTGTCCCTGCGGTCGCCGCGCGACGATGGATGCGGCGCGGACGATATCGATGCTACCGCCTCGGCGCACGCGGGACCATGCCGGTCCGGCGTGCGTGTCAGGAGCGCTTCAGTCGCCGGTGTATCGGCGTGCCGTTATTCGCCAACCCAGGCGCGCGCGTTGCGGAACATGCGCATCCACGGCGAATCCTCGCCCCACTCCGGCGGACGCCACGACATCTGCACGCTGCGGAACACGCGTTCCGGGTGCGGCATCATGATCAGCACGCGGCCGTCGGCGGCGGTGAAACCGGTCAGGCCGCCCGGCGATCCGTTCGGGTTGAGCGGATAGCGCTCGGTGGGCGCGCCGCGGTCGTCGACGTAGCGCAGGCAGCCGTGGCTCTTGGACGGGCTGCACGAACGCGGGAAGTCGGCGCGCCCTTCGCCGTGCGCCACCACCACGGGAATGCGCGAACCGGCCATGCCCTGCAGGAAGATGCTGTCGGAGTTGAGAACCTCGACGGTGGCCAGGCGCGCCTCGTACTGCTCGGAGGTGTTGCGCAGGAATTCCGGCCAGTGCTGCGCGCCGGGAATGATGTCCTTGAGATGCGAGAACATCTGGCAGCCGTTGCACACGCCGAGCGCGAAACGCGAACCGTCGGCGAGGAAGCGCTCGAACTGCGGACGCAGGTGATCGTTGTACAGGATCGTCGTGGCCCAGCCACGGCCCGCGCCCAACACGTCGCCGTAGGAGAAGCCGCCGCACGCGGCCACGCCGTTGAAGGCGTCGAGGAAGCGACGGCTCGCCAGCAGGTCGGACATGTGCACGTCGACGGCCTCGAAGCCGGCGCGGTCGAAGGCCGCGGCCATCTCGACCTGACCGTTCACGCCCTGCTCGCGCAGGATCGCCACGCGCGGACGCTTGCCGGTGGCGATCATCGGCGCGGCCACGTTGTCGCTCGGGTCGAAGCTCAGCGAGGGCTGGATGCCGCGGTCGTTGTCGTCGATGCGCCACTCCAGCTCGGCATCGGCGCACTCGGGATGATCGCGGCGACGCTGCATCGCGTGGCTGGTCTCGCTCCAGGCCTTGAACTGCTCCTGCCAGTTCCACTTGGCGAACACGTCGGTACCCAGGAACAGCTTGATGCCCAGCTTCTGCCGCGGTTCGCCGATGCGGTGGCCAAGATCGGTCAGACCGTGCTTGGCGAGCAGGGCCTCGAACGCCTCTCGCTGCGCGCGCGGCACCTGCAGCACCGCGCCCAGTTCCTCGTTGAACAACGCGCGCAGGGTGGCGTCGGCCCAGCCTTCCAGCTGGATTTCCAGACCGCAGTGGCCAGCGAAGGCCATTTCCAGCAGCGTGACGATGACGCCGCCGTCGGAACGGTCGTGATAGGCCAGCACCATGTCGCTGGCGTTGGCTTCCTGCACCAGATCGAACAGCGCCTTCAGGCGCGCGGGATCGTCCAGGTCCGGCGGCACGCCGCCGCCGCGGTTGAAGGCTTGCGTCAGCGCCGAGGCGCCCAGGCGATCGCGGCCGGCGCCGAGATCGATCAGCCACAGATCCGAATCGCCCCGGTCCATGCGCAGCTGCGGCGTCAGCGCCTTGCGCACGTCCTCGACGCGGGCGAAGCCGGTGACCACCAGCGAGACCGGCGCCACGGTGCGCTGCTCGCCGGCCTGCGGGTCGTTCCACACGGTCTGCATGGACATCGAGTCCTTGCCGACCGGAATCGAGATGCCCAGCTGCGGACACAGTTCCATCGCCACCGCGTGCACGGCGTCGAACAGCGCCGCGTCCTCGCCCGGATGGTTGACCGCGGCCATCCAGTTCGCGGACAGGCGGATGTTGCCGAGTTCGCCGATGGGCGCCGCGGCCAGATTGGTGATGGCCTCGCCGACCGCGATGCGCGCGGCGTCGGCGCTGGACAACAGCGCCACCGGCGCGCGCTCGGCCATCGCCATCGCCTCGCCGGCATAGCCGTCGAAATCAAGCAGGGTCACGGCGCAATCGGCCACCGGCACCTGCCACGGACCGACCATCGGATCGCGCGCGCACAGGCCGCCGACGCTGCGGTCGCCGATGGTGATGAGGAACGACTTGCTGCCGACCACCGGCATGCGCAGCACGCGGCTCAGCGCCTCGCCCAGCTCGATGCCGGACAGGTCGGGCACCAGGTCCACGCGCGGCGTGTAGCGCTTGGCGTCGCGATGCATACGCGGCGGCTTGCCGAACAGCGTGTCCATAGACAGATCGATCACGCGGATGTCGCGCACGCTGTCGTGCACGCGCAGATGCTCCTCGGCGGTCGCTTCGCCGACCACGGCCAGCGGGCAGCGCTCGCGCACGCAGATCGCTTCCAGCGTCGCCAGATCGTCCGGACGCACGGCCATCACGTAGCGTTCCTGCGACTCGTTGCACCACACCTGCATCGGCGTCAACGACGGGTCGTCGCAGGGAATCTTCGACAGATCGATGTCGCCGCCCAGATCGGCGTCGTGCAGGATTTCGGGAATCGCGTTGGACAGGCCGCCCGCGCCGACGTCGTGGATGCTGACGATCGGATTGCGCTCGCCGCGCGCCCAGCACTGGTCGATGACTTCCTGACAGCGGCGCTCCATCTCCGGGTTGTCGCGCTGCACCGAGGCGAAGTCCAGTTCGTCGCTGGAGCTGCCGCCGGCCATCGACGAGGCGGCGCCGCCGCCCAGGCCGATCAGCATCGCCGGACCGCCCAACACCACGACCTTGTCGCCCGGCTGCACCTTGCCCTTGGCCACGTGCTGACGGCGGATGTTGGCCAGGCCGCCGGCGATCATGATCGGCTTGTCGTAGCCGCGGCGCACGCCGGGCTTGCCGTTCTCGGTCTCGAAGGTGCGGAAGTAGCCGCCCAGGCACGGACGGCCGAATTCGTTGTTGTACGCGGCCGCGCCCAGCGGGCCGTCACGCATGATCTCGAACGCGGTGGCGAAACGCTCGGGCAGCGGACGCTCGTTTTCCCACGGTCGCGGCAGGCCCGGAATGCGCAGATGCGAGACCGAGAAGCCGGTCAGTCCGGCCTTGGGTTTGCCGCCGCGTCCGGTCGCGCCTTCGTCGCGGATTTCGCCGCCGGCGCCGGTGCCCGCGCCCGGCCACGGCGCGATGGCGGTCGGATGGTTGTGCGTCTCCACCTTGATGGCGAAGTCGATGTCTTCCTCGGTGGCGCGCCAGACGCCGTCCTCGGAACCGGCGAAGAAGCGCTTGCCGAGGCCGCCGGCGATCACCGCCGCGTTGTCCGAATAAGCCGACAGCGTGTGCGCGGGCGACTTCTCGTGGGTGTTGCGGATCATGCCGAACAGGGTCACGTCCTGTGCGTCTTCGTCGACGTTCCAGGTGGCGTTGAAGACCTTGTGGCGGCAGTGCTCGGAATTGGCCTGCGCGAACATCATCAGTTCGGCATCGCTGGGATCGCGATCCATCTCGGCGTAGCGCGCCGCGAGGTAGTCGATCTCGTCGTCGGCCAGGGCCAGGCCCAGCTCGCGGTTGGCGGCGATCAGCGCGTCGTGCGCCGCGTCACCCAGCGTCACGCGTTCCAGTGCGCCGGGCTCGCCGTGCAGGAACAGGCCCTCGGCCTCGCTCGGCGCGGACAGCACCGACTGCGTCATCGGGTCGTGCAGCTGCGCGAGCATCGCGCGCTCGTCGTCGCTGCCGGCTTCCGGGCGTTGATCGATCAGGTAGGCCACGCCGCGTTCGACGCGCACTACGTCCAGGCCGGCTTCGCGCACGATGTCGGTGGCCTTGCTCGACCACGGCGAGATGGTGCCCAGACGCGGCGTCACCCACAGCGACGCCTCGGCGAGTTCGCCTTCCTTCGCCGCCAGCACCGCACGCAGACGCTCCTGCGCCGCCGCGTCGAGCGCGGGACCGGTCTCCACGAAATAGACGAACCAGGCCGAACGCACGCGCAGCCCGCGCTCGATCGCGCCGAGCCGTGCGTTGATCTGGTCGAGGCGGAACGGGGAAAGGGCACTGTGCCCGTCGAGAGCAATCATGTGCTTGCTGCGCCAAGGAAAACCGCCATTCTACCGGACTCCCGACGCCGCCAACACCACCCTGCGACAAACGGTGCGGAAAGCCGCACCGGGACGCCGTTCAGCGCTGCGCGGCACCCTTGGCCGCTGCACCGGCGCCGCCCGACTGCTGCTCGCGCACCTGCTGGAGCACCTGCAACAGCTGCTGCGGATTCAGGTAGCCGCCGATCACCGAGCCGTCCTCGGCGATCAGCGTGGGCGTGCCGTCGACGCCGATGCGCTCGCCGAGGTGGTACTCGCGCGCAATCGGATTCGGGCACGTCGCCGAGGGGATGCTCTCGCCGGCCTTGGCCTCGTTGAACGCCTGCTTGCGATCCTTGGCGCACCACACCGACACCGCCTTGGCGTAGGACGGCGTGTCGCGCCCGCTGGGCACCGCCTTGATGCCCGAGCGCGGCCAGAACAGGTACTGCACCGCGATGCCCTCGGCGTTGTAGGCCGCCATGTGCTGATGGAACACGCGGCAGTAGCCACAGTCGAGATCGGTGAACACCGTCACCGTGTACTTCGGGTGCGGCGGCGCGTAGATCACCCGATCGCTGGCCGGCACCGTCGCCAGCGCCTGCAGACGGATCGCCTTCATTTCGTTTTCGGTGAGGTTGCTGCGCTGCTGCGCGTCGAACAACTGGCCAGCCATGACGTACTTGCCGTCGGCGCTGACGTAGACGATCTTGCCGTGCACCAGCGCCTGATAGAAACCGGGCATCGGCGCCGCGCGGATATCGGTTGGCTGCGCGTCCGGCGCCAGACGGGCCAGCGCCGCCGTCACGGTCTTCGGCGCATCATCGGTCGTGGCGGCCATCGCGACCGCCGTCATCAGGCTGAGCGCCAGCGCGGCAAGGATCGGCAGTTTGCGCAACATGGGCATTCTCGCGTGTCGGCGCGGCGCATGGCGAGATCGGACCGCCCGCGCGCCGCTGGAAAAAGGGACTCGATTGTCGCACGCCGACGCTTCACGGCAACCGTGGCGTGGCGCACGACATCTACGCCGTATGCCGCAGAACCGCAGGCAGCGTCGACATCCACGGGAGCCTGCGAGTGAATGTCCCATGGAACATGGTGGATCGGTGTGGTTACCGCGCCACCGAAGCACCGACCGCCCCTGAAGACCAGCGGCCTCAGCGTGACGACGGTATGCCCAGACCACGCCCTGTACGATTCAGCCGCGCGGGTGGTGCTGCGCGTGCAGGCGCTTGAGTCCTTCGCGCGCGACCAGGGTGTAAATCTGCGTGGTGCTGAGCGCGCTGTGGCCCAGCAGCATCTGCAGGGCACGCAGGTCCGCGCCGTGATTGAGCAGATGCGTGGCGAAGGAATGCCGCAGCACGTGCGGCGAGATGCGCTTGGCGGTGATGCCGACCTGCATCGCGTAGCGCTTGACCAGCGTCCAGAACATCTGCCGCGTCATCGCCGCGGCGCGGTTGGACAGGAACAGCGCCACCGGCTGCCGCCCGCGCGCCAGCGTCGGACGCGCTTCGCGCAGGTAGCGCTCGATCCAGTCCAGCGCGGTTTCGCCGACCGGAATCAGACGTTCCTTTTCGCCCTTGCCGGTGACGCGCAGCACGCCCTGGCGCACATTCAGCCCCGCGATCGGCAGGTTCACCAGCTCCGACACGCGCAGCCCGGAGGCGTACATCAGTTCCAGCATCGCGCGGTCGCGCAAGCCCAGCGGCGTGCCGACGTCGGGCGCGGTCAGCAGCGCCTCCACCTCGCGCTCGGCCAGCGCCTTGGGCAGGCTGCGCGGCAGCTTCGGACGCTGCAGCATCAGCGTCGGGTCCTCGAAGCCGGGGCGGAAACGCGCCAGGTGTGCGTAGTAACGGCGGAACGTGGTCTGCCGCCGCGCCATGCTGCGCGCGGAGACGCGCTGCGCACCGAGATAGCCCGAGAGGTCGGCGCGTGTAGCGCGTTCCAGCGTCGTGCCGCGGCCGTTCAGCCAGCGCGCCAGACCTTCCAGATCGCGGCGATAGGCGTCCAGCGTGCGCGCGGCCAGACCGTCTTCCGACCACAGCCGTTCGATGAAGGCGTCGATGCTGTCGCGGTCCACATCGGCGATACTGTCGGTCTTGTCCGTCATGATCGCGATGCTGGATGCAAGCAGGCATCCGCGCAAGCCTATGAACGAAACCGTCCCTCCTTCCGACCTGCCCGCGCCGTTCTGGCGGCGCCTGCTGGCGCTCGCCTACGAACTGCTGGCGGTGCTGGCGATCCTGTTCGTGACCGACATGGCCTGCCTGCTGCTCACGCGCGGCCAGCTCGATCCGCACGCCTGGTGGTATCGCGCCGTGCTGCTGCTGGCGCTGGCGGCCTACTTCCTGCTGTCGTGGACGCGCGGCGGCCAGAGCCTGGGCATGCGGCCCTGGCGGCTGTACCTGCGCACCGATGCGGGCGCGATTCCGACGTGGCCTCACGCCGCGCTGCGCTTTGCGATCCTGATCGCGCCGTTGACGCTGCTGGCGATCGCACCATGGGCCGGCGCGAAAGCCGCGATGGCCGTGCCGTTCGCGGTATGGGCGCTGTCCCTGCTGACGGCTCTGATCGACCGCCGGCGACGCGCGCTGCACGACATCCTCGCCGGCACCTGGATCGTGTACCGGCCCATACCGAAAGCCTGAGCCGACATCGCATCCACGCCGCGCAGCGTTCGCTCGCGATGGCGCAAGCGCGGCTAGAGCACATCGAACGGACGAAAGCCCGCCGTGCTGAAGGCCACGCGTATCGACGCGCATGGGAACCACGGTTGCGTGGCAGCCGGCAGACAGCCTTGGCGCGATGCGCTCGACCCGGACACCCGGCTCGGGTGCGCCGTCAACAACGAGGCACGATGCGTTTCACCCATACACCCGACTCGGGCACGCCGTCGACGACGCGGCAACGTCGCTGATGCGCGCTAACCGTGTCGCCGGAAATACAGCGTCGCCACGATCACCAGCACCATCGCAGGCAGCAGGTTCGCCAGCATCGGCGACAGGCCGTACACGGTGCCGAAGTTGGTCATCGACTGCTGCAGGAAGTACCAGGCGATGGCCAGCAGCACGCCGATGAACAGGCGCTTGCCGAGGCCGCCGGAACGCAGTGCGCCGAACGCGAACGGCATCGCGCAGAGCACCAGCACCAGCACGTTCAGCGGATACAGCGCGTGCGACCAGAACGACACCGCGTAAGCGCCCGGATTCTGCCCGTTGGCGCGCAGGTACTGCATGTTGGCGTACAGGTCGCGCATCGACAGGTACTGTGGATGCACGATGGACTGCTCCAGCACGCGCGCGTCGAGATGCGTTTTCCACGGCTCCGAGGCGACTTCGCGCGAGTGCACGCCATCGGCGTCCAGCGTATTGATGCGCAGGTCTTTCAACGTCCAGTCGCGACCGTCGTTCTCGGCGCTCTTGGCGTGGCGGAATTCCGTCAGCTGGCCGCTGTCGTCGAAGCTGAATACGCGCACGTCGACCAGCTGCACACGCTGATGGCCGTCCTCGCGCACCGCCTGCGCACCCTTGGCATTGACCACGTCGCCGCCGTCGCGCGCCCACAAGCCGCTGCGCGTGGTCAGGCCGATGTTGTCCGAGTGCAAGGCCAGCTGGATCGCCTGTGCGCGCTGGTCGCCGGCCGGCGCCAGGGTTTCGCCGATCAGCATCACCGCCAGCGTCAGCACCGCGACCACCGCCGTCACCGAGGCGGCGATGCGCAGCTTGGACATGCCTGCCGCGCGCAGCGCGGTCAGTTCGCCGCTGCCGGCCAGACCGCCCAGACCGAGCAGGCCGCCGATCAGCGCGGCATTGCCGAAATGCTCGTACATGCGCCGCGGAATGGTGTCGGCGATGTAGATCGCGGCCTTGCTCAGCGTGTAGCCATGCTGGCCGACGTGGCCGAGCTGCTTGAGAAACTGGCCCAGCGTGTCGAAGCCGACCAGGATCAGCCACACGATCGCCAGCGTGCTGAGCACGGTGGTCGCGATCAGGCGGTCGACCCGCTTCACGTTCGGCATCGGCAGCCTCATGCGGACGAGCCCTTCACGCGCCAGGCGCTGAACTGACGCCGGAACATCCACAGCGCGCCCAGCGTGACCAGAATGTGCAGCACCCACATCGGCGCACTGTTGCTGACCGTGCCGCGGTCGATCAGGGCGCGTCCCAGCGACAGCAGCAGGAAGTAGAGAAAATACGCCAGCACCGCCAGCAGCAGACGGCCGTAACGCGCCTCGCGCGGCGATTGACGCGACAGCGGCAGCGCCAGCAGCAGCAGCACCAGCGCGGTGGCGGGCGCAGCGGTGCGCCAGGCGAGTTCGGCGCGCGCATCGACGTTGTCCGACGCGATCAGGTCCATCGTGCCGACGCTGCTCAGCGGATCCTCGTCGTCGTCGCTCTGCGGGCGCACCTCGGACAGCGCCACATCGTTGCGCTGATAGCGCATGCGCTGCCAATTCTCGTGGCCGAGCGGCACCTGGAACTGCCAGCCGTCCAGCAGCGCCAGATAGCGGCCGTGGGTCTCGCTGCCCTGGTACAACTCGCCGCGCTTGGCGGTGATCAGCTTGACCCGCGCCGGATGCGTGTCGGTGGCGGCCTCGTCGCTGGCCAGGAACACCTGATCCAGCTTGGTCCCCTTGCGGTTCATGCCGGCGACGAAGATCACGCCGCCCTTGCCCGGCAGCTCGGTGAAACGGCCGGCGTCGAGACCCGCGGCGATCACCGAGCGGTTGGCGTCGGCCACCAGCTGATCGGCGGTGCGCGCCGACAGCGGCCCCAGCCACAGCGACACCACCGCGATCAGGATCGTCGCTGGGATGCCCAGCATCAGCGTCGGGCGCATCAGTCCGCGCGGACCCATGCCGGCGGCCGCCAGCACATGCATCTCGCTGTCGCGCCACATCCGGCCCAGCGCCACCAGCACGCCGAGGAACAGCGACAGCGGCAGCAGGCCGGGCAGCGCGTTGACGATGCGCAGCCCCAGCACCTGGAACATCACGCTGGCCGGAAAGCTGCCGTTGGCGACCTGCTGCAGCACGCGCGCGAAGGTGCCGCCGGTGAAGATCACCAGCAGCACGATGGTGGTGGCGAGCACGCTCAGAACGAGTTCGCGCAGGAAGTAGCGGTCGAGAATGCGCAGCATGCGATAATGGTGGGCAATGGTTCGCGACGCGACGTGTGCGCGCGGTCGAAAGCGAAGTGTAGCCGGTCCGACGCCTTGTCGGCAGGGCAGCCTCCGGCACGGCCACCCGGCGTTCATCCGGACCGCGCAGACCGTCCCCGCACGTCGCCGCGTCTCCCCGATTCCCGAATCGCAACAAAGGACATCCCATGACCCTGCAACTGAGCCTGGCCTCCGGCGCCCCCGAATCCATCGACACGCCCTGCGTGATCGTCGGCGTGTACACCAACGGCGTGCTGTCGACCGCCGCTGCCGCCATCGACGCCGCCTCCGGCGGTGCGCTGAAGCGCCGCATCGACGGCGGCGACATCAGCGGCAAGCCCGGCACCGTGCACACGCTGTACGACCTGAGCGGCGTCAAGGCCGAGCGCGTGATGACGGTCGGCCTCGGCGTGCAGGCGGAATTCGACGCCAGCCGCTTCCAGCAAGCCTGCCGCGCCGCCGGCAAGGCCGCGTCCGCACTGTCCGTCGGCAGCGCCGCCACCTGGCTGAGCGCGCTCGACGTGCCCGGCAAGGACGCGGCCTGGTGCGTGCGTACCGCCGCGCTGGCCTTCGACCACGCCGCCTATCGCTACACCGCGACCTTCCAGGCCGGTCCGGACGCGAAGGACACCAAGCTGAAGTCGCTGGCGCTGGCCGGCGAAGGCCAGGACACCGCGCTGGCGCAGGCCGCGGGCATGGCCGAGGGCGTGCGCTTCGCGCGTCACCTGGGCAACATGCCGCCGAACATCTGCGTGCCGGCGTGGATCGCCGAGCAGGCCACCGAGTTCGCGCACGCCCATGACGGCGTCGAGATCGAAGTGCTCGAACGCGAGCAGATGGAAGCGCTCGGCATGCATTCGCTGCTGGCTGTCGCGCGCGGCTCGGCCAACCCGCCGCGCCTGATCGTGCTGAAATGGAACGGCGGCAAGGACGGCGACAAGCCTTACGCCTTCGTCGGCAAGGGCGTCACCTTCGACGCCGGCGGCCTGAACATCAAGCCGACCGGTTCGATGGAAGAGATGAAGTTCGACATGTGCGGCGCGGCCGGCGTGCTCGGCGGCTTCGTCGCCGCGGTGAAGATGAAGCTGCCGCTGAACCTGGTCTGCGTGGTGCCCTCGGTCGAGAACATGACCGACGGCAACGCGTACCGCCCCAGCGACGTGCTCAACACCATGTCCGGGCAGACCGTCGAGGTGCTCAACACCGACGCCGAGGGCCGCCTGATCCTGTGCGACGCACTGACCTACGTGCAGCGCTTCGAGCCGCAGGCGATCGTCGATGCCGCGACCCTGACCGGCGCCTGCGTGATCGCCCTGGGCAGCCACGCCACCGGCCTGATGAGCAAGCACGACGACCTGGCCGAGGAACTGCTGGCCGCCGGCGAACAGACGCTCGACCGCGCCTGGCGCCTGCCGCTGTGGAACGAGTACCAGAAGCAGCTGGAATCGGCCTTCGCCGACTTCGCCAACATCGGCGGCCGCCCGGCCGGCGCGATCACCGCTGGCTGCTTCCTGTCGCGCTTCGTCGAGGGCCAGCGCTGGGCGCACCTGGACATCGCCGGCACCGCCTGGGAATCGGGCCGCAAGGGCCTGGCCAGCGGCCGTCCGGTGTCGCTGCTGGCGCAGTGGCTGATCGACCGCTGCGCGTGATGCCGACGGCGGGCCGGGCCGTCCGCGCCCGGTCCGCACCGACCGCGCCGCCGATGCCGCATCGGGCGGCGGCGCTGCTATCCTCGAACGTCACCTTCCTCGCCACTCGCCGACTGCCATGCCGCGCGCCGACTTCTATCTGATCGACAAGCCGCAATTCCGCGAGAACCCGCTGCTGCTGGTCTGCAAGCTGGCCCAGCACGCCTATTCGGCGCAGCAGCCGACGCTGATCCTGACCCGCGACTTCGCCCAGGCCGAGGCGCTCGACGGCGTGCTGTGGGAGTTCGACGAGGACGCCTTCATTCCGCACCAGCTCGCCGGCGACGAAGACGACGCCGGCACCGCGGTGCTGATCGTGCCGCCGGGCGAGGACACGGCCGACCGGCCGCTGGTCATCAACCTGCGCGACAGCGTGCCGTCGGGCCGCTACGACCGCGTGCTGGAAGTGGTCGCCGCCGACCCCGACGCCCGCACCGGCTCGCGCGAGCGCTGGCGCGAGTATCAGCGCCTCGGTTTCGAGCTGCACAAGCACGACATGTGACGGCGCATCGGCGCGCCTCGTGAAACCGACGCTCGAACAGCACCAAGCGTTCATGGCTCACCGCGTGCTCGAAGGCCTGCGGTTCGACTTCCTCGATGCGGTCGACATCGTCGCTGGCGAACATGCCGGACACACCGGATCCGTGCTTGGCCTGCTCACCATCGACGACGAAGTGCGTTACCTGATCGAACTTCACAGCGGATTCGACGCCCCGGTGCGCGAGGCGAATCTGCGCCTGCGTGCGGCAACGTCCGAGCACGGCGAGGGCTGACGCGTCGCTGCGTTCGTCAGTCCAGCAGTTCGGCCAGCGCCGCCTGCAGACTCGCGCCGCTGACCGGCTTGCGCAGGAAACCGTCCATGCCCGCGTCGCGTGCGCGCTCTTCCTCGTCGCCGCCGGAGCGCGCGGTGATGGCGAGAATGGGCAGGCGCGTATCCGTCTCGCGGCCGCGCAACATGCGCGCGACGCCGAATCCGTCCAGCCCCGGCAGATCCAGATCCAGCAGCAACGCGTCGAAGCGGTGATTTTCCAGCTCGGCCAGTCCCGCCAATCCGTCCGGCGCATGCCGCACGCGATGTCCGGCCGCTTCCAGCAAGCCACGGATCACGCCGGCGATGGTGACGTCATCCTCGATCAGCAACAGATCGTGCGTGGCGGCCTTCGCCGAGGTCGGTGCATCCGGCGCGGATTCGCTTTCGACGGCCGGCAGCGGCAGCCAGACCCGGAACGTGCTGCCCTGCGCACCCGACGCAAGCAGCTCGCAGCGGCCCTGCATCAGGTAGGTCAGCTCGCGGCAGATGGCCAGCCCCAGGCCGCTGCCGGAACTGCGCTGCGGACCGTCTGCCTGTTCGTAGCGCTGAAACAGCCGCCGGCGATCCTCGTCGTCGATGCCCGGCCCAGTGTCGGACACCGTGATCCGCAGACCGCCGTCGACCCAGTCCATGCCCATCTCGACATGACCGCGTTCGGTGAATTTCAGCGCGTTGTTCACCAGGTTCAGCAGGATCTGCTTGATGCGCAGCGCATCGCCGCGCAGGCGCGCCGGCACGCCTTCGCCGATGTGCGAGACGAGTTGCAGCCCCTTGTTCTCGGCCACACCGCGTTCGAGCTGCATGACATCGCCGAGCACGTCGCGCGGATCGAACGCCGCGATGTCCAGCTCCAGACGCCCGGCCTCGATGCGCGCCATGTCCAGCGCCTCGTTGACCAGACGCAGCAGCAGCGTGCCCGAACGCTGGATGGCCACGGCGTATTCGCGCTGTCGCGGCTGCAACGGCGAATGCAGCAGCAGCTCGGCCATGCCCAGCACGCCGGTCATCGGGGTGCGGATTTCATGGCCCAGCGTCGCCAGAAAGCTGGTCTTGGCGGCGCTGGCCTGCTCGGCGAGAATGCGCTCGCGCTCCGCCATCTGCATCCGATGGCGCTGCTCGACGCGCGACCGGCCCAGATGCCAGGCCAGCCAGAACAAGAGCGCCGCCAGCATCGCGTAGGCCAGCCAGGCCCACCAGGCCAGCCACGGTGGACGGTCGACGGCGATCTGCAACGGCGACAGCTCGGTCCACACGCCGCTCGGTCCGGCGGCCTCGATGTGCAGGCTGTACGCACCGTGCGACAGCCCGGTGAAGTCGCGCTCACCGCGCGTGCCGGTATCGACCCAGCCCGAGTCCAGCCCCTGCAGGCGGAAGCGATAGTGGTTGCGAGAGGGATCGAGATAGGACACCGCCTGCGCCATCACGTGCAGCTCGTGATCGTTCCAGCGCAGATGCAGCGGTCGTCCGTCGATCGGCAGCGAAAGCGTGCGGTCCGCGCGTTTGACCGTGATCCGCGACAGCATCAGTTTCGGCGCACTCGGCTGATCGTGCATGGCGTCCGGATTCCAGCCGACGATGCCGCGGTTAGTGCCCGAATACATGCTGCCGTCCGGCATGCGCGAAATCGTGTGACTGCTGAATTCCGGACTGGGCAAACCGTCCTCGACGCCGTAGAAATGAAAGCGGCCGGTGTCGGGATCGAAGCGCCACAGGCCGGTGCGGCTGGTCATCCAGATGCGTCCCGCATCGTCGCTGGCGATGGCCATGACGCTCATGCCCGGCCAGCCCTTGTCCAAACCCACCTCGCGATCCTTCATGGCATCGCCGGCGGCGTCGAGCCGGTAATGCTCCATGCTGTCCTCGCGCACCAGCCAGAAACCGTTCGCGTCGAACACGAACTTCAGCACGCGCCCGGGAGTCACGCCCGGCACGTCGACGAACTCGCCGGAGTCCGGATCGAGCCGCGCCAGACCGCCCATGCTGGAGCGCCAGAGCTGTCCCTGGTGCATGGCGAGCCGGGTGGTGTCGCGATCCGCCACGGTGCCATCGCGCGTCTTGATCTCGCGCATGGCAAGCGTCTTGCGGTCGATCCGCAGGACGCCACCCGACGGCATGGCGGCATACGCATTGCCCTGCGCATCCGCAACGATGCGGTTCGTGCCGTCGACCATGTCCGCATTCGGAAGCCGCTGCAATCGGCCCTGGCCGTACAGCGCCAAACCGTTGTTCAACGCAAACCAGAGTTGCCCCTGACCGGCATCGGCCATGCCGGTCACGGCGTAGTGACCGGCCTGCGCCGGCATGTGCTGCACGACGCCCTCGGACAGATCGATGCTGTCCAGCCGTTCACCGGGCCCGCCGACCAGCAGATGTCCGTGCCAGGCCACCTGCGAGAGCACCCGACCGATGCTCAGGCTGTTCGCCAGCCCAGGCTGATGGCGGAACACCGTGAACTGGCGCCAGCGCGGACTCAGGTAAGCCACCCCGTTGTCGCGGGTGGTCACCCACAGGCCGCCTTCCTGATCGAACATCAGCTTCCAGACCAGCGCGCCCGGCACGCCGTCCAGCAACTCCTGGTGCATGGGAAACTTGCGATGACGGCCATCCGGCCCGACCCAGACAAGGCCGTGCGTAGTGCCTACCCACAGACCGCCATCCAGACCGCGAGCCGTCATCGTCGTGGTGGTGGCGTGGAACAGATCGCTCAGCATGGGATAGGCCTTGCCGTCCGCATGCAACTGGAACAGTCCCTGATTGGTCGACAGCCGCCAGTGGCCGGGCTCGCCGTCGATGCTCCACACCCGGGGCGGCTTGTCGACACCGACGAAAGCGACGTGCGCGATGCTGCCGTCGCTGCGCAGACGATCCAGGCCACGCATGCTGCCGACCAGCAACGTGCCGTCGTCGAGCGCGCGCAGGGACAGCACGATGTCCGACGCCAGGCTGCCGGGGTCGTCGGCGCGATGACGAAAATGCTCGAAATGGCCGTCGGGACGCAGGCGGTCCAGACCACGCGAATACACGCTGACCCAGATCGAGCCGTCCTTGCCCTCCGCCAGCGCGCCGATGTCATTGCCGGCCAGACTGTCCGGATCGCCGTCCTTGTGCCGCCAGATGCGGAAATCCCCGGTCGCCGGCCGGTACCGGTTCAGACCGGTACCCTCACCGCCCAGCCACAGCCGCTGACGATGATCGACCAGCAACGCCGACACGTCGTTGGTGGCCAGCGAATGCGGCTTGCGCGGGTCGTGCCGGAAGACCTTGAAATGGGCGCTGTCGAAGCGCAGCAGACCGTTGTCGGTGCCCATCCAGATCACGCCACGCGCATCCTGCGCGATGGTGTAGACATTACTGCTGGACACGCCCTCGGCCACGCCGTAGTAGCGGAACTGCGGCGTCGGAATCGGCCGCATGTGCGCAGCCCTGCCCGGGTCCGTCGCCGCCGGCGAACCGTGGACCGTCGGCGCAACGGCCAAAGCCAGCGCCCACAACGCGTTCCACCAGACAGACCGATCCACGTCACCCCCTTCCTTGCGAACCCGGCGTTCCACACCCCGCCAGCGATCGATCATAGCCGCTGGGCCGCCCGCGGTCATCGCGGGCCGATCCATCCGCACTTGCGCGGTCGCGCGCAAACGCCAACCATGCCCGCATGAACCGCCGTTTCCGCCTCCTGCTCGCGGCGCTGGCCTGCGCTGCCCTGTTGTGGCTGCTGCTGGCCGCGGCCGAGCGCGCGCTGAGCCTGGCGCAGCGCTTCCTGACCCTGCCGCCCTGGCTGCAGTGGACGCTGGGCATCGCCCTGGCGCTGTTCGCGCTGGCCGCGACGCTGATCGCCTGGATGCTGCTGCGACCGCGCCGACGCAAATCGCGCCCCCTCGAAGCACCGAGCCGCGCCCAGCTGGACGCCCGCATCGCCCTCCTGGAACACGACGGCGCGAACGCCGGCGCGCTGCGCGCCGAACTGCGCGACCTGGATGCGCGCGGCGCCAGCGGACGTTTCTATGTGGCGGTGTTCGGCGAAATATCGGCGGGCAAATCCAGCCTGGTCACCGCGCTGGCGCCGGATGCGGCGTTGCCCACGGACGTGCGCGGCGGCACCACGCGCAGCGTGCGCCATGTCGACGCCGTTCTCGCCGACGGCACCCCGGTGACGTTGGCCGACGTGCCCGGCACCCGCGAGACCGACGGCGAGCACCGCGAACAGCTCGCCCGCCATGAAGCCCTGCGCGCCCACGTCGTGGTGTATCTGACCGACGGCGACCTCCAGCGCAGCCAGGGCGAGGAAGTGGCCTGGCTGGCCAGCTTCGGCAAACCGCTGCTGCTGGCGCTGAACAAGAGCGACCGCTTCGCGCCCGAGGAGCGCGAGCAGTTGCTCGCCTCGCTCCGCCGCCGAGTGCCGGAGGCCGCGGCCGTGGTCGCCATCCGCGCCGGCGGCAGCGAACGCTTCGAGCGACGCCTGGACGACGGCAGCCGCGAGCGCATCGAGCGCCGCGCCGTGGCCGACGTCGACGCGCTGACCCAGGCGCTGCAGCGGCTCTTGCATCGCGCCGGGACCGATCTGGAGCCAGCCCGCGAGCGCGCCGTGCTGGCGCGCGTGGACCGCGATGCGCACGCCGCGGAAACCGCGCTGCGCCAGCAACAGGCGGAGGCGGCTGTGCGTCGCTACGCACGCCGTGCGGTGGTCGGCGCGATGGCCGCGATCGCGCCCGGCAGCGATCTCATCATCCAGGGCGCGCTGGCCACGGGACTGGTGCGCGAGCTGTGCCGCATCCACGACGTGCCGGTCAGCGACGTGCAGATCGAGGCCTTCCTGCAGCGCGCGCGCCTGACCGTGCGCACCAGCGCCTCGCTGGTGCTGGCCATCGCCGGCAACGCACTCAAGGCGTTCCCCGGCCTGGGCACGCTCGGCGGCGGCGTGCTGCATGCGTTCGCCTACGCGCTGATTTTCGACAGCCTGGGCAAGGCGCTCTCGGCGACACTGGCCGAACGCCATGCGCTGGACGCGGACGCCGCCGACACGCGCCTGAAGCAATGGCTGAGCGAGCGCGGCGGCGAGCGCCTGAAGCGTCTCGCGCATCTCACCGTGGACGCCGCGCGGCAGCGCGACGATGCAGCGGAATGAACAATCCGTTCACCCGACACGTACTGGAAGCGGCCTCATGGATCGGCCACACTGATCGCGTCATGTCGATCCGTCGCCGCCTCGCCTGTGTCCTGCTGCTCGCGCTGACCCCGATCGGCGCGCAGGCCGCGTCGCACTTGTATCGTTTCGATCCAGTGCATTCGCAGATTCTGTTCAGCATCAGCCACAACGGTTATTCGCATGCCCTGGGACGGCTGCACATCGCCCGCGGCTGGCTGCGCTTCGACCCCGACGACTGGTCCACGGCGCAGACCGAGCTGGACATCGACGTCGGCAGCGTCGACATGGGCGATGCCGGATGGAGCCGCACCGTGCGCGAGCGCAGCCTGCTCGACGCCAAGGCGCATCCGACTGCGCATTTCGTCAGCACCTCGGTGCGCAAGACCGGCGACGACATTGGCACGATCGACGGCAAGCTGACGCTGCGCGGCGTGACCCGACCGGTGCAGATTCAGGTCCGCCTGAACCGGATCGGCCGGACCATCTTCGAGATGAAGACCGTGGCCGGCTTCTCCGGCAGCGCGCAGCTGGACCGCAACGCCTTCGGCATCACCCGCAATCCCGGCTCGATCGGCCGCACCGTCACCGTGCGGCTGGAGATCGAAGCGCTACGCGACGACGACGCGCGTCGCCAGTACACCCAGGAGACGACCGCCCGTGCCGATACGCAATGAATCCGACCGCTGGGGCGCCGTGCCGCAGCTGTTCCACTGGTTGATCGTGCTGCTGATCCTGGGCCAGGGCGCGCTCGGTCTGGTCATGGTCGAACTGCCCAAGCGTCCCAGCGTGTTCGCGATCTACAACCTGCACAAGTCGATCGGATTGACGATCCTCGCGCTGGCCGTGCTGCGCCTGCTCTGGCGCGTATTCGACCGCCGTCCGAAACCGCTGCCGATGCCGCGCTGGCAGCATCTGGGCGCGGAAATCATGCACTGGGCGCTGTACGTGCTGCTGTTCGCGGTGCCGCTGTCGGGCTGGCTGTTCGACTCGGCCACCGGCCTGCGGCCGCTGTTCTGGTGGGGCGTGCTGCGCATGCCGAGCCTGACCGGCGGCGCCGCGCCGCACCTGCGCGATCTGTTCGAGGAACTGCACGAAATGCTGTTCTGGGCACTCATCGCGCTGGCCGTACTGCACGCCGCTGCCGCCATCAAGCACCATGTCATCGACCGCGACGACACCCTGCGCCGCATGCTGCCCTGGGGACGTCGCGCATCAAGGAAATCGAACCCATGAAACGACTTCTTCCCCTGCTCCTGCTCGCTACTCTGCCGCTGGCCGCGCACGCCGCCGACTGGAAGGTCGACGCCGCCAAGAGCACCCTCGGATTCTCCGGCAGCTACCAGGGCGATGCCTTCCATGGCGTGTTCAAGCAGTTCGACGCCGCCATCCGCTACGACCCGCAGCACCTGGACGCCGCGAAGTTCGACGTCACCGTGAAGCTGGCCAGCGTCGACACCCAGAGCAGCGAGCGCGACGAAACGCTGACCGGCAGCGATTTCTTCGATACCGGCAACTTCGCCACCGCGCACTTCGTCACCACCGCGTTCCATCGCGCCGCCGACGGCAGCGTCACCGCCGACGGCACCCTGGACCTGCACGGCGTCAAGAAGCCGGTCACGCTGAAAGTCAGCTTCGCGCCCGACGGCCAGAACGCCACGCTGGACGTGGATACCACGCTGAACCGTCTCGACTTCAAGCTCGGCGACAGCGCCGACTGGGACGCGGTGAGCAAGTCGATTCCGGTCCACGCCCACCTGCTGCTGCACGCCGGCTCTTGAAGCTGACCGAGCGGCTGCGGCGTCTGCTGCGCGGCGCGGATCGCGCGGATGCGCCGCAAGTCCCCGCGCCCAGAGCCGTGTCGGCCGACGCCCGCGTCGCCGACAGCCTGCGCGCACTGCTCGACGATCGCGCCGTGCCCGAAGCCGTGCGCAGCGAGTTGGCGCACGATTTCGATCGCGTCGAACGCATGCTCGACAAACTCGAACGCGGCGAACTGCACGTCGCCGTGTTCGGTCGCGTCTCCGCCGGCAAGTCGGCGCTGGGCAACGCCCTGCTCGGCCATGAAGCCTTCCGCGTCGGCGTCCTGCATGGCACCACCACCCAGGCCGCGCACGCGCCGCTCGACGAGGCCGCGGCGCCGGGACTGGTGCTGATCGACACCCCCGGCATCAACGAACTGGATGGCGAGGCGCGCGAGCGCCTGGCCTTCGACGTGGCCGAGGTCAGCGATCTGGTGGTGTTCGTCGCCGACGCCGACCTCACCCGCGACGAACTCGACGCCCTGAAACTGCTGGCCGGCACCCAGCGCCCGCTGCTGCTGGCGCTGAACAAGATCGACCGCTACGGCGACGACGAACAACAGACCCTGCTGGCGCATCTGCGCGCCAAGACGGAAAAGCTGGTGCGCGCCGAGGACGTGATCCCGGTCGCCGCGCTGCCCGCGCCGCAGCGCATCGTCGAGACCGACGCCGCAGGCCGCGAACACGTCTCCGAACAGCCCCGTCCGCCGCAAATCGCCGCGCTACGCGAACGCCTGCTGGCGATTGCCGAACGCGAGGGCAAGACGCTGTCGGCGATCAACGCCGGCCTGTTCGCCGGTCGCCTCAGCGACCAGCTCACCGCGCGCATCGCCGAGACGCGCCGCGCACTGGCAACGCGCGTGATCCGTCAATACTGCATCGCCAAGGGCGTGGCGGTGGCGCTGAACCCGATCCCGGTCGCCGATCTGCTGGCCGCGGCCGGCCTCGACGCGGCGATGGTGGTGCAACTCTCGCGCGTCTACGGGCTGCCGCTGACGCGGCGCGAATCGGGCCGCCTGGTCGCCACCATCTGCGCACAGTTGGCGGCGCTGATGGGCGCGATCTGGGGCGTGCAACTGGTGTCTTCGGCGCTGAAGGGACTGAGCGCCGGCCTGTCGACCGTGGTCACGGCCGCCGCGCAGGGCGCGCTGGCCTGGTACGCCACGGTGCTGATCGGCCGCGTCGCGGAGCAGTACCTCATCCACGGCAAAAGCTGGGGCGAACAGGGCGCCAAGCGCGCCGTCGCCGACATCGTGCGCGACCTGGACCGCGACTCGATCCTGCGCGAGGCGCGCGAGGAAATCCTCCAGCGCCTGAAAACGCGGAACCGCACGTAGACCGGGCCTTCGCTTTGCCGGGCCGCCTTTGCGCAAGACAGATGCCCGCCCCCGCACATACGGCGCGCCGGGCCTCGCTACGGCGCAGCGCGGACTCCGCCCGCTGCCACGCGCTGCACCAAGACGCCGGATGCCGGCCTGCGCCGGCATGACGATCCCATGTGAGGACCCTCGGAAACCTCTTGGGTCCGCTCGTTCTCGGACCTTGGCGAGCGCGCCCTTCGGTCGCCCCGCAGGTACTTTCTTCGACCGCACCACAGGCACTTCCTTCGGTCGCACCACGGGCACTTCCTTCGGTCGCACCAAAGCATTCCCACGGGTCATCAGACGCTGGATCCCGGCCTGCGCCGGTCAGAGGCATGACCTTCGATCACACTATCGGTAATTCCTTCGGTCGCCCACGGCACGCCCCTCGGCCGCACTACAGGCATGTCTCTCGGCCGCACCACGGGCACTTCCTTCGGTCGCACCACGGGCACTCCCTTCGGCCGCACCACAGGCACTCCCTTCGGTCGCACCATGGGCACTTCCTTCGGTCGTCATCCCGGCGCAAGCCGGGACCCAGCGCCTTGAGTGGCCACACAGGAGAGACCGCTCAAGGCCTGCATCCGGCAACGCGATCGCGGCGGACGGAATCCGCCCAATGTTTGTGCAAAGCGCGATGGCGATGCGCGGTGGAACCGCCGCCGTTCAGCCTCCGGCGACCAGCGCCTCGACCGCTGCGGCGTCGAACGGCCAATCCAGCTCGCGGCCGCTGACGGCGTGCCGCAGCACGGGCACGCGCGTGCCGTAACGGGCTTCCAGCGCCGCGTCGTCGTCCACCCACAAGCTGACGAAATCCGGCGCGCGCGCCGCCGCCATCACCTCCAGCGCCTGGTCGCAGAGATGGCAATCGTCGCGCTGGAAGAGAATCAGTTCGGGCAAACGGTTCATTCGGGGCCGGTGCTGCTCGTACAATCCCTATTTTAGCGAACCCGCCGGACTGCACCCATGGCTGTCAGCATTTTCGACCTGTTCAAGATCGGCATCGGGCCGTCTTCCTCGCACACCGTGGGGCCGATGCGTGCCGCCGCGCGCTTCGGCGAGCACTGGCTGCGCGACCAGGGCCTGCTGGACAAGGTCGCGCGAGTGCGCTGCGAACTGCACGGTTCGCTGGCCATGACCGGCCGCGGCCACGGCACCGACAAGGCCGTGCTGCTGGGCTTCGAGGGGCAGTGGCCGGACCGCGTCGATCCCGATGCCATTCCGCAGATTCTCGAACGCATCCGCGACAGCGGCCGCATCTGCCTGCTCGGCACGCACGAGATCGACTTCAACGAGAAGCGCGACCTGGTCTTCAACAAGCGCCAGAAGCTGCCGTTCCACACCAACGGCATGCGCTTCAAGGCCTTCGATGCCGACGGCAACGAGCTGGCCAGCCGCGAGTACTACTCGGTCGGCGGCGGTTTCGTGGTCAACCACGACGAGGCCGCCGAGGACCGCATCGTCGCCGACACCACCCCGCAGCCGTACGAGTTCTCCACCGGCGACGAACTGCTGGCGCTGTGCGCCAAGCACGACAAGTCCATCGCCGCGATCATGCTGGAGAACGAGAAGGTCTGGCGCAGCGAAGCCGAGATTCGCGAAGGGCTGCTGACCATCTGGCAGGCCATGCAGGACTGCGTCGCGCGCGGCGTGCGTTCGCCCGGCGAGCTGCCCGGCGGCCTGCACGTGTCGCGCCGCGCGCCGGCCATGTATGCCGAGCTGCGCGACCGCCCCGAGGCCTCGCTGAAGGACCCGCTGAGCATCCTCGACTGGGTCAATCTGTACGCACTGGCGGTGAACGAGGAGAACGCCGCGGGCGGTCGCGTGGTCACCGCGCCGACCAACGGCGCGGCCGGCATCATTCCCGCCGTGCTGCACTACTACGACCGCTTCCAGCCGCGCTCGGACGAGAACGGCGTGCTGGAATTCCTGCTCACCGCGGGCGCCATCGGCATTCTGTACAAGGAGAACGCGTCGATCTCCGGCGCCGAAGTCGGCTGCCAGGGCGAGGTCGGCGTGGCCTGCTCGATGGCGGCCGGCGGCCTGGCCGCGGCGCTGGGCGCGACACCGAGCCAGGTCGAGAACGCCGCGGAGATCGGCATGGAGCACAACCTCGGTCTGACCTGCGATCCGATCGGCGGCCTGGTGCAGATTCCCTGCATCGAGCGCAACGCGATGGCCTCGGTCAAGGCGATCAACGCCAGCCGCATGGCGCTGCGCAGCGACGGCAAGCACCGCGTGTCGCTGGACAAGGTGATCCGCACCATGCGCGACACCGGCCGCGACATGAAGGACAAGTACAAGGAAACCTCGCGCGGCGGCCTGGCCGTCAACGTCATCGAGTGCTGACCCGCGAAGGCGGAACGCCTGCCTCGCGCAACCGCGATGCAGGCCAAACCGAATCCCCGCCCGCCAGCTTCGCATCCTCGACGACAGCATGAGGCCGTCGCGGGCGAAGCCGGCGAACCGCTAGTCGGCGCGTTCGACTCGTGCGCGTCCGGCCTGCTTAGCGCGGTACAGCGCGGCGTCCGCGCGCCGCAGCAGGCTGCCGACGTCGTCGCCATGACGCGCCCAGGCGACACCGATGGAACAGGTCACGCGCAGGCGGTGCTCGCCGTCGGTGTAGTGCCCTTCGAGCAGCGTCGCGAAACGCTTGGCGAGACCGGCGTCGCCATCGACCAGTCCCGGCCAGACCGCCAGCAGCTCCTCGCCGCCGTAGCGGCCCAGCGCGGCATCGGCCGGCGCCAGTCGCCGCAGCCGCTGCGCGCACTGCACCAGCACCGCGTCGCCGGTGAGGTGGCCGTAGGTGTCGTTGACCTGCTTGAAGTGATCCAGATCGAACAGCGCCACGGCCACCGGTCGCCCCTCGAACTGCGTGCCCAGCAACGCCTCGACCAGAATCTCGACCACCGCGCCGCGATTGAGCAGGCCGGTCAGCGCATCGTGGCTGGCCTCGTACTGCAACGCCTGGCGCGCGGCCTCGAGTTCGCGCTTGTCCGCCTCCAGCTCACGCGTGCGCTCGGCCACCATGCATTCCAGCAACAACTGCCTGCGCAGCAGATGCGCGCTGCGCAGACGCCACAGCATCAGCACCGCCAGCAGCGCCAGCAACACGTAACCGGCGCGCGCCCAGCCCGTGCGCCACCATGGCGGCACGATGTCGATGCCGAAGGCGGTGATCGGCGAGCGCAGGCGCAGATCGGGGTCCACGACCCGCGCCTGGAAACGATAGCTGCCGGGCGCCAGCGACGCGTAGCGCAACAAGTGGGACGCCGACGACTCCCAGGCGCCGCCGTCGGCGTCGCCGGCCAAGAGGCGGTATTCGATCGACGCACTGTCCGCATGCGCATCGCCGACCGTCGCCAGCGCCACCGTCAGCGCCTTGCGGTTCCAGGGCCGCCGCAGCGACTCGCCCGGCGGCTCGACGTGGGTGCCGTAGCGCACCTGCAGGATCACCGGCGCCGGCAATGCCGTCGGATGCATCGCCTGCGGTTGCAGCAGATGCGACACGCCGCCGCTGGTGCCGAACCAGATCGAGCCATCGCTGTCCTGATGGAACGCATGCGGCGACATGTCGTCCCAGACCAGTCCGTCGCTGCGGTCGAAGCGTCGCCAGCGTTCGCCGTCGAAACGATCCACTCCAGCATCGCCGGCCACCCACAGCTGACCCGAGCGATCCACGTCCAGCGCATAGATCATGCCCTGACGCAGCAGCGGATCGTTGACCACGCGCAGCGCCATGCTCCCGTCCGCATCGGGACGCGCCGTGTACAGACCGCCCGCGACCGCGGCCAACCACCATCGGCCATCGCCGGTGCGCGCCACATCGACGAAACCGCCGACCGGCGCTGGCTGCGTGCGCACACGCCGGAACGCACCGGCCGCGAAACGCAGCAAACCGTGACTGGTGGCGAACCACAGATCGCCGCTGGCGTCGGCGGCGACGTCGAAATAGTTGGTGTCGTCGGGCAGACCGGTCGCCATGCGCTGCGCATGCGGCTGCGCCGCATCGGGATCGTCGATCCGCCACAAGCTTCCGTGGGTGCCGAACCACAATCGCCCGCGCGCATCGAACCGACCGAATTTCGCCCAGCCCGCGCCACTCGCCACTTGCAGCGCCTTGTGCGTATCCAGGTCGTAGCGCACCACCCGTCCCTGGTTGAACACGATCCACATGCAGCGCCCGCGGGGCAGCAAGGCGATGGCGTCCATCCAGTCCGCCCGGCGCAGCGCCGGCGGCCACGGCGTGAGCTTCTCCGCACCTGGCTCCAGCAAGTTGCCGTGCCGCTGATTGCCCAACCACAGGCGGCCGTCCGCATCGCGGGCGATGGCCCAGGTCGGCGCGCTGTCCAGCCCCTGCGCCGCCAGCCAGTTGCGGAAACGACCGTAGCCACGCCAGCGCAGCACGCCGCGGCCGCCGGTCGCCAGCCACACCGCGCCGGCCGGATCGAACACCAGGTCGCGGATCTGCGCGGCCTGCAGGCCGCGGTCGTCGGCAAAGCGCATCCAGTGCGCGCCATCCCAGCGGCTGAGGTGTCCGGCCGTACCCGCCAGCACGCGGCCCCGATCGTCGCTGGTCAGCGTTTCGACCGGATCGGTGCTGTCGATCGCGCGGAAACGATCGCTGCTCGCCGGCAATTGCAGCAAATGATGCATGCCGCCGACCCAGAGAGCGCCGGCAGGGTCGCGATAGAGCGTGATCCACTGGTCCGTGGGCACGCCGCGCGCGGCGCCCCAGAACGCCAGCGCACCGCTCGCCGTGCGCGTGCACAGACGTGCACCGCAGGTCGTCCACAAACGTTCGCGCAGCCACAGCACCGGACCGTCGGTCAGCACACCTTCGCGCAACGCCTGCGGCCACGGCACCGTGCGCACCTGCCCGGCGGCATCCACATGCACCAGCCGTCGCTGATGACGCACATAAACACCGTCCGCGCCGTCATCGGCGATGCGCCGCAGATCGTCCACGGGGATGTCGGCGACGCGACGGACGCGGCCGTCCTGCCACACGTAGAGTCCCTGCGCGGCGCCGATCCAGATGCGTCCGTCCGGGGCCTGATGCAGATCGTTGACGCGCAGACGCGCGAGATCGAGGCCATCGCCCGCATGCCCCTCGACGGGCATGAAATCGCGACCGTCGAAACGGTACAGCCCCTTGTCGGTGCCTACCCACAACACGCCGCGGCGGTCGCGCAGCAGCACGTTGGCCGCCAGGCTGCGCAGCCCCTGATCCTGCGCGAAGGTCTGCATGGCGACGATGCGCGGCGCGGCGTCGCTCTGCGCCCACGCGGAGGTTCCGAGGAGCGCGGACAGCAGCAGAGCCGCACTCGCCAGCCAGCGCGATGCCCGTTGGACGGGCAGCTCGCTTGCTCCCGTGCACACTCGGTCCCGCCGCATGTTCAGGTCTCCCGTCTCGCCGATGTGAGGTCGGCGAAGTGACGGTATCCGTTCCCAGTACTGTCGCCCTGCGAAGATTGTGCACGATGCGGACCGGCTTCGCATATCCGCCAAGGCATCGGATCGATATGACCTGCGGCACGGGACAGTCGTCGTCGGCTCTGAAACAATGGGCTGATTTGTGCCCGCCGATTTGCCCGGCGACCGGAACCAAGGAATCTACATGACCCAAGACACCTCGATCCGCCGCGACGTCGGCCCGTGGGCGCTGATGTTCACCGGCCTGGGCTCGATCATCGGCTCCGGCTGGCTGTTCGGTGCCTGGAATGCCGCCAAGCTGGCCGGACCCGGCGCCATCTGGGCCTGGCTGCTGGGCGCCGCCATCATCATGAGCATCGCACTGACCTACGCCGAACTGGGCGCGATGTTCCCCGAGACCGGCGGCATGGTGCGCTACGGTCACTACTCGCACGGTTCGCTGGTCGGCTTCATCGCCGCGTGGTCGAACTGGATCGCAATCGTCTCGGTGATTCCGGTCGAAGCCGAAGCCTCGATCCAGTACATGGCCGGCTGGAAATGGGAATGGGCGCAAAACCTCTATCACGAGGTGCCCGGCCAGCACGGCGAACTAAGCCACCTGGGCCTGTCCCTGGCCGCGCTGCTGGTGCTGATGTACTTCCTGCTGAACTTCTGGAGCGTGAAGCTGTTCGCGCGCTCCAACAGCGCCATCACCATCGTCAAGCTGATCATTCCCGCCGTCACCGGCATCGGCCTAATCGCCAGCGGCTTCCATCACGAGAACTTCAGCGTCGGCATCAACGGCGGTTCGCACACCAACGACTTCGCGGCCATCCTGACGGCCGTCGCCACCGCCGGCATCGTGTTCAGCTTCAACGGCTTCCAGAGTCCGGTGAACCTGGCCGGCGAGGCGCGCAATCCCGGGCGCAGCATTCCGTTCGCCATCGTCGGCGCGATCGTGCTGGCGACCATCGTCTACGTGCTGCTGCAGGTCGCCTATCTCGGCTCGGTGCCGCAGCAGATGCTGGCGAAGGCCGGCTGGCACGGCATCGATTTCAGCTCGCCGTTCGCCGAACTGGCCGTCATCGTCAATCTGAATTGGCTGGCGATCCTGCTCTACGCCGACGCCTTCGTCAGCCCCAGCGGCACCGGCATGACCTACACCGCGTCCACCGCGCGCATGCTGTACGGCATGGAGCGCAACGGCACGCTGCCGAAGCTGTTCGGCCGCATCCATCCGAAGTGGGGCGTGCCGCGCCCGGCGATGTGGCTGAACCTGGTCGTGGCCTACGTGTTCCTGTTCTTCTTCCGCGGCTGGGATTCGCTGGCGGCGGTGATCTCGGTGGCGACGATCATCTCCTACCTGACCGGCCCGGTCAGCGTGATGACCCTGCGCCGCACCGCACCGGAACTGAAGCGGCCGTTCCGCCTGCACGGGCTGTCGATCATCGCCGGCATCGCCTTCATCATGTCCGCCGAGCTGCTGTACTGGGCCAAGTGGCCGCTGACCGGACAGATCATCCTGCTGATCGTGGTGGCCCTGCCGATCTACCTGTACTACCAGCACAAGCAGCAGTGGCACGACTTCGGCCGGCAGATGAAGGGCGCCTGGTGGCTGGTCTGCTACCTCATCGTGCTGGCCACGATGTCGTACATCGGCAGCGCCAAGTTCGGCGGCCTCGACTACATTCCGTACGGCTGGGACCTGGCCGTGGTCGCGGTGATCGGACTGATCTTCTTCCTGTGGGGCGTGAAGTCCGGCTGGCGCACGCCGTCGGTCGAGGCCATCCGCATCGAGGCGCACGAGCATCCGGACGCCATCCTGGTGCCGCCGGAGGAAGACGAAGCCGAAGCCATCGTTTCGCGGCTGCACTGAACGTTTTGCGCTTCAACGACGCCCTGACGCGGCACTGCCCGCGTCAGGGCGTTTCCGTTTCGGCCACGGCCGAACGGATCGCGGCATCGGACCGCGTCGTGCGCTCCGCCACGGAGACCGCCGCCTCCAGACCGTCGCCCGGCAGCAGCAACGAGGGCAGATCGCTCTCCGGATGCATGCGCAGCAGTTGCCACGCCATGCCGCCCTCGCCCGGCAGCAGCCCCGGCGAGAACGTGTCGCGGGTCATGCCGCAGGAGACGCCGTGATCCTCGACGCCGGTGAGCAACGCGGCGTCCAGTGAGGCCAGCGTCACGCCGGCCGGTCCCTCGCCGGCGCGGATCGCCGTGCGCAGCAACTCCCACGAACCGGCGTCGCCGTGGCACAGGCAGTGGTTCCAGCCCATGCCCAGCCGCCACGTGGCCGCCGCCGCGCGTCGCAACGTGCGGCGCGTTTCGGGGCGTTGCCACGACGGATCGAGATGCGCATGCGCCAGGCCGATGCCGACGGCGCCGTGGCACCACGCCGCGGCGCTGCGGAAACCCTCGATCATGCGCAGATCGAGCCAGTTGCCTTCGTCGCCATCGTAGAGATGCGCTTCAAAGGCGAACGCCGCCTGCGCCGTTTCGCGGTGCGCGACGTTTCCGCCCGCACGCGCCAGATGCTCCAGCGCCCAGGCCACGCCGGTCACGCCGTGCGCGAAACCGCCGATGCCGTCGGGCCAGCTCGGATTCTTCCAGTGCGCGCGGCCGTCCTCGCGCAGCGCCTGCGCGCAGAGTTCATCGCCCATGTTCGCCGCGAGCGTGGCGTAGCGCGTCTGCCCGCTGTGCGCCGCCAACGCCTGCAGGATCGGGATCGCGCCGGCGCGCCCGATGAGCAGATCGTGGGCTTCGGGTGCCGCGGCGGCCGCCTCGGCCATGCCGTCGGCGACCCGACAGGCGCGCTCCAGCGCACTCGCATCGTCCATGCCCCACGCATGCAGCAGCAACCGCGCCCAGACCTGCGAGGCCAGCCCGAAGTACGCGCCCACCGACGGCGGTCGCATCTTCACGCCCTCCGCACGCATGCGCGCGTTGCGCGCTTCGCCCAGATCGAGCGTATGACGAACGCGCGCGAGCAGATCGTCCATGCCCGCCAGCTCGTCGACACGACCGGCGCGCATCTCGCGCAGGTAACCGGCCACGAGTACCGCCATGCCGGACATGCCGCCGTAGAGGTCGGGACCGAGTGGACGCACCGACCAGCCGGTGGCCGGATCGAACGTCGGCGCGATCCACGCCACGCTGCCGTCGTCGGCCTCGATGGCGTGGGTGCGCAGGCGCTGCATCATCTCGCGCAGCCGTGCGCGCCGACGCGCGTCGAGATCGGCATGGCGCACCTGCTCGCGCGCCGGCCACAAGGAGGTATCCGAAGGACTCCAGCCGTCGTTGACATAGGCGCTGACCAGGGCCGAGCGGATGACTTGCCGCTCCAGCTCCATGTCCATCCCGCGCCAGTGCGCCAGCGCCGCGTCGATGCGCGGACCGGTGTCGCGCCAGCGCGTGCCGCGCGGCCCCTCGATTCGGCCGTCGCGCACGCGGGTGGTGAAGTACGGGATGTCGCCCTCTTCAAGATCGTCGATCTCGGCCTCGATGATGTCGGCCTGACCGGGTGCGCTCGACACGTTCTGCGCCATGCGCGCGAGCAGATCCCGTGCGCGCTCGCGCGCGGGCGCTTCGCGGTGCAACGACACCGGATGCCACAGCATGCGCGCCAGCTGCGCATACACCTCGGTCGCCCGCGTCACGACCCGCACGCGGCACGCGGCGAAGTCCTGCAGCATCGGCTGCAGCGCCGCGGCGCCATCCAGGCGCTGCAGCGTGGCGGTCATGGCGTCGAAGGCGTCCAGCACGTGCGGCCAGTATTGCGCCAGCGCCGGCTCCGGACTGGGATGATTCTGCGCAATCGGCGCATCGACCCACACCTCGCCCAGGCGGGCGCGATCGGTGCCGGCGTCGACGATGTCCGATTGCTGCATGCGCGGCTGCTGTCCGGGCAGCGAACCGGCGGCGGAAGTATCCACGCCCTTCCAGCCCAATCCCGCGCCGCGCCCCGGCAGAATGCCCACGCCCATCGCCGTGCCGGCGATGCGCTCGGCAGCGCGATCCATCGCCGCACCAAAGCCCGAGTCCCGGGCCGGCGCGGGCGGCGTGAACAAGGTCTCGCAGTCGATCACCACCGGACTCGGTCCGCAGGCGATCATGTTTTCGGCGTGCATGTCGGTGCCGCCGAGCAAGCGCATCACCGCCAGCCAGTGACCGAGTCCGCGATAGAACGCGCGCAGTTCGTCATCGCCTTCCGCATAGCGGTGCGCGACGTGCGCGCTCCAGCCGTAGCCGTCGGCGCAGATCACCTCGGGCACGCGCATGCTGCTGGGCGCGTCGTGCCGGGCGATCAGGGTGTCGATGAAGGCGCGCAGCGACGCATCGATGCGCAGCGAACGCGGTTTGTAGAGCAAACGACCGCCATCGCAGCGCAACAGCACCACGCTGCGTCCGTGCAAATGCGTGTCGCCAGCGCCGAAGCCGATCTCGCGCAGTCGCCCGACCGGCCTGCCGCACAGCGGAGCGAGCGTGTCGCGATCCTTCGCCCAGCGACGCGCCAGTTCCAGCGCGGCCTGGCAGCGGCCGTCGATCAAGATGTCGAGGCGGCGCCGCAGCGTCGGGTAGTGCGCATGCATGCTTTCCCAAAATTCGATCCGGGAAGCCTTGCGCAGAAAATCCTGCCAGCGCGCTTCGGTATCGTCGCCCTGCAGCTGGCCGTTCTCACGCGCCGCGTTGAGTTCGAGCAGCAGCAGCCGACCGAGCTTGCGATGCAGCGTGACCAGCAGCGACTCGCGCGCGGCGGCGTGCAGCGCCTCCTGTTCTTCGGGCTCGAATCCGGGGATTCGTGCGGCCTGGACTGCCAGCCCCTCCAGTGCAGGCAGGAGCAGACAGCCCAGGGCCGCGTCGAAGTCAGGGGCGTCCTTGGGAGACGCCACGACCTCTTAGCAGCAGTAGCGCGTGTACGATCCGGTACACGCCGTGCCGCAGCCGTTCAGCGTGATGACGCTGGCCTCGCCGGCGATGTCGGACTCGACAAAGCCGTCACCGGCAAACAGCGGGCCCGCCGGGTTGTTCACGCCGGCTTCTTCGCGCCACTGCGCCGCGGTGTCGATCGGGTTCTCGTTGCTCATGATTCGCCTCCTGCAAAAATGAAGTTGAGAACTTCGCGCACGAAGAGGCATTGGCTGAAGGCGTCAGAACCCGAACTCGAAGACGACGCGCGGGACTACCGCTTCCTGTAACGCTTCCGGCACGCGAACGGGACGCACTGCCTGCGCCCCGTCCCGAAGCTAGCAAGGTTTCGGCGCGCTTGTATAGCGATAGCCGTCACACCTGCACACCTTCTGCGCAAACGCATGCAAGCGCCTACACGCATTCGGAAATTTTCCGCTTTGCGGGTTCAGGAAAGCGCCAGTACGTCGCCAAGCAACGCCTGCGCCGTGACCTCCGCGCCAGCGCCCGGACCCTGGATCACCAGCGGCTGCGCACGGTAACGCGCGGTGGTGAACGCGAACAGATTGTCGGTGCCGCGAAGGCCGTTGGCGGGATGCTCCTCGGACACCGCGCGCAGGCCGACGCGCGCCGCGCCATCGCGGTCCAACTGCGCCAGATAGCGCAGCCGCTGACCGCGCGATGCCGCCGTAACGTAGCGCTCGGCGAACACGGCGTCGAGAGCATCGGCGTGCTGCAGGAATTCTTCCACCGACAGCCCGCGCAGCGTCTCGGGCACGAGGTTCTCCACCTCGATATCGCCGGGCTCCAGATCGAATCCGGCGCTGCGCGCGAGGATCAGCAGCTTGCGCGCCACGTCCTGACCGGACAGATCGGCGCGTGGATCCGGCTCGCTGTAGCCGAGCTCGCGCGCATGCCGAAGCAGTTCGGAGAACGGCGCGGTGCCGTCGTAGCGACTGAACAGCCACGACAACGAACCCGAAAACACGCCCTCCAGATTCAACAGCTCGTCGCCGCAGGCACGCAGACGACGCACGGTCGAGATCACCGGCAAGCCGGCGCCCACGGTCGCCGCGTCGCCGTAACAGGTCCGACCGCGTTCACGACCATCGGCCAACGCGTTCCAGCCTTCCAGCGCACCGCCAGCCGCGGCCTTGTTGGCGGTCACGACGTGATAGCCGCGCGCCAGCCATTCGGCATGCGCGGCGGCCAGCACGTCGCTGGCGGTGGCGTCGATGATGACCTTGATCGACGCATCGCTGGCATCGAGGGCAGCCAGCAGCGCGGCATCGTCGCGGCAATCGCCGCCGCGGTCGAGGTTGTCGCGCACGCGCCGATCGGCCAGACGGGCGGGGTCGGTGGTCTGCCAGCGCGAATTGGCCGCGCCGACCAGACGCAGCCGCGCGCCCGCCGGCGTGTTCAGCAGACGCAGCCACGCGCCGCCGACCACGCCCGTACCGAACAGCACCACGGCGATATCGTCCTGCTGCGCATCCGCACGATCCTGAATCGTCGACGCCTCCGCGAACACCGCATTCATGCCGATGCCGCCGGTTTGCGCGCCTGCACGCGCTGCGCGCGCTCGAGCCCGGCGGTGAGGTCGGCAACCAGATCGTCGGCACTTTCGATGCCCACCGAAAGCCGCAGCAGGGTGTCGGCGATGCCCGCCGTGCGCCGCGCCTCGGGCGCCATCGAGGCGTGCGTCATGCTGGCCGGATGCGCGACCAGGCTCTCCACGCCGCCCAGCGATTCGGCCAGCGAGAAATATTCCAGACCGTCCAGAAAGGCGCGGATCGCTCCCTCGCCGCCCTGCAACTCGAAGCTGAGCATGGCGCCGAAACCGCGCTGCTGGCGCGCCGCCAGCGCATGCTGCGGATGCGTCGCCAGCCCCGGGTAGTAGACCCGCGCCACGGCCGGATGGTCGTCCAGCAACGCGGCGATGCGCTCGGCGTTCTCCTGGTGCACGCGCAGGCGCGCATCCAGCGTGCGCAGACCGCGCAGGGTCAGGAAGCTGTCGAACGGCGCGCCGGTCAGACCCAGACAATTGGCCCACCATTTCAGTTGCTCGGCCAGCTCCGGCGTGCGTGCGACGACCGCGCCGCCGACCACGTCACTGTGGCCGTTGATGTACTTGGTGGTCGAATGCAGCACCACGTCCGCACCCAGTGTCAACGGCTGCTGCAGCGCCGGCGACAGGAAGGTGTTGTCGACCAGACACAATGCGCCGACGGCATGCGCCGCCTGCGCCACGTGACGCACGTCGGTGATGCGCAGCAGCGGATTCGACGGCGTCTCGACCCAGACCAGATCCGGCTTGCGCGCCAGGCCTTCGCCCAGGCTCGCCGGGTCGGTGAGGTCGGCGAAGATCACCTCGAAGCGGCCCTTCTTCGCCCAAGCGTCGAGCAGTCGCCAGGTGCCGCCGTAGCAATCGTGCGCAGCCAGCACGCGACCGCCGGCCGGCACCAGTTCCAGCGCCAGCGCCACGGCGGCCATGCCGCTGGCCGTGACCACCGCGCCCGCGCCCTGCTCCAGCTCGGCCAGCGCCTCGGCCAGCAGGTCGCGCGTCGGATTGCCGCTGCGCGAATAGTCGTAGGCGCGCTTCTGGCCGAAGCCGGCGAAGCTGTAGTTGGTCGACAGATGCAACGGCGGCACCACCGCGCCGTGCTGCGTGTCGGATTCGATGCCGGCGCGCACGGCGCGCGTGGCGGATGAAGCGGAAGTGCTCATGTCAGGCTCCACAACAGGCTTGCAGGGTGTCGCGCAGCAACGGCGCGAGCTGGGCGGGTTCCTTCAGGAATCCGTCGTGTCCATAAACGGTCTGGATGACTTCGAGCGTGGCCGGCGCGCCCAGCGCGCGCTGCAGGGCGCACAGGTCGGCCAGCGGCACCAGGCGGTCGGAGGCGAAGCCGATCAGCGTGGTCGGCACGCGCACGGTCGACGGATCGACGTCGTGCAGATCGATGGACTCGGACAACGACAGGTAACGCTGCGCATCGAAGCGTTCGACGAAACGCTTGCCGTTGTGTTCCAGCCAGTCCTCGACCGGCAGACGGAAACGGCCGTCGGCGAAACGCGCCTCGCCGGCGAAGCGCGCGGCGAATTCTTCGCTGCCACGATAGGTGGTCAGCGCCAGTTGGCGCGCCAGTGCCAGCGCCTGATCGACTTCGCCGGTGCGCAGACCGAAGCGGACGATCTCGCGCTGCACCGAACGCTGCGCGGTCGCCAGCGGATGCGGACGATGGGCGCCGGCCAGCGCCACCAGACGACCCAGGCGATGCGCATGACGCGCCGCGAACGCCAGACCGACCATCGCGCCATACGAGGCGCCGATGTAGGCCTCCGCGCGGCCGATCTGCAAAGCGTCCAGCAACGCCGCCAGGGCGTCGGCCTGATCCGCGGTGGATACGGCCGAAGCACCCAGATCGGACGCGCCCAGCCAGTCGATCGCCAGCACGCGGCAGCGGCGCAGATCCAGCGCGCGGTCGACGCCCACCAGCGCCTGCCACCAGCCTTCGTCCGGATGCGTCTCGCTGGAACAGACGTCGCGGTCGGCCGAGATGCCGCCCTGCACGATCACCGTCGGCGCACCCGGCGCGCCGGTCCACAGGTAGCGCACCGACACCTCGCGCGCGCCCTCGGCGTAACGCGGCGTCAGGCGGATGCGGCGCACCTGGCGCTGGCAGTGGAAATCGTGGCGCTCGACACCGACCGCCTCGCTGCACGAGGCGGTCGGTTCGGCGGTGGGGACGGCTTGAAGAGTCATGCGGCGCTCCGGCGTGTCGGCATCGACCTGCGGAGCACCGGATCGGAATCGCCGCACCCCAGATGGACGAAGCCGGGGTGCGTCGACTCATCTCTCGGTGAGCGCTTCGCGCTCCCGCAGGAGTTGGCACCGTGCGGAACCTTGCGGTATCCGCGGGTTGCCCCGGCTTCGTCGGGCCTGTCCCTCAGCCGGTCTCGATGAGTGTTTCGATGAACTCTATAGCCGTAAACGGCATGTGTCAATAGACGTCTATACGTCCATATTCAAAAACGACATGATCTGTTTGAACGAACATGCGGATGCCTGCGACGCATGTCCTGCGCCGCAGGAAAACCCGTGCATCGCTCGTCTGAACATCCGCATGACCTCGGACGGGGTACGATGGGACTCCCCATCAGACGATGTACCCATGTCCCGCAACGCAGCATCGCGACACGGCCCGGCGACCGATTCATCGCCCACGGGCCGAGAGGCGGGACCGCTCCGCTTCAACGGCGACAACGCCTTTCATCGCGAACTCAAGCGTCGCGTGCTGGCGGATTTGCGCGACCGCGGCTGTGACCCGCGCGACAGCGGGCGCATGTATGCGAAGACCGCAATCATCCTGACCGCCTTCGCTCTGACCTACACCGCCCTGGTGTTTTTGGCGCAGACCTGGTGGCAGGCGCTGCCGCTGGCCGTGGCGCTGGGCGCGGCGACCGCCGGCATCGGCTTCAACATCATGCATGACGGCGGTCACCTGGCCTATTCCAAACGGCGCTGGGTCAACCGGCTGATGGCGATGACCCTGGACCTGGTCGGCGGCAGTTCCTACATCTGGCAATGGAAGCACGGCCGCTTCCATCACACCTGGGTGAATGTCGACGGCCACGACAGCGACATCGATCTGGGCGTACTGGCGCGCCTGTCGCCCGGCCAGCGCCGGCGTCCGTGGCACCGCTGGCAGCATCTGTATCTTTGGCCGCTGTACGCCGTGACCGTGCTGCGCTGGCATCTGTACGGCGACTTCCGCGACCTGCTCACCGGCACCATCGGCACCCGATCCTTCGCGCGCCCGCGCGGTGCGGATCTGGCCGTGTTCGTGCTCGGCAAGCTGGCGTTCTTCATGCTCGCCTTCGGCCTGCCCCTGCTGTTCCATCCGTGGACCGCGGTCGTGGCCGGCTACGCGGTGGTGGCCGCCGTCTCCGGCCTGCTGCTGGCGCTGGTCTTCCAGATGGCGCACGTCGTGGAAGCGGCGGCGTTCCCGACCCCGGTCGGCGAGGCGCCGCACCTGGACACACCGTGGGCCGTGCACCAGCTGCACACCACCGTCAATTTCGCGCCGCACAACCGGGTGCTGTCCTGGCTGATCGGCGGCCTCAACTTCCAGGTCGAACACCACCTGTTCCCGCATATCGCCCATGTGCACTACCCGGCGGTGGCGCGCGTGGTGGAGCGGACCTGCCGCGAATTCGGACTGCCATACCACGTCAGCCCGTCGTTCGCCGCCAGCATTGCCTCGCATTACCGGTGGCTGCACAGGATGAGCCTGCGCCCCGCCTGATGGGGCCGCGCACTTCGACCGCTCCGACCGGTTCATGCGCCGGAGGCACCTTGCGCGCAGATGCGCGCGGGGTCGGCGGCGCGCTATCATGGGTGGTTTAACGCTGCGGCCCACGCCCATGTCCAGCCACCGCACCGAAACCGCGCGTCGGCGCACCTTCGCCATCGTCAGCCATCCTGACGCGGGCAAGACCACGCTGACCGAAAAACTGCTGCTGTTCGGCGGCGCGATCCAGATGGCCGGCTCGGTGAAGAGCCGCAAGGCCGCGCGCCACGCCACCTCCGACTGGATGGCGCTGGAGAAGGAACGCGGCATCTCCGTGACGTCCTCGGTGATGCAGTTCCCCTACGGCGGCAAGATCGTCAACCTGCTCGACACGCCGGGCCACGCCGACTTCTCGGAAGACACCTACCGCGTGCTCACCGCGGTCGATTCGGCACTGATGGTGATCGACTGCGCCAAGGGCGTGGAGGAGCGCACCATCAAGCTGATGGAAGTCTGCCGTCTGCGCACCACGCCGATCATGACCTTCATCAACAAGCTCGACCGCGAGGGCCGCTCGCCGCTGGAGCTGTTCGACGAGGTCGAATCGGTGCTGGGCATCCAGTGCGCGCCGATCACCTGGCCCATCGGCATGGGCAAGCGCCTGAAGGGCGTCTATCACCTGGTGCGCGACGAGGTGTACCTGTACGAGGCCGGCAAGAACTACGAGCGCCAGGACGCCAAGGTGCTGAAGGGCCTCGACCACCCGGAACTGGAAGCCGCACTGGGCGCCGAGGCGCTGTCCGAGCTGCGCGACGAGCTGGAACTGGTCACCGGCGCGGTCGAGCCCTTCGACCCGGCGCAGTATCTCGCCGGCAAGCAGACGCCGGTGTTCTTCGGCTCCGCCGTGAACAACTTCGGCGTGCAGCTGCTGCTGGACTTCTTCGTCGAGCACGCGCCCGGCCCGCAGCCGCGCGCGACCACCACGCGCGAGGTCGACGCCGACGAGGAGAAGCTCAGCGGCTTCGTGTTCAAGATCCAGGCCAACATGGACCCTGCGCACCGCGACCGCGTGGCCTTCATGCGCGTGTGCTCGGGCACCTACTCGGCCGGCATGAAGATGCTGCAGACGCGCACCGGCAAGGACGTGCGCATCGCCAACGCGCTGACCTTCATGGCCTCCGACCGCGACATCGTCGACACCGCCTACCCGGGCGACGTGATCGGCCTGCACAACCACGGCACCATCTCCATCGGCGACACCTTCACCGAGGGCGAGGCGCTGAACTTCACCGGCATCCCCAACTTCGCGCCGGAGCTGTTCCGCCGCGCGCGGCTGCGCGATCCGCTGAAGATGAAGGCCCTGCAGAAGGGGCTGGCACAGCTGTCCGAGGAGGGCGCCACGCAGTTCTTCCGTCCGCTGATGTCGAACGACCTGATCCTCGGCGCGGTCGGCGTACTGCAGTTCGACGTGGTCGCCTACCGCCTGAAGGACGAATACGGCGTGGAAGCGGCGTTCGACAACGTCACCGTGGCCACCGCGCGCTGGATCTACTGCGACGACGAGAAGATGCTGGAACAGTTCCGCGAGAAGAACGCGCAGCACCTGGCACTGGACGCCTCCGGCGCGCTGGTCTACCTGGCGCCGACTCGCGTGAACCTGCAACTGACGCAGGAACGCTGGCCGGACGTGACCTTCGCCGCCACCCGCGAACACGCCAGTTCGGTCGAGGTAAACGGATAGGACATCGGTCGCCTTCCCCGGGAGGCCAGCGGTTGCTACGCTCGACCGTATCCATCAGGGGAGGGTTACGCATGCGAGACTGGAATCTGGCGTTTCGTACACCGAGCGAAGCACCGGGCTGGCAACGCTGGCTGGTGTATTCCGCGTTGGCGCGCGTGCTGATCTTCGCCGCACTGGTATTCGTCTTCGGCTTCCTCGTCCTGATCGGCCTACACGCTCTCGGCTGGAGCATGAAGACCGCTCCGCCGGATATCAAGGGCTGGTCTCAGCTGATCGTCCGAACAGTACCGACGGTATTCGCCTATCTGATCCTGACCCGTCTCATCGAACGGCGATGGCCTGCGGAGCTAGCCTGGCGCAAATTGCCCGCGCATGCGTCGGCGGGGCTCGTCCTCGGCACGATTCTGCTGTGCACGGTCGTCGGTGTGCTCTGGCTCGCCGGCAGCTACCACGTGCTGGATACCGGTGGCGAAGTGCACTGGCTGGCCGAGATCCTCACCGTCGGCCTTGGCGCCGGCATCAGCGAAGAAATCGTTTTTCGCGGCGTGCTGTACCGCATTGTCGAGGAAAGTCTGGGCACCTGGATCGCCTTGCTGGTCTCGGCGCTCGCCTTCGGCGCGATCCACTTGGGCAACCCCAACGCGACCCTGTGGAGCGGTACGGCCATCGCCATCGAAGCCGGCGTGTTGTTCGGGCTGGTCTATCACGTGACCCGATCGCTGTGGTTCTGCATGGGCCTGCATGCGGCATGGAACCTCATGGAAGGACCGGTCTTGGGTACCTCGGTCTCGGGTCTGCCCGCACAGGGATGGGTTCACGCCCAGATGAGCGGCCCGGACTGGCTCAGCGGCGGCAGCTTCGGTCCGGAAGCCTCTCTGGTCACGCCACTGTGCAGCCTGGCGCTGGCCGGCGTGTTCCTCTTCATCGCGCTGCGCCGCAGCAGCATCGTGCCGCCATTCTGGGCGCGGCGCGCGGCCGTGGCTTCCTGACGCAGACCGCCATGACCCACCCTGTTCCGGCCTTCGTCACGCCGCCGGAAGCCAACGCATGGGCGCGTTGGCTCTGGTATTCGCCGCTAGCGCGCATTGTGTTCTTCGTGTTGCTATTCGCACTGTTCAGCACCCTGGCCGCCGCGCTGGCGGGACACGTCGAATGGGCCTTCGGGCCGATCCGCAACGGCCAGTCCGAACCTGGTTTCGCGTCCCTGATGCTGCGCACCGTTCCCGGCCTACTGGCCTACCTCGTGCTCGTGCGGGGCGTGGAACGTCGCTGGCCCTCGGAGCTGGGCACGCGCCGACTGTTTCGCCATGTGCTGCTGGGACTGGGACTCGGCGCGCTGGTGATCGGACTGAGCCTCGGTACGCTGTGGCTGCTGGGCGTCTACCGCGCGACCGGCATCGGCGGCCACGTGGACTGGCTCAATGCCTTCGTGTTCTATGCGCTCAGCGCCGGCGTGTTCGAGGAGATCGCATTCCGCGGCGTCTTGTTCCGCATCGTCGAGGAAGGCCTCGGCACCTGGGCCGCGCTGCTGACATCGGCGCTGGCCTTCGGCGCCGCGCACCTGGCCAATCCGAACGCGACGCTGTGGAGCGCGCTGGCCATCGCCGTGGAGGCCGGACTGCTGTTCGGGCTGGTCTATCACCTGACGCGCTCGTTGTGGGCCACGATCAGCCTGCACGCCTCGTGGAACATGCTGGAAGGCCCGGTGCTGGGGACATCGGTTTCCGGGCTGCCTGCGCACGGCTGGGTACACACGCGGATGCAGGGCGCGAACCTGCTGACCGGTGGGCCGTTCGGTCCCGAGGCCTCGCTGGTGATGATGCTCGTCGCCCTGGCCATCAGCGTGGCGCTGATCGTGCTCGCCCGACGCCGCGGCATCTGGCTCGCGCCAAGCTGGACGCGCCGCGCCCGTGGCGCTCCGGGCACGATCTAGCTCACACCCACCCGACAGGCGAAAAAAAACGGCCCGCAGCGCATCGCCGCGGGCCGTTCCGTTTCCTGCACTCAGGCGGCGCGCTTGCCGCTCTTGTCGCCGGAGGCGCCTTCCTTGCCCTTGCGCACCTTGGCCGCGACCAGCTCCGACGGATCGAAATCGTCGACGTTGATGAACTCGAGCGTGGCCTCCTGCACCTTCTGCAGCAGCTTGCGCTCGGCCTCGCTGATGGCGCCCAGCTGCTCGGCCTGCAGCAGTTGCTCGGCGTACTCGTGCGCGGTGATCTGGCCGCTCTTCAGCGCCTTGACGAACTTGCGCTCGACCGGCTCGGCGGCGATCACGTCCGGCAGCAGCGCGTTCATGCGACCGATGGCGTTGTTTGCGGTCGGCGTCATGAACGACCACTCCAGCAGACGCGTGCGCGCTTCGTTCGGGCTCATCAGCAGCGCCGCGACGCGATGGCCGAGACGATCCGACGGCGGCACTTCGCGGCGACCGAACGGAAACACCAGCGCACGCAGCACCCAGGCCACCGGACGCACCGGGAAGTTGCGGATCACGCCGTCCAGCGCCATCTGCATCTTCCACACGCAGGCGTGGAACGCCCAAGCCAGCAGCGGACGGTCGGCCTCGGGACGACCGCTGTCCTCATAGCGCTTGAGCATCGCGCTGGCGATGTACAGGTAGCTGAGCACGTCGCCCAGACGCGCCGACAGCTTCTCCTTGAACTTCAAACGCCCGCCCAGCACGCCCATCGACACGTCGGCGCACAGCGCCAGCGCGGCGGAGTAGCGATTGAGCTTGCGGTAGTAGCGGCGGGTGTATTCGTCGCCCGGTGCCTTGCCGATCTTGGCGTGGGTCAGGCCCAGCGTGAACGCGCGCACGGCGTTGGAGAAACCGAAGCCGATATGGCCGAACAGCGCCGCGTCGAAGGTCTTCAGGCGCTCTTTCTTGTCCTCGATGGACAACGCCTGCATTTCCTTCAGCACGTACGGATGACAGCGGATCGCGCCCTGACCGAAGATCATCAGGCTGCGCGTCATGATGTTCGCGCCTTCCACCGTGATGGCGATGGGCACGCCCTGCCAGGCGCGGCCCAGGTAGTTCGATGGGCCGAGCTGCACGCCCTTGCCGCCGTGCACGTCCATGGCGTCGCGCGAGACCTCGCGGCCCCACTCGGTGGCATGGTACTTGGCGATGGCCGACGGCACCGCCGGCTTCTCGCCGCGGTCGACGGCGGCCGCCGTGGCGCGCGACAACGCGGCCGTGGCGTAGGTATAGCCGCCAATGCGCGCCAGCGCTTCCTCGACGCCCTCGAAGCGACCGATGGCCAGGCCGAACTGCTTGCGGATGCGCGCGTAGGCGCCCGTCGCCGCGCTGGCCGCGCGCACGCCGCCGGTGGCGTTGGACGGCAGCGAGATGGCGCGACCGACCGACAGGCACTCGACCAGCATGCGCCAGCCGTGACCGGCCATGTGCGGACCGCCGATCAGCGTCGACAGCGGCACGAACACGTCCTTGCCGCGCACCGGACCGTTCTGGAACGGCACGTTCAGCGGCAGATGGCGGCGGCCGACTTCCAGTCCCTCGGTCTCGCGCGGAATCAGCGCCAGCGTGATGCCCAGATCCTCGGTCTCGCCGAGCAGGTGCTCGGGGTCGTACATGCGGAACGCCAGACCGACGATGGTCGCGACCGGCGCCAGCGTGATGTAGCGCTTGTCGAAGGTCAGGCGGATGCCCAGCACTTCCTCGCCCTCATGCATCTGCTTGCAGACGATGCCGAAATCGGGAATCGAGGTGGCGTCGGAACCGGCGGTCGGACCGGTCAGCGCGAAGCACGGAATCTCGCGACCGTCGGCCAGGCGCGGCAGGAAGTGGTCCTTCTGCGCCTCGCTGCCGTAGTGCAGCAGCAGCTCGGCCGGACCCAGCGAGTTGGGCACGGCGATGGTCGAGGCCGCCGTCGAACAGATGCTGGCGACCTTCTGCAGCACCGCCGAATGCGCCAGCGCCGAAAACTCCAGGCCGCCGTAGCGCTTCGGAATGATCATGCCGAAGAACTTGTTCTGCTTGATGAAGGCCCAGACCTCCGGCGGCAGATCGGCCAGCTCGTGAGTCACCTGCCAGTCGTCGAGCATGCCGCACAGCTCTTCCACGGGTCCATCGAGGAAAGCCTGCTCCTCGGCGGACAACTCGGGCTTGGGCTGCTTGAGCAGTTCGGACCAGTCCGGCTTGCCGGAGAACAGCTCGCCCTCGAAACCGACGGTGCCGGCCTCCAGCGCGGTCTGCTCGGTATCGGACAGCTTCGGCGTGACCTTGGCGAACATCTTCAGCAGCGGCGCGCTGATGCGTGCGCGGCGGAAGCCGTCGAGATTCAGCGGTACCGCGATCAGGCCGAACACGATCAGCGTGACCACGGTGGCGACCGGCGCATAGGCGATCAGGCCGAACACCACGATGGCGGCGGCGGTGACCGCGGTCCAGATACGCAGCCCCGTGCGCTGGTAGGCGCATATGCCGGAGGCGATCAGGGCGGCCAGAAGAGGAATGATGGCAGACATGTCTATCACCTGTGTTGCTCGTTGCCGGCCCGGTCGGGCCGCACGTTCATCGTGCCACGACGGCGAGGCCGCCACGGCGGTTTCAGGCCGTTCCCGAAGGCCGGCCGTTCATGGGTTGCATCGTCTCCGCGCCGAGACCGATGAAATCGGCGATGGCGCGGGTGAAAGCATCGTTGGCGTCGCCGGCGACCATGTGCGTGGCGCGCGGCAGTTCGATGTGCCGTGCGTGCGGCACCAGTTCGAGGAATTCGTCGATGGTCTGCGGCGAGACCACGTCGCTGCGGCCGCCGGAAAGCAGCAGCACCGGCAGCTTCACGCGGCGCGTGGCCTCGATCAGGCGCGGCTGATGACGTTCGCCCTCTTCGGCGATCGGCGCCAGCATGCGCGGATCCCAGTGCCAGCGCAGGCGGCCGTCTTCGCCGCGCCGCAGCAGCGGCTGCAGCTGGGCCGCGCTCTTGCGCCCGCGCCGGTGCGGCAGATAGGCGGCGATGGCCTGCGCGGCCTCGTCGTAATCGCCGAAGCCGTCCGGCCAGGCGCGCATGAAATCGAGAATGCGCTCCACGCCCGAGGTCTCCCAGCGCGGAGTGATGTCCACCAGCACCAGCGCCGAGAACGGCGGCGTCTCCGACTCGCCCGCGACGGCCAACCCCAGCAGGCCGCCCATCGAGGCGCCGACCAAGATCGGTTTCTGCGGCTGCGCGTCGGCCACGGTGCGCAGGTCATCGAAGAACTGCTGCATGTGGTAGCCGTCGTCCGGGCGACCGCTGAGGCCGTGCCCGCGCGCGTCGAACCCGACGCAGCGGCAGCCGGTCGCGGCCAGCGCGTCGGCCGTCGCCGACCAGGCATGGCGGGTCTGGCCGAAGCCATGCGCGAACAGCACGCATGGCGCGCCTTGCGGGTTGCGGATTTCGCCGGCCAAGCGCACCCCGTCCGCACTGTCGAAGTGCGTATCCAGGGTCTGTTCGCGCGGGCTGCCGAAATCCACCATACGCATGAGTATGTGAGCGCCGGGGTCGCGCTGTCAATGCGCATGCGTATGGTAACGATCCAAGCCCACCATGCGCCGGCGCACGTAGTGATTGCATCCCGCCCCGGAGCGGCTAGCATGAACGCATGAACGCCCGACAGAAGACCGAACGCACGCGCCTGTCCGCCGAGGACTGGGAACATGGCGCCCTGGAGCTGATCGCCGAAAGCGGCGTGAACGCGCTGGCCGTGGAAGCCCTGGCGCGTCGTCTGGGCGTGACCAAGGGCAGCTTCTACTGGCACTTCCGCAACCGCGAAGCGCTGTTGCTGGCGGCGCTGGAGCGCTGGGAGCAGCACGACGAAGCCGACGTGCTGGCGCAGATCGAACCCATCGACGACCCGCGCGAACGCCTGCGCGAAATCTTCCATCGCGTCGCCCGCGAAGTGCAGTCGCACCGCATCTACGCCGCTTTGCTGAAGGCGCTGGATCACCCCGTGGTGCTGCCGCTGATGACCCGCGTCTCGCAGCGCCGCATCCAGTTCCTGACCGAAGCCTACCTGCAGGCGGCCATGCCGCCGAAGCAGGCTGGCCACCGCGCCCGATTGGCCTACGCTGCCTTCGTCGGGTTCCTGCAACTGAACCTTGCGCTGGGCATGCCGCGCCTCAGCCACGAGGAATTCGACGCCTACGTCGAGCACGTGGCCGAAACGCTGATTCCGCACTAGCACTCGACTGCAAACGTTTCCATGTGAATCGTGCGACAACACGCCCTGCACGCGCTTGTTGCAATAGCGTGACCGGGCGACTACCGTTCCGCCTTTCTCGCGCATATGCGCCCCGGTTATGGCTACGCGGACGGGACCGTCATGACGAGCACGCTGGCATCGCTCAATCAGTGGGTGGACGAAGTCGCCACACTGACCACCCCTGACAAGATCCACTGGTGCGACGGCTCGGAAGCCGAAAACCAGGCGCTGGTCGAGCTCATGCTCGAACGCGGCGATCTGATCGAACTGAATCAGGACACCCATCCGGGCTGCTATCTGCACCGCTCCGATCCGAAGGACGTGGCGCGCGTGGAGAAGCTGACCCTGGTCTGCCACCCGGACCGCGAGGACGCCGGCCCCAACAATCAGTGGCTGGCGCCCGACGAAGCGCACGCACGCATCGACGCCCTGTTCGAAGGCTGCATGAAGGGCCGCACGATGTACGTGGTGCCCTACTGCATGGGCCCCATCGGTTCGCCGATCGCGCGCTGCGGCGTGGAGATCACCGACAGCCCGTACGTGGTCGCCAACATGCGCATCATGACGCGCATGGGCAAGGCCGCGCAGGAGCGCATCGAGCGCGAAGGCACGTTCGTGAAGGGCCTGCATTCGACCGGCGAGCTCGATCCCGAGCGCCGCTGGATCATGCATTTCCCGGAAGAGCTGAGCATCAAGTCCTACGGCTCCGGCTACGGCGGCAACGCGCTGTTGGGCAAGAAATGCCACGCGCTGCGCATCGCCAGTCACCAGGCCCGCACCGAGGGCTGGCTGGCCGAGCACATGCTGATCGTCGGCATCCAGAATCCGGCCGGCGAAATCCACTACGTCGCCGCCGCGTTCCCTTCGGCCTGCGGCAAGACCAATCTGGCGATGCTGATTCCGCCCGAGGGCTACCGCAACAACGGCTGGAAGATCTGGACCGTCGGCGACGACATCTGCTGGATGACGCCGAGCGAGGACGGTCGCCTGTGGGCGATCAACCCCGAGGCCGGCTACTTCGGCGTGGCGCCAGGCACCAGCAAGAAGACCAACCCGAACGCGCTGGCGATGCTGAATCGCAACGCCATCTTCACCAACGTGGCGGTCACCGCGGACATGCAGCCGTGGTGGGAAGGCCTGCCCGACGGCACGCCGGTCAAGGACTGGCAGGGGCGCGACGTCGACGCCGCCAACGGCCCGGCCGCGCATCCCAATTCCCGCTTCACCGTCTCCGCCAGCCAGTGCCCGAGCTGGTCGCCGGAAGCCGAATCCGCGCAAGGCGTGCCGATCTCGGCCATCGTCTTCGGCGGTCGCCGGCAATCGCTGGTGCCGCTGGTGTTCGAGGCCCGCGACTGGACCCACGGCGTGCTGGTCGGCGCCTCGATGGCCTCGGAGACCACCGCCGCGGCCACCGGCCAGGTCGGCGTGGTGCGCCGCGATCCGATGGCGATGAAGCCGTTCTGCGGCTACAACTTCGCCGACTACTTCGCGCACTGGCTGTCGTTCGACACGCCGGAGGCGAAGCTGCCGAAGATCTTCCACGTCAACTGGTTCCGCAAGAACGCCGACGGCAAGTTCCTGTGGCCAGGCTTCGGCGAGAACATGCGCGTGCTGGAGTGGATGCTCAAGCGCGTCACCGGCCAGGCCGAAGGCATCGACTCGCCGATCGGCACCTTGCCCGCCGACGGCGAACTGAATCTCGATGGCCTGGGCCTGGACGACGCCGCCATCGCCGAGCTGTTCGCGGTCGACCGCGACGGCTGGCGCGACGAGATGGTCGCCATCGGCGAGTACCTGGACAGCTACGGCGCGCGCATGCCGGAGGCCCTGAAGGCCGAACGCCAGCGCGTCGCCGATGCGCTGGAAATGGCCGGAACCGCGCCGGCACGCAAGAAGGCTGTCTCCTAGGCCGAGCCATCGCCGCCCCGAGCCGGGGCGGCGATGCAAACCCATTTGCCGCGGGATGCATCAAAGCTGGCACGATGAACGCCAGTTGCCTCCTTCAACCCGCGAACATGCCCGCAGACGCCGCTACCGAGACGTCCGACAGCGATCTGGTGCGCGCCGCCGTGCGCGGCGAGACCCGCGCCTTCGAGACGCTCTACCGTCGTCACGTGCCGCGCATCTACGGCACCGTCCTGCGCCTGTCCGGATTTGACCACGGCCGCGCCGAGGAGCTGGTGCAGGAGGCCTTCGTCACCGCCTGGCGCAAGCTCGACGGCTTCCGCCATCAGAGCGCTTTCGGCACCTGGATGTATCGCCTGGCCGTGAATACGGCGCTGATGGCGGTCCGCTCGCGCAACGCCGATCCGGTCACCGACCTCGACAGCGATCAGCTGCCGGAGAGCGGCGAGGAGCCTTTCTGCCCCGCCGAACGCGAAGAACTGGAACGCGCCATCGCGACGCTGCCGCCGCGCGCCCGCGCGGTGCTGGTGCTGCACGACGTCGAGGGCTGGAAGCATGGTGATATCGCCGAGGAACTGGGCATCGCCAGCGGCACCTCGAAAGCCCAATTGCATCGTGCGCGCGCACTGTTGCGCGACGCGCTGGGAGAACGACCATGAACGAATTTGAATGGCAGCGTCAGACCCGCGACCTGCGCCGGCCGCACGCGCCGCAGCGCGACCTGTGGTCCGGCATCGCCGCGCAACTCGAACCGCGCGCATCCGCACCATCGGCGCCGCGCGCATGGCTGCCGTCCTTGGCCGCCGCCGCGATGATCCTGATCGGCCTGCTCATGGGCACGGCCCTGCTGCGCGCGCCGACCTCGCTCTACGACGGCGCGCGCCTGGCTAGCGATCACAGCCAGCGCTGGAAGCCTCACGATCCACGCCTGGCCGGCGCGGCGATCGAATTCCTGGCCGCCGACAGCGAAATCCGCCTGGCCCTGAAGCAAGCCCCGGACGCCGACTTCCTGCGGCGCATCCAGCACCGCACGCAGGCCCAGCAATGGCGTCTGCAGCGCTATGCGCAACGCGCACCCTGACCCCATCCAGACATCGAGAAACACGCTCCCCGAGGAGGACACACCATGAAACGACTGATTCTGCTTCCGCTGCTGCTGTTCAGCGCCGCCGCGCTGGCCGGCACCCCCATCGACCAGACCCGCGACGTCGCCGCCGACGGTCACGTCAAGATCGTCAACGTGAAGGGCGCCATCCGCGTCAGCACCTGGGATCGCAACCAGGTGCACGTCACCGGCACGCTCGGCACCGGTTCGCCCGGCCTGGAGATCGAGAAGGACGGCGACGCCCTGGTGATCAAGGTGAAGACGCCGAACAAGTCCGGCCTGTTCCACTGGAACGGCGACGACAACATGGAGCCGAGCACGCTGGACGTGCAGGTGCCGCGCGGCGCCTCCGTCGCAGTCGATGCGGTCAGCGCGACCACCGACATCCGCGGCCTGTCCGGCGGCACCGTCGACGTCAACAGCGTGAGCGGCGACGTGCGCATCGATGCCGACAGTCCGAAGGTCAGCGTCGACGCCGTGAGCGCCCGCGTGGAACTGTCCGGCGCCATGCAGCAGGCCGACATCCAGACCGTCAGCGGCGACATCATTGCACCCAAGGTCGCGCAGCGCGGCGACCTGGAGACCGTGTCCGGCGAGATTCACCTGCACGGCGGCCCGTTCGACCGCATCTCGATGAATACCGTCTCCGGCGACGTGGACGTCGACGGCAGCCTGCAGAAGAATGGCCGCATCGAGGTCGATTCGGTCAGCGGCGACGTCAAGCTGCGCCTGCCGGGGTCGCTCTCCGCGCACATGCGCGTGTCGACCTTCAGTGGCGACATCCACTCCGCCTTCGGTCAGGTCGTGGAGAAGGCGCACGGCCCCGGCTCCTCGCTCGACAGTCGCATCGGCCAAGGCGACGGCAGCATCGATGTGCAGACCTTCAGCGGTGACGTGAAGGTCGAGAAGAACGACTGAGGAAGCACACCCGCCCGGAGCGGACGGTGGCGATTACAGATCCTGGTGGTACTGCACGTACGGGATCCGCGACCGATCCGGCTCCGGGCCTTCGACCGGAACGGGCGCCTGGCCCGAGGACCACAGATTCTGCGCACCGAAGCGCAGTTCGCCCTGCCACGGCAGACGCCAGGTGACGCCGAGATCGATGGTGGTCCAGTGACGCTCCGGGCCCATCAGCTGCGTATCGCCCGAACCCGGGACCGGTTGCAGCATGCGACCGGTGATGCGACCGCTCAGCGGACCGCTGTCGACGCCCAGGCTCAGCGACTGCTGGCCGAGCGCGCTGACGCCGAGCAGGTTGCCCGGAAGCAGACGAATCTTGCCGACGCTGGCACCCAGATCGATGCCGGTCTCGCTGCCCAGCGCCACGCGACCGCGCGCAGCGAAGTTGGTGCTGCTGTCCAGCGACCACAGCGGTATCGACGCGGTCGGAGACTGCGGCAGCACGCGCGGCAACAGCGGCGAAGTCTGCGTATTCGCACGACTGCCGTTGAACATCACGTCGAAACGGTAGCCGCTGCCGCTGTAGCTGGCCCCGACTTCACCGCTCAGCAGACGCGCCGCGTTCAACGTGCTCGCATCGGGGCAGCCGACGCCGTCCGCCGGCGTGCAGGTGCGACTCGCCGCGGGCATCAGCCAGTTGCGCTGCGCCAGTTGGGCGTAGGCCGCCACATGCGGGCCGAGATCGTAGCGCAGCCCGGAGCTGTAACTCTGGCTGACGTCGACGACGCGGAAATCGAGTGCGCCCGGCGTATTGTCCTGCGCGCTGTCGGACGAGCCGACCAGCGCCAGCATGCGGCCGTCGGCATCGCGCCACAGCGGCAGCAGCATGTTGCCCTGACCGTCCACGCGCTGCAGGCTGCGGTAGGCGGCGACATGCTCGGCCGCAGCCTGGGTCGGGGAAACGCCGTCCAGCGTCTGTCCTGCCGCAATCAGCGGCACGAACATCAACAAACTGGTAAGCCATTTGCGCATCAGCGCCCCCGGATCATGTCGATTCTCTGACCGCGCGCGGGCAAGTACGGTTCCTCGCGCGGCATCCCTCGGGTCCGATTATACGCATCTTTACCTTTTACTAACAGATGACCGAGGTCGCAGTTCATTCAGCCGAACCCTGCGTATCACATATTGTGAGACATGGCGCACAGTCGCATTCCGATGCGGCATTCGCACAAACGCCGGTATACACTGCCGAAGCCGATTTCCGTCACCGTGTAGACATGACCTCAGCTGCCCAAACCCGCGCTGCCACGCCGGTTCTGTCCGAGGCGAAGGCGCTGCACCACATGATCGAACGCCTGTTCGACAGCAAGGACGCCCAGACGGTGGCGGACATCGTGACGGCGGCGCTGGCGCAGGTCGAGGATCTGCAGGTCTACTGGCAGGACGACCCGCGCGAATCCGCCGAGGAAAGCCTGCAGCACGTCTCCACGCTGCGGCTGGGACACGATCCGCGCGGACAACGCACCTTGATGGTGCGATTACCGCACGATCTCGGCGCAGACGACCGCGCTCAGCTGTCCTGGCTGGCCAAGCTCGTGGACGTACGCCTGCACCAGCAGGCCGAGCTCAGCCACCTCTACACGGCCGTGTCGCGTCTGGCCCAGGCCGAGCGACTGCAGCGTGCGCTGTTCGCGATCGCCAACCAGGCCAGCGCCCTGCACGACATGAACGAGACCATGCACGCGCTGCACGGCATCGTCGGCACGCTGATGTACGCGGAGAACTTCTACATCGCGCTGTACGACGCCCAGCGCGACGCGCTGCGCTTCGCCTATTTCGCCGACACCACCGACACCGATCCGCCGGCGCCCGACGCCTATCTGTCGATGGACAGCATCCGCGAGAGCGTGACCTGGCATCTGATCCGCGAAGGCCATGCGCTGTACGGCAATCTCGACCAGATCAGCGCGCAAGTGCAAGGCGAACTGCACCCAACCGGGCCCTCGCCGGTCGACTGGCTAGGCGTGCCGCTGATGCGCGGCAACGAAGTCGTCGGCGGTCTGGTGGTGCAGAGCTACCACGAACACGCGCGTTACACCGAGCAGGATCGCGAGCTGCTGGCCTACGTGGCCCAGCACGTGCAGACCGCGCTCGAGCGGCGCGAAGCGCATGCCGATCTGGAACGGCGCGTGGCCGAACGCACCGAAGCGCTGCGCGACGCCAATCGCGTGCTGCAGCAGCAGGTGATCGAGCGCCAGCGCGGCGAGCGTTTGCAGGCGGCGCTGTTCCGCATTGCCGAACTGGCCAACACCACCGAGAGCCTGGACGACTTCTACGCCGCCGTGCACCGCGTGGTCGGCGGCCTGCTGTACGCCCGCAACTTCTACATCGCCCTGCTGAGCGACGATGGCCGCAAGCTCGACTTCCCGTACTCGGTGGACGAGATCGACAACGAGCGCCGGCAGCGCTCGCTGGGCCGCGGCCTCACCGAATACGTGCTGCGCCACGGCGAGGCCCTGCTGGCCGACCGCACGCGCATGTCGGACATGACCCAGGAGCGCGAACTGGTCCCCAGCGGCACCAACGCCTTCTGCTGGTTGGGCGTGCCGCTGATCTGCGAGGAAAAGACCGTCGGCGTACTGGCCGTGCAAAGCTATACGCCCGAATACGTCTACCGGAAACCGGATCAGGAACTGCTGACCTTCGTCGGCTACCACATCGCCAACGCCCTGCAGCGCAAGCGCAGCGCGGAATCGCTGAAGAAGGCCTATTCGAGTCTGGAACGCCGCGTCACCGAGCGCACGCGCGCGCTGGCGCTGGCCAACCGCGACCTGCGCGAACAGATCGCCGAACGCGAACGCATCGAGCGGCGGCTGAAGTACGAGACCCTGCACGACGCCCTCACCGGACTGCCCAACCGCGCCCTGCTGCTGCAGCGACTGGAACAGGCACTGCGCCGCTTCCACGAGGACGAAAGCCGGCGCTTCGCTGTGCTGTTCATCGACCTGGACCGCTTCAAGGTCATCAACGACTCGGTCGGCCACCTGATCGGCGACGACCTGCTGTTCCAGGTCGGCGGCCGCATCCGCACCTGCGTGAAGAGCGACGACATCGTGGCGCGCCTGGGCGGCGACGAGTTCGCGGTGCTGCTGGAAAGCGTCAGCGACGAACCGGCCGTCTACCGCGTGGCGCAGCGCATCATCGCCGAGCTCAACAATCCGATCCGCATCGGCGGCAAGGAAATGTTCACCTCGGCCTCGATCGGCATCACACTGTCCGCACCGCACTACCGGCGCGCCGAGGAACTGCTGCGCGACGCCGACTCGGCCATGTACAGCGCCAAGGCCTCGGGCCGCCACCGCGCAGCCTGGTTCGACGACCGCCTGCGCCGCAACGCGCTGTCGGTGCTGGAAATCGAGGGCGACCTGCGCCGCGCGCTGACGCGCAACGAATTCGAGCCGTTCTTCCAGCCCATCGTGCGCCTGGACGACGGCGAGGTGCTCGGCTACGAGGCGCTGATGCGCTGGCGCCACCCCGAGCGCGGCCTGCTGCTGCCCGGCGCCTTCCTCACCGTGGCCGAGGAAAGCGGTTGCATCGAGGCCATCGACTGGCAGATCTTCGAGCAGGTCTTCGCCGATGCGCCGAAGCTCACGCGCAACGGCGCGTTCGTCAGCATCAACGTGTCCGGCCGCCATCTGCGCGTGAAGGACATCGACCGCCGGCTGCTGGAGCAGCTCGACATGCACCGCGTGGCGCCGCAGAACCTGCGCATCGAGGTCACCGAACGCACGCTGCTGGAAAATCCCGAGCAGATCAAGCTGACCCTGGACCGCCTGCGCGGCCACGGCATCGCCGTGGCGCTGGACGACTTCGGCACCGGCTACTCGTCGCTGAGCTACCTGCACCAGTACCCGATCGGGGTGCTGAAGATCGACCGTTCCTTCACCGCCCGCATCGAATCCGACGAGAGCTCCGACACGCAGGGGCCGGCCATCTTCCGCGCCATCCAGGCGCTGGCCGACTCGATGCAGATGCAGGTCATCGTCGAGGGCGTGGAAACCGAGAAGCAGCGCGATCTGCTGCTGCAACTCGGTTGCCGTTTCGGCCAGGGCTTCCTGTATTCGGGCGCCGAGCCGATCGACTACTGGGTCGCCGCCGACGCCTCCTGAAGCCGTATCTCAGTGACTGCGCGTCGAGGCCGGCGCCGCCGGCGTCTCGCTGAACAGCCGCTCGATGTCGATGCGATCGTAGTGGTACTGCGCCGCGCAGAATTCGCAGGTCACCTCGACCACGCCCGCATTGGCTTCCAGCGCGGCGTCGGCTTCCTCGCTGCCCAGCGCGCGCAGCATGGCCTCCACGCGCTGCGCCGAACAGCTGCAGCCGAACGCCAACGCGCGCGGCTCGAACAGGCGCACGTTTTCCTCGTGATACAGGCGATACAGCAGCGTCTCCACGGGCAGTTCCAGCAGCTCCTGCTCGCTCAGCGTGGCAGTCAGATGCAGCACACGGTCCCAACCGTCGGCATCGACCGCTGCGCCCGTGCCGCCCTCGGAGGGCATGCGCTGCAACAGCAGCCCGGCCGCGCCGTGTTCGCCCACGGCCAGCACCAGACGCGCCGGCAACTGCTCGGAGCGCTCGAAATAACCTTCCAGCGCCGCGCCCAGGCGCGCACTGTCCAGCGGCACCAGGCCCTGATAGCGGTGCCCGGTCTCGACGTTGCCGATGGTGATGGCCAGCGTCGCGCCCGGCAGCGCCGACAGATCGATGTCGCCGTCCGCGCCGGCAGCCTCGTCGTGCCGCGCCAGACCGCGCAGGCGACCGGCATCGGTGCATTCGGTGAACAGCAGGCGCAGGTCGCCCTGGCTCTTGAGCTCCAGCGACAGCGCGCCGTCGAACTTGATCTGTCCGGTCAGCAGCGCGCTGGCGGTCAGGCTCTCGCCCAGCAGACGACGCACGGCCTGCGGATAGTCGGCCCGACCGGCCACTTCGCTCCAGCTGTCGTTGAGGCGCACCACCACGCCACGCACGCCAGCGCGTTCGAGCAGGAATCGGTGCAGCACATCGCGTTCTTCAGTCACGTCGGATCCTCCAAAGCGCCCCAATCTGGGGACGCCGGCGCAGGTTCGCAAGGTTGTCGCGAGACAGGATAACGGCTCGGCGAACGTTCACGCGCTTGCTTTACACTGCCCCGGATGAAATCGGCCAAGCGTCCCCTGTGGAAACGACTCCTGCGCGGCGTCCTGTGGGCGCTGCTGATCTGGTTTGCGGTGACTGAATCGATGGTGCTGATCCTGCGCTTCGTGCCGCCGTGGACCAGCGCCTTCATGGTCGAGCGCCAGCTCAGCGCCTGGTGGCACGGCGAAAAGGATTTCCACCTGCGCTACCGCTGGGTGCCGTGGTCGAAGATCAGCAAGCAGGTGCCGCTGGCGATGGTCGCCTCCGAGGACCAGAAGTTTCCGTTCCACCACGGCTTCGACGTGGCCTCGATCCAGAAAGCCATCGACACCGCCGAGGACGGCGGTCGCCTGCGCGGCGCCAGCACCATCAGCCAGCAGACCGCGAAGAACCTGTTCCTGTGGGGCGGACGCAGTTTCGTGCGCAAGGGCCTGGAAGCCTATTTCACCGTCCTGCTGGAAGCGAGCTGGCCGAAGCGGCGGATTCTGGAGGTCTACGTCAACATCGCCGAACTCGGCAATGGCATCTACGGCGTCGACGCCGCCAGCCACGCTTACTGGCACACCGATCCGTCGCAACTGAACAGCTACCAGGGCGCGCTGCTGGCTGCCGTGCTGCCGAACCCGCGGCGCCTGCACGCCGACCGCCCGTCGGCGTACGTCGCGCGCCGCGTCGCCTGGATCCAGCAGCAGATGGCGCAACTGGGCGGCACCGCCTACGTGACCGAGAAGCATCCGCCGCGACCCCGCGCCCAGCCGTGATCCCGCGCGGACTGCTGCGCATGGCAGAATCGAGGTCATGACCGATACCGCCGCTTCCACGCTGACCGTCGTGGCGCCCGCCTACAACGAAGCGCAGGGACTGCCCGCCTTCCATGCCCGCCTGTGCGAAGTGCTGGACGCGCTCGACCTGCGCACCCGGGTGCTGTACGTCGACGACGGCAGCCGCGACGGCACCTGGGAGGCGATCCGCACCCTCGCCGCTAACGACCCGCGCACCGACGGCCTGCGCCTGTCGCGCAACTTCGGCAAGGAAGCGGCGCTCAGCGCCGGTCTCGATCATGCCGACGCCGACGCCGTGGTGGTCATCGACACCGACCTGCAGGACCCGCCGGAGCTGATCCCGCAGTTGGTCGAGCAGTGGCGCGCCGGCTTCGACGTGGTCTACGCCACGCGCAGCGCACGCGAGGGCGAAAGCCGCTTCAAGCGCTTCACCGCAGCGGCCTTCTACCGCGTGATGGAACGGCTTTCGGACACGCCGCTGCCGCGCGACACCGGCGACTTCCGCCTGCTCTCGCGGCAGGCCGTGCTGGCGCTGCGCGAACTGCGCGAACGCCAGCGCTTCATGAAAGGCCTGTTCGCCTGGATCGGCTACCGCCAGACCGGCGTCAGCTACCGCCGCCATGCGCGCCACGAAGGCCGCAGCAAATGGAATTACTGGCGCCTGCTGAACCTCGCGGTGGAAGGCATCACCTCGTTCTCCGTGGCGCCGCTGCGGCTGGCCACCTGGATCGGTTTCGGCTCGTCCGTGCTGGCTTTCGCCTACGGCGCCTGGGTGCTGCTGAAGGCGCTGATCTGGGGCGACCCGGTGCGCGGCTACCCAACCCTGATCCTGGTCATCCTGTTCCTCGGCGGCGTGCAGTTGCTGGCGCTGGGCGTGATCGGCGAATACCTCGGCCGCATGTATGCCGAAAGCAAGCAGCGGCCGCTGTATTTCGTGCAGGATCGCCTGTCGTCCGACGCGCCCGCCGCAGTCCGCGACGACCCGTGACCCGACCGCCGGGATCGCGCTAGACTCGGAGCCGACCGCCATCGGCCGCCACGGGAGCAGCGCATGCAGCACGTCAGGCATCTGTTGGAATCGAAGGGCCATCAAGTCTACAGCGTGCAGTCGGACGCCAACGTCCTCGACGCCATCAAGCAGATGGCCGAACACGGCGTCGGCGCCCTGCTGGTGATGCGCGGCGAGACCCTGGCCGGCATCGTTTCCGAGCGCGACTATGCGCGCAAGATCATTCTCCGCGGTCGTTCCTCATCGACCACGCCCGTCAGCGAGATCATGAGCGCCAATGTGCTCACCATCGGCCTCGACGCCAGCGTCGAGGAGTGCATGCGTCTGTGCACCGACAGCCGCGTGCGCCACCTGCCCGTTCTCGATGGCGGACGCATCGTCGGCGTGCTGTCGATCGGCGATCTGGTCAAGGCGGTGATCGACGACCAGGCGCAGGAGATCGAGCAGTTGCAGCGCTACATCGTCAGCTGAGCGAGCGCATCGCGACGAACGTCGCCAAGCTGAACAGGAACCGCGAGAGCCGCCCCGGCCACGTCATCCCGGTGAAAGCCGGGACGCCGTGCCTTTGGCTTTTCGGCGGTGCGAAAGGCGCTGGACTCCCGCCTGCGCAGGCATGACGACCCCAGGGTGTGCCTTTGGCGTGACTGGCAGGTCTGCCTGCGCTGCGACCGTAGCAAACGTCCGCGACAGGGCTTCCCCGGAATGTCTGCTCAGACCGAACCCGTGCCGTCGCGCTGCCCGGCCTCGCCGTCGTCCGCGGCCTCGGCACCGACCGAACGCCCGGCGCGGAAACCGACCCAGACCGCGATCATCGAGAAGCCCGCGCTGATCGCGGCCAGCCCGCTCAGCGCCACAGCGGCATCGCGCAGCAGATTGATGCCGCTGGTCACGACCAGATCGCCGAACCGCCACACCGCGGTCTCGACGAAATTCTTGCCCTTGTAGCGCGTCTCCCTCGCGCTGCGCGTGTACAAGGCATCGCTGGCCGGCTTCAGCATGCCGTACTGCGTGCCGCGCACGACGACCTGCAGCACCAGCACCAGCGAGATGCCGACGCCCCAAATCTCGGCATGCGACCCGAGGATGGCCACCAGCACCAGCAGAGCGCAGTTGACCAGCGCGGGAATCACGATGCCCCACGCCATGCCGAGACGCTTCAGCACCCAACGCGTCACGCTGACCTGCATCAGCACGCCAAGCGCGTTGATCGCAAGATCCAGATGCGCATACATCTCGGTGCGCGCGGCATCGCTCACGTAATGCGCCTTGGCGTAATCGGCCACCAGCGCGTAGGCCACCGTGCCGACGCCGTCGCTCAACAACATCAGCAAGGCCATGTAGCGCAGGAACGGTTGCGTGAAGACGTACTTCACGCCCGCCAGCAACGAGCCGCCGATCGCCGCCGCCGTGGTCGCCGCGGCCTGCTCCGCCTCGGCCGAGACCGCCAGCAGAAGCTGCATCGACAGGCCGAGCAGCAAGGCCGACACCAGCAGCAGCGGCGCCACGCCGACCAGATTCACCATCAGCGAGGTGATGAGCGGCCCGGCGATCGCGCCCGCCATGCCGCCCAGCGCGATCAGCGGAAACAGACGTCGCGCCTGCTGACTGGTCCAGACATCCGCCATCAGACTCCAGAACAGCGACACCACGAACAGGTTGAACACGCTGCCCCAGACGAAGAACACCGTGCCCAGCACCCGTGCGCCGATCCGGTCCTGAAACATGAAGGCCGGCACGAAGGCCAACTGGCAAACGATGAAAAAGCTGAAGCTCCACAGCATCAGCTGCCGCCGCGGAAACCGCGCGACCAGCCAGCCGATCAGCGGCGTCAGCAGCAGCGTGGCGACGAACGTGGCGCCGTAGAACAACGGCAGCGAGATCGAGCCCACCGCGCCGCTGAGCTGATCGCGAACCGGACGAATGATGTAATAGGCGGTCAGGATCAGGAAGAAGCAGGTCGCGGACAGCAGCAACGGCCGCACTTCGCGGGCATCTCGGATATCGGGGCGTTCCATGGTCTGAGCGTGCGCATCACGCGGTATGCGCGTCCTCGTCCTCGTCGGCGAAGGTGGTCAGGTGCTGCAGCAGCGGCGGCAGCGGGCAATGCAGGGCGGCGCAGATCACGCGCAGCAGTTCGGCTTCGGCGATGCTGATGTGGTCGTCCTCGGCCACGGCCATCGTCAAACCGCGCACCACCAGTTCCTTGTCCAGCGGGTGGATGCGGTCCAGATGCTGCAGCGCGCGATCCATCGCGGCCTGCCAGTCGTCGGGCACGACGAAGTCAGCGCGCGCATTGGGCAACGCTTCGTGCATGGCGCGCGCCCAGGCCCGACGCGCGGCGTCGCTATCGTCGTGTCCCTGATGCGCGACGATCGCGCACAGCGATGCATAGTCGTCCTGCACCTGGCGCAGACGCCGCATGCCGGGCACGAAGCCGTTCGACGGATCCAGCGCATCGGTCAGCATCAGGCGCAGCAACTTGACCAGGCAATACTCATGCAGGCTGATGCGCTGGTCCGCACGCACCATGATGTCCAGGGTCTGCTGCAGTTGCATGAGGCGCGGGCGTGGCTGCCGCTTGAGCTGCGGAAACGCCAACGCCACCAGCGGCAGGTGCAGCATCGGGTGCAGGATCGACAACGCCGGCAGTAGCGCTTCCACGCCCTCGGCGGCGTCGCTGCCGAAGCTGCTGTCGACCTGCAGCAACTGCGCGTCGCGCACCCGCGGGTCGTCGCCCACGGCCAGCGCCAGCACCAGGTCCAGCGCGCCGGAAGCATCGTGCGCCGCCTGCATCAGCGCGTCGGGCAGCTGGCGCTGCAGCTGCCCCGCCGCGTGCATGTCCTGCATGCCGGGACGCCCGACTCGCGCGCTGACCGCATGTGCCTGCACCGGCATCGGACGATCGCGGCGCGGCAACGGCGCGGGATCGCTCGCCTCGACCGCCGCCCCTGCGACCATCGTCGGCATGAAACCGGAGATCGAGGCCGAGGCGTCCTCCCCGTGGCGTGCCCGCTGCGGCTGCATCCAGGCGCGCGCCAACTGCTGAATTTCCTTCTCGTCGTAGGCCACGCCGAGCGCGCGGATGCGTTCGGGCAGCGGCGGATGGGTCGCAAACAGGCTCGAAAACCGCCCCGGCTCGCCGAACAGCATGTGCGCTACTTCCTGACTGTTCGCGGCCTGCAGCTGCGAACCTTCCGCCATCGCCGCGATCTTCTTCAGCGCGCCGGCGATGCCGCGCGTCTGCCGGGTGAACTGCACCGCCGAGGCATCGGCCAGCGACTCGCGCGAACGCGCCACCGCGGCCTGGATCAAGCGCCCGAAGAAGAAACCGATGTAGCCGACCAGCAGCAAAGCCAGACCGATCAACGCCACATAGGCCGTGTTGCCCTTGCGCGTGCGCACGCGACCGCCGGAGTACATCAGGATACGGCCGACGATGCCGATGACCAGGATGCCGAACAGCAGTCCCATCAGACGGATGTTCAGCCGCATGTCGCCGTTGAGCACGTGGCTGAACTCGTGCGCGATCACGCCCTGCAGTTCGTCGCGGGTCAGGCGATCCAGGCAGCCCTGGGTCACGCACACCGCAGCGTCGGACGGCGTGTAGCCGGCGGCGAAGGCATTGATGCCAGGTTCGGATTCGAGCACGAAGATATCCGGCACCGGCACCGAGGAGGCGATGGCGATCTCCTCGATCACGTTGCGCAGTTTGCGCCAGGCCGGGTTGGTGGTGTCCGGCGATACCGCCGTGGCGCCCATGCTGCGCGCCACCGCCGCACCGCCGCCGCGCAGACTGAGCGTGCGTGACAGCGAGGCCAGACCGATCAGGGCCAGCACGCCGAAGCTGATCAGCGCCAGCGAACCCGCGTCGATGCCCAGCCCGTCCTCGGTCGCGCGACCGTAGCCGATCAGCACCAGCACCACCACGTCCACCGCCGCGATCACGGCCAGCACCGCGAGCACGAACAGCGCCACCAGCCAGCGGCTGCTGCGGCGCACCCGGGCTTGCTGTGCGAAGAAGTCCACGCAGCTAGATCCGCGCGGACACCGGCGGGAACGGCGCCGGAGGCATCAGGTGAACGACACCTGCGGCGCCTGCTTGGCGGCGGGGTCCTCGAGCTTCAGCGGTTCGGCCGCGTTGAAGCCGAAGTTGCCGGCGATCAGGGTGTTGGGAAACACCTCGCGGCGGTTGTTGTAGGTCATCACGGCGTCGTTGTAGGCCTGGCGCGCGAAGGCGATGCGGTTCTCCGTCGAGGCCAGTTCCTCGGACAGCTGCATCATGTTCTGGTTGGCCTTCAGGTCCGGGTAGGACTCGGACAGCGCGAACAGTCGGCCCAGGGTCTGGGTCAGCATGTTCTCCGCTCCGGACAGCTTCTGCATGGCTTGCGGATCGCCCGGGTTGGCCTTGGCGCCAGCCAGACCGGACATCGCGCCGTTGCGCGCCTGGATGACTGCTTCCAGCGTTTCGCGTTCGTGCTTGAGATAGCCCTTGGCGGTCTCGACCAGATTCGGGATCAGGTCGTGCCGCCGCGTCAGCTGCACGTCGATCTGTGCGAAGGCGTTCTTGTAACCGTTACGGGCACGCACCAGACCGTTGTAGATGCCGACGAGGTACACCACAATCAGCACCACGATGATCAGAATTATGATGCCAGTCATCGATCGTCTCCCACCCTGCGCAATGCAGTTAGCAACGCGAAGCAGCATAGCATGACCACCCGCTCGATCTTCCCGTTTCTGGCGTCGTTTGCGGCGGCGGCAACCTTGCTGATACCCGCCCCCATCCACGCCCGCCCCACCGTGCACTCGACCGCCCGCGAAGCTCGGGTCACCGCCGCACAACTGCGCGCCTCACTGGAGGCCTACGACGGCTGGCTGATCGAGTTGAAGCAACACGACGACATCGCCGGCCTGGCGACCGCCGTGATTGCCGACGGCCATGTCGCCTACGAGCGCACGCTGGGCTACGCCGACGTGCAGGCCGGTACGCGCGTCACGCCCAACACCGTGTTCCGCATCGCCTCGCTGTCGAAGGCCTTCGCCTCGGCGCTGACCGGCCTGCTGGTCGACAACGGCAGTCTCGCCTGGAATACCCGACTGACCGACGTCCTGCCGTTCTTCGACCTGAGCGACAGCGGCGCCACGCAGCAGGCGACCGTCGCCGACATCCTCGGCCAGCGCCTCGGTCTGCCGCGCAACACCTACGACTTGCAGCTCGAAGCCAACATCCCGTACCCGCAGTTGGCGCGCGAACTCGACCAGGTGAATCTGCGCTGCCAGGTCGGCACGTGCTACAGCTACCAGAACGTCGCCTTCAGCCTGATCGGCGACGTCATCCATGCGCGCACCGGCGATTTCTACGGCCACGAAGTGGAGCGCCGCCTGTTTCTTCCGCTGGGCATGAGCACGGCCACCTACGGTCTGCAGGGACTGGAAAACAGCGCCAGCTGGGCGCGCCCGCACCGCCACACCCGCGCGGGATGGCGTGCGTTCACGCCACGCGAAACCTATTACCGCGTGGCCCCCGCCGCCGGCGTCAACGCCAGCCTGCGCGACATGGAGCAATGGCTGATCGCACAGATGGGCGGGCGGCCCGACGTGCTGCCCCACGCGCTGCTGCGCACGCTACACACCCCCGGCGTCGCCACGCGCAGCGAGTTGTACGCCACGCCCTGGCGACGCGCGCGCCTGAAGGATGCGCACTACGCGCTGGGGTGGCGTGTGTACGACTACGCCGGGCAGACGCTGATCTTCCACGCCGGCGCAGTCAACGGCTACCGCGCCATGATCGGCTTCCTGCCCGAACAGAAGGTCGGCATCGTGATGTTGTGGAACGCCGGTACGCCACGCCCGGCCGGTCTGTTCCCGATGTTCCTCGATCGCCTGCTCGGCCTGCAGGCCCGCGACTGGGCGAACCTGGAACGCCGCACGCGTTCGCGTCGCTGAAACGAACGAGGGCGGCTCGCGCCGCCCTCGTTCATGCCTTTGCGTGCAAGCAGCGATTACTGCGCGCCACCCAACGTGAAGTTGAGGCGGCGACGCATCGTCACCGGGAACGGCTTGCCGTTGTTCAACGCCGGTCGATATTTCCAGCGCTCGACCGCCGTCACTGCCGCGCGATCGAACACGTGCTTGGGCTGGGCATCGACGACCGTAGCGTCGGTGACGTTGCCCGAGTCATCGACCGTGAACTGCACGTCCACCCAACCTTCCTGACGGCGACGCAGGGCCGTACTCGGATAACGCGGATTCACGCTGCTGACCAGCACGGCGTCCTGAATCCTGGGCTGAGCCGTCTGCTGCGGCTGCGACTGCGCCGGTTTCTCCGCCTGTGCCGTCTGCTGCTTCGGCTGCTCCGGTGCGGCCTTATCGGCGGCGGCCTGTGCTGCCGCTTCCTCCTGCTGCTTGCGTGCGGCCTCGGCCGCCTGCTGCTGCCGCTGCGACGCCTGCTGCTTGGCCAGCAGATCGGCCTGCGCTTGCTGCTGTTCCTTGGTCGCCGTCTTGCGCTGGGCGTCCAGCTTGGAACGCAGAATGGTCAGCGTGTAGTTGTCCGGATCGGCCTTGGCCAGCAGGTCGATCTCGCGCTGCGCCTCGTCGAAGTTGCGGTTGTTGATGTCCTGCTCGGCGGCGTTGGCGCCGAACGGGAAGGTTTCGCGCAACGCTTCCTTGGCCACCTGATTGTCCGGCTGACGCTCGAGCACCTTGAGGTAGAACTCGAAGGCATTGTTGCCCTGCGGCGAAAGCAGACGCTCCTCGCGGACGGCCTTGCCGGCTTCCGAGAGCAGCTCATCGGTCGACATCGCCGACACGTTGGCCGGCGGCGGCGTAGTCTTCGCGGCGGCCTGCTTCTTGACGACCGTCTGCGCAGGACTGGAGCCTTCGGTGGCCTCCATGTGCGGGCGATACACGAGAAACCAGCCTGCCGCGATGATCACGATCACGATCAGGCCGGAGAAGATCAAGCTGGACGAAGCCGCGCCTCGCGCGCGGCGGCGGTTTGATATAGACATTCGGGTATCCATGGTCACTCGCTATGTTGCTACCAGATACCCGCGCCCCCTGTAGTTCCCCTGATGAAGAACCCAGACCCTGCGGTCTGTTGCAGCGCGGATTCCCGAACAAGGTACCCCTATCACGCGCCACTGCCAATAGCTAAGCCATTCTTTTGACAGGTCGATGACGCTTGGCCGGGACGAGAAAACGAAATGCCCCGGAAATCCGGGGCAAATGCAGAGGCTCTGCATGCTTCCTGCGCTGGGCAGCCGCAGGAAGCCGTCGTGGCGAACCACGCTGTTTTCGTCGTTTTCTTACTTGCGCGTACGGCTGGCACGCGACATGCGTGCAGGGGCCGTGGTCTTCGCTGCCGGTGCCGGCGCCTTGGGGGCCGTCTTCTTGGCAGCCTTCTTCGCCGCCGGCTTCTTGGCGACCTTCTTCACGGCCTTTTTGGCCGCTTTCTTGGCTGCCGGCTTCTTGGCAACCTTCTTCGTGGCCTTCTTGGCCGTAGCCTTCTTGGCCGCAGCCTTCTTCGCGACCTTCTTGGTCGCCTTCTTGGCAACGGTCTTCTTGGCAGCCTTCTTCACCGTCTTCTTGGCGGCAGCCTTCTTGGCCGGCGCGCGCTTGGTGGTGGATTTACGGGCGGCAGCAGCCTTCTTCACGGTCTTCTTGGCAGCCTTGCGCGCAGTCTTCTTGACGGCGGTCTTCTTGGCGGCGGCCTTCTTCACCGTGGCCTTCTTGGCGGCGGTCTTCTTCACGACCTTCTTGGCAGCGGCTTTCTTGGCCGGAGCCTTTTTGGCCGGAGCCTTCTTGGCGGCTTTTTTCGCAGCCGGTTTCTTCGCAGCTTTCTTCGTCGTAGCCATGATTCGTCTCAGCTCCTCATCAGTTGGCAGTGGTTGCCCAGTAAAGGCATGTAGAAAAGCCTCAACCAGCAGGTCGCTGTTGGTCGCGTGCCTGAGGTTGTTCACCTGGCGGCGAGTACGTTCGTCGGAGAGCAGACGCAGCACATGAAGTGGAATGGAGACGGTCACCTTGCGCACCGCCCCCGCCTTCTTGCCGTGATCAACATACGGCTTGATGTACTTGTTTCCCGCCATCTTCAAAACCATTCCGCCATTGGCCGCAAAAACTAGACCCGTAGAAACGTGGTGTCAATAAAATTCACGCATCAAATCGTCGCTGCAGAACGCCTTCATTCAGCGCGCCGCGCCGCTCGCTGCAGCCTTTCGCGAGCATCCGAAGATCGAAAACACAATCTTCAAATAGACGTCTAGACGTATTTACGTAAATTCCTGAAATCGGTAAAGCATCGAACGTCAACGCGCAAACCGCGCCGCGGCGAATTCTCGCGACGCTTCCGAAACCCGCGCCAGACAAGCGAAAACGCCGCCGGCACGGGACCGGCGGCGTCAACGCTGTACGTGAAACGCGACGCGAACGAGCGCGCGCAACGCTCCGAAAAGACGGGATTCAGTGATCCTCGTCCTCGATCAATTCGGCATAGGCCTCGGGATCGAGCAGTTCGTCCAGTTCGCTCTTGTCGTCCGGACGAACGACAAAAATCCATCCTTCGCCGAACGCATCTTCGTTGATCGATTCGGGGCTGTCGTCGAGCGCTTCGTTGACCGCGACCACTTCACCGTTCACCGGCGAGTACACGTCCGACGCCGCCTTGACCGACTCGACCACGGCGCAACCGTTGTCGGGACCGACGCGCGAACCGATCTCGGGAAGCTCGACGTAGACCAGGTCGCCGAGCTGACTCTGCGCGTGGTCGGAAATGCCCACACGCACCAGGCCGTCGTCTTCGAGACGCGCCCATTCGTGGGACTTCAGAAATTTCAGGTCGCCGGGAATCTCGCTCATGGGTCGGTCCTGTCGGGTGTCGGTGGATGAATGAATTCTAGTGCCTGGCGCATCGCGCAGGCGAGTTCAGATGCCTTCGCGCGGCTTGCCGTCGCGCACGAACGGATACTTGACCACGCGGACGGGCAGTTCGCGGTTGCGGATCGCCACGCGCACGTCGCCCAGTTCCCCGGTCGGCACGCGCGCCAGCGCGATCGCCTTGCCCAGCGTCGGCGAGAAGCTGCCGGAGAGGACTTCGCCTTCGCCGGCGTCGGTCAGCACGACCTGGCCATGACGCAGCACGCCTTTCTCGTCGAGCACGAGGCCGACCATGCGCCGCTTCACGCCCTGTTCCTTCTGCGCTTCCAGCGCACCGCGGCCGATGAAGTCGCGCTCTTCGTCCATGGCAACGGTCCAGCCCAGTCCGGCTTCCCACGGCGACACGTCCTCGTCCATGTCCTGACCGTAGAGATTCATGCCCGCCTCAAGACGCAGCGTGTCGCGCGCGCCGAGTCCGGCCGGACGTACGCCGGCCTCGACCAGCGCCTGCCACAATTCGACCGCGTGCTCCTCCGGCACCATCACCTCGAAGCCGTCTTCGCCGGTGTAGCCGGTACGCGCCACGAACAGCGGCACACCGTGCAGCGCCTGCGCGGCGGCGGCGTGGAACTTGCCCATCGCCTCGATGCGTTCGCGATCGACTTCGGCCAGCAGGCCGATCAGCTTGCCGCGCGCACTCGGTCCCTGCACCGCGATCATCGCGAAGTCGCTGCGCTCGCGCACCTCGACGTCGAAGGCCTTCGCCTGGCGCGCGATCCATTCGAGGTCCTTCTCGCGCGTGGCCGCGTTGACCACGACGCGGAAGAAGTGTTCGCCCAGGTAGTAGACGATCAGATCGTCGATGACGCCGCCGCGCTCGTTGAGCATGCAGGTGTACAGCGCCTTGCCGTGTTCGGTCAGCTTGTCGACGCTGTTGGCCAGCAGACGGTGCAGGAAATCGCGCACGCGCTCGCCGTGCAGGTCGACCACGGTCATGTGCGAGACGTCGAACATGCCGGCGTCCTGACGCACGGCGTGATGCTCCTCGATCTGCGAGCCGTAGTTGATCGGCATGTCCCAGCCGCCGAAGTCGACCATGCGCGCGCCCAGCGCACGGTGCGCCTCGTTGAGAACGGTCTTTGCGGTCATGCCTGTCGCCATCGTGAAATCAGGGCGGGCATTATCGCCGCCCTGCACGGGCAATTCCAAGGGCGGCGTCAGACGATGCGGCGAAATGTCAGATTCAGACGCGCCTGCGTCACGCGGCGGCTGCGCGGAAGCGCGTGGCGATAACGGCGCTGGGTCGCGCCGGCCATGCACAGCAGGCTGCCGTGCGGGAGATCCAGATCGAGCTTCGCATCCGAGCCGTCGCGGGCGCGCAGCCGGAAGCGACGCTGCGCGCCGAGACTGACGCTGGCGATGATCGGGTCGGGCCCCAACTCCGGCTCGTCGTCGCTGTGCCAGCCCATCGCGTCGTCGCCATCGCGATAGAGATTGACCAACACGCTATTGAACGTGGCGGCGCAGGCCACCTGCACGCGCTCGCGCAGCGCTGACAGCGCCGGCGTCCACGGCTGTGGCGCGAAGCGTGCGCCCGAATAGCGATAGCTCGCGCCGGGATCGCCGACCCAGCAGCTCAGGCGCGGCGCATCGACTTCGCGTCCGAACAGACGCAGGCGATGCTGCGTGAACGGAATGTCGGCCTGCAATCGATGCAGCAACGGGTCCGCTTCGCCCGCTTCCAGCCAATGTGGCCACAGCGTGAGTTCCGCACCCGGCAGCGACGGATGCAGGCAGAGATCGCGATCGGCCAGCAGTCCGCCCTGCATCACATGCAACCTGCCTCAGGCGCTGCGCGTGGGTTCGACGGGATACACCGGCTCGGCGTCCAGGCTGGCCGCGCACACCTGCGCCAGTTCCAGCAGGCGCAAATCCGAACCGCGCGGACCGACGAACTGCAGACCGGCCGGCAGCCCGGATGCCGTCACGCCCATCGGGATGCTTACCGCCGGGCAACCGGCGAGGCTGGCGAAGCTGGTCAGATCGGCCTGATTCGCCGGCACCGGCGCGTCCAGCGCGAACGCCGTCTGCGGCGTGGTCGGCAGCACCAGCACGTCGACCTGCGCGAACAACCGCCGCATCTTCAACACCGCCGCATCCAGCACGCGGTCGGCGGCGGCGTAGTCGGCGGCGCTGCACGACTGCGCATAGGCGATCATGGAGCGGAAATCGTCCGACACCGGGTGCGCCGTGTCCGCCAGGTCGCCGGCGAAGGTGCCGAGCATCTCGGCTTCCATCAGCAGCAAGCCCGCGCGCCGGGTGCGCGCGAAATCCCAGTCGGAGAAATCGACGGTCTGCCGCTCACCGAGCTCGAACGGAAGGCGCCCGATGACTGCGTCGAACACATCGGCCACCTCGCCCTCGACCCCGATCGCACGCAGATCCGGCAGCAGGCCGCAGCGCAGACGCCCCGGCTCCCAGTCGGGTGGCGAAAACGCCACGCGGCGATGACGCGAGCGCGGATCGTCGGCGTCGTAACCGGCCAACACCTGCAGCAGCACCGTGAGGTCGTCGACGCTGCGCGCCAGCAGACCGACCGCATCGAGACGACGCGCCGCCGGCACCACGCCGCGCGCGGATATTTCGCCATGCGTCGGCTTCAGCGCATAGACGCCACAGTAACTCGCGGGGATGCGCACCGAACCGAGACTGTCGGTGCCGATGGCCACCGTGGCCAGGCCCGCCGCCACCGCCGCGGCGGAGCCGCCGGAGGAACCGCCCGCCGTGAAACCCGGACGATGCGGATTGTGCGTGGCGCCGTCATGCGGATTGTGCGTGACCGCGCCGAGCGCGCCCTCGTCCATGTTGGTCTTGCCCAGCATCACCGCGCCAGCGGCGCGCAGGCGCGAAACCACGTGTGCATCCTGCGTGGCATCTTTCTCGCCGCGTCCGGGCAGACCGGCGCGGGTGGGCCAGCCGGCGATGTCGATGTTGTCCTTGATCGCGACGGGAATACCGTCCAGCCGGCCGATCACGCTTTCCTGGCGGCGCTTCTCGGCGCCGACGACTTGATCCTGCACCAGGCCCGGACGCAGGTCGACGAAGGCATTCAGCTGCGGATCGAGGCGCTCGATGGCCTCCATGTAGGCATCGGCCAGCAGTTGCGGACGCGTGCGGCCGATCGCCAACCAGTGCAGTAGCTGGCACATGCTGGCGCGACGCAGATCGCTGGCTGTCGGGGACGGTGTGGTGTTCATGGGACTCCCGTGGCACGGACCGCCCGTGCGGCCCATTTCCATGAACGCGCAAATTCGCGCGCAACGCAAGCATTTGCCGGCCGGGCCGCGAACACGGACAATTATCGTCTGCCCGCGCTGTCGCGCGATCGCACGGCGCTGTCCGCGTCGCGCGCCATCCACGTCCACACGGAGCCTGTCATGAGCGAACGCGAAACGATGGAATACGACGTCATCACCGTGGGCGCAGGCCCGGCGGGGCTGGCGTTCGCGATCCGACTCAAGCAGCTCAAGCCGGATCTCAGCGTGTGCGTGATCGAGAAGGCCTCGACCGTCGGCGCGCAGATATTGTCCGGCGCGGTGATCGAACCGGAGCCGCTGAACGCGCTGCTGCCGGACTGGGGCAAGAACCCGCCGCCGATCTGCGTGCCGGTGACCGAAGACGAATTCTGGATGCTGCGCGACCACGAGAACGCCAGCAAGCTGCCGACGCCGCCGCAGATGCACAACCACGGCAACTACATCGTCAGCCTCGGCGCGCTGTGCGCGTGGCTGGCGCCGCAGGCCGAGGCCCTGGGCGTGGACATCTTCCCCGGCTTCGCCGCCGCCGAACCGGTGTTCGACGAAACCGGCGCCGTGGCCGGCGTGCGCATCGGCGACATGGGCGTGGCGCGCGACGGTTCCGAGAAGCCCGGCTACACCCAGGGCATCGACATCAAGGCCAAGGTGACCGCGCTGGCCGAAGGCTGCCGCGGGCACCTGTCCAAGCAGCTCATCAAGAAGTTTGGGCTGGACAAGGACAGCGATCCGCAGACCTACGGCATCGGCATGAAGGAGCTGTGGCAGGTGCCCGAGGGCCGCGTCACGCCGGGCAAGGTCGTGCATACGCTGGGCTGGCCGCTGGACCCGAAGACCTACGGCGGCAGCTTCATCTATCACCTGGACAACAACCGCGTCGCCATCGGCTTCGTCGCCGGCCTCGACTACGAAGACCCGAACTTCTCGCCGTTCGAGGCGTTCCAGCAACTCAAGCACCACCCGAAGGTGAAGACGCTACTGGAAGGCGGACAGATCCTGTCCGGCGGCGCGCGCGCCCTGGTCGAGGGTGGCTACCAGTCGCTGCCGAAGGTGGAGATGCCCGGCGCACTGCTGATCGGCGACGCCGCCGGCCTGCTCAACGTGCCCAAGATCAAGGGCACGCATCAGGCCATCCGCTCCGGCATGCTGGCCGCCGAGCACGTCGCCAAGAGCGGCGGCGCGGAAGGCTTCGACCACGTGCTGCGCCACTCCGGCGTGATGGCGGAGCTGAAGAAGGTGCGCAACATCCGCCCCGGCTTCCACAAGGGTCTGTGGTTCGGTATGTTCAACGCCGCCTGGGAAACGCTCACCGGCGGCCTGTCGCCATGGACACTGCGCAACCGCGCCGACTGGTCGTCGCTGCAGAAGCTGGGCCGCTACGAAAGCCCGAAGCGCGACTACGTGGACCGCGACCTACCGCCGCGCGATCGTCTCGCGAGCGTCTACTTCGCCGCCACCGAGCACGACGAAGACCAGCCCGTGCACCTGAAGGTGTCCGACACCGACGTCTGCGTGACGAAGTGCGCCGAGGAATACGGCAACCCGTGCACGCGCTTCTGCCCGGCCAACGTCTACGAAATCGTCGAGGACAGCATGCCCGACGGAAGCAGCGGCAAGCGCCTGCAGATCAACGCCGCCAACTGCGTCCACTGCAAGACCTGCGATATCAAGGATCCCTACCAGATCATCAACTGGGTGACGCCGGAAGGCGGTTCGGGGCCGAGTTACCAGAACCTGTGATCGTCGCGTCGCGCGAAAGCTCGCGCGACATCGTTCCGCCACACGCATGACCGAACCGCGCGCCTCGCACGAGCGCGCGTTGCGGGGGTGCGACCCGTACTGCGGTGACGATTCCGCCAGCGCTGTGACTCGCACGAGCATGACCGGACCGGGCCCAATCGGCACGATGCCCTGCGAGGAACACTCCACGCAGGCGATCTCACACTCGCGTGCGTCATCGGCTCATCGCTGCAGACGACTGACCCACTGTTTCACGGGCGTTCCCTCGACCACCATCCGGCGATGCGAGCAGAAACCTCATGAGCGGTACACTTGCGCGATGACGAGCCGTATTCCATCGCCCTTGCGTCACGCGCTGTTCCACGCGCTGCGCTTCGGCTTCCGCCTTCTGCCCTTGCGCCAGGCCACGCGCGACCGCTGGCGTCGACGCTTTCTCGACCGTCATGCCGCGTTCGTACCGGATGGTCCGCGCGGGCGCACGCCCAATACCGAAGCCGTCCAGTACGGCGTCGCCCACTATCGCGCAGGCGAACCGGCGATCGGACACGTTCCACACCGGCCCGGCACCCTGCCCTCCCCGATGCCGGCCACACTGGTGGCCTTCTACCTGCCACAGTTCCATCCGATTCCGGAAAACGACGCGTGGTGGGGCGAGGGCTTCACCGAGTGGCGCAACGTGGCTCGCGCTCTTCCGCAATTCGAGGGCCACGCCCAACCGCGCCTGCCTGGCGCCTTGGGCTTCTACGATCTGCGCATCAAGGATGCGATGCGCAAGCAAATGCAGCTTGCCCGCGAGTACGGTATCGGTGCGTTCTGCTTCTATCACTACTGGTTCGGCGGCAAACGCTTGTTGCAGGCCCCTGCCGAACAATGGCTGACCGATACATCGCTGGACCTTCCGATCTGCCTTTGCTGGGCCAATGAAAACTGGTCGCGCCGCTGGGACGGACGCGGCGACGACATCCTGATGGCGCAGGAGCACAGCCCGCAGGACGATCTCGCGTTCATCGCCGACATCGCGCCGTATCTGCGCGATGCGCGCTACGTTCGCGTGGAGGGCAAGCCGCTACTGCTGGTCTACCGCGCGGGCCTGCTGCCCGACGCCGCCGGCACCGCACAACGCTGGCGGACATGGTGCCGCGCTAACGGCATCGGCGAGATCATGCTCGCCTGCGTGGAGGGATTCGAGCAACCCGATCCGCGCGACATCGGTTTCGACGCGGCCGTCGAATTTCCTCCCAACATGGCCACACCGACCAACATCACCGCGCGCCAGCGTCTGATCAACCCGGCGTACCGTGGCCAGGTTCTGGATTGGCGCGAACTGGCACGCGAAGTCGGCCGTCGCCCGATGCCGAGTTATCTCCTGTTTCCAGGCGTGAATCCCGGCTGGGACAATGAGCCGCGCCGCAGCGGACGCGGACGCGTCTACGCCCATGCTTCGCCCCGGGGCTACCGTGACTGGCTGCAGCAGACCATCCAGCAACGTGCCGACACATTGCCGGCCTCGCGTCGCCTGATCTTCATCAACGCCTGGAACGAATGGGCCGAAGGCGCCGTGCTGGAACCCGATGCACGCCTCGGACATGCCTGGCTTAACGCCACGCGCGAAGCACTGCGAAGAGCCAGTGTCCAGCAGCCCACCGTGGCCACACGCCCCTGCGCCGTCATACACGTCTGGTACCCGGAACTGCTCGACGAGATCGTCGAAGCCCTGCGCGCCAGCGGTTTGGATTGGCGCATCGTCATCACCACTGCGCACGAACGCAAGCAAGCCGTACACAAGCGCATCGAAGCGCTTGCGCTCGAATGCGAAGTGCGTAGCTTTCCGAACCACGGCCGAGATATCCTGCCGTTCCTGCACGTAGCCGGAACCTTGCTAGACGAAGGTGAGGACACGGTCCTAAAGCTGCACACCAAACGGTCCACGCATCGTCGCGACGGCGATGTCTGGCGTCGCGAATTGCTGGACCGCCTGCTGGCTGTGCACCGCGCGCACGCCATCTATGCATCATTCGTCGAAGACAAATCACTGGGGCTGGTGGCGGCCGAAGGACACGTACAGCCGCTGCACTATTTCTGGGGCGCGAACCACGACACCGTGGACTACCTGTGCACCCGACTCGGTATCCCCTCACCCGATGCCGAGCGGGACCGCTTTGTGGCCGGTAGCATGCTCTGGCTGCGTCTAGACGCCATCCGTCTCTTGCTCGACGCGCACCTGGATTCCTGGGAATTCGAACCCGAGGCCGGCCAGGTCGACGGCACGTTCGCCCACGCCGTCGAGCGCGTATTGCTGCTGGCCTCGAACGCGGCCGGCTTTCGTCTCGGCATCGCCGCCGACATCGCTGGCGAACCCCGAGACGGCGCGCAGGAGTCCTACCCTTACGCGCGTCGTGACCCGTGAAGCTCGGCCTCCTGAAGCCCGGTTCAGGCTTCCCCGCCACTCGGGTTAGAATAAGCGTTTGAATTCACGGTGCCCGCGGTTGCGGGACCCCGAACCCGAGAGATCGAAGGAATCGCTGATGAAGATCCTGGTCGGCTACAAGCGCGTCGTGGACTACAACGTGCGCGTGCAGGTCAAGCCGGACGGCTCCGGCGTCGCCACCGACGGCGTCAAGCTGTCCGCCAACCCGTTCGACGACATCGCCCTGGAAGAAGCGCTGCGCCTGCGCGAGAAAGGTGTGGCCGAGGAAGTCGTCATCGTCGGCATCGGCCCGGCGGACCTGACGGCACACCTGCGCAACGGTCTGGCGATGGGCGCCAATCGCGCCATCCACGTCACCACCGACGGCGCGCCGCAGCCGCTGACCGCCGCGCGCACCTTCCTCAAGCTCATCGAGAAGGAATCGCCGGACCTGGTGATCCTCGGCAAGCAAGCCATCGACGACGATGCCAACCAGACCGGCCAGATGCTGGCCGCGCTGTGGGGTCGTCCGCAGGCCACCTTCGCCAGCGAACTGGCGATTGCCGACGGCAAGGCCACGGTGACCCGCGAGGTCGATGCCGGCCTGGAGACCATCGAGGCCGAACTGCCGGCCGTGATCACCACCGACCTGCGCCTGAACGAGCCGCGCTTCATCAAGCTGCCGGACATCATGAAGGCCAAGTCCAAGCCCATCGACGTGATCGAGTTCGACAGCCTCGGCGTCGACAGCGGCGACCACCTCAAGACCGCGAACTACGCCCCGCCGCCGAAGCGCAGCAAGGGCGAGATGGTCGAGGACGCCGCCGGCCTGGTGGCCGCGCTGAAGCAGAAGGGCCTGCTGTAACGGCACGCATGTTCCGCCTCGCTCCGGGCCGGCCGCGCATCGCGCCGCCCGCAGAGCGAAGCCTCACGAGACACGAAGGACAATCATCATGAGCAAGATCCTGGTCATCGCCGAACACCTGGACGGCAAACTCAACAGCGCCACTGCGCGCGTGGTCAGCGCCGCCGCCGCCGTCGGTGGCGACGCCATCGACGTGCTGGTGCTGGGCGACGCGCCCGACGCCATCGCCGCCGAGGCCGCCAAGATCGAGGGCGTCAGCCGCGTGCTGACCGTGACCCGCGCCGAGAACGCGCATATGCTGGCCGCCACCGCCGCACCGCAGATCGCCAAGGCCGCCGAGGGCTACAGCCACGTGTTCGGCCCGTCCACCACCACCGGCAAAGACCTGATGCCGCGTGTGGCCGCGCTGCTGGGCGTGGCCCAGGTCAGCGACGTGATGACGGTCGAGAGCAGCCACGTCTTCACGCGTCCGATCTACGCCGGCAACGCCATCGTCACCGTCGAGGCGCCGACCGACCATACCGTGGTCGCCACCATCCGCTCGGCCTCGTGGAAGGCCGCCGACAACGGCGACAGCGCCGCGCCGGTCGAAGCGCTGACACTGGACATCGAGCTGCCGGCGCACACCCGCTTCGTCGAACTCAAACAGGACAAGAGCGACCGCCCGGACCTGCAGAGCGCCCCGCGCGTGGTCTCCGGCGGCCGCGGCGTCGGCTCGAAGGAAAACTTCGACATCATCTACAAACTGGCCGACAAGCTGAACGCTGCCGTCGGCGCCTCGCGCGCCGCGGTCGACGCCGGCTACGTGCCCAACGACATGCAGGTCGGCCAGACCGGCAAGATCATCGCCCCCGAGCTGTACATGGCCTTCGGCATCTCCGGCGCCATCCAGCATCTGACCGGCATCAAGGACGCCGGCACCATCGTCGCCATCAACAAGGACGCCGACGCGCCGATCTTCGAGATCGCCGACATCGGCCTGGTCGGCGATCTGTTCAAGATCATTCCCGAGATCGAAGCGGCACTGGGCTAGACGATTCCGCAATACTCTGCATCAGAAGCATGCACCATGCATGCCAGCCATCGAAGGGGCCTAGATGGATATCGAAAGCATCGGATCAAACTTGCAGCGTGATCGGCACGGCATTTTCGTGACAAAGCATAAAAAGGATGTCTCGTATCCCGAAAACGGTCACGCTACGTGTTTCCAGATCGAAAACGATTCGTTCTGGTTCAACCACCGCAACACTTGCATCGAGCATGTAATCCAGAACCACCCCTTCGAAGGGGCACTGCTCGACATCGGCGGAGGAAATGGCTTCGTATCCGCCATGCTGCAGGCACGCGGGTATGAAGTCGTGCTGCTCGAACCCGGCTACGAAGGTGCGTTCAACGCACGTACAAAACGCGGAGTGAATCACGTACTTTGCGCCACACTCGAGGAGTGCGGATTCGCGCCATCCAGTTTCGGCGCTATCGGCCTTTTCGATGTCATCGAGCACATCCGAGAAGACCGTGAGTTCCTTAGAAGCCTCAAACCCGTTCTGAAACCCTCTGGCATGCTTTATCTGACCGTGCCGTGCCATGCATGGCTCTGGTCGCAAAGCGACATAGACGCGGGGCATTTCCGTCGGCATACCTCAGTTACCATGCGACGGCTGCTGGAACCCGATTTCGATATCGAATACCTCAGTTACTTCTTCGCCCCCTTGGTCATTCCCCAACTCGCATTCCGTGCATTGCCGTATCGTGTCGGTGCCGGCCGTCACAAGAACGCAGAGAACGCCCGCGCGCACGGCACCAGGAAGGGACTGACCACACGCACCATCTCACGCCTTTTGCGTGTGGAGGCCACCAAAATTGCCAGGAACCGAAGCCTGCGTTTCGGTTCTAGTTGCCTGGTGGCAGCCCGTCTACGCTAACCGCCGTGTCCCGTGGCTAATCGAAGATTCACGATACACGCACGCCGGGAAAACTCGTACAGAAGGTGTACTCCGGCCCGAACATTCGGCGCTGTTTGACCAGTGATGCCCACCGGTATGTACGGAAGTATTATCGATTGGAAGTACCGCTAACTGTTATCTTTTCGATTTGCCCTCCTCGCGTCACCGTCTACAGGATTGAGCATGACCAGTCCCATCTGGGAACCCAGCCAAGACCGCATCGACCGCGCCAACATGAATCGCTTCGTGCGTTTCGTGCGCGAGCAGACCGGCAACGAGGACATCCAGCGCTACGGGCCGCTGTACGACTTCTCGATCCGTTCGCCCGAGAAGTTCTGGCCGATGGTGTGGGAATTTTGCGGTATCCGCGCCAGCGGTCAGTTCGAGCCGGTGCTGGAACACCCCGAGCAGATGCCCGGCGCGCGCTTCTATCCGAACGTGAAGCTGAACTTCGCGCAGAACTTGCTGCGTTTCCGTGACGACAAGCCGGCGCTGATCTTCCGTAACGAATGGGGCCACGAGCGCGAATACAGCTACGCGGAGCTGCACGTCGAGGTCGCGCGGATGGCGCGCGCGCTTAAACAACTTGGCGTCCATGTCGGCGACCGCGTGGCCGGCTTCCTGCCCAACATGCCCGAAACCGTGATCGCCATGCTGGCGACGACCTCGCTCGGCGCGGTGTGGTCGTCGTGTTCGCCGGACTTCGGCATCAACGGCGTGGTCGATCGCTTCGGTCAGATCGAGCCCAAGGTGCTGTTCTGCGCCGATGCCTATCCCTATGGCGGCAAGACCTTCAGCTGCCTGGACAAGGTCCGCGGCGTGCTCGACAAGATCGACTCGATCGAAAAACTGGTCGTGATCCCGTACAGCGGCGAGCCGCTGGAGCTGGACGGTTTGCGCGATGCCGTGCCCTGGCCGGACTTCGCCGGTGACGGCGAGCCGCCGCTGGAATTCGTGCCCACCGAATTCAACCATCCGCTGTACGTGATGTACTCCTCCGGCACCACTGGCGTGCCCAAGTGCATCGTGCACGGTGCGGGCGGCACCCTGCTGCAGCACCTCAAGGAACTGGTTCTACACACCGACCTCAAGCGCGAGGACCGCATCTTCTACTACACCACCTGCGGCTGGATGATGTGGAACTGGCTGGTGTCCAGTCTGGCCGTGGGCGCGGCCGTCGTGCTCTACGACGGATCGCCGTCCCACCCCGATGGCAACGCCTTGTGGGACCTGGCGGACGAAGTCGGCATCAGCATCTTCGGCACCAGTGCCAAGTGGATCGCCGCCATCGAGAAAGCCGGCGTGAAACCGCGCGAGACCCACAAGCTGCAGACCTTGAAGACGATTCTGTCCACCGGCTCCCCACTGGCGCCAGAGAGCTTCGACTACGTCTACCGCGACGTGAAGGAACGCGTACTGCTGGCCTCCATCTCCGGCGGCACCGACATCGTCTCCTGCTTCGCGCTGGGCAACCCGCTGCTTCCCGTCTATCGCGGCGAGCTGCAGTGCCGCGGCCTGGGCATGGCCGTCGAAGCGCTCGACGAAAACGGGCAACCGGTGCGCGGTGAACCCGGCGAACTTTCCTGCCTGAAGCCCTTCCCGTCGATGCCGATCGGCTTCTGGAACGACCCGGACGGCGAAAAATACCGCAAGGCCTACTTCGACAAATTTCCGAACGTGTGGAGCCACGGCGACTACGTCGAGATCACCGCGCACAACGGCGTGATCATCTACGGTCGCTCCGACGCCACGCTCAACCCGGGTGGCGTGCGCATCGGCACCGCCGAAATCTACCGCCAGGTCGAACAGATCGACGAAGTACTCGACTGCGTCGCCGTGGGTCAGAAATGGGAAGACGACGAACGCGTCATCCTGTTCGTGCGTCTGCGCGAAGGCGTCACGCTGGACGATGCGCTACGCGACCGGATCCGCAAGCAGATTCGCGCCAACACCACGCCGCGGCACGTGCCAGCCAAGATCGTCCAGGTTCAGGATATCCCGCGTACGGTTTCGGGAAAAATAAGTGAAATTGCGGTCCGCGATACCATTCACGGTCGTTCCGTGAAAAATACGGACGCACTCGCCAACCCTGAATCACTGAAGCAATACAGAACGTTGGACGCACTTCGGCAATAAACCGCCAACCCTATCCGCCGGACAATCCGGGCGCGGATGCCATGCATTCCGTAAACTGCAACCTGCATCCTCTGCACAAAAACGCGTATATAACACCATGGAGCTATCCGAAATCGAACTTGCGGTCAGGGAAGCCGCTTCCACCCTCGACCATATCGCCGATAATTTTGCGCCTGCCGCGCTGGTCACCGCTTTCGGTCCCGAGAGCATGGTGATGATCGATCTCATCGCCAAGCACGAGCTTGGCATCCAGATTCTCTCAATGGACACAGGCCGGCTACCTGAGGCCACACATACGCTGATCCAGCGAGTCCGGGAGGTTTACGGCCTTCCGATCCGATTGCTGCATCCAGACCCGATCGAACTCGGTGAATGGGTGGAAAGAAACGGAAACAACGCATTCCGCGATAGCGTGGACAAACGTCTTGGATGCTGCCGCGTGCGCAAGGTGCAGCCACTCAAACAAGCACTGGCAGGCAAGAACGCCTGGGTCACCGGACTCCGGCGCAAGCAGGCCGCATCACGCCACGACACTCAACGCAAGGAATGGGATGCCGATTACGGCCTGCATAAGTTCAGCCCTCTGTACGAATGGTCGGACGAACAGGTTTGGACCTACATCCGCGGGCATGGCGTACCGTACAATGAGCTGCATGACCTTGGCTACCCCAGCATAGGATGCGCTCCCTGCACACGGGCTGTGAAGCCCGGCGAAGATGCCCGTGCCGGGCGTTGGTGGTGGGAACACGAAACCCCGAAGGAATGCGGTCTGCACTTCAACACGACTACGGGTGTGCTCGAACGCGCCTGATGCCCTTCCTTTGCGGCGTGCGCCTCCGTCGTCCACACCCTCACCCACCTAGCGCTCGGACCGCAGCGGAAAAGCGTGATTGTCGTCCGTGCATTACGCCATCTATGCGATCATTACAGGGATTTCGGCAGCGTCGAAACGAAGGGGCATGTCCTGTAATGGCCATGGAACGGCGACCACCCGAAACATGGCGCCGAAAATCCGATATGCCGAACTTCGTTTCATGGAGCACTTGAATGACAACCAAGCCCGTAATCAGCGTGGTAGTGCCGGTCTTTCGCAGCAAGGCGACCTTGAACGCCCTATACGACCGCGTCCGTAACGTGCTCGATGACGTGGCTTCGTCCTGGGAGATCATCCTCGTTGACGACGCCAGCAATGACGGGACATTCGAAGTGATGTTGGCCCTTCATGAACATGATTCCCGCGTGAAGCTGGTCCGTTTCGCCCGCAACACGGGCCAACATCACGCAACACTGTGTGGCCTCCAGCGCGCTTCCGGGGATTACGCCTTCACTCTTGACGATGACTTGCAGAATCCGCCCGAGGAGATTCCGCGGTTCATCGAGAAAATGGAGGAAGGGTACGACATGGTGATCGGGAAAATCGTCACTAGCAAAAAACACAGCGCAGCACGGAACCTCTCGAGTCGTATCGTTCAATGGATGGTTTCGCGGATACTCGGAAAGCCCAGAGATCTCGCCCTTTCGAGCTACCGGGGCATGACCCGCCGGGCCGCCAGCAACATGGGTGCATTCACGGGAGCCCATGCATATCTCCCCGCACTCATCTTCGCCTCCGTGCCCATCGACCGCATCACCAATCTTTCCGTACCCCACAACGAGCGCGCACACGGGCGTAGCACGTACAGCCCAGGGCGGCTGATCAAGCTGGCTTCCTACCTGCTCATCAATCACTCCTATCTCCCCCTGCGCTTCATGGTCGCCTGGGGTATCATTTTGAGTGTCGCTTCGCTCCTGTATGCCGTCTGCACCGTCAGTTACGTTCTGCTCGGCGGCCATATGGCCGCTGGCTGGCCTTCCCTGGCCGTACTCATCTCATTCCTATGCGGCAACATCCTGCTTTTCATGGGCATCGTCGGAGAGTATGTCGGCAGACTCGTGGAAGAGCATTCGAGACCGCAACAATTCCCCATTTTCGAAACGCACGACTGATTCAGGTACCACCATGACAACCGTGCATGCCTTGAAGATCACCTTCCCGCACAAGGACGCGTAAGCCACCTTCCACAAGACTATGAACCATGACCGCATGCGGGAAGAGAAATACATGACATCGGGCTGGGAGGACGGCATTGCCGAAACGCTCGCCCGCCTCAGAGACGAATTCCAAATCATCCGTGTCGATCACCCGGAAAGGCTCTCGCATGCGCGGCAGACCGGGTTCGTATGGACCCGCCGTCCTGGCATCGTATGCCTGGCGGTCAATCGGTTCTATTTCCGTCTCGCAATCGACAACCCTGACGTTGACGTCATCATTGCGCCAGAGAATGTTGCTCAACGGGAACCGTGCGCGAAAAAGGCATTGATCGTCAGTCATGAACCGGAAGTGCTCTATCACTATCTGCACACAATGCAGAAGTTTGTTACTTCAGATACCTCACCCAGCATCGACGACTCTGCATATGTTGATGATTCCGCCTTGCTTCGTGGCGATATCCGAATCGGGAAACAGGTACGCATCGGCCCTCGCGTTGTCATCGAGGGGCCGGCATCCATTGCCGACGGTGTCGTGATCGAAGCGGGTGCGATCATCGGCTGCGAAGGCCTCTACGCCAAGACCATTCATGGCAACCGACGACATATTCCTCATTTCGGGGGCATCGAAATCCGTGAGGATGCCTTCATCCATGCCGGCGCGGTCATCGTGCGTTCGGCCATCATGGGTGAAAACACGCATATCGGGAAGCGCGTTCATATCGGCGTACAGAGCACGATCGGTCATGACGTGACCATCCATGATGACGCCACGATCTCCAGCAACGTGCTGATAGCAGGCAGAGCCCGCGTTGGCGCACGAACCTGGATCGGCGCATCTGCGACGATCTCCAATACAGTCGAGATAGGCGAGGACGCGAATGTCCGGATCGGTGCCGTTGTCGTCAGGAATGTGCCTGCCGGCGCCGATGTTTCAGGCAATCTCGCACGCCAACACAAGCGCGTCATGCGTGAATATATGGAAGATATCCGCGATGAACACTGAACGTGAATTCCAGTTCCGAGGCGACAGAAAGTACCTCCAGAGTGCTTCACTCTTCGACGACCTGATCCGTCTTAGGGGGACCGATGTCAAGAACATCGACTTCAAATTCCACCAGAAAACGGGGAAGCAAGTTCTCTATGCAGATGTGCGCCCCGATAGTCAAGATCAGCTAGTCGCGGAATGGAAGGACGCCTTGGGCCGCATTTTCGTGATCGAACGCGATGTACCAATCACCGAGGCGCTTCCGTACGATGAACCTGCGCTGGTAGGGAAGTTCGAACTGGATATCGCTTCGCGATCAATCAGCATCCCGGCCGTGGTCGTTCCGTTCACGAAAATCGAAGCGCTAGTTGCCGGGTTCAAACATCTTCTCAAGGCCGTCTACCCCGGTTACGAACGGAAGTACGTCTTCGTGCGCACCCGCCTGAAGCATCTGCCCGAAGAGGACGTGGTCCTCCGTTACAGCAGGGATATCGGTGATTTCTATCAGGGTGACATTCTGAGCAATAGCGAGAATGTCGGGCAGATCTTCTTTGGAGAATGGAAATGATCGGCATCAAGGCGATCGGAAGCTTCGTCGCCGGCGAGCGTGTCTCAAACCTGGACCGCCGCGACCGTGCAGGCAAGGACGAGATGTTCATCCGGGACAAGATCGGATTCGAGCAGGTCGCCAAGAAACCGGCGAGCATGGATACATCGGACATGTGCGTCGAAGCCATGAGCGAACTTGAGGCCGCTAGCGACATCAAGCGTGCCGACGTCGACTGTCTGATCGTATGCACCCAGAACCCCGATGCGCATGGCCTCCCCCACACGTCGGCCGTCGTCCACAAGAAGCTCGGGCTGAGTCAGGACGTTGCCTGCTTTGACATCTCGCTGGGGTGCTCGGGATACGTGTACGGTCTGGCAACGATCACCTCATTCATGCAGGCTCAGGGACTAAGGTCCGGCCTCCTGTTCACCGCAGACCCGTATTCCAAGATCATCGACCCTGACGACTGGGACACGGAGTTGCTGTTCGGCGATGCCGCAACCGTGACCTGGATCGGTGAGCAGTCCATATACAGCTGCCGGCCTGGGATGTTCGGCACCAACGGTGCACTCGGCCACTCTATCGAAGTCCCTGAGCGTGGCGGTACGCTGCACATGCTCGGCAGCAACGTATTCAAGTTCAGCATGACGGCTGTGCCCGAGCAGGTCGGCAACTACCTTGAGCGGGAATCGCTCGCCGTGCACGATGTCGATGAATTCCTGTTCCATCAAGGTAGTCGTTTCATCGTCGAAAACTTGGCCAAGCGCATGAAGCTTCCTGCGAGCAAGGTGCCTTTCGAGGCCGGTGAGACCGGAAATACTGTTTCATCCTCACTCCCGCTGATGCTCCAGAAGCGCCTCGAAACGACGCCGAACCGGATCCTGATGAGTGGTTTCGGCGTGGGGCTATCATGGGCGACAATAGTCCTCGAGAAGAACTGAACCCCTCATAGGAATACGCATGATCAGCAAAGAAGATTTCCGTCAGGCTTGCATCGAAAGTATCAAGCAGGTCAAGGATGTCGAGCATGTCGACATCTCCGACGACGAGGACTTTTCCAATGCCGGACTCGACTCGCTCGACAGCATGGACCTGGTGCTTCAGGTTGAATCTCATACAGGTCTGGACTTCGGCGAACTTGATCCCGCCGAAGTGAACACCATCGACAAGTTCTACGCCAAGGCCCAAGAACTTTTCGGCAACTGATCACCTGCCGGGCGAGTTGCCGCACAACCCCTATGTTCGCCCATCGCAGCCGTATGGGCGTCGTTCGTTCGCAGGAATGACTCCTAGCTTGCACTATGCACACAACACAACGAACCACGCATGCTAGGACCGGACTCTTGTTGATGCTCGTCATGGCCAATATCGCCATGCAGCTGATCAACGCGTCGATCATCAAATACGCCACACAGCTACTTCATGTCAGCCCTGTCCTCGTGGCTCTGCTCCTGAGTGCTGTCATCGTGCTCAGTTTCGGTCGCTTTCTCGTCTGGGGCGCCATGCACAAGCGATTTCCAGTCAGTGTCGCGTATCCGGCCACCGCCCTGTTCTTCCCTTGCGTGGTCGTCCTCGCCTATGTCTACGGCGAGCACGTCACCACCGCCCAGGCTTTGGGGGCCGGACTGGTCTCTCTCGGTGTCATTCTGTTGCTGCGCCCCGCGGTCCAACCGGAGCAAGACACATGAGTGGCTGGATCTATCTGGCCATCACGATCGCATCGACCGTCATCGCGCAGATCGCGTTCAAACGGCACTACATCACCAAGCGCTACCTCGACCTCATGGTGGCCATCGGTCTTTTCTGTCTAGCTGTGCCCTTCACTTTTCTTGCCGCCCATCAGATGGGCATCGGACGCGTGTATATCAGTACCGCGCTTTCTTACGTGCTGACACCGATCGCGGCGCGCTTCGCATTCGGCGAATATCTAGGCCTCCGGCAATGGGGTGCGCTGACGCTGATCGTCGCAGGCGTGATTGTCTACAATGTGTGACTGTCCATGGAATCGGCCCACATGAAAATCCCGTTCAACAAGCCCTACATGACTGGTCGCGAATTGGACCTCATCCGTCAGGCTCACGATAAGGGGCACTTGGCAGGCGATGGTGTTTTCACCAAGCGCTGTCACACATGGCTGGAAAACGAATTGAGCTGTTCCAAGGCATTGCTCACGCACTCATGCACTGCCGCGTTGGAAATGATGGCCCTGCTCCTGAACATCCAGCCCGGCGACGAGATCATCATGCCCTCGTTCACCTTCGTATCCACTGCCAACGCTTTCGTGTTGCGTGGTGCTGTCCCGGTATTCGTCGACATCCGGCCCGATACGCTGAATATCGACGAAAACCTTATCGAGGGAGCGATCACACCGCGTACGCGCGCCATTTGTGTGGTCCATTACGCCGGCGTGGGCTGCGAGATGGATACCATCACGGCAATCGCTGAACGGCACGGGCTGGCGGTCGTCGAAGACGCGGCACAGGGCATCTTCTCCAGCTACAAGGGCCGCCCCTTGGGCAGCATCGGCGAGCTTGGCGCCTTGAGTTTCCACGAAACCAAGAACATCATCTCCGGTGAAGGCGGTGCACTACTCATCAACGATATACAGTATGCCGAGCGTGCCGAGATCATCCGCGAGAAGGGCACCAATCGCAGCAAATTTTTCCGTGGGCAGGTCGATAAATATACTTGGGTAGACGTCGGCTCCTCCTACCTTCCCGGAGAGATCATTGCCGCCTTCCTTGCCGCGCAGCTCGAGGAGGGCGAATCCATCAATCAGCGACGACTGTCGCTCTGGAATCGCTATCACGACTGGGCCGAACCGTTGGAGTCAAGCGAACTCATTCGACGTCCCGTCATCCCGGAAGAGTGCACGCACAACGCACACATGTATTACATGCTTCTGCCCGATGCAGATCGCAGAAACCGTTTCATCGAAGGCCTCAGGAAGCATGAGATAGGGTCGGTATTCCACTACATCCCTCTGCACTCTTCACCTGCTGGCATGCGCCATTGCCGCACAGCCGGTTCCATGCGCGTAACAAACGACGTAAGCGAACGCTTGGTTCGCATGCCTATGTGGATCGGGCTAGATGAACACTTGCCCTACATTTTCGAGATTGCCGCACCGTTGCTACGGAACGCTTGAATGATGCCGTGATGTGCGCCGCACAGGAACTTCGATGCCCCATCTCCTCAACCGCGAATTCATGATCGAACGGCCATACCGCAGTGTGCGCCGTTGCTATGCAACCATCCTTGAGACTCCGGACTCGCTTGCTTGGATCATCTTCGCGGCTGTCGCAGCGAATACGCTTGCCTACATCGTGATGTTCAGCAACCCCGTCATTCGCTCTGATGCGTGGTACTTCCTTGACGTCTTCGTCCGCAAAGCCCTAGACGGAACGCTTCGTCTAGGCGACTTTTTCGTGCAACGCGGCGGAATGGACCATGCGCAGCCCCTGCGAAAGCTCATCTTGTTGATGGACCTTCGCTATTTCGATCTCGACTTCCGCTACGAAGCGCTAGCGGGTTGGTTCGCTGCACTAGTTTCGCTGCTGATCCTTCGTAGGCTGATCTTCTGGCATGACGCTCCGGACAAATCCTTCCGCGGCATGCGTGTATGGCTTTGGGCCGGTCTCTGCGTGGCGTTCGTCTCGCTGAACAGCACGGATGTCTGGGGCTGGCCACTCGTCACCGGAAGCTACACTTCGTACGCTCTGCTTTTCGCAACACTGCTCGGACTGTGGCGATGGCTGGCCTTGGGCCGCGCTGGTCTGTTCATGCTCTCGGCCCTCGCCTTTGACCTCGCGGCCGACGACACAGCCATGCTGGTCAACATCGCCTGTCTTCTGGCCCTCGCGATAACGATCTGGCAGAACCCTCCGATGCGCACACGTGCAATCAAGGGCGCTGCCATGCTCATCGGCTGCTTTGTCGTGGTCCGTATCGGATATGCGATTTTGTTCACCCCGCCCCCTGGGTTTCACATGGCTCTCGACAAGCGCTTGGGGAATCTATCGTCGGACTTTCTGGATGGTGGCTGGTGGCAGTGGGCGATCGTTCCTCTGGCGTCCTCTGTGAGCTTCATTCTTCCGCTCGAACATTTCACAGGCGACCGCGCCCGTATGCTTCAGCTCCTGGTCGGAATAGGCCTGCTCCTCGCACATGGCTGGTTCTGGTCACGCGTGCTGTGGAAGCGGCCGGCCATGTCGGCGCCGGCCTTTGCTGCCATCGTGCTAATGCTGGTCTTCTACGCGCTCGTAGCCGGCATCATCTACGGGCGAGTATCGATCTTCGGCAATGCCTATCTCAATCAGCCGCGCTATGTACTGGCGTACAGCTTCAACACGGTCGCACTTTTGTTGATGTGCGCATCGTGCACATGGGATGCCGCCGCCGTAGGTGGCGCCATCCGCAAGCCTGCCCTCGTCGCACTGATCGCGCTGTTGATCGCCTGGCAGATTCCGCTCTCGCGTCTCGCCTGGTCGGTTGGTCCGTATATCAAGGCTTATCAGCAGAAAATGGCTTCACAGTTGGGTGAAATGGCCCAAGACCCAGGAACAAGACCCACTCAATGTGCGCCCGAACTTGTGGTCTGCGGCTACACCGAAACCAAACGGGCTGAACTGGTGCGCCTGCTGAAACAGCACAGACTCAATGTGTTTTCACCTCGCGTTCAACGAACGACACGACTCGACCCTTATCCACCGAGGTGATCCACTTCCTGCGATGCGCCTAGTGGTCGGACGTGGCCCAGTCGCCCTGTTCGATATCAATCCGGCGCTTACACCGAACTTCCATGCGCACGGCATTGAACGAGTGCGGGCCATTTTTCACATACTGTGAATCGACTAGGATTCCGTAGCTGCTCACGAACCACTTTCTAGGAACCGCTTTTCGTACTCTACCGGCGACAGCCCCTGATTGCTGCCATGCTGACTCCGCGGGTTGTAGAACATCTCGATGTAGCCGAACACATCGCTCGCCGCATCGGCCCGGGTCGTGTAGATCCGGCGTCTGATCCGCTCGCGTTTGAGCAGTTGGAAGAAACTCTCGGCTACCGCGTTATCGTGGCAATTGCTCCGTCTCCTCATGCTGCAGACGCGATGCCAAGGGCCTTCAGGAACACCTTCCCATCGCCTCCGGTGAACTGGCTGCCCTGGTCGGAGTGCAGCATCAGTCCCCATGCCGACTTTCGCTGCCAAACCGCGAACAGCCACCCTTCATACGTGCGGACGTAGGTGATGTCCGTGACCCAGTGGATATTGGGCGCATCGACGGAAAACTGGCGTTGTAGCCGGTTGGCGCCACCGCGGTCGACGCGGTTTGGGCCGTCTTCCGTACCCAATCTGGGCGCACAGGCCGGTCAGTTTCATGAGCCGCGCCACGCGATGGCGGCTGCAGCGCTCGTCCAGATCGCGCAGGACAGTGGTGACCTTGCGCTAGCCTTAGACTGCGCGGCTTTTCAGCTAGGCCTGCTTGATCAGTCCCGTCAGGCGACCATCTTCCTTGGCACGCGTACTCGCCGGTTGCTTCAGCCAGGCGTAAAGCCGCTAGGGTGTACACCCAGCACCCGGCACATGTTGCTCAGCCGAAACGGGTGGGCATGTTCTTTCATGAATGCGTACTTCACCCGGACTGCTTGGCAAAGTACGTCCGAAGGAAGTCCCTATGGGACGCAGCGGCTTTTTTTAGGATGTCGCGCTCCCCGGTGACCCGGCGCAACTCGGCCTTCACCCGACGCAACTCCGCCGCCTGCTCAGACGACCCGTGCACTGCGCCGTTGGTCTCGCCGTAGCGTCTGATCCACGCATATAAGCTATGCGTAGTGATCCCCAACCGGGCCGCTACCTCAGCCACCCGATGGCCGCGCTCGGTCACTTGTTTGACCGCCGCAATCTTGAACTCTTCCGTATATCGCTTGCCGCTCATGTACGCCTCAGAGCCATAAAGTATGGCTCTGAGGCGTACATGAGCCTGGTCGATTCAGTTGTTGCCATACGCCCCAACGGAGCAACACCCTCATAGATGCAACAGTTGAGCGCCAGCGTCAGCACAAACATCGGTATGCAGATACATCAGCCCGAGCGCTCGATGCGCCAAAGGATACGCAGATGATCACGAAAGCCCGCAGCGCGATGATCAGCAGGGTGATGGATTCTGCATACTGCGAGAATAAACCGAGATTACGAAACAGTTGTCCGATCAACACGACATCTCACGGCATCAGGGATGCATTCATGTTTTGCAGCTTGATCGCACTCAAGATGTACAACGCAAGCGTCACTGCGGAACTGATCCAGAATATGAACAGCGTTCGCCCGCGGAGCGCATAGATCACGAACCAACCGAGCATGACAGGCCATGCATTGAGCAGCAGAAGCCCGATACTGAAGTGCTGATGCACAGCCGACTCCTTCGCAACGGCCAATGCGATGCAAAAGAGCGGAATAAGAAGAAACCAAAGCGCTTCCGAAGCGCGAATTATTTTGCGCACGACGACAAATCTCGAGGTCGATAAATGATGCCGGCCACAACTGCCTCGCCCCCACATGAATCTCTGAATGATATTTATGCTTGTTCCAGGCAGGATATTGATGTTTCAAAAATATGGCAGTAAAGCGACAGTCATGAATGCGTCCTGCGGAGTCACGCTCGTGCACATGGAAAAATACCGTTGAGCGCGTTTTGCGCGCTTTCATAAGAGAAATGGCGCTGCACATTTTCCAGCCCCTGCTCCGAGAGTTGATGCCACAAGCTGCCATCCTGATAAAGACGTACCACGGCATCACAGAATGCCTCTGGGGCATCGGCAATCAGAACATCTCTTCCGTCCGCAAGCGCCATCCCTTCTGCTGCGATCGACGAGGCGATGACAGGAAGACCATAACTCATCGCCATGTTGATCTTTCCTTTCACTCCGGCCCCGTAACGCAATGGAGCCAGGGCGATTCGGCATCGATCCATGAATGCGGACAGGTCCTCCACGAATCCGTGGACGACGACGTCCTCGCAAGCGAGTTCGCCGATTCGTTGCTTGCCCGCATGCCCGATGACATGCAACACCACGCCGGGAAGCCGGGGACGTACAAGTGGAATGATGCACTCGACCAGATACTGCACGGCATCCACATTCGGCTCGTGTTCGAAGTTGCCTAGGAAGACCAGATCCCGGCGCTCCGCGTAGGGCACCCGGCGACCGTGGATCTCATGAACATTCGCCAGTATGCGTACATCCGCGCCAGGCACGTTTTGAGCAAGCACGTCGAGCTCATGCCTGCTGACCACGAGCGTGATATCCGATTCCCGGACCAATGCGAGTTCACGCCGTTTCAGCGCATCCGCCGCGCGTCCTGCTTCGGCATCGCCATGCAACTCGGCTCCGCGCTGGAGCCGCAGGAAATGTAGATCAACCGTATCAAAAACGATTCCCGCACCGGATGCATATCTCCTCGCCAGTCGCATGAATCGATCCGCCACGCCGAATCGCGAAAGGACTACGGTGTCCAGGGTATGCCCGTATGCGAAAAACCAGCGCAGAGCCGCACGCTCCGTGGCGGCTTGAACCAGCTGAACCCCGACTTTTTCAAGCGCGCGCGCCGCCTTACTTTGGGTGTCGCCATCCATCGGGCAGAACAGTACGTGGTGATTGGACTGCCGCAGCAGGGCAAGCATGTTGAACATGCGCATCGATCCGGAGTCTCTTTCCGGTCGTGGACAACATGCATCCATCACCAGGACGCGCGATCCGGCACGATGGTCGGCGCACCCGTCGATATCGATAGCGCACATCGCTGCATCCGGCTGGTCTCGTAGCGCCGCGGCCCATTTCTCCCGGAACAGATGCCGATTGCGCTCCTGAAAACGCTTCACCCCATTGGCAGTATCCGTTCCCGCCGTTCGCCCTTCATGATGCATCACGCTGGATCGCGGCTGATAGATCACGCTCCTCCCACGTGATCGCACGGAGAACGCCAGATCGGTGTCCTCGTAATATGCTGGCGCATAGCGCGTATCAAACCCTCCGACAGCACAAAACAGCACGCGCTCGATGGCGATCGCGGCGCCCGAGCAATAATCCACCTCGCGCCTGTAATTGAACTTCGGGTCCGCCGGATCACCTCCACGCCCGTAATTGCATGCGTGCGCCTCGGAAAATACGATGCCGCCCGCTTCCTGCAACACGCCGTCGGGATAGATCAGCTTGCTTCCGACCAGACCACAACCCGGATCTTCCAGCAGCACAACCAGAAGCGCATCGAGCCAATCGTCGGTCACCTCCGTATCGTTGTTCAGGAAAACGATAAAACGTCCGCGAGCTACTTCGGCTCCAGCATTGCAAGCCGCCACGAATCCTTCGTTGCGTTCTCTCTGCAACAGTCGAACGCCCGGCATGGCCGTCACATATGCCGCTGTGTCGTCCGTGGAACCGTCATCCACCACGATGATCTCGAATGACGATCGCGTTCGGGCGACGCCCAAAGAACGAAGACAACGCAACGTATCTTCGCAGTGGTTGTAGACAGGGATGATCACCGAAGCCAAAGGCGCATCCACCGACCGTTCATCGATGGCGGCTCGAAGCATGCTCTCCTCGGACAGGGAGAAGTCACCACCTCCCCTTTCGCCGCGCTCGTCCACCTGTGGCGCAGCGGCTCTCGGCAAGGTCGTCAAAAAGCCAACCGTACGCATGTGCAACGCGCGAGCGGAAAGCGCAGCGCTATCGATCGTCAAACGAATCCGTCGGCGGATTCGTTGCAACAAGGATGCCGGAATTGCCTTCATGCACTGCCTCGAACGCGGTGTCTAGACGCTGCCGACCACGACCCCGTCAGCGCCAGCGAGGTCACGCTCGAGAATATCGGCGATTCGAGAAGCTGCATGACCATCCCCATAGGGCGACACGCCACGCGCCATCGCTGCATGCGCCTGGGCATCGCTCAAGAGTCGGCTCGCCTGCGTGAAGATTTCGTCCTCGTCGGTACCGACCAGACGCACCACACCCTCTTCCACGGCCTCGGGACGCTCGGTTTCCACGCGCATGACCAGGACCGGCTTGCCGAGCGCCGGTGCCTCCTCCTGTACCCCACCCGAGTCTGTGAGGATCAGATGTGCGCGCTTTTGTGCCTCCACGAACGGAGCGTACTCCAATGGATCGACCAGATGGATTCGCGAATGACCGGAAAGCAGTTCGGCGACCACCGCGCGTACATTGGGATTCGGATGCACCGGATAGAGCACCTCGATGTCCTCGTGGTGATCGACCAAGCGAAGGATCGCCTTGCAGATCTCGCGCAGCGGCGCACCGAAGTTCTCACGCCGATGGGCTGTCACCAAGACCAGACGACGGGCGTCGTCGAGAGGCACGTCCAGCGGCCATTCCTTTTCGGCAATCTCGAGCAGCGCATCGATCACGGTATTTCCGGTGACATGAATGGCACGCTCGTCGATGCCCTCGCGGAGCAGATTGGCGCGCGAACGCTGGGTCGGCACGAAGTGCCACCGCGCCAGATGACCGGCGACCAGACGATTCATTTCCTCGGGAAACGGATTGGCCATGTCGTGCGTCCGCAGTCCAGCTTCGACGTGCCCGAACGGAATGCGCCGGTAGAACGCGGCCAGTGCGGCGGTCATTACCGTTGTCGTGTCGCCCTGCGCCAGCACGATGTCGGGTCGAAGTTCGGCGAAAGCCTCGTCCAAGCGCGTCAGAAGACGTGAAGTCAGCTCCGACAGCGACTGGTTGTCCTTCATGATGTTCAAATCCATGTCCGGACGAATGTCGAACAGCGAAAGCACCTGATCGAGAAGATCGCGGTGCTGGGCGGTCGCCAGCACGGTGACCCGCGCCCAGGATGCCTGCTTAAGCGCCTTGATCACGGGCGCCATCTTGATGCCCTCGGGGCGAGTGCCGACGATGCACAGCAGGTGCTTCTTTTCGTTCATGCCACCATTCACGAGTACCACTTCTCCTTGGATCAATGCCGCTTCGGTTTACGATAGGAATGGGCGACCCAGGTGCCCCATTTCTTTTCGTAAAGCGCCTTGTTCGTCTCGAACAGCGCCTTGCGCTTTTCCTGCTTCATCTTGTCGAACGACGCGGACAAGTGGTGATGGATGAATACATCATCCGCGCAGGCCACGCTCCAGCCTTCCTTCTCGACGCGCCTGCAGTAGTCGTCGTCCTCGAAGAAACCCACGCCGAAGGCCTCATCCAGCGGACCCACCTTTTCGTACACTTCGCGGGGAAGCATGACGCAGAAGAATGCCGCGGTGCGCAACGGCGTGATGATGCCGGCATGCCTGCGGGTATAGCGCGCGGCCTCCACCAGCATCTGATCCATCCCCTCGTAGGAGATGTCGATGCGGGCTTCGTTGCCGATGTTGTTGGTGACCGGACCGATCATGCCCAGTTCGGGATGATGCTGCAGATGCGCCTTGAGCGTGGCGATCCAGCCCGGCGTCACGTGCGTGTCGTTGTTGAGCATCACGAGATACTCGCCACTCGCCAGCGCCAGCCCCTGGTTGTTGGCCGCGGCGAACCCTCGATTATCGTCGTTCAGAACCACGCGTCGCAGTTCACCGCCCTTTTCCCACGCACGGAGAAACGCTGGCGAACCGTCGGCCGATGCATTGTCGACGACGATGATCTCCAGGTCCGGATAGTGCGAGTGCTGCTCCAGGCTGCGCAGACACGTCTTGGTCAGCTCGAGATTGTTGTACGTAACCACGATCACGCTGACCCGCGGCGTCGGAAGCGCCTGCATGCCGGCCATGAGATCGCTCACGCGGTGCGACCAGGTCTGACGCGAAGCGAACGCCCTGCGCTGCGCAATCCACTCGGCGCCCGCTGGCGAAGCGAGCGCCTCGCCGACCGCTTCGACGAAAGCCTCGTGCGTCGACGCACGATGCACGAGATCGCCGAACTGGGCGATTTCGGGCAAGTCGACGGAGACAACCTCCTTGCCGGCCGAAAGATACTCGTAGACCTTCACCGGATTGGTCGCCAGCGTCAGCGGAATCACCTGGAAAGGCAGCAGGCAGACATCGAAGGCGGCGAGATAGCGCGGCAAGATCGCGTAGGGCACTTCGCCGATGAACTCGACATTGTCCAGATGCTCCAGCCGCTCGGCCGCACCGGCAGTATCGGCGCCGACAAGAAGCACCAAGCAATCCGCAAATCGGCGCGCGACCTTCTCGATCAGATCGAGATCGAACCACTCCGCGATCGCGCCGTAGTAGCCGATGATCTTGCGTCCTTCAGCATCGCGGTACACCTCTTCCGGCACCTCGCAAAAATGCTCGTACTCGCACGCATTGCGGATCAGCGCCACATGTTCGTTGTACTCGGCGACTTCGTCGCGCAACCAGTCGGAGGTCACGACGAGTAGATCGGACATCTGCATGAGATCACGTTCGCGCGCCAGCACTTCCGGCGTATTGTCGGCAAACCCACCGTGATGATCCATGCAGTCGTAGACCATGCGGCTGTCCGGCAGCATGCGGGCCGTCTCGAGCCAATAGGGATGCTGCACCAGCGACGCGCATCCGCAACTGTTCGTCCACGCAAGAAGCTCCGCCATGCTGGCGCGAAGCCTGTCCAATTCATCCCTGGTCGGAAGCGCATGGTAGATCGCCGGTGCACCACGCAGGTACAGGCGTATCTGGAACAGGCGACCTGCTTCGTCCAACTGCTCGACCTCGAAGCCGGGCACGTCGCGATCGATGAAATTGTTGGAAATGTAGAACACTCGGCGACCGGCCTTGGCCAACTCCCGCGCCAGATGCTGCGGACGCTGCGTCCGGAAGTGCCAGTCGATGACCGAGAAGACGAAATAGTCCCGGCAGTCACCACCCTGACTGACCGGTTGCACCATCGCGCTGCGCGCAGACGTCGACACCACGCCTGGCTCACATTCGTCATGCGCTGCGGATGCCGCCTGTATGAATGCGCTCGCCGGATGCGCCGACGCCCGCGGATCGTTCTTGAACATGCGTCGCAACGCCGCGCGATCCTCGGCTGCGAGACCTCGGTTGTGCAAGGTCCGCATGATGACTCTGAACGGCCGCATCCAGCGCCAGGAGCGGCTACCCAGGACCATGTCGAGTTCATGTTTCGCATGCTCCAGAACACGCATCCGGGCACGGGCTTTCGCGAGCTCGCCACGCAGTTGCACCGACTCGGCCGTCTTCGCAGCAAGCTCGCCTTCGAGATCGGCAACCCGTCGACTGATCGCCTCAACCTGCTGCCGAGCTTCGCTCAACCGCAACTGCAATGCACCGATCTGCTCGACATGCGCCTCGTTCTCGGCGTAGAGGCGCTTCGCCTCGCCCTTGTAGACCTCGAGATCCTTGCCAAGCTGTTCCCGCTCCCTTTGCGCGTTGTCATGCATAAAGGATGGCAGCATGTCTTGTAACAGTGGCGCGCAGAAATCCACCTTGCTCAACCATCGATCGCCATGAGCCCGCAGCTTGTCCCAGCCGGCTCCGCTGCGATCCAGCTCCTTGCAGGCAGCGTGGATATCGTCGATGTCCGACCGCCAGGCTACCGGACAGGCATCCTGCGTGGGCGAGGACACTTCGTGTCTCAAACCGGCGTCGAGGTACTGCTCCACCGGTCCGGCGCAGGTCTCGCTGAGAATCGGCCACCGCAGTTCCAGGCGGTTGGCGATCTGCTGCATGCTGGTTCGCCAGTCCGTCAACAGGGACTCGTACTCCACAACGCAGCGCGCGGTTTGTTCGGAAGCGTTCAACGGCTCCGTCAGATGCCGCAGCCACAGGATCGCGGACGTCGCCGCACCCAGACCGTTCCGGCGATGCAGCGAACCGACCACTTCACAGGGGTTACGCGAGGCAAGAATCACCGCGGGCTCGATATCGCAGCGCCCCAGAGCGCTCAGCCACAACGGCAGAAAACGGCAGATGCGCGGGTCCTTTACGGCCCACAACTCGGCATCGCCGAATTCTTCGGTGATCAGACGGCACAACTCGTCTTCGCACCCCATATCCCGTGCCTGCTGCAACCAGTCGGAGGGCAACGGCCGCGGATCGGACCAGTCCGACGCCAGCATGGACAGCAAACGCTCGTGGAATGCCACGAACCGCTGGTTCTCCCAAAACCCGCGCTCATTGTCATGGGCAGGTTCGGGCAGGTGCGTGCCCAGTGCAGCGCCATGCAGGTTGATCACGCGAGTCAGCGCGGATGTCCCGCTTCGATGCATGCCAGCAATCAGCAAGGCTCGCTTCTGCGATCTTTCCGTACTCATGCACCCGCTTCCTTCGATTCCACCATGTCCACCTGCGGCCGCACGCCGAAATCCACGATACCGGTACCCAGTCGCTCCGGTTGCGGCATCACGCGGAACATGGCTGCGTCGATCAACCGATCGACATAGGTCTCTTCCTCGCCAAGCCGAGCGAGTACTCCCGCATTCAGGAAATAGACGCCCGAATCGAGCATGCAGCGGAATCGGAATCGCGCCTCGATCTCGCACCCGGCCTCGACGACATCAAGCGATTGATCCGGAAGGCTGCTGGCTCCGCCGCCAAGATCGAGCCCGGTAAGCGTCTTGATCAGCATGCCGAAGCGCACCCGCTTCATGGCTTCGGTGAATTTCACGCGGTACACGTACACGTATTCATCGCCGGCACGCAAAACGTTCACCTTGCGTCCCGCCGGAGTCTCCAGATGAGGCTTTCCGATCAGCGCGCCGCGCGTATCGTAGCGAACCGTGCTTTTGGGCACGAGGCCCTCATCGAACCAGCCGTGCGAATCCTCGCCCTCCTCCGAGAAGGGGCGCTCACGCGAGGACTTCACCAATTGCGCATCGTCCCGATCGCTTGGTAGCAGGTCGGCGTCGTCTTCACCGCCCCCCTTGTCGCACCGCTCGTCCGCATCCGACATTTCCTGCGCGATGGCCATGCGCAGCCCCTGCAACCGCTCGGGCGGAGCGTAAAGCAGCTTGTGATAGCGCGAAACGACGAATTTCGGCGACCCTCCCACCAGCAACTCACCATGATCGAGCAATACGGCTCGATCGCAAAGTTGCGTGACGATGCCCGCCGAATGCGAGACGAACAACACGGTCGCACCCTCATCGCGGATTCGGTCGATGCGCGCAAAGCACTTGCGCTGGAAAGCCTCGTCGCCGACCGACAAGGCTTCGTCCACCACCAGGATATCGGGGGTGACGTTAACGGCGACCGCGAACGCCAGGCGCACATACATGCCGCTGGAATAATTCTTAACCGGCTGCTCCATGAACTCGCCGATATCGGCGAACGCCGCGATCTCGTCGAACCGCTGCTCGATCTCGCGACGGGTCAGACCCAACACCGTTCCATACAGGAAAACGTTCTCCCTGCCGGTGAAATCCGGATTGAAGCCGGCCCCCAATTCGAGCAGAGCGGCCACTCGTCCCGAGACATGTACGTCTCCGACCGAAGGCTGCAACGTGCCGCAGATGATCTGCAGAAGGGTGGATTTTCCGGACCCATTGCGTCCGACGATACCGAGCGTCTCTCCTCGACGAACCTCCAGACTGACGTCGTGCAACGCCCGAAACTCTCGGAACCAGCGATGCTTGGATCGACCGGGCGAAAGCATCTGCAGCAGCCGATGCGAAGGCTTGTCGTAGACCGGGAAGACTTTCGTCACACCCTCGACCCGTATCACGTGTTCAGATGACATCGGCGAAACCTCGACGCGTCAGACTGAACACCGCGAATCCACCCATGAAGATCAGGACGCTGCACACGGTGTAGACAGCAAGTCCACCCCAGTTCGGCATGTGTCCCCACAGCGTCACGGCGCGCGCCTGGTCAATGATGAAGGTCAATGGATTCAGTCGCAGCAGCCATTGATACCGGTGAGGCAAGGCATCGATCGGAAACATCGCCGTCGACAGGAACAGCATCGCGGTGGCGAGCACGCCGGTGATCTGTCCGATGTCGCGCATGTACACGCCAAGCGCCGCAAGCAGCCATGACACACCCATCGCAAGAATCACCAGAGGCAGCATGACCACTGGCAGCAACACCGTCGTCCACGTCAGCGTGTGATCGAGGATCAGGTGCAGCGCCAGGAATACGACGAAATTCATGAGCGTGTGAAAAAGCGCTGAAAGCATCATCGACCAAGGCAGGATTTCCAGCGGAAAGATCACTCGCTTGACGAAATTCGCATTGGTAGTGATCAGGTTCGGAGAGCGATTCAGGCATTCGGCGAAGAAGCCGTGCACGATCAGTCCGACGAACAGGATGATCGAGTAATGCGTGTCGTGCTGCTGCATTTGCGGCCAGCGCGCGCGCATGACGAAACCGAACGCGAACGAGTACACCATCAACATCAAGAACGGGCTGATCAGCGACCACAACAGACCGAAGCTGGCTCCGCGATATCGGCCCAGAACATCGCGCTTGGTTAGCTCCATCGTCAGCGAGCGATGCCGACCGAACACGCTCAGCGCATCCCGCCAGCGCCAGAATCGTGAGGATGTCGACGCTGTATTCAAGTCCTTACTCCGCACAAGGTCATACCGTCACCTGGCATCGGACCGATGACTAGCGTAATCAACTCAAGGCCGAGTCGAGTTCGTCCCGAAGGTCGGCAAGATCTTCCACCCCCACCGAAAGCCGGATCAACGTATCGCTGATCCCCAGCCGCTTGCGGTTGGCCGCCGGCACGGACGCATGCGTCATGATGGCCGGATGTTCGATCAGGCTTTCCACACCGCCCAGCGATTCCGCCAGGGCGAACAGGTGGCAGCGTTCGAGCATGCGCTTGGCCTTGCGCAGGCCGCCCTTGACTTCGATGCTGACGATACCGCCGAAGCCGCTCATCTGACGCCTTGCCAGAGCATGCTGCGGATGGCTCTTTAACCCCGGATAAATCACGCGCTCGACCTGCGGGTGCTTTTCCAGCCATTTCGCCAGGTCCAGCGCACTTTCGCAGTGTTGACGCATGCGCAGATGCAGGGTCTTCAGGCCGCGCATGGCGAGGAAGGCGTCGAACGGTCCGGCGATGGCGCCGACCGAGTTCTGCAGGAAGCCCATCTGCTCGGCCAGCTCGTCGCTGCCGGCCACGACCACGCCGCCGACGATGTCCGAGTGCCCGTTGAGATACTTGGTCGCCGAATGCAGCACCAGGTCCGCGCCGTATTCCAGCGGACGCTGCACCATCGGCGAGCAGAAGGTGTTGTCGACGACCAGGATCAGTCCATGCTTCTGCGCGAAGGCGGCGACCTTCTTCAGGTCGACCAGCTTGAGCATGGGATTGGTCGGCGTCTCGGCCCAGATCATGCGCGTCTCGGGCTTCAGGGCGGCCTTCAGCGCCTGGGTGTCGTTGAGGTCGACGAAGCTGAAGTCCAGCCCTGCCGAACGTCGACGCACGCGCTCGAACAAACGATAGGTGCCGCCGTAGAGATCGTCCATCGCAATGACGTGGCTGCCCGAATCGAGCAGATCCAGCACGGTCGAGGCCGCCGCCAGTCCGGAAGCGAAGGCGAAGCCGGCAACGCCGCCCTCGAGATCGGCCACGCAGCGCTCGTAGGCCATGCGGGTCGGATTCTGCGAACGCGAGTACTCGAAGCCCTTGTGCTTGCCCGGACTTTCCTGGACGTAGGTTGAGGTCGCGTAGATGGGCGTCATGATCGCGCCAGTGGACGGATCGGGGGTCTGCCCGGCGTGAATGGCGCGAGTCCCAAGCCCATGACTCGTAGGCATTTTCTTGCGATTCATGCGTACATCCCGTGGTAAGTGGCTGCGAACGGCAATTGCGCATTATGGCATGCGTCTCGGCCTGCCCGAAGCGGGTCGGCCCCGCCTTTCGCGAACCACGGCACGCGCGCACGAGCAGCTGTCTCATCACCCGCCAAACAGGGACGATCCAATCACGCATAACCCAGGATAGATGCGCAGTGCAGACCGCTCCGCAGGAGTCACCGACGACCGGACACGGTGGCTACTCTGCGTCGTGCTCGCGCCGCCCTCGCCGCTCACGCCGGACCGCCACCACGACGCCCAGCAGCGTGCCCAGCGCCATCAGATACCACGTGATGGCGTAGTTGAGATGGTGATTGGGAAAGTGGATCACGGTCTGACCGGCCAACGGCCAGGCGCCCTTCGCCGTGTCCGCATCGGCATCCACGAAGTACGGCGCGGTCTGCGCAGACGGAAGACCCCGCGCGGCAGCGATGGCCTTCACGTCGCGCGAGTACCACTGATGCTGCGCAGGTCGATTGGGCCGCATGAAACCGCCGCCGGGTTCGCTGAAGCGCAGCAGGCCGGTCAGCGTGATGTCGCCGCTCGGCGGCGCGACCTGTCGCATCGCCGACGTGCCCGGCATGCTCGCGGGAATATAGCCGCGATTGACCAGTACCACGAAGCCGCGATCCGTGCGCAGCGGCGCCAGTACCCAGAAGCCGTAGCCGTCTTTGCTGGTGCCGTGCACCAGGGTCGGCGCACCGTCGATGAAGCGACCATGCAGCGTGACGTGCAGATACTGCTGGTGACCGGCCTCGATCTGCGGCCACTGCGCGGGACCGGGCGCCGCTACGGGCGGCGCGTGTACGCGCGTATTCACGTCGTGAATCAGCGCCAGCTTCCAGTGCAGCCGCCGCACCTGCCAGTTGCCCAGCAGGATGAAACCGACGAAGGCCGCCAACGCGAACGTGGCGAAGGCCGTGCGCTTGAAGGCGCCGCGCCGCGTTCCCTGCGAAGACGGAACGTTGGGCGGCGCCGAGGTCACGAGCCTTGCTTGTGGTGCATGTACTGCGGCGACATCGGCATCATGTTCGCGTTTTCGTTGTACATGACCCAGATCGACGCGCCGAGCACGATCGCCACCAGCACGCCGGTGAAGATCAGCGCCAGCATGTTCCAGCCGTTCTCCGAACGCGTGTCCAGGTGCAGGAAGAAGATCATGTGCACGAGGATCTGCACCGCCGCCAGCGCCAGCACGATGATGATCGTGGCCTGACGGCTCTCGATGACGTGCCCCATCACCAGCCAGAACGGAATGATGGTGAGGATCGCCGCCAGCACGAAGCCGGTCAGGTAGCTGCGCAGGCTGCCGTGATGCGCGTGCATCGCGTCGTCATGCGCGTGTTCGGTCGTGGACGGGGAATTCATCGCAACACTCCCACCAGGTAGACGTAGCTGAACACGCCGACCCAGATCAGATCGAGGAAATGCCAGAACATGCTCAGGCACTGCAGACGGCGGATGTTGGCCTCGTGCAGGCCGTGCTTGCCGAGCTGCACCATCAGCACGATCAGCCACAGGATGCCGACGGTCACGTGCAGGCCGTGCGTGCCCACCAGAATGAAGAACGAGGACAGGAACGCGCTACGGTCCGGACCCGCGCCCTCGGCGATCATGGTCACGAACTCGTGGATTTCCAGCCCGACGAAGGCGGCCGCCAGCAAGCCGGACACGGCCAGCCAACCCAGCATCGCGCGCTTGCGCTTGCGCGTCATCTCCAGCATGGCGAAGCCGAAGGTGACCGACGAAACCAGCAGCAGCGCCGTGTTGACGGCCAGCCCGGTCAGATCGAACACGTCGGCCCCGGTCGGGCCGGCCGCGTAGCTGGTGCCGAGCACCGCGTTGCACGCGAAGAGCGCCGCGAAGATGAAGCAGTCGCTCATCAGGTAGATCCAGAACCCGAGCAGGGTTCCGTTGTGCCCATGCGGCTCTTCGCGGCAGTAGAAGTCCTGCGCGGTGGATTCAGTCGCGATGACGTTCATGCACGCACCTCCTGTGGATCCGTCGCCCAGTTGCCGGCGTGCTCGAATCGATTCACTTCGTCGGCAGACACGTGATAGTCACGGTCGTAATTGAATGTGTGATGGATGGCGTAGGCGATCAGCGCCACGAAGGACACCGCGGCCAGCCACCAGATGTACCAGACCATCGCGAAGCCGAACACGAAACCCAGCGCCGACAGGACCACGCCGGTGGCGGTGCTCTTGGGCATGTGGATGTCGTTGAAGCCTTGCAGCGGACGCTGGTAGCCGGATTCCTTCATGTGCGTCCAGGCATCGCGCTCGTGCACCTTCGGCACGAAGGCGAAGTTGTACGGCGGCGGCGGCGACGAGGTCTGCCATTCCAGCGTGCGGCCGCCCCACGGATCGTGGCCCACCGCGTACTTTTCGCGATGACGGATGCTGACGTAGATCTGCATCACGAACGACAGGATGCCGAGCAGGATCAGGAACGCGCCGAACGCGGCGATGATGAACCACTTCTGCAGGCTCGGATCGGTGAAGTGGCTGAGACGACGCGTCACGCCCATCAAGCCCAGGATGTACAGCGGACCGAAGGCAAACCAGAAGCCGATCTGCCAGAACCAGAAGCTGCACTTGCCCCAGAACGGATCGAGGCGGAAGCCGAACGCCTTCGGGAACCAGTAGTTGATGCCGGCGAAGATGCCGAACACCACGCCGCCGATGATCACGTTGTGGAAGTGCGCGATCAGGAACAGGCTGTTGTGCAGCAGGAAGTCGGCCGGCGCCACCGACAACATCACGCCAGTCATGCCGCCGATGGTGAAGGTGAACAAAAAGCCCATCGTCCACAGCATCGGCACGTCGAAACGCACGCGTCCGCGGTACATGGTGAACAGCCAGTTGAAGATCTTCGCGCCGGTGGGAATCGAGATCATCATTGTCGTCAACGAGAAGAACGAGTTGACGTCCGCGCCCGAACCCATGGTGAAGAAGTGGTGCAGCCACACCAGGTAGGACAGGATCATGATCGAAACGGTCGCGTAGACCATCGACGAGTAGCCGAACAGGCGCTTGCCGGAGAACGTCGAGACGATCTCGGAGAACACGCCGAACAGCGGCAGGATCAGGATGTACACCTCCGGGTGGCCCCAGATCCAGATCAGGTTGATGTACATCATCACGTTGCCGCCCAGCGCGGCCGTGAAGAAGTGCGTGCCAATGTAGCGGTCCAGCGACAGCAGCAGCAGCGTGGCGGTCAGGATCGGGAACGTCACCACGATCAGGCCGCTGGTGCACAGCGTGGTCCAGGTGAACATCGGCATCTTCATCAGCGACATGCCCGGCGCGCGCATCTTGAGGATGGTCACGACGAAGTTGATGCCGGTCAGCAAGGTGCCCAGGCCCGATAGCTGCAGGCCCCAGATGTAGTAGTCGACGCCGGGCCCGGGACTCTGGTGCAGCTCCGAGACGGGCGGATACCCCAGCCAGCCGGCATGCGAGAAGTCACCGATGAACAGCGACACCATGAACAGCAGCACGCCGGACACGGTCAGCCAGAAACTGAAATTGTTGAGAAACGGGAACGCCACGTCGCGCGCACCGATCTGCATCGGCATGACGTAGTTCATCAGGCCGACGATGTAGGCCATCGCCACGAAGAAGATCATGATCGCGCCGTGCGCGGTGAAGATCTGGTCGTAGTGATGCGGCGGCAGGTAGCCCATGTTGTCGCCGAAGGCAATGGCCTGCTGCGCGCGCATCATGATGGCGTCGGCGAAGCCGCGGAACAGCATCACCGTGGCCAGGATCATGTACATGATGCCGAGCTTCTTGTGGTCGATGCTGGTGAACCACTCGGTCCACAGGTAGCCCCACTGGCGCTTCCAGGTGACGACGCCCAGCAGTGCGGCGCCACCCAGCGCCACCACGATGAAGGTGACGACGACGATGGTGTTGTGCAGCGGCAGCGCGTCCATCGACAGGCGGCCGAGCAGGAAATTCCAGAATGCGGAACGGTTTGGCATGGCTTGCATCTCGGAAAAGCGGTTCAGTGCGTCGCCGCGTCGTGCGCGGGCGCCTGCGAGGAAGCATCGGCCGGCATGTGCATCTCGCCGTGCGCGCCCTGGGCGGCGCGGGCGTCGATCGCCATCATCTGGCTCATGCACATCTGACCGGGGTCGACGCAGCGATTGAGGATGCGGTCGTACAATCCGGCGCTGTAGTGCGCGTAGTAGTGCACGGGCTCGTCGCGGCTGGGCTGATGCAGCTGGTCGTAGGCCGTGCGGTCCAGGTCATGTCCGCCCGCGCGCACCTTGGCGACCCACTGCTCGAACGCCTGCGGGCTGAGACCGTGGAAACGGAAGCGCATGTCGGTGAAGCCGTGGCCGCTGTAGTTGGCGGAGAAGCCGTCGAAATCGCCCGGCTTGTTGATCACCGCGTGCAGCACGGTCTGCATGCCCGGCATGGTGTAGATCTGTCCCGCCAGCGCCGGCACGAAGAACGAATCCATCATGTCGCTGGAGGTCAGCTTGAACTGGATCGGCCGATCCACCGGCGCTGCCAGCTCGTTGACCGTGGCGATGCCGTACTGCGGGTAGAAGAACAGCCACTTCCACTTCAGCGACACCACTTCGACCTGCAACGGCTGGCCCTTGACGTCGGCGGCGCGGCCTTCGGCAATGCGGGTCAGCGGACGGTACGGGTCGAGCTGGTGCGTGCCGATCCAGGTCATCGCGCCCAGCGCGATGATGATCAGCAGCGGCGCCGCCCACACGATCAGCTCGAGATAGGTGGAATGATCCCACTCGGCATCGTAGACGGCCTTCTTGTTGGAAGCGCGGTAGCGCCAGGCGATCACGCCGACGGCGATGAGCACCGGCACGATGATGAGGGACATCAGGACCGCCGAGGCGATCATCAGGTCGCTTTGCTGGCGCGCGACGTCGCCGGAGGGGTCAAGCAGCACGTAGTGGCAGCCGCCCAGCGCTAGCGCCGGGAAAAGCAGCAACAGGCCGCGCAGTCGTTTCACGGACATGGGCACTAGTATACGGGGGGAGGGGGACAGCTTTCGTATGGTAAACGCTCGGGGCGTGTTTGCCGATTGGACAATTTGTCTCATGTTCGATCCGCGCGGACGGGTGCATACTTGTAGAGCAAGCGCGTCGAGGCTCCCCGTATCGCCCTCCCGCCGCGCCCTTCTGCATGTTCACGCCGGCCCATAGCCCGCAAACGACCCACGGAAACACCATGTCGACCCCTCACGTCCCGACCGCCGGTCAGCCGACCGCTCCGCCCCGCGAAGACGCGGCGCACGCTCATTCCTCGCATGTCACGCCCGGTGAAATTTCCATCGGCGTGGTCATCGGGCGTATCTCCGAGTTCTTCGATTTCTTCGTCTTCGGCCTGGCCTGCGTGCTGGTCTTCCCGAAAGTGTTCTTCCCGTTCGCCAGCGAACTGGACGGCATTTTCTATTCGTTCGCGATCTTCGCGCTGGCGTTCATCGGACGCCCGCTGGGCTCGCTGTTCTTTCTGCTGCTGCACCGCGAATTCGGTCGCGGCGCGAAGCTGACCACCGCGCTGTTCCTGCTCGGCACGACCACCGCCGGCATCGCCTTTCTGCCCGGCTACGACGCACTCGGCACCTGGGCCATCATCGCGCTGGCGGTGTTGCGCTTCGGCCAGGGCTTCGCCATCGGCGGCAGCTGGGACGGCCTGGCCTCGCTGCTGGCGCTGAACGCGCCGCGCCAGCGTCGTGGCTGGTATGCCTCCATTCCACAGCTCGGCGCGCCGATCGGCTTCATCCTGGTGGCCGCCCTGTTCGCCTACCTGCTGCTGAACCTGACCCAGGACGAATTCTTCAACTGGGGCTGGCGCTATCCGTTCTTCGTGGCCTTCGCGATCAACGTCGTGGCTCTGTTCGCACGCCTACGTCTGGTGGTCACGCCGGAATACGCGACGCTGCTGAAGCTGCGCGACCTGGAACCCTCGCCGGTCGGCGAGCTGGTGCGCTCGCAAGGCCGCGCCATCGCGCTGGGCGCCTTCGCGCCGCTGGCCAGCTACGCGCTGTTCCATCTGGTGACCATCTTCGCGCTGTCGTGGGCGCTGCTGTTCACCAAGCAGTCCGTCGCCACCTTCCTGATCGTGCAGTTGATCGGCGCCGCCGTGGCCATCCCCTGCATGTTCATCTCCGGCCGCATCGCCGACCGCTTCGGCCGACGCATGACGCTGGCCGTGTTCGGCGTGCTGATCGCGATCTACAGCGGCTGGACGCCGGTGATGCTCAACGGCGGCACCACCGAAGGCTATCTGTTCATCATCCTCGGCTTCGGTCTGCTGGGCTTCTCACACGCGCAGGCGGCCGGCGCGGTGAATTCGAGCTTCCGCACCTATTTCCGCTACACCGGCGCGCTCATCACCTCCGACCTCGGCTGGCTGATCGGCGCCGGCTTCGCGCCACTGGTGGCATTGTCGCTGTCGGTGTACCTGGGCGTGGGCTACGTCGGCCTGTACCTGCTGTCGGGCGCCATCGGCACCCTCGGCGCGCTGTGGATCAGCCGCGCGGGCGGCCTGCCCAACGACTGGCCGCAGGAACAGGAAACGCCGGCGTCCTGAGTCCGGAACCTTCCTTGCCTACATGAACGGCCGGCATCATGCCGGCCGTTCTTTTTTGCCTGCGCGTTGGCATCGAACGGCGAACGCTATGCACATCCCTGCAAGGTATCGCGCCATCAAACGCCCATGTCCCGCCTGCAAAGAGCAGCGCGCACGCGCCAAGCCTGCGTGCAACGCGTGGTCGACGACGAACGAACCAGAGCGACGCACTTCGCACACGAAACATCCGAAAAAATCGCCAAAGAGCTGGCCTCGCCGGCAAACATCAGTCAACGGTATCCGCATGAGCGCATGAATTTTCACGACGTCTCGGCCATGAATAAAGCGACACCATGCCGCCTTACTCAAGCATTCAATACGCCAAATCGAGTGACGCCTTTCACAAATATGCAAAATACCTGGTGCTATTATTTTTTAGCTCGGTGATCAATAGCGCCCCGGCACCCTAGGCAAAACCCAGCGAAGGGTTGCGCCAGCAATCTACTGCATTCTCGCGAAGTTCGTGTTGACACCATATGGAGATGATGTGTTGTGACGAATCCTTTCGACGACAACGACGCCCGCTTTATCGTTCTGGTAAACGACGAGGGCCAGCATTCGCTATGGCCCCACGCCATCCCCACCCCTGACGGGTGGTCGCACACCTTCGGTCCAGATAACCGGACAACCTGCCTGAATGAAATCGAAACGCATTGGGTAGATATGCGCCCACGCAGTCTGGTTGACGCGGAAAACGCCGCTTAAACCCATACCGGCGAGATAACCGAAACCAATATCGCAGAACCATAATGGTTTTGCACGGGAGAGTATGGCCATGGAAAGCGCATTCGCGGGCGCGGTCAATGCACATGCATGTGTGCGTACGAGCGGCGGGAACAATGTTCACGACCGATCAGCCGCCACCACCGTTGTCGATCTTCTCGAAGCCCAAGCCGCCCGAACACCGCATGTCATCGCGCTGGTGCATGGTTCCACCCAACTCGACTACGCACAGCTGCACGGCCGCGCAGACCGCCTGGCGCAGCAATTGACGGCACACGGCATCGGACCAGGTGACGTCGTCGCCCTCGCCCTGCCTCGCTCGGTGGGACTGGTTGTGGGGCTGCTCGCCGTTCTCAAGGCCGGCGCGGCCTATCTGCCGCTGGACATGGAATATCCAGCCGACCGACTGGCGCTGATGATCGCGGACGCCCATCCCCGGCTGACGCTGACTGGCGTAACCCGCGAAGACAAGCTTTCCGACACCCTGCAATGGCGAATCGACGATGAAGGGCTGAGCGTCGAATCGCCAGCCTCGCCATCCACGCCCACCACCACCGAAAAACGACCAGGGGCGCTGCAGCCGCAACACCTGGCGTACGTCATCTACACCTCTGGATCGACGGGCCGCCCCAAAGCCGTGGCCATGCCGCATGCGGCGCTGGTGAACTTGATGGCCTGGCATCATGCCACCGTGCCCGGCACCCCAGGGACCATCGTGGCGCAGTTCACGGCCATCAGCTTCGATGTCTCGGCGCAGGAAATCCTTTCCGCACTCACCGCCGGGAAGACGCTGGCCATACCGGCCGCCGATATCCAGCGCGATCCCTCTCGATTCGCCCACTGGCTGGCCGAATACCGTGTGCAGGAACTGTATGCCCCGAACCTGGTGATCGATGCCGTGGGCGAAGCCGCTGCCGAGCAATCGCTGGCCTTGCCCGACTTGGCCGACATCGCGCAAGCCGGCGAGGCGCTCACGCTCAGCCGACCGCTGCGTGGGCTCTTCCGCGATACGACCGAGCGTCGCCTGCACAACCACTACGGACCGACCGAAACGCATGTCGTGACCGCTCACACGCTTCCAGCCGACCCCACGACATGGAGCGATCGTCTTGCTCCATCGATCGGGCGGCCGATTCCGAACACCGACATCTACGTGCTGGATCAACAGTTGCAGCCCGTGGTCGATGGAGACGTCGGCGAGCTGTACATCGCTGGAATCGCTCTGGCTCGAGGTTACCTGCACCGCCCTTCGCTGACGGCCGAGCGCTTCGTCGCCAACCCGTTCCGACCTGGCCAGCGCATGTATCGCTCCGGTGATCTGGCGCGTTGGCGCGAGGACGGCACGCTTGAATATGCCGGCCGCGCCGATCATCAGGTCAAGATTCGCGGCTTCCGCATCGAGCCGGGAGAAATCGAGGCCACGCTGCGGACACATCCGTCCGTCGCCCAGGCCGTCGTGACTGTCCGCGAGGATCGCCCCGGGCAGAAACAGTTGGTCGGTTATGTCGTGCTGAATGCCTCCAATCCCACCCAGCCCCGCGACACCGAACAAGAATCCCGGCAGATCGACGAGTGGGATGCGGTCTACCGCCTGTACTACGACACCCCCGCCACAGAGACCAAGCAGCCCTTTGGCGAAAATTTCAACATCTGGATCGGCAGCTACGACGGACTGCCGATCCCTCTGTCGCAGATGCAGGCATGGCGCGAGGCCACCGTGGAACGCATACGTGCGCTGCGACCGCGACGCTTGCTGGAAGTTGGCGTAGGCAGCGGACTGCTGCTGGCCAAGCTTGCGGACTGCTGCGAGAGCTATTGGGGCACCGACTTCTCTGCAGCGATCATTCGCACCCTGCAACAGCAGGTGCAGACACAGCCGGAACTGTCATCGCGAGTGACCTTGCGAGCGCAGCCTGCCCACATCGCGGAAGGGCTGCCCAGCGGCTTCTTCGATGTGGTGGTGATCAATTCGGTCATCCAGCACTTTCCCAATGCCGGATATTTGATGCAGGTCTTGCGCAGCATGCTGGATTTGCTCGTCCCTGGTGGCGCGATATTCATCGGAGACGTGCGCAATCTGGATCTGCTGCCCTGCTTTGCCAGCGCTGTGCAATCGAACCAGGCCGCACCCGACACACCGGTCGGACAACTGCAGCACCATATCCGCCAGGCCATGCTGACGGAAAAGGAATTGATCGTCGCCCCGTCATTCTTCGCCCAGTTGCCGCAGCACCTGGATGACCTCGGCGCCGTCGACATTCAAGTCAAGAAGGGGCGTTACGCAAACGAGCTCAATCGTTATCGCTACGACGTCGTGCTGCGCAAGGGTCCCGTTTCGGCGCGTTCCGCGAACTCATTTCCGCAACGGTCCTGGGAAGAACACATCGGCAGCACGAAGCAACTGGCGACCTATTTGGAACAAAACCGACCGCGGTTCTTGCGCGTCGAAGACATACCCAACGCGTTGCTGACGGAAGAGTGGTCTGCGATGTGCCGCATCGAAGCCGGCGACACCGCGACCGGCGCGGATGCAAAGAATCATGCCGATCTGGCACCGGCGTGCGAAGAGGCCACGATCGATGCGTTGCACGCCCTGGGCGAAGCCATGGGCTATCGCACGGCCGTCACCTGGTCCAGTCGCCCGAACCGTCTTGACGCCATCTTCATCCACGCCGACGAAAGCGACTCGGTGCTGACCGACATCTATCTCCCACGCGCCAGCCGCAAACTCTCGGCCTGCGTGAACGAACCGGGTCATTTCGACCGCCTGAGCGATGTCCGCCGCCACGTCGCGAGCAAGCTGCCCAAGCACATGCAGCCGATCCTGGTCCACCTTCCGGCCTTGCCGCTGACGCCGAACGGCAAGCTCGATCGCCGCGCCCTGCCCGCCCCCCATGTCGCATCGACCGGCATCAAGGGACCGCGCAACCCGCGCGAGAAACGTCTGTGCGAATTGTTCGCGGACACCCTGGGGCTGGAACGCATCGGCATTGATGACAGCTTCTTCGACCTCGGCGGCCATTCGCTTCTGGGCATGCGCCTGCTTGCCCGCATCCGCACCGCGTTCCAGATCGAGCTGACCATGCGCGCGCTGTTCGACGCTCCGACCGTTGCACAACTGGCGATGTCGCTCGACCGGACAACACTCCCCAACCGCGCACCACTGCGACCCATGCGTAACCGGAGGATCGAATCATGACGCTAGCGCTCTCCTACGCCCAGCAACGGCTGTGGTTCCTGCATCAATTGCTTGGCGCCAACGCGGTTTTCAATATTCCGGTGCTGGCGCGGATACAGGGTCCGCTCGACACGAACGCCCTCGGCGCTGCACTGAATGACGTCGTCGCGCGACACGAAAGCCTGCGCACGCTTTTCGCGCACGGCGAAGGAACCGGGGAGCAGAAGATTCTGGAAAACGCCGAGGGTCGGCTGGTCTTCGATCGCGTGGACGTCGACGAAACCGCGCTCGAAACCGAAACGCGCAAACGCGCCACGCATGCCTTTGACCTGTCCGGCGAGCTACCGATTCGCGCCACCCTGTTCAGACTCGGCGAAGAACGGCATGCGCTGCTGCTGGTGATGCACCACATCGCCAGCGACGGCGCCTCACTGGCGCCCCTGTTCAGGGATATCGGTCAAGCCTATGCGGCGCACTTGCACGGCAAAGCCCCGGATTGGACAGCGCTCCCCGTGCAATATGCCGATTACGCGCTCTGGCAACGAGAATATCTGGAAGGCGAAGAGGACTCGAACAGCACCGCGGCACAAGAAGCGGCGTTCTGGCGGGAAACGCTGGCGGATCTGCCCGACCAACTCAATCTTCCGTACGATCGATCACACCCAGCGACACCGAGCTATCGCGGTGCACTGACGCGCTTTGTTCTCGACGAACAAACCGAACAGCGCCTGATCGCTCTGGCACGCGGCGCGCAATCGAGCCTCTACATGACCTTGCATGCCGCCCTTGCAGCGCTGCTGACACGGTACGGCGCCGGCGAGGACCTGCCGATCGGCACATCGGTGAGCAGCCGCAACGACGATGCGCTGCATGATCAGATCGGTTTCTTCGTCAATCTTCTCGTCCTGCGCACCGACACTTCGGGCAACCCGACCTATCGCCAGCTTTTGCAACGGGCGCGCGACACCGACCTGGCGGCTTTCAGCCACCAGGAACTGCCATTCGAACGCGTGGTGGATATCGTCAAGCCTGCGCGCTCGGCCGCACGCCACCCCCTGTTCCAGGTCGCGTTGATCCTGGACAACCACCCGGCCGATTTCGCCTTGTCCGGCACGGTCGCACGCTGGCAACACGTACCCACCGACACCGCGAAATATGATCTGGCCTTCAGCTTCGTGCGCGACGAAGCCAGTGCCCGGCTCGCCTGCGAACTCGAATATGCCTGCGACGTGTTCGATGCGGCCACCGCTGCACGCATCGCCACGCATTTCGAGCGACTGCTGCGGACCGCTGCCGCACAGCCCGACCTGCCGATCGCGGAAATCGCGCTGCTCGACGAAGATGAGCGTCATGACGTGCTGCAAGCACGGAACGATACCGCGAGACCACAGACCCAAGGCACGTTGCCGGACCTGTTCGCCGCGCAGGTCAACGCGGCGCCCGATACCGTGGCAGCCATCGCCGGCGAGCGGCAATGGAGCTACCGCGAACTCGATACGCGCGCCAATCGACTGGCGCATCACCTGCTTGCACTGGGCGTGGGGCCGGACACCCTGGTCGGCTTGTGCGTGGAACGGTCGTTCGACCTTCTTGTCGGCACACTCGGCATCCTCAAGGCGGGCGCCGCCTACCTGCCCTTGGATCCGGAGCACCCTCCAGAACGTCTGACCCACATGCTCAACGAAGCCATGACGCCGGTGCTTGTCACCACATCGGCGCAATTGGACCGCCTGCCTTCGCACTGGTGCAGTCTGGTCGTGCTCGACGAGCAGTCCGACGAAATCGCGTCACACCCGGAGCACGCGCCCGAGATCGCCTTGCAGCCGGATCACCTCGCCTATGCGATGTATACCTCCGGCTCGACCGGAACGCCCAAAGGCATCGCGATCACGCACCGCAACGTGATCGAGTTGGCTCGCGACAGCCGCTGGCAGAACGACCGGCAACAGCGCGTGCTGATGCACTCTCCGCAAGTCTTCGACGCCAGCACCTACGAGATCTGGGTCCCGTTGCTCAACGGACGCCAGATCGTGATCGCACCACCGGGCAAGACCGACACGGCAGTGCTGTCCCGAGTCATCCGTGAACAGAACGTCACGGCCGTGTTCCTCACGACCGCGCTGTTTCGGATCCTGGCCGATGAACCCGAGTGTCTTGGCGCGGTGCACACCGTGTGGAGTGGTGGCGAAGCCGCCTCGCTCGAAGCGTTCCGGAATGTGCTCGAGCATTGTCCGAACACCGAGGTCGTTCATGTGTATGGACCGACCGAAACCACGACCTTCGTGACCAGTCACTCGATGCGACCCCCTTGCAGCATCGGCACCAGCGTGCCCATCGGCACGCCGATGGACAACACGCAGGCCTATGTACTGGATGCCACCCTGCAGCCGGTGCCGATCGGCATTCCCGGCGAGCTGTATATCGCCGGAAGCGGCCTGGCCCGCGCCTATCTGCAGCGTCCCGCGCTGACCGCCGAACGCTTCATCGCCAATCCGTTCGGCCCTCCAGGCAGCCGCATGTACCGCACGGGCGATCTCGTGCGCTGGCGTCAGGACGGCGCACTCGACTTTGTGGGGCGCGCCGATCAGCAGGTGAAAATCCGTGGCTTCCGGATCGAGCTGGGAGAAATCGAGAATGCCTTGCTCGCCGTGCACGGCGTGCGAAACGCCGCCGTGATGGCCAGGGAGGATCAGCCGGGTCGCAAGCAACTGGTCGGCTATGTCGTATCCGAGCCTGGCGTGGAGCAGGATTCGCGCACACTCCGTGTAGCGCTGGCGGCTCGACTTCCCGAATACATGTTGCCGAGCGCCATCGTGTTTCTCGATGTGTTGCCGCTGACGATCAACGGCAAGCTCGATACCCGGGCGTTGCCGACTCCCGATTTCGTGTCCGTCAGCCAGCGCGATCCACGCACGCCCAAGGAAACGAGTCTGGCTTCGCTGTTCGCCGAGATACTCGGCCTGCAGCGTGTCGGCATCGACGACAGTTTCTTCGACCTGGGCGGCGATTCGATCCGCGCGATCCAGCTCAAGGCTCGTGCGCAGAAGCTCGGGCTGCATTTCGAACTGGCTCAATTGTTCGAGCATCAAAACGTGGCCTCGCTGGCCGAAGTTGCTGACCACGACGATCAGGACACCGTTCCCGGCATCGAGCCGTTCGAACTCATCGCCAGCACGGACCGGGAAAACCTTCCGGATGACGTGGAAGATGCTTATCCGTTGAGCCAGCTGCAAACCGGCATGCTGTTCCATAGCGGCTTCGAGAACAGCACCACGCTCTATCACGTGGTGTTCCGAGCCACCATGAATCTTCCCTTCGAGGAATCGGTGCTTCGCGAAGTTCTGGATCAATTGAGTTCGCGCCATGAGGTGCTGCGAACCGGCTATGACCTGGATCGCTACAGCGAACCCCTGCAGCTTGTATACAAGCAAGCGACGATTCCGCTGCACGTCCACGACCTGCGCGATGTGCCTGCGTCCAGGCAAGACGATACCTACGGCCAATGGTGCAAGCAGGAAGCGCGCACGCCGTTCGACTACGGTACGCCGCCTGTGCTGCGGGTCTTCATCCATCGTCTGTCTGACACCCGCTTCCACCTCTCCCTGAGCTTCAACCATGCATTGATGGACGGCTGGAGCGATGCCAGTCTCCTCACCGAACTCTTCCAGCACTACGGCGCCAAGCTTGACGGAGACTCGTTCGCAAGTCCCACGCTCAACGTGAAGTATCGCGATTACATCGCCCAAGAGCGTGCCGCCTTGAACAAGGCCGAAGACCGGGATTTCTGGAAGACGTTTCTGCAGGGCTACGAACCGCGCGACTTCATGCATACCCCGCCTGCCGAGAGCACCCCGAATGGCGCCTTGAAAGCCTCCGCGCATGCGCGCATCGATCCGGCGACGGCTACCGGCCTGCAGAAACTCGCCCGACAGGCGAAGGTGCCGCTGAAGAGCATTTTCCTGGCCGTGCACATGGCCGCCTTGCGCAGTTTTGCGGGCACGATGGACGTCGCCACCGCACTGGTCACCAACGGACGCCCGGAAATCGCCGGCGGCGATCGCATGATCGGTCTGTTCCTGAACTCCGTACCCTTCCGCATGCGTGTAGACGGTTGCAGCTGGCTGGAGTTGATCGAACGGGTCAAGAACACCGAACAAGCCATGTTCCCGCATCGTCGCTACCCGTTACCGGCCATCATGCGCGATGCAGGATGGCGCCAACCGCTCCCCGTCGTTTTCAACTACACGCATTTTCATATCTACCAGGAGCTCGGCGGATTGTGCGACGAGCTGACCGTGCAAGGTGTGGCCGGCGACGACAGCTTTGGCCTTACCGTCAACGTGCAGCTGGATGGCGAGCACATGGCTTGCTGGCTTACGGGACGACGCTCGATCTACGATCAGGCCACGCTGGAACGTTACGCGAACGTCTACCGACGCATGCTGAGGGCTGTAGCGGACAATCCCGATCAAGCGGTCAACCGCATCGATCTGCTCTCGGATACCGAAAGACAACAACTTCAGGCCTGGAATGCCAGTGATCGCGCGCTGGACGTCAAGCATTTCGCCGGCATGTTCGAACAGCACGCCATGGCAACTCCCGAACGGGAAGCCATCGCGCATGCACATACCAGCCTGAGCTACGGTCAACTCAATGCGCGCGCCAATCAGCTGGCGCATCGGCTGATCGCGGACGGCATCGGCGCGGAGCATCGCGTGGCCATCGCGCTTTCGCGCTCCCCCGAACAGATCATCGCGACGCTCGCGGTACTCAAGTCCGGCGCGGCCTATGTGCCGATGGACCCCGGCTATCCGGCCGAGCGGCTCGCTTACATGCTGACTGATGCCAAACCCGCCATCCTGCTCAGCAGCAACGAAGACAGCGCCTCGCTTCCCGATCTCGCTCCGAAGCTGCTTCTGGACACGTTCCCGTTCGAAGAACGTGATCCCGGCAATCCCACGGATGACGATCGCCTCCAACCGTTGCACGTGCAGCAGCCGGCCTACCTCATCTACACATCGGGGTCCACGGGACGACCGAAAGGCGTGGTCGTGACTCACGCCGGCTTGAGCGGCCTGGTGCATGCCATGACGGAGCGTTTCGCGCTCGATGCGAACGCTCGCGTCCTGCAATTCGCCTCCTGCAGCTTCGATGCGGCGACACTCGAGTCGCTCATGGCCATTGCTCATGGTGGATGCCTGGTCATTCCCCCACAGGGACCACTGGCCGGCGAGGAACTCGCCGAGACGCTGCAACAGCAACGCATCACTCACAGCCTGATCCCACCCGCCGTACTGGCCACGATCGAACAACCGCCCAAGGGATTTCCGGCGACGCTCATCGTTGGCGGAGAAGCGTGCCCGCCCGCCCTGGTGAAGCGCTGGGCAGACGACAGGCGCATGTTCAATGCCTACGGCCCCACCGAGACCACGATCTGCGCGAGCTTCAGCCAAAGACTGCAGGGCGTTGGCTTGCCGCCCCCCATCGGCGAGCCGCTCCCCAACATGCAGCTGCATGTACTGGATGAAACGCTGCAGCCCGTTCCGCCAGGTGTGGTCGGCGAGTTGTACATTGCCGGCGACGGACTAGCCCGGGGCTACCTTGGACGTTCCGCGCTCACCGCAGAGCGTTTCGTCGCGAACCCGTTTTCGGTTCCTGGCAGCCGCATGTATCGCAGTGGCGATCTCGCATGCTGGCGCGAGGATGGTCAACTCGAATTCGCTGGCCGCAGCGACCGTCAGGTGAAGATTCGCGGCTTCCGGATCGAACCCGGCGAGATCGAAGCCGAACTCCTGCGCATGCCGGAGGTGCAACAGGCCGTGGTGCTCGACCTGGAGAATCGTTCCGGGCACCGGCAACTCGTCGCCTATGTGGTGCCCTCCACAGGATCGCTGTGCGAGCCGGAAGCCTTGCGCTACGAACTGGCGACGCGCTTGCCCGATTACATGCTCCCGGCAGCCATCCTGATCCTTTCCACGCTGCCCATGACCGCCAACGGCAAGCTGGATCAGAAGGCACTGCCCGCCCCTAGCTTCCAAACCATGCACCAGCGGATTGCACGGACGCCGCAGGAAGAGACGCTCGCGGCGCTGTTCAGCGAAGTGCTGGAATTGGATTCCGTCGGTATCGACGACAACTTCTTCGCCGCAGGCGGCGATTCGCTCCGGGCCGTTCGCCTGACCAGTCGCATCGCGGCCACGTTCGGCGTCAGATTGCCGATCCGGCAACTCTACGAAGCACCGACCGTCGCCGGCCTGACCAACTTGATCGACCGCAGCCCCGATGCGCATGCGCGACAGACCCTGTTGCCACTACGCGTCACCGGCAGCCTGCCGCCGCTATTTTGCCTACCTCCCGCGGGCAACCTTCCGTGGTGCTACGCCGGCCTGATCGCCCACATCGAAACCGACTGCCCCATCTATGGACTCGGCGTGCCGAACGCGGACGATTTCGAGCAGATCACATCATGGCAATTGGAGCAGATTCGCCGCATCCAGCCACATGGCCCCTACCGTCTCCTGGGCTGGTCACTGGGCGGCCTGTTCGCACACGCGATCGCCACACGCCTGCAGGAAAGCGGAGAAGACGTCAGCCTTCTCGCGTTGATCGACGCCTATCCGAATGCCCACGAACTCCAGGCGTTACCCGACACGGGCGCGGAAGACTCGGCGCTACTTCAGCGGCTTCTCTCCAGACTTGGCGTCGACCCGATGTCCATGCACGAGGAGTCTTCGCCCGTGCTTCTCGAGCGTTTGCAGGCCCAGGAAAAGCTTTCCAGCCAAGAGGCGGATGCTGTCGGAGAGATGCTCAGCGCGCTCGAACGCGGTGGCGCACTGGCATCCACGTTCCGACCGAAAAGCTTCAAGGGGAGCGCGCTGTTCTTCCGCGCCTCCATCGCAACGACCACGCCTGTGCCCTCCGTCGACGCATGGACGCCGTACATCGATGGCCACATCGAGGTGCATGACATCGACGCGGATCACTACGGCATGCTCGATCGCGAAGTGCGCGCGCCGATCGGCCGCCTCGTGAGTCGAGTCCTGAACAACGACATGGACAGATGCGGCGACGTCGCCGCGGCAATGGAGAAGTCATGAACTCGGTCCCTGCAGACGAGCTGATCTACCTGGACAGCGATACCAAGATCGAGCCGCTGGCTTTTCGCTGGTACGCATGGGGACATCTGGTGTCCCCCGTTCAGCAGGCGCTGAACCTGGCTTTTCGCCATGTACCGATGCTGCGCTCCTTCGTCGCCAATCCCGCCGTGCATGAAGCGGCTTCGAAGAACCCGGCGATGCTTGGCGGTTCGTTTCTGGAACTGCGCCGACAGGAACGGGACGATGTACGTGCGCTGTTGCAGGACATCACCCAACGGGGTGCCCGCATGCTCGGTTTCGCGGAGGCTCTGATCTCCTTCGATCGTCAGCTGCAGGCCAGTGAAACCGGACACAGTCTCGATCATCTTTACGAGAAACTTCCTGATCCGCTGGCCGGACTGGTGGAGGTGAATTACGACCTCAACAATCGCCCGTCCCTGCGCGTACTGGAAGAGCTGATCCGGTCCGAGGACTGGGTCGATACGCCGACCCAGGAAATCGCGTTCTCGCGCACACCGGACGACCAGCGCAACTTCTTCATCAACACGCCAAGACTGGCTTCGCAGGAGCGTCTGATCCTGGCAACGCCCTTCGACGACAAGTGCTTTGATCTGCTCACCCGAAGCCGCATCGAACCCACGCCTTTTACCCAGATCGCCGATGCCCTGCAGGTGATGGACGACGATCAACGCGCACGGCTTCGAACCTACTTCAGCCATGAACCGCCCGTGCGCAATGAACCCGAATACCGCGGAGAACAGTTGCGCATACGTTACTTCGGCCATGCCTGCGTTCTGATCCAGAGCGCCGACGTCTCCATCCTGGTCGATCCCTTCCTCACCTGGGATCGGGATGACGCCGACGGAAGACTGACGTTCCACGACCTTCCCGACCACATCGACTACGTGTTCCTCACGCACAATCACCAGGACCATTTCAGCGTCGAGACGCTGCTGCAATTGCGCAACCGTATCGGCACCATCCTCATACCGCGCAACAACGCCAACAGCCTCGCCGACCCGTCGATGAAACTTGCGCTGCGTGGCATCGGCCATACCGAAGTCCGGGTCATGGACCCGATGGATCGCATCGACATGCCCGGTGGAAAAATCACCAGCCTGCCCTTCTACGGGGAACATGCCGATCTCAGCATCGCCAGCAAGCACGGGCTGAGCATCCACCTGCACGGCCGCCATTTGCTTTTCCTTGCCGATTCCGACTGCAAGGACCGCATGCTCTACCGCCACATCGCCAAGCGGATCGGCAAAGTGGATGACCTGTTCATCGGCATGGAATGCGACGGAGCGCCCCTGACCTGGCTCTACGGCCCCTACCTGAGCCATCCGATCAGCCGCAAGGACGATGAATCACGCCGTCTGTCCGGCTCGGACAGCGATCATGCCTGGGCGATCGTCGAAGAATTCGAATGCCGCCATGTCTACGTCTACGCGATGGCTCAAGAGCCTTGGCTGCGCTTCGTCGCGGGCCTGGAATACACGCCCGAGAGCAAGCAAATCGTCGAATCCGACAAACTCGTCGCTCGCTGCCGCGAAGCCGGATTGCACGCCGAACGCCTGTCGGGGTCGCGAACCATGCTGTTGTAGGCAACATCGAGGATATCGCTCCGCCATGGGACCATGCGATGGAGCGCGCTCATCTTTACGGGCCGTTCGGTTTGATCCGAACGGCTTCGGCTGTCTGGGATTGGCTCTGCGCATCCGTGGAACGGTGCCCGGCAGTTCCGTTCCCGTCCTGAACCACCTGCCGAAAGACCCTAGGGAGACCGAAATCCCTGACATCCCGCCAGACATCCCGCCCGCCTATTGCTCAGCCCCACGCCCGCATGCGCTCTTGAGGCGGACACCGTCCGTGCAGGTCGATCACTCCACCGTGACGGATTTCGCCAGATTGCGTGGCTGATCGACATCCGTGCCGCGCAGCACGGCCACGTGATAGGCCAGCAGTTGCAACGGCACGGTGAATACCACCGGCGCCACGAAATGACCGCCCAGCGGCACCTCGATCACCTCGCCACGCTCGGCGTCGATCTCCATGCCGGTGTCCTTGCCCGCCAGCACGTACAGCTCGCCGCCGCGCGCGCGCACTTCCTGCAGGTTGGACTTGAGCTTGTCGAGCATGGCGTTGTTGGGCGCCACGGCGATGACCGGCATGTCCTCGTCGACCAGCGCCAACGGTCCATGCTTGAGCTCGCCGGCCGGATAGGCCTCGGCGTGGATGTAGGAAATTTCCTTCAGCTTCAACGCGCCTTCCAGCGCCACCGGATACTGCGCGCCGCGGCCGAGGAACAGCGCGTGCTGGCGATGCACGAACTGCTCGGCCAGCGCCTCGATCGCCGGTTCGCACTGCAGCGCCGCCTCGATGGCCGCCGGCAGGTGCTTGAGCTCGGCCGTCAGATGGCGACGCCGCGTCTCGTCGAGACCATGCAGACGCCCCAGCTCCAGCGCCAGCAGCGCCAGCGCGGTGAGCTGGGTGGTGAAGGCCTTGGTCGAAGCCACGCCGATCTCGGGACCGGCGCGCGTCATCAGCTTCAGATCCGCCTCGCGCACCAGCGAGGACTCGGGCACGTTACAGATGCCCAGCGTGCCGAGATAGCCACGACGCGCGGTTTCGCGCAGGGCCGAAAGCGTATCCGCGGTCTCGCCGGATTGCGAAATGGCGACGAACAGGGTGTCCTCGGGCACGACCACGTCGCGGTAGCGGTACTCGCTGGCCACCTCGACCGAGACCGGTAGCCGCGCCAGCGATTCGATCCAGTATTTGGCGACCATGCCGGCGTGGTAACTGGTGCCGCAAGCGACGATGTGCAGCCCGCGCACGCGCGTCAGCAGACTCTCGCCGTCGACGCCGAACACGTTGGGCAGCACGCCGTCCTCGCCGAGACGACCTTCCAGCGTATCGGCCACGGCGCGCGGCTGCTCGAAGATCTCCTTCTGCATGTAGTGGCGATACTCGCCGCGTTCGACGGCGTCGGAAGACAGTTCGCTGGTCTGCTCCGCGCGCTGCCGGGGAGTGCCGTCCATGCCGAAGACCTCGACCGACTCGCGGCGAATCTCGACCAGATCGTTCTCTTCCAGATAGATGACGCGACGTGTGACCTGGATCAGCGCCTGCACGTCCGACGCCAGGAAATGCTCGCCGATGCCGATGCCCGCGACCAGCGGGCTGCCGCGACGCGCGCCGACCACCACGCCGGGCGCCTCGACATCGAGCACGGCGATCGCGTAGGCGCCGTGCAACTGGCCGACGGCCTCGCGCACGGCCTCGCGCAGCGACTTGCCCTGCGCCAGCGCCTCGTCGACCAGATGCGCGATGACTTCGGTATCGGTGTCCGAAGCGAATTCACGCCCGCGTTCGCGCAGGGCTTCACGCAACGCGGCGTGATTTTCGATGATGCCGTTGTGCACCACCACCGCACGCCCGGAGGCATGCGGGTGGGCGTTGCGCTCGCTGGGCGCGCCGTGGGTGGCCCAGCGCGTGTGCGCGATGCCGGTGCCTCCCGGGAACGGGTCGGCCTCGTACAGCGCCTCGACCTCGCGTACCTTGCCCTTGGCGCGCAGGCGCCGCAGATGCGCGCCGTCGAGCACGGCGATGCCGGCCGAGTCGTAGCCCCGATATTCGAGGGCCTTCAGACCGGCGATGAGGATGGGCGCGACATCGCGCTGGGCGACGGCGGCGACGATTCCGCACATGAGCTATCCGTCCATTGTCGTGCAGGCCGGCGCGCAGGACGACGGCCCGTTGTTGCCATGAAACCCTGCACCGAACATGTAGCCGATCGGCGCAGCGCGATCAATTCACCTTTCGGCGCAGGTAATTCAGCAGGTCAATACGCGTGATCAGACCGACGAACGCGCCGCTGTCCATGACGATGGCGACATGCCCGCGGTCGAACACCGGCATCAGGTCCTGGATCGACGATTTCACGTCGAGTTTTTCCAGGTCCGACACCATCGCCGCCGACACCGGATCGTTGAAACGGGCTTCGTCGGCATGCACGTGCAGCAGCAAATCCGATTCGTCGACGATGCCGACGATCTGGTCGCCGTCCATGACCGGCAACTGCGAGACGTCATACAGCTTCATGCGCGTGTAGGCCGTCATCAACTGTTCCTTCGGCCCGACCACCACGGTATCGCGCAGCGCATAGGGCCGCAGGATCAGGTCGCGCAGGTCGCCGTGCTGCTCGCGCTCGAGAAACCCGTTGTCCAGCATCCAGTAGTCGTTGTAGAGCTTCGACAGGTACTTGTTGCCGGTATCGCACACCAGGCTAACCACACGCTTAGGCTCGGTCTGCTCGCGGCAGTAGCGCAGGGCCGCGGCCAGCAGCGTGCCGGACGACGAGCCGCCGAAGACGCCTTCCTTCGCCAGCAGTTCGCGCGCAGCCAGGAAACTCTCCTTGTCGGAAATCGCGTAGGCCTTCTTCACGCGCGAGAAGTCGCTGATGCTGGGCAGGAAGTCCTCGCCGATGCCCTCGACCAGCCAACTGCCGGACTTGGTCGACAGCGTGCCTTCGTTGATGTACTGCGCGAGGATCGAACCGACCGGATCGGCCAGCACCAGCGCGGTATTCGGCGAGGCCTTGGCGAAGAAGCGCGACAGGCCCGTCATCGTGCCCGAGGAACCGCAGCCGAACACCACGGCGTCCACGCGCCCATCCATCTGCTCGAGAATTTCCGGTCCGGTGCTGGCTTCGTGCGCCGCCGGATTGTCCGGATTGCCGAACTGGTTGATGAAGTACGCGCCCGGCGTCTCCTCGGCGATGCGCGCGGCCATGTCCTGGTAGTACTCGGGATGCCCCTTGGCCACGTCCGAGCGCGTCAGCACCACTTCGGCGCCCATCGCCTTGAGGTTGAAGATCTTCTCGCGGCTCATCTTGTCCGGCACCACGAGGATCAGCTTGTAGCCCTTCTGCTGCGCCACCAGCGCCAGACCGATGCCGGTGTTGCCCGCGGTGCCCTCGACCAGGGTGTCGCCGGGCTTGATCTTGCCGGCGCGCTCGGCGCCCTCGATCATCGACAGACCGATGCGGTCCTTCACCGAGCCGCCCGGATTCATGCTCTCCAGCTTCAGGAACAGCTCGCACGGCCCGGTGTCGAGGTGCTTCACGCGCACCATGGGGGTCTGGCCGATCAGTTCGAGAACACTGGATTGAACGCTCATGCAGGCTCCGTCGATAGTGGTTTCGGGATCGGGCGCGACGGCAAGAGCCGGGCGATGCGCATCGATCACGGTTAAGGGCAGGATCGGCATGATAACCGACCGCCCGCTGCACATGCTGGCGATGGCATGGCGACTCGCGGCCTGGCGCGGCCGCAAACGCAAGCGCCGGACGCATCTGGCGTCCGGCGCGGTGGGGCATCCGGTGCGGCGCTCAGCGCCACGACACCGGCATGCCGGAGTGTTTTCGGTTCAGTTCAGTGCAGCGAGGTGCGGCGTTCGCCCCACATTCGCAGTAGTCGATCCTTGGCCTGCAGTTTTTCCTTCTTCATGCAGGCCAGCGTAACGTCGTCCATGGGCAGTACGCCGAGTTCCGCGTCCTGGACCTTGCTGTCCAGTTCCTGGTGATGCCGATACAGACGGCGGAATTCCGTATCGGCCTTCATCAAGGCTTCCAGATCCTCATGAGACTGGTTTTCGAACATGGATCGCTCTCCTGTCGTGCAAGTGCACCGCACGCGCCGGACTGCCGCACGGCGGCGCTGGGGGAGAAAGGCACGCACGCAGCCGCGTCTCGTACCGGGAAGGGGTCGAGAACGCGAGGCTGGACGGGTGCATGCATGATGGGTGTCGCCTGAAACCCACGGGCGCGGAAATGGCCCGTGGCGACTTCGACCCTACTCCGCTCGACGGCGGCGCGCAAGCGTGCACCGCAACATCGATGAACCACGTAAGAATCGCGTTAAATCATGCACTTGCGAAGCCGCCGCCGCGCAAAGCTGCGGCGGCGAAAAGGCTTACTGATCGCGCAGAATGACCACCACGCGGCGGTTCATCGCCCGCCCGGAAGCGGTAGCGTTGGAGGCCACCGGATCGGCTTCGCCCATGCCCACGGTGCTCATGCGCGAAGCGCTCACGCCCGCCGCGATCAGGGCATTGCGCACGGCCTGGGCGCGCTGCTGCGACAGGGCCTTGTTGGCCGAGGCCGAACCGGTGGCGTCGGTATAGCCCTCGATGCGAATCGGCTTGGACGGCTGGCTCTGCACGAACTGGATCAGCTTGCCCAGATGCTGCCGGGCTTCCGGCCGCAGCGTGGACTGACCGGGTGCGAAGGCGTCGCCGGTCACGGTCATCTGCCGACCCTTGCTGCCCTGGTGCGCCGTCATGCCCTCCATGCGAGCACGCAAGGCCCGCGCGGCGGCCACCGCCAGATCAGCCTGCTTGCGCGCCAGCGCCGCGGAACGCGACTGCGCCTCGGCCAGCTTCTTGGCCTGCTCGGCCTCCGCGCGCGCCTGTTCGGCGGCCTCGGAATAAGCCTGACCCTGCTCCTGCAGGCGCTGCGTCTCCTCGGCGGCGAGCTGGTTTTCCAGCCGCTGACGTTCCAGCTCGCGACGCGTGGCCTCCGCGTCCTGACGGCTGGCTTGCAGCAGAATCTTGTCGTGCTCGCGACTCAACTGGTTCAGCTGATGCTGCGCGTCTTCGAGCTGGGCCGAAGCCTTGGCCTGATCGACGCTGCGTTCGGCCAGATACAGGGCGTGCGGGCGCTCGCTCGAACCGGCGTCCTCCAGACGCTGCACGGCGACGCGCGCCAGCGAACGCTCGGCCTGCGCGTACTGTCCGAGGGTCGGATCGTTGTCGAGCTGATTGAGACTGGTGGTGAGGCGCTGGACATCGAGATCGTCCTTGCTGCCGGCCAGGGCGTTCGCGCTGAGCAGGGCGAGGCTGGCCACAACCAGCAGGCGGATCATGCGCACATTCATTTACTGCCCCTCCGGCATGGCGTCGGTCGAACTGGCCGGGGCCGGACTGGCCGGCGACGGCAACACGGTCTGCGGCAACTCCTCCACGCCGGACGCGGACGAGGCCGGCGCGGGCGCCGACGACGCCTGCGCCTTGGCGGCATCATCCAGCAATTGCTTGCGCAGTCGCGCGTTCTCGGCGGTCTGCGTGCGGATCTGGCCGCGCAGCGTCGCCAGCCGTGCCTTGGTCAACGCGAGCTGACTGTCGGCGATGGATTCCTGCGCCAGATCGGCGGCCTGCTGGTTCTTGCCGTCGTTCAGCGCGGTCTGCGCCTGCTGGTACTTGCCACGCGCAAATTCCAGATCGACCGGATCGGCGTCGCCGGCCCCGGCCTTCTGCGCGGCCTGCAGACTGGACTGCGCGCGGCTCATGGTCGCGGTCGGCGGAGGTATAGTGGCGCAAGCGGCCAATAGCGTTAGGATGGCCGTAGCGGAAACCCACGACAGGGCGCGGACAGGGATATAAGCGTTGGCGTGCTTTCGGAGCATGAAAACGTGACCTTTGCGGCGTTTTGCGCGTAGGGTGAACCCGCACAATCTATCATCATCAATCGGGTAATCCACACGGTCGCCAATGGACATCGGTTACTTTCTCAAGCTGATGGTCGACAAGGGCGCGTCGGACATGTTTCTGACGACAGGCGCCCCGGTCAACATCAAGGTCGAGGGCAAGCTCTATCCTCTCGGCAATACCGGCCTGCCCAATGGCATGGTCAAAAAAATCGCCTACTCGTTGATGGACGAGGGCCAAGTTCCGCAGTTCGAGCGTGACCTGGAGCTGAACATGGCACTGGCCGTGAAGGACGCCGGCCGTTTCCGCATCAACGTGTTCAAGCAGCGCGGCGAAGTCGGCATGGTGATCCGCGCCATCAAGAGCGACATCCCGGACATCGAGCAGCTGCGCCTGCCGCCGCTGTTCAAGGAAATCATCATGGAGCCGCGCGGCCTGATCCTGGTGGTCGGCGCGACCGGCTCGGGCAAGTCGACCACGCTGGCGGCGATGATCGACCATCGCAACACCCACAAGCCGGGTCACATCCTCACCATCGAGGATCCGATCGAGTATCTGCACCGGCACAAGAAGTCGATCGTGAACCAGCGCGAGGTCGGTCTCGACACGCACAGCTATCACGAAGCCCTGCGCAACGCGATGCGCGAAGCGCCGGACGTGATCATGATCGGCGAGATTCGCGACACCGACACCATGGAGGCGGCCATCTCGTTCTCCGAGACCGGCCATCTGTGCCTGGCGACGCTGCATTCCAACAACGCCGACCAGACGCTGGAGCGCATCCTCAACTTCTTCCCCGAATCGGCGCACAAGAACATCTTGATGAACCTGGCCCTGAACCTGAAGGCCGTCATCAGCCAGCGTCTGGTCGTGGGCAAGGACGGGCGCCGCATTCCGGCGGTCGAGGTGCTGCTGAACACGCCTTTGATCCGCGACATGATCCGCCGCGGCCAGATTCACGAGGTCAAGGAAGCCATGGACCGCAGCCTGCAGGACGGCATGCGCACCTTCGACCAGTCCCTGTACACGCTGTACAAGGAAGGCCGCATCGAGCTGGAAGAGGCGCTGTCGAAAGCCGACTCGCGCGACGGCCTGGCACTGAAGGTGCGCCTGGCCGAGGGCGCCGGCGACAGCACCGAACTGAACGAGGCCGATCCTTACGGGGCGTTCTGAACTCCCTGGACAGCAGCTTCATCCCGCGCGCGCAGGACATCGCCGCGCGGATGCCTGGGTGCCCTAGCGCGGCGCATCCGGCTGCGATTCCGGCGCGGCGGCGCGGAACGCGGGCAAGGCGTCGCAGGCTTCGTGAATGCGGCGGATGGTCGGATACGCGTCCATCGGCGCTTTCCAGCGATGCGCGTTGTAGACCTGCGGAACCAGGCAGATGTCTACCAGACCCGGCGTGTCGCCCATGCAGTAGGTGCCGGTATTGGGACTCTGCACAAGCATGGCTTCGAGCGCGTCGAAACCGACCGTGATCCAGTGCCGCATCCACTGCTCGCGCTCGACCTGAGGCATCGCGCAGTCGCGTTCCAGATACTGCAGGACCCGCAGATTGCCCAGCGGATGCACGTCGCAGGCCAGCTGGAACGCCATCGCGCGTGCGTGAGCGCGGTCGCGCGGCACCGCCGGCAGCAGCGACGGGCCGTCCGGCCAGATCTCGTCCAGGTATTCTATGATCGCCAGCGACTGGGTGATCACGCGCTGACCGTGCAGCAGCGTCGGCACCAGCTCCTGCGGATTGATGCGCCGGTATTCGTCGGCATGCTGTTCGCCGCCGTCGCGCACCAGATGCACCGGGCGGTTCTCGTACGACAGTCCCTTGAGTTCCAGCGCGATGCGCACGCGATAGGCGGCACTGGAACGCCAGTATCCGTACAGCGTCAGATCGTTGTTCATGGGCCTCTCTCGATCCCTGCCATGCGGTGAATATGCGGATCGCGGCATTCTACGCATGTCCTTGCAACGCTGTCTCGTCGCCGACCCGTCACCTGCATTTGCATCCGCGCACCGAGGCCGCCGACAATAGACCGCTTCCATGGCCTCCGGCCTTGTTTTGCGAGGAAATTTCCGTGTCCATCATCCGCATGAGCGACCTCGATCTGCGCGGCAAGCGCGTGCTGATCCGCGAAGATCTGAACGTACCGCTGCAGGACGGCCGGATCACCTCGACCCAGCGCCTTCAGGCCGCGCTGCCGACCCTTCGCGCTGCGCGCGACGCCGGCGCGAAGGTCATGGTGCTCTCGCACCTGGGCCGGCCGAAGGAAGGCACGTTCGACGAAGCCGCTTCGCTGGCGCCGGTGGCCGCCTGGCTGGGCGAAGCGCTCGGCGCGCCGGTGCGTCTGCAGCGCGATTACCTCGACGGCGTCGACGTGGCCGAAGGCGAAGTGGTGCTGCTGGAGAACTGCCGGATGAACGTCGGCGAGAAAGCCGACGACGAAGCGCTGGCGAAGAAGTACGCCGCGCTGTGCGACGTGTTCGTGATGGACGCCTTCGGCACCGCGCATCGCGCGCAGGCCTCGACCCATGGCGTGATCCGCTTCGCGCCGGTGGCCGCCGCCGGGCCGCTGCTGTCGGCCGAACTGGACGCGCTGGGCAAGGCGCTGGACGATCCGCGCCGTCCGCTGCTGGCGATCGTCGCCGGCTCCAAGGTTTCGACCAAACTCACGCTGCTGGAGAACCTGGTCGGACGCGTCGACCAGTTGATCGTCGGCGGCGGTATCGCCAATACCTTCATCGCCGCGGCCGGCCATGCCGTCGGCACCTCGCTGATGGAGAAGGACCTGATCGACGCCGCGCGTAAGGTTATCGAGCAAGCGCGTGCACGTGGCGCGGAAGTGCCGATCCCGGTCGACGTGGTGGTCGCCGACACCTTCTCGGCCACGGCCAAGGCCACGGTGAAGCCGGTCGACAAGGTCGGCGAAAACGAGATGATCCTCGACATCGGTCCCGAGACCGCGCGCCAGTACGCCGAACGCATCGCCGCAGCCGGCACGGTGGTCTGGAATGGCCCGGTCGGCGTGTTCGAGTTCGACGCCTTCGGCAAGGGCACCGAGACGCTGGCGCGCGCCATCGCCGCTTCCGAGGCCTTCTCGATCGCCGGCGGCGGCGACACTCTGGCCGCCGTCGACAAGTACGACATCGCCGATGGCGTGTCCTACATCTCCACCGGTGGCGGCGCCTTCCTGGAGTTTCTGGAAGGCAAGGAGCTGCCCGCGGTGGCCGCGCTGCGCGCCCGCGGCGCGGCGGCGTGACCGCACCTTCTGCGAACACAGGGACACGTATGCTTCAGCGAAAGCGTGTTTCACTGCACGGATCGATGGGTGCGCACGACGCATCAACCATGACAAGGCTTGAGGACCGAGCTTGATGAAAACCCTACTCGTGACCGGCGGTGCCGGCTTCATTGGCGGCAATTTCGTGCTGCAGGCCATCGCCGACGGCCTGCGCGTGGTGAATCTGGACAAGCTCACCTACGCCGGCAATCCGGAAACCCTGGCTTCGCTGCAGGACAACGACGCGCACGTCTTCGTGCAGGGCGACATCGGCGATCGTGACCTGCTGCAGCGCCTGCTGCGCGAGCACCGCCCGGACGCCATCGTCAACTTCGCCGCCGAATCGCACGTGGACCGTTCCATCGACGGACCGGCCGAATTCGTGCAGACCAACGTGGTCGGCACCCTGGCACTGCTGGAAGCCTCGCGCGATTACTGGCGCGAACTGGAAGGCGATGCACGCAACGGATTCCGTTTCCTGCACGTCTCCACCGACGAGGTCTACGGCTCGCTGGGCGACACCGGCAAGTTCACCGAGACCACGCCGTACGCGCCGAACTCGCCGTACTCGGCGTCGAAGGCTTCGTCGGATCATCTGGTGCGCGCCTTCCACCATACCTACGGGCTGCCGGTGCTGACCACCAACTGCTCCAACAACTACGGCCCGTACCAATTTCCGGAGAAGCTGATTCCGCTGATCCTGCACAAGGCGCTGGCCGGCGAAGCCCTGCCCGTCTACGGCGACGGCCGCAACGTGCGCGACTGGCTCTTTGTCGGCGACCACTGCGCCGCGATCCGGCGCGTACTGGAAGCCGGCCGCGTCGGCGAGACCTACAACGTCGGCGGCAACGCCGAGCGCGAGAACATCGTCGTGGTGAAGACGCTGTGCGCGCTGCTCGACGAGCGCCAGCCGTTGACCGACGGCCGCAAGCGCGAAGAACTGATCACTTTCGTCAAGGATCGCCCCGGACACGATCGCCGCTACGCCATCGATGCCTCGAAGCTGGAGCGCGAACTCGGCTGGACGCCCAGCGAGAGCTTCGATTCGGGCATGCAGCGCACCGTCGATTGGTACCTCGCGCATCAGGCCTGGGTGCAGCACGTGCTGGACGGCAGCTACCGCATGCAACGCCTCGGCGAAGGAGCGGCGGCATGAAAACCACGCGCGGCATCATCCTCGCCGGCGGTTCCGGCACGCGGCTGTATCCGATCACGCAGGCCATCAGCAAGCAGCTGATGCCGATCTACGACAAGCCGATGATCTACTACCCGCTGGCAACGCTGATGCTGGCCGGCATCCGCGAAGTGCTGATGATCAACACGCCGCACGAGCAGGCGCTGTTCCAGCGTCTGCTCGGCGACGGCTCGCAATGGGGCATCGATATCCAGTATGCCGTGCAGCCATCGCCGGACGGCCTGGCGCAGGCTTTCCATATCGGCCGCGACTTCGTCGACGGACATCCGAGCTGCCTGATCCTGGGCGACAACCTGTTCTACGGCCACGGCCTGACCGACCTGCTGCGCCGCGCGACGCAGCGTGAACGCGGTGCGACCGTGTTCGGCTACTACGTGACCGACCCGGAACGCTACGGCGTGGCCGATTTCGATGCCGACGGCCGCGTCGTCGGGCTCGAGGAAAAACCGGCCAAGCCGCGTTCCAACTACGCGGTGACCGGCCTGTATTTCTACGACGAACGGGTCTGCGATTTCGCCGCCGACCTGAAACCGTCGCCGCGCGGCGAACTGGAGATCACCGATCTCAACCGCTGCTACCTGGAAGACGGCTCGCTGATGCTGGAGCAGCTCGGCCGCGGCTACGCCTGGCTGGACACCGGCACGCACGACTCGCTGGTCGAGGCATCCAACTACATCGCCACCATCGAAAAGCGTCAGGGACTGAAAGTCTGCTGCCCTGAGGAAATCGCCTTCGTCAACGGTTGGATCAGCGCCGAACAGGTGCTCAAGCTGGCCAAGCCGCTCGCCAAAACAGGATACGGCATGTATCTCAAGCGCCTGGTGAAACAGGGAACCGTCCGTTGAAGCGCATCGATACCGACCTGCCGGGCGTCTGCGTGCTGGAACCGAAGGTCTTCGGCGACACCCGCGGATTCTTCTACGAAAGCTACAACCGCGACACGTTTGCCGCGCAGGGGCTCGCGCTGGATTTCGTGCAATCGAACGTCTCCCGCTCCGCACGCGGTGTGCTGCGCGGGCTGCACTACCAGTGGCCGAATCCGCAGGGCAAGCTGGTCAGTGTGCTCGAAGGCGAGGTCTACGACGTTGCCGTCGACATCCGCCGCGGCTCGCCCACCTACGGCCGCTGGGCTGCCGCCGTGCTCAGCGCCGAGAACCATCGCCACTTCTGGATTCCGGAAGGTTTCGCGCACGGCTTCTGCGTGCTTTCCGAACACGCCACCTTCACCTACCAGTGCACGGCGCTGTACGACGCCAAGGCCGACGCCAGTATCCGCTGGAACGACGCCGCACTGGGCATCGACTGGCCGATCAGCGAACCGCAGCTTTCGGACAAGGACCAGCGCGCACCGCTGCTGGCCGACGTGCCTTCGGACCGCCTACCGGTGTTTGAAAAATGAAGATGCTGATCACGGGGGCTCGCGGCCAGGTCGGCCGTGCGCTGCTGCACAGCCTCGCGATACATGGCGAGGTCGTTGCCGCCACACGCGACGGCAGCGTCGACAACGTCACGCTGCCCACGACCGCTCTCGACCTCGGTCGCCCCGCTGCACTTGCGGACATCCTCACTCGCATCGATCCGGACGTGATCATCAACGCCGCGGCGTATACCGCCGTCGATCGTGCGGAAAGCGAGCCCGAACTGGCGCACTGCGTCAACGCCGAAGCCGTCGGTGCCCTGGGCCGCTGGGCCGCGGATGCCGGCGTGCCTGTGGTGCATTACTCCACCGACTACGTCTTCCCCGGTCAGGGAGATTGCCCGCTGCGGGAATCCGATCCGACTGGACCGCGCAGCGTCTACGGCCACAGCAAACTGGCCGGCGAAGCCGCATTGAGGGAGAGCGACGCCGATCATCTGATTTTGCGCACGGCTTGGGTCTACGACGCACAGGGCAAGAACTTCCTGCGCACGATGCTGCGCCTGGGCGCCGAACGCGACCGTCTGACCGTAGTCGACGATCAGCACGGCACGCCGACCTCGGCGAATCTCATCGCCACCGCCACCGCGCACGTCCTGCAGCACTGGCTGGCAGCCGATACGGCCACGCGCCACGCGCAATCGGGTGTCTACCACCTGGTCGCCGGTGGTCGCACCACCTGGTGCGGCTTCGCCCGCGCCATCATGGATCGCGCCGTGCAAGTGGGGCTGCTGGCGCGTGCGCCGCAGGTCGAGCCGATCACCACGACGGATTTTCCGACACCGGCCCGACGGCCGGCCTGGTCGGTGCTCGACACGACCCGCATCCGCGAAACCTTCGATATCGAACTGCCGGCATGGGAAGTCGGGCTCGACGCGGTGATCGCGGAGCTGACCGGGGCGCGCTGAGACGCGCCTGCCTTCCGCGCACAGTCCAGCCGCGCTGGAGATCGTAGGCAGGCTTCGCCTTGCTCGGCCCGATCTACGTCACTGCCGATGGCAGCCTTACTTCTTAATTCTCACTTAGGTTCCGCTCGACCGACACCGAGCGGAACCCCAAACAACAATCAGCGATCGGAACGGCCTGCCCGGAAATGACTCCGGGACAGGGAAAGCTCAGCCGATCACGCGCCGCACGGCATCGGCCACGTTGGCCACGGTGAAGCCGAACTTCTCGAACAGCACGCCGGCCGGCGCGGAGGCGCCGAACGTGGTCATGCCGATGACTTCGCCGTCCAGGCCCACGTACTTGCGCCAGTAGTCGGCGATGCCCGCCTCGACCGCGACGCGTGCGCGGCAATGGCCCGGCAGCACGCCTTCGCGATACTCGACCGGCTGCGCGTCGAACACTTCCGCGCAAGGCATCGACACCACGCGCACGGGAATGTCCTGATCGGCCAGATGGCGCATGGCTTCCATCGCCAGACCGACTTCCGAGCCGGTGGCGATCAGGATCGCCTTGAACTGCGTGTCCGCCGGATCGTGCAGCACGTAGCCGCCGCGCTCGATCTGCGCCAGCTGTTCGTCCGTGCGCTGCTCGTGCTTGAGCGTCTGGCGCGAGAACACCAGGCACGACGGCGCGCCGCGGCGTTCGATGGCCGCCTTCCAGGACACCGCCGACTCCACCGCGTCGCACGGCCGCCAGACGTGATTGTTGGGGATGTAGCGCAGGCTGGCCAGGTGCTCGATGGGCTGATGCGTCGGGCCGTCCTCGCCCAGGCCGATGGAATCATGGGTATAGACATGGATCGAGTGCGCCGGAATCAGCGCGCTCATGCGCACGGCGTTGCGCGCGTAATCGGAGAACACCAGGAACGTGGCGTCGTACGGAATGAAACCGCCGTGCAGCGCCAGACCGTTGCCGATCGCGGTCATGCCGAACTCGCGCACGCCGTAATGGACGTAGTTCACGTCCGGGCCGTTCTCGGTGACGCTGCGCGATCCCTTCCAGATCGTCAGGTTGGAACCGGCCAGGTCGGCCGAACCGCCGATCAGTTCGGGCAGCATCGGGCCGAACGCGTTCAGCGCCATCTGCGACGCCTTGCGTGAGGCGACCTCGGGGCCTTCCGCCTGGGTCTTGGCGATGTAGGCCTGCGCCTGCGCGGCCCAGTCGGTCGGCAGCTCACCGGCCATGCGGCGCTTGAACTCGGCCGCCAGTTCCGGGTGCGCCTCGGCGTACTTGTCCAGCAGCGCGTTCCACGCCGCCTCGTGCTTCTTGCCGGCTTCGCGCGCGTCGAAACCATCGTAGATGTCCTGCGGAATCTCGAACGGCGCGTGGCGCCAGTCCAGCATGTCGCGGGTCGCCTTGACCTCGTCCGCGCCCAGCGCCGCGCCGTGGCTGCTTTCCTTGCCTTCCTTGTTCGGCGAACCGAAGCCGATCAGGGTCTTGCACATCACCAGGCTCGGCTTGCCGGTTTCGTCCTTCGCCGCCTGCAGCGCGGCCTTGATCTGCTCGGCGTCGTGGCCGTCGACGTCGCGGATGACGTGCCAGCCGCAGGCCTCGAAGCGAGCGGCGGTGTCGTCGGTGAACCAGCCCGGCACTTCGCCGTCAATGGAGATGTTGTTGTCGTCGTAGACCATCACCAGCTTGCCCAGCTTCCAGGTGCCGGCCAGCGAGATGGCCTCCTGCGAGACGCCTTCCATCAGGCAGCCGTCGCCCAGGAACACCCAGGTGTGATGGTCGACCAGATCGAAGCCCGGCTGGTTGAAGCGCTCGGCCAGCACCTTCTCGGCCAGCGCGAAGCCGACGCCGTTGGCGACGCCCTGCCCCAGCGGCCCGGTGGTGGTTTCCACGCCCGGGGTGTCGGCGGCCTCGGGATGACCCGGCGTCTTCGAGTGCCACTGGCGGAAATGCTCCAGCTCGCGCATCGGCAGGTCGTAGCCGGCCAGATGCAGCAGCGCGTACTGCAACATCGAACCGTGGCCGTTGGAGAGCACGAAACGGTCGCGGTTGAACCACTTCGGGTTGCCCGGATTGTGGCGATGGAAGTCGTTCCACAGCACCTCGGCAATGTCGGCCATGCCCATCGGCATGCCCGGATGTCCGGAATTGGCCTTCTCGACGGCGTCCATGGCAAGAGCGCGGATGGCGTTGGCGAGTTCGCGGCGGTTCGGCATCGTCAATCTCCAGGTGCGGGGCGTGGCAACGAAAGCGCCCATTGTCGCCGATATGCGCGCCGCTGTCGCCGTGGGGCCGGGCCGTTCAGGCTGATTAACGCCCACTTAATTATGTACCGGCGGGTATTGGAACCATTCATGCGGACCCCTATCTAATCCATCCGAAGCCGTCGCCGTGGGCCGACGGCCTTGTTCGAACCGCCCACCGGCTGTCCCCGAGCCGACACAAAAAAGATCTAGGAGAAGTCCCCATGAAAAAGACGCTGATTGCTCTCGCTTTCGTCACCGCCGGCATGGCCGCCGTCCCCGCATTCGCGCAGACCGCGCCGACCGACAACAGCGGTTGGTTCGTCGGCGCCAAGGTCGGCCAAGCCAACCTCAACAAGGGCAACTACGACGGTAGCGATACTGGTTACGCGATCAACGGCGGCTACCGCTGGTCGGTCACGCCGAACACCGCGCTGGGCCTGGAGGCCGGCTACAACGACCTCGGCAACATCAAGCTGAAGAATGCGTTCAACAGCAATCCGGTCGTCTCCGATCCGAAGTCGAAGCTGCACGGCTGGACCTTCGGCGCGAACGGCAAGTTCAACTTCACGCCGAACTGGTACGCCACGGCCCGCGCCGGCATCTACCAGTGGAAGGGTCACGGCATCAGCAACGACCAGAATCCGCTGTACCGCAGCCTGGACAAGACCGACTGGTACGGTGGCGTCGGCTTCGGCTATGACTTCACCAACAACTTCAGCCTGGGCCTGAACTACGACTACTACCAGGCCAAGAAGGATCATCTGAATCTGAGCACCAACCTGGTGTCGGTCGGTGCCGAATACCGGTTCTGATCCACAGGCGCGACGGACCGGCCTCGGCATGTCGCCGTGGCCGGTCGACACCGCACGCAACACGGACGGGCGCCGCGCAAGCGGTGCCCGTCTGCGCATGAACGGCCTTTTCCGACACGCGGGCGCGATCCGGCTATACTCCGCGCCCCTTGTCGGCAGACAAGACCGCACTACACAACGACGGAACGGCATCCTGAAGCGATTCAGGACCACACCGTCCTCGGCAGCGACTTCGTCGATGCGCGCCACAGCACATCGATGACGCAGCCACCCTCGCGCAACGGCCTCGTGCCGGACGCGAACCATTCATCACCACAGGAAGGAACTCCACGATGAACAAGAAAATCCTCGCTCTCGCCCTGATCGCATCCTGCGCCGCCATTCCGGCCGTCAGCATGGCCGCACAGCCGGGCGATGGCGCCTTCATCAGCGTGCAGGCCGGTCAGTCCCGCCTGCAGGGCATGAGCGCCACCAACGACACCGACACCGGCTACGGCCTGGACGTGGGTTACCGCTGGGCGCTTTCGCCGATGGCGCAGGTCGGCTTCGAAGTCGGCTATCTGAACCAGGGCACGTTCACCGACGACTATTTCGGCAGCCGCGTCAACGCCAAGGTCCACGGCGCCAAGGCCGGCGTGAACGCCAAGTTCAACTTCACGCCGAACTGGTTCGTGATGGTCCAGGGCGGCTACTTCGACGCGCGCAACAAGATCAGCGTCGATAGCGGCAACCTGAGCTACAGCGACAACAAGAGCAAGGGCACCTGGTACTCCGGCGTCGGCTTCGGCTATGACTTCAGCAACAACACTAGCCTGAGCCTCAACTACAACTACATCGACGACAAGTACAACGACCAGGGCACGCACCTGGACCTGAGCAGCGACCAGGTCGCGGTGCGCTTCGAAGCCCGCTTCTGAGCTATCGCTGGGCTGTGCGACCATTGCACACGCGGATCCAGAGTACGGGGCGGGAGAACCTCCCCGTACTCTGCGTTGAATGTATGCATCACTCTGCTTAGCATGGGCTGATCGCGAAACCTTGCAAGCCTTTATAGGCCCTAAAGGAAATTTCAAAGAAGAATAAGGAAATCCTCTTGAACAGAAAAATTATCGTCATCGCCCTGCTATGCACGGGCAGTTGTTCAGCAACCGCGGCGCAAGCCGAGAATCCAAGCGGCTGGTTCGTCAATACAGGCGTAGGCACTGCGCACTACGACGCTAAGATCAACGGCTACAAGATGGGCGGCAATGATTCGCACTCCAGCTTCCAAGTGAACGCAGGCTGGCGATGGGAAGCCATCGGCGTAGAAGCCGGTTACGTGAGTCTCGGCAGTATCACCCAGTCGCTACAGTCGAGCGACTTCGCCAGCTATCCGTACAGTACGCCTTACCGCTCAGACAAAACCAAATTGTCCGGCGATGGCTGGACACTGGGCCTGAACGGCCACTTCAACCCCACCGAAAAGTGGTATGTCTCCGCACATGGTGGCTTGTTCATGTGGAAAGGCCACGAAAGCATGACGCTGGTACCCATCACCGGTACGACAGAACATTACTCGTATGACACCCGGTCTACCGACTGGTACGCCGGTGTTGGCACCGGTGTGGATTTCACCCGACACATCAGCCTGGGTGTGAACTTCGATTACTACAAGATGAAGAAAGGTCGGCTGGACATCGGTAACCGCGTGTATTCGGTGAATCTCGAATACCGGTTTTGAGTCCGACGCTATATCGCGCCCGTGCGAGAACGACGGCCTTGAATGAGGGCCACCGTTTTCGTGAATCTTTTCGACAACCGATTCTGAAGTTGCTGCCTTCAATCCGCTGACAAGAAAACGGGCGCCCTCGCGGCGCCCGTTTTCTTGTCAGCGGCACGTCTCCCCTCTAAAATATTCGCGCCGTCACGGAGTGGACGGAACTCGGCGCAAGGCCGGGGTTTGAAGGAACTCAATCATCAAGGGGATGACATGTTCAACAAGAAAATCACGGCGCTCGCGCTGCTGTGCGCGGGTGCGTGCGTGGCGTCCAGTGCGCAGGCCAAGAATCTCACCGGCTGGTTCGTGAATGCCGGAGCGGGCAGCGCCCACTATCACGCCACCGTCAACGGCATGGATGCCGGCAGCGAATCCGACACCAGCTTCCAGTTCAACGCCGGCTGGCGTTCGCAGTTCATCGGTGTGGAAGCCGGCTACGTCGATCTGGGCAGCGTGTCCGGGCATGCCAGCTACTACTACGATCCGAACCAGTCGCTCGGCTACAGCTCCATCCGCAACAAGCTTTCCGGCGACGGCTGGACGCTGGGTCTGAACGGCCATTTCAACCCGACCGACCAGTGGTACATCTCGGCGCGCGGCGGCCTGTTCATGTGGAAGCTGCACTACAAGGAGACCGACACGCCGATCAGCGGCTCGGAGCAGCACTACGGCTACAGCACGCAGTCGATGGACTGGTATGCCGGCGTCGGTACGGGCGTGGATTTCACGCGCCACACCAGCCTGGGCCTGAACTTCGACTACTACAAGATCAGCAAGGACGGCGTGGATATCGGCAATCGCGTCTATACCGTCAATTTCGAGTACCGCTTCTGATCGACACGCATCCATGCGCGATGCCAGCAAAAAGGGCGGCCTGCGGGCCGCCCTTTTTCTTCATGCAATGCGTGAGTGAACCCGCCGGATGCGATCAGCCTTCCCACTGACCCAGCGCGGCCAGACCGTTCTCGCGGGCACGCTGCGCCACGGTCTTCTGCGCGGCGGCGTAGTTGCCGCGCATGTCCTCGCCCCACAGCTTCAGCGCGGCCTGCTGCATGGCGCGGCCGTAGGAGAACGACAGCGGCCACGGATGCGGACCCAGCTGGTTCATCGCGTTCAGGTGCGCGGTAGCGTCCTCGTCGGACTGGCCGCCGGACAGGAACACGATACCCGGCAGCGTGGCCGGCACGGTGGACTTCAGGCAGCGCACGGTGGCCTCGGCCACGTCCTCGCGGCTGGCCTGCTGCTCGCAGTTCTTGCCCGAGATGACCATCGACGCCTTCAGGATCGTGCCTTCGAGCATGATGTTGTGCTCGTACAGCGCGCCGAACAGGCTGCGCAGCGTGGCCTCGGTGACTTCGTAGCACAGGTCGATGTCGTGGTTGCCGTCCATCAGCACTTCCGGCTCGACCATCGGCACCAGACCGGCTTCCTGGCACAACGCGGCGTAGCGCGCCAGCGCGTGGCAGTTGGCCTCGATGCAGGTGGAGCTGGGGCTGTCCTCGTCGATGCCGATCACCGCGCGCCACTTAGCGAACTGCGCGCCCAGCTTAGCGTACTCGGCCAGACGCTCGCGCAGCCCGTCCAGCCCCTCGGTGACCAGCTCGCCCGGAAAGCCGGCCAGCGGCTTGGCGCCCATGTCGACCTTGATGCCGGGAATGATGCCGGCCTCGCGCATCACGCGCGTGAACGGCACGCCGTCCTTGGTGGACTGGCGCAGGGTCTCGTCATACAGGATCGCGCCGGAGATGTGATCGCCGAGGTCCGGCGTGGTCAGCAGCATCTCGCGGTAGGCGCGGCGGTGTTCCTCGGTGTTCTCCACGTTCACCGACTCCAGCCGCTTGCGGATGGTGCTGGTGGATTCGTCGATGGCGATGATGCCCTTGCCGGGCGCGACCATCGCCTGCGCGATGCTTTCCAGATCTTCGATGCTCATGACGACTCCGTCGGTGTGACTGCGGTCAAACCGCTTGGCAACGTGGGCACCACCAGTGATGGTGGGGAAAGGCGCGGATTATAGGCCAGAACGTCGCCATTCTCGACCTTCCGGACGACCGATCTCGCCGCCGCCGCCGCGAGGCGTCAGCCGTTGTCGTAGCCCGGCAGCTTGCACTGCGCCAGCAGGGCGGCGCGGGCGGCGGGGTCGGAAGGCATGTTGAAGCGCACGATGTAGTAGGTCGACACCGGCACGCTGGCGGTGTTGTCGTCGCTGGGCGCGTAGCGGAAATTGCGCACCAGGCTGACCGCGATCGAACCGAAATCGCTGTCCGCAGGCACCACCTTGCGCGCCTTCAGGTTCCGCGGCACGCCGTCGCTGCCGATCATGTAGCTGACCGCGGCGCAGCCCGGCTGGTCGAGCTTGCGCCCGACGTTCGGCACCTGGCCGTCGACCTCGCTCTTGGTCATGTTCCAGTAGCCGGGCAGCCGGTCCGGCGCGACCGTGCGCGTCTGCGCGAAGGCCGGCGTCGCGAACAGGCCGACGCAGAGCAGCGTCAGGAACGTGGAAGTGGTGCGATGCATGGCGTGCCTCCGGCAGGAAATTTCCGGTCCCAGTCTAGCGCGCGGCGCGGGCGTCGACGGGGATCGGGAGACGGTTCTTCACAGGTCCTTCAGGCTCTCGGCGATGCCCTGCTCGCCCACGTGCAGCAGCTTGAGCGTGTTGGTCGCGCCGCCGTGACCGGTGTGGTCGCCGTGGGTGAGGATCACGCGATCGCCTGCGTCCAGCTTGCCCAGCTCGAACAGGCTCTGTACCGCGGCGCGCGCCGAATGCGCAGGGTCCATGCGGCCGTGATCGAAGGCGATCGGCTTGACGTCGCGCAGCACCAGCATGCGTCGGCGCGCCTCGGCACTGGGCGACAGCGCGTAGATCGGCACCGCGAAACGGTAGCGCGACAGCCACTGCGCGGTGGCGCCCGATTCGGTCAGCGCGACGATGGCGCGCACGCCCAGGCGCGCGGCCAGGAACACCGCCGCCAGCGCGATGGCCTGATCGCTGCGGTCCAGGTTGTGCGATTCCGCGCGCAGGTCGTCCTGCGGCTCGAACTGACGCTCGGCGCCGAGACAGATGCGGCGCATGGCCTGCACCGCCAGGTCCGGATGCGCGCCGGCCGCGGTTTCCTGCGACAGCATCACCGCGTCGGTGCCGTCGATGACGGCGTTGGCCACATCCAGCACCTCGGCGCGGGTCGGGATCGGCGCCTCGACCATCGACTGCAGCATCTGCGTCGCGGTGATGACGGCGCGGTTCAGACGCAGCGCCTCGCGGATGATCTTCTTCTGCAGACCCGGCAGCTCGGCGTCGCCGATCTCCACGCCCAGATCGCCGCGCGCCACCATGACCACGTCCGAGGCCTCGATGATCTCGGCCAGTACCGGAATCGCGTCGGCACGCTCGATCTTGGACACCAGCGAAGCCTCGCCGCCGGCCTCGCGCAGCAGCCGACGCGCCTCGTGCATGTCCTGTGCGGTGCGCACGAAGGACACGGCCAGGAAGTCGGCGCCGATCTCGGCGGCCAGCTTGATGTCGGCCTTGTCCTTGTCCGACAGCGCATCGACGCTGAGGCCGCCGCCCTGGCGGTTCAGGCCCTTGCGGTCGGACAGCTTGCCCGGCACCGACACGGTGGTGTGAATCTCGGTGCCGTCGACGTGCCGGACTTCGAGCGCGACCAGACCGTCGTCCAGCAGCAGGATGTCGCCCTCGGACACGTCGTTGGGCAGGCCCAGGTAGCTGCAACCCACGCGCGTGGCGTCGCCGGACGGCGCATCGTCGCGGCAGTCCAGCACGAAGGCGTCGCCTTCCTTCAACTGCACGGGGCCGTCGGCGAAGCGCTCGATGCGGATCTTCGGACCCTGCAGATCGGCCAGCACGCCGACCTCGCGACCGACTGCGGCGGACACGCTGCGCACCGCGGCGGCGCGCTTGCGATGATCGTCGTGCGTGCCGTGCGAGAGGTTCAGGCGAACGACGTCCACGCCGACTTCGAGGATGGCCTCGAGCATGCCGGGCGCGTCCGTGGCGGGACCGAGGGTGGCGACGATCTTGGTGCGGCGAATCTGTTGAGTCATGGAACTGTCCTGCGGATCGGCCGGTGGTGCGCCGGCCTTGCTGCGTGATGATTCGGAAACGGACGGCTCAGCGCAGCGCGGCGTTGAGCACGGCGCCCAGGCGCACGCCGGCGGCTTCCAGCTGCGTGCGCACCACCGGCCAGGCCTTGGCCTGATACCCCTGCTCCCAGTCGCCGACGCGGCGCTCGGGCAGGTCGGCGTAGGCGACGTCGCGCGCCAGGGTGTGCGCCTGATCGGACCAGCGCACGGCCTCCGCGTCGATGTCCTTGTCGGCATGCGCCGGCGTCCAGCGCGCGCGCTGCGCGGCGCCGATGGCGTCGTCCATGCCCACGGCGATCTTGCGCGTGGCGGCGTGATCGAAGCTGTAGTCCGGCTGCATGCGCAGACCGGTGGCCTGCTCCAGGATGCCGGTGTCCCAGATCCGGTGCAGGTTGGTCTGCTCGCCGAAATAGACCAGTTTGACGGTGTTGCCGCCCTTGTCGTCGTGGTCGTTGTTGTGCAGCGGCTGATGGATGTCGCCGACCAGATGCACGACCCACTTCAGCGCTTCCAGACGCACCTTCGGCGAAGCCTTGCGGTCGGCCAGCACGCGCACGTAGTGCGGCAGCTTGGTGACGATGCAGTCGCCCTGCGGGCAGTCGCGGCGGCGGTTGTAGTCGGGCGCGCGCAGCGGGATGTCGACGTAATGCCAGGGGCCGGTCTCGGGATGATCGCGGCGGATCTCGTCGGGCCAGGACGACACCTGATCCAGGCGTGTCTTGCCTTCCAGCGCCAGCAGCTGATGGACTTCCGCGGCGGCCGCAGGCGTCAGGTGACGCTGGGCGATGTCGGCGACGATGGCATGCCCTTCCGGGCCCCAGCCGAACGCAGCCGGTGCGGCCAGCAACAGGCCCGCGACCACGGCGAGCAAACGAAGGCGACTGAACATGATGGACGGGATCGCATGGGAGACAAGTGGTCGATTATTGCACAGCCCCGTGACGACGCCGCGTCCCCGTTCAGTGCACCACCTGCCCCTCCGCATCGGTCACGCGCACGTCCACCGCGACGCCTTCGCGCACGCTCTGGGTGACGATGCAGAAGTCCTCGAACTGCTCGAGAATCCGTGGCAGATGTTCCAGCGAGTCGGCCGCGTCGGACAGATGCAGGTCGACCGCCACATGCGCCACCCGCCAGCGCCCCTGGTCGTTGCGCTCCATCGTAGCCTTGGCCTCGGCGCGCAGCGGCCCCGGCTCGTTCTTGAACTTGCGCAGGGCGAACAGCAGGCTCGCGGCCAGGCAGTTCGCCACCGCCGTGACCAGCAGCCGCGACGGATTCGGTCCGGCGTCGCCGCCCAGCGGCGCGGATTCGTCGGTGATCAGATCCGGCACCGACGTCTCGTCGAAACGCACGCGGAATTCGTAGTGGTCGATCTGTTCCAGCGACAGACCGAACGTCTGCGTCTCACTCATGCCTCGTCCTCCTCGACGACGGTGCCGGGCAGGCGCGGGTGCTCGCCCTGGCGATGCAGCCAAGCGTAGTACAGCAGCGGAATCACCAGCAGCGTCAGCACCGTCGACACCAGGATGCCGAAGATCAGCGACACCGCCAGTCCCTGGAAGATCGGATCGTCGAGGATGAAGAAGCCGCCCAGCATCGCCGCCACGCCGGTCAGCACGATGGGCTTGGCGCGCACCGCGGCGGCGTCGATCACCGCCTCGCTGAGCGGACGCCCCGCGCTGACGGACTGATTGATGAAGTCGATCAGCAGGATCGAGTTGCGCACGATGATGCCGGCCAGCGCGATCATGCCGATCATCGAGGTGGCGGTGAACTGCGCGCCCAGCAGCGCATGCCCCGGCATCACGCCGATCACGGTCAGCGGAATCGGCGCCATGATGATGAGCGGCACCACGTAACTGCGGAACTGACCGACCACCAGCAGGTAGATCAGGATCAGACCCACCGAGTAGGCGATGCCCATGTCGCGGAAGGTCTCGTAGGTGATCTGCCACTCGCCGTCCCACTTCACCGCGTAATGCGTCGTGCTGGGCGGCTGGTCGATGAAGTACTGCGACAGCGTGTGGCCGTCGATCTTGCTGTCGTCCAGCTTGCCGACCAGCGAAAACATGCCGTACAGCGGGCTGTCGGTGGCGCCGGCGTCGTCGCCGGTGACGTAGGCGTAGGGCAGCAGGTCCTTGTGGTAGATCGCCTTCTCCCAGTCGGCCTTGCGCACCGAGACCACTTCCGACAGCGGCACCAGCTTGCCGTCGCGGGCGCGCACCCGCAGCGACAGCAGATGGCTGAGCGAGGCCTGATCGGCCGCCGACAGACGCAGGCGCACCGGCACGGCATAGCGCGCGTGGCCGTCCATCACGTAGGTCGCGTCCTCGCCGGACAGCGCCGTGCGCAGGGTCTGCGCGATGGCCGCCTGACTCAGACCCAGCCGCGCGGCCCGTTCGCGATCCACCACCACGATGTCGCGCGGCGAATCGGCTTCGACGCTGGTGTCGACGTCGACGATGTCCGGATTGGCCTTGAAGTCCTTCTCCAGCCCCAGCGCCACCTTGCGCACGGCGGTGTAATCCGGTCCGTAGACCTCGGCCACGATGGGCGCCATCACCGGCGGTCCCGGCGGCACCTCGACCACCTTCAGCGACGCGCCGTAGCGCTGGGCGATCTTCTGCAGCGCCGGCCGCACGGCCAGCGCGATGGCATGGCTTTGACGATCGCGCTCGTGCTTGTCGACCAGTTCGACCTGCAGGTCGCCGACGATCGGACCGCGCCGCAGGTAGTACTGCCGCACCAGTCCGTTGAAGGTGATCGGCGAGGCCGTGCCCGCATAGCCCTGCCAGGACTTCACTTCCGGCACCTTGGCGATCACCCGCGACAGGTCGCCGAGCAGCGCGTTGGTGGTCTCCAGCGTGGTGCCCTCGGGCATGTCGACCACGATCTGGAATTCGGACTTGTTGTCGAACGGCAGCATCTTCAGGATCACCGCCTCGACCACCACCAGACCGGCCGCGGCGAGCACCAGCGCGCCCATCGCCGCGAACAGCAGCCGCCGTCGGCGCGCGGCGCGCTCGCCGGCCACGAACGGATGCATCAGACGATGGAAGAAGCGGTGCAGGCGGCTGCCCTTGGGCGCGGCCGCGTGATGATCGCCGTCGCCGTCTGCGGACGACTCGTGCCGGTGATGCCGCAGCAGTTTCAGCGCCAGCCACGGCGTCACGATCAGCGCCACCGCCAGCGACAGCAGCATGCCGGCCGAGGCGTTGATCGGGATCGGCCGCATGTACGGACCCATCAGACCGGACACGAAGGCCATCGGCAGCAGCGCCGCGATCACCGTGAAGGTGGCCAGGATGGTCGGCCCGCCGACTTCCGACACGGCCTCGGGAATCGCCTGGCGCAGACTGCGGCCGCCCAACGCCATGTGCCGGTGGATGTTCTCCACCACCACGATGGCGTCGTCGACCAGGATGCCGATGGAGAAGATCAACGCGAACAGCGACACGCGGTTGATGGTGAAGCCCATGCCCCACGAGGCGAACAGCGTCAGCATCAACGTGATGATGACGGCGCTGCCGACCACGATGGCCTCGCGCCAGCCCAGCGTCAGCAGCACCAGCAGCACCACCGACAGCGTCGCGAAGATCAGCTTGTGGATCAGCTTGTCGGCCTTGTCGGTCGCGGTGCGGCCGTAGTCGCGCGTCACCGTGACGTGCATGTCGTCCGGAATCACCACGCCGCGCAGCGACTTCAGCCGTGCGCGGATGGCCTCGGTGATGTCGGCCGCATTGGTGCCGGCCTTCTTGGCCACGGCGATGGTCACCGCCGGGGCGGAGCCGGTCGCCGGGCCGGCACGGCCCTTCGGCGTGCCGTACCACACGTAGCTGGATGGCAGATCGGCGCCGCGATGGATGCTGGCGACGTCGGACAGGAACACCGGCTGGCCGTGGTGCAGGCCGATCACCAGATCGCGAATCTGATGCGCGTCGGCGAGGAAGGTGCCGGCGGTGACCGGCACGTCGCGGTTGTTCGTCACCCGATCGCCGGCCTGGGTGACCAGGTTGGCCGCCTTCAGCGCCGAAGCCAGATCGTCGATGGACAACCCGTACGAGGCCAGCCGCGCGGGATCGAGCTGCACCACGACCGCCCGGTCGGGCGCGCCGATGGTGTAGACGTCGCGCGTGCCCTTGATGCGCTTGAGCACGGTTTCCAGCGAATGCGCGACTTCGGCCAGCTGGGTCGGGCTCTGATGCGGGTCGTCGCTCCACAGCGTCAGCCCCATCACCGGCACGTCGTCGATGCCCATCGGCCGGATCAGCGGCTGCCCGACACCCAGCCCCTGCGGCACGAAATCGCGGTTCTGGAAGACCTGGTTGTACAGCCGCACGATGGCGGTCTGCCGCGGCACACCGACCTTGAACTCGACCGTGATCATGGCCATGCCGGGACGGCTGACCGAATACACGTGCTTGATGCCCTGCAGCTCGGAGAGCTTCTTCTCCAGCGGATAGGTCACCAGGTTCTCGACGTCGTGCACGTCGGCGCCGGGGAACGGCACCATCACGTTGGCCATGGTGACGTCGATCTGCGGCTCTTCCTCGCGCGGCGTGATGATCGCCGCGGTCAGGCCCAGCAGCAGCGCGGCCAGCGCCAGGATCGGCGTCAACGGCGAATTCTGGAAGGCGCGTGCGATGCGCCCGGAGAAGCCCAGCCCGCTCTTCATGTCTTCGGCTCCGTGCGTTCACCGGACAGGTAACGCGCCGCGGCGGCCGGATCGGTGACCACGCGCTGGTTCGGCGTCAGGCCCGACACGACTTCGACCCGCGTGCCGAAGCGCTCGCCCACGCGCACCTGCAGCAGACGCACGTCCTGACCTTCCAGCACGTACACGCCGGTCATCTCGCCCTGGTGCCAGAGCGCGTCCATCGGCACCAGCAGACGCTTGGTGTCGCCGACCGCGAAGGCCACCTTCACGGTCATTCCCGGATACAGCGTCGCGTGCGAGCCGTCCAGTTCCAGGCGCACGTTGAAGGTGTGCGTCTTCGGGTCGGCATACGGAAACACGATGACTTTGCTCGCCGCCAGACGCTGGCCGTCGCCGAGCAGAAGTTCCGCATGCTGATGACGGCGGATCGCCTCGACCGCACTCTGCGGCACCTGCACGGTGACGCGCAGATCGTTCAGCGATTCCAGCCCGATCAGCGGCTGCGGCGACGGCGGACCGGCCTGCACGGCCTCGCCCACATGCACGTAGCGACGCGTGACGATGCCTGCGTACGGCGCGCGGATGACGGTGTAGTCGACCTTCTGCCCAGCCTCGCTGTACTGCGCCTGCGCCGCGTTCAGCGCCGCCTGCGCGGCATCGCGTTGCATGCGCGCCTGGTCCAGGTCCGCCTGCGCGATGAGGCCCTTCGAGAAGATTTCGGCGATGCGCTTGTAGTGCGCGTCGGCGTTGCGCAGGCTGGCGCGCGCCGAGGCGATCTGCGCCTGCGCGGCGCGACGCGCCGACTGCTGCTCGACGTCGGTGAAGCGCACCAGCACGTCGCCCTTGGCCACGGTGTCGCCAACGTCGTGCGGCAGTTCCAGCACGCGCGCGTTGGTCTGCGCGGTCAGCGTGACTTCGTTGACCGCCTCGACCACGCCGTCCCAGACCTGCTCGCGGTGCGCGGTCTCCGACTTCACGGTGACGGTGGGCAACGAGGGCGCGCGCTGCTGCGCCGTCTGCGGCGAGGTCTTGTCGCCACAGCCGGCCAGCGCGGTCAGCAACAGCGCGGCGAGCGCGAGTCGAGTGCTGCGGATCATCGGTCGGTTCCTTTGCATCATGCGTTCATGCAGGCCGCGGACGGCCGTCGGTCTGCGTCCGGCTCAGCGCGGAAACGCGCAGCCGGCTTTCAGGCCCAGCTTGCGCAGGATCATCGCCAACGGGCAGAACCCGGTGAACGAGGCCTGCAACAGGTTGGCGCCGACGAACAGCGTCAGCAGCAACCACCACGGCGAGACGAAATGCGCCAGCGCCACGCTCACCAGCACCACGGTGCCGGCGAACCCCATCACCACGCGATCGATGTTCATCGGTGTTCTCCTCGAAACGAATGCATCACTTGGGCGCCTTCAGGCGCAGGATGCCCAGCGCCTTGAGCACGTATTTCTCGTACACCGGCTCGGTGTTGCCGGTGCGCACCTTGCGCAGGTAGTACTTCTCGAACGCGACCTTGGCCAGATGCACCCACTTGCCGACCTTGGCCCACGTCACGTTGCGCGGCGGAATCTGCGGTAGCGCCACGAACGCCACGCCGGTATCGCCCATGTCGGCCAGGCAGATCGCGTTCCAGGTGGCGCGGGTGTCGGCCGGACCGCCGTGGATGTCGTCGCGGATGTTGTGCGCGATGGCGGTCACCATCGACTCGATCATGAAGCCGGTCTTGGGCGCGCCGGTCGGCACCGGCGTGGCCTCGACCGGCGGAATCGCCACGCAGACGCCGGCCGAGAAGATGTTGCGGAAATTCGGGTTGCGCTGATGCGCGTCGATCAGCACGAAACCGCGCGGATTGACCAGGCCCTCGACGCCGCGCACCGCGTCCACGCCAAGGAACGCCGGCAGCATCATCGAGTAGGCGAACGGCAACTCCTTCTGTTCGACCACCTGCCCCTGTGCGTCGATCTGCTCGACCTTCATCGTGCCGTCGGCAATCTCGGTGACGCGCGCGTTGGTGATCCAGTGGATGTGGCGCTGGCGCATCTCGCGCTCCATCAGGCCCTTCGAGTCACCCACGCCGCCCAGGCCCATGTGACCGATGTACGGCTCGGACGTGACGAAGGTCATCGGCACGCGGTCGCGCAGTTTGCGCTTGCGCAGGTCGGCGTCGACGATCATCGCGAACTCGTAGGCCGGGCCGAAACAGCTGGCGCCCTGCACCGCGCCGATCACGATCGGCCCCGGATGATCGAGAAACTTCTGGTAGTTCGCCCACGCTTGCTCGGCATGCGCCGTGGTGCAGATCGACGCGGTGAAGCCGCCCTCGGGTCCGAGTCCCGGCACTTCCGCGAAGGCCAGCTTCGGGCCGGTGGCGATCACCAGGTAGTCGTAGTCCACACGGCGTCCGTCGCTCAGCAGCACGTGATTCTCGGCCGGATGCACCGAAGCGGCCGGTACGTCGATGAAGCCGATGTCGCGGCGTTCCAGCGGCTCGCTCATGTCGATCTGGATGTCGTCGGGCTTGCGCCAACCCACCGCCACCCACGGATTGGATGGCGTGAAGCTGAAGCGCGGGCCGTCGCCGATCACCGTGATCTCGTGCGTCTTGCCCAGCTCGGCACGCAACTCGTATGCCGCCGCCGTGCCCCCGATACCTGCACCCAACACCACGATCTTGGCCATGATTCGATTCCTCCGCCTCCGCGTCATCGCGGACTCTGGTTGTTCGCGCGGGCCGCTGTTCGCATGCCCTCGCGCCATGGGATGAATTCTAATTTAGCTTTTACTTATTTAGCAAGCGTGATAAATTCCCCGCGTCGCCGCTGCCGATCCAACGTACGCGAGGAACACCCCATGGGCCTGCCCGAGAATTTCGACCCAACCCACATGCAAGAACGCGCCAACGAAGCGGCGCGACTGCTGAAGACGCTGGGCAACCCGCAACGCTTGCGCCTGCTGTGCCTGCTGGTCGACGGCGAGCGCTCGGTCGGCCAGCTCAACGAGGAACTGCCGGAACTGAGCCAGTCGGCGCTGTCGCAGCATCTGGCGCGTCTGCGCGAAGACCGGCTGGTGCGTACGCGCCGCGAGTCGCAGTCGATTTGGTACGCGCTGGAAAGCGGTCCGGCGCAACGAATCATCGCCACGCTGTATGGCATCTACTGCGCGCCGGACGCGGAAGCCAGCCTGTGCACACCGGTTTCCGGACGCGAATGAATCCACCCCTGCCCTTCGGAGCACGCATGAACGACTTCCACTTCGCCCCCAATCAATGCCGTCCCGGCGCTGGCGCCTACTGCGGCGGCCAGCCTAGCGAGGAACAGCTCGCCGCGTTCGCCCGCGAGGGCGGGCAGTGCGTGGTCAACCTGCGCCCGCAGGCCGAACAGGGCGACTGGAACGAGGCTGCCGCGGTGCAGGCACAGGGCATGACGTATGTGCACATTCCGGTCGCCAACCCCGACGACCTGACCCGCGCCGCCGCCGCCAGGCTGGCCGAGGCGATGCAGCAGCACGAAGCCAGCCGCATGCTGGTGCATTGCGCCAGCGGTCAGCGCGTGGGCGCCCTGGTCGCGCTGAAAGCCGGCTGGATCGACGGCCTGTCGGTCGAGGATGCCGTGGCGCATGGGCGCGAGGCCGGACTGGACCGTCTCGAACCCGTCGTGCGGGCGAAACTGCAGGCCGGCTGAACCCTGCGGACGTCTTATGACCGCACGGGGTGAGCGCGCGGTCCATTCCGGCTAAAATGGCCCTCTGCGCGACCCGCTCCCGGGCCGTATCCGCCTTCACCGCATCAGAGGAAGTTGCTCCATGGCCATCAAGGTTGCCATCAACGGCTACGGCCGCATCGGTCGGAATGTGCTGCGCGCGCTCTACGAGAGCGGACGCACGAACGAGATCCAGATCGTCGCCGTCAACGACCTCGGCGATGCCGAGACCAACGCGCACCTGACGCAGTACGACACCGCGCACGGCAAGTTCCCGGGCGAAGTGAGCGTCGAAGGCGGCGATCTCGTCGTCAACGGCGACCGCATAAAGGTCTGCGCCGAGCGCGATCCGTCCAAGCTGCCGTGGGGCGCGATGGGCGTGGACGTGGTGCTGGAATGCACCGGCCTGTTCACCACCAAGGAAAAGGCCGGCGCGCACATCGCCGCGGGCGCGAAGAAGGTCATCATCTCCGCGCCGGGCGGCAGCGACATCGACGGTACCTTCGTCTACGGCGTCAACCACGACCAGCTGACCGCCGACCATCAGGTCATCTCCAACGCCAGCTGCACCACCAACTGCCTGGCGCCGCTGGCCAAGGCCCTGAACGACGGCATCGGCATCGTGCACGGCCTGATGACCACGATCCACGCCTACACCAACGACCAGGTGCTGACCGACGTCTTCCACAAGGACCTGCGCCGCGCCCGCTCGGCGACCATGAGCCAGATTCCGACCAAGACCGGTGCCGCCGCCGCGGTCGGCCTGGTGCTGCCGGAACTGAACGGCAAGCTGGACGGCTTCGCCATGCGCGTGCCGACCATCAACGTGTCGGTCGTCGACCTGTCCTTCGTCGCCGCGCGCGAGACCACCAAGGAAGAAGTCGACCAGGTCGTGAAGGCCGCCGCCGACGGCCCGCTGAAGGGCATCCTGGCGGTCAACACCAAGCCGCTGGTGTCGGTCGACTTCAACCACAACCCGGCCTCCTCGACCTACGACGCCACCCAGACCCGCGTCATGGACGGCACCCTGGTCAAGGTGCTGTCGTGGTACGACAACGAGTGGGGCTTCTCCAACCGCATGCTGGACATGACCAAAGCACTGATGGCGGCCAGCTGAGTCCGGGGATCTGCCTCGACAGACAAGGCAACGTCCCATCCCCAAAAGCCCGCATGTTCTGACATGCGGGCTTTTTGTCGACCGCGCGTCGCTCGCTGAACGACAGGCACGATAGACTCGAAAGCCCCCGCGACCACAGCATGCGCTCATGGCCATTCTCTTCCTGCCCGGCATCAAGGGCTCCGAACTCGTCGACACCTACCCGCTGGACTGGCCCCGACGCTGGTCGCTGGAGGACATGGTGATCGGCGACATCATCGAGAATCCGCTCGACTTCGCCCTCACCGAAGGCCGCTATGACGCCCACGACGGGCACTGGATGCGGCCTTCGCGCCTGATCCACTACGCCTACGGTTCGATCATCGACAAGCTGCGCGCGTGGCAGAAGCCGGAGCCGGTCTATGCGCTCAGCTACGACTGGCGCAAACCGCTGGAACTGTCCGCCGCGAATCTGGTGCGGGCCATGCACGAGATCGCCGGTCGCGAGCAGGCCGCCGGTCGCTCGCCGGAATTGAAGTTCGTCACCCACAGCCTGGGCGGGCTGCTGCTGCGCTCCGCCTTGGCTCTGCGCAACGCGCGCGATCCGTTCGACGGTATTGGCCGCGTGGTGTTTATCGCGCCGCCGTTCCGCGGCGCGATCGGCGCGCCCTATGCGCTGGTGGTGGGCGAGAAGGACGGCTGGTTCGGCACCGACGAAGACTATCGCCGCATCGCCCGCACCTTCCCGTCCGTGTACCAGATGACGCCGTCCTGGGCGCAGGCCGCGGTGGACGAGAACGGCCGCGACGTCGACCTGTTCGATCCCGCGAACTGGCAGGCCAACGTGCGCGACAACAGCGAATTCCAGCCGTCCTTCCTGCGCGACGCCGAAGCCTTCATCCGCGGCCGCCGCGCACGTCAGAACGGCAGGAGCACCGCGCCCATGCTGAGCGATGCGGCGCTGGCGCGCGCCGCCGACAAGGTGCTGGTGCTGTGCGGCGCCGGCCTGCCGACACACCACACGCTGCCGGTACAGACGCAGAACACCCGCAACCCGAACTGGTTCGATTTCGCGCATGCCGTCGCCGACCGCCACGGCGACGGCCGCGTGCATGTCCTCAGCGCCGCGATCAAGGGGGTGACGCTGGCGGCCTTCGGCGATGCCGGCGAACACGCGCTGCTGTGCCGCAACGAGCGCGTCACCAACCTCACCTCGCTGTGGCTGGAAGGCAAACGCGCGCTGCGCATGACGCGACGCGGCCCACAGCATTCCGTGGACCGCGCGGGACGCAGCTATTTCGAGCCGTGGGACGGCACGCCGTCCAGCTTCGACGCACACATCGCCTGATCGCGATGCGGCGCGTCCGGAGTTCAGCGCAGCGCCGCCAGCGCGGCGTCGTAGTCCGGCTCCTCGGCGATCTCGCCGACCAGCTGGGCATGGATCACCTGGTCCGACGCGTCCAGCACCACCACGGCGCGCGCGGCCAGACCGGCCAACGGGCCTTCGGCCAGCACGACGCCATAATCGTTGAGGAACGCACGGCCGCGCATCGTCGACAGCATGGCCACGTGGTCCAGGCCTTCGGCGCCGCAGAAACGCGCCTGCGCGAACGGCAAGTCGGCCGAAATGCACAGCACCGCGGTGTCGTCGAGATCCGACGCCAGTTCGTTGAAGCGGCGCACCGAGGCGGCGCACACGCCGGTGTCGACGCTGGGGAAGATGTTCAGCACCTTGCGCTTGCCGGCGAAGGCGTCCAGGCCGACGTCCTGCAGGTCCTTGTTGACCAGCGTGAAGGCGGGCGCGTGCTGGCCCTTGGACGGAAACGCACCGTCGACGCGGATCGGCTGACCCTGGAACGTGACTTCGGACATGCTGCACCTCGTGAGGGAATGAAAAACCAGCCCTCAGGATAACGCAGCCGAGGCCCGCGCCGACGGCGTTCGCGACGCGCCGTTCAGATCGCCTTCGAATAGCGTGCGCGCTTGTCGCCGCCGTGCAGATAGGCGTCGAAGCACATCGCGATGTGGCGTATCAGCAGCCGCCCTCGCGGGGTCACGCGCACGCACGCGCTGTCGACCACGGCCAGACCATCCGCCACCAGCGGCGCCAGGCGTTGCAGGTCGTCGGCGAAGTAGGCGTCGAAACGCAGATCGTGACGCGCGCCGAACACGGCCTTGTCGACCTCGCCGTGGCACATCAGCTCGCCGATCAGCTCGCGGCGGATCAGGTCGTCCGTGGTCAACTGCAACCCGCGCACCACCGGCAGATGACCGGTGTCCAGCGCGCTGTAATACGCGGCCAGATCGCGCGCGTTCTGGCTGTAGGTCGAACCGATGCGGCCGATCGAACTGACGCCCAGGCCGACGATGTCGCAGTCGCCGTGCGTGGAATAGCCCTGGAAGTTGCGCTGCAGCGTGCCGGCGCGCTGCGCCTTCGCGAGATCGTCGTCGGCGCGGGCGAAGTGGTCCATGCCGATGTAGACGTAGCCGGCCTCGGTCAGTCGCTCCAGCGTGCGCCCGAACAGCGCCAGCTTGGTCGATGCATCCGGCAGCGCTTCGCGCTCGAGTCGCCGCTGCGCCTTGAACAGCTGCGGCAAATGCGCGTAGCTGTAGGTCGCGATGCGATCGGGCTGCAACGCGATGACCTGATCCAGGGTGTGCGTGAACCGCGCCACGGTCTGGTGCGGCAAACCGTAGATCAGATCCACGCTGATCGAACCGAAACCGTGTTCGCGGCCGGCGCGCATGATGGCGGCGACCTGGGCCACGCTCTGCACGCGGTTGACCGCGCGCTGCACCTCGGGATCGAAATCCTGGATGCCGATCGACATGCGGTTCATGCCCGCCTCGCCCAGACCGCGGATGTAGTCGACGTCGACATAGCGCGGATCGATCTCGATGCCGAACTCGCGGTGCGCATCGCCGCTCAGGTGGAAGTGGCTGCCCAGCACGTGCAGCACCTCGCGCATGCGCGGCAGATCGAGAAAGTTGGGTGTGCCCCCGCCGAAATGCAGTTGCCGCACCACCCGGTCGCGGTCGAACAACGGCGCGGTCAGCTCGATCTCGCGGTACAGGCGTTCCAGATAGGCGTCGGCGCGACCGATGTCGCGCGTGATGATGCGATTACATCCGCAGTAGAAGCACGGACTGAAGCAGAACGGCACATGCACGTACAGCGACAGCGGACTGGGGATCGGCTCCTCGTTGGAAATCTGGATCGCCGTGCGCAGGGCCGTCTCGTCGAAACTGTCGACGAAGTGCGGCGCGGTCGGGTAGCTGGTGTAGCGCGGACCGCTGGTGTCGTACCGCGCGATCAGCTCGGGATCGAATACGGGAGCGTCGGAGGCGTTCATCATGGGGCGCAGTCTGCGCCCGCAGCTCCGCGGCGATCTTGACTCTGATCAAGTCCGGACGCGAACGCCGTCCGCATCGTGTCCCGATGCGGACGGCGCGGGATTCAACGCAGCGGCGCGACCGTCTGTTCGATGGCGCCGAAGATGCTCTTGCCGTCGTTGTCGGTGATCTCGATGCGCACGCGGTCGCCGTACTTCAGGAACGGGGTCTTCGGTTCGCCGTCGCGCAGTTTCTCCACCGTGCGCTGCTCGGCCAGGCACGAAGCGCCCTTGGACGTGTCCTGGTTGGCGATGGTGCCGGAACCGACGATGGCGCCGGCCGACAGCGGACGGGTCTTGGCCGCGTGCGCGACCAGCTGGCCGAAGTCGAACTGCATGTCGACGCCGCACTCGGCCTCGCCGAACCACGCGCCGTTGATCCAGGTGCGCATCGGCAGGTGCAGCTTGTGGCCCTGCCAGGCCTCGCCCAGCTCGTCCGGCGTGACGAACACCGGCGACAGCGCCGAACGCGGCTTGGATTGCAGGAAGCCGAAGCCCTTGGCCAGCTCGCCCGGAATCAGGCCGCGCAGCGACACGTCGTTGACCAGGCCGATCAGCTGGATGTGCTCGGCGGCTTCGGACGGCGAGGCCGCCATCGGCACGTCGTCGACCACCACCACGACCTCGGCCTCCAGATCGATGCCGTAGTCCTCGCTGGGCACGACGATGTCGTCGCGCGGTCCGAGGAAGCCGGCGCTGGTGGCCTGGTACATCAACGGATCGGTGTAGAAGCTCTCCGGCACCTCGGCGCCACGCGCCTTGCGCACGCGCTCGACATGCGGCAGGTAGGCGCTGCCGTCGAGAAACTCGTAGGCGCGCGGCAGCGGCGAGGCCAGCACGGTCTCGTCGAGATCGAACGCGCCGTCGGCCTTGCCTTCGTTCAGCGCATCGTAGAGCGCGTTGAGGCGCGGCGCGGCGTTGGACCAGTCTTCCAGTGCGGCCTGCAGCGTCGCGGCGATGCCGTCCGCCTTGACGGCGCGGGTGAGGTCGCGGCTGACGACGATCAGGGTGCCGTCGCGGCCGCCGGCTTTCAGGGAACCGAGTTTCATCGCGAATCCTTTTTTCTGGGTGTGCGTGCGGCGCTCAGGGCGCCTTGAAATGCTTCTTGAGGTCTTGCCAGCAGCGGTAGTAACCCGACTGCAGCCGCGGCGACTGCAGCGCCTGGCGCGTCGGATGGATCACCGCGCGGGTCTCGAACATGAAGGCCATGGTATCGACGATGTGCTGCGGCTTCGACGTGTCGCCGGCCGAGGCCTTCTCGAAACTGGCCGCGTCGGGACCGTGCCCGCTCATGCAGTTGTGCAGCGACGAACCGCCCGGCACGAAACCGTCATTCTCGTCGCCGGCTTCCTTGGCGTCGTACTCGCCGTGCACCAGGCCCATGTACTCGCTGGCGACATTGCGGTGATACCACGGCGGACGGAAGGTGTCCTCGGCCACCAGCCAGCGCGGCGGGAAGATGGCAAAGTCCATGTTCGCCGTGCCAGGCGTGTCGCTGGGCGAGGTCAGCACGGTGAAGATCGACGGGTCCGGGTGGTCGTAGCTGATCGAGCCGATGGTGTTGAAGCGGCGCAGATCGTAGCGATACGGCGCGTAGTTGCCGTGCCAGGTCACCACGTCCAGCGGGTGATGACCGAGCGCGGTGCGCCACAGCTGGCCCTGGAACTTGGCGACCAGCTCGAACGCGCCCTCTTCGTCCACGTAGGCCGCGACCGGCGTCTCGAAGTCGCGCGCGTTGGCCAGGCCGTTGGAGCCGATCGGCCCCAGCTCCGGCAGACGCAGCATGGCGCCGAAGTTCTCGCAGACGTAGCCGCGTGCGCTGCCGTCGGGCAGCGTCACCGCGAAGCGCACGCCGCGCGGGATCACCGCGATTTGCTGCGGCTCGACCTCCAGCACGCCCATCTCGGTGGCGATGCGCAGCCGGCCGGCCTGCGGCACGATCATCAGCTCGCCGTCGGCGTCGTAGAAGAAGCGGTGGTGCATGTCGCGGTTGGCGGCATACAGATGAATGCCGATGCCGTTCTGCGCCGCCGGGCCGCCGTTGCCAGCCATGGTGAACAGGCCGTCGACGAAATCCGCCTCGCCCTCGGGCATCGGATGCGGCCCCCAACGCAGCTGGTTCGGCGAGGCTGGCGCCTCGTCGAAGCGGTTGTGCAGCGTGGCGTGCGCCAGCGGCTCGAACGGCGGATGCATCGCCGCGGGCCGGATGCGGTACAGCCAGCTGCGGCGGTTCACGTGACGCGGCGCGGTGAACGCCGTGCCGGACAGCTGCTCGGCGTACAGCCCGTGCGCGACGCGCTGCGGCGAGTTGCGGCCCTCGGGCAACGCGCCAGGCACCGCCTCGGTGGCGAACTCGTTGCCGAAACCGGTCTGATATTTCAGCGATGTAGTGTTCATGCGGTGAGCTTCCTTCCGCGCCCGCGGGCGCACTGGATTGAACGGAAAACCATCGACGTGCGTTGCGGCCCTGCTCCGGCCCGCTTACTCTTGAAACCGGCTGGCGGCCGGGGGGCCGCGCCACAACGAAGCAAGGGGAGAACACGATCCATGAATGACGACCGTAGCGCCATCGTGCGCGAACTCAGCACGCCGCTCGCCGGCGCCAAGGGATGGATGAAGTTTCTCGGCATCATGTTCATCATCCAGGGTGTCTTCACCGCCTTGTCGATCGTGGGCATTCTGATCGCCTGGTTGCCAATCTGGATCGGCGTGCTGCTGAATCAGTCGGCCGGTGCGCTCGAGCGTGCCCATGCGTCCGGCGATGAAGCGGCGTTCCGCATGTCGCTCGACAAACTGCGCAGCTACTTCGTGATCCAGGGCGTGCTGATGCTGATCGGCATCATCCTGGGCGTGCTGATGATCCTGTTCTACGGCGCTGTGATCGCCGCGATGATCAGCAGCGGCAAGTTCCACTGAGCCATGCGCGGTGCGCGGGCCCATCGCCTGCGCACCGCCTGCGCGACCTCGCTCAGAGCACGCCGCGCTTCATCTGGTCGCGCTCGATGGACTCGAACAGGGCCTGGAAATTGCCCTCGCCGAAGCCTTCGTTGCCCTTGCGCTGGATGATCTCGAAAAAGATCGGGCCGATGCAGTTCTGCGTGAAGATCTGCAGCAGCAGGCGCTTCTTGGTCTCCGGATCGGCGTCGATGAGAATCTTGTTCTTGGCCAGACGCGGGACGTCCTCGCCGTGGCCCGGAATGCGCTGGTCGATCACCTCGAAGTAGGTGTCCGGCGTATCCAGGAATTCCATGCCGGCCGCGCGCATCTTCTCCACCGTGGCGTAGATGTCGTCGGTGAAGCAGGCGATATGCTGGATGCCCTCGCCGTGGTACGCGTCCAGATACTCGTTGATCTGCGACTTCGGGTTGTCCGACTCGTTCAGCGGGATGCGCACGATGCCGTCCGGCGCGGTCATGGCCTTGGACACCAGACCGGTCTTCGCGCCCTTGATGTCGAAGTACTTGATCTCGCGGAAGTTGAACAGCTTCTCGTAGTAGTCCGACCACTTCGCCATGTTGCCGAAGTACAGGTTGTGGGTCAGATGATCGATGAAGGTCAGGCCGAAACCCTTCGGATCCTGCTCGGCACCCTCGATCGGGCTGAAGTCGCCGTCGTAGATGCTGCCGGCGTCGCCGTAGCGATCGATCAGGTACAGCATGCAGTCGCCGATGCCCTTGACCACCGGCGCGTTCACCGCCTTGGAGGCTTCCTTGTGTTCGACCGCCTCGCCGCCGTTGCCGAGCACGGTCTGATAGACCTCGCTGGCCGGCTTCTGGAAGCGGATCGCGAAACCGCAGGCGCACGGGCCGTGCTGGGCCGCGAAGTCGGCGGCGAAGGAATCCGGATCCTCGTTCACCAGCAGGTTCACGCCGCCCTGGCGGTACACCGTGATCGGACGGCGGTTGTGGCGCAGCACGGCGGTGAAGCCCATGCGCTCGAACAGCGCATGCAGCTCGGCCGCCTGCGCGCCCGGCGCGGCGAATTCGACGAACTCGAAACCGTCGATGCCCATCGGGTTCTCGAACGTGGTGACCTGCATGCCGAGATTGGGTTGTGCGTTCATGGGACGGCTCCTCCGTGTTCTGTAAGTGGCTGGCGCCCGCCGCACGATCCGTCGGTCGCAGGCTTGCGCATCGCAGACCGTCGTTATAGTTTCATCTGTAACCATTTGCAAGGCGCAACGCCGCATGACCGAACACGCCCCGTTGAAACTGGAACGGTTTCTGCCCTACCGGCTGTCGATCCTGTCGAACACGGTCAGCCAGGCGATTGCCCGCGAATATCAGCAGGAATTCGGCCTGTCGATGACCGAATGGCGGGTCATGGCGGTGCTGGCGCGCTTCGAGCCGCTGTCGGCGCGCGAGGTGGCCGAGCACACGGCAATGGACAAGGTCGCGGTCAGCCGCGCGCTGTCGCGCCTGGTCGACGCCGGCCGCGTCGACCGCGAACGCCACGACGGCGACCGCCGCCGCTCGGTGCTACGTCTGAGCGAAGAAGGTTGGCGCGTGCACGATGCCGTCGCGCCGCGCGCACGCAAGCATGAACGCGAGATGCTGGCGCAGCTGACGACCGAGGAAATCGACGTGCTGGCGCGCATCCTGGACAAGCTCGCGCCGGTCTAACTCTTCCTGCCGCCGCCGGAAGCCTTCACGCTGGACGCGGACGCGTGCGATGGCACAGGTCGGCATCCGCGCATGCATCTGAACCAGGCTGCGCCGTGCGGATAGTCCAGCGTCATGACGAAGTGCCGGAACAGATTGGCGCCGGCCGAACCGTCGACGCGTCGATCGGTGTACTGCGAGATACCCTGATGGAAATTGACGTCGGCGCGCTCCGTGAACCACACCGGGCCGACGCGCCAACCGGCGACATCGACCTCGGGCACTTCGATCATGCGGGTGGCATGGCCCGGCCCGAACAGATCGTCGCCGTCCGCCACCACGCGCCAGTCCGGATGCTCGCGATGCCAGCGCTCCAGCACGCTGCTGACGATGTAGGACGTCACGCCGATGCCCTGCGCCGTCGTGGGCTCGTGGCTGGCGCGTTTGCCCGCCGCCGTCGGCTTGCCGGTGGCGCCGGTGTCCAGCAGCAGGTCCAGCGGCCGGCCATCCACGCGGATGCGCAGACGCGGGAAACCGGTGGCCCAGCCGTGGCCGTTGCGCACGTGGCCGAGCGTTGTCCGATGCGCGTCCGAGCGGGGTTTCCAGTCCGCAGCCTCTCGCCACAACCGCTGTCCGGGGTAATCGAACGTCCAGACATGCCCAGGCAGGTATCCCGCCCCCAGCGTGCCGTCCACGCCGGTACCCCGTCCGATGCTTGTCGAGACCAGCGCCGCCGAATCGCAAGGCGTATGGCGGGACGCAGGCCAGCCCTTGCCTGGCACGAAAGGCACCGAACGGATCACGTTCAGATGCGCCTCGCCCAGGGTGCACGAGGCCGTTGCCAGGCCCAGTCTCCGCACCGCCGCGGCATCGACGACATACCACCCGCTGCCGCCGGCGCCGCCGCTGTCGACCAGGAGCTTGAGATGGCCGCCTCCCCGCAGCGTGCCATCCACGTAGACATGCCCCGCCTCGTAGACCGTCGGCATCAAATAGCGCGAAGCGCCGGCAGAACCGTGGCCGGCAAGCGCCGCCAGCAGCAGCAACGACATCATCCTTCACCCCCGTCCATCATCGGTCGCCGCCGTCCGGACGAACGGCGGCATCGTGATCCATCGTGCCGCAATCAGCGCACGCCGTGCATCAGACGCCGGATGCCCGGCGCGGCCAGCAGGAACACCACGGCGACCACCAGACCACCCCAGAACAGGCGCGCGTAGACGTGGCCGTAGTCGGCGAAACCCTGCAGGGCGGTGCCGCCGGAGGCGGTCTGCGTCGCGATCCAGCCGGCCAGCTGATAGGCCAGCGCCGTGCCGAAGAACCAGCCGCCCATCGCCAGCGAGGCTTCCTCGGGCGCGGCCAGCTGTCCGACCAGGGCGTAGCCGATCGGCGACAGGGCCAGCTCGCCCAGCGTCTGCAGCAGGTAGCACAGCGCCAGCGGCAGCCAGCCCACGCGGTCGCCCGACGCATGGGCGATGGCCCAGGCCAGCAGACCGTAGCTCAGCGCCACGAACAGCACGCCGATGCCGAACTTGCGCGGCGTCGACGGATCGCGTCCGCGTCGCTGCAGCCACGGCCACAGCATCGCCATGAACGGCGCGAACAGCAGGATGTAGAGCGGATTGGCCGACTGGAACAGCGTGTAGTGGAACGGCGCGGCGACGTGATCGCGGGCGAAGAAGTTCAGCGAGGTCACACCCTGCAGACTCAGCGCCCAGAACACCACCATCGCCACGAACAGCAATAGCAGCGCCAGGTAGCGCTGAGTCTGCACGCGGTCGCCACGCTGGATGCAGCGCACCACGAAGTAGATCACCAACAGCGCCATCAGCACGTACATCGCGGTGCGCAGCACGGTCGGATACGCCAGCAGCAGCGCCACCGGATAGGTCAGCGCCAGCATCGCCAGCACCACCCAGACCGTGGCCATGCGGCCGTGCAGATGCGCGCCATCCGGCAGGATCGGATCGAGCTTGTGCTTGCGCCACTGGAACAGCGCGGCCGCGATCAGCATGCCCGCCGCCGCCGCCACGAAGCCCCAGCGGAAACCGTAGCGCTGACCGATCAGGCCGGCGCAGATGAACGGCGTGACGAAGGAACCTAGATTGATCGCCAGGTAGTACAGCGTGTACCCGCCCTCGCGGCGCGGATCGTCCTTGGCGTAGTTGCGCCCGATCAGCACCGTCAGCGGAATGCCCAGGCCAGTCGACAGCGCGAACAGCGCCAGGCCGAGCTCGAACCCGAACAGGCTGGGCGCGGCCATCAGCAGCAGGCCGACCACGCACAACCACAGCGACGTGGCCAGCGCGCGCGTCTCGCCGAGCAGCTTGTCGGCCACGTAACCGCCGATGATCGGCGTGGCGTACATCAGCGCCAGGAAACCGCTGGCCAGCAGATCCGCCTGCTTCTGCGCCGCCGTCGCGCCCAGCGAGGCGAAGAAGGTATCGGCGATGTACGGCGTCAGGAACGCGCGAAAGCCGTAGAAGGCGAAATTCAGCCCGACGGTGACGCCCAGCAGCATCCACAACTGCCGCGGATGCCCCCAGAAGCGTTCCTGCGGAAGGTGCTCGGGAGCGTCGGCGGCGTCGGTGGCATGCATGCGTGATTCCTGTCGTGGGGAAAGTGCGGCCCACGATCAGACTGCACGCGGTCGATCAAAGTTCGCTTAGCCCAGCTGTGCCCGCACGTCGAGCAGCTCGGGGAAGAAGGTCAGCTCCAGCGCCTTCTTCAGGAAACCGACGCCGGACGAACCGCCCGTGCCGCGCCGATGGCCGATGATGCGCTCGACCGTCTTCATGTGCCGGAAACGCCACAGCTGGAAGTTCTCCTCCATGTCCACCAGGGTTTCGCACAGGTGGTACTCGGGCCAGTGCTGCTCGGGATCGCGGTAGATATGCTCGAACACGGGCAGCAGCGCCTCGTTGCGGGCGTACGGCTCGGTCCAGTCGCGTTCGAGGCAAGCCTCGGGCACCGCGTGTCCCTTGCGCGCCAGCCAGCGCAGCGCCTCGTCGTACAGGCCCGGCGCTTCCAGCGCGGCGCGCAGCCGCGCCTGGCCCTCGGCGTCGTGTGCGAACACATCCAGCATGTCGGCCTGCTTGTTGCCGAGCAGGAACTCCAGCAACCGGTACTGCAGCGACTGGAAGCCCGAAGCCGGCCCCAGCCGATCGCGGAACTTCAGGTATTCGTAGGGCGTCATGGTCTCCAGCACGCCCCACTGTTCGTACAGCTGATGCTGGATCTGCTTGACCCGCGCCAGCACCTTCAGCACCTGCCCGATCTGATCCTCGCGCAGCAGCCGCAATGCGGCCTGCAGCTCGTGGATCGCCAGCTTCATCCACAGCTCGGCGACCTGATGCTGGACGATGAACAGCATCTCGTCGTGGTAAGCCTCGCTCGACACCGGCGCCTGCGCCGACAGCAACGTGTCCAGCCGCAGGTAGCCGGCGTAGGTCAGGCGGTTGCCGAGGTCGCGCTCGATGCCGGCCTCCAGATCGCGACGATTGTGCTCGGCCATGCGATGAATTTCCGTGCGGAGGGAAAGAGCGGAAGCGTATCAGCATCGCCGCGGCATCGGCACGGCACGACCAGACCAATTTGCCGCATCCATTCACAAATCATTGTTTATGCATGGAATTCAACAAAATATCATGCAGACCAGCGCGCGCAGATGCTGCGCCGTACCTTGCGATGCAGCATGCGAATTTGTTATCAAGGGCGGCCAACCGGGCAAGCCCCGCGCCGGCTCCGCTGGATGGGCCGCCGACTTGCCTACCGACTCTCGCGCCCGCGGCGTGGGATAATCGTCGTCTTCGTCACAACCCAAGCAGGCCGCGCAGCGCCGGATTCCGCGCACTGCGTTCGCGCTCGCCCGCAGGGCCGGTGCAGGTCCGCTCCGTACCACCGTTCCGGGAGGATCTCGTGTCCATCGCCGCCAAGTTTGAAATCGAATACCTGCAGTACCTCGATCCCGAGGGCAAGCTGGTCGTCAAGGAGAAGGACCTGCCGGCCTTCGCCAAGGATCTCGACCACATGGTCGAGCTGTACAAGCTGATGGTCTCCACGCGGGTGTTCGACACCAAGTCCATCGCCTTGCAGCGCACCGGCAAGCTGGGCACCTACGCCAGCTGCCTGGGCCACGAGGCCGCGCACGTCGGCATCGGCAGCGCCATGAAGGACGAGGACGTCTACGCGCCCAGCTACCGCGAATACGGCGCGCAGCTGTACCGCGGCGTGCAGCCGCGCGAGGTCTACACCTACTGGGGCGGCGACGAGCGCGGCAACGACTACCAGAAGGAACCGGCGCGTCACGACTTCGCCTGGTCGGTGCCGATCGCCACGCAGTGCCTGCATGCCGCCGGCAGCGCGCTGGCCTTCAAGATCCGCAACGAGAAGCGCGTGGCCGTGTGCACCGTCGGCGACGGCGGTTCGTCCAAGGCCGACTTCTACGGCGCCATCAACCTCGCCGGCGCGCAGCAGCTGCCGCTGGTTGCCGTGATCGTCAACAACCAGTGGGCGATCTCCGTGCCACGCAGCATCCAGACCGGCGCCGAGACGCTGGCGCAGAAGGCGATCGCGGCCGGCCTGCCGACCATCCAGGTCGACGGCAACGACATCATCGCCGTGCGCAAGGCGATGGAAGACGCGCTCGAGCGCGCCCGCAAGGGCGATGGCGCCAGCGTCATCGAGGCCGTCACCTACCGCCTCGGCGACCACACCACCGCCGACGACGCGCGCCGCTACCGCGGCAGCGAGGAAGTCGAGGAAGCGCGCGCCAAGGAGCCCATCAAGCGCCTGCGCGCCTACCTGGAATCGAAGAAGGTCTGGGACCAGGCCAAGGAAGACGCCTGGCAGGCCGAGTGCGACGATTGGATGGACAACGAGGTCAACGCGTACCTGGAAACCAAGACCCAGCCGGTCACGGCGATGTTCGACTACACCTTCGCCGAATTGCCCGAAGACCTCGCGCGTCAGCGCGCCGAGGCGATCTCGCTGGAATCCAAGGAGCACTGACCGATGGCACAGATCACCCTCATCGAAGCGGTCACCCAAGCGCTGGCCTACGAAATGGCGCACGACGATTCGGTCGTCGTGCTGGGCGAGGACGTCGGCGTCAACGGCGGCGTGTTCCGCGCCACCCAGGGCCTGCAGGAAAAGTTCGGTCCGCTGCGCGTGCTCGACACGCCGCTGGACGAAACCACCATCGCCGGCGCCACGGTCGGCCTGGCCGTGCAGGGCATGAAGCCGGTCGCCGAAGCGCAGTTCGAGGGCTTCATCTATCCGATGATGGAGCACATCAACTGCCACGCCGCGCGCATGCGCAACCGCACCCGCGGCCGCCTCAGCGTGCCGGCCGTGTTCCGCGCCCCGTGGGGCGGCGGCATCCGCGCGCCCGAGCATCACTCGGAGGCCAACGAGCACCTGTTCACCAACGTGCCGGGCCTGCGCGTGGTCCTGCCGTCCTCGCCGGCGCGCGCCTACGGTCTGCTGCTGGCGGCGATCCGCGATCCGGACCCGGTCATCTTCCTCGAACCCAAGCGCATCTACCGCCAGTACAAGGAAGAAGTGCCGGACGACGGCGAAGCGCTGCCGCTGGACGTGTGCTTCGTGCTGCGCGACGGCACCGACGTGACCCTGGTGACCTGGGGCGCGCAGGTGAAGGAAACGCTGGAAGCCGCCGACGAACTGGCCGAGGAAGGCATCAGCGCCGAGGTCATCGACGTCGCCACGCTGACGCCGCTGGACTTCGACACCATCGCCGAATCGGTCAGCAAGACCGGCCGCTGCGTGATCGTGCACGAGGCCCCCAAGACCGCCGGCTTCGGCGCGGAGATCGCCGCCCGCCTGGTCGAGGAATGCCTGTTCGACCTGCTGGCGCCGGTGCAGCGCGTGACCGGCTACGACACGCACATCCCGCTGTTCCAGCTGGAAATGAAGTACCTGCCCAGCGTGGAGCGCATCGTCGCTGCCGCGAAGAAGACGCTGGCGGTCAGCTAAACCCCTCGGGGCGGGTCGCCCGCCCCGCTAAAGTCACGAATCTTCACGGATCAACACCATGGCCGACATCAAGACTTTCAACCTGCCCGACCTCGGCGAGGGCCTGCCCGACGCCACCATCGTCGAATGGCACGTCAAGGAAGGCGACGACATCAAGCTCGACGCGCCGCTGGCCTCCATGGAAACCGCCAAGGCCGTCGTCGACGTGCCCTCGCCGTACACCGGCAAGGTGGTCAAGCTGTACGGCGCGCCCGGCGACGTGATCGAGACCGGCGCCGCGCTGGCCGATTTCGAGCCGGACCCGAACGCCAAGCAGCGCGCCGAGTCGCAGGACACCGGCCATAGCCATGGCCCGAAGAAGAAGAAAGCCGCCGAACCCGCGCCGGCGCCCGCGCCGGCCGCTTCCGGCGACCGCGAGGACGAAGGCACCGTGGTCGGCGCGATGGCCAGCGGCAACACCGTCCACGTCGAGCAGGTCAGCAGCGCCGGCGGCGTCAAGGCCGTGCCGGCCGTGCGCGCGATGGCAAAGAAGCTCAAGGTCGACCTGACCCGCGTGCAGCCGACCGGCGAAGGCGGCGTGGTCACGCTGAAGGACGTCAAACAGGCCGCCGCCGACGGCAGTGCACCNGCCGGCCCCCGCGGCCGCCGCGCCGATGGGCACCGGCCAGCGCACCGCCGTGTCGCAGGCCGGCAAGCCGATGCGCACCGCGCCGCCGTCCGTGCAGGCCAGCGGCCAGCCCGAGCAGCTCAAGGGCGTGCGCCGCAACATGGCCCGCGTGATGGCCGACGCCCACGCCAACGTGGTGCCGACCACGCTGGCCGACGACGCCGACCTGCACGCCTGGATCGGCAAGCAGGACATCACCGCGCGCCTGATCCGCGCCATCGTCGCCGCCTGCAAGACGGTGCCGGCGCTGAACGCCTGGTTCGACGGCGACAACCTGACCCGCACCCTGCACCCGCACGTCGACATCGGCATCGCCGTGGATACCGACGACGGTCTGTTCGTGCCCGCGCTGCGCAACGCCGACATGCTCGACGCCAACGGCGTGCGTCAGGGCATCAACCGCCTGCGCAACCAGGTCATGGACCGCAGCATTCCGTCCTCGGAGCTATCCGGCTACACCATCAGCCTGTCCAACTTCGGCATGTTCGCCGGCCGCTATGCGACCCCGGTCGTGGTGCCGCCGTGCGTGGCCATCGTCGGCGCGGGCAAGCTCAGCCACGACGTGGTCGCGGTGATGGGCGGCATCGAGGTGCACCGCCGCATGCCGATCAGCATCACCTTCGATCACCGCGCCGCCACCGGCGGCGAAGCCGCGCGCTTCCTGAAGGCGCTGCTAGACGATCTGGCGATGCCGCAGTAAGGGCTGCGCCCAAGCTGTTTTGAACAAAAGGGACGCCGCAGCGTCCCTTTTGTTTATCCGCAGCGCGCTGCCATCGCGGATCGGACCGGCTGCTCACTGCACCCCGACCGGCGCAGATGCACTCCGAATCCGTGTAATCACACGGCCCGGAAAGTGGACTTCCACCGCCGACTTCTGGGACGCTCGTCGTGTCTGCGCCCGCCTGCGGGCCGCCCTGCGATGCGCGAGCCATGACCGACGCCACCACCGTCTTCAACCAGAACCCCCAGCCGCGCAGCGCGCGCACCGACGCCGAACCGCCGGTTCGCAGCATCGTCGTAGCCGGCGGCGGCACCGCCGGCTGGATGACCGCGCTGCTGCTGGCTCATTCCGCCTACGGTCCACGCCTGCAGATCACGCTGCTGGAATCCCCGCAGGTCGGCGCGATCGGCGTCGGCGAAGGCTCCACGCCCTGGCTGCGCGGCTTCTTCGACGAACTGGACATCGAGGAAGCGGAGTGGATGCCCGCCTGCAACGCCACCTACAAGAGCGGCATCACCTTCGAGGGCTGGTCCACGCGCCCCGGCTTCGAGAGCTACTTCCACTCGTTCGCCTCGATGCTCGACAACCTGACCATGCCGCAGTTCGTCGACAACGTACACGCGCGCCTGAACCGCGCCGACGTGCATGCGCATCCCGACCGTTTCTTCATCTCCACCAAGCTGGCGCGCGACTGCCTGGCGCCGAAGCCACAGCGCAGCTTCCCGTTCGACGTCTGGTACGGCTACCACTTCGATTCCGTGCTGCTGGGCCGTTTTCTGCACGACAAGGGCGTGCAGCGCGGCGTGCGGCACCGGGTCGGCCACGTCACCGCGGTGCAGCAGCACGACAACGGCGACATCGCCTTGCTGCGCCTGGACGACGACACCACCCTGGCGGCCGACTTCTTCGTCGACTGCACCGGCTTCGCCTCGCTGCTGATCGGCAAGACGCTGCAGACGCCGTTCGTGTCTTACGCGGAAAACCTGTTCAACGATGCAGCGGTCGCGTTGCCCGTGCCGCACGACGGGCCGATCATGTCGCAGACCGTCTCGACCGCGCTGCGCAACGGCTGGTCCTGGAAGATTCCGCTCACCCATCGCCACGGTCACGGCTACGTCTACAGCAGCGCGTTCTGCTCGGCCGAGGACGCCGAAACCGAACTGCGCGCGCATCTGGGCCTGCTCGACGCGGACGTGCCCGTGCGCCACCTGAAGATGCGCGTCGGCCGCATGCAGAAGCACTGGCACCGCAACTGCGTCGCCAACGGCCTCGCCCAGGGATTCATCGAACCGCTCGAGGCCACGGCGCTGCTGTTCGTGCAGCGCACCGCGACCCTGCTGGTGCGGGCGCTGGAAAAGGGCGACCTGGGCGAACGCGCGCAGACGGACTTCAACACCACCGTCAACGACCTGTTCGAGGGCACGCGCGATTACATCGTCGCGCACTACAAGACCAACACCCGCACCGACACCGACTACTGGCGCGAGAATGCGGCCAACACGCGCCTGTCGCCCTCGCTCGAACGCCTGCTGCGCACCTGGCTGGCGAGCGAGCCGATCATTCCGGGTCTCAACGGCGGCGCCTTCGGCAAGGGCTACCCGATCATGTCCTGGTACAGCCTGCTGGCCGGCATGGGCCTGTTCCCCAACGCCGGGCAAATGCGTCCGGCGACCAAGGAGGAGGCCAGACACGACCTCGCGCAGATCGACAACCTGATCGAACGCAGCGCCACCAATTTTCCCGATCATCGCGAACTGCTGCAGAACATTCCGCTACGATCGCGGGAAAATTCGTTGCAGGCCTACTTCTGGTGAAATACGCACACCTCATGCGACCGTTGCGTCGCCACGAGGAACGAGAAGACACGCGCCGATGCAGCGGTGCGCGTCGGACGGCAACAGATTCCCGCCCGGTTTCACGCTGCGTATTCGCGCTGCTGCTGACCTTGAGTTTCGGTACCGCAGCACATCCCGCCGGCAAGCAGCCCACCACGTTTGGCAACCTGCGCGCATCCACACACAGCGTCGTCACAACGCACGGACTCGACCACGCATTGCGCATGCCCCATCGCTTCCACGTGGCATCGCCCGAACACCGGACCGACACATTCAACGGCCATCCGTTCCGTATCTCGCTGACCGCGTTCCTGAGCAAGGACGCCGCATTGATGGTGCACGCAGAAACCGTTGCCGACGACAGTGGCGCATCAAACTACGACGCGCTGCCCATGGCCACTCTTGCCGGACTGACGTTCCATCGCCGTCCGGACCAATGCGTGAATCTGAGCAAGCAGCAATTGGAAGGCGAACACGATCTGCTGTGGCTCGCCGACCACGGTTTTCCCCCGACCGGTCCACTACAGGTGCGTCAGTACCTGACCAACAACCCGCAACACGACCGCGAGATCGTGCTCACCTTCATGCTGCGCGTGGCGGACTGCACGCATGCCGAACGCAACCGGTTACGCTTGCACGCGTTGATCGGTCTGTTGAAAATCGATGGAAAACAAGTGTTTTCGGCGACGGAGCATGCCCCCCGCAACTGGCATCCATGATGCTGTCGCCTCTCGCATGCATCACGGTACATACGGCATCATCGGGCCGCCAGACCCGATGATGCCGCTCTCCGCAATTCACATTTCGGCATGGATGCAGATCCTGACAGGACCCAAGGAATACCCGGACTTGCAGGGCCCATCAGCTGGGAACGACGTCGTTACAGACTTCCTTCGACAGCTCAGGGAATCGCGTGGTATCCGACCGGGAACCATCCCGATGCGAGGGACATGTAGGCACACGTACGGTTCGGCTCGAGCGTGATCGAATCGTACGCCTGATCGGACGGCATGCAGACCATCGCCCTCGCATACGTGCCGGTTCCAGATTGATTAAGCACACTGGTATCGAAAGTCACTGGAGCTGTGTTGTCGAACCCCTGTGCTCTGACTACAAAACCACCGGAATACTCGGTTGACGAATGGCCAGCGGTACCGAACGTGCCCTTGGTCCATGATGACTGAGCGCCGCTGATCGAGAAGTTTCGATTGAAATCGCGGAACACGAGTCCGCTATTGCCTGCCTGCACGTAATCGAAGGCCATCCCCCTTCCCTGCCGACCTCCGCCCAAGCGATACACGTAATCATTGGCCGGAAAATCGCCCAGGTCGAATTCACTGAAGCCATTGCCGGTGCTATCCCATACGTGGATCGCGTGCTCGCCATCCATCCATGTGATGGATGCACGGCTGGTCAGGCTGTAGTAACCGATCGACAACGGCGTGTAGTCGCAAGCCACGGGAAGGATTTTGGTTGCCACGTGCTTGCCGTCTTTCATCCTCCAGTAGCCGAACTGGCATGCTGCAGGGTTTTGCCAAAGCAGGTCGTCGGTGCCGTCACCATCCACATCCGCCGATCCGAGCAGTACCCAGCCAGCAGGATAGGTACCCAGGTAAGCCGGCACAAATCCATGTATCGGATCGATTTTCCAGACATACAAGTCATGCTTTGGACTGGTGAATATCAGGTCGGCCCTGCCGTTTCCATCCACATCCCCCGTACCGGCAATGACATAGCCTGGCGTGATCGACACGGTTCGCACATCACGGGTAATCGTAGTCTGATCATCGCTCAATGAGAGATACCAGATCTGGAATTGACTCGAACCCGGGGAAAACCAAAGCAACTCTGAGAGTCCATCTCCATTGAAATCGTTCGGAGTGGACGTCCGTCCGGGAATGGTGCTGTTGGCGATCAACGCAGGCTGGTCGGCAAAAATTCACACTCTGCGCATGCGCGGTTGAGGCCAACGCCATCAATAGAACGAATGCTGCGCTTTTTGATGTCCACTTGATCATGGCGTCAGCTCCTCGCCCCGCGGGCCTGCACCATTACCGGGAGCGCCAACCATGAACCAGTCGCGCGGAAAACTATAAGAAGCACAGTCTCCAGACTGCGGCGGAGAAGATGCCTGCGGCATACAAACGTCCATGGAGCCATTGCCCTGTTGTTCAATCAGAGCCCCACCTTGCGGGGCTCTACCCGAAATGATCGAGCCTCCGACACTCCACGGCAAACCGACAGATTCCGTTGTCGGGCTTGACCATGTGAAAGCCGTTTGATGACCTGAGGTGTCGAAGGTACGGCCCAGGGTCATATACGTAACGAACGTACTGTAACTGCCATCCGGAAAGTTCTGACGGTAAATCGCCGATATACCCTGGCCGGCCACTCCTCCACCAAAACCAATCAACACATTACTGGTTGCCGTTTGAGTGACGTTGTACGAACGAAATCCAGCACCCATGCTGTCCCAAATCCATAAGTCGTGCGCGGAACTCGTCCAGACAATGGAAATGCGTGGGTTGGGTGAAAAGTACCCAATCGCTACTGGCGAATAGCCACACGCGACAGGAATCGTTCGAATGCCTGCCCGGACTCCTTTCTTGATCAACCAATATCCAAACTGGCAGCCCCCCTTGTTGAACCAGAGCAGATCGTCCTGGCCATCCCCATCTACATCACCCGCCCCAAGCAGCTGCCAGCCTGAGGAATAGGGCGCAAGAGATGAGGCCACGAATTTCCCGGAGAGATTATTGGTCCAAAGAACTAGATCTCTGTCCGCATTGGTCAAAACCATATCGGCGAATCCATCCCCGTTGAAGTCGCCGACCGCACCGACAAAATTCCCTGCCCCCATGTCCAAGACGACGGAACTTTTACGCTCCACCTCGCCGGAAGAATTAAGCCCCATGATCCAGTAGCCCACCTGGTGCTTGAACGGATTGGTCCAGACCAAATCCGAAAAGCCATCTCCATTGATATCAGAGGGCGTGTGCGCCGAACCCGGAATCGGGGTCGTTGGAATCAATGCCTGCAACGTATCGACTCTGACTTCCTGCGCGTGCACTCCTGCTGCAGCAAACAGAAATAAGCCTACGCATCCATGAATTATTTTCACGTTGAACTACCCCACCCCTATTTATTTGTAGATAATAGATCGAAGCACCATCGCACCTACGCCTTAACCTAGGGTTCGGGGCGGTGCCGAAGAGTCATATCGACCTAGCTCTCAACGGGGCGGCACATAGAGTTCCATGCCCATCCTGCCCGGCACGGGCTTCTTGGTGTATTGCTGTTGCAGGAACCGATAAATCTCCGGATGCGTCATCGGATACGTCAGCGCTTTCCGCCGATCCAGCGCTGCGCGGGAAACCAGGATGGCTGCCGGTTTTGCCGCGCGCAATCGGGCGATTTCCTTCTCCTCGAATACCGGCTTGCGCGGAAACAGCGGATAGATGCCCCAGATCGGCGACTTCTCATGCAGGGCGGCCATCAACCCCGGAAAGTACGGAACGGCCAGTACCGTCCCGTTGACATACTCCTGCATCGCCACCTCCAACAACGCGTGCGTGGGCTGCGAAACCATGACGCGATCACCCTGGACGTTCATGGGAACGAGCCGAGCACTGCGTGAAAGCGCCATGCGCGGCTGCAGCGGCAGCGCAACCGGAAGTGAAACCAGAATCAGGCCGCTGACGATCAACGGCTGCCAACGACTGCGCAGACCGAAGAATGCCGGCATGGCAATGGCAAGCAGAAGGTACGGCACCATGGCCTGTGCCAGGTGTGCAGGATCGGCTCTGGAGAACGCCACATTTGCGTACGGCACGGCAACGGTAAAGGCTGCCACGAACAGCGCCTCGTGCCCCTGGATTCCTCTGCGCACGCGTCGAACAATCGCGATGAATGCAAGCACCAGACTGATCGGCAGCGCCACAAAAAACAGCGACAGCATCACCCGCGCGAAACTGCCGTGCGCCGCATGTGTCCAGGGCCACGGAATGGGCAGCGGCAGATTCGTCCCCTTGTACTCGAACAGGATGTAGTGCAAGGCACTGATTTCGGCCTGCACGAACCCATGCGCGATGAGCGCAGTCAGCAGTACGGGCAGGTAGCCGATAATCACGCCCAGACCCCATGCCAGCAGGGAGGGAATCGACAACGCCCCGGACCTTTCCGCCCACAGACAGGCAAACGCCAGTACTGCAGCCACCAGACCGTATGCTCCGTGGTTCTGGCCAATGGTGGCCGCCACACCCACGATCAGCCCGAACTGGAAGAACCGATCCTTGCCCGGTTTTCGCAGCATTCGGTACACGCCGAGCACGAGCAAGGCCGATATGGCGATGTCGAACACTTTGTGCCGCGGCACCAGCCACTCCGCGAAAAGCAACGCCACCGGGATCATCCACCACACGCGCGATTCCCGGGTGGCTGCCCCCGAAAGACCGATGCTTATGCCCAGACTGATGGCGGCGACCATCGCCAGCACGGCGCGCAAGGCAAGCAGCCCGTCCGTGCCGAACGGATAAAGGAGCAATCCGGAGAAGTAGTAGCGTCCGACTTCGTAGGACATGAAGTCACGAACGGGGACCTCACCGGAAAGCACGCGCTGGACCCCGTACCAGAGGTAACCCTCATCCGCCAGGAAGTCGCCGAAGGCCCGATTGATCCTGTACAGCACCGCGGCAACAATCACTGCCAGCAATGCCGCGATCAAGACATTCCGGCGCCGGCCGGCATCGGCTTGCAGCATGCGCATCACTCACCCCCGACTCGTAGCGATCAACCCGACGAAAACGAACAGCAGCCCGACGAGCTTCCAGCGCGTCATGGGTTCCCCGAACAAGGGGACGGCCAGAAGTCCCACGACGACGAAATTCAACGCCATGAACGGATAGATTCGACTGAGCTCGAAACGCGAAACCGCCACGATCCAGCAGGCCGATGCCAGAAAAGCTGCCGCCAGACCGACGATCACCCAGGGGCGGAAGAACATGCTCACGACATAGCCCAGCAAGGCCCCTCCCGCCTGCGGTGGCGGCGGCACAAGACCAACCTGCCATTTCAGTAGAAGCTGTCCAGCGACCGTAAGAACGACCGTCATCACGACGAACAGATAACTCATGCCCCCCCCTCCTCTCGCCAACCCCAGATATAGCGGGGAGCTTCCGGGCCAACGTGAAAAAGCAGATCGAGAATGGATACCGCATGCTCGAAGGAACCATGCGTCTGCGGATACTCCGGATAGCCGGAATAATCCTTGTAGGCAAGCGCGATACCCGCTTCAGCGAAGCGCTCATCGATGATGTATTCCTGTGCGGACGGTCCGGAAAGATACGCTGACGCCCCGCATTTGCGGACGAGATCGATCAAACGATCAAGCTTGCGCCCCTCAGCGGAAAACTCGCGCGAATCGCAGAACCGAGTCGTGATGCCCAGACACTCGCGCGCGATCGTCCGTGTGAACCATTGGTTCATCTCCGAGAGATTGCTCCAGATGCGTCCTCGGTAGAATTCTTCGATCAGCGCCGCATAATGCGAAAAATACGGCGTTTTTGAGTACGCGTGCACGAGAGCCTTCCAGTGCTTTTCCTGCCAGACCGCATCCGGAATCGCCACTTCGTGAATCAATCTCCGGGTATCGTTGCCGACGGGCACACTCAACCACTTCAAGCCCTGCCGGGTCTTGATCCGGTTGCGCGAACGCCAATCGCGCACGGTGTACTGCACATCATCGAGAAAGATGAAGGTGTCAACGCTGCGGATGATGTCGAAATATCCCTTCCACGGGATGTAGCTGGACTGGATCGCCGCAACCTTCATGACCCGTACGCTCCTTCCTGCATCAGGCGCACGGCAAGCGGCAACCCCCTGAGATCCTCGGCCACCCATACTCGCTCGGCCACAGACGGCGCGTATCGCCGCAACAGATCCACACGCACGCGATAGCGTCCTCCCGGCCGTTGCAGAAGAAGGCACGAACCAAAACCCGCGCGGACGGCGCCTAGCGCATCGCGAGCGGGATTGTCTCCGACCATCATCAGGAATTTCGGTTCGCATCCAAGCCGTTGCGCGACGATCTCGAAGGCACTGGATGCGGGTTTTTCCGCACCATGCTCACGCGCGAAGACCACCGTGTCGAAAGCGTCCGCGAGATTACCGCTGGCCACGAGTTTCGCACGCTGCGTCTGCGGTGGATTGTCTGTCAGAAGCGCCAGCGCCAGCCCCTGATCTCGCAAGCAACGGAGGATATCCGCAACCTCGGTAAACAGATGCGCACGTAACGGCCGCGCTTGCCGGTAAGCCTCCAGCAATCGATGTCGGAGATCGTCCCGCTGCAACCTTTCGCAGATGGCATCGATCAGGCGCGCATGCTCCCCCTGCTCCAGCGCGAAGTACGCATGCGCGAGCACATCGTCGACATCCACTTCACCGGCAAGCATGGAGGCCGCAAGCTTCATGCGATCGAGCATCCAGCGTTTCTGATCGAGCAGCGTGTCGTCCAGATCGAACACCACCCCCTTGACCCTCTCCGGCGCAAACAGGGGCAACGTTTGCTGAGTCAGCGAACGCACGGTACGCACATACCTTCGCGGCCGGATGTCCTTGTCCTCTGCGCGTCCTAGAAGAAAAGCCACGAGGTTGACACCTTCCGCCAGCGCATGCCCGGACGAAGTACCGTGCCGCGGATTGAGATCCGAGAGAAAGCACGTTCCGTCCGGAAGCTTCAGCCATTGCACGTTGAACAGGCCGCATGCGCCTTGTCCGCGCAACCAATCCGCAAGCAAGTCGACCCGTCGCGCGAGATGCGGATCTTCGATCGACTGACTGACGACCGCGAACCCCCCCGAGGTGCGCATGCGCTGCCGGAGCGTCACCCGCGATACGTTGCCCTGAAAATCGATGGCGAAATCGGTGGAAATTTCGTCGAACTGGTCGAAGTAAGTGGTCCACAGGTACGAACGCGCCAGATCATCGCGTTCGACTTCGTGAATCTCGTCGAAAGCGCGCACGACCCGGCTCTCACGCCCGCCCCAACCCTCGCGTTCACGGCCGAACAGCGGATAGGGCGCGTCCGCAACCAACTCAATAGGCGACTGCACTTCGAAGCCTTGCGCGCCCAGGGCCGCGTACAGCTTCTTCTTGTCCAGCAGGGTGTCGAGAAGGTTGGGAGGGCACACCGCAGTACGCGCACCGGCATTCAGGAGCCGCTCGTGCATGCACGCGAGGCAGCGCAGTTCTCTCTGCGTCGCCGGAATGATCAGGTCGATGCGTTCACTGCGCACCAGCTCGATAAGCGAGGCTTCGAATGCCGCGGCTTCGCTCAAGGGCGGGCACTGCACATAGCGATCCGCCTGCAGTTCACCGAGCGCATCGCTCGTGCTGTCGACGACGACGACGCGCGCACCGTCAATGGCATGAACCGCATCGATGATGCCCTGTCCCTGAAAGCCGCCCCCGGCGACCACGGCAACGGTCACTGACACGCGCGCGCTTCCAGAAAGATCCCGTTGCAAACGTCCGGAAGCTCGAAACCCACTTCGTCCATCGCCTGCACGATCGCGTCATCCAGCTTCAGAGAGGCCAATTGATCGCTGGTGAACGGCTTCAGCATCAACCCCGCCCGTCCCACGACTTCGAGGCCGCAGGACTCAATCAGTGCCTGGATGCTCACCGGATCGAAATAATGCTGATGACCGAGTGCGCGGTCGGCCTCGCTCAAGGCATGCACATCCGGCATAAGACCGGCCTGGAAACCGATCTTGCGATGCAGCGAATGCGCATTGGGAACGGCGATCATGATCCTTCCCTGCTGCGCGAGCATCGTGCTGAAACGCCGCAGCACGAGGCCGGGATCGGCAACATGCTCGAGCACGAACCCCATCTCGATGACATCGAAGCGGCGATCGGTTTCGAAGGTCTCGAAATACGACTGCTCGAGCCGCACGTATGGAGGCACCGGCGTTTCCCGACGGAACATCTCGATGATGCTCTCCGACCCCTCGACAATGAGGTAGTCGCGCAGACGATCGCCCAGCCGCTCGATGAGACCGTGCACCGTCACGCGATGACCGACCCCCAGGCTGAGCATGGAGAAGTGCTGCAAATTTCGTGTCCGGCGAATCATTTGCTCCAGCGCTGCATGCAACAAGCGCAGGTTGTCGTCGTAGAACCGGAATCCCGGCATGTACGCGGTGCTGTCTTGCTCAATCGTCATTGCAATGTGGTTCTGAAGCGGAGGGTTCGATGTCCTTCACGATGAAGAGCGGGCGCTGCTGGGTCTGCACGAAGATGCGCGCGACATAGATTCCGACCACGCCAAGACTGATCATCAGAAGACCGAAAAAGGCCGTAAGCAACGCAACCACAGAGGGATAGCCGAGCGCTGTCGACGCAGGATCGATGAGCTTGTTCACAACGACATAGCCGGCATTGGCGAACGAGATCAGCAATGAAATCGCGCCGACCCACAGACTGGCATACAGCGGTTTTGCTGAAAACGAGGTCACGGCCTCGAGCAACAATGCCGCGCGCTTGTAGAGGGTGTACGAAGATCTGCCAGAACGACGCAACTTCTCGACCGGCAGTCCAAGTTGCACGAATCCGGTCCAGGACATCATTCCGGCCAGGAAGACATTGCGATCCCCAAGACCGAGCAACGCGTCCACATAACGTCGCGTCATCAGTCGCTCGGTCACGACGCTTTCCTGCACCGGAGAGTCGCTCAGGCTGTTGAACAGCGACCAGAACAGTTTTCCGCCCCACCGTTCGATCCAGCCACCCTTGCGTACTTCCTGGTAGCCGTAGACCACATCGGCCGCAGAATCCCGCATTCTCGACCACAGCCGCTTGAGGAACAAGGGCGGCACCTCGAGATCGCAATCGATCAGGAACACGCGTTCGCCGCACGCATGCGCGAGTCCGGCCAGTGCGGCCTTGTGATGGCCAAAATTGCGCGACAACTGCACCAGGCGCATCCGCGGGTCCACCCGGCACTGCTCACGCACCCAATGCGCCGAATCATCCGGGGAGCCGTCGTCGACAAAGACGATCTCGAACTTGTCGATATCCAATTCGGCAAGCACTTCATGGCATTGCGCGACGAACTCCGGGAGAAACGTTCGCGAACCATAGAGCGTGCTGACCACGCTCAGAACGCAGGCTTCGTCGCCAGGGGCCTTCACAGGGCATTCGTTGAGATTGGAAAGGGACGCTGGGTGCACGGTAGTTATCTTGTGAACAAATCAGGATGGCTAACGTGACCTCCCTGCCCTACACGCGCCTCGCTTCGGCATGATGCCGCAAGCCTGCAGTTCGGAGACGTTCAATTGAAGAGCTTCGCATGTCTCGCGAATGCTCGCCAAGTTCGTCGACGAACAAGCCGGCCGCACAAGCTCACTTCTTGCGGATATCCGCCAATGCTCGTGGACTTCAAGCACCGGTACGAAGCATTGCAAAGCAACAATCCAACCCGTTATGGGCAAACACGCGTCGATGCAGCTTCATTTTCACCCGTCGACCGGCTATTGCGGTACGAACTGGATCGCATCCGGACCGCGCATGATACCGAGATTCCACGCTCGCATGTTCTCGGCCAGCAAGAAGCCCATCTCCCCGAACTTTGTTCGAGGGCGAAAATTGCTCCTCCGCAGTGAGCATCGTCGGATTCGCGTACCCATGCGGTAATCGGCGGTCAATTGTACGAAGGAGTCGGTCGACTCGGCACGAGAACCTTGTTCACGTTGAGACTCATCATACCGGTGCTTCACCCTGATGCGATCACGCGACGAGCTCTCTCGAGGAACCAGTATCCGGCCCTTGCCAACAACAATCTCGTACCCAGCAACGGCCGGTAGATTGGAACCATCAAGAAGATACTCAATGCCCAAACAGGAGCGTCAGTCCCAGCTGGTGTTTAAGCAAGATGTCCAGCGGCATGTATGACGGCATGGACTCTTTAACGGTAACGCACGCAAAGGCCCATGCGAAGACTGGCAACATGAGCCCTCGATTGGGTGCATATCTGTACGCCTTGACGCGCGTCATGTGTATTTCGCTTCATGCAGCGGACTCGAACCGAGGTCACGCACGACCTGCCGGTACGCCCGATAATGTCCGTGACCCAGAAACATCTTTCGCTTCGCCCCTGAAGCATCAGGCATGGACGCCCCGTTGCCAGAGCACATGCCGTGCGATCAGACCCAGCGCCATGACGAAGGAAAACCCGCCGTAGGCATACAGCACCGGTGCCACCATCTGCCACACGCCCAGGTGCCCCGGAAGCGCGTGATCCGCTGCGGACACGAACCCGTAATGGGTCAGGGCGATGGCCGCCAGGGTGGCCGCCGACAGCACGACCGCATCGAACAGGCGACGGCCGCGCGTGCGCGGCAGGGACTTCGGGAAGCTCCAGTAGGCCCAGGCCAGAATCACCAGCCACGGCCCGAGCAGAATCAGGCCGAGGTAACTCATGCGTCGCCGTCCTCGGCCGCCAGCGCCGCCAGTTCGGCACGCAGACGGTCGATGCCGGCGTCGCGCGCGTCGGCGTCGGCGAAGACCGGACTCTCGGCCACCGATGCGCCGTTCAGGGTAACGACGAAGGCGTTGTCGGCCGGTACGACCGCCAGCGTGTCGCCCATCGCCACGATCTCCTGGATGCACGCGCCGGCGGCTTTCGGATCGGCGAAACCGCGCGACAGCGCCAGCTCCTCGCCATCCGCGGCAAGCATGCGAAAGCGGAAGCTGCCGTCCTGCTCGCGGAAACTGACCATGCGCATCTGCTTGCCCTTCTTCTTGCGCTTTTCCTTCTTCGCCGGCGCCTGCACCGCGCCGCGACCGAGACCGACGGCCTCGCGCAGGGTGTCCAGCAGCGGTTCGGAGGTCTTGCGCGCGCGCGCCGCGCCGGCCATGAGGATCGCCTCGACCTCGTCCAGATGCGCCATCAGATGCGCGTAGCGCTCACGCATCGGCGCCAGCTCGCGATCGATGCGCGCGAACAGGTGCTGCTTGGCGTCGCCCCAGCCCATGCCGCCTTCGAGATCGGCGCGGAACGCCGCGGTCTCGTCCGGATCGGCGAACGCACGGAAGATCGTGAACAGCGCCGAGCCGTCGGCGTCCTTGGGCTCGCCCGGTTCGCGCGAGTCGGTGACGATGCGCATGATCGCCGCACGCGTGGCCTTGGCGCCGCCCTCGAACAGCGGAATGGTGTTGTCGTAGCTCTTGGACATCTTGCGACCGTCCAAGCCCGGCAGCGTCGCCACGTGCTCCTCGATGGCCGCTTCCGGCAGCACGAAGAACTCGCGCCCGTACAGGTGATTGAAGCGCTGCGCGATGTCGCGCGCCATTTCGATGTGCTGCACCTGATCGCGACCGACCGGCACCTTGTTGGCGTTGAAGGCGAGGATGTCGGCCGCCATCAGTACCGGGTACATGTACAGGCCCGCGGTGACGCCAGCATCCGGGTCTTCGCCGGCGGACGTGTTGGCGTCCACCGCCGCCTTGTAGGCATGCGCGCGGTTGAGCAGCCCCTTGGCGGTGACGCAGGTCAGCAGCCAGGTCAGCTCGGGAATCTCGGGAATGTCGGACTGGCGGTAGATGGTCGCCTTGTTCGGGTCCAGTCCGCAGGCCAGCCAAGTCGCGGCGATGGCCAGGCGCGAATGCTGCACGCGCGCCGGATCGTCGCACTTGATCAGCGCGTGGTAGTCGGCCATGAAGTAGAACGCATCGACGTCCTCGCGCCGACTCGCGGCGACGGCGGGACGGATCGCGCCCACGTAATTGCCCAGATGCGGGATACCGCTGGTGGTGATGCCGGTCAGAACTCGCATAAATCATGCTGCGTCGCGCAAACAGCCGTTGAGTTTACGGCATACCATGGTCCGTGCAATCGCTGCGCGGTTGCGATCCGAAGCAGTCCTTGTATCCACGTCGTTTCCACCACCGGGAGATTCACGATGGCAGGCAAGTTTGAACTGTTCACCGCCAAGAACGGCAAGACCCACTTCCACCTCAAGGCCGGCAACGGCGAGGTCATCCTCGCCAGCCAGGGCTACGCCGCGCGCAGCGGCGCGCGCAACGGCATCGAATCGGTGCGCAAGAACGCCGGCGACGCCAAGCGTTTCGAGAAGAAGACGGCCAAGAACGGCAAGCACTACTTCGTGCTCAAGGCCCGCAACAGCCAGGTGATCGGCACCAGCGAGATGTACGAGAGCGAGCGCGCCTGCGACAACGGCATCGCTTCGGTCGCCAAGAACGCGCCCGGCGCCAAGCTCGCCGAGGGCTGATCGCGTTTCACGTCAGGGGCAGGACGCGGCGCTCCGCAAGGAACGCCGCGCATGCCGTTGCGCGCATCAGCCGCGAATCAGCGTGGACTTGCCGAACAAGCTCTCGACCAGGTCCACGGCCACTTCCGCGGTGCGGTTGTGGTCGTCGTAGGCCGGGTTCAGCTCAACCACGTCGAGCGAACCCATGCGGCCGGTGTCGGCGATCATCTCCATGCACAACTGCGCTTCGCGGTAATTCGGGCCACCCTGCACCGTGGTGCCCACGCCCGGCGCGATCGACGGATCGAGGAAGTCGACGTCGAAGCTGACGTGCAGATGCGTGTTCTTGTCCAGCCCGGTCAGCGCCTCTTCCATCGCGCGTTTCATGCCGAACTCGTCGATGTAGCGCATGTCGTACACCTCCAGCCCGGCCTCGTGGACGAACTTCTTCTCGCCCTCGTCGACCGAACGGATGCCGATCTGCCGCACCATCGACGGATCGATGGCCGGCTTGCTGCCGCCCAGCTCGGTCAGGCCCTGCGGACCATGACCGCACAGGCACGCCACCGGCATGCCGTGGATGTTGCCCGACGGCGTCAGCTCGCTGGTGTTGAAGTCGGTGTGCGCGTCCAGCCACAGGATGCGCAGCTTGCGACCCTGCTCGCGGCAATAGCGCGCCACGGCGGTGATCGAGCCGGTGGCCAGACAATGGTCGCCGCCCATCATGATCGGCAGGCGCCCCTGGTTCAGCTCGGCGTAGACCGCCTCCATCGTCGCGCGATTCCACGCAATGACGCCGTCCAGGTGACGGTAGCCGTCCTTCGGCGGCAGCCACGGATTGACCGGACCGCTGAGATTGCCGCGGTCGACCACGTCCAGACCGCGCGCGCGCAACGTCTTGTCGATGTCGGCCACGCGCAGGGCATCCGGCCCCATCAACGCGCCACGATGGCCAGCGCCGATATCGGTAGGTACGCCGATCAGCGAAACAGGCGGAAAACGATTCATGAAACCTCCATGCATCCGGGTTTGGGCCGCATCGGCGCGGCCACGTCATAGCCATTCAGTATAAGGGAAGCCCGCCGGGCCTTCCGGACACGCCTCGGCACACCTGCGCGCCACGCGTCCGGGTGACGTATGATCGCGGCGAAAAGCGCATCCCGGGGAATCCGCCATGAAACGCGTGCTGTCGTTCCTGTACACGGTCGGCTCGATCGCGACCTTCGTCTACCTGATGTTCTTCGACAAGCACGGGCTGTACCAAGGCTGGAACTGGTTCATCAAGATTCCGCTGAACGTGTTCCTGGCCAGCCTCTGGCCGCTGTACTGGATCGCGGCCTACTTCCTGCACTGGATTCCGGCGTTCCACTGAATCCGGCAACGCGCAACCACGCCCGGAGGATTCGCGGCGCGATGATGCCTCGGGAAATGGTGCCGACACTCCGACTCGAACGGAGGACCTACCGCTTACAAGGCGGTTGCTCTACCAACTGAGCTATGCCGGCATGGCGCGGCATTCTAGCAGGCGTCGCCGTGCGCGCGGAGTGGGAGCGGCGCTCAGAAGCAGGAAACCGGCTTGGCGCTGATGTCCGTGCGCGTCAGGTACCGGTGCCAGTCGAAATCCGACTTGGCCGGCAACGCGACGTCGACCCAGTATTCGGGCAGGGTCTCGGTGCGCTCCTTCAGTTCCGGCTTGAAGCCCAGGTCGATCAGCTGCTGCTGGCGGCGACGCGCGTTGTCCGGGTCGTGGAACAGGCCCAGCGAGATGGTGTTCTGACGATCGCCGGCGGTGACCACGTAGTAGTCGCTGACGCCCTTGGCGGAAAGCTGACGCGCCATCGCCAGCGCCTGGTCGCGCGACGGCAGCGGCGGTAGGTAGACCCACCAGCCGGTCGACTGCGTGGTCTGCTCCTGTCGGTACTGGATATCGGCCACGTGCGCGGTGAGCGCGTTCACCGCATCGCGCGTGTCCGACTGGGTGTCGAAGGGACCGATGCTCAGACAGCGGCTGCCCGCCTGCACGGGGCGCTTGGGTGCACCGCTCGCGGCAGCCGTCGCGGACACACCGCCGCCGGACGCGCCGCCGCTTTCCGACAACAGATGCAGCGCCGGCACGCCGGGATCGGTCGGCGCCGGCATCGACCGATGGCTGCCGTCGCCAAGCACCAGCCAGGCGCCGACACCGACGTTGAGCGCAATCAAGAGCAGGAACAGCAATCGGACGAACATCGAACACCCTCGATCGAGACGATCATTGTAGCCATCGCCTTCATGACGCGGATGTCTGCGCAGCGTCCCATGCCGCCAGACCGTGAAGCACCATATCCGGACGCACCTGCGCCGGCACTCGCAACTGCTCGGCGATGGCCTGAGCATCGCCGCCCGACAGCAGCAGCGTTGCTCCATCGCCGAGATCGGCGGCGCTGCGCGCATGGAAGCGTTCGACCAGCGCCACCGCCGCCTGCCAGCACCCCGAGGCGATGGCCGCTTCGGTGTCGTCGGCGCGGTCGCGAATCGGCGCGTCCTGCGGCGGCGGAAGCTGCGCCGCCGCTTCATGCAACGCGCGCTGCATCAGGCGCGGACCGGGCGCGATCAAACCGCCGAGATGTCGCCCGTCGGCCGTCAGCGCATCGAGCGTCAGCGCCGTGCCCGCGCTGACCACCACGCACGGCGCCAGTCCATCGCGGTAGGCTGCCACCATCGTCAGAAAACGGTCCACGCCGAGTTTCGACGCCTTCGCGTAGCCGTTACGCACGCCGCAGGCCTCGACCGGGGTACGCACCCAGCGCGGCGCGGGCAGGCCGTGCGCGGTCAGCGCTTCGACCACGCGTTGCTCGCGCGCCGAACCCGCGACGGACGCACCGAGCACCCCGTGCCCATCGCGACGCACCGCCTCGATCAGCGGATCCAGCGCACCCGCCACATCCAGCGTATGCCACGCCAGCGCATGCACGGCCTGCATCCCCGCACCATCGTGCATGGCCCATTTCAGCCGCGTGTTGCCCAGATCCAGCAGCACCGTCATGACGCGCGCACCGTGACATCGGCGCTGTCCACCAGCACCGGCTCGCCAGCGCGCAGCACGCGCAGGGCGCCGCGCGCATCGACGCCGTCGCCGATGGCCTCGAACTGGCCACGTGCGTCGCTCAATCGCAGCACCCGCGAACGCAGCAGATCGCGCGCCGCGTAGTCGTCGAGAAACGCCTCGAAACCGTGCGCATCGAAGGTCTTCAACGCCTTCAGCAGATGGTCGATCACGCTGCCGATCAGAAGGTTCCGGTCCGGCGGCGGCTCGCTGCCCAACTCGGCCAGATCGGCGACCGCCTGCCCGGCCTGTGCGCGCAGCACCTCGGGCAGACGCAGATTCAGACCGATGCCGATGACGGCCGCGCTCGGCCCCTGGTACTCGCCGCTCAGTTCGACCAGGATGCCGGCCAGCTTGGCGCCGCTGTCGCGGACCAGCACGTCGTTCGGCCATTTCAGACCGATCCCGGCATAACCGTGTGCCTCCAACGCACGTACCAGCGCCACGCCGACCGCCAGCGATAGCCCGGACAGAGCCGCAAAGCCGCGGTCGAAACGCTTCAGGCACGACAGATACATGTTCAGCCCCGGCGGCGACAGCCAATGCCGACCGCGCCGACCGCGCCCCGCATGCTGGGTCTCGGCCAGAATCACGCTACCGTCGGCCAATCCGCTCGCGCGCCGCTGGCACTCGCTGGACGTCGAATCCAGCGACCAATGCACCTCCAGCGCTCCCGGCTCGATGGCACAGTGCTTGCGAATGAGGCGCGCGTCGAGCAACTGAACCGGCCACGGCAGCCGATATCCGGCACCGCGCCGCGCCTTGATCGGCAACCCCTGCTCGCGCAACTGCTCGACCTGCTTCCACACCGCCGCACGCGTAAGACCCAGCTGCCGGGCCAGTTCGGCACCGGACAACGGCGCGCCCGCCGCGAGCGCGGCCAGCAGGTCACGCGGCTGCATGCGCGGACCTCGAACGGGGGACGGAAAAACGCAACATGAGGGGAATGGCGGTCGAATGGCGATGACAAACCCCGATTGCACCATGCGCAGCGCACGGACGGAAGGGTGGCGGTCGCGCATTCGGGGTCACTGGCATCTTGGCTAGCATTCTGCGAGTATTCAGAGTCTGGCCCGGATTTCCGAGGTTGGCCCCATGAAACCCACCCATGCATTGTCGGTATTGCTGTTCAGCGGCGCGTTCCTCGCGGCGCCGGCGGTGTACGCCAAGAACGACGGCGCGGTGGGACACGGCACGGGACACGACAGCGCGCAGCACAGCGCCGCACAGAGCAGCGGCACGAGCAACGACGCCAACGGCGACGCCAGCATCGGCGCCACGCCGACGGCACCGCCCGCGGCCAGCACGCCGTCGACCGGCGGCAATAGCCAGGGCGGCTGCGACGACCTGTCCGCCAGCGTCTCGACCGGCATCGGTCATTGCCACGATGGCGGCAGCGGCAGTGCCGACCGCTCCGGCGACGCGCATCCCAGCCTCGGCTGGCAGTCCCTGCTGCCGGGCTCCATCCAGTAACAACAACCGGGAACGCTCAGACCGCGCTGAAGTGGATGCGGAACTGGGCGCCGCCCAGCTCATCCGAACGCGCGACCTCGAGCGTGGCATTGTGCGTGTTGACGATGTCCTGCACGATCGACAACCCGATGCCGTGTCCCTGCACGCGCTCGTCGCCGCGCACGCCGCGCTGCAGGATTCGCTCGACCTGATCCGCATCGATGCCGGGGCCGTCATCTTCCACGCAGATCTCCAGCCCGGGACGCCGCTTGCCACGCTCGGGCATCGGGCGCGCGCTGAGCAGCACGCGATGCTGCGCCCACTTGAAGGCGTTTTCGAGCAGGTTGCCGAGGATTTCCAGCAGATCGCCGGCTTCGCCGTAGAAGCGTGCGTCGACCTCGATCTCGAATTCGCACAGCACGTTGCGCGAGGCGTGCACCTTCTCCAGCCCCTGCACCAGATCCTCGGCATGCGCGGCCACCTCGACCGGCGCCACGAACGTGGGCACGCCCGACGATGCGCCGCGCGACAGCTGATAGGCAACGATGTCGTCCATCCGCTGCACCTGGTCGGTGATGTCCTTGCGCGCCTCGTCGTGGACGTCGCCCAGCTCCAGGCGCGAACGCACCACCGCCAGCGGCGTCTTCAGGCTGTGCGCCAGATCGGCGAGGATGTTGCGGTTGCGGGTCAGACTGCGGCGTTCGTTCTCGATGAAGTTGTTGAGGCTGTGAGTCAGGCCGGACAACTCGATCGGATAGGCGCCTTCCAGCCGGTCGCTGTCGCCGCGGTCGACGCGCGCCAAATCCGAAGATACCCGTCGCAGCGGGAACAGGCTCCAGCGCAGCAGCAGCAGCTGCAGCAACAGCAGCACCAGGCCCAGCGCAGCCAGCCACGTGTAGAGGGTGCGCCGATAGACGCTGAGCTGACTGACGAACTGCGTCTCGGTCTGCGCCACGGTGAAGGTCAGATCGACCGGCTGCCCGCGCGCATCGTCGTAGGCCACGCCGAGGCTGTAGATGTACATGCCGCCGACGCTGCTCTGCACCGGACCGCGGAACGAATTCTCGCCGGGCCGCAGATGCTCCTGCAGGCCCAGGCGACGCCCGACCGCCGATGGCGATTCCCAGTGGTAGCCGTTGTCGCCGTCGATGACCGCGTACAGTCCCGAACCGGGCTGCAGAAAATCCGAATGCGGCGGCGGCGAATCCGGTGACAGCACGCGCCCGCCCCGGCCGACGTCGGTCGAGGCCAGGTAGGCGTAGACGTAGCCCTGCAACCGGTCGCGCAACGCCGCACGCGCACTCTCGAAATAGGCACGATCCAGCGACAGGCCGGCCAGACCCAGAAAGGCAATCAGGGCCAGACCCGTGGCCAGTGTCGAGCGCGTGATCAGCGACAGCGGACGGCGGGAACTCATGCTTGGATCATGCCCCATGCCGCCCACCCCCGCAGCATCGCACGCGGACCGTCGGGCGGATGGCGGGGGACGTCATTCGTCCTCTTCGACCTCGTCGCGCGGAATCGCGAAACGATAGCCGCGACCGCGCACGGTCTCGATCGGCTTGATCTCGCCGTCCGGGTCCAGCTTGCGGCGCAGGCGGCCGATGAAGACTTCGAGCACGTTGGAATCGCGGTCGAAATCCTGCTGGTAGATGTGTTCGGTGAGATCGGCCTTCGAGACCAGCTCGCCGGCGTGCATCATCAGGTATTCGAGCACCTTGTATTCGTAGCTGGTCAGATCGACCGGCTTGCCGTTGACCGCGACGGTCTGCGCGGTGGTGTCCAGATGCACCGGGCCGCAGGCCAGCACCGGACGCGACCAGCCGCTGGCGCGGCGCACCAGGGCGTTGATGCGCGCCAGCAGTTCCTCGACGTGGAACGGCTTGATCATGTAATCGTCGGCGCCGTGCTTGAGGCCTTCGACCTTGTCCTGCCAGCTGGAACGCGCGGTCAGGATCAGGATCGGGTAACGCTGCCCGTCCTCGCGCAACGACTTGACCAGCTCCATGCCGGACATCTTCGGCAGACCGAGATCGATGATGGCCAGATCGAACGGCACCTCGCGGCCCAGATACTGGCCCTCTTCGCCGTCGGATGCCGCGTCGACGGCGAACCCGTCGCGCTTCAGCCGCGCCGCCAGCGTCTCGCGCAGCGGCGCCTCATCCTCTACCAAAAGGATTCGCATGGATGTCTCTCCTTCAATTCGAGTCCGTGACGCGCTGGTCGCTTCGCAGCGTCACCACGCGCACATGCCCCTTGGGCGTGAGTACCTTGATCCTGTATTCGACGATCCGGCCGAAATTGCGCGAATCGGCCTTCAGCACCTTGCCACCGGTCTGATTCTGCACGCGCGCGACCGCCTGTTCCAGCGTCAACGGCGCCTTGGCCTGCGGCTTCGCCTCGCGCGCATGCGCGGGCGCGTGCTGCGCAGCCAGTACCACGCCGGTGAAACAGAACAGTGCAGCGGCCAGAATGCGTGCGCTGGCAGTCATCAAATACCCCCTGCGGGATGCGTACGGACGGATCAATGCTGGCCCCCATCATGACGGGCGGCATTGAATTCGTGCTGAACCGCGGTTTCAGGCCGCGTCACGCGCTGCCGGGCCGAGTGCGGCGATGGCCTGCTCGACCAGTGCCCACCCGGCTTCCGGCCGGTGCGCGCCCTCGCTGAGCACGCGCCGGAACCGGCGTGCGCCGGGCGCGCCGTGGAACAGTCCGAGCATGTGCCGGACCACGTGCTTGAGCTGGCCGCCGCGCGCCATCTCGGCTTCGATGTAGGGCCGCATGCGGCGCAGCAGTTCCACGCGGTCGGGACGCGGCGTGCCCCACAACCGGGTGTCGAGCTCGGCCAGGATCCACGGATGTTGATAGGCCGCGCGCCCCAGCATCACGCCGTCGACGTGCTGCAGATGTGTCTGCACGGCGTCGGCATCGACGATGCCGCCGTTGATGATCACGCTGAGCTGCGGAAAGGCTTCGCGCAACCGGTACACGCGACCGTAGTCGAGCGGCGGCACCTCGCGGTTCTCCTTCGGACTGAGTCCCTGCAGCCACGCCTTGCGCGCATGCACGATCAGCACCTCGACGCCGGCCTCGACCATGCGCTCGGTGAAGCGCTGCAGATCGCGTTCGCTGTCCTGTTCGTCCACGCCGATGCGGCACTTCACCGTCACCGGCACGCGCACCGTTTCGCGCATGGCGCGCACGCAGTCGGCCACGCGTTCCGGCTCCAGCATCAGGCAGGCGCCGAAACGGCCCGACTGCACGCGGTCGGACGGACAGCCGACGTTGAGATTGATCTCGTCGTAACCTGCCTCGGCGCCGAAGCGCGCGGCCTGCGCCAGCTCGTCCGGTTCGCTGCCGCCGAGCTGCAGCGCGACCGGGTGTTCCTCCTGGTTGTGTTCCAGCAGATGCAGGCGGTTGCCGTGTACCAGCGCGGCCGAGGTGACCATCTCGGTGTACAATCGCGCATGCGGCGACAGCAGCCGGTGGAAGTAGCGGCAGTGCCGATCGGTCCAGTCCATCATCGGCGCGACGCTCAGGCGCCAGGGGTGGTCGTCGCCCCGCGACGAGGCCACGGAGCCGGCAGTCGGGGCCGTCGAATTGACTTCGGTCATGTCGGACATCGGCGAAATACGGGATGCTGCGTGCCGCATAGGATACATGCGCACCCCGGGATACATGCGCACCCCGACCCCGCCGCGGGTCGGCGCGCAGACGTCCCGCTTTCCAACGTTTTTTAGAGATCAAGGCATGGTGGCTCTGGCTACGGAGCGCGTCCTCGACGTGCACCACTGGAACGATTCGCTTTTCAGCTTCAAAACCACGCGCGATCCGGGCTTCCGCTTCATCAGCGGGCAGTTCGTGATGATCGGCCTGCCGGTCGACGGGCGGCCGTTGATGCGCGCCTACTCGATCGCCAGCGCGCACTACGACGAGTACCTGGAGTTCTTCTCCATCAAGGTACCGGACGGCCCCCTGACCTCGCGTCTGCAGCACATGAAGGTCGGCGACGAGATCATCGTCAGCCGCAAGCCGACCGGCACTCTGGTGCTGGGCGACCTGAAGCCGGGCAAGCGCCTGTACCTGTTCGGCACCGGCACCGGACTGGCGCCGTTCCTCAGCCTGATCCGCGATCCAGACGTCTACGAGCGTTTCGAGAAGGTGATCGTGTGTCACGGCGTGCGCCAGGTCGAGGACTTGGCCTACGCGCACTACATCGAGCACGACCTGCCTGCCGACGAATTCCTCGGCGAGATGGTCCGCGCCCAGCTGATCTACTACCCGACGGTGACGCGCGAGGCGTTCCGCCACACCGGCCGTCTGACCACCGCCATCGAGACCGACGCGCTGACCGACGCCATCGGCCTGCCGCCGCTGAACCCGGACCAGGACCGCGCGATGCTGTGCGGCAGTCCGTCGATGCTCGACGACACCTGCGCCCTGCTCGACGCGCGCGGTTTCCGCATCTCGCCGCGCACGCGCGAGCCCGGCGACTACGTGATCGAGCGCGCTTTCGTCGAGAAGTAACCCGTCGCCCGCCGCCATGTCGAACGGCGGTGGGCAGCCCGTGCCGGAACGTGCATCATGACGGCATGCCCTGGATCGACATTCTTCTCTACGTGCTAGCCGGCGTGCTGGTCGTGATCGGCCTGGCCGGCGCGATCCTGCCGGCGCTGCCCGGCATTCCGATTCTCTACGCCGGCCTGTGGCTGGCGGCAGGCGTGGACGGTTACCGCCACGTCGGCTTCTGGTGGCTGCTGATCATCGCCCTGATCGGCGCACTGGCGATGTTGCTGGACCTGGTCGCCAGCGTGTTCGGCGCCAAGCGCGTCGGCGCCACGCCCGCGGCCCTGTGGGGCTCGGCCATCGGCACCGTGGTCGGCCTGTTCTTCGGCCTGCCCGGCCTGCTGCTGGGGCCGTTCATCGGCGCACTGGCCGGCGAACTGATGTCCGGCAGCAGCGTGCTGCGCTCGACCCATGTCGGCGTGGGCACCTGGGTCGGTCTGCTGCTGGGCACGCTGGCCAAGGTGGTGCTGTCGTTCGTGATGCTGGCGCTGTTCGGTTTCCGAATGATCTTCGGGTGAAACCGCTCAGCCTGCCGGCGCGTTCGGCAGCACGTACAGCAACACCGCCAGGTAGTGCAGTACGCTGCCGGCCAGCACGAACAGATGCCAGATGGTGTGGTTGAACGGCATGCGTCGGCTCAGATAGAACGGCACGCCCAGGGTGTAGGCGATGCCGCCCGCGAGCAGCAGCACCAGTCCGCCGGTGGCGACGTACTCGACCAGCGGACCGATCGCGACCAGGCCGATCCAGCCCATCGCGATGTACAGCAGCGACGCCAGCCAGCGCACCTCGTGCAGGAAACCCAGTTCGACCACGCTGCCGATCACCGCCAGCGCCCACACCGTGCCGAACAGGCTCCAGCCCCACGCCCCCGGCAGCGCCAGCAGCGTGAACGGCGTGTAGGTGCCGGCAATCAGCAGATAGATGGCGATGTGATCGAGCCGGCGCAGCCACGGTTCCAGCCGCGGCGAAGGCCGCGGATGCTGCACGCTCGAGGTGGTGTGGTAGACCGTGGACGCGGTGTACAGCAGCACCAGCGTGCTGCCGAACACGGCGCAGGACGCGATGGCCCGCGCCTCGCCGTACTTGGCGGCAAAGGCCACCAGCACCACCAGGCCGGCAATGCTGAGCAGGATGCCGATGCCATGGGTGATGCTGCTGGCGATCTCGTCGGGGAGACTGTAGCGGTCCAGCGCGGCGGCAGACGCCGAGGATGTCATGACGGAACTCCGAAACGCCGCGCCGGACGCGGCACGACTTCAACATACCCGAGCGTACGGAAACTTGCGAGCGCCCGCGGCGCGACCTGCGTCACGTCGCGGACACGCACCGGCTTCTCAGCGCTCGATGATGAATGCGCCGGCATCCACGCCGAGGTTCCAGCCCTGGCCCTTGCCGGCCAGCGCCAGGGACACGTTGCCCTTGGTGACCACGCCGGACGAGGCGCTCTTGTCGGCGACGCCGGCATGCGCGCCGGCCGTGGCGTAGTGGCCGTAGACCTGATCGATCGAGGACAGGCCGGTGAACTTGCCGATGCCGTCGTGGACCTCGGTCTTGCCGACCGTCAAGCCGCCGCCCTTGACACGGATGCGCACGTGCACGCTCTGTCCGTTGGAGCACGTCACGGTGCCACTGCCCTTGGCCGTCTTGTAGAAAATCGACCAACCGGACAGGTTGTAGTGCAGCTTGCAGGAAAGATCGGCCGCGCGCGCCGTGTGCGGCGCGGCGAAGGCCAGACTCGCCAGAAGCAGGGTCGGAATCATCCAGTTGCGCATCTCGGTAGGCTCCCTGTGAAAGATCGGAAGGCCCCATTCTGGCACCCGAACATGAACGCGACGGCAATGCGCCCGCCCCGCTCGACAAGGCTTTGAAAGCCCGCGCCTATCGGTCTAGAGTCGTTGTCAGGCCCTCGGGAGCGCGCGCGTCATGTCGAGCATGCAATGGCTGGTCAGGATCGGTTCGGACGATGCAGCAGACACCGCCTTGCGCGTGGGCGGCGCGCTGGCCCAGCGCCTGGGCGCGTACCTCGATGGCGTGGAGATCGTGCCGCTGCCGCCGGCCGCCTTCAGCGTGCCCGAAGCGGTGCCGATGCAGATGGACACCCTGCAGCGCCGCTACGCACACGCCTGCGAGCGCGACGCCTGGTTCGCGCAGCGACTCGACGTCCTGCATCTGCAGGGCCGTTGGCATGCTGCGCAGGGCGACGCGTCGAGCGTGCTGTGCCATATGGCCGCCGCCTACGAACTGCTCATCCTGGCGCGCTGCGACGACCACCGCGACACCCCGCTCGGCTACGGCACGGTGTCGCGCAGCGTGTTCGGCTGCCGCTGTCCCGTACTGATCCTTCCCGAAGATCTGCCGCAGGAGGCCTCCTGCGGCGAACGCATCCTGGTCGCCTGGAACGGCAGCCGCGAAGCCACGCTGGCCTTGCGCGGCGCACGCCCCCTGCTCGCCCGCGCGGCGCATGTGCGCATCCTTGACGGCAGCGACGATGCCGAGCGCGTCGATCCGATGCGTCCGCCCACGTTGCACCTGCAGGAATGGCTGGACCGTCAGGGCATCGCCGCCATCATCGAACCGTTCCGTCCGGAGGGCGCTTCCGGACCGGCCATCGAGGCACGCGCCCGGGACGACGACGCCGATCTGATCGTGATGGGCGCCTGGGGCCGCTCGCGCCTGGCCGAACTGGTGCTGGGCGGCGCCACGCGCCATCTGTTCGGCCAGCGCACGCTGCCGCTGCTGGTCGCACACTGACCGCATCCCATCGCGATGGATGGATGGATGGCCCCCTCCCTGCGGCCGGGGGTTAACCCCGTTCGGCGCGTTGCTGCGTTCAAGGATCACGAAGCGCAGGGTGAACCGGACGCCGCTCGCCATTCTCACCGCAACGGTGTTCGGCACCACGCGATTCGCTTTCCACGCGAAGGAGGTGGTCCATGTCCCCGAACGTTCTCGAACGCAGCGCCATGCCGCATCCCGACATGGCGCGCGTCGTCGCCATCAGCGCGGCGATCAGTCTCAATGCCGCCGTGCTGCTGCTGGCCCTGCGTCCGCTCGCGCCCATGCTGCAACGGACGCCGATCAAGCCGCCGCCGGTGCTGCGTTGGATCGAGGCCGAGCCGAAGGTCGCGCCCAAGCCGTTGCCGCCAGTCATCATGCCCAAGCGGCCTCACCCCACGCCCGTCACGCACACCGCGCGCCCGATCCCCGTGCCTGTACCGAAACCGCAGGTCGCGCCGACGCCGATGGCCACGCCGCAAACGCAGGTCGTGTCGCCGCCGATGCCCACCGACATCGCGCCGTCCGTCACGCCGACAACGGCGCCGCCCGGCCCCATTCACGCGGACCTGGCCTATGTGCGCGCTCCCGCGCCGACCTATCCCACGGCTGCCCGTCGCGCCCACATGCAGGGTACGGTCATGCTGCGCGTGCTGGTCGACACGCAGGGGCGTCCGCAGCATGTGGTGATCGCGCAGAGCAGCGGTTACCCGCTGCTGGATCGCACCGCGCGCCTGCAGGTGCTGCGCAAGTGGCTGTTCCAGCCGGCACAGGTGAACGGACAGACCACCGCCGCCTGGGCCCTCGTGCCGGTGGTGTTCAACCTGCATTGAGACGCGCACGAACCGCGCCGCTTCCACTGCCGGGCGGCGCGGTGTCCGAGATCATCGGCGGGCCGCGTGGCTTCACGCGGCCCGTGGTTCACGCGGGACCGGATCCGTGCGCAGCCGGCGCCGGCGTCGAACGGCTGGCGGAACGCGCGATCAGCCAGACCACGCCGATCACCAGCAGCGCCGGCAGCACGCTCGGCAACATCGCCAGCACGGCGAAGGGCAGCACGATCAGCCCCACCCCCAGTGCCAGCAGACCGCCCAGCAGGCTGAACACACCGCCCACCAGACCGAACACCAGCTTGAACATCAGGCCGACCACAGAACCGATCAGCCACAGCGCGCCGATCACGGCCGCGACCACCAACAGCTCGATCATTGTCGTCTCCTCGCGCGAATGCGCGTCAGCGTCATGCGGACGGCGCTTAAGCAATGCCAAAGTCCGTCCTGCCATGCTTGAAGCTACGCCGTCCCCACCCACCTCGCATCGGCCGGAAGTCATCGCTTCGCGCGGTCGTGCGTTTACGTAGACTCCACGGTACGCGCGCGCAGCGGCGACCTGCCACTCGTGCCTGCCCGAAAACGGTCTGTTGACCCTGCCACGATGGAAGATCGATCGATGAACAATCCGACACGCTACGGCTTCTGGCTGCGCAACCTGCACTGGCTCATCGCGACCCTGGTGATCGCCGCGCTGGCCCTCGTGGAGCTGCATGAATATGCACCGCGCGGCTCGGCGCTGCGCTCGAACATGATGTACTTCCACATGCAGTTCGGCCTGGCCGTGCTGATCCTGTTCCTGCCGCGCCTGATCGTGCGCCTGGCCGGCAAACGTCCCGCCATCGTGCCGCCCGCGCCGCTGTGGCAGCGCATCCCGGCCCACACCATGCACGCGGTCTTCTACGCGCTGATCGTGATCCAGCCGATCCTCGGCCTGCTGATGATGCAGGCGGGCGACCATGCGGTGGCCTTCTTCGGCATCCCGCTGCCGACATTCGTGTCGCCGGACAAGAACTTCTCGCATCAGCTGGGCGAGTACCACGAACTGGCCGGCAACGTGTTTCTGTGGCTGGTCGTGCTGCACGCGGTCGCCGCCTTCTGGCACCACTGGGGCCGCAAGGACAACACGCTGCGTCGGATGCTCTACAAGCAGTCCTGACCTCGCGAACGGACGTCTGCGTCAGCGCGTTCGCCGACGCAGATGGCCCGAGGTCAGCAGCCAGCCGAGCATCACGCCAAGGCCGGCCGTCGCCACTTCGGCGACCACGCGCGTGCCGAGGAAATCCGGGTCGTGGATATCCGCCAGCACGCGCTGGATGGTCACCGGCGACTGCATCGGCACGATGCCCATGTACAGCAAATTCCACAGATCCACGCTGCAAGCGCCGAGCAGTGTCAGCAGGTAGGCCCAGCCGATCTGCTTGCCGGCGCTCCAGCCCAGCCGTCGCCCGACCAGGGCATGCACCAGCAGCCATGCCACCACGCCGGCCAGGAACGCGATCAACGCCGCTTCCAGCACGCCGGCCATACCCATGTCGAGAAACCGCAGATTCATGCGGCGCGGATCAGCTCAGATGCTCGGCGAAGAACGCCAGCGTGCGCTTGCGCGCCAGCGCCGCCGCCGTCGCGTCGTAGCTGCCGCGTTCGTCGCAGTTGAAGCCGTGATCGGCCGGATAGACATGGAATTCCGCATCCGGATGGGCCTTGCGCACGCGGTCGCGGTCGGCCGCACTGATGTGCGCGTCGCGCTCGCCATAGTGGAACATCAGCGGCGCCAGCGCCGGCTCCTCGACGAACTGCGTGTTGCGTCCGCCGTAGTAGCTCACCGCCGGCAGGCCCAGACGCAGCGCCGAAAGATACGCCACCGTGCCGCCCCAGCAATAACCGACCACGCCGACCTTTCCGACGCTAGCGATGCGATCCGCCGCGGCCTTGACCAGCGCCAGCGCCGCGTCGAAGGAAATCTTGCCGACGAACTCGATGCCCTGCTTTATGCCGCCCTCGTCGTAGGGCAGCTCGACGTCCGACTGCACCAGATCGAAAATGGCCGGTGCGATCGCCGTGTAACCCGCCTTCGCGTAGCCGTCGACCACGTTGCGGATGTGCGAGGTGACGCCGAAGATTTCCTGAATCACCACGACGCCGCCCTTGGGCGTGCCCTCCGATTGCGCCATCCAGGCGTTCACGGCCGGCGGGCCGTCCTGCAGTCGAATCTTGTCAGCCATGCTTGTTTCCTTGGGGTGGGGGTCGATCAGACGTCGTCCTGCGTACGCAGCGTCAGTTCGGGCAGACCATCGGCGCGCCGCACGCGCACCTCGATGTCGATGGGACGGCAGCACACCTCGCAATCCTCGATGTAGCGCTGCGCTTCCACCGTGCAATCGACGGTCAGCTCGATCGGCTCGCCGCAATACGGGCAAGTCGCGGCGACCGATTCCAGTTCGTTCATGGCGGCCTCCGCCGTTACCGCGGACGTTCGCCTATCAGCTTACCCCGTGCGTCGGCGGCGATCACGTCCCGACCGCCGCCGACATGCGCGGCATGGCGTCGCCGCGCGTTCTAGAACAACGTCAGCAGCACCATCACCAGACCGACCATCGCCACCGCCCACGCCAGCGTGCGCAGCACCGGAATGCCCAGCGCGTAGATCGGCAGATAGGCCAGCCGACCCCAGAAGTACAGCTGCGCGGCCAGCGCCAACTGGGCATCGCCGCGACCCATCGCCACCGCCGCCAGCAACGCCGCGGCGAACAGCACGAAGGTCTCCAGGAAATTGGCCGACGCACGCTGCACGCGCCCGCCGATGCCGTCCAGCGCCGGCTTGCTCGCATCGCGCGCGCTCAGCGCCCAGCCCAGGCCATTGCGCGCGACCGAGAACGTCGCCGCCAGCAGGATATGCACCAGCCCCAGCACCACGCTCCAGGCCAGCATCGTCATCGTCACACTCATCTGCGTCCCCTCCCCGACGGGCCGGAATGGCCCGGCGCCACTATGCATCGCGGGCTGCGACGACGCCACAGCAGCGGTCTTCAAATATCGCTTGCAATCAAATAGTGCGCTATGTATTATCCACTCCATGAACACGAACACCGCCACCTCGAATCCGCAGCAGGGCCCGCGTCTGGACGCCCAGCTCTGCTTCGCGCTGTACGCGGCCAACCTGGCCATGAGCAAGGTCTACCGCACCCTGCTCAAGCCGCTGAAGCTGACCTATCCGCAGTACCTCGTGCTGATGGTGCTGTGGCAGGACGATCACCGCAGCGTGTCCGAGATCGGCGAGCGTCTGCAACTCGATTCGGCCACGCTGACGCCGCTGCTCAAGCGCATGGATGCGGCCGGCCTGGTGGTACGTGCCCGCTCGCGCGAGGACGAACGCCACGTCGTGATCTCGCTGACCGCCAAGGGCCGCAAGCTCGAAGCCAAGGCCGGTCCCGTACAAGACGGCATCTTCTGTGCAAGCCACTGCAGCATGGAAGAAATGACTGCACTGCGTAACCAGCTGCATCGACTGCGACACCATCTGGCGGAAAGTGCATGAGTGCATTTTCTGCCGCATATAAATAGTGCACTATTTAATAGTGAGCTATTCCTACCCCACCCACCGGAGTTCCACACCATGAGCATCGAAAACGTTCTCTACCGCGCCGAAGCCACCGCCACCGGCGGCCGCGATGGACGCGCCGTTTCGTCCGACCAGGTTCTCGACATCCGCCTGACCACACCCAAGTCGCTCGGCGGCGACGGCGCCGAAGGCACCAACCCCGAGCAACTGTTCGCCGCGGGCTACTCGGCCTGCTTCCTGGGCGCGATGAAGTTCGTCGCCGGCCAGGACAAGCTGCGCCTGCCGGCCGATACCACCATCACCGGCCGCGTCGGCATCGGCCCGATCCCGACCGGCTTCGGCATCGAGGTCGAACTGCAGATCCACATCCCTGGCATGGAACGTGAAGCCGCCGAGGCGCTGGTGCAGAAGGCGCACATCGTGTGCCCCTACTCCAATGCCACCCGCGGCAACATCGACGTCACCCTGACCGTGGTCTGAGCACGATCGGCGGGCGGCGCGATCCGCCCGCCGTCTCACCGGCACGCCCTCGGTGTTCCGCACCGCGCTCACTGCGTGCCTTTTTCCGCAAAACTAAATAGTGCGCTATTTAATAGCCATCAATTCAAAAGGAGACATCCCATGCGCAATTTCAAGATCCCGCTTCTCGTCGGCACCCTGACCGCCGGACTCATGGGCTCGGCCCACGCCGGCGACGCGCCGTCCCTGCAGCCCGACCGCGCCACGTCGGCCTTCCTCGAACAGCTCAACCACAGCGGCGGCGCGCCACTGCAGACGCTGAGCCCGGCCGACGCCCGCCAAGTGCTGACCGACGCGCAGAAAAGCGTCAAGGTCGACCTGTCCGGCATCGTCGTGCAGCAGCGCAGCATCGAGCAGGACGGACGGCGCGTGTCGCTGACCATCGTCAAGCCGGAACATGCCCAAGGCACGCTGCCGGTCTTCATGTTCTTCCACGGCGGCGGCTGGATCCTCGGCGACTTCCCGACCCACGAACGCCTGGTGCGCGATCTGGTGGTCGCCTCCGGCGCCGCCGCCGTCTTCGTCAACTACACGCCCTCGCCCGAGGCCCACTACCCGGTCGCCATCGAGCAGGCCTACGCGGCCACGCAGTGGGTCGCCACGCACGGCGACCAGATCGGCGTCGACGGCTCGCGCCTGGCCGTGGTCGGCAACAGCGTCGGCGGCAACATGGCGGCCGTGGTCAGCCTGATGGCCAAGGACCGCAAGGGCCCGAAGATCGCGTTCCAGGGCCTGATGTGGCCGGTGACCGACGCCGACTTCGACAACCGTTCGTACCGCGCCTACGCCGAAGGCTATTTCCTGACGCGGCCGATGATGCAGTGGTTCTGGGACGCCTACACCACCGACGCCAAGCAGCGCGACAGCATCTACGCCTCGCCGCTGAAGGCCTCGCGCAAGGAGCTGCAAGGCCTGCCGCCGGCGCTGATCCAGGTGGCCCAGTTCGACGTGCTGACCGACGAAGGCCAGGCCTACGGCCGCAAGCTCGACGACGCCGGCAACGACGTCACGGTGGTGCGCTACGACGGCACCATCCATGACTTCGGACTGCTCAATGCACTGGCCGACGATGCGCCCACGCGGGCGGCGATCCAGCAACTGGCGGAAGCGCTGCGTGCTCACCTGAAGTGAGTCGCACGACGACGGCAGGCCCGGTCCGGCGCGACATGTCGGCCGGGCCTGTCCCGTTCATGCCGCTGCCTGTGCCATGCCCTTCGTTCGCCGACCGCGCACACGCGCGCGCAGCCGCAGGAACGGGCGTTCGACGCCGTAGTAGCAGATCGCGCCCACCGCCAGCACCGCGCCGGCGTAGATCGGCAGGCTCCACCACCCGTGCGCATCGCCCCATGCGCCCAGCCAGCGATGCACGTTCGCGTACACGGCCTTGTGCGTGAGATACAGGCTGTACGACGCCAACGCCAGCCAGGTCGCACCGGGCACGGCCCGACGACCGAGCACACCCTGGGGACTGGCAGCGCCGCACACCAACGCGGCCATGCCCAGCGCCAGCAGCGGATAGCCGAATACGTTCTGCGCGAAACCCAGGCGCTGCCCCGAGAACCACGCCATGCCGACGACGACCAGCGCCACGCCCAACCCCAGCACGACATTCGCGCGCGCCTCCAGCCACGCCCACAACATCGGGCGATAGTTGCGCACCGCCGCCAGCGCGACGCCGCCGAGCAGATCGTCCAGGCGCGCCCAGGTCGGCACGTACAGCAAGCGCATGTAGGCCTCCTGCCCCGCCGACGGATCCAGCACCGGCCCCACCCGGGTCGTCCACAACCAGGCGCGCAGGGCCATGCCGCCCAGCACCAGCACCGCGAATACGCCGAGGACACGGCGCATCGAAGGCCGCCAGGCCAGCAGCGCGGCCAGCAACGGGAACAGCAGGTAGAAATGTTCTTCCACGCACAGCGACCATGCGTGCGACAGCGCCTGCTGCGCGGGCGGCGCCGGCCACAGGTTCAGGCTAAAAGTCGCGAACTGCCACCACGGACGCATGTCCGACACTTCACGCAGCGCCGGCGCCGCCAGGTAGACGGTCAGCACCAGCAGATAGACCGGCAGGATGCGGAACGCGCGACGCAGGTAGAAATCGCCGAACGCCATCCGCTCGCCTTGCGCCAGCGGTTTGAGCACTTGCGAGCCGATCAGGAAACCGCTGAGCGCAAAGAACAGATCCACGCCCATCCAGCCGCTCCAGCGCAGCACGCCACCACCCTGGAACCCGGCGAAATAGCTGTGAAACACCATCACCCACACCACCGCGATCGCACGCAGCAGGTCCAGACCCGGTCGACGCTGCATCCCTGTTCCTCATGGCATGCCGACGCGGCACGCGATGAACCTAATCGACGAATCGGGCAATTCGCGGGCACGTCGACGACCGTCGGCGGGCAGAACGCATGCAGCGGCGTACGCGGATCAGAGCGGCGCGTGCCGCGGCTGCATGTCGAACAGATCGCGCCGCTTCCAGTACGCGATGCGCGCCTGCCACTGCGAGGCCGCCGCGTGGTCGCGACCGAAATCCACGCCAATGCGTGTTCCGCCCGGCTCGGCCAGTTCGAGCACGATGAGGTTGCAGGCCCGACGCTGCAAGCCCAAGCGATTGGAGTGGTGCGTCCACTCATGCTTCCAGGCGCGAATCTGATCGCTGCTCAAGGTGTATTCGTGCGCATCGGGCGTGCGCACCCAGAGACGGCCCGACGCATGGTCGAGGGCGATGTTGCGATGATGGACCGTCGCCTGGAAGCCGCTCGGAAAGGTCGGTTCGTAGCGCAGCAGCAATCTGTACGCGACCGCCCCCGCGATCACCAGCGTCAGCGCCGCGATCAACATGATGTCCGTATGGTGCTCGATGGCGTGATCGAGGCGCGGCCAGATCAAGATCGTCGCCAGGCTCGCGACGATGGCCGTGGCGATCAGTCCCAGGCGAATCGCAAGCCGCTGCTTCGTCGATAAATAGTGCATCTCCCTACACCCCGCTTCCCTTCCACCGCAAAGTGATGTGGTTCATTCATAACCGCGGCATCCACGCTATCGCTGCATCCCGCGGCGCGTCCGCATCGGCCGGCCATCCTCCTCGCCGCGTTCGATGCATCTCTGATTATACACGCTATACAGGTAATATCCCGCCTTTCGCCTAACAACTGCTCGGGTAATAACGTCCATGGCCGGACGATCGAGCGTCGGTCATGAAAAGAGCCTCGATCCACACACCTGAGCATGCTGAGCTGGTCACGCTGCTGCGTGACTTGCGTCTCGAGGCCGGACTCTCGCAAGCCGAGGTAGCCGCTTCGCTCGGGCGTCCGCAGACCTATGTCTCGGCCATCGAGGTCGGGCAGCGCGGCGTGGATCTGGTGCAAGTACGCGAACTGGGCGCGATCTACGGCCTCACGTTCGTGGATTTTGCCGCGCGACTCGAACAACGACTCAAGGACAAGGTCAGCGAAACACGACCGCCGAGGCGTCCGCGCAAATCCTGACCGCCGAAAAGTACCACGGTCCGCCTGCTTGGACACGCAGGGCCACCGAAGATTCCATGCCCACACCATTGGCTGCCGGCCTGACGTCTGTCGGCGGCCCGCAACTGCCCGAAGATTGCCCGCAACCCGGCCGGGCTTCGCCGTAGCGCAACGCCACACTGCTGCGCATCCGGCCATGATGGCCGCTGCATCGGAACGCCCTTCATGCTTCGTCGCGAACTCCTGAAAACCCTGGCCGTGGGCGCCGGCATGGCCGCCCTGCCGAACCTGCACGCCGCCGCGCGCGACGGCCGTCCCCTCGACGCCACTCGCTACATCCACACCCGGCTGGCCGCGCTGGAAGCCCGGCACGGCGGCCGGCTCGGCGTGGCGATGCTAGACACGTCCAGCGGACTGCGCGTGGCGTATCGCGCCGATCGCCGCTTCCTGATGTGCAGCACGCACAAGGTGCTGACCGTCGCCGCCCTGCTGGCTCGGGTGGACAGCGGCGTCGAGCGCCTGCAGCGCCGCATCGTCTTCGACCGCGACGCCGTGCTCGACTACGCGCCGATCACCCGGCATCACGTCGGCGCGCCCGGGATGACGTTGGAAGCCCTGTGCGAGGCGGCGATCACGGTGAGCGACAACACCGCCGACAACCTGTTGCTGGAAACCCTCGGCGGACCGTCCGCCGTGACCGCCTACGCGCGCAGCCTGGGCGACCGCGAGACCCTGCTGGTACGCAACGAACCGGCGCTCAATCTCGCTCTGCCCGACGACCCCAGCGACACCACCACGCCGCAGGCGATGCTGGCCGACCTGCGCGACCTGCTGCTGGGCGACGCCCTGCGTCCGGCCTCGCGGCAACGGCTGCTCGGCTGGATGCGCCAATGCAGCACCGGCACCCGACTGCTGCGCGCCGGTCTGCCGAGCGCCTGGCACTGTGCCGACAAGACCGGTCGCGGCGCCGCCAACGAGATCAACGACATCGGCCTGATCGAACCGCCGAAGGGCGGACCGCTGCTGGTCGCGGCCTACTACGCTGGCTCCATCGCCAGCGACGAAGCGCGCGAGAGCGTGCTGGCGGACGTCGGCCGGCTCGCGGTGACCCTGCACGGCTGACGCCGCGCGCTACGAATTCAGCGCGGTTCGTCCAGGCGCAGCGTCAGGCACTTGGCCGAACCGCCGGACTTCATGAATTCGTCCAGCGGCGTCTCGATGACGTCGTAATCGAGACGCTTCAGCCCCGCACGCAGCGCATCGCTGGCGCGGTTGAGCATCACCGCATCGAGCACGTCCACCGCGTTGCAGGCGAACGCCGCGGCATCGTCCGCATCGACCGCCAGCCGCCGGTGCGCCGGCACGCGCGCCTCGATCCGCGCGCGCGAGTCGTCGTCGAAGGCCCGCGGGTTGTACAGCAGCGCACCGCCCTGCAGCGGGCAGAAGCAGGTATCCAGATGATAGAAGCGCGCGTCGGCCAGCCGCAGCGGCTCCACCTCGATATCGAGCAGCGCCTGCAGCGCCGGCGCGCAGGCCGCGTCGCTGCGGTGCCCGTGGCCCATCCACAGCAGCGGCTGACCGCGGTCGAGCAAGGCGTCGCCCGCACCCTCGAAATCCAGTCCCTCGGGTAGCGCACGGATCGCGAAACCGTGCTCGGCGCACCAGCGCTCGAACAGCGCTTCCTCGCCCTGTCGCTGCGCATGGCGGAAGCGGCTCGGCACGAAGGTGTCGCCCAGCACCACGCCGGCGTTGGCCGTGAACGGCATGTCCGGCAGACCCGGCGCCGGCTCGACCAGCGCCACGTCCGCGCGCGCCTGCAGCGCCTCGTGCAAGGCGTCCCACTGCGCTTGCGCCCGCGCCTGCTGCACGTTGTCGACGTGATGCTCCATCCACGGGTTGATCACGTACGCCACCTCGAAATACGTGGGCGGACACATCAGGAAACGGGGACGCGACGTCATGCCTTCCTCCTCGACGGGAAACCTGCAGCGTAAAGCACGGGATGGAACGATTTGTTGCATGAATGCGGCACTCGCGGTTATCACCGTTGGTTGTTATGCCGCCGCATCGATGTCGGCGCCGTGCCATCATGGCCGCGAGCGACCGGCGAGCGGCCGGCCGCGCCCGCTGCCTTCGAGGTTCCGGCATGTCCGAACGCATCCTCGTGCTGTACGGCTCCTACCGTTCCGACCGCGCCGGCATCCGGCTGGCGCACTACGTGGTGGACCGCCTGCAGGCGCGCGGTGCCGAGGCCGAGCTGATCGACGCCATGCAGATCGGCCTGCCGATGCTGGACCGCATGTACAAGGAACACGCGCCCGGCGAAGCGCCCGAAGCGATGGAAGCGCTGGCCGGCAAGATTCGCGCGGCCGACGGCTTCGTGTTCGTCACCGGCGAATACAACTGGGGCATGCAGCCGGGCCTGAAGAACCTCACCGATCACTTCCTCGAAGAATGGTTCTGGCGTCCGGCCGGCATCGTCAGCTATTCGGCCGGACGACTCGGCGGCGCGCGCGCCAACCTGCTGTGGCACGGCACGCTGTCGGAGATGGGCATGGTGGTCATTTCCAGCAGCGTGCTGGTCGGCCCGATCGGCGCGACGCTGGATGCCGACGGCCAGCCGCAGGGCGACGCCGGCGCGTTGCTGGAGAAATCCTTCGCACGCTTCGCCGACGACCTGGCCTGGTGGACCGAAGCGGCGCGCATGCAGCGCCAGCGTCGCGAGCCGCCGTACTGAGTCCAGCGCCTCCCGCGGACGCCGTCCGTTATGCGCATGCTTTCTAACCGGCGCGACGGGCTGCGCTACCATAGGCCTTCACCCGATCCATCGACACGCGACTCCGCATCGTGCGCAGGCGCGGCGTCGAGCGCGCCGTCGGACACCGCGCGTCGGTCGCCGCACGACGTCTCCACACCTTGCGAGGCATCGCATCCAGCGACGACGCCAAGCCCGCACTTCGCACCCCACACCGTCCCACGTTCCGAATCCCCATGACGCGTCCGAACGCCTCCCCGTCCGCCACCGACGCCACGCACAGCCTGGCCGTCATCATCTTCTGGCTGTCCTCCGGCGCCTTCGCCATCGGCGCGGGCGAATTCGCGGCGATGAGTCTGCTGCCCTACTTCGCCAGCGAATTCCACGCCTCCGAGGCCGTGGCCGGACACGCCATCAGCGCCTACGCACTGGGCGTGGTCATCGGCGCACCGCTGATCGCCATGTTCGCCTCGCGGCTGCCGCGCAAGCACGTGCTGCTGGCGCTGATGGGCGTGTTCGCCGTCGGCAATCTGCTGACCGCGCTGGCGCCGTCGATGTGGACGATGGACCTGGCGCGCTTCCTCAGCGGCCTGCCGCATGGCGCGTTCTTCGGCATCGCCATGCTGTTCGCGGCCGACATCGCCGGCCGCGACCGGCGCGCGCAGGCGGTCAGTCAGGTCATCCTCGGCCTGGCCATCGCCAATATCGTCGGCGTGCCGGCGGTCAACTACCTCGGCCAGGAACTGGGCTGGCGCCTCGGCTTCGCGATGGTCGCGGCGCTGGCCTGCATCACCGTCGTGATGGTCTGGCGCACCGCGCCGTACAAGGGGCCGCATCCCGACGCGCATCCGCTGGCCGAGATCGACGCCTTCCGCAACCGCGACGTGCTGTTGACACTGGCGATGGGCGCCATCGGCTTCGGCGGCATGTTCGCGGTCTACACCTATTTCAGCGCCGCGTTCCTGGCCACCACGAACGCGCCAGCCTGGGGCGTGTCGGTGATCCTGATGATCTTCGGCGTCGGCAGCACGCTGGGCAACATCGTCGCCGGCGCGCTGTCCGGCGGTCGTCTACTGAAGGCGGCGCTGGCGTTGCAGATCCTGCTGGGCGTCGCCAGCGGTTTCTACGCGTTCTCCGTCGGCAACGTGATCCTGATGGGCGCTTCGCTGTTCGTCATCGGCCTCGGCGGCGGCCTGGTCGTACCGCTGCAGACGCGTCTGATGGATGTCGCCGGCAACGCGCAGACGCTGGCCGCCGCCATGAACCACGCGGCCTTCAACATGGCCAACGCGCTCGGTCCGTGGCTGGCCGGCATGGCGCTCACGGCCGGCTGGGGCTGGCGCGCGACCGGCGGCGTCGGCGTCGCGCTGTCGCTCGGCGGCATCGTCATCTGGATGGCCATGCGCTGGTCGGACGGCCGTCGCCCGGTCGAGACAGGCGCGACCGCCTGAGTCCATCGATGCGCTGCCAGCACACGCCTGCATCCGGCCATGCCGCGCATGTCCGACATGCCGCTCGGCGACGCCGTGGCGCGGCCTGTGCGCCACGCTCGATGCATCCGCCACGATGAGAACTGCATCGGACTGTGCAGGGTGCACGCGCGCCAACTAAGCAAATCCTAAGCAAACGCCCGCTATATGCGTGGCGCGCGGCCGGAGGCTCCGACACACGGAGCACAGTGCCTTGCGCTACCGCGATCTATGTTTCGCGCTGCTGAAAAGGCCGGGGGCGGTTGTATATGAAAAGGCCTGAGGCAGGACGCGAATGCGGGAACCGACACGCATCGGACGACGCATTGGCGCGCTGACCAGCGCGCTCAGGCGCCCTCGATCCGTGATTTCTACATGGACTATTCGAAGCTTTCGAGGAGATACCACATGAAATCCACCGGAAAAATTCTTGCCGCCCTTTCGCTCACCCTGCTGGCCAGTGCCGTCGTCTCGGCCAAGCCGCCGGCGCCGATGAACTACGAAGGCACGCCTGGCGGCGTGCGCCTGCTCGAGCAGGGCCAGCACCCGGCCGTCGTGCATCCGACCGTCGACGCCATGGAAAGCTGGCGCGCGCAGCATCCGAACCGCGGCCAGGCCAAGGGCGGCGGCCACGGCGGCGGCTCCACCACCAGCAACAACCTGATCTACCAGGGCGGCACCGGCGGCATCGGCGTCGAGACCGCGCCCAAGGTCTACCTGGTGGTGTGGGGTTCGCAGTGGAACAACAACGACCCCAGCGGCGAAGTCTCGATCCTCGAGTCCTTCCTGGGCAGCGTCGGCGGCAGCTCCTGGCTGAACAGCGTCACGCAGTACTGCCAGGGCGTGAGCAGCGGCACCCAGTTCTGCAACGGCGCGGGCACCGCGGCCGGCAACCAGCTGAACATCTACCAGAACGTCTGGTTCGACAACAGCTCGGCCGCGCCGAGCCATCCGACCCAGTCGCAGCTGGCCGCCGAAGCGGTCAAGGCCGCCGCGCACTTCGGCAACACGACGTCCGGCAGCAATGCCAGCACCCAGTACGTGATCGCCACCGCCACCGGCAACAGCGCCTCCGGCTTCGGCACGCAGTACTGCGCGTATCACAGCTACAGCAGCTCGAACTACGGCAACGTGGCCTACACCAACCTGCCGTACATGACCGACGCCGGCGCGAGCTGCGGCGCCAACTTCAACGGCCTGGGTCCGAAGGCCGGCATCACCATCGTCGAAGGCCATGAGCTGGCCGAGACGATTTCGGACCAGTTCCCGAGCAGCGGCTGGATCGACGGCAGCGGCGAAGAGAACGGCGACAAATGCGCCTGGATCTCCTCCGGTCAGGGCGCATCCGCGACCGTCACGCTCTCGGGCGGCACCAGCTACCCGGTGCAGTCGCTGTGGAGCAATGCCTTCAACAGCGGTGCGGGCGGTTGCGTGTTGTCGTACTGATCACGCATCCCCACGTGTGATCGGCGCCGGCGATGCCTCGTGCATCGCCGGCGTTTTCATGTCGGCATCGCCGATCAGCCCGACGTCACCACGGCCATGTCCGCCGGCATCGAATACACCGTCGGCCAGGACGGCGCGGCCAGCACGAAACCGACACGGCCCGGATCCTGCTCGAAGGCGTAGCCCTTGAGCTTCATCTTGATCCGCGTGTTGACGAAAGACGACTGCACCATCACAGGACGATTCGCCTGCAACCGGCCTTCCGTATCGCTGCGGTAGGTGTCCAGCGCCCAGCGGAAGCCCTGCTGGATCGAAGCGTCCAGCTTGCTCTGATCCGCGCTGGACATTCCCTTCTACAGAGCGGCGAACGAGTAGCTGTCGGGCAGCACGTAGAGGTAATCGCGCTGCTGCGGGGTGCCCTGAGCGACGCGCAGACGTGCGCCGATCCGGACCTGATCCTCGCCCATCCGCGTCAGCTCCAGCATCGGCGAGAACGTCACGGCAGAGGCATCCGCCGCACGCGCCGGCTGCAGTTCCGGCTGATAGAGCAGCGTGGCCGAGAAATCCTGCATCACGTGCGGCGTGAACGCGCCGCGCAGCGACAACGCTTCCTTGCCGGTGCGGCTCTTGATCGCTGCCGCGTTGGCGGCCGCGCCGAGCGGTCCCAGCAACACGCCGAGCGCCACGCCACCGCCACCGGCCTCCTGGTGATACAGCACCGTGTCGTCCATGTCGACGAACTGGTAGAGCGTGTTTTCGATCGGCTTGGGATCGGCCGCATGAACCCGGTAGGCGTGCGCGCTGCCCATGGGTTTCGCCGACTGGAACGTCGGCATGGAGACGCAACCGCACAGCATTGATAGCGCCACGCCGGCGCCGATGATGTTCCCTTTCATGTGTTCCCCTGATGACGAAACTCCCCCGAGTCGATGCAGACTCTAACGGCTTCAGGGTGGGGGAAGACAGCCGCACGGTGGCGAACGGGACGACCTCCGCGCCGCCACCGAGTGCCTGTCCCGATCCAGGGCGCGACTTCTCCTACAATGACCGGCATCTCTTCGCAGGCAGGACATCCGGCCCCATGAACGACAGGCGTATCCGACGCATCGTCATCGTCGGCGGCGGCACCGCCGGCTGGATGACCGCAGCCGCTCTGGGCCAGGCGCTGCAAGGCAACTGTCGCATCGATCTGGTCGAATCCGAACACATCGGCAGCGTCGGCGTGGGCGAGGCGACGATTCCGCCGATCAAGCTGTTCAACCAGCGTCTGGGCATCGACGAGAACGACTTCATCGCCGCCACCCAGGGCACCTTCAAGCTGGGCATCGAGTTCGTCAACTGGACGCGCACGGGCCAGCGCTACTTCCACCCGTTCGGCCAGTTCGGCGCCGAGTTCGACAAGGTACCGCTGCATCACTACTGGCTGCGCGAGCGTGCCCGCGGCGACGACACGCCGCTGGAAGAATACGCGCTGGCCTGGGTGGCCGCGCGCGCGAACAAGTTCATGCCGCCATCGAGCGATCCGCGCCAGGTGCTGTCCACACTGGACTACGCCTACCAGTTCGACGCCAGCCTGTACGCGGCCTTCCTGCGCACCTACGCAGAGCGCCACGGCGTGCGGCGCAGCGAAGGCAAAGTCACCGAGGTCAACCTGCGCGAGGACGGCTTCATTGCCGACGTCGCGCTGGAGAACGGCACTCGCTTGGAGGGCGACCTGTTCATCGACTGCAGCGGTTTCCGGGGCCTGCTGATCGAAGGCGCGCTGCATGCCGGCTACGAAGACTGGCGACACTGGCTGCCGTGCGACCGCGCGATCGCCGTACCGTGCGCGCACGGCGAAGCGTTTGCGCCGTACACGCGCTCCACCGCGCATGCCGCGGGCTGGCAGTGGCACATTCCGCTGCAGCACCGGGTCGGCAACGGGCACGTCTACTGCAGTCACTACATCAGCGACGACGAGGCCACCGCCACGCTGATGAACCATCTGGAAGGCGAAGCCTTGGGCGAGCCGCGCCTGCTGCGCTTCGTCACCGGCCGCCGTCGCCGTTTCTGGCACCGCAACTGCGTCGCCATCGGCCTGTCCGCCGGCTTCCTGGAACCGTTGGAATCGACCAGCATCCACCTGATCCAGACTGCCGTCAGCCGTCTGCTGGCGCTGTTTCCGGACCGCGATTTCGATCCGGTCACCACCGCCGAATTCAATCGCCTGACCGCTACCGAATACGAACGCGTACGCGATTTCCTGATCCTGCACTACCACGCCAACCAGCGCAGCGAACCGATGTGGCGTCACGTCGCGCGCATGGACATCCCCGAACCGCTGGCCTACAAGCTGGCGCACTTCCGCGGCCACGGCCGCCTGGTCGCCGAGCGTCTGGAGTTGTTCCAGAACCCGAACTGGCTGGCGGTGCTGGTCGGACAGGAGGTCTGGCCGGAGCGCTACGATCCGCTCGCCGACCTGCGCAGCGAGGTCGACGCGACGCGCATGCTGGCCGGCCTGCGCGACGCGATCCGGCAGACCGTCGACGCCATGCCCACGCAGCGCGAGTACATCGACCGCTACTGTCGCGCGCGTCCGATCTGACCCCGCGAACCGCGCCGCAGCTCGCTTTGCGCCGGATAGATTGATGCTAGGCTCTGCACGAACCGATCACGGCAAACGGCTGCCTCGGTACCACGGCGCTGGATGCCCTGCCCTTCTGCACAGGATGTACGCATGCGATCGATTCGGCGCTGCCTGCTGATCATGCTGCTCGCCCTCGTCGTACCGCTGTCGCCGGCCTGTGTCCACGCGACCGCGCCGTTACGGGTCATCTATCCGCGCGCCGAGTCGCAGCAGGATGCACGGCAACGCTATCCCCTCGAAGTGTTGCGCCTGGCGCTGGCGCGCAGCGGCGTGGCGTATCGGCTGCAGCCCAGCCGCACCGCCATGCAGCAAGCCCGCAGTCTGCGCATGCTGGCCTCCGGGCATGGACTCGACGTCGTCTGGACCGTGACCACCCGCGAGCGCGAGCGCCGCCTGCGCGCCATCCGCATTCCCATCGACCGCGGCCTGATCGGCTGGCGCGTGCTGCTGGTCCACCGCGGCGACCGCGCACGCTTCGCCCGCATCGACCGCGTGCGGCAACTGGCCGCCCTGCGCGCCGGCCAGGGCCACGACTGGCCCGACCTCGCCATCCTCCGCGCCAACGGCCTCCAGGTCGACGCCAGCGCGACCTACGAAGGCCTGTTCCAGATGCTGGCTCGCCGGCACATCGATTATTTCCCGCGCTCGATCGCCGAAGTCGACGGCGAGCTGAATTCGCACGCCGGGCTGCCGATCGAACTGGAACCGCACCTGCTGCTGCACTATCCATCGGCGCTGTACTTCTTCGTCCGTCCACACAACGTCGCGCTGGCCGACGCCATTCGCCGCGGCCTCGAACGCAGTCTGGACGACGGCAGTCTGCTGCGCCTGTTCCATCGCACCTACGACGCCGACCTGGACAGGCTCGATCTCGCCCGACGCACGATCCTGGAGCTGCGCAACCCGGACTTCCCCGACGATGCGCCGTTACAGAACACCGCCCTCTGGTTCCATCCGAAGTCCCACCCGTGAATCCACGCGCAACGCCCCGACGCTCGATCAGTCTTCGCCTGACGGCGGCCACCGTGCTGCTTGGCATGCTGGTGGCCGTGGCCGTGACGGCGCTGCAGGTTCGCGCCATCTACCGCAACCAGGTCACTGCGGCACGGGCACAGCTGGACGAAATCCAGCAAAGCCTCCTGCCGAGCCTCGAAGCCAGCCTGTGGCAAGTCGACGACGGCAGCACCCGACTGCTGCTCAATGCGCTGATCCACACCCCCGGCATCGGCTACGTCCAACTCGACAGCGAGGGCCGCCGCCTCACACGCGGCAAGGCCGACGTCAGCGCGCTGGTGGAACGCAGCTATCCGCTGACCCACGACGATGGTCAACGCTTCGATCTGGGCACGCTGCGCGTGGTCATCGACGACCGCATCGCAATGGCCCGCATGCACAACGCCATCGTGCGCGAACTGCTGACCACCATCGCGGCGATGCTGAGCATGTCGGTGCTGTTGCTGTTGCTGTTCCGCCGGCAGGTGACGCGACGCCTGCAGATCATGGCCGACTACGCCAGCACCCTCGACTTCGAGCGTCTGCACACACCGTTGAAGCTGGCGCAGGACCGCCCGCACAAGCGGCCCGACGAACTCGACCAGGTTGCGCAGGCACTCGACCAGATGCGCGTACGCATGCTCGACAACCTCGCCGTGCGCGTGCGCCACGAGAACGAACTGACCCTGCATCGCGAGCGCCTGGAGTCGCTGGTGCAAGCGCGCACCGCGGCGCTGGAGGAAAAAACCCGGCAGTTGGAGGAAAAGAGCCGCGAACTGGAGATGCTGGCCAATACCGACGGCCTTACGGGCGTCTTCTCGCGACGCCATTTCTTCACCCTCTTCGAGCAGGAACTGGCGCGCGCCCGACGCGGCGGCGCCACCATGACCGTGCTGATGCTCGACGTCGACCACTTCAAGCACATCAACGACACCTACGGCCACGCCGCCGGCGACCGCGTGCTGGTCCGCATCGCCGAGACCTGCCGACGCGAACTACGCCGCATCGACACCCTCGGGCGGCTGGGCGGCGAAGAGTTCGCGGCCCTGCTGCCGCGCTCGAACCGCGCGGCCGCCGCCGTCACCGCCGAACGCCTGCGCAGCGTCATCGCCGCGCTGTCGGTGGACAGCGAACAAGGCGAAGCGATCCGCTTCACCGTCTCCATCGGCGTCGCCGAACTGACTCACCCGGACGAATCCGCCGACGCTCTCATCGAACGCGCCGACGCGCAGCTCTACCGCGCCAAGCGCAACGGTCGCAATCGCGTCTGCGTGGACGAGACGCCCTCGACGGACTGAGCCACACGGCCCGCACGCCGTGCCCGCAGGCGCGACATGCCTGATACTGTGCCTCTCCGTTGCCGCCACGACACATGTATGTCCACGAACGATCGCGAACTCAAGGTTTCCTGCTCCTTCGTGCTGTCGCGCCTGCCGCCACTCGGCGCGCAGCAGACGCTGACACACCTCGCGTCCCTGCCCGCCGCCACGGATGCGATCGACGTCTACGGCGAAGGCGGCGCCGTGGCGCAGTTGGAAGCCATCACGCGCCAGCGTCTCGGCAAACCGTCTGGGCTGTTTTTCATCAAGGGCGTCACAGCGCAGTTGTGCGTACTGCGCGCCCTGGCCGAGGCGCGCAACTGCCGCAACATCGTCATTCATCCGCTCAGCCATCTGGGCATGGACGAGGCCAGCGCCGTCGAGCGCGTCGCCGGATTGCAATCGATCCGCCTCGGACACCACGAGCCATTCACCGCGGCCATGCTGGACACGGTCACCGAACCGCTGGCCGCCGTGGTCGTGGAACTGCCGCTGCGTCGCGCAGGCTACCTGCTGCCCGATCTCGACGAACTGCGCGCCATCTCCGCCTGGTGCCGCGCTCGCGACGTGCCGCTGCACTTCGACGGCGCGCGCCTGTGGGAGGCCGCCGCCGGCTATGGCGTGCCCGAAGCCGAACTGGCGACGCTGGCCGACAGCGTGTACGTGTCCTACTACAAAGGCCTCGGCGGACTCGGCGGCGCGCTGGTTGCCGGCAGCGAAGACTTCATCCGCTCGCTGCGCGTGTGGAAGACCCGCTACGGCGGCGACCTGTTCACCGCCTATCCCTACGCGCTCGCGGCGCTGGACGGCCTCGAACGGCGCGCACCGAAACTGCCCGCCTGCGTGGCGCGCGCACGCGCCCTGGCCGAGGCGCTGAAGCCGCTGTCGCGCGTGCACGTGCATCCGCAACGTCCCGACACCAACGCGTTCCAGATCTGGCTGCCGGGCACGCCCGCTGCACTGACCGAGCGCCACCGCGCCTTCGCCGCGGCGCGCGGGCAGTGGCTGTTCGACCGTTTCGGCGAAGCGCCGCTGGACGGCCACGCGATGGCGGAAATCCAGATCGAGAACGCCGACGATGCCGGTGCAAACGACGACGCGGTCGAGGCCATCGCGGCATTTCTGGACTTCAGCCGCGTCTGAATGCGACGCGCGCCGTGTAGCGCCCGATCGCCGCATGTGCACGGCGATCGCGGAAAGCGTGTGCAAGTCGGCGTTTCGGACGCGCCGCCGCGCTAAGCTGTAGAACGTCATTCCCGGCCACGCATGGCCCGGCACGCACGGGCGGCCAAGGACATGGCAGACAGGGGGAAGGAATCGATCCGCCCTCGGCAGGATCGCTTCCTCGCACGATCTCGATTCGTATCCACGATCTGTGATCTCAAGGAGGATTCATCATGTCTGCATTTCCACGTTCGATGACCGCGCGCGCGGTCGTCTCCGTCGCGTTGAGCCTGGCGCTGGGAGGCGCCGTGCACGCCGCCGGCGCCACCACCGAGCACGCCAGCACGCAAGGCGCAGTCCATTACGATCGCCTGCCCTCGCTGCGCGGTCTGCTGCCGCGTCCGGAGGATTTCTCCAGCGGCCAGGCGCATCCGGCCCGCCGCATTCCGTTCCTGGTGCAGAAGGGCAACCTGGGCGACGGTGCGCTGCAGACCAGCGCCGTGCTGAACGCGCTGCCCGCCGCCGGCGCCGGCGTCGAGGGCATCGGCGAAGGCTTCAGCGGACCGCAAGGCGCCTTCACCGTCCACTACGCGCCGCCCGACACCGTCGGCGCGGTCGGCGCCACACAGTACGTGCAGGTGGTCAACGACGCACTGGCGGTGTTCGACAAGTCCAGCAAGGCCGTGGTCTACGGACCGGTGCCGACCAGCACGCTGTGGCAGGGCTTCGGCGGCGGCTGCGAAGCCAACAACGACGGCGATTCGGTGGTGGTCTACGACCAGATCGCGCAGCGCTGGGTGGTCTCGCAGTTCTCGGTCAGCACCACGCCCTACCTGCAGTGCGTCGCCGTGTCGGCGACCAGCGACGCCACCGGTGCGTGGTACCGCTACTCGTTCTCGTACGGCAGCGATTTTCCGGACTACCCGAAGATGGGCGTGTGGCCGGACGCCTACTACGAGACCTTCAACATGTTCGGCAACACCTTCCAGGGCGCCAAGCTGTGCGCCTACGACCGCAGCGCCATGCTCAACGGACAGCCGGCGACGCAGCAGTGCTTCCAGCTCTCGGCCAGCTACGGCGGCGTGCTGCCCTCGGACCTGGACGGCAGCACGCTGCCGCCCGCCGGTTCGCCGAACTACATGATGAATTTCACCAGCAACGCGCTGAACTTGTGGCGATTCCACGTCGACTGGAGCACCCCGGGCAACACCACGCTGAGCGGGCCGATCAACATCCCGGTCGCCGGTTTCAGTGCCGGCTGCAGCGGCGGCGGCACCTGCATTCCGCAGAGCGGCACGCGCAACAAGCTCGACTCGCTGGCGGATCGCCTGATGTTCCGTCTCGCCTACCGCAACTTCGGCGATCACGAATCGCTGGTGCTCAACCACACCGTGCTGGCTGGCAGCGGCAAGGGCAATCCGACCCAGAACAACTACACCGGCATCCGCTGGTACGAGATCCGCAATCCGTCGGGCACACCGGTGGTCTATCAGCAATCGACCTACGCGCCGGACAGCACCTACCGCTGGATGGGTTCGATCGCGATGGACAAGCTGGGCGACATGGCGCTCGGCTACAGCGCATCCAGCAGCAACATCCATCCGGCGATCCGCTACACCGGCCGCGAAGTCGGCGACCCGCTCGACACCATGCAGACCGAGCAGACCATCCTCGCCGGCACCGGCTCGCAGACCGGAAGCCTGGACCGCTGGGGCGACTACAGTGCGATGACGGTCGATCCGGTCGACGACTGCACCTTCTGGTACACGACCGAGTATCTGGTCAACGACGGATCGTTCAACTGGCACACGCGCATCGCTTCGTTCAAGTTCCCGAGCTGCCAGTAACGTCTGCGCACGCATGGCCGCCCCGGTGCAACGCCGGGGCGATCATGCGCAGCCGCTCGCATCACTTCTTCGGTTTCGGCGTCGTCAGCTGCCGCTTCCATCCGCCCGGCACCTGACCGAGTCCGTGCTTGTTGAACTTGTGCTGCACGTACTCGCTCAGCGAGTGATCGGGCTGCCCCTTCGCCAGCCCCCGTCGACCGGCCTGCACCGCGGCCTTCATGCGCGAGGACGCGATCTGGTCGGTAAGCCCCGACTGTCCCTGCACGCGCAATTTGTCCACGTTGTCCAGCTGCGGATAGCGGGCTTCCAGACGTCCGAGTGCCTTCGACGGCGCGACCGGCGTGCGGTCCTGCTTGTTCAGGTGCTGCTGGTTGCTGCTGTTCTTCCACTTTATCGCCAGCGTTTCGGCCATGATGCCGGTGCCGGCGTCGTGCCGTTCCGACCCCATGGACGAACCGCCCAGCGCCGTGTGCGGCTCGTTCAGACGCAGCAGCGTCGCCGTGGCCTGGGCCTCGCTGCTGTAGGACTTCCCGCGCCACAGGCTTTCGCCCGGCGTGGGACTGAGCATGTCGCTGCCGCCCTTGACCAGCGCCTTGTTGGCGCGGCCGAGGTCGGACAGCGTGCTCATGCTCTTGAACAGCTCGGTGTACTTCGTGCTCGACGTGTCCGGCGCAGTCAGCTTCCATTGCTCCCACATCGTGCCCTTGCTCGGCGCGACCTGCGACTTGAAGCCCTCGAACACGCCGGACTTGCTGCCTCCGGGTCGCACGAACGGCGACGACATGCCCTTCGCGTATTCGCGCATCGAGCGCCGACTCTGCTCCAGACTCCGCATGCGCTTGGTCGGCGTCTTGGCGAAGCCGCCGGTATACGCCTGACGATCGTGATCCTCGTCGTCTTCGCGGTCGCGCTTGGCCGAGGAACGGAACCCGCTCAAGTCCGGCACCTCGCCCAGACCGTGCTTCGCGAACTTGCCGCGCACGTAGTCTTCCAGACCGTCGCCGTCCAGCCCCTTGGCCTTTCCTCGAGCCATCGCCTGTTCGGCGGCGAAGGTGCGCGACTTGCCGACCTGACGCAACAGGGCATCCTCACCCTGATCGCGCATCTTGCTGGTGGTGTCGAGCTGCGGATAGCGCCCTTTGAGCTCGCTCAGCACCTCGTCGCCACCGAGACGCGTGCGCTTCCTGCGCCCCCTGTGACTGTTCTTGTGTGCCCATTTCTGGCCCAGCACATCGGCCATCATGCCGGCGCCGACGTCCTTGCCGTCCATGCCCATGGCATCGGATCCGAAGGCCGTGCTCGCCTCGTTGATGCGAAGCAGCGACGCCGTCATCTGCGCCGGCTTGCTCAACGCCTTACCGTAGCGGTTCTGACCCGCCTGGCCGCTCACCAGCGCCTTGTTAGCGCGCGTGAGATCGGAGATGTGATCGATTCTCGGGAACAGCTTTTCGTACTTCGAGCTCAATCGACTGGACGGCTTGGCGAACTGCTGCGTCCAGCTCGTGCCCTCGGTGCTGGTCACGTGCGTCGCCATGCCCTGATAGGTCGTGAACGAACCGCCGTGCGGCCGCAGACCGAATACCTGCCCGGACTTCGAAGCGTCCTGCGCCTCCTGCAACGTATGCACCACCGGCAGGGACATCGGATGCAGCGCGCCGCCGAACGTCGGCGTCGTGTCCGGTTCGCGGCCTCTGCTCTTCTTGTTGGGCGGCGATAGGCGCGTACCGAACGGGCCATCGTGCGAGGTGATGGATGGCGTCCGTGCACGCTTCTTGTCGTTCCCTGTATCCATGACGCCGTTCCTGGGCATGCGATGGCGTCCCGGCAAGTGTGCGCGCCGGTCCTTCGCATACGCTAGCATCGATTTGGAGGCCGCCACACAGGCTCGCGCGCAACCCCGCATCGAAACGCAAAGGTGAAGCAGATCACGCTTGATCCAGATTTGCCGAATTCGCCCATGCAAGGCCCATGCACATTTTGTTGCCCCGGACGCCTCTTTTTATCTAAGGTTGCACACAGAACAACCGGCAAGCCATTGATAAAATAACAATTATTTTAGCGTCGCGTCAGCCCTTGTCAGACAATGCTTAGTTTCTGCTTATAGGTATTTTTCTTATTTACCCATCCTGGGGACGCTCCCTAAGGTCGAATCGCCCACCCACCTTGGAGACGTTCCGGATGGGCAGTTCCGGGAAGACGGGTCCCGCGGCGTCATCCACGCCACACAGTCTTCTTAACGCGCCGCTGTCGTCAGGGAATGGACGAAATCGAAGCGCGTACGCGCGGAACGCGCACGAATAGAAAACACGCAACCTATTGCAATCCGAAGCGTGCATTACAGCGTTCGGACCGGGGACGGCTTTGCCTGATTTCCGGATACCGGACAGTCCATTACTTCAATGGGGAGTCGAGAATCCATGGCTTGGAACATGATGAAAACGGTCGTTGCAACGGCCGTGCTCGGACTGATCTCCAGTACCGCCTACGCCGGTGCCGGACAGTCCGCGAATACCAACAACCCGCATATGAACCCGTATGCGCCCGCCTACGGCCACAGCTATCGTCACGGTGCCGTGCCGACGCGCGAGGCGCTGGCGCGCATGCACGCCTTCGCCAGCACGCAGTCCGGTCTGACCACCGCGGCGACCGGCACCGAGACCCTGAGCTACGGCGGCGGCGTCGACGGCATCGGCGTCACCAGCGGCACGCCCAAGGTCTACCTGGTCGTCTACGGCAGCCAGTGGGGCTCCGCCGGCACCGACGCCAACGGCAACATGACCCTGTCGGGCGACTCGCTGGGCGCGGTGCCCTATCTGGAGTCCATGTTCAAGGGACTGGGCACTGGCGGTGAACTGTGGTCGGGCGTGATGACCCAGTACTGCGACGGCTCGGCCGTCAGCTCCGGCTCCACCACCTGTCCGTCCAGCGCCAACTTCATCGGTTACCCGACCGGTGGCGCGTTCGCCGGCATCTGGTACGACAACTCGGTGTCCTCGCCGAGCAACGCTACCGCCGCGCAGCTTGCGCAGGAAGCGATCAAGGCCGCCGCGCACTTCGGCAACACCACGGCGGCGTCCAACCGCTACGTGCAGTACGTGATCCTGTCGCCGACCGGCACGCATCCGGACGGCTTCAACACCTCCGGCAGCGGCTTCTGCGCGTGGCATGACTGGAACGGCGACGCCGGCGTGTCCTCGTCGTACGGCGACATCGCCTTCACCAACATGCCGTACGTGGCCGACATGGGCACGAGCTGCGGTCAGGGCTTCGTCAACGGTGCCTCGGCGGGCAAACTCGACGGCTTCTCGATCGTCGAAGGCCACGAGTACGCCGAGACCATCACCGACCAGAACCCGGCCGGCGGTTGGACCAACAAAACGGGCAGCAGCTACAACGGCCAGGAGAACGGCGACGAGTGCGCGTGGATCTCCTCGGGTCAGGGCGCCAGCGCCAACGTGACCATGGGCAACGGCACCTATGCCATGCAGAGCACCTGGTCCAACGACACCAACGAGTGCGACATCAGCCATCCGATCGTGACCGGCGGCACTGGCGGCGGTGGCGGTGGCGGCGGTGGCGGCGGTTCCGGCCAGCTGCTGGGCAACACCGGCTTCGAGAGCGGTTCGGCTTCGCCGTGGTCGATGAGCTCCGGCGTACTGTGCAGCAACAGCACCTGCTCGGGTCAGTCCGCGCATGCCGGCTCCTGGTTCGCGTGGCTGGACGGCTACGGCTCGACGCACACCGACACCGTTTCGCAGTCGGTGACGATCCCGAGCGGCAACACCTCCGCGACGCTGTCGTTCTACCTGCACATCGACACGGCCGAGACCACCACCTCCAGCGCATACGACAAGCTGAAGGTGCAGGTGCTCAACAGCAGCGGCACGGTGCTGGCGACGCTGCACACGTACTCCAACCTCAATGCGGCGTCGGGTTACGTGCAGCACAGCTTCAGCATGAACAGCTACATCGGTCAGACGGTGACCATCAAGTTCCTCGGCACCGAGGACGGTTCCCTGCAGACCTCGTTCGTGCTGGACGACATCACGCTGAACGCGAATTAAGAACCACCGCAACGCGTCCGCCGCAAGGCCGATGCGAGGCAACACGAAACGGGGCCGTTCACGCGGCCCCGTTTCCATGTGCGCTGCCGATGCGCACCCAGACCCGACACGCACGCAACATCGCAAGATGCGCAAAGATACAGGCCTCCGCAGGCGTCATCGTGACGGCCTGAATCGAGAGGGCCGATCGTGTCGCCGACTACAGCCGATGCCTACACGCAGCGTTTCGAGGCGGTGTTCCGCTACATCGAACTGCATCTGTCCGAACCGCTGAGCGTGGAGCGGCTGAGCCGCGTGGCGCATTTCTCGCCGTTCCATTTCCATCGCCAGTTCTCGCAGCATGCGGGCATCAGCGTGACGCGCTACATCCAGCTCATGCGTCTGCGCCGCGCTTCGCATCGACTGGCGTTCGAGGATCAGCGGCGCATCATCGACATCGCACTGGAAGCCGGCTTCGAGAGCGCCGCCGCGTTCTCACGCGCCTTCCGCAACGCGTTCGACCAGTCGCCCTCGCAATTCAGGAAGCACCCGGCGTGGCCGCCGTGGTGCGAACGCTACCGACTTCCTGTCCGAGCACGGAGACATCCCATGGACGTACGCATCATCGATTTTCCCCAGACCCGCATCGCGACCCTCGAACACCGCGGGCCGCCCGAAAAGGTCAACGACGCCGCGCGCGTGTTCATCGAGTGGCGCAAGGCGAGCGGTCTGTCGCCAGTGACCCACAGCGAGACCTTCGGCATCGCCTACGACGATCCCGATACCACCGATCCGCAGCAGTTCCGTTTCGACATCGCCGGCTCCGTCGAACACGACGTGCCCGCCAATCCGCAGGGCATCGTCACGCGCTTCATTCCGGGCGGCCGCTGCGCGGTGGTGCGGCACCACGGTTCGCACGAGCGTCTGGGCGAAGCGGCGTACTACCTCTACCGCGAGTGGCTGCCGGAGAGCGGCGAGGAACTGCGCGACTATCCGCTGTTCTTCCACTACCGCAATCTGATTCCCGACACGCCCGAGCACGAGCTGATCACCGACGTGCACCTGCCGCTGCGCTGAGGCGTCGCCGCATCCGAATCCACCGTCGATCATTGAGGCTCGCCGTCATCGGGCGGCGAGCTTCCACGCCGCCCGACTGCGCCAGCGGCACGTCCACGATGGTCGACCGCCCTCGGTCGACGCAGCGAACGTCCAGGCCATGGCGCCGACGCACAGAAGTCGCCTCCACCACCATCGCCCATCCATCCCGCTTCACGGCACAGGCATGGTCGCCGCTTCGATCATCGTGCCGGGCATGCCACGCATCCGCATCGTCGCATGCCTGCTTTCGGTGGCGGGCTCACGCTCGGTCCGACGCTCCGTGCTCGCCGGCGTGACCGCCCTTGCGCGCCAATCCGGCCTGCATGATGCGGTCGGTCCAGGCGATGCCGATGGCCGACAGGATGAAGACTACATGGATGATGGTCTGCCACATCACGCCGGTCGAGGTCAGCGTGCCGCAGGCCAGCGGCTGGTTCGGGTCCAGCGCCTGCGCCGCAGCCAGTGCCTGCGGCGTGCAGAACGGCAGACCGCCGATCGAACCCGCGGCGATGAAGGTCTTCAACAGATGGATCGACGAAATGCCGATGATCGCCATCGCCAGTTTCACTTTCAGCACGGACGCATTGACGTGCGACAGCCACTCCGGCTGATCCGGATGGCCTTCCAGTCGCAGACGCGAAACGAAGGTTTCGTAACCGCCGACGATCACCATGATGAGCAGATTGGAAATCATCACCACGTCGATCAGGCCGAGCACGATCAGCATGATCTGCTGTTCGCCCAGATGCGGCGCGTCGTGGATCAGGTGCCACAGCTCCTTCACGAACAGGAACACGTACACGCACTGCGCCACGATCAGGCCCAGATACAGTGGCAGCTGCAGCCAGCGCGAACCGAAGATGAAGAAACGGAGCGGCTTGAAACCGGGATTCGTGGGTGCGTGCATCGACAGGCTCTGTGAAGGAATCGACGCCAGCGTAGCCGTCCGCCCGCGGGCTGCCAAGCCGTCTGGCGAAGGCCTGGCGATACGCGCATCGAGGTCGCGCAGAACCGCCATCGCGTGCTTCGCCTGCACGGCGATACGCACACGGCTCGCAAGCCCGCGCGCCGTTCGATCTACCGACGATCGAGGCGTAGATGCGTGCGGAAGAAGGTCGCCATCGTCGCCAGCGCTTCGCGCGATTCGGGCAGGTTCGGATTGTTCCAGAACGTGTGCGGCAGCGCCTCGAACACCACCAGCCGGGTCGGCACGCCGTCACGCCGGAACGCGCGTTCGAGCAGGGTCGTTCCGCTGAGCAGAAGATCGCGCGTGCTGGTGATGAACAACGTCGGCGGCAGGCCGTGCAAATCGGCGAACAGCGGCGAAAGCAGCGGATCCCGCGGATCGGTCTTGCCCACGTATTCCGGAATCAACGGCACGCCGGAGCGGTGCGGTTGCAGCGGACCGGACAGACCGTTAAGTCCGAACAGCGCCATCGAATCGCCGGCGCGCGAGAAATCGCCGAACCCGGAGAACACGCCCAGCGCCGCCGGCTGCGGCAGATGCCGCTGCTTCAGCGCCACCGCGATCTCTCCGGTCAGCACGGCGCCGGCCGACGAACCGTAGATGACGATGTGATCGGCCCGGTAGGTCTTCAGCAACGTCGCATAGACGCGTACCGCGGCATCCAACGCGGCCGGAAACGGATGTTCCGGCGACAACGGATACAGCACGGACACCACCCGCACCTTCAGCGTGTGTGCCAGCGGAATCGACTCGGTCAGCGAACCGGAATCGACCACGAAACCGCCGCCGTGCACGTTCATCAGCACGTAGCCGCGATGCGACTCGGGCATGGTCGGCGGCGTCACCACGCGCACCGGCACGTCCGCAATCCGCGTCGATGTCACCGTCACCGGGTAACGCTTCAGCAGCACCTTCGCCGCGCCCGCCTGCCAGGCATCGGTGGCCTCGCGCTGCTGTGCAATCGAATCGTTCGAGGACGCATCGGACAGGCGTCCGGCGAGCATCGCCTGCGCCTCGGCACTGACGGTCTTCGGCACCGGCACCACTCGCGTCACGTGGGCCGTGCCATGCGCATCGATGTAACTCGTGTCGGCACGCGCCGCACTTGACGCCGTGGTGGCCGGACGCGGCGCCGAAGGCGGTGCGGCGGCCACGGCGGCCGTCGTCCATAGCAGCATCGAGATCAGGTATCGCGGTTTCATCGGTCTCTCCCATCGAATGCGCGAACACGCGAAGCGACGAACGCGAGGCGCGCGGTCAGCACATGCCAGCCAGACCTACGCGGGCGTCCGAAGTATCCGTCCGCAACGACACATGTCACGAGCATAGCGACCACTTCGCACCCTGTCCGATCCGCGCTTGCCGTCCTGCGCGGTGTCACGCCGATGAGGGCGCATGGCGCTGGCCAAGCACTGGTTGCGTCGCGGCGAAGAAGGCATCGCGCGCATCGCCGAGCGCGCGGGCTACAGCTCGGCGAGCACCTTCAGCGTGGCGTTCACCCGCCATGTCGGGCAGCCGCCAACGCACTTCGCGCGAACACCGCTGCCACCAGCGGACGACGACGCGTCAGCCGCATCCCTGCCAGTCGCATGATCCGCGCGTGCTTCCGCCACGCCGCGCGCTGGCAGGCTTCGATGTGCGATGCCACGGCGCTAGCCGTCCGTGTCGACCGTGGACGACGGCGTGTCCAGGCGCGATGCGACCCACTCGCGGCCCTCGGCGCGCACCGGGTTGTAGACCACCATGCTCAGGTCCGGTCGGCCGTCGACCGCGAACGCCGAGTACTCAAATGAGAGCGGCCCCAGCTCCGGGTGCTTGATGTGCTTGACGCCCTCGCCGTGCGTGCGCACGTCGTTGTCGTGCCACATCGCCTCGAACTCCGGGCTGCAGCGACACAGTTCCTCGACCAGCGGCTTGACCGCCTCGTCGGCGCCGGCGCGCGCCGCATCCACGCGGAAGGCGCCGACCACGAAACGCGCCACGCTCTCCCAGTCGTACTGGGCGGCGCGGGCGCGCGGGTCGAGAAAGATGTACATCAGGATGTTGCGCCGCTCCGGCGGCAGCGATCCGTAATCGATCAGCATGACCGACGATGCCCGGTTCCACGCCACCACATCCCAGGTCGCCGTGCGCATGATCGCCGGACACGGTTCCAGCGCGTCAAGCACGCGCTGCAGCCGCGGCGTCACGCCTTCGCTGACGCGGTAGCGCACCTCGGGCGGACGACCCAGACCGAGCAGGAACAGGTGTTCGCGTTCCACATCGGTCAGCATCAGCGCATGCGCGAGGCGATCGAGCACGTCGGCCGACGGCGCACCACCGCGCCCCTGCTCGAGCCACGTGTACCAGGTCGTGCTGATGTTGGCGCGCTGCGCCACTTCCTCGCGGCGCAGGCCCGGCGTGCGCCGGCGCGTCGCGGAAAAGCCGAACGCCGCCGGATCGAGCTTGCCCCGACGGTCGCGCAGGTAAGCGCCCAGACGGTTTTCGCGTGTCATGCCCGCCGCATCCTGTTACTCGCTATACCCTTATAAAGTCACGACTTTACCCGGATAAATGCAAGCGTCGATAGTAGCGCATCCCCACCACGGAGTACGAACCATGCGTGTTTTCGTCACCGGCGCGACCGGATTCATCGGCTCGGCCCTGGTTAAGGAACTGATCGCGGCCGGCCATCAGGTCCTCGGCCTGTGCCGCTCCGAAGCCAAGGCTCCAGCCCTGCGCGAAGCCGGCGCCGAAGTGCATCCCGGCACACTGGAAGACCTGGACAGCCTGCGCGCCGGCGCCAGCGACACCGATGCCGTCGTCCACCTCGCCTTCAACCATGATTTCTCGCGCTACGTCGCCAACTGCGAGGACGACCGTCGCGTCATCGCCACGCTGGGCGAGACGCTGATCGGCTCCAAGCGTCCGCTGATCGTGACTTCCGGCACCGGCATGGCCCGCAACGCGGATGGAAAGCCGGCCACGGAACGCGACGATCCCGTCGACGCCGGCACGGTGCCGCGCGCGGCGTCGGAGGAAGCCGCCACCACACTAGTCGAACGCGGCGTCAACGCGAGCATCATGCGCCTGCCGCAGGTGCACGACACCAGGCACCAGGGCCTGATGACCTACGCCATCGAGGTCGCCCGGCAAAAGGGCGTGTTCGCCTATGTCGGCGACGGCAGCCAACGCTGGCCGGCCGCGCACGTGTCGGACGTCGCCCGCCTGTACCGGTTGGCGCTGGAACACGCGCAGCCGGGCGCGCGCTATCACGCGGTCGCCGAGGAAGGCGTATCGATGCGCGCGATGGCCGACATCGTCGGTCCGCGTCTGGACCTTCCCGTCCGCTCGATCACGCAAGAGGAGGCCGCCGAACATTTCGGCTGGCTCGCCGGTTTCGCCGGTCTCGACCTGGCCGCGTCGAGCGTACTGACGCGCGAAGCGCTGAACTGGCATCCGTCCGGACCGGGCATGCTGGCCGACCTCGCGCTGCTGGAACTGCCCGCCGACTGAAGCGACAGGGTCATGACGTCGGGCGCGCGCGTCGCAGCGCGCGTCCGACTAGCCGGCTTGTTGCGCGTCAGCGCAGCGGCACCTCCGCCAGACGGCCCGAGCAACGCACGGGCGCGCCGCCGCGGATCAGCTGACTCGCATCGTTCGAACGCACCGTGACCACGGTGCCGGACACGCACTGCTGATCGGGCGCGAGAGTTCGAGCTTGCAACGCCTCGCGCTGACGTGCCGCCTCCTGCGCGCGTTGCCGCGCGGCCTCGGCGCGCTGGCGAACGGCCGCCGCAGCCATGTCGCGCTGGGCATGCTGCAGCGACGTCTGCATCACGTAACCCACGATCGCATCGCGCACGCCGCCGACCGTGGCCACGATCAGCGAAAACACCAGCAACGCGGCCAGCACGGCCCAGAACATGCCCTTGTCCATGCGCCCCCTAGGCGCAAGCGCGGCGTCGGCGCGCGCCTCTCGACGCGTGCGCGTCAGGCCGCCCGCGGCGCGCCCGATCCACTCAGCGAGTCGATCCGGCCTCCGGCCCGATCATGCCGATCGAGCGCAGCCAGGCCGCGGCCAAAGTCGGCCAGCCGGTGATGGGCTGCTTGGTGCGCCGAAGACCGAAGGCATGCCCGCCGTGCGCGTACAGATGCATTTCGGCAGGCACGTGAGCCTTCGCCAGCGCCGTGTAATACACCAGCGACTGATCGACGCCGTCGACGTAATCGTCCTCGGCCTGCACCAGGAACGTCGGCGGCGTGCGCTTGGATACCGGCACGTTCGGATTGAGCGTGTCGCCGTGCGCGGTCAGGTGACCGGGATAGATGCCCAGGGCGAAGTCCGGGCGGTCGCTGAGCTTGTCGGCCGCATCGACCGGCGCGTACGTGCGTCGCGCGAACTGGGTGCTGACCTCGGCGACCAGGAACCCGCCGGCCGAGAAGCCCATCACGCCGACCTTGTGCGGATCGATGCGCCAGGCCTTGGCATGCGCCCGCACCAATCGCAAGGCGCGCTGCGCATCCTGCAGCGACGGTACCGAAAGCTCCAGATTGTGCGGCCGGCAGTTGCAGCGCCAGCGGTAGGGAATGCTCGGCACGCGGTACTTCAGCAGCACGCACGTCGCGCCAATCGACGTCACCCAGTCGCAGGCCTCGGTGCCTTCCAGGTCCATCGCCAGGATCTCGAAGCCGCCGCCCGGAAACACCACCACCGCGGCGCCCGAGTTGTGGCCCTTCGGGGCGTAGACCGTCATCGTCGGGCGCGTCACGTTGGTCACGGCCTGCACCGACTTGCCGCCGATGGTGCCCTTGCTCACGGTCATCTTCTCCGGCCCCGGCACCGGCTTCAGGTCCGGCGCCTTGCCGGGCCACAGCGGCATCTGGGCATGCCCCGGCGCGGGCTGCCACACCGTGGTCCCCCGCGCCTGAGCCCAGGTACTGACCGTCAGCAGCACCGCCACGAGCATCCATCCAAACTTCATCGCCCTTCTCCGTGTCGACATGGTCCAGCGCCGCGGATACGCGGCACGCATCTGCACCATCATGCATGGATTTCCGACACCGGGCGGCCGTTCATAGGCGTTTTTGCGGGCGCGCGCGCTTCACCGGCGAGCATGAAGACGCACGGCACACGGAACGCCGATGCAGCCCGTTCAAGCAACAGGCTGCATCGCGTCACGCATCGCACACTGCTGCTAGGCCGCCACGCGTTCCAGCTTTTCGAGCGCCTCGGCCGGCAGCTCGAGATCGGCCGCGGCGAGGTTCTCGTGCAGATGCGCGACGGAGGACGTCCCCGGAATCAGCAGGATGTTCGGCGCGCGCTGCAGCAGCCAGGCCAGCGCCACCTGTCGCGGCGTGGCGCCGAGCTCTTCGGCCACCTGCGACAACGCGGCGGACTGCAGCGGCGAGAAACCGCCCAGCGGGAAGAACGGTACGTACGCGATGCCTTGCGCCGCCAGTGCGTCGACCAGCGCATCGTCCTCGCGGTGCGCGATGTTGTAGTGGTTTTGCACGCAGACGATCTCGGTCAGCGTGCGCGCTTCGGCCACCTGCGTCGCGGTCACGTTGCTGAGGCCGATATGCCGCACCAGCCCCTGCTGGTGCAGTTCGATCAGCACCTGCAAGGGTTCCTCGATCGAGCCCTCGGCAGGACCGTGCGTGTCGAACATGATGCGCAGGTTGACCACGTCCAGCGCGTCGACGCCGAGGTTGCGCAGGTTGTCGTGCACCGCCTGCGTCAGCGCCTCGCGCGAGAACGCCGGCTGCCAGGACGCATCCTCGCCGCGGCGCGCGCCGATCTTGGTGACCAGCGTCAGGTTCTCCGGATACGGGTGCAACGCCTCGCGGATCAGCTGATTGGTGACGTGCGGCCCGTAGAAGTCGCTGGTGTCGATGTGATCGACGCCGGCCTCGATCGCCGCGCGCAGCACCGCCAGCGCCGCATCGCGATCCTTCGGCGGTCCGAACACGCCGGGGCCCGCCAGCTGCATGGCGCCGTAGCCGATGCGCTTCACGCGCTGCGCGCCGAGCGCGTAGGTCTCGCTTCGTTCGATGGAATGCATGCGCTCTCCTTCTTGCCTGTTTGCGTTCCACCACTGTATGAAGGATGCTTCAGTTTTTGAATTCGCATTCCACCCGCATGCAGAAAGCCGCCCTCAAGCCTCGCAAACAGCCGGCTCAGGACCGTTCGACCGCCACGGTCGAGGCGCTGCACACCGCCGCGATTCAGGTTTTGACGCGCGAAGGCCTGCGCCGCTGCACGACCACGCGCATCGCCGAGCGCGCCGGCGCTTCGGTCGGCACGCTGTACCAGTACTACCCGAACCGCGATGCCCTGCTCGCGGCCGTGCTCGCCCGCCACCTCGAACACGTCGCCGAGGTCGTCGAGCAGGCCTGCGCGACGCACCGCCAGCGACCCGTCGCCGAGATGGCTCGCGGGCTGGTCGTCGCCTTCCTGGCCGAGAAGTTGCGCAACCCCGGGGAATCCCGGGCGCTGTACGCCGTCGCCGCCGAACGCGGCGGTCCCGCACTGGTCATGCGCATGCACGCACGCATGACGGCGGCCATCGCGGCGATGCTGAGCAGCGCCACCGATGCACGCTTCGACGATGCGACCGTGGTCGCCAGCATCACGCTCAACGCGCTCACCGGCCCCGTGCGCAACGTGCTCGAAGGTCGCGCGCCACGCGGGTTCGAAACCGAGCTCGAAACCCAGCTCGTGCTGCTGGCCACCGCCTACCTGCAAGCGCACCGTCCGAAGCGCCGAGCCGCGACGAAACGCTGAGCCACGACAGCGGAAGACGTATTCCCGTCCGCGCAAGACACGATGAACCGGCGCACGAAACACCACCGCCATCGATGGCCGGGCGTGCGCGCAGGCGTATCGCTGCGTGCCGCGAAAGGAACTGCAGGCACCGCGATGCGGTCCGTGTTCCTGACGCCTTTGTCGCAGGAAGCCACCGGTTCATGGATGCACGCAGAACACGTGCCGGGCAGCAACGCCACTTCTCGTTCCGCCGCGCTGTCATCTTCGGCTGCGTGGTATTCGCGCACGGTCTGCTCGGCCTGCTCCTGCTCGCACCGGCTACCCCACGCATGGCCGGCTCGACCGCGCGTTCGCGCTCAGAGACCGACGACGCCGGCCTGATTCTGATCTTCCTCGACCGACGCACGCGCCATACGCGTACATCGACGCGTCATGCACGCCTTCGCCAGCCCACGCCTCGCTCCTCGCTGCACACGACACGGCGCGCCGAATCTCCACGGCACGCCATCGCTGCAGCAACACATGTCAGCGCGATGAACGCTGCTGCGCCGGTCCTTCGGCTCGACCTGCCCACATCGCGTTCTGCGTCGGGACCGGTATCGCATCAGGTCCCGCGCTACATCGCCGGCGGCCGCGCGTTCCAGCAGGGGCTGCGCGAAGCAAAGCGACGCGCGCAGCGCACCTACCTGCCCGACGACACCGTCCCCGGCGCGCCGCACTTCGCGATGCGCGACCCGCGTACCGAAGGCGTGGCCGGCGTAATGCGGCTCATCCAGCATCATCTCATCGGCGTGGCCGATCCAGCCTGCGTGGAAGCGGGCACCGCCGTCGCCATGTCGAAGCAGCAGCAGGCCGAACGTCACATCGACATGGATGCCGTGGCGAAGACCATTTTCGAGCACCACTGCGTGATGCAGCCGCACTCCTGGCTCGCGCCCGACGGCCCGGCCGTGCATCTGACGGCGCGTCCGCCGGGGCACGGCATGCAGTGACGCGACCGCTCCGACGTGCGCGCGCGGTGCACCGTGCTTGCCTGGACGCTTTTCCGCGACCCGTCCGTCCGCCACCCCGCAGGCCATCCTCTCTGCGCGCGTTGCGTGCTGCTCCCCGGCGCGCGGTTTCCCTGCGGCCTAACCGACAGCGAGGCCGTTCATGCAGGCGGCTCACATGGATTTCGTACACGCGCCCGCCCTACAGCGCGTCTTCGCTGCGCAGCGGGCCATCCACGGCGCGCCGTCCGCCGAAAGCTGACGACAACGATCCCGCACAGCATCGCGCCGCGCGAGATCATGTCGATCCTGGTCAGGCCTGTCCCGGGTGCGCGCGACCGGCCTCCTGCACCGCGATCGCGCCTCGCCTCAGAGCTTGACCCAGACCCGGTTGTTGCGGATGCCGAACGAGATGCGCAGATCCCTCGGCTCGGTCGCTGCCGAGCCCTTCGCATCGACATAAAGCCACTGATGCGCGGCTTCCATGATCGCCTTGTCCACCTTCGGCACGCAGGTCGAATTGTCCTTGTCCACTTCCTGCACGCGTCCATGGACACCGACCGTCACCCACACGCTCATCTCGCACGCCTTGCGCAGATTGGCCGGCAGGATCGGCACCGGCGTGTATGCCCATGACCGTCCCGACGCGGTGCGCTGACGCGGCAGGTACATGCCATGCGCCTTGTCGCCAGCCATGTACAACACACGACCGCTCTTACCGTCGAACTGGATCGCCACGGGCCAACCATTGCCGTTGCCCGGCGGGAGCGGAAAGCTCACCGTGCCGATGCTGTCCGCCATGCACTTTGTGAAAGCGTTGTCCGGCAACGCATCCGGCGATTTCAACGCGCCATCCAGACGCATGACACCAAGCAGCGTGAACGTCTCCACCGCATCGCCGGCATGCTTGCTTGCGCACGCCTGTTCGAGGCGATGGATCGACCCCGCATTCACGGATTTCTGCAGTTCGGTCGAATACGCCGACTGCGGCGGCGTCGCACTCGTCTTCTTGATCTGAACGACCAGCGCGTCGAAGTCATCCGCCGCCGGGGCCGCCGTCGCGGCAGTCACCTGCAGCATCGCAGCGCCCATGACAATTACCGCAAGGCATGTATGCCATTTCATGTCCCCTTCCCCCTGATTACAGCAAAAGCGTAAACCCTGTCCCTCACTCCGTACCGTCATCCATACGCCCCATCCCTCGCATGAGGCGCTACCAGACTACCTCAGATGGGCGCGGATCGATCAATCGGGATGTTGGGAAACGCCGGGGACGCGCGGATGTCCCGATCCCGCGACCCGCCATGACGCTGGCGATATCGGTTCACCGGACGCGCGGCCGCCGCGAGAGCGCTTTCTCACGTGCCTGTCGAACCCTGTCCGCGCACGCCACGCCACCGCGTCGACGACCATCATGATCAAGACAGCCGGTCCCATTAGCTGCACGCCGAACGCCAACCGGACTCGAACCGAAGGGCTTCATGACCTTGGGTCGAATGGACGAACACACGAGCACCGGCCATCCGCAGCGAGCGCAGGACGAGCGGACCTTCCACATACAGAAAGCATGCAAACCTGCGGATCATGCGCGCGCCGTCTCGACCTCACGCGGCATCCGCATCATGACCCGAGCGACGTGCTCATCAGCACGCAAAGCGCCAGCACCGCCAGAGCAGTCCACGCGCCAACGGCGAACATCCTGTCGCGCGCACCTTGGCCGCCGGCACGGAACGCGGGACCGCTATTTGTTGTGCTTGTTGATCGACGCGGTCAGGCCCGCGCTCGGCTTCATGCCCGAATACTGCGTGCGCGGAGCGATGCCGTGCTCCTTGCGCAGCGAGTTCTCGGTGATTCCCTGCGGCGCCTTCAGCAGGCCGACCGTCTCGAATTCCTCGATTTGGGTCATCAACTGCTTGCGCTTGGGTATGTGATCCAGGTTGTTGGTATCGACCGCCAGCCCCTTCTGATTGCGCAGCGCATGAACCAGTTCATGACCGAGGCCGATGAACGCCGGACGCGCATCGTCGGACCGCTTGATATCCGGGTTGTAGTGCACGGTGCTCGCCTCGCCGAAACCTAACGACTCGTGCTTGAGCGGACGCTCCCGGAACCCCAGGAAGCCCTGCGGCTTGGCCGTGTTGCCCTTCTTTTCCTCGCGCATGCGCGCGTCGCCGATCATGACCGTGGAGTGGAAGTCGATCAGCGACCTGTTTTCACCCGCATTGAGCTGGGTCAGCAACGACTTGCCCTGCGGCTGGCTGTCGAGCGTATGCAGCGCGCGACGGGTATCGACCATGAAATCGGTGAATCCGTGATTGCTCTGCCCCCGCTTGCGCATCAGGCTGAGATGGTCGTAACCGGACATGGCCGGCATCAGTCCGACCTTGCGCAGCTTCCCCTTCTGCTGCGTCAGCTCCTGTCCGGTGAGCTTGGCGAGACCGAAACTCGGGTGAATCGGCTGGACGCCGAGCTTCATGTGCTTGCCACGCGCGACTTCCGCGTAACTCATCACCTGCCGGGGTTTCCATGGATTGGACATTGCACACCTCCCTGCATACAACCATCGAACATCCAGATGCTCTGTTCGCAGTATCACCTCGGCCCGTCGGCGGATCAACTGGTGCGACAAAGTCCCCGGTGACGAGCAAGATTTTCGACGCGACGTTTGACAAGAGCACGATCACAACGCCGTAGGACAAGCCTACATGGCCAGTTCCAACAGGTGCAAAGCTCCTGCGCTCACCCAGAGCGTCTTCCGCTTGTCTCAAACATCGACGCGCACGGTCTCCGAAACCAATCCTTGTCGCTAAACAAGGATCCTGTAGCCGCTTCTATGCAGCCTCCGAAAACACGCCAGAAGAGATGGCCTCAACGTCCTTCCTTGCTTATCCGGCGATTCAGCCGCGCCAGTTCGCGTGGGCTTGCCAGAACGCCACGCTGCGACGGTACTCTTCGCGATCCAGCGGCACGCCCGAACCGCCTTCCTCGACGCCGACCGCGTTGCGCATCATGGTGATCGGCGCCATCGGGGTCTCGGTCGGCTCCATGGTGTAGAGACAGCCGACCACGCCCCAGTCCGCCTCGATCGGTGAACCTTCTTTCGCGAGCTGCTCGGCGCTGTACAGAATCGGCAGCAGATAGCGCGCCACGGGCGGATCGACACCCTCGAACCAACGCACCAGCACCGGCAGTTCATCCGTCGAACGCGCCTCGTAGGCCGAGCGCAGCAAGTGACGATTGGCGTCGGTGATCGGCACCGCCATGCAGCGGGTCGACGTCCAGTTGCGATGCACGTGCAGACGACAGAAGGGCGCGTACCCCTCCAGCACTTCAAGCGGCGTTTCCTCGTTGAGACGCTGCTCGAACGCTTCGGCGGTGCAATCCTGGATGGTGTTGCGACGTGACGCAACGGGGAACAGACGAGTGCGCGCGAACGGGGTGAGGACGATGGACATGAGCCGTCATTCGGAAAACCAATCGCAAGGGTAGCGTGGCGGGCTTTCCCTTGCCCGACTCATCCCGCCCGCCACCGTCCGGTCTGCATGCCTTACGCGCCTGCGATCCAGCTCAGGTCGTGCTGACATCCCTGGCCACGGTCGTGAAGAAAACGACCTGCCCCAGAAACAGTGCAACGAGCCATGCGTAGACGCTGTCCGCCGAAAACCACGTTCTGTAGATCGCCAGCAGGTGCACCAGCATGAATGCCACCCAGAGCACGGAGACGCCGCGCGCAACCGCCTTGGACCGGCCTCTGTTGAAGTGAAGAATGCCGAAGCCGCCCGGCAAATACAGAAAGATCACGCCAAACAGGAAGGCAACCGTAGCCGCGATTTTCAACAAGATGACCAACCCGCATCCCCCAACGATACCTTGCGGCCCACTCAACCGAAGTCGGCAACACACCGGATGATCTTCACACCGTAGTGAATCTTGACATGGCCGGGTCGAACGATTCGACCTGCTCGGCCAGCTCCGAGCCCGGCTCCATGAGCTCGAAGTCCTCGTACTCGAACCCCGGCCCCACCGAGCAACCGACCATCACCGAATCCCCGATGGGTTCGGCCGCTTGCCACATGCCCGCTGGGACCACATGGCAATACGCGCCTGATGCATCCGAAAGCTCATGCCGCTGCGGCGGCGCATCCGAACCATCCCATGTGTACAGGTACAGCCCGGACCCGCGATACAGGTTCCAGACTTCATCCGACCGCACTTTGTGAAATCGGCTGACCTCGCCTTCGCCCAGCGCAAAATAGATATGCGTCAACGCGGACCGGGATCGGCCATCGGGCGCGACGACGGTCGCACGGGATTTGAAGACCTGCAGAAAGCGGCCGCCTTCCGGATGGTCGATGAAGTCTTCCGGCATCATCGCTTCAGGCAACCACCCTCAAGAAATATCCCTGACACCATTTTTTTCCCACTTTTTATGCACCGTCGCAAGAAATTGTCCCTGGCACCTTTTTTGCTTTCTTTTCTACGCAAACTTTGTGAAAACATTCAGGATCAAAATCTCGAGATGTGCGGCAACCACATTCTCAGCGATCTTTAGTGAGTTTGGATGACCGCAGCCATTCCTAAGCTTCAGCTGCTTCTCAAGTTCCTGTTTCACACTCTTGCCGATGATAGATAGCTTCTCAATTACCTGAATGAAGTCGTACTCCTTCATCCGCGCTAGATCATCTGTTGTTTTCGCATTTTTCCACTTCGCGTCACGCTGCAAAGCTACTGCATTGAAGGCCACTAGGTGATTGGCAAGTACGTGATCGTAAAGAAGAGCGACTGCACCGACCCAAGAGAGGACAACCGCCGAGCGGTAGAGGCGTCGCTCAAAACACTCAATCCCTTCTTCCACAAAAGCTTTGACGTCCGCATTCCCTATCTTCGGGAGATGAACGCGCAATGAGGCCGCTACAGTTGGCGCTGGACTCAGGGCGACGGGACCGACCAAACTCCCCACGTAAGAACGGCCATCTGTTGTGAGTTCCCATCCCTCCGGAACCCTGACCGCCTTGCCCTTAGAACGGCTTAACAGCGATGAGATGTTCCACTTTGCTGCGACCCGAAGACCGGCGGCGCTCGCAATTTCCTTCACCTGGGAAACAGTCTTGGCCGTGGCATTTTGCACTGCAAGGCACAACAATAGTTTGTCCGTATTGGAGAATACAGGCTTATGCAACAAATTCTTAAGCTGATTCTGCGCGAGCATTTACAGCTTTCCTTTAACTTTCCGTAGTTCCGAAGCACTCAGTGAATATGTGTCCTTGGCGATCTCTCGCAGCCTGTCCGCCTGAACCAACTGCTTCAAATATTTAGTCAGGTTTGCGGAGTATGATTTCTTATAGTACGAGGACGCATCCTGCATCTCCTTGAGAAGTTCCGCGCGACTTATCTTGTCCTTGCCTAGGACCAAAGTGATTCTCGATGCAGCCGCGACAATCAGGTCTGTTCCGCTTGAAGCGGACAGTTTCGCTGCGACGGTGTTTGTGGTACCTGTGAAACTTTCTTTTTCTACCTCCCTTCCCATATTGTCTCCGCTCTCTCCTTGCCCCCTGTCGTCATTGACTGATTCGCCGCTCTCGCGGTGCAGCTCCAGAACCCCTCTCAGCAGCTCTGGTAGCTCCTTCTTCAGGAACTCCTCTGAACCCTCGTATTCAACCTCGATGGCTCCCATTTTAATCCTGATCTTGCTATTCATCGGCCCATCCTTCCTGGCTTAGTCTGATGCACAACTAAAATTCAATTACAAACTGCAATGTAATCCTTCCACCTAATCCAAGGCAAACGCCCCACCCGATACACCAAGCCCCACTTCACCCAGTCACTTGCTGAATTCAGCACACCCCAAACCCGCACACTAATACGTCAATGCCTACCCCCCTTTAACACGCAAAAGGGCGGCATCACTGCCGCCCTTTTTTATCTTTTCAACTCACCGAAGCGCCCCTCACCCACACTTCGAATACCCACAATTCAAACAAGTCTGACAGTTGTCCATCAACACAAGCGCCTTGGTATTGCACTTGCTGCACAGACTCGCACTGGCCGGAAACGCCCCACCCTCGGCGCTCTCCGCAGACGCAGGCATATCGGTGTCTTCGGCGGTCTTCTGCCCGGCCTCGTAGGCCGCACGCTTCTCTTCCATCAGCGCACGCTGGCTGTCGCTGATTTCGGGGTCGTGGATCATGCCGATCATCTTCAGGTGCTGTTCGATGACCGAGCCGATCTCGGCGACGATGGACGGCATGTACACGCCACCGGTCTTGAAGTAGCCGCCGCGCGGGTCGAACACGGCCTTCATTTCCTCGACCAGGAAGGTGACGTCGCCACCCTTGCGGAACACCGCGGACATGATGCGGGTGAGCGCCACGATCCACTGGAAGTGGTCCATGTTCTTCGAGTTGATGAAGATCTCGAACGGGCGGCGCTGTTCGTGCGGCGTGTTCTTGTTGAGCACGATGTCGTTGATGGTGACGTACAGCGCGTGCTCGAACAGCGGCGACTTGATCTTGTAGGTGGAGCCGACCAGGACGTCCGGGCGCTCCACGCTTTCGTGCATCTGGATGACCTCGGCGCCGGCACTCTTCGGCTTGGCGGCGGCCTTGGGGGTCTCGGCGGGTTTATCGTCCGGCTTGACGACCTGGTAGCCCTTGATTTTCTTGTCGATCTTGATGGTCATGTCGGTTGTTCTCCTGACGCCCCTGCCGGAAAGATGCCCCGCTCCGGCGCGTGGCCGAAGCGGGTTCAGTTTCTGCGGTTCCGTGGCGGCAACCGCGTTGGCAGTGGGCTCGGTAGCCGCCGGTGGCGGCCGTCCCGGCGTCGGGTACGTGCCCGTCGCCTCGTTGTCGGCAGTCTTGCCGCTGCCTCGGCTTCCCTCTTGGGGAACGTCGAACTTTTTGTCGTCATCCCGGCGAACGCCGGAACCTAGTGACTGCTTGCGCCTGCGTGGTCCCAAAGGCACTGGGTCCCGGCTTTCGCCGGGATGACGAGCGTTTTTTTGTCAGAACTTGCCGTAGTAGCCTTCCTTGAGGGCGTCGAACAGGTTGGCGGCGGAATGGACTTCGCCGTCGTACTCGATTTCCTCGTTGCCCTTGGCTTCCACCACGGTGCCGTCTTCCAGCTCGAAGCGGTAGGTGGTGTTCTCCAGGTCCGATTCCTTGACCAGCACGCCCTGGAAGGCGGCCGGGTTGAAGCGGAACGTGGTGCAGCCCTTCAGGCCCTGCTTGTACGCGTAGACGTAGATGTCCTTGAAGTCTTCGTACGGGTATTCGGTCGGCACGTTGGCGGTCTTGGAGATGGACGAGTCCACCCACTTCTGCGCCGCGGCTTGCATGTCCACGTGCTCGGTCGGCGAGATGTCGTCGGCGGCCACGAAGTACTCCGGCAGGCGCGCCTTGGGATCGTCCGAGAACGGCATCGCGTCGGCGTTGATCAGCGCGCGGTAGGCCAGCAGCTCGAAGCTGTAGACGCTGACCTTTTCCTTGGTCTTGCGGCCTTCGCGGATGACGTTGCGCGAGTAGTGGTGCGCGAAGCTCGGTTCGATGCCGTTGCTGACGTTGTTGGCCAGGCTCAGGCTGATGGTGCCGGTCGGCGCGATCGAGGTGTGGTGGGTGAAGCGCGCGCCCTTTTCGGCGAGCTGGGCGACCAGTTCCGGCGCGACCTGCGCCACGCGCTGCATGTAGCGACTGTACTTGGCGTGCAGCACGGAACCGCGAATCTTGCCGCCGACGGTCCAGCCGTCCTTCGCCATTTCCGGGCGCTTGCGCAGCATCTCGGCGGTGACGGTGTATTCCTTGGACAGGACCGGAGCGACGCCCTTCTCGTCGGCCAGCTCCAGCGCGACTTCCCAGCCGGCCACGGCCATCTCGCGGGCGACGCGCTCGGTGAACTCGGCCGCTTCCTTGGAACCGTAGCGCTGCTTGAGCATGGTGATCGTGCTGCCCAGGCCCAGGAAGCCCATGCCGTGACGACGTTTGTCGGTGATTTCCTTGCGCTGCTGCTCGAGCGGCAGGCCGTTGATCTCGACCACGTTGTCGAGCATGCGGGTGAAGATCTTCACCACCTCGCGGTACTCGTCCCAGTCGAAGCGCGCCTTCGGGCCGAAGGCGTCGCGCACGAACATGGTCAGGTTGACCGAACCCAGCAGGCACGAACCGTACGGCGGCAGCGGCTGCTCGCCGCAGGGGTTGGTGGCGCGGATGTGCTCGCACCACCAGTTGTTGTTCATCTCGTTGACGCGGTCGATGAGGATGAAGCCCGGCTCGGCGTAGTCGTACGTCGAGACCATGATCATGTCCCACAGGTGACGCGCCTTGACGTGGCCGTAGATCTTGCAGGCCACCAGGCCGTCCTCGCGGTCGACGTAGTCGGCGTGCGTGGGCCACTCGCGCCACACCACCTGCGCCTCGTCGTTGAGGTCGACTTCGTGCTGTTCCTTGATGTGCACCGGAAACACCAGCGGCCAGTCGGCGTCGGCCTCGACCGCCTGCATGAAGCCGTCGGTGATCAGCAGCGACAGGTTGAACTGGCGCAGGCGCCCGTCCTCGCGCTTGGCGCGGATGAACTCGCGCACGTCCGGATGGCGCACGTCGAAGGTGCCCATCTGCGCGCCGCGGCGGCCGCCGGCGGAGGACACCGTGAAGCACATCTTGTCGTAGATATCCATGAACGACAGCGGGCCGGACGTGTAGGCGCCGGCGCCGGACACGTACGCGCCGCGCGGACGCAGCGTGGAAAATTCGTAGCCGATGCCGCAGCCGGCCTTCAGCGTCAGACCGGCCTCGTGCACCTTGTCGAGGATGTCGTCCATCGAGTCGGTGATGGTGCCCGACACGGTGCAGTTGATGGTCGAAGTCTTGGGCTTGTGCTCCTGCGCGCCGGCGTTGGAGGTGATGCGGCCGGCCGGGATCGCGCCGTGGCGCAGCGCCCACAGGAACTTCTCGTACCAGGTCTGCTTCAGCTCGTCGGTGGCTTCGACGTCGGACAGGGCGCGCGCGACGCGCTTCCAGGTGTCATCGACTTCCACGTCGACCGGTTCGCCGGTCTTGGTCTTGAGGCGGTATTTCTTGTCCCAGATGTCCTGGGACGCGGGCTGCAGCGGGATGGCGGTGACTTCGGTGTTCATGGCTGCTTTGCGTGCCGTGCTCATTCCGCTGCCCCTTGTCGTTTTGATGGTACGTGCATCGATCTGGCCTTCTGGTTCTGCTCCGCCGGCACGTGGACCGACGGCGAAAACGGTGTCGCTGCGCTCGCGACGACGAGCGCATGGACGAAATGCTGAGTTATTGCTGGCGAACCCTGGAAATCACTGCGCACTTCCCCCGTGGTCCGTGACCCGTGCTGCATTCTGATCTGGTGTACTCGATGAATGGGACACAAGATGTTGTGATCGCTCGCGGGAGACAACACTAACCCTGCGGTGATCGCTTGTAAAGCGTCCAAATGGCCGAGGTCCGCCGGAGGCCGCGCAGGGGACTGAAACCGCGCAAAAAAGCGCCGCCGGACGCGGCCTGCGACGCTTTGTCGGGCGACTTGAGAAACTCCGGCGGGGCTCGCACAGTCCAAGGTCGGAGGGCGCGCTGCGCCCGGTACCGATCCACCCCAAGGAGATGACCATGCAAGCAGCCGCACCGGCGCGCCGCTCATCCACCCTTCTCGCCCTGTGTCTGGGCCTCGTCTCGCTGTTTTCGGCGCTGCCCGCCAGTGCCGCGCTGCCGACCGCCGTCGACGGTCGGCCGGTGCCGTCGCTGGCGCCGATGCTCAAGCAGGTGACGCCGGCCGTGGTGAACATTTCCTCCAAGACCCTGGTGCGCGAGCGCAACCCGTTCTTCAACGATCCGGTGCTGCGCCAGTTCTTCGGCAGCCCGCCGCCGCGCGAGCGCGTCGAGCAGAGTCTGGGTTCGGGCGTGATCGTCGATGCCGCCAAGGGCTACGTGCTGACCAACAACCACGTCATCGCCGGCGCCGACGACATCACCGTGACGCTGAAGGACGGCCGCGACTTCAAGGCCAAGCTGGTCGGCGCCGACCCGGACACCGACATCGCGGTGCTGAAGATTCCCGCCGATCAACTGCAGGAGCTGCCGCTGGCCGATTCGTCGAAGACCCAGGTCGGCGACTTCGTGGTCGCGGTGGGCGATCCGTTCGGCCTCGGCCAGACCGTGACCTCGGGCATCGTCTCGGCGCTCGGCCGCAGCGGTCTGGGCGACACCTACCAGAATTTCATCCAGACCGACGCCTCGATCAATCCGGGCAATTCCGGCGGTCCGCTGGTCAACCTCAACGGTGAGCTGATCGGCATCAACTCGATGATCTACTCGCCGTCCGGCGCCAGCGCCGGCATCGGCTTCGCCATTCCCGCCAACCTCGCGCACGAGGTGATGGAGCAGTTGCTGAAATACGGCAAGGTGCGCCGCGGCAGCCTCGGGCTGTCGGTGCAGGCGGTCAACGACCGCATGGCCGACGCCATGCATCTGGATCGCGCGCAGGGCGCGGTGGTGACGCGTGTGCAGCCCGGCTCGCCGGCGGACAAGGCCGGCGTGCAGGTCGGCGACGTGCTGACCGCGATCAACGGCCGCCCCGTGCGCGGACCGCATGACCTGGACAACAGCGAGGGCCTGCTGCCGGTCGGCAGCAAGGTCGACCTGACGCTGCTGCGCGACGGCCGCACGCTGCAGGTGCATTCGCGCATCGAACCGGAGCAGGTCGCGCACGCCGACGGCGCCGACGTCGATCCGCGCCTGAGCGGCGCGCGTCTCAGTGGTCTGACCCGTAGCCAGCGCCATCAGGGCCTGTACGGTGCGCGCGTCGACAGCCTGACGCCGGGCAGCCGCGCGGCACAGAGCGGATTGCAGAAAGGCGACGTCATCATCGCCATCAACCGCCAGCGCATCGCCACGCTGCGGCAAATGCGGCAGTTGCTGAACGAGTTCCACCCGTCGCAGCTGGTGCTGACGGTGGTCAGCGGCAACCGGCTGCGTTTTGTGATGCTGCGCTGAATTCGCGCACCCGCCGCGAGCGGGAATGAACGCAACGTGACGCGCTAGACATGCGGGATACAGCCTCGGGCCCCATAATCGAGGCTGCATCCTTCCGAACTGTCCGTCCCGTATGAAGATCCGACTTCGCTTTATCGCCGCGTTCGCCTTGCTTTCCGTCGGCGGTGCCGCCGTGGCCCACGGCGGTCGCGCACCGGCCGGTCAACCGCTGACCTGGCGCGGCGACGTCACCACTGCCCGCGCCTTCGTCGACGACATGGCCTCGGCTTGGCGGCACAGCGGTCACGCGCGCGTCACGCTGGAGCCGTTCAACACCATCTCGGCGCTGGATCAGCTCAGCCAGGGACAGGTCGACATCGCCGGCACCGCGCGCGGCGTGGCGCCGCGCCGTCCGGAAGAGAAGGGCCTGCAGTTCACGCCGGTGGCGTGGGACGCGCTGGTCATCATCACCAACCACCGCAACCCGGTGCGCGGCCTGACGCTGAAGCAGCTGCACGACATCTACTTCGGCAAGATCCGCAACTGGAACCAGGTCGGCGGCCGCAACGCGCCGATCAACGTCTACGCCGTGGCCAGCCCGAGCGACGGCGTCGAGTTCAGCCTGCGCCGCCTGCTGTACGGACGCGGCAACCAGCCGGTCGCGGCGCCGCGCCTGTACATCAACGTCCAGAGCCTGGAGAAAGGTATCGCGCTGGATCCGGACGGCCTCGGCGTGAGCACGCTGTCGGGCGTGCACGGCAATCCGAAGCTGAAGATGCTGGCCATCGACGGCGTCTCGCCCAGCACCGCGCATGTGGCCGACGGCAGCTATGCGCTGTACTCGCCGCTGTATCTGGTCACGCGCAGCGACGAGCACAACGCCAGCGCGCAGGCTTTCATCGACTTCACCGCCAGCGCCACCGGCAAGCGCATCCTGCGCAAGCACGGGCTGGTGCCGTACACCGACGGGCCTTCGCTGGCGCAGGGCGACGACGAGCGCATGGCGCGCATCGCCGACGCCGTCGGTCGCGTGATCCACAACGGCCCGACCGCCGCGCCGCGCGCGACCTATACCTCGCGCACCGCCATCGCGCCGACCTCGCCGCTGACCCGCGCCGCACGCGACCGCATGCTGGACAAGCAGGAACGCGAACAGGACAACCGCAAGGCGGCCAAACGCTCCAACGCGGCCAACGCCGCCGCCACCGCCAAGGCCAACGACACGCAGGGCTGATCTCCCCGATCGCACCGCCCAGCGGCGCCCGGCCCACAAGCCGGGCGTCTTTTTTTGCCCGCGCCGCCGGTGCATGCGCATGCGGGCACCCGGTATGCTTGTCGCTTCGCATACGGCAACACGCAAAGGAGTCGGCGCATGAGCGGATTGATCGAATACCGGGGGAAGGGCGCGGTGACGCCCATCGAGGCCGTCGACCGCAAACACATCGCCGCCTGCCGCCGTCGACTCGGCGCGGCGGCGCGGCGCTGGCTGGACGCCTCCGGCTTTGAGCCGGCGCGCGGCAACGTCGCCCTGATTCCCGACGACAAGCAGGGGCTGGCGCGCGTGCTGGTCGGCGTCGACGCGCAACAGCCGCTGACCGCGCTGGCCGGCCTGCCACAGCAACTGCCCGCCGGCCGCTATCGGCTGGCCGAGGAAAGTGTCGCGCTCGATCCGCAGCTGGCGGCGCTGGGCTGGGCGCTGGGCGCGTATCGCTTCGACCGCTACCGCAAGCAGGCGCCGGTGCCAGCGCAACTGGTGGTCTCGCGTGCCGAGTTGAGCGCGCTCAAGCCGCAGATCGAGGCCGTCGGCATGGTGCGCGATCTGGTCAACACGCCGACCGAGGACATGGGTCCGGCGGACATCGCGCAGACCATCAAGGATCTCGCCCGCGCACACCGCGCACGCGTCAAGGAGTGGGTCGGCGATGCCCTGCTGAAGGACAACTTCCCCACCATCCACGCCGTCGGCCGGGCCAGCCACCGGCCGCCGCGCCTGGTCGAGATGACCTGGGGCAAGGCCACCGATCCGAAGCTGGTGCTGGTCGGCAAGGGCGTGTGCTTCGACACCGGCGGTCTGGACCTGAAGCCATCGTCCGGCATGCGCTGGATGAAGAAGGACATGGGCGGCTCCGCGCACGCCATCGCCCTGGCCAGTCTGGTGATGCACGCCAAGCTGCCGGTGCGGCTGACGCTGCTGATCCCGACCGTGGAGAACGCGGTGTCCGGCAACGCCCTGCGTCCGGGCGACGTGGTGCGCACGCGCGCCGGTCACACCGTCGAGATCGACAACACCGACGCCGAGGGCCGTCTGATCCTGTGCGACGCGCTGGCCTACGCCGGCGAGCAGGAGCCGGACCTGATCGTCGACTTCGCCACCCTGACCGGCGCCGCGCGCGTGGCGCTGGGCCCCGACCTGCCCGCGCTGTTCGCCAACCGCGAATCGCTGGCCTCGGGTGTTCTGGAAGCGGCCGAGGCCGTGCACGACCCGATGTGGCGTCTGCCACTGTGGCGGCCTTATCACGCCATGCTCGGTTCGTACCTGGCCGATTTCGCCAACGCCGGCAGCTCGCGCCACGCCGGCGCCATCACCGCCGCGTTGTACCTGGAACGCTTCGTGCCCGAGGCCACGCCGTGGATGCATGTCGACGTGTACGCCTGGAACGACAGCCCCCGGCCGGGCCGCCCGCGCGGCGGCGAGGCGCAGAGCCTGCGCGCCTTCTTCGCCTTCCTGCAGAAGCGTTACGGCCTGCGCCGCTCCGGCGCCGGCACGCGCCGCCGCAAGCGCAAGACCGACTGAGCGGCGACCTTCGTTCCGGCATCGGCCGCATCGCGACCTGCGCGCTCGCGCGCGTCGCGCGGACGGGCGCATACTTCGTAGCCACGGGCATGGGGTATCTGCCGCCCGGCATCCGCGCTGAGGAGGTCCGCAATGAAGAATGGGTACGCACTGTTTTCAGGCACGCTCTTCGCACTGGTCGCGCTGCTGCAGGCCGTTCGGGCCATCCAGGGCTGGAGCGTGCAGATCGGCCAGGTGCACATCCCGGTGTGGTTCTCGTGGATCGCCGTGGCCGTCGCCGGCGGCATGAGCGTGTGGGCGTGGCGCAGCCGCTGAGACGTTGTTCGCAGGCAGACACATGCGGGCCGGACATGGTCGGATGACGGACTTGCGCAGGCCTGCGCTCGGCACTACCGTCGAGCTCCCCTGACCGCTCCGGGCAACGCCATGATCCGGTCCCTGCTGTTCCTGCTGGTCGCATCGGCCACGTTCGTCGCGCCGCTCCGGGCGCGCCCGGCTCCGGCGTCGCCGACCGCCCAGTCACCCGCCGTCTGCACGGCCGCGTGGTATCGCTGGGTCGACCGTCACGTACGCACCGCCGACGCCGACGGGCACGGCCCCGATGTCGGGTCGTCGGAATGGAAGTCCAGCGTCGAATTCCGTCTCGGCCTGCGCGGCCAGGCGCAGCTGCCCGAGCGCGACAGCCCGGCCTGGTGCCGTTTCATCGACGCGCGGGTGCGCGCCCGCATCGCGCACGCCCAGCCCATGCCTGCCGCGCCCGCACCGACGGACCGGCCCTCGTTCGCCTGTGACAAGGCCGCCGCGGGCAGCACCGAGGCGCTGATCTGCGGCGATCCCGCCCTCGCCGCGATGGACCGCGAACTGGCGCGCGTCTATGCCGCTGCCGCGGACAAGGCCGATGCGCGCATGCGCCCGCAGCTGCGCGCCGAACAGCGCGGCTGGATCAAGGGCCGCGACGATTGCTGGAAAAGCGAGGACCGTCCGGCCTGCGTGCGCAGCGCCTACCAGCAACGCATCGCCGAACTGCAGGCGCGCTACCGGCTGGTCGCGTCGCAGGGTCCGCAGTTCTTCACCTGCAACGGCCGCCGTGCGGACGAAGTCGTGCTGACCTTCTTCGCCACCCGGCCGCGTACGCTGATCGCCGAACGCGGCGACCGCAGCTCGCTGATGTATGCCGCGTCGCCCACCCTCTATCAGGGACGCAACGAGCGCATCGCGCTGCGCGGCAACCGGCTCACGCTGGTCTGGGGCCACGCTGCCGCGCCGATGCAGTGCATCCGCGCATCGCGCTGACCCGACGCCCATTCCACCATCACACCCAAGCGTTCGAGGCACTCGTCATGACCGGCACCGTCCAGCTTCATCGCATCCTGCGCGCTCCGCCGGAGCGCGTCTACCGTGCCTTTCTCGAACCCGAAGCCATCTCCAAGTGGCTACCGCCGCACGGCTTCACCTGCCGCGTGGATCACCTCGACGCGCGCGTCGGCGGCACCTACCGCATGCGCTTTTGCAACTTCGGCAGCGGCAAGGAACACGCATTCGGCGGCACCTACGTCGAACTGGCGCCGAACGAACGCATCCGCTACACCGATGCCTTCGAGGACGCCGATCTCCCCGGCGAGATGAGCACCGACATCACGCTGCGCGGAACCCCTTTCGGCACCGAGTTGCAGATCCTGCAGGAAGGCGTGCCCGAGGCGATTCCGGTCGAGGCCTGCTACCTGGGCTGGCAGGAATCGCTGACGCTGCTGGCGCACCTGGTCGAACCGGAGATTCCGGACTGACGCCGCGGACGTCCGCTACACTCGTGCACACGCCGTCACCGCCACGACACGCCATGAGCGCCATCGCTTTCACGCGCGAAGAAAAGGACCGCATGGTCGGCCGCATCAAGCAGTACTTCGCCGAACAGCTGGACCAGGAGATCGGCCAGTTCGACGCCGAATTCCTGCTCGACTTCTTCGCCGAGGACCTCGGCGCATACTTCTACAACCGCGGCCTCTACGATGCGCAGGCCGCCCTGTCGGCGCGCATCGACGACGTACAGGACGCCATCGGCCAGCTGGAGCGGCCGACCGAATACCGGACATAACGCGCACAGAAGCTGCCAACCATTCGGCCAAAGGAGGGCCCGCCCCATGTCCACACACCTTTTCCTCGTCGTTGCGTTCGCATTGCTCGTGCTGGGCGCGCTGGTAGTTCTCAAGCAGGCGGCAGGTGGCGGGTCGGTCGGTCTGCCCTATCGCGCCCGCAAGCAGCTTTTTTCCGCCGCCGAACGCTCCTTTCTCGGCGTGCTGGATACCGCCGTGGGTCCTGAGTATCGCGTGTTCGGCAAGGTGCGCATCGCCGATATCGCCACCGTGCGCAGCGGGCTTGGCGCATCGGCGCGACGAGCCGCGTTGAACCGCATTGCGTTCAAGCATGTCGATTTCGTGGTGTGCCGCGCGGACGACCTGTCCGTGGTCTGCGCCGTGGAGCTCGATGACGCGTCGCATCGCGGCGCACGCGCGCGCCGCCGCGATGCATTCGTCGCCGACGTATGTCGCGTCATCGGGCTGCCGCTGCTTCAGGTGCCCGCCAGATCGGGCTATGCCATGCACGCCCTGCGTGAAGGCTTCCTCGACTGCATCGCTCCGCAAGCGACGCTGCACGCAACCGCCCCGGCCGCCCGTCGCGGCTAGACGGACGACCGGGATTCGCGTTCGGACGCCGCCATGCGCGATCATAGTCGCGGACGGCGACGCTGCTCGCCCGCATCACGCTTCCGGATTCATCCATGTCCCTGCCCGAAACTTCCGCCGCGCCGGCGCACGACGCGGAACGCCACGGCGTTTCCGCCGGTCTGACCTTCCTGCTCGCCACGGCCTGCGGACTGCTGGTCGCGAACCTATACTACGCGCAGCCGCTGGTCGGCCCGATCCACCGCGCGCTCGGCCTGTCCGCCGAAGCCGCCGGCCTGATCGTGACGCTGACCCAGGCCGGCTACGGCCTCGGGCTGCTGCTGATCGTGCCGCTCGGCGACCGGCTGGAGAATCGGCGTCTGGTGGTCAGCCTGGTGCTGCTGTGCGCGCTGGCCTCGCTGGCCGCGGCCTTCGCGCAAGGGCCGGACACCTACCTTGCCGCGGCGATGACCATCGGCATCTGCGCCGTCGGCGCGCAGGTGCTGGTGCCGTACGCAGCGCATCTGGCGCCCGAGCAGCGCCGCGGCCAGGTCGTCGGCAACGTGGTCAGCGGCATCATGCTGGGCATCATGTTCGCGCGGCCGCTGGCGAGCTTTCTCACCGACGCCTTCGGCTGGCGCGCGGTGTTCTTCCTGGCGACCGCGTTGATGGTGCTGTTGGCGCTGGTGCTGCGCCTGCGCATGCCGCCGCGACACGCGCACGAACAGACCCTGAGCTACGGCGCATTGCTGGCGTCGCTGCCGGGACTGATGCGCGACACGCCGATTCTGCGCCGCCGCGCGCTGTATCACGCCGGCCTGTTCGGCGCCTTCAGCCTGTTCTGGACCGCGGTGCCGCTGCAGCTGGCCGACGTGTTCGGCCTGTCGCAGAACGGCATCGCGCTGTTCGCCCTGATCGGCGTCGCCGGTGCGGTATCGGCGCCGATTGCCGGGCGCGTCGCCGACCGCGGATGGAGTCACGGCGCGACGGCACTGGCCATCGTCGGCGTGCTGCTGGCGCTGGCGCTGTCCTATCTCGGCCATGTCGCCGGTTCGCTGCGCCTGGTCGCGCTGGCCGCGTCCGGCGTGCTGCTCGATTTCAGCGTCACCGCCAACCTGGTGCTCGGCCAGCGCGCCATCTACAGCCTCGGCGCGGCCGAACGCGGCCGTCTCAACGGCCTGTTCATGGCGACCTTCTTCGCCGGCGGCGCGATCGGTTCGGCGCTGGGCGGCTGGGCCTATGCACAGGGCGGCTGGCCGCTGACGCTGGGCGCGGGCGCGGGTCTCGCCGGACTTTCGCTGCTGTATTTCCTGACCGAGCGCAGACCGCGCTGAGCTCTCAGCGGTCCCGCGCCGGACGCGGCGCGCCCGGCCGATGCTGCGGATGCCGGTATTCGGGCACGCACAGCACGACCGCCGCCGCCAAGACAACGCAAGCCGGCACCGTCAGCAGCGCCAGGCGCAGATCGCCGCCGGCCAGGCTCGCCAGATAACCGACCAGCGGCTGGAACACCAGCGCGCCGCCGATGCCGATCATGTTGACGAAGGCGACCACGGTGCCGACGCGCCGGTTGTCCTGCCCCTCCTTCGCCATCACGAAGGTGAGCATCTGCAGGCCGCCGAAGAAACCGGCCGCAAACAGCAGCGCGGCGAGCTGCCAGTCGACCAGCCGCGGCAGATACAACGCGCACGCATAGGCCGCGCCCGTCAGCACCGCGCCGGCGAACACCAGGTACTTGCGGTGGCCGAGGCGGTCGGACAGCCAACCGCCGGCGACGCTGCCGCCGGCCATGCCCCAGAAGATCGCCGACACCACGGTTTCGGCGCGCACCGGCGTGAGGCCGCGATCACGGACCAGTTCGGTCACGCCCCACAGCCCGCCGTAGACATTGACCGGCATGTAGTACAGCAGACCGACCACGGCGATGCCCCAGGTGCGCGCATCGCCCAGCACCGCGCGCAGACTGTCGCGCACGTGGGTGGTCGCGCGGCCCGTCCTCGGCGCGGACGCGGGCGAACGCGGTTCGCGCAGGAACAGCGCGGCGAGCATGAAGATGCCAAAGCCGACCGCGGCCGTCGCCACGAATACGGCACGCCAGCCGACCCGGTCGATCAGACCGGACAGCGCCACGCCGCCAACCGCCGTGCCCAGCATGCCGATCGCATTGACGCTTCCCGACAGCAGCGCGAACCGTTCCGGCGCGAACCAGTGATTGACCAGCCACAGTGCCGAAACGAAGGCGAACGACGCGCCGAAGCCCATCAGCACGCGCCCCGCACCGCCGATCCACGCTTGGCCGGTCAGCGCGAAGATCAGCACGCCACCCGCGCACAGCAGGCTGCCGATCAGCACGAAACGCCGCGCGCCGTAGCGGTCCAGCAGCAGTCCGACCACGATCTGCATTGGCGCGTAGACCCAGAAGAACAGACTGGCCAGGGTGCCGAACGACGCATCGGACAGACCGTAGAAACGCTCGATCGCATCCGTGGCCAGACTCGGCTCGATGCGCACCACGAACTCGAACAGGAAGAACACCGCGGCGATGGCGAATGCGGTTCGTGCGGCCACGACAGGCGGCGGCCGCGAAGGTACAGACGACATGCGTGACCCTACGGCGCGCGATGGCGCTGCTTGTGCTTGTACAACGCCGCATCCGCGGCTTCGACCAGCGCCGTCGCATCGCGGCCGGCATCCGGCGCGGTAGCGACGCCGACGCTGACGCCGGGATAGGCCGGCTCGCGCACGGCCGCTTCGCCGACCGCCTGCACGATGCGTTGCGCAATGCGTTCCGCCTGCGCCTTGCCGGTGCGCGGCAGCAGGACGATGAATTCGTCGCCACCATAACGCCCGAGGTGATCGCCTTCGCGCAGCAAGCCGCGCACCTTGTCGACGACCCAGCACAGCGCGCGGTCGCCGGCGGCGTGGCCGAAGCGGTCGTTGATCGACTTGAAGCGATCCAGATCGAGCACCAGCAAACTGAACGGCTGGTGCGCACGCAAGCCGGCCTCCAGTTCCGCCGTCAGCAGCGCCAGCGTCGCGCGCCGATTCAGCGTGCCGGTCAGCGGATCCTCGGTCGCTTCGGTGACCAACGTCTGCCGCGTGGTTTCCCAACTCGCCGCCATGTCGTTGAAGCAGGCCGCCAACGCAGTCAGTTCGTCCTGCCCCTCGACCGGCACGCGCACGCCGGTACGTCCGTTGCCGATCTCTCGCGCGGCCTGCGCCAACTGCCGCATCGGCCGCACCAGCGAATACAGGAACGCGCCGGCCAGCACGATCGCCACCGTCAGCGTCAGCACCCAGCCCCACACCAGACCCACCAGTTGCCGGTGCCGCTGCGCGGCAGCCCGTTCGTAGCGCGCCTCGATCACCGCCGACAAATGCTGACGCGCCGTGGAGACATCCTGAATGGCGCGCTCCAGTTCCTGGCGCGTGTAGTCAGTACCGTCCTGCGGCACGACGGCGTGCACAGAGCGCACCTGCTCGACCAAGCGCTGCACCCCCGGCTTCGCGTGCATCCAGGCGAGATGGGCATCGTTCATCACGTCCTGCGGCAGATCCTGAGAGTACGTGCCCACGCGCAGGCTCGAGAAGCTCTTGTCGATGCTGTCCGTCAGTCCGGCGAAATCCGGCGCGGCCTGATGGGACTCCGCCAGCAACTCATCCACCAACGCGCGCTGCAGGTAATGCTCCAGCGTGGTCAGCGGCAGCAGGGTGTGCACGGATTCCTCGACCGAGGCCCGGAAGGCCTCTCCCTGCTCGTTGAGCACCGTCATGCTGACCGCGCTCAGGATCGCCAGCGGCAACAACAGCAGCGCGACGATCACCGCCACCCGCTGCCCGACCGACCACCTCCGCAAGTGACGTTCCAGTCTCATCGTTTCCGTCGAGTCCCTGCGCTGCCTCACTGCATGCACAACCATGATACCCGCTCGCGCTGCCCCTGCCGACCGGATACGCAGCCGCGCATGCCGTGGCCGGAAACGGCGCGTACGCGATCCACGACGCGGTCATGCTGTGCCGCACCTAAACCACGGAGATGTTCGCCATGACCTCATTCCGCCTCAGCGGCCTCGATCCCGCACCCTTCGCGCCCCTGTTCGCGCTGTCCGACGATGCGCTGGCGCAGCAGCACATCCTGCGTATGCGCGCGGACAGCCATCCGGGCTACCCCTGCCGTGTCAGCCTCGAAGACGCCTTCGAGGGCGACGTGTTGCTTCTGCTGCCCTTCGAGCACTTGCCCGAGGCTTCGCCCTACCGATCCTCCGGACCGATTTTCGTGCGCCAGGACGCGCCGCGCCGCGTACTCGCACCGGGCGAGGTTCCGCCCTACGTCACGCGTCGCACGATTTCGCTGCGCGTGTACGACGACGCACACCAGATGATCGCGGCGGACGTCGTCGACGGCCCCAGCGTCGGCGACGCGCTGCGGCACGCGTTCGTCGATCCGCACGCTGCCTACATCCACCTGCACAACGCCAAGCGCGGCTGCTTCTCGTGCCGCGCCGATCGTATCGCCTGATCCTCGAATCCGCGCAAGAAAAAAAGGGAAGGTCCGCGGACCTTCCCTTTTCGTTGTCTGCGCAGACGCCGACGTCAGTCGGTCGCGGAAGCCGACTTGCCGTGATACGGCAGCACTTCGGCCGCGAGCTTGGTATCGGACTGGATCAATCCGATCTCGTCGGCGACGATGTGCGCGGTCTCGTCGAGCATCACGTCGGTGGCCTTGTCGGCCTCCTTCTCCTGCTTGATCTGATCCTTGATGCTGCGCTCGCCCGGCGTCAGACCGTCGTCCAGCGTCACTTCCTCGGTGTCGCTGGAATCGCCGTTGATGGCCTTGTGGCGCTCGCGGAAGGCCTTCTGCACCGCCTCGACATGCTTGCGCTCGGCCATGCGCGTGTCGTAGTTCAGCGACACGGTGGTCTTGTCGCGGTTCTTGCGGTACTCGGCCAGCTCGTCGAGCATCAGCTTCCACGCCGGCAGCTTGGCGATGCGCTGCTCGTGCTTGTGTTCGAGCATCGGCACCAGCATTTTCAGATTGGCCACCGGCTTGTACTTGGCTGGCTGAATGTCGGTCCACGGCAGGGCGTTGTCGTAGGTCGACTCGCCGAACAGCTTCTCGTCGCCGTTCTTCGGATAGGCGATGTCCGGCGTCACGCCACGCAGCTGGGTCGAGCCGCCGTCGATGCGGAAGAACTTGGCGATGGTCATCTTCAGCTCGCCGTACTTCGGCTTCTTCTCGCCGTCGCCGAAGCGGTCCAGATCGACCAGGTTCTGCACCGTGCCCTTGCCGAAGGTCGGCTCGCCGATGACCAGACCGCGGCCGTAATCCTGAATCGCCGCGGCGAAAATCTCCGAAGCCGAAGCCGTGCCGCGATTGACCAGCACCGCCAGCGGACCGCTCCACACCATGCCCGGCTGGTCGTCGGTCTGTTCCTCGACGCTGCCGTTGCTGGAACGCACCTGCACCACCGGACCCTTGTTGATGAACAGGCCGGTCATGGCGGTGGCTTCGGACAGCGAACCGCCGCCGTTGTTGCGCAGGTCGACGACGATGCCGTCCACCTTGTCCTTCTTCAGTTCCTTGAGCAGCTTGGCGACGTCGCGCGAGGCGCTCTTGTAGTTCGGGTCGCCGTCGCGGCGCGCGCCGAAGTCCTCGTAGAACGACGGCAGCTCGATCACGCCGATGCGACGCGTCACGCCGTCGTCCTTGACCTGGATGATCTTCTTCTTGGCGGCCTGCTCCTGGATGGTGACCTTGTTGCGCACCAGGGTCACGATCTCGTGCTTGCCGTCCAGCCCGGTCTTGCTGGGGATGATCTCCAGACGCACGGTGGTGTTCTTCTTGCCGCGGATCTTGGAGACCACGTCATCCAGACGCCAGCCGATGACGTCCTGGATCGGACCGTCCTTGCCCTGGCCGACGCCGACGATGCGGTCGCCGACGTGCACCTGGTCGGACTTGGCCGCCGGGCCGCCCGGCACCACTTCGCGCACCATGGTGTATTCGTCGCTGGCCTGCAGCACCGCGCCGATGCCTTCCAGCGAGAGCTTCATGGCGATGTCGAAGTTCTGCGCCGCGCGCGGACCGAAGTAGTCGGTGTGCGGATCGGTGGTCTCGGCGTACGCGTTCATGAAGATCTGGAACGCGTCCTGCGAATCGAGCTGATCGAGACGGTCGATGTAGTTCTTGTAGCGCTTGTCCAGCGTCTTGCGGATGTCGGCGTCGTCCTTGCCGGCCAGCTTCAGGCGCAGCCAGTCGTTCTTGACGCGCTTGCGCCACAGATCGTTCAGGGCCTGCTCGTTGGGCGCCCAGCTGGCCTTGTCGCGATCGAAGTCGTAGCTTTCCTTCTTGCTGAAGTCGAAGCCCTTCTTCAGCAGGCTGCGCGCGTAGTCCAGACGCTGCGTGGCGCGCTGCACGTACAGGTTGAACATCGCGAACGGTCCGGACAGGTCCTGGTTCCAGATCGCGTCGTCCATGCCGTCGCGCAGGCTGGAGAAACGCTGGATGTCGGCCTGGGTGAAGTACAGCTTGTCGCCGTCGAGATCCTTGAGATACGCGTCGAAGATCTTCTCCGACATCGCATCGTCGAGCGGCTTGGCGTCGTACTGGAAGCGCGTCAGGAAGCGCGCCGACAGCGCCGCGGCCTGCGTCTCGGCCGTGGTCGGCTTGAGCGTCAGTGAGTCGGTCTTGGCGGGAACGTCGGCATGCGCCGCCACACCGGTGAGGGCGAGCAGCAGCGTGGCGAGAAGAAAACGCTTGATCATTCAGGCGACCTCGACAAAACCGGCGGCATGAGCCTGCTCGTCGGCGTGATAGGAAGAACGCACCAGCGGACCGGATGCGACATGGGTGAAGCCCATCTCCATGCCGGCCACGCGCAGGGCTTCAAACTCGTCCGGAGTCCAGTAGCGGACCACGGGATGATGATGGGCCGTCGGCTGCAGATACTGGCCGATGGTGACCATGTCCACGTCGTGCGCACGCAGGTCGCGCAGCGTGCCCAGCACCTGTTCCATGGTCTCACCCAGCCCCAGCATGATGCCGGACTTGGTCGGCACTTCGGGATGTGCGGCCTTGAACTTCTTCAGCAGGTCCAGCGACCACTGGTAGTCGGCGCCGGGACGCACCTCGCGGTACAGCTCCGGCACGGTTTCCAGATTGTGGTTGAACACGTCCGGGGTGTGCTCGGCGAGCGCTTCCAGCGCGCGCTCCATGCGGCCCTTGCCGCGGAAGTCCGGGGTCAGGATTTCGATCTGGATGTTCGGGCTGGCGTGACGCACCGCGCGGATGCACGAGGCAAAATGCGCCGCGCCGCCGTCGCGCAGGTCGTCGCGGTCGACCGAGGTGATGACCACGTAGCGCAGCTGCATGCTGGCGATGGTCTCGGCCAGGCGCGCCGGCTCCAGCGGATCGGGTGGCGCCGGACGGCCGTGGGCCACGTCGCAGAACGAGCAGCGCCGGGTGCACACCTCGCCCAGGATCATGAACGTCGCGGTGCCCTTGGAGAAGCACTCGTGGATGTTCGGGCACGAAGCTTCCTCGCACACCGTGACCAGGGCGTGTTCGCGCAGCTTGGCCTTGAGCTGCTGCACCGCATTGCCCTGCGGCAGGCGCACGCGAATCCAGGAGGGCTTGCGCAGCACCGGGCCATCGGTGTCGAAGCCGGCGCGGTTGCGGGCGATCTTGTCGCCAGCGACCTGCTTGTCGACCACCTGCAGGGGAATGCTCTTGTTGGAGGGCTGAAGTTCGCTCATGGCTCGTACTATGCGCAGACCGCGCCCTGACCCGGGAGTTCAGGGATATGCGGTTCGGAAATGTGGGATCGGAAGCCGAATTGACGGCAGATCTCGTCGATCAGCACGTCTTCGACCGCTTCCAGACCGGAGGGACCGCCCAAGTCTAGCACCTGCGTCACCTGCAAGCCCTTGTAGCCACAGGGATTGATGCGGTGGAACGGTTCCAGGTCCATGTTCACGTTGAAAGCCAGGCCGTGGAACGTGCAGCCGCGACGCACGCGCAGGCCCAGCGCGGCGACCTTGGCGCCGGCCACGTACACGCCGGGCGCGCCTTCGACGCGCTCGGCGACGATGTTCCAGTGCGCCAGCGTGTCGATGATGGCCTGCTCGATGCGGTTGACCAGTTCGCGCACGCCGACGCCGAGCCGACGCAGGTCGATCAGCGGGTAGGCCACGATCTGGCCGGGACCGTGGTAGGTCACCTGACCGCCGCGGTCGACGGGGACGACGGGGATATCGCCGGGCATGAGCACATGCTCCCATTTGCCGGCTTGCCCGAGCGTGAACACCGGGTCGTGCTCCAGCACCCACAGTTCGTCGGGCGTATCGGCGTCGCGCGCGTCGGTGAACGCGCTCATGGCCTTCCAGGTGGCTTCGTAGGGCTGGCGTCCGAGACGCCGGACGCGCAGCTCGCGCCCGTCTTCGGCGGGCGCGGTGCGGGTGGAAGCGATTGCAGTCATGCGCTATTCCTGGTGTCCGCGGCCTTCCGGTTCAAGGCCGCCGACCGGCTCAGAGGGTGTACCGGATGTCCGGATCCGCGCGCAGCGCGGCATGGGCCTCATCGTACTCCTCGCGGCGATCGCAATCGAAGTCGACGGTCACGGCCATGTAGTTGCCCTTGCTCGACGGCCGCGTCTTCATGCGGTCGATGTGCACGCGGCGACCGAGCTTGCGCAGAATCTCCGGCACCTTGCTCTCCAGCACCGCCTCGGCGTTGCCCATGGCGGTGATGGTGAAGGTGCCGGGGAACTGGAAGCCCTGTTCGGGCTGGTCCGGCTGGATGTCGTCGACGTCGCGCATCACTTGGCGTCTTTCTTGTCGCTGCTGCTGTGATGGAACCACAGCAGGATGGTATCCCACAGACGCGAGAAGAAGCCGCCTTCCGGCGCGTCCTGCAGCGCCACCAGCGGCTGCGTCAGCACGGTGTCGCCGTCCAGGGTGATGCGCAGGGTGCCGATCTGCTGGTCCTTCTTGAACGGCGCGATCAGCGGGTCGGGGATGTCCATGGTGGCCTTGAGCTTGTCGTACTCGCCGCGCTTGACGGTGACCAGCACCGGCTCGGCCACGCCGATCGGCAGTGTGTCGGCCTCGCCCTTCCACAGCCGCGGCGTCGCCAGCGCCTTGCCCGGCGTGTAGACCTGGTGCGTCTCGAAGAAGCGGAAGCCGTAGTTCAGCAGGGCCTGCGCGTCGTCGGCGCGGCCCTGCTCGCTGGTCGCGCCCATGACGATGGCGATCAGGCGCTGGTCGCCACGCTTGGCCGAGGCCGCCAGACAATAGCCGGCCGCCGAGGTGTGGCCGGTCTTGATGCCGTCGACCGACGGGTCGCGCCACAGCAGCGTGTTGCGGTTGTGCTGGGTGATGCCGTTCCACTGGAATTCCTTGACCGCCGAGATCGCGTAGTCGGCGGGGAAGTTGTGGATCAGCGCACGCGACAGCACGGCCACGTCGCGCGCCGTGGTGTAGTGATCGGGCACCGGATAGCCCGAGGCGTTGGAGTAGTGCGTGCCGGTCATGCCGAGCTGCTTGGCGTAGGCGTTCATCAGCGCGGCGAAGGCATCCTCGCTGCCGGCCACGTGCTCGGCCAGGGCGATGGCGGCGTCGTTGCCGGACTGGATGATCATGCCGTACAGCAGATCCTTCAGCGGCACTTCGGAATTGACCTTGAGGAAGCTGGTCGAGCCGTCGGTGCCCGCGCCGCCGGCCTGCCAGGCGTGCTTGGAGATGAACACCTTGTCGTTCATGTGAACCTTGCCGGCGGCGATCTCGGCCGAGACCACGTAGTCGGTCATGATCTTGGTGATCGAGGCCGGAATGACGCGCTCGTTCGGGTCCTTGCTGGCGATGATGCGGCCGGTGGCGTAGTCCATCAGCACCCAGGACTTGGCGTCGATGTCCGGCGGCGGCGGCACCGGCGCTTCCGGCACCACGGGTCGAGGCACCGTCGGCGCGGGCGGCGCCTGCTGGGCGAACGCGCCGCCGACCAGGCAGGCGGCGACCATCGCGAGGGTGGCCAGTACGGTGGTGCGGAAACGGAAGAACGTCATGGGTGCGATCCGATCGGTGATGGGCCAAGCGCACGGGGCGCATGCAATGCATAAGTACGGTGGAACGGTGACCGCGAGCTGGCACAAAAGCGGCCAGATCGTGGCGTGCAGCCCGCCATGACCGCCTAGTCTACCGCCACTTGCGGTGTCGGCAGACCCAAGGCGGTCACGCGGCGGGTCATGCGGTCGGCGGCGGACACGCTTTTCAGCGGTCCCAGCCGCACCCGACGCACGTCGCGTCCCTGCACGTTCAGGCGGGTGACCTGGACCGGCCCGAGGCCGGCCGCACGCAGGCGGCGCGCCACGCGTTCGGCGTTGTCGGGGTCGCCGAACGCGCCGACCTGCAGCCAGATGCCGGGGTGCGAACCGGCGCTTTCGACCACACCCGGCTTCGGCAGTTCCTGCGGATGTGCGGGATCGATCGCCTGCACCTCGACCAGCCCCGTGCCCTTGGGCCAGATGCCGATGCGCACGGCGGCGGCGTAGCTGAGGTCGATGATGCGATTGTCCACGAACGGACCGCGGTCGTTGACGCGCACGATCACGCTCTTGCCGTTCTCCAGGTTGGTCACGCGCGCCCAGGTCGGCAGCGGCAGCACCTTGCTGGCGGCGCTGAACTTGTACATGTCGTACTTCTCGAAGTTCGACGTCATGTAGCCGTGGAACTTGTTGCCGTACCAGCTGGCGATGCCGCGCTCGTCGTAGCCCTTGGCGCTCCTGAGTACGCGATAGGTCTTGCCGCGCACCACGTAGGGCGACTTGTTGCCGTAGCGCGAACGCGCCTCCGGCACCGGCGTGGGTTCGGTCAGCGTGGCGATGTAGGACGGCGGCTTGACCGGACCGCCATCGTCGGCGTCCTGATAGCGGCTGGACTGCGGCAGGCTGGTGTCGTCGACCGGCCCCGGCGCGCCCGGCAGGGCGTCGGCCACCGGCGGCGTGCCGCCCTTGACGGCAGGCGGTGCGTCGGGCCGCACGCGGTGTCCCGCGCAACCGGCCAGCAACAGCATCAGCATGGGTGTAAGAAGAAGTCCGCGCCTCACGGCGCGGCCTCGGCGGCCACCGGGTCCTTGACGCCGTCGGCGATGGCATCGGCGATCTGCCGCACCGCCATCGCGTACAGCGGACTGCGGTTGTAGCGGGTGATGACGTAGAAGTTGTCGAACGTGAACCAGTGCTGCGGGCCGTGCTCGCTCTGCAGGGTCAGCAGGTTCGCCGCGGTGTCGGGATCGAACCGCTGCACCGGCGCGTAGCCCAGCGCCTCGTACTGTTCGAGCGTGCGCCTGGGCGGCTTGGCCTGGTAGTCGACCGCGGTCGCGTCGGTCTGCGGCTGCGCCTGCGCGGCCACCTCGCCACCGGCCTTCCAGCCGTGCTGATGGAAATAGTTGGCGACGCTGGCGAGGATGTCCGGCAGCGAGCCGTGCAGGTCGATGTGGCCGTCATGATCGGCATCGACGGCGTAAGCCTTGATCGACGACGGCATGAACTGGCCCCAGCCCTGCGCGCCGGCGTAGGAGCCGGTCAGCGTGTCCAGCGGGCCGGCCAGCTTGCTGTCGGGCAGTTCCAGCAGCGTCTTCAGCTCCTTGCGGAAGAACTTCGCGCGCGGCGGGTAGTAGAACGCCAGCGTGACCAGCGCATCGAGCACCTTGTACTTGCCGGTGATGCGACCGTAGCGCGTCTCGACGCCGAGGATCGCCACCAGGTACTGCGGCGCCACGTCGTACTTCTTCGCGGTGGCGTCGATCAGCGCGCGGTGCTCGCGATAGAAGGCGATGCCGTCCTGGATGCGCTCGGGCGTGACGAAGATCGGTCGGTAGTCCTTCCACTCCTTGGATTCCGCCGGGCGACTGATCGCGTCGAGGATGCTCTGCTGCTTCTGCGCACTGTCCAGCAACGCCGTCAGCTTGGCCGGATCCTTGCCGGTATCGGCGGCGACTTCGCGCACCAGCGCGGCCTCGCCAGGATGGGTCTCGGCCTGGACCGCGGTCCAGGGCGCCAGCGCGGCGCAGATGGCAACAACGGCAACCAGACAACGAAGCATGGGCATGGGACGAACACGGGCGCGCATGAAAAAGTGTTGACAGCGTAGCAGTTTGCACGCGTTTTTCTAGCCGCGCGTGCACCTCCGCCAGGGGATCAGACCTTGGGCTTGCGGACCTTGCGCGGCGCCGCGGCCTTGCCGTGCGGCTTGCCTGCCGGCTTGCCCTTCTTCTTCGGCTTGGCCGAGGACGCGTGCGGGCGCTTGCCCGGCGCACGCGGACCGGACGCACCCTCCTGCGCCGCGTGCGCGCTGATCTGCAGCATGCGGCCGGCCACGCGCACCTTCTTCAGATGCGCGAGGATTTCCTTGGGCATGTCCGGCGGAAGATCGATCAGGCTGTGATCGCCCTGGATCGTCAGGCGGCCGATGAACTGGCTGTCCAAACCCGCCTCGTTGGCGATGGCGCCGATGATGTTGCCGGGCTTGATGCCGTGCGTGTGGCCGACTTCCAGGCGGTAGGTTTCCTTGCCGGCCTCGGTGACGTGCGCGCGTTCGTGACGCTTGGCGAACTTGTCCGGCTTACCGGACTTGTCGAACGCGCGCTTGCCCGGCGGGCCGCGGTCGTCCGGCGTGCCCTTGCGCGGCGCGCGCTCGATCAGGCTTTCCTTCAGCAGCAACGGCTTGTCGCCGTGCGCGATGCGCGCCAGCGCGGCGGCGACTTCCGAAGGCTGCATGCCGCGCTCGCTCTCGTAGCGCGCGACCAGGTCGCGGAACGGCTGCAGGTCGTCGCTTTCCAGCGCGGTGTCGATGCGCTCCATGAAGCGCGTGATGCGGCGGTCGTTGACCACCTCGACGCCGGGCAGATGCATCTGCTCGATCGGCTGACGCGTGGCGCGTTCGATGGCGCGCAGCATGCCCTTCTCGCGCGGGGTGACGAACAGGATCGCCTCGCCGCTGCGACCGGCGCGGCCGGTGCGGCCGATGCGGTGCACGTAGGACTCGGTGTCGTACGGAATGTCGTAGTTCAGCACGTGGCTGATGCGCTCGACGTCCAGGCCGCGCGCGGCGACGTCGGTGGCGACCAGGATGTCGAGCTGACCGTCCTTGAGCTGTCCGATCACGCGCTCGCGCTGCGGCTGGGCGATGTCGCCGTTGATGGCAGCGGCGGCGAAACCGCGCGCCTGCAGCTTGGTCGCCAGTTCCTCGGTGGCCTGCTTGGTGCGCGCGAACACGATCATCGCGTCGAACGGCTCGGCCTCGAGAATGCGCGTGAGCGCGTCGAGCTTGTGCACGCCGCTGACCCACCAGTAGCGCTGGCGGATGTTGGTGGCGGTGGTGGTCTTGGCGGCGATCGCCACCTCGACCGGATCGCTCAGATGCGTCTGCGCGATGCGCTTGATCGGCGCCGGCATGGTGGCCGAGAACAGCGCCACCTGACGGTTCTTCGGCGTCGCCGTGAGCACGGCCTCGACGTCCTCGGCGAAGCCCATCTTCAGCATCTCGTCGGCTTCGTCGAGCACCAGGAAGCGCAGCGCGGAAAGATCCAGCGTCTTCTTCTTCAGATGATCGACCACGCGCCCCGGCGTGCCGACCACGACATGCACGCCGCGGCGCAGGCCCTGCAGCTGCGGGCCGTAGCCCTGCCCGCCGTAGATCGGCAGCACGCGGAAACCGGGGATGTGCGCGGCGTAGCGCTGGAAGGCCTCGGCGACCTGGATCGCCAGCTCGCGCGTCGGCGCCAGCACCAGCGCCTGCGGCTTGCCGGCCGCCGCATCGAGGCGCGAAAGAATCGGCAGCGCGAAGGCGGCGGTCTTGCCGGTGCCGGTCTGCGCCTGGCCGAGTACGTCGCGGCCGTCCAGCAGCGGCGGAATCGTCGCCGCCTGGATCGGCGACGGCGACTCGTAGCCGACGTCGGCCAGCACCTGCTGCACCGCGGGCGCCAGCGCAAGCGCGGCGAAGCTCGGCCCGTCCTTGGCGGCGGGAGCGGAATCGGAAACGGGGGATGTCATGGGAACCTCGAGGGGTAACGCGCGACGATTCGCCGCGCGCGATGCCGCATTCTAGCAGTCCCGGACACGTCCCGACATCCGCCCGCGCGTCAGGCGAGCTGCTGGAGCAGCGCCTGCGCCGTCGCCGCCGAGGACGCCGGATTCTGCCCGGTGACCAGACGACCGTCGACCTGCACGAAACTGGACCAGTCGTCGCCCTTGGCGTACTTGCCGCCCAGGCGCGCCAGCTCGTCCTCGACCAGGAACGGCACGACGTCGGTGAGGCCAACCGCCGCTTCCTCACTGTTGCTGAAACCGGTGACGTCGCGGCCGTCGACCAGCGGCTTGTCGCCGTCGTGCACGTGACGCAGCACGCCGGGCGCATGGCATACCGCACCGACCGGCTTGCCGGCGCGCCAGAAGGTCTCGATCAGGTCGATCGACGTGCGATCCTCAGCCAGGTCCCACAGCGGGCCGTGGCCGCCGGGATAGAACACCGCGTCGTAGGCGCTGGCGTCGAGATCGCTCAGCTTGCGCGTGTTCGCCAGCGCCTGCTGCGCGTCGGCGTCGTCCTTGAAGCGGCGGGTGGAGTCGGTCTGCGAATCCTCGTCGTCGCTGCGCGGATCGAGCGGCGGCTGGCCGCCGGCCGGCGAGGCCAGCGTGACCTCCGCGCCGGCGTCCTTGAACACGTAGTACGGCGTGGCGAACTCCTCGAGCCAGAAGCCGGTCTTCTCGCCGGTGTCGCCGAGGCGGTCGTGGGACGTCAGGACCATCAGAATCTTCATGGGGAAACTCCTTGGGGAAAGCGTGGAAAAGGTAGAGGGCCGGATTCAGGCCGGCAGATCGTCCGGGCCGACGCGCACCGCGAGCTTGCCGAAATTGGCGCCGTGAAGCATGCCGATGAAGGCTTCGGGCGCGGCTTCCAGGCCATCGACCAGATCCTCGCGGTAATGCAGCTTGCCGGCCGCCAGCCACGGCTGCATCGCGGCGAGGAATTCGCCGTAGCGGTCGCCGTAGTCGTCGAAGATGATGAAGCCCTGCATGCGGATGCGCTTCTTCAGCAGCGTGCCGGTGAGCAGCGGCAGGCGATCCGGGCCGGGCGGTAGTTCGGTGGCGTTGTAGCTGGCGATCAGCCCGCACAGTGGAACGCGCGCCTTGCTGTTGAGCAGCGGCAGCACGGCGTCGAAGACCTTGCCGCCGACGTTCTCGAAATACACGTCGATGCCGTCCGGGCAGGCCGCCTTCAGCTGCTCGGCCAGGTCCGGCTGGCGGTGGTCGATGCAGGCGTCGAAGCCCAGCGTGCCAGTGACGTAGTCGCACTTCTCCTTGCCGCCGGCGATGCCGACCACGCGGCAGCCGAGCTGCTTGGCGACCTGCCCCACCACCGAGCCGACCGCGCCGGACGCGGCGGCCACGACGACGGTCTCGCCGGCCTTGGGCTGGCCGATGTCGGTCAGGCCCATGTAGGCGGTGAAACCGGGCATACCGAGGATGCCCAGCGCCCAGGACGGCGGCGCGCGTTTCGGGTCGAGCTTGAACAGGCCCTTGCCGTCGGAGAGTGCGTAGTCCTGCCAGCCACTGTAGGCCAGCACCCAGTCGCCTTCGGCATAGTCGGGATGCCTCGACTTCGCGACCCGGCAGACCGTGCCGCCGACCATCAGGCCATCCACCTCGACCGGCGCGGCGTACGACGGCGCATCGCTCATGCGTCCGCGCATGTACGGGTCCAGCGAAAGGAACACGGTACGCAACAGCACCTGACCCTCACCCGGTTCGGGGGCGGACCCGGTCTCGAGGCGGAAGTTGTCCGGCGTGGGCGCGCCCTTGGGACGCGAAGCCAACACGAAGCGGCGGTTGCGGTCGGAAGTCTGGGCCATCGGGCGCATCCTTGAACGTTCAGGGCGAGGCCTTCATGGATGCTGGCGCACGCACGCGAATTCAAGCGCCCCCGTTCAGGAAGCGGTCCGAAACTTCTGATCGAAAAAGAAAAACATGGCCCGCCGCGAGGTTTTGCTATATGCTTCGCGACGTCTTGCGGGTCGGACCTCCGACTTCCCTACGGATTTCCGCGACTGTCAGGTCTTCTGCACAGTCCGGCCCACGCCACTCGGCCCCATCCGCACGACCGGGCAGTCCGCCACAAAGGCGAGCATCCGCCACATTCCCTACTCGCAGCGCGGTTCACCGGGAACGCTCCGAGTCACCAAACCTGTCTTCACAGGTGGAGCTTTCATGCATTTTGAATCTCTCGGGCTTTCGCCCGCGTTGCTGCGCGCGCTTGCCGATCAGGGCTACAACGAGCCCACGCCGATCCAGGCCGCCGCCATCCCCGTCGTTCTGGAAGGCCGCGACCTGCTCGCCAGCGCCCAGACCGGCACCGGCAAGACCGCCGGCTTCTCGCTGCCGATGCTGGAGCGCCTGTTCCCGAACGGTCAGCGCCCCGTGCAGGGTCGCCCGCGCAAGCCGCGCGCGCTGATCCTCACGCCGACGCGCGAACTGGCGGCGCAGGTGCACGATTCCGTGCGCGACTACAGCAAGTTCCTGACCGTCTACAGCACCACCATCTTCGGCGGCGTCGGCATGGGCAACCAGATTCAGAATCTGCGCCGCGGCGTGGATATCGTGATCGCCACGCCCGGCCGCCTGATCGACCACATGCAACAGCGCCACATCGACCTGTCCGGCATCGAGATCCTGGTGCTAGACGAAGCCGACCGCATGCTCGATATGGGCTTCCTGCCCGCGCTCAAGCGCGTGATCTCGGCGATGCCGGCCAAGCGTCAGACACTGCTGTTCTCGGCCACCTTCGCGCCGGCGATCAAGGCGCTGGCGGCGCAGTTCATGCAGAACCCGCAGGAAATCGAAGTGGCGCGCGCCAACACCGTCGTCGCCACCGTCAGCCATCGCGTGCATCCGGTCGACGCCGAGCGCAAACGCGACCTGCTGCTGCACATCCTGGCCGAGGACAGCCGCCGCCAGACCCTGGTCTTCGCGCGCACCAAGCATGGCTCAGACAAGCTGTGCAAATACCTCAACGACTCCGGTCTGCGCAGCGCCGCGATCCACGGCAACAAGAGCCAGAACCAGCGCACCCGCGCCCTGGCCGACTTCAAGAGCGGCAAGATCCACGTGCTGGTGGCCACCGACATCGCCGCGCGCGGTCTGGACATCGAACAGCTGCCGATGGTCATCAACCACGACCTGCCGATGGTCGCCGAGGACTACGTGCACCGCATCGGTCGCACCGGTCGCGCCGGCGCCAGCGGACTGGCCGTATCGCTGGTCAGCCACGAGGAATCGGGACTGCTGCGCGACATCAAGATGCTGCTGAAGGACGAGATCGACATCGCGCCGATGGACGGCTACGAGCCATCCCATCCGCTGCGCATGGACGCCGGTGCGCCGAAGCCCAAGCAGGGCGGCCAGCGTCAGCGCTCGGGCGGCGGCGGCAATGCCTCGCGCCAGCGTCGTCCGCACACGCAGGAACGCAAGTCCGGCGGCAACGGCCAGGCGCATGCGCAGTCCAAGCGCCGCCAGCGCGGCGGTTCGCGCTCGCGCCGTTCACCGTCGTCCTGAGACACCCGAACCGTCGTTGCGGAGCGATGCGTGCGTCGCTCCGCAAGGCTTGAGATTCAGGCCAGAAAGCCGCCGTCCAGCACCCAGCTCGCGCCGTTGACGTAGCTCGCCGCCGGCGTGCACAGGAACGCGACCGCGGCGGCAATCTCCTCGGGCTGCGCCGCGCGCCCCAGCGGAATCTGCGCGCGCAGGAAGCGCATCAGCTTGTCGTCGTCCAGCAGCGCCGAGGCGAAGCGGGTGTCGGTCAGACCGGGCAGCACCGCGTTCACGCGGATGCCCTGCGGACCGAGCTCGCGCGCGAAGCTTTCGGTCATCGACACGATGGCCGCCTTGCTCATCGAGTAGGCGCCCTGCCCCGGCGCCGGCCGCCGCGCGTTGATCGAGGCGACATTGACCACCGCGCCGCCGCCCTTCGCCTGCATGCGCCGCACGGCCTGCGCCGTGGTGTAGAAATAGCCGCGCACGTTGACGTCGAGCGTCTTCTGGAAACTGTCCAGATCCTGCGCCGCCAGCGGCCCGTAGTACGGATTGGCAGCGGCGTTGTTGACCAGGATGTCCGGCGCCACATCGCGTGCGTCGAGCGCGGCGAAGCCGGCCTCGATGGCATCGGTGTCGCCCATGTGCATGGCCAGCGCCTCGGCCGCGCCGCCTTCGCCGCGGATCGCCTCGGCCACCTTCTCGCAGGCATCCAGCTTGCGGCTGCTGACCACGACATGCGCACCCCAGCGCGCCAACTGCCGCGCCGTCGCCTCGCCGATACCGCGCGATGCGCCGGTGACCAGAGCGACCTTGCCGTGCAGGTCGAACGCTTCCATCGAACTCATGAGCATCCCTCTGCGGATTCGTTGCGGACACGCCGCACGCAGGCATCGGCCGCGGCGGCGCAACGCCTTCCAGCATCGCATGGCGACGCCGGTCGACGCACCCGCCAAGCCGCGCGCATCAGCCGCGCGCGTCGGGATGCAGCAGTGCGGTCAACACGTGGTCGCGCCAGGCGCCGGCGATCTTCAGGTAGCTGCGCGCGTAGCCCTCGCGCTCGAATCCGAGCCGCTGCAGCAGCCGTTCGCTGCGCTCGTTGTCGGGCAGGTAGTTGGCCATCACGCGGTGCATGCGCAGGTCATCGAAAGCCCAGACCAGGCCGGCCTGCAGCGCTTCGTGCATCAGTCCCTCGCCCTGCCGATCCGCAGCGATACCGTAGCCCAGATGGCAGGCCTGAAAGATGCCGCGCACCACATTGGCGAAGGTGAAGGTGGCGAGGATGACGCTGTCGTCCGGCGACAACACCAGCAGCGGATACGCGCGATCGGCATGCGCCGCCTCAATGTGCTCGACGATGGCGCGCTCGCAGACTTCGAGCGTGTAGTAGCCGTCGTCGCGCTCCGGTTCCCACGGCGCGAGGTGCGCGCGGTTGTCGCGGCGATAGGCGAGCAGACGCTCGGCGTCGTCCTCGCGCGGCAAGCGTATGTGGGTGCGCTCGGTGCGCAGGTCCGGCAGCGGAATCATCGCGGTCGCCATCCTTGAAACGGAGCGGAAGCATACCCGCTCCGCGCCGCATCGGCAGGCCCACAACGAAACGGACCGGGCACGAGGCCCGGTCCGTTCATACCTTCCCTGGCTTGCCTTACAGACCGAAGTCCTGCAGGAAGCGATTGGTGTACTCCAGCGCCGAGGTGCCGGAGACCGAGTTGCAGGTCGGCGACGCGTAGCCGCTGTTGCTGGCGCACGGCGTGTCGCGGTCCAGCGACCAGAAGTGCACGCCGGCCAGACCGTTGCTGACGGCGTAGTTGCTCACCGTGTCGACGTCGTTGACCGTGAAGATCTCGCTGGACACGTCGTTCATGCCGATCATCGGCGTCAGCTCGATCTTGCTGGCGGGCACGCCGTAGGTGTGCTCCAGATTCACCGCGGCCTGGATCGCCGACTGGCCCATGTCGCAGGAACCGTTGACGACCACGCACACGCCCGGGCTGGCCGAGCCGAAGTCCATCACCATCAGGTTGATGGTGTAGTTCTGCAGGCCGTTGCTCTGGATCGCCTGCATCACGCTGTTGCCCAGCGAGTTCAGGCCGCCGTAGCTGCCGTCGGACGCGGCCAGCGTGGCCAGCGTGAACGAGAAGCGCAGGTTCGGATACTGCGACTCGGCGTAAGCCACCTGCTGCACCAGCGCGTTGAGCTGCGACGCGGTCTGGCCGCCTTCGATGTCGAAGTCGACGCCGACCATGTGCGGCGAGTAGTAGCGCTGGATGAACTGCACCATCGAGGACGGATCCGAGCAGCTGAACGTGCCCGCGGCGCCGCCGGTGGAGACGATGTAGTCCACGCCCGCACTGTCGAGCGCCGAGACGTTGGCGCTGGCGAAATCCGCACCAGGCACGCCGCCCCAGTTCTCGCTGCCGCAGGTGCCGGTGGCGAAGGCCAGGGTGATCGCGCCGAGGTTCGGCTCGTAGTTCGAGATCAGGCTGCCGCTGCCGACCACCGGGATCAGCGAGCCGGTGACCTTGGTCGACATCACGTTGGTGTTCCAGTTCAGATTGACGGTGATGTCCTTGTACGGGCTGAAAACGAAGCCCGCCGGCGTACCGCCGCCGCCACCGCCGCCACCGCTGGACACGGTCACGGACGCGCTCTTGCTGCCGGTCGCACCGCCGTTGTCGGTCACGGTCAGGGTGACGGTGTAGGTGCCGCCCGCGGCGTAGGTGTGGCTCGGGTTGGTCGCGGTCGAGGTCGCGCCGTCGCCGAAGTTCCAGGCGCGCGAGGCGATGGAGCCGTCGCTGTCGCTGGAGGCGTCGGTGAAGCTCACGCTCAGGCCGTTGATGGCATCGGAGAAGTTTGCCGTCGGCGGATTGTTGCCGCCACCGCTGCTGCCGCTGCAACTGCCCTGCGAGGTCCACGGCTGGCCGGAACCGCTCGGGCCGCTGTGGGTGGCCGGGTCGTCGCCCTGCGTCCACCAGTTGGCCTTGTAGTTGACGCCGTTCTCACTGGCGACGTCGCCGCCGTTGTACGCGGTCGAGGCGCTCCACGGCGCGGCGCAGCCGCCACTGCCGGTGCCGCCACCGCCGGAACCCGACGAGCCGCAGGCGCCCTGCGACGTCCACGGCTGGCCGGAACCGCCGGGACCGTTGTTGGTCGCCGGGTCGTCGCCCTGCGTCCACCAGTTGGCCAGGTAGTTGACGCCGTTCTCGCTGGCGACGTCGCCGCCGTTGTACGCGGTCGAAGCGCTCCACGGTGCGGCGCAGGCGGTGGCCGTCTGCGCATGCGCCACGCGCACGGGCACGACGGCAAGCATCAGCGTGGCGATGCTGCCGCCGACCACGCTGCCCAGGGCACCCAGGGTCAGGTGCGCCCATCTCTTCCATTGCTGTGTGTGCATCATCTCTGTCTCCTCCATTCAGGAATCGCTTGAGTTGGCCTTGCTGCCTGGCGATCGACCGGCCACGTCCGGGTGGTCGGTGGGGACAGTCGCCGTCCGCATCCCTGCGGGCGACCGTTCTGATGCGGTCATTGTTCGATGTGATAGCAACGTTATGACAACGTTGTCTACAAACTTGTCCTACAAGACCGAATAAGACGCCAACGATGTGACCTGGATCACACTTTCCTCGCGCCGCCCCACCGCACGAACGACGCGATGCGCACACGAAAGGACGCCCTCGCGCCTTCGGCACGGCGGAAAATAAACCCAGCAAAGGGTTGCGAAGAAGATGGCGTGCGTCAGGAAGCACCCACGCCCGAGTGCTCACGTCATCGACGTACTAGGAAAGCCCAGTGCACTGGCGAACGACTTTTTGACAACGTTGTCCGATCATTGCCCGCCGCGGGCCCCGCGGTGATGAATCGGCAGATGCAGCGGACGCTCGCGCCAGCGCCGGTAGACGAGCTCGATGCCCCAGGCCAACCCCAGCATGGCGGCCAGCACGCTCAACTGCGCCGGCGTGCGCAGCGCGGTCTCGACCAGAAGACAGGCCAACGCCAGCAGACACGCCGCCGCGCCCAGCCACGCCAGCCACGGACGCGCTCCGGTCTTGCCGGCCAGCCGCGCATTGGCCACGTTGACGGCCGCGAAGATCAGCAGGAAGCCGGTGCTGCCCATGGTCGAGATGTTGGACAGATCGAAGCCGTTGGCCAGCGCCAGCGTCAACGCGGCAGTAATCAGCAGGCCGACGACGGGACGGTTCCAGATGCGCCGCTCCAGAACACTCGGCAGTTCGCCGTCCTGCGCGATGACAAAGCTCAATCGCGCCGCGCCGTACAGCGTGGCGTTGATCGCCGACGCCGTGGACAACAATGCGGCCACGGTGATGACCATGTAGCCGGCCGTGCCGAGAAACGGTCGCGCGGCCTCGGCCAGCGCGTAGTCCTGGGCCGCGACGATGCCGTCCACGGACAGGTTGCCCAGCGTCACCGCCGCCACCGCCAGATACAGCACGATGACGAAACCGACGCAGGCGTAGAACGCGCGCGGCAGGGTGCGCTTCGGATCGCGCACGTCCTCGGCCGCATTGGCGATCAGCTCGAAGCCCTCGTAAGCGACGAAGATGATCATGCCGCCGGCCACCACCGGCAGCCAGCCGGCCCAGTCCGAAGGCGCCAGCCGCTGCGTATCCATACCGAACAGGCCGATGCCGACGAACACGGTCAGGATCAGGATCTTGATCGCCACGATCCAGCGCTCGGCGGCGCCGATGGCCTTCACGCTGAGCAGGTTGAGCGCGGTGATCGCCACGATCACCGCGCTGATCAGGGCGTGCGTCCAGAAACCCCGCTGGTCGGCCGGAAACAGCAGCGCGCCATAGCTGCCGAACGCATGCGCGTACAGCGACAGCATGACGATGTAGCTGATCCACAGCAGCACGTTGGCGGTACCGGTGAACAGGCTCGGCCCGAACGCCTGATACAGGAACGTGACCGTGCCGCCCTGCGACGGAAACGCCACCGACAGCTTGGCGTAGGACCACGCCGTGACCAGCGCGACCAGACCGGCCAGCAGAAAGGCGATGGGCGCGGCGCCGTGGGCCAACTGCACCGAAAGACCGAGCACGGCGAAGATACCGCCGCCCACCATGCCGCCGACGCCGATGGATACCGCGCCCCAGAAACCGATCTTGTCCGTCTGCATTCGCCTTCCGTCGTTCGCGCCGCGGGTGCGGCCAGCGGCGATGATGCCACGCAGGCACGCGGCGGCCCGACCCGAGGCCGACCGCCGCGCGTGCGCGAATCAATCCTCGTCGGGATCGACTTCCAGGTCTTCCTCGAACCGCAGGTGCTTGACGCTGCGTCCGTGACGACGCACCAGCTTCAGCGCCTCGATGCCGACCTTGATGTGCGATTCGACATACTCGGCGGTGACCTTGCGGTCGCTGGCCTCGGTCTTCACGCCCTCGGGAATCATCGGCTGGTCGGACACCAACAGCAGCGCGCCGGTGGGAATGCCGTTGGCGAAGCCGGCGGCGAAGATGGTCGCCGTCTCCATGTCCACCGCCATGCAACGCGTCTGGCGCAGATAGCGCTTGAAGTTTTCGTCGTGCTCCCACACGCGGCGGTTGGTGGTGTAGACGGTGCCGGTCCAGTAGTCGTGGCCCAGGTCGCGGATCATCGTCGACGCGCCGCGCTGCAGCTGGAACGCCGGCAGCGCCGGCACTTCCGGCGGCAGGTAGTCGTTGGAGGTGCCTTCGCCGCGGATGGCCGCGATCGGCAGCACCAGGTCGCCGATCTTGTTCTTCTTCTTCACGCCGCCGCATTTGCCCAGGAACAGCACGGCCTGCGGCGAGATCGCCGACAGCAGATCCATCACCGTGGCGGCGTTGGGACTGCCCATGCCGTAGTTGATCATGGTGATGCCGTCGGCGGTGGCGTTGGGCATCGGACGGTCGGTGCCGCGGATGTCCACGCCGTGCCACTGCGCGAACAGCTCCAGGTAATGCCCGAAGTTGGTCAGCAGGATGTGGTCGCCGAAGTCGCCCAGTTCGGTGCCGGTGTAGCGCGGCAGCCAGTTGGCGACGATTTCATTCTTGTCTTTCACGCGGATTCTCGCATCGGGCGCATCGCGTGGCGACGCGCGACGCCGGCGACGCCACGCCGGCAGGAAACACTTCGTTCGGATATCCCTCTTATTGTACGCGCTTGCGCGTGCATCGGCGCTGCGATGCGCCCGTCGACATGAACGGCGGCGCACCGGGCGGCGCGCATTTTTGCCAGTCGCGCGCGTAGACCGTCAGAATGGGGCGTCGCGAATAAGGAGATGCACCATGCTGCTTGCGGGAATCCTCATCGCCCTGATCGTGCTGTTCGCCTTCGCCATCGGCGGACGCGGCTGGCAGGCCTGGACCGCCGCCCTGACCGTGCTGTTCCTGACCTGGCTGGTGCACGGCGTGGCTTCGCCCGTGCTGTTCGGCTTCCTGTTGCTACTGACCGTGGCGCTGGCGCTGGTCACTGGCTTCGCGCCGCTGCGGCGCGCGCTGTTCGCGAAATCGCTGATGCCGCTGATGGGCCGCGTGCTGCCGCGGCTCGGCGAAACCGAGCGCATCGCGCTGGAAGCCGGCACGGTGTGGTGGGACGCCGAGATTTTCTCCGGCATGCCCAACTGGAGCCGACTGGAACATTTCCGCTGCCAGCCGCTGAGCAAGCGCGAACAGGCCTTCATGGACCAGCAGGTCGACACGCTGTGCCGCATGCTCGACGACTGGCAGATCGAGCAGGACCGCGAAATGCCCGAGGCGGTCTGGGACTACCTCAAGCGCGAGCGCTTCTTCGGCATGGTCATCCCCGAGGAATTCGGCGGCCTGGGATTTTCCGAGATTGGTCATTCGCGCGTGGTCACGCGTATCGCCAGCCGCTCCATCGCCGCTGCGGTGACGGTGATGGTGCCCAACTCGCTCGGCCCCGGCGAACTGCTGCTGCACTACGGCACCGACGAACAGAAGCAGCGCTACCTGCCGCGCCTGGCCGACGGCCGCGAAGTGCCCTGCTTCGCCCTGACCGGTCCCGAAGCCGGCTCCGACGCCGCCGCCACGCAGTCGACCGGCATCGTCGAACGCGGCATGTACGACGGCGAGGAAGTGCTGGGCATGCGCCTGACCTGGAACAAGCGCTACATCACGCTGGCGCCGGTGGCGACATTGATCGGCCTCGCCTTCCGCCTCAAGGACCCGCACGGCCTGCTCGGCGGCGAGGAAGATCTGGGCATCACCTGCGCGCTGATTCCGCGCGACCTGCCCGGCATCGAGATCGGCCGCCATCACGACCCGATGGGCGTGCCGTTCAACAACGGTCCCATCGTCGGCACCGACGTATTCGTGCCGCTGGACGCCATCATCGGCGGCCGCGAACAGATCGGCCACGGCTGGCGCATGCTGATGGAATCGCTGGCCGCCGGCCGCTCCATCTCGCTGCCGGCGCTGTCGATCGGCGCGGCGCAGATGGCCACCCGCATCTGCGGCGCCTACGCCACCGTGCGCGAGCAGTTCGACACCCCCATCGGCCGCTTCGAGGGCATCGAGGAACCGCTGGCGCGCATCGCCGGCATGACCTACGTGATGAGCGCCACGCGCACCCTGACCTGCGGCGCGCTGGACGCCGGCGAGCGTCCCGCCGTGCTCGGCTCCATCGCCAAGGCTTACCTGACCGAAGGCATGCGCGAAGTGGTCGCCGACGCCATGGACATCCGCGCCGGCGCCGCCATCCAGCGCGGCCCGCGCAACTTGCTCTCGCGCATGTGGATGGCGATCCCGGTCGGCATCACCGTCGAGGGCGCGAACATTCTCACGCGCTCGATGATCATCTACGGCCAGGGCGCGATCCGCTGCCATCCGTTCGTGCAGAAGCTAATCGGCGCGGTCGAGGAGAAGGACGAGGCCAAGCTCGACAAGGCCCTGTTCGGCTATATCAACTTCGTCTGCACCCGCGCCATGCGCGCCTTCGCGCTGGCGCTGACCGGCAGCCGTCTGGCCGGCGCGCCGGAGGGCGACCTGAAGCGCTTCTTCCAGCACCTGTCGCGCTTCTCGGCCGCGTTCGCCTTCGTCTCCGACCTGTCGATGGCCACGCTCGGCGGCACCCTGAAGCGGCGCGAGAAAATCTCCGGCCGCCTCGCCGACGCGCTGGCCTGGCAGTACATGGCTGCCGCCGCGATGAAGCGTTACATCGACGAACCGAAGATCGCCAGCAACTACGACCTCGCCCGCTGGAGCGCCGCGACCGCGCTGTACCGCACCCAGGAAGCGCTGCGCGGCGTGATGGAGAACCTGCCCAACAGCGCCGCCTCGTGGCTGGCGCGCATCGTCGTGTTCCCGCTGGGCGCGCGCTTCCGGCCGCCGTCCGACGGTCTCGGCCGACGCGTGGCGCGCACCATCCTCGAAGACCGCGAGGCGCGCATCCATCTGACCGAGGACATCTTCGTGCCGCAGGGCGACGAGGTCGGCCTGGGCATGCTCGAAGCCGCGCTGGACAAGGCCGTGCGCGCCATCCCGGTCGAGACCAAGATGCGCGACGCGGTGCGCGCCGGCCGGCTCGAACGCGCGCCGGGCTACATGCTCGACGATCTCGCCCTGCAGGCCGGCGTCATCACCAGCGAGGAGTACGAACTGCTCGACGAAGCGCGCGAGGCGCGCAACGAAGTGGTGCAGGTCGACGCCTTCGATGCCGACACCTACAAATCCCTGCGCTGAGGACGTTCAGCTGCGACATGCAACCATTTTGGATGACACAACGTAGCTTGCACTGGAAGAGCTGATTACGTGATAGGTTTCACGCTGTCAGCCATGCGTATCACGTCGGGAGGGTTCTATGCGTATCGGTCTGGTCATGGATGCGACGTGCGATCTGCCACTGGAATTCGTGCAGAAAAACAACATCACAGTGCTGCCGATCCTCGTCAACGTCGAGGGCGAAACCTTCGCCGATCAGCGCGATCCGGTTGAAACCCAGCGCTTTCTCGACTCGAACATGGGCAGCCGAAGTCACGGCGCGGAAACCACGCCCTATTCGTCCGAGGAAGTCATGCAGCTGTTCATGGAACGGCTGGTCATCGACTTCGACTGCGTGTTCTGCTTCACCATCACCGCCACGCGCAGTCCGGTGTTCGAGCAAGTCAACAAGGCCAGCTTCGCGATCCTGAAGAACTACCGACCCGCGCGCCAGGAAGCCGGCGTGCCCGGTCCGTTCCTGATGCGCGTGATCGACACGCAGACGCTGTTCGCCGGCTCGGCGATCCCGGTCATCGAGGCCGTGCGGCTGCTGGAGACCGAACAGAGTCCCGGGCAGATGCGCGAACGCCTGGAGCAGGTCGCGCAGAACACGCACGGCTTCCTGATCCCGCGCGACCTGAACTACCTGCGCCAGCGCGCGCGCAAGCGCGGCGACCGCAGCATCGGCCTGGTCGGCGCGACGCTGGGTTCGGCGCTGGACATCAAGCCGATCCTGCGCGGCTGGCGCGGCAACACCGAGCCGATGACCAAGGTGCGCAGTTTCGAGGGCGCCGCCGAAACCCTGTTCAAGCACATCGAGGATCGCATCCGCCACGGGCTGATGGTGCCGGTCGTGTCGCTGAGCTACGGCGGCGATCTCGACGTGATGCACCACCTGCCCGGTTACGACGACCTGCGCCGGACCTGTTCCGACCACGGCATCGACGTGATGGAATGCCCGATGAGCATCACCGGCATGGCCAACACCGGTCAGGGCGGTCTGTGCGCCGGCTTCGCCAGCGAGCCGTACGAAGCGAACTTCTGAACGAGCGCACCCGCGTTCACGCGCGGCGCGCTACTATCGGCGCATGTCCACGCAGCAAGCCACACGCACACGCCGGGCCGCGATCGTTCGCGGCCTGCCGTTGCTGCTGCTCCTTTTCGGCGCGCCGGCCGCGGCCGAGACGATCTACAAGTGCACGGCCCGCAATGGGCAGGTCAGCTACCAGGACACGCCCTGCGCGCGCAGCAGCCAGCAGCAGACGCTGAACATGCCGACCCCGCCGCCGGCGACCAGCCTCCCGGCACCGCCTGCCGCGCCGGTACCAGCCACACCGCCGCCGGTACGTATCGCGCAGACTCCCGCGCCGGCAGCCGAACCGGTCACCCTGCCGCAGCTGTACAGCTGCGTGCGCGCTACCGATGGCACCTCGTATGTCAGCCGCGACGGCCATCCCAACGCCTACCTCGCGCCGCTGGGCATGCTCGGTGCGTTCCAGTCGCCGCTGTCGAGCGTCTACGGCGGCAAGAACGCGACCCAACGCGCGGCCTCGGACCCGCAGCTGGCGCGCGGACGAATCACGTCGGGCCTGATCGCCAGCAATTACACCTGGGTGCAGGACCGCTGCCGGCCGATGAGCGCGTACGAAATCTGCCTGACCTTGCGCGACCAGCTCAGCGACGTCGAAGACAAGATCCACAAGGCGTTCCAGAGCGACCAGCCGCCGCTGGAACGGCAGGCCGCCGGCCTGCGCAAGGACATGGCCGGCTGCAACCGCTGATCGCTCCGCTCAGGCGGCGCGCCGGTGCCGCTGTTCGTGATCGAGCAGCCAGCGCTTGGCCTCCATGCCGCCGCCGTACCCGGTGAGGCTGCCATCCGCGCCGATCACGCGATGGCACGGCACGATGATCGACAGCGGATTGGCGCCATTGGCCGCGCCCACGGCGCGCACCGCGCGCGGCCGGCCGATGCTGCGGGCCAGATCGGCATAGCTGGCAGTGCGCCCGTAGCCGATACCGAGCAAGCCGTCCCAGACCTGCCGCTGGAAGTCCGTGCCGTGCGGGCGCAGCGGCAGATCGAAGTCGAAACGTTCGCCGGCGAAATAGGCCTCGAACTGCACGCAGATCGCAGCCAGTCGCGCGCGATCCGCGCGTACCGGCCCGAGGTCCGGCGGCGGCTTGCGCGACTGCGGCAGATTCACCCGCACCAGCGCGCCGTCTTCGTCGGCGATCAGGGTGAGCACGCCGATGGGCGTGTCGAGGCGGTCCTGGTACAACATGATCGTCACTCCTCGCAGCGCCACAGCAACAACGTGGCGTAAGCGCGCCACGGCCGCCAGGCCATGCCGCGCGTTTCCAGTTCACGGGTCGAAAGCGTGCGTCCGCCACCGGCGCGACGCCGCAGGATCAGGTCGGCCGCGGGGAACGCGTCCGGGTGACCGAGCGCGCGCAAAGCGATGTAATGCGCGGTCCACGGACCGATGCCCGGCAGCGCCGTCCACATCGCGACGAAGGCATCCAGTCCGCGCTCGGCACGGAAGTCCACCTCGCCGGCCGCGACGGCCGCAGCCATCGCGCGGATCGTGCGCGCGCGCTGCCCCATCACGCCGACCTCTTCCAGCGCGGCTTCGGCCAGCACGCCCGGCGCGGGGAACGCGTGCGCGGGCGCATCGTCGTCGACCTCCATGCCCAGCGGCTCGCCCCAGCGATCGACGATACGCGACGCCAGCGTGCGCGCCGCGGCGACGCTGACCTGCTGGCCCAGCACCGCACGCACCGCGATCTCGAATCCGTCCCAGCAACCCGGCACGCGAATCCCGGGCTGCGCGCGAAGCAGGCGCTTCAGCAGCGGATCGCCGGCCAGTCCGAGTGCGATGGCCTGCGGTTCCGCATCCAGATCGAACAGCCGCCGCACGCGCGCCACCACGTCGGTCAGCACGTCCGCGCGCGGATGCTCGACATGCAGCTGCAGTGCCGGCTCGCCGTCCAGCGCCTGCACGCGCAGCCGCCCCGCGTGCCCTTGCAGCCGGAACACGCGCTCGTAGGCGTCGCCCGTCACGCGCTCGATACCGGGCACCGCGCGCGCTGACAGGAACGCCAGCATCGCCGGGAAATCGTAGGGCGGCCGATAGCCCAACCGCAACCGCACGCCCTGCGTCTCGGCGGCGACCCGGCGACGGCGCATCTCGCGTGGCGGCACGCCGAAGCTGTCGAGGAACGCGGCATTGAAGCGGCGCACGCTGCCGTAGCCCGCACCCAGCGCGATCTGCGTGATCGGCAGCGCGGTCTCGTCGAGCAGCTTGCGCGCGAACAGCAGCCGCCGGGTCGCCGCCACCTGCAGCGGACTCGCGCCCAGGGTGTCGGCGAACAGGCGTCGCAGATGGCGTTCGCTCAGGCCGGTACGCTCGGCCAGCGTGGCCACCGGCGCGTGGTCCAGCAATCCATCCTCGATCATGCGCAGCGCACCGGCCACCAGTTCATTGCCGCTGCGCCACGCCCACGCACCCGGCGCCAGCTCCGGCCGGCAGCGCAGGCACGGTCGATAACCGGCGGCGGCGGCCGCAGCGGCGGTCGCGTAGTAGGTCACGTGCTGCGGCTTGGGCGTCGGCGCGGGACACACCGGCCGGCAGTAGATGCCGGTCGAGCGCACCGCGGTGAAAAACAGCCCGTCGAAGCGCGCATCGCGACTCAGGCGTGCCTGTTCGCACACCTGTGCATCGGGAACATTCGGCAGAGCGACGACGGTATCCATGCGGCAAGCTTAGCGCCACCGGAATCGGATACTGGTCGTTTTCGGCCATGAATCTTTTCGCTTCGTTCCGGAGGCCGCCGCGCGGACGTTCGGCGCAACAGACGCGCAGGAACCTTCGCACCGATCCAGGTGCAGGAACGAGGCCGGGCGCAGTGCGGGACTCAGAACCCGTAACGCAGAAACCCGCCGTCGACGGCAATCAGTTCGCCGCTCACGTAGCTGGACGCCGGCAGACACAGGAACGCCACCGCCGCCGCCACTTCCTCCGGCTCGCCGATGCGCTGCATGGGCGTGCGCTCCAGCACTTCTTCGCGATAGTCCTCGTCGGCCAGCGCCGGTTCCGAACGCTGCGTGCGGATGTACCACGGCGCCACCGCGTTGACGCGGATGCCGTCGCCGGCCCATTCGCAGGCCAGGTTGCGCGTCATCTGGTGCAGCGCGGCCTTGGTCATGCCGTAGACCACGCCGGTACGCACGTGCACGACGCCCGACACCGAACCGATGTTCACGATGCCCGCGTTGGCGTGCTGCACCAGATTCGGATGCGCCAGGCGGCACATGTCGAACGCGCTGAACAGGTTCTGCTCGAACAGCGTGCGCACGTCTTCGTCGGTGTAGTCCAGCGCGTCCTTGATGCTGTTGCCGCCGACATTGTTGACCAGCAGCGACAGCGGCGCGCCGAGATCGGCGACCCAGTCGAACACGTCCAGCCGCTCCTCGGGCTGCGACAAGTCGGCGGCGAAGGCGCGCACCTTCGCATCCGGGCATTCCTCGGCCAGTTCGTCGCGCACCTGATCCAGATAGTCGCCGTCCCGCGCGACCAGCAGCAGGTCCGCGCCCAGCGCCGCCAGCTCGCGCGCGCAGGCCAGTCCGATGCCCTTGCTGGCGCCGGTGATCAACGCGGTCTGTCCGTGCAGACGCCAGCTGGAAAGTCGCGGATGCATGCTCGGTTCCTTCACCTGACTACGAAACGCGGTGGATCGCGGAATGTGCGCGAACCGACCGTTTCACGGCATCGTACAACGCACGCGCTTGCCGCGGGCGCCGCCGCGCGCGAGACTGCGGCGCAGACGCTCACGTCTCGGGGAATCGCCATGCGCCACCTTCCTATCGTCGCCTGCGGGCTGCTGATCGCCGCGCTCGCCGGCTGCTCGAAATCGCCCGCGCCCGACACGCCGCAGCCGCCGAATCCGAAGGCCGCCTCGGCGTCGACCGCGATGCCGGCCTCGAATCCGCTCACGCCGCTGCTGAACACCCGCGACCGCGCCAAGTCCGTGCAGCAGACCCTGCAGGCGCACGACGACGCCGAGCGCAAGGCGCTGCAGGACGCGCAGCAGTAGCCATCAGCGCGGCGCGCAGAGACAGTCGGCGTAGACGTTGAGCTTGCCCGGCTCGGCGTGCTGCAGCAGCGCCCAGCCCGGCACGCGCTCGCGCAGTTCGCGCAACCACGCCGGCGGGCGCAGACCGACGCTGGCCAGCACGTGCGCCGCGGTGCTGTCGCCGAACCCCGTCATCAGCCGCTTCAGACCCGAGCTTCCCGGCGGCGGCATGTAGCGCACCGCACCCGGCTTCAGATGCACTTCCTGGGCGGCGTAGGCCACCGCGTCGCGCAGTCCGCCGAGTTGATCGACCAGACCGCGCTGCAAGGCCTGACTTCCGGTCCACACGCGCCCCTGGGCGATGGCGTCGATCTGCTGGAAATCCTTACCGCGCGCCTTGGCCACGTGGCCGACGAAATCGCGGTAGCCCTTGTTGATGACGCTCTGCATGAGCTTGCCCATCTGCGGGTCCAGCGGCCGCGTGACGTCGCCGGCGCCGGCCAGTGGACCGACCGCGACGCCGTCGTTGTGCACGCCGATTTTGTTCAGCAGACCGGGCACGTTGTAGACCATGCCGAAGATGCCGATGGAACCGGTGATGGTGTTCGGCTCGGCGAAGATGCGGTCGGCGTTCATCGAGATCCAGTAGCCGCCGCTGGCGGCCACGTCACCCATCGACACCACGACCGGCTTGCCGTCCTCACGCAGCAGCGCGACCTGACGCCGGATGCGTTCGGCCGCATACACTTCGCCACCGGGAGAATCCACGCGCAGCACCACCGCGCGCACGTGCGGGTCCATGCGCGCCTGGTACAGCTGCTGCGCGGTGGACTCGCCGCCGATCTTGCCCGGTCCCTGCTTGCCACCGACGATCTCGCCCTCGGCGACGACCACCGCCACGTGATCGCGGCTGGCGGACACCGGCCGGTCGACCGCGCGCAGGTAGTCGTCCATGTCGATCTCGCGGATGCCCTGCCCCTTCGGACCGGGCGGCACGCCGTCCTTGCGCAGCATCGCCACCAGATCGTGCCGCGTCGCCACGCCGTCGATCAGGTGATCGTGCACGGCCAGCTTGGCCAGATCGCCGCCGGCGGCATCCAGCCGATCGGCGACGCTGTCGACGGACTGGCTCAGCGCCTGCGGATCGAGCTTGCGCTGCTTGGCGACGTCGGCCAGCCACTGCTGCCACAGACCGCCCATCCAGTAGGCGTCGGCTTCCTTGGCCTGCGGCGAGGCCTGATCCAGGATGTAAGGCTCGGCCGCGGACTTGAACTGGCCGACGCGGAACAGGTGCACGTCCACGCCGAGCTTGTCGAGCAGGTCCTTGTAGAACAGGCGATAGCTGGACAGGCCGGTGATCAGCAGCCCGCCCATCGGATCGAGCATCACCTTGCTGCCGTGCGCGGCCAGGTAGTACTGACTGCGGTCCATGCTCGGCGCCCACACGTCGACCGGTTTGCCACTGGCGCGGAAGCGGTCCAGCGCCGCGCCGACCTCGCGCAGCGCGGCGAATCCGCCGGCGCGCAATTCGCCCGGCAGCAGCACGATGCGGCTGATGCGCCGGTCGGTGCGCGCGTGGTCGATGGCCGACACCAGATCGCGCACCTGCACCTGGTCGACGCCGTCGCCGGACAGCTTCGCCATCAGCCGCGCGAACGGGGTGGCGCTGTACTGCTCGACCAGCATGCCCTGCGGCTGCAGCACCAGCACGCTGCGGTCCTTCACCACCGGCCGGTCGGGGCGCGACAGCACGGCGATCAGCAGGAACAGCAGACCGAAGAAAAGAACATTGAGGACCACTACGCGGAACAGATTGATGCCGCGCAGGATCATCACGATGAAAGCGACGAAGCCGCTGCGTTGGGTGCCCGTCATGGAGGCGTTTTCCGGATGAATCGACGGCTCAGCCTAGCGTGTCGTCCGCATCCGGTCATCTGCCACAGGTCAGCCCGTCGACGTCTTCGGCGACGCCGGCACGTGACGCAGCCAGCGTTCGCTGGACAACGTGCGCCACAGCCGCGCGAACAGCAGGATCGCCGCCGCGCTCAGCCCGACGATCAGTCCCGCCCACATGCCGCGCGCGCCCCAGTGCAAATGGAACGCCAGCCACCAGCCCACCGGCATGCCCACGCCCCAGTAGGCGAACGCACTGATCAGCATCGGCACGCGCGTGTCCTTCAGACCGCGCAACGCGCCGTTGGACGCCACCTGAATGCCGTCGGAGAACTGGAACAGGCCCGCCAGCACCATCAGCTGCGCCGCCATGCCGACCACCGCCGCATCGTCGCTGTACAGCCCGGCGATGGCGTGCGGCAAGCCCAGCATCAGACTGCTCGACACCACTTGCGTGAACAGCGTCAACCCGACGCCGCACAGCGCCGCATAGCGCACGCCGATGACATCGCGGCGTCCGGCGGCGTGACCCACGCGGATGGTGATCGCCATCGCCGTGCCCAGCGGCACCATGAACGCCACCGAGGCCACGTTCAGCGCGATCTGGTGCGCCGCGGTGACGACCTCGCCCATGCTGGCGATGGCCAACGCCACGGCCACGAACAGACCGCCTTCCATCAGCAGCGTGAACGCCATCGGCGCGCCGAGGTGAAGCAAGGCGCCCATCGCGCGCGGATGCGGCAAGTCGAAACGCTCGGTCAGTCGAATGCCCCGGTAGTTGGGGTGCCGCAGCACATAGAAAGCGAACCCGAGCATCTCGCACCACAGCACCGTCGCCGTGGCGATACCGCTGCCGCGCGCACCCAGCGCCGGAAAACCGAGGCGGCCGTACATCAGCACATAGCCCAGCGGCGCCAGCAGCGCCAGGCCGCCGAGGCTGAAATACATCGACGGCCGCGGCAGCGACAATCCCTCGGACAGACCGCGCAGGGCGAAGTACATCGTCATCGCCGGCGCGCCCCAGCCGACCGCGCGCAGAAACGCGGCCACGTCCGGACGCAGGCTCGGCACCACGCCGACCAGCCGCAGCACGAACTCGGCATGGCGCACCGCGTACAGCAGCAGCAAGCCCAGCAGCAGCCCGATCCACATCGCCTGGCGGAAGGTCGCGCCGATCTCCTCGCGGCGACCGGCGCCATCCAGCTGCGCCACGGTCGGCGGTACCGCCAGCATGGTGCCGATACCGATCAGGATCGCCAGCGTCCACACGCCGACGCCGGTGGTCACCGCCGCCTGTACGTGCGCATTGAGGTGCCCCGAGAGCATGGCGTCGACCACATTGGTACCGACCGCCGCCAGCTGCGCGCCGATCAACGGCAGCGCCAGACGCAGCAGCGCGCCGGTTTCGCGCGCGGCGCGAACGCGATCGACGGCGGAAAGGAACTGAGGCACGCGCGAAAACCGGGAGATCGGGGCCGGCCATTCTAGCCGCCGACGTCCTCGGTCGGGGCGCGGCACGACCTCGATCCGCGCTTTCGATCGGCCCGAATCACGCAAGTGGCCGTACGTGCACGATTTCGGCTGAAATGCTGTCGTGACAGGCGTTTTCCGCACCCGCACCTCAGGTTGTGCACAGTGGCCGTTGCGTCTCACGAATTCATGAGCGGTCGCCGAACCCGGCGCATGCACTCCGCACAAGAATCATGCAAGCATTTGTTTTTATATGATTATTTCAGGCTGGTTAAACTTTCACCAATATGTAACCGACCCCGCAACCACGCCCTCTCGGGCGCGTGATCCCAGCGACGTCCACAGACTTATCCACACCTTTTGTGGATAACCATGAAAAGCCCCTGCGACCCGGCACTTAGCTCTATTTCCCAAGGAAGATGTGAACTGTCGCACGTATCTGCGCCGCCTCCGTGCGCGCGGCCGGAGGTGGCGCAGCGCGTCGCCGCGGCTACACTGCGCCGCATGCCCGCCGTCCTGCGCATCGCCCTGCCGGTTCCCCTGCCGCGCCTGTTCGACTACCTGCCGCCCGAGGGCGCGAACATCGCGCCAGGCACACGCGTGCAGGTGCCGTTCGGACGCGGCGTGCAAGTCGGCATCGTGATGGAGACTGCCGCACAGAGCAGCGTGCCGACGGCACAGCTCAAGCGCGTGCAGCGCGTCCTCGACGACGAGCCGCTGTTGCACGGCGAACTGCTGTCGAGTCTGCATTGGGCCACCGACTACTGGCTGGGCGCGCCCGGCGACGTGCTGCTCAACAACGCCCTGCCGACGGCGCTGCGCCAGGCCAAGCCGTGGCCGGCGCTGGGCGAGGAGCGCTGGCGTCTGCTGGACGCCGGTCGCGCCGCGCAGCAAGAGGGCAAGCGCCGCGGACGCAGCCGCGCGCTGCTCGATCTGCTTGCCGAGGGCGACCTGCGCGCCAGCGAACTCGACCTGCGCCTGCCCGGCTGGCGCGACGCCGCGCGACGGCTGCACAAAGCCGGCCTGATCGACAGCGAGATCGCGCTGGACGATGCGCCCACCGCGCCCACCCAGGCCGCGCCCGAACTCAACGCCGGCCAACGCGACGCCGTCGAGGCCGTCGCCGCCACGTTGGGCAGCTTCGCGCCGTTCCTGCTGCACGGCATCACCGGCAGCGGCAAGACCGAGGTCTACATCCAGCTGATGGAACGCACCCTCGCCGCCGGCCGCCAGTGCCTGCTGCTGGTGCCCGAAATCGGCCTGGCGCCGCAGACCGTGGCGCGCCTGCGCGCGCGGCTCGGCGTGCCGGTCGACGTGCTGCACTCCAATCTGGCCGAGGGCGCGCGCGCGCGCGCTTGGCTGCGTGCCCGCAACGGTCAGGCGCGGGTGATCCTGGGCACGCGCTCGGCGGTGTTCGCGCCGCTGCCGGACGCCGGCCTGATCGTGGTCGACGAGGAACACGACACCTCGTACAAGCAGCAGGAAGGCTTCCGCTATCACGCGCGCGATCTCGCCGTGGTCCGCGCGCAGCGGCTGGGCGTTCCAATCGTGCTCGGCTCGGCCACGCCGTCGCTAGAGACGCTGGCCAACGTCGAGGCCGAGCGCTACCGCCGCCTCGATCTGCGCGAACGCACCGGCGCGCATCGCACGCCGCCGCGCGCCGAACTCGTGGACGTGCGCGGCCAGGCGATGCAGCACGGCCTGTCCAACCCGCTGCTGGCAGCGCTGGACGCCTGCGTCGAACGCGGCGAGCAGGCGCTGATCTTCCGCAACCGCCGCGGCTACGCGCCGCTGCTGATGTGCCACCTGTGCGGCTGGCACGCGGAATGTCCGCGCTGCGAAAAACCGCTGGCGCTGCATCAGGGCCGCCAGCGACTGGTCTGCCATCACTGCGAACTGGAACGCCCCGTGCCGACCGTCTGCCCCGGCTGCGGCGGCGAGGGCCTGCATCGCCAGGGGCATGGCACCGAGCGCCTGGAAGAAGCCCTGCAGACCCGCTACGTCGACACGCCGGTGCTGCGCATCGATCGCGAGACCACGCGCCGCCGCGACGCCTTCGAGGACCTGATGGGACCGCTCGCCGACGGCCGCCCGGCGATCCTGGTTGGCACGCAGATGCTGGCCAAGGGGCACGACCTGCCCAACCTCACCCTGGTCGCCATCACCAGCCTCGACGAAGGCCTGCACAGCCTGGATTTCCGCGCCCACGAGCGACTCTCGCAACTGATCGTGCAGGTCGCCGGCCGCGCCGGTCGCGCCGGCAAACCCGGCCGCGTGCTGCTGCAGACGCATCAGCCCGAACATCCATTGCTGCAGACGCTGTTGCATCGGGGCTACAGCGCCACCTGTGCGCAGATGCTCGACGAACGCCGCGCGCTGCGCCTGCCGCCGTTCGCCTACCAGGCGCTGCTGCGCGCCGACGCCACCCGCCGCGAACACGTCGACGCCTTTCTCGACGCCGCGCGCGACGCGCTGCCGGCGTCCGAAACGCTGCGCTGGTCCGGACCCATGCCCGCACCGATGCCGCTGCGCGCCGGTCGTCACCGCGGCCAGCTGCTGCTGGAAGCCGACACCCGCAGCGCACTGCACGCGGCGCTGAAATCGTGGCGCGATGCCCTCGGCGAACTCGAAGGCGCACGCCGCGTGCGCTGGTCCATCGACGTCGATCCGGTCGATTTGTACTGACCCGCACCGCAGTCGTACTCTGGGCGTTCCCGCTTCGCATCCCCAAGGAATTCCATGGCTTCCCAGCTCGAACAACTGCGCGCGATGACCACCGTCGTCGTCGATTCCGGCGACATCGGCGCCATCGAACGCCACAAGCCCGTCGACGCCACGACCAACCCGTCGCTGCTGCTCAAGGCCGCCTCGATGGACGGCTACAAAACGCTGATCGACGACGCGCTGGACTGGGCCCGCAGCCAGAGCAACGCGCGCGAAACGCAGATCGTCGACGCCTGCGACCGCCTCGCCGTCAACGCCGGCACACACATCCTCAAGCTGATCCCGGGTCGCGTCTCCACCGAGGTCGACGCACGTCTGTCCTTCGACACCGAAGCCACCATCGCCAAGGCGCACCGCCTGGTCAGCCTGTACGACGACGCCGGCATCGGCACCGACCGCATCCTCATCAAGATCGCCTCCACCTGGGAAGGCATCCGCGCCGCCGAGCAGCTCGAACGCGAAGGCATCCACTGCAACCTGACGCTGCTGTTCGCCTTCGAGCAGGCCGTCGCCGCCGCCGACGCCGGCGCCTTCCTGATCTCGCCGTTCGTCGGCCGCATCTACGACTGGTACGTCGCCAATACCGACCACGACGATTTCGCCGCCGAGGACGACCCCGGCGTGCAATCGGTGCGCAGGATCTACGACTGGTACAAGCGCCACGGCATCGACACCGTGGTGATGGGCGCCAGCTTCCGCAACACCGGACAGATCACCGCCCTGGCCGGCTGCGACCGCCTGACCATCAGCCCCGACCTGCTGGAAAAGCTCGACGCCACCGAAGCCGACCTCCCGCGCAAGCTCGAAGACCACGGCCACCGCGCGGAACGCCCGGAAAGCATCGACGAAAAGACCTTCCGCTGGGGCAAGAACGAAGACGCCATGGCCACCGACAAGCTGGCCGACGGCATCCGCCGCTTCGCCGCCGACCAGGTCAAGCTGGAGAAGATGCTCGGCGATCGGCTCTGAGTTGAATCGCTGCATCCATTCAACACGTCCAACCCCGTATGCCGGCCACCTGCCGGCATACGTCGATGAAGCGCTCTACATTGCCGCAAAGAATTTGCACTCCCGAAGTCGCACCGAGCTTCGTTCATCCGCACTCATCGTCGCGGCTATGCACTCTCGCGCCTCACGCCCCCGCTTCCGTCCCTGTAACTCACTTACGCCCCCACATACGGCGCGTAACGCACCACCGCTCAGGGATCAACGCACCAGAATAAACCGCCAAGCCCTTGTATCTAGAAGGCCCTTTGCTTGACCGACCGTTGATGCTCCCTGAATATCCAGGGTTACACCCCGGATCCGGGGGCTACTTGTAGTTAGGTGGGCATGAGCATCCGCGACTTCATTCGTTATCGCGTGAACATTGCACGACGGGGCTTCAGTCGCACCTTTTCAGGTCGCGAGTGTGAGCTAGCGTTTGATAACGACGGATTCTCCGCCTACCTGACGATCTTTCACTTTCTCGCGCCCGAGACTCGGACGACCAGAGTTAACTGGTCGGATATTTCGCGTATCGTCGCCTCAAAGGAGGATAGGTTCACCTGGGACTTGGACTTACCAGACCACGCAGACCGTCGAGGAATGCGTCGATGATCCCGACATCGCCGGCCCCACCCTTCGACAAGAGCAACTGCTCGAAGCCCATCCTGCTCATGCCAACCAACCAGCGCGCTGACGCCCACCCGATGTCACCTCGCTCTGAAAAACTTTCCGCGCCCTGCCGCGTGCTGTTCGTCTGCGGCAAGAATCGCCTGCGCAGTCCGACCGCGGAGCAGGTGTTCGCGACATGGCCGGGCGTCGAGACCGCATCGGCGGGCGTCAGCCGGGATGCCGACGTTCCTGTCACGCCTGAACTGCTGCAGTGGGCCGACGTGCTCTTTGTCATGGAGCGCCGACACCGCACCAAACTCTCGGAGAAGTTCCGGCCGCACCTGTCGCAAACGCACATTGTGTGCCTGGACATCCCGGATCGATTCGACTTCATGCAACCGGAGCTTGTCCGCCTGCTCGAAACCCGGGTCCCCCGCCACTTGCCCAGTCGCAAGCCCAAGACATAGTTTCAACAACATCGAACCGACGCACCGCCCTGCCCGCCGCTTGACCGGAGACGTTGATGACCCACGATCTGCTGCTTCCCATGACCGCGCATGTGGCGTGGACCGCGCTGCTCTATGTGCTGCTGACCGTGGCGCGTGCACCGGCGGTGTGGGGTGTGGGTCGCCGTGCGGACGGTTCCAGCCCGTGGGCCGCGGTCGAGCCGCGCATCGGCGCGAATCTGTCCAATCAGTTCGAGTGGCCCGTGCTGTTCTACGCAGCGTGCCTCCTGCTCATGCTGCTCGGCGGCGTGAACCGCTGGGCCATCGGACTCGCCTGGCTGTTCATGATCGGTCGCGTGCTGCACAGCGGCGTGCAGATACTCACAACCGACATTCGCCTGCGGGGCCTGGTGTTCACGATCAACTTTCTCGCCGTGCTCGGCCTGTGGGCGACGGTTCTTGCCGCCGGCTGGCGCTGAAGGCGCAGCCGAGGCATCCTGACCGTCCGTCACCGCCGACAGCTGCGTCATGACCCGTTCCAGCGACGACATCCGTTGCGAAGCGAAGCTCCTGCGGCCGAAGCATCCCGGCCGCGGCGGCAGTTGGAGTTTTCTGGTGTTGCCCAAGGCAGCCAGCGCGAAGCTGCCGACGCGCGGCCAGACCTTCGTCGAGGGCACGCTCAACGGCCAACCGTTCCGGGCCATGCTGGAACCCGACGGCTGCAAGAGCCACTGGCTGAAGGTCGATCGCGCCTTGCGGGAGCGCGCACAGGCGGAACCGAACGAGATCGTCGCACTGACCCTGTCCACGGACGTCGAGCCGCCGGAACCGACACTGCCGACCGACTTGCGCCAGGCGCTGGCGAAGCACCCCGAAGCGGCTTCGACCTGGTCCGACATCACCTGCGCCGCACGCTGGGACTGGCTGCACTGGATCACCTCCGCCAAGCGCGAGGAGACGCGCGCTCGGCGCATCGCCAATGCCTGCGACATGCTGGCTTCCGGCAAGCGACGCGTGTGCTGCTTCGACCGCTCCGGCTTCTACAGCAAGGAATTCAGCGCGCCCGAGGCGGCGGAGTAGCGTGCGCAGCCGACACCTGCTCATCGCACTCGTGCTGGCGCTGTGTCTGCTGCTCGGCGCCTGCCAACCCGCACCGCCGCCGCGCCTGGTTGGCTACGCGACGCTCAAGGCCGACCCGACCAAGATCGACGCGACGCGCCTGGACGCGCTCATCTTCGCCTTCGCCCACGTGCAGAACGGCGAGGTCGTGCTGGACGCCAAACACACCGAGGCTTTCGCGCGCCTGCAGCCGCTGCGCAAACGCAACCCGAAACTGAAACTGCTGATCTCGGTCGGCGGCTGGGGCGCGGACGGCTTTTCCGATGCGGCCATGACCGCGGCTTCGCGCAAGCGTTTCGCGGACAGCGCCGTGGCGCTGCTCGAACGCGTGCACGCCGACGGTCTGGACGTGGACTGGGAATACCCCGGCCACAGCGGCGCCGGCATCCGGGCGAGAGAGAGCGACCGCGTGCATTTCACGCTGCTGCTGAGCGCGCTGCGCCGGACCATGGACCACGCCTCGCGCACGCATCCCGACGACCCGCGGCATTTCCTGCTGACCGCCGCGCTTGCCGACGGCCCGTTTGTCGATCACGTCCAGTTGAAGCCGATCGCGCATCTGCTCGACTGGATCAACCTGATGACGTACGACTTCAACAACAGCATGACGCCGACCACCGGGCACCATGCCGGCTTGTACCGCTCTGCGGCCTCCACCGCGCCGGGCGACCGCTACGCCGACAAGGCCGTGCGCCAGTACCTAGACGCCGGCGTGCCGGCGCGCAAGCTCATGCTCGGCGCGGCCTTCTATGCGCGCGCCTTCACCGACGTGCGCGACCGCGACCAGGGCCTGTATCAGCCCTACGGCAAGTACGTCGACAGCTTCGACTGGCTGCAACTGAAGGCCGAGTACATCGATCGCCATGGCTTCACGCGCTACTGGGACGCCAAGGCCCGCGCACCCTATCTGTGGAACCCGCACACGCGCACCTTCATCACCTACGAAGACCCGCAGTCGCTGCGCGCCAAGGCCGACTACGTCAAGCAGCGCCGCCTCGGCGGCGTGATGTACTGGGAGCAGGGACTGGACCCCACGCACGAACTGTTCGACGCGCTGGCGAATGCCCTCAAGGGCGCGCCAGCGTCCGCTTCGAGCGTGCCTCGCGCGCCGTGACACATGAATTGCGCCACACACAACAACGCGACGGAGGGGCCAGACGGAGGCCTTCATCGATCGATGCACCCAAGGAGCGACGCATGAAACCCAAGCTGAGCCTGGTCGTTGCCGCACTGCTTGTCGTCTCGACGACCGTCGGCGCCGTGGTGCGCCGTCCCGGCATCCCCGACGCGCGCTACCGCGTGAAGGCCGAGGCCCTGCCCGCGCTGGCCAACCTGCCCGGCGAGGGCCACGGCACGCTGATCGCGCCACAATGGGTGGTTACCGCTGCGCACGCCACGATGGGCTACATGCTCGACAAGGTCTGGATCCACGGCGCGTGGCGCACCGTGGACCGGGTTGTCGTCTACCCGGGCTTCAAGCAGCAGTACGAACGGTTCCGCAAGCAGGCCGGCGCACCGACGCTGGCGAACTGGACGAAACTGCTGCCGCAGATGGAGGCCATGCACGACATCGCGCTACTGCATCTGGCCCAGCCCGTGACCGACGTACAGCCGATCGCCCTGTATCGCGGCACGGATGAAACCGGCCAGGCTGTACGAATCTTCGGCATGGGCGCCAGCGGCGACGGCAAGACCGGACAGACGCCGCACGCCTCGCATCGCGGCCTGCTGCGCCGCGCCGAGAACCGCATCACCCGCGCCCACGACCAGTGGATCGACTATCGCTTCGACTGCGGCAAACGCGCATTGCCGCTGGAAGGCGTGATGGGCGACGGTGACAGCGGCGGCCCCGTGCTGATCCGTCGGCACCATCGGTGGCTGCTGGCCGGACTGGCCAACTGGAAGCACTGGCCGCCGGGCCAGCGCACGTTCCGTCCGGGCGTGTGCGGACAGACGTTCTCCAACTCGCGCGTGTCCTACTACGCCGCCTGGATCGACCGCACCCTCGCGGCCGACGCGCACACGACGACGCGCTGACCTCGCGAACCCGGTGTTCGCAGCCGCGCACGACACGCGCACTGCTATCCTGCGCCGCATGCAGGTCCGAGCAACGGGCCTGCACTGACAGGGATGCCCGATGAACGCCGCCGAGACCTCCGCCGCATCGCCGCGCAATCTGCTGGTGTTCTGCGATGGCACCAACAACGAGTTCTGCGAGCACAACACCAACGTGGTGCGTCTACTCGCCTCGGCCACGCGCGACACGCAACGGCAGATCGCCTTCTACGACCCGGGCGTGGGCACCTTCCCTGCCACCGGTGCGCTGACGCCGATCAGCAAGCGCGTCACGCAATTGCTGGGTTCGGCATTCGGCTTCGGCATGAGCCGCAACGTCGGCCTGTGCTACGACTTCCTTCTGCAGCACTACCGTCCGGGCGACCGCATCTTTCTGTTCGGCTTCAGCCGCGGCGCGTACACCGCGCGCGTGCTGGCGGCACTGATTCATGTGTGCGGACTGCTGCGCGTCTACAACCCGAATCTCGCGGCATACGCCTTGCGTCTTTTCCGCAAGGAGGCCGGTGCCGCGAAACGGCGCAATGATCGCGAGGAACGCCGCACCCAGCGCTACCAGCACTTGCAGCTGCCGCTGTGCGACGCCTTCAGGGAGACCTTCTCCAGCACGCCGCCGATCCACTTCCTCGGCGTGTGGGATACCGTGTCCAGCGTCGGTTCGATCTACAACCCGTTCAAACTGCCCTTCACGCGCTGGAATCCGAGCGTGCGCGCCGTGCGCCACGCGGTTTCCATCGACGAGCGACGCAAGTTCTTCCGTACCAATCTGTGGTCGGACGGCACACAGGACAGCGACGTCAAACAGATCTGGTTCGCCGGCGTGCACAGCGATGTCGGCGGCGGCTATGCGAACGCCGAGAGCGGGCTGAGCAAGATCGCGCTGGCCTGGATGATGGACGAGGCGGTGCCGTTCGGCCTGGAACTCGACCCCGCCATGCGCGCACAGGTTCTGGCCGACCCGCCGCCGGACCCGTTGGCGAAGATGCACAACGCCCTGGACCACCTCGGCTGGAAGCTGGCGCAATGGATGCCCCGCCGCGAATGGGTGCGCATCCCGAATACGCCGCAATTCCGCCCGCGCTGGCGCTTCTCGCCAGCGCAGCTTCCGCGCTACATCGCGGACGGTTCGGTGATCCACAGCTCCGTGCATCGACGCGTGCAGGAAGATCCCGGTTATCGCCCCGTGAATCTTCCCGACAGCGCCCTCGACGAATCCGGCGTGCGCCGGGAATTCATCTATCCACGATGATCCCGGCGCCACGCGCGCGGCGCGTCAGGGTTTGAGCACCATCGTCTTCGACAGCCTCGACACGCCGCGCTCGTCGAAGGCCTCCACCGCCACCACGTAGCGCACGCCCTTGTTGAGCGAAGTCAGCTTCAGCGTCGTCGGCTGATCGGCGAAACGCTGGTAGGTCTCGAACAGGCGGTCCCTGGCCAGCCCCCAACGCAGGTTGTAGCCGACCGCGCCCGGCACCGGCTTCCAGGTGATCTGTGCGACGCGCGCGTCGACCAGACGCTTGGCCGACACCAGCACCGGCGGCGACGGCGGCGGTCCCGCCTCGTTGCCGAACACGCGCAGGTCGGCGATGGCCAGATGCTTCGAGCCGACATGGATGTGCACGTAGCGGATGTAACGCAGCGTCTGCGCGCGCTTCAGCGGAAGATAGGCATCCGCGCGACCGCGCTGGCTCTTGGACAGGTCCGCGAGCGTGTGCCAGTGCGTGCCGTCGACCGAGCCGAGCAGGCGGAAGCGCGTGACGATGTCCGGCGCATCGCCGTAGCGGCCGGCCTTGTAATCGGCGTAGTTCACCTGCACCGCACGCACCGTGCGCGGACCGCCCAGATCGACCGTCAGCGTCTGCCCCGGCGCGTTCTTCGCCGCCACCCAGAAGGTGCGCGGATTCTCGTCGGTGGCCAGCGCCGGGCCGTGGTCGGCGATCTGCGACGAGGCCGTCGCGTGCTTGCGGTAGGACAGCAGCATCCAGCCGGTGAACGTGCTCTCGCCCGGCTGGAGCTTGTGGTCGGGCACGTAGTGCGGGAAGTCGCCGAAGCGCGTGTTCACCCACATCTGGCCGTCGGCGGTGAAGCCGGCCGGATACAGGCCGATGCGGCGCTCGAAGGTCCAGTTGGTGCCGATCCAGCTGGTGCCGGTGTTCCACCAGTTGCCGTGCGCGCCCTGGAAGGTCGAGCCGTGTCCGGCGCCCTGAGTGAAGCCGCCGGGTTTGTAGCCGATCGGGTTGTAAGGCGCGTAGTGGAACGGACCGAGCGGCTTGTCGCTGGTGTACACGCCGGTGGCGTAGACGTTGTACTCGGTGCCGGGCGCGGCGTACTGCAGGTAGTAGCGGCCGCCGTGCTTGTTCATCCACGCGCCTTCGATGAACGGCGCGATGGTGGTGTCGGAATGATCGCGCCCGAAGCGCTCCCAGCCGTGTTCGTCCGGATGCAGCTTGATGAGCGTGACCGGTTCGCCCGGATAGGTGATCCGCTTGCCTTCGCCCTCGGCCGCCTTGTCCAGCGCTAGATTCATCTCGATGCCGTACAGCGGATGGACGTTCGACGAGCCCCAGTACAGGTACACCTTGCCGTCGTCGTCCTGGAACAGACCCGGGTCCCACGGCCCGGACGGCAAGCGACCCGGCAGGATCGGTTTGCCGGGCCAGGTCGTCTTCGGCACCATCGGCAGCCAGCGGCTCCAGAAGTCCCAGTGCCCCGACTTCGGATCGGTGCTGTACAGCAGCGGCTCGGGGCGCATCGTCGCACGCATCAGAAACAGCTTGCCGTCCGCGACCAGCGTCGCCGGCGCAACCTCGCTGTCGAACGGCCACTTGTCCGGCTTCACGAACGTCCAGTGCGCCAGATCGGTCGAGCGCCAATACCCGTCGGCCAGGGTCTGGAACAGGTAATACACCCCCTTGAAGTACACCACCGCCGGATCGGCGCCGGTGCGGTAGGAAATACCCTCGTTCATCTGCTCGTAGTTGTAGCGGTAGTCCACGTCGACCGGATTGGCGTAGGTCGGCCGCGCCGATGCCTCGTGGTCCGCCGACGCACGTGCCTGCGGAACGGTCAGCACCAGCAGCAGCACCGCAAGCAGCGGATGTAAACGTTTACATAAAGGTGCGAACGAGTGGGTAACAAGCATGCGTGAACTCACCAGGGAAAGGCTCCTGCCGCCGACGCAAAGCCATGCGCGCATGGAGGAACATCCGGCGAGGCCGGACGAGGGAAAAGGCATCCTGCAACAGCCGACGCCGGCTGGCAACTGTATGCGTGTCCTCCGTCGCTCCGTCGCACATGCCGCTGCACGACGGAGCGACGATGCGCATCAGGTCGCCGACACCCGCCCGCTCCCTGAACGCAGCACCATGTAGCCCATCAGCAGCATGCCCAGCAGCACGCCGACCGAGCCGAGGCTGAGGACCGGTTCCAACCACTCCGCCGCATAGACCTGGCCGTACAGCAGCAGCAACCCGATCGACAACAGCACGGTGCACACGATGTGCAGCCAGAACTGGATCCGGGCCACCCAGCGCCCTGGCGTCACCAGCCACAGCTTATGAATGATCGCGTAGATGAACGACACCACGAAGCCGACCAGCATGATGTGCGCATGCGCCACCAGCTGACCGTGATTCTGCGACGCCGCCATGTAGATGCCCACGCACAGGCCGAATACCGCGAAGCCCAGCGCCCACAGAAGAAACTTTCTGTCGTAGTTCATACCGCCCCCAAGCCCGCCCGACACCAGAGGCCGCAGGACGCCGCGGCCCCGCCTCGAACGCCTTGCGCTACTTCGCGAACGCTCCCTGGTCACCGGCAAGGCTTCCGTCGCTGGCGACCTTAGCATCGTCCGAGGCGCACCGACCTAGGCATTCCGTCATAGTCGTTGCAGACACAAAAAAACGGCTCCGCATGCGGAGCCGTTTTTCGTGTAAGACGGTGTGCCTGTGCAATCAGGCCGCAAACACGCCTCGCATCTTCTTCATCGCCGCCGCCTCGATCTGGCGGATGCGCTCGGCGGACACGCCGTACTCGTCGGCCAGTTCCTGCAACGTGGCCTTGTCGTCGGTCAGCCAGCGACGCTGGATGATGTCGCGCGAGCGGTCATCCAAATCCTGCAGCGCTTCGGACAACGTGTCGTGACGGCTCTCGGCCTGACTGGCGTCGGCGACGTTCTGGTACGGATCGGCGTTGTCGTCAATCAGGAATGTGGACGGCGACGGACGGGCATCGTCGTCGGCATCAACCGGCGCGTCGAAACCGACGTCGCGACCGGACAGACGCGACTCCATCTCCAGCACGGTCTTCTCCGGCACCCCAAGCTCCTGAGCCACCGTCTTGACCTCGCCGGCGTTCATCCAACCCAGACGCTTCTTGTTCTTGCGCAGGTTGAAGAACAGCTTGCGCTGCGCCTTGGTCGTCGCGACCTTGACGATACGCCAGTTCTTGAGGATGAACTCGTGCATCTCAGCACGAATCCAATGCACCGCGAAACTGACCAGACGCACGCCGTGCTCCGGGTCGAAGCGCTTGACCGCCTTCATCAGGCCGATGTTGCCTTCCTGAATGAGGTCGGCCAGCTGCAGGCCGTAACCGGAATAACCGCGCGCCACATGCACCACGAAGCGCAGATGCGCGGCAATCAGCTGCTTGGCCGCGCCCAGATCTTCTTCGGCACGGTAGCGCTCGGCCAGCTGCTGCTCTTCCTCGGCGCTCAACACCGGGATGCGATGCACCGCGGAGATGTACGCGTCGAGACTGCCGGCAACGCTGGGAATCGGCAGATTGTTGGCAACCAGGGCCTGATTCATGAACTCGAACCTCCTGAGGAACGTTCAGACTAGCACTCTGATACTTGGAGTGCTAACCGGCCGGGAAGTTCCGGCCGCACATAACTGTACTTAATAGTACACCAAGTCCGCGAAAAGTCAATTCGCAGGTGTCAATGTCGAGTACACCTAATGCTGTCAGTCAGTAGCACATTCCATGTCAGTGACGCTTGACCGTGTCAGCCCAGCCCGTCTCAGGGTGACAACTTCCCGACAGGGACGAAGGTCATCTGGAAATTCTCCAATCCAGGTCATCAGCTTCCTACGTGAGGCGGAAGCCGGTCTGCCGGCGAAGGAGCTGTGCCGCAAGCACGACGACAGGTCGCACAACGCCCGCAACGACTCGACCCTAACCAGGCATCCACCAGTTCCACGCACGACGACACCCCACACCGCCCTGCCGCACCCAAGGCATCACTCCCCATCCGACAACCGCGCAGCGCTCCCGAAAGAAGATTTGCCGATCTTGTGTACAACCAGGCATCGGAAATATGGGAGCTTGGACTCTACGCAGCGACGTCAATCAAGGAATGACCGCACAGCACACGAGCATAGAATCGGTGCCCACGCGGTTTCGCTGCCAACAGAAGCTGCATGGAGAGCGCTTCCCTCTTACGGGAGTTTCTCGATGCGGTTTAGCACCAGCCTCCGGACATGCGCGCCGGCTGGCTGACAGGTCTTTCATTGGAACTAAGGAGAGTACACATGAGCCGCATTCTTGATCTTCAGCGCCTGGCCCTGGACAAAGCCACCTCGCTGTTCGGCAGCAGCTGCAGCAGCTCTGCCAGCGATTGCTGCAACGGCAGCGCCCAGAAGTCGCTGTAAAGCTTCTTCTTCCGGAGAGCAATGGCGTGATCGTCATTGCTCTCTTGATGTTCAGGCCCCTCGGCGTCCGCCAGACCCCCGCTCGGTGGCGCCAAAGCCGATAGACCGTCGGCAAGCACATCAGACATGCCGACAGCGCCCGAATGTTGTCGTTTGCGACGTGACGAAGCGTTGGACGCTGTCGCGGCGCGCAATGCCCGGACACGCGTCTTCACGAATCAGGTCGTGCGTCATGACGGTGGATCGCAGGTGCGCTCGCTGAGCGGGCAGCGGACAAGATGTGCACCGACACGTTTCTTCTGACAGCGCCCGACGCATCCGTCCTGTCGACTGCGCCGCATGCCATGCACGGATGCGACAGACGATTCGCCCTGCTCCACTTTTGCCGAACTTGTGTACGACCGCGCATGGAAAGCGTGGCACCGTGCATCGAGGGGGCGACATGCATCCACTTTCGGCACCGCAACACGCGGCCGCCGTATGCGTGACGCCACAACGGAAGCTGCATGGAGAGCGCTTACCCGTTGTTTGAGGGTATCTCGATGCGGTGTAACGCCAGTCTCGGCCATTCGGCCGGAAGACTGATCATCGTTTCATCACACTAAGGAGAGTAGACATGAGCCGCATTCTTGATCTTCAGCGTCTGGCCCTGGACAAGAACACCTCACTGTTCGGCAACAGCTGCAGCAGCTCGGTTTCCAGTTGCTGCAACGACAAGCAGCAGCAGTCGCTGTAAGCAGCGTGATCCGGAGAGCAATGGCTTCTCGCCATTGCTCTCTTCACGTGTGTCGCAAACGAAAAAGACGCTCTTTCCGCGCCCGCGATGGGCGCATGAACGCATGCCCGCCCACATCGATCACGGACACGCACCCCATACGCAAGGATCACGCGCATGCTTGGTAGGAAGCCATCCCTCCGCGAGGCTCGTCACATCGACAAGGTGTTTTTCACCGGCATCGATGACCTCTTCTACGAATCCGTCGCCACGCATTACCGCCCCTCGGACGAACTGCGCACCTTGGTCCAGGCCATGCTCGACGAACGTGGACTGGCTTGGGACATCCGGCGCAAGGACGTGTGGTCGCATGTCCGGCCGGTCGAGCACACTGCAGAAACGCAGTTGCCCACGCAGGGGTGGAAAATTCACGTCTCGGCCAACGAGCAGAACTGCCGAGACCTGTTGACCAAGGTAGCGACCCTGGCGCTCGATCACGGCATGCAGTTCAAGTTCGCCAACGACGTCAACACCTTGAAGCTGATGACGTCCAAGCGCTGGGCGCGCGGCGGTTCCGGCAAGTTCATCACCCTGTATCCCCGAACCGACGAAGAATTCCGTGATTTCATCGAACTCGCCTACGCCATCCTCAAAGACGACGTCGGTTCCTACATCCTGTCCGACAACCGCTACAAGGACTGCCGCTGTCTGTACTACCGCTACGGCGGCATCATCCAGGTCAATCGGCTCGACTACATGGGCCGCAAGGTACCGATCCTGACCTCGCCGGACGGCGAGGAAATCGTCGACTACCGCACGCCATATTTCGACGTGCCGCCATGGACCACGGACCCCTTTCCGCGCGAGGACGCCGAACCGGCGGACATGACGCTGATGAACGGGCGATTCGCCATCCAGAGCGCGCTGGCGTTTTCCAATACCGGCGGCGTGTACCTCGCAACCGACACCACGACGGGCGAAGACGTCGTCATCAAGGAAGCCCGTCCCCACGTCGAACTCGGCGAGCACGGGCAGGATGCCACCAGCCGCCTGGCCCAGGAAGAAAGAATGCTGAGCCTGGTGGCCGATCTCGGCATTTCACCCCGCCTCGTGACCACCTTCTGGGACTGGGAGAACTTCTACCTCGCCGAAGAGCACCTGGACGCATCGGACATGCGCGAGGTCATGCTGATGAACTCGCCGCTGCTGAAGGTCAACCCGACCGTGGAAGACAGCGAGACGTTCTATCGCATCCACAAGAGCATTTTCGTGAGCCTGCTGAAGGCCATCGACGCCATCCACGGCAAGGGCGTGATCATGGGCGATCTCTCGCCGATGAACATCCTGGTCGACAAGGCCGACATGACGGTCCGCATCATCGATCTCGAGTCGGCTTATCAGCCAAAGAGCGACGAGCCCCAGAACATCTACACGCCAGGCTTTCGCAGCGAAGTGAAAGGCCGCAAGAAAGAGAACGACTTCCACGATGACATTTACGCCATCGGCGCGATCATGATGTACAGCATGTTCCCGATCGTCGCCACGGCCTATGTGCGCAACGATCTCTTCACGCGCATGCTGCCGGTGCTGGTGGCCGACATCGGCTGGGCCAACACCCCCGTCGAGGATGTCATTCGCAAGCTGGCCGAAAACACCATCACCTGTCACGAAGCGATCGAACTGCTCGATGCGCCGGCCTCGTTCGAACAGCCCTACACCGCCAGGCAAGTCGAACGCGAACTGTCGTCCGCCGCCGCCAGCATCGCCCTGGCCCGTTTCATTACCGATCACTACCGTCTGGACGACCTGCACACACTCTTTCCGGCTGATCCTTTTGGCGGCCAGACCAACACCCTGGGCCTGGGCTTCGGCGCCACCGGCATCGTGCAGGCGCTCCACAAGTGCGGGTGCACACTGCCCGCACCCGCACGCGAGCGCTTCGATCGCGAAATCGCGGCGGCGCAGGCCTCGGAAATTCCGCCGGGATTCCTGACCGGCTCCGCAGGCATCGCCTGGAGCTTCTTCGGCATGGGGAACACCGAACAGGGCAAACGCTTCATGGCGCATGCCAACGCGAGTCCCTTGCTGCGCGCACATCATTCGCTCTACTACGGCATGGCTGGCATTGGCATGGCCAATCTCGCCGCCTATCTGCACACGAACGATTCGACCTATCTGAACGCCGCGAAGGATCTCGCCAACAGCCTGGCGTCTTCGGCCATCGAAGACGAACGCGGACTGCACTGGGAAGACGATGGCGAAATACGCATTGGCTACGGCTACGGCCAGAGCGGCGTGGCGCTTTTCTTCCTGCGCCTGTCCCAGGTGCTGAAGGCGCCGACTTGGCGCGCCCTCGGCCAGAAAGCGCTTGAATACGACCTTTCGTTCGGTTTCGAGCTCGAAACAGGCATCACCACGTTCGCCTGCTCGCCAGAGGAAAAGAACACCTACGAGCACTACATCGAGCAGGGTACCGGCGGCATCGCCAAGGTCGCGATCCGCTACGGGCTGTGGGATCGCCTGGAAAGCATGTTTCCCGACGTCTACCGGAAATATTCGGGCTTCCCGGGCCTGATCTACGGCCTGACCGGCTTCGTGGATGTGCTTCTCGACGCGTACCTGTACTCTGGGAACCGCAAGTACCTGGACATGGCCGAACGTCCGCTGCAGGGCATCGCGGATCTGTACCTGTTCAAGAGCGGCGACGGGTATGCTGCTCCGGGGGAAAACCTGTTCCGGATCTCGTGCGACTTCGCCACGGGAATCGCAGGCATGATGAGGACGTTCCACCGGCATGCGAACCGGACACCGGACGAGTTCTGCCTGGACGAACTCGATGTCCGGCCTTCGGAGACGCACGCGGCGCAGCGACTCGAGCCGATGGAACTGGACTGACACCGCAGGCATGAGGGATAGCCACGTGAGTCGGAAAAGCAGATGAGCAGCCCCTCTGCAACGCCTCGTTCGCGTTCCGCACTGTCATGCTTCCTGCGTCTTCTCGGCACATTTCGCGGGGAATACGCGACCGTGACATGCTGCGCCGCGCTCGTCAGCGGCGTGGAAGGCGTGATGCATCCGTTGCTGATGAAAGCCATCTTCGACGAAGCGGCCAGTCGCGCGGATTTCGGTCACTTCGCCTACCTGGTGCTGGGCTACCTGATCCTCGGACTCTCCCTGAACGGCGCCATCTACCTGTTGGCACTGTGGCAGTTGCGCCTGGACAACCGCATCGTCAAACAGGTCAGCGACAACCTTCTGCGCACGTTCTACGCCAAGGATTACCGCGAAGTCCTGCGCAAGGGCGGCGGTCACTATGTGGCGCGCATTCGCTCGGACGTGAAGGACGGCGTCGTCCCCGCACTGCAGCAGGTACGCACGATCACGGCGCAGATTTTCTCGTTCGTGGCGCTGATCTCCGTGCTGATCTTCATTTCCTGGAAAGCGTTGCTGATCCTCTCGGCCATCATCCCCATCGCGACCTTCGTGAGCATGATCGTCGGCAAGAAGATCCGCGGACTGACCAACACCGAGCGCGATCGCGAAGCCGAACTGATGGATGCGCTGACCCGCTCCGTCGGTGCGTTCAAGATGGTCTGCAGCTTCAGCCTGATCCCGAAGACCGTCGGCACGTTCTCGCGCCGCATGGACGACGTGCTGGATTCCGGCTACAAGCGCTTCCGCGTGGTCCGCCTGCTGCAGGGGGCCAGCGATCTAACCATGGTGATCTCCGACGTCTGCTCGATCTTCGTCGGCGCGCTGTTCGTGTTCCGCAAGCAGATGTCGTTCGGCTCGTTCATCGCATTCATGAATGCGTTCTGGCGTTCGGCCACGACGCTCATCAACATCTTCAAGCAATGGGCCGACCTGCACAGCTACGGCACCACGCTGAGCCGGGTGGTCGGCTTCATCGACGAGCCGACCGCTGCGCCCTATCACCGAACCGGAAACACGGTCTCGGCAAGCGGCATCGAATACAGCTACAACGCCGAGCAGATCATCGCGGACTTCTCGATGCGACTCGAACCGGGTCACAGCGCGCTGATCGCCGGTGACAACGGCTCGGGCAAGACCACGCTCGCCAACATTCTGTCCGGCTACCTCTCGCCGTCCCGCGGGGAACTCGAACTGCCCGCGCGGATCAGCTCGGTCACGCTGCCGGTGCTGTTCCCCCCGATCAAGGTGCGCGACCTGGGTGCGGACCGCGACCTGCTGACGCTGTTCGGCATCGACGATCCGGACATCCTGGACGCCTACCCCGACCAACTCTCGGCCGGTCAGCAGCAGAAAGTGTCGCTGGCCCTGGCGCTGTCGCGCGACGCGGACCTGTACGTACTGGACGAACCCCTGGCCAATCTCGACGTCGCCAGCCGAACAGTCGCGATGCAGGAAATCCAGCGGCGAACGCGGGACCGGATGCTGGTCATCATCATGCACGGCTTCGAGGAATATCGCAGTCTGTTCGACCAGGTGCATACACTGGGCGCGGCGGCGTCCCGCACCGAACCGCAAGGGGCCACGGCACTCTGCTGAAGTCCACGCACCACGCCCCATGAAGCAAGCAAGAGGGTTGCCCTCGAACCCGGAGGAGTCGTTCCACGCATGTTCGCTTATTACGTGAAGGTCGCGCTGCACAATACCCAGCGCAACAAGGTGCTGGCCGCACTCATGGTCCTGGCCATCGCCGTGGGCATCGGCGCGAGCATGACGACCCTGACGGTGATGCATCTGCTGTCGGGTGACCCGTTGCCGGGGCGCAGCCAGCACATCTACTACCCGCAGATCGACGTCAACCCGCAGTCCAAGGGGCGTGAACCACTGGACATGCTCGACTACCGGACAGCCATGGACCTGTGGAGCTCCGACAAGGCCGATCAGCAGGCACTGGTGGCCAACAGCATGGTGAAGGTCCGCACGCCGTACAGCACTCGACCGGCGCTGATGCTGCCCATGGTGTCGACGACGTCCGACTTCTTCTCGATGTTCGACGTCCCCTTCCGCTACGGTCAGGCGTGGAGCAAGTCCGATGATGCATCGCGCACCCGTGTGGCCGTCATTTCCTCGCGCCTGAACGACAAGCTGTTCGGCGGCAGGAACAGCGTCGGCAAGACGCTTCGACTGGCGGACTCGGACGTGCGCATCATCGGCGTACTGGACGCGTGGCGACCGTCGCCGCTGTTCTACAAGGTGCGTGGTGGCCGCTTCACCGACGGCGACACCTCGGCCTTCTACAAGAAGACCGACGACGTATTCATGCCGTTTGCCGCGAGCCTCGAGGTCAACGCGGGCAACTTCCAGGCCTTCACCTGCTGGAGCGCGCCGGACCCGAACGAAGACCTGCGCAATGCACCCTGCGTCTGGGTCGCGCTGTGGGCCCGACTGAACAGCGCCGCCAAAGTGAACGCCTACCGAAGCTACCTGCAGAACTATGCCGACCAGCAGAAAGCAGCCGGTCGGATCAAATACGCCGACGACATCCGGCTACGCTCGCTGATGCAATGGCTCGACTTCAACCGCGTGGTGCCCAGCAACGTGAAACTACAGACCGCGCTGGCCTTCAGCTTCCTGCTGATCTGCCTGACCAACGTGGTCGGACTGCTGCTGGCGAAATTCCTGCGTCACAGCGGCGAGATCGGTCTGCGCCGGGCGCTGGGCGCGACCCGCACAGCGGTGTTTTTCCAGTGCCTGATCGAATCGGCGATCATCGGCCTGCTTGGCGGACTGGGCGGACTGCTGCTGACCCTGTTCGGGCTGTATCTGGTACGGCTGCAGCCGGTGGCCTATGCGGATCTCGCCCACATGGACGTGTCCATGTTCCTGGTGACCTTCGCGCTGGCGTTGGCGACCAGCCTGCTGGCCGGCGCGCTGCCCGCGCTACGCGCCAGCCTGACCCCGACCGCGTTGCAGCTGAAGCTGCTGTAGAGGAACGTCATGCAGATTCGTTTCGTCCTGGCCGCGCTCCGCAAGCATCGACTGGCCACTTTCCTGATCGCCCTGCAGATTTCGCTGGCCTGCGCGGTGTTGTGCAACGCGTGCTTCCTGATCGTGCAGCAGGTGCACGCCATGCGGATCGACAGCGGCGTTGACGAAGCGCGCCTGGGCACCGTCAAGCTGTCCGGCTTCGACCCGAAGAGCGCCAACGACTTCAACGCGCGCGTCGTGGATGCATTGCGCCATGTCGACGGCGTGCAGTCCGTCAGCGTGATCAGCGGGGTTCCGTTCGGCGAGCCGGGCGTCCGCGCCGGCATCGGACTCGATCCGGACTACAAGCAGTTCGGCGGCGTGATCGACTTCTACCTCGGCGACGACCACGCCGCCCACGATTTCGGCCTGCATCTGATTTCGGGCCGCATGCCTTCGCCGGACGACTACATGCCGGTGACGAAGTTCGTGCCGTCCAATGCGCCCGTGCTCATCACCCGCACCCTGGCCGAACACCTGTGGCCGGGCCAGAATCCGCTCGGCAAACAGTTCTGGGGCCTGGACACCCAATTCAGAGTCATCGGCGTCCTCGATCATCTTTCCGTGTCGCAACCCGGCGGCAGCGAGGCCAAGGACCCCGACTGGTCGGTCTTCGTGCCGGCCATCGCCGGCCCGAACCTTGCGGGCAAGTACCTGATCCGGGCCCAGCCGAATGACATGCCGCGCGTCATGCGCGAAGCGCGGGAGGCCGCACTCAAAGCGGCTCCGGATGCCGTGCTCGACACGGATCAGAGCCACAGCCTCTCACGACTTCGGCATAGCTACTTCGAGAGCGCGCGCGTCATGGTGAAGCTGCTGGCAGGCGTGGTCGTGGCCCTGCTCGGGACGACCGCGCTCGGCATCGTCGGGCTGGCCAGCTTCTGGGTCACGCAGCGCCGCAAGCAGATCGGCACGCGCCGTGCGCTCGGCGCCACCCGCGGCGACATCCTGCGCTACTTCCAGATCGAGAATTTCATTATCGTCTCGTTCGGCATACTGCTCGGCATGCTGCTCGCGTACGGCCTGAGCCTGGAACTGATGCGGAGCTACGAAGTGCCCCGGCTGCCATTCGGTTACATGCCCATCGGCGCGGCCGCGCTGTGGATACTCGGTCAACTGGCGGTGCTGGTGCCGGCGCTGCGCGCTTCGGCGATCACGCCGGTAGAAGCCATCCGGACGCTATGAGCTTGTTGCCCCCAACCGCCGCCGGCACATCGGCTCACGCGCCACCGAAGGAACGCCTCATGCTCGAGATGCGCGACATGTCCAAGATTTTCCGCACGGAACAGGTGGAAACGCACGCGCTGCGATCGTTCGATCTTCATGTGCGGGAAGGCGAATTCGTCACCGTCACCGGACCGTCCGGTTCCGGCAAGACCACGTTCCTGAACATCGCCGGCTTGCTGGATACCTTCAGCACAGGCGCCTATGTGCTCGACGGGCAGGACGTTTCCGACCTGGACGACTACGCGCGCAGCAAGCTGCGCAACCGCAAGATCGGCTTCATCTTCCAGGGCTTCAATCTGCTTCCAGACCTGAACCTGTTCGACAACCTCGATGTACCGCTCTGCTACCGCAGACTGAAGCGCGCCGAGCGCCACCAGCGCATCAACGACGCACTGGCACGCGTCGGTCTTGCCTCGCGCATGAAGCATTACCCGTCGCAACTCTCCGGCGGCCAGCAACAGCGTGCGGCCATCGCCCGCGCGCTGGCGGGACATCCCCGCCTGCTGCTGGCCGACGAACCAACCGGCAACCTGGATTCGCAAATGGCGCTGGAAGTCATGGATCTGCTGCAGGACATCAACCGCGCCGGCAGCACCATCGTCATGGTCACCCACGACCCGAATCTGGCATCCCGCGCGCAGCGCAACGTGCACATCGTCGATGGCCGTGTGGCCGAAGACCCGGCGGACGGCACGATTCGTCCGCGCCCGGTCGAGGGGACCGCCTAGCGGCCGCGCTGGCGCGACCCGCGCTTCACCGATCCAACTGCTCCAGGGGCGGCAACGACCAGTCGATCGGCGCCTGCTCGTGCGCTTCCAGATACTGGTTGGCGCGCGAGAAGTGCGCGCAACCGAAGAAACCGCGGTGCGCCGAGAGTGGCGAAGGGTGCGGCGCGCGCAGGATGCCGTGGCGACGGCTGTCGATGCGCTGCGCCTTGCTGCCGGCGTGGCTGCCCCAGAGCAGGAACACGAGATGCTCGCGCTCGCGGTTGAGCACGTCGATCACGGTGTCGGTGAAGCCTTCCCAGCCCTTGCCGCGATGCGAGGCGGCCTGGCCGCGCTCGACCGTCAGCACGGTGTTGAGCAGCAGCACGCCGCGGTCGGCCCAGGGCGTGAGGCAGCCGTGATCGGGCCGTGCGATGCCGAGATCGCTCTCGATTTCCTTGAAGATGTTGACCAGCGACGGCGGCGCCGGCACGCCCGGACGCACCGAAAAGCACAGTCCGTGCGCCTGACCGGGACCGTGATACGGATCCTGGCCCAGAATCACCACCTTCACCTTGTCGAACGGGGTGTGCTCGAACGCGGCGAAGATCTCGCCGCCAGGCGGATAGATGGCCTTGCCGGCCGCCTTCTCGGCGCGCAGGAAATCGCCCAGCGCCTGCATGTCCGGACGCTGGAAATAGTCGCCCACGCGCTGCTTCCAGGAAGTCTCCAGCCGCAGTTCGCTCATCGTTTCGTCCTTGCCTGCCCGGTTCACTCGGCCACTGCGGCCGCCCGCTCGCGCAAATGGCGCGACACGCGCAACTGGAACAGCAGCTTGGTCATCAGCAGACGCTCCTCGACCGGCTTCTCGACCAGGTCGTTGGCGCCGGCGCGGATCAGCTCGGCCTGCTTGTCGGGGTTGTCGTCGCCGGTCATCACCAGCACCGGCAGCTGACCCTTGTTGTAGCCGAACTCGCCGCGCAGCTTGCGCAGCAGGTCGCCGCCGGTCAACTCGCCCTTCAGGGTGACGTCGGTCAGCACCACGTCGGCGCCGATGCGCCCCTGTACCTTGGCCGTCTCCAGCCGCGCCAGGGCGTCCTCGACGCTGATGTCGTGCAACACGCTGAGGCCGTGCTTCTCCATCATGCGCCGCGTCGCCAACGCGACCACGCGGCTGTCCTCGATGTACAGCACCTCGCCCTCAGCCTGATCTTCCGGCCGCACGTAGCCGAGGATGAAGTCGGCCAGGGCCTTGAAGCCCAGCGACTTGTCGAAATAGTCGGTGACGGCATCGCCCAGGCTGCGGTCGCGCAAGCGCTGATCGACATCGCCGGAGATCACCACGATGGGCACGTAGGTCTGGGTGACCTGCTCGCGGATGTGGCGGGCCAGCTCCAGACCGTCGCCGTCCGGCAAACGCAGCGCCATGGTGACGAAATCGACCATGCCCTCGTCCAGCGCCGCACGCGCCTCCTCGCCGCTGCCGCAGCTGACCACCGTGGCCTCCGGCAGCTCCTTGCTGAGCACCTGCTCGATGAGCCGGCGCACGACCTTCGAGCCGTCGACCACCATCACGCGCGGTTCCGCGCTGGCAATGTGTCGGCTGATGTCGCCCTTCATGCTTGCCCCCAAATCCGTGTACGACTCATTCCGGCCGCCGCAGCTGCCGCGCGCAGACCAGCCGCGCGCCGAGCCAGCCCAGTGCCGCCGCGAGCACCGGCACCAGCGCCAGCAGCGCCCACGGCAACCCGCCGAAATCCAGGCGTCCGCCATAGCTGGCGGCCAAGCGTGCCACCGGCGCCGACAGCGCCCATTCCAACAGAAGCGTGAGCACCGTGGCTACCACACCTCCGGCCAGACCGTACCAGAGACCGGCGTAGAGGTACGGGCGACGCACGAACGACGGACTGGCGCCGACCAGGCGCAGCACGCCGATCTCGTCGCTGCGGCCCTGGATGTCCAGGCGCACGCTGTTGCCGACCACCAGCAGCGCGGCGATCGCCAGCAGCACCGCCAGCAGCAGCACGGCGCGCGTGCCGACCGCCAGCAGCGCATCCAGACGCTGACGCCAGGCGCCGTCGTCCTGCACCTGATCCACGCCCGGCTGCGTGCGCAGCCAGGCGATCAGCTTGGCCGCCTCGCCGGCATCGATGTGCGCCACCGGGCGGATCACGACGACGTAGGGCAGCGGGTTGTAATCGAGCGATTTCAGCGCGTCGCTGAAGCCCTGCATAGTGGCCAGCTCGGCCATACCCTGCTTCGGCGTGCGCACATCGACGGCCGCCACTTCCTTGCGATCGCGCAGACTGTCGGCGAGGGCCTTGGCGTCCGCGGCGTGACCGTCCACCTTCATGAACACGCTGATGGCCTGGGTCTGGCCCAGCGCCGTGCCCAACCGCTGCAGGTTGCCCAGCAGCAGCGCGAAGGTCAGCGGCAGCGCCAGCGCGAAGCCCATCACGGTCACGGTCAGCAGCGTGCCGAGCGGTCGCCCACCGAGCCGACGCAGGCTGGCGACCAGACCCCAGGCGTGCTGTTCGCCCCAGGCCGCGACGCGGCGCGGGCGGGTACGGCTGGTGGCCGGTTCGCGAGCGACGCGGGCCATCAGGAACGCACCTCGGTCGCCGGCACGTCGTCCACCAGACGCCCGTGATCGAGCACCAACACTCGCTTGCGCGTGCGCTTGATGAGCATCAGGTCGTGACTGGCCACCAGCACCGTGGTGCCGACGTTCTGCAGGGCGTCGAACAGCCCCATGATCTCGGCGGCGAGCTGCGGATCGAGGTTGCCGGTCGGTTCGTCGGCGATGATCAGCGGCGGCTTGGCGACGATGGCGCGGGCGATGCCCACGCGCTGCTGTTCGCCGGTGGACAGCATCGCCGGCGCCTGCTTCTCGTAGGACAGCAGCCCCACCTTCTCCAGCGCCGCACGCACGCGTCGCGCGCGCTCGGCCGGGGCGATGCCGGCGATCACCAGCGGCAGCGCGACGTTGGCGAAGACGCTGCGATCCATCAGCAGGCGGTGATCCTGAAACACCATGCCCAGCTTGCGCCGCAGGCGCGGAATGGAACCGGCGCGTGCCGTGGACAGATTGCGCCCGTCGACGGTCACGGTGCCGCGCGTCGGGCGCTCGATCATCGCCAGCAGTTTGAGCAGGGTGCTCTTGCCCGCGCCGGAATGGCCGGTGACGAACACCATTTCGCCGGGTTCGACCTGGAAGGACAGCCCGCTGAGAGCTTCCTGGCCGGTGGCGTAGCGTTTGCTGACCTGGTCGAAACGGATCACGGACGCCGCATCGTCTGCAAAAACGCGAGCATACCGTGCCGACACCGCGAAGCCATAGACGTGCTGCGCGAATCGTTCATCCAGACCCGCGCAACACGTGCGTTCAAAAGGCTTTGGACTCAGCGACCGCCGCCGAACAGGCGACGGAAGAAGCCGACCTTCTTCGGCTTGGCCGGCGCCGGCTCGGCATGCACCTGGCGGCTGCCGGACGTCTTTGCCGATGCCTGACCGGCCTCGGTCGACGCGCTGCCCGAGCGACGGCGAGACCCATCGCGCGATCCGCGCTCCTCGCCCTTGCCGTCTCCCTTGCCGCGGGCATTGCCACGCTCGCCGCCCTGCGCGCGGCCACCGCCCTGCTGCGCACCTTCGCCGCTGCGTCCGCGACCGCCACGGCGACGGCGACGCTTGCGCGGCGCGCCTTCCGCCGCGTTGTCGCCGGCCGCAGGCGAAGCCTGGGTCGAAGCCACGGCAGTCTCCGTGCCGGACATGGCCCTTTCCTCGCCCGCCGCGTCGTTCCGGGAACCCTGCCCCGAAGAGGCGGGCTTCTTGCCGCGACGACGGCGGCGCTTGCGTGGCGCACCCTCCCCCGTCTCACCCGTGGACGAAGACGGGGACGCGGTCGCTTCGGTCGGTGCGTCCTCGCCGTCGTCGTCGTCGTGATGCGCGTTGGCCGCCTGCGGACGCGGCGCGGGCATCTTCAGCATGGCCGGGTCGATGGCTTCGACCGGAATCTTCTGCTCGATGTAGGCCTCGATGTCCGGCAGACCCATCGCGTACAGGTCGCAGGCGAAGCTGATCGCGTCACCCTCGGCGCCCAGGCGCGCGGTACGGCCGATGCGGTGCACGTAGTCCTCGGCGTCGTGCGGCAGGTCGTAATTGAACACGTGACTGACCGCCGGGATGTGCAAACCGCGCGCCGCCACGTCGGTGGCCACCAGCACGTCGATCTGGCTGTCCTTGAAACGCTGCAGCAGCTTCTGGCGCTTGACCTGGGGCACGTCGCCGGACAACGCGCCGACGTTGTAGCCGTGCTTGCGCAGGCGCTCCTTGATGCGTTCCACCGCCGCCTTGGTGTTGGCGAACACGATGCTGCGCTCGGGCTTGTGCTGCTCGATCAGGTTCAACAGCAGCGGCATCTTCTCTTCCTTGGCCGGGAAGTAGACCACCTGGCGCACGCGGTCGGCGGTGACGTTGTCGGTCTCCACCACCAGCTTCTCGGCCTCGTTCATGTGCTCGTAGGCCAGCTCCAGCACGCGATGGCTCAGCGTGGCCGAGAACAGCAGCACCTGGCGCTCGTCGCGGCCCGGCAGTCGGCGGAAGATGTAGCGCACGTCCTTGATGAAGCCGAGATCGAACATGCGGTCGGCCTCGTCGATCACCATCACTTCGACCGAGTTCAGCGTGAACACGTGCTGCTTGTAGTAGTCGAGCAGGCGGCCGGGCGTGGCGATGATGATGTCGCAACCGTCCTTGAGCTGTTGGCGCTGCTTGTCGTAGTCGACGCCGCCGTAGATCAGCGCGACGCGCAGTCCGGTGTCGCGGCCGATGGCGCGGGCGTCCTTCTCGATCTGGATCGCCAGTTCGCGGGTCGGCGCAATGACCAGGGCGCGCGGATCGCTGTCCTTGCGGTCGGCCATGGCCGGCTGGGTCAGCAGGCGATTCATCATCGCCACCAGGAAGGCGCAGGTCTTGCCGGTGCCGGTCTGTGCCTGGCCGGCGACGTCGCGGCCCTTCAGCGCGACCGGCAGGGTCAGCGACTGGATCGGCGTGCAGCGGGTGAATCCGCAGGCGCGGAGGCCTTCCTGCAGTTTCGGGTGCAGGTCGAGATTCTCGAAGAAGGTGTCGGTGAGTACGTGTTCAGCCATAAATCCTGATCCGGCCGGCGAGCCACGGGCTCGCGGCATTGCGTGCGGCGCGCCGTGGGTCGGCGCAGCCGGGAAAAGAGGTTCGGTGCGGGGGCTGTCCGGCGCCCGAGCGCTCGGTCGGCGCGTGCCTGCGCGCCTGTCCTCGGGCGAATCCGGGAGCCGGGGCGCGATCGGCCGGCGACATGCACGCCAGCTTGAATCCCGTCCCGAGTTGCGCTGGAATGAGCGTAAGCCGCAACGGCCGCCCGCTTGATTTATCCAGCCCCACCCGCCATCTGTGGGTGACATAGTGTAGCCGATGCCGAACGCCGCGTGCGCAGGCAGCGGCCGCGACCCACCCGCAACCACGGAGTCCTCCGCAGTGAGCGATCTGATCACCCACATCAACGAAAGCGAATTCGAGACCGAAGTCCTGAATTCGGACATCCCCGTCCTGGTCGATTTCTGGGCGCCCTGGTGCGGCCCGTGCAAGGCCATCGCGCCGATCCTCGACGAGGTCGCCAAGGATTACCAGGGCCGCGTCAAGATCGTGAAGGTCGACATCGACCAGAACCAGAAGACCGCCGTCAACTACAACGTGCGCGGCGTGCCGACCATGATGGTGTTCAAGGGCGGCAAGGTCGAGGCGACCCAGGTCGGCGCCGTGCCGAAGGGCCGCATCACGCAGATGGTCGACAGCCTGCTCTGAGCGCCCGTTCCCGGCCGCGGCGGCGGCGATCCGCCGCGCGGCCGGACGATTGCGACCGAACGCTCGCAGTGCTAGATTGCAAGTCCTGACGCCGGGCCGTTCGCGCCCGAGCATCCGCAAGATCCCCGATCCTTCCTTTTTTCCACGGCGCCCTGCGAGGTCCGTTCGTGTCCGATACCGATACCAAAGCCAGTCCCGAGACCCCGCGTCCGGACGATTCCCCCGCGGCCGAGAAGACCGCCAAGCCCCGGCGCACCCGCGCCAAGGTGGCCGACAAACCGTCCAGCGACGCCCCGGCGCCGAGTCCGGCACCGGCTCAGACGCCTTCTCCCGCACCCGCGCCCACTTCTTCGCCTGCGCCCGCCCCGGCGGCCAGCAGCGGCGAGGGCGGTGGCGACAAGTCCCATGCTGGCAACGGCAACGACGGCGACAACGACGGCCAGGGCAAGTCGCCGCAGGGCGGCGACCGCAACAAGGCGCGCAACAACAACCGCAACAACAGCAACAACAACGAACGTCGCGGCCGCCGCCGTCGACACGAGCGCGGCAGCAACAACAACGACAATCGCGGCAATCGCGGCAGTCGCGGCAACAACAACGGCCTGCCGATGGACGATGACGAGAACCACGACGCTGGCAGCGACGATCGCGTCATCAACCTGACCGAGCTCAAGCGCAAGAACGCCATCCAGCTGCTCGAAGCGGCCGAGGAACTGGGCGCCCACGAAGGCGTCGCCCGCGCCCGCAAGCAGGACGTGATCTTCAACATCCTCAAGGCCCACGCCCGCTCCGGCGGCGGCATCTGGGCCGAGGGCGTGCTGGAAATCCTGCAGGACGGCTTCGGCTTCATGCGTTCGGCGGACGAGTCCTACCTGGCCGGTCCCGACGACATCTACGTCAGCCCCAGCCAGATCCGCCGCTTCAACCTGCGTACCGGCGACTACATCACCGGCCGCGTGCGCCCGCCCAAGGAAGGCGAGCGCTACTTCGCGATGCTGCGCGTGGAGACCATCAACGACGATCCGCCGGAAGCGTCCAAGAACAAGATCCTGTTCGAGAACCTGACTCCGCTGTTCCCGCGCACGGCGTTCCATCTGGAGCGCGGCAACGGTTCGACCGAGGACATCACCGGCCGCATCATCGACCTGATCGCCCCGATCGGTCGCGGCCAGCGCGGCCTGCTCGTCTCCCAGCCCAAGGCCGGCAAGACGATGATGCTGCAGAACGTGGCCCAGGCCATCACCACCAACCATCCCGATGCGCACGTCATCATCCTGCTGATCGACGAGCGCCCGGAAGAAGTGACCGAGATGCAGCGCACCGTGCGCGCCGAGGTCATCAGCTCGACCTTCGACGAGCCGGCCGTGCGCCACGTGCAGGTTGCCGAAATGGTGATCGAGCGCGCCAAGCGCCTGGTCGAGCACAAGAAGGACGTGGTGATCCTGCTCGACTCCATCACCCGTCTGGCGCGTGCCTACAACACCGTGGTGCCGAGCTCCGGCAAGGTGCTGACCGGCGGTGTCGACGCCAACGCCCTGCAGCGTCCGAAGCGCTTCTTCGGCGCCGCGCGCAACGTCGAGGAAGGCGGCAGCCTGACCATCATCGCCACCGCGCTGATCGACACCGGCTCGAAGATGGACGAAGTGATCTACGAAGAGTTCAAGGGCACCGGCAACATGGAAGTGCACCTGAACCGCCGCATCTCCGAGAAGCGCGTGTATCCGGCCATCGACATCAATCGCTCCGGCACCCGCCGCGAGGACCTGCTGATCGCCCCGGACCTGCTGCAGAAAATCTGGATCCTGCGCAAGCTGCTGCATCCGATGGACGAGCTGGCGGCGATGGAATTCATGCTCGACAAGATGAAGAACACCAAGACCAACGACGAGTTCTTCAATGCCATGAAGCGCTGACCGCTGCCTCGTCACGCATCGCGAAAAAGCCGGTCCTGCGCCGGCTTTTTCGTGTCTGTTGCCAGCGAACGAACGCGCATCCATGCGCAAGGCATGGCCGGGCATCCACGCCAGAAGCTCGTCATGATGCCGCGGCAGACGCCTCGTGACGCACGTCCCGGACAGCGCATCGAAACCGCCACGGGAACGATCATCGATCCGAGGAGCGTGCTCGATATGCAAAAAGATCACGTCGTCGCGCCGCGACCAAACCGTTGCCGCCCAAACGCTCCAGCATGCGCAAGCCCTTGCGCAACTCTTCGCCGCGCTCGCTCCGCACGTTCGCATGCGCGCGCGCCCGGTCAGCCGCACTGAACGCCTGCCGGGGATTTTTGGAATACCGTGAGCCGTGTCTTGCGAGCGCCCGCGCCGCGACATCGCTGCCTGCCTGCACGCCGAAGTGATCCGCCACGGCCAGCAGCGTCTGCGTCGGCATCTGCAGGAACGACTCGAAGTTCAGCGTGGGCACGTGCACCGACGACGAGGATCGCGCGTAGATCTCCATGTACATCCACCAGAGCAGCGCGCCGCGCTCGCCTTCGCTCATCCGTGCCGTGTCGATTCCCGCCAGGTCGTCGCGCAGGTAGTGACGCATGTCGCGGACCCGGTCGCGCACAAAAACGCTGCGCGTATCGTCGCCGAGCACGGCCATCAGATAGGTTTCGACATCCGTGTAGAGAAAAAGGACCCGCGACGACGGATGTCGCGCCAGAACGATGTCGATCAGCGGCACGCAGATGTCCGACGGCTTCACCAGTACCGCTTCGGTCGGCGCATAGGCATGAAGCAGCTTTTCCACGCCATCGCAGTAGCGCGACCACTCCGCAAGATCGCGCCCCTGTTGCTCGAAAAGCCGTTTCCACGCGGCAAGACCGTGGAAGGCGCTCGGCTCACGCAAGGCCAGAACGCCACGCATGTCGCCCAGGCAGCGGGAAATCAGCGTCGAGCCGCAGAATCCCACGTGGAACAGATAGTGCAGCGGCCTCGGATGCAGCGCGCGGCCATCGCACGCCGCATCCACATCCTCCAGCGCGACCCGAAAGCTCTCCTGGTAGCGGATGGTTCGGTAGTCCAGAAACGCGGCCTCGGTGGCGATGCGCCGATCCAGCGTCGCCACCGAAAGCACGCCATGATCGGGGAATACATCGACCGGAAACGCGTCCTTGCTGAGCAAGGCTCGGGTAGGTTCATCCATGGGCGGCAACTCGACAGGATTCCGGTCGCGTGACGCATGCATCGGCGGCCTGCTGCGGACGTTCTCGCGACATGCCGAGCGTCGGCACGCCATCCCGCCGATCCTAGCCCGCGCGATGCTCGTGCGAAAGCACTGCGCCGCCGAAACCGTGCGAACGCATGAGCCCGGGGGCAGCAAGGGACACGCCCCGGCGGCACGACGAGCAAGACGTGCATTCGCCCGCTGCCGACGACCGCGCCATAATCGGGCATCCCGCATTTCTCCGGACTGACACCATGCGTATCTGCGTCTACTGCGCCTCTTCCGATCATGCCGACCCGGCCTACCGCGAAGCCGCATTCGAGCTCGGCCGCCGCCTGGCCGAGGACGGCCACACCGTCGTCTACGGCGGCGGCTCGCGCGGATCGATGGGCGCGGTCGCGGATGGCGCGCTGAGCGTCGGCGGTCGCGTCATCGGCGTGCTGCCGCGCTTCATGGCCGATCTGGAATGGGGCCACCCGGGCCTGACCGAACTGCAGCTGGTCGAGGACATGCGCGAACGCAAGCACCGGCTGCTGACCGGCTCGGACGCCGTGGTCGCCCTGCCCGGCGGCTGCGGCACGCTGGAAGAGCTGTTCGAGGCGATCACGCTCAAGCGCCTGGGCATCTACCTGCACCCGATCATTCTGCTCGACACGCTGGATTTCTACGCGCCGCTGGACGCGTTCATGGGTCAGGTCATCGACGCCCGCTTCATGAATCCCGAACACGCCCGCATGTGGCAACGCGTGGCCACGCCGGCCGAGGTGCTGCCGACCATCCTCGACGCCCCGCCCTGGGACGAGAGCGCGCGCGACTACGCCGCCGTGCGCGAATGAATCGGCTGCGAACGCGTCGGCACGTGTAAGCATCCGCCGGTAAACGCGGTCCGTATGCATGGATGACGCCCCACGGAGGCCGACCATGCAACGACGCCGATTCCTGATCTCCACCGCCGCCGCGACCGGTGCCTTGCTGCTGAGCGCCTGCACGCGCAGCCGCGCCGGCGAACCCGTCGCCGTCGCCGGCAGCGGCGCCTGGGACCTGACTCCGGCGCAGTGGCGCGCGCGCCTGACGCCCGCGCAGTTCCATATCCTGCGCGAGGCCGGCACCGAGGCGCCGTTCAGCAGTCCGCTCGATCACGAGACCCGCGCGGGCCTGTACCGCTGCGCCGGCTGCGACCTGCCGCTGTACAGCTCGACCGCGAAATACGATTCCGGCACCGGCTGGCCGAGCTTCTGGAAGCCGCTGCCCGACGCCATCGCCACGCGCCGCGACGCCAGCCTACTGATGCTGCGCACCGAGGTGCACTGCCGCCGCTGCGGCGGCCATCTGGGCCACGTGTTCCGCGACGGACCGCCGCCGACCGGCCTGCGCTACTGCATGAACGGCCTGGCCTTGCAGTTCCACCCCGGCGAAACGGCCTGATCGGGTTCGCCCCTTTCATTTCGGGCTGGCCGCCCCCACAGTGATGCGATCTGTTCCCCGCAAGGATTCCCGGTGTCCATCCCCAGTTCCGCCAAGGCCACGCCGATCACCGACCCGCGCCAGCTGACCGAATACATCGCCAGCGGCGAAAAACCCCGCGAAGCCTGGCGCATCGGCACCGAGCACGAGAAATTCGGCTTCCGCCAGAGCGACCTGCGCCCGCCGACCTACGAGGGCGAGCACGGCATCCGCGCGCTGCTTGAAGGCATCGCCGCCCGCCACGGCTGGGACATCGCCCGCGAGGGCGAACTGCCGGTGGCGCTGGCCCGCGACTGCGCTTCGATCACGCTGGAGCCGGCCGGCCAGCTGGAATTGTCCGGCGCCATGCTGGAGACCATCCACCAGACCTGCCGCGAAGTGAACGGCCATCTGGAGGAAGTGCGCTCGGTCGCCAAGGACCTCGATCTGGGCTTTCTCGGCATGGGCTTCCAGCCCAAGTGGCGGCGCGAGGAGATGCCGTGGATGCCCAAGGGCCGCTACGCGATCATGCGCCGCTACATGCCCACGCGCGGCAACCTCGGCCTGGACATGATGACGCGCACCTGCACCGTGCAGGTGAACCTGGATTTCTCCAGCGAAGCGGACATGATCAAGAAGTTCCGCGTCGCGCTGGCGCTGCAGCCGGTCGCCACCGCGCTGTTCGCCGACTCGCCGTTCACCGACGGCCAGCCCAACGGCTACCTGAGCTACCGCTCGCACGTGTGGACCGACACCGATCCGGACCGCACCGGCATGCTCGATTTCGTGTTCGAGGACGGCTTCGGCTACGAACGCTGGGTCGACTACATCCTCGACGTGCCGATGTACTTCACCATGCAGAACGGCCAGCCGGTGGACGTCGCCGGACGCAGCTTCCGCGACTTCCTGGCCGGCAAGCTGCCGGAACTGCCGGGCGTGACGCCGACCCTGCGCGACTGGGACGACCACCTGACCACCACCTTCCCGGAAGTACGCATGAAGCGCTTCCTGGAGATGCGCGGCGCCGACGGCGGCCCGTGGAACCGCCTGTGCGCGCTGCCGGCGCTGTGGGTCGGCCTGCTGTACGACGACGATGCGCTGGATGCGGCCTGGGATCTGGTCAAGGATTTCACCATGACCGAGCGCAACGCCCTGCGCGACGGCGTGCCGAAGCACGCCCTGAAGCTGCCGTTCCGCGACGGCACCGTGCGCGACCTGGCGCTGGAGACGCTGAAGATCGCCGGTCACGGCCTGAAGCGCCGCGCGCGCCTGAACGAGAACGGCGCCGACGAAACCATCTTCCTGCAACCGCTGCTGGAACTGGCGCAGGCCGGCCAGACGCCCGCCGAACGCAAGCTGGAACTGTTCCACGGTCCGTGGAACGGCAGCGTCGACCCGGTGTTCCGCGAGTTCGCCTACTGATCGAAGCGCATTCGACGCATACGAAAAAGGCCGGCATGTCGCCGGCCTTTTTCGTGCTTGCGTGAGGCTGCGGCTTACTTCAGCCCGCGATCCTTCAGCATCGGGCCCACTTCGGGGTCCTTGCCGTAGAAGTCGCGGAACATCTTGCCGAGGTCCTCGGTGTTGCCGCGCGACAGGATCATGTCGCGGAAGCGCTGACCGTTGGCACGGGTCATGCCGCCGTGGTTCTCGAACCACTGGTAGGCATCGTCGTCCAGCATCTCGGTCCACAGATAGGCGTAGTAGCCGGCCGAGTAACCGTTGCCCCAGATGTGCATGAAGTAGCTGGAGCGGTAGCGCGGCGGCAGGTACGACAGGTCGGTGTGGTTGTCCTTCAGCGCCTGCGCCTCGAACTGGTCGACGTCCTTCAGCGGCGCGTCGGCCGGGATCATGTGCCAGCTCATGTCCAGCAGCGAGGCCGACAGCAGCTCGCCCAGGTCGTAGCCCTGGTTGAAGGTCGCGGCCTTGTGGATCTTCGCGGCCAGTTCCTTCGGCATCGGCTCGCCGGTCTTGTAGTTCTTGGCGTAGTGATTGAAGACCTGCGGGTAGCTGGCCCAGTGCTCGTTGAACTGCGACGGGAACTCGACGAAGTCGCGCGCCACGTTGGTGCCCGACAGGCTCGGGTACTGCTGGCTGGCGAAGAAGCCGTGCAGCGCGTGGCCGAACTCGTGGAACATCGTGGTCACGTCATCCCAGCTGATCAGTGCGGGCTGACCCGGCGCCGGCTTGGTGAAGTTGCACACGTTGTAGATCACCGGCTTGGTGCCCAGCAGCTTGGACTGGCCCACCAGGTTGTCCATCCACGCACCGCCCTGCTTGTTGTCGCGCTTGAAGTAGTCGGCGTAGAACAGGCCCAACGGCTTGCCGTCCTTGTCGAACACCTCGAACACCTTCACGTCCGGGTTGTAGACGGGGATGTCCTTGCGCTCCTTGAACGTCAGGCCGTACAGCTCGTGGGCGGCGTAGAACACGCCGTTCTTGAGCACGTTGTCGACCTCGAAGTACGGCTTGATCTGGTCCTGATCGAGGTCGTACTTGGCCTTGCGCAGCTTCTCGGCGTAGAACTCCCAGTCCCAGGCCTGCAGCTTGAAGTGCTTGCCGCTCTTGTCGATGATCGACTGCAGTTCGCCGGCTTCGTGACGGGCCTTGGCCATGGTCGGCGGCACCAGCGCGCGCACGAACTTCAGCACCGCATCCGGCGTCTTCGCCATCTGGTCCTCGAGCTTCCAGGCCGCGTAGTTCGGGTAGCCCAGCAGCTTGGCCTTCTCGGCGCGGACCTTGGCCAGTTCGGCGATGGTCTTGCGGGTGTCGTTGGCGTCGCCCTTCTCGGTGCGGGTGTAGCTGTTCTCGAACAGCTGCTTGCGCACGTCGCGGTTGGTCAGCTCGGCCAGCGCTGGCTGCTGCGTGGTGTTCTGCAGCGGAAGGACCCACTTGCCGTCCAGACCGCGGTCCTTGGCCGCCTGCGCAGCCGCGGCGATCTCGCCCTCGGACAGGCCGTCCAGCTTGGACTTGTCGTCGACCACCAGCGCGCCGGCCTTGGTCGCGGCCAGCAGCTTGTTGACGAACTGCGACTCCAGCTTGGACGCCTGCTCGTTGAAGCTCTTCAGCTTGGTCTTGTCGGCATCGGACAGCTTGGCGCCGTGATGCACGAAGTCGTTGTAGTACCACTCCAGCAGGCGCTCGGACTCGGGGTCGAGCTTGAGCGAGTCGCGCTCGTTGTAGAGCGTCTGGATGCGCTGGAACAGCTTGTCGTTGAGGTAGATGGCGTCGCTGTGCGCGGCCAGCTTCGGCGCCATGTCCTCGTTGACCTTGCTCAGCGCGTCATCGGAATTGGCCGAGAACAGCGCGTTGAAATCCATCTGCACGCGGTTCAGGGTCTGGCCCGACTTCTCCATCGCCACCAGGGTGTTGTCGAAGGTCGGCTTGTCCGGGTTGTCGGCGATCTTCTGCACTTCGGTCAGCTGCTCCTTCATGCCCTGCTCGAAGGCGGGCGCGAAGTCGCTGTCCTTGATCTTGTCGAACGGCGGTGCCTGGAACGGCAGGTCGCTCTTGGTGAGCAGCGGGTTCTCGCGCGTCTTGGCCGGCGCCGAGCCGGACGGTGCGGGCGCGCTGGCCTGCGGGCCGGCGGCCTTGTCGGACGGGGACGAGGACTGCGAGCAGCCGGACACCGCAACGACGGCGGCGATGGCGGCGGCAAGTGTGATGGTACGCATGCTGTACATCGCGAATGGATCCCTTGCAGACGAAACAGGATTTCCGGCCGGGGCCGAAAAACGATAGACCACCGGCCACTCTACCTGCGCCGAGCGCCCGGCACCAAGTGCCGCTCCCGCGCCTATCGCAGCGCGGCGACGGCCTCGTGCAGCCGCGCGGCGGCGGATGGCGGCGTCGGACCGTGTTCGAGCACGCCCAGGCACGGCGCCGGCATCAGGCTTCGCAGCGTGTCGATGTTGGCCTCGGCCATGGCCATGGCCATGTCGGGATCGACACGGTTGCCGATCCAGCCCAGCAGGCGACGGCCGTCGGCCTGGATCGCGCGCGCGCTGAGCAAGGCATGATTGAGCGCGCCCAGGCGCAGCCCGACCACCAGGATCACCGGCAGATCCAGCGCGGCGGGAATCGCCGAGGCCAGCAGATCGTCGCGCAAGGGCACCATCCAGCCGCCGATGCCCTCGACCACGGTGACGTCGCATTGCGCGCACAGCGCGTCGTAGGCCGCGCGGATCGGCTCCATCGTCACCGTCACGCCGTCCTCGCGCGCGGCCAGGTGCGGCGATACCGGCGCGTTCATGGCGAACGGGTTGACCTGTGCATAGGGCGGCCGCGGGTCGCTGGCCGCCTGCAGGGCCACGGCGTCGGCATTGCGCAAACCTTCGGGGGTGGCGTCGCAGCCGCTGGCGACCGGCTTCATGCCGCAGACCTTCAGGCCCGCGTCGCGCAGCGCATGGATCAGCGCCACGCTGGTGTGGGTCTTGCCGATTTCGGTGTCGGTGCCGGCGATGAAGACGCCGCGCGCAGCGGGCGAACCCGCGATATGCGTTTCGTTCATGGTGCTCACGTTAAAGATGGTGCGGTCGCCATTGCAGCGACCGGATTCGTCACCATGTGAGGATACTACGCCGTCCCCGGGAGCCTGTTCCGATGTTCCAAGCCGAGCCGCTCGACTTCACCGACAAACCCGCCGCCTACGCCGAACTGGCCACCCAGGCCCGCGGCCTGTTGCACGGCGAGCGCAACCTGATCGCCAACGCGGCCAATTTCGCCGCGCTGCTGTATCACGCGCTGCCGATGGTCAACTGGGCCGGCTTCTACTTCTTCGACGGCGACGAGTTGGTCGTCGGTCCGTTCCAGGGCCAGACCGCCTGCGTGCGCATCGCGCTGGGTCGCGGCGTGTGCGGCACCGCCGCGCAGACGCGCCAGATCCAGGTGGTCGAGGACGTCAACGCCTTCGCCGGCCACATCGCCTGCGACGCCGCCTCGCAATCGGAGATCGTGGTGCCGCTGGTGCGCGCGGACGGCTCGCTGCTGGGCGTGTGGGACGTCGACAGCCCGCACGTGAATCGTTTCGACGACGCCGACCGTGCCGGCATGGAACAGCTCTGCGCCGTGTTCATGGACGCCGTCGAAGCAGCCGGCGTGGCGGCCTAATCCGCGTCGTCGAACATCGCCATGATGGTCTCGCGGGCCTGTTCCAGACCGGCGCCCGCGCTGGAAGAGAACGACTGCACGCTGGCCGGCCAGCCCTCCTGCCGGCACAGCGTGCGTGCGCGTTCGACGGCCGCGGCGGCCTGACCGCGCGAGAGCTTGTCCGACTTGGTCAGCAGCAGATGGCACTGCAGTCCGCTGGCGCTGCAGAAGTGCAGCATCTGGCGGTCGAACTCCTTCAGTTCGTGCCGGATGTCGGCAATCAGCACCACGCCGCGCAGGCTTTCGCGCTGGTTGAGGTAGGCGTCGATCTCCTTGCGCCAGTGCGCGCGCAGCGACTCGGGCACCTTGGCGTAGCCGTAGCCCGGCAGATCGACCAGCCGCGTGCGCTCGTCGAGCGTGAACACCACCATCTGCTGGGTGCGGCCCGGCGTCTTCGAGGTGCGCGCCAGGGCGCGCTGGCCGGTCAGCGCATTCAGGGCGCTGGACTTGCCGGCATTGGAACGGCCGGCGAACGCCACCTCGGCGCCCTCGTCGGCGGGCAGTTGCGCGACTTTGTGCGCGGCAAGAACGAATTGCGCGCGCTGCAACGGATTGGAACTCATCGGGGAAACCTTGTGCTGGAACCGGCCAGGACAGCGGCCGTTTGACCGGTCCCTTGCGCGCGGGGATAATTCTGAAGTTTAGTCATGACCCCCACGCAGTACCGGGCTTTCGGGAGACAGTGTATGAGTTTTCGGCGTGTAGTGGCTCTGGCCGCCACCCTGGTCGCTGGCGCGGCCATGGCGCAGAGCGCCCCTCAGCAAGCCGCTCCGGCCGCGGCCGGTTCGACCGCCCCGACCACGGCGGCCGCAACCAGCCAGCCCAGCGGCCCGCTGCCGGGCGACGCGAAGACCGGTCAGGCCAAGGCCGCGGTATGCGGCGCATGCCACGGCATGGACGGCAACTCGTCCGATGCCCAGTACCCGAAGCTGGCCGGGCAGAACGAAGAATACATCTCGCGCCAGCTGCACAACTTCAAGAGCGGCAAGCGTCAGAACCCGATCATGCTGGGCTTCGCCTCGCAGCTGTCGGATCAGGACATGGCCGATGTCGGCGCCTACTTCATGACCAAGCGTTCGCGTCCGGGCGTGGCCGACGAGAAGCTGGCCGAAGAAGGCGGCAAGCTCTATCGGGAAGGCGACGCCAGCCGCGCCATTCCGGCCTGCATGGCCTGTCACGGTCCCGACGGTCGCGGCAATCCGGGCGCCGTCTACCCGCAGTTGGCGGGCCAGCACGCGCAGTACCTGCAGAAGACGCTGACCGCATGGCACGACGGCACGGTCTGGGGCGATGACGATCATTCCAAGATCATGCCCGCCATCGCCCAGCGCCTGACGGCCAAGGACATCACCGCACTTTCCAGCTATCTGGAAGGCCTGCATACCGCTACCGACACCCAGGCCGAGAGCGCCGCCCCCTAAGGCGCTCGCGGTACCAGCCACAGCCCCGCCGCGGCGGGGCATGGGTTCCCGGCCTGAAGCGTGACACCGGCATCGGCGCGGGAGCCGTTTTCTACGGAGAGTCCCGATGCGCAAAGCACTGCCGATCCTGATCTGTTCTCTGTTCCTGGCCGCCTGCGGCTCGCATTCCGGCGACGCCGATACCGCCAGCGCTCCGACACCCGCCGCTCCGGCGACCGCGCCTGCCGCACCGGCGCCGTCTTCGTCCGCCGCCAGCGCCTCCACCGCCGCCACGCCGGCCGCCAGCGACAGCGCGGCGACGCCGGCCGGTGACGGCACCGCCAGCGACAACGACACCGCCAGCGCACCCGCGATCGATCCGTCCAAGGTCGACTTCAAGGACACCGGCAAGTGGGTCGCCGGCAAGAACTACTTCGTCATCAGCCCCGCGCAGCCCAAGGTCAGCTCGACCAACAAGGTCGAGGTGGTCGAAGTGTTCTCGTGGGGCTGCCCGGCCTGCAACGCCTACCATCCCCTGGTCGACAGCATGCGCAAGGCGCTGCCGGACTACGCCACCATGGAATACCTGCCCGCCGCGTTCCGGCCGGACGAGAACTGGGTGGTCTATCAGCGCGCCTTCTACGCCGCGCAGGCGCTGGGCGTGGCCCGCAAGAGCTACGACGCCGTGTTCGACGCCGCCTGGAAGAGCGGCGAACTGGCCACCTACGACCTGGCTTCCGGTCGTCCGAAAGAGCGCGCCGACTGGCCGGGCATCGACGCCTTCGCCAAGTTCTTCGCCAAGCACTACGGTGTCAGCGAGCAGCAGTTCCTCGGCGTGGCCAATTCGTTCAGCATCAACACCAAGATGAAGCGCGCCGATGAACTGATCAAATCCTACGGTGTCCCTGGTACGCCGACGTTCATCGTCGACGGCAAGTACCGATTCGACTTCCAGAGCGCCGGCGGTGGAAAGCAGGCCATCGAACTGGCGCAGTGGCTGGTCGCCAAGGAAGCGTCGGGACACTGATCCCGCGCATCGCAGAATTTCCGGAGAACATCATGATCAAACGCATCGCCCTGCTCGTGTTCGGCATCGCTCTGGCCAGCGCCTGCTCGGCCCAGGACAACGGCGCCAACAAGGCTGCCTCGTTCACCGACGGCAACGAGTACGTCACCATCCCGAAGCCGCAGCGCCTGTCCGATAGCGGCAAGGTCGAGGTGGTCGAGGTGTTCTCCTACGGCTGCGTCCATTGCGCACACTTCGCGCCCGATGCCGAAAAGCTGCGCAAGTCGCTGCCCAAGGGCGTGCAGTTCAAGCTGCTGCCGGCCTCGTTCAGCCCGGCCTGGGAACCGTACGCCCGCGCCTACTACGCCGCGCAGAAGCTCGGCGTGCTGAAGCAGACGCATCTGGAGCTGTTCAGGGAGAAGTTCGAGGAGCGCTACCCGATCAACACGCTCGACGAACTGGCCGACTTCTACGCCCGCCAGGGCGTGGACAAGGCGAAGTTCCTGCAGATCGCCAACTCCAAGGAAACGGATCAGGCCATCGCCCGCGGCAATGCCCTGATCGCCGACTGGGGCGTCGACGGCACGCCGACCATCGTGGTCGACGGCACTTACCGCAGCAACCACATCAAGAGCTACGACCAGCTGCTCGACCTGACCCACTGGCTGGTCCAGCGCGAACTGCACAAGGGTTCCTGAACCCGTTCCTGAACACGGCAGGCGACGCGGCGACGCGTCGCTTGCCGATGTCCTCAACGGACCGCTACCTTGGCGGCATGACCGGCCCCACTTCCCGCATCCTGCGCGTGCTGAGCTGCAACATCCTGGCCGGCGCCAGCGTGCAGCGCTACCGCCAGTACGTCACCCGCAGCTGGGCCAGCGTGCTGCCGACCCGTGCCAAGCAGGACAACCTCGACAGCCTGGCGCGCATCCTGCCGGAGTTCGACGTCATCGGCCTGCAGGAAACCGACGCCGGCAGTCTGCGCTCGGGATTCCGCAACCAGACACGCTATCTGGCCGAGTCGTCCGGCATGCCGTTCTGGAGCCATCAGCCGAACCGGCAGATGGCGCGCCTGGCGCATTCGGCCAACGGCCTGATCAGTCGCGTACAGCCGATACAGGTGGTCGACTACCCATTGCCCGGCCGCGGACGCGGCGCGCTCCTGGCGCGTTTCGGCGAGGGCGACGACGCGCTGGTGGTGGTGGTCGCGCATCTGGCGCTGGGTCCGCAGGCGCGCGAACGGCAGCTGGCATTCATCGCCGAATTGCTAGGCTCCCATCCACACGCGATTCTCATGGGAGACCTCAACACCGACCCCGACAGCAGCGAGATGCGCCGCCTGTTCGAGCGCACATCGCTGCAACCGCCCGCGCAGGCGCAGCCGACGTTTCCGAGCTGGCGTCCGCGTCGTGCGATCGACCACATTCTGCTGTCTCCGGACCTGCGCCTGCGTCGTCAATGGACGCTGCCGGACGCTTTTTCGGATCACCTTCCGCTCGCCGCGGAAATCGAACTGCCCATGGAGCTGGCCATGCACTGACCCGCTCCGCCCACGGAAGCACCATGCTCATGGATTTTTTGCTGTCGAACGCTCCGAACATCGCGCGGAAGGGGCTGCGCGCCATCGCCTTGCTGCTCAGCTGCGGACTGCCGGCCGTCGCCGTGCATGCCTCCGCGCAAACTGCCGCCGCGTCCTCCTCCGCCACCGCTTCGGCTGCGTCGACGATGCCACGCGAAGCGCAACGCAAGGCCTTCATCCAGGCCTACGCCAGCGCCGAACGCGGCGACCCGGCCTGGCGCAAGCAGGCCGCCGGCCTGAAGAACTATCCGCTGTATCCGTACCTGCAGGCGGCAGCGCTGGAAAACCAGCTGCGCACCGTCACCCGCGCGCAGGTCGAGCGCTACCTCAACACCTGGCCGGACATGCTGCCGGCCGATGACCTGCGCCGCGACTTCCTGCACGAACTGGCGCGCCGTCGCGATTGGGCCGGCTTCAACGCGCTGTACCGGCCGGGACTCGGCGCCACGCTGACCTGCGATCACCTGCAGGGCAAGCTGGCCGCCGGACAGCGGCTGGACTTCGACCGCGACCTCGCCGGCCTGTGGCAGCACACCGCCCTGCCCGCCGACTGCGACCCGGTGCTGGCCTGGGCGCACGATCACAAACTGCTGACGCGCAAGCGGCTCTGGGAACGCATCGACCGCGCCGTCAAAGCCGGACGCGGCGGCACCGTGGCGGCGCTGGCGCAGTGGCTGCACGGCAACGAGGCCATGCACGCCAAGCGACTGGCCCAGGCACTGCGACAGCCCGCGCAGGCCGCGGCCGCCGCCGTGCACTGGCCCGACGACACGCGCAACCGCCAGGCCGCCGCCATCGCGCTGCAGCGGCTGGCGCGCAAGAGCAGCACCGGTGCCGATGCGCTGTGGCCGAAGCTGCGTCGCCACTTGCATTTCACCGCATCGCAGCGACACGACATCGAACACGACATCGCGCTGTTCACCGCCACCGACTTCACCAGCGACGCGATCCAGCGATTGCGCCATCTGCCCAAGGCCGCGCAAAGCGATGCCACGCGCAGCTGGCGTTTGCGGGTGGCGCTGGCGCGGCGCGACTGGCAGGGTGTGATCGATGCCTACGCGGCCATGCCACCGGCACAGCAGCAGGACAGCGAGTGGCGCTACTTCCACGCCCGCGCCCTGGGCGCGCTGGGCCACAAGCATGCGGCCGACAAGGCCTATGCCGATCTCGCCGATCAGACCACCTACTTCGGTTTCCTCGCCGCCGACCGGCTGAACGAGCCGTACACCATCTGCCCCGCGCATGTCGCCGACGCGCCGATCGACGAGACCGCGCTGCTGGCCAACCCCGGCTTGAACCGCGCGTTCGAGCTGTTCGCCGTGCATCTGCCCAAGCTGGCGCGCCGCGAATGGGTGCATGCCTTGCGCGGAGCCAGCGCCGACACCCGCCATCTGGCGGCGATGCTGGCCTATCAGCGTGGCTGGTACGACCGGGCCATCTTCACCTTCAGCAGCGGCGATGCGCTCAAACTCTACGATCAGCGCTTCCCGCTCGCGCGCCAGGATCGGGTCAGCGAACAGGCAAAGGACGCCGGCATCGATCCGGCCTGGGCCTACGCCCTGATCCGCGCCGAGAGCGCGTGGGTGACCGACGCGCGCTCGGGCGCCGACGCCTACGGATTGATGCAGCTCCTGCCCAGCACCGCACGCGTGGTGGCGAAGCAGCTGAAGCTGCCTTTCGGCGGCGCCGAGGACCTGTACGACCCGAAGCTCAACATCGCCCTGGGTACGCATTATCTGGCGAACATGGCCACGCGCTACGGCGGTGCGCCGTGGCTGGCCAGCGCGGCCTACAACGCCGGTCCGCAGCAAGTCGACAAGTGGCTCGCCGCGCGCGGCGACCTGCCGCCGGACATCTTCGTCGCCACCATTCCGTTCCACGAAACTCGCGAATACGTTGCCCGGGTGATGGCCTTCAGCGTGCTGTACGACTGGCGACTGCATCAGCGCACCGTGCCGCTGTCGCAACGCATGCCGCGTTTCGGCAAGCCCTACACGCCGCCGAACGCGAAGACGCCGCGCGAACCGGTGCAATGCCCCAGCGCGCCGGCGAAGACTTCGCCGGCCGCGGCATCCTCCGTGGCCCCCTGACGGGGTAGGCGACCGGCGCGCGATCAAGCACAATCCGGGGCGCATGAAGACTCAGACGCTCGTCCTACTCGGCGCGACCGGATTCGTCGGTCGCTACCTCGTTCCGCGACTGGCGGCGGACGGCCATCGGCTGATCCTGCTGTCACGCAACCGCGAGCAGCATCGCGCGCTGGCGGTGCTGCCCCACGTACAAGTGCGCAGCGCCGATGTGCATGCGCGCGAAGCGCTGGTCGGCCACTTCCGCGGCGCCGACGCGGTGATCAACCTTGTCGGCATCCTCAACGAAACCCACCAGCAGAGCTTCGAGCAGGTGCATGTGGCGCTGACCCGCCGCGTCATCGAGGCCTGCCAGGAAGCGGGTGTGGAGCGACTGCATCAGATGAGTTCGCTGAAGGCCGGCCAGGGCCTGTCGAACTATCTGAAATCGCGCGGTGAAGCCGAGGCCGCGGTGAAAGCCTCGCCGCTGAACTGGACGATCTATCAGCCGAGCGTCATCTACGGACTCGGCGACGGCCTGATCTCACGCTTCCATGCCCTGCTGCGCATGGCCCCCGTGATGCCGCTGGCGCGCCCGGAGGCGCAGATGGCGCCGATCTTCGCCGGCGACGTGTCCGAGGCCATCGCGCGTTGCGTGGCCGACGGGACAGCGAGCAGCCGGCGCACCTTCGAGCTGTACGGCCCGCAGACCTACACGCTGGCGCAGATCGTGCGCATGATCCGCGACGCGGCCGGCCTGCGACGCGCCGTGCTGGGCCTGCCCGATCTGCTCGGCCGCCTGCAGGCGCGCATGCTGGGCCTGCTGCCGGGCAAGCCGTTCACGCTGGACAACTTCAAGTCGCTGCGCACGGCCTCGGTCGGCAAGCGCGACGGCCTGCAGGAACTAGGCATCGTCGCACATCGTTTCGACGCTCTGCTGCCGATCCTGGTCGCCGACGCGGGCCGGCAACGGCAGCTCGATCACATGCGCCAGCAACCGCGCTGAGCGGCCCTTCCCTGCGCCACGCGCATGGCACAATGCGGCCATGCGCATCTATCTGGTCGGCGGCGCGGTCCGCGACAAGCTGCTCGAACGCCCCGTCGTCGATCGCGACTACGTGGTCGTCGGCGCACGCCCCGACGAACTGATCGAAGCCGGCTACAAGCCCGTCGGCAGCGACTTCCCGGTGTTCCTGCATCCGCGCACCGGCGAGGAATACGCACTCGCGCGCACCGAGCGCAAGAGCGGTCGCGGCTACCACGGCTTCACCTTCCACGCCGAGCCGACGGTGACGCTGGAACAGGATCTGGCGCGCCGCGACCTCACCATCAACGCGATGGCCGAGGACGCGGACGGTACGCTGGTCGACCCGTTCGGCGGTGCGGCGGATCTCGAAGCGCGCGTGCTGCGCCACGTCTCGCCGGCGTTCGTCGAGGACCCGGTGCGCGTGCTGCGCGTGGCCCGCTTCGCCGCGCGCTACGCACCGCTGGGTTTCCGTGTCGCCGAGGAAACCATGACGCTGATGCAGCGCATGACCGCCGACGGCGAAATCGATCACCTGGTGCCCGAACGTGTCTGGGCCGAAACCCGCAAGGCGCTGCGCGAACCGCAACCATCGGCATTCCTGCAGGTACTGCGCCAGGCTGGCGCGCTGCGCGTGCTGTTCCCCGAAATCGACGCGCTGTACGGCGTGCCGCAGCGCGCCGAATACCATCCGGAAGTCGACACCGGCGTACATGTCGAACTGGTCGTGGACATGGCAGCACGACTCGCGCCCGGCGACGATCTGGTCGGCTTCTGCGCCCTGGTCCACGACCTCGGCAAGGCGCGCACGCCGGAAGCCGAATGGCCGCGCCACATCATGCACGAGCAGCGCGGCACCGAACCGCTGCGAGCGCTGGCCGAGCGCCTGAAACTGCCCACCGAGCACCGCGAACTGGGCCTGCTGGTCTGCCGCGAACACCTGCATGCGCATCGCGCCTTGCAGCTGAAACCGAAGACCGTGCTCGGCCTGCTCGACAAGCTCGACGCCCTGCGCCGGCCAGAGCGGCTGGACGTGTTCCTGACCGCCTGTGAAGCCGACGCACGCGGCCGCACCGGACACGCCGAGGACGCCTATCCGCAAGCCGACTTCCTGCGCGCCGCGCGCGCGACCGCCGCGGCCGTCACGGCCGCGCCGTTCCTCGAACAAGGACTGCAGGGACCGGCCATCGGCGAAGCCATGCAGCGCGCACGGATCAAGGCCATCGCCGCCCTGGACAAACCCGCCGCCACGTAAGCGCCCCGAAGGCGGCGCGCTTCAGAGACGCTGCGAACGATCCGCCAGACGCACATCCCGAGGCAGCGCGTCGGCGTCCAGGCCGCGCGTGAACAGCATCACCTGGAAGCGTTCGCCCATCTCGCCCGGCAGGGTCAGGTGCTTGACCTCCTGCGCCAGCGCATAGCGCGCTTGCTCGTCCTGCGCCTGCGCGTGCGCCTGCTGGAACGCCTCCTGCAAGCCGCTGGCGATCAGGAACTGCGCCTGCGGCAGATACGCCGCCATCTCGAAGCCCGCATGCACGCCGGCCTCGGCCAGCGCGGTGAAATCGACCGAAGCGGTCAGGTCCTGCAGCCCGGGATGGCGCAACACGTCGCCATGCATGCGCTGACGATAGAACGCGCGCAGCGTGCCGTCGGTGCGCTCGGGATGGTAGTACTCGGCGCGCGGATAGCCGTAGTCGACGAACAGCATCAGCCCTGCCTCCAGCGTGCCGCCGACCGCCTGTATCCAGTACGGCAGCTGCGGCAGGATTTCGGAACGGTAGCCATCCACGAAACGCTCGCCGAGCGCACGTTCCAGATGCCGCACCGCACCCGCCACCAGCGGATCGGCCGGGCGCGCGCTGCGCCGGAAACCGCCCTCGTCGTCGATCTCGACATGCTCCTCGAACACCTCGCCCTCGTGCAGCGTGAAGCGTGTCGTGGGCAGCGCGTCGATGACTTCGTTGGCGAACAGCACGCCGCGCCAGGCCTGCTCCGGCGGACGCTCCAGCCAGGTCACGCGCGCGAACAGCTTCGCCGGCAACGCCATGCGCAGGCGTTCGCCCTGACGTTCGCGCAGATCCGCACTGGGTTCGAGAATGCGATAGCGATAGGGCATCGCGCCGGCGGCATCGAGCGCCTTGATGGCCGCCTCGGCGAACGCGCCGCTGCCGCCGCCCAGCTCGATCATCTCCGCCTGCGGACCCAGCGCGCGCAACGCCGGCGCCAGCGTCTGCGCCACGCACTGCGCGAACAGATCGCCCAACTCGGGCGCGGTGATGAAATCGCCGGCCGCGCCGAACTTCGGCTTGCCGGCGCTGTAGTAACCCAACCCCGGCGCGTACAGGCAACGCTCCATGAAGCGCGAGAACGGCATCGGCCCCTGCGCGGCGATTTCCTCGCGCAGGTGTTCGGCCAGTCGTTCGGCGTGCGCGCGTTCTTCGGCGTCGGGTTCGGGCAGCGAGGGATGCATGGGGATGGCGTTCGAATTCATCGCCGCAAGGATAGCCGATGCCGCCTGCCGGAGCCGCGACCGCGGCCAATCATCGTCCGCAGCGAACACCACGTTGACTACGCTGTCCTAGCCCCGCGCGATGCGTCGTGGACGGATAGAGCGCCCACGCGGGCGCGCCTTACGGGCCGGGCGGTTTGCCCTGCCGCGCCCCCAAGACGCAGACCGCGCCCGGCACGCTGGCCGGACGCGGTGTGCGAACCGCGGGGACGGTGATCAGAAGTCCTTCTGCACGGACAGGTACAGACCGCGACGAGGACCGAATTGCGGAGCGCCGACGCCGATACCGCTGCCGTCACGCAGCTCGTAGGTGCGGTCGAGCGCATTGATGAGCGCCAGTTGCGTGTGCAGCTTGCCGGTATCGGCGAAGCTGAAGTCGTGCGACACGCTCAGGTTCATCTGGAAGTAGTACGGCAGCGAGGCGCCGTTCGGCACCGCGCCATCCTTGCGCAGGCCGCTGCCGAGAATGTAGTTCGCGCCGACCGTGGTGGCGTTGCCGAGGTCGTAGCTGATACCGCCGGACGAGGCCACCTTCTGGTCGTGATCGAGGTGGATGTAGTGATCGGCGATGTAGGCCAGATCTTCGGGAGCGAAGTTGTACTGGCTGGTGATGACGCGCTCGCCCATCGCGCGGCTCAGCGCCAGGTTGAAGTACGCCGACAGCGGGCCATTGGCGTAGTTGGCGGTGAACTCGACGCCGTGGATGCGGCCCTTGGCGTAGTTGAAGGTCGAATACACCAGCGCGGCGCCGAACTGACCTTCGTCCTGCAGACGCTGCACCTTGCGGTAATAGGCGTCCACGCCCAGCGTCAGATGGTTGCCGACGTTCTGCTGCACGCCCAGGTCGAAGTAGTCCGAGCGCTGCGACAGCGGCGTGTCGTTGCCGTTGGCGCCCTGCAGCGCGTTGGTGGTGCCGGCGAACTTGGCGATGTTGTCGGTGCTGATGAGCTCGGTGGCCGGCGGCGTGAAGTAGCGCGCGTAACCGGCATGGACGGTGGTGTTGTCGGTGGCCTGGTAGACCACGCCCAGACGCGGGCTGAGCTGGCTCTCGGTGCGGAAGGCTTCGTACTTGTCGCCGCGCAGGCCGTAGTTCACGGTCCACTTGTCGCCGATGCTCCACTCGTCCTGCACGTAGGCGGCCCAGGTCTTGGCGACGATCTGGTTGCCGTCGACGATGTTGATCGGCGTGGTGCTGGTCTGGTTGCCGTTGGCGTCGGCCGGGAACACGTAGGCGTTGTTGGTGCTGAGCGCGCGCTCGAAGCTGCCGTAGACGCCGTAGCGCAGCGTATTGGTGTCGTTGAGCGGCGTGGAGAAATCGGCCTGCAACGTGCTGGCGCGGTTGCTGCGGTCGATGGCCGAGCTGACGCCGTTGAACATCAGGTCGCCCACCATGTCCGGCATGAAGTCCAGGCTGCTGTAGCGCTGGCCCAGCGACACCTGATAGTCGGTCTGACCCAGCTTGCCCTGCAGCGTCAGCACACCGAAGCGCGTGTTCTCGCTCTGGCGCTCGTCCAGATCCGCCGAGTTGAACGTGGTCTGGTTCATGTACTGGAACTGCGGCTGCTGATCCGGATTGTTGGGGATCTGGAACCGATTGTTGGTCACGCCGAACATGAAGCTGACGCGGGTGTGGTCGTTGACCAGATAGCTCAGGTCGCCGAAGCCCTTCACCTGATTGGTGTGATCGTGGATCGGCTTGCGGCTGGAAGTCGGATTCTCGATGCCGATGTCGCTTTGCAGGAAATTGGCGGTGCCGAAGAAGCTCCAGCGTCCGCTGCTGCCCCACACCGAGGCATTCGGATTGATGGTGCCGAACGAGCCGCCGGTGATGCCGACGCTGCCGCCGTTGCCCAGCGCGTGGCCGTTCTTGGTGGTGATGTCGACCACCGCGGCGGTGCGCTCGCCGTACTGCGCCGGCAGCGCGCCGTCGAGCAGCTTCACGTTCTGGATGATGCGGGTGTCCAGCGTCTGGCCGAAACCGGAGATCGACTCGGGAATCACCACGCCGTTGATGCGGTACTGCAGGTTGGCATGATCGCCGCGCACGTGCAGTCCGCCGTAGGAATCCTTGACCACGCCCGGCGCCTGCAGCAGCACCTGGTTGACCGGCGTGGCGTCGCCCAGCGGCAGCTTCTGGATGGCCTGCTGATTGATCACGTACTGGCTGCTGCCGGTCTCCGGCGACAGCGCGTTGCGCGACTGGTCCAGCGTGGTGCTGACTTCGACCGCGTTCAGATCGACGGCCTGCTTCTGGCTCTGACCATGGTTGGCATCGGCATCCGAGGCCGGCTGGGGCGAGACCGGCTGCGTGGCGGCGAACACGGACGGAGCGGACAGGGCCAGGGTGAGACCCAGGGCGAGCGTGGTTTTCTTCATCGGGACGGTGGTTCCAGGCAAGCGTTGAGGGGAGGCGAAAACTGTAATGTTATAATGTTACATTCACACCCGGCAAACACTCATGGCCCGGAAGTCATGGTCCGGGCGCCACCGTCGCGGGACAAGAGTTTCAGGACAGAATCGACACCGCTGGGCAGCGCGTCGGGCAACGCCTGACACGCCACGTGAAGCGCGATCTCATGCTGCGGTCAGCGCCCGTTCGCGCGCGTTCGCTGCGACGAACGGGACGATGAAAACCGCTGGAGCGGCGCCGCCGATGGCGACGCCTGCGCACATTCAGCGCTTGCTGCGGAATGCCTGGTCCAGCAGCGCCTGATCGAAGCCATTGCCGGCATCGCCATACTCGGCGTAACGGTACAGCGCTGCGGCATAGATGCCCTGCAGCGCCGACTGGATCAGCGCCAGCGCGATGAAAGCCAGCACGCCGAGCACCGCTAGCACCGGGATCAACACCGCCGCGTGCAGCGACACGCTGAAGATGACGCCGGCGAACAGCACCGCCACGATCAGCATGAAGCCCAGCGATAACACCACACTGATGCCGGCATTGCCGATGATGTTTTCGCCCCAGGTGCGCTTGAGCAGCTGCGTGCTGCGCTTGACCGCTTCGTACGGGCCGACGTCGGTCGCCGCCAGCACCGGCACCACCAGGAAAGTCGCCACGGTCCAGGCCAGCCCGATCAGGCCGATCACGAGACGGCCGATCAGGCCCAACCGTTCCTGCAGCGCACGCAGCAGCATGCCCACGGTCGACGCGATCAACGCATAACCGAAGATCTGCGGCCACTTCGAGGCGGCCAGGCGCAGGCCGTCGCCGACCGTCGGCCGCTCGCCGTTCATGCAGGCCATAGCCGAACCGACCAGCGCGGTGTTGAAGAAGAAGATCACGCTGTACTGCACGACGTAGAACACGAACAGGCCGATGTAGAAGCCGACCGAATGCTGGAGTTCCTGTGCCGACGCGCCGCCCCGTGCCTCGAGGGCGGCGAACACCGGCGCCGCGAAGCTGGCCAGCACCAGCAGGCAGCACACGCTCGACAGCAGCGGAAACACCAGCAGGCGGCGCTCCTTGTTCAGCATGCCCGCACTGGCCTTCGCCAGCGCCCAGCTCCGTGCGAATCGACCGGCCATCTCCCCTCCCCCGCGCCTTCGGCGCTACGTGTTCGACTGCCCGCCATTGTGCGCATCGCGCGCGCCCGAATCCAGTCGCGCATCGGCCGCGCCGGAGACGACGCCCTCGCCCATGCGCCCGAAGCCGATGCGCATGTCGCGACCGCTGGGCTGCTGGAACAGCGCCAGACCGAACTCCGGCAGGATCGCCATCAGATGATCGAAGATATCGCCCTGGATGCCCTCGTACTCGACCCACACCGTGGTGTCGGTGAAGCAGTACACCTCGACCGGGATGCCCGCCGGCGTCGGATCGAGCACGCGCACCATGCAGGTCAGGTCGTGGTTGATGCGCGGGTGCGCCTGCAGGTAGGCCAGCGCGTAGGCGCGGAACGTGCCGAGATTGGTCAGCCGGCGCTGGTTGACCGGCACCTTGCCCGGATCGCCGAGCGCGGCGTTCCATTCGGCCAGTTCGTCGTGCTTCTTCTGCAGGTAGTCCTTGAGCAGGCGGAAGCGACGCAGATGCTTCTTCTCCTCGTCGTCGAGGAAGCGCGTGCTGCCGGCGTCCAGATACAGCGCGCGTTTGATGCGCCGCGCGCCGGCGTCCTGCATGCCGCGCCAGTTCTGGAACGAATCGGAGATCAGCCGCCAGGTCGGGATGGTGGTGATGGTCTTGTCCCAGTTCTGCACCTTCACCGTGTGCAGGGCGATGTCGATGACGTCGCCGTCGGCGTTGAACTGCGGCATCGAGATCCAGTCGCCCACGCGCAGCATGTCGTTGGTGGCGATCTGCACGCTGGCGACGAGACTCAGAATGGTGTCCTTGAACACCAACAGCAGCACCGCCGAAATCGCGCCCAGGCCGGACAGCAGCAGCAGCGGCGAGCGATTGATCAGGGTGGCGATGATGACGATGGCGCCGACCACGAACAGCATGATCTTGACCAGCTGCACATAGCCCTTGATCGAGCGCATGCGCGCGTGCGGCGTCTCCTGGTACAGCGACTCCAGCGCGTTGAACACGGCGCTGAGCGCGAGAAAGCTATAGACGATGGTCATCGCCATCGCCAGGCGCTGGATGCCGATGTCCCAGCTGTCCGGCACGTTGGGCACCAGTTTGATGCCGAACTGGATCACCAGCATCGGCACGATCTGCGCCAGACGCTTGAACACGCCAGCGTCCAGCATCGCATCGTCCCAGCGCCAGGCGGTGCGATGCGTCACCGCGCGCACCAGGCGCAGCAGCACGCGGCGGGTGACGATGTTGGTCAGCCACGCCAGCAATACCAGGCCGAGGGCGTACAGTGCCGTCAACGCAAACGGCGAATCGAGCAGGTCTTTGATCTGTTCCATCGAAAAGCGGGACACTGGAGGCAAGTACAAGAGCATAGCCACACAGGTGCGCGCATCCAATGCAGAGCCATAAAACCTCCCGCCCCGTCGCGCTGATCACCGGCGCCGCCCGCCGCATCGGCGCGGGCATCGCGCGCCGTCTGCATGCCGCCGGTTACGACCTGCTGCTGCACTACCGAAACTCGGACGAGGCCATCCAGGCGCTGTGCATGGAGCTGACGGCGGCGCGCGAAAACTCCGTGCACGCCGTCGCCGCCGATCTCGCCGACGCGGAGGCCGCCAAGGTCCTCGTCGACGCTGCGCTGCAGCGTTTCGGCCGGCTCGACGCCCTGGTCAACAACGCCTCGGCCTTCTTCGCCTCGCCGCTGGAGACCACCACGGCCGCGCAGTGGGACACGCTGTTCGCGGTCAACGCGCGCGCGCCGTTCCTGCTGTGCCAGGCCGCCGCACCCGCACTGCGCGCCACACACGGCGCGATCGTCCATCTCACCGACCTGCATGCCGCACGCCCGCGTCCGGACCTGCTCGCCTACGCCGCATCGAAGGCCGCGCTGGAAGCGCTGACCCGCGGCATGGCCGCCGCGCTCGGTCCGGAGGTGCGCGTCAACGCCGTCGCCCCTGGCGCGATCCTGTGGCCCGAAAACGAAGGCGACCCGGCGGCGCGCCAGACCATGCTGGCCAACACGCCGCTGGCGCGCACCGGCACGGTGGAGGACATCGCCGAAAGCGTGCGCTGGCTGCTGATGGACGCCGGCTTCGTCACCGGCCAGATCCTGCGCGTGGACGGCGGCCGCGACGCGCACTGGGTGTGATCGGCCGTCGAACGCACACCGTCCCAGCGTGTGCATGGACCCCATCGCGAGTCGACGAAAAGCCATGGACCGCGAGACCTTCGACCTCGCCTACTTGCACAAGACGATGCGGGAGCTGTTCCCCAAGCGCAGTGATTGCGCTTCGATGGACGATCTGGCGGAAATGATGGGAGAACTCCATGCGTTCTCCATCACCACCCGGCTGCAGCTGCGCCTGTTTCTGAAGAAACATCCTCGCGAACTCATCGAAATCGGCCGGGAGCCGCCCGATGCAGGCCACCAGAGGATGTATCGCGAGTCGATGGGCGACGAGAACTATCTGGGTGCCATCCGCCAGCCATACGGGTTCTACTATCCCGGCCTGATCAGGATCGCCATGGAGATCGAGTTCGGCGCGGCGTGTGCACGACACGACCGTGCACGAGATCCAGGGCATAGGTGCTGGTGTAGAAGTTGGACTCGCAGGCGCGATCCTCCGGCGTCGGGTCAGGCAGCGGATCGCGGTTCCGCGCGACGCGGGCGCAGCCGTCGTCGGCGCAGATCGGCGTGTCGCGCTACATGCCCGGCCAGACGAAATCCTAGCCGTCGGCGCGATGCATGATGAGATGAAACGCTTGAGGGCCAGACGCCGACCAAATCCTGCTTGCGCAGCGTCACGAACCGGATGGCGACTCGCTCGCGGAAGCGCCCGTCGCGGTCGGTTCCAGCACACAGGCCTCGAAGGCCCGGTCGTGATCCGGATGCACGGACCACAGCTGCGCCAGCGTGCGGCCGTCGCCGGGCACCACGGCTTCGGGCGCGATGTCGGCCAGCGGTTTCAGCACGAAGGCGTGACGCAGCTCGTCGCGCGGAATCTGCAGATGGCCCGGACCGTTCACCACGCGGTCGCCGAACAGCACGATGTCGATGTCCAGCGTGCGACTGGAGAAACGCGGGCCGTCGCGGCGGCGTCCCTGGGCGTCTTCCAGCGCATGCAGCCACGCGTTCAGCGCCTCGGGTTCGAGATCGGTGTCGAGACCGACGCCGAGATTGAGAAAATCGTCACCCTCGAAGCCCACGGATGCGGTGCGGTAGGTCGGCGAAACACGCAGCGCGCCGAAGCGTTCGCGCAGCGCCGCCAGCGCCGCGCGCAGATGACGCTCGGGCTCGATGTTGCTGCCCAGGCTCAGAAGCACCGCGGTCATGCGGGACGCGTACCGCGCTCGATCTGCACGCCGACGGCCTTGGCGCCGCGCACCGCGCCCGGCTTGCGCAGGCGCAGGCGCAGCCAGGCCACGCCGAATTCCTCGCGCACGATCTGCGCGCAGCGTTCGGCCAGAGTCTCGACCAGACCGAAATCCGATGCCTCGACGAATTCGATCAGGCGCTTGGACACGGCCTTGTAGTTGAGCGCGTCCTCGATCTTGTCGGTGGCGGCCGGCGCGGTGTTGTCGAACGCCATCTCCAGATCCAGCGTCACCGTCTGGCGCACCATCCGCTCCCACTCGTAGATGCCGATGATGGTGTCGATCTTGAGTCGCTCGATAAAGACGATGTCCATGCGCTTCCTCGGATGCTTGATGCCTTGCGGGCCGACCAGTGTAGCGGGCGACGCCTCAGGCGGTCGCCACGGGATCCAGCGTGTCCAGACTCCAGCGTGGCTGCACCTTGATCTGCGGCCCCTGCGCCTGCCCGGCGGCGAGCCGGATGGCGCCGGCCAGCGCGATCATCGCGCCGTTGTCGGTGCAGAACTCCAGCCGCGGGAAGTGCACGCTGAAGCCTTCGCGCTCGCCGGCCTCGGCCAGTTGCGCGCGCAGACGACGGTTGGCGCCGACGCCGCCGGCGATGATGAGCCGCGACATGCCCGTCGCCTCCAGCGCACGGCGGCACTTGATCGCCAGCGTCTCGACGATGGCCTGCTCGAAGCCGCTGGCGACGTCGGCGCGGGTCTGCTCGCTGCGGTCGCTCTTGTTCCAGGCCAGCAGCACCTGGGTCTTCAGCCCCGAGAAACTGAAATCCAGACCGGGGCGATCGGTCATCGGCCGGGCGAAATGGTAGGCGCCCGGGTCGCCCTTGAGCGCCTCGGCCGCCAGCACCGGGCCACCCGGATAGGGCAGACCCATCAACTTGGCGGTCTTGTCGAAGGCTTCGCCGGCGGCGTCGTCCAGGGTGTCGCCCAACACCTCGTAGTCGCCGATGCCGCGCACCGCGACCAGCATCGAGTGCCCACCGGACACCAGCAGCGCCACGAACGGCGGCTCCGGCGGATCGGGTTCCAGCAGCGGCGCCAACAGGTGACCCTCCATGTGGTGCACGCCGATGGCCGGCAGGTCCAGCGCCCAGGCCATCGCCCGCGCGGCGCTGGCGCCGACCAGCAGCGCGCCGACCAGTCCGGGGCCGGCCGTGTAGGCCACGCCGCCCAGATCGCGCATGCCCAGGCCGGCGCGGTCCAGCGTCTCACGCACCAGCGGCATCAGCTTGCGCACGTGGTCGCGGCTGGCCAGCTCCGGCACCACGCCGCCGTAGTCGGCGTGCAGCTTCACCTGCGAATACAGGGTGTGGGCCAGCAGTCCGCGCCCGGGCTGGTCCGGGTCCCACGAAACCAGGGCCACCCCGGTCTCGTCGCACGAGGACTCGATGCCCAAGACAGGCTTTGAAAATTTGCTCATATGCACGTTATACTTCGCGGCTCGCCCGATTTCAGCGGGCCAGTTTACCAAGTGGAGATTCCATGCCCAGCGTCAAAGTCCGCGAGAACGAGCCGTTCGAGCTTGCCCTGCGTCGCTTCAAGCGTACCTGCGAAAAGGCCGGCGTGCTGGCCGAAACTCGCAAGCGCGAGTATTACGAGAAGCCGACCCAGGAGCGCAAGCGCAAGCGCGCGGCTGCGGTGAAGCGTCACCTACGCCGCCTGTCGCGCGATACCGCGCGCCGCACGCGTCTGTACTGAGCATCAGGCCTATCGCGCGCGGCTGATCCGCCCGACCGCTTCGGCGGCCCGGCCCGATCTGCCTTGCGCACCGATCTAGAGCCTGCACCAGCCGGTGTCGTGGATGCGACACCGGCTTTTCGCGTTTGCCGCGTCACGACCCTCAGGATGCCGTCATGAGCCTCAAAGCCCGCCTCATCGAAGACATGAAGAACGCCATGCGCAGCGGCGACAAGCCGCGCCTGGGCGTGATCCGTCTCATCAACGCCGCGATCAAGCAGCGCGAAGTCGACGAGCGCATCGAACTGGACGAGCCGCAGGTGCTGGCCGTGCTGGAGAAGATGCTCAAGCAGCGCCGCGATTCCGTCAGCCAGTACGAAGCCGCCGGCCGCGAGGACCTGGCCGAGGTCGAGCGCTTCGAGATCGGCGTGATCGAGACCTACCTGCCCGCGCCGCTGAGCGAGGCCGAGCTCAGCGCCCTGATCGACGTCGCGATCACCGAGACCGGCGCCGAATCGATGCGCGACATGGGCAAGGTCATGGCCCTGCTGAAGGACCGCGCCGCCGGCCGCGCCGACATGTCGGAAGTCTCCAAGCAGCTCAAGCAGCGCCTGGGCTGAGGCCGCTCAGACGGACGCTCCGGCGTCCGTCGTCGCATCGAAGTCGAACCCCAGCGCCTGCGCCGCGTGCATCACGGCGCGGCACTGCGCCACGATCGCCGACGAACGCGGCACCAGCCGCGGCCGACTGTCCAACGTGCATTCCAGCGAGCGCTGCAACAGCGCCTCGTGCGCCGCGTGCAGGGCGTCGGCCTGCGCCGGGTCGAACAGACCGACCGCCTTGCAGGCGTCGATCAGCGCGGCATTGGCGGTGTGCTCCAGCAGCGTTGGATGCCGCGAAGCGTGCGCCAGCACCAACCCCTGCAGCAGAAACTCGATGTCCAGCAGCGCGCCCGCGCCCTGCTTCAGATCCAGCCGCTGCGCGTCCGAACGATCGCGCTCGCTGCGCCAGCGATGGCGCATCTCGCGCACTTCCGCGCGCACCCGCTCGACATCGCGTGGCTGCGACAGCACTTCGTATCGCACCGCGCGCAAGCGCTCGCCCAGCGCCGCATCGCCCGCCACCGGACGCGCGCGCAGCAGCGCCTGATGTTCCCAGGTCCAGGCACGCCCGCGCTGGTAGGCGGCAAAGGATTCCAGACTGGTGACCAGCATGCTCTTGGCGCCGTCCGGGCGCAGCCGCGCATCGACCTCGTACAACCGCCCGGCGCGGGTCAGCACCGACAGCCAGTGCATCACCCGCTGCGCCATGCGCTGGTACCAGCGCACGCCGTCCAGCGGGCGCTCGCCGTCGCTGCGCAGCTGCGCGCGCTCGCCGTCGAACACGAACACCAGATCCAGATCCGACGCGAAACCGAGCTCCTCGCCGCCCAGACTGCCGTAGCCGAGCACGCTGAAGCCCGAACCCTCGCCGGGCAGACGCCCGTGCTGCGCGACCAGTTCGCGTTCGGCCAGCGCCAGCACCGCGCCGACCGTCTCGGCGGCGAGGCTGGCCAGACGACGCGCGCAGGCGACCGCATCGGCGCGGCCGTCGCTGAAGGCCAACCCCAGCCGGAACGCCAGACTGGCCTTGAGCTCGTTGATGCGTTCGAGATCGCCCTCGGCATCGCGCTCGTCCAGCGCCTTCAGCGCCCGCGCAATCTCGACCGCGATGTCGGCGCGCTTGAGCGGCAGATGATCCATGCGCGGGTCGAGCACGTCGTCCAGCAGCAGCGGCTGCGCGATCACGCACTCGGCCAGAAAAGCGTGCTCGGCGAACAGGCGCGCCAGTCGCTTGCGCGCCGCCGGCTGCTCTTCCAGCAGCGACAGGTACGAGGAACGCCGCGCCACCGCCTGCACCAGTCGGGTCAGCCGCTGCAGGCAGGTTTCCGGCGCCGCAGTCTGACGCGCGGCGGCGATCAGCTGCGGCATCAGCCGCTCCAGCCGTTCGCGACTGCGCGCCGACATCGCGCGCACGGCGGCGGCCTGCGACAGCTTGTTCAGGGCATCGGTCAATTGCGAGGCATCGCTGAGGCCGCTGGCTTCGAGCCGCTCCGTCGTCAGCGCCTGCTCGGTGGCCGCGCGCCACAAGGCGCTGTCGCCTTCGGGCGCGGCCGCATGCACGCCGGCCTCGGGCACCAGCACGGCATGGAATTCCTCGGTCACGGCGGCGCGGTGTTCGGCCAGCTCGACGGCCAGCGTCTCCCAGTCGGCATAGCCCAGCCCCAGCGCCAGGCGCGCGCGCAACGTCGGGTCGTCCGGAATATCGTGCGTCTGCGCGTCACGCAGCATCTGCACGCGGTTTTCCAGGTGCCGCAGGAACGTCCACGCCTCGCGCAGACGACGCACGCGACCGCCCGGGATGTAGCCCCGCGCCTCGCACACGTCGAGCGCCGGCAGCAGCCCGCGCACGCGCAGCGACGGATCGCGGCCGCCGCGGATCAGCTGTTCGAGCTGCACCACGAACTCGATCTCGCGAATGCCGCCCGGCCCCTGCTTCAGATTCTCGGACAGGTCCTTGCGCGCGACCTCGGCGTCGATGCGCGCCTTCATGTCGCGCAACCCGGCGAACGCGGTGTAGTCGAGGTACTTGCGGTAGACGAACGGACGCAGCATCTGCAGCAGCGCCTTGCCGGCGCTGCGGTCGCCGGCCACCGGCCGCGCCTTGATCCAGGCGTAGCGCTCCCAGTCGCGACCCTCGCGCTGGTAGTACTGCTCCATCGCCGCGAACGGCAGCGCCAGCCGGCCGGCGCTACCGAACGGCCGCAGACGCAGATCGACGCGCGCGACGATGCCCTGCTCGGTCGGCTCGGCCAGCAAGCGCACGAACTGCCGGCCCACGCGCGCGAAGTATTCGCCGTTGTCGAGCGCGCGGCGGCCGTCGCTCTGACCCGACTCGGCAAAGCCGAGAATCAGGTCGACGTCGGACGAGAAATTCAGCTCGTTGCCGCCGAGCTTGCCGAAGCCCAGCACGACCATGCGCTGCGCTTCGCCCTCGGCGTTGCGGGCCACCCCGAAGCGCTGTTCGACGTGCGCCTCCGCCCACGCCAGTGCGCGCTGCAGCAGCGCCTCGTAGAGCGCACTGGTGTCGCCCAGCGTGTCGCTCAACGTATCCAGCCCGTTGGCGTCGCGGAACACCAGGCGCATGGCCTCGGCGTCGCGGAAATCGCGCAGCGCGCGCATGCAGCCGGCCTCGTCGTCGGGCAGTACCAACTTCGCGGCGCGCTGGGCGACGTCGCCGCCGCCGCGCAGCCAGTCCAGTCCGGCCGCGTCGAGCAGATGCGGCTGGCGCATCAGCACCTCGCCGGCGAAATCGCTGACCAGCAACATGCGACGGATGCGCTCGGCCACGCCGGCGTCGTCGTGCACGGTAACGCCGGCCGCGCGACAGCGGGCAATCACCTCGGCATAACGCTCGGCCACCCGGGTTTCGAGCGCATGCGGCAGGGAAACGGAAGTCATGCGCGCATTATCGCGTTTGCTGCGGCCCATGCCAGCCGCAAACCGCGTGAATGCGTGTGATCTGCCGTTCATGTCCGCATCGTTACATTGATGCTGCAGTATGCTTTCACTTCTGCGCCCGGTGGGCGCAACGCACGCCGTGATGCGGGTTCGCCCATGAAACATTCCGTACACCTTTCGTCCCCGACACAGTGGTCGCCGCTGGCCAAGACCGGCGCGGTCGTGCTGCTGGCGTTGCTGTTCATCCTGGCGACGGGCTGGATCGACGGCGGCCCGGGCATCGCTGTGCATGAATTCTGGGCCGCGCCGGCCTGGGCGCACTGGTGGGACGCACCCTGGCGCATGTTCGCCAACGCCGTACCCGGCCTGCTGCTGGCGCTGCTGCTGCTGTTCGCGATCCGCAAGGCCATCCTCGCGTTCCTGCTCGCCTTCGGCGCGGAAGCGCTGTTGTACGGCGTCAATGCGCTGAAGGTCGCCAACCTCGGCTCGCCGTTGATGCCGGCCGATTTCCAGATGGTCGGCCAGATGGGCGATGGCGGCGGCGAATTGCTCAGCGGCTACCTGCCGCACAGCGTCGGACCGTATCTGCTGATCGCGGCCGCGATCGCGCTGCTGGTCGCGCTGATCCGCTACGAACCGCCGCTGCTGCAAAAGCGTGCGCGCCGCACTCGCCTGGTCGGCGGCGCAGCGACCGTGGCCCTGCTCGGCACCCTGCTGGCCGGCGCTTCCGCCTGGTCCGTGATCTACAGCCGCACCGCGCTGGGCATGCAGCCGTGGTCGGCCAAGGCCACCGCCAGGCACACCGGTCTGGTCAGCTCGCTGATGCTGTTCCGCCTGCAGTACAGCGCCGGACGCGACAAGCCCAACGTCGCCGACGCGCTGCAGATGATGGCCAGCTACGACCCCGCCATCCAGCGCGCCAAGCACACCGACAACGCCGCCGCCGACAACGACGGCAAGCCGGATATCGTGGTCATCCTGAGCGAGTCGTTCTTCGACCCGACCATTCTCAACGGCTACCCGAAGGGCACCGACTTCATGCCCAACCTGCGTCGGCTGGCCAAGCACGGCGTGTCCGGCGAGATGCACTCGCCGACCTTCGGCGGCGGCACCATCCGCACCGAGTTCGAGGTGCTGACCGGCCTGCCGTTGCGCTACTTCCCGGACATCCAGTTCCCGTACCTGCAGATCCACGCCAAGAGCATTCCGGGCATCGTGCATCTGCTGAAGGACAACGGCTACCAGACCCTGGCCGTGCATGGCGGCGAAGCGGGCTTCTGGAACCGCGTGACCGCGTTCAAGGCGCTGGGCTTCGACAAGTTCATCGCCCAGGACCAGTTCCCGGCGAACGATGCCGTGCAGGACGGCAAGTACATGTCGGACAAGTCGTTCACCGACGAGCTGCTGCGCCAGCTGCCGGACGACGGCCCGCCGCGCTTCGTGCTCGGCATCAGCATCGAGGCGCACGGTCCGTACGATCAGGACTACGGCATCGATACCAAGGTCCGCGACGCCATTCCGGTGCCGCCGAGCATCACCGGTTCGGCGCGCACGCAGCTGCAGAACTACATCTATCACATCCGTCACGCCGACCAGCAGCTGGGGCGTCTGGCCGACACCCTCGCCAAGCGCAAGCGGCCGACGCTGATCGTGTTCTTCGGCGACCACCTGCCGGCCATCGTGCCCGCGTTCCAGCAAGCAGGCTTCCGCAACGGCCAAGGCTTCCTGGTACAGACGGTGCCGTACCTGCTGATCGACACCTCGCGCCTGAAGACCGCCAAGCCGGTGCAGAAGAACGTGGCCGCGTGGGAGCTGCCGGGCATGCTGCTCGCGCGCACTTCGATCCACGACAACTACTTCGCGCTGACGCAGCTGGTGGCGCCGCAGCTCGCCGCGCTGACCCGCGCCCCGGACGCGCCGCCGCCCGAAGAGGACGCCACGCAGAAGACGCTGGACAAGGGCATGACCAACATCGCCCGCCTGCGCCTGAAGGGCAAACTGGACGACGGCCTGTGGGCCAAGGCCGCGGCGATGGCGCCGCAGGACGCGCCGACGCCGCCGTCCACCGACGGACAACAGGCCGCGGCCGGCGCGGAATCCGGCACCGGCGCAGGCACCGTCCAGCCGCAGGCCGCGACCACCCCGCACGCCTCGTCCTACCCCTGACGCCCATCGACAGCGCGCGGATCCGCCGTCGGCTCCGCGCGCGGCTGACTGCCTGATTCGCCGACCTCAGGCGACCGCGTACGCGCCCATGCGCACCTGCGGACGCATCGCCAGCATCTCGCCGCTGTCGTCGATCAGCTGCAGCTCGCCGTCCTGGATCAGACACTGCAGGCGCATGCCGCGCTCGCAGCGCGACGCCAGCGTCTGCATGGTCTCGGCATCGAGATCGAGCACGCACAGATTGCGGTTGCGTCCCAGCGATGCGCCGACGCGCTCCCACCACAGTTCGGCGCTGCGACCGCCATAGTTCAGCACCACCACCTGCTGCGCCCGCCCGCAGGCCTTGCGCAGACGCGTCTCGTCCGGTTCGCCGACGTCGATCCACAGCTCGATCGCGTCGCCGTAATCCTTGCGCCACAGCGCCGGTTCGTCCTCGTCGCTGAGACCGCGGCCGAACTGCAGGCGCTCGTCCGCGTACAGCGCAAACGCCAGCACGCGCGCCATCATGCGCAACTCGGTCTCGGAAGGATGCCGGGCCACGGTCAGCGCGTGGGTCGCGTAATAGTGGCGGTCCATGTCGCTGATGGACAGCTCGGCTTTGTAGATGGTGGAACTAAGCGCCATGTGCGGATTCCCCGGGGTCGACCGCCCATTGTACGTGTTCGCGAGCCAAAGCCCGGCTAAAGAAAAACCCCGCCGAAGCGGGGTTTTTCGTGTTGCAGGTCGGGAATGACCGGGCTTACATCATGCCGCCCATGCCACCCATACCGCCCATGCCACCCATGCCGCCGCCAGCGCTCTCGCCGCTGTCGTCCTTCGGCACTTCGGCCACGACGGCCTCGGTGGTGATGGCCAGACCGGCGACCGAGGAAGCGTTCTGCAGCGCCGAACGCGTGACCTTGGTCGGGTCCAGGATGCCGAATTCGATCATGTCGCCGAATTCGCCGGTGGCGGCGTTGTAGCCGAAGTTGCCCTTGCCTTCCTTGACCTTGTTCAGCACCACGCTGGCTTCTTCGCCGGCGTTGCTGACGATCTCGCGCAGCGGCGCTTCAAGGGCACGACGGGTGATGGCGATGCCGTGGTTCTGGTCGACGTTGTCGCCGGTCAGACCTTCGACCGCGACCAGCGCACGGATCAGGGCGACGCCGCCGCCCGGGACCACGCCTTCCTCGACGGCCGCACGCGTGGCGTGCAGGGCGTCTTCGACGCGCGCCTTCTTCTCCTTCATCTCGACTTCGGTGGCGGCGCCGACCTTGATGACGGCCACGCCGCCGGCCAGCTTCGCCACGCGCTCCTGCAGCTTCTCGCGGTCGTAGTCCGAGGAGGTCTCCTCGATCTGCGCCTTGATCTGGCCGATGCGGGTCTGGATCTTGTCGGCTTCGCCGGCGCCATCGATGATGGTGGTGTTTTCCTTGGTGATGACGACGCGCTTGGCGCGGCCCAGGTCGTTGACCGTGGCCTTCTCCAGCTGCAGACCGACTTCCTCGGAAATGACCTGACCGGAGGTCAGCACGGCCATGTCTTCCAGCATCGCCTTGCGACGATCGCCGAAGCCCGGCGCCTTGACGGCGGCGACCTTGACGATGCCGCGGATGGTGTTGACCACCAGCGTGGCCAGAGCCTCGCCCTCGACTTCCTCGGCGACGATCAGCAGCGGCTTGCCGGCCTTGGCGACGGCCTCGAGCACCGGCAGCAGGTCACGCACGTTGGAGACCTTCTTGTCGTGCAGCAGGATGTACGGGTCTTCCAGTTCGACCTGCTGGCTCTGCTGGTTGTTGATGAAATACGGCGACAGGTAGCCGCGGTCGAACTGCATGCCCTCGACCACGTCCAGCTCGTTGTCCAGGCCCGAGCCTTCCTCGACCGTGATCACGCCTTCCTTGCCGACCTTCTTCATGGCCTCGGCGATGATGTCGCCGATGTTGGAGTCGGAGTTGGCGGAGATGGTGCCGACCTGGGCGATGGCCTTGTCGTCGGCGGTGGGCTTGGACAGGTTCTTCAGCTCGCCGACGGCCGCGATGACGGCCTTGTCGATGCCGCGTTTCAGATCCATCGGGTTCATGCCGGCGGCGACCGCCTTCATGCCCTCGCGGATGAACGCCTGCGCCAGCACGGTGGCGGTGGTGGTGCCGTCACCGGCGATGTCGGAGGTCTTGGAAGCTGCTTCCTTGACGATCTGCGCGCCCAGGTTCTCGAGCTTGTCGGTCAGCTCGATTTCCTTGGCGACGGACACGCCGTCCTTGGTGATGGTCGGAGCGCCGAAGCTCTTCTCGAGCACGACGTTGCGACCCTTCGGGCCCAGCGTGACCTTGACCGCGTTGGCGAGCGTGTTCACGCCCTTGAGCAGACGCGCGCGGGCGTCTTCGCCGAAACGTACTTCTTTAGCTGCCATGATGGTTCAACCTTTTTCGGTAATCAGGGAATGGGATTCGGAGGGGTGCCGGAAGCGGCCCGCGTCGGTCGGCGCGCGGCATGGGAATGCGGCGCCGGACCGGAAGCGGATCAGCCTTCGATCACCGCCACGATGTCGTCTTCGCGCAGGACCAGCAGTTCCTCGCCCTCGACCTTGACCTCGGTGCCCGAGTACTTGCCGAACAGGACCTTGTCGCCGACCTTGACCGCCATCGGACGGACCTTGCCGTCGTCGAGGATCTTGCCGTCGCCGGCGGCCAGCACTTCGCCGCGGATCGGCTTTTCGGTGGCCGAATCGGGAATGACGATGCCGCCTGCGGAGACCTTCTCCTCTTCCAGGCGCTTGACGATCACGCGGTCGTGCAGCGGACGCAGTTTGCTCATGACGTTTCCACCAAATAGTTGATGTTGAAGAATTTTTCACCACCTTGCTAGCACTCGGTGGTGGTGAGTGCCAATTTTAGCGGCAGCCGACTCCGTTTTGAAGACCGCGCCGCCCTGTCCCGCCAGATGGAGGACCTGCGCGTCGCTTTCAAGGGCTACCGTGAAAAAAGTCCCCTGCACGCGCACGCCGCGGCTGCGTAGACTGGCCTGACGCCCACGCCCATCACCGCCATGACCGACGCCCGCCTGCTGCTGTGCACCTGTCCCGACGAGACCGCCGCAACGCGGATCGCCCGCGCCCTGGTCGGCGAGCGCCTGGCCGCCTGCGTCAGCCGCGTGCCCGGACTCATCTCGACCTACCACTGGGAAGGCGAGGTGCAGGAAGACGCCGAAGTGCTGTTGCTGATCAAGACCACCGCCGCAGCGCTTGCGCCGCTGCAGGCCCGCCTGCTGGAACTGCATCCGTACGAGGTCCCCGAGCTGATCGCGCTGGACATCGCCGACGGCCTGCCAGCCTACCTCGACTGGCTGCGCGGCAGCGTCCGTGTAAGCGATCGGCCGCACGCACGGTCATAATGGTTGTCTCAACACCGCACACGAGCCCGCGCCGCCTGCGCGGACCGGAGTCCCCGATGTCCCGATTGTTCCGCCGCACCGCCCTTCTGCTGCTGACCGGCCTGCTGGCCCTGACCGCGCTGGCGCCGCCGCTGGCCGCGCAGGAAGTCGACGGCCTGCTGCCCGTCGAGCAGGCGTACCAGGTCACCGCCAAGGTGACCACGCCGGGCACGATCCAGCTGCACTGGACCATCGCGCCCGATTACTACCTCTACCGCAGCCGCATCTCGGCCAAGATCGACGACGGCGCGGGCACGCTGGGCACGCTCAAGCTGCCCGACGGGCTGAAGGAACACGACGAATACCTCGGCGACATCGAGATCTACCATCATTCCATCGACGCCACGCTGCCCTACACGCTCAAGGATGCGAGCGCGACCCAGCTGACGCTCACCGTGAAGATGCAGGGCTGCCACGAAGTCGATCCGAAGATCTGCTACCCGCCCTACCCCAAGACGCTGACCGTGGCGCTGCCCGCCGGCGGCGCGAACGCCACCGCGACGACAGGCGCTTCCGGCAGCAGCGATCTGCTGGCCACGATCGGCAAGAACGGCAGCGCCACGCTCGACCAGAGCAGCGGCAATGCCGCCGGCAGCGACGCCCTGCCGGCCGAGCAGGCCTTCCGCTTCGAGGCCATCGCCACCGCGCCCAACACCCTGCTGCTGCGCTGGAGCATGCCCAAGGGTTACTACCTGTACCGCGACAAGACCGAACTGCGCCTGCTCGACGCGGACGGCGCATCGCTGGGCAAGCCGCAGTGGCCGAACGGCGTGGCCTATCACGACAAGTACAGCGGCGACAGCATCGTCTACTTCGACCAGGTCGAGGTGCCGGTGCCGGTGACGCGCGGCAGCGCCGACCAGGTGAAGCTGCAGGCGCAGTTCCAGGGCTGCCTGGAGAACGGCATCTGCTATCCGGTGATGACGCGCACCGTCGACGTCGCGCTGCCGCCGGCCGCCGGTGGCAACGCTGCCGCCACGGACGCCGCTTCCGCCAGCGCGGCACCCGCGAACGACGCCATGTCGCAATCGCTGCTTTTCATCCTGCTGCTGGCGCTGGGCGGCGGCCTGCTGCTGAACCTGATGCCTTGCGTGCTGCCGGTGCTGTCGCTGAAGGCGGTCAGCCTGGTCGAGGGCCGCGAGGGACCGAAGGTGGCGCGCCATCGCGCGCTGGCCTATGCCGCCGGCGTGCTGCTGAGCTTCGCCGTGGTCGGCCTCGCCGTGATCGCGCTGCGCCAAGCCGGCATGGCCTCGGGCTGGGGCTTCCAGCTCCAGCAGCCGGTGTTCGTCGGCACGCTGGTCTACATCCTGCTGGCGATGGGCCTGAGCTATTCGGGCGTGGTGCACTTCGGCGCCGGACTGGCCGGCACCGGGCAGTCGCTGACGATGAAGTCCGGCCTGTCCGGCGACTTCTTCACCGGCGTGCTGGCGGTGGTGGTGGCCAGTCCGTGCACGGCACCGGCGATGGGCGCGGCGCTGGCCTACGCCTTTGCCGCGCCGTGGTACTCGGCCTTGCTGGTGTTCCTGGTGCTCGGCCTGGGCCTGGCGCTACCGTTCCTGCTGATCGGCTACTTCCCGAAGCTGGGCGCCTGGCTGCCCAAGCCGGGCGCGTGGATGGAGACGCTCAAGCAAGTGCTGGCCTTCCCGCTGTACCTGACCGCGGCGTGGCTGGCCTGGGTGCTGGCCAACCAGCGCGGCGCCGATGGCGTCGGCCTGCTGCTGGTCGGCGCGGTGCTGCTGGCGCTGGCATTGTGGTGGGGCGAGCGCAGCCGCCATCGCGGCGTGCCCAGCAAGGTGCTGGCCGGTGCGCTGCTGCTGATCGCGCTGGCACCGCTGGCGTTGATCCACAGCGTGCCGCCGGTGTCGGCCCAAGCGTCCGAAGGCGTGGTCGCCTTCACGCCGGCCAAGCTGGCCGAACTGCGCAAGCAGGGCACGCCGGTGTTCGTCGACATGACCGCCGACTGGTGCATCACCTGCAAGGCCAACGAGCACACGGTGCTCGACACCGACGCTTTCCGCACCCTGCTCAAGCGCACCGGCACCGTCTACATGAAGGGTGACTGGACCAACGAGAACCCGGACATCACCGCGTTCCTCAAGCGCTGGAATTCGCCGGGCGTGCCGGTCTACGTGGTATTCGGCAAGGATGGCAAGGACGGCGTGAAGCTGCCGTCGGTGCTGACCGCCGGCATCGTGCGCAACGCCATCGAAAAGGCGAACCAGTAAGACCATGAAGCGCGGCCGACGCGCCTCGCTGGGCATCGTGCTGCTGGCCGTCGTGGTCGGCTTCGGCCTGTTCGGCGCGTACGTCTACGAATACGGCGTACCGCCGAAACTGCTGGATCGCCTGATGTCCACGCGCATGGGCCAGGGGATCGCGCAGCGGTTGCTGTCGGTCACCGCGCCAGCGCCGCCGCCCGGCGTGAACGTGCACGAGCCCGGCGACGCCTTGCCGGCCTGGACGCTTCCCGACGCCGACGGCCACCCGCAGGCGCTGGCGCAGTGGAAGGGTCGCCCGCTGCTGATCAACTTCTGGGCGACCTGGTGCATCCCATGCCGCAAGGAAATGCCGGCACTGGTCGCCGCACAGCGCGACCGGGCCGGTCATGCGCAGATCGTCGGCATCGCGATGGACGATCCGCAGGCCGTGCGCGCCTTCCTTGCGCAGCACCCGCTGAACTACCCGACCCTGCTTGGCGAAGACGCCAAGCCCGACCCGCGTGCCGTGCTCGGCAATACGCGGCTGGCGCTGCCGTTCAGCGTACTGGTCGACCGCAACGGTCGTATCGCGCGCACGCACCTCGGGCCGCTGAAAGCCGAGCAACTGACGCAGTGGCTGCGCTAGGCGGCTTTCTGCCTGCTGACGCCCCGCACACGACAGGCCACGGACACATCGCCGGGATCGCGCAGCGATCGCGCCGCCAACGACCCGCCATCCGCCCCACAAACTCGCTTACCTGCGCCCCAACCTCATTTCGGCCCACCAAGGCGTCTCGGGTTAGGAATTTGTGACGCGAACGTCAAAGAACGTCGCCGAACTACGCCGAACTGGACAATTTGAATCCGCGCGCGCACACTTGCGCCTTCGGCGATAGCCATCGCGTCCAGTGAATTGCCACGTGGCCAAGATTCTTGCCCTGCACGGCCCCAACCTGAATCTGCTCGGCGTGCGCGAACCCGAGCGCTACGGCACGCGCAGCCTGGCCGAGATCAACGCGGCCCTGGCCGCGCAGGCCGAAGCGGCCGGGCACGAACTGGCCTGGTTCCAGTCCAACGCCGAACACGAATTGATCGCCCGCATCCACCAGGCGCGCGACGAAGGCGTGGACGCCATCGTGATCAACCCGGCCGCGTTCACCCACACCAGCGTGGCCCTGCGCGACGCCCTCGCCGCGGTGCAAATCGATTTCGTCGAAGTGCACCTGTCCAACCTGCATGCGCGCGAGGCGTTCCGCCGCCACTCGTATTTTTCCGACCTGGCCGTCGGCGTGATCGCGGGCTTCGGCCCCGACAGCTACCGGCTGGCGCTGGAGGCCGTGTTCGCACGGCTTGCCGGCTGATCCCTTCGACTTTACTGCTGACAAGGTTCATCCCATGGATCTGCGCAAGATCAAGAAACTGATCGACCTGCTTGAGGAATCCAACCTCTCCGAACTGGAGATCAAGGAAGGCGAGGAAGTCGTCCGCCTGTCGCGCGTGCCCGCCGGCGGCGTGGCCGTGGCCGCCGCACCCGTCGCTCCCGCGCCGGTCGCTCCGGCCGCCGCGCCCACTGCAGCCCAGCCTGCCGCCGCGCCCGCCGAAGCGGCCGCCAGCGACGTGCCGGCCGGTCATCAGGTCAAGGCGCCGATGGTCGGCACCTTCTACGCCGCCTCCACGCCGGGCGCCGACCCGTTCGTCAAGGTCGGCCAGAAGGTCAAGGCCGGCGAGACCCTGGGCATCATCGAAGCCATGAAGATGTTCAACCAGATCGAGGCCGACAACGACGGCACCGTGGTCGCCATCCTGGTCGAGAACGGCCAGCCGGTCGAATTCGACGAACCCATGTTCGTGATCGCCTGAACCGCCGGGAACGCGCCATGCTAGACAAAGTCGTCATCGCCAACCGCGGCGAAATCGCCCTGCGCATCCTGCGCGCCTGTCACACGCTGGGGATCAAGACGGTGGCCGTGCACTCGACCGCCGACCGCAACCTCAAGCACGTGGGCATGGCCGACGAGGCCATCTGCATCGGCCCCGGGCCGAGCGCGCAGAGCTACCTCAACATCCCGGCCCTGATCGCGGCAGCCGAGATCACCGACGCCACCGCCATCCATCCCGGCTACGGCTTCCTGTCCGAGAACGCCGACTTCGCCGAACAGGTGGAGCAGTCCGGCTTCGTCTTCATCGGCCCGCGCGCCGAGACCATCCGCCTGATGGGCGACAAGGTCGAGGCCATCAAGGCCATGAAGGAAGCCGGCGTGCCCTGCGTGCCCGGTTCCGGCGGCCCGCTGGACGAGGACGTCGAACGCAGCCAGCGCATCGCCCGCGAGATCGGCTATCCGGTCATCATCAAGGCCGCCGGCGGCGGCGGCGGTCGCGGCATGCGCGTGGTGCACACCGAGGCGCATCTGGGCAACGCCATCGCCACCACCCGTTCCGAGGCGCGCGTCGCCTTCGGCAACGATCAGGTGTACATGGAGAAGTTCCTGGAAAATCCGCGTCACGTGGAAATCCAGGTACTGGCCGACGGCCAGGGCAACGCCATCCATCTGGCCGAGCGCGACTGCTCCATGCAGCGCCGCCACCAAAAGGTGGTCGAGGAAGCGCCGGCGCCGGGCATCACCCCGGAACTGCGCGCCGAGATCGGCAAGGTCTGCGTGGACGCCTGCAACCGCATCGGCTATCGCGGCGCCGGCACCTTCGAGTTCCTGTTCGAGGACGGCCGCTTCTACTTCATCGAGATGAACACCCGCATCCAGGTCGAGCACCCGGTGACCGAGCTGATCACCGGCGTCGATCTGGTCCGCGAGCAGCTGATGATCGCCAGCGGCCAGAAGCTCTCGATCAAGCAGGAAGACGTCACCATCAACGGTCACGCTATCGAGTGCCGCATCAACGCCGAGGATCCGGACAACTTCATGCCCAGCCCCGGCACCATCAAGCGCTTCGAGGCGCCGGGCGGCCCCGGCGTGCGCGTGGACACGCACATCTACGACGGCTACAAGGTGCCGCCGACCTACGACTCGATGATCGGCAAGCTGATCGTGCACGGTCCGGATCGCGCCACCGCCATCGCGCGCATGCGCATCGCGCTGTCGGAGATGGTCGTGGAAGGCATCAAGACCAACGTGCCGCTGCAGCAGCGCATCATGGACGACGGCGGTTTCCAGACCGGCGGCCAGAACATCCACTACCTGGAAAAGCGCATCGCCGAGCGCAAGGAAAAAGCCATCGGCATGGGCTGAGCGTCGACCGCGGCGTCTGCGCAACGAACCGAACGCCGCCCCGCACACGGGCGGCGTTCCACCTTCCGGCCCTGCGTACTGCAGCGCCCTCTATCTGCGGCCCTCACCATGCCCTGGCTCGAACTTTCCCTGACCCTGCCCGCCGACCGCCAGCCCGACTGCGAGGACGCGCTGGAAGCACTCGGCGCGCTGTCGGTCACCCTGCAGGACGCCGACGCCGAAACCCCGGACGAACGCGCCATCTTCGAGCCCGGCGTGGACCAGACGCCGCTGTGGAACCGCGTGGTGCTGACCGCGCTGTTCGAGGACGACGCCGACCGCAGTCAGCTCGCCGCCGCGCTGCGCGAGGCGCTGCCGGAACTGCAGCCGTCGCAGCTGGACTTCCGCGAGGTCGCCGACCAGGACTGGGAGCGCGCCTGGATGGACCAGTTCAAGCCGATGCGCTTCGGTCGCCGGTTGTGGATCGTGCCGTGGAACGACGAGGCGTTCGACGAACCCGACGCCGTGGTGGTGCGCCTGGACCCCGGTCTGGCCTTCGGCACCGGCACCCATCCGACCACCGCGCTGTGCCTGGAATGGCTGGACGGCCTCGACCTCGACGGCGTCGGCGTGACCGATTACGGCTGCGGCTCCGGCGTGCTCGCCATCGCCGCGCTGAAGCTCGGCGCGGCGCACGCGCTGGGCGTGGACAACGACCCGCAGGCGCTGACCGCGACCCGCGACAACGCCGAGCGCAACGGCGTCGGCGGCCGTCTGGACGTCCATCTTCCCGAGGATGCGCCAGACGCGCCGGCCGACGTGTTCGTCGCCAACATCCTCGCCGGCCCGCTGGGCGAACTGGCCGAGCGTTTCGCCGCGCTGGTCAAGCCCGGCGCGCCGTTCGCCCTGTCCGGCATCCTCGATGGCCAGCAGCACGAATTGCTGGAGCGCTACGCACCGTGGTTCGAGAACCTGCGCACGCAGCAGCGCGAGGACTGGATCCGCATCGACGGCCGCCGTCGCGCCTGATCCGCCGACCGCGCCGCGGCTTGGCATACAATCGCACTCATGTACGCCCAGTGCCCCGAATGCCTGACCGTCTTCTCGTTCGACGCCGAAACCGTCGCGCAGGCGCATGGCACCGTGGCCTGCGGCAAGTGCGGCGCCACCTTCGACTGCCTGCCGACGCTGACCGAGCAGCTGCCCGAGGAAACCTACGAGACGCTGCCGGTGCACCCGTCCAGCCCGGCGCCGCCGGTGCTGATGATGAGCGTGGTGCGCGCCGGCCCCGAGGATGCCGTGCAGGCGCCGCTGTTCGCGCATGCGCCCGACCCCGAGCCGGCCGCCGATACGCCACCCGGCATGCCTTCCTTCGCGCGCCTGCAGCGGCTGCCGCAACGCAGCCATCGCGTCGGACGCTGGATCGCGGTCTGCGGCGCGCTGGCGCTGGCGCTGGCGGTGCAGCTGGTCTGGGCCGAGCGCCGCCCGCTGACCGCGAATCCGAACACGCGTCCCTGGTTGCAGACGGTGTGCGGCTGGCTAGGTTGCACGCTGCCGCCGGTCGCCGACCTGGACAAGCTGGAACTGGTCTCGCGCGACGTGCGTCCGCACCCGTCCGTGCCCGGCGCGCTGATCATCAGCGCCACCGTGCGCAACGACGCCGCGTTCACGCAGCCGTATCCGGTGGTCGCGATCACGCTGTCCGACCTGGACGGCAACCGCATCGCGATGCGTCGTTTCCGTCCCGCGGACTACCTCGACGACCCCGCCGCGCGCGCCGCCGGACTGGCCGCAGGAGCCAGCGCGTCGCTGGTGTTCGAGGTGCGCGATCCGGGCAAGAAAGCCGTCGCCTTCGAGTTCGCCTTCCAGTGACACGCGCCGCGATACGGCGGCTCGAAGACGCATCCGTGCGCTGTCGCGCTACAAAATAAGACGCCCGCCGAGTAGACTGCACGTTCTTGCGCACGCCACCGGCCGGATTGCCGACATGGCCATGCGCATGTCCATGAACCAACGAACAAGAACCGGCGCCTCGCAGCCGCCGCACACGGAGCATCCTGGGGAACATGCACGCCAACGCCGTCCGAATGCCTCGCAACGGAGTCGACGAGACCGCAGTCGGTCGCAGTGCACTCAGTGAATGCGTCAGCCAGACCGTGCGCCGCTACCTGGTGGACATCGGCGACACGCCCTGCGACGACGGCCTGTTCGCCCTGGTCATCCGCGAAGTCGAAGCGCCGCTGCTGCGCGAAGTCATGGACTTCCACGACAACAACCAGAGCCGCGCCGCGGCCGCCCTCGGCATCAACCGCGCCACCCTGCGCAAGAAACTCGCCGCACACGGCCTGCTGTAGGCCGTCGTCCTGCCCGAGCGCCCGCTCGCGCACTGCACGCGCTCACTCCGCAACCTTCTCGATCCTCTGACGACCGCCACCGCCTCGGCGCGGAAAAACCGTGCTCACGCGGGTCGGCCACCCCATCGGATGCACCCATACCTACAGGGCGCACCCGTGACGCACCGCTTGTGGCGATCCGTCACAAGCGGTTCGGCCCGGTGTCCGCAGCGGCTATACTTCCGCTTTTCCGCACCAAGGCCCGACCATGTTCGATGCAACCCTGACCCCGGTCCGACGCGCGCTGCTGAGCGTCTCGAACAAGCAAGGCCTGGCCGACCTGGCCAGCGGCCTGGACAAGCTGGGCGTCGAACTGATCTCCACCGGCGGCAGCGCGCGCGCCCTGCGCGAAGCGCATCTGCCGGTGCGCGGCGTCAGCGAGATCACCGGTTTTCCGGAGATCATGGACGGTCGCGTCAAGACGCTGCACCCGAAGATCCACGGCGGTCTGCTGGGCCGTCGCCGCACCGACGATGCGGTGATGAGCGAGCACGGCATCGAGCCGATCGACCTGCTGGTGGTGAACCTGTACCCGTTCGCGCAGACCGTGGCGCGCCCGGACTGCACGCTGGACGAGGCCATCGAGAACATCGACATCGGCGGCCCGGCGATGCTGCGCGCGGCGGCCAAGAACCATGACCGCGTGCTGGTGGTGGTCGACCCGGCCGACTACGCCGAGGTCATCCAGACCCTGCACGAGCACGGCGGCACCAGCATCGCCCTGCGTCGCCGCCTGGCGGCCAAGGCCTTCGCTCACGCCGCGCAATACGACGGCATGATCGCCGACTGGCTCGGTTCGCACGCCGGCGAAGACGAGGAAGGCCCGTTCGCGCCGACCCTGCATCTGGCGCTGCAGCGCAAGGCCACGCTGCGCTACGGCGAGAACCCGCACCAGGGCGGCGCGCTGTACGTCGAACACGATGCGCCGACGCAGGGCATCGTCGCCAACGCGCAGATCCTGGCGGGCAAGGAGCTGTCCTACAACAACATCGCCGACGCCGACGCGGCGCTGGAATGCGTGAAGGCGTTCCAGAACGTGCCGGCCTGCGTCATCGTCAAGCACGCCAACCCGTGCGGCGTGGCGCTGGGCGCGAACATCGCCGAAGCCTACGACCGCGCGCACGCCTGCGACGCGACCTCGGCCTTCGGCGGCATCATCGCCTTCAACCAGCCGCTGGACGCCGACACCGCGCGCATGATCGTCGAGCGCCAGTTCGTCGAAGTGGTGCTGGCGCCGCACATCCCGGCCGACACCCTGGCCGTGTTCGCCGACAAGCCCAACGTGCGCGTGCTGGACACCGGTGCGTGGCCGGAGCAGCCGGACGCCACGCTGGACTACAAGCGCGTCGCCGGCGGCCTGCTGGTGCAGGACAGCGACCGCGACACCCTGCTGGCCGACGACCTGAAGGTGGTCAGCCAGCGCGTGCCCGACGCCGAGGAACTGCGCGACCTGCTGTTCGCCTGGCACGTGGCGATGTACGTGAAGTCGAACGCCATCGTCTACGCCCGCCAGGGCCAGACCATCGGCATCGGCGCCGGTCAGATGAGCCGCGTGATCTCGGCGCGCATCGCCGCCATCAAGGCCGCCGACGCCGGCCTCGACGTGCCCGGCAGCGTGATGGCCTCCGACGCCTTCTTCCCGTTCCGCGACGGCATCGACGCCGCCGCCGAGGCGGGCATCCGCGCGGTGATCCAGCCGGGCGGTTCGCGTCGCGACGAGGAAGTCATCGCCGCCGCCGACGAACACGGCATGGCGATGGTGTTCACCGGCATGCGCCACTTCCGCCACTGACCACGCAAAAGCGCCCGCACAAGCCGGGCGCTTCTCGATATCCGATGACCGCCCCGGTTGCGCGCTTGCGCTCCGGGGCGTTTTCGTGGGCCTACTTGCCGTCGCCGTCCTTCTTCTTCGGCGGGCCGCCCCACTGGTAGATCGTGTAGTAGACCGGCTTCACCGGCGGCTGCCCGGCCTGGCGCTGCAGCACGCCGTCGCTGTCGGCCATGTAGGTCTGCGGCACGCCGTGCGCGGGAATCACGTGGACCATGTAGAGCTTGCCGTTGATGCGGTATTCCTCGACCCGGTCCTTGCCGACGGTACGCACGTCGACGGTCGGCGGCGGATCGTCGCGCAGATCGCGCTGCGCGCCGTCGCTGCCGACGGCTGGCAGTTCCGGCAGACCGCGCAGGCCGCCCTTCGAGGACGACGGCGCGGTCGCGGTGGACGCAGGCGCGGCCTGCGGGCCGGGATCGTTGATGCCGGGCGGCGGCGGCACGGGAGCGCGCTGACTGGCGTTCTGCGCCTGGACGGAAGCGCCGGCCAGCAAGGCCGCGGCGCCGAGTACGAGAAGCGTGGAATGACGTGACATGGCGCACCTCCTGATGACGACCACAGGATACCAGCGCCGCGTACGCGCGAACGTGAACGCGCCATGCGAGAATCGTCGCATGGCTTCCATGATTCTCATCGACGGGTCCTCGTACCTGTACCGCGCGTTCCACGCGCTTCCGCCGCTGACCAACGCCGAGGGCGAACCCACCGGCGCGCTGTTCGGCGTGGTCAACATGCTGCGCGCCACGCTCAAGGCCGGCGCCGACTACGTCGCCTTCGTGCAGGACGCGTCCGGCCCGACCTTCCGCGACAAGATGTACGACCAGTACAAGGCCAACCGTCCGCCGATGCCGGACGAGCTGCGCAGCCAGATCGAGCCGATGCTGGCGATCGTCGAGGCGCAGGGCTTCCCGATCCTGCGCGTGCCCGGCGTCGAGGCCGACGACGTCATCGGCACCCTGGCGCGGCAGGCCGCGGCCCAGGGCATCGAGGTGATCATCTCCACCGGCGACAAGGACTTCGCGCAGCTGGTCGACCCGCACGTGACCCTGGTCAACACCATGACCAACACGCGCACCGACGAAGCCGGCGTGATGGACAAGTTCGGCGTGCCGCCCGAGCGCATCGTCGACTTCCTGGCGCTGACCGGCGACAAGGTCGACAACGTGCCCGGCGTGGACAAATGCGGCCCCAAGACCGCGGCCAAGTGGCTGGAAAAATACGGCTCACTGGAACAGTTGATGCAGCAGGCCGACGACGTCGGCGGCAAGATCGGCGAGAACCTGCGCGCCGCGCTGGACTACCTGCCGCTGTCGCGCGATCTGGTCACCATCAAGACCGACGTCGAACTGGAGGTCGGCCCGACCGACCTGGCGCTGCGCGAAGCCGACGTCGAGCGCCTGCGCGAGCTGTACACGCGCTACGACTTCCGCGCCGCGCTGAAGGACCTGGACGGCGACGACGCCACGGCCGAACCGCCGCCCGCCGCCGCGCAGGCGCCGGCGACGCAGACTCTGCGCAACGCCGCCGCCGAAACACCTGCGGACGATGCGGCCAAGCCCGGCGAATACGAGCTGGTCACCACCGAGGCGCAGCTCAAGGCCTGGGTCGAGCGCATCGAGCGCGCCGACCTGATCGCCTTCGACACCGAGACCACCTCGCTCGACGCGCTGCGCGCCGAGATCGTCGGCGTCTCGCTGGCGGTCGAGCCGGGCAAGGCTGCCTACATCCCGGTCGCGCACGACTACCCCGGCGCGCCGAAGCAGCTGGATCGCGCCACCGTGCTCGCGGCGCTGAAGCCGACCCTGGAAGACCCGAAGCGGCCCAAGGTCGCCCAGCACGGCAAGTACGACATCAACGTGCTGTCCAGTCACCTGCTCGGCGAACACAAGGTCGAGGTGCGCGGGCTGGCCCACGACACCATGCTCGAATCCTACGTGTGGAACGCCACCGGCACGCGCCACGACATGGACTCGCTGGCCTCGCGCTACCTCGGCTACACCACCACCAAGTACAGCGAGGTCGCCGGCAAGGGCGCCAAGCAGATCGGCTTCTCCGAGGTCGACCTGGACACCGCCTGCCATTACGCCGCCGAGGACGCCGACATCACCCTGCGCCTGCACCGCGCGCTGTGGCCGAAGCTGCAATCCGAGCCCGGACTGCAGGCCGTCTACACCGACATCGAGATGCCGCTGGTGCCGGTGCTGGCGCGCATGGAGAAACGCGGCGTGCTGATCGACGTCGACAATCTCAAGCACCAGAGCCAGGCGCTGGGCAAGCGCATGCACGAGATCCAGCAGCAGGCCTACGAGCACGCCGGCCGCGAGTTCAATCTCGACTCGCCCAAGCAGCTGCAGGCGATCCTGTTCGACGAACTCGGCCTGCCGGTGAAGGTGAAGACGCCCAAGGGCGCGCCCTCCACCAACGAGGAAGCGCTCGACGCCATCGCCGAGGACCACCCGCTGCCGCGCCTGATCCTGGATTACCGCGGCCTGGCCAAGCTGCGCTCGACCTACACCGACAAGCTGCCGGAGATGGTCAATCCGGACACCGGCCGCGTGCATACCAGCTACCACCAGGCCGTGGCGGCGACCGGGCGGCTGTCCTCGTCCGATCCCAACCTGCAGAACATTCCGGTGCGCACCGAGGAAGGCCGACGCATCCGCCAGGCCTTCGTCGCACCGAAAGGCTGGGTGGTGATGGCTGCCGACTACTCGCAGATCGAGCTGCGCATCATGGCGCATCTGTCCGGCGACGAGGGCCTGCTGAAGGCCTTCCGCGAGAATGCCGACATCCATCGCGCCACCGCCGCCGAAGTGTTCGGCGTGAAGCCGGAAGACGTCGATTCCAACCAGCGCCGCGCCGCCAAGGCCATCAACTTCGGCCTGATGTACGGCATGAGCGCGTTCGGCCTGGCGCGCAACCTCGGTATCGACCGCGGCGAGGCGGCCGACTACATCGCTCGCTACTTCGCCCGCTATCCCGGCGTGCGCGAGTTCATGGACCGCACCCGCGAGAAGGCGCACGAGACCGGCTTCGTCGAGACGCTGTTCGGCCGCCGCCTGTATCTGGAAAACCTCAAGGCCCGCAACCAGGCGCTGCGCGCCGGCGCCGAGCGCGCCGCCATCAACGCGCCGATGCAGGGCACCGCCGCCGACATCATCAAGCGCGCCATGCTCACGGTCGACGCCTGGCTGATCGACCGCGACGACGCCAGCATGCTGATGCAGGTGCACGATGAACTGGTGTTCGAGGTGCGCGAGGACGCCGTCGAGACGATCCGCGAAGGCGTCACCGAACGCATGCAGGGCGCCGCCGAGCTGGCCGTGCCGCTGATCGTCGAGGTCGGCGTCGGCGCCAACTGGGACGAGGCGCACTGAAGCCTGAAGCCTGAAGCCTGGATTCGGGATTCGGGATTCGGGATTCGGGAAAGCACGACCTGGGCCGTCATCCCGGCGAAAGCCGGACAAGCGCGAAGCGCGCAGAACGACCGAAGGTCGGCCCCGGCGGGGCGAGCGCAGCGAATCACCCAGCGTCTGCGCGGCCCGCCAGACACACGGAACAAACCGGCCCCCGAACGACCGCGAACTACCGTCCCATGGGCCGAAAGTCATACCCGAAATCAATCCCAAGCCATTGATTTAAAATAGGATGAACCGCTCCTGAATTTTTTTCCGAAATCGTGCAACTTTCCCTCGCCGACCGCATCTAATCCTTTGAGCGCACGCAATGGCGCTCGCCTCACTCACCTCCCTGAGTGAACCCCCGAGATAACGGGTCCTCCCCATGACCCTTATCCCCGCCCCGGGAGTCCCCCCCTGACTCCCGGGGCATTTTGTTTGCGTCGCCCGAACCTGAACGAAACCGGCGCGTGGCGCGCCCACGCGCCAGCGGCGTTGCTATGATCGAGCCTTCACAGACATGGAGCATCGAGCATGCGTATCGCGTTGATGGTGATCGGCATCATCCTTCTCATCGCCGGCATCTGGGTCGTCGCCGGGCACGGTTCCTACACCGCCACCGAGACCGTGGTCAGCGTCGGCGACCATGCTCTCAAGGCCACTCACGACAAGAGCATTCCGCAGTGGGCGGGCATCGCCGGCATCGTGGTCGGCGCCTTGCTGACGCTGGGCGGTCTGCTGCGCAAGCGCTGAGCCGCGGCGTACGTCGATTCGCGAAAAGCCCGCCGCGATCCGGCGGGCTTTTTCGTACCCGCAACGCAGCGTCCGCGCGCGCTGCCGCTACAATGGACGGATGGATGTATCGCACCTGCTCGATTCCCTCAATGCCGCCCAGCGCGAGGCGGTCAGCGCCCCGCCCGGCCACTACCTGGTGCTGGCCGGCGCCGGGTCCGGCAAGACCCGCGTCCTGACCCACCGCATCGCCTGGCTGGCCGAGGTCGAACGCGCCTCGCCGTTCTCGATTCTCGCCGTCACCTTCACCAACAAGGCTTCCGGCGAGATGCGCGCGCGCCTGGATACGCTGATGCCGCACGGCACGCGCGGCCTGACCGTGGGCACCTTCCACGGCATCGCGCATCGCCTGCTGCGCCGGCACTGGCAGGACGCCGGCCTGCCGGAAGGCTTCCAGATTCTCGACGCCGACGACCAGCAGCGGCTGGTCAAGCGCGTGGTCGCCGGTCTCGGCCTGGACGAAGCGCGCTTCCCGCCGCGCCAGGCCGCGTGGCAGATCGCGCACTGGAAGGACGATGGCAAGCGTCCGGACAACATCGAGCACCGCGACCATCCCGCCACGCGCACCCTGGTGGAGATCTACACCGCCTACGAGGACGCCTGCCGCCGCGCCGGCCTGGTCGATTTCGGCGAACTGCTGCTGCGCGCGCACGAGCTGTGGCTCAACAAGCCCGAAGTGCTGAACCACTACCGCGAACGCTGGCGCTACCTGCTGGTGGACGAATTCCAGGACACCAACGCGCTGCAGTACGCGTGGATTCGCGTGCTGGCCGGCAGCACCGGGCAAGTGTTCGCAGTCGGCGACGACGACCAGTCGATCTACGGCTGGCGCGGCGCGCGTGTGGAGAACATGCAGCAGTTTTTGAAAGACTTCCCCGGCGCCAAGACCATCCGCCTGGAACAGAACTACCGCTCGTCGGCCAACATCCTCAAGGCCGCCAACGCCATCATCGCGCGCAACGGCGACCGCCTCGGCAAGAACCTGTGGACCGAGGACGGCGACGGCGAGCGCATCGCGCTGTACGCGGCCTACAACGAACAGGACGAGGCGCGCTTCGTCATCGAGCGCATCGCCGAGCACATCGACCAGGGCGGCAGCGCGGTCGACTGCGCGATCCTGTATCGCTCGAATGCGCAGTCGCGCAACTTCGAGGAGCAACTGATCCAGCGCGACCTGCCCTACCGCGTGTACGGCGGCCAGCGCTTCTTCGAGCGCGCCGAGATCAAGAATGCCCTGGCCTATCTGCGCCTGACCGCCAACCGCCACGACGACGCGTCCTTCGAGCGCGCGGTCAACACGCCGCCGCGCGGCATCGGTCAGCGCACGATCGACATCCTGCGCCGCCGCGCCCGCGCCGAACGCATCTCCATGTGGGACGCCTCGCTGGCCGAACTGACCGGCAGCGAACTGGCCGCGCGCGCCAAGAACGCGGTCAAGGGCTTCCTCGAACTCATTGACGGCATGGCGCGCAGTTTCGCCGGCGCCAGCGGCGACGACGGACTGACGCTGTCCGAACAGGTCGAGCACGCCATCGTGCACAGCGGCTTGCGCGAATACCACGAACGCGACGACGGCCGCGGCAGCGCCGAATCGCGCAGCGAGAATCTGGACGAACTGATCAACGTCGCCAGCCGCTACCAGCCCACACCGGAAGACGAGGAATCGGGTCTGTCCGAACTGGCCTCGTTCCTCGCCCATGCCACCCTCGAAGCCGGCGAAGGCCAGGGCGGCAGCGGCGACGACTGCGTGCAGCTGATGACGCTGCATTCGGCCAAGGGCCTGGAATTTCCGGTGGTGTTCCTGGTCGGCATGGAAGACGGGCTGTTCCCCAGCCAGCGCTCGGTCGAGCAGGAAGACCGTCTCGAAGAAGAACGCCGCCTGGCCTACGTCGGCATCACCCGCGCGCGCGAGAAACTGATGCTGTGCTACGCCGAATCGCGCCGCATGCACGGCACCGAAATGCTGGCGCGCCCTTCGCGCTTCCTGGCCGAACTGCCCAGCGAACTGCTCGACGAGGTGCGCCCGCGCGTGCAGGTCAGTCGAGGCGTGTCACGCAGCCGCTTCACCGCCGCCCCGGTCGACGACGACCTGCCGATCAAGCTGGGCCAGGCCGTGCGCCACCCCAGTTTCGGCGACGGCGTGGTGGTCAGCGCCGAAGGCGGCGGCGCGCACATGCGCGTGCAGGTGAATTTCGACGATGCGGGCAGCAAGTGGTTGGTGCTGGCCTACGCCAATCTCACGCCGATCACATAATCCAAACTATAAAGAAAAGCACTCAGAATCCGGAGCCATGAGCCCGTAAACTTACCGTGCAAACCAATTAGTCGGCATATCCAGAAGATACCGCAATCTTTTCGAGTTCCAACTTTGCTGCATCAAACATCTGCCTCGCACCGGCATCACATGGATGAGTCTTAAGGTACTCCTCATAAAAACGCACCTCTAACTCCCGCACAGCAACGTAAATATCAGTCATTGTGTTGCGGGTTGCCAATGCATGCATCTCCCAATTACGATTAACAAATGGATTGGAATAATAAGGCACAGCATCGTAAGGCGCTAGGTCAAAATTCAACTCTTCAATATGCCCACGTATCTCTGCGTTGAGCGCCGCATCTGAATCCGCCAAATACTCGTGAATCTCATCTATACGAGCAAGCTTTTTCTTTAACTGCTCAAACACGCCAAAAGGCTCAGGCGCGATAGGCACAGAAATTGAAAATTCAGAGACTACATGCGCATCACGGTTGCTTTGCTCTAGTGCCGACCAATATTCATCCATCTCAGCCTGCAATCGGTAGAGAAAAGCCTCATTCACCTTGAAAGGACTCTCAGCAAAATGAGCTTCATGCTCTAACTTAATCTTACGCAGCGCCGCCACATCAAAACGAACAATGTCGTCTGTCTCTTTATGATGCCGGTGACAGAGTAAAAGCAAATTTGAAGCCGACCTACGACCCTCATCCGTAGAGCCCTGATTAAACCTTGGACCACCCAGCATTGCTGCCTCGATGTGACACACTTCCCCAACAAATTCGTTTTGCTCGTTTACAAGTTCGTGAATACACCCAGGGTAGGCGCACTGATTTCCCGAGCGCGCAAAAAGAGCTTTTAGTGTTTTTAATTTGAGTGCCAATCGCCCCATAGATAGAAACACCTCAGTCAGTCACGACTTAGTGCCCGCTCAGACCGAAGTTTTGTCGTCCGGCAACTGCGGCACGCCATGCGCGTTGCGCAACTCAGGATCGACCGTCAACGCGACCTGGCGCACGGCGTTAGTGCCGGGCAGCGCCTCGGTGGCCTCGCCGCGGGTCATGTGCAGGGCGTTGCGGTAGCACTGCTGGGCCAGCAGCGGGTTGCCCTGCCCGGCGTAGGTTTCGCCGAGGATTTCCCAGGCTTCGGCGGACGGTTCCAGCGCCAGCGCCTGCGACAGGTACTGGCGCGCTTTGCCCCACAACTGGATGCGCACGCACATGCGGCCCAGCGCGGTGAGCAGGGTGGCGTCGCCCGGATGCGCGTCGAGCCAGCCTTCGGCGCGACGCAGCCGGCCTTCCACGTCCTGACCCTGCAACTGACCGTAGGCCGCGACCAGCGCGGGCGACCACTGTCGGCGCAACGCCGATTCGATTTCGTCCATCGCCGGCAGCGGTCGGCCGAAGCGCGACACGTGCGTAGCGTAGACCGCGATCAGCTCCGGCTGCCGCCGCTGCACGCGCGGCAAATCGGCCCACAGGGCGTGCAGCGCGTCGACGCTCGGCGCGCGTTGCAGAGCCGCGCTCAGCACGCGCAGCTGCAGGGCAGCATAGGCGCCGGCGTCCAGCGCACCGCTCTTGCGCAGCGGCTCCAGCGCGCTGCGGGCGCGGTCGATGTCGCCGCGCAGCAGGGCCGCCTCGGCCAGTTCCAGCCAGCCGCCCGGCGGCAGTCGGCCCG
>NZ_KN196470.1:481945-484072 GCF_000761445.1 Oleiagrimonas soli | reverse complement strand
CGCGCGCACCACGCGCGCGGCCTGCGGCGCGCTCTGCGTGGCTTCGTCCAGGGCTTCCATCGCCCGCTTGCTGTCGCCGCGTGCATGCGCGGCGCGAGCCGCGGCCAGCAGGGCCGGCGCACGCTGCGGCGCGTGACGGGCGGCGCGACCCAGATCGCGCTCGGCCTCGCCGTGACGGCCTTCGGCCAGCGCCAGCAAACCGTCGTGCAGACGCTTGCGGCTGACCGCGCGCTGGCGTCGCGTGACCGCGCCGAACGGCCAGCGCAGCAACCGCCACGCCAGCGTCAGCGCACCCCAGAACAACAGCAGCAGCACGACCACCGTGACCAGCGTGGCCTGCACGCGCCAGCCGCGGATGCGGATCAGCACTTGGCCCGGGTCCTCGGCGACCCAGTGCCAGCCGAACGCGGCGACGGTGACGACCACCGCCAGCAGCAGGATCCAGCGCCAGACCCTCATCGCTGCGCACCCTTGGCGGACGCGGATGCGGCCGGGGCGGCGGCTTCGTGCACCGCGCGCAGGTTGTTCAGTTCACTCAGTGCCGCGCCCAGTTCGGGCGCCTGCGGCGTGGCGCGTTCGCGCAGCTGCGCGATCTGCGCACGCATGTCGTGCACGGCCTGCGCGTTGCCGTCGAAGTCGGTCTGCAGACGCATGTCCGCCTGTGCCAGCGCGTCCTGGTAGCCCTGCGGATTCCACGCCAGCAGCGCCGCCTGCGCCTGCGCCAGATCCAGCGCGGTGAGCGACTGCGCCAACGCGCGATGTGCCGGCGTCACGCCGTCGTCGCGCTGGATCTGCACCAGTCCCGCGAAGGCGTGCTTCACGCGCGCCCAGAAGCCCGTGCCGGTGTTCTTCACCGGCGCATCGAGCGGCTTCAGCGGCAGCGTACCGACCTGACTGCGCAGACGCGCCAGCGTGTCGAGGTCGCCCTGGCGCTGGCCGGGATGCGTACCCGCCAGCGCCTGGCGTTCGCGGTCGATGCTCTGGCGCACGGCAGCGTAGGCCGGGTCCTCGACCTCGGCCATCACGCGGTCGGCCATCGCGTAGGCCTGCATCGCGCCGTCAGCGTCGTGGAACAGGGCGAAGCGCTCGCCGGCCATGCGCAGCAGCATCGCCGCTTCGTCCAGGCGCACCGCATCGTGACCGGACTGCTCGCGCGCGGTGAGGCCGGCGACGGCATTCTCCAGACTGCGGCTGCGTTCGCTCAAGCCCTGCACTTGCGTGGTCAGCGACTGCCCCTGCTGCTGCGCGGCCTGCGCCTGCTGCTGTGCGTTATGGGTATCGTTGCCGAGCGCATCGAGCTTGTCGCCCAGCGACTTCAATTGCGCGTGCATGTCGGCGAGTGCGCGGGTGTCCTGGGCGCCGCCCTGTTGCACGCGCCACAGACGCCAGCCGCCGTAGGCTGCGGCCAGCAGCGCGATCAGCGCCAGCACCAGGGCCAGGCCGGCCAGACCGACACCGCGACGCGGTGGTCGCTCGCGCTTGTTGGCGCTCTTGGGAACGGGAGCCGGCGCCGCAACCTCGGGCGTCGGTGCGGAGGATTCGTGGACGGAGTCGGATGCGCTCATGCACCCATGCTAGCCCGAGCGCGGCACGACGGCCATATGGCGTTTCAGCGCGGCGACAGGTGCGCCGCGACGGCGTCGAGCAGATCCGCGCCGGAGGCGGACGCCGCGCGCACCGGCTCGCCGAAACCTGCTTCGCGCACGTGACGCTGCAGACGCGCGCTGCTGACCACGACCCGACAGGTCCGCAAGCGCTGCACGGCAACTTCGGGCAACCCCTGCAACAGATGATCCAGCGCCTGCGCGCTGGTCACCAGCAGCCAGGCCGACGCATCCAGCGCCAACACCTTGTCCACGTGGCGCCGCCCCAGTCGCGGCCGGGCACGCTCGTAGACATGCGTCTCGCGCACCTGCGCGCCGCGCTCGGCCAACGTCGCGGCCAGCACGCCGCGGCCGCCCGGCGCGGTGATCAGATTCACGCGCAAACCGCGCACGGATTGCAGCCAGGGATGCTGCAGCAGGCCCTCACTGTGCTCGCGGTCGCGCGGCGGCGACTGTGCCTGCGCGCAGCCGACCCGCAGCAGTGCGCGACGGGTGCCGTCGCCCACCGCCAGCACGCGCGCCT
>NZ_KN196470.1:294977-481842 GCF_000761445.1 Oleiagrimonas soli | reverse complement strand
CACGCCGCCCGCGCCGTCGCCTCGGGCGCGGCGTGCAGCGACAGGCCCGGCAGCAGGTGCGGTTCGCCACCGCGCGCGCGCACCTGCCGCGCCAGGCTGCGCGCGGTGCCGGCCGGTCGGGTGATGACGATGTCGACGCCTGCCAGCGTCTGTGCGGTCGGATGCATGTCGCCGATGCTACCTGCATCGCGCGCCCGCACGAAGCCGACCGCTTGCCCGCGACCGGCGCGCTGGGCACACTGGCCCGCCTGATGAATACGCCGACCGTTTCCGACCGCGCCCGCACGCTGGAGCGCTTCATCCTCGACAGCATCCCGCCCGCCCGCGCCATGCAGCTGCGCGTGCTGGAGCACGAGGCCGACCGCCTGCTGATGGGCGCGCCGCTGGCCGCCAACATCAACGACAAGGGCTGTGCCTTCGGCGGCAGTCTGACCAGCCTGATGACGCTGGCCGGCTGGTCGCTGGTCGAACTGCTGCTGCGCGAGCACGGCCACGACTGCGACGTGTTCGTCGCCGATTCGCAGGTGCGCTATCTGAAACCCGTCTGGGAAGATCTGCGCGCCGAGGCGCGCTTCGCCGCGGATGCCGACGCCGGGGCCTTCCTCGCCACGCTCGCCGCACGCGGCAAGGCGCGCACCGAAGTCCGCTGCCGCATCCTCACCGCCGAGGGCGAGGCCGCGACGCTGCAGGCGCGTTTCGTCGCCCGTACGCGCAGCGACACCGCGCATGCGGCACAATGAGGCTTCACCCGGGGAGACGCGCGCGATGAACAAGCGTTGGACGACGACCACGATCCTGATCCTGTTGCTGGCAACGCTGACCCTCGCCGGCTGCGCCACCGACCGCCGCAACAACGCCCTGCAAGACACCCTGACCGCCTACGCCGCCGCCGTGCGCTGGGGCAGCTTCGACCAGGCCAGCGCGTTCGTCGACCCGAAGTACCTGAAAGATCATCCGATCACGCACCTGGACATGGAGCGCTACCATCAGGTGCGCGTCAGCGAGTACGACGACGGCAGCGGCCCGATCCGGGTCGACGACACCACCGTGCGCCAGGTCGTGCGCATCGGTCTCATCAACGTCAACACGCAGCAGCAGCGCACCGTCATCGACCGCCAGACCTGGACCTACGATCCGGTCAAGAAGCACTGGTGGCTGGAAAGCGGCCTGCCCGACATCACGCCCGGGCATTGAACCGGCTTTGCGCCCCGCCGCCGGCTCTCGGATAATGTCCGGCTCGACTCAACGCGCGCCTCGCGCCCACGGACTTCCCCATGAGTGATTTCCTGCACACGTTGCCCGAGTTCATCGGCAACCATCCCTGGCTCAGCCTGCTGTTCGTGATCCTGCTGGCGGCGATCATCGTCGGCGAGATCATGCGCATGATGCGCAAGTACAAGGAACTGAACCCCGCCCAGGTCACCCTGCTGGTCAATCGCGAGGACGCCCTGGTCGTGGACATCTCGCCCTACGCCGACTTCGAGAAGGGCCACGTGCCCGGCGCGCGCCATGTGGCGATGAGCCAGTTCGATCCGGAGAACAAGGACCTGGCCAAGGCCAAGGACCTGCCGATCGTACTGGTGTGCAAGTCCGGACAGACTGCCGGCCAGGCCGCGCAGCGTCTGGTCAAGGCCGGTTTCACCCGCGTGCACACCCTGCGCGGCGGCATGTATTCCTGGCGTCAGGCCAACATGCCGATGGCGACCGGCAAGCGCTGAGCTTCACGCCGCACCGCGCGCGCCGTCAGCGGTCGACGGCGCAGCGCCCGGACTGGTACAGCCCGCCCTGGGTGAAGTACAGCGTGCAGGTCCACGGCTGCGAACCCTTGCCGCGATCCGCGATGGCCTGATCGGCCGAGTTCTGCGCCTGCGCGCCGGCCTGATCGGCGGTGCTGCGGGCGGCGGCGTTGGCGATGTCCTGCGCCGTGCTGTGCGAGGACATCGAGCCGAACAGGCGGCTCAAACCATGTCGAATCGAGCTGGACACGGCGCTGCGCTCCGCCGTGCGCCCCAGCGTACTCGCCGTGCCGTGTTCGCGAGATGCCGGCGTGACGCCGCGCCAGCGCACGATCTGTCGTTGCGCGCCCTGGGCATGATCGGTGCCCATGCTGGACGGCTGGCCGAGCAGGGCGATCGCCTGCTGCATGCTGGTCGAACCCTCGCGGAACGCCTGCAGGCTCGGCACCGCGCGCACCGGCAGGGACGCATGCCCCGCCACGGCCAGCGCCGGAACAAACCACACTAGGGTCATCAGGCTCCCGCGGAGCTTGGGTGAACGCACATGCATGATCGATTGGCCTCCTTGTCGTGATCCGATGATGTCGCCTCGGCGCCCGGCGCTTCCGGGCGCGGCTCCCCAGATGTAATGCAGATGCGCGGCAGGGTCCGCGCGCTGCATCACAACGGGCGGACGCGGAGGACCTTCGCTGGCAGCGTCACATCCCGTGGATGCCGGCGCGCGCGTCCAGAATGCGCGCCAGCACCTCGGGCGCGTAGTCGAACGAGTCGTAGTACAGCCGCCCTTCGGGCAGACCCGCTTCGACGAAGGCGCGGCGGCCGGCGTCGATCAGCGCCGGCGGCCCGCACATGTAGACATCGTAGGCGGACAGCTCGGGGTGATCCTCGAGCACCGCCTCGTGCACCAGCCCGGCGCGAACGCGCGCCTTCGCGGCCTCGTCCGGATCGGACACCACCGGATGGAAATCCAGCGTCGGCACCTGCTCGGCCCAGCGCGTCGGCAAGTCGCGCAGGTACAGATCCGCACCGCTGCGCGCGCCCCAGTACAGATGCATCGGCCGGCGCGTGCCCAGGTGCAGGAAGTGTTCGACCATCGCCTTGACCGGCGCGAAGCCGGTGCCGCCGGCCATCAGGATCATCGGCCGCTCCGAGTGCTCGCGCGGCACGAAGGTGCCGAACGGCCCCTCCACGCGCAGCGTATCGCCCACGGCCAGCGCGTCGAACACCCACGAGGTGAAGCCGCCGCCGGCCACGTGGCGCACGTGCACTTCCAGCTCGTCGCCCTCGTGCGGCGCGCGCGCCAGCGAGAACGCGCGGCGCTTGCCGTCCTCCAGCAGCACCTCGACGTACTGGCCCGGCAGCCAGCGCAGGCGCTCGCCTTCCTTCGGCTGCAGGCGCAGGCGCACCACGTCGGGCGCAAGGCGGTCCTTGGCGCTGACGCGCACGTCCAGCTCGCGACGCGGCAGATCCTTGACCGAAGCGACCTCGCGCACTTCCAGCACCAGATCCGACAGTGGCACCGCCTGGCACAGCAGGGCGGCATGCCGCGCCTGCTCGGCGGCGTTCAGCGCCGAGGGCGGGTTGCGCGGGTAATGGCAGCTTCCTTCCAGCACGATGGCCTTGCAACTGCCGCACAGACCGGCGCGACAGGAATACGGCAGCGCCAGGCCGGCGCGCTGGGCGGCCTCGAGCACGGTTTCGCCGTCATCGACGGGAAACTGGCGGCCGCTGGCTTTCAAAGTGACGTTGAACGGCACGGTACATCCACATGCGGTGAAGCCACATTGTCGCCAATACGGCCCACGCGCGACAATGCATGTCTTATTCGCACCGGAACGACGCATGGCCCTGTGGAAGCACGCCCCCGACCTGGACCGGCTCAACGGCTGGAGCGACAACACCCTGATGCAGGTGCTCGGCATCCGCTTCACCGAGGTCGGCGACGACTTCCTGCGCGGCACCATGCCCGTCGACGCCCGCACTCATCAGCCCTACGGCATCCTGCACGGCGGCGCCTCGGTGGCGCTGGCCGAGACCCTGGGCAGCAGCGCGGCAATGCTGTGCGTCGATCCGGAGACGGAGATCACCGTCGGCCTGGACATCAACGCCAACCACATCCGCGCCGTGCGCAGCGGCATCGTCACCGGTACCGCGCGCGCCCTGCACGTGGGCCGCACCACGCAGGTGTGGGAAATCCGCATCGAGGACGAAGCCGGGCATCTGGTGTGCATGTCGCGCCTGACCATGGCCGTGGTGCCCAAACGCGCGATCCGCGGCGCGTGAGCCGACCATGACCGTGAACGAAGCGCCCTACGCCGGCCTGTCGCCGGACCTCGTGCTCGATGCCGTCGACGCGACCGGCCTGCTCACCGACGGCCGCCTGCTGGCGCTCAACAGCTACGAGAACCGCGTCTACCAGATCGGCCTGGAGGACGGCCGCTTCCTGGTCGCCAAGTTCTACCGCCCGGGGCGCTGGAGCGACGAAGCGATCCAGGAAGAGCACGATTTCAGCGCCGAACTGGCCGCCGCCGAACTGCCGGTGGTCGCGCCGCTGGCCTTCGACGGAACCACGCTGCTGCGCCATGAGGGCTTCCGCTACGCGTTGTACCCGCGCCGCGGCGGCCGCGCGCCGTCGCTGGAATCGGCCGATCAGCTGCAATGGATGGGCCGCCTGCTGGCGCGCATGCACGGCATCGGCGCGCGCGCACCGTTCCACCATCGCCAGCGTTTCGACCGCGAACATCTGATCGGCCTGCCGTCCAAGGCGGCGCTGGCGTCAGGTCTTTTGCCCTCGCATCTCGAAGTGCCCTACCGCGAAGCCATCGCGCAGCTCGACGCCGGCGTCGCCGCGCGCTTCGAAGCCGTCGGCCCGGTGCGCACGCTGCGCCTGCACGGCGACTGCCATCCCGGCAACATCCTGTGGACCGACGCCGGCCCGCACTTCGTCGATCTCGACGACGCCCGCACCGGCCCGGCCATCCAGGACCTGTGGATGCTGGCCGACGACGAACGCGGCCTGCGCGAACTGCTGGAAGGCTACGCGCAGTTCGCCGACCTCGATCCGTCCGAGCCGCATCTGATCCCGGCCCTGCGCGCGATGCGCCAGGCGCACCACGCCGGCTGGATCGCGCAGCGCTGGCACGACCCGGCGTTCCCCGCCGCCTTCCCCTACGCCGCCGAGGCGCGCTGGTGGCAGGAGCACATCGACGACCTGCGCGAAGCCGCCGACGCGCTTTCGTGAACCGATCGCACCATGCGTGCAGCGCGCGTTCCAGGATCGACGAAGCCTCGGCTACCATGCGGACTTTGACCGCACGAGCCTGACCGCATGCATCGAACCCTCCTGCGCCTGATCGGCATCCTGCAAATCGCCGGCGGCCTGTTCGGCCTGGTCGCCGAAGTCGAGCGAATGTTTCCCTGGGGCGGCATGCTGGACATGATCGTCGCGCTGATCGGCGCGCTGCTGTTCGGCCTGATGCTGGTGGCCGGCGTGCTGCTGCTGGAACATCACGCCACCGGCACGCGGATGTCGCGCTGGCTGCAGCTGGCGCAGCTGCCGGTGATCGGCACGCCGTTCCTCAGCTACGCGCTGCACGCCGGCGCGCATCTGAACCTCGCCGTCATCATCCACCGCCCGCTGGGCCTGGCGCTGGACGGACACCTCGCCTCCTGGCGCTGGCTGCTGGCGCCGGCCGGTCCGCACGACTGGCACCTGGGCGTCAATCTGGTCGCGCTGGCCGCGTGGCTGATCCTGCGCTGGAAGCGCGCCTAGGGTGAACGCCGTTCGCACGGCCGGATCGAACGCCAAGCGACCGACGATCTCCATCCGCAAGCGTGACGGCATGGCATCGATGAACATGTCCGTCGATCCGACGCAACCGCGTACTCGACACGCGAAGACGCGCCGTCTCGATGGCTGCGCGACTACAATAACCGGATGAATCACACCGACACGCCCACCATCACCCTCACCACCGAGCGCCTGCCCGGCCATCCGTGGATCTGGTCCGCGCAGGTGCGCAAGCCCGAACGGCATCTGCCGCCGGGCAGCGTGGTGCGCATCGTCGATGCCGCCGGCCGCTTCGTCGGCCACGGTTTCTGGAACGGCCATGCGCGCGTGGCGCTGCGCGTGCTCAGCACCGACGAGGCCGCGCGCATCGACGCCGACTTCATCGCCGCGCGCATCGCCCGCGCGGTGGCGCTGCGCCGCGAGGTGCTGAAGCTCGACGACGCCGGCAACGCCTGGCGCGTGGTCAACAGCGAAGGCGACGGCCTGTCCGGCCTGGTCGTCGACCGCTACGCCGACACCCTGGTGATCGAATACTTCGCGGCCGGCATGTGGCGTCTGCGCGAGGCCATCGAGGCCGCGCTGCGCGAACACTTCCCCGGCGCGACGCTGTACGCCTTCGCCGAACAGCACGTGCAGAAGCAGGAATCGTTCGACTGCCACAGCGGCGAGGCGCCCGCGCCCGTGCGCGTGACCGAACACGGCCTGACTTTCCACGCCGCGCCCGGCGCCGGCCACAAGACCGGCTTCTTCGCCGATCAGCGCGACAACCGCCGCCGCTTCGCCGAACTGGCGCGCGGCCGCCGCGTGCTGGACCTGTGCTGCAACAGCGGCGGCTTCGCGATCCACGCGATGGCTGCCGGCGCGCGCGAGGCCATCGCCGTGGACGCGGATGCCGGCATCCTCGACATCGCCCGCGCCAACGCCGAGGCCAACGGCGTCGACGTACGCTTCGAGGCCGCCGACCTGTTCGACTGGCTGCGCGCCGCAATCGACCGCGGCGAGCGCTTCGACGCCATCGTGCTGGACCCGCCCAAACTGACCCGCGACCGCCGCCGTGTGACCCAGGCGCTGAAGAAATACTTCGCCATGAACCGCACCGCGGTCGATGCGCTGACGCCGGACGGCCTGCTGCTGACCTGCTCGTGTACCGGCCTGGTCGGCGCCGACGACTTCCTCGACACGCTGCGCCGCGTCGGCCTCTCGGCCGCGCGCGACGTACAGGTGCTCGATCTGCGCGGCGCAGGCGCGGACCACCCGGTCGCCGCCAACGTGCCCGAAGGCCGCTACCTGAAGGCCGCGTTCTGCCGGGTGAGCTGAAACGCAGCGGCATGTCGTCATTCCGACGCATGCGGTGACCCAGTGCCTGGTGCAGGTACCTCGCTCGTCTTGTCGGCGGCATACCGTGCCCGCCTGCCGGCCTCCGCGCGAAGTCATGCAGCATCCGGGGTAAGCTCGAAGAACGCGCGCCGCCGTCGCGGCGCATGGGGAAGCTCGCGGTGAATATCCGCATCGTCGTCCACATCGTGCTGTCCACGGCTGCCGGACTCGGTGCGGCCGCCCTGCGGTTGCACGGCCCCTTGCTGGTGCGCAACCTGTCCGCGCCGGATCGCGGCCTGCGGTTCGCCGGTGCTGCGCACGCGCGGCTGATCGCTGACTTGCTCGGGTTTTCCGCCTTCGCTCGTGTCGTCGCGCGCGCCTGGCATCGCGGCAGCGTGCCGCTGCCGCCGCGTGGCACGATCCGTCCGGACATGGCCTACCGCGTCCGCCTGATGGTGCGCTTCCGGTGCCTGCGGCTGCCGATGCCGTCCGGTCTGTTCGACGCCCTGCTGTGCGCGCAACGCGTGTCGACGGGCGACCGTCTCGGCCGCACCTCGCACGCCGCCTGTGCGCCGCACGCGCGCTGCGCTATCGTGCGTCTCCACTCCGTCCGGATCGCCGCATGAACGCGCCTACCCCGCATCGACGCCGCGCCGCGTTCGCCTTCATCTTCGTCACCGTGCTGATCGACATCCTGTCGTTCGGCATCATCATTCCGGTGCTGCCGCACTTGCTGGAAGAAATGACCGGCAGCATCGCGCACGCCGCGGTCTGGGCCGGCGTGTTCAGCACCATGTTCGCGGCGATCCAGTTCTTCTCCACGCCGGTGCAGGGCGCGCTGTCGGACCGCTTCGGCCGGCGGCCGGTGATCCTGCTGTCCAATCTCGGTCTGGGCATCGACTTCGCCCTGATGGCGCTGGCGCCGACGCTGTGGCTGCTGTTCGTCGGCCGCGCGATGTCCGGCCTGACCGCCGCCAGTTTCAGCACCGCCAACGCCTACATCGCCGACGTCACGCCGAAGGAAAAGCGCGCGGGCGCGTTCGGCATGCTCGGCGCGGCCTTCGGCATCGGCTTCGTGATCGGTCCAGCGCTGGGCGGCATGCTCGGCGGCATCGACATCCGTCTGCCGTTCTGGGTCGCCGCCGGTCTGGCCGTGGTCAACTTCTGCTACGGCTTTTTCGTGCTGCCCGAATCGCTGCCGCCGGAAAAGCGCACCCCGCGCTTCGACTTCAAGACCGCGCATCCGATCGGCACGCTGAAGTTCCTCGGCCGCCACCCGCTGGTGCTCGGGCTGGCGCTGCTGGTGTTCCTCAGCCAGCTCGCCCACTACGTGCTGCAGAGCACCTTCGTGCTGTACACCGACTTCCGCTACCACTGGGGACCGACCCAGGTCGGCTACGTACTAGCGCTGGTCGGCATCTGCTCGGCCATCGTGCAGGCCTGGCTGACCGGCAAGCTGGCGCCGCGCCTGGGCGAACGCCGCCTGCTGCTGTACGGCCTGTGCTTCGGCACGCTGTCGATGCTGATGATGGGAATGGCGGCCTCGCCGTGGCTGCTGGTCGCGTCGATTCCGGTGATGGCGCTGTGGGGTCTGGCCGAGCCGGCCACGCAGTCGCTGCTGACGCAGCAGATCGCGCCGGACGAACAGGGCCGGCTGCAGGGCGCGCTGAGCAGCCTGATGGCGTTCGCCGGCATCTTCGGCCCGACGCTGTTCACGCAGATCTTCGCCTGGTCCATCCGCACGCCACAGTACAAGCTGCCGGGCGCGGCGTTTCTGGTCGCCGCGGTGATCCTCGCCGGCTGCCTGCTGTGGGCGTGGCGCCTGACCCGCCGCATCGCCGTTTCACCGGCGCAAACCGTCGGCGAAAGCGCGGACTGATCCGCAGAACGCGCCCGCAATTCGCCTCAAGCGCGCCGTTTCCGCGCCCGTTCAGGCTTGCATCGTAAGCATCGTGACCGGGCGGACCGGAGTGTCCCCACCGCGCAGGATGCGCACCGGTCCGCTCCGTTCCCCACGACGAGGTATCGGTATGCAGAAGATTCGCATCGAGTGCATCATGGTCGGCGGTCCGGAGCACGGTCGCACACTGATCGTGCGACAGGATGCGGCGCGTCCGCAGCGCCCGGCCATCGTGGCCATGGACGGCGAACTGTGCCGTTGCGCGGCGCTGCGGCGTACGCGCACCGGCGTCACCCGCTGTCTGCTGGTGCATCCACATGCCAGCGGTCGGCAGATGCGCGATATGCTGGCGGCCTACCGCGCCGCGCCGGCCGTGCCGCACACGCGGAACCAAGCCCGCGGCCGTCAGTCCAACGCATCACCCACCCTCCACATGGGAATGTCCTCGTGAGCACTTCCAATCCGGCCAAATGGATCTCCATCGGTCTGCTGGTCGTCGTCGTGGCCGCCGGCGGCGGCTACTACGTGCTGACGCATCGCGCCAGCAAACCGGCGGCGGAAAGCCTGCCTGCATCCGCCGCGTCGACCGCGCCGGCGGCCGCTTCCACCGCGCCAGAACATCCGATCAGCCAGGTCACCGTCGCGCCCTCGCACGCCAGCAGCGCGCCGCTGCCGTCGCTCGACGACAGCGACGGCGTGGTGCACGACGCCATGACCCGCTTCGGCGGCGACAAGGCCGGCGAGCTGCTGACCGGCAAGGCGCTGATTCCGCACATCGTCGCCACCGTCAACGCCTTGTCCGGCAAACGCCTGCCCGCCAGCGTGCTGCCGGTGCACTCGCCGCGAGGCACCTTCACCGTGGCTCAGGCCGACGGCGACAGCGCCGTCATGGCGCCCGCCAACGAAGCCCGCTATGCACCGTACGTCGACGTGCTGGAAAAGGCCGACACCGACCAGCTGGTCGCCTGGTACGTGCACAACTACCCGCTGTTCGAGCAAGCCTGGCGTCAGCTCGGCTACCCGCAGAAGCACTTCAACGACCGCCTGGTGCAGGTGCTCGACCTGCTGCTGGCCACGCCCGAACCGGCGCAGCCGCCGTACCTGGAAGGCGCGGCCGGCGTGTACCGCTTCCAGAACCCGCAGCTGGAAAACCTCGCCGTGGGCCAGAAGATGCTGTTGCGCCTCGGTCCCGGGCGCGAGGCCAAGGTGAAGGCCAAGCTGCGCGCCATCCGCGCCGCCGTCGCCGGCCAGAAGATGCCGCAGCCCGCGACTGCCGCCAGCGCCGGCTGATCCCGCGCACATGATCGCCGCGCGCCCCGCCCGTCGGGGCGCGCTCGTGGGACAATAGTTCCCATCATGCTCGACGATGCCACCAAGGACGCCATCCGCGCCGCCTACGCGAAACTGAAGACGGGTCTTCCCGGCTTCCGCACGCGGCGTTCGCAGGGTCACATGGTGGCCGAAGTCGCCAAGGCACTGGCCGAACCCGGCGGCGCGGCAGCCATCGAAGCGCCGACCGGCACCGGCAAGTCGATGGCTTACCTCATCGCCGGCCACGCCGTCGCCCGCGCGCAGAAGCGCAAGCTGCTGATCGCCAGCGCCACCGTCGCGCTGCAGGAACAGCTGGTGCGGCGCGACATCCCGCAATACCTCGAAGTCTGCGAAACCGAGGCGCGCGTGGCCTTGGCCAAGGGCCGCCAGCGCTACGTCTGCCCGCGCGACCTGCGCATGGCCACCAGCGCCTCCGCCGACGATGCGCAGGGTTCGCTGGGCCTCGGCGACGACCTCGCGGTGTGGTCGCGCCCGCCCAAGGCCGAGGAAACCCGCGCGCTGGACACCCTCGGCGCCAGCTTCCAGGACGGCTCCTGGGACGGCGACATGGACGCCGCGCCGGTGGAGATTCCGGACATGGTGCGGCGCATGGTCACCACCAGCGCCGGCGGCTGCACCGGCCGCCGCTGCGCGCACTTCCACCACTGCCCGTTCTTCGCCGCGCGCCGCGACGTGGCCGACGCCGACATCATCGTCGCCAATCAGGATCTGGTGCTGTCGGACCTGACCATGCCGCGCGAGGACGACGCCTGGGGCGGCGTGATCCTGCCGCGTCCGGACGAAACGCTGTACGTGTTCGACGAAGCGCATCACATGCCATCCAAAGCCGTCGAGCGCGGCGCGGCGTTCACCCATCTGACGCAGACAGCCCACCAGCTGGTGCGTCTGGACCGCCACGTGCGCGGCGCGTATTCGCATACCGAGAAGGAACGCCTCGGCGGCATGCACTACGAGCGCGGCAGCGAACTGCTGGCCACGCTCGGCGACGCGCTGACGGCGATGGAGCGCGAAGTGAAGCTGCACTGGACGCCCGCCGCGCACGAGACCGAACCGCAGTGGCGCGCCTCGCTGGGCGAGCTGCCCGCCGCGTGGGTTTCGCAGGCGCAATTGCTGATGCTGCAGACCGCCGAGATCCAGCGCTGGGTGCGCGCCGTGCGCGGCGCGGTGACCGAGATGGAACATGCCGGTCCCGCCGGCGAACTGCTGGCGCGCGAACTGGGCATCGCCCTGGAACGACTCGGCCGTCAGCTGTCGACATGGACCGCGTGGTCCAACGACGATCCCGCCGATCAGCCGCCGCTGGCGCGCTGGGTCACGCTCGATCACGAGCAGCAGGTCGTCTGCCACGCCTCGGCCGTATCCGCCGCGCACCTGCTGCGCGAAGTGCTGTGGGAAAACGCCGCCGCCGCGGTGATGACCTCGGCCACGCTCAGCGCCGGCGGCCACTTCCGCGGCTTCGCCGACGCGGTCGGCCTGCCCGACGACGCGCTGACCCTGAGCCTGCCCTCGCCGTTCGACCTGGAACGCCAGGCGCGGCTGGAAGTCCCGCTGCTCGACATCCTTCCGGACAACCGCGAAGCGCACGCCGAGGCCGTCGCCGCCTGGCTGGAGACCGGCCTCGACTGGGACGCCGGCAACCTGGTGCTGTTCACCTCACGCATGAAGATGCAGCGCGTGCTGCAGCTGCTGCCCATCGACAAGGTGCGCAAGGTGCGCGCGCAGGGCACCAAGGCCAAGTCGCAGCTGGTCGCCGACCACGCCGAGGCCATCGAAGCTGGCCAGGGCAGCACGCTGTTCGGCCTGGCCTCGTTCGGCGAAGGTCTGGACCTGCCCGGCAAACTCTGCGAAACGGTGGTGGTCACGCAGCTGCCGTTCGCCGTGCCCACCGACCCGGTCGGCGCGACCTACGCCGAGTGGCTGGAAGCACAGGGCCGCAACCCGTTCCTGGAAGTCAGCGTGCCCGACGCCACGCGCCTGCTGACGCAGTATTGCGGCCGCCTGATCCGCACCGAGACCGACCACGGCCGCATCGTGCTGCTGGACCGCCGCGTGATCGTGCGCCGCTACGGCCAGCGCATGCTCGCCGCGCTGCCGCCGTTCGCGCGCGTCATCGAACACACGCGGCCCCAGACGACCGCCTGAAGTCACACCACACCGCGCACACCCGGTCGCACCGCCCGACAACACTGCCATCCCGGCAGGATTCTCATCTCGGCAAGACCGTCATCTCCGCAGAGTCGTCATCTCCGCAGCAACGTCATGCCGGCGCACGCCGGGACCCAGCGCCTGCAACCACCTTCATAAAAGACACTGAGCGACTCGCTGCGCTCGCTCACCTCGGGGCCGTCCTTCGGACGTTCTGCGCGCATCGCGCTTGTCCGGCATCCGCCTGAACGACGACCGTGGAAAACCATGCATCTCGAATCGCGACGTCATCCCGAACACACACGACAGCCGTCGACCACCAGGCGCACGCACGACCTTCCGCAGCCGCACAGCAACATCGTCATCCCGGCGCGCGCCGAGACCTGGCGCCTGCACGCGTCTTCATAAAAGGCACTGGGTTCCGGCGTTCGCCGGAATGACGACTGCGCAGAACCATGCGCCACACACCGCGACGTCATACAGGCGACGCCCCTCACTGCCCATCTGCGCATATCCCCCTATACTCGGCCCTATCGACGCCACCGGATGCCTGCGATGACCCTGCTGATCCTCGGACTGATCCTGTTCCTCGGCATGCATTGCGTGCGCGTCTTCGCCGACGACTGGCGCACGCGCATGATCGAACGGCTCGGCCCGATGCCGTGGAAGGCGATCTATGCGCTGATCTCGCTGCTCGGCTTCGTACTCGTGATCTGGGGCTTCGGCCAGGCGCGCCTGCATCCGACGCTGCTGTACGCGCCGCCGGCCATGCTGCGCCACCTCAACAGCCTGTTCACGCTGATCGCCTTCGTCTTCTTCGCCGCCGCCTATGTGCCGCGCAACCACTTCAAGGCGAAGCTCGGTCATCCGATGATTCTGGGCGTGAAGATCTGGGCCTTCGGCCACCTGCTCGCGATCGGCTTCCTGCGCGACGCGGTGCTGTTCGGCGCGTTCCTGGCATGGGCCATCATCGCCTACGCCGCCGCCCGCCGCCGCGACCGCAAGGCCGGCACGACCTACCCGGCCGGCACCGTGAAAGGCGACATCATCGCCGTGATCACGGGCGTGATCGTCTGGGCGGCATTCGCGTTCTGGCTGCACATGCCGCTGATCGGCGTGAATCCGATGGGGTGATGTTTCCGGATGCTCACCGAGCAGCCAAGAACGTTCGAACCAACGATGCCACCTGCTCCGGCTTGTCGTACAGCACGCCGTGGCCTGCACCCGGGATCGCCTCCACGCGCACGCGTGCATTCAACCGCTGCAGTTCGTCGGCCATCGCGGTCGTCACGATGCCGGACTCCGCGGTGATCAGCAGGACCGGAATGCCGATGGTGTGGATCAGTTGACGGTAGTCGGGTTTGGGCGGCCGGAGTACTTCGAACGCTTCGGTGTGCGTCCGCAAACGCGCATCCGCCAGATACTCGATGATTTCCTGCGAACGGTGCGGATGGCGTTCGCGAAGTTCGTCCACGAGTTCGCGCCTGTCCCGGCCAAGTTGCCGACGGTGCTGTTCGGCGACGTCGCTTTCGAACACTTCGACCTGGCGCTGCGCGCTCAGGAAGGTCGGGTCCACCAGGACCACGCCGCGCAGCATGGCGCAGGTCCGGCTCGCTGCAAGTGCAGTCGTCATGCCGCCCATGGAATGCCCGATCAGGACCGGCGATGTCAGCCCCAGCGACTGGATCAGTCCGATAACATCGCCGGCATGATTCTCGTACCCGTATCCGCGATCCGGCGCACTCGAACCGCCGTGACCGCGGGCATCGGGCATCACCACGTCGTACTCGCTTTCCAGCGTTCGCGCCACGGGCGTCCAACATGCCCCGCTGGCGATCAACCCATGCAGCAGAACCAGCGGGGGTTTGTCTCCACCGGTTCGCAGATAGCTGATATCGATGTTGTTCGCTGTGCAGACATCACGCACCCACTGCGGCATGAAGGATCACTCTGTTGAACTGGAAAGATCGATGCGCAGCGTTCCGATCCCGCACTGACTTGACAGCATGGGTCAGTGCTCGTTTCCGGAAGCAGCCGACGGAATGGCCTCGTGCCCGTAACTGAAGATACGCGTCGCGACCCACTTGTCCGGCAGGTGGTGCCACACGATCAGGAACTGCGCCTCGCCGAAGCACGTACCGCTCTTGATGTCGCAGAACTTGTGCCGGCCCTGCTCGATCGCGCCGTAGTCCTTGATGGGGAAAACTTCCAGACTGCCCGGAATCAGCACGCGACGAAAATGGCCGCACACGTTCTCATGGGTCTTGGCCATGTAGTCGTGGCGCGTCCAGGTCACGCCGCCCTCGTCGTGATAGAACTCCAGGTTCGGCGCCAGATAGCTCGCATGCTTCTTCAGCTGCGCGGGCGAGCTGCAGTGGTTGAAGGAATCGAACAAGCCGGTGTCGAGCTTCGACACCGTGGCGTATAGGGGCGATTGCTCGGACACCTGACCGTCGTGTTGCGCAGGCGCGGCGAGGACGATGCCCGACGCGAGGCATGCCAGCGTGAAACCCATCCGTGATGCGATCTTCTTCATGTCCACGTCCTTCGGCGCAAAGCATCATCCTACCGGCCGCATCCCACCGCACGTCAGTCACCAAAGTCATGCCCTCGCTGCACACCGGAATCGACCCGCGCGCATAAAAAAGCCGCCCGAAAACCGGGCGACTCAAGGCGCGTCCTGCGCCGGATGCGGATATCGGCATACGACGCCGAGCGCAAGCCGAAACGATGACAACGGCGTTTGGTACATTCATGCGGATGTCGAACGAACCTGTTCTCTCACCTGCCCACCGGGATACCCGATCATGAAAAGACTTGTCGTTATGTGCATCGCCGCATTGACGGTGCTGGGCGCACCCCTTTCCGCCCACGCCATGACCATGCGCCAATATCACCAACTGATGAAGCAACATCCGGACAGCGCCAAGCTGTACATCCTCGGGGTCGGGGAAGGTCTTGCACTGGCTAACGCGGCGCTGATATCCAAGAAGCGTCCGAACATCTTCTGCGTGCCGAACAAGCTTTCTCTGAACATAGACAACTACACGCGCATCCTGGACTCCGAATACGAGGAATTCCGCAAGGCCGCCTCCGAGGATGTCGCCGACTCGAGAACCGTCAGCATCGTCCTCTACATGGGACTGGTCGCGACCTTCCCCTGCAAGAAGTAACGCGCCCCCCCTGCCGTTCGCTCCGGCGACATGCAGCCGATTTGCCAGCCAGTGCATGCCCGTCCAAACGGCAGAACGAATCCATGACACGCACCCGCAACCCTCCGCACATTGTCCTCGCCACGTTCGGTACGCACGGCGACCTGCATCCGTTCATGGCGCTGGCGCTCGCGCTGCAGAAGCAAGGCGCACGCGTCACGCTGGCGGCGGCGAGCGAATACCGCGAGAAGGTCGAGGTCGAGGGTCTGACGTTCGCGCGGATGCGGCCGGACATGCAGGCGGTCGTCGACAGGCTCGGCATGGACGAACACGCGTTGACGCTGCGCATCGCCCGCCAACCGCAATTCCTGCTGACCCACATCGTGATGCCGGCGCTGCGCGACGCCTACGAGGACATCATGGCGATCAGCGCCGATGCCGACGCGCTGGTCACGCACTCGGTGGCCTACGGCGCCAAGCTCGCCGCCGAGAAGCGCGGGCTTCCGGACTTCAGCATCGCGTTGCAGCCCATGGTCTTCTGGTCGATCTACGACCCGCCGATCGTCGCCAATGCGCAACGCTTGTCGCGCTGGGTGTATCGCTGCGGCCCGAGGCTGACGCGTGCCTTCATCGACCTCGGCAAGCGCGTGGGTCGGCGTTGGGCGCGACCCATCGACGCCCTGCGGCGCGAACTCGACCTGCCGCCCGCCGACGCGCACCCGCTGTTCGAGGGCGCGTTTTCGGACGATGGCGTGCTGGCGCTCTACTCGCCGTTGTTCGGCGCACCGCAATCGGACCATCCGGCACGCACTGACATCGTCGGCTTCGCCTTTCACGACGGCGAACAGGGCGCGCCGGCCAACCTCGATCCAACCACGCAGGCCTTCCTCGACGCCGGCCCGCCGCCGCTCGTGTTCACCCAGGGCACGTCCGCCGTGCATGACGCGGAAGTCTTCGTGCGCGAAAGCCTGGCCGCGGTGCGCACGCTGGGCATGCGCGCGGTGTTCGTGCTCGACGACGAACGCGCCGCGCGCTGGGCGGCGGAGGCTTCGGAGCGCGTGCACATCACCGGCTACGCGCCCTACGCCCGACTGTTTCCGCAGGCCAGCGCCATCGTGCATCACGGCGGCATCGGCACCACCGCGCAGGCGCTGCGCAGCGGGCGGCCGCAGTTGGTGGTGCCGCATCTGGTCGATCAACCCGACAACGCGGCGCGCGTGGTGCGGCTAGGCGTGGGGCGCTCGCTGGCGCGGCATGCGTATCGTGCGGAGCGGGCTGCGACCACGCTTGGGGGGATGCTTCGGGATGACGCGGTTATTCGGCGTGCGATGGACGTCGGTGAAGTGGTGGCGCGAGAGGATGGGGCCGAGATGGGGGCGCGCCGAATTCTTGATTGGTTGGGTTGAAGCTGCTTTTCGAGCAGTTGAAAAGCGGTTCCGATCTGCTGGCTCCGGCCGGGTTCATTTTCTTGCTCGCTGTGCAGACCGGTCACATGCGTCACCCATGTAACCGGCCTGCACACTTGTCCCATAGAAGTCACCAAGACAAGGACACCCCAGCATCCGCGCCCTACGCGCCTACGGCGCTACGGGTTCGCTCCGGGCTCCGGGGGTTCGTCGACAGGTCATCCTGCCCTGACGACGAACTGGCGCACGTCCCTGTGCGCCACCCTGCGGGCCTGATCCTCCACCCTCCGCCGCTACCGAAGGGGATGAGGTCGCAAACCGGGCGTTTCGGATTACTGCAAAAACACCGGCTGGAACGAGAACACGTTCTTCGTGTCGGGATCGACCGTCATCTCCACCCAGCTGTTGTCGGCGTTGCCGAACACTTCCACGCGGGTGAAGTTCGGCTGGGTCTGACCGTCGTCCTTCACCATCGCCTTGTCGATGCGGAAGTAGTGAGAATCGCCATGCACCAGGACCACCTGACCGTCGAAGTGCTGGGTCTCGTCGATCATGGCGTGGAAGAAATCGGCGAAACCGTTGTAGGTCGGGTCCAGCGTCGGCAGGAAGGCGTCCTGGTAGTTGCCATCGGCCACGTCGATGCCGCCGTACATGTCCGCCTGGATGGCGATCACGACGCCGGCCAGGTGCCGTTGCCGCGCCACGGCGAACGAATCCGACAGCCACTGCAGGTTGGCTTCGTTGCGCGCGCGGTATTCGGCGGTCGCTGCCGCGCAATCGGCCGCGGTGCGCAGGGACTTCTTGGTGCACTCCGCATCCGTGGCAACGAAGTTGTTGTTGCTGCCAATCACGTTCAGTGAAATGAACATCACGCGATCGCGGATCCAGCGGCTGTTCTCGCTGTAGGCCTGACCCGGCGCGCCCTGACGGTCGAGCCGCATGGGATGCAGGCCCTGACTGACGTTCTTGCTGAAGAATGCCTTGCGCAGATAGGCGAGTCGTTCCAGCGGGTCGTAACTGCCGTTGTTGGTGCGATGGCAGTCGGTCCACTCGTTGTCGCCCAGGCTGTAGACCGTCGGCGCATGCACGCGGTTGAAGCGCGTGATCACGTCCTGGCCGATGGCCTGGTCGGTGCACAGACTGTGACCGTTCTTGGTGTCGCCGACGAAGATGGTGAAGTCCAGGTCATGATCGTTGAGCGAGTCGATGGTCTGGGTTTCCTGCGCGGCCTGCACAGCCGGATCGTCGGCGTAGAACTGATCGCCCCAAAGCGCGACATGCATCCGGCCGTGGTCATGGTCTCGCATGGGACCGTGTTCGTGCCCGTGGGCCTGAGCGAACAGCGGCAGAGTCAGCGCGGCTGCCAACATCACAACGTTCAGCTTGCTTCGAGAAAGCATCGTCATTCCCTTCCGTGTGGGTCATTGAGTGATGGAACCTGAGGTGCTCGGGGACCGTATCGACGGCGCGTGACAGGTCGATGAACTTCGCGCGCGACTCGGGCTGGGTGTGAACGGATTCACACGCTTCGGGAGGGATGTAGGTGCCCGGTTGATATGAGCGGTTCCGACCGGCTGCGCCGGCCGGGTGACTTCTATGGCTTGTCCCATAGAAGTCACCAAGACAAGGAACCCCGGCGCCCGCGCCCTTCGGAGCTACGCTCCTACAGGTTCGCTCCGGGTTCCGGGGGTTCGCCGACAGGTCATCCTGACCTGACGACGAACTGGCGCACCTCCCTGTGCGCCACCCTGCAGGCCTGATCCTCCACCCTCCGCCGCTACCTAAGGGGTCTGGATTGAACAGCGGACATTCCTTGTATGCGCCTCCGCAGGCTCTAAAGATGCGATGGATGCGGAGGCCCGGAGAACCAAGCCAGACGGTCGTACGTGAACCTGGAATCGTTCTTTTCGTGGCGCGCGCAAGCATTCCCTTGCGCGCGCCACCGTACTCACTGCACTTGCACGTTCACATCGTCGATCACGAACGAGGTCTGGTACGAACCGTCCTCGGTGCCCGTGAAGCGCAAGGTCACCGTCTTGCCGATGTACGGCGAAAGATTGAAGGTGTGCTGGCTGTAGCCTGAATTCGCGTTGAGGTTGGAATACGTGTACAGGTTGGCCAGCACGTTGCCGCTGCTGTCGAGGAGCTGCAACTTCAGCGTGTCGTACTTCGTGGATGTCGTCGTCTCGGCCGTGTCGATGTGCATCCAGAAGGTCAGCGTGGCCGACGTCATGCCCGACGGAATGGCGATCTGCTGACTGAGCGTGTCGGTATGGCTGGAGCCATAACCGTCCATCCAGGCGAACCACGATCCACTGTGCGCCGTCTCACTGCTGCAACTGCTGTTGCTGCAGAGCACGCTGCTGGAAAGCGACCACGGCGTCGCCGTACCGGATTCGAAGCCGGGATTCTGGACCAGCTGCGAGCTTCCGCCGCCGCCACCGCTGGACGGATTGAAGATGATGTTCAGCACCGGGTGCAGTTCAATGGCATTCGGCGCCACGCCCGTCTGCCCGTGGTCGTAGTCGAAGAAGCCCACACCCTCGACCTCGACCGGGATGCTGGTGCTCTGGAAGGACGTCGTGGCGTTGAACTTGGCGTCGAATTCGGATCGGGCGTTGGTGATATCCGCCTTGAACGGACTGCTCGATCCCACGCAGGCCGGGTCCGGAATCTCGGCGATCATGGTACGGCCCTGGCTGTCCTGCAGGATCAGGTGGTAGTCCGAGTCGCTCTCCAGCTTGTACCCGGTCAGCGTGGCGTCGACGATGAACGCCGTGGTCTCCGTCGGCTGCACGCGCGCGTTGGACGGAATGGTGGTCGGCGCCGGCAGCGAGGTCAGGTAGGCGATGGTCTGCCGGACTGGGTTGTTGAGATCGACCAGACCGGCATCCGGATCGGTCCCGGTCTTGACCGACCAGCGCTCGACACCGCAACTGCCGGTGCTGGCGGCACTCGCCTGCCACGTTGAAAATATCCCCAGGGTGAAGATCGCCGCGACGACAAGCACACGGCGGACTGCAATGGTCCCATGCATGATGTAACGCTCCTTGAAATAAGCCCGATCAACGCGCGCCGGCGGCAAGAACTTGCCCATCGTGATCCAGCGCGCACCTCCCCCTGTACGGGCGAGCATGCGCTTGTTCCATGGACGTTTTGCGTCAGTGGGAAGTCAGCGATGTGTGTTCTGTCGCTTGCGTCACATTCGCGATTGGTTGACGCTGGCATCCGGACACCACGTGCCGGCCCGCTGATGCCTCGATACGGAATGCAGGCCACATTCGCCCTGCCATAACGGGTTCGACGACGATGCGACCTTTTGCTTCTGTGTGGTGAAGAGCGGTTCCGACCGGCTGACGCCGCTTACTCGATTAAACACAAGGAGGTTTTATGAATCACGCCGATGAAAGATTCGTCGCAGCACGACCACCTGACCACGATGATCCGATTGTTTACCGCGTTACGAAGTGGGCTCGCGGCTTCACCATAATTGCGGCACTGACTCTTGGTTCAGGATGGACATATATGACATTTTTTCCTCCTTATGCGCATGGCCGGCTTGTCTTCAACCCCCTCATGATCAGCACTGATGTTCTGTTATTGGCCGGATTCGCATACGCCATCATATGGTCGCTTACTGCACGTATATATTTGTACGCAGATCAATTCGAGCAGCATACACCGCTCATTCACAGGGTACTCAAGCTTGATGACATCGCCGGACGCATGTACACCAAAGGCAGTGGAGCGCACTATCCGATGATCGTGCCGAAATCTGGAAGGCCATTCTCCATCGACACCGCTGCGTATGGACTCGATGAACGCTTCAATCACTGGTTCTTGCATCTGCGAGACCTAAATAGATAGATCTCGAACAATCCCCCATCATTTAGCGTGAATCTACATCCGTAAAAATTGTCTCTGACACCATTTTTCTTTCATTTTTCTTTTGAGAACGGTGACTGGCGCGATCCTCGCGAAAAAACGCAGCGGAAGTCGGCCCCATGGCTACGTGGCACCGATCTCCCCGGCAGCGGGGCGATGGGCGCTTATGGCTCTATTGACAGGCGGCGGCGAAATGGTGACACCTTTTCCATTTTCCATGTAGGACATCCCCTACACGAGAAATCGGCATCACCCTATTCTATACATTACAATAGTCATATACGGTAACGAAGCAGGATTAAGTGGTAAGCCGCAGGATTTTTCTCGAGCCACCACTAGACCTAGCAAATCCAGCAAACTCAAACACCCAAGGAATATTTCGATGATCAAGAAAATTGTCGCACTTAATGCCATTATTCTCGCATCAATTTTTTCCGCCACCGCAGCTCACGCCCAGAGTACCAGCACCAGCAACATCTACATCACCAACATTTCAAGCGGATGGAGCGCAAACACATTTAGCATTGGAACCGCGGAAACGGTAATCAACCCAGCCGGCTGCCCGCATACAGATGTGTATTCTGTGGACGGAACTGCTCCAGGATTCAAGCTTCACGTCATGGCAAGCATCACAGCTTTTCAAAACAACCAAAAAGTTCAAATTACTGTTTCAAATACCGAATGCGCCTCTAATGGACGTCCAGAAATTATTGGTGTCCGAGTCTATGGAAACTAAGAAACCTAGGACACCACAAAAGGAGAGCATTCATGAAAATGCTTAAGTGGAAACTTTTCATGGCGACTGCACTTGCACTTGCAGCTGCCTGCGCTCAAGCAAAGTCGACCACAGTCACCTCACTATCAATTGACGGAAAAACAATTCCAGGGCAAACGATCAACCTGCACATTATTTTGACTGGAAAACATCTTGTTTATGCTGGAGGCTGCTCATTTTACCCAGGGGAAATAAAAACATCTAAAGACAACACAAACATAAACGTAACAAATCCGACAACGCAAAATAGCAACACAATCTCGACAGAAACAGTTCCCGCGGCGTCTGGAACAGGCTGCTACGATTCCACCACAGGATTATGGTACGCAGTCAAAGTTTATGGCGACCACACAGATTTTTTTGTCCCATACAAGCTACCAACTGGCGTAGCCACCTATCAATTTAGCGCAACATTTTCGGGCGATAGCGATAGCAATGGATCCAACGCATCTCCAGTGACCGTGCATGCACGCTACCCTAATAATGCGGCAGTAATGAATTTTTTTCTATCTGACTAAAAATCGTAAAACCACCTTCCCAAAAAATAGGTGGAGACGGAGACAATTAAATTTCCTCATTAACCTCATACCCCCTCCCCTTTTAGTAGGTGGCAGTGAAAGGCAGGACCAAATCGCAGGGGTAAATAGGGGACGGAGACAATTAATTGGTGCTGTAACGCCCCAAGCTGCAACCCCTCCCCTTCGGTAGCGGCGGAGGGTGGAGGATCAGGCCCGCAGGGTGGCGCACAGGGATGTGCGCCAGTTCGTCGTCAGGTCAGGATGACCTGTCGGCGAACCCCCGGAACCCGGAGCGAACCTGGAGGCCCGAAGGGCCGGAAGGCGCGGACGCGGGGTGCCCTTCTTTTGGTTCGTTTTCTTGGGCAAGCAAGAAAATGAACCCGGCCGGCGCAGCCGGTCGGAACCGCTTTTAGCGATCAGCAAGCAACGGAAAACGCCGAACGAAGCCGCCCAAAGCCTCAGGCCGCCTGCAACTCCGCCCGCAACATCCGCGCCATCGCATGCCCCGCCTCACGCCCGTCCAGCACGGCGCGCACCACAAGATCCGCCCCCCGCACCATATCCCCACCGGCAAAAATCCGCGGATGCGACGTCTGATGCGGCAAGCGCCCCTCGCCGCCGGTGATCGTACGGCCGGACACCAGATGCTCGATGCCCGCCTGATCCATCCATTCGGCCGGATCGACCTGGAAGCCGAAGGCGATGATGACCACGTCCGCCGCCAGCACTGTCTCGCTGCCGATGACGTTCTGCGGTCGGGCGCGGCCGGTGCCGTCGTCGACCAGGCGCGTTTCGACCAAGTCGACGCCCTCGACCTGGGTGTCGCCGACTACGCGCAGCGGCTGACGATGGAACAGGAAATTCACGCCTTCCTCGCGCGCGTTCTGCACTTCGCGGCGCGAGCCGGGCATGTTGGCCTCGTCGCGGCGGTAGACGCAGCTGACTTCGGACGCGCCGAGGCGAATCGCGGTGCGCACGCAGTCCATGCCGGTGTCGCCGCCGCCGAGCACGACCACGCGCTTGCCGGCCACGTCGAAACGCGGGTCCAGCGGCTGGTGGTGCAGGATGCGACGCACGTTGGCGATCAGGAACGGCAGCGCGGCATGCACGCCGCGCAATTCGCGACCGGGCAGCTCGCCATCGATGGCTCGGTATGCGCCGGTGCCGAGGAACACGGCGTCGAACTGGTCGAGCAGGTCCTCGAAACGGCGATGGATGCCGATCTCGGTGTTGAGGTGGAAGTGCACGCCCATGTCTTCGAGCACGCGACGGCGCATGCGGATGACCTGTTTGTCGAGCTTGAACGGCGGGATGCCGAAGGTGAGCAGTCCGCCGATTTCCTCATGGCGGTCGAACACGTGCACCTCGACGCCGTTGCGCACCAGCACATCGGCGCAGGCCAGACCGGCCGGTCCCGCGCCGACCACCGCCACGCGGCGGCCGATGGAGCGCACGCGACTGAGGTCGGGCCGCCAGCCCTGGCGCAGCGCCTGGTCGGTGACCCAGCGCTCGATGCCGCCGATGGTGACGGCGCCGAAGTCGCCCTGCTCCAACGTGCAAGCACCTTCGCACAGGCGGTCCTGCGGACACACGCGACCGCACACTTCGGGCAGCGGGTTGGTCTGGTGCATCAGCTCGGCGGCGGCGGTCAGGTGACCGTTGCGCACCAGCTTGAGCCAGTCGGGAATGTAGTTGTGCAGCGGGCAGGCGTGCTCGCAGTACGGGTTGCCGCAGTCGATGCAGCGACCGGCCTGCTCGCCGGCGTCGTCGGGCAGGAAGTCGCCGTAGATTTCGTCGTGCCCGGTGATACGCACCTTGACCGGCACGCGCCGTGGCATCTGCCGCGGGATGTCGATGAAGCGGAACAGGGATTCGTCGCTCATGCGCGCGCCCTCCTGTTCTGTGCGGTGTGAACCGATGCTGTCGCCGCACGAACGCTGCGGACCGCTTCGCTCACACGCGGAGAGCTTCCTCTATCCGTCATCCCGGCGAAAGCCGGGACCCAGTGCCTATGGACGCCACGGAAGTCACTGGGTCCCGGCTTTCGCCGGGATGACGGCCGTTGGGAGTGCCCGTGGTACGGCGTTGCAGCGTGTGGACCAAAGCCAAAGCGATACCGGGAAAGCGGCCTAGCGAGGTTTTCGCATACGGAATTCCCGCGCACGAGTGGGTGCATCGGCATCATGCGGCCCTCCGCAGTTCCTCGGCCAGCGCTTCCAGACTGGCGGCGCGCGGCTTGACCAACCAGAAGCGGTGCAGCACGCCGCGGAAGTCGTCGTACAGACGCTTGCTCCAGGCGCTGCCGGTGAGTTCGGCGTGGCGGCGGATCAGTTGGCGCAGGTGCTGCATGTGGTGCTCGGTGCCTTCCGGGGTGATGTGGACGATGTCGACCAGCTCGTGGTTGTAGCGGTCGACGAAATCGCGGTCGAGGTCGAGCACGTAGGCGAAGCCGCCGGTCATGCCCGCACCGAAGTTGAGGCCGGCGCGACCCAGCACCGCGACGACGCCGCCGGTCATGTATTCGCAGCAGTGGTCGCCGGCGCCCTCGGTGACGGCCAGCGCGCCGGAGTTGCGCACCGCGAAGCGCTCGCCGGCGGTGCCCGCGGCGTACAGTTCGCCGCCGGTCGCGCCGTACAGGCAGGTGTTGCCGAGAATCGGCGCCTCGTGACTGGCGTAGCCGGCGTCCTCGGGCGGACGCAGCACGATGCGGCCGCCGGCCATGCCCTTGCCGACGTAGTCGTTGGCTTCGCCGGTCAGCTCGATGTGCAGGCCGGCGGCGTTCCACGCGCCCAGGCTCTGCCCGGCGCTGCCGGCCAGCGTCAGGGTCAGCGGCGTATCGGCCATGCCGGCATCGCCCCACTGCCGCGCGATGGCGCCGGACAGGCGCGCGCCGACGGCGCGGTCGGCGTTGCGGATGGCGTAGGCGAAGCGTCCGCCGCTGCCGGCGGCGACCGCGCCGGCGGTGTCGGCCTGGATCGCCTCGACCAGGGCCGAGGTTTCGCGCACCGGATTGCGGGTGCGAATGCAGTACGGCTTCATGTCGCGCGCACCGCCTTCCTGCGCCAGCAGCGGCGCCAGATCGATCTTGTCCAGACCGGCCAGCTGCGCGTCGATGCGCTCCAGCAGTTCGGTGCGGCCGATGATCTCTTCCAGGTTGTGTGCACCGAGCCGCGCCAGCCACTGGCGCACGTCCTCGGCGATGAAGCGGAAGAAGTGCTCGACCATTTCCGGCAAGCCGACGAAGTGGTTGCGGCGCAGCAGTTCATGCTGGGTGGCGACGCCGGTGGCGCAGTTGTTGAGGTGGCACACGCGCAGGTACTTGCAGCCCAGCGCGACCATCGGCGCGGTGCCGAAGCCGAAGCTCTCGGCGCCGAGGATGGCGGCCTTGATGACGTCCAGGCCGGTCTTCAGACCGCCGTCGGTCTGCAGCCGCACGCGGTCACGCAGGCCGTGCTTGAGCAGCGTCTGGCGCGTTTCGGACAGGCCCAGCTCCCACGGCGTGCCGGCGTACTTCAGCGAGGTCAACGGACTGGCGCCGGTGCCGCCATCGTGGCCGGACACGGTGATGAGGTCGGCGCCGGCCTTGACCACGCCCGCGGCGACGGTGCCGACGCCGGCATGGCTGACCAGCTTCACCGAGATCAGCGCGTCCGGATTGACCTGCTTCAGATCGTGGATCAGCTGCGCCAGATCCTCGATGGAATAGATGTCGTGATGCGGCGGCGGCGAGATCAGGCCGATGCCCGGCTTGGCGAAGCGCAGCTTCGCGATCATCTGGTTGACCTTGTGACCCGGCAGCTGGCCGCCCTCGCCCGGCTTGGCGCCCTGCGCGATCTTGATCTGCAGCACCTCGGCGTTGACCAGATAGGCCGGCGTGACGCCGAAACGGCCGGAGGCGACCTGCTTGATCTTCGACATCTTCTCGGTGCCGTAGCGCGCCGGGTCCTCGCCGCCCTCGCCGGAGTTGGAGCGTGCGCCGAGGCGGTTCATGGCGATGGCCAGCGCCTCGTGCGCTTCCGGCGACAGCGCGCCCAGACTCATGCCGGCCGAGTCGAAGCGACGCACGATGGACGACAGCGGCTCGACCGCCTGCAGCGGCAGCGGCGTCTCCGCCTCCACCGGACGCAGCAGGTCGCGCAGCGCGGACGGCGGACGCCGGTCGACGTGATCGGCGTAGCGCCGGTAGGCCGCCGCATCGCCGGTGCGCACGGCTTCCTGCAGCGAGGCGATCACGTCCGGGTTGTACATGTGGTACTCGCCTCCGTGCACGTACTTGAACAGACCGCCGGCGCGCAGCGCCACGCTCTCGTCCCAGGCTTCGGCGGCGAGCTGGCGCTGGTCGCGGTCGAGGTCGTCGAAGCCGGCACCGCCGATGCGCGCGGGCGTGCCGGGGAAGCACAGGTCCACCACCTCGGGCGCGAGACCGATGATCTCGAACAATTGCGCACCGCGGTAGCCGGCGATGGTGGAGATGCCCATCTTCGACAGAATCTTCAGCAACCCCTTGCGGATGCCGCGACGGTAGCTGCGGCCGACCTCGAACGGCGCGGCCTTGTCCTGGCGGATGAAGCCGGCGCGGCCGAGGTCGAGCAGGCTCTGGTAGGCCAGCCACGGGTACACCGCCGTCGCGCCGTAGCCGATCAGGCAGGCGAAGTGGTGCGCGTCGCGCGCGGTGGCGGTTTCCACGATCAGGTTGCAGCGGCAGCGCAGGCCGGCGTCGATCAGCCGCGCGTGCACCGCACCGGTCGCCAGCAGCGCGTGCACCGGCACGCTGTCGCGGCGCGGGTAGCGGTCGGTCAGGAACACCAGCGCGGCGCCGTTGCGCACCGCGTTCTCGGCTTCGTCGCAGAGACGACGCAGCGCCGATTCCAGCGCTTCGTTACCGCTGCGGCACAGGTCCAGCGTGACGGTGTGTCCGGCGAACGGCTCCACCGCCAGCAGCTGGCGCAGCTTGCGCTGCGAGAGCACCGGCGAGTTCAGCAGAATCTGGCGCGCGTTCTCCGGCGCCAGCTTGAAGAAGTTGCCCTCGGGGCCGATCTGCGTGGTCAGCGACATCACCAGCCGCTCGCGCAACGGATCGATGGGCGGATTGGTGACCTGCGCGAAGCCCTGACGGAAACGGTCGTACAGCGCGCGCACCTGGCGCGACAGCGCGGCGATGGGTGTGTCGTCGCCCATCGAGCCGGTCGCCTCGCTTTCGGTCTCGGCCAGCACCTTGAGCACGGACTCGCGCTCCTCGCGGCTGAGGCCGTACAGCTTCTGCAGGCGGCGCAGTTCGTCGACCGGCAGCGGCTGCGCGGCCAGGCTGGGATCGATCAGATCCGATTCCAGGTATTCCACACCGGCGCGCAACCAGTTGCGGAACGGCGCGCGCGCGGCGTTGATGGCGTCGATGTCGACGTCCTGCAGCAGGCGGTCGGCCTTGAGGTCGACGGCCAGCATCTGCCCCGGCCCGAGCCGCCCCTTGGCGACGATGCGCGAGGCCGGCACGTCGCGGATGCCGGTTTCCGAAGCGACCAGCAGCACCTGATCGTCGGACAGCGACCAGCGCGCCGGACGCAGGCCGTTGCGGTCGAGCGCGCAGGCGGCGTAGCGCCCGTCGCACATCACCAGACCGGCCGGGCCGTCCCACGGTTCGGTGTGCAGCGCGTAGTACTCGTAGAAGGCGGCCAGATCCTCGTCGAGGTTGTCGTTGGCCTGCCACGCCGGCGGCACCAGGATGCGCATGGCGGCGAGCATGTCGATGCCGCCGGCCAGCAGGATTTCCAGCGCGTTGTCGAGGCTTTCCGAATCGGAGCCGTGCTGGCGCACCAGCGGTCCCAGCTCGGTGAAGTCCATGTGCGGCGAAGCCAGCACCGGCGCGCGCGCCATCATCCAGCGGCGGTTGGCGCGGATGGTGTTGATCTCGCCGTTGTGCGCCAGCACGCGGAACGGCTGCGCCAGTCGCCACTGCGGCGTGGTGTTGGTGGAAAAACGCTGATGGAACACCACGGCACGGGCGCGCAGCGCCGGATGGCGCAGATCCTCGAACACGTCGCGCAGACGACCGGGCGCAGCCATCGCCTTGTAGGCGACCGCATGCGTGGACAGCGAGACCACGTAGCAACCGTCGTCGTCGTAGACGGTCTCGGCACGTCGGCGGGCGCGCAGCAGGGCACGCTCGAAGGCGGCCGTGTCCATGTCGTCCGGCGCGTCGACGAAGATCTGGCGGATGCGCGGCATGGTCGCCGTCGCCATCGGTCCGCACGGTTCGGTGTCGACCGCCACGTCGCGCCAGCCGGCCACGCGCAGGCCGCACTCGGCCAGCTGCGCTTCCAGCACCTGCGCGTGGCGCAACGCGTCCTCGCTCTCGAAGAACACCAGACCGGCAGCGAAGCGCGGCGCCGGCGCGATGCCGTCGGCCTTGGCCAGCGCGCGCAGCCAGTCCTGCGCGCCGTGGATCAGCACGCCGCAGCCGTCGCCGCTGACGCCGTCGGCGTTGACCGCGCCGCGGTGGGACAGCCGCGCGAGGGCGACGAAGGCATCGTCGACCAGCTCCGCGCTGGTGCGGCCGTCCACATGCACCAGCAGGCCGAAGCCGCAGGCATCGTGCTCGAAGGCGGGATCGTAGAGCGTGCGAGTGCGGGATGCGGTCAAGCGATACCTCGAATGGGGCGGACCACCGCGTGCGTCCGGCCGTAGAGGCAAGTCGCTCCTGAGCACGTGCGTCGCGGTACGTGAGGGGAATCACCACTAAAGCACAGGCCCCGGGTTACGTCAAAATTCCAAATAGACGTATAGATGGGCGTATGAACGGTGTTTTTTGCTGAACGGACGCGTCCGCGAAGGGCGCATCCGTGCCCGGGGCGACAGCCCGGGAAACCCGACCAATGGCACAGGAGCGTCCCCCGGGGGTGTGCTAGCGTCAGTCGGTCATGTCCCCGGGAATCCCCATGAAAACCAGAACCCTGCTTGCCTGCATGCTGGCGGCCGCCTTCGTGCCCGTCGCCGCCTACGCCGACGCCCCCGCCCAGCACGCCTCGGATGCCACCAGCGCCAAGATCGCCGCGATCCTGAAGACGCTGGGCAAGACCACCCAGTTCGGCGGCGTCTCCGTCTCGCCGGACGGCAAGACGCTGGCCTGGACCTTCCACGACAAGGACGGCGACCACCTGCAACTGGCCGACGCCAAGGGCCGTCACGTGCGCAGCGTGAAGGTGACCGGCGCCGACAAGGGCTGCAGCGACATCGCCCGCCCGCTGTGGTCGCCGGATGGCGGCCGCGTCGCCTTCCTCGGCAACTGCGGCAACGACAAGCATCCGGATCAGGCCGACATCTTCGTCGCCGACGCCGCTTCGTCCGCACCTACCGCGCATGCGGTCACGAAGCTCGACGGCTACGCGCACGAGCTGAGCTGGGCGCCGAACGGCAAGCAGTTCGGCCTGCTGTACGTGGCCGGCGACCGTCACCGCGTCGGCGCCACCGCCGCCACCAAGGCGCGCGTGGGCGTGATCGGCGTCAGCAACATCTCGCACCAGCAGTTCAACGTCGTCGGCATGGACGGCGTACCGCATGCGATCACGCCGAAGTCGCTGTTCGTCTATGAGTACAGCTGGTCACCGAAGTCCGACGCCGTGGCGTTCGTCGCCGCGCCGCCGCCGGGCGAGAACAACTGGTGGGTCGCCAAGCTGTACGCCCAGGACACCGCCAGCGGCAGCGCGCCGCGCGTGGTGGTCGATCCGGGCACGGTGAAGGGTTCGCTGCACGGCCTGCAGATCGCGCTGCCGCGCTGGTCGCCGGACGCTTCGCGCATCGCCTTCATCGGCGGTCTGATGAGCGACCAGGGCGCGACTGGCGGCGATCTCTACGTGGCGCCGTCGAAGGGCGGCGCGCCGGTCGACGTGACGCCGGGCATCCACACCTCGCCGTCGTGGCTGACCTGGACCGGCAACGACCGCCTGCTGGTCGCCGCCATCGCCTCGGGCAAGACGCGCATCTTCAGCTTCACCCTCGACGGCGACAAGGCCGCGCACGAACAACCGCTGCTGACCGACGATTCCGGTCTCGGCGACGGCAGCGTGGCCTCGGCCGTCGCGGTGGCCGCCAACCACACCCGTTTCGCCTTCATCCGCAGCACCTTCGCGCATGCGCCGGAGATCTACAGCGGCCGTTTCGCCACCGACCGTGATGGCCAGCCGACGCGCGTCGCTCAGGCCCCGCGCGCCGTCACCCACGTCAACGATGGCCTCAAGCCGCTGTGGGGCAAGGCCGTGTCGGTGGAGTGGACCAACGAAGGCTTCCACGTGCAGGGTTGGCTGCTGCTGCCGGCGAACTACGATCCGCACAAGACCTACCCGATGATCGTCAACGTGCACGGCGGTCCGGTGTGGAACGTGCGCTCGGGCTGGGGCGGCAACGGCCTGTACTCGGCGTTGGGCTACTTCGTACTGATGCCGAACCCGCGCGGCAGTCTGGGCGAAGGCGCGGCCTACACCCAGGCCGTGCGCAAGGACATGGGCTACGGCGACCTGCGCGACATCCTCGCCGGCGTCGACAAGGTCGAGAAGCTGTACCCGGTCGACGACAAGCGCCTGGGCATCAGCGGCTGGAGCTACGGCGGCTTCATGAGCATGTTCGCGCCGACGCAGACGCATCGCTTCCGCGCCGCGGTGGCCGGCGCCGGCCTGTCCAACTGGCAGAGCTACTACGGCCAGAACATGATCGACCAGTGGATGCTGCCGTTCTTCGGCAAGTCCGTGTACGACGACCCGGCGGTGTACGCCAAGAGTTCGGCGATCAACTTCATCAAGCAGAACAAGACGCCGACGCTGGTCGTGGTCGGCGAGCGCGACGCCGAATGTCCGGCGCCGCAGTCGTTCGAGTTCTGGCATGCGCTGCGCGCCATGGGCGTGCCGACGCAGCTGGTGGTCTACGCCGGCGAAGGCCACGGCTTCCACAAGAAGGAAGACCGCATCGACGTGCTGAAGCGTTCCGCCCACTGGTTCGCCAAGTACCTCGGCGACGGCGCCGACAAGTAAGTCCGGACCGCGAGTCCTGCGCCGCCCGGCGCAGGACTCGCCCGACCGCGGCAAACGCGGCATGATGCGCGTATGGCCCGCGCCCACGCTCTGAAAGCCGTCGACACCTCCACGCCCTGCCCCTGCGGCAACCCGCTCGGCTACGCGCAATGCTGCCAGCCGCTGCACCGCGGCGAACCCGCGCCCAGCGCCGAAGCGCTGATGCGCTCGCGCTACAGCGCCTACGTGCTGCGCGATGAAGACTACCTGCTGACCAGCTGGCACCCGTCCACGCGCCCGACTTCGCTGCGCCTGGGCGTGCAGCAGCCCGCGCCGAGCTGGCTGGGCCTGAACGTGAAGGCGCACGAGGACGGCGGCGACGACCGCGCGACGGTCGAATTCGTGGCCCGCTTCCGCGTCGGCGGCGGCCGCGCGCAACGCCTGCACGAACGCAGCCGGTTCCTGCGCGAGGACGGCCGCTGGTACTACGTCGACGGCGACATCCTGAGCGACTGACTACTCGCAGCGCGCACGCCGAACGCTGCCCGCGCAGTCATCGCGTGCGATGCATGACGCATGCATCGCGAACGCCTTCCGTTCGCCACCTACCGCAACCGGTGCAACTCGCCCGGCGACCTGCGCTCAGAACGCCTCGCGCTTCTTCACCGCCTCGATCCAGCGCTGCGCGACGATGGGCGTGGTCATGCACATGGCTTCGTCGGTGACGGTGGTCACCGCGCGTTCCAGCAGGCGGATGTCGGCTTCGTGCTGGCGCGCCACGTGCGGGTCCTCGAAGAAGATCACGCGCTGGCAGCGCTGATCGAGAATGCGGTCGGCGATCTGCGCGTCGCCGCCCAGCGGGCCGCTGTTGTAGCGCACCACCCACTCCTTGTCCTTCGGCCAGCCGCGCGACCAGGCCAGCTCGTTGAGGCCCTGGCCGGTGGTGCCGGTGGCCACGCGCGTGGCGAAGCGCGACAGCAGATCGAAGTGTGCGCCGGCGAAGTCGAACATCTCCTGCTTCAGCGCGTCGTGGGCGATCAGCGCCACGGTCTGGCGCTCGAACGCGAACAGGCGGTCGGCGGCCGGCAGCGGTTCCAGCCCGGCGTGCATGCGCTGGCATTCGATGAAGTCGATGGCGCCGGCCACCGTCGACACGAACGGTTTGTGGTGGATCACGCACTGGCGCTTGAGCGCCGCGGCCTCGGGATAATCCGACGACGGATCGACCGGATCGATCAGGTAGATCGCGCCGTCCAGCGTGCGCGTCTCGCCCAGACCGACCACTTCGGCCACCAGCTTCATCAGGCCGCCGTGGCGTCCATACGGATAGCGCTTGAGCGGCGGATAGCCCTGCAACATGCCCTCGCCGAGCATCGCGTCGTAGGTACGACCGACCACGTGCAGCTCCATCTGCAGCTCGCGGATGCCGTCCGCGCACACGCGCAGCCAGCGGTACAGTGCGGCGTCGCGATTGGCGTGATGGAGCTGGTTGACGGCGAGACCGATGCGCATGGAGATGCCTGCTGGATGACGACCGGCTCATCCTAGCGCAAGCGCATGCCCACGCCATGACGCGCGCATGGCGATTCCGCTACCCGCGCATCGATCTACGGCAACCGAACCAGCGCAGCGGAATGGCCTCGCCCATCGCGCGGTAGCCGGCGTCGTTGGGATGCAGGTGATCGTCGCTGTCGAACGCCGGGCGGAGGTGCTTCGGATGCGCCGGATCGCGCATCAAGGCGTCGAAATCGACCACGCCGTCGTAGCCGGCGCGATGCCGGATCCAGTCGTTGATCTGCTCGCGCGCGCGCTCGCCCTGCGCGGAATACGCGCCGCCCAAGGTATCGGCGAACGGCGTGATGGTCGCGCCGTAGACACGCAGCTTCGCGGCGTGCGCCTTGCGGACGATCTGTCGCAATCCGGCAATCACCTGCGCCGCCAGCGCGTCGCCGTCGACGACCTTGCCGGCGACCTTGGCGACCATGGTCGGCTCGCCGATGTCGTTGATACCGCCCAGCACCAGCACCGCGCGCACGCCCGGCTGCCCCAGCACGTCGCGGTCGAAGCGCGCGGCCATGCTCGGTCCGTTGCCGTAGGTACCGGCGTAAGCCGCCGCCTCGTTGCCGTCGATGCCGGCATTGAGCACGGCATGCGCACAGCCCTTCTTCCCGCGCAGGCGCTCGAACAGGACGTCCGGGTAACGCCGGTCGCGGTCGGGCGTGGAGCGGTAGCCGTTGGTGATGGAGTCGCCCAGCACCACGATGGCCGAGGTCGCGCGCGACGACCACGTCTCGACGCCGGCCAGCCAGTAGGTCGACGACGACGTGGCCGCCACCGGCATGCGCGTGCGGGCAGTGAAGTCGCCCGTGGAGGACACGTAGTTCGTGCGGCGCGCGTCCAGATGCCAGGTGCTTGGCGTGACCGTGCCGTCGATGTACAGGCTGACCGCCAGCTTCTCGCCCACCCGCACCTTCATCGGCAACGCGTCGCTGTAGAAATCTGCACCGGCGGGAATCGTCACCGATACGCGGCCGCCGAAGCGCAGCGCGTGCAGCGTGTCCGTCACGGCGACATCGCCGTCACGCTCTTTCCATGTGCCGACGCTGGCCGCCGCGATGGTCAGCGGCGCATCGCCGTAGGCGTTCGACAGCCGGATGCGCAGCTTCGTCCCCGCGGCGGTCACGCGCACGATCTGGCGCAGGGTCTGGTGCGCGATCCGCTGGGCGGCGATCGGCTTGGCCCGGTAGGCATTGGCCGGCACCGGCGCGGGAATCATCGCCGTCATCCAGGCGCCCAACCAATGCCCTTGCGACCTGTCTGGCGTTGCCGCCGGACAGGTCGACACGACCATGCCGAGCACCACCGTCAACAGCGCGGACATAGCGTGAGCCTGGATTCGACTACGGTCGCGCATGGACTCTTCCTCTTTCAAACACCGTGATTATGGATCGGAAACGGCGTCATCCGCCGCCTCGTTGCTGGCATGGAAATGACGGTAGGCGGCGCGCACATCGACGACGACCAGCCCCGGCTGGCCGTTGACCAGCGACACGGTGCGCCGCTGCTCGACCTGATCGTCATGGCCTTCGTCGACGCTGAACGTGAACGACTCGCCGTGTTTGCGACAGTCCAGCGCATGCCATGCCGCAGGATCGAAATCCGACGGCAGCGGCGTGTTGCGCCACCCCTGATCCCGACCGTGGACCACCGCGTGCGTCGCCAGCACCTTGTACACCGGGTCGATGAACATTTCCGCATGATTGCGGGCGTCGTCGTAAGCGCAGTAGATGCCGTACTTGGGAAACGCCTGCGTCGTGCCTTTCGCTTGCATCGCTACCTCGACGTGGGTGTGCAGATCGGGCGCGTTCGGATTGCTGCGCCGAAACGCCTGATCCCAGGCGCCGCCCAGCGCACTCAACGCCGAGAGTCCCTTCGGATAGCTCCACGCACCGACGACCTGCCCGGCCTGCGGATGACCTTCGGCCGCATCGCCCCAGGCCGGCCCGAACGGCCGCGCCTGCAGGCGTCGCGGACCGTCGCCGCCTTCGCCGGACGGACGCGCCAGCGCCACGCCGGGGTCCACCGGATAACCCAGCATCGGCGCGCCGTGCGCATCGAAGAACATCTGCTGCATGCGGATATCGCGGCAATCGTAGGCCGGCGTGCAGTCGAGACGGTCGATGCCGTGGTAGAGATTCCAGTACTGCCGGTCGTCCGGCGAGGGCACGAAGACCACCGAACCCGGACCGTACACGCGGCCGTGACGGTCGAAGATCGGCCCGCGCTTGCGCCACGACGACGCCTGCAGCGGATCGGCGCCAGGCCGGAGCGACAGCAGCCCGACGGCGTAGTCGTTGGCGACCCAGCTGGCGCTGCCGGAATAGGTGATGTACGTGCGTCCGTGACGCGTGTAGCCGACCGGACCTTCCTGAATCGCCGCGCCGCGCGTTTCCCAGGCGCGGGCCGGCGTGGAAATGAAGGCGGTCCTGCCGAGGGTCAGCGGATCGCGCATGCGGGCCAGGCAGATGCGCTGCGGAAACGTCGAGTCGGCCTGGTTGGTGCACGACCAGGTGAGGTAGCGCTTGCCATCGGCCGCCATGAACACGTTCGGGTCGATGGCCCAATGACCGCTCGATTCGACCAGCTGACCGTGCGGCAGGCCGGTGTCGGCCTCGCGGAACGTGCCCAACTGCCCGTCCGTCCCGCTCGATACCAGCGCGAACAGTCGGTGATGATTGTTGTCGCCATCGTCGGCCGCGTAGTAGATGAACCAGCGCCCGTCGATGAAATGCAGTTCCGGCGCCCAGATGTCGCGGCCGTTGGAGTCGGTGTCCGCATGATGCGTCCAGACGCCGATCCACGGCGCGGACGCCAGACCGGTCAGCGAGCGCGAACGCTTCACGCAGATGTCCGCGACGCCGCAGCCGGACTCGATGTAGTAGTAGACGCCGCCGACCCGCGTGATCCACGGGTCCTGGCTGCGGAACACCGGGTTGGTGAAGGTCTCCGCCGCGCCGGCCTGCGCCAGTCCGGTCAGACCGAGCAGCAGGACGGCCAGTCGCAGCGCATTCATGACCACCACGACCTCCTCCGCGACACGTCGGGCGACGCGCCATGCCGGCGCGCCGCCTTGTTCGTCGCTGCCATGCAGCCTCGCGTCACAGCTTCAGCCGCACGCCCAGTCCCACCGAGCGATCCTGATAGCGATAATCCTGCGGCAACCCGGTGCCCGGACCGGCATAGGAATGGAAGTTCGCATGGTTCAGGTTGGTCGCATTGAGCACCACGGTCAGATGCTTGTTGACGTCGTAGCTCAGCGAGAGGTCGAGCATGTTCGCCGGCTCGTCGTACATCTGCGCGTTGTTGCCCAGCACGCTCGAGGCCGCCAGGAAGAATTCCGGATAGCGGCTGCGGTAGTTGTAGGCCAGACGCGCGGAGAAGCCGTACTTCTCGTACATCAGCACCAGGTTGTAGTTGTTCTTCGAGACGTTCTGGAACGAGGTCGTGACGAACCCGTCGTCGATCTGCGAAGGCGTCTTCAACTGACTGTCGATGTAGGTGTAGTTGGCCTGCACGCCCAGACCGCTCCAGGCGCCCGGCAGGAAGCTGAAGAACTGCGTGTAGGCCAGCTCCACGCCGTCCAGATGTCCCTTGCCCGCACTCTTCGGACCGGAGATCAGGTAGTTGGTGCCGTTGATGTTCTCCTCGAACGTGTAGTTCTCGATGTAGCCGGTGATGTCGTGATAGAACACGCCGCCGGTCACCGAACCCACGTCACTGAAGTACCACTCCAGGGTCGCGTCGTAGCTGTTGGACTTGGTCGGCTGCAGGTTCGGGTTGCCGCCGCCGCCGGTGGCGATGGTGTTGGCCGTTGCCGGACTCAGCGTCAGAGACGGATTCAGCTGCCCGAACGCCGGGTATTGGATCGTCTTGCCCGCCGACAGGCGCATCTGCAACTGGTCGGTGAAGTGCAGGTTGAACGTGGCGTTGGGCAGCACGTTCGTCTCGTCGGTGTTCAGGCCGATCGGCGAATACAGACTGCTCGCCGTATCGAACGTGTAGGCGTTCAGATTGCGCTTCACCTTCTCCACGCGCACGCCGATCAGGCCGTCATACGGAATACCGAACAGCTCGTTGGCGTAGTTGATCTGGGCATAGGCGGACAGGGTCTTTTCGCCGATGTTGAAGTATTGCCCCTTCTGCGCGGGCAGCTTGCCGGTGGGCAGACCGTAATAGGTGCGCAGCGCGTCGGCGTTGTTCTTCAGGTAGTCGTAGCAGCCGGTGATGGCCCCGTCCGGCACCACAGGGATGCGCGGAATCTGGCAGAAGTACGAGTCGCCGAACAGGTTGTAGACATTGTTGGCCGGGTTCGGCGAACCGTCCGCCAGGTACGCACCGCCCGGGGGACCCATGCCGAGCGACGCGCCCGTCGCCTTGACCTCGGTGTCGGCGTAACGCAGACCGAAGTCGAGCGAGCTGACGAAGTTGCCGCCGAAGTAGTAATTGCCGTCGCCGCGCCACGCGGTCTGCGTGGCCTTGTTGTTGTTCCACTGCTGGTACAGACCGTTGAGGTAGAACCGCGACGGATCGAGCTGTGGATTGCCGGGGAAGTTGAAGCTGTTCGGCGCGTTGTAGTTGAAGCTGAGCGGCGTGTTGTACGCATCCATGAACTGGTCGACGACGAAGTTGTCGTTCTCGTAGCTCGATGCGTTGTGGCTGAGGTCGCTCGACAGCGTCAGGTTCTCGCCGTGCCACTTGATGCCGAAGGCGTTCTGACTGTTGTGGCCCCAGTCCTGATGCGCCTGCGTGCTGGTGAAGGCGTAGAAGTTGCCGTTGAACTGCGCGCCGGAAAGCGGACAGATCGTCTGCCCGGCGTACGGTGAACTGGTCAGACCGATCGGGAAGCACGGCGCGCCGGCGGTCACCTGCGTTGGCGTGACCACATTGACCGGCACCGTGCCGTAGAACGGCTGGTCGTACTTTTCCGAGAGCCAGGTGTACATGCCCTCGAGGTACATCTCGGTGCTGTCGTTGGGCTTCCACTGCAGCGCGTAGTTGGCTTCCGGACGCTTGCGCCAACCGGTGTTGTAGTTGGCGCCGAAGGAGTTCGGGCCGACGATCAGGTTGCCGTTGCTGGTGCGCACCGGATTGCCGCTGCCGTCGGTCAGCACGCGTGTCAGGTTGTCGTCGACGAAGGCCGCGTTGTAGTCGTAGTGCATCGTCGTGATGCCCATGTTGAGCAACGCGCCGAATTCACCGTGATCGGCGGTCTTCCAGCGATTGCTCACCAGCAGGCTGGCTGTCGGATCGGTATGACCGCCGTATTTCTGATGCACGCCGGTCAGCGTCGCGGCGATCTTGCGGCCCTTGAAGTCGAACGGACGGAAGGTGCGGATGTCGACGGTGCCGGCGATGCCGCCGGTGACCATCTGCGCATCGGTGGTCTTGTAGACCTTCAGTGCGCTGACCGCGGTCGCCGGCAGATCCTGGAACGAGAACTGGCGCCCGCCGGCATTGAAGATTTCGCGGCCGTTCAAGGTGGTGACCACGTTGGGCAGGCCGCGCACGACCACGGTCGAGGTCTCGCCCGTGAAGCCCTGCGCGACCTGCACGCCGGTCACGCGCTGCAGCGCGTCGGCGACGGTGTTGTCGGGCAGCTTGCCGATGTCCTCCGCCACCACCGAGTCGACCACCATGCGCGCGTCACGCTTGATCGACTGCGCACTTTCCAGACTCTGCCGCAGCGGCGTCACGGTGACGGCCTGAAGCTCGGTGAACGATTCCGATTGCTTTTTCTTGTCCCGGGTCTTCTTCTTGGCCTGGGTGTCGGGCGTGGACGTCGACTGCGCCGTCGCATCCGATGCCGCGCGCGTCGTGGCGGTCGATGCGGCGTGTTCCGGCGTCGCGGCCTGCACCTGGGCAAGCGCCGCGGCGATCATGGCCGCCAGCAGCGTGACGGTGTAGCGGGTCTGTTTCATGGTGTGCCTCCCCTCTCTATCTGGATGATCCCGGTATTCCGGTTGTTTTCTGGGTGTTTGCGGGTACCGACCGGTGTTGCGGCCGGCTCGAAATCCGTCGGGTCGATGCGCGCCGCGTCCACGCGTCGCTGCCTGCGGGCCTTCGCGGGCGAACAAAAACTCGCCGCGCTCCACCGGGGGCGCGCAGCGATGGGGGAAATCGGTTCAGCCGGGGTGGTCGAGCCGCACCGGCAGCATCAGCGCCGCCGCCGGCACCACGCCGCGCGGGGACGTCGCGAGGTCGTGGATGATGTCGATCTCACGCTGGCGGTAGGGCGTGCCGTCCTTGCGCAGCAGATCGTGGAACCAGATCGTCGGCGGCTGCAGGGTGTAGGGCCGTTGCCACGAGTTCCACGGCAGGTCGGTCTGCGTCTTGCCCTTGACGAAGCCCCAGTTGACCATGCCCACGTCGAGCTTCTTGGCCAGCGGCAGGATGCCGTCGATGGTCGAGCCGGCGCTGCGCGCCATGTACTCGGTGCAGATCATCGGCCGTCCGTAGACCGCCAGTTGCTGCACGCGGCGGGCGAAGGTTTCCGGCCAATCGTAGGAATGGAAGGTGATGATGTCGGACTGCGTTAGCTGCGTGCGCTCGACGGCGTTGAGCTTGTCCAGCTTCGACCAGTCCGGGTCGTGCCACACGCCGCTGGTCAGCGGCTGATCCGGATGCTGGCTGCGCGCCCAGGCGAACACCTGTGGCAGCAGCTTGGCGACCAGGTCGAACTTGTGTTTCGGCTCCTGCGCGTCGTAGTCGCCGCCGCCCGGATTGTCCGGCTCGTTCCACACGTCCCACGCCAGGATGCGCTTGTCGTGCGCGAAGGTGCCGACGATGTCCTTCACGTAGGCCTCGAAGCGCGGGTACTGCGCCGGGTCGGTCATCGCCACGCCTGGGCTCTGCACCCAGCCGGAGTTGTGCACGCCGGGAATCGGCGGATGCTGCGGGCCGAGCTTCGGCTGTGGATCCCAACACGAATCGAACAGCACGAAGATCGGCTTGATGCCGTGCTTGTGCGCGATCGTCAGGAACGTGCGGATGCGCTGCTTGAAGCCTTCCGGATCCTGCTTCCACAGCAGGTCGTGCAGGAACACGCGCATGGTGTTCATGCCCATCTTCTGCGCCCAGCCCAGCTCCAGGTCGATGCGCTTGGGATCGAAGCTGTCGGCCTGCCACATCTCCAGCTCGTTGATGGCGTCGGCCGGAACGTAGTTGCTGCCGACGATCCAGCGCTGCTGCATGTACCAGGCGTGCGCCTGTGCCTTCGACCATCGGCCCGTCTCGGCACCGTGCGCCGGCGCGACGCCGAACCAGGTCGCGAGCATCAGGGTGCATGCCATCAGTAACTGCTTCATGTCTCCTCCGCTTTGCGCTGTATCCGGGCAGGACCCACTCCCCCGGGTCGTCTGCCTCGCATGGCCTGCATCCGTGCCGCGCTATTTGTCATATAAAATACAAAGGTGCTTCCAAAACACCCTCGGTGTGGAAACGCGGATGGTTCAGTGACCGCCCTGCGTCGAGAATCGGTACACGATGTGGTTGCGATACGTCTGCCCCGGCGCCAGTCGCGCAGAGCCGAATGCCGGCTGGTTGGGCGTGTCCGGGAACAGTTGCGGTTCCAGCACGAAGGCGTCGCCCTGACGGTAAGTGCGACCGGACGGACCCTGCGTGGTGCCGTCGAGGAAATTGCCCGAATAGAACTGCAGTCCCGGCTGGCACGAATACAGCGAGAGCACGCGACCGGAATCGGGATCGCTGACGCGCGCGATCAGTCTCGGCTTCGCGCTCGCGTGCCGGCTGATGACCCAGTTATGGTCGTAGCCGTGGCCGTACAGCAACTGCTGCGAAGCGCCGTCGCGGATGTCGCGGCCGATCGGCTTGGCGCTGCGGAAATCGAACGGCGTGCCGGCCACGGGCGCGAATTGCCCGGTCGGAATCGCCGTGGCGTCGACCGGCAGATACGTGTCCGCCGCGATCATCATGCGCTGGTTCATCACCGTGCCCGAACCCTCGCCGCCCAGATTCCAGTAGGCGTGGTTGCTGAGGTTGACGATCGTCGGCTTGTCGGTGGTGGCGCGGTAATCGATGGTCAGACGATTCTTGGTGTCCAGGCTGTAGATCGCGGTGACCGTCAGCGTGCCGGGATAGCCCATGTCGCCGTCGGGGCTGACATAGCGCAGCGTGACGCTGGCATGATCGGCATCGTGCTCGACGCCGACGACCGTCCATAGCACTTTGTCGAAACCCTTGGTGCCGCCATGCAGCGAGTTCGGCCCGTCATTGACGGGCACCTGGTAGGTGTGACCGTCCAGGGTGAAGCGCCCCTTGGCGATGCGGTTGGCGTAGCGCCCGACCGTCGCACCGAAGTACTGCGGCGTGTCGAGGTAGCCCTTCATGTGCGGATGGCCGAGCACGATGTCGGCTTCGTGGCCGTGGCGGTCCGGCGTGCGCAGCGACTGCAGGCGCGCGCCATAGGCGAGCACGCGGGCGGTGATGCCGTGCCCGTTGTCCAGCGTGACGGCCTCCACCGCGCGACCGTCCGGAAGATGCCCGAAGGTGCTGCGCACCGCGCTGGTGGCCTGCGCCGCGAACGGCGCCGACAACATCAGAACGCATGCCAGCTTCGCTATCCGCTCCCCTCGATTCATCGCCTTCCTCGTCATCGTGCAATGCGGCCGAGCCGTCGATGGCGCGTATTGTCAACATATAGTATGACAATATGCAAGTGCTTCGATGGATGACTTTCGACCCATCCACGGAAGCGATGGACAAGCCATCCACGCGACGCGCATCATGCTCAAAGACGCGCATCACATGCATTCCGATACTAGCCGCGCCACACAGGATCGAATGAAAAGAAGGGTGGATATATTTTTTAAATATATGTTTTCAAACATATTTACTTCCACACACCGCGACTTTGTGCGAACAAGACACTCCACTTCCTGCCAACAAGAAAGGAACAGCCAGCCACATCCGCGCACCAGACCCACACTCCGCGTGCATGCATCGCCACTTGATGATGACGACCGAACCGTGGTCTGCTATAACCTTCTTGTATGACAAATAAAAAGGACAGCGAGACGAAACCCCCACGCCGCGCGGCCTCCGCGACCGGCACGGGGAAGGACGCCTCGCCTGCCACCAAGACCACCCGTGGACTCAGGGGACAACCGCGCATGATGAAGACCAAATCCGCACGCAGCCTGCACGGTCACGTCGTCCAGGAACTCGGCCAGCGCATCGTCGGCGGCAAGCTGCGACCCGGCGACCTTCTGCCGCGCGAGGAACGTCTGGCCGAACACATGGAAGTCAGCCGCACCGCTTTGCGCGAGGCCATGAAGGTGCTGTCCGCCAAGGGCCTGGTCGAATCGCGCCCCAAGGTCGGCACGCGCGTGCGCGAACCGCGCTTCTGGCATCAGCTCGACGCCGACGTGCTGGCCTGGCGCTGCGCGTCGATGCCGACCGAGGATTTCGTGCAGAAACTGCTGGAAATGCGCGAGATCATCGAACCGGCCGCCGCCGCCAGCGCCGCCAGACACTGCAACGCCGAGCAACTCGAACGCCTGGAGATGGCCTTCGCGGCCATGGAGAACGCGGCCAACCTCGACGAATGGGCCGAGGCCGACCTGGACTTCCACGAGGCCGTGCTCACCGCCACCAACAACGAATTGCTGGTGTCGCTGTTCTCGGTCATCGAAACCGCACTGGGCACCTTCTTCGTGCTGTCGGCGCGCACGGCGAAGAACTTCAAGTACTCGCTGCCGCACCATCAGAAAGTGCTCGAGGCGATCCGTCGCCGGCAGCCCGAGGCCGCGCGTCGCACCATGCAGCGCATGGTCGCGGACTCGCGCAGCAACATGAATCGGCAGTCGCGCGGGTCGGGCAAGGGCTGAGGCGATGGCTGGCCTGATCGGTCTGGACTGGGGCACCTCGAGCCTGCGCGCGATGCGCTTCGAGGCCGACGGCCGCCTGCTCGAAACGCGCCAGCGTCCATGGGGCATCCGCGTCCTGCCCGAAGGCGGCTTCGCCGCCGCGCTGGCGCATATCTGCGAAGGCTGGCCGACCTTGCCGATCCTCGCATCGGGCATGGTCGGCAGCCGCCAGGGCTGGTCCGAAACCGGCTACGTCGATACACCCGCCGGTCCGGCCGACCTCGCCGCGCACTGCGTGACGCTGGATACCCATCGCGACCAGCGCGTGCGCATCGTGCCCGGCGTGCGCGACGCGCAGGGGCCGGACGTGATGCGCGGCGAGGAAGTGCAGGTCTTCGGCGCCCTGAGCGCGCACCCCGAACGCCGCGCCGACACCTGGCTGGTGCTGCCCGGCACCCACAGCAAATGGGTGCAGGTGCGCGAAGGTCGCATCCATCGACTGCACACCCTGATGACCGGCGAGCTGTTCGCCCTGCTGCGTACGCATTCCATCCTCGGCGCGGGCGTCCCCGATGATGCCGGCGCAGACGAGACCTGCTTCCTGCAAGGCGTCGAGACCGCGCGCGCCAGCAGCGCGAGCGGCGCGTTCAGCCGCCTGTTCGCGGCACGCGCGAACGTGCTCGACGGCCGCATGCCGGCCGCCGGCGTGCCCGACTTCCTGTCCGGCCTGCTGATCGGCGAGGAGCTGCGCGCCGCCGAGGCTGCCGGCTGGACCGACTCCGCACCGCTGCTGGTGGGCGATCCGTCCTTGTGCGAGCGCTACCGACGCGCCGCCGACGTCTTCGGCTGGCGCTGGTCCGACACCTGTACCGATGCCGCCGCGCGCGGCCTTTTCCTGTTGGCTGGCCTGATCGGCGATGCCGCATCCGTCCCCCCTGCGCAAGGAGCCGCCTGAACCATGCACGCCTGGCTTTCTCCCCTGCCCCTGGTGGCGATCCTGCGCGGTCTGCATCCCGATCAGGCCGCCGACGTCGGCTGCGCCATCGCCGATGCCGGCTTCCACATCCTCGAAGTGCCGCTGAACTCGCCGCGCCCGCTGAAAAGCATCGCGCGACTGACCGAAGTCCTCGGCGACCGTTGCCTGATCGGCGCCGGCACCGTGCTGGATGCCGCCTCGGTGGCCGAGGTCGCCGCCGCCGGCGGACGCATCATCGTGATGCCGCATACCGATCCCGCGGTGATCGCCGCGGCCAAGGACGCCGGTCTGCGCTGCGTGCCCGGCGTGGCCACGCCCAGCGAGGCCTTCGCCGCGCTGCGCGCCGGCGCCGACGCGGTCAAGGCCTTTCCCGCCGAACAGATCACCCCGGCCGTGTTGCGTGCCTGGCGCGCGGTACTGCCGAGGAATACGGCGGTGCTGCCGGTCGGCGGCATCACGCCGGACAACATGCCCACCTACATCGAAGCCGGCGCCGCCGGTTTCGGCATCGGCTCGGCGCTGTTCAAGCCCGGCCGCTCCATCGACGACATCCACCGGGCCGCGCAACGCTTCGCGCAGGCGTGGCCCGCGACGGACGAAGCCCACGGCGACCGCCCATGAAAATCACCCAACTCCACACGTTCCTGGTGCCCCCGCGCTGGCTGTTCGTCCGCATCGAGACCGATGCCGGCATCAGCGGCTGGGGCGAACCCGTGGTCGAAGGCCGCGCGCAGACCGTGGCCAGCGCCGTCGACGAGCTGTCCGACTACCTGGTCGGCAAGGATCCGCGCCACATCGAGGACCTGTGGAGCGTGATGTACCGCGGCGGCTTCTACCGCGGCGGACCGATCCTGATGAGCGCCATCGCCGGCATCGATCAGGCGCTGTGGGACATCAAGGGCAAGGATCTGGGCCAGCCCGTGCATCAGTTGCTGGGCGGGCCGGTGCGCGAACGCATCCGCGTGTACTCGTGGATCGGCGGCGACCGCCCGGCCGACACCGCACGCGCGGCGAAGGACGCGGTCGAACGCGGTTTCAGCGCGGTCAAGATGAACGCCACCGAGGAACTGCACTTCGTCGACACCTTCGCCAAGGTCGAGCGCGTGCTGGAGAACGTGCAGGCCGTGCGCGAGGCGGTCGGCCCGAACATCGGCCTGGGCCTGGACTTCCACGGTCGCGTGCACAAACCGATGGCCAAGGTGTTGATGCGCGAACTGGCGCCGTACAAATTGATGTTCATCGAAGAACCGGTGCTATCCGATCATCTGGAAGCCATTCCCGAACTGGCCGCGATCACGCCCGCGCCGATCGCGCTGGGCGAGCGCCTGTACTCGCGCTACGACTTCAAGCGCGTGCTCGCCACCGGCGGCGTCGACATCGTGCAGCCCGACCCCTCGCACGCCGGCGGCATCACCGAGACACGCAAGATCGCGGCGATGGCCGAAGCCTACGATGTGGCGCTGGCGCTGCACTGCCCGCTGGGCCCGATCGCGCTGGCCGCGAACCTGCAGCTGGACGGCGTGTGCCACAACGCCTTCATCCAGGAACAGAGTCTGGGCATCCACTACAACGCCGCCAACGATCTGCTCGACTACGTCAGCGACCGCCACGTGTTCGCCTACGAGGACGGCTTCGTCGCCATCCCGAACGGTCCCGGCCTCGGCATCGAGGTCAACGAGGCCTACGTCGCCGAGCGCGCCGCCATCGGCCACCGCTGGCGCAATCCCATCTGGCGCCACGGCGACGGCAGCGTCGCCGAGTGGTGAGCACGGAATTCCCGAACATGTCCGACTTCGCTTCCTACCCCAGCCTGTCCGGCCGTGCGGTGCTGATCACCGGCGGCGCCACCGGCATCGGCGCCGACTTCGTCGCGGCGTTCGCGCGTCAGGGCGCGCGCGTGGCCTTTCTCGACATCGACGTCGACGGCGCGCAGACGCTGCTCGGCTCGCTGGAGGACTGCGCGCACGCGCCGGTCTTCCTGCCCTGCGACGTCACCGACCTGGACGCGCTGGCCGCCGCCATCGACGCCGCGCGCGAGCGCATCGGCCCGATCGGCGTGCTGGTCAACAACGCCGCCAACGACGTGCGCCACACGCTGGAGGACACCGACGCCGCCTACTTCGAGCGCAGCGTCGCGGTGAACCTGCGCCACCAGTACTTCGCCACGCGCGCCGTCGCCGACGACATGCGCACGCACGGCGACGGCTCGGTGATCTGCCTGGGTTCGACCGGCTGGATGATCAAGAACGAGGGCTATCCGCTGTACGCGATGGCGAAGTCCGCCGTGCACGGCCTGGTCAACGGCCTGGCGCGCACCCTGGGCCGCGACCGCATCCGCATCAACGCGCTGGTGCCCGGTTGGGTCATCACCGAGAAACAGCGCCGCCTGTGGCTGGACGCCGATGGCGAGACCGAGATCGCGCGCCGGCAGTGCATGCCCGGTTTCCTGCAGGGCGACGACCTGGCGCGCATGGCGCTGTTCCTGGCCGCCGACGACAGCCGCATGTGTACTGGCCAGAGCTTCATCGTCGACGGCGGCTGGGTGTGAGCACGGCCGTGGTCAGGACCCAGCTGGCCACCGCCAACATGCTCGGCGAGGGCATCGTGTGGTGCCCGCGCCGGCAGGCGCTGTACTGGACCGACATCCCCGCCGCCACGCTGTGGCGTCACGATCCGGCCACGCAACGGACCGACGCCTGGCCGATGCCCGAGCGCCTGGCCTGCATCGCGCTGTGTGCCGATCCGGACTGGCTGCTGCTGGGGCTGGCCTCGCGCCTGGCCTTCCTGCATCTGCCCGACGGCGCACTGGAACCCATCGCCGAAGTCGAACCCGACCTGCCCACGCGTCTCAACGATGCCGCCTGCGACCGTCAGGGTCGTTTTGTCTTCGGCACCCTCGACGAAAGCGACCCGCAGCGGCCCATCGGTTCGTTCTATCGCCTCGACGCCGACCTGTCGCTGCATCGGCTCGATCTGGAACGGATCGCGATCAGCAACAGCCTCGCCTTCAGTCCGTCGGGCGACACGCTGTACTACTGCGACACCCCGACCGGCCGCATCCGCTGTTGCGAGTACGGCGCGGACGGCCGCGTCGGCGCACCGCGCGACTTCGCCGACCTGGGCGACGTCGACGGCGGCCCGGACGGCTCCGCCATCGACGCCGAAGGCGGACTGTGGAACGCGCAATGGGGCCTGGGCCGCGTCACCCGCTACCGGCCCGACGGGCGCGTCGACCGCCACATCGAACTGCCGGCGCGGCAGCCCACGCGCCCGGCCTTCGGCGGACCGGAACTGGGCACGATGTACGTGACCAGCGCGCGCGAGGGACTGCATCTCATCGACGGTTGCTCCGACGCCGCCGACGGCCATCTGTTCGCCGTCGACACCGGCGTGCGTGGCCTGCCCGAACCTGTTTTCGCCGGCGTGCCGCGCACGCGCAACGCGCCGTGACATCCCACATCACCACCTCGGACCGGCTTCGCCGGCCGCTCCATACGACCGCGGCGCATGCACGCCCGGCGACCACGAACACCCGGGAGGAGACACCATGAACACGCTCGCCGTCGACGCCGCGGCCAAGGCCCGCACCGCGACCATCCTCACCTGCATCATGGCGGCGCTGGCCGGCCTGATGTTCGGTCTCGACATCGGCGTCATTTCCGGCGCCACCGGCTTCATCCAGGCCGAATTCAAGATCAGCGACCGCATGATCGAGTGGATCGTCAGCGCCATGATGGTCGGCGCCGCGGTCGGCGCGCTCGGCGCCGGCTGGATGTCGGCGCACATGGGCCGCAAGCGCTCGTTGATCCTGGCCGCCGCGCTGTTCGTCATCGGTTCGCTGCTGTGCGGCATCGCCACCTCGCCAGAATTCCTGGTCGGCGCACGCTTCGTGCTGGGTTTGGCCATCGGCGTGGCCACCTTCACCGCACCGTTGTATCTGGCCGAGGTCGCGCCGCAGCGCATCCGCGGCGCGATGATCTCCAGCTACCAGCTGATGATCACCATCGGCATCCTGGTCGCGTTCGTCTCCGACACCGCCTTCAGCTACACCGAGAGCTGGCGCTGGATGCTCGGCATCATCGCCATCCCCGGCGCGCTGTTCCTGCTCGGCGTGCTGGTGCTGCCGTACAGTCCACGCTGGCTGATGATGCGCGGCCGTCGCGAGGAGGCCGAGGAAGTGCTGATGCGCCTGCGCGCCGACCGCGAACTGGTCGACCGTGAGATCGGCGACATCGCCGAGCAGCTGAAGACCCCGCAGCGCGGCTGGCACCTGTTCCTGCAGAACCGCAACTTCCGCCGCTCGGTCGGGCTGGGCGTGCTGCTGCAGGTGATGCAGCAGTTCACCGGCATGAACGTGATGATGTACTACGCGCCGCGCGTGTTCGCCAACGTCGGCTTCGGCACCCACGCACAGATGTGGAGCACGGTGATCGTCGGCGTGACCAACGTACTCGCCACCTTCATCGCCATCGGCCTGGTCGACCGCTGGGGCCGCAAGCCGATCCTGTACATCGGCTTCGCGGTGATGGCATCGGCGCTGACCGTGGTCGGCGTGATGATGCACATCGGCATCCATGGTCAGACACAGCAGATCTTCACCGTAGCAGTGCTGCTGCTGTTCATCGCCGGCTTCGCAATGTCGGCCGGCCCGCTGATCTGGACGCTGTGCTCGGAAGTGCAGCCGCTGAAGGGGCGCGATTTCGGCATCGGCGCGTCGACGCTGACCAACTGGGTCGCCAACGGTATCGTCGGTCTGACCTTCCTCAGCCTGCTCAACGGCATCGGCCACGCCGCCACGTTCTGGCTGTACGGCGGCCTGAACCTGCTGTTCCTGCTCATCACCATCGCCCTGGTGCCCGAGACCAAGGGCGTCAGTCTGGAGCAGATCGAACGCAACCTGATGGCCGGCAAGCCGCTGCGCCGGATCGGACAATGACCGTGAACACGCGCCGCGCGCCGCTGCGTTCCGCGCGTCTGGCGCTTGCCGTCGCCGCGCTGCTGTGCGCGGTCGGCGGTGCGCTCGCCAAACCACCGCCGGAGACGTTCGTCAATCCGCTGCTTCCGTCCGGCCCCGATCCGTGGGTGATCCGCCACGACGGCTTCTACTACTACATGAACACCCTGGGCAACCGCATCGCGCTGTGGAAGACCCGCGACCTGGCGAAGCTGGACCAGGTGAAGCCGGTGACGGTCTGGCGCGCACGCAAATCCGGCCCCGGCTCGATCTCGCTGTGGGCGCCGGAGCTGCATTTCATCGACGGGAAGTGGTACCTGTACTTCTCCGCCGCCGAACGCGGTCATGACGACGATGCGCACCGCCACACCCTCGTGCTCGAACATCCGGCCGGCGACCCGACCCAGGGCGCGTGGACCGAGAAGGGCATCGTCAACACCAACCGCACCGGCATCGACAGCACAGTGTTCCGCTGGCGCGGGCAGCTGTACTTCGTCTACTCCGCCTACGTCGGCGACCACAGCGACCTGATCCTGGCGCGGATGAAGAATCCGTGGACGTTGACCGGCCCACAGGTCGACATCGCGCGCCCGACGTTCACGTGGGAGATGCAGGGCGAACGGCAGATTCTCGAAGCGCCGGAATTCCTGCCCGGCACGCACGGCAGGAAGGTGTTCCTGACCTACTCGGCCAGCGCCTGCTGGTCCGACGACTACGCGCTCGGCCTGCTCACGGCCGACGCCGGTGCCGATCTCGCCGATGCTTCGTCGTGGTCGAAATCGCCGCATCCGGTGTTCGCCAAGTCGCCGGCGCACGACGTCTACGCCACCGGCCACAACGGCTTCTTCACCGACCCCGACGGCAGGCACTGGATCATCTACCACGCCAACACCGGCGCGGGCGTGGGTTGCGGCCCGAAGCGTTCGCCGCGCATGCAGCCATTCGGTTGGCACGCCGACGGCACGCCCGACTTCGGCACCCCGGTGGCCGCCGGCAGACGGTTGCACGCGCCGGCCCGTGCGGACGCGAAACCCGCGCCTCAGCCGAAGAACCAGTAGCACACGCCGATCGAGGCCAGCACGCCGGCCAGATCGGCGATCAGCGCGCAGCCCACCGCGTGGCGCGCGCGCTGGATGCCGACTGCGCCGAAGTACACGGCCAGCACGTAGAACGTGGTCTCGGTGCTGCCCTGCATGGTCGCCGCCAGCAGCGCCGGGAAGCTGTCGACACCGGAATGCTGCATGGTCTCGATCAGCATCGCGCGCGCGGCGCTGCCCGACAGCGGCTTGACCAGCGCCGTCGGCAGCGCGTCGACGAAGCGCGTGTCCAGATGCCCCGCATGCGCCAGCCAGCGGATGCCGTCGAGGACGAAGTCCAGCGCGCCCGACGCGCGCAGCACGCCGACCGCGCACAGCATCGCCACCAGGTACGGCAGCAGGCTCTTGGCGACATCGAAACCGTCCTTCGCGCCCTCGATGAAGGTCTCGTACAGCGGCACCTTGCGCCACGCGCCGGCGAGCAGGAACGCCATGATGATGGCGAACAGCGTGAGATTGCCCAGCAGCGAGGACAGCGACGACAGCGCCGCCGCCGACAGCGTGGTCAGGATCGCGATGAAGCCGCCCAGCAGCAGCGCACCGCCGACCAGCCAGACCAGCACCACCGGGTCCCACAGCCGGATGCGCTGCATCAGCGACACCGACAGCAGCCCCGCCAGCGACGACGCGCTGGTTGCCAGCAGGATCGGCACGAACACCAGCGTCGGGTCCGGCGCGCCCTGCTGCATGCGGTAGACGAAGATCGTCACCGGCAGCAGCGTCAGCGACGAGGCGTTCATCACCAGGAACAGGATCTGCGCGTTGCTGGCGGTGTCGTCGCTGGGGTTGAGCGTCTGCAGTTCGCGCATCGCGCGCAGGCCGATCGGTGTGGCGGCGTTGTCCAGGCCCAGCACGTTGGCGGCGAAGTTCAGGCAGATCAGACCGATCGCCGGATGCCCCGCCGGCACCTCCGGCATCAGCCGCCGGAACAGCGGCCCCAGCAGCTTCGCCAGCGCATCGACCAGACCGGCGCGCTCGGCGATCTTCAGGAACCCCAGCCACAGCGCCAGCGTGCCGAACAGCAGCACCATCACCTGCACCGACAGCTTGGCCATCTGGAACAGGCTCTCGACCATCGCCGCCCACACGTCGGGATGACCGCCGACCAGCCAGCTGGCCAGACCGGCAATCGCCGCCGTAAGGAAGAAACCGAACCAGAGCCGGTTCAGCATGACGCGGTCCGCACCGGTATCGTCGCCACGCGCACGCGCTCAGCCCGCCAGCCGGATCGCGCCGTGCACGCCGCCGATCACCATCTGCGTGCCGATGACCGCCAGAATCAGGCCCATCATCCGCGTGATCACGCCCAGCGCGCTGGCGCCGATCAGACGCACGAAGCGCTCGCCGGACACGAACAGCAGGTAGGTGATCGCGCACAGCACGGCGAAGGCGACGATGGTCACCAGCATCGAAGTGACGCCGCCGTCGGCCGCGAAGTTCATCGCCGTGGCGATGGTGCCGGGACCGGCCAGGATCGGCATCGCCAGCGGCGACACCGCCACCCCGAGGGCCGCCTCGCGCGCGCCCTTGGCCTCGTCGGTGCTCGGTTGATGCACCTTTGACCCGTTGCCCTGCAGCATGTGGAAACCGATCAGGAACACCAGCAGACCGCCAGTGATGCGCAGCGCCGGCATGGTCATGCCGAACAGGTCGAAGATCAGTTTGCCGGCGACCGCGAAGATCGCCACGATCACGAACGCCAGCGCCAGCGAGCGCCCCGCGACCTTGCGTCGGGTCGCGGCATCATCGCCATCGGTGAGGCCGAGGAAGATCGGCACGTTGGCGATCGGATTCATGATCGCGAACAGCCCCATGAACACCGTGACCGCATAGGCCAGTTCGTGATGCATGCCCGTCATCGCGCGCTCCCCGGAATGATCGAAACCCGCACGCATCATAGCGTGCGCTCTCGCACGCGGTGGGTCGATCCAGGGATGCACAGCATCCGTCTGCGCGGACGGCGTGACGCACGCAAGGTCGCAGCATGATGTGTGCATGGCGACACACACAGGCTGGCTGCGTGGGCATGCCACGCGCATCGTCCCGCCGCGTGGATTCCACCGCCGCGGGCTGCTCGATCTGCCCGCAACTCCGCGGTGTGCCATCTCGACAGGCAAACCGGCCAGCCGTCGCCGACGCATCGCCTGCCTATCTGCGCCCAGACAGAGCCATGGCGCCTCCACAGGCAGGTTCAATGCATGCCTAGATACGTCCGGCGGCCTTCAGGGCGTCGGCCTCGGCGTCGGAGAACAGCCGCGAACGGATGTGGAAGCGACGCCCGCTGCCGTTCTCCAGCGAGAACATGCCGCCCTGGCCGGGCACCACGTCGAGGGTCAGCTGGGTGTGCTTCCAGTATTCGTACTGCGAGGGACTCATGTAGAACGGCGCGCCGGCGACCTCGCCCAGCCGCACGTCGCGGTCGCCGACGATGAAATCGTCCTGCGGGTAGCACATCGGCGACGATCCGTCGCAGCAGCCGCCGGACTGATGGAACAGCAGCGGCCCGTGCTGCGCGCGCAGCTGCTCGATCAGCGCTGCGGCGGCTTCGGTGACCCGCACCTGTTCGGGCAGGGACGCTTCGGACATGCGGTCATCCTCCACGGGAACGGCGATCCGCATGCGGACCGCCGCCCCGGTTGTCTCACTGTTTGACGTGGTAACGCAACGGCACCGTGGACTTCATCGCGTCCTCGTAGGTCAGCTTGCTGGAGCCGGACGGGTAGCCGTTCTGGCTCAGGATGAAGGCCATGATCTGCACGTAGTCCTCGTGCGACAGGCTTCCCGGCTGCGTTGCCGGCATGTTCTGGCTGACGATGGTGAAGATGTCGCGCACGTGGAAATCGGCGTCCGCCGAGGCGAACAACGGTCCCTTCAGCGCGGGACCGGCACGGCCTTCCAGGTTCGGCCCGTGGCACTGCGAGCAGTGATCCTCGAACTTGGCCTTGCCTTCCGCCATCTGTGCTTCGGTGAACAGCGCCGGCGGCGCGGCGACGCGCGTGGCCGCATGTCTGGGCTTGGCCGATTCGCCGCAGGTTCGCGTCGGCCGCGTGTGCGGACGCAGCAGGTCCGCGGTCGCGGACGACGGCACCGGTTCGGCGTACGGCGCCAGCATCGCCTGCAGCCGACCGCTGTGCCGCAGCGACTTCAACGCGGCATCGAAGCGCTGACCCACCTTCGGATCGGCGTACAGCGCGACCAGGTCGAAATTGGCGTGCGCCTCGTGCAGCGGATGCTCGACGAAACGCGCGCCCGCAGCTCCATGCAGTCGCGCAGCCAGACTCGGCCGCCACAGCATCGCCGCCGCGACCTTGCCGGACAGCAGCGCCGACACCGCTTGGTCCTCGCCCAGATAGACATCGGCCTGCAGCTTGGGATGGTCGATGAAATACAGGTTCGGCGTGGTCTGGTACAGCACCGCGACCATGCTGCCGGCCGGCAGCTCCGACAGCTGCCGCGCGCCGCCGTGACGCGGCGTCACCAGCACGAAGCCGGTGCGCGCGTACGGCGTGCTGGCCTGCGTGCCCGGCGGCGTGCCGGCGTCGGCGGACACGGTCTCCATCGGGAAACCCATCACCAGATCGCAGTCGTCGTGCAGCAGCGTGCGGAAGTGCTTCAGCGCGAAGCCCTCGTCGTCGCCGCTGCCGTCGAACGCGTGCACGCGCAGCGGCTGGCCGAGCTGCGCGGCGACCGCGGCCGCGACCTTGCGGTCCATGTGCTGCGCCGGATTGGAACGGTCCACGCACACCCGCAGTGCACCCGACGGCGCGGCGCTGCCGGCGGCCGAAGCCGCCAGCAGGACCACGGCGATCAGACCGTGAAGCACGAAACGATGCCTTTTCTTCATGGCGACCTTCCTCACAGCGTGAACACGTACAGATGGCCGCCGGTGGGGATGTTGCGCACCGCCGGGTCCTTCGCCATGTCGCCGCCCCAGATCGGCGTGCCGCCGCCCCAGCCGGCCCAGATCGCCACGTACTGCTTGCCGCCGGAGATCCACGTGCTGGGCACGCCGATGCTGCCCGAGGTCATCTGCGGACTCTTCCACAACACCTTGCCGGTCCTGGCGTCGAAGGCGACCAGATGACCGTCCGCACTGCCCGAGAACACCAGGCCGCCGGCGGTGCTCAGCATGCCGCTGTTCCACGGCAGCTTGGAGCCGTGCCGCCAGACTTGCTTGCCGGTGTTGACGTCGATGGCCTGCACCGAACCCCACTCGTTGGGGAAGTGCTTGTCGCGGGTGACGTTGAACGATTCTCCCAGGAACGGCAGACCGGCCTTGTAGGCCACCGTGGTGCCCTTCATGGTCATGCAGGTGTGCAGGGTCGGCACGTAGGCCGCGTGCGTCTGCGGATCGACCGAGATCGGCCACCAGTTCTTGCCGCCGAGGAAGCTCGGGCAGGTGTAGATTTCCTTGCCCACCGCCGGACGCTTGCTGTCGTCGGTGTACGGCTGACCGTCCTTGAAGCCGGCCACGGAGGTGGCGGTGGCGAACTTGGTCGCGTAGATCAGTTTGCCGTCGGTGCGGTCGATGGCATAGAACCAGCCGTTGCGGCTGGCCGTGACCAGACCCTTGTAGGTCTTGCCCTGATAGTCGATGTCGGTCAGCACCGTCTCGTTGGTGCCGTCGTAGTCCCAGGTGTCGTTGGGCGTGTACTGGTAGTACCACTTCACTTTGCCGTCGTTCGGGTCCAGCGCCAGCACCGAGTCGGTGTACAGGTTCTTGCCCGGACGCAGCGTGGCCAGCCACGGGCCGGGGTTGCCGACGCCCCAGAACAGCGTGTCGGTGGCCGGGTCGTAGCTGCCGGTCAGCCAGGTCGCGCCGCCGCCGGTCTTGTAGGCGCCCTTGGGCCAGGTGTCGCCGCCCGGCTCGTTCGGCGCGGGGACCGTGTAGCGACGCCACACTTCTTTGCCGGTCTTGGCGTCGAGCGCCTGGATGAAGCCGCGCGCGCCGTATTCGCCGCCGGACACGCCGACGATCACCTTGCCCTTCACCACCAGCGGCGCGACCGTCATCGCGTAGCCCTTGTCGGCGCGCATCAGCTGATGCTTCCACACCACCTTGCCGCTGACCGCGTTCAGGGCCACCACGTAGTTGTCCAGCGTGGCCATGTAGACGTCGTCGCCGTACAGCGCCACGCCGCGGTTGACCACGTCGCAGCACACCGTGCGCAGCGCCGCCTTGGACAGGTCGTGCTTGTACTTCCACAGCAGCTTGCCGGTACTGGCCTGGAACGCCAGCAGTTCGTTCTTCGGCGTGGTGATGAACATGCGGTCGCCGTTGACGATCGCCGGCGCTTCGTGGCCCGTGTGGTACTCGGTGGTGTAGTCCCAGGCCAGCTTCAGCCGCTTCACGTTGGCGGTGTCGATCTGCTTGAACGGCGCGTAGCCGGAGCTGGTGTAATCGCGCCGGTACATCAGCCAGCCGTCGTCGCTGGCCGCATGCAGCAGGCGCGCATCGGTGACCGGCTTGTAGTCGCTGGCGCTCGCTGCCGCGGAGACCGCCAGCAGGCAGCCCAGCGCGGCCCACAGGCCGAAACGCTTGGTGGTGTTCATCGGTGTTCTCCTCCCGTTTGTTCTTGTTGTCGCCCGTCCGGTTCGCGATGCGCGCGTACAGCGTTCTTCACGACGCCGTGCGGCGCGCGCATGAATACCGGGGAGCGGAATGCGGACCGGCCGCTCGCGCGGCCGGTCCTTGCGTGACGTCGATCAGAAGAAGCCGAGCTTCTTCGGCGAGTAGCTGACCAGCATGTTCTTGGTCTGCTGGTAGTGGTCGAGCATCATGCGGTGCGTCTCGCGACCGATGCCAGACTGCTTGTAGCCGCCAAACGCGGCGTGTGCCGGATAGGCGTGGTAGCAGTTGGTCCACACGCGACCGGCCTGGATCGCGCGGCCGAAGCGGTAGCAGCGGTTGGCGTCGCGGCTCCACACGCCGGCGCCGAGGCCGTACAGCGTGTCGTTGGCGATGGCCAGCGCGTCGTCCTCGTCCTTGAACGTAGTCACCGAGACCACCGGGCCGAAGATCTCCTCCTGGAACACGCGCATCTTGTTGTGCCCGCGGAACACCGTCGGCTGGATGTAGTAGCCGTCCTTCAGCTCACCGCCGAGTTCCGCGCGCGCGCCGCCCGCCAGCACTTCGGCGCCTTCCTGCCGGCCGATGTCCATGTAGGACAGGATCTTCTCCATCTGCTCGGAGGACGCCTGCGCGCCGATCATGGTTTCCGGGTCGAGCGGGTTGCCCTGCTTGATCGCGTTGACGCGCGCCACCGCGCGCTCCATGAAGCGGTCGTAGATCGACTCGTGCACCAGCGCGCGCGACGGACAGGTGCAGACCTCGCCCTGGTTCAGCGCGAACAGCACGAAGCCCTCGATGGCCTTGTCGAAGAAGTCGTCGTCCTCGCGGGCGACGTCGTCGAAGAAGATGTTCGGCGACTTGCCGCCCAGCTCCAGCGTCACCGGAATCAGGTTCTGGCTGGCGTACTGCATGATCAGCCGGCCGGTGGTGGTCTCGCCGGTGAAGGCGATCTTGGCGATGCGGTCGCTGGAAGCCAGCGGCTTGCCCGCCTCCAGACCGAAGCCGTTGACGATGTTGAGCACGCCTTCCGGCAGCAGGTCGCCGACCAGCTCGGCCCACACCAGGATGCCGGCCGGAGTCTGCTCGGCGGGCTTGAGCACCACGCAGTTGCCGGCGGCCAGCGCCGGCGCCAGCTTCCACGACGCCATCAGCAGCGGGAAATTCCACGGGATGATCTGGCCGACCACGCCTAGCGGCTCGTGGAAGTGATAGGCCACGGTGTCGTGGTCGATCTCGCCGATGGTGCCTTCCTGCGCACGGATCGCGCTGGCGAAGTAGCGGAAGTGATCGATGGCCAGCGGCAAATCGGCGTTGAGCGTCTCGCGGATCGGCTTGCCGTTGTCCCAGGTCTCGGCGTGCGCCAGCAGTTCGAGGTTGGCTTCCATGCGGTCGGCGATCCGGTTGAGGATACGCGCGCGCTCGGCCACCGACGTCCGCCCCCAGGCGTCCTTGGCTTTGTGCGCGGCGTCCAGCGCGGCTTCGACGTCGTCCTTGTCCGAACGCGCGATCTCGCAGAACGGCTTGCCGGTGATCGGCGTGATGTTCTCGAAGTAGCGGCCGGCCTTGGGCTTGACCCACTTGCCGCCGATGAAGTTGTCGTAGCGTTCCTTGAAGGGCACCTGCACCGGCAGATGATGTTGTTCCAGTTTGGTCATGTCCTCGCTCCCGTGTTGAAGAAGGTGTACGGGACTACGCACAGGGCGTGCCAAGTGCATGCGGGAACGATTCGCAGTTCGACACATTCCGAGACAATGTCTTTCTTTACATGAAGTTACGTCAACCGACCGCATCGACCTGAGACCATCCGCCGCACGCAGCACTTGCACTGCCGGGCGTTTGTGTGATCTGTAGGGAGACAGTCGCCTGAGACACTGTCGCAGAATGCGACAGTCGGGAGTTCGCCATGCGCCGCAGCCTCTCCACCGACAGCATCCGTTCCGCGCGCCGCCGTTTCTTCGAGGCCGGCCTGCCGCCGCGCGGACTGGTATCCGACACCATCGCGCAATCGTGGAACCGCTGCCGCGCGCTGGGCCTGACCAGCGACGCGCGACTGGACACCGGTCCGCAGGAACAGGCCGCCGTGCGCGCCCTGCGCGAGCGCTACGAGGAACTGTGCCGTCTGTGCCGTCCCGAGATGGAAGCGCTCTACACCGACGCCCAGGCCACCGGCAGCGTGGTGATCCTGACCGCGCCCGACGGCCTCATCCTCGACGCCATGGGCAGCGCGGACTTCCTCGACAAGGCCGCGCGCGTGGCGCTGCGCCCGGGCGTGACCTGGAGCGAAAACCAGACCGGCACCAACGCCATCGGCACCGCGCTGCACGAAAAGCGCCCGGTCGAAGTGCGCGGCGCGGAACATTACTTCGGCGCGCATCGCGTGCTCAGCTGCTCCGCTTCGCCGATCCTCGACGGCCGCGGCCATACCGTCGGCCTGCTCGATCTGTCCGGCGAAGCCAGCGTGCATCACGTGCACGCGCTGGGCATGGTGCGCTTCGCCGTCGACCAGATCGAACGCCGCCTGCTGGAACGCGAGCTGGCCGGGCGCGAAGTGATCCGCCTGCATGCCGACGCCGCGCTGCTCGGCACCCACCGCGAGGGCGTGCTGGTGTTCGAGGATCATCACCTGGTCGCCGCCAACCGCTACGCGCTGGACATGCTCGGCGTCGACTGGAGCGAAGTCGGCCGCTGCCGCTACAACAGTCTGTTCGAGTCCGCGCAACCGCGCGGCCACGGCGTGCAGGAACTGCGCGGACCGGGCGGCACCGCGTTCCAGGCGCAACGCGACGTGATCCCGGCGCGACTGCCGCGCACCACACGCCGCGCCACATCGCAGCGTGCAGCCAATCGCGCGGTCGCGCCGGTGTTCGATGCCGCCATGCAGGAGGCGCTGCAACGCCACGCGCGCCTGATCGACGCCGACATCCCGGTGCTGCTGCAGGGCGAGACCGGCAGCGGCAAGGAAGTCACCGCGCGCGAACTGCATCGGCGCAGCCTACGCGCCGACGCGCCGTTCGTGGCGGTCAACTGCGCCGCGCTGCCGGAGAACCTGATCGAGTCCGAGCTGTTCGGCTACCGCCCGGGCGCCTTCACCGGCGCACGTCGCGAAGGCGCCACCGGCCTGCTGCGCGACGCCGACGGCGGCGTGCTGTTCCTGGACGAAATCGGCGACATGCCGGCCGCCCTGCAGACGCGTCTGCTGCGCGTGTTGCAGGAGCGAGAAGTCACGCCGCTCGGCGGCGGCCGCGCCACGCCGGTGGATTTCGCGGTGATCGCCGCCAGCCATCGCGACATCGCCGCCGACGTCGAAAGCGGCCGCTTCCGCGCCGATCTCTACTACCGCATCGCGCAGACCACGCTGCACCTGCCGCCGCTGCGCGCGCAGGCCGATCTGGCCGAACGGATCGCACAGCTATGGCATAACCTCGGCGGCGACGAGCAGGACATGCCGCTGGCGCCCGAGACGCTGCAGCATCTGGCGCAGCTGCCCTGGCCGGGCAACATGCGTCAGTTGCTGGGCGCACTGCGCACCTTGCTCGCGCTCGGCACGCCCGGCCGCGCCGTCGGCGTCGACGACCTGCCCGCCGAACTGCGGCCCGCCCCGGACGCCATGCAGAGCGCGCGCCTGCGGCTGGTCGACGGCGACGTCCCGGCGATGGAGCAGCTGCAACTCGAAGCCATGCGCGCCGCGCTCGACGCCTGCGACGGCAACGTCTCGGCCGCCGCGCGCAAGCTCGGCATCAGCCGCAGCACGCTCTACCGCAAACTCGGTGTCGACGCCGCGCGCGCCTCAGACACGCATTGACGGCAACGACAACGCGCTTTCGCCCTCGAACACGCCTTCCGGTCCGAAACGCCGCTCGGCGATGTGCACCGCGCCGTCGCGAGCCACCCGCACCAGGGTGCTGGCGCGGGTGCCGTAGGTGCGTCCACGAATGAACGCCGCCGACAGCATGCGCTCGCGCTCGATGCCCACGCCGGTATCGGGCAGCATCGCGTCGGGCCATTCGGCCGGATCGGCCAGCGCGTCCCACAGCGGCGCGACATCGTCCTCATCGCGGTCGATCCAGCGCTGCAGATGCGTCATCAGCGCCTGCGTCTTCGGCCACGGCGTGCCGAAATCCGCGTTCGACAAACCATGCACGCCAGCCTCGACCGTGCGCCGCTTGCCGCGCGGATGGTTGCCCACGTAGCAGGCGCTTTCCGCATCGAAGCACAGCAGATTGAACGGTCGATAGGTTGCCGCGCGCGACTCCAGCGCGGCGGTCCAGTCGCGGCAGGCTTCGTCGCTGCGCAGGTAGTCGCTGACCAGCAGCCCGCGCGAAGCGCCCTCGCCGCCGTGCCCCGGATCGCGCACGTTGGTCACGGTCGCCACGCGACCGCCGGGGCACGCGCCCAGCCAGGTGCCGCCGGCTTGCAGGTCGCGCCCCGCGACCAGACCCGACGCATCGTCCCAGCGCGCCAGCGGCGCGGTCGGCCGTGCGTGGAACTCGTCGCGATTGGCCAGCAGCACCAGCCGCCAGCGGGGATGCGTCTGCCAGGCGAAGGCGATCAGGCACATGCCGCAACACTCCGTGAAACGAAGCTGTATTGTCGGTGACCGCGACCGACGCCGCCACACGCAGGTCATCGCCCGCAACGACGATGGCAAGGCATAATCGGAGCGGCATGATCCTCTCGCACCGTCTCCTCCGTCGCGGCATCGTGCCGACCCTCCTGCTGCTGGCGCTGCTGGCCGGCGCATGGCCGCGCGTGTCGCACGCGGACGACGCCAAGCAGCAGCAGGCCCAAGCCAAAGCCAAGCTGGACGCGGTGAAGAAGCAGATCGCGCAGCTCACCCGCGAGCAGCGCGATACGTCCACGCGCCGCGACAAGCTCAATGCCGAGCTGGCCCGGCAGGCCGACCAGCTCAACGCCGCCGCGCGCGCGGTCCGCGAGAGCGACGCCGCCATCGCCGCCAAGCACGACGCACTGGACAAGCTCGACGCCCAGCGCAAGCCGCTGCAGGCGAAACTGCACGCCCAGCGCGCGGCGCTGGCCGACCTGCTGCGCGCCGCCTACGCGCTCGGCCACGGCTCCGACCTGCGCCTGCTGCTGGGCGACGACGACATCGCCCGCATCGGCCGCGCGCTGGCCTACTCGCGCTACTTCCAGCGCGACCGCATCGAGCGCATCCGCAGCCTGATGCAGGACCTGATCAAGCTGCAGACGCTGCAGCAGCAGATCGCCGACGAACAACAGGCGCTGCAGCAGGAACGCGCGCAGCGCCAGGCGCACCGGCAGGCGCTGAGCGACGCGCGCGACCGCCAGCGCGCCCTGCTCGCCAAGGTACAGGACCAGCTCAAGCAGCAGGGGCAACAGCTCAGCCAACTGCAACGCAACCAGAAGAACCTCAGCGACCTGATCGCGCGTCTGAGCAACGTGTTCGCCGACATTCCGCGCTCGCTGCCCGACGACACGCCATTCGCCAAGCGCCGCGGTCATCTGCCCTGGCCGGTGCGCGGCAAGCTGGTGCGCAACGGCGACGGCGTCAGCATCGACGCCAAACGCGGCAGCACCGTGCGCGCCGTCGCTCACGGCCGCATCGCCTTCGCCAACTGGCTGCGCGGTTACGGCATGCTGATCATCGTCGACCACGGCAACGGCTGGATGAGCCTGTACGGCGACAACGAATCGCTGCTGCGCGACGTCGGCGACTGGGTCAACGCCGGCGACAGCCTCGGCACCGTGGGCATCGAGACCGGCGGCCACGAAGGCGTATATTTCGGATTGCGACACCAGGGCAAGGCCGTGGACCCGCGGCCCTGGCTGTCCAAACGTCCCTGACTCCCGCGCACCGATCGGAGATCTTCATGCGCCACGCGATGTTGTTGCTCGTCCTGCTGCCGGCCCTGGCATGGTCCGGTCCCATGCGCGCCGCGCAGACGCCGGCGTCCGCGACGTCCGCACCCGCGCCTGCCGCCAGCACCGCGGCGCAGGACGACAGCGTCGATCTGCGCGACATCCGCAACTTCACCCGCGCCTACGAAATCATCCGCCAGGCCTACGTGGAGAAAGTCAGCAACCGCGAACTGATGGACAAGGCCATTTCCGGCATGCTGGCCGGCCTCGATCCGCACAGCGCCTACCTCGACCGCCAGGGCCTGGACACGCTCGACGAGGACACCAGCGGCCGCTACGGCGGACTGGGCGTGGAAGTGGCGCAGGTCAACGGCGAACTGATGGTGGTCGCGCCGCTGGACGGTTCGCCGGCCGCGCGCGCCGGCATCAAGCCGGGCGACGTGATCCTGAAGGTCGACCAGGCGCCGGTCGATCCCGACGACGTCGATGCCTCCATCGCCAAATTGCGTGGCGAACCGGGCACGAAAATCACCCTGACCGTGGTGCACGAGAAATCCAGCGTACCGACCGACATCGCCATGACGCGCGAGCGCATCGCACTGACCAGCGTCAACGTGCGCGAACTGGAGCCAGGCTACGCCTACATCCGCATCAGCCAGTTCCAGGCCGATACCGTCGACGACCTGCAGAGCAAATTCGCCGCACTGGAAAAGAAGCACGGCCCGCAGAAAGGCGCCGTGCTCGACCTGCGCAGCAATCCCGGCGGGCTGGTGACCGCCGCCGTCGGCGTCAGCAACGCCTTCCTCGATAGCGGCCGCATCGTCAGCACGCGCGGCCGCCTGGCCGACGCCAACATGAGCTTCGACGCCACCCCGGGCGACATCCTGCACGGCGCGCCGCTGATCCTGCTGGTCGACAACGGCACGGCCTCGGCGGCCGAGATCGTCGCCGGCGCATTGCAGGACAACCGCCGCGCCCTGGTGATGGGCCGACGCACCTTCGGCAAGGGCGTGGTGCAGACCGTGATCCCGGTCGACGAGAACCACGCCATCAAGCTGACCACGGCGCGCTACTACACGCCGAGCGGCCGCTCGATCCAGGCCGAGGGCATCACGCCGGACATCCGCATCGCCGACCTCGTCGCCCGCGCCGGCGACCACGGTCCCTCACTGATCGGTTCCGAGGCCGACCTGCCCAACCACCTCGCCAATGAAGCGCCGGACACCACCCGCCCGACGCCGATCAAGCCGGACGACGACGGCGCCTTGGCGCGCAGCGACTACGCCCTGGCGCAGGCGCTGAATGTGTTGAAGGGATTGGCGCTGAGCCGCAAGAACGCAGCCGCGACCGCGCACTAGACGGCTCGCCGTCGACGTCAGTCGTCCGCGTCGGCCGTATCGCCGTCAGTGCGCACCAGCAGCGTCGACGCCAGAATACCGGCCTCGAACAGCAGGTACATCGGCACCGCCAGCAGCACCTGCGACATCACGTCGGGGGGCGTCAGCACGGCGGCCAGGGCGAAGCAGACCACGACCACGTAGGGCCGCGACTTGCGCAGCTTGTCGACCGACAGCAGGCCGATCGCGACCAGGATCACCACCGCCACCGGCACCTCGAAGCACAGGCCGAAGGCGAAGAACAGCGTCAGCACGAAGCTGAGGTAGTGGTTGATGTCGGTCATCATTTCCACGCCCTGCGGCGTCACCGCCGTCAGGAAGCGGAACGCGGCCGGCATCACCAGAAAATAGGCGAACGCGCAGCCGGTGTAGAACAGCAGCACCGCCGACACCAGCAGCGGACGCGCCAGGCGTTTCTCGTGCCGGTACAGACCAGGGCTGACGAAGGCCCAGGCCTGATAGATCACCACCGGCATCGCCAGCACCAGGGCCAGCACCGCGGTCAGCTTGATCGGCGTGAAGAACGGGCTGGACACCTCGGTCGCGATCAGGTGTCCGCCATGCGGCAAGTGTCGGGTGAGCGGCTCGGCCAGTTCGGTGTACAGCCACTCGCGGAACGGGAACAGCGCCACGAACAGCACCAGCACCGCGACGATGCTGCGGATCAGCCGCGAACGCAGCTCGATCAGGTGCGAGATCAGGCTTTCCTCGGCCTGCGGCTCGTCGGCCTCAGCGTTCATCGGGGCGCTCGCTCGGTTCGGCGGTGTCGGTGCGGCGCGATGCCGGCGCGTCGGCATCGGCCTGCTCGGCGTTTGCTTCGGTTTCGGCCGGTCGCTGCGGATCGTCGTCTTCGTGCAGCGGCTGACCCTTCATCGCGTCGGCGGCTTCGCGGACGCGTTCGGCACTCTCTCGCACGCTGGCCTTGGCCTGCTCGCTGGTCGCGCGGATGTGCTCCTGCGCTTCCTTCAGTTTGCGCTTCATCTCCTCGGCTTCGATCTCGCGCTCGACCTCCGCGCGCACGCTTTCCCAGCCGTTGCGCAGACGACGCAGCAGCGTGCCGACCGTGCGCGCGGCGCCGGGCAGGCGCTCGGGACCGAGCACCACCAGGGCCACCACCGCGATCAGCAGCAGTTCGCCGAATCCGATATCGAACATGGCGCGTCGCGGTGCCGGTCAGTGACCGGAACGATCCTGCGAGGACGTCTCGCTCTCGCGCTTGGCATCCGCGGCCGGGGCATCGGCCTTCAGCTTCTCGGCCGCATCGTCGTCCTTGTCGTCGTCGCTCATGCCTTTCTTGAAGCCACGAATCGCCTTGCCCAGGTCGGAGCCGATATTGCCGAGCTTCTTGGTGCCGAACAGCAGCACGATGATCAGCACGATCAGCAAAAGTTGGAAGGGACCTACGCTCACGGGGTTTCCTCAATCAAAACAGCATAGTAAAAGGGCGACCCGCGTGACGGATCGCCCGGTCCGGACCGCATTCGCGCGCCGGGCTACTTCGCAGTGTACTCCTCCAGGCGGTCGCGGAAATCCACCACCTGATTGGGCACGTTGGTCACGCCGCCCTCGAAGATGCGGCGCGGGGTGATGCCGGCGCCGTAGACCGCCGCGTCGGCGTCGTAGTCGATGCGCAGCACGGAGCCGTTCAGGGCCACGCCCGCGAACAGGCCGCGCGAGCGCGAGTAGGAATAGATCTCGGCCTTGAACTGCGTGTCGGTCGAAACATGCGCGTTGCGACCAACCGGGCCGGCCGCGGCCGCCGCGTCCACGCCCAGGGTGAACTTGCCGTCGACCAGCGAATCCACGCCGCGCTGGGTACGGAACACCAGCACCACGTCGGTCGCGGACACGCCGGCCTGGAAGCCGACGCTGCCGCCGGTCAGGCTGATGAACACGGGATTGGACCAGGTGCCGTCGGCCGTGCGCACCGACACCAGGCCGCGTCCGTGCTGACCGCCGAACACCAGGCCGGCCTTGACCACGTCGGGCACCACCACGATGGCCTTGGCATTGCGCAACAGCTCCTGCGGAATCGCCTTGTCGGGCGCCTGCTGGATCTGCTGCAACACGGTGACCGCCTTGCTGGCGCGCTGCAGCGCCTCGCCACGATCATCCGCATGCGCCGCCGCGAGCGGCAGCAAGGCGCTGACGGCAACCAGCAGAAACGCGTGTACACGCAGCTTGGACATGAAGAGCCTCCGAACGCTTGGAATCTGATGCGCAGCACCGATTTCGCTTCCGGCCATGCGCATGCGGGCTTGTGGCAGACTGCATCGAATCCCGTGCAGAACCCGGTCCGATGCAAGCATCCACGAACTATACCGGCCTCGCCGGCTATCGACATGACAGCCTACCGGCGGCAGGTGTACTGCTGGTAAATCTCGGTACGCCCGAAGCGCCGACGGCCAAGGCGGTGCGCCCGTACCTGGCCGAATTCCTCGGCGATCCGCGCGTGATCGAGTATCCGCGCTGGCTGTGGAAGCTGATCCTGCACGGCGTGATCCTGCGCATCCGCCCGCCGCGCTCGGCCGAGGCCTACGCCAAGATCTGGACCGAACAAGGCTCGCCGCTGCGCGTGTTCAGCGAATCCCTCGCCGCCGGCATGCAGGCCGAGCTTGGGCGACGCCGGCGCGGTCCGATCCGCGTCGCCCTGGCCATGCGCTACGGCCAGCCGAACGTGGCCGACACCATCGCCCAGCTGCAACGCGAGGGCGTGCGCCGGTTGCTGGTGCTGCCGCTGTATCCGCAGTATTCGGCCACCTCGACCGGCTCGGTCATCGACGCCGTGGCCGACGCGCTGAAAATCCTGCGCTGGCCGCCGGAACTGCGCATCGTCAACGACTACCACGCCGACGACGCCGTGATCGACGCCCTGGCCGCCAGCGTGCGCGCGCACTGGGAACAGCACGGACGCGGCGACAAGCTGCTGCTGTCCTTCCACGGCATTCCTGAGCGCTACTTCCACGCCGGTGATCCGTACTTCTGCCAGTGCCAGGCCACCGCACGCCTGCTGCGCGAGCGGCTGGACATGGGCGAGGACGAACTCGTGGTCAGTTTCCAGTCGCGCGTCGGCCGCGAACGCTGGCTGCATCCGTACACCGACGAAACCGTGCGCCAACTGGCCACCGATGGCGTGCGCCGACTCGACGTGCTGTGCCCGGGCTTCGCCGTCGACTGCCTGGAGACGCTGGAAGAAGTGGCGATGCAGAATCGCGACTTCTTCGTCGAGGCCGGCGGCGAAACGCTACGCTACATCCCCGCGCTCAACGACCAGCCGAGCCACGTGGCGGCGCTGACCGACCTCGCCCTGCGCCACATGCAGGGCTGGCCCGAAGTCGACGACGCCTACGATCCGAACCGCGCCGCCGCGACGCTGACCGCCGCCCACGAGCGCGCGAACGCCCGTCGCGCGTCATGATCGAGCTGGACCTCGACGCCGCCGGCCTGGCACTGAAGGCCTGCGTGTCCGGTCCCGCCGACGCGCCGCCGCTGCTGGCGCTGCACGGCTGGCTCGACAATGCCGCCAGCTTCGAGCGGCTGGCACCGCGCCTGAACACGCACCGCGTGATCGCGCTGGACCTGCCCGGCCATGGTCGTTCCGCACACCTGCCGGCCAGTCCGTTCGTGGCCTACGGCATCGCCGAATACGTCGCCGTGGTGCTGGCCGCCGCCGATGCGCTGGCGCTGACGCACTTCGACCTGCTCGGCCATTCGCTAGGCGCGGGCGTCGCCAGCCTGGTCGCCGCCGCCGCGCCGGAGCGCGTGCGCCGGCTCGGTCTGATCGAAGGACTCGGACCGCTCGCCGACGACCCCGCGCGCAGCCTGCAGCGCTTCCGCAACGCCACGCTGCGCCGCCTGCGCCGCGGCGCGCGGAAACGCAGCGTGTTTCCCGACATCGACACCGCCGTGAGCGTACGCGCGGCCGCCACCGACCTGCCCGCGGCGCAGGCGCGCGGCATCGTCGAGCGCGGCCTGACGCGCGAAAACGACGGCTACCGCTGGTCCAGCGACCCGCGCCTGACCCAGCCGACGCCGGTACGCATGGACGAAGCGCAGATCCGCCGCCTGCTCGAAGGCATCGCCGCACCGACGCTCCTGCTGCTGGCCCGACCGCAGACGCCCTACCTGCCCGAGACCATGCTGCGCGAGCGCGCCGCGCATGTCGCCGACATCCGCATCAAACACCTCGACGGCCACCATCACCTGCACCTGGAACACCCCGACGCCGTGGCTGCGCATCTGCGCGCGCACTTCGCCTGAACCGCGTCCGTTCGTTTCCGCGTGCCTACAATGCGGACAGGCATTCCTGCGGAGCACGATCATGCGCATGCAAGAGGGCGAAAAACTGGAAGGCGGCTGCGACTGCGGCGCGATTCGCTACGCGATCGAGGGACCGCCGCTGTTCGTGCACGGCTGCCACTGCCGCTGGTGCCAGCGCGAGACCGGCAGCGCCTTCGTCATCAACGCCATGATCGAGACCGCCCGCGTGCACCGGCTCGCCGGCGAACCTCTGTTCGTGGACACGCCCTCGGCCAGCGGCAAGGGCCAGCGCATCGCGCGCTGCCCGACCTGCTTCGTGGCGCTGTGGAGCCACTACAACGGCGCCGGCCCGCGCATCGCCTTCGTCCGTGTCGGCACGCTGGACGACCCGGACCGCCTGCCGCCGGACATCCACATCTTCACCGCCTCCAAGCAACCCTGGGTGATCCTGCCCGAAGGCACGCCCGCCGTGCCGGTCTACTACGACCGCAAGGAACATTGGCCAGCAGCAAGCCTGGCTCGCCGCCGTACCTTGCTGGAACGAGGCACCTGAGCGGACTCCCGCGCCGGCGATTCATCTCGCGTACGCCGTGCAGCGCGACTCCGATGACGCGATACGCATGACCTGAGTTCCGGAACACCCCGCGTCATCCCGCAACAACATCCTCGTCATCCCGCAACACCCCTCCTCGTCATCCCGGCGAAAGCCGGGACCCAGCGTCTTGGCATGCGGCAAAGTTTGCAGGCTCTAGTTCCCGGCTTTCGCCGGGATGACGAGGATGGAGTGCGCGCTGTGATCGCGGGAAAGCCTTCCGCGTGTCCGAAGTACGTAGCTCGCGACTCGATCGAAGTACGTACCTCATAATTTGATCGAAGCACATGAATCGCACCTCGATCGAAGCATGTGGCGCATGGCTCGATCGAGGCACATGGTTCGTGGGGCGATCGCAGAATCCTCCATGCGGACGACCGCAGAACGCGCAACCATCCCCGCTGTAGTGTTGCGTTACGGACGCGCCGTTGAAGCCGCTCTCGCCGCGCCGTCATCCAACCCCAACACCTTCGCCCCCTGCTCGAAACGGATGTCGACCGGAATATCGGCCTGATCCAATCGCTTGAGATCAGACGCCAGCTGCGGCCCGACGACGCCCATCGCATCGCCCATCTTCTTCGCATCGGCGTAGTCGCCATCGCCCTGCAGGGTCAGGATGCGCGTGGTCAGCGCGGCCATGGCTGCGGTCATCTTGTCGAAGTGCACGCGGTAGCGGCCGGTGGCTTCGTCGCGGGTGATCGCGCCGTGCTGCAGGAAATAGTTGAAGCGCAGCATGTTGGCCTGGGCGTGGGCGTCGGTGGCGCCGAAGCGGACCGAACGCAGCATGCCGGCGAGGAAGGTGACGTAGTTGTCCATCAGCTTGGCCTTGTCCAGCTCGCCCATCTCGCCGAGCTTGCGCACCATGTACAGGCCGAGGATGTCGGCCTTGCCTTCCTCGAAGCTGGAGGCGTATTCCTTCAGCGCCTTGCGCACCGTGCCCTTGCCGTCGAGCGTGTTCTTGATGCCCAGGCCGTGCGCCACCTCGTGGAACATGGTGTTCTGGAAGAACGCGTCGAAGGTGACGTGGTCGAGCTGGTCCTTGGCGATCAGCGTCGCCGCGATCGGCTTCATGATCTTGTCGAACTTCGCCTGCATCACGTTCTCCAGCTGCAGGCGGCGCGTGCCCTTCTTCAGCTGCACCTGCTCGTCGTTGGGCAGGTTGATGGCGATGGTCTTGGCGCCGACGTTGGCGTCGCCGGCGTAGTACACCGCGAAGTAGGCGTTGAGGTCGGCGTCGGAACCGGGCTTCTCGGCCTTGTATTTCGCCGGCACCGGCAGGTCGCGCTGCAGCTGCGGCAGGTACTTGGCGAAGCGCTTGAGCCGCTCGCTCCAGGCCTGGTCCTTGATCAGCACGTAGGACTCGTAGGCGGCCTTGTAGCCGAACAGCTGATCCTCGTAAGTCTCGATCGGGCCGATGACGATGTCGACCGGATTGTTCTTCATGTCCATCCAGGCGAAGTCGCTGGGCTGGTAGTCGTCGGTCTGCAGCGCCTCGGCACGCAGCTTCAGGTACTTGGCGAAACCGGGGTCCTTGGCCAGCGCCGAAGCCTGACGCAGCAGGTCGGCGGCCTTGTCCAGCTGCGGCTGGTAGGCGACGTGATAGGGCACCGTGGTCAGCTCGCCGGTGCCCTCGCGATGCAGCACCGGGCGCAGCAGGGTGTACAGACTGGTCTTGTCCTTGAGCGGCGCTTTGTCGAATTCCGCCTTGGTCATGTCGGCCGGATAGAACTGCGCGCCGAGCGGGCGCGGACCGACGCCGGCGACGAAGGGATGATCGGCGTTGAGCCGGTCCCACGGGCCGTAGTTGATGTCGAACAGCTCGCGCGTGGCGTCGTCGTGGATGCGCGCGCGCAGGGCGTCAGCGTTGGCCACCGACTGCTTCCAGTAGATCGGATTCATCTCGTCGGCCGCCTGGATCAGCAGCCCGACCATCTTCTTCTGGTTCGCATCGAGGTGCGAAAGGTCCGCGGTCAGCTTCACCGTGGCGTAGTCGTCGAGGTGACGGCTGGCGTAGCTGGCGCTGCTGGAAGCCGACGCCGGTGCGGCGGTGCTGGCCGCCGGTTTCGCGGCCGCCGACTCTGGCGTCGCGGCCGGCTTGTCGTGACACGCGGTCAACAGCGCCGCCGAAGCGATCAGCAGGCCGAAAGCATGGATGGACGTGCGCATGGAACTCTCCCCCGAACATGGAGAGTCCAGTCTATCGGGATGCCGCCACCGATACAGCCGCACCCCGTCGCGCCGCAACGCGACGGGGCATGCGGACACTCAGGCCGAGATCGCCAGGCGCTCGGAGCCGTACACCCTCACCGTGACCAGCACCGCCACCAGCGCGGCCAGGAAGCCGCTGACCAGCACCAGCGCGACCTGCACCGCCGTCACCGAACCGCCGCGCAGCAGCTCGGTGATGCCCAGCTGCTGACCGAGCAACGGCACCGCATACATCCAGTTGGTCGCCTTCACCGGTGTGAAGCTCAGGATCATCGACGGCAGCATCGGCAGCAGCATCAGGATCGACAGGTAGGTCTGCGCCTCGCGGTAGCTCTTGGCGAAGGCCGAAACCAGCGTCTGCAGCGACGCGAACAGCGCCGCCAGCGGCAGCATCAGCAACAGCACGGTGCCGGCAAAGCCCAGGCCCAGATCGATGGACATGCCCAGCTTGTCGGTCGGCAGGATGTAGCCCGCCAGGTGGAACGCGACCAGACTCAGCACCAGACTGGCGGTGGCGAACGCGGCGGTCGCGCCGAGCTTGCCCAGCAGGATGCGCCAACGCGCCACCGGATTGACGAACAGCGGTTCCAGCGACTTGCGCTCGCGCTCGCCCGCGGTCAGATCGATGGCCAGATACATGCCGCCGATGAACACGCCGACCACGAAGAAGTACGGCATGAACGCGAACAGCTGCCCGGCGCGCGATTGCGGCGTGGACTGGTCGCGCTGCGCCACCACCACCGGCGTCGACACAGCAGGCGACAGGCCGCGCGCCAGCAGGCGAATCGCGCCCTGCGTGCGCGAGTACTGCTCCAGCATGGCCTTGACCCGCTTGACCGGCGTGTCCGCGTCGCGCCGCGAGGCGTCGTAGATCACCTCGACCTGCGCCGGATCGCCCTTGTTCCAGGCCTTCGGATAGCTGGCCGGAATGCGCAGCACGACGTCGGCCAGCTGCTGCTTCACCGCGGCTTCCGGGTGTTGGATGGCCGGCTCGACCACCAGGCCGTACTGCTCCAGCGCGTGCACCAGATTGGGCGCGCGCTGGGCGCCGATCACCGGCACCTTGAGCGGTTTCTCGGCCTTGTCCAGCTGCTTGTTGATGATGACGTTCATCAGCATCACGAACAGGAACGGCCCCAGCAGCGGACCCATGACGAGTGCGCTGGTGATGGTGCGGCGGTCGCGCAGGTTCTCGCGGACCTCTTTCAGGAATACGGTCAGGGTGGCGTTCATGCGGCCAGGCCCTCCTCGGTACCGATGATCTTCACGAAGGCGTCCTCGAGATTGGATTCGCCGGTTTGCTCGCGCAGCTGGTCGGGCGAGGCGTCGGCCGCCACGCGACCGTGCGCGATCACCACGATGCGGTCGCACAGCGCCGCCACCTCCTGCATGATGTGGCTGGAGAACAACACGCATTTACCTTCGTCGCGCAGTTTGCGCATGAAGGCGCGCATGGCGCGGGTCGCCATCACGTCCAGGCCGTTGGTCGGCTCGTCCAGAATCACGTGATCCGGACCGTGCACCAAAGCGCGCGCGATGGCGGTCTTGACCCGCTGCCCCTGCGAGAAGCCCTCGGTGCGGCGGGCGGCGAAATCGCCCATGCCCAGCGCCTCGATCAGTTCCTCGCGACGCTGCGCGATCAGCGCCTCGTCCATGCCCTGCAGACGGCCGAAGTAGTCAATGTTCTCGCGCGCAGTCAGCCGCTTGTACAGGCCGTGCGCATCGGGCAGCACGCCCAGCCGCTTGCGCACCGCGACCGGATCGGACGCCGGATCGATACCGTCGACCAGCACTTGGCCGCGGTCCGGCGACATCAGCGTGTACAGCATGCGCAGCGTGGTGGTCTTGCCGGCGCCGTTGGGGCCGAGCAGGCCGGTGATCTCGCCGTCGCGCGCGCTGAAGCTGACGCCGTCGACAGCCTTGACCTCACCGAAGGTCTTGTGGAGATCCTTGACCTCGATCATGGCGTGGCTCCGTTGAAAGTGACGTAAGGGGGCGTGGGGCCGAGACGGTCCAGACACTTCGCGTCCAGCGTCTTCGGATCGGGCTGGTCGATGAAGCGCCGGATCACCTTCGGCATGCACCCGCGCATGAATTCCGAGTGGCCCTGCCCCGCGAGCACCAGTTGGCGCGCGTTGTCGAGGTCGGCCACGATCTGCTTGCCCCAGGCCGGCGGCGTCACCGGGTCCAGTTCGCCCGAGAGCACCAGCGTCGGGATCTTGCCGCGCAGGGGCTGATGGAAATCGGCCGGGCGCGTACCGTGCGGCCAGATCGCGCAGTTGGCCTTGAGCTCGCGCACGAAATCGTCGCCGAGCAGCGTGTCCTTGTCCTGCGGTCGCGGCTGGATCAGGTCGGCATCCTCGGCGCAGGTCACGCTCAGACCCATGCCGGAATTGATGTCGCTGCCGAGGTCGCCGCTGATTAGGCGCTCCTGACCCATCAACGGCCCGGTGTCGCCATGCGCCGCGGCGTCGATGCTGAGCGGCAGCAGGGCGATGGTTTCCGGCGAGTAGGCGAACAGGCGCACCACCGTCGCCAGCGACTTCTGGTTGAACATGCGCTGGCTCGGCTGATACGTGCGTGGATCGCGTACCGTGACCATGCGCGGATTCGCGCGCACGTCGGCGACCAGTTTCTGCAGCGTCTGGTACGGGTCGCCGTAACGCTTCTTGCAGGCCGCATCGGCGGTGCACAGCGCGAAATCCTTGCGCAGCGCCTGCTGCAGGTGCTCGGCGATCAGCTGGCCCAGCGCGACCGTGTTCGGCACCGCCGAGTCCAGCACGATGCTGCGCACCGCGTCGGGATGACGCATCGCATACTGCTGCGCCATGCGCGTGCCGTAGGACACGCCCAGCAGGTCGAACTTTGGCGCGCCCAGCGCCTGACGCACGGCTTCCAGGTCGGCCACGGCATCGGTCGTCGTGTAGTAGCGCGGGTCGGCCTTCTTCTCGACCTCGGCCAGACACTTCTTCAGGTACGCGGCGCGCGCGTCCGGATCCTGGCTGTAGTCGATGTTCGGGTCGGTGTTCTTCTCGGTCTGCGCGCAGGTCAGCGGATTGGAATCGCCGGTGCCGCGCTGATCCAGCAGCAGGATGTCGTGATGCTTGTGCAGCTCCTCGAAACCCTTCGACGCCATCACGTACTCGCGCGTGGCCGCCTGTCCCGGCCCGCCGGCCAGGAACACCACCATGTCCGGATCGGGCACCATCGACGCGCTGCGCACGATCGCCAGCTTCAGGCCGATCTTGCGGCCGTTCGGATCGGCACGGTTCTCCGGCACCTCGAACGGCGAGCACCAGGCCGCCGCGCGGCGGCCCGAACCCGGCCGACTCAGCTCGCAGGGTTTGAAAGTCAGACGACCGCGATGCCACACCTGCGGCTTGGCCTCGACGTGTATGGGCTTGGCCGGCGTCTGCGTCGATGCCGAATCGGCAGGCGCCGACGCATCGTGCTTGAACGCTTGCTTGCCGGCGAGAATCGCGACCACGATGCCGACGACGATCGCGATGCGTACTCCTGGTTTCATCTTCACGCTTGATCTCCCGGATCAAAGATGGATTCGATCGGCGACCCGAACACCCGCGCGATGCGGAATGCCAGCGGCAGGCTCGGGTCGTACTTTCCGGTCTCGATGGCGTTGACGGTCTGTCGCGACACATCGAGACGCTCGGCAAGGTCGGCCTGCGACCAGCCGTGTTCGGCGCGCAGCACGCGCAGCCGGTTGTTCATGGTTCGCCACCGTCGTAGCCGCGGCGGATCCACCAGACGGCGATGCCGTAGACCGCGAACATCGCCGGCAGCACCAGCACCAGCGCGTTCTTCAGCAGCACCACGCCGGCCGCCGCCATGAAGCCCAGGGCCAGACTGACCAGCCCGACGCTGAGGCTCGCAACCGAGATCGCCTGCAGCTGGATGCGTCGCTCCAGCTCGTCGCTGGCCAGCACCAGCCGCACCATCGCGCGCACCACGAAGACGATCGGCAGCACCGGCAGCAAGGCGATCAGCACGCGCAGTCCGTTGGTGTGCACGTGCTGCAGCATCGGCCAGACCGAGAACAGGATCACCACGTAGGCGACGATGGCCGGAAAGAACTCGCGCACGTAGCGTCGCTGCGGCGCGCGCAGCGGTTCGTCGCGGGTGAACAGCGAGAACAGCAGCCACACGCCGCCCAGCACCAGTCCGAGGATGCCCAGATCGCGCAGCGTCGGCCACGTCAGGATCATGCCGGCGGCCAGCGCCGCCACGCCCAGCAGAACGGCGATGCCGCCGGTCCAGCGCAACAGGCCACGTTTGCTCATCGGTTTGCCATTCATGTGTGCCTCGGACGTGTGCGGCGTGCGACGGTCGAGTGGCGACGAACGCCGGACCCGGACCGCGCACGCGTGTAAAGTGTGCTTGACATGGAGTCTGAAGCAGACGCTTCGGTGATGTCAAGCACCCTTTACTTTTGACCGAGCGCCCGGCGCACATGCTCCCGGCCGCGCGCCGAACGAGCGCCTCGTGGCGCGAAGATCATGCGGATCGCATGCTGCCGCTGCACGGCGTGGTTCGCGGCCATGGAAGTCCGACGGCACAGCAGCCGAATCGGCTCCGCCCATCGGCCGCGAACCCCTCGTGAGCATCGCGGCCACCCTGTCGGTACGACGCAGATCGCGCTTGTCCAACGCTTCATTCGGAGGCCGCCGAACGCCGTGACTCCTCGAAACGGATTACGGCGAATGCTGCTCCGCCGTCGTGGACTCGGCATGCCACGGGTCCATGGTGTGACCGAGCGTGTCCACCGCACGCTTCATCCCCGCCGCGTCCAGCATGCCGAGCATGCGGTAGTAGCGCTTGTGCGGATACAGCTCGAAGCCCAGCGTCGGCGTGGCGATCACGCCCGCATCGCGCATCAGTGTCCGGGTGTTGGCGCGGACCGTATCGAGCGCCTGCGCGGAGATGTCCGAAGGAATCGCCAGCCCGCCTTGCTGCCGGCGGAAGTCGAAACCCTGCTCGTTGCGCGCGAGCGCACTGGCCGGATCGGCCGCGGAAAGGATCGCGGCCGCGCGATGCAGGCTGGCGCCGTTGATGTAGGCCACCGGAACCCAATGGATGCGCACCCGATCCAGATAGGGCTGCAACACGCGCCACTGACGTGCGCACACCGGGCAATCGGGATCGAAGATCACCAGCATGCGCTTGTTGCTGTCCGCGGGACCCGTGTCGATGCCGGGCAGCTGCATCGCCTGCGTCCAGAATGCCTGCATGGCCGTCCAGTCGACACGCGACGCCGGATCATCGTGCGTGTCTACAGCCGCCGGCTTGGTTCCCGCATCCACCTGCGCGCTCGTGGCGGCATCCTTCCCGCTCGAACACGCCGCGAGCCAGACGCAGAGGACGATCAACGCCCATCGTGCGCCGCGCCATCCGCGATTCGCCTGCATCGCGACCCGCGTCCCGCGCGCCATCCCATCCTTGTCCATACGTCCAGGCTCCTGCGTGCCCTGCACGCTTGCGTGACGAACGCACGACCCGCCCCTTGGTCGCGCGCCTTGAATCGATGCAGTGCCTTACTGCACGAAGCGTCCCAACGGAACGGCGGCTGCCGCGCCGGATGGCGTGGCGACCTTGGCCGGTCCCTTGCCGCTCGGCCCGGCGACGAACGCCTGCACGGGCACGGAAAGCTTCTCGGCGAACGCGCACGCCGCCGCCTTCTTGGCGCAATCGATGTTGAAGCCGAGCAGGTCCGCCTGCAGCCAGCGCCGGAACAACGGATAGCCGCGGTCGAGCGCGTCGCGCGAAGCGGCGAACACCATCACCTGCGGATCGACGCCGGCGTCCTTGACCCGCTTGCCGTAGGCCTCCTGCGAAGTCACGGCCGGACCGATACCGTCGTCGACACGCACGATGTCGTTGACGATGGCCGCGAGCAGCACGTGTCCGGAGGCATCGTAAACCACCGCCGACTGCTGGTTGCCCTGCTGGAACTTGAAGCCCCAGGCGATGGAAGGACCGTCCTCGATCTGCAGCCCGGAAGGCGCGGCCTGGAAACCATCGAGAATGCGGTCCGAGATCGCATCGTCGGCATCGTCGGCATCGGGCGCGACCGCCCCCACGTTCGCATCGTCGACCAGCGCCTTGATGGCGCTCTCGTCCGGCACCTTCCCGGTGACCGCATGCGCCTGGACCGCCGTATCCGACGGGTTCGGCTGCGCGCTGCATCCGCTGCTGAGCGTCCACGTCGCAGCCATCAGCAAGCCCAACCACAGCGCGTATTGTCTGGTTTTCATGTTCATCGAATTGCGTACCGTTCTAAGGGGTGGATCCGCTTCCGCCGCCGGTGCCGCCGGTGGTGGAAGCGCAGGGGTCGCCGCTCTTGGGCAGGTTGCCGTCGTCGATACCGCTCTGCAAGCGGTCGCCCTCGCGCTTGCGGCGACTCTTGTAGGGATCGGGCTTGCTCTTCAACCAGGTCGCCAGTTTCTGCCAGTCGCCCGCATAGACATCGTTCCAGAACGTGGTGCGCACGGTGCCCTTGGAATCGCTCAGACCGTACTGGTAGGCGAAGTCGATGATGACGGTCTGCGCCTCTTCCGGCAGCTTCTGGAACGTCATGTTCTGGGTGTTGTTCTTGTCGAACTGGCTGGCGACGCGACGCTGCGTGTCGTAGCCGAAGGCCTGCTCCAGAAGGCGCGCTTCGCTGTTGGTCACGGTCAGCGACTGCTTGTTCAGCGCATCGAGCGCATCCTGCTTCTTCTTGCCGAAGTACGGATGCAGCTTTTTCATCAGCGCATCGACGTCGACCTTGTCGGGGTTGCCCTTGTCCTTGATGTAGCGATCGATCAGGCTGCGCGTGCCCGACTCGCTCTGCTGCCCCAGGTCCACGCCGGTACTGATGGTGACGCCGCTGGCGCCGATCACGTCGCCTTTCTTGTGGATGATCTTGCCGTTCTTCTTCACGTCATGGGTGTAGACCGGCACATAGCCCTTGGTGACCAGGGCGCCCTCGCTGACGCGCAGGAAGTCCTCGCTCTCGCGCCACTTCACGGTGCACTTCTTCGCGTCGTCGCTCGCACCCGTGTCGTCCGCGGTCACCTGGCAGTGATTTTGCTGCTCGAACTGGGCGATGGCGTCGTCCGCGCTTTCGCCGTCGGGCACCAGCAGGCAGATATGCGGACACGGCGGCAACGAGCCGTTCGAGGGTGTCGTGAGAAACGGGTTGGGCACGGCCTGCTGCGTGGCGCCCGCATGGTAGTCCGGCAACGACTGCGCCCGTGCGGTCGCGGAGGCCAGCAAAACGCCGACCGCCATGCAGAGCGCCGCCATCCATGTCCTTGTTACGTGTTTGTACCGCATCGTCCGTGATCTCCCTCGTCTCCGGATTCAGACGCAGACGTGATCGGGCGGCGTGCCGCCGCCATCGCCGCCGCCGGAACCGCCACCCGTGCTTCCCCCACCGCCGGAACCGCCACTTCCGGTGCCGCCGCCTGTACCTCCACCCGCACCGCCCGTGCCACCGCCGCTGCCGCTGGCCGCGTCCGGCAGCAGATTCACATCGCGAATCGGCGTCTGCATGCGCACGATGGCCTGGGTGACGATGGGCAGGCTGTAGACCTTGTGTCCCTGCGCCAGCGAGCGCACCGGATCGAGCCTGGCGATGTTCATCGCGGCGAGCAGACGGTCGATCACCGGCACGATCATCGGATAGTCGTAGCGGACCCGGATCTTCAGCAGGTTGGCGTCCTGTACCGTCACGCCGGCCTTGGTCTGGCTGCCGCGAAAGGCGAGGCTGTCGTTGGGGATGCCCTCGACGCCGTCGTACTGCTTTTCCTTCCAGGCGTCGAACATCGCCTTGTCCGGACTGATGACCTGGATCTTGGCCGCGCCGGTGGCGATGTCCGCCTGCGCCACCAGGTAGGCCTTCAGCAACGCCGTGGCCTTGGTGTCGTGCGTGTACAGCGGCAGCAGACCGCGCACCAGCCCCTGCTTCAGCGCGGCGGGCTGCGCGAAGTGGGTCGCGCCGCTGCGCGCCGCCTGCAGTGCGGCGTAGTCGACCACGGACTTGGCGCGATAGAACAGCACCGCCTGCAGCATGCCGAGGATCACCGCGCCGAACACGGGGATCACCACGATCGCCTCGACCAGACTCTGTCCGCGCTGCCGCGATCTTGCGAAGGTGTACATCATGGCCCTGCTCCCTCGGCCGGATGCCCTGCTTGCGAAGTCGCACGCGCCGGAGCGGGCACCGGATCCGCGGCGCTGCCGTTCGCCGCGCCGTCGCCCGCGAGGTCCTCCAACTGTGTGGCCATGTGCATGCTCTGCGTGCGCAGGGCTGCGTCGTGATCGGAAGTCCGCGCGCTTTCCACGAAGGCCGCCGCGGACTGGTGCAGGTAAACGACACCCAGGTTGTGCCAGGCCTTGGCGTTGTTCGGGTCGCGCTGCAGCACGTGCCGATAGGCCTTCATCGCCGCCTCCGGCTGGTTCAGCCGCGCGTAGACGTTGCCGAGACGGAACCAGCTCTGCGTGTCGTCGGGCATGTCGTCGGCCAGTTGCCGATAAGCGGTCAGCGCAGTGCCCAGATCGCCCTGCGCGTAGGCTGTCGCCGCCTGTCGCTGCAGCTGCGTCTCCTGCGCCAGCGCGCGGTGCGGCGTCGACGCGCAGGCGCTCACCAGCGCCATGACGAATACCGCGCCGCCGAGGCGAAGCGCGTTCATTGCATGAGCCATTGCCACACCTCTCCGGGTTGCGGTTGCAGAAGCGCGAGGCCCCCCGGCGCCAGCTCCACGGTGTGCCGCGCGCCGCGACAGACACGGAACCGACCCGGGCGCAGGCGTTCGTGCGTGGCCAGCACGCGCCCGTCGCGGTCGAGAAAGACGATGTCCAGGGGATAGCGCATGCCGACGGTGTGCACGCTGCCGCATGGCGTCAGCCACAACGCCTGCCGTGCGCGATCCTGCAGCGGCGGACGACCGAGCAGGCCGCGCATGCGGCTCCACGGGCGCTCGGCGCGCCAGACCTGCGGCACGAGCACGCGCTCGTCGCGCTGGATGCGTCCGCACCTCACAGGATGCCCTCCTGCTTCATGCGCAGGAAGATGAAGTAGCCCAGCACCAGGAAGATCAGCGGGAAGAAGAACATCACCAGCGGCAGCATCATCTTCACCGGCGCTTCCAGCGCCAGCTTCTCCGCATGCAGGAAACGCTCCTCGCGACGCTGCGCCGCCTGCGCGCGCAACGTCGCGCCGAGGCTGGCGCCGACGCGGTCGGCCTGGATCAGCGCGCTGGTCAGGCTGGAGATCTGCGACATCTCCATGCGCTCGGCCATGCGCGTGAGCGCCTCCGCGCGCGGCAGGCCCGAACGCACGTCGCGCAGGAAGCGCATCAGCTCCTGCGACAGCGGACCGCTCGGCCCCTTGCGCGTGGCCTGCTCGATGCCGCCGTTGATGTTGAGTCCGGCTTCCACCGACATGGTGATGAAGTCGAGAAAGGTCGGCAGGTCCTTGATGACGCGTCGGCGTCGACGCTTGCGGCGCTCGCCCAGCCACAGCGACGGATACAGCCAGCCGACCACCGCGCCGAACAGCGTGGCGATGGCGTACAGCTCGACGCCGCCCTTCTTCAGCATCAGCAACACGATCCAGAAGAACGCGGCCGCCAGTCCCGCGCCGACCACGCGCAGCCCGTACAGCTGTTCCGGGCTGAGCACGAAATCCTGCCCCGCGGTCTGCAGGTCGCGATGCGCGCGTTCGAGCTTGTCGGGCGTCAGGCGCGGACCGAGCACGAAGGTCGCCACGTTCACGAACGGCCAGATCATGCGCAGGCCGAACGGCAGCGGGTCCTGATAGTGGCGGTCAGCCTCCGGCACTTCGCGGATGAAGCCGTACAGCGCCCAGAACGCCAGGCCGATGCAGCCGGCGGCGGCGAGCGCCAGAATGAGGATCATCGCGTTCAAATGTCGATACTCATGATCTTGCGGCACATGCGGTAGCCGAGGTATTCCATGACCGCGGCGATCGCGAACACCACCCAGCCCAGCGGCGTGTGGTACATCGCGCGCATGGTGTCGGGGTAGGCGAAAGTGAGGAAGGCGATCAGGGCCACCGGCATCATCGCCATGACGATGCCCTGCAGGCGCCCCTGCGCGGTCAGCGAGCGGACCTTGTTCTCCATGATGAGTCGCCGCCGCAGCGTGTCGGCGAGCGAGGCCATGATGTCGGCGAGGTTGCCGCCGACTTCGCGCGAGATGTTCACCGCCGACACGAACAGGCCGACGTCCTGGATCGGCACGCGCTCGTTGAAGTGCTGTAGCGATTCGTCCAGCTTCACGCCCATGCGCTGCTGACGCAGGATCAGCGCGAATTCCTGCGACAGCGGCGGATCGACGTCATGGGCGATGCTCTCCAGCGACGCCGTCAGACCGAGACCGGCGCGCATGCTGCCGGCCATCATCATCAGGCTGTCGGGCAGCTGCTGCTGCACCTTGTCGATGCGGCGCTGACGCAGCCAGCGGTAGATCTTCTTCGGCAGGATGAACAACAGCACCAGCGCCACGCCGGCAATCAGCGGATTGTCCGTCAGCGACCACAGCAACAGCGGAATCGCGACCAGCGCAATCGCGTTGACGCGAAACAGGTTGCGCGTGTCCATGAACAGGAACAGGTCGGCGAGGTTGAACCGCGCCTGCTCGGTGAACGTCTCGCGGTAGCGACCCCAGAACACGGTGGAGCTGCGCAGGGCGAGAAAGCCCACCAGGCTCACGCACAGGAACACCGTCAGGACGATCGGCAGCAGGGCCGCGCTCATGCCGTGTCTCCCTGCGGCTTGAAGATCGACAGATCGACCGGCACGCCGCGATTGGCCAGTTCCTCGTAGAACTCCGGCACCGCGCCGGTGGCGAGGAACTGTCCGCGCACCCGGCCGTTGGGACCGCCCTGATCGCGCGCCTCGAAGCGGAAGATGTCCTGGGTCTGGATGGTGCCGCTCTCGATGCCGGTGATCTCGCAGATGCAGGTGACCTTGCGCGAACCGCACGGGAAGCGCCGCTGGTGCACGATCAGGTCCGCCGCCGAGGCGATCTGCTCGCGCACCACCGACACCGGCAGGTCCATGCTCGACATCAGCACCATCACCTCCAGGCGCGACAGCGCGTCGCGCGGCGAGTTGGCGTGGGCCGTGGTCAGCGATCCCTCGTGACCGGTGTTCATCGCCTGCAGCATGTCCAGCGCCTCACCGCCGCGGCACTCGCCGACCACGATGCGGTCCGGACGCATGCGCAGGGCGTTGCGCACCAGGTCGCGGATGGCGATCTCGCCCTTGCCTTCCAGATTCGCCGGACGCGACTCCATCGACACCAGATTGGGCTGGTTGAGCTTGAGTTCGGCGGCGTCCTCGATGGTGACGATGCGCTCGTCGTCGGGAATCGCGTTGGACAGGATGTTGAGCAGCGTGGTCTTGCCCGAGCCGGTGCCGCCGGTGACGATGATGTTCTTGCGCTCGCGCACCGCCATGTGCACGAACTCCAGCATTTCCTCGCTGATCGATCCGTACGTGAGCAGGTCGTCGCCGGTCAGCTTGCGCTTGCTGAATTTTCGGATGGTGACGCTGGGGCCGCGCAGCGCCACCGGCGGAATCACCGCATTCACGCGCGAACCGTCGGCCAGGCGCGCGTCGACCATCGGCGAGCTTTCGTCGATGCGGCGACCCAGCGGCGCGACGATGCGCTCGATGGCGGCCAGCACCGCCTTGGCGCTGGTGAAGGTCACCGGCGAAGTCTCGATGCGGCCGTCGCGCTCGATGAAGATCTCGTCCTCGCGATTGACCATGATCTCGGTCACGCTGTCGTCGTCCAGCAGATCTTCCAGCGGCCCCAGACCGATCGCCTCGTCCAGCACTTCCTTGGCCAGACGGCGACGGTTGATCGTCTTCGGCAGGCGGTCGGCGAACTCGTTCTCGATGATGTCCTTGATCAGCGCGGAGGTCTTGTCGCGCAGGTCGCTGTCGCTCATGCCGCGTACGTCCACGCGGCGCAGGTCCATCTGCCGCACCAGCGACTTGTGCACCTGGGTGCGCCATTCGAGCATGTCCTTGTCGACGCGCACCACGGGCAGACCGGGCTTGCCGTGCGCGCCCGCCTGCGGCGTCGACGACTCAGCACTGCGCTGGGTGTGCGCGGTCGATGTCCGCGCGGTCGGCGCCGGCGAAGGCACGGCCTCGTCGGCCTGCGCGTGGTTGGCGGCCTGCTTCGGCGCCGTCACCGTCTCCGTGTCGACCGCGCGGTCGAGCAGCACGCGCAGCTGGTAGGCGCCGATGCTGACCACGTCCTCGCGATGCAGCGGACCGTATTCGTCATCCACGCGCGAGCCGTTCACCGCCACCGAGGCGCGACCGCCCAGCACCTGGATGAACACGCCGTCGTGGCGGAACTCGAACACCGCGTGTTCGCGGGCGATGTTCCAGCCTTGCAGCACGACCAGGTTGTCCTCGCCGCGGCCGACGCCGCAGACCTCGTTCAGACAGCGCACCTGACGCGGCGTGCGATTCTTGGTTTCGATCAGAACTTCAAACACGTGGCTACCTCACTCGACGATGTCGCTGCCGATGGTCTTGCGGAAGTCGTCGCGCAGACGATTGCTCTTGTCGATCATCTTCTTGTTCTCCGGCGAGTCCGGATTGACCACCAACGGCGTCACGAAGATGACCAGGTCGGTGCGATTGGCCTGGAAGTCGCGCGAACGGAACAACGCGCCGAGGATCGGGATCTGCCCCAGACCCGGCACCTTGTCGAAGGACTTGGCGGCGTTGGCGTCGACCAGTCCGGAGATCACGATGGTCTGCCCCGTGTGCACGTTGACCTGCGCCGTGGCGCGCCGCGTGATGAAGCCGGGGTAGCCGTTGACCGTGACACTGGGATCGATGCGGCTGATCTCGGTTTCCAGATCGGCCGAGATGTCGCCCGCGCTGTTCACCACCGGCTCGATGTGCAACTTGATGCCGTAATTCTTGTACTGCACGGACGTCGAGCCGAGTCCCTGATCGACCGGAATCGGCACCTCGCCGCCGACCAGGAAATCGGCCACGCCGCCGCTGCGCGCGGCCAGTTGTGGCTCGGCCAGTTCCCAGGCGTTGCCGGTCTGCATCATCAGGTTGATCTTCGATGCGATCGAGGTGGCGATGCCGAAGTACGCCGCCGTGCCGGACACCTGCAGCGGCAGGGACACGGCCTTGCCCGCGCCGTCGATGCCAGAGAACGTCGACGGCGTCATGCGGTACATCGCGTTGGTTTTCCAGTCGTGCACGAGACCGCCGGACGGGCCGTCGATCACCGAATCCCATTTGATGCCGATCTGGTTCATGGCGTTCTTGCGGAACTCCATGATGCGCACCTTCATCATCACCATCGGCTTCATCTGCACCGCGTTGGCCGTGGTGAAATCCAGTACCTGCGGATACATCTTTTTGATCGCCGCCACATGCGCCATGTCGACCTGCGAGAGATTGCTGCCGGTCAGCACCACCTTGCCGGCGATGCTGTTGACCGAGATGTCCGAATCCTCGCCGAGCAGCTTGCGCACCAGCACGGCGGTCTGCCCGGCATTGCCGAGACCGACATGCACCGCGACGCTGCGCTGGCTGCCATCGCGCATCCACAATTGCAGCGAAGTGTCGCCGCGCTTGTTGGCGATCAGGACCAGTTCGCGGTGACCGATGGTACGCACCTCGATCAGCTTGCCGTCGCCCACCGCCACGCGCCGCAGCGGACCGGGCGCCATGCGCACCAGCGCCTGCCCCTGGTACATCGTGACCTGGTCGGAAATGACGGGTGTCTGGCCGGCGTCCGTGTCTGCCTGCGCCGCCGCGCTTGGCTGCACCGCTACTACGAGCCACCCCAGCAGCGCGATCGCCAGACCGCGTCGGTATGCCTTGCTAACGTCCATGAATTAACCATTCCCCCCGATGATGAATTGGATCCCGCTGCCGCTTCCGCGGCGCTGCATGCGCAGCAGGTCGGCCTTGCTCAGCAACTTGAGATTGAACGGCGCGTCGCTGCCCGGCCGGCGCAACATCACGCGCAGGGCGCCGACCTTGCGCGCGATACCGATACGCTGGGCCTCTTCCGGCGCCAGCTCCAGCGTGAGATTGGAGTAGTGATCGTCCTCGCTGGCGCCGCGTACGCCCTTGGCATGCTGCCCCGTGGCCAGCACCAGCACGTCGCCCAGCAGCGGGCGGATACGGTCATTGCCGTTGCTGGACGTCAGCAGCATCAAGTCGATGTGATCGCCGGGCGTGATCAGTCCGGAAATCGAATTGGTGTCGTCGACCTGGATCGTGTACGCCACCTTGCCGCGGCCGATGATGTTGGAGAAGTGATCGCTCAGCCGCTCCACCGCGCTGGCCGGAATCGGCGCGCCATGCTGCAGCGGCGCGCGCAACACCTGGCCCAGATAGGCGTGATAGTCCGACGGCGTGACCGCGTCGGCCGGCACGAAATCGGCCGGCACGTCGCGGGCCGCCACGTCGCGCGCGGTCAGGGTGTCGCCCTTGGCCAGATCGCGCACCGGCACCACCACTTTCACGGTCTGCTGCGGGGCGGTATGCGTGCGCTTGGCGACCTGCGTGTTCACGTAATGCACGGCGAGCAGACTGGCGAGCACGCCCAGCAGCACGGCCACGCCCAGGAAGATGAAATTGCGATTGATTTTTGCCATGTCGATGTCGGCTTCCGACTAGAACCAGGAAATGGAAAGTGCGTAGACGAAGCTGGTGTACGCGTTGCGCAGCGCATCCAGCAGTTGGGTCAGGGGCGCCTGCTGACCGCCGGTGCCGACCAGCAGGGCGAGCAGCAGTACGCCCAGCACCAGCGCGTACTCGACCAGGGCGCCGCCGCGCTGTGTCGCGCGCGGCCGTGGCCTTGGTCCGGTGATGGCATGTGCGGCAGGCATGGCGTCTCCCTACGGTGTCTGCATGTTCAGAACGACCTGCGAATAGCCGTCGTCGCCGCGCAGGCTCACCACCAGCATTCGGCTGTCGCCGCGGGCGTAGCGCGCGGTGCAGCGGCGGTCGTCGCATTGGCTTCGACCGTCCGGCTTCCAGTGGTCGGCTTCGAGGTGTTCACGGAAATAGCTGTCGTTCTGGCGCGGCGAGAAGGCGTTGCGCATGGCGACGGTGCGCGCCGGAATCGGATCGTCGGGGTAGCGAATGTCGTTGAAGACCTTGCTGCCTATCGGGATCGGCAGGCCCTTGCCCAACACCGGATGCTTGGGCACATGCACCACGTCGACGATGCCGATGCGGCCCTCGCTGCCGCTGCCCAGTCCGCGCAGCTGGATCGTCATGAAGTAGTCGCCCTGCATGTGCCCGACCACCTGGTAGGCACCCAGCCGGTTGACCACCACCTTGTCGCCCCAGCGCCGGCGGTAGAACGCGATCAGCGCGTCGGGCTTCTCCGACGAGCGGAAAACTTGCGCCTGCATGTCCAGACCGTTGTAGACGATGTGACGATCGACATACGCAGTCCGCGTGCCGTCGGGCAGCGGAACCTGCGGCCACGAGAGCGCCCACGCGGCGGCGGGCGTCGCGCACAGCATCGCGATGGCCAGTGCGCGCCTAGTGGACATCTTTGTAGGGCACCAGTTTGTCGGCGGGCACGACGTCCGGCGCCGTGCGACCGAATTCAAAATGCTTCAGGCCCGGACCGATGATCGGAATCCACCCCAGGATGCCGGCCGCCGTGCCCAGCACGCTCGACAGCGTGCCGCCGAACCAGGTCGTGGGCACCAGCGGCTTGATCACCGCGCGCACCGTGCGGTTCTGGTACGCACTGGAGGCCGACCGGCCGTCGCGCGTCTCGCCGCCGCCGGCCGCGTCCCAGCTGTCGACCAGCAGCACGGTCTTGGCGCTGAAGTCCAGCCGGTCGGAGGCAACGGGGCCCAGGAACGACAGGACCGCGCCGTTGCGCCCGAGCACCTGCTCGGTGTTCGCGTGCACTTCGGCCGTCACCAGCCCCTGCCTGTTCGGCGGCAGGCTGTTGCCCAGGCCGAATCGCGAGGTCACGCTTCCGATGCCGTCCACGATCTTGTCCAGATAGCTCGGCGGCTTGCCCTGCTGATACACCGTGAGCGTCATGTCCTCGGGCTTCAGCAGCGCGCGCTCCGCCGGCGTGGTCAGCATGGGATCGGCGAAGGCGTCCGGCGCCTGCGCGTCAGAGCGGATGGAGGCGTCGGCCAGCGTGAAGCGCCGGCTGCGCAGCTGCGTCTGCACGGCGTCCTTGTCCGGCAGACCGGACTGCGCGAGCGCGGCCGACGCCGCGGCGCTCCAGGCCGCCTCGCGTGCCGCGGCCTGGGTCTCCTGGCGCACATGGATGTACTGGCCCAGCAAGGCCACGCCCATCGCCAGCGGCACCAGCACGGTCAGCATCACGGCCATGCCCGCCAGACTCTGTCCCTGTTGCCGTGCCCGCGGATTCCCTCGCCTGGCCGGCCTTTGCGTTACCGCTCGTTCCATCACTGTCCCCCGATGCCATCTGCGGCATCACTCCTGCGATGCCTTCTTCCTTGCTGCGCTCGAACGTCTCCGCGTGGTTCTTCCTCGTTCGCTGCCGCGACGCCTCAATCGGTCGCGGCTTGCCGCTGTTCCGTCCTTACTTCACGTGCGTGCAATGCAGTTCGCCCTTCAAGGTCACCCACTTCGTCTTGCTCGAATCCATGGTCTGCAGCCAGTTCGTGCCAGCCACGCGAAAGCCGTCGAACACGACCTCCCACGATCCGTCGGCCTTGCGCACATGGATCCCTTGGATGGGTCGGGCCTGGTTCGTCGTGGCAAACGTGTTCTGGGCGGCGCCCTCGTCGAGCTGGAAGTTGAACTCCGTCGGCGCGCCGTTCTTCTCCAGCGTGACGCCGATCTGCGTGCCTTGCGAGGCGGGAACCCCGTTCTTCCAACGCGGTGCGTTGAGCGCCATCAGATGGCCGTCGATGACGACGCAGTCCGAATCCTTGAACGCGATCGTCCCGCTGTAGTCGCCGCTGTAGTGCAGCGTGCCGACTTCGGCCGCGCTGCCCGAACCGCTCGCACCGCCATGCCCCGCCGAACACGCCGCCATGGGCAACAGGGTCAGCGCCAGCAGGCTGCGACGCAGACGGCGCGCCGGCATGGCGTGCGCGGAAGTGCGAAGAGCATCGAATGGAAAACGGATGTACTGCATGTTCATGAACCTTTTCATCGTGCGAAAGAACCATCGATGCCGCCGGGCTTTCGGGAAGACCGCCGGCATCGTCGAGCTAGAGCGTCGGCTTGCACGGCGAAACCATGCCGTGCCGTATCGCCACCGCCTGCCGCACGTCGCAGGGCGTGTCGATCAGACGCGCCTGCCAGTACGGACTGAAGAGACTGCCCAGCTCCCGCCGCGGATCGACCGGACTCGGGAACAGGGATCGGGAACGACTGAAGTAGACCTGCGCCGAACCCAGCGCCGAAAGCTGGTCGGACACGGTCTGATCCTTGACGCGGAAATCCGGACCGCCGCCGAACACGCCGCTGGACGCGGAGGCCGGGTCGTTGCCGAGATGGTCCAGATGATCGCTGGTGTGGACGGTGTCCATGTTCTGCACCACCAGCACGGTGAACACCGGGCCGACGTCGAGCTTGCTGACGCCGTTGTCGGATGCGGAGGCGCCATTGAGGTAGGGCACCGTCGCGTGGTCGTCGGTGATGTCGTTGTAGTCCGGCAGTCCCACCGTGCCGCCGAGCTTCTGCAGCGCCGCGCCGCCCATCGGCTTGATCCACGGGTTGCCGTTCTCGGCCGGATTACTGAGCACCACGCGGCTCGCCGCGCCGTTGCCCATGGCGCCGGCATAAGGATCGTAGTGCCCCTTGGTCGCGTACTCCGGATCGCCGCCGACGTAGGGACCGTCCCAGCCGGGATTGCGACGCGCCAGCGACGCGAACGAGCGTGTCTGCTTGTCGATGGCCGCGCCGCCGCCCCACGCCAGCGGAATGTCGAAATGCTTGCCGTGCGGCGGAAAGCCGTGCACGCCGCAGAGAAAGATCGGACAGTGAAATTCAAAGTTCAGCGTGTCCAGGCCGACCCAGTTGCGGTAGTCGACCAGGTCCGTGCCGCCGCGCTTCTTGAACAGCCCGAACAGGAAGCTGCCGTTGCGTTCGCGCGAGAACGGATCGCGCGCTTCCATCACCACGTTGCGGAAGCGGTTGGCGCCCGCGTCGGCATGTCCGCCGGTCAGCGGGATCGTGTAGCGATGCACGTAGCCGTCCTTCAGCAAGGCGCTGGCGCTGACCGCGTCCTTGCCCAGCAGGGCGATGCCGAAGGCCGGAATGCTGGCGTTCGGATCGTTCATCTTCACGATCTTGGTCGCCAGGTTCACGGTATCGGCCGAACCCGCGTCGCCGATCAACTGCGACGAACGCGCGTACGTCCCGTTCATGAACGCCTCGACCGTGGCCGCGAAATCGAAGAGTTTCTGTTCGAGGTTGCGGCCCTCTTCCAGATAGCTTTTGGCTTCCTGCAGGTCGGCGGCGATTTCGTCCAGCACCTCGCCGACGCCGAAGAATTCGAGCGGAATGGAGATCACGATGAGCGCATCGCGCAGATGCGCGGTGCCGCTGATGGCGAAGTTGGTCCACGAATACCAGCTGACCATCTGCGCCATCGCGATTTCGTTGGCCACCGTCGCGCGGTTCATGTAGGCCATCAGGTTGTAGGCGCGCGCCTGCTGCACGGCGGCGCTGTAGGCCGCCGCGTCGGCCGTGTTCACCAGCTGCACCTTGGTGTTGACGGACTGCCCCGTGTTGAACAGCACGATCACGCCGACGCACAGCACCAGCAGCGCCATCATGCCGAGCACGAAGGCTTGACCGCGCACGCGCAGACGTACACGCGTGCAACCGCGAGGCAGCCGCGCGAGCCTGTTCGTTTTCGCCGCGGGAGCCGTGCTCCCCATGTGCGTTACCACCTGCATGCCGCATCCCCCGATCAGTGGAGCTGATCTTGCCCAGGGCCGGCCTGAGCGCAGACGGCGGTGCGCCGTCGTGCGCCTCAGGAGACGACCGAAGACAATCGCTCCACGCCTCCGTCACGCAGGACGGAGGTGTTGGCGTCGATGCCTGGGCGTGTGGGAGGGAGCGGTAACCCGCACCCTCCCCGCGTCACGGACCGAAGCACTTCAGTCCGTGCAGACCAGGAAACTCCTCAGGTGCCCGAGTTCGGACCGCTGTGGTAGTTGGCCAGGTTCTTCTCGGCGTCGCCCTCGTCGGCGGCATTCTTGGCTTGCTTGCCGGCGTTGCTCATCTGCGTGGTGCCGTCGTTGCCCGAAAGCTCCTGGGCCATGGCGCCGACTTGCTCGCGCGCGGTGTGGCCGAAATAGGTGACGGCGCCGATGGCGGCGATGGCGATGAGTGCGGTGATGATGATGTATTCGGTCATGCCCTGACCGCGCTGCCGGACGCGGATTCCATTTCGGCGTTCGCTGTGCAGTTTCATTTTTTGCTTCCCCATTGCGTGACTGGATTCCAAAACGCCTCGCGAACCCCTCGCGAGACGAGCTACTGAATCAGAAACGCCCCCTGTGCGATTCATCATGAATCACGTTTCACCTGGCCCCCTCCAGGGACCTGGCGACTCCCAACCTACAGCGCGATGGCTACAGTTCCGTGAAGACGCACAGGTCTGATCCCCAAATTGGGGACCTGTTGGCAAAAATATCGAGGCTGTCGCCAAGATGCAAATGCCTCTTGTGCATGTGATACGTAGACTGCCTACATCACACACGACAGGATGTCCGATGAACGCTATCGCTATCGCGCGTTGCGCCGCCGTTTTCTTGATCGCGGGATGGCTGACGTCGACCAGCGCTCACGCTGCCACGTCAATCCACGGCGATCTGCCCGGAAGCCAGGACAGCAAGATCATCCATCGCTTCGCCGGGTCGACCATCGTCGGCTATCAAACCGCAGACTATGGCTCGGTGACCCTGCCGCTGGGCGCCTATCGTCAGCATGCGCTGTCGCGCTCGGAACCGGCGCAAGGCGAAGTGCGCCGCATCGCCTACATCGCCCCGGCAGGCGTCTCCGCGCTCGAGGTCTTCCACAACTTCCATCAGGCCATGCAGCAGGCCGGCTTCCGCACACGCTTCCAGTGCCACGGCAACGATACGTGCGGCAACGCCTATGGCATCGCCAAAGCCATCTACGCGCCTGTGGCCGATCGCCTGAGCGGCAAGCTCCAGTACAAGATTCTGCGCAATGACACGCTGCTGGCCAGCGGCGGCGACGTCTACGTGGAGACGGCGCGCCTGACCCGGCCTGACGGCGTGATGGACAGCGTGTTGCTGGTCAGTCATCAGCAGGGTCAGCCAACGGGCATCCTGTTGCAGACGGTGCGGCATGCCGCCATGAAGACCGGCGAAGTGACGGTCGACGCCGACGCGCTGGGGCGCGGCCTGGCAAGCTCCGGGCACATCGCCCTGCGCGGCATCCATTTCGCGCATGACAGCAGCACGCTGACCGCCGCCTCCGACCCCACGCTCTCGGCAATGGCCACGCTTCTCAAGCATCAGCCGGCGCTCAAGGTGTTCATCGTCGGCCATACGGACGATACCGGGGCGCTCGCGCACAATCTGACGCTCTCGCGAGCCCGCGCCCGTAGTGTGATGCAGGCGCTGATCCGTCGCTTTCATGTGGCCGCGGGACGTCTTGCCGCCGAAGGCGTGGGTCCTTACGCCCCTGTGGCCAGCAACGCCAACGCCAATGGCCGCGCGGAGAATCGCCGCGTAGAGATGGTCGCCCGCTAGCGAAGTCAGACGCCGAGAGTCGTCCATCGCCTTCCGGCCTGGCCCGGAGACACCCGGCACCCGACCCCAACCGGCCATGGGCCGCGTCACGTCTCGCGACACCCGCCCTGGCGGCTCGCGCCCGGACGGCCGCGCGTGTTTGCCGCCTCTCCGGAAACACCGGCTCCCAAGGCCCCTAAAACGCGACGGACGCTGGCTTGAAGCGGGGCGTTCTCTGCAGAACGATCCCGCCTCGAGCGACCGATGCACTCGGCCGCCACCGCAGCATCAAGCCCGACGCCAGGCTCGAACGGGCACTGCCGACCGCATGAAAACGGTATCAGGTCACATATCTCGGATAGCGTGCATCCGCCGCCCGCCCTTCGCGCACCCAAAACTGCCAAATCAAGCACACCTTTTGCGCGAAACAGATCACGCTCCCGCGACGAGCGAATCGGCGCACCCAGTCCGGGATTGATCCAGGGCGATCATTCAATTTATTGATATATATGTAAATTTGTCGAATTTTCTCGACAGAAAAACCTTGCCCAAGCCCTGAAGGCTGGCATCCAGCGGAACCCTAAACACCGTCGGGAAAGTTCTGCAAAATGTGACGTGCTTCGCACACAAGGTGCCGAAGGACGTCAGTTTTCCCCTACTTTCGGCCTATGCCAACCAGGCAAAAGTGCCCTCGAAACCCTGTTTAGACCACGACATTTCCGCTTCAAGGAAACTGTGGCATACGTCTTGCTTCAACGATTCCTGCCCAACCAACTCACCGGGGAATACCAGTAATGAAGATGAAGTACAGCCTCCTCGCCGCCGCCCTGGCCCTCGGCCTGAGCGGCGTCGCCAACGCCGACCAGAACTCGGGTCCGGACGGCACCATCACGATCAACGGCAAGGTCATTGCCCAGACCTGCCAGGTCGACGGCAACGGTCTCGGCACGGCCGACAACAAGGTGGTCAACCTGCCGGACGTGCTGACCACCGCCCTGGCCAGCACCGGCGACACCGCCGGCGACACCAGCTTCCAGATCAGCGTCACCGGCTGCGACGCCAGCCTGTCCACTGTGCAGGCCTACTTCAGCGGCGGCGACGTCAACAGCGGCAATGGCCGTCTGGACAACAGCGCCACGGGTGCGGCCGGCAACGTGCAGGTCCAGCTGCTGAACGGCAGCGACAACCCGATGGATCTGAGCGGCGCCGACGCGTCGGCCCAGAGCTCGCAGCAGGTCGCCCTGTCCGGCGGCGCCGCGACCCTGAGCTACAAGGCCCGCTACTACGCCACGGGCGCTTCCAGCGCCGGCGCGGTGAAGTCGACCGTCGACTTCACGCTGATCTACCAGTAAGTCTTCGGCGTCCCTCGCTGCGACGGCCTCACGCCGTCGCAGCGCACGGGGCACCGGATGCATGGCGGGCGCCACGCCCTCGACCTTCGACTCCTCCGGTACCCGTCCCCATGACCTCTTTTTCGCGCATTCTGTGCATTCTCGTTCTCGCGCTCGGTTCCTTCGCGGGCGTGGCTCAGGCCAACGTCGTCATCGGCGGCACACGGGTCGTGTTCTCGGCCAGCCAGGGCGAGACGACGCTTCGTCTCAGCAACCAGGGCAAGCAGCCGGCACTGGTCGAAGCCTGGATCGACGAGGGCAACGAGCAATCGACCCCCAACAGCACCCATGCGCCGTTCCTGATCACCCCGCCGCTGTTCCGCATGGAAGCCGGCCGGGACCAGAGCCTGCGCATCCTGTTCACCGGCGACGCCGCCAAGCTGCCCAGCGACCGCGAGTCGTTGTTCTGGCTGAACGTGCTCGAGATTCCGCCGAAGCCGAAGCAGGCCGCCGACAGGAACCTGCTGCAGTTCGCGGTGCGCTCGCGCCTCAAGCTGTTCTATCGACCGGCCAATCTCGCCGGCAATCCGCTCAAGGCGCCCGAAAAGCTGACCTGGAGCGCGACCGACGACGCCGGCACCGCCTCGCTGGTGGTGCATAACCCCACGCCCTACTACATCACCATCACCAAGGTGTCGCTGAAGACCGCCGACACGCCGGTGACGGTGAATGCCGGCATGGTCGCTCCGTTCGGCGAGCAGAAGATCGCCCTGCCCGGCGTGCGCAACGCACCGGCCGCCGGCACGCAGATCGGCTTCACCACCATCAACGACTATGGCGCCGCGGATGTTCACGCGGGGGCGATCGTCGCGCCATGAAGCATCGTCGCGCCACGCGCTCGACTCCGGCTGCTCGCGGGCACACGCCCGCGCGCCTGGCGTTGTGCGTGGCGATGACCTCGGTCCTGTGGGGCCTGTCCGCCACGGTTTTCGCCGCGGCGGGACCGGCGGCCGGACCGGCGCGCGACGCCAACACCTCCGCGGAAGGCGGTTTCGCCGATTTCGATCCCAGCATGCTGTCGGGCGGTTCGCGCAGCGCGATCGACCTCAGCCGCTTCGAGCACGGCGCGATCGTGCTGCCGGGCGTCTACAACCTCGACGTCTACCTCAACCGGGAATGGATCGGCCGCCTGAACGTGCGCTTCGTCGCGCCGAAGCCGGGTGCCAGCGCCGTGCCCTGCATGACGCCGGAACTCATGGACCGCATGGGCCTGACGCCGGCCGAAGGCACATCCGCAAAAGCCGCCGACGCCTGCCCGCAGATCGACCAGCTGATTCCCGACGCCAAGGCGCATTTCGACCAACCCGACCTGCGCCTGGACGTCAGCGTGCCGCAGGCTTACCTGAACCAGTTGCCGCGCGGTTACGTCAATCCGTCGTCGTGGGACGCCGGCGTGCCGGCCGCGTTGCTGAACTACAACCTCAACACCTACCGCACCGACAGCAACGGCATCCGCCAGACCAGTACCTACCTCGGCCTCAACGCCGGCCTGAATGTCGGGCTCTGGCATCTGCGCCAGCAATCGACCGCAACCTGGCAATCGACCAGCAACGGCACGCCATCGCGGCAACGCTGGACCAACATCGCCGCCTACGCGCAGCGCGACCTCCCGTCGCTGCGTTCGACGCTGACCCTGGGCGACAGCTACACCGACGGCACGGTCTTCGACAGCCTCGGCCTGCGCGGCGTGCAGCTGGGCACCGACGACCGCATGCTGCCGCAGTCGCTGCGCGGCTACGCGCCGGTGGTGCGCGGCGTGGCCGAGACCAACGCCAAGGTGACGGTCACGCAGAACGGCGTGCAGATCTACCAGACCAGCGTGTCGCCGGGCCCGTTCACCATCGACGACCTGTACCCGACCGGCTATGGCGGCGACCTGCGCGTCACCGTCACCGAGGCCGACGGCCGTACACATAGTTTCTCGGTGCCCTATGCCTCGGTCGCGCAGTTGCTTCGCGCCGGCACCACGCGCTTCGACATCGCCGCGGGACGTCTGCGCAATCTCCTGATCGCCAACGAGCCGACCCTGATCCAGGCCACCGCGCAGCATGGCTTCAGCAACCTGTTCACCGGTTACGCCGGCCTGCAGGGCTCGCAGGGCTACGCTGCGGCCCTGGTCGGCGGCGCGTTCAACACCCGCTACGGCGCCTTCGCCGTGGACGTGACGCAGGCCGCAACCACCATCCCCGGTCACCGGGCCATGGACGGTCAGAGCGTGCGCCTGAGCTACAGCAAGATCATCCCCAGCTCGCAGACGGCGTTGAGCGTGGCCGCCTACCGCTATTCCAGCAGCGGTTTCCTGAGCCTGACCGACGCCGTCCGCGCCCGCGACTACGCGCGTCGCGGCCTGGACCTGACCCAGTACCTGCCGTCCGACCTGTCGACCATCGACGGCGTGCCGGTCGATAGCGCGTTGACCCCGGCGCAGCAGGCCGCGCTGGCCGGCAACCTGTCCGTCAGCGATACCGGACAGGTCGCCTCCGGCCTGGTACATCGCCGCAACCACTTCACGCTGTCGCTCAACCAGCGCCTGGGCCAGCGCGGAGGCTCGCTCTACGCCAATGCGTCGATCAGCGACTACTGGCAGCGCAGCGGCAGCGACACGCAGTTCCAGGTCGGTTACAACAACCAGTTCCACAGCGTCAGCTACAACGTCTCCGCAACGCGCACGCGGGGTCCGCAGGGCCGCTACGACAACCAGGTCTTCGTCGGCGTGAGCATTCCGCTCGGCGAAGCCGCGCACGCGCCCAGCTTCACGCTGAACTACAACCACGACAACGAGACCGGCGCGCAGGAGCAGGCCATGCTCAACGGCAGCCTCGGCGCGGACAACCAGTTCACCTACGGCGTCACCACCGCGCATGCCGACAACGGCGGCAACGCGAGTTCGGTCAACGGCACCTACCGCGGCCGCTACGCCGTGTTCGGCGCCAGCTATGGCAAGGGCAACTCGTATTCCCAGGCCTCGTTCAACGCCAGCGGCGCGGTGGCCGTGCATCCGGGCGGCGTCACGTTCGGCCAGCCGACCGGCGACACCGTCGGCATCGTGCACGCTCCCGGCGCGGTGGGCGCGCGCGTGACCAACGCATCGGGCGTGCGCGTGGACCGCTCGGGGTACGCCCTGGTGCCGTACCTGAATCCGTACCAGCTCAACACCGTTCGCCTGGACCCGCAGGGACTCTCGCTGGACGTGCAGCTGAACAGCACCAGCGAGCAGGTCGCGCCGTACGCCGGCGCCCTGGTCATGCTGGACTTCAAGACCCGTCACGGCCGCGCCCTGATCGCACGCCTGCACCTTGCCGACGGAAAGTCGGTGCCGTTCGGTGCCGAGGTGATCGACGCCAAGGGACAGAACCAGGGCGTGGTCGGCCAAGCCGGACTGGCGCTGCTGCGCGTGACGAACGACCATGGACGCCTCAGCGCGACCTGGAAAAACGCGCAGTCGACGTCCCATACCTGCCACTTCGACTACACGCTGCCTGCCCGCAGCGGCCAGACCGAAGCCCGCACGGTGATCGACGTGACCTGCGCCGCGTCACCGACCACGCCTGCCAGCGAGGGGAAATCCTGATGCAGCACGCCCTTGCACCATCCCGCTCCAGCGGCCGCCCGGTTGCGGCCGCGACGTGGTTTGTCGGCCTGCTCCTGCTGGCGCTGGCGTGGATGCCGCGCGCCGCGCTGGCCGACTGCGCGTTCACTTCCGGCGCGGCCACCACCGTAACCTTCAACGCCGGCACCATCACGCTGACGCCGAGCACCCAGGTCGGATCGGTACTGTGGACGTCGAACGCGGCCAGCCCGGCCAACCCGCCCGTCCTGACATGCGACGGCAATACCAACGGTGGCATCTTCAACACCATCGCCCCGTCGACGCCGGTCAACGGCGACAACACCCTGATGCCCACCGGCATCCCGGGCGTCTCGTACCGCCTGCTGCATCCAGACGCCAGCACCCTGCTGGCGCTGTATCCCTACTACCCGACGGGCAGCGGCACGTTCAGCGTGCCCACCAATCTGCAGCTGGTGTACACCGGCCCCTATCTGCCGCCCGACAACAGCACGCTCAGCGGGCAGCTGTCGCAATGGAAAATCGATATCTGCGACAACCCGAAGCTGTTCTTCGGTTCGTACTGGAGGTGCAACGGGTCCGTGGCCCCGCGGACGGTGGAAACCTTCAACGTCAACGCCATCATCCACATCCAGGTGCCCACCTGCTCCATCGATCCGGGCTCGGTCAGCAAGTCGGTCGCGCTGCCGATGGTCAACACCCAGCAGCTCACCAGCCAGGGCACGACGGCGGCGAACACGCCCTTCAGCCTGCTGCTGACGCAGTGCCCCAACGGTCTGCATGTCTTCATCACGCTGGACACCACCAATCCGCAGTCAGGTGCCACGGGCGTGATCGCCCCGACCACCGGTACCGGCTACGCCACCGGCGTCGGCGTGCAGATTCTCAAGGCCGACGGCACCACGCCGGTCACCTTCGGCACCGCCATCAATACCGGAACCACGGCCGCGAGCAGCTACAACATCGACCTCTACGCGCGCTACTACCAAACCGGCGCGACGGTCAGCAGCGGCAACGTCAAAGGCGTGGCGACCTACACGATCAACTACCAGTAATCGGCGATCTGGACACCGCGCCATGCGCCGGCGCGTGCGATACGCCGCGGACACCGGCGAAGATACGCAACGCATGGCAGCTGAAGCAGGCGGCGATCGACCCGGGCGTGCATGCGCCGATTCGAGCGCGACCCGTCGTCACGCCGCCCATGTTTCGGCACCAGCGTATGACACGGTGGAAGGCGCGGCATCACGCCGCTCCCAGCCACGCTTCACTCGAAGCGCTGCACCACCAGCTTGAGATCGCTGCGCTGCTGCACGTAGCCGGCGAAGTAGGCATAGGCTTCGCCCTGCAGCATGTCGCCAGGCATCGCTTCCACCTGCACCGAATACAGTCGCGCGGAGGACGCCTTGCCCGCCGTGGCCGTCTCCGGGCAGGCCAGCACGGCCGTTTCGACCGCCCGCGGCGACGCGGCCGCCGGGACTGCCGGCGCGCAAGTCGGCGTGCGCACCGCACCGTGGAACGTGATACGACCATCCGCTGCCTGTGCCGCGGGTACCTGCACGCCCAGTAGCGCCAGCGCGCAGCATGCGCCCCACATCCAACGGTTCCGTGTTTGTCGCTTGCCCATGATCGCGCCCTCGCAAAGCACTTGTCGCAACAAGCTCGAGGACAGGATGTCGCTGTTTCCACATGGGTTTTCGTGACCAAAGTCGCACAAACACCGGCATAGAACCTATGGCCGACCACGCGCTGTGCGCTGGATCACGCTTTATTTCCGCCACGCGCGTTTTTTGGAAGCGGTTCGCGTTTCCGACGGCGCCGCATGCACGTAGTGCGACTGGCTTCACGAAGGCTCAGCGCGAGGAAATGTACTTCTCGCGACGGATCTGGCGGACCGACAGGCCACGCTCCTTGAGTTCGGCGAAGGCGGCATCGACCATGTTCGGGTTGCCGCACAGGTAGGCGATGTCGCGCTCCGGATCGGGCTCGAACTCCGGCAACACGCTCTGCACGTAGCCCAGACGGTCGTGCGGACGCGGGTCCGGGCGTGCGCCGCGGCTCAGGCAGGGATGGAAGTGGAAGCCCTCGTGCTCGCGCGCGAACGCCTCGAATTCCTCGCCGTAGAGCAGCTCGGTCTCGTTGCGTGCGCCGTACAGCAGCACCACTTCGCAATCGCGCGCGCGCAGCAAGGCGCCGATCTGCGGCAGCATCGCGCGGTACGGCGTGACGCCGGTGCCGGTGGCGATCAGCAGATAGCGGCAGTTGGCGTCTTCGTCCATCAGGCAGAAGCGGCCGTACGGGCCGCTGGCCTCGATCTCCTGGCCATGTTCGAGTTCGCCCAGCAGCTTGGTCGCGGCGCCGCCTTCGACGTAGCTGACCGCGATCTCGATGCGCTGCACCGAAGTCGCGCCTTCCGCACCGACCGTGGCCACCGAATAGCTGCGCTTGGTCGGGGTGCCGTCGTCGTAGTGGAAATGCACCTGCAGGAACTGGCCGGGCCGGAACTGCAACGGCACGCCGTCCACGCGCTCGAAGGCGAGGTGACGGACCGTCGGCGCGAGCATGAAGCTGTCGACGAGGCGGAGCGGGAAGTGTTCGACCATGGGATTCGGATGCCGGGAAACGCTGCGTGCACCGCGCCGGCATGGTGCATGTGGACAAGCCCGCTATCATAGAAGGCTGCGACCCGGCTGGAAACCGTCGCCCGTCGTCGCCCGTGCGGCGTTTCGGAACGACGCGTCCCGCCGAACCCTTGAATTTCCCCGCAGGACCATCACCCTCGATGGCTTGCCTTTCCGGAATCCCGCGTCATGACCCAAGCCCCGGCATTGGAAATCACCGACCTGCGCAAGACCTACAGCAACGGCACCGAGGCGCTGAAGGGCGTCTCCCTGACCGTGCAGCCGGGCGACTTCTTCGCCCTGCTCGGCCCCAACGGCGCCGGCAAGTCGACCCTGATCGGCATCCTCAGCTCGCTGGTCAACGCCAGCGGCGGCACCGCCAAGATCTTCGGCGTGTCGATCCACGAGCAGCGCAGCCAGGCCATGCATTTGATCGGCCTGGTGCCGCAGGAAATCAACTTCAACCAGTTCGAGAAGCCGTTCGACATCTGCGTCAACGCCGCCGGCTTCTACGGCATTCCGCGCGCCGAGGCGATGCGCCGCGCCGAGAAATACCTCAAGGAACTGCGTCTGTGGGACAAGGCGCAGCATCCGGCACGCTCGCTGTCGGGCGGCATGAAGCGCCGCCTGATGATCGCCCGCGCGATGATGAACGAGCCCAAGCTGCTGATCCTCGACGAACCGACCGCCGGCGTGGACATCGAGATTCGCCGTTCGATGTGGCAATTCGTCACCGGCATCAACAAGGCCGGCACCACGGTGATCCTGACCACGCACTACCTGGAGGAAGCCGAGCAGTTGTGCCGCAACATCGCCATCATCGACCACGGCAGCATCGTCGAGAACACCGGCATGAAGCAGCTGCTGTCGAAGCTGGACGTGGAAACCTTCGTGCTCGACACCAGCGAACTGCCCGCCGCGCTGTCCGACGTCGACGGCATCGAGCTGCGCCGCGTCGACGACCACACGCTGGAAGCGGAGATGGCGCGCGGGCATGACCTCAACTCCCTGTTCGCGATGCTCAGCGACAAGGGCATCATGGTGACCTCGATGCGCAACAAGGCCAATCGCCTGGAGGAGCTGTTCGTGCGCCTGGTCGAGAACGGCAGCAAGCAGGAGAACGCGGCATGAGCCACACCTTCACGCACAACCTGGTCGCGCTGAAGACCATCGTCCGCCGCGAAATCATGCGCATCGTGCGCATCTGGTCGCAGACGCTGATTCCGCCGGCGATCACCGCCTCGCTGTACTTCATCATCTTCGGCACCGTCATCGGCAGCCACCTGCACAACGTGCATGGCTACCCCTACATGACGTACCTCGTGCCCGGCCTGGTGATGATGCAGATCATCACCAACAGCTACGGCAACATCACCAGCTCGTTCTTCGGCGCCAAGTTCCAGCGCTTCGTCGAGGAAATGCTGGTTTCGCCGACGCCCAGCTGGGTGATCCTGTCCGGCTACATCATCGGCGCGATGGTGCGCGGCCTGACCCTGGGCGTGATCGTGCTGCTGATCTCGACCGCCTTCACGTCCCTGCACGTCGAACACCCGCTGATCACGCTGACCACGGCGATGCTGACCTCGATGGTGTTCGCGCTGGCCGGTTTCGTGAATGCGGTGTTCGCCAAGAAGTTCGACGATATCGCCATCGTGCCCAGCTTCGTGCTGACGCCGCTGACCTATCTGGGCGGCGTGTTCTACTCGATCGACCAGCTCGGCGAGCCGTGGCACACCATTTCGCTGGCCAATCCGATCCTGTACATGGTCAACGCGTTCCGCTACGGCATGCTCGGCGTGTCGGACATCCACATCGGCGTGGCCTATGCGGTGATGGCGTTCTTCGCCGTGACGCTGGGCGGCTTCGGCCTGTTCCTGCTGCATCGCGGCATCGGCATGCGCAGCTGAGGCGGCTCGCGCGGAAGGCGATCCGCCTCAGCGAGGCACACCCGGGGTCGGTCAATTGCCGTTCTGGCCGCCCTGATTTCCCTGCGTGCCCATCTGCCGCATCCTGCCGCCGCCCTGACCTTGTCCTTGCCCCTGGCCCTGCCCCTGCATGCCGCGACGCATCGGCTGCTGCATGGGCATGTCCGGCAAGGTCATGCCGCGCTGACGCGCCCGCTCCTGCATGGCCTTGTGATGCTCGGCGCGAATGCGCTCACGCTCGGCCTGGGTCTTCGCCGTCATCATGCGCTGCCGGTAGGACGCGCGCTCGGCCGGCGTCATCAGTTGGCTTCCGTAGATACGATTTTGCGTGTTCTGCTGCATCTGCGTGCGGTTCTGCGTCGGAACCTGCCCGCGTTTTTGCGCCTGTGGCTGCGCGACGACCAGCGGCGCGACCGCCAGCAGAAGGGTGAAAAGAACGGTACGTTTCATGGCTAGATTCTCCTGTTCGTCATCGAACACGACTCCGTGCCCACCGGGCACCGGACTGGCAGCATGCGCGCCGCGGCCGCGCGAGATATTGACCAGCATCAATTCGCGCGACGAGAGGCCTCGATAGATTCAGCCAGCGTCGCGCCCACCTGCGAACGGTTACCATTCGGACATGCAGACACCCCATCCTTCCCAGGAAGCGCCCAGCCTCGCCTCGCTCGCCGAGCACGGCTATGCCTTCGTGCAGGGGCCGGCGCTGAACGCCCTGCTCACGCACACCGGCGATCTGAGCGATTGGGACGCCTTCGCCGACAGTTGGAACCGGCTGCAGCTGGATACCTTCATGGCCGACCAGGGCCGCTACCGGCGGCGGCGGCACGCGGTGTTCCGCATCGACCGCGAGCACGGCATCCAGGCACAGGCTCCCCAGCCGCACTTCCAGAGCCTGGAATACAACCGCCTGAACGGCGGGATCGAACGTTGGTACCCACCGGTGGAACCGGCCATCGCGTCGGGCCCGACCCTGACCACGGTGCTGAAATACGCCTGGTCGCTGTTCGGCACGCTGGCCCCTTCGGTTTCGGCCTGGCACGTGGAAATCCACCAGTTCCGCATCGAGGCGCATCCGGACTGGGCCGGGCGGCCGACGCCCGAAGGCGTGCATCGCGACGGCGTGGACTACGTGCTGGTGCTGCTGGTCGAGCGCTGCAACATCGACAGCGGCACGACCACCATCCACGCGCCGGACGGCACCGAACTGGGCAGCTTCACGCTGGCCCGGCCGCTGGATGCGGCCCTGGTTGACGACGCCCGCGTGTTCCACGGCGTGACGCCCGTGACACCGCACGACCCCAGCCACGAAGCGCACCGCGATGTGCTGGTGGTGACCTTCCGGCGCACCTGAAAAGACAACGCCCCGGCCACAAAGTGGCCGGGGCGTTGTCAGGTAACGCGTTACAGCGGTTGGCTTACTTGCCGTTCTGCTTCGGCAGCGGAGCCAGGCTGAAGCTGATGGTGCTCATCTTGGCGTCCAGCGCCTTGACGACGTCGTCGGTCAGGTCGTTGGCTTCGTTGCCACCGAGCACCGAATCGCGGTCCAGCAGCACGCCGCAATCCTGGCGCTTGTAGATACCGGACAGCAGCGGTCCGATCTCATTGCCGATGCGGCTCATGGCCTGAGCGCGGGTAATGCGCAGGCGCTGATCGTATTCCTGCGCTTCCTGCTGCACCTGGGCCATGCGCTGCTGCAACTGCTTCTGCTTCTCTTCGCGCTGCTGCGGCTGCATGCTCTGCGCCTGCTGCTGGAACTGCTGGATATCGCTCTGCAGCGGATCACGCGCCTTCTTCACGGCGGCACCCGCCTGCTGCGCCAGTTGCTGCATACGCTCGCTGGCCGCCTGGCCAACCTTCGACTGCGCCAGCACCTGGTCACGCGAAAGCATGCAGACGCCAGCCACCTTGCCGCCGAGCGAAGTCTGCGCCTGGGCCGGAAGCGCCGGCAGCGCGAACAGACCGGCCAGCGCAGCGGCGATCACGACACGATGTGAAAACATGGTTGTACCTCTTTGTGTTGAATCCACCCGGCATGCTTGCCGAGCACCTTTAATCAATAAGCTTGCCAGCATACAAGAATCTGAGCCGACAGTCCCTGCCATCTCATGAAGCCGGTTCACTTCGCGTTGGGGAGCACAAACTTTTGTTTAGACAAAGTGATGCGGAGGTAAGTTCACCCCTATGCCAACGCCCTAGCACCAGACCTGGGCCACCGAACCCGCCGATACAATGAATTTCACGTTATAGCTCTGTACCTAAGAACAAGTATGATCACCTTCACAACAAAGTCCCGACCTAGATTCAGGTCGGGACTTTGTTACATTACATTATCAGCGTGCAATTGAAAACAAGTAACAATTAATATGCACTTACTGAATCCTTCGAATGGTATATCTCGTTCTGTACGTGGGCTGCCCCACGCCGCCAACTCCAGCGCTACCGCAAATGCGAGCAGTATCAAGCGACGTGCTCACAAGGGCCCAACCAGCGGGGCGTGTTGCATCACAAATTGTCATCTGGGACCCAACGGATTTATCGAAATAAGAAGAAAAAACCATAAGCTCTCCACTTTGCCCCACACCGTAACACGATGAATCATAGTGCCCACTTGTCCATAAATATCCCGCCGGAGCACCAGAGGGATAGCACGCAGTCAACTGGTAGAGTGGCTTGTATGTATCGCCCGAACCGTTCACCGCATTGTATTTAGTGGATGCGCTAGCGCATGCAATAAATGACAGACCCAAGAGCATGCTCACAGAGACTTGCGCAACAATTTTGCCACCTTTATTAAATTTCGAAAAAGCCATCACTACTACTCCTTCCTTGTGTGTTTACAGGCCTGCTCATGCCCTGAGCCATTGCCGCGCCTTTTTAGGATTCACAACATCGCCCCAGACCATCCAGTGGCAGGCACTTTGCAAACTACCCACCCACAACCAAGCATTACGTGAATTCTCTCACAGAAACGAATTTGCACCCCCGCCCCGCACAACACTTCACAAACATTTATCTACTTGTGCACAAAATATGAACAATCGGCCTCCAAAATGATAATTTAAGGCAAATTCAGAACGAATTAATTTTTCGATTTCGAACCTTCATCCGTAACACCATTTTTTCTCTTCTCCTCTTTGAGCGCACGTATTGGAGCGAGGGACTCAAACTGACTCTGATATTCCTGAGTGATGCTACGCGCATCATCAGAGCTCGCAATCACTTTCGGAGTAATGAGCACAATTAACTCTGTTCTTTTGCGTTGCCTTGTAGTCGTCCCGAATAAACGACCAATGATAGGTATTCGGCTCAACCCTGGAACACCTGTGTCCGAACTTCCCTCGTCCTGTTGTATCAAACCACCCAACAACACCGTCTGCCCACTCTGAACTGCAATCTGTGTATTTAATTCTCGCTTATCAATTGGGAAATTTCCGAATTTATCAGCCACTCCGGGCTTGCTGACCACCTGATCCAGCGTCAGGTACACCAGTCCGCCCGGATTGACGCGCGGACGCACCTGCAGGATCACGCCGGTGTCCTTGTAGCTGACCTGGCCCACACTGGACAGGTCGTTGTTGGACGCGACGCCAATGCCGCCGGTGAAATAGGTCTGATTGACCGGCACCTGCGTGCCAACCTGGATCTTCGCCTCCTGGTTGTTCATCACCACCAGCGAGGGCGCCGACAGCACCTTGGTGTTGCCGCTGGTCTCCATCGCATGCACCGCGGCCTGCAGGTTGCTGTTGACGAAGGAGTAGAAGAAGTTGTCGGTGCCCGGCACGTAGCTCGCGCCGCCGCCGCCCAGCGCCCACTGCTGCTGGTTGCCCGGCTGGCCCGGCACGACGTTGCCGTTGCTGTCGACCGAGTTGTTGATGAGGCCTTCCAGGTACCACTGCACGCCGAAGCTGAACTCGCCGGTGAGCTGCACCTCGAGAATGCGGGTTTCGATCTGCACCTGCAGCGGCACGATGTCGAGGCGCTGGATGGCGCCCTCGATCTCGGCCCACTGCGACGGACGACAGCGCACCAGCAGCTGGTTGTTGGCGTCCACGGCGGTGATACCGATGCCGCCCTTGTCGGCCTGGCTCAGCGTGCCGGCGGTCGCCTGCGCCTGCTGCCGCGCCGGCAGGCCGGAGGCGGACATTCCGGAGCCGCCGCCGTTGCTGCTGTCACTCAGTCCCGAACTGTTGCCGAGGCCGCTGGACGAGCTGTCCATGCTTCCGCGGCCGGACGAGGACAGTCCCGACTTGCCGTCCGAACCGCCGGTGCCGGCGAACCCGCCGATGGTGCCGCTGCTCAGACCCGGGCCGACCGACCCGCCGGTGTCGGACCCCGAATTTCCGGACGTGCCGTTGTAGATCTGGTTGAGGTAGTCGGCCAGGTAGGTGGCCTGCACGTTCTTGACGTCATAGACGTACAGCTGCGGCTGGTTGCCGCCGCCGCGATCGATGCGGTCGATCCAGTCGCGCACCTCGCTCAGATAAGCCGGCTGCGGCGTGATCACGACAATCGAATTGGTGCGCTCGATCGGGATGAAACGCAGCATGCCCGCCAGCGGCGAATCGCTCTTGGGTCCGAACAACTTGTCCAGCTGCGGCATCAGCTGCGCGACGTTGGCGCGCTGCAGCCCGAACACGCCCACTGACATGCCCTTGAGCCAGTCGACGTCGAAGGTGCGGATGGTGCGCTGGTAGTTGGCCAGCTCCTGCGGCGTGCCGCCCATGACCAGCAGGTTGCGCGCCGGATCGACCAACAGGAAGGCCTTGTCCCGCGCGAACGGCTTGAGCAGCTTCTGCATCTGCTCGGCGCCGATGTAGTGCAGCGGGAACAGGCGCGCCTGCATGCCGCCGCTGGGCGCCACCGCGCCCAGGCTCGGCGAGACGTTGCCGGCAACCGCATCCTTGGCCGGCAGCACCAGGTAGCTGCCGTTCTTCTCGACCAGGGCATTGTCGGTCCACGACAGCAGCGTCTCCAGGATCGGCAGGGCCTGATCGCGGCCGACCGGCTGCGAGGTGGAGAACGTGATGCTGCCCTTCACGCCCGGCGCGATCGCGTAGTTGCGCTTGAGCAGGTCGCCGAGCACCGCCTTGACCACGGCCTGGATCGGCTGGTTCTCGAAATTGAACACCACCTTGCCTTCGGCTTCCTTGGCCTTGCCGTTCGCGCCCGGCAGATTGCGCACGAACACGCCGGTGCCCTTGGCGATCTCGCTGTTGGGCGGCGCGACCGGCGGATTCTCGCCGCGCAGCGGCCGCGTGGGTGGCGGCGGGGGCGGCTGATCGACGCCAGCCATGGCCTCCCGTTGCAGCGAGGCGTTGTCGCTGGGCTGCGGCAGCGTGCTGCAACCGGCAAGCAATGCCGTCAATGCGAGCAGAAGTAGGGCGGTCGGCTTGTGCATGATGTTCATTGTCCCTGGTTCTGTTGCGCCTGCATCTGGCGGCGCCGTGCTTCGATGCGTGCCTTCAGCGCCTGGATGCGCCGCTCTTTTTCGCGCTGGCCGGCTTCGTCCCGCGCCGCCTGCTGGGCTTGCTGGCCTTTCGGCGAACGCTGGAATTCCAGCGCGCGTCCATGCGGCCCGGTGCGCGGTGGCGGCTGATCCGGCTTCTGCGGGTTCACCTCGCTCGCCTCCGCCTTGCCGCCGTCGCCCGGATCGCCCGGACCGGCATTGGCATCGATGGTCGCGGCCACTTTCAGTTTCAGCTCGGTGCGCTGACCGTTGCCGGTGAACACCGCGCTGCGCGCCGACAGCTTGGACAGTGTCCAGCTGCTGTCGGCGATGGTAGCGCCCTCGCGCACCTGCACATCCTTGCCCGAACGGTCGTGCATCAGCGCCATGCGCAGGTCCGGCGTGAGGATGATGCCGGTCAGCTGCAGATCGCCCAGCGTCACGTTGCCGGTGCCGCTGTCGCTTTCCGGCGCCGGTTTGCGGTCGGTGGTGAACAGCGGCTTCTGCCAGGTGGTCGCGTAGCTCTGCAACGGCGGCGCGGCACGGCGCGCCGCCGCCGCCGTCGGCGGCAACTTCGCGGCCGGGCCGTGCGCTTGCCAGTGCACCTGACGGCCGAGACCCATCGCCAGCGCCGCTAGCAGGCCGGCGCCGAGCGCACAGAGCACGCCGAAAACCGGCGTCAGACGACGTTGATCGGCAGCGTTCACGACTTGCCTCCCGCCGCGGGCGGCTGGCGCAGATAGCCGCTCAGGCTGAACTGCACCTGCAAGGGCTGCATGCTGCCGTCGGGACTGCGTATCGGACTGCGGTAGGCGCTGAAGTTGTCGATGAACAGATACGGCGTGCCCTGTTCGAGGTCGTACAGCACACCCGCCAGTGCATGCATGCCGCAGCGCAGGCTGATGTTGACGGTGACCTTGCGGTAGGGACCGTCGCCGGGGTCGCTCTGCACCGGCATCTTCTGCGTCACCGAGCAGGGCCCCTGCCCGGTATGCGCCGCTGCCACTTCGACGGCGTGTTGCATCAGGTTGGCCGAGGCCGTGCTGGGATCGCTGTCGGCCAGCAGCGCGCTGCTGGCGGCCTGGCCCTGCTGCAGTTTGGCCAGACGCTTCTGCAGATCGGCGCGCTCGGCAATGATGGCGGCGTAGCGGTGTTCGTCGTCGCGCAGCTGCTGCATCTGATCGGCCATGCCCAGCTGCGGCGCGACGAACCACCAGTGCACCAGCAGCAGGTACCCCAGGCCCAGCGCCAATAGCGCCAGCAGGATGGCCAGCACACGGCTCTCAGCGGGCTTGAGTCGCATCGCCGCCCCCCTTGTTCTTGGCGTCCGCGTCGGCGGTCTTCAGGTGCGCGGTCAGGAAGAAACGCTCCTTGTGCGTGCGCGGATCGGTCTGGATCACGCCCTGGAACCCCGGCTCGGACAGGTACGGCGACTTCTTCAGCAAATCGACCAGACGCGCCGCCTGCGGACTCTGGCCCTGCATGCCGACGCTGCCGTCGTCGCCGATGTTGAAGCGCTCCAGCCAGGTGTCCATCGGCAAGCGCGTGCTGACGTCGTCGAGCACCGCCAGCACGGTCGGCGACTGCGCGCGCTGACGTGCCAGAAATCCGGCCGCGCCGGCGCTGGCAACCAGGCGTTGCCGCAGTTTCATCACGCTGCGGGCCTCGTCGTGCATGGTGTCGACATGCGCCTGCATGGCGTCGATCACGGCGCGGCGGTTGTGCAGCCACTGTCCCATCGCCAGCACCAGGAGCAGGAGGAACAAGGCGCCCAGCGCCAGATTCAGCCGCTGGCGCGGATTCACGCGGCGACGGCGCTGCTCGGGTGGCAGCAGATTGGCGCCGAGACGCTGGTCGCCGTCCAGCGCGTCGACGGCGTCCACCTCGATGCCGGCCTCGCGCAGACGCTCCAGCAGCGGCTCCAGGCGCTGGCGCGGCGTCGCCACCAGTTCGACTTCGAGCGCATCGCCCGACTTCGGCGGCGTCGATTCCAACGGATCGAAATACACCTGATCGGCCGCGAACGGCGTCTGCCGATCCATCTCGTAGGCGACGACCTGACGCAGATTCGCGGTCGCCGCGGCGGGCAGCTTCAGGCGGCGGCGCAGCACCGCGCCAGCCGGCAGGCACAACGCCAGATGCAGATCCTGCGGGTCGATGTCGACGCAGGCTTCGCGCAGCGCGGCCTGTTGTTGCGCAGGCGAGAGGCTGGCATCGATGTACGCGAGCGCGTCGGCGCGACCCGGCGCACACACGCGCCAGCGTTCACCGTCCGGCAGCAACATGCGCCACTGCGCGCCGCGCATGAGGGCGGCGCGCCAGCGCACCGGCAGACAGGCGCGAAGCTCCGCGCCCCACCAGTGCAGGAATCCGGGCAGCGGCGAGCCGCGCCAGGCACGGCGCACTTGCTCGAGCTGCGGACGCATGGACTGCGTCAGAGAAGTCATCATCCCTCCCGGATCGTCGTTGCGCGCACGGCCCCCTCCATGCGCGGATGTCCCCACGTGCCAACCGTCAAACGCGGCCTGCGCGGCACATGAACCCGGAACAATACTATGAGTGCGCGGTGTTTTGCTTGCACCGCCGCCTGCATCGCATCCGGACCTTCATGCCTCCGACCGCGCCGGCGGAGGGGAAGTTCAGCCGCCAGGCGTCGCCTCAACCGCAACGTGAAGCCCTTCGCACCCTGGGCGCGGCGCAGGACGCGGATCGGGCATGACACCCCGCGCGTGAATCTGGTAGAACGTTCGGCATAGGCGGTGCAGGGGGCGCCGCCCGTGAGGGATCACCGGGGAATCACCATGATGTTTCGTCGCATCGCCATCATCGCGATGGCTTGCCTGTCGCTCTCCGCATGGCTGCCGGCGCAGGCCGCCAATCCGCCGCTCAGCGCCGATCAGGCCCGCACGCTGCTGCATTCGCTGCATTTCCGCCAGGGTCACATCGACGTACCCGGCGCACACGCTTCGCTGGAACTGACGCCGGCCTTCAGCTACCTCGACGCCGCCGACGCGCGCAAAGTGCTGGAGCAACTTTGGCGCAACCCGCCCGATACCGGCGTGCTGGGCATGATCGTGCCGGGCAACGACGCCCGCAGCCTGGTCGCCGACGACGGCTATGCCGTGGTCATCACCTATGCCGACGACGGCTACGTGTCGGACAAAGACGCGGCCGACATCGACTACGGCGCACTGCTACAGAACATGCAGAAGGCGACGCGCGACGCCAACGACGAACGCCGCAAACAGGGCTATCGCACCATGCAACTGGTCGGCTGGGCCGAGTCGCCGCATTACGATCGCAGCCAGCACAAGCTCTACTGGGCGAAAGACCTGCGCGTGGAAGGCATTTCCAGCGACGCCCTGAACTACGACATCCGCGCGCTGGGCCGGCACGGCTATCTCAGCCTCAATGCCGTGGCCGGCATGGGCCAGCTCGCCAGCGTCAAGGCGGGCATGCAGGAGATTCTGCCGATGGTCGAATTCGACCAGGGCGCGCGTTACGCGGACTTCGACGCCAGCACCGACCGCGTCGCCGCCTACGGCATCAGCGCGCTGATCGCCGGCACCTTGGCGGCGAAGGCAGGACTGTTCGCGAAACTCTTCGCCATGCTGCTGGCGGCGAAGAAACTGGTGCTGGCGGGCGTCGCGGCCGCGGCAGCCTTCCTTCGCAAGCTGTTCAAGCGCAAGCCGGCCTAAACCCGCGCGGGATAGGAAAAGGTCATCTTCTAGCGCTAGCATGGTTTGCACGGGCGACCCCGGTCGCCGTCGCATCCGCTCGGAGGGCATTCGCCATGAAACGCATCCTCGCCGCTGCTCTTGTCGCCGTGGGCCTGATCGCGGGCGGCTGGTTCGTCGGCCACGGCTTCGAGGCCGGTCGCCTGCACCGCGCCGTGACCGTGAAGGGACTGGCCGAACGCGACGTCAAGGCCGACCTGGCGCTGTGGCCAATCCGCTTCGTCGAGGCCGGCAACGACCTCAAGGCGGTGCAGACCGCCATCCAGCGCGACGACGCCAGCGTCGACGCCTTCCTCAAGAAACACGGTCTCCCCGCGGACGCCATCGACTTCCGCCAGCTCGAAGTCACCGACCGCGCCGCGCAAGCCTACGGCACCGGCAACTATCCCAACCGCTTCATCATCACCCGCACGGTGATGGTGCGCACGCCGGACGTCGACACCGTGGCCAAGGCCTCGCAGGCCACCGGCGAACTGGTCGACGCCGGCGTGGTGCTCAGCGACCAGAACGGCAGCAGCGCGCCGAGCTACCTGTTCAACGGCCTCAACCAGCTCAAGCCGGCGATGATCGCCGAGGCCACGCGCAACGCGCGCGCCGCGGCCGAACAGTTCGCGCACGACTCCGGCAGCCATCTGGGCGGCATCGTGCAAGCCAACCAGGGCGTGTTCCAGATCCTGCCGCGCGACAAGGCGCCGATGCTGCAGGAAGAACGACAAGTGCAGAAGACCGTGCGCGTGGTCGCCACGCTGCGCTACGCGCTGCGCGACTGAGACGACTCGTCGCCGCGCCGTCATCGTCGCGGACGGCATGGCGCTCGCATGACCGACGCCCGGCGGACGTCGCTTGCAGGATCATGCGCCACGCCAGCCACGCGCGGCATCCGATCTTCGATCTGAGCGGATCGACAGCGCCCGGCGAGCACGCATATTGCGCTGCGCTCCCCATGCATCGAACCGGCCTGCGCGCAAACGAGGCGACCGGTCCGCATCCGCAGTGCCTCAGCGATCGGCGTGCCCGCGGGTGCGGTGCGTGGGCGTGGCCGACCACGGATCGTCCGGCCACGGATGCTTGGGATAGCGCCCCTTCAGTTCCTTCCTGACCTCGGGATAGGTGCGCTCCCAGAAACCGGCCAAATCCTGCGTGACCTGCATCGGACGCCCCGCCGGCGACAGCAAGTGCAGCGTCACCGGCACGCGCCCGCCGGCCACGCGCGGGGTGTCGGCCAGTCCGAACAGTTCCTGCAGTTTCACCGCCAGCACCGGGCCGGGATCGGCGGCGTAGTCGAGCTTGTGAGTGCGACCGCTGGGCACGGTCAGCGCTTCGGGCGCCTGCGCGTCGAGTTGCTGACGCTGACCGTAGTCGAACATCGCCGCCAGCGCCTGCGACAGCTCGGCCGCCGACAGCGCGTCCAGCTTGCGCTTGCCCGCCAGGTACGGCGCCAGCCAGGCCTCCAGCGTCGCCAGCAGCGCGGTCTCGGACAGGTCGGGCAGGCCCAGTTCCGGCACCCATGCGCGCAGCGCCTCGGCGCGTGCACGCAAGCGTCGCGCCGCATCGCTCCACGGCAACGCGTCCAGCCCGCGTTCGCGCACCCGCGCCAGCAGCGCCGGCACGGCATCTTCGGGCTGCACCGGCACGCTGCGACGACGCAGCACCAGCGCGTCGAAGCGGCGTTCCTCGAACGCTTCCACGGCCTCGCGCTCGGCATTCCAGTACACCGCGCGTCGCTGCTCGAAGCGCTCGCCGTAATCGCGTTCCAGCAACGCCGGATCGAACGGCGCGGCGGCGAAGATCAGGCTGTCGCGCTGCTCCAGCCGCAGGTCCAGCACTACCAGCCACGGCTCGCCGAGCAAGGCCGTGTCCTCGTGCAGACGCGCGCCGCGGCCGTTGCTGAGCTGGTAGCGCAGCGGCTGCCCTTCGACCTGCATGGCAATGCGATCGGGGAAGGCATGCGCCAACAGGTCGCCCATGGCATGACTGTGCGGCGTGCCGCTGGCCGCCGCGCGTGCGCCGATGCGCTGCCGCCAGCCACGTGCCGCGCGTTCGATGGCCGCCAGCNCGACGCGCACGCGAAAGTCGTCGTTGCGCGCGTTCGCGCCGCGCAGCGGCGAGCGCGCATCGAGCAGCGCCAGCAGGTCCGCCATCAGACCATGCTGGGCATCCTCCGCCCGCACCACGGCGGCGGCCAGACGCGGAGTCGCGCCCAGCGCATGCATACGCCGGCCGAGCGTGGTGATGCGGTCCGCGTCGTCCAGCGCGCCGAGACGCCGCAGCAGATCGCGCGCCTGCGCCAGCGCGCCGAGCGGCGGCGGGTCCAGCCACGGCAACGCATCGTTGCCCCAGGCCGCCAACTCCAACGCCAGGCCGGACAGCTCGGCCTGCGCGATCTCGGCCGATCGCTCGGCATCCAGCCGCTGACTCTGCGGCCACAGACGATAAGCCACACCCGGCGCCACACGACCGGCGCGACCGGCGCGCTGGTCGGCCGAATCGCGCGCAATGGTCACGGTGCGCAGCCGCGTGAAACCAGAATTCGGATCGAACTGCGGCACGCGCGCCAGCCCGCTGTCGACCACCGCGCGAATGCCCGGCAGAGTGACGCTGGATTCGGCCACGTTGGTCGCCAGGATCACGCGGCGACGCGCGTCGTCGGCCGGCGCCAGCGCGGCCTGCTGATCGGCCAGCGCCAGTTCGCCGTGCAACGGCAGGATCTCGACGTCGCCGTCCAGCTGTTCGTTCAACAGGCGCATCGCCTGCGCGATCTCGCGCTGTCCGGGCAGAAACGCCAGCACGTCGCCTTCGGTGTCGGCCAGCGCCAAACGTACCGTGCGCGCGAGATGCTGCTCGGGCGATTCCTGCGCACGCGCCGGCGGGTGCTCGATGCGCACCGGGAAACTGCGACCGGGACTGGCGATGCGCGGCGCGTCCAGCCATTGCGCGATGCGCTCGCCGTCCAGCGTCGCCGACATCACCAGCAGACGCAGGTCGGGACGCAATCCGGCCTGCACGTCCAACGCCAGCGCCGCGCCAAGATCGCCGGTCAGATGCCGCTCATGGAATTCGTCGAACACGATCGCGCCGACGTCTTCCAGCGACGGATCGTCCTGGATGCGCCGCGTCAGCAAACCCTCGGTGACCACTTCGATGCGCGTGGCGGCGCTCAGCCGCGACTCGAAACGGATGGCGTAGCCCACGCGCTGCCCGACCGGCTCGCCGAAGCGGCCGGCCATGAAGGTCGCCGCTGCGCGCACCGCGATGCGACGCGGTTCCAGCAGCAGGATGCGCTTGCCGTCCAGCCACGGCGCATCCAGCAGCGCCGGCGGCACCTGCGTGGTCTTGCCCGCGCCAGGCGGAGCCTCCAGCACCAGCCGCGTGTGCGTTTCCAGCGCGGCGAGGATCTCGGGAAGCAGCGGGGTGATCGGGAAGTCGGGCGTGCTCATGCTGGGCAAAGCGTACCGGCTTCCGACGCGGCGCGGTGCGCTCGATGCCGCGGCGGCCAAAGCACGTGCCTTCGCATCGGCCCGCCGGGCTGCGACAATGCCGGTTTGTCCCGCACTCAAAGCCCGTTCGCATGGAACTGATCGACATCGGCGCCAACCTGACCCACGAATCCTTCGCGCACGACTTCGACGCCGTGCTCGCGCGCGCCCGCGCGCACGACGTGACGCAGATCATGGTGACCGGCGCCAGCCGCGAAGGCAGCGAGCAGGCACTGGCGCTGGCGCGCGCGCATCCGGGTCGGTTGTTCGCCACCGCCGGCGTGCATCCGCATCACGCCATCGACTACGACACCGACACCGACGCGCAGCTGCGCCGCCTCGCCGAGGAACCCGAGGTGAAGGCCGTCGGCGAAACCGGCCTGGACTACCACCGCAACTACTCGCCGCGCGGCGTGCAGCTGGAGGTGTTCGAGAAGCAGCTGGCCATTGCCGCCGAGCGCCGCATGCCGGTGTTCCTGCACCAGCGCGACGCGCATGCCGACTTCCTGGCCCTGCTCAAGACGTTCCGCGACGCGCTGCCGGCGGCCGTCGTGCACTGCTTCACCGATACCCGCGAAGCGCTGTTCGACTACCTCGACCTGGACTGCCACATCGGCATCACCGGCTGGCTGTGCGACGAACGCCGCGGCCTGCACCTGCGCGAGTTCGTGCGCGAGATTCCCGCCGGCCGCTTGATGATCGAGACCGACGCGCCCTACCTGCTGCCACGCACGGTGCGCCCGAAACCGGACCACCGCCGCAACGAGCCGATGTACCTGAAGCACATCTGCGAGGAACTGGCGCGCGACCGCGGCGAAACCCTGGAAACCGCCGCCGCCCACACCACCGCCACCGCGCGGGCATTCTTCGGACTGGACGCAACCGACTGACGCTTCGGCGCGTGTCGCTCAGGCCGGACGGCGTCCGGCCAGCACGTGGAAGTCCCAGCGCACCGCACGCGTGGCGTCGGCATCGCCCCAAGCCTGTCGCAACTCGGTTTCGATGGTCGCTACGGCGTCCTCGCCGGTCGCCTTGCGGTAGCGCTGGCTGCCGGACCACGAGCGCAGGTAGGCCAGGAACTGGTCCGCTGTCCATGTCATCTGCATCGCGAAGGGCGGCGCCTGTACCGGTTCCAGCGGCATCGGGATGTCCGCATAGCCGCTTTCGACCAGCCGGCGCTCGGGCGGCCAGTAGGGTGCGGTGAGATCGGCGTAGACGCGATTCTTCAGCACGTCGATGACGGGCGTGACGTGGCAGTCGGCGTAGGTCCAGGCGGCGAACAGACCGCCCGGCTTCAGCACCCGGCGCACTTCGGCGAAGAAGCGCGCGAAGTCGAACCAGTGCAGCGCCTGCCCGACCGTGACCAAGTCCGCCGAGGCATCGCCCAGACTGCACTGCTCGGCCGGCTCGACGCGGTAATCGATGCGCGCATGCGGCGCGGCCTGCGCGACCTGTTCCGCGCTCGGGTCGGTCGCCGTCACCCGCGCGAAGCGCTCGGCCAGCGCCACGGCTACCTGGCCGTTGCCGCAGCCCGCGTCCCACGCCTGCGCGGTGTCTGGCGCCTGTTCGGCCAGCCAGTCGAACAGCGCCGACGGATACACCGGACGCGCCTGCCGATACAGCGCGGCGTGGCCGGAAAAATGGTCCTTGAAGTTCATCGTCGAAATCCTCCGTCCGCGCGCAGGGCCGCCGCCGCATCGCCCGGCACTTCGGTCCAGTCGCCCGGCGCCAGATCGCCCAGCTCGACCGCGCCGACGCGGATGCGCACCAGACGCAGCGTCGGCAGGCCGACGGCGGCGGTCATGCGTCGCACCTGGCGGTTGCGGCCCTCGCGAATCGTCAATTCGAGCCAGGCCGTGGGAATGTGCTTGCGGAAACGCACCGGCGGATCGCGCGGCCACAGCCAGCCCGGCGCGGCCGCGTGCAGTTCGACCTCAGCCGGACGCGTCATGCCGTCCTTCAGAGGCACGCCGCGCTGCAACTGCTGCAGCGCCTGCGCGCTCGGCACGCCCTCGACCTGCACCAGATAGGTCTTGGGCAGCTTGTGCTTCGGGTCGGTGAGGCGATGCGCCAGCGGGCCTTCGTCGGTCAGCAGCAGCAGGCCCTCGCTGTCGCGGTCCAGCCGTCCGGCCGCATAGACGCCCTTCTGCCGCACGTAGTCGGCGAGCGTGGGGCGTCCCTCGCGGTCGGTGAACTGGCACAGCACGCCGTAGGGCTTGTTGAGCGCGATCAGCATCGATGCAGGGCGCGGGCGCCGCGCCGCGTCACGGCGCCGAGGCGGCCCCGGCCGGCAGCACCGGCTTGACGAAGCGCAGCGTCATGCGGTCGGACTCGCCGATGGCCTGATACTTGGCCTTGTCGACGTCGCCCAGCGCCAGCGTCGGTGGCAGCGTCCACACGCCCTTGGGATAGTCCTTGGTGTCCTTCGGGTTGGCGTTGACGTCGCTCTTGGCGTCCAGCGTGAAACCGGCTTCGGTGGCCATCTTGATGACCGCGTCCTGCGGCAGGTAGCCGCTGCCCTTGACCGCCGCCAGCGTGGCATCGGGCGCGGCGCGATGATCGACCAGGCCCAGCGTGCCGCCCGGCTTGAGCACCGCGTAGAACGCCTTGAACATGGCCTGGGCCGTGCCCGCCTGCACCCAGTTGTGGGCGTTGCGGAAGGTCAGCACCATGTCGGCCGAGTCCGGCGCGCCCAGGTTCGGCGCTTGCGGATCGAACTGGATCACGCGCGCCTTGCCGTAGACCTTCGGCATCGACGCGAACAGTTTCTGCAGGGTGGCGTCGTCCTGCCTGGCCTCGTCGCTGGACGCTGGCGTGAATTCGGCCGCGATGTACTGCCCGTTCTGGCGCAGCAGCGGCGCCAGGATACGCGCGTACCAACCGCCGCCCGGGGTGATCTCGATCACCGTCATGTCCGGCCGGATGCCGAAGAACTGCAGTGTCTGCAGCGGATGACGGTAGGTATCGCGCGCCTTGTCGGCGTCCGGCCGCCAGGCGCCGGCCAGCGCGGCCTCGATGCGCTGCGCGGACATCTGGCTGGCCGTCATCGGCGGCACCACCTGATCCGGCTGGTCGTCGGCCATCGGCGCGGCGGACATCGGCACCGGCGTCACGCTGGATGCCGTCGCGGACGACGAGGCGTTCGCCGGCTGCTCGGTCGAATGTGTGGAGCCGCAGGCGGCAAGCAAGGCCGCCAGCGCGAAGACCCAGACTCTCTTCATGGACGTATCCCTCGACAACGTCGTTTCCACCCCGCCCCGTGGCGCAGAGTAGCACGCACCGGCGACGCCTCACGGGCACTCGCCGACGCGCTCATGACGTTTGCTCAGTAGGGTCGCGGGCAGACCGACTGCAGGCCGTCGACGTGCTCGTTGAGATCGGCGGCAATGCCCTGCCACATCGGATCGAGGATGAAGTCGATGCCCTCGCGACGCGCCAGCTTGGCGGCCGGAATGAAGTCGGCGTCGCCGGCCACCAGCACGATCTGGTCGACCTGGCGCTTGTACGCCATCGAGGCGATGTCGATGCCGATCTTCACGTCGACCTGGGTCTGGCGCATGTCCAGCTCGTAGTGATCGTCGCGCAGCTCGTTCCAGGACAGCGAACCCTCGCGCAGCGATTGCAACGTGGCGCGCTTGAGCTGCCACTCGCCGCCGCGATCGCTCAGGCGGCCCAGGCGCAGCGCCATCTTGCGCTGGCGACGCAGGTTGTCGTGCAGATCCCAGCGGAAATGCGCCATGCCGCTGTCGCCGAAGTCGATCTCGCTGCCGCTGACCGGACGCTGGAACACCTTGTCCAGCGGCTCGCAGTCGTAGAAGAAGATGCGGAACAGCGCATCCTTGGGCCGATCCAGCGCGCGGATGTGCTCGATGGCCATGGTGAAGGCGGTCTTGGCGACAACGCGCGGATCGTTGGCGTCGCGATCGTTGTAGACCTTGCGGAAACGGGCGAGGAAAAACGCCCCGTCGATGAGAACGGCGGTCGAAGGCATGGGTATGGCTTCCATAGTCGGGAATACGAGCGCGCCTTTGGCGCGCAGCGGTCGGCCATTACATCGACACGCCGCGCGGTCGTCAAGCCGCCGCCGTCACCATCCCACTTCGCGCCGCATGGCGTTCACGTCATGCCGATCACGCTTTCGAGCGCGCGCAGACCGGCGCCGTAGAGATGCTCCAGCACGACGTCCGCCTGCGCGCCGGCGTGGCCCACCGGCTCGAAACTCGACGTCCAGATCACCACGCAGTTTCGGCGATCCTCGCCCGGACGCACTTCCAGCGTGCTGTGGCAGTCCTGGATCGCGAACGGCCCGTCGACCAGCGCGTAGGCATAGCGACGCGCGCGGTCGTTGCGCGCTTCCAGTCGTTCCACCGCGTGGCCGCCGTCGTCGAAATGCAGCGTGCGGATGCGTCCCTCCCAGGACAGATCCAGGCTGCGCACCAGCGGGTGCCAACGGTGCAACCCGCCAAAGTCGCCGATCAGCGTCCACACGGTTTCGGCCGGGCAGGCCAGCCGTCGTTCGACGCGAACCTCGGTCATGATCTCCCTCCTGGGACCATCCTCGACCTTGCATGCCACTTGAGGACACGCAAGACCCGAGCCAACCACGCAGGCCGCGTCCGCGCGGGCCTGCAGCCGGACACGCTGCCGCCGGTGTTGCTTTTTTGACGCATCCGGCCGTGACACATCGTCTCAATTGCATGACTTGCGTCGCGAACCGGCGCTGTACAGGCGTACGAGCACGGTCTATGTTGCAGTGCAGTTTGTAAGCCGCCGCCGGGCGCGCGATGCTGGGCAGGTTTCCCCGTGTCGCCGCGCGGCGATCGCCGCCGTTCCCGGCGGCCGGGAGGAAGGCAGAGGGAAGAAGCCATGAGCAGCATCCCGTCCACGACCGCGACCTCGTCGCGCACGGCCAGTCTTCTGCGTGCCCGCATCGGCACGACGAAAGTGCTTCCCTACGTTGCCAAGTCCTGGGAGCGCTGCCTGCATCGCTACGGCATCGAACCGGACGCCGACCGCGACACCGCGGTGCTCGGCGCCGAATCGCTGCGCGAACGCCAGCAGCGCTTCGGCAGTCTGCTCGACGTGGCGCGCGCGGAGATGGAGAACCTGTACGAGCAGATCACCGGCTCCGGTTACGCGGTGATTCTCAGCGACGCCGACGCCGTCGTGCTCAGCGCCATCACCGATCCCAACGTGAAGCGCGAATTCCGTCAGGCCGGGCTGTGGCTGGGCGCGATCTGGAGCGAGGACCGCGAAGGCACCAACGGTCTGGGCACCTGCATCGCCGAGGGTGGGCCGGTGATGGTCTACCGCGACGAACACTTCCGCCGCTACAACGCGACCCTGGCCTGTTCCGGCGCGCCGATCCACGACGTCGACGGCAGCGTGCTCGCCGTGCTCGACGCCTCCTCGGCCCACGCTGTCGACGCACGGCCCGTGCAGCGCCACACGATGGCGCTGGTCAGCATGTCGGCCAACCTGATCGCACGCTGCCACTTCCTGGACAGCTTCAACGACGCCTGGGTGCTGCGCTTCCACAGCCGCGCCGAATTCGTCGGCCTGCTGCACGAAGCGCTGCTGGCCGTCGACGAGGAAGGCATCGTGGTGGCGGCCAACGAGAGCGCCATGGTGCAGTTGGGCATCAGTTCGCGCGCGCGGCTGGTGGGGCAGCCGGTGTCCTCGATCTTTCCGTTCGAGATCGAGACCCTGCGCCAGCGCGCCAGCGAAGCGCCCGGCACGCTGTGGCCGATCCGCGACATCGCCTACGGCCGCCGCTTCTTCGCCGTGGCGCGCGCGCCGGCCGGCCACGTGCCGCGCAGCGTCGCCGTGGCCGCGACCCCGTCGCAGCCGGACGCGCCGAGTCCGCCGCCGGCACGACGCCATGTCGGCAGCGACCCGCGCATGCAACGCAACCTCAACTGCGGCCGGCAGCTGTTCGGTCGTCGCGTGCCGCTGCTGCTGCAGGGCGCCACCGGCACCGGCAAGGAGGCCTTCGCCAAGGCCCTGCACCGCGCCAGCGCCTGGGCCGAACGCCCGTTCGTGGCGGTCAACTGCGCCGCCATTCCCGAATCGCTGATCGAGAGCGAACTGTTCGGCTACACCCGCGGCGCGTTCACCGACGCCGCCCGCGAGGGCCACGTCGGCAAGATTCGCCAGGCCAGCGGCGGCACGCTGTTCCTGGACGAGATCGGCGACATGCCGCTGGCGTTGCAGACGCGCCTGCTGCGCGTGCTGGAGGAACACGAGATCGTGCCGCTGGGCGGCAGCAAGGCCATTCCGGTCGACCTGCACGTCATCAGCGCGACCTACCACGACCTGCTGCACATGGTGCAAGACGGACGCTTCCGCGAAGACCTCTACTACCGCCTCAACGGCATCACGCTGCACCTACCGCCGCTGTCCGAACGCACCGACAAGCGCGAGCTGATCGACACCCTGCTGCGCGAGGAATGCGGCGACGAGGCCGTGCCCGACATCGATCCCGCGGCGATGGACCTGCTGCTCGGCTACGCCTGGCCCGGCAACATCCGCCAGCTGCGCAACACCCTGCGCACGGCGGCGGCGTTGTGCCAGGACCAGACCATCACCGCCGACCTGCTGCCGCCGGAAATCGTCGAAGGCGAGCATGCCGCGCAGGCGGCGCAGGAAACCGCCACGCCGCTGCGCGATGCCGAGCGCGACGCGCTGATCCGTGAACTCGAACGCATGCACTGGAACATCAGCCGCACCGCCGAGACGCTCGGCATCAGCCGCAATACGCTGTATCGCAAGATTCGCAAGCACGAGATCGTGCTGCCGGACTGATGCGGTGCGCCACGATTGGCGCACCGCATTCCCTGCGCGTGTACCGATTCCGCGACGCCTCCCCATCACGTCGCCGCTGGATGCATGCTGCACGCCGCATCCACGGGATGGCATGCTGCTTGCTGGTGTTTCAGGGACAGCGCCCACCTTCGCCGTGCACGCGCGCCCGACCGCAGACTAAGGACTAGCCCATGCATCGAGTGTTTCGTCTCCGCAGCCCCTGGTGGCTCGCCACCGTCGCCAGCCTCGCCGTCACGGCGCACGCGCAGGACGCGGGAACCACGAAACACGATCCGCAGCAGGCCCTCTCCCCCGTCGTGGTCACCGCGACGCGTCTGGCGCAGGACCCGTACGACGTGGCCGCCTCGACCGACGCCGTGAAGGCGATGCCGGACGATCAGCTCAACGTCAATCTCTCGCAATACCTGGACGCCATTCCCGGCGTGCTGGCGCGCGACCGGCAGAACTACGCCCAGGACGAGCAGATCTCGATACGCGGCTTCGGCGCGCGCGCGCCGTTCGGCATCCGCGGCGTGCGCCTGTACACCGACGGCATTCCGGCGACGATGCCCGACGGCCAGGGCCAGGTCTCACACTTCAATCTCGATTCGGCCGAGCGCGTCGAGGTGCTGCGCGGCCCGTTCTCGGCTCTGTACGGCAACGCCTCGGGCGGCGTGATCCAGCTGTTCACCGCCGACGGCACCTCGCCGCCGCAGGTGCGGCTGGGTCTGGCCGGCGGCAGCGACGGCACGCTGCGCGCCGAGGCCAACGCGCGCGGCGTGCAGGGGCCGTTCGACTACAACGTCGACTTCACCCACTTCCAGACCGACGGCTACCGCGACCACAGCCGCGCCAAGCGCGAATCCGGCAACGCCAAGCTCAACTGGCAACTGGACCCGAACCGCAAGCTGACCCTGGTGGTGAACACGCTGAACCTGCCCGAGGCGCAGGACCCGCAAGGCCTGACGCCCCAGCAGTACGCCGAGGACCCGCGCCAGGCCGCCACGCCCGCCGAGCCGTACAACACGCGCAAGAGCGTCTCGCAGCAGCAGGGCGGCCTGATCTACGACGACCAGATCGACGACGCCAACGCGCTGCGCGTGATGGGCTACTACGGCCAGCGCAGCGTGCTGCAGTACCTGTCGATTCCGCCGTTCGCGCAGGCCTCGCCGCTGAGTTCGGGCGCCGTGGTCGATCTGGGCAACACCTACGGCGGCGCGGACGTGCGCTGGACCTGGGAAGGCCAGCTCGCCGGCCGACCGTTCCAGCTCGCCGCCGGCCTGACCTACGACAACCAGCGTCAGCGCCGGCGCGGCTACAACAATTTCGTCGGCACCACGCTGGGCGTGCGCGGCGCACTGCGGCGCGACGAGGAAGACCGCGTCTACGACCTGGACCAGTACGCCCAGGCCACCTGGACGGTGAGCGACGCCTGGACTCTGATGGCCGGCGTGCGCCACAACCGCGTCGACTTCGATTCCCGCGACCACTACATCACCGCGACCAATCCCGACGACAGCGGCCGCGTGCGCTACACCGCGACCACGCCGGTCGCCGGCGTGATGTTCCGCGCCTCGCCGAAGGTCCACTTCTACGCCGACTACGGCAAGGGCTTCGAGACCCCGACCTTCTCCGAGCTGGCCTACCGCAGCGACGGCGTCAGCGGCCTGAACCTGGGCCTGCGCCCAGCCACCACGCACAGTGCCGAAGCCGGCGTGAAGCTGCGTCCGAGCGCCACCGTGCGCGCCGACATCGCAGTGTTCCGCGCCGACAGCAAGCACGAGCTGGCGGTCGACACCAACGTCGGCGGCCGCAGCACCTACCAGAACATCGACCGCGCCCGCCGCCAGGGCCTGGAGGCTTCGCTGCAGGCCCGACCACTGCCCTGGCTGACCTTCACCGGCGCTTACACCTATCTCGACGCCACCTACCGCTCGGCGTTCCTGACCTGCGTCTCGGCGGGCTGCGCCGTGCCCGACACCCTGGTCGCCGCCGGCGCGCGCATCCCCGGCGTGCCGCGCTCGGACCTGTACCTCGGCGTGCGCATGGGGCGCGACACCGGCTGGCAGTTCCAGGCCAGCGCCAGCCACCTCGACAAGGTGCCGGTGGACGACCTCAACACCACCTACGCGCCGGCCTACACGCTGTTCAATCTCGGTGCCGGCTACGTGTTGCAGGAAAGTCACTGGCGCACGCACCTGTTCGCGCGCATCGACAACGCCTTCGATCGCACCTACGTCGGCTCGGTGCGCGTCAACGACGGCAACGGCCGCTATTTCGAGCCCGGCCCGGGGCGCACCTGGCTGCTCGGCGTGGACTTGCGCTGGGAACCCTGAGCGCGGCCGGCCTCAGTCGTCATCGGCCTGCGTGCGCGGACCGAACGCGTAGCTGACGCCGACCAGCACGCTGCGCGGCGCGCCCGGCGCGATGAACGGCATCGAGGTGCCGGGGCCGGTCAGATCGATCAGCCGCCCCGGCGTGTCGAACACGTTACGGCTGAGTTGACCGCTGATGGCATAGCGGCGGTCGAACGCGTTGTCGACACGCGCAAAGAACGCCAGCCGCGGCGTCGGTCGGTAATGCAGATCCAGATCCACCACCGCGTAGCCTGGCACCGGGCCGTGCCGGTCGGCATTGTTCTCGTCGCCGATGGCGTACTGCGCGGCATACGCGCGCAGGTTGGCGCCGGCGGACCAGCGCGGATCGAAGTGGAATTCGGTCGAAACGTTGAGCATCTGCCGCGGCACGCCCGGCAGGCGGTCGCCGCGCCGCACACGGATCACGCCGTCGCCGTCGGCGCTGGAGTTGTCCGCGCTCTGGGTCTCGAAGGCCGCGCCGTAGGTGGCGCGGACGTAGCTGTAGTTGAACTGCCACTCCAATCGTCCGCTCTGACCGCCCACACCGATGTCCACGCCCTTGCGCACCGTGCGCGGCACGTTGGCGAAATAGCCTTCCGAACCGCCGCTGGTGTAGATGGTGAGGATGTCGTCGTCGACGCGGCTGTAGTACGGCGACAGGTTCCAGTGCAGCGTGCCGCCAAGCAGGCCGCGCAGACCGCCGCTCAGCGTGCGCACGACCACGGCCTTCAGCGGCGGGTCGCCGGTGAAGTCGTTGGGCAGCGAGCACGGCGCATCCGGGTCGGCGCACTCGAACTCGATCGGCGTTGGCGCGCGCATGCCCTCGCCGTAGTTCAGATAGGCGTCCAGACGCGGCGAGATCGCCCAGGTCGCGCCCAGCGTCGGATTGAAGCGGCGGAACGACTGCCGGCCGTCGATCTCCGGATGCCGGCCGGTGAGGTCGTGCACCGACAGACGGTTGAGGTTGTAGCGCCCGCCCGCGCTCAGGTGCACGGTCGGCGTTAGCGTCAGCACGTCCATCGCGTACACGCCGACGCTGCGGTTGCCGGTGGCGGCGCGCGTCAGCGGCCCGAGCGCGAACGGCAGCAGGCCGATGGTCTCGCCGCGACGCGCCGGATCGAGCGGAAAATACGCCGGCTGGCCGTACATCGAGAAGCGCGTATTGCCCGCGTCCAGACTCGCGCCGACGGTGAAACGGTTGTCGCGCCCGGCTAGCTCGCCGGTGTTGACCGCCTGCACGGAGGTGCCGAAGCCGCGCGTGTCGACGCGGTTGATCACGTTCGACGCCGGCACGTTGTTGATCGTCGCCGCCGGATCGGACGGATCGTAGGCCGGGCTGACGCCGGCGTAGTAGAACTGGCCGAGCGAGTCCGGATCGTACGGCCCGGCGGGATCGTAGCCCAGCGGTCCGTCTTCGGCGGCATCGTAGGCGTCGCGATCGTTGGTGTTGCTGTCGAAGCCGCGCGTCTTCGACAGGCGCAGGTAGGCGTTGGCCTGCAGCGACCAGTCGGTGTCCAGCTGGCGCATGCCCTGCAGGTTGAGTTGATTGAGGTTGCCGATGGCGTAGTCCGGCCAGGTGTAGGCCGTCTTCGGCGTGTCGGCCCACGCCACCGGAATGGTCTGGGTGCCGAACAGGCGGCTGTGCGCGCCGGTGTAGCTCAGCGTCAGCGTGGTGTCCTCGTTCGGCTGCCAGTCGCCGCGCAGGTACAACTGCTGCACGCGGCTGGGCGAATGGGCGCGCCAGCCGGTCTCGTCGCTGCTGGCCGCGCCGGCGTACAGCGCCCAGGTCTTGCCGTGCACGCCGACGTCGGCGTCGGTCTGGATGCGCCCCCACGAACCGCCCGACAGGTGCACCGAACCGCCCGGATCGGTGAACCCGCTCTTGGTGTTCAGCAGCAGCGCGCCGCCCAGGGTGTTGAGTCCGTACAGCGGGTTGGAACCGGGCACCAGCTGCACGTTGCGGATGGCGAAGTCCGGGACCGCGTCCCAGTTCATGGTCTCGGCGAACGGCTCGTTCTGGCGCACGCCGTCGACGTAGACCGAAATGCCCGCTGGCGATCCCAGCAGCGGCGACAGCGTGAAACCGTGGAAGTACAGGTTCCCGCTCCAGGGATTGCCCTGCGACTGGGTCACGTTCACGCCCTGGAAATTGCGCTGCAGCAGTTGGGTCACGGACTGCCCGTGCAGCTGCTCGATATCGTCGGCCTGCGCGCTCTGCACGTTCAGCGGAATCTGCAGCCGCGGCACCTCGAAGCCGGGCAGCGGCGCGACGCCGACCACCACCACTTCGTGCAATTGCTGCGTCGGCGGATCGGCATGCGCCGCGCACGCCAGCGTCGACAGCGCCGCGCACAGCGCGATCTCAAGATTTCGACGCCGCATCCATCGCACCGCTTGCCTCCTGTCTGCGCCTTGCGTGTCGATGCCGATGCGGGTGGACGCACCGACCCACGACGCCCGAGCGGACGCCGTGGTCCGACATGCCACAGCCGGCGGCGGGTCAACCGGCGTACAACGTGCCCTTGGTCTTGGCCACGTGCGTGGCAATGACGTCCATCAACGGCGGCGACAGGCAGTCGTAGGGCGGCAGACCCAGCTCCTGCAGACGACCGCGCACCGCATCCATCTTGCTCGGATCGTAGCCCGACTCGATGATCGAGGACACGAAGGCGGCGAAGCCCGGCGCCGACCAGCCGTGCTCGGACGACAGCTCGGTGTGCACGAAGTCCAGGCCGTGGAACGGATGCCCTGTGTCCTCGATGCGTCCATACATATGCACGCCGCAGCCGGTGCACGCATGGCGCTGGATCGCGGCGTTGGCGTCGACGACCTTCAGCTTGTCGCCGTTTTCGAGCACCTCGACCTTGTCGCGCGACACCACGGCGATCATGGCGAAGGTCGCGCCGTCCGGTTTCCAGCACTTCGAGCAGCCGCAAACATGGTTGTGCGCGGTCTGCGCGCCGACGCGGACCTTGACCGGCCGATCGCTGCACTTGCAGGTCAGGGTGCCGCCGGCGAAGTCGTCCTTGCCGGCATGAACGCCGCCGTCGACCGACGGGTGGATGGTTACGGCCATGGTTCACCTCCAGTTTGCAGATGGTTGTCTCCGACGGCCGCCCGGCCGCCAGTGGTCCCTTTTGCGTGCACGGCTCCCTTGCGACCGGAACCGGCCTTGCCCGTTGCGACGCCGTCTATGGCGTCATCGTCACGCCCATCGCCCGCTGCAGCAGTTGGCTCGCGCCGGCGCGCCACATGCGCCCGATGTCGTTGCGCCATTCGATGCCGCCACCCGCCGCCCGACGCATCTCAGTACTGGATGACCGAGCGGATCACCTTGCCGTCGTGCATCAGCTCGAAGGCGCGGTTGATGTCTTCCAGCGGCATCACCTCGGTGATCATCTCGTCGATCTTGATCTCGCCCTTGAGATAGCGCTCGACGTAACCCGGCAGTTGGGTGCGACCCTTCACGCCGCCGAAGGCCGAACCGCGCCAGACGCGGCCGGTGACCAGCTGGAACGGACGCGTGCTGATTTCCTCGCCCGCGCCGGCGACGCCGATGATGGTCGACTCGCCCCAGCCCTTGTGGCAGCACTCCAGCGCCGAACGCATCACGTGCACGTTGCCGATGCACTCGAACGAGTAGTCGACGCCGCCGTCGGTCATGTCGACGATGACGTCCTGGATCGGCGTGTCCGGGTAGTCCTTCGGATTGACGAAGTCGGTCGCGCCGAGCTTCTTCGCCATGTCGAACTTGTCCGGGTTCAGATCGACGCAGATGATGCGCGAGGCCTTGGCCATCACCGCGCCCTGCACCACCGACAGACCGATGCCGCCCATGCCGAAGATCGCCACGGTGGAGCCGGGCTCGACCTTGGCGGTGTTGAGCACCGCGCCGATGCCGGTGGTGATGCCGCAGCCGAGCAGGCAGACCTTGTCCAGCGGCGCTTCCTTGGAGATGTTGGCCAGCGAGATTTCCGGCACCACCGTGTACTCGGAGAACGTGCTGGTGCCCATGTAGTGCAGGATCGGCTTGCCGCCGATGGAGAAGCGCGAGGTGCCGTCCGGCATCACGCCCTTGCCCTGGGTGGCGCGCACGGCCTGGCACAAGTTGGTCTTGCCGGACAGGCAGAACTTGCACTTGCCGCATTCGGCCGTGTACAGCGGAATCACGTGGTCGCCGGGCTTGAGGCTGGTCACGCCCTCGCCGACTTCCTCGACGATGCCGCCGCCTTCGTGGCCCAGGATCACCGGGAACAGACCTTCCGGATCCTTGCCCGACAGCGTGAACGCGTCGGTGTGGCACACGCCGGTGGCGACGATGCGCACCAGCACTTCGCCCTTCTTGGGCTTGGCGACATCGACCTCCTCGATCGACAGTGGCTTGCCTGCTTCCCAGGCGACCGCGGCTCTGGATTTCATGAAACGCTCCTCGTACGGAAAAAACCATCGCCCGCGACGCGCAGGGCGCGCCGCAGACGGCAAAACCGGGACGATACCGCGAAACCGGACTCAGTCCTGATCCGACGGCGGCCGTCCCACGGGCACCAGATCGAGCTGGCGCGCCTTGACGTAATCGTAGATGGCGCGGATGTCCTTCTCCTCGAAGAAGCCCGCCCACGACGGCATGCCCTTGGCCTGGCGGCCGGCCATCGCCGTGCTCAGGAACTGCTGCCAGGTCATGCCGCCTTCCAGCGACTTGCGCAGGTCCGGCGCGTACTCGCCGCCGACCGCGTCGCCGCCGTGGCAGCGGAAGCAGTACGAGTTGTACTGCTCGTAGCCGTGGAACACCGCCTTGGTGACGTGCTTCTGGTCCGGCCCGGTGAACACCGCGAAATCGGTCTTCACGCGCTTGCCGTCCTCGGTCTTGTAGGTGTACGTCTTGCTGCCGCCCGCTTGGGCCGTCTCGGTCTTCTGACCGTTCAGCGACAGGATCCAGTGCACCATCACGGTCAGGTCGGCGTCGCTCAGGTTCGGGTGCGGCGTCATCGGGATGTCGCCCCAGTCGCCGGCGCCGCCGGCCTTGATCTTCTTCACCAACTTGGTCACCGCCGCATCGCCCTGGCCGGCGTAGCGCTTGGCGACGTCCGTGTAGGCCGGTCCGACCAGCTTGTGGTCGACCGCATGGCAGGAAAAGCAGTCGCTGGCGCGCGCCTTGGCTTCACCCTCGGGCACCTTGGTATCGGCCGCCTGCAACGCCAGCGCGCTGCCGAAACCGAACACGAGAACGAGGGCCGCGAGGACCCGCTTGGACGAGAACGGAACGTGCATGCAGTCGTGCTCCTTCTTTCTGCCGGCCCTCACAGACCGGCCGTGTCGTTGTACAGATGGCGGTTGGCGTCACCGTCGCCGGCCAATTCCACGCCGTGCTGCCGAAGGATGTTCTGCAACTGCGGACCATGCGCCTTGATGACCGCGTCGAGCCGTTTCTTCAGCGCCTCGTCGCCCTTGCGCACCGCCATCGACATCGGAAACGAGTACATCTCCGGCGAGCCGGTCGCACGCGAGTTGGGCAGCGCCACAGTGGTCAGGTCGGGGTACTTCTTGAGGAAGGCGCCGATCGACGGCTGCCAGGTGATCATCACGTCGATGGTGCCGTTTTCCACCGCGTCCAGCACGCTGCTCGGCGAGGTGCCGTTGTCGCCGCCGACGTCGTAGGCCTTGGCCGTCGTGACCATGCCGCGCAACTGCAGGCCCGCCTCCACCGGCGTCTCCGACTCGAAGCCGATCTTCAGCTTGCGCAAGTCCGGCGAATCCAGACTGCTGAGGTCGTAGCCCTTGTTCTTCTTGAACACGAACACGTACGAGGACACGTAGTACGGCGCGGTGGTCAGCTCCTCGTCGTTGCCGTAGGGCATGTTCATGACCACGTCGCAGCGGCCGCTGTCGAGGTTCTGCGCCAGATACTCGGCGAAGCCGCCGTGACCGCGCGAGTTGGCCCACACGTAGTCGAGTTTGTCGCCGAGCTGATCGGCCACGTAGCGGGCCACAGCATTCTCGAAACCCTTGCCGTCATGGTCCGAGTACGGCAGGTAGTTGGGATCGGCGCAGACCTTGAGCGTGCCGGCGGAAGGCGAAGCCGCGTGCGCGGCGTTGCAGGGCATGGCCGTCAGGGCGAGCATGCCGGCGGCGAAAAGCGTCGCTGTGCGTAGGGGCGTCATGGGGACATCTCCGTTCGGTACCGCGTGAATACGCAAACACCGACGCGGTGCCGCTGCGGGCGCCGCGTCGGTCGGCTCGGTCAGTTGAGAGCGAACACCATCAACGTGCCGCCCAGGTTGGTGTAATCGCCCAGACTGGCGGTCGCACCGACGGCGCCCAGACCCTCCGTGGCCTTGTGCAGGTCGTTGGACAGGCCGATGGCCGCCCAGCCGCCCACGCCGCTGAGCACGGCGACGTACTGCTTGCCGTCGTGCGTGTAGGTGATCGGGTTGCCGATGATTCCCGACGGGCACTTGAACTGCCACAACACCTTGCCGGTCTTCAGGTCGACCGCGCGCAGGTAGCCGGTCAGCGTGCCGTAGAAGGCCAGGCCGCCCTTGGTGGTCAGCGCGCCGCCCCAGTCCTGGAAGCGGTCGTTGATGGCCCACTTGGTCTGGCCGGTCGCCGCGTCGAAGGCGATGAAGCGGCCGCCCACGTCACCGTGGTTGTACGGATACATGTTGACCAGCGCGCCGACGTAGGGGAAACCGGCCTTGTACTTCACGTTGAACGCCTGGTAGTCCATGCACACGTGGTTGGTCGGCACCAGGAACAGGCCGCTGACCGGATCGTAGGCCGCCGGCTGCTGGTCCTTGGAACCCTGCGAGGACGGGCAGATGTCCTTCACGTTGACGCCTTCCTTGGTCATCTTCGCCGGGTTGACCACCGGGCGACCGGTCTTGAGATCGATATGGCTGGCCCAGTTCACGATCGGGTCGAACTTGTGCGCCGCCAGCAGCTTGCCGTTGCGGCGGTTCCACACGTAGGCGAAACCGTTGCGGTCGAAGTGGGTCAGGGTCGGCACCGTCTTGCCGTGGATGGTGGTATCGGTGAGGATGCTCTCGTTGACGCCGTCGTAATCCCAGCCGTCGTGCGGGGTCATCTGGAACACCCACACCGCCTCGCCGGTATCCGGGTTACGCGCCATCACCGACATCGAGTACTTGTTGTCGCCCGGACGCTGGGTCGGGTTCCAGGTGCCCGGATTGCCGGTGCCGTAGTACAGCAGGTTGAGCTTCGGATCGTAGGTGTACCAGCCCCAGGTGGTGCCGCCGCCCAGCTTCCACTGGTCGCCCTTCCAGGACTTCACGCTGGAATCCTTGCCCACCGGCTTCTGCGTGGCGCCGTCGATGGTCTTGCGCGGGTCGAACTTGATCTGCTCGTCCGGGCCGGTGCTGTAGGCACGCCAGATCTGCTTGCCGCTCTTGATGTCGTTGGCGGTGATGTAGCCGTGCACGCCGTACTCGGCGCCGGACACGCCGGTGATCACCTTGTCCTTGATGACGATGGGCGCCATGGTCTGGGTCTGGCCCAGCTGCGGATCGGCGTTCTTGGCGTGCCACACGACCTTGCCGGTCTTGGCGTCGAGCGCGTACAGATTGCCGTCCAGCGCGTTGGCGAAGATCATGCCGTCGCCGTAGGCTACGCCGCGGTTGACCACGTCGCAGCAGGCGACCGAGGGCGCGAACTTGTCCTGGTCCGGCGTGAAGCTCCAGACGATCCGGCCCGGATCGTCGAGCGAGATCGCGTAGACGTGGTTCGGATAGGAGCTCTCGACGTACATCATGTTGCCGACCACCAGCGGCTGGCCCTCGTGGCCGCGCAGGGAGCCGGTGGACATGGTCCAGGCGACGTGCAGGTTCTTCACGTTGCCGGTGTTGATCTGGTCGAGCGTGCTATGGCGCTGGCCGGTGTAGTTGCCGGTCGGCATCACCCATTGATTGGGGTTCTGCGCCATCTGCATCAGCGAGTCGTTGGCCATGGCCCCGACCGCCGGAATCGTCAACGCGATGCCGAGGGCGATGGACCACTTCCAGGAGCGTACGGGTGTCTTGTGCATGATGAATTCCCTGTGCCGTGGAATTTGTCATCCGGACGCAACAGCCCGTCCGGAGCGGTTGAACGCTTGTGCACTCTGCTATGCAGTCTGCGTGCCAGACTGTGCCTACCGACGGAATAGCCATGTTAATCAAATGTTTAGGAAAATTGCGTCGTTTTACCGCAGAAGCCGCGCAAAGCCGGTGTCCCCATTCCGCGACAGTCGGTGGTGCAGTTTTGACCCATCGCCGAAACCGCGCCGCGGGTTGATCCGCGGCAGTCGCGGACGCATGTGATGGGAGTGCCCGCGATCCCCGCGCGGGTGCCTCTCCCCCCACATCCAACGCGCAAGGAGTACCGCGCACATGACTGATTCCCACCACGCTTCCGCCTCCGGCCGCTTCGACATCGGCGGCGACCTGCCCGTGCATCGCCTCGGCTTCGGCGCCATGCGCGTCACCGGCAAGGGCATCTGGGGCGAACCGGCCGATCCCGACGCCGCCCGCGCCACGCTGCGCCGCGTGCCCGAACTCGGCATCGATCTGATCGACACCGCCGACAGCTACGGCCCGTTCGTCAGCGAGGACCTGATCCGCGAGGTGCTGCATCCATACAAGGATTTGGTCATCGCCACCAAGGGCGGCCTGACCCGTCACGGACCGGACAGCTGGCACCCCGTCGGCCGTCCCGAATACCTGCGCCAGTGCGTGCTGATGAGTCTGCGCCGGCTGGGCGTCGAGCGCATCGACCTGTGGCAGCTGCACCGCATCGATCCGAAGGTGCCGCAGGACGAGCAGTTCGAGGTCATCGCCGCGATGCAGAAAGAAGGCCTGATCCGCCATGTCGGCCTGAGCCAGGTCGGCGTCGACGAGATCGAGGCCGCGCGCAAGCACTTCGACGTCGCCACGGTGCAGAACCTGTACAACCTCACCGACCGCAGCAGCGAGGACGTGCTCGACTACTGCGAGCGCGAGCACATCGGCTTCATCCCCTGGTTCCCGCTGGCGGCGGGCGAGCTGGCCGGCCCCGGCAGTGCGCTGTCGGACATCGCCAAGCGCCTGGACGCCACGCCGGGACAGATCGCCCTGGCCTGGCTGCTCAAGCGCTCGCCGGTGATGCTGCCGATTCCCGGCACCGGCAACCCCGACCATCTGGCGCAGAACGTGGCCGCCGTCGGCATCGCGCTGTCCGACGACGACATGAAGACGCTGGATGGGCTGGCCGAAGCCGCCTGAGCGGCGGACAGCCTGTTTGCCGGAAGGAGGGCGCCTAGGCGCCCTCCACGGGATAGCGCCCGTCGCGATAGGCAGCGCCGTGGTAACCCTTGATACCGAGTCGGCGCGCCATCGGTCCGAGCACTTCGCCACCGCCCTGCACCCGCGCAAGCACGGTGGCGAAATCCTCGCGCGGACGCCAGTCCAGCGCCTCGCGCGCCAGCGCGTTGTCGTAGACGCGATCCAATGACGGCGCCATGCGCCAGCCGAGCGCCTCGTAGGATGCGCGCCAGCCGGGCACGCGCCGGTCCATCGCCGCCGCCGGGTCGCGCCGCAGCAAGGCGGCGTCTTCGCGCCGGAACGGCGTGGTCGCGCTGATGATGTAACGGCCGAAGCCGAGTGCCGGTGCGCGCTCGATCGCGCACCGATGCGCCTCCACCGCGTCCTCGATGGCGACACGGCGATGCAGGAATTCGTTGAGCTTCAGGTTGGCGTCGACGAACGCCTCGCGCGAGGCCGGCTGGTCGTCGGCCTCGGGAAAGAAGCGCGAAGTGCGCAGGATCAGACAGGGCAGCTTCTGGTTGCGGTGCGCCAGCCGACACAGGTCTTCGGCGGCCAGCTTGGTCGCGCCGTAGATGTTCTTCGGCTGCGGCACGGTGTCCTCGGTGATCCACGCCGCCGGCGCGCCGGGCGGAGGCGTCATCGCGTCGCCGAAACTGCTGGTGGTGCTGGTGAAGACGAACGCGCGCACGCCGGCATCGACGGCGGCATCGAGCAGGTTCAACGTGCCGGTGACATTGGTGTCGATGAAATCCTGCCGCGTGTGCGTGGCGATGTGCGGCTTGTGCAACGTGGCCGCGTGCAGCACCGCGTCGACGCCCTCGACCGCCGCGCGCACGACCGCGGGATCGGCGATGGAACCGACCCGGTCCGTGCACGCCGAAGCCACCTGATCCAGACCGAGCACTGCATGGCCATCCGCACGCAGCGTGCGCACCAGAGCCTCGCCCAGATGGCCCGCGCTGCCGGTCACCAGTATTCGCATGCCGCGTCTCCTTGCCCAAAAACCTCGGCGCCACACGCAAAGCGCGACGCCGAGGTTTCATGATGGATCAACGGCCCCGGCCGGACCGGGCGTCGATCACACCGATTGCGAAAGCTTCGCCAGCGCCGCGTTGAACGTCTTGCTCGGACGCATGGCCTGACTGACGCGCTGCAGATCGGCATGGTAGTAGCCGTGCATGTCGACCGGCTGTCCCTGCACCGCGTTGAGCTCGTCGACGATGGTCTGCTCGTTCTCGCTGAGCGTCTTCGCCAGCGTGCCGAACACCTGCTTCATCTCGGCGTCGTCGTCCTGCGCGGCCAGGGCCTGCGCCCAGTACATCGCCAGATAGAAATGGCTGCCGCGGTTGTCCAGCTCGCCGACCTTGCGCGAGGGCGACTTGTTGGTGTCCAGGAACTCGGCGTTGGCCTTGTCCAGCGCATCGGCCAGCAGCTTGGCGCGGGCGTTGTCGTAGGTCTTGCCCAGATGCTCCAGCGAGGCCGCCAGGGCCAGGAACTCGCCCAGCGAATCCCAGCGCAGGTGGTTCTCCTCGACGAACTGCTGCACGTGCTTGGGCGCGCTGCCGCCGGCGCCGGTCTCGAACAGGCCGCCGCCGGCCATCAGCGGCACGATCGACAGCATCTTGGCGCTGGTGCCCAGCTCCATGATCGGGAACAGGTCGGTGAGGTAGTCGCGCAACACGTTGCCGGTCACCGAGATGGTGTCCTGGCCCTTGCGGATGCGCTCGAGCGCATGCTTCGTGGCCTCGACCGGCGACAGGATCCGGATGTCCAGACCGTCGGTGTCGTGGTCCTTCAGATAGGTCTCGACCTTGGCGATCAGCTGCGCGTCGTGGGCGCGGTGCTTGTCCAGCCAGAACACGGCCGGCGTGTCGCTGTCGCGGGCGCGGGTCACGGCCAATTTCACCCAGTCGCGCACCGGCGCGTCCTTGACCTGGCACATGCGCCAGATGTCGCCGGCCTCGACGGCGTGCTCGAACACCACGTGGCCGTCTGCGTCGGTCACCTTGACGGTGCCGTCGGCCGGAATCTGGAAGGTCTTGTCGTGCGAGCCGTATTCCTCGGCCTTCTGCGCCATCAGGCCGACGTTAGGCACGCTGCCCATGGTCGCCGGATCGAACGCGCCGTGCGCCTTGCAGTCCTCGATGACCGCCTGATACACGCCAGCGTAGCAACGATCGGGAATGATCGCCTTGGCGTCCTGGCGCTCGCCTTGCGCGTTCCACATCTTGCCGGAGTCGCGAATCATCGCCGGCATCGAGGCGTCGATGATGACGTCGCTGGGCACGTGCAGGTTGGTGATGCCCTTGTCCGAATTGACCATCGCCAGCTTCGGACGCTCGGCGTACAGCGCGTCGATGTCGGCCTTGATCGCGTTCTGCTGGTCTTCGGGCAGCGAAGCGATGCGGGCGTACAGATCGCCGATGCCGTTGTTGGCGCTGAAGCCGATCTGCTTCAGCGCGTCGGCGTGCTTGTCCAGCGCGGCCTTGTAGAACTCCTCGACCACGACGCCGAAGATGATCGGGTCGGAGACCTTCATCATGGTCGCCTTCAGATGCACCGAGAACAGCACGCCGGTCGCCTTGGCGTCGGCGATCTGCGCGTCGATGAAGGCCGCCAGCTGCTTGCGATTCAACACCGCCGCATCGACGATCTCGCCTTCCTGCACGGCCACCTTGTCCTTCAGCACCGTCTGGCTGCCGTCGACGCCGTGCAGCGTGATGGTCAGCGCGCCGGCCTTGGCCATCGTGGCGGACTTCTCGCTGCCGTAGAAATCGCCGCCGTCCATGTGCGCGACGTGGGTCTGCGAATCGCTGCTCCACGCGCCCATGCGGTGCGGATGCTTGCGCGCGTAGGCCTTGACCGACTTCGGCGCGCGACGGTCGGAGTTGCCCTCGCGCAGCACCGGGTTCACCGCGCTGCCCTTGGCCTTGTCGTAACGCGCGCGGATCGCCTTCTCTTCGTCGGTCTTCGGCTCGTCCGGATAGTCCGGCAGCGCGTAGCCCTGATCCTGCAGCTCCTTCACCGCCGCCTTGATCTGCGGCACCGAGGCGCTGATGTTGGGCAGCTTGATGATGTTGGCTTCCGGCGTCTTGGCCAGTTCGCCGAGCTCGGTCAGGTCGTCGGCGACCTTGTGCTCGTCCTTCAGCATGTCCGGGAACTGCGCCAGGATGCGGCCGGCCAGCGAGATGTCGCGCGTTTCCAGCGCCACGCCCGCGGTGTCGGTGAACGCGTCGATGATCGGCAGCAGCGATTGCGTGGCCAGGAACGGCGCTTCGTCGGTCAGCGTGTAGATGATCTTCGGGGTCTTGGACATGAGTGCTCGGGCTCTCTTGCGAATTCAGGGGGCGGCGCGTCCCGGCGCGAAGCGGCGGAGCCGCGCGAATGCGCATACGGACATGCGGGCGGATGCGGGCGTTGCAAGCGTTCGCTCACGCCGCATGCCAACGCCCATTGTCGCGGTTTCCCGCGCACGGGGCAAAGCGCCGACAGCGAAACGCCGGCCCGGAGCCGGCGTGGACGTGAGCGGAAACCTGCCGGGCGCTCAGTTGACGCTGAACTCGCGACTGGCCACCGGTTCGCCGTCGACGCTAATCTGCACCTGGTAGCTGCCGCGCGGCAAGCCCTGCGGGCGCGCCAGCCGGAAGGCCGTGCTGGCCGGACCGTCGGCGTGGACGGTGGCGACCTGATCGCTGATCGCATTGCCCTCGCGGAAGCTCCAATGCGCGGCGAGCTTCACGGCCGAAGCCCGGCCGGCGGTGTTCACCGAGGCGTACACGGCATCCTCGGGAGTGAAGATCGTCGCCGGCTGCGTGATCCGATGCTCGTCGTCGACCGCCCTGCCCAGATCGACCGAGACGACGCTGATCGGCGGCTTCTCGGACCGCTTGGCCGCGGCGGCCACCGCGCCCGACATGGTGATGCGGCTACCGTCCGTGGACGAACCGCATGCACTCAGCAGCAACGCCGGAATCAGGGCGAAGGATGCATGCTGCGGTTTCATGTGCGCTCCTCCTGGAAGGTGACGGATGACCATGCATGTCCGTCGCGCACGGCAGCGCCTGGACACGCCTCTGTGTCCATTACACCTATCGCATCGCGGGTTAACCGCCGATTAGCGGGATGCTTCGGCCGCGCGCAGTCGGCGCTGCCGACGGCGCTCGTGACGGCGCGCGCGGCGGGCTTTCCAACGCTCGGACAGGCACGTGAACACTAGATAAAGTGCCGGCGTGCTGAGCAGCGTCAGGCTCTGCGAAATCACCAGACCGCCGATCACGGCCACGCCCAGCGGACGCCGCAGTTCGGCGCCCGCGCCGAGACCGATCGCCAGCGGCAGGGCGGCGAGAATCGCCACCATCGTGGTCATCATGATCGGCCGGAAGCGCACGATGCAGGCCTCGAAGATGGCATCGCGCGGCGACATGCCCTGCTCGCGCTGCGCGACCAGGGCGAAGTCGATCATCATGATCGCGTTCTTCTTCACCAGGCCGATCAGCAGCACCAGCGCCATCATCGCCACGATCGACAACTCCATGTGCGCCAGCAGCAGCGCGGCCAGCGCGCCGGTGCCCGCCGAAGGGATGGTCGAGACGATGGTGACCGGATGGATCAGGCTCTCGTAGAGCATGCCCAGCACGATGTAGACCGCGAGAATCGCGCCCAGCAGCAGCAGCGGCATGCTGGCGGCGCTCTGCTGCAGGCGGCGGAAGTTGCTGCCGAGGTTCAGCTGGATGTCGCCGGGCAGACGCATGTCGCTGATGGTCTTGCGCACCGCGGCCATGCCCTCGCCCATGCCGACGCCGGGCGCGAGATTGAAGCTGAGGTCCATGGTCGTGAACTGGTCCTCGTGCGTGATCTGGGTCGGTTCCAGCCCCGGTTCCTGCCGCGCCACCGCGGAGATCGGAATCATCGTGCCGTTGGTCGTGGACACGTAGACCTGGTTCAGCGCCGCCGGCGTCTCGGTCTGGCTGGGCAGTGCGTTGACCACGACCTGGTATTCGCTGGTGTCCGAATAGATCGTCGACACTTGCCGCTGACCGAAGGCGTTGTACAGCGCATCGTCCACCGCCGCCGGCGTCACGCCGAGGCGGCTGGCCGTGGCGCGATCGATGACGATGTTCTGGCGCAGACCCGATTCGTCGACGTCGGAACCGACGTCGCGGAAGATCGGATTCTTCTTCAGCTGGTCGACCAGTCTCGGCAGCCACACCTGCAGCTGTTTCAGGTCGTTGCCCTTCAGACCGATGCTGTACTGCGCGCCCTGGCTGGTGCCTCCGCCGCCGCTCCACAGATCTTCGTGCGCACGCAGGCGTACCTCCAGATCGGGGAACTTGGACGCCTTGGCGCTGAGCCGCGCCACCACCGCCTGCGTGGACACGCGCCGGCCCTTGCCGAGCGGTTTGAGCTGGATGCTGAACGAGCCGCTGCTGCCGCGCCGCCCGCTGCCCAGATTGGCGCCGACGTACTCGACCGCCGGATCGGCCAGGAACATCTGCGTGATGCGCTCCTGGCGCGCCTTCATGTCGGCGAAGGACAGCGTCGCGCCGCCGCTGGCGCGCGCCCAGATCAGGCCCGTGTCCTGCGGCGGGAACAGCCCGGCCTGGATGCGGCCGAACAGGAACACGGTGACGAAGATCAGGATCAGCGGCGACAGCGACATCAGCAGCGGATGCCGCAGCGCCCAGTTCAGCGAGCGCCGGTAGACGTTGAGCATGCCCTCGTGGAAACGCTCCAGCCCATGACCGAAGCGGGTCGTCTTGGCCGCCGCGGTCGGCCGCAGGAACACCGCGCACAGCGACGGCGTCAGCGTCAGCGACACCACCGCCGACACCAGGATCGCGGCCACCAGAGTGATGGTGAATTCGTTGAAGAACAGGCCGATGAAGCCGGAGGCGAACATCAGCGGAATGAACACCGCCACCAGCGAGGCGGTAATCGAGACGATGGTGAACCCGATCTCGCTGGCGCCCTTCAGCGCCGCCTCGCGCGGCGGCAGTCCCGCGTCGACGTGGCGGATCACGTTCTCGATCATGACGATGGCGTCGTCGACCACGAAGGCGATGGCGATGACCAGCGCCAGCAGCGACAGGTTGTCGAGCGTGAAGTGCAGCAGGTACATGGCGATGAACGCGCCCGCCAGCGACATCGGCATGGCGATGGCGGCGATCACCGTCGGCGCCAGCCGGCGCAGGAACAGCGCCATCGTCAGCACCACCATGCCCAGGCTGATCAGCAGGGTCAGCTGCACCTCGCGGACCGAATCGCGGATGGTCGGCGTGCCATCGTAGTACGGCGTCATCTTGGTGCCCGGCGGCAGCAGCGTGCGCACGCCGGGCAGCGCCGCCTTGATGCCGTCGACGGTGTCGATGATGTTGGCGTCGGGCCGCTTGAACAGGTCCAGCTCGATCGACGGCTTGCCGTTGAACCAGGCCGCCTGGTAACTGTCCTCTGCGCCCTGATAGACATGCGCCACGTCCTTCAGCCGCACCGGCGTGCCGTTGCGCACCGCGATGATCAGATTGGCGAAGTCGTCGGCGTTGTGCAGCTGGTCGTTGGCGGTCACCGCCATCGTGCTGCGACCGTCGTCGAGGAAGCCCAGCGGCGAGGTCACGTTGGCGGCGGTGAGCGCGTTGCGCAGGTCGTTGGACGACAGGTTCATCGCGTTCAGCGCGCGCAGATTCACGTCCACGCGCACGGCCGGCTGCGCGCTGCCGGACACGTCGACGTTGGCCACGCCCGGCAGCTGACTCAGCCGCGGCGCGATCAACGTGCTGGCGCGATCGTACAGCTCCGACAGCGGCTCGGTGTCGGAGGTCAGCGCGATCTGCAGCACCGGGTCGTCGTTGGGATTGGCCTTGCGGTAGGTCGGCGGCGAGGTCAGACCGGACGGCAGGTCCGGCTGCGCCGCGTTGATGGCTGCCTGCACCTGCTGCGCGGCCTGATCCAGATTCACGCCGCCGTTGAAGAACAGGATGATGAACATGCTGCCTTCGGAACTGCGCGAACGCATGCTGTCGACGCCGGGTACCTGGCCCAAGTGGCGTTCGAGCGGCGCGGTGACCGTGGTGGCCATGGTCGAGGCATCCGCGCCCGGCTGGCTGGCGGTCACGAAGATGGCCGGGAAGTTGACCTGCGGCAGCGCGCTGATCGACAGCAGTCGGTAACAGACGATGCCGGCGATCAACAGGCCCAGCGCCAGCAGCGAGGTACCGATGGGGCGGCGGATGAAGGGGGCGGAGATGTTCATGCTCGTTCGCCGCCGGTCACGCCGCTCCCTGCCGCTCGGCCAGACGCAGCACATGACGCTCGCGACGCGTGACCAACCAGTCGGAGAAGCGCTCCATGTACAGATAGATCACCGGCGTGGTGTACAGGGTGACCAACTGCGAAAGCAGCAGACCGCCCACGATCGACACGCCCAGCGGCTGGCGCAGCTCGGAACCGATGCCGGTACCAAAGGCCAGCGGCAAGGCGCCGAACAGCGCCGCGAAGGTGGTCATCATGATCGGCCGGAAACGCAGCAGGCAGGCGCGGCGGATGGCGTCGTGCGCGCTGAGGCCTTCGCGCTTCGCCTCGATGGCGAAGTCGATCATCATGATCGCGTTCTTCTTGACGATGCCGATCAGCAGGATGATGCCGACGATGCCGTCCACCGACAGGCTCATGCCGAACAACATCAGCGCCAGCAGCGCGCCGACGCCAGCCGGCGGCAGCGTGGAGATGATGGTCAGCGGGTGGATGTAGCTCTCGTAGAGTACGCCCAGCACGATGTAGATCACCACGATGGCGGCCAGCAGCAGCAGGATCTCGTCGCCGACCGAGGCCGAGAACTCGGCCGCCTTGCCGATGAATTGCGCCTGCACCGACGCCGGCGCGCCGAGCTGCGTCTCGGCCTTGTGGATCGCGGCCACGGCCTCGGACAGCGAATAGCCCGGCGCCAGATTGAACGAGATGGTCACCGCCGGCAGCTGGTTCTGGTGGCTGATGATGAGCGGCGCGTTGTTCACCTGCGCGCTGACCAGACTGGCCAGCGGCACGTTGCCGCCGCTGCCCAGCGGAATGCCGGTGTTGGACTGGCCGATGCCGGTCGCCGTCGACGAGTTGGCCGACTTCACCATGCCGTAGCTGGTGGCGTTGGAGCCGGTCAGCGCACCGCTGCCGTTGCTGCGCACGGTCAGCTTGTTCAGCAGATCGGTGCTGTTGCGGAACTGCGGCGCCACCTCCAGCACCACGCGGTACTGGTTGAGCTGGGTGAAGATGGTCGAGATCTGGCGCTGGCCGTAGGCGTCGTACAGCGTGTCGTCGATGGTCTGCACCGGTACGCCGAGGCGGCTGGCCTTCTCGCGGTCGATGGTCAGCTGCAGCGCGCGGCCCTTGTCGGCCAGATTGTTGTCGACGTCGGCCAGCTGCGGCAGCTGACGCATGGCCTCGGTCATGCGCGAGGCATAGGTGGCCAGCTCGTCGCTGCTGACGTCGGACATCGCGTACTGGTACTCGGTCGCGGCCACGCGCGTGTCCAGGGTGATGTCCTGCACCGGCTTCAGGTACAGCGCGACGCCGGGGATGTCGGCCACGTCCTGCTGCAGCTGCGCCACTACGCTCTGCAGGTCGCCGCGCTCGTCGCGCGACTTCAGCACGATGCTGAGCTGGCCCTGGTTCAGGGTCGGATTGACCGAACCGGCGCCGATGAAAGCGGCCACGCCGGCCACGGCGGGATCCTTGCGCAGGGCGTCGGCCACGGCGCGGGTGCGCTGCTCCATCGCCTTGAACGCGATGTTGTCGTCGGCCTGCACCACGCCGGTGATCATGCCGGTGTCCTGCTCCGGCAGCAGGCCCTTGGGGATGACCACGTACAGCCCGACCGTGACCAGGATGGTCAGGCCGAACACCAGCATGGTCAGGCGCTGATGCGCGAATACCCAGTCCAGGCTGCGCTCGTACAGGCCCACGGTGCGCGACCACAGGGTGCGCTTGCCGGCCTTCGCCGCGCGCTCGTGGGCGTCGTCGCCCTCGGGCAGCGCGTCGGCCTTGAGCAGGTAGGCGCACATCATCGGCGTCAGCGTCAGCGACACCAGCATCGAAATCGCCACCGCCGCCGTCAGCACCCAGGCGAACTCGTGGAACAGGCGGCCGGTGACGCCGGGCATCAGCAGCAGCGGCAGGAACACCGCGATCAGCGAGACGGTCAGCGACAGCACCGTGAAGCCGATCTCGCGTGCGCCGATCTCGGCCGCTTCGGGTCCGTCCTTGCCCTGCTCGATGTAGCGCACGATGTTCTCGATCATCACGATCGCATCGTCGACCACGAAGCCGGTGGCCACGGTCAGCGCCATCAGCGACAGGTTGTCCAGCGACAGTCCGGTGAAGGACATCACCGCGAACGTGCCCAGCAGCGACAACGGCACCGCCACCGACGGAATCACCGTCGCCCACAGGCGGCGCAGGAACACGAAGATCACCGCGACCACCAGCAGTACGGTCAGGATCAAAGTGAACTGCACGTCGCGCACCGAAGCGCGGATGGTCACGGTGCGGTCGGCGAACACGCCCAGATGCACGCCGTCGGGCAGCACGCTGCGCAACTGCGGGATCATCTGGTGGATGCGTTCGACCGTGTCGATGATGTTGGCGCCGGGCTGGCGACGGATGTCCAGCAGCACCGCCGGCTTGCCGTTGGCCCAGGCCGCCAGCTGGTCGTTCTCGACGCCGTCGACCACCTTCGCCACGTCGCGCAGATGCACCGGCGCGCCGTCCTTGTAGCTGATGATGACGTCGCCGTATTCCTTGGCGCTGGACAGCTGGTCGTTGGTGCCGATGGAATAGGTCTGGGTGGCGCCGTTGAGCGTACCCTTGGCGGCGTTGACGTTGGCGCGGGTCAGCGCGCTGCGCACGTCCTCCAGGGTCAGGCCGAGGTTGCCCAGCTGCGCCGGGTTGACCTGCACGCGCACCGCCGGCTTGACGTTGCCGGCGATCGACACCAGGCCCACGCCCGATACCTGCGAGAGCTTCTGCGCGATGATCGAGTCGGCGTAGTTGTTGACCTCGCGCAGCGGCAGGCTGTCGGAGGTCATCACCAGCGTCATGATCGGCGCGTCGGCCGGATTCACGCGGTTGTAGACCGGCTGGTACGGCAACCCGCCCGGCAGGCGCGCGGCGCGCAGCGCGGACTGCACGTCCTGCGCGGCGACGTCGATGTCGCGCTTCATGTTGAACTGCAACACGATGGTCGACAGCCCCGCGGAGCTGTCCGAACTCATCATGTCAATGCCGGAGATCTGGCCCAGCTGGCGCTCCAGCGGAGTCGTCACCAGGGTAGCCACGGTCTGCGCGCTGGCGCCCGGGTACTGCGTGGTCACGACCAGCGTCGGCGCGTCGATTTCCGGCAGCGCCGACACCGGCAGCGCGCGGTAGCCGAGGATGCCCAGCAGCAGCACCGCCGCCATCAGCAGCGAAGTGGCGATCGGACGGCGAATGAAGATGCTAGAGAAGCCCACGCTATGCAATTCCTGCGGTTGGTGACGAAGTCATGTCCCTGAACGATGCGTGCGGTCGGATCAGTGCCGACGTCCGCGACGTCCGCCGTCCTGTGCCGCCTTCTTCATCTCCTCGGCGGACGGCGCCTTGGGCACCTCGCCCGGCTTGTAGGCCTGCACCTTGCGACCCGGCTTGAGGCGGAACTGGCCCTCGGTGACCACGCGCTCGCCCAGCTTCAGGCCGCTGCCGATCAGCGACTCGGTGTCGCTGGCCTCGCCCTCGACCTTGACTGCGCGCATCTGCACCTTGTCGTCCTTGTCGATCACGTACACGTAGTCGCCGTCCGGACCGCGCTGCACCGCCTGCGTCGGCACGACCAGGCCGTTCTTGACCGTGTTGGTCTGCATGCGCACGTTGACGAACTGGCCGGGCCAGAGCTCGTTGTGCGCATTGGCGAACTCCGCCTTCAGCTGGAAGGTGCCGGTGCTGGTGTCGATCTGGTTGTTGATGACCTTCAGCGTGCCGCCGCCGGCCACCACGTGACTGTCGACGCGGTCCAGCGCCGTCACCGGCAGCGCGCCCTGCGCCGCCTGCGCGCTGCGCACGCCGTCCAGGTCCTGCTCGGGCAGGGTGAACAGCACGTTGATCGGATGCACCTGGGTCAGTGTGACGATGGTGTCGCTGGTCGAAAGCACGTTGCCCGGATCGGCCTGGCGGATACCGGCCAGCCCGTCGATCGGCGAGGTGACGTCGGTGTAGTCCAGGTTGATCTTGGCGTCGCGGATGCTGGCGTTGTCGCCGGCCACCGCCGCTTCCAGCTGGTGCACGGTGTTGCGCTGGGTGTCCACATCCTGCTCGGTGACGAAGCCCTTGCTGATCAGGCCCTGGCTGCGCTTGAGATTGCTGCGCGCGGTCGCCAGCTGCGCCAGATCCTGGTTGCGGCGCGACACGGCCTGGTCATAGGTGGACTGGTAGGTGCGCGGATCGATCTTGGCGATGACCTGGCCCTTCTTGACCTCGTGGCCCTCGTCGAAGGTCAGCTTCAGCAGCTGGCCGCCGACCTGCGGACGCACGTTGACCGTGTTCAACGCCTGCACCGTGCCCAGCGCGGTCAGGTAGACCGGCACGTTCTTCTGCACCACCTGCACCGCGGTGACCGGCACCGGGGCGTTGTCGCCGTTCGCCGCATCCTTCGCGCTGTCACGCGACGCGGCGGCGCGACCGTTCTCGGCGCCCGTCGCGCCGTTCCCTGCGCGGTGATGGCACATCCTCAGACCGAGCAGGGCGAGGACGATGACGACAATGACGATCAGCGCGATTTTCCAACGCGACATGGAGTTGCTCCGTGATTGATTAGGTCCAGCACGCCCACCCGCCGCGCGCTGTTTGTGTCCGACCGTCACCCTGCGCCACCACCCCGGCGCCATCGGTTCCGGAATGGCCTCGGCGCGCGAAGCGAAGCGGCCTTGATGCCCATCTGTGGGCGTAGCATAGAAGGTCCTAAACGTTCTGTAACACTGCCAGTTGACACAGATGGGACATGACTGATGGCACAGCCTCGCGGCCGACCCGTCCTGGCTGCGCTTTTTCCGCCCCGTCCGGCCCGCTATACTCGCGACCTTTGCATGCGCTGAGCCGGCAGCTATCCGGCCGTATCCAACACATCGAGGAACGACGAGTGAGCGGTCCCATCAGCAAATCCGACCAGAGTTTTCTGCGTCAGTTCTCCATGGTCATCTTTTTCCTGGTGCTGGTTGCCCTGGTCCTGATCTTCCTGGCCTGGCACATCTACAGCGACGCACCGAAGGACGAAGTGCCGGGCGCGCGCCAGGTGACCGAGCAGCGCATCGCACCGGTCGGCGGCGTCTACGCCGGCAAATCCGGCTTCGCTGCCATGCAGGCCGCGCAGGAAGCCGCCGCCAAGGCCGCCGCCGCGCAGGTCGCCTACGGCGGCACCACCGACGGCAAGACCATCTACGGCCAGCTGTGCCACAGCTGTCACACCGCTGGCGTCGCCGGCGCGCCGAAGCTGGGCGACAAGGCCAACTGGGCGCCGCGCATCGCCCAAGGCATCGACACCCTGATCAAGCATGCCGAGCAAGGCTACACCGGCCCGGACGGCAACCACATGCCGGCCCGCGGCGGCAATCCGTCGCTGTCCGACGCGCAGGTCGCCGCCACCGTGAAGTGGATGGTCAGCCAGTCGAAGTGATCGCGGCACCGCGCGCCCGACGCGCCGCCGTGTATTGAAAATGCCGCCTACGGGCGGCATTTTCGTATCCGCGACCGACCCGTCGGCGAGGGCCACATGCCCCGCGCACAGGACCGATGGCCCTTGCCGAAGAGACCGCCCCCGGGTTATTCATCAACTTCAATCAATCACTTGCGAATGCCGACCGCGTATTCCGGTCCCAACGGAACCGGCCGCGGTTATGATGCCCCGATGACCGAAACCACCCTATCCCCCGCACCCGAGACCTTCCCGGACGCGGCCAGCACCTTCGCGCTTCGCGGCCCGGTCGGCCGGCTCGAAGTGGCCGTCGACCTGCCCGAGCAGGACGCGCGCCGCGGCGTGGCCATCATTTGCCACCCGCATCCGCAGCATGGCGGCACCATGCACAACAAGGTCGTGACCATGGTCGAGCGCAGCCTGCGCGAATCCGGCCTGGCCACGGTGCGCTTCAACTTCCGCGGCGTGGGCGCTTCCGAGGGCGTCTACGACGAAGGCAACGGCGAGGGCGACGACCTGGCCGCCGTGTTCGACTGGGTGCGCAGCCGCCGCACCGACGACGCGGTCTGGCTGGCCGGCTTCTCCTTCGGCAGCTATGTGGCCCTGCGCAACGCCGCGCGCCTGGGCGCCGACGCGCTCATCACCATCGCGCCGCCGGTCGGCCGCTGGGATTTCGAGGGCTTCGAGATGCCGGCCTGCCCGTGGCTGATCATCCAAGGCGAGGAAGACGAAGTGGTCGACCCCGACGCCGTGTTCGCCTGGGCCGAGAAGCTCAAGCCCGCGCCGCACGTGGTGCGCATGCCCGAAACCAGCCACTTCTTCCATCGCCGCCTGATGGACCTGCGCGGCGCGATCAAGAATGGCGTGCGCAGCTGGCTGCCGAGCGAGCGCGATGCCTGAGTCCGACCCGGCGCCGCACGCAGACGCCGATCACGCGATCCGCCCCAGCCAACGCTACCGCGAAGGCGTGGCGGCGCACCGCTGGGAAAGCGATCCCTCGCAGCAGAACGCACTGGTCGCCTTCGACCGACTGCACGACGCACTGTGCGCCGCTCCGCGCACCGACCGCGGCGTGCTCGGCCGCCTGCGTTCGCTGCTCGGCAGTGAAGCGCCGGAAGCCCCGGACGGCCTGTACCTGTGGGGCCGCGTCGGTCGCGGCAAGACCTTTCTGATGGACTTGTTCGTCGCCGGCCTGCCGCAAGGCGTGGCGTTGCGGCGGCATTTCCACCGCTTCATGCGCGAGGTCCACGAAGCCCTGCGCGAGCACGAAAAGCGTCAGCAGAGCGACCCGCTGCAACAGGTCGCCGCCGACCTCGCCGCACGCGCCCGCGTGCTGTGCCTGGACGAGTTCATCGTCGACGACATCGGCGACGCCATGATTCTCGGCGGCCTCCTGCGCGGCCTGTTCGCGCGCGGGGTGGCGCTGGTCACCACCTCCAACACCGCGCCGGCGAACCTCTACGCCGACGGCTTGCAGCGCGCGCGCTTCGTGCCCGCCATCCGTCAGATCGAGCAGCATTGCCAGGTGCTGGAGATGACCTCGGGCCACGACTGGCGCCTGCGCGCGCTGGAACAGGCGCCGATCTACCAGACCCCGCCCGGTTCCGAGGCCAGCCACGTGCTGCAGCGGATCTTCGCCGACTACGCCGAGGGCGACGTCGCCGAGGGCGGCGAACTGCGCATCAACGATCGCCCGATCGCCGTGCAGCGCCATGCCGACAACATCGCCTGGTTCGACTTCGACGCGCTGTGCGACGGTCCGCGCGGCAACGACGACTACATCGAGCTGGCGCGGCGCTTTCCCGCCGTGGTCATCGGCAACGTGCCGATCTTCGGCGTCTACAACAACGATCCGGCGCGGCGCTTCATCCATCTGGTCGACGAGTTCTACGACCGCCACGTGAAGCTGGTGCTGTCGGCCGCCGCGCCGATCATCGACCTGTACGAAGGCGACCGCCTGCGCGCCGAGTTCGCGCGCACCGAATCGCGCCTGATCGAGATGCAGAGCCAGGACTACCTGGCGCTACCGCACCGCCCCGACTGACGCGCGTTCAGCGCAGATGGCCGGTCTTCACGAAGAGCGTGCAACCCGCATCGCTGGACACCGTCTGCCGCGTCCCGCACGGCAGACGCAGCCAGGTGCCGGCCGCATAGACGCCTTCGTCGTCGCGCAGCGCGCCGTCCAGCACCAGCCATTCGCCACCGCCCGCATAGCGGTGCGTCGGCACACGCGTGCCCGGTGCCAACCGCGCCAGCGCCGCGCGTTCGCCGCGAAAGCCGCCCAGCGGCATGATCCGCAGCCCGCACACCGCACTCGTGCGCCACGCTCGTTCGGCCGTGTCGACGACCACGCGCTCGCGTTCCTGTGGATGCATGTGCCGCAGCTTGACGAAGATCGTGCAGCCTTCGTCGGTGCGCGGCGCATGGCGCGAACCGGGCGGATTGCGCAGGTAGGTGCCGGGCGGATAGTCGCCGAACTCGTCGCCGAAGGTGCCCTCCAGCACCAGAATCTCTTCGCCGCGCGGATGCGCATGCGAAGGGAAGCGCGAGTCGGGCGCGTAACGCACCAGCGAGGTGGCGCGCGCGGCCTCGGCGCCGTCGCGCTCGATCATGCGCCGCTCGACGCCCGCCGCGGGCGAAGGCGTCCACGGCAGCGCATAGGCGTCCACGCAGGCGCGCAGATCGAGATCGGCATGCAACTGCAGGGGCGCGGTGACGGTCATGGTCCCACTATCGACGCGGTTGCGACGCCGATCAAGCGTCGCAACCGCGCTCCGGAGTCAGCGCGAAGGCGTGTAGCGCAGCGTCAGGTACGCCGTGCGGCCGGGCTGATTGAAATAGTAGACCGTCTCGTAATCACGATTCAGCGCATTGGCCAGCCGCGCCTGCAACTGCCAGCGCGGGCGGAACTGCCAGCTGGCGCGCAGATCGACCGTGGTGTAGCCGCCCAGGCGGTGCAGATTGGCCGCGTCGTCGTAGCGGTGACCGTAGGCCGACACCGTGGTCCCGACCGAGAACGCCCCGATCTCGCGGTCCAGGTCGATGCGCGCGCTGCGTCCGGCGCGGCGCGGCAGCCAGTGACCATCGTTGGGGCCGCCGTCGCGATTCTCCGGTTGCAGCCAGGTCGCGTAGCCGGCCACGCGCCAGGCGCCGACGTCGCCGCCGACCTGCGCCTCGGCGCCGCGGATGCGCGCACGGCTGATGTTGCCCGGCGTGAAGTTGCTGTCCAGCGCGATCAGGTCGCGGATGCTGTTGCGGTAGGCATCCACGCGCCAGTGCCAATGCGTGCGCACCGCGCCCAGGCCCAGTTCGAGGTTGCGCGACTGCTCCGGTTTCAGGTGCGGATCGGCGCTCGGCGGAAAGCCCGGATATGACGGGTAGTACAGGTCATTGAAGGTCGGCGCGTGGAACGCCGTGCCATACGACGCCGTCAGCAGCAGACCGCCGTCGAAGTGGTAGCCCCAGGCCAGCGCGCCGGTGTTGTGATTGCCGAACTGCTGGTTGTGGTCGCGCCGGCCGCTGATCTGCACTTCGTTGGCGCCGAAGCTTGCCTGGTACTGCGCGTAGGCGCCGACGTCCTCGCGCGCGCTGCGCAGGTAGGCGGTGTCGCTGTCGATGTGCTCGTGCTGATCGTCGAGGCCGAGGGTCAACAGCTGGCCGTGGCCGAGCGCGATGTCGTTCTGCCAGCCGAACTGGTTGCGCCGCGAGTCGCCGTAGCCGACGAAGGTGCCGTCCTTGTAGTTGCTGGCCTTGTCCAGGTTCTGGCCCGCGGTCAGCGTGACCGTCCAGGCGGCGGTCGGCTGCAGACGCAGGCGCGCGCCGGCGACCTGCTGCACGTGGCGGCTCTGGTTCTGGAAGCTGCCGTCGTACTCGACGTAGCTCTTGTTGCGCAGGACGTTGCCGGCCAGCTCGGTGCCGTCGTCCCAGCGGTAACCGGCGTTCAACAGGCCGTTCCAGGCGCGGTAGCCGTCGGCGTCCGGCTCGTTGGTGAAGCAGCCGGCGAACACGGTGCCGGCGCCTTGCTTGCAGCTGTTGATGCCGCGCGTGTAGGTGCCGCCGACGCTGAGGTTGTACCAGGCGTGCCGGGTGCCGCCGGACAGACCGACCTGGCCGTCGCGGTAACCGCGCCCGCCGCCGGTAAGACGCAGCGACGGCGTGATGCCCTCGCCGGCATGCCCGTGACGGGTGAAGATCTGGATCACGCCGCCGATGGCGTCGGCGCCGTACAGCGACGAACGCGGGCCGCGCACGACCTCGATGCGCTCGATCTGATCGACCGGAATCTGCTCGAACGCGGCCAGCCCGGCGCTGACCGAACCGATGCGCACGCCGTCGATCAGCACCAGCGTGTGGGTCGAGCTGGTGCCGCGCAGGAACAGCGACGTCTGCTGGCCGATGCCGCCAGAATTGGCCAGACTCACGCCCGGCAGGCCTTCCAGCAGCCCGACCAGCGAGGTCGGTTGCAGGCGCGCGATGTCGTCGCGGGTGAGCACGGTGACCGGCGCCAGGGTGTCGTCCAGCGACACGTCGGTGCGGGTGGCGGTGACCACCACCGGCTTCAGATCGGTGGACGCCGGCGTCGGCGCCGCGACCGCGGCGGTGGATACCGCCAGAAAGGACAGGAGCGCGAGCGGTGCGCCCGGAACCTTGGTGTACATGCAACGTCTCCTCGCCGTGCGCCCCGCGCGACGGCATGGTGCGGGTAAAGGCGGCGCATGGAAGAGGACACGGACGGACGCGAAAACCCGAAGGCGGGCGCGGCTCGATCCGCCTCGCCCTCCGCGAAGCCACCGGACAATGCGCCGCGGCGCATGCCGCAGTCGCACGTATCGGGCCGGTCTCCGGGCTTGCGGCGGATCCTCCTCGTTCGGATCCGGCGTGACCGCCTTCCCATGCCAGGAACCTAGTCGTTCCCATGCGGCCGTCGTCCCGGCGCAAACCGGAGACCCGCGCGTCTGCAACATCGCGCAGGCAGACGCTGGATTCCTGCTTGCGCAGAAATGACGCCGCAGGGGTCGGACGAAGACCCTGCAGGCACAGTGGCGGAAGGCCACGCCGCCGGCATCCGTCGATGCCGGCACACACTCACCGTTGCGGGGGCAGCGCCGGATTCACACCGGCTTCCCGTTTCATCCCGCGTCGCGAACACGCCGCAGGACACCCGAAACGAGGGCGCAGCGTAGCGCCCGCACGCGCCGCGCACAAGCGCCGCGCGGCACCCGTCATGCGCCGAAGCGACAACTGCCTGATTTGCGAAGCATCTCCATATTTCGCGTTGACCACACCAGAAAAACACCATATCTTGGGTTCGTCGGTGTTCGCCTCGCGGCGGACACAATAGGGAATCCGGTGCAAATCCGGAGCTGCCCCGCAGCGGTAAGCGGTATCGAACGCCTTGATGGGATCACTCCCACGCACTGGGTCGCTGTACCCGGGAAGCGAAGGCCAGTAGGTGAGTCGCACGACTCGAGCCGCAAGCCCGAAGACCTGCCGACACGCCAGGCCGTCCGGCCGTCGCAGTCCGTGAGATGCGAGGGACCGAACCTTGGGCCTGTCGACCCATGCGAAGTGGGCGCCCCGACCGGGCATCGCCTTTCGCATGGGGCGACGCGTCCTTGCAAGCTGCCTGGTGCGGGTGACCGCTTCCGCGGGGAGGCGCGTCGCTGAAGGGACCGGTCCGCCGGTCCGTTGGCGAGCGCGATCCGCATGGCGACACCCTCAGGCCCTGCGCGAGGGAGCAGGCGTTTGAGTCACGGACCCGTCGCGCTATCCCAGATCGGCGCGGCGGGTCCACCCATCCGGAGGTCCACCATGGATCCGCTCGACACCCTGCCGGAAACGGCTTCAACGCCCGTGGACGCGGCGTCTACCGACGCGTCCGTCGCACCCGCATCTTCGCCGTCCACCGCCGCGCGCGGCACGGACGAACCCTTTCACCTGACGCCGGCGCACAACGCTTCGCAGATGCACGTCGCCAAACGCAACGGCGCGCGCGAACCGGTCGACGTCAACAAGATCGTGCGCGCCGTGCAGCGTTGCAGCGACGGCCTGCACGCCGTCGACCCGATGCGCGTGGCGCACAAGACCATCGGCGGCCTGTACGACGGCGCCAGCACCCGCGAGCTGGACGAGCTGTCGATCCGCACCGCCGCCGCGCTGACCGCCGAGGAACCCGAATACGGCCAGCTCGCCGCGCGCCTGCTGGCCGCCACCATCGACAAGGAAGTGCGCGGCCAGGACATCCAGTCGTTCTCGCAGTCGGTCGCGCGCGGCGCCGAACTGGGCCTGATCAACGAACGCCTGCAGACCTTCGTCGCCGCCAACGCGCGCAAGCTCGACGACGCCATCGACCACGACGCCACGCGCCGCTTCGAGTACTTCGGCCTGCGCACCGTCTACGACCGCTACCTGCTGCGCCACCCCGAGGCGCGCCACGTGATCGAGAGCCCGCCGTACTTCTTCATGCGCATCGCCTGCGCGCTGGGCGGCGGCGACATGGGCGAGACGCTGGCGCTGTACGGCCTGTTCTCTTCGCTCGACTACATCCCCAGCTCGCCGACGCTGTTCAACGCCGGCACGCGGCACGAGCAGCTTTCCTCGTGCTTCCTGCTCGACTCGCCCGAAGACACGCTGGAAGCGATCTACGACAAGTACGCCGACGTCGCCAAGCTGTCCAAGTTCGCCGGCGGCATCGGCCTGGCCTACTCGCGCATCCGCTCGCGCGGTTCGCTGATCCGCGGCACCAACGGCCATTCCAACGGCCTGGTGCCGTGGCTGAAGACCCTCGACGCCTCGGTCGCCGCGGTCAACCAGGGCGGCCGCCGCAAGGGCGCGGCCTGCGTGTACCTGGAACCGTGGCACGCCGACATCGAGGAATTCCTCGAACTGCGCGACAACACCGGCGACGACGCCCGCCGCACGCACAACCTCAATCTCGCCAACTGGATCTGCGACGAATTCATGCGCCGCGTCGAGGCCGGCGCGGACTGGTCGCTGTTCGATCCCAAGACCGTGCCGCAGCTGGTCGACCTGCACGGCGAGGCTTTCGACGCCGCCTACCGCCAGGCCGAAGCCGACGGTCTGGCCGTGCGCACCCTGCCCGCGCGCGAGCTGTACACGCGCATGCTGCGTACGCTGGCACAGACCGGCAATGGCTGGATGACCTTCAAGGATCGCGCCAACGCCACTTGCAACCAGACCGCGGTGGCCGGCAACACGGTACACCTGTCCAACCTGTGCACCGAGATTCTGGAAGTCACCTCGAAGGACGAAACCGCGGTGTGCAACCTCGGCTCGATCAACCTGTCGCGCCACCTCGCGCGCGAGGCCGAGGGTCGCTGGTCGTTCGACTTCGACAAGCTGGCCGACACCGTGCGCCTGGCCGTGCGCCAGCTCGACCGCGTGATCGACCTGAACTTCTATCCGATCGCCACGGCGCGCGCGGCCAACATGAAATGGCGTCCGGTCGGCCTGGGCGTGATGGGCCTGCAGGACGTGTTCTTCCGCCTGCGCCTGCCCTTCGACAGCGACGAGGCCCGCGCGCTGTCGGCGCGCATCGCCGAGGACATCTATTTCCACGCCTTGGACACCTCCAGCGAACTGGCCGCCGAACACGGCGCACACCCGGCCTTCACCGACACTCGCGCCGCGCGCGGCCAGCTGCAGTTCGATCACTGGACGGACGCCGCGCCGCACGACGCCGAACGCTGGAACGATCTGCGCGAGACGATCCGCAACACCGGTCTGCGCAACTCGCTGCTGATCGCCATCGCGCCGACCGCCACCATCGCCTCGATCTGCGGCTGCTACGAGTGCATCGAGCCGCAGGTATCCAACCTGTTCAAGCGCGAGACGCTGTCCGGCGACTTCGTGGTGGTCAACCGGCATCTGGTCGAGGAACTGAAGGCGCTGGGCCTGTGGACCGCCGAAGTGCGCGACGCCATCAAGCGCGCCGAGGGTTCCATCCAGGGCATCGCGGCCATTCCCGAGCCGCTGCGCCGCATCTACCGCACCGCCTGGGAGCTGCCGCAGAAAGCGCTGATCGACCACGCCGCCGCGCGTGGCGCCTACATCGACCAGAGCCAGTCGCTGAACCTGTTCATGGAGAACCCCAACATCGGCCAGCTTTCGTCGATGTACATGTACGCCTGGAAAGCCGGCATCAAGACCACCTACTACCTGCGCTCGCGCCCGGCCACGCGCATCGCGCAGACCACCGTCGGCCACGCCGCCGCGCAGGCGACGCCGGACGACGGCGCCGCCGTGGTCTGCTCGCTGGAAAACCCGGAGTACTGCGAGGCCTGCCAGTGATGCATACGCTCGCCAAACAGGGGCCACGCCGGCTGACGCAATCCACCGCGTCGGCCCAATCCTGCAAGTCACTGGGCCCCGGCTTTCGCCGGGATGACAGGATAGGCGGCATGGCGCAATCTTCACGGTCGTCATCCCGGCGAAAGCCGGGACCCAGTGACTCACGACTCACCCAACGACCGTCCTCACAATCTGCTGACAAGATCGGGATACAGATCGCGCCAATACGGATTGGTCTCCTCGATCAATTGCAGCTTCCATGCCCGCTTCCAGTTCTTCAGCGTCTTTTCGCGCGCAATCGCGGACTCCATCGTTGCGTGCGACTCGAACCAGACCAGCCGATGCACGCGATAGTGGCGGGTGAAGCCGGCGACGAGATCGTTGCGGTGCTGCCATACGCGGTCTGGAAGATCCGTGGTCACGCCGATGTAAAGCGTGCCGTTGCGGCGACTGGCGAGCATGTAGACACAGGGTTCGCGGGAACGCATGGCAAAAGGTCCTGCGGCAATCGCTGGGCGTATGCGGACGGATTGCAGTCACTAGGTCCCGGCGTGCGCCGGGATGACGGTCTCGTGAGGCCCGCTGCTCCAAAAACCTTCTCGGCCTCATGCAGATAAAGCGTGCACCACCCGCCAATCACGAAACCGTCAGCGTACGCCCCGACACGGTGTAGGCACTCCCTACCTCGTCATCCCGGCGCACGCCGGGACCCAGTGACTCGCTTGCATCAGATCCACCCCTTCGTAGCCATGGACGAACCCGCCGCACGGATGCGGCATCACGGACGACCCTGAGGCACGGATGCGCATGGACGATACCGGCCGCATGGACGCGGCACCCGCCTCGGGCCGACCGACACGCACGCACAAGGAATGCCCATGAACGCTTCATCCCGCCTGCTCGATCCCGGCTTCGCGCTGACCCTGCGGCCGATGCGCTACCCGCAGTTCTACGAGATGTACCGCGCCGCGATCCGCAACACCTGGACCGTCGAGGAAGTCGACTTCGGCATGGACACCGCCGATCTCAAGCAGAAGATGAGCGATGCCGACCGCCATCTGGTCGAGCGCCTGATCGCCTTCTTCGCCACCGGCGACACCATCGTCTCCAACAACCTCGTGCTGAATCTGTACCAGCACATCAACGCGCCCGAAGCGCGCATGTTCCTGTCGCGGCAGCTGTACGAGGAAGCGCTGCACGTGCAGTTCTACCTGACCCTGCTCGACACCTACCTGCCCGACCCCGAGGCGCGCCACAAGGCGTTCGCCGCCATCGAGACCATTGCGTCGATCCGCGCCAAGGGCGACTTCTGCTTCAAGTGGATGGATTCGGTGCAGCAACTGGACCGCCTGGAAACGCGCGAACACCGCCGCCAGTTCCTGCTCAACCTGATCTGCTTCGCCGCCTGCATCGAGGGCCTGTTCTTCTTCGCCGCCTTCGCCTACGTCTACCACTTCCGCGCGCGCGGCCTGCTGCATGGCCTGGCCGGCGGCACCAACTGGGTGTTCCGCGACGAATCGGGTCACATGGCCTTCGCCTTCGCCGTGATCGAGCAGGTGCGCACCGAGGAGCCGGACCTGTTCGACGAGACCATGCAAGCCGACGTCGAAACCATGCTGGAAGAGGCCATCACCTGCGAGACGCAATTCGCCGAGGACGTGCTCGCCGGCGGCGTCGCCGGCCTGTCGCTGAAGGACATGCGCCAGTACCTCGAGTACGTCGCCGACCAGCGCCTGCGCCAGCTCGGCATGACGCCGAAGTACGGGGTCGCCAATCCGTTCGACTTCATGGATCTGCAGGACGTGCAGGAAGTGACCAACTTCTTCGAGCGACGCGTGTCGGCCTACCAGGTCGGCGTCGAGGGCGAAGTCGCCTTCGACATGGCGTTCTGAGCATGGCCGGAACCGACGCGAACGCAGCGCCGCGCGAGGCGGTGCTGATGGAGATGGTGTTCCCGCACCACACCAACCACCTCGGGACGCTGTTCGGCGGCCAGGCGCTGGCGTGGATGGACAAGGCCGCCTTCATCGCCGCCTCGCGCTACGCGCGCCGGACCGTGGTCACCGGCCGTTCCGAGCAGGCCGACTTCCACGTGCCGGTGCGCCAGGGCCAGCTGGTCGAACTGCGCGCGCACGTCGCCGACGTCGGCCGCAGCTCGATGCGGGTCGAGGTGACGCTGACCGCCGAGGACCTGCTCAGCGGCGACCGCCGCGTATGCACGCAGGCGCGCTTCGTGATGATCGCGCTGGACGCGCACGGCTCGCCGACGACTGTCGCCGGGCTTCCCGACGCGCGCTGAGCGCGGCATCGATCCGCGCGCAAGGAGTCAACGAACGACAGTCCGCGCGCCGTGCGGAGCGTCGCACGACGCATGTCCGAAGACACTTGACTACACGTGTAGGCAGGCGTAGTTTGCCTACACGTGTAGTCACACAGGATTTCCGGCATGCCTCGCACCCGCCCCTCCATCGGCGACAAGGAACTGGCGCTGCTGCGCCATCTGGCCGCGCACGAGAACGCCAGTGTCGGCGAAGTCGCCGCCGCCTTCGGCGAATCGAGCGGTCTGGCGCGCTCGACCGTGCTGACGATGATGGAACGCCTGCGCGCCAAGGGCTATCTGCGTCGTCGTCGCAGCGACGGCGTGTACCGCTACAGCACCGCCACCGCACCGGGCGATGCCGTGCGCAACGCCGTCGGTCAGTTCGTGGAGAAGACGCTGAGCGGCTCGGTCTCGCCGTTCGTGGCCTGGCTCGCCGAGCGCGGCGAAGTCAGCGACGAGGAACTGGACGAACTCAAGGCGCTGGTGGCCCAGCTGCAGACGCGGCAGGAGTCCTGACATGCATCTCCACGACCTGCTCGACACCCTGTTCACGCGCCTGGTCTGGACCTCCGCGCAAGCCGTACTACTGATCGCCCTGGTCGCGGCGCTGATCCGCTTGGCGCCGCGCCTGTCCGCCGCCCTGCGCTGCATGCTGTGGTGGCTGGTGGGCGCGCAGTTGTTGATCGGTCTGTGCTGGCCCGCGCCGCTGTCGCTGCGCCTGTTGCCTGCAGCCGCGCCAACGGCCACGACGACCATGACGCCGTCCACGCCGGACCTGTCGCTCGCCGCGGATGCCGCCGCCACGAGCGCGAACACGTACGCCCCGCGGCCCGTCGACACGACCGCCGCCAACGCGACCGCAACGCCTCCGTCACACCCCCTGCCCATCTCCACGCCGACCGCGCTGCTCGCCCTGTGGCTGGCGGGCCTGCTGCTGCAGAGCGCGTGGGCGATCCGTCACGGACGCCGCAGCCGACGCCTGCTGGCGACCTCCACGCCGTGCCGCGACACCGCGCTCGAAGCGCAATGCCGCGCGCAGGCGCAGCGCCTCGGCCTGCGCCGCGCACCCGCGCTGCGGATGTCGTGCGACATCGACTCACCGCACGTCACCGGCCTGCGCCGACCGGTCATCCTGCTGCCCGCCGATGCAGGCTTCAGCCCCGCGGAAGCCGCGATGGCCGTCGCCCATGAACTGGCGCATCTGCGTCGCGGCGACCTCTGGCTGGGCTGGATTCCGGCGCTGGCGCAACGCCTGTTCTTCTTCCACCCCCTGGCCACTCGGGCGATGCGCGAGTACGCGCTGTGCCGCGAGGCGGCCTGCGACGCGCTGGTGCTGCAACAGGCCGGCGTCGCCGCCGGCGCCTACGGCCAGCTGCTGCTGCGCATGGGCGTGTCAGCGCCTATGCATCCCGGCCTGGCCGGGGCTTCTCCCACGTTCCGCATCCTCAAGAGGCGACTGACCATGTTGCAACAGCCTTCCGACACGCCGCGCGGCGTCACGTTCTGGCTTCCGGTTCTGCTGGTGGCGCTGGCCGGCGTGCTGCCGTGGCGCGTGACGGCGCGACCGACGACCGACACGCCGGCCGCCAGCCATACCCAGGCCCGGCCGAGCGCCGCGACGAAACCTTCCGCGTATGTGCACGCCACGGCCCATGCCGATGCACATGCCGTCAGCGGCCGGCATATCCACATCGATACCGATACCCACGATCACGCCCGCGACGGCTTCGCCCTCATCGACCGCGATTCCATGATCGTGCAGGGCGCGGGCGTCGATCTCGACCACGCCCGCAGCCTGCACGACTCGCACGACTCGGCGCTGTGGGTCCGCCGCGGCGGCAAGGCCTGGGTGATCCACGATCCGGCCACGCTGAAGGCCGCGCGCGATGCCTATGCGCCGGTCGTGGCACTGTCGCGCGAACAGGGCCGCCTGGCCGGCAAGCAGGGCGAACTGGCGGGGCGTCAGGCCGGACTCGCCAGCCAACAGGCCGCCGCGGCCTCGCATCGGGCGGACCTGGCCGGACATCAGGCCGATCTGGCTGCACGCCGTGCCGCAAGAGTTGCCCGGGAAGCCGCGCGCCGATCGTCCGAACAGGCCGAACTGCAAGCGCGACGCGCAGCCCTGGACGCCGAGCGGGCATCGCTGCAGGCCAGCCCGGCTACGGCGGATGCCTCGATGGCCGAACACGCCCGCCGCATCGCCGAACTGGATGCGCAGCGCAAGGCGTTGGACACCGAGCAAGTGGCGCGCGACAAGGCCGCCCGGCAGGCCGACCAGAAAGCCATGCAGGCCGAACGCGCCGAACTGCAACGCGAGCGCGCCCACATGCAGAAGAGCGACGCGCCATCGCAGGCTCGCATCCAGGCCCGTCAGCACGAACTCGCCGAACAGCAGAAGGATCTCGGCACGCAGCAGCGCGCCCTGTCCGAACGCCAGAAAGCGGCCACCGCCGAGGCGCAGCAACGCGTGCAGAAGCTGCTGGACCAGGCCATCGCCCGCGGCATCGCCAAGCCCGTGCAGATGGATTGATCCGCGCCACGCGCGTCGCGGCGCATCCCCCCGGATGCGCCGCCCGATGCACCGATGCAAAAAAAAAGGCCTGCCCGGACACCCGGCAGGCCTTTGTCGTGAAGTGCGGCGCGTGCGTCAGTGGTGACGCATCTTCATCATCCACGCCGGCAGCTGGAACTGGAACGCGGCCGGCGGCGTGTCGCCGGCGAGGTGCTTCACGAAGTAGTCCCAGCGACGACGCGTGGCGTACATAGTGCCGGTCAGCCCGTAGCCGTGATGCACGTTCGGGATGATCAGCATGTCGAAGTTCTTGTTGGCCTTGATCAGCGCATCGACCACCAGCAGCGTCTCGCCAGTCGGCACGTTGTCGTCGATCGAACCGTGCACCAGCATCAGGCGGCCCTTGAGGTTCTTGGCGATGTCCTGATTGGCCTGGTTATCGTAGTTGGTGGTGCCGTCGGCGTTCTTCACCAGCAGGCCCTGATACTTCTCACCCCAGTCGTTCTCGTAGTTGCGGTTGTCGTGGTTGCCGCTCTCGGCCCAGCCGACCTTGAAGAAGTCCGGGTAGCGGAACAGCGCGTCCGCGGTGGCGTTGCCGCCGCCGGAATGACCCCAGATGCCGACGCGGCCGATGTCGATCCACGGATAGCGCTTGGCCAGTTCCTTGATGCCGGCCACCTGGTCGGGCAACGTGTTGTCGCCCATATCGCCGTACCACGTGGTGTGGAAGGACTTCGAGCGCCACGGCGTGCCCATGCCGTCCAGCGCGATCACCACGAAACCGAGATCGGCCAGCGCCTGATTGTCGCCGCGCGAAGCCAGGAAGCTGCGACCGCGCACCGAGCCGGTCTGCGGACCCGGGTAGATGTAATCGATGATCGGGTACTTCTTGTGCGGATCGAAGTGAGCCGGCTTGAACATCATGCCGTACAGCGTGGTCTTGCCGTCGCGCGCCTTCACCGTGAACGGCACCGGCGGCACCCAGCCCGCGGCCTTCAGGCGCGAGATGTCGGTCTTCGCCAGGGTGGCGATGACATGGCCGTCGGCGGACGAACGCAGCACCGTCACCGGCGGCGTGGTCGGCGTCGAGTAGCTGTCGACGAAGTAGGTGCCGTCCTTGGACATGGTGATGTCGTGGTCGGCGTCCTCCGGCGTCAGCAGCACCGGCTTGCCGCCGTCCAGACCGACCTTCCAGAACTGGCGGTAGTACGGGTTCACGCCCGGCGTGCGACCGACGCCGACGAACCACAGCTCGCGCGCCTTGCGGTCCACGTGACGCACCTGGGTGACGTTGCCCTCGCCCGTGGTGATGGCGTGCAGTTCCTTGCCGGTCTTCAGCGAGCGCAGGTACAGGTTGCCCCAGTCGGTGCGCTCGGAGAACCAGATGGCCTGGTCGCTGGCCGGCAGGTACTGCCAGTTCACCATGCCGTGGCCGCTCTCGTAGAAGGTGGTGACCGAATCCTCGAACACGGTGCGCACGTCGCCGTTGGCGGCGTTCACCACGTGGTACCACTCGTGATGGCGGTCGCGCGAGGTGGTGACGATGGCGAAGCTCTTGCCGTCCGGCGCCCACTTCACGTCGTCCCAGGTGCCGTCGCGGTCACAGTCGATGTCGTCGCACAGGCTCGACAGGCGCTGCTGCGGCTTCATCTTCACGCGGGTGACGGTGTGCGTGTCGACGTCGATCACCACCGGCTCGATCATGAACACGTGCTTGTCGCCCGGCAGCGGGTATTTCCAGGCTTCCAGCTTGGGATGACCGACCTGCGTGCGCAGGGTGTACATGTCGCCGACCTGGCGCTGGTCCTGCTGGTAGGTGACGACGTGGGTCGAATCCGGCGACCAGCGCACGATGGCGCCGTCCGAATGCAGCCAGCCGGCGTTGTCGGTGGCGTAGCCGAAGTTCTTCACGCCGTCGGTGGTCAGCGGGAATTCATCGCCGCTCTTCAGGTCGCGCACCCACAGGTTCCAGCGGCGCACGAACACTTCCTTGGTGCCGTCCGGCGACAGCACGCCGGGCTCGTCGCGGCTCGGGGACATCTTGTCGCGCGAGGCGGCGCTGCGCACCGCGCGGCCCTTCACGCACGCGCCCTTGGCGCCGAGATCGCAGGTGTACCAGCCGCCCAGCGCGGACACCTGCAGGCGGCCGTCTTCGCCGAAGCTCCAGTCGCGCACCGGCAGATGTTCGGCGTCGACCGGCTTGCCGGACACCGCCGCCAGACGCGCGGCCAGCACGGCCGGATCGAAGGCGACGCGGGCCTTGCCGGTCGCCGCGTCCATGCGCAGGTAGGCGGTCTTGCCGTCGGTCTGCTCCTGGTAGCCGACCTCGTGGTCGTTCAACCAGTGGATGCCGCCGACGTCGTGGTCGATCAGCGGGCTGGTGTTCATCGACAGTGCCTGCGCGGCCTGCGCGTAATCCTTGGCGGTCAGAGTCCGACCCTGGGCGGCGACGGCCGTGCAGGCCAGCGCCAGGCCGAGGCCGAGCAGCGTTCGGGAGGTACGGTTCAACGAATGCATGAGGTTCCCCATGGTCAAACTGCGGACGCAGCGCAAGCGACCATCCTAACGCGAGCCGGTCCGCGCCGACCCGTGCCATCAGTTGACCCTGAACGAAGCCGGCACGCGGCGCGATGCCGGCGCGCCGCACCGCGTACAATGCATCGTTCCGCCCCGTCGAATCCGCCATGACCACCCCCGAAGACTCCCAGCTCGGCAAGGCCACCGCGTACCGCAACCGCTACGCGCCGGACCTGCTGTTCCCCATCCCGCGCAGCAAGGGCCGTGCGGAACTGGGTCTGCGCGGCGAGCTGCCGTTCCAGGGCGTGGACCTGTGGAATGCCTACGAACTGTCCTGGCTGGACCCGCGCGGCAAGCCGATGGTGGCGCTGGCCGAATTCCACGTGCCGGCCGATTCGCCGGCAATCATCGAATCGAAGTCGTTCAAGCTGTACCTCAACAGCTTCAGCGGCGAACGCCTGGACGAAGCCACGCTGCGCAACCGTCTGGCGCGTGACCTGGGCGACGCCGCGGGCGCGCCGGTCGCCGTGCACCTGACGCCGGCCTCGGCGTTTCCCGCGCAGCGCATCGAGGAACCGGAAGGTCTGCTGATCGACGCGCTGGAGATCGACATCGACGTCTACGGCCCGCCCGACCCTTCGTTCCTGCGCGCCGATACCGCGGCCGCGCCGGTGCGCGAAACCCTGCTGTCGAACCTGCTGAAGTCGAACTGCCCGGTCACCGGCCAGCCGGACTGGGCCAGCCTGCGCATCGACTATGTCGGCGCGCCGATCGACCGCGAAGGGTTGCTGCGCTACGTCGTCTCGTTCCGCGAGCACCGCGAATTCCACGAACACTGCGTCGAGCGCATCTTCATGGACCTGCTCCGACACTGCGCACCGACGCAGCTGGACGTCGGCGCGCGCTACACGCGCCGCGGCGGCCTCGACATCAACCCGTTCCGCAGCAGCGAACCGGGCCGCACACCCGGCAACCCGCGCGGGGCTCGCCAGTGAATTGGCACGGACTGATCCAGCAGATCGCGCACTTCGTCCTGACCTACGGCTTCCTCGCCGCGCCGCTGGTCGGCGTGATCGCCTTCGCCGAGGGCATCGCCGTGGTCGGTTCGTTCGTGCCCGGTTCGACACTGCTGGTCGCCATCGCCACCAGCGCCGGCTCGCAGCACGTGTCGCTGATCTGGCTGATCTTCTGGGCCAGCTTGGGCGCGGTCGCCGGCGATCTGCTGTCGTATGAGCTGGGCCGTCGGCACGGCTCGCGCATGCTGGCGATGCGCCCGTTCGCCTACCGCCCCGAATGGACCGCGCGCGCCACCGATCTGTTGGCGCGGCGCGGCGACGTGGCCGTGTTCGTCGGCCGCCAGGTACCGCCGTTGCGCGCGCTGATGCCGGTGCTGGCGGGCATGTCCGAGCTATCGGTGCGCCGCTTCCTGATCGCCGATGCGTTCAGCGCCGTGGTCTGGGCCGGCCTGCACCTGGGCTTCGGCGCGATCCTCGGTCACTGGCTGTTCTCGCTGCAATAACTCCGGGCGCGCCGCGCACGATCGAGAGCGGGTGCCGCGACATCCGCTTGCCGAGGCGCGACGTGCGACGTGCGACGTGCGACGGAGATCATCAGGCCGGAAGCGCAACATCGAGCCTCACGCGAACGGCATCGACCCTTCCATGGCTGGGCAACGTAGCATCCCCTCCTCGGAACGAAGCTGCACACGCGCCATCGCCGGCGATACAGCCGGGCAACCGAAAGCCTCCGTACCCAAGACATTCCCTCTGGGCACACCTCGGGCACGTCCTCCGCGACACATCGCAGAAGCACGCCCAACGTCGCGGCCCAAACGATTCCTTCGGTTGTGTCACGAGCATGCCCGTTGCCCGTCATTCCGGCGCAAGCCGGAACCCAGCGACTTTATGATTGTTGAAAGAGCGAAGACACGGGGTTCCGGCTTGCGCCGGAATGACGTGCCGAGGAGCCTTCCGAAGTTCGCTCAACGTTCCATGCGCCCACGCCCGCGAACAAACATCCCCAGCCTCCGGAGCTCCTGCCTAGGCAGGTGTCGCCGTGGCGGGATTTGGCTAGCCTGAGCGCTCCCAACGATCCGTGACCGCTTCACGTATGGACACCTCCGCCGCGGCCCCGGCCGGCAAAGGCGCGTTGCCGCGCCAGATTCCCTACATCATCGGCAACGAAGGATGCGAGCGCTTCAGCTTCTACGGCATGCGCAACATCCTCACGCCGTTCCTGATCACCAGCCTGCTGCTGTTCGCACCCGAAGCCGAACGCATCGGCATTGCCAAGGACGTGTTCCACACCTTCGTCATCGGCGTGTACTTCTTTCCACTGCTGGGCGGCTGGATCTCGGACCGCTTCTTCGGCAAGTACAACACCGTGCTGTGGATGTCGCTGGTGTACTGCGCCGGCCACGCTTGCCTGGCGATGTTCGAGGGCAACCGCACCGGTTTCTACTTCGGCCTGTTCCTGATCGCACTGGGTTCGGGCGGCATCAAGCCGCTGGTGTCGGCCTTCGTCGGCGATCAGTTCGACCAGTCCAACAAGCATCTGGCCAAGGTGGTCTACGACGCCTTCTACTGGATCATCAACTTCGGCTCGTTCTTCGCCTCGTTGCTGATGCCGATCATCCTGCGCGAATACGGCGCGACCTGGGCCTTCGGCATTCCCGGCATCCTGATGTTCATCGCCACGGTGATCTTCTGGTCGGGCCGCAAGAAGTACGTGGTGGTGCCGCCGGTCGCGTCCGACCCGCACAGCTTCCTGAAGGTGGCGCGCACGGCGCTGTTCGCCGACGCGCCGGGCAAGGGCCGGCCAGGCCTGATGCTCGCCGTCACCGGCTTCGCGCTGGCGCTGATCGTGCTGGCGTGGCTGGCCGTCGACGACTTCGTCATCGCCGTACTGCTGGCGCTGGGCCTGGTCATCGGCTTCGGCGGCGCAGGCGCGGCGATGCAGATGGAGCGCGCGCGCAGCGTGCATCCGGACAGCGCCGTGGACGGTGCGCGCGCGGTGCTGCGCATTCTGGTGGTGTTTGCCATCGTCACGCCGTTCTGGTCGCTGTTCGATCAGAAGGCCTCGACCTGGATCATCCAGGGCAACGCCATGGTCATTCCGCACGACCGCTGGTGGTGGCCGAGCTGGCTGGTGAAGGAACCGGCGCAGATGCAGGCGCTGAACCCGATCCTGGTGATGCTGCTGATTCCGTTCAACAACCTGGTGATCTACCCGCTGCTGCGGCGCATGGGCGTGAAGGTCACCTCGCTGCGACGCATCGGCGCGGGCCTGGCATTCGCCGGTTTCGCGTGGATCGTGGCGGCGCTGATCCAGCTGCATATCGACGACGGCGACGCCGTCTCCATCGCCTGGCAGGTCGCACCCTACGTGCTGCTGACGATGGGCGAGGTGCTGGTCTCGGCGACCGGCCTGGAGTTCGCCTACAGCCAGGCGCCGCCACAGATGAAGGGCGTCATCATGAGCTTCTGGCTGCTGTCGGTGTCCTACGGCAACCTGTGGGTGCTGATCACCAACGCCGCCGTGCGCAACGAGGCCGTCACGCATCAGATCGCCCAGAGCGGCATCGGCGAAAACGCCTTCCTGATGTTCTTCTTCGCCGGCTTCGCCTTCCTCGCCGCGCTGGTGTTCGCGCTCTACGCGCGACGCTATCCGGTGCAGGATCACTACCGCGCGGCGTAGCGCGCATCGCCCCGTGCACGCGTGGCCGCCTCCTGCCGCGCGTGCTACGAAAGTCATGTTGTTACTTTATAACGCTGATTCGATAATGCTCGAACGGCGCCGCGCGCGCATTGCCAAGGGAGGCATCATGAAACGACTCATTCTGACCCTGCTCACCGGCCTGCTGCTGGCTACGGCGGGTTCGGCCATGGCCGACGAGGGCATGTGGACCCTCGACCACCTGCCGATCAAGCAGATGCAGCAGAAGTACGGCTTCACCCCGACCCAACAGTGGATCGACCACGTGCAGCACGCCGCGCTGCGTCTGGCCGAGGGTTGCTCGGGTTCGTTCGTGTCCGCCAACGGCCTGGTGATGACCAATCACCACTGCGCCAACACCTGCCTGTCGCAGCTGTCGGACAAGAACCACAACTACATGCAGGACGGGTACGTCGCCAAGGACGACAAGGACGAACCCAAGTGCCCGGACATGGAGCTGAACCAGCTCGAAAAGATCACCGACGTGACGGCACGCGTGAACGCCGCCACCGCCGGCAAGGAAGGCGCGGCGCGCATCAAGGCGCAGCGTGCGGTCGACAGCGCCATCGAGAAGGCGTGCGTCAACAGCGACCCGGACACCTGGCGCTGCGACGTGGTCACGCTGTACCACGGCGGCCGCTACGCGCTGTACAAGTACCGCCGCTACCAGGACGTGCGCCTGGTATTCGCGCCGGAGCAGTCCATCGCCTTCTTCGGCGGTGACCCGGACAACTTCAACTTCCCGCGCTACGACCTCGACGTCACCTTCTTCCGCGCCTATGTCGACGGCAAGCCGGCGCACACCCCGGACTTCTTCCAGTTCGATCCCAAGGGTCCGAAGGCTGGCGAGCTGACCTTCGTGGTGGGCAATCCGGGTTCGACCGAGCGCCAGACGCCGTGGGCGGTGCTGGCCTACTCGCGCGACAAGTCGCTGATCCCCTTCTTCGGCTACCTCTCCGAGGAGCGCGGCCTGCTCTGGCAGTACAGCCGCATGGGCAAGCAGCAGGCCAAGGAAGCCCAGGACGCGCTGTTCGGCATCGACAACACGCTGAAAGTGTTCAAGGGCTGGCTGGAAACGCTCAACGACGAGTCCTTCGTGGCCAAGAAGCGTGAGGAAGACGCCTCGCTGCGCGCATGGATCGACGCCGACCCGGCCCGCGTCAAGAAGTACGGCCATCCGTGGCAGACCCTGGACAAGGCGCTGCAGCGCGGCAGCCAGCTGCGTGAGCGCTATTCGATGATCGAGGGCGGCCAGGGCTTCGGCAGCACGCTGTTCCGCGACGCCCGCGCACTGGTCCGCGCCGCCACCGAGCGCGCCAAGCCGGACGCCGACCGCCTGCCGCCGTACCGCAACGCCAACCTGCCGGCGATGCAGCAGCAGGTCGAGGCGAAGACGCCGTTCTATCCGCAGTACGACGAGAACAAGCTGGCCTGGACGCTGGAGAAAATGCGCCAGGCGTTGGGCGCCGACGATCCGTTCGTGCACGAAGTGCTGGGCAAGCAGTCGCCCGAACAGCTGGCGCACGCCCTGGTCTACGGCAGCAAGCTCAGCGATCCGGCGGTGCGCAAGCAGTTGTGGGACGGCGGCGAGAAGGCCATCCAGGCTTCGCACGATCCGATGATCGAACTGGCGCGCAAGATCGACCCGGTCGCGCGCAAGCTGCGCAAGCAGTACGAGGACGAGGTCGAAGCGCCGCTGCGTCAGGCGTCCGAGGCCATCGCCCAGGCCCGCTTCGCGCGTGACGGCACGTCCAGCTATCCGGACGCCACCTTCACCATGCGCCTGAGCTACGGCACCGTGAAGGGCTGGATGGAGAAGGGCAAGGAAGTGCCGCCGTTCACGCACTTCGACGGCCTGTACAAGCGCGCCACCGGCGCCGATCCGTTCAAGCTGCCGGAGAGCTGGCTGAAGGCCAAGTCGTCGCTGGATCTGTCCACGCCGATGGATTTCGTCACCGACAACGACATCATCGGCGGCAACTCGGGCAGCCCGGTCATCAACAAGGAAGGTCACGCCGTCGGCCTGATCTTCGACGGCAACATCCACTCGCTGGGCGGCAACTTCACCTTCAACGACAGCAACAACCGCGCGGTCGCCGTGGACACCGCCGCGCTGGATCAGGCGCTGCGCAAGGTCTACCACCTGCCGCGTCTGGCCGAGGAACTGGAGAAGGGCCACCAGTAAGGCCCCTCCGCCCGCCGCGGGACATTCGTTCCGCGGCGGACGCTACCGCCGCCGTCACGCTCAGTGCGTGCGCGGCGGCGCGTAGGTTCGGTCCGGCTCGAACGTGGTCACGTACGGCCCGTTCCAGTCGCGGTCGAAGATGCCGGCCAGCGTCTTCGCCGGCCCCGCGCCCTGCGCGAACACCGAGGCGTCGACCGTGGTGTTGAAGTAACTCCAGCCCCAGTTGCCGGTGCCGATGTAGACCCGACGGTCGTCGGCGACCGCGTACTTGGCGTGCTCCACGCGTGCGTAGTCGATGAAGCCCTGCGGCGCAGGCGGCAGACGGCTGAACTTCACCGTGATGTGCGGCAGCACCGCCAGACTCTTCAAGTACGACTGCATCGGCTCGCGCAGCGCCCAGTCGGCGACGATGATGCGCACGTCCACGCCGCGCGCGGCAGCATCGCGCAACGCCGCGTCGACCGGCGTCCACCAGCCTTTCGGCCCGTACTCGCGGATCGCGCTCAGCGTCATCACCTGCACCCGCAGCACGTGCCGCGCGTCGTGGATCATGCGTACCAGCGCTGGCTGTTCGGCGCTCAGATCGTGCGGGATCAGCGACGGCGGACTGAAAGCCGGAAACGCGCTCAGCGCCTCGCCCGAAGCGTCGTGCAGCGCCACGGGATCGGCCTCGGTCACCGGCGCGAACGGCAGCGCACGCACGGCGCGCTTCGCCAGCCTGGGCATGTCCGGATGCGCGGCGGCGTCCCAGTCCAGATCGAAGCTGGCCTCGAACGTGCGCGCGAACCGCGCGTCATCGATACGCGCGCCGATCTCGTGGATCTGCGTCAGCGCGCGCCAGTCCCAGTTGGCGCTGCCGACGAACACCTCGCGCCCATCGACCACCATGTACTTGGCATGCAGCACGCCGCCGGTCAGCGCATCCATCGGCAGCACGCGGATCTGGATGTTCTTGAGCTTGCGCAGCCGCGCCACGCTGTCGCGGCTGTACTTCATGAAACTGCGGTCGAGCAGGAAGCGCACCTTCACGCCGTGACGCGCACGGTCGATCACCGCGTCCAGCACCGGCTGCAGGGCGCTGCCGGGCTTGTCGGCGAGGTAGAACGCAGCCACGTCGATGCGCGTATGCGCGCCGCGGATCATGTCCAGCCATACCGCCTGCGTGCGCGGTACGCCCGGTGTTCCGTAATCGGTGGCCTCGGGCACACTCTCGACGATGCGGAACGTCGGCTGCGCGGACGGTGCCGCCGCCCACGCGCCATGCCCCAACGAAGCGACCAGCACCATCGCCAGCCACGCGTGTCTGCTGCCTTTCATCCCGTTTCCCCGCTCTTCGCGCGACGCCGCACTGAACTTGCGCCGCCGCGCGCTGACTAATCACTCAATGCACGTGATCGACCAGCGCCGCCGCCCACATGAACACCACGCCGCCCAGCATGCCCAGCGCGGGCGCCAGGCGGTTGTGCGCGCCCAGCCGCTGCCACACGGCCGGCAGCACGTCGACGCACGCGAGATAGATCGTACAACCCGCGGCGAACGCCAAGCCGAAGCCGACCAGTCCGGTCGATTGCGCCAGCGCCAGAGCCAGCCATGCGCCCAGCGGCACACCCGCGGCGGCCATCAGCGACAGGCGGAACACGCGGCGCGGCGCGAAGCCGCCCGCCGTCAGCACACCGGCATGTCCGATGCCGCGCGGCAGCTCGTGCAGCATCACCGTGACCGCAACCACCAGCCCGAGCGTCGCATCCACCGCGAACGCCGCACCGATGACCACGCCGTCGATGACGTGATGCACGACGTCGCCGAACACGTCCATGCGCGCGAAGGCCGCCACGTCCGTGCTGGTCGCCCAGGCACGCACCACGCTCTCCACGCACACCAGCAGCACCACGCCCACGGCCATCACGCCGCCCGCCGCGCCGGCGGACAGACCGTGATCCACCGCCTCGGGCAGCATGTGCAGCAAACCGTCGCCGAGCAGCAGCCCCGCCGTGGCGGCCTGCATCCACGGCAACGCCGCGCGTACGCGCTGCATCGGTACCATCATCACCCACCGCGCCGAGACGGTGGTGGCAGCGACCAGGAAACTCGTCGCCAGCACAGGGATCAGGGACGACATGGGTGTTTGCCCCTCCAGAATTTGATACGTTATAACATAACATAAACTGCCTGCAATGCCATGAAGTCCGTTTCCCTGCCCCTGTTTCTCTCGCTGCCGTTGCTGAGCCTGCTCTCGATCGCCGCCGTGCTGGCCTCTCTGCGCACGCGCGTCGCGCACCTGCATGACGCCTCGCCGCGCACCGCGATGCGCCATCGCCCCGCGCCACCGCCCGGACCGTTCCGCCAGACCGGCGCGCCGCGTCTGCCGCAGACCGACATCGCAGCACAGCATGCCGGCGTCCCCGACGCGGCAACCCGCGTCGCCGCCGTCCCGCCTTCCACGACTGCGCCGACACCGCGACCGACCCTGACCACAGTCCACGCGATCCGCACCCAGCTACGCCATCGCGACGTGCGCGCGACCACCATCGCCGCCGCGCTGACCTACATGGAGCGCTACTGGACGCACGCCGGACACCTGCCCCGCCACGCCGCGGTGAACATCGTCTCGGGCAAGCTCGACGCGACCGGCGGCGACCCCTACATCGGCCTGGTCATGCACGAACGCACGCACGACCGCCGCGTCTTCCTGGTGCGAGCCCGTCAACATGGCCTGCTGCTGGCCGACGCACGCGGCCGCATGCTGCAGATGATCGACCTCAACGCGCCGCTGCGGCACACGCGCATCTCATCGGGTTGGGGCTGGCGCAAGCAGCCGGTGCTGGGCTGGCGCGAATTCCACAAGGGCATCGACTACGCCGCGCCGATCGGCACGCCCGTGCGCGCTGCGATGGCCGGCACCGTCGACATGGCGCGCTGGCACGGCAACTACGGCAAGCTGGTCGAAATCCGCCACGGCGACCACCTGGTCACCCGCTACGGCCACCTGTCGCGTTTCGCCCGCGGCCTGCACAACGGCAGCCATGTCCGTCGCGGACAAGTGATCGGCTACGTCGGTGTCACCGGCCTCGCCACCGGGCCGCATCTGTACTTTGAACTGTGGCGCCGCGGCCGCCGCATCGATCCGCTGCGCACCGCCCTGGTCCGCATCCGCCCGAGCACGCCGCTGCACGAGCGCCTGCTGGCCTGGGTGCGCAGCCACCACCCGCAGCATCCCGCGCCCATGCTGGCCGCGCCCTGACGACCGGAGCAAGGACGGACGCCGTCTGGCATTGAAGGGTTCGCGCCTGCGAGTCGTCCGAACGAAACAGGTGCAACCGTCTCGACGGCGCCTCCGCGCCCGGTCGCCCATCCAATCACGCCCGTACGTAACGCAGGTGCGTCGCGTGCGGGCTGTGGAAGACCGCATCGATGCGGAACTGCGGCATCGGATCATGAAGGTTCTCGAACAGGCGTCGACCCGCACCGAAGATCACCGGCGCCATCGCGATCTCCAGCTCGTCGACCACGCCCAGGCTCAGATACTGCTGGACCACGTCCGCGCCGCCGGAAATGCGCACATCGCGCTCGCCCGCCGCCGCCCGCGCCTGCTCGAGCGCGCTTTCCGGACCGTCGTTGACGAAGTGGAACGTGGTGCCGCCCGGACGCACCCAGGGCTCGCGCTTCTCATGCGTGAGCACAAAGACCGGCGTGTGGAACGGCGCGTTCTCGGGCCACGACGCCTCGCCCTGCTCGAACATCCGCTTGCCCATGATGCTGGCGCCGCTGCGCTCCATCGTGTGGCGAAGCATGTCATTGACCGCCCCCGTCTCGCCGCCCGAGCCGAACTGCAGGTGCTCGCGGAAGTACTGGAGCTTCAGAATCCAGCCCATCATCGCGCCCCACTTCGCGCCCCAATCCTTGTAATCGGGCTGCGACCAATGCGCCAGCGTCATGCCTTCCGGCGCCATGAAGCCATCCAGACTGAGACCGATGTTGACGAATACCTTGCGCATGTCGCCTCACTTGCGATCTGAGTCGCGTGGCTAGTGTCGACATCCAACCGTGCGACGAACAGACATCGACTCGAAACATGCTCGCGCACCAAGCTCTGCTCACTGATTGACGATCAGGCGCAAAAAGGTCCCTGGCACCTTTTCGCTACCCATACGATTTACGGGTGTTCTGCGCCCGCAATACAGCGACCATCCATTCTTATGTTGCTCAGCGCTGCGCCATTGGGATGAACGTATTTGAACTCTAGCGTAAGGAAGGTCGGCGTGTGGTGCGCACCGATGTATTTAAATTTGCAATAAGTCCACGCTAATGGAGCCGCGCGAGAAGGCCGTCCCAACCGGTGCTCCAACTGATCTTTTGAGATGCCCTGATCCAAGCCATAACCCAAATCAATCCTACTTTCATCGACGCGCCCGTCTGCATTAACTGTAGGATACAAAGCATCGGAAACCATGCCCGAATTTTTTGGCACTCCGAATGTCACCCGCAGTTTTTTGTAAAAAAGCCACACTGTGCTAGATGTTTCAGTCTCACCATCGGCTTTGCCCAGACTCTGCTCGAGTTCGACTCTGGACATTCCGACATAAGGGTAAATTGGACTACTGGCACTGGATCGGCGCTCCTGATGGGTAGCGCACGAGGACAATACAATCACGAAGAAAGCTACAAGTCCGAAGAAACATTCTCTCTTGCTAAACATCATTGCAGTGCACTCATCCTTATACAATTAAGCCGCCCCGGAAACACGGCAGCTTCTCGCTTCGAGTCATCAAGGTTGGAGCTATAAGCTCTCGCGTCGCTCAGTCCTGAAAAGGTCCCCGGCACCTTTTCTGAAGTCGCTCGCTAACCCGGCGGCGGACCACCCGGGCGCAAGTGCAGGAACCGCGCAAATCGCGGCAACCCGGTAGATGTGAGGCCATTGTAGCGATACGTGACCCAGGCACCGATCGACGGCGGATCGGCGCGTTGTGCATCGGTGAAGCCCGAACCGATGGCGAATGTCCGACCATCGGGCGTACGCACCTCAATCGATCCCATCCTGCCCTTCAGTCGCCCGTGACCGGGCTGAATGGCAATCACCCTCGCCTCCGCGTCCCGATACGGTTTCACCTTGAGCAGTCCGACACCGCGTCCGGCCATGTAGGGCGCGTCGCCACGGTGCAGCACCAGACCTTCCCCGCCTCGGGCCAACACGCGCTGCAATGCTGCGTGCAGGGCTGCCTTGTCGTGCACGTGGAACTGGCGGATCGCCACCACCCACGGATCGTGAATCGCCGCGACGATCCGGCGGATGGCAGGCACGCGGTGATCGAAATCGCCGCCGTACGCCGGCAGGTCGAACACCCGGTAATGGATCTCGCGCCAGGCCGGATCGTGCGGCCCGGCGCTGCGCACGATGACCGAGGCGCGGGAGAACTGGCCGTAACCCACCCACAACTCGCCATCCATCGGCACATCGGGCCAACCGTGCGTGAACCAGGCCGGCACCCGAACGCGCTGACCGCCCCGTGTCCACAGGTGATGCCCGTCCCAGTATCCGCGCACGCCGTCGAACTTCTCGCTTACCCAATACCGCGACAGATCGACGCCACCGCGATACACGTCCACCAACTCGACCGGCGGCGGCGTACCCGCCCGCGCCAACGCCACGAAACACCAGACACACGCCACCCAAATGCCAATCCTGCCGCCGCACATACACTCGCCTCCTGCGAACTACTGCATGCGCATTCTGGCTCGATGCTCCTCACGCGACTGCCCGCCACCCCGCCCGTGCCATGTCGGCGCAGATGGAAACTCGCGTAGGAAAACCCCAATCCACACTCTCCCGCTCAAAGGAAACACACGACCATGGAGGACGTGGTGCCCAAGGGACGCAAAACCGTGAAAAGGTCCCTGACACCATTTCCTGAGCCGGGGCATCACCGCGGTCGGCTCGGCGGTGACCCGGATGGACGAGGCCACACAGAGCAACGCCGCGCTGGTGGAGGAGTCCGAGACTGCCTCGCACAGCCTCAAGGAGCAGGCCGAGCGCCTGCGCCAGGCGGTCGGCGTGTTCAAGACCGCCGAGCAGATGACCCGCGGAACCACCGGCTTCTGATCGCTGCATGATCCCCGGCCGGTCGCGGCCGGGGATCATGCGTGGCGCAGCGACGGTTACGCCATGGCGTAGCGCTGCAGCCAGTGCGCATAGGGTGCCGGCAGGGTCCACGAGGCCCTGTCCACGTCCAGCTTCTTCGCCGCAGCGTAGGTCCAGTGCGGATCGGCCAGATGCGAGCGACCGACCATCACCAGGTCGAGCGACTCGCTGGTGATCGCCGCCTCGGCCGCGTCCGGCGTGCCGAAGCCCCAGGCAGAGGACACCGGCAAGCCAGTCTCCTCGCGTACACGCTTGGCGATCGGCGCCAGGAACGACGGTCCCCAGGGGATGTTCGTCTGCGGAATGGTGAAGCCGACGCTCACGCTGAGCATGTCCAGGCCTTCGCGCTTGAAGTTCTGCACCAGCGCGATGGACTCTGCGAGGGTCTCCTCGTCGCGACCGTCGAACTCCAGCACCCCGAAGCGCGCGGTCAGCGGCAGGTGCTCCGGCCACACCTTGCGTACCGCCGCCAGCGTTTCCAGCAGAAAGCGACTACGGTTCTCCGGCGAGCCGCCGTAGATATCATCGCGCTGGTTGCTGTGGTGGGAGAAGAAGCTTTGGCCCAGGTAGCCGTGGGCGAAGTGCAGCTCCAGCCATTCGAAGCCGACGTCGAGCGCGCGCTTTGCCGCGGCGACGAAATCCTCGCGCACGCGGGTGATGTCCTCGATGGTCATCGCCCTCGGCACGCGCGGCAGATGGCCGCCGAACGCCAGCGCGGACGGGGCGATCGTCTGCCAGAAGCGCGGGTCGCCCTCTGCGATATGGTCGTCGCCTTCCCATGGACGGTTGGCGTTGGCTTTGCGGCCGGCGTGACCGATCTGGATGCCGGGCACCGCGCCGCCGGCCTTGATCGCTGCCACCATCGGCTTGAGCGCGTCGGCTTGGGCGTCGTTCCACAGCCCCAGGCAGTTGGGGGTGATGCGACCCTCCGGCGATACCGCGGTCGCCTCGACGATCACCAGGCCGGCGCCGCCACGGGCCATGCCCGCGAGGTGTACGTGATGCCAGTCGTTGGCGAGACCGTCGACGGCCTCGTACTGGCACATCGGCGGCACCGCCACGCGGTTGCGCAGGGTGATGCCCTTGAGCGTGAAGGGTTGGAACAGTGCAGACATGGGGGGTAATCCTTGCCGGTCGGTGGAGAGGATGAGGGAGGCTTTATTGCGATTGTTCGATAATAATCGAACTATCGAGCAACAGCCAAGCCGGCTATTCTTGCGCCCCATGCGCCCCTTCAAGCATCCCGACCCCGAGCAGTTCGCCCTTGAGCGCATCTTCCATGCGCTCAGCGATCCGGCGCGACTGGAGATCGTCCGCCATCTCGCCGGGGTGGAACAGGCGACCTGCGGCGAACTGGAGTTCGGTCGGCCCAAGTCGAGCATGTCGCATCACTTCCGCATCCTGCGCGAGGCGGGCCTGGTGCATACCTCGTCGGCGGGCACGACGCATCTCAACTCCCTTCGCAGGAAGGAACTGGATACGCGGTTTCCCGGGCTTATCGCGGCAGTGCTGAGGCAGCGGCCATAGTCGCGGCGCGGCTGGTGCTCGATTCTATGGACGGCTGTCCGCGCGGATCACGCAGGCCGGCGGACAGCGACCATGGCCCGGATCACGGGTCGCGCGTCGGCACGCTGATGCTGCACAGGTCGACCTTGCCGGCCGGGCGGGTGTAGAACGCATCGCGGCGGTTGCGTTTGGCTCGATCAGCTTGGCGAAGCTGGCGCTGTCGGTGCGCAGTACTTCCACCTTCGGCCGCTCGGCCGGCGGCAGGTCCGCGGCCAGCCGCACCGAGACGATCGGCGTGCGCTGCTCGGCCTTCTCGCAGAAGCCCAGCGGGCCGGTACCGCGCGGCAGGGCCGAGAGGTATTCCATGCCCTCGATCACCCGGCCGGCCACTGCCAGGTTGCGGCCCAACCCGCGCGACGCCTGGCCGATGATCGCGTACAGCGAATTGCCGTTGCCGGTGGTCGGGCCCACGTCACGCGCCACACCCACACAGTACCGTAGCAGTGGGTGATCCACTCCTCGTGGCTAGCCGCAAAAAGGTCCCTGACACCATTTCCTGTGTGTCGCCCGACATGGGAATAACACCCACCGCCGCAACGAAAGCCGCCATACAAGCTGGCTTGAACAGAATCCGGAAACCGATGCGACGCAGCGCATCCACATCGCGCTGGGTCAGCGGATTGAGCTCGTAGCTGCCCGGGAAGACCACTTTGTCCTGGGCCTGGTACATCCGCGCAACCACGACGGTCAGCTGGTAGTCGGAGAGCCACAACATGAAACAAAGAAGCGGCCCGACCCACAGGCTCGTGAAAAGAACGTCTCCCATGGCCTGCATCCCTGTACATACCTAATCAAAAAGGTCCCTGACACCATTTCCGGAACCGTTTCTTGGTTAGTTCCCACTCGCAGCATCGTTGATGAACCATTGCTTACCAAATGCATTGAGGTCTTGCATTTGATGCCCAACCACGCCGAGCAAGCCACCAGTCCAAGTACCAAACGCCGGCGTCCCGTCCAAGTTGTAGACATGCTCCGGCAACGTGCGAAGAGTGTACACCGGGTTTTGAAACGCGAACTCTTCCCCAAGTTGCTTGAAGTACGCACCTTCAAGCATGAAACGTGGGGTACCTTTGTAGGCCAGAATTACCTTGCTGAAATTGCGTGACTGCACAGCCTGCGCAAACTGCAGCATGCTACGGAATACATCGGCTTCGCTGTTCGTGCCCGAGACGCCCCGTAGATCGAAGACTAGAACATCGGAATTTACGTACCACTGATAGTGCGCAAAGACCGAGAGCCCTTCATTTCTGCTGTCAGCCGCCAATGCCTCGGACAGCGGTTGTTGCACCCCAAAATAGTTCCAGCCTGCGATAGCCGTGATGGCCACGACAGGCACGAGCAACCACAGTAGTCGCCGACGTGCCATAACTGCCTCCTGCGCCAATGAACGCCCGTTAGAAATTCATACGCTTGACCACGTGATAATTCTTTCCAGCCGCTTCAGAAAGTGATAGCTCCTGCTTGAGCGATGTGCATCCGAGCGCGATATATGCCACGGCCGGTGCAAGACTTCGATTTATTCGCTCCACGCACTGCTCGTCGGACGCGATGACCAACAGCGGCTGCTTTAGATACGTGTCACTGACCTGAGCCGCAAGCGAAAACTCGACAGTTTTGGATTTAGCGAAGTCATTGCCTGAATCGCCATAATTGCCAAGATACGATCCGTAGTCGTGCCAACGCCGAAAGGCATAGGAAAAATCTGCCACCTGCTCCAACTTATTCCCCACGACTCTGTACACAGCAACTGGGAACAGCTTGGGATCTTTGTCGTTCGTAGAGCTTACATTAACCTGAAGAACGACATATTTTGTTCCTCGGTCTGCATCGCTGTAGTGATACTCATAGCTATATGAATCTGACACCCATCGGCTTGTAGTTGATGTTTTGAGGGTGCGAAACGTCATGCCGTTTTCGGTAAAAGTTGATGTGCCGTCGAGGGCCCGAAACTTTAGCTTCTGCAGCCTTGCTTGCTTCTCTTGCGCGGCCTGTAGTTGGGCAGCAAGCTCGTGCACGAGCTGTTCCGCAGTTTGCGTTTGCTGCGCATCGGGATACTTGCTCTTTAGCTTCGATGATGCGGCGCTTGCGCCGCTCACGTCGCCTTTGGCCACAAGCTGTCGGATCGCCTGCAGTCTGGCCGACGGGGTGTCCGAAAGCTCTTTCACTTTACGCGAAAGCTCATCAACCCGGACTTTGAGTTTGCTATTTTGTCCTTGAGCCTCACTCAGCTGTCCGCGCAGCGTGGCTATCGTTTGGTCGGCCTGCTGATTTGTACAGCCCGCAAAAGCTAGACAAATGCAGGCTACCGAGAGAAAGTGAAACTTCTTCATGGCGCCCCCTGTGGCAACTAACGCTTGTAAAAAACTCTCTAACAAAAAAAGGTCCCTGACACCATTTCCAAAAAGGTCCTCGACACCTTTTCTCTTATAGAGTGATCTAACGCTGAAGTTAAACGGCGTGGGTACGGCGTCCGCCTGGACGATTGGTTAGAGCTCAGCGCGCAACTTCTTAACTTCGTACTCGCTGATGTTGAGAACTAGCGATATTTGGAAGTCGTTCAGACCTTCATCTTTCAGTTGAGCGACAAGCCGCAAACGCACACCCGTTGCACTATGACTGTCATAATAGTCTTGCATGGTGTCGCCACCGCTGAACATTGCTTGAGTGTAGTACTGGCTTGGCGTTTGGAAATATGTGGGCGTTGCCAGACACGAACCTCGCAGGCTTAGGTATCCAAGCAGAGTGCCGGTGAAGCGAAGTAAGTAAAGCGAAAATAGTTGTTCGTTGAAATGACGACCCTTTACGAGCTCAAGAAGCTGATTGCTAAAATATTCTAACTGCTCCTTGTGCTTGGCAGACGCATCAATGGTTTGAACTTGTTTAACAATTTTCTTGAAAACCTTTCTATACCACTGAACGCGAGCCTTTTCGCTATGCGCTTGACTCGCAATGTGGTACGCCTTTTGGCCCAAGAATGTCCGAATAGTGGTCTCGAAGAGCATCTCTTGACCTATATCCATCCGGGTTACCTCCCTGTCAACTCTAACGCAAAGGTAAGCGGCGGCGGTACGCCGTCCGCTTGAGCGCCGGGTTAGTCCGCAAACCGCTCATAACTTGACCTCTAGCCACCCGTTACCGGCACAGCTTACTGCCAAGTCCGTTTGTTCTTGTGAAAATTGCGCAGTTGGTCTCTCGGTGTTGACCGTTAGCACATGCTCACGATCATCCAGTAGCGCGACATCGACGCCTGCTGGGAACTCCCCAGCGGCCAACTGAACGATAGCGCCGTTGACCATGAAGACTGGTTGGCGTACCGCTTGCGCTGCAAACTGCAAGATCGCGCTGTGCGCGTTACCGATGACTGGATAGAAAACAGATTTAGGGTAATAAGCCACAAACCGTCTCTTGCCGACTAACGCTTATTCGACGTCAAAATGACGCGTTACACCGAGTATGGCTTCCCGAGCCTGACCAGACAAATCCGCATACCGCCCTCTTCACTAGGCACTTATCGGGCCACCCGCCAAAACAGGCAATGAAGCTATTGGCGTTATGCGTAGTGGTGAAGGTGTATCAGTTACGCAGAACAAGTGTTGATGTAACCACCTTCCCACAAGCGAATTCACGCAGCCGCTTCACTCTTCTGCATCACTCCCAACCGCTCCACCGCCTCCCGCGACAACGGCTCCAGCCCTTCCCCACCCGCCTCCAGGTGCGCGAGGATCTGCTTGCGCATGACCGGGTCCCAGAACTTGCGCAGGTGGTCGGCGATGCCCTGCACAGCCGCATCGTGATCCGGCTCGGCAGCAAAGTAATGACTGATGTCGTTGACCATGGTGGTCAGGTGCTCGATGTTCATGCGGGCGCTCCGGCGGCGTGCAGCAGACGCTGCGGGTGGGCGTAGACGACGTGGCTGCCCGGGCGGGCGAAGCCGATCAGGGTGAGGCCGGTGGATTGGGCCAGGTGGATGGCCAGCGCGGTGGGCGCGGAGATTGCGGCCATCACGGTGATGCCGGCGCTGGCGGCCTTGGTGACCATTTCGTAGCTGGCGCGGCTGGTGACGATCAGGAAGCCGGCCTGCGGGTCGGTGCCGGCGCGCAGCATGGCGCCGATCAGCTTGTCGAGGGCGTTGTGGCGGCCGACGTCCTCGCGCACCAGTTGGATCTTTCCCTGTGGATCGACCCAGGCAGCGGCGTGCACGGAGCCGGTGGCGCGGTTGATCGGCTGCGCCTCGCGCAACGCGGCGAGCGCGGTTTCCAGCACGGCGGCGTCGATGCGCGGGCCTTCGCCGACCGGCTTCGGATGGCGCACGGCGTCTTCCAGGGTGCGCGCGCCGCACAGGCCGCAGCCGCTGCGACCGGGCAGCAGGCGTTCGCGGTCGACGCCGGTGCGTGCCTGCACGACATCCTCGTGTACGCGCATCGCCAGCTCGTAGCCTTCCAGGCGTTCGTGCACGTCGATCTGTTGCAGGTCGCTGGCCCGCTCGATCAGGCCTTCGCTGAGCGAGAAGCCGAGCGCGAAGTCCTCGAAATCGGCGGGGGTGAGCATCATCACCGCGAACGGCGCGTCGTTGTAGACCATCGCGACGGGCACTTCCTCGGCGACGGCGTCGTCCAGCCGCGTGTCGCGGCCGTCGCGGAAGCGCTGCACCGGGCGGCGGACGAAGCCCGCCGCGCCGGCTTCAGGGCGCGTCGGCCGCGGCATGCCGCGATTGCTCCAGCAGTTCCCGCTGCCGTTCGGAGAAGGCCTCGTGGCGCTGCTGCCAGGCCGAGGGCTGCTCCACGCGCGTGACCTGCACGGCGGTGACCTTGTACTCGGGGCAGTTGGTGGCCCAGTCGGAGTTCTCGGTGGTGATGACGTTGGCGCCGGAGCCGGGGAAGTGGAACGTGGTGTAGACCACGCCCGGCTGCATGCGCTCGGCGATCTTGGCGCGCAGCACGGTGTCGCCGGCGCGGCTCTCGATACCGACCCAGTCGCCGTCCCGGATGCCGCGCTCGTCGGCGTCGTGCGGGTGGATTTCCAGCAGGTCTTCGTCGTGCCACATGACGTTGGCGGTACGCCGCGTCTGCGCGCCGACGTTGTACTGGCTGAGGATGCGCCCGGTGGTGAGGATCAGCGGATGCTTCGCGTTGACCTTCTCGGAAGTCGGCACGTACTCGGTGAGCATGAAGCGGCCCTGCCCGCGCACGAACTCGCCCACGTGCATGACCGGCGTGCCGTCCGGGTGCTCGTCGTTGCACGGCCACTGCACGGAGCCGAGCTGGTCGATCTTGTCGAAGCTCATGTTCGTGAAGGTCGGCGTCAGGCGCGCGATCTCGTCCATGATCTCGGACGGATGCGCGTAGTGCATCGGGTAGCCCATGGCGTTGGACAGCAGCTGGGTGACTTCCCAGTCGGCGTAGCGGCAGCGCGGCTCCATCACCTTGCGCACGCGCGAGACGCGACGCTCGGCGTTGGTGAAGGTGCCGTCCTTCTCCAGGAACGAGGTGCCGGGCAGAAACACGTGCGCGTACTTGGCCGTCTCGTTGAGGAACAGGTCCTGCACCACGATGCATTCCATCGCCTGCAGCGCGGCGGTGACGTGCTGGGTGTTGGGGTCGGACTGGGCGATGTCCTCGCCTTCCACGTACAGGCCAAGGAAGCTGCCGTCGAGCGCGGCCTCGAACATGTTGGGAATGCGCAGGCCCGGTTCGTCGTGCAGCGGCACGCCCCAGGCGTTCTCGAAATCGGCGCGCACCTCGGCGTCGCCGACGTGGCGATAGCCGGGGAATTCGTGCGGGAACGAACCCATGTCGCACGAACCCTGCACGTTGTTCTGGCCGCGCATCGGGTTCACGCCGACGCCTTCGCGGCCGAGGTTGCCGGTGGCCATCGCCAGGTTCGCGATGCCCATCACCGCGGTCGAGCCTTGCGCGTGTTCGGTCACGCCCAGGCCGTAGTAGATGGCCGCGTTGCCGCCGGTGGCGTACAGCCGCGCCGCGCCGCGCACCTGCTCGGCGGGCACGCCCAGTTCGGCCGCCTGCGCCTCGGGGCTGTTGCGTTCCTCGGCGATGAAGGCGCGCCACTTGTCGAAGGCGGCCTTTTCGCAGCGTTCGGCGACGAAGGCCTCGTCGACCAGCCCCTCGGTGACGATCACGTGCGCCAGCGCGTTGAGCATGGCGACGTTGGTGCCCGGACGCAGCTTGAGATGGAAGTCGGCCTGCACGTGCGGCGTGCGCACCAGGTCGATGCCGCGCGGATCGATGACGATCAGCTTCGCGCCCTGGCGCAGGCGCTGCTTCATCTTCGAGCCGAACACCGGATGCGCGTCGGTGGGGTTGGAGCCCATCACCAGCACCACGTCGGTCTGCTCGATGGAGTCGAAGTCCTGGGTGCCGGCCGATTCGCCCAGCGTCGACTTCAGGCCGTAGCCGGTCGGCGAATGGCACACGCGCGCGCAGGTGTCGACGTTGTTGTTGCCGAACGCGGCGCGCACCAGCTTCTGCACCAGGTAGGTCTCCTCGTTGGTGCATCGCGAGGAGGTGATGCCGCCGACGGCGAACTTGCCGTGCTGCTTCTGGATGCGCTTGAACTCGCTGGCGACGTGGTCGATGGCCTGCTCCCAGCTGACCACGCGCCACGGGTCGGTGATCTTCTCGCGGATCATCGGCGTGGTGATGCGGTCCGGGTGCGTGGCGTAGCCGATGGCGAAGCGACCCTTAACGCAGGAATGGCCGTGGTTCGCCTTGCCGTCCATGTCCGGCACCATGCGCACGATGTCCTCGCCCTTCATCTCGGCGCGGAAGCTGCAACCGACGCCGCAGTAGGCGCAGGTGGTGACCACGCTGTGCTCGGCCTGGCCCTTGTCGATCAGCGACTTCTCCGACAGCGTCGCGGTCGGGCAGGCCTGCACGCACGCACCGCACGACACGCACTCGGAATCGAGGAAGCGGTCGTCCTGGCTGGCCGCGACCTTGGAGTCGAAACCGCGCCCCTGGATGGTCAGCGCGAAGGTGCCCTGCACCTCGTCGCAGGCGCGCACGCAGCGCGAGCAGACGATGCACTTGGACGGGTCGAAGGCGAAGTACGGATTGGACTCGTCCTTGGCGACGAAGCGCGGATTGGCTTCGCCGTCCTTCGTCTGCGCGTAGACGTGATTCTCCCCGTCGTAGCCGTAGCGCACTTCGCGCAGGCCGACCACGCCGGCCATGTCCTGCAGTTCGCAGTGGCCGTTGGCGGGGCAAGTCAGGCAGTCCAGTGGATGATCGGAGATGTACAGCTCCATCACGCCGCGGCGCAGGTGGCCCAACTTCTCGTTCTGGGTGACCACCTTCATGCCCTCGGCCACCGGCGTGGTGCACGAGGCCGGATAGCCCTTGCGGCCCTCGATCTCGACCAGGCACAACCGGCACGAACCGAAGGCGTCGACCATCTCGGTGGCGCACAGCTTGGGAATGTGGATGCCCGCCTGCGCCGCCGCGCGCATCACCGAGGTGCCCTCGGGCACGGTGACGGTGCGACCGTCGATGTCCAGGGACACGGTCTTCTTCGACGTCGCCTTCGGCGTGCCGCGATCGATCTCGACGATGGACAGCATCTCGCTTACCTCCTCACGAGGCCGCCTTGTCGGCGACCTTCGCGAAATCCTCGGAAAAATGATCCAGCGCGCTCAGCACCGGGTACGGCGCCAGGCCGCCCAGCGCGCACAGCGATCCGTCGATCATGGTCTGGCACAGATCGCGCAGCAGCGCTTCGTTGCGTTGGCGCTCGGCGGCGTTGCCGGCGAGCATGCGGTCGATGACCTCGACGCCGCGGGTCGAGCCGATGCGGCACGGCGTGCACTTGCCGCAGGACTCGATGGCGCAGAATTCCATCGCGTAGCGCGCCTGCGCGGCCATGTCGACGGTGTCGTCGAACACCACGATGCCGCCGTGACCGAGCATGCCGCCGATGCCGGCGATGGCCTCGTAGTCCAGTTCGACGTCGAGCTGATCGGCGGTCAGGTACGCGCCCAGCGGCCCGCCAATCTGCACCGCACGCAGCGGCCGGCCGCTAGCGGTGCCGCCGCCGTAGCCCTCGATCAACTCGCGCAGGCTCAGCCCGAAGGCGCGTTCGACCAGACCCGGCCGCTTGACGTTGCCGGCCAGCTGGATCGGCAGCGTGCCGCGCGAACGGCCCATGCCGTAGTCCTTGTAGAAGTCCGCGCCCTCGGCCAGCACCACCGGCACCGAGGCCAGGGTGATGACGTTGTTGATGACGGTCGGCTTGCCGAATAGTCCTTCGATGGCCGGCAGCGGCGGCTTGAAGCGCACCTGCCCGCGTTTGCCTTCCAGGCTGTCCAGCAGCGAGGTCTCCTCGCCGCAGATGTAGGCGCCGGCGGCCATGCGCACTTCCAGATGGAAGGCCTTGCCGCTACCGCGCACGTCGTCGCCCAGCCAGCCGTCGGCCGTCGCCGCGGACAGCGCGACTTCCAGTATGCGCTGCGCGTGCGGGTATTCGGCGCGCAGGTAGATGTAGCCCTGCGTCGCACCGACGGCGAGTCCGGCGATGACCATGCCTTCGATCAGCTGGAACGGATCGCCTTCCATCAGCATGCGGTCGGAATAGGTGCCCGAATCGCCTTCGTCGGCGTTGCACACGATGTACTTCTGCGTCGCCTGCGCTTGCAGACAGGTCTTCCACTTGATGCCGGTCGGAAAGGCCGCGCCACCGCGACCGCGCAGGCCCGAATCGGCGACGGCCTGCACGATGTCGGCGGGCTTCATCGCCAGTGCCTTTTCCAGGCCCTTGAAGCCGCCGTGGGCGCGGTAGTCGTCCAGGCTGCGCGGATCGATCACGCCGACGCGGGCGAAGGTCAGACGCTGCTGGCTCTTCAGCCAGTCGAGCTCTTCGGTGGGACCCAACGCCAGCGCGTGCACGCCACCGCTCAGGAAATCGGCGTCGAACAGGCCGGCCACGTCGTCGGCCTGCACCGGCCCGTAGGCCACGCGCCCGGCCTCGGTGGCGACTTCGACCATCGGCTCCAGCCAGTACAGACCGCGCGAACCGTTGCGCACGATGCGCACGTCCGCGCCGCGGCGCGCGGCCTCGGCGGCGAGGACTTCGGCGGTGGCGTCGGCGCCCAGCGACAGCGCGCCGGCATCGCCGGGCACGTAGACGGTGATGCTCATGACGCGTCCTCCGTGCGGGCGGCCTGTGTTTCCAACCAGGCGTCGAAGCGTTCGGGTGTGACGCGACCGTGCAGTTCGTCGTCGACCAGCATCGCCGGCGAGCAGGCGCAGTTGCCGAGGCAGTAGACCGGCTCCAGCGAGAACGCGCCGTCGGCGGTGGTCTGATGGAAATCCACACCCAAGCGCTGCTTGACGTGCCGTTCGAGCTGCGCCGCGCCCATCGCCTGGCACGATTCGGCGCGACACAGGAACACGGTGCGGCGACCCGGCGGCGTGGTGCGGAAGAAGTGGTAGAAACTGATCACGCCATGCACGTCGGCGCGCGAGAGGTTCATCTCGTGCGCGATCAGCGGCACCGCATCCTCGGGCACGTGGCCGAGCGCGTTCTGCACGCCGTGCAGCACCGGCAACAGCGCGCCCGGCTTGTCCTTCAGCCGGTCGAGGACGTCCATCACCGCGTCGTGGATCGCCGGTTCCAATGCCGGCAGCGGCACGGCATTCGCAGCTCGCTTCATGCGTTCACCTCAAAACAGTGCGGCAGCCTTGGCCACCGCTATCCATACTCCGATCAGGAACGGAATGCCAACCAGCGCCCAGGCCACCACGCCGCGCGCGCCGAACGCGCCGCGCGCCGCCTCGGCGGCCACGGCGCCCGTCGCGGGGCGTTCGTGCTGCAGCGATCGTTCGCGTTCCAGCTCGGCCTCGCTCATGTGGTGCTTGTCCTTGACCGGCTTGATCAGGAAGTTGCACAGCATGCCGACCAGCAGCAGCACCGCAAGAATATAGAGCGTGCGGTCGTACACGAGGTTCCGCGCCACGCCCGCATTCAACTGCGCCTGACGCACGGCGGCGATCAGGAACGGCCCGGCGATGCCGGCCACCGACCACGCCGTCAGCAGGCGACCATGGATGGCGCCGACCATCTGCGTGCCGAAGATGTCGGCCAGGTAGGCCGGCACCGTGGCGAAGCCGCCGCCGTACATCGACAGGATCACGCACACCGCGACCACGAACGCGCCGGCCATGCCCAGATGACCCAGCGTCGGCAGCAGGCAGTACAGCACGATGCCCAGCGCGAAGAACACGAAATAGGTGGTCTTGCGGCCGATGAAGTCCGAGGTCGAAGCCCAGAAGATGCGTCCGAGGCTGTTGAACAGGCTGATCAGGCCGACCAGCCCCGCCGCCGACGCGGCGATGGCGGCCTTCTGCGCCGCGCTCAATTCGATGCCGCTGGCCTGCCCCAGCAGCCGCGCGCCGAACACGTCCTGCAGCATCGGGCTGGCCATCGAGATCACGCCGATGCCGGCGGTGACGTTCAGGCACAGCACCGCCCAGATCAGCCAGAACTGCGGCGTCTTCCAGGCCGTGTTCAGATGCACGTGGCGGTCCGTGACGAGTTTGTTGGCGTTCTGCGCCGGCGGCGTCCAGCCGGCCGGTCGCCAGCCGTTCGGCGGCACGCGGAAACCGATCGCGCCCGCGCCCATCGCGACGACGTACAGCACGCCCAGCCCGGCCAGCGCACCGGCCACGCCGGGGATGCCGTCGTGGGTGAAGTGCTGCATCAGCGCCACCGCGATCGGCGCGCCGATCATCGCGCCGCCGCCGTAACCCATGATGGCGAAACCGGTGGCTAGGCCGCGCCGATCCGGAAACCACTTGATGAGGCTGGACACCGGCGTGATGTAGCCCAGCCCCTGACCGATGCCGCCGAGCACGCCGCAACCCAGGTACACCAGCCACAGCTGATGCACGGCCACGCCGAGCGCGCCGACGATCAGGCCGCCGCCCCAGCACAGCGCGGCGATGCAGCCGGCCTTGCGCGGCCCGGCGCGTTCCAGCCAGCCGCCCCAGATCGCCGCCGCCACGCCGAGCATGGCGATGAAGGTCTCGAAGATGTGATTGACCGCCGGCACGGTCCAGTTGCAGGTGGTGGTGAACAACTGCGCGAAGAAGCCCGTGTCGGCGCTGCACATCGTTGCGTCCGCGCCCGGCACCAGCCGCGTCATCGGCAGCCAGAACACCGAGAAGCCATAGGCCATGCCGATGCTGAGATGGATCGCCAGCGCCGCCGGCGGCACCAGCCAGCGATGGAAGCCCGGCCCGGCGATGGTGCGTTCGCGGGCGAAGAAACCGGGCGCGGCGGGCGCCGGCGTCGAGATCGTTTCCTGCAGACGGGCCATACCCCCTCCTGGTGTCGAATCGCGGACATGCGAGGCCGTTCGCCGACGCGCCAGCACGGCTCCGGTGCGGCCGCGAGGGGTCGTCGCACGAACGACGCCCCTTTGACTACGCAAGAGCCGCGCCAACCCGGCGATGCCCGTCACGTCGCGCTTGCATGCGCGCCCGCGTGGACGACTGTCGCGTTTTTGGCGCAACGGGCCGTGACAACCGCGTGCCGAATGCTGCACGGCGCGCGGTGTGCGGTGTGCGGTGTGCGGTGTGCGGTGTGCTTCTGATGATCCACCATGCAGCGTGTCACGCGCACCCGCACCGATCGTCATCCCGGCGAAAGCCGGGACCCAGGGACTTCTTTGCGCGCCAGAGTCGCTGGGTGACTCGCTGCGCTCGCCCCATCGGGGCCGTCCTTCGGACGTTCTGCGCGCTTCGCGCTTGTCCGGCTTTCGCCGGGATGACGTTGGGAAATCGGGCGCCGCCGTTGCGGTTTGCCGTCCATGTGCAGCGGCGTAACAGGGCATCCCTCGGCCGAATATCGAACGTTCACATCACCCGAACACCCGTCCGCGGCACCGCTTTTGCATCGTGACGCAGTGCTAGACTCGAGACGGACACACGTCCGACAACTCCGAGGCGGCACGGCCTACGTTCCCCAGGGAATACGGTCTGCCGTCCGTGGTCTTCGCGATCACCAGGGCGACGCCGGAAACGACGCCGCCTCCCGGCCTTGGAAAGGAGCACAGACCATGCACCCGCTGGCCGATACCTACGGCCGCCGGTTTCCGTACCTGCGCCTGTCGGTCATTCCCGCGTGCAATTTCCGTTGCACGTACTGCCTGCCGCACGGCTATCGGGCCGACCCGAACGCCGCCGGACCGCTGTCGCTGGACGAGATCGCGCGGCTGCTGCGCGGCTTCACCCGGCTGGGCATGCGCAAGCTGCGCATCACCGGCGGCGAACCCAGCCTGCGCCGCGACCTGACCGACATCCTGCGCACCGCGGCGTCGGTGCCGGGCGTCGAGCGCCTCGCCATGACCACCAACGGCAGCCTGCTGACCAAGCGCCTCGACGCCTGGGCCGACGCCGGGCTGAACGCCATCAACGTCAGCGTCGACACGCTGGATGCCACCGCCTTCGCCGCGCTGACCGGTCACGACCGCCTGTCCGACATCCTCGAAGGCGTCGACCGCGCGGTCGAACGCGGCCTGACCGTGAAGCTCAACGCCGTGCTGCTGCGCGGCGTCAACGACGACCAGTTGCCGGCCTGGCTGGACTACCTGCGCACCCACCGCGTCGGCGTGCGCTTCATCGAACTGATGCAGACCGGCGACAACCTGGACTACTTCCGCCGGCACCACGTGCGCGCCGAGCTGCTCGAACAGCGCCTGCGCGACGCCGGCTGGACGGCCCTGCCGCGCGCCGCCGACGCCGGACCGGCGCGCGAGTATCTGCACCCCGACTACGCCGGCCGCGTCGGCATCATCGCGCCCTACTCGAAGGACTTCTGCGCCGGCTGCAACCGCCTGCGCGTGACCGCGACCGGCGATCTGCGCCTGTGCCTGTTCGGCGAATTCGGCATTCCCCTGCGTGCGCTGCTGCAGCGCGACGAGCAGATCGACGACCTGGTGCGCGCCATCGGCGGCCAGATCGGACGCAAGGAGAAAGGCCACTTCCTGCACGAAGGCCGCACCGGCATCACCCCGCATCTGGCATCCACCGGAGGTTGAGCATGAACGAGCGCGTCGAGCGCGCCCATTTCCACATGGCCGACGTGCGCCGCAAGCGGGTCACCGCGCGCCGCGCCGTCGCCGTCGGCGAACTGCACGCCGGGCCGGAGGCGTTTCCGATCATCGTCGAGGGCCGCCTGCCCAAGGGCGATGCGCGCACCATGGCCGAGATCGCCGGTCTGCAGGGCGCCAAGAACGCCTCGCAGCTGATGCCGCTGTGCCATCCGCTGCCGCTGGAGTTCATCGAGGTGCACACCGAACCGGTGCCCGAACGCCACGCGATCCGCGTGTACTGCGAAGTCGCCACGTTCGCCCGCACCGGCGTCGAGATGGAAGCCCTGGCCGGCGCCAGCGCCGCGCTGCTGACGCTGTACGACCTGACCAAGCCGGTCGAGCCGGCGCTGAGCATCGGCGGCGTGCGGCTGCTGTTCAAAGAGGGCGGCAAGAAAGGGCTGTGGCTGCATCCGGACGGGATGACCGACGCCGAGCGCGAGCGCTATCGACCGCGCGGTCCGGCGCGGCTGGACGGCGTGCCGTGCGCAGTCGTCACCCTCAGCGACCGCGCCAGCGCCGGCGACTACGCGGATGCCGCCGGGCCGCTGCTGGTCGAACGGCTGCGCGCGCTGGGCGCGGAGACGGGCAACGCCACCGTCCTGCCCGACGATCCCGACGCGCTGGTCGCACGCCTGCGCGCCTGTGCCGACGATGGCGTGCGACTGGTGCTGTGCACCGGCGGCACCGGCCTGGGACCGCGCGACCGCACGCCCGAGGCGCTGGCGCAGATCGCCGACCGCCGCGTCGACGGCATAGGCGAGCTGTTCCGCAGCGAAAGCAGCCAGCACACGCCGATGGCCTGGCTCAGCCGCACCGACGCGGTGCTGCTCGGACACACCCTGATCGTCGCCCTGCCCGGCAGCGCCAAGGCCGTGGCGCAGGGCATGGACATCCTCGCGCCGATCCTCGCGCACGCGCTGGCCATGGCCGCCGGCGAGGGGCACGGATGACCGACCTGCTGTCCTACGACGACGCTCTGCGCATCATTCTCGACACCAGCGCGCCGCTGCCGAGCGAACGCCGCGCGCCCGTCGACGCGCTCGACCGCGTACTGGCCGCGCCGGTGATCGCCGGCGAAGCCCTGCCGCCGTTCGACAACTCGGCGATGGACGGCTACGCGCTGGCGGGCGACGGCGTGGTACCGGCCGGCACCGAACTCGACGTGCGCGGTGAGCAGGCCGCTGGCGACGACGC
>NZ_KN196470.1:169381-293446 GCF_000761445.1 Oleiagrimonas soli | reverse complement strand
CGCGCCGGCCGCCAACCTGCGCCCGGCCGGTTCCGACGTGCCGCAGGGCGACACGGTGATGCACGCCGGCGAACGCGTCACGCCGAATCACCTGATGCTGCTGGCCGCGCTCGGCGTGGCCGAAGTGGCGGTGGCGGCGCGTCCGCGCGCGGCGCTGCTGTGCACCGGACGCGAGCTGGTCGACGATCCGACGCAGCCGCTCGGCCCCGGCCAGATCCGCAACAGCAACGCGCCGTTCCTTGCCGAACGTCTGCGCCGCGCCGGCGCCGAGGTGGTGCATGTGGAAACCGTCGGCGACGACATCGACGCCTTCCTCGCCGCGCTGCAACGCGCGCGCGACGCCGGTGCGCAGATGCTGCTGAGCACCGGCGCGGTGTCGATGGGCCGCTACGACTTCGTGCCCGAGGCGCTGCAGCGTCTGGGCGGCACGGCGCTGTTCCACAAGGTCGCGATCCGTCCCGGCAAGCCGCTGCTGTACGCGCGGCTGGACGACGGCCTGCAGTGGTTCGGCCTGCCCGGCAATCCGATCTCCGGCGCGGTCGGTCTGCGTTTCTTCGTCGAACCGGCGCTGCGCGCACGCGTTGGCCTGCCGCCGGAACAACCACTATTCGTGCCACTGGCTCACGACTATCGGGTCAAGCCTTCGCTGCGCTTCCACCTCAAGGCGCGGCTCGGCGCGGACGCGCGCGGGCAGCTTTCGGTGCACATCCTGGATGGCCAGGAGTCGTATCGCATCCGTCCGCTGGCCGCCGCGAATTGCTGGGTGGTGATCCCGGCCGGTCACGAACAGATCCACGCCGGCACGCCGGTGGCCGTGTACGGTCCCGGTCACCTGGAAGCACCGTGGCCGGATACGATTCCCGCGTGAGCGACGCCGGAACGCCCTGCATCGGCGTGGTGCTGGCCGGCGGCCGTTCCTCGCGCATGGGTCGCGACAAGGCGCTGCTGCATTGGCAGGGCCGACCGCTGCTGGAACATCAATGCGCCACGCTGCTCGCCGCCGGCGTCGACGACGTACGCATCAGCGGCGCGCGCGCGCACCCGCTGGCGATCCCCGACCGTCACCCGCAACGCGGTCCGCTGGGCGGATTGAGCAGCGTGGTCGATGCGCTCGGCGACGTGGCGCTGCTGATCGTGCCGGTCGACATGCCACGCCTCACGCCCGCCCTGCTGGCGCGCCTGCGCACGGCCGAAGCCTGCGCCGCCTGCGTGCATTTCGCCGATCACGTGCTGCCGATGCGCCTGCGCGTGGACGCGGAAACGCGCGCCGCGCTGGACGCGTTGATGGCAGCCGACGACGACCGCGCCCGCTCGCTGCGCGCACTGCGGCAGCGCGTCGGCGCGCACGCCCTGCCGCTGTCCGCCGCCGAAACCGCGCAGCTGCGCGACTGCAACACGCAAGCCGACTGGGACGAGGTGCAACCATGAGAGTGCAACTGCAGGCGCAGAGCCTGCGCATTCGCCTGCAGGAAGATGAGTTCGCGCAACTGCGCGCCGGCGAGACGGTGGAGAACCGCAGCGCGCTGCCGCACGGACACGTCGCCGTGCAGCGCGTGCGCGCCGGCGAGGACGCGCAGCCCGACTGGCGTCTCGACGGCGATGCCTGGGTGCTGATCGTGCCGCGCACGATGCTCGACGCCTACGCCGAGCGACTGCCCACTCGAGACGGCCTGTCGCTGCGCTTCGACACCCCGGACGGCCATGCGCTGGACGTGCTGTTCGACGTCGACGTACGCGACAGCGCGCGTGCGCGCCTGCCGAAACGCTGAGCGCCTACAGCCAGAACGACACGCCCTGCACCGCGTACAGCGACAGGCTGCCCAGCGCGCCGCCGATCACGCAGGCCGCCAGCACGTCGCTGGGATAGTGCAGCCCCAGCACCACGCGCGACAGCGCCACCAGGATGGTGAACGGCATCAGCAACGCCGCCAGCACCGGGAAATACGCCAGCGCCACCAGGGTGAAGGCCACGGCCTGCAACGTGTGGCCGGAGGGAAAGCTGAACTCGTCCAGCGGCGGCACGTGCGCGATGATGCCGGGACAGGCGCGGAACGGGCGCGGCCGCTTGGTCCAGCCCTTCAGTGCGCGGTAGAGCAGCAGCGCGGACAGTCCCGTCAGCGCCATGTGCGCCGCCGCCTGCAGGCCGCGCGCGCCACCGAGCACGGCCAGCGCCGCCATCAGCACGTACCAGAACACGCCATCGCCGAGCCGGCTGACGATCGCGAACAGACGCCCGATCGCACGCCGCGCGCCCCAGCGGTTGGCGTGCGTGCACAGGCGCATGTCCAGGGTCGGATGCGAGACCACGGGAAGCTGATCGAGAGGTTTCATGTGCGCGCTCCACTGTCACGAGGATGCCCGGTGAAACCCAGCGCGCGCGCCTGCCGCGGCGCGCGGCCCGACGCGTGCACGCCGAGCAGCAGGGTCTCGAAATCGGCGATCACCGCGTCCGGATTCAGCGCGGCCACGCTGCCGCGCGCGCTGGCGCGCATGTCGCGGTAACGCTCGTCGCGGATCAGCTTGACGCAGGCGGCGGTGAACGCGGCTTCGTCGCCGTCGTCGATCAGATAACCGTTGTGGCCGCTGCGCACGTGCTCGTGCGCGGCGCCGCTGTCGAAGGCAACCGTCGGCAGCCCGCTGGCCAGCGCTTCCAGGATCACGTTGCCGAAGGTCTCGCTGCGGCTGGGAAACACGAACACGTCGGCGCTGGCGTAGCATCGCGCCAGCGCCTCGTCGTGCTGCATGCCCATGAACACGAATTCGGGATGCGCGCGCTGCACCGCCTCGCGCGCCGGCCCGTCGCCAACCCACACGTAGCGCAAGTCCGGACAGCGCTGGCGCATCGCGTAGTAGGCGTGGATCGCTAGCTGTAGGTTCTTCTCCGGCGCGATACGACCGACGTAGAGCATCACCGGCGTGCGCTCGCTCGCGCCCCACTGCGCGCGCAGCTCGTCGTCGCGGTGCACCGGATCGAACTGCACCGTGTCGACCGCGCGATGCAGCAGGCGCACGTTCTCCACGCCCAGCGTGCGCAGCTCGCGCGCCAGGGCGTCGGTGGGCACCAGGGTCGCAGCGGCGCGACGGTGGAAGCGGCGCAGGTAAGCGCGCACCAGCGGCGTCAGCCAGCCCAGTCCGTAATGCGTGGCGTAATGGTCGAAGCGGGTATGGAAGCCGGTCGTGGCCGGAATGCCGAGGCGTCGCGCACAGCGCAGGGCGCAGGCGCCGAGCGGTCCCTCGGTCGCCACGTAGATCGCATCCGGACGGCGGGCACGCCAGGCGCGCTTCAGACGGCGATCGACCGGCCAGCCGAAACGCAACGTGGCGTAGCCGGGAATCGCCGCAGCCGGCGCCAGCATCGTGTCGTCCGCGTCCGCCTCGTCGCGCTGCCGCGGCCGCACCAGGTGCACGCTGTGCCCGCGCGCGCGCAGGCCCTGCACCATGCTCTGCACGGTCAGCGCGACGCCGTTAGTCTCCGGCGGATAGGTTTCGGTAACGATGCCGATGTGCATGCCGCGCACCTTTGCAGTCTTATGGCGGCAGCATGCGGATCGCGTGTTGCAGTGCGTTGATGCGGGCATGACGTTGATATGACTGCAAAACCATCCCCGCATCGATCGACGGCCGTCATCACGACGACATTCGAGCCGATATAATCGCGGCTCAGCGGGCTGCCTGTCCGTCGACACACCACGCACGGAATGCCTAGAATCCCCATGCCGAACGCCCCGTCCGCTTCACCTGTCCGCCCCACTTCGTCGACCCGGCGGGCCCTGGGCCTGCTCGCCATCCTGCTGGTGCTGATGGGTTTCGCCTTCCAGGGCTCGCGCCCGCTGTGGAGCCGCGACGAAGGCCGCTACACCGACAACGCCCTGCAGATGATCGCCAGCGGCGACTACCTGGTGCCGGCCTACAACGTCGACCGCACCAACTTCAACAAACCGCCGATGACGGCCTGGCTGATCGCCGCCTCGGTGCGCACCTTCGGGCACAACACCTGGGCGGTGCGCACGCCGTACGCGCTGGCCTTCATCTTCACCGCGCTGCTGCTGGCCGGCATGGGCCGCACGCTGATGCCGGACAAGTTCTGGCTGCCGGGACTGGTCTACGCCTGCACGGTGTTCCCGTTCCTGTCCGCGAACATCGTCAGCACCGACGTGTTCCTGACCTTGTTCGAGGCCCTGGCTGGCTTCGGCTTCGTGCGCGCTTTCCTTGACGCTAAGGCAAGGCATCCGCGCAGATGGGCCTGGCTGATGTGGCTCGGTTTCGGCCTGGCTTTCCTGACCAAGGGACCGCCAGGCCTGATGCCGCTACTGGCGATGGTTCCGTTCGCCGCGCGCCAAAACGGCTGGCGCGGTCTCGGCCGGCTGTTCACGCCGGTCGGCCTGCTGATCTTCCTGCTGGTCGGCCTGGGCTGGTACGCCGCCGTGGTGCTGACGCACCCCGGCCTGCTCGAGCACTACCTGAAGTACGAGGTCTACGACCGCGTGTTCACCACCGTGCACGACCGGCACGGGCAGTGGTACGGCTGGATCAAGGTCTACCTGCCTGCGCTGCTGCTGGGCACGCTGCCGTGGTGGTGGACGCTGCTGCGCGGCATGCGCGCCGCGCTGACGCCGAGCCGACTGCAGTCGCTGTGGCTACAGGCCGGACCGAAGCTGTTCCTGCTGCTGTGGTTCGTGCTGCCGCTGTGCGTGTTCATCCTCGCGCGCTCGCGCCTGCCGCTGTACCTGATGCCGCTGTTCGTGCCGCTGGCGATGCTGCTGGCATATATGCTGCGCGCGCGCATCGACCTGCGCCGCACCCGCCAGCGCGTGCTGCTTGGCGCATGGATCGTGCTGCTGCTCGTGGTCAAGGCGGGCGCGGCCTATCATCGGCAGCCGAACATCGACAACGAACTGCGCAGCCAGACCTTCCTCGCCGCCGTGCAGAACACCCGCTACGACGCCCTCGTCTTCATCCGCGACAGCGACAGTCAGAACGACATCGACGAGACCACGCCCTGGGGCATGCGCCTGTATCTGCGCAAACCGATCTACGGCATCCCCTGGCGCACCGCCGACAGCCGCACCACACTGTGCGCACTGGCCAAGCGCCACCCCCACCTGATGTACGCCGTCGGCTGGCGCACCTCGGTGGACGAAGTCACGCAGGCGCTCACGACCTGCGCGCCCGGGCGCTTCTCGATCCTCGGGAAGTGGGACAAGCACACGCTGATCGCTCTGAAGTAATTGGAAATAACTCGCCCCTCCTTTAGCGTCGCACAAGAGAGCTTTAGCCTCACTATACAATGCGTCCGCCGCGTAGAAGCGCCATGCGCACAAGTACTACGCGATGCGATGCGATGCGATGCGAAAGTTGCCGAGATGCCGCTGATAATGGTTGGTCGACAGTTTTGTTTATGACTGTTTGCGTCTCACAGAATCCCATAGAGCTACTACTTTTGTAGATGAAGCCCCGGTGTAGCCCGCCATAACTGAGAAGCATTGCAGAACGCACACCGCGATAGGCTCATCAAACGTCGAAGCAACGTTCGTCACCACTAAAATTACGTACAAATTACAACTAGAGATTTTTTGCCCCACGCATAATATTTGATGCAAATAAGCACAGCCTATTTCACCATCAAAGCGCAATTGCTATAGGCGGCCATCTAATACATGAGGGGATCAAAATGTATTATTACTTTATTTACTCAAAAAAGTTTTATCGACAAACGACCTTAGAACCACAACCACAATAAAGCCAAAAAGCGCATTTTTAGGTCGACTTTTGGGTTGCATACACTAGACCTAAGCAAAATCTCCGCTGACCGTGATTTCCTGGAAAAATCTTCGCGCCTCTTTTGTAAAATTGCAAACAGAATCTTGCTTGCCCCGTGGTTATGCAGCGATGCACTACGGAAATACTTCATCGCTTTCTCCTGATCCCTTGCAACCCCCAATCCCTTGTAATAAATCAACGCCAAATGATTGGCGACGAATCCCGTTGCATCATATTTTAATTCGACCTTCTCGAACCAATACAAAGCATTATTGTAATTTTTTTTTACTCCTCCACACCCCTTAAAATAAGCATATCCGAGCGCTATGCGTGCTGAATTATCTCCTAGCAGTGCACGTTTAATAAGTTCACCATCCTGACCCGAGTCCGGAGTGCCTCCTGAGCTGCCTGCACGCAAATTACGCCAGGAACGATTATTTTTCATTATCAAAATTTGCTCGTAAAATGTTTTTATCTCCGTTCGAATCGCTTACTGGAGGGGCTACTGGAATTCCCGGCAATGGTTTCGGCGAGGGCATAAATGTCGGCTTTGTAGGTGGAGGAGGCCGTGGAGAGGGCGGTGGAGGCGCTTCTCTCTTACCCACCTCCTCCAAAAGATCTGCGATACGTCGACCAAATCTTTGAGTAGTTCCCTCTGCCGCTTCGACAAGCTCCGCAACCGTTTGTCGTTCTTGTGCTGCCTTCATTGCTTCAACAACATCCAGACTCCTATTGCTCCAGTCAAACGCAAGATAAGTTACAGGGCTGCGTATGGCAACCGCGCCGCCCATCGCTATCGTCGGGGCCGCCATTATCGCTGTACCAACTAGGGCCACTTTTTCTAGCCCATCTGCTGGTGCATTTGGATGTGTCATCCGCCACCTTATGTGATCTCTAAACATTAAACTGCATGTTACTCCATCCACGCAACGCCCATCGGGATCCGTATATCGCATAGGATTATTATTTGCATACGCGTATCGCGAAAAATTAAAAATGTTTGTCGGCTCCGGCGCCACCGGGTCCCGACTTAAAAATCGCCCCAGAACAGGATCGTAATAACGCGCTTGCATATATATAAGACCGGCATCGGGATCCCCAACATGCCCAGCATAACCTATGCCCGCCTGCAGTTCGGCTGATGGTTGCAGGCCATAAGATTGATAAGAAGATTGATACGTCACGCCTCCTTGCACATCCGACTCCAGAACTACGCTTGATTGATAGTTGGTCATGTACAGAGTAACCCTCTCAGACGCATTAACGACAAAAGTGCATACAAGCAGAAGTATTAATAATATTAAATTTTTTTTAAATTTACTTAATTTCATCGGAACCTCCAGCATGCTTTAATTCAATTAATGCGCGACATTCAAGCTATTTAGATTCGCTAAAGTTTAAGATTGACTGTTAAAGTCAGCACCATCAATACGGGAAATTAACCCATGCCGAACACCCGCCGGCATTACACGCCCTTACTTTTTGACTATAATTTTTATATCCATACGGCTCACTTTCTACTACCGTTGAAGTGTTTGCTCCACTGTAAATAATTCCATACGTTTGCGTACTGTAGACCTCGTAATAGGTTGCCCCGCTCACCGAAGCCCATACTCCAAGAAAGTTATACGTGCTGCCTGAAGTCGTCTGAACGATATTTACACTGGTTGGTTGTGGTGGTGCATGCACCACCCTCACCGTCTTTGTACTAGACCAGGGACCATTACCGCCAACGTTTGAAGCTCGGACTCTGTAGCTATATGTTCCGTTCGCTTTTCCGCTGGTACTCTTGTTTGTGCTTGCCCCGCTATATACGGTGCTCCAGCTGCCCCCATTTACCTGCTCTTGCAACGTATAGCTTGTTGCGCCGCTTACCGAAGTCCAGCCCACTGAATAACTTCCGCTGCCATTCGTTCCACTCGGCACACTAAGCGAAGGAGCACTGCTTGGAGGAATTGTTACCGTTACAGCTCCGCTAGTTTTATACGCACTGCAACCAGCTGCATTACAGGCTTGCGCACGATAATTGTAACTGCCTGTACTCGTTTCACTTATTGCCTTACTTGTGGCGCTTCCGCTGAAGATTGTGCTCCACGCCCCCCCATTTTTTTGATGCTGTAATGTATAACTTGTCGCAGTGCTTGAACTCGACCAACTTACAGTCAGTGCACCACTGCTCGTGCTCGGAACGGAAATACTCGCAGGTGCTGCAGGTGGGTGTAGTACGACCTGATTAACCGTACCACTCCAAGGGCCATAGCCTCCAGAATTGTAAGCTTGCACACGGTAGCCATAGGTACCATTCACTTTTCCGGCTATTGCCGTACTGCTTCCTGCCCCGGAGTAGATCTGACTCCAGCTCCCACCACTTACTTGTTCGTCTAAAATATAAGTCGTAGCACCCGCTGCACTTCCCCAGCTTACGGTGTAGCTCCCGCTCGTATTCGTGCCACCGGGCACAGCCAGACTTGGCGCCGCCTGAGGCGATACCGTTGACGCAGCTGAGGTTATGTAGTTACTGCAACCAACTGGATTGCATGCGGCCACGCGAAATACATAACTACCCCCCGCGCTCTCAGATTTTACAGTGCTTAAAGCTTCACCGCTGTAAACTGCGGTCCAAGTCCCTCCATCCAGCTGCTGGTCCACGCTATAGCTCATCGCATACGTCGACGTGGGCCACTGCACACTGATGCTCCCGGCACTCGCGCTTGGAACAGATACCGAGGCCACGGGTTCAGGTACAGTCCTGGAGACATCATGGTCAAGCTTGGCGATTAACTTGTCCCTGAGATACACGTAATCACTACCCGTACCGGTCGTGGTCGTTGTAGGTACGTACTGCCACATAAGTTTTCCGGCACTACTATAGCCGTAATACGTAATGTCGCCATTGTTGTTTATTTTCTTCACTCGTCGCCCTGAGGCATCATAATCATAATTGGCGACTCCTGTGATTTGTTTAAGCCGATCAGCCAGATCGAATACAAGACTTGTACCGTCCTTTTGAATCATATTGCCGCGATCATCGTAAACAAAATTGTGCAGCGCGCTACCTCCCGTTGCAACACTTATCAGTCGATTGCTTGAATCGTAATTATATATTTCACCTACACCATTATTTGTCATTGTACTTATATTGTTTAATGCATCGTAGGCATAGCTTTCATCACCCCATAAATTTGGTGCACTGGCGTCTTTTAGACGATTAAGGCCATCGTAGGTCATATTTTTATCACGCCGCCCTTGTGTATCGGACAAATCAGTCGCTTTCGTGATATTGCCGTTCGCATCGTAGCTAAATTCCTGACTATATATTACTGCTCCACTTGCTGCGCCATATGAAATATTTTTTACTAGATCACGCTCATTCTGATCCGCTAAGTAAGCGATGCCGCCCTGATAAATAAAACTATTCAATGAACCATCTGCAAGATAGTTTGCATCTGTAGCATAGCTTCCTGCCTGAGTTGGTCGACCAAGTGGATCAGGGTTAAAATTAATAACCTTACCATCTGGATATGTTGTGCTTTCAACATTGCCATTGTCATCATACTTATATTCAAATGGCCAGACATACCCATCCTCTGACAACACCTCACTCTTAAGGTTATTCCTCGAATCATGGACATATGACCACATCGTCAAACCATTAGTCTCCGTTGCTACGTTACTGCGCGCATCATATGTATAAGCTTGCGCATTCGTCGCATCCGGATAGCTCACAGCCATAAGACGGTTCAACGCATCGTACGATCGTGTAATCTTGCTGCTGCTATCAACTTGATCTCTACCACAACCCGTACCCGTTATATTCTGACCAGAAGCACTCCAAACAATATTATCTGCCGCATCATAATCAGTGACTGTGCTACCGCTTTCTGGCTCGAGCAGTCGGCATAGTCGCTGATAATCATCATAGAACCAGTATTTTGTAACTGAACTGCCGCCTCCAGACTGCGTTATTGATACCGGATTTCCGTAAATATTCCGGACAATTGTCTGCAGTACATTTTCAGGAGCATTTATTGCTACCGGCCAATCCGTACTTGGTTCCCCATATGTCATGTATGACACTGTTGTAACATTTTGATTCGGATCTGTAATTTGAGTTTGAAAACCTGGTAAATATTTTGTAGTAGTTTTAACAAGGACGCCTTGCTCTGAATCCTGTGTCACTGATGTCGTACGCCCCAAGGCATCATATTCCGAATGCGTACCAAGTGCATCTGGAACTTTTGTCGTATCTGCCCATGTATCGGTAACCGTCGAGTCCAGTGATCTTTGTGGATATGATGAAAACGCAACCCTGCCCAAATTGTCATACCGTATAACCCTCTGACTTATCGATGCAGCTTTATTGTTAGAATCATACGTTTGCTTTATGACCGGTCTCCATAATCCGTCGAAAATCGACTCAGAGACTTCGTCACCCGTAACTATGCGCTGGCGCCACATGCCTGCCGGCAGCCCATATCCGGCAGGTGCATCCGGCGAAAAGGTTATACTAGTGTCATTCCACGACCCTCCGCATACGCCTGCCGTTGTTTTTGATGGGTATTTTATTAAATTTATGCGCCCAAGAGCATCATAGCTATAGCATGTCTTATTTCCCGCAGCATCGGTAACCGAGGTTACATCACCCAAAACACTAACCTCGGCATTAACCACAGTGCCCGATGGTTGATCTTGCGTAGGAGGGAATTCAATTCTCGTAGCAACACCGTGTTCATAGTTTTTGTAATAGGTCACATGCCCTAAACCGTCTACTGCCGACGCCAACGTCCCATCAGCGCTATATGTATAACTCTCCTTGAGTTCACCGTATTGATATTTTGCGATCGGGAGAGCCGTACTGGCATCATAATCTACTCGCGACACCTCAATACCGTTCAACGTTACGCGCTTGGTCTGACCAAGCACCCATGAAGACAGGTTATCTTCATAATCAATGGTTTTAGTACGGCTATATGTCTGCGCATGCACAGGACAAGACAGGCATGTGCACACAACTATAATTGTGAAAGCAATTTTTATGCACACAAAACTCTCCCCCGATATCACACCCAAAAGTCTTTCGCCCGCAACGCTTGAATGAATTACTGACTACTTTCAGTCACTTTTGTCGGCCGCACAAAACTATCGAAGCAATAAACTTCCGCCGTTGGGCAGCCCGTATCTACATCCACCTCAAATGATCTGCTCTGCTGAGTGATAATCTTTTGTATCAGCGGCGTATTCTTCAAGACAAACCCACCCCCCCACCCATAATTTCTACTCATTCCACCACCGCCCCATTGATTAAAATTTTGCCCTGAGGCCGACTCCAGATATTGATATGTTGTCGCACGCACTATATTTGACCCATCAATAATACTTTCGCTAAGCAGCTGCCCGAAATTGCTTGCGTGATCAGAACCATAGACATAGTCAGTCTCGATCCCTGATGGGCCGATCTCGACCGTTTTGGATTGATACGGGGCAGTCCACCCGGGATAGTATTTAAAAGTCCAATCTAAAGACGCAGCACCGGGTATAGATAATGTTTTTTCAACCAGCGATGCCGTCTGGTAGTCGCTCGGATCTGTTATAATCGGAGTGCTCGTTGCAGGCCAACCTCCACCAGCAACCCACATGTAGCACCCAGCCTCTGCTTGCCGTGTACCATGTAAAATCCGCCTGAACTTGAATGTGCCAATAGTGCCCGATGGATGCTTTATGGTAACTATGTTTGTGTCGTAAGCGCCCGGGGAAACATCTGTGGTCAAAGTGCCTATGTTTATGTGGCACCCGGCCCAGACATCATGCGAATTGTATTTCGTCACTTGATACAAGTTGGAACCATAGCTGTAGCTCCAACGACTCCCGTCCGGCAAAATGACATCCCACTGATATGTTCCAGTATCACTTACATACTGCCATTGACGGGATCCTGCTGTAATTTTCGATACATTATTGGCCCCATATGTTAGATCAATCTCTCCACCATCACTTGATTGTATCTTCTGCAAATGCTCTGCGATATTCGGATCGAAAGTATATGTTAGTGTATTGCCAAACCTATCCGTAACTTTGGTGGCAAAAATAAAAACCTGCACCCTAGGCACCGCGTAATTCGTATGACAGTACTGCTGCTGCTGCCCATCGTTCAGCGCATCAAGCGTCGGCAAAACATCCGCCGCCTGCCCGCAACTATCATCAACAATTGATGTGGTCGGCCGAGTCGCCATCCAGTCAAACGTATATACCGTTCCATTCGGTAATGTTACCGTAAAACCTTCCCCCGCCCCTTTTTTAAGCGTTGCGACGCAGCCAACCATCCAATTGTTTTTGGTTTTGTAATAATACGTATGCCCACCAATGGTCTGCGGAGTCCCTGCCACGAGCCGGAGCATCTCCTGCATACCCGAACCCGGAATATTTATATATATGCCACTAAAGTAGCTCTCTGGCTGGTAATATACCCGATAAAAATCCCCCACTCCTACAGCAGCGGGAGGGCCGGCCCCACCTTCCGTACAACGCGCCTGCGTTCCCGCATATGCCCCATCTGATGCGGGTCCTATCCAACCACGCTGCGCATCAAATGTCCCGACCATGTAAGGAATATCTGCATCCCAAGGTCCTGGAAAAATAGAGTTGCTATAAGAGGTTACGCCACCCATTTGATCTTGAAATGTAGAGTCAACACGAAACGTCCTGCCTATCGAAAGCGGCAAACCACTGTTCGTCGGTATGGAAACATCTGTGACCGTAAAGGTTGTCGACCCATCCTGCATATTGGTCGAGTCGCCCATGAGACTTGGACCAAGTGGCTTTATGCTTCGCGCATTTCTGATTCGATGCGTATACCCATCTTTCGCAGATTGCGCGCAAACGGGGGTAGCTATCATTGCCACCATAGCGAACGGCAACATAGAGCACACGAAGTGTTTAATTGCCGCGATCAAATATTTGCGCCACATGAATACATACTTTTCTTGCCACCTGGGGTCGACATCGCGAGCTTCACTCAGGACAGCCACATTCACATAGTCACTCATCCCCCCCCCTCCCCTTGAGACCTTTCAAAGGTTTCCACCACGATAAGTACACAAGCTGAGGTTGCTGTCAAGGCATTTCGAGCATCTTTATTTGAATATTGCGAAATGCCCGCACAAACAATGATCCTAGAAGCCCCCGCCCTATCGCTTGATCACAAATGCATGCTTTTAACAAGGCATCGAAGGATGTCCCGCACAGGTTCATTACCTATGCCAACACTTGCTGCACTCATGTCGCGTATTGAGAAGTTAGTTCTCTATACGCAATCTACGTCGGTGCACTACGGGACAACCTCGGATCGAACTAGCGCGCCATGTGGCTCTTTGCCACTTAGAGCATGTCCGCACAACTTATAGAGCGAGCAAGAATCGGTTTGGCGACAGCTTCTGCACACGGAAGTTGCGGCAAAAGTGGGGTCTCAACTGCTTTCCTACGACGCAGTTATGCGGTTGTCTGCACCGCTGACGAGCCTGCCGATGCGTTGCCGGCTGGTTGGCATTGCGAGTTTGTCGGGCCCCGGACGCGAACATTGTGCATAGCCACCGGGAAATGCGAACTCGAATCACGCGCGGTTTCGCGATGTCAGTCGCGACGAAACAATGGGTGCGATCAGTTTAACCGAGCAAGATCGCTCCGCCTGCGAGCAGCGAATGCGCCACGCGCCGCGCGACGAATTTGCTACCGTAGCGGCGTTGCGGATGGATGCCCCCTTCGCCCTGCCGGAATCCGTTGCATGACCGAACCCGTCACCACCCACCAGGCCGAAGACGATCCGCGCAACGCGGACATCCTGATCTACGTCAACGGTCGCATCGTGCCCAAGGCCGAGGCCGTGGTCAGCGTCTACGACAGCGGTTTCCTGATGGGCGACGGCGTGTGGGAAGGCCTGCGTCTGTATCACGGGCGCTGGGCGTTTCTCGACGATCATCTGGACCGCCTGTTCGAGAGCGCGAAGGCGCTCGATCTGGACATCGGCATGGATCGCGAGGGCGTGGTCGCCGCGCTGGAATCCCTGCGCGAAGCCAACGGCATGCACGACGACGTGCACGCGCGGCTGATGGTCACGCGCGGGGTGAAGACGCATCCGTTCCAGCATCCGTCGCTGTCGCGCTCGGGGCCGACGATGGTGATCCTGATGGAGCATTCGCGGCCGTCGATTCCACGGCCGGTGCGGCTGGCGACGGTGCCGCATGTGCGCGGCCTGCCGATGACGCAGGACCCCAAGCTCAACACGCACTCCAAGCTCAACTGCATCCTCGCCTGCATCGCCGCCGAGAAGGCCGGCGCGGACGAGGCGCTGATGCTGGACGTGCACGGCTTCGTCAACACCACCAACGCCTGCAACTTCTTCATCGTGCGCAAGGGCGAGGTGTGGACCTCGACCGGCGACTACTGCATGAACGGCGTGACCCGCGCCAAGGTCATCGAGCTGTGCCGCGAGCACGGCATCCCCGTGCACCAGCGCAACTACTCGCTGGTGGACGCCTACGGCGCCGACGAGGCCTTCCTCACCGGCACCTTCGGCGCGCAGACGCCGGTCGGCGCCATCGACGGCCGCCCCATCGGCAACGGCGGCATGGGTCCGGTGACCGAACGCATCCGCGCGCTGTACAAGGAACGCATCGCCCGGGAGTGCGGCGCATGAGAATCGCCATGTGGTCGGGCCCGCGCAATCTGTCCACCGCGCTGATGTACAGCTTCGGCGCGCGCGAGGACTGCGCGGTCTGGGACGAGCCGTTCTACGCCGCCTATCTGAAGGCGACCGGCCTCGATCATCCGATGCGCGATGCGGTCATCGCCGCGGGCGAAACCGACCCGTCGAAGGTGGCGGCGGCCTGCGAAGGGCCGATTCCGGACGGTCGACCGCTGCACTACCAGAAGCACATGACGCTGCACATGATCGACGGCTTTCCGCGCTACTTCATGCGCGCCTGCGAGAACGTGTTCCTGATCCGTCATCCGGCGCGCGTGATCGCCAGTTACGTGCGCAAGCGCGAGGCGCCGACCCTGGACGATCTCGGCTTCGTGCAGCAAGTCCGACTGTTCGACGAGGAAGCCGACCGCCTCGGCCGCGCGCCGCGGGTCGTCGACAGCGCCGACATCCGCGCCCGCCCGCGCGAAACGCTGACCGCCCTGTGCGAAGCGCTCGGCATCCGCTTCAGCGAACGCATGCTGCACTGGCCCGCCGGCGGCCATCCCGCCGACGGCGTGTGGGCGTCGCACTGGTACGGCGCGGTGCACCGCTCCACCGGCTTCGACGAACCGGAAGGACCGCTGCCCGAACACGACGGCGACAGCGCGCGCCTGACCGAAGCCGCCCTGCCGCATTACGAGAAACTGCGCGCCTACGCGCTCTGAGTTTCGCGGCCGTACGCGTGCCGTAGGAAGCAAAGGTGGCGCGCGCCCTGCGGATCGGCGGTGTCCAACAGCATGCAACGCGCCCCGGACGGCGGGGGCAACGCGACGACCCGATCGCCGCATCCGCCCTCTTTCTGCCACGGTGGCCGGCCCCCGCTGGGACGAGTCCGGCCATGTCTCCCCACCGCGCTCCGCGGCGATGAAGCCATGGCCGTGCCGGCGGCAGCGTGCGCAGACGCAGACTTCGGAATCAGGTGCCCCGGCCTTTCTTGCCCGCTTCGCGCATGTGCATCGGCCGCATGGCTGCGCGTATCATGCTTGCGATCACGTGCGTCGATGCCCGCGCATACCGAACGCGCATGAAAACGACCCGTCCACGCACGGCTGAACCCATGCGTGCCGCGTCTCGCACCCCGCTACAGACCTGACCGCATCGACCGCCGCCCAGATTCGCCATGTCCCCGACCGATCCCGCACTTGCCCCGTCCGAAGTCGTTGTCCGCCTCGCCGACGTCATCTCGCAGGCCGATTCGCTGGAGAATCTGGTCCGGCCCCTGCTGGAACTGCTGGAATCGGTCACCGGACTGGAATCGACCTACCTGACCACCGTCGATCTGCAGGCCGGCATGCAGCGCATTCTCTACGCGCGCAACACCTCGAGCCTGCAGATTCCCGAAGGCACCGCGGTGGCATGGGAAGACACCCTGTGCAAGCGCGCGCTGGACGAGGGGCTTCGGCACACCGACGACGTGCCGGCCATCTGGGCCGATTCGGCGGCCGCGAAAGCGCTCGGCATCATGACCTACGCCAGCACGCCGGTGCACACGCCGGACGGCACTCTTGTCGGCACGCTGTGCGCGGCCAGCGACGAACGCAAACCGCTGCCGACAGGCGCGGACAGGGTGCTGGACATGTTCTCGCACCTGATCGCGCAGCAGGTCGAACGCGAACGTCTGATCCGCGAGTTGCGCGAAGCCAACCGCCTGCTGTCCGCCACCGCGCTCACCGACGAGGGCACCCGCCTGCCCAACCGCCGTGCGCTGCTCGCCGAGATGCGGCGGCGGCGTCAGGACGCTTCCTCGGCGTCGATGGAACTGCTGGTGGGTTACATCGACCTGGACCGCTTCAAGCACATCAACGACACCCACGGCCACGACACCGGCGACCACTTCCTGCGCGCCATGAGCGCACGCCTGCGACGCGCGTTGCGCGGCGACGATTTCGTGGCGCGCATCGGCGGCGACGAGTTCGTGGTGCTGTCGAGCGTACCGCCCAGGCAGGTCGACAAGGCGCTGAGCAGTCTGCGCGAACGTCTGCGCCGAACCACGCGCGGCCGCTTCCATCTGGACGCCGTCGTGCTCGAATACGCCGGTCCCAGCATCGAGGTCGTGGTCGCACCGCGCGAGGTCGAGGATCCGGAATCCGTACTCGCCCGCGCCGACGCCGCGATGTACGAGGTCAAGCGCGCGCGGCACGCGCAGCGCTGACGCGCAACGACTCGCGCGCGACCGAAAGGCTGCGCGCGCACGGCAAAGCTCTCCTTGCCACGGCTTTCGACGACGACGCGACACTGCGCGCGTCACGTGCACGGCACACCGGCAACCAGCGCATCGTGCGAAACTTTTACGCGCCTTTTACGCCGCCTCCTGTCGCCGCAATCCGCGCTTTACGTCCGCACGCCTACCGTACGCAGCGGTTCATTGCGGATATTCCCACCATGTCTTCGCCCACCGATTGCACGCCCGCCCCGGACGCGCATGCCCTGCACGCCGATTCCCACAAGCGCTTGGCGGCGCTGGCGCTCGGCGCCGTGGGCGTGGTCTACGGCGACATCGGCACCAGTCCGCTGTACACGATCAAGGAAATCTTCGGCGAACCGGGCATCGCGACCGCGCCGCAGAATGTGCTGGGCGCGCTGAGTCTGATCTTCTGGTCGCTGATCGTGGTGGTGTCGGTGAAGTACTTGTTGTTCATCATGCGCGCCGACAACAAGGGCGAGGGCGGCATCGTCGCCCTGATGGCCCTGGCGCAGCGCAGCGCGCGCAGCCGCCCGCGCACGGTGGCGACGATCGCAATTCTGGGCTTGTTCGGCGCAGCGCTGTTCTACGGCGACGGCGTCATCACGCCGGCCATGTCCGTGCTGTCGGCGGTCGAGGGACTGGAAGTCGCCGCGCCCAGCCTGGCGCATTGGGTGGTGCCGATCACACTGCTGGTCATCGTCACGCTGTTCGCCCTGCAGAAGCACGGCACCGAACGCATCGGCGCGGTGTTCGGGCCGGTCTGCGCGATCTGGTTCCTGAGCCTGGCCGCGCTGGGCGTGTACGGCATCGTGCAGGAACCGAGCGTGCTGCGCGCGGTGTCGCCGGTCTACGCCGTCGACTTCTTCGTGCACAACCGCATGCAGGCGTTCTTCGCGCTGGGCGCGGTGGTGCTGGCCGTCACCGGCACCGAGGCGCTGTATGCGGACATGGGCCACTTCGGCAAGCGCCCGATCCAGGGCGCATGGTTCACGCTGGTACTGCCAGCGCTGGTGCTGAACTACTTCGGCCAGGGCGCGCTGGTCATGCTGCACCCGGAGACCGTCGCCAACCCGTTCTACCATCTGGTGCCGCGCGCGCTGCTGTACCCGATGATCGCGCTGGCCACCATCGCCACGGTGATCGCTTCGCAGGCGGTGATCTCCGGCGCGTTCTCGATGACGCGCGAAGCCATGCAGTTGGGCTACATGCCGCGCATGCGCGTGGTGCATACGTCGCGCAACATGTCCGGCCAGATCTACGTGCCGTGGATCAATCGCATGCTGATGATGCTGGTGGTCGGCGCGGTGATCGGCTTCCGTTCCTCGGACAACCTCGGCGCGGCCTACGGCATCGCCGTGACCGGCACCATGGTCATCACTACCCTGCTGGCGCTGGTGGTCGCGCGATTCCGCTGGGGCTGGCGCTGGCCGACGATCGTGCTGGTCGGCGCCGGACTGCTGGTCGTCGATCTGGGTTTCTTCAGCGCCAACGCGACGAAGATCGCCAGCGGCGGCTGGTTCCCGCTGGCGCTGGGTCTGTGCGTGTTCGTGCTGATGACGACCTGGCGGCGCGGCCGCGCCCTGGTCGCACGCACGATCCGTCAGGGCGGCGTGGCGCTGGCACCGTTCCTGCAGAGCCTGGCCGAACATCCGCCGCGCACGGTGCCGGGCACGGCGATCTTCATGACCGCCGACCCCGAGCAGGTGCCCAATTCGATGCTGCACAACCTCAAGCACAACAAGGTGCTGCACGAACGCAACGTGCTGCTGACCGTGGAGATGCTGGACACGCCCAGCGCCGACGCCGACGAGCGCATCGACCTGCACGACCTCGGTCACGGCATGTACCGGCTGCAGCTGCGCTACGGTTTCGACGAAGACCCGGACGTTCCCGCCACGCTGCTGCAATGCGGCGCCGTGGGTGCGACGTTCGATCTGATGGACACCACGTTCTTCCTGTCGCGCGAGACCGTCGTCTCCGGTGACCACGACGGCGGCATGGCGACCTGGCGCGACCGCCTGTTCGCATTCCTGTCGCGCAATACGATGACCGCCACGGCGTTCTTCCGCATCCCCGGCAATCGCCTGATCGAGCTGGGCGCGCACGTGGAAATCTGAGCCGTGCGCCACGCCCGGTTCACGCGTGCAGCAGACCGATATCCGTCGCCTCGCGGATGCACTAGGCTTACGCTCCAAGCATGAGCGCCCACGCTTCCGACGCCGTCACCGAACCGCTGCCGTCCCGCCGACGCAGCGGTCTCGGCGCGTACGCCTATGCGACGCTGGCGACGGCGCTCGCCTTCGTGCTCGCCTTCGTCGCCGACCGCTACCTCAGCGTCGCCAACCTGGCGCTGATCTTCCTGACCGCGGTCCTTGCCGTCGCCGTGCGCACGCGCATGCGCGTGGCGGTCTACACCGCGGTGCTGTGCTTCCTCGGCTACAACTTCTTCTTCACGCCGCCGCGCTACACCTTCACCATCGACTCCGCCGACGATGTGCTGACCGTCGGCCTGTTCCTGGTCGTGGCGCTGGTGTGCAGCCGGCTGGCAACGCAGCTGGCCGACAAGGTCGCTTCGCTGCGCGCCGCACAGGTGCGCGCCAGCGCGCTGCTGGAACTGGGCCAGCGCCTGACGGCCGACCGTGACGAAGCCGCGCTGCACGCCGTCACGGTCGAAATCGCCGCGCGCGCCCTGCAGACCACGACGGCGGTGCTGGTGCGCGAGGGCGAACCGTCCGCCTGGCGCGTCGCCGCATCCGCTCCGCACACGCCGACGCTGAACCCGTACGATCTCGCCGCCGCCGACTTCTGCGACCGCCTGGCCGCCCCGGCCGGACGCGGCACCCAGCGCGCCGGACGCGCCCATGCCTGGATGATTCCCCTGCACGCCGATGCCCGGCGACACGGCGTGCTGGCGCTGTTCGACGCCGAGAGCCGCGACCTGCCGGACAGCGACCAGCGCCATCTGGCCGAAGCCTTCGCGCGCACGATCACGCAAGCACTGGAACGCACGCGGCTGGCCGAGGCGTTGGAAAAAGCGCGCGTGGAGGGCGAGACCGAGCGCCTGCGCAACGCCCTGCTGTCGTCGGTCTCGCACGACCTGCGCTCGCCGCTGGTGTCGATGATCGGCGCCGCCGGCACGCTGTCGAGCTACGAAACGCAGCTGCCACCCGAGGAACGTCGCCAGCTGCTCGACGCCATCGTCGAGGAAGGTGAGCGACTGGACCGCTACATCCAGAACCTGCTCGACATGACGCGCCTCGGTCACGGCGAACTCACCCTGCGCCGCGACTGGATCGATGCTGCCGAGATCGCCGCCGCGGCCATCGAGCGCCTGCGTCGCCTGCATCCGCAGCAGCGCATCGACGCGCAGCTGCCGCGCGAGCCGGTGCTGCTGTACGTGCATCCGGCGCTGGTCGAGCAGGCGCTGTTCAACATCCTCGAAAACGCCGCGCACGTGTCGCCGCCGGAGGCTCCGATCCACGTGCATGTCGCGGCCGACGAAGACGAGCTGCGCATCGACGTGACCGATCACGGACCCGGTATTCCCGAGGCCGAACGCGAGCGCATTTTCGACACGTTCTACTCCGTGGCCCGCGGCGACCGCGGACCGCGCGGCACCGGCCTGGGCCTGTCGATCTGTCGCGGACTGATCGGCGCGCACGGCGGCCGCGTCGAAGCCCTGCCCACGGCACACGGAGGCTGCCTGCTGCGCATGACCCTGCCGCGGCCCGAACCGCCGGAGGTGGATGCATGAACGCCGCCTCGCCGCGTATCCTGGTGATCGACGACGAACCGCAGATCCGCCGCTTTCTCGACATCGGCCTGCGCGCCGAGGGTTACCAGGTGCTGCAGGCCGCCAACGCCGAGGAAGGGCTCGCCCTGGCCGCGACTCAGGCGCCGGACCTGGTGATCCTCGACCTCGGCCTGCCCGACCGCGAAGGCCACGAGGTCCTGCGCGAACTGCGGCAATGGAGCCGCGTGCCGGTGCTGATGCTGTCCGTGCGCGACGCCGAAAGCGAGAAAGTGCGCGCGCTGGACCTGGGCGCCAATGACTACGTCACCAAACCGTTCGGCATCCAGGAACTGATGGCGCGGCTTCGCGCCCTGCTGCGCGACCGCCTGGTCGCCGAAGACCCGGAAACGGCGCCGCTGTACGACGACGGTCGGTTGCGCATCGACCGGCTGCGCCGCGAAGTCCACCTGGACGGCGTGGAAGTGGCGCTCACGCGCAAGGAATACGCCGTGCTGTCGATGCTGCTCGCGCACGCCGGACGCGTGGTCCCGCAGCCGCTGCTGCTGCGCAAGATCTGGGGCCCCACGCACGCGCAGGACACACACTATCTGCGCATCGTGATCGCCCGCCTGCGGCAGAAGCTGGGCGACGACGCCGCCGCGCCGCGCTGGCTGAAGACGGAACCCGGCGTCGGTTACCGCTTCATCGACGCGCCTCAGACATGACTTCGAGGCATACGTCGCGCACAACATGTGTCACGAAACCCTTCTGCATCGTGAGCACGCCCATACTCACCGATCGCATATCACCTCCGCTCGGCACCCAAACGGGGCATGCTTTTGCTGCATCTCGCAGGCACTGCAAGATTTTTGGATGGCTATACGCCTATCCGCTACCAAATCCACATAGGAAAATCGCGCGGAAATCATATACGCAAAACATTAAATACATTTAAATTCATGCGCTTGCCACCTTCCGGCAGCACGACAGCGGATCATTCGCCAGAGCATTTGCACCGACAACGCCCCTAGGAGTATGTTGTTGTCGACGCAGGATTTTCACACCGCCTGCGCCATCCGTCCGCGCAGGCCCGCAGTCCTGCCCTATCAAGGACGATGTGAACATATGGCAACGCGCGCCACGCGGCTCCGTACATTCGGAGGTTATTGCCATGAAAAACATCAAACCCCTGACATGGACCGCAGCAATCGCGTTCTGTCTTGCCTGCGCGCCATCGCTTGCAGCACAGCCGGAAAGCACATTGAAGACCACCCTTCGGTCTTCCACGCCAACGATGATAGGCGACGCCTCTCAGGACATGGTCGTGACCGTGCGAAAGGTGTATTTCTTTGCATCGCTGGACCGTAACAACAACGGCCTCCTGAGCCGCGCCGAGCTTCCCAAAGACATGGTCGATCTGCGTCGCAACTTCCTGCGTGCCGACTACGACCACAATGGGCAGCTTTCGCCCATGGAATACATCCTGTACTCGCGGGGTCTCGCTCCTCGGTACGCCGGCGTGTCTCATGCCTATATCTACGTGTTCGACCCGCCGACACGGCACTCGCAGATCATTCGCACACGAATGTGATTTCACGATCCGGCATGCGTGCACCGCTTACGCGCGCATGCCGGACACTGTGAGCGACTCAACTGGGTGCTGTTGCCAAACGCATTCAGAACATGTATGAAACTCGCCGCACATTTATTTGCGGACGTCTTGAGATTCTCGGCAACCCGACCGACGCATATGTGCGTTCACCATGCAATCGACCCCTGCTCTGCAATCGGTCGCTCACCTGATACCGAGCCACGCGCAAATCGCTGCGGCAAGAGAACAGAGCACAAGCATCCAGATGCCACTGTAGCTGCCGTATCCACAAGTGGATGCAGGCACTGCTAAAAGCACATCCCGTACGCCAGTACGCGCATGTCCAATCATCGGCTTACCGCGTCGCGCCGTGCTTGTGCGCGTACATGTTGCGATCGGCGAAGGCGTAGAGGGCAGTCACGTCATCGCCGTCGTCGGGATAGACCGACACGCCGATGCTTGCGCTCACCTGCAGGTCATGCGATTCGATCGTGATCGGCTGCTGCAACGTCTCGTGCAGTTTCTCCGCCACCCGATCGGCGGCCTGACGATCCGGAATATCGGCCAAGATCACCGCGAATTCGTCGCCGCCCAGACGCGCCAGCAGATCGCGCTGGCGCATGCAGGCCACCAGACGCTGCGCGATGCTCTGCAGCAGCAGATCGCCGACGGCATGTCCGTGCATGTCGTTGACCTGCTTGAACCCGTTGAGATCGATCACCAGCACCGCAAGTCGAGCCTTGCGCTCACGGCACGTGCGCACGGTCTGCAGCAGATGGCGCAGGAACAGGCGGCGGTTGGGCAGATCGGTCAGCGCATCGTGCAACGCCGCGTGCTCGGCTTTGTTCATCTGCTCTTCGAGCAGCGTGAAGATCAGGCCGGTGGCGACCAGGAACTTGGGCAGGTTCCAGACTTCCTGCTCGACATGGGCCTGCGGCCACAACACACCCACCATCACGCTGACCGGGAACACCATCGCCCAGGCCAGGAAACTCAGCGTCGTGAAACGCACGCCCACGGTGGCCTGCTCGCTGGCCATGCGAAAGAACACCGCCGCCGCCAGGTAGTGCCAGAACAGCGACCAGTTGAGCGCCATGCCGCCCTGATCCAGGTACAGCAGCACGGCCTGCACGGCGTAGGCCAGCAGCAGGATCGCGCCGCGAATGTAGCGCTCAGTGCGATCGCCCAGACGCCGCCCGCTGCAGAACACCCACAGCGAGGACACCAGACCCGCCGCGGTCAGCACGTAGTAGACCGCGTCCTGCGTGACGCCGTAGATCAGCGCGACGTAGAACAGGGCGTCGGGAATCGACGAAAGCAGCGTGACCGGCAGATCGTGCGAACCGACATTGCGCCGCATGTCGTTGCCGGCCCAGATGAAGGCCATGCTGGTCAGCAGCAGCATCACCACTGAAATCGCGGTGGCCGGCTCGGCCACGGCGGACACGTTCTGGCTGACGAACTGCGCGGCGATGTGGATCAGGATCAGGACCCACCCCACCAGCCAGTAGCGGAGCCGGGTCTGCCGAGTGCGCTTGAGCAGGGACCAGAACGCCGCGACCAGACCGCCGATCGCCAGGAAATCCGGTAGCACCGTGAAATTCATTTCACTCCACGCACTTCAGCCCGAAGATGCAGAACCCTTGAAAGGCCGCGTCCATGCCCTAGCGGCACGGGTGTGGCGCTCCTGGACGAGTATAGGGCAGCAGCGCGACTGCGCGCGCCGCGCCCGTGGCGCAATCATGGATTGCGTATCTTCAGACCATCCAGCAACAGCTTGAGTTTCGCCGCCATCACCGGTTGCGGCTGAGCGCCTTCGCGATGGTAGTAAACCGGGTACAGCACCTGCGGATTCGACTCGGCGAGCGGGCCGGCGACGGCGGTGATCTTCATGATGTCGTCGTCGTTGCGCGCCACGCCGTCGTAGGGGTGTCGGCGATGCTCGACCTTGTGCCAGGTGCTCTTGAAGTTGTCTTCCATGTCGCTGGTCGGCTGGGCCAGACGCGCCACGTTGATGGCGTCGCTGTCGTACGGATTGGGCGCCGCCCAGACGTCGGCCACACCCCACACCACCTTGCCGTGCTCGCGGAAGAAGCTGAAGCCGAGCGTGAGCATGCTGTCGGGCTGGATCTTCTGCAGCGCCGGCGTCCAGGAAAGATGCAGCGCATCGGAGGCGTAGCTGAAGCGCTTGCCGTAGTCGAAATCGATGCGGATGTCCTTGAACGCGTCGGGCAGCAGATCGCGCTGGGCCAGGAACGTCTTCCACTGCTGCAGCATGCCGTCGTAAGTGACGTACATGAAGTCGGTCAGCGCCTCGGCGTTGAGGCGGTAATCGTAGGTCTGCGACGCCTTCGCGAACTGCATGATGCCGACATAGCCGTCCGGCACCGGCAGCGTCGCCAGGATCACGTTGGTGTTGCCGTATGGCATCGGCCAGACGCGGATCTGCCAGCGACGATGCCACTTGTCCTCGTGCACGTAATTGCGCACCGGCTCGCCCATCGAGACGATCTTCACGCGGTCGTTGCCGACGCGACGCTTCATGTACCCGGTGCGCAGGATCAGGTCCATCAGCGTCTTGGGGTCGTGGTACAGCTTCGCCGCCGAAAGGCTGTCCGGGCGGCGCAGATGCATCAGCAGGTTGTCGCGGTAGGAACCGACCTCGATGTAGCCGTTGTCGGACAGGGTGACCTTGCGGCTGCGCTTGCCGGCCAAGCCCCACTGGCCGTTGTTGTCGCGCGCCACCACGCTGGGGAAGTTGCTCATGCTGGACACTTCGTGCAGCAGTTCGCTCGATCCTTCGCCGTTCGGGAACATCGTGTCCGGATCGATCGCCAGCAGTTTCTTCAGCTGCTCCTTCGAGTAGTCGCGCTGCAGCCGGTCGTAGGCCTTGAAGAACGCCTGCTGACTCAGCGGCAGCGCGAACGCGCCCTTGAAGATGTTGTGCAGCGTGGTGTCGAACACGTCGAACTGGTACGACACGCGCTCGTCGATATCGGCCTTGTCGTCCGGCGCATTCAGCACCTCGCCGATGGGCAGGGCGTAGTTGAGGTTCTCGTTGGCCGACTTCATCAGCACCACGCCGATGACCTTGCCGTGCGCGTCCAGCAGCGGGCCGCCGCTGTTGCCGGGCGAGGCCGCCGCGGAGAAGCGCATCCACTTCCAGCTGCCGGCCTGCTGTTCGGGCGTGTCGGAGGTGTACAGACCGTCGCGGATCACGATGCCGGTGCCCAGCGCGTTGCCGACGGCGTAGACCACCGTGTTCATCTGCGGATGGATGTCCACCGGCAGCATCGACTCGCTCGGCGGCTGCTTCAGCGAGAACATCACGAAGTCCTTGCGCAGCGAGAACTTCAGGATCTTGTCGATGGCGTAGACCTTGCCGCTGGCATCGCGCAGCGCCAGCGGACCCCACAGGCTGTCCAGGCCGATCATCAGCACGTGACCGGCGGTGACGTAGCGGTTGTGGCCGATGGCGAAGGCCGTGCCGACCGAATAGTACTTGTCGTTGCGCTCCTGATAGGGCAGCAACTCCATCGGCAGCTTGCGCGCGTAGGTCAGCGGATCGTCGGTCGGCTTGGCCGCGACCACCTCGAACGTGGACGCCTGCACGTTGGGCAGCAGTTTCGGATTCATGCTCGCCGCGTGCGTCACCCCCTGCGCGCCCAGTCCTACCAGCACCAGCATCGCCAGCGCGACGCTTCGCATCCATCGTTTCATCGTGTCCGCCTTGTCATGTCCCTGTTGCGATCGACGCGCCGCCGCTCGCGGCGCGCTCCCGGCAACATGCCACAAGCGGCGACCAGAAGCACTGCATGCGCGAATGCCCCGTATGCCGTGGGTATTGCTACCCTGTAGCCTGTTCCGCCACGTCTCGATCGATCGCTTCATGGGCTGCTTTCCGTTGATCTTCACCTTCGCGCTGGGCACCGGCATCGGCTACGCCGTGAACGGTCCTTCGGGCGCGCTGTGGGGCGCGGGCATCGGCCTGCTGCTGGGCATCGTGTCGGGCGTGGCGTTGGTCAAGGCGATGCGCCGCGGAGGCTGAACGCCGTTCCGGCACGCATGCCTCTGCCGGCGAGCGACCGGCGACGTCATTCATGGAACGATCGGAGGTCTTCCCCATGCAACGCATCGAACAACACGCCAGCTTCGACGGCTCGCAGGAAGTCTGGACGCACGACTCGGCAACGCTCGGCTGCGCCATGAAGCTCGGCGTCTACCTGCCGCCGCAGGCGCAGCAAGGCCCCTGCCCGGTGCTGTACTGGCTGTCCGGCCTCACCTGCACGGAACAGAACTTCATCACCAAGGCCGGCGCGCAGCAGTTCGCCGCCGAACACGGCATCGTGGTGATCGCGCCGGACACCAGCCCGCGCGGCGAGGACGTGGCCGACGACGAAGCCTACGACCTCGGCCAGGGTGCGGGCTTCTACCTGAACGCCACGCGCGAACCGTGGGCGAAGCACTACCGCATGTACGACTACGTTACCCGCGAACTGCCGGCGCTGGTCGCCGAGCATTTCCCGGTGACGGACGCACGCTCGATCTTCGGTCACTCGATGGGCGGTCACGGCGCGCTGGTGATCGCGCTGAAGAATCCGGGCACATTCCGCAGCGTGTCGGCGTTTTCGCCGATCGTCGCGCCCACGCGCGTGCCGTGGGGCGAGAAGGCTTTTTCGGTCTATCTCGGCGACGACCGCGAAGCATGGAAAGCGTGGGATACCTGCGAGCTGGTGGCGCAGGCGAGCGAGAAGCTGCCGCTCCTGATCGACCAGGGCGAGGCCGATCCGTTCCTGGCCGAACAGCTGCGCCCGCAGTGGCTCGAGGAAGCCTGCGCCCGTGCCGATCACCCCTGCGACGTACGCATGCGCCCCGGCCACGACCACAGCTACTACTTCATCGCCAGCTACATGAGCGAGCACTTCGCCCACCACGCCGCCGCGCTGAAACGCTGACACGCGCACGCACGCACGACGGAAAACGCGCGGCCCGTTCGGGTCGCGCGTTTTTTCTGGGGATGCCGTGTCGAGGGGAGGCGACGTGGGCGTCGCTAGATCATGCCGAACAGCCACAGCAGCAGCACGATCACGACGATCAGTCCCACGCTGCCGCTCGGGTAATAGCCCCAGCGTCGGCTGTACGGCCAGGACGGCAGCAGCGCGAGCAGAACAATGATCAGCACCAGTAGCCAGATCAGGGACATGGCGGACTCCTTTCGTCATCGCATCGTGGGGAAGCGGTTCCCACCGCGCGCCCGGCTGTCGGACACGGACGCGCAGCGAGAACCGATCAGGCTCAGTCGTCCGCGCCGACCTTCAGATGGCTGGCCTCGACCGCCTTCACGCCCTTGACGGCGCGCGCGTCGCGGATCGCCAGCTGCTTCTCGGCCTCGCTCTTCACGGTACCGGTCAGCATCACCACGCCGTCGGTGGTGTCGACCGAGATGTCGGTCATGTGCACGGCCTTGGCCGTGGCGAAGGCGGTCTTCACCTTGGTGGTGATCCAGGTGTCGGTCACCTTCTGGCCCATGCTGGTGCCACTGCCGTCGGTGTCGACGGTCTTGTCATCGTCTTCCTTGCCGACCTTCAGCTTGTCGGCCTGCACCGCCTTCACGCCCTTGACGGAGTGCGCGGTGCGGATGGCCATTTCGCGCTCGGCCTGCGACGGCACGGTGCCGACCAGCATGACCACGCCGTTTTTCGTGTCCACCGAAATGTCGGGGAAGCTGACGCCCTTGGTGGTGGCGAACTCGGTCTTCACCTTGGTGGTGATCCAGGTGTCGGAGACCGCCTGGCCCATGCCGTCGTTATCGGCATGCGCTGCCGCCATGGCGCCCTCGTCGGGCGTCGGATGCGCCAAGGCCTGACCGGCGCTGAAACCGAAAGCAGCCACGAAACCGGCCGCGATCATCGTCGTGCGAAGCATCTTGGTCATCATGTGCTGTCTTCTCCTTGTTGGTTGAGCCGGCGTGCCTGCCGGATAAGCGAACGTCGTGGGGGGAGAGCACGTCGTTCGGCACGGGATACAGACAAGCACCGCGAAAATGAACGACACATGCACGCATCCCGACGCGGCACCGCGCATCGCACCGATGCCCGGCGATCGCGTGTCACGCAAACGCCTGCTCATACAGGGAAAATTTTTTCGCGTTCAGCGAAGACTCGGTTAGATGAACGTGTTTGGGCATCGCGGCTTTGGCCGTCTCGCCGACTGAGACAGGCCCGCCGCACGCTCGTCGTTCCGTTGTATTTCCACGCAGCGGGTACCATAACTACGTGGCGCAAGCCCGATGAACGGTCATGCCTCTTCAGCACTTCCATCCCGCGGTCGCTGCCTGGTTCGAGCGCAGCTTTGAAGCACCCACCCCGGCGCAGGCCGCCGCATGGCCGTCGATCCGAGCCGGCCGACCGACGCTGGTCGCCGCGCCGACCGGCTCCGGCAAGACGCTGACCGCCTTTCTCGCCGCCATCGACGCGCTCGTGCGCGAGGGGCTGGCGCACGGCGGCGCGCTGCCGGACGCGACGCAGATCGTCTACGTGTCGCCCCTGAAGGCGCTGTCCAACGACATCCACCTGAACCTGGAGCAGCCGCTGGAAGGCATCCGCGCCGAACTCGAACGGCGCGGCCTGCCCGACGTGGTCATCCGCACCGCCGTGCGCACCGGCGACACGCCGCAGCGCGAGCGCACGGCGATGCGCAAGCAGCCGCCGCACATCCTGGTGACCACGCCCGAGTCGCTGTATGTGCTGATGGGGTCCGAATCGGGCCGCGCCACGTTGTCGACCGCGACCACAGTGATCGTCGACGAAATCCACGCCATCGCCGGCAGCAAGCGCGGCGCGCACCTGGCGCTGACGCTGGAACGGCTGGAGGCGCTGTGCCAGCGGCCGCTGACGCGCATCGGCCTGTCGGCGACGCAGAAACCGATCGAGCGGGTGGCGCGCTTCCTGGTCGGCGCGGGACGGCACGCCGCCCTGCCCGTCGATGCGCCGAAGCAGGACACGAACGAGGCACCACCGGACTGCGCCATCGTCGACGTCGGCTACACCCGCGAGCGCGACCTGGCGCTGGAACTGTCGCCGCTGCCGCTGGACGCGGTGATGTCCGGCGACGCCTGGACGCTGGTGTACAACCGCATCGCCAATCTGGTCGAAAGCCATCGCACCACGCTGGTCTTCGTCAACACGCGACGCATGGCCGAACGCACCGCGCGCGCGCTGGCCGAACGACTGGGCGAGGACGCCGTCGCCGCGCACCACGGCAGCCTGTCGAAAGAACACCGTCTGGCCGCCGAGCGCCGCCTCAAGCACGGCGACCTGCGCGTGCTGGTCGCCACCGCCTCGCTGGAACTGGGCATCGACATCGGCGACGTCGAACTGGTCTGCCAGCTCGGCTCGCCGCGTTCCATCGCTGCCTTCCTGCAACGCGTGGGCCGCTCCGGCCACAGCGTCGGCGGCACGCCGAAAGGCCGCCTGTTCCCGAGCACGCGCGACGATCTGATCGAATGCGCGGCGCTGCTGGACTGCGTGCGCCGCGACGAGCTGGACGCTCTGCTCGTTCCACCCGCGCCGCTGGACGTGCTGGCGCAGCAGATCGTCGCCGAGGTCGCCTGCCGCGACTGGGACCAGGACGCGCTGTTCGACACCCTGCGCCGCGCGCAACCCTACGCGGACCTGAAGCGCGACACCTACGACGCCGTGGTACGCATGCTGGCCGACGGTTTCACCACCCGCAACGGCCCCCGCGGCGCCTATCTGCACCGCGACGCCGTGCACGGGCGCCTGCACGGCCGCCGCAACGCGCGTCTCACCGCGCTGACTTCGGGCGGCACCATTCCCGACACCGGCGACTACTTCGTCGAGTTGGAACCGCAGGCGCAGATCATCGGCACGGTGCACGAGGACTTCGCCGTCGAGAGCATGGTCGGCGACGTGTTCCAGCTCGGCAACCAGAGCTACCGCATCCTGCGCGTCGAGCGCGACCGCCTGCGCGTGGAGGACGCGCACGGCCAGCCGCCCAGCATCCCGTTCTGGATCGGCGAGGCGCCCGGCCGCACTGACGAACTGTCGGCCGGCGTGGCGCGGCTGCGCGAGACCGTCGGCGAACACCTCAAGGCCGGCGGCAGCGACGCGGCGCGCGCCTGGCTGCAGGGCGAACTCGGCCTGCCCGAAGCCGCCGCCGTGCAGATCGTCGACTACCTCGGCGGCGCGCAGGCCGTACTCGGCGCGCTGCCGACGCTCGACACGCTGGTCATGGAGCGCTTCTTCGACGAATCCGGCGGCATGCAGCTGGTCATCCACTCGCCCTACGGCAGCCGCATCAACCGCGCCTGGGGCCTGGCGCTGCGCAAGCGCTTCTGCCGCAGCTTCAACTTCGAGCTGCAGGCCGCCGCCACCGAGGACGCCATCGTGTTGTCGCTGTCGACCAGCCACAGCTTCCCGCTGGACGAAGTCGCGCAGTACCTGCACACCAACACCGCCGAGCACGTGCTGGTGCAGGCGCTGCTGGACGCGCCGCTGTTCCCGATCCGCTGGCGCTGGAACGCCACCAACGCGCTGGCGCTGCCGCGCATGCAGGGCGGCCGCAAGGTGCCGCCGCAGCTGCAACGGATGAAGAGCGAGGACCTGCTGGCCAGCGTGTTCCCCGATCAGGTCGCGTGCCTGGAGAACATCGTCGGCGAGCGCGAGATTCCCGATCACCCGCTAGTCGCGCAGACGCTGCACGACTGCCTGCACGAAGCCATGGACCTCGACGGCCTGCTCGGCGTGCTGAAGGGCCTGGAGTCCGGCGCCATCCGCATGCTCGCGCGCGACCTGCCCGCGCCCTCACCGCTGGCTGCCGGCGTGCTCAACGCCGCGCCGTACGCCTTCCTCGACGACGCACCGCTGGAGGAACGCCGCACCCAGGCCGTGCAAACCCGCCGCTGGCAGGACCCGGACAGCGCCGACGATCTGGCCGCGCTCGATCCCGAGGCCATCGCCGCGGTGCGTGCCGAAGCCTGGCCCGACGTGCGCGACGCCGACGAGATGCACGAGGCGCTGACCGGCCTCGGCGCGATCACGGCCGAGGAAGCCGAGGCGCACGAAGGCTGGAATGACTGGCTGCACGCGCTGGCGAAAGCTTCACGCGCCACGGCGACGCGCGACAACGGCGGCATCGTGCGCTGGGTCGCCGCCGAACGCCTGCCGGTGTGGCAAGCGCTGCATCCCGACACGAAGCTGCAGCCGGCCATCGCCGCGCCGGCCGAATACGCCGCGCAGGCATGGACGCCCGAGACCGCGCTGGTCGAACTGCTGCGCGGTCGTCTCGGCGGCCTCGGCCCGACACCGATCGCCACGCTGGCTGTCGATCTCGGCGTCGGCGAAGGCGACGTCGCCATCGCCCTGGCCGCGCTGGAGCGCGAAGGCACGGTGATGCGCGGCCGCTTCACGCCGGGCGGCGAGGCCGAGGAATGGTGCGAACGCCACCTGCTGGCGCGCATCCACCGCTACACGCTGGGTCGCCTGCGCCGCGAAATCCGCCCGGTACCGCGGCGCGACTTCATGCGCTTCCTGTTCGCCTGGCAACACGTGGCGCCGGACGCTCGCGTGCGCGGTCCGGACGCGCTGGCCGGCGTGCTGACCCAGCTGGAAGGCTACGAAGCGGCCGCCGGCGCGTGGGAAAGCGAAATCCTGCCGATGCGCGTGGCCGACTACGAAGCCGGCTGGCTGGACGCGCAGTGCCGCGCCGGACGGCTGGTGTGGATGCGCCTGCGCGCACGCAACGGCGAGCACGCCGCCGGTGGTCCGGTGCAGGCCACGCCGCTGGTACTGCTGCCGCGCCGCGAACGTGCGCTATGGACGTCCATCGCCGCCGCCGACACCGGCGAGGCGCCGAAGCTGTCCTCGCGTGCGCAGGCCGTGGCCGATGCGCTGATCGAGCACGGCGCGCTGTTCTTCGACGAACTCAGCGAGCACGCGCGTCTGCTGCAGGTCGAACTGGAAGATGCGCTGGGCGAGCTGGTCGCCGCCGGCGTGGTCACCGCCGACAGCTTCGCCGGTCTGCGCGCGCTGCTGATTCCCGGCAGCAAACGCCGCCAGCACAAGCGTCGTCGCGTGCGCCATCACGCACTGGGCGAGATTGCCGATGCCGGCCGCTGGTCGCTGGTACGTCATGCGACGTCGACGGAACCCGACGCCGAAGCCATCGAGCACGTCGCGCGCACACTGCTGCGCCGCTACGGCGTGGTCAGCTGGCGCATCCTGCAGCGCGAAGCGCCGTGGCTGCCGCCATGGCGCGCGCTGCTGCGCGTCTATCACCGACTAGAAGCGCGCGGCGAGATCCGCGGCGGCCGTTTCGTCGACGGCCTGGTCGGCGAGCAGTTCGCCCTGCCCGAGGCCATCGAACTGCTGCGCCAGACGCGCCGGCGCGAGGCCGACGGTCAGCTGGTGTGCGTATGCGGCGCGGACCCGCTGAACCTGGTCGGCACGCTGCTCAGCGGACAGCGCATTCCGGCCGTGACCGGCTCGCGCATCCTCTACCGCGACGGCATCGCGGTCGCCGCGCAGGTGGCCGGAACATTCCAGCTGCTGACCGAACTCGCATCCGACGAGCAGCACGTCATGCGCCAAATCCTGCTGCGCCACGACGCACGCGCCGAACCACCGGCGCCGCTGCCGGCGGCCGACCAGGCTCAGACGAACGACGGCGGCCGGTCGGCCGGGGCGGCGCCGTAGGCCAGATTCGGCTTGGCGCCCATCTCGAACACCAGCGTGCCGCCGGCGGCCAGATCGGCGTGCCGCAGCCAGGTGCGCGTGTACGGTTTGCCGTTGAAGGTCACCGACTGGATGTACGGACGCTCCGGGCCGTTGCCCTTCGCCTCGACTGTCAGCGTGCGCCCCTTGCCGACCTGCATCGTCACGCGGTCGAACAGCGGGCTGCCGATGACGTAGTTGCCGCTGACCGGATCGACCGGATAGAAACCCATCGCGCTGAGCACGTACCACGCGCTCATCTGTCCGCAATCCTCGTTGCCGGCCAGGCCGTCGGGCTGGGCGTGATACAGCGTGCGCAGGATCTGGCGTACGCGCGCCTGGGTCTTGTGATGCTGCCCGGCGTAGGCGTACAGATAGGCGATGTGGTGGCTGGGCTCGTTGCCGTGCGCGTATTGGCCGATCAGACCGGCGATGTCCGGCGGCGCGTCGGCGGGCAGCTCGGAGCTGGCATTGAACAGCGCGTCGAGCTTGCGCGCGAACGCTTCCGTGCCGCCGAACAGCGTCATGTAGTGATGCACGTCGTGCTGGTTGAGGAAGGTCGCCTGCCAGGCGTTGGACTCGGTGTAGTCGCGCCACTTCTTCGAGTGACCGACGCTGCGCGGATCGAACGGCGTCGCCCACGCGCCGTCGGCCAGGCGCGGCTGCATGAAGTTGCTGTCGTGGTTGAACACGTTCGCGTAGTTGCGCGAGCGCTTCAGCAGCGCGCGGTAGCCGTTCTCGTCGCCCGCGGCGCGCGCCAGGTGTGCGCTGGACCAGTCGCAGTACGCATATTCGAGCGTCTTGCTGACGCCTTCCCAGTCCTTGTCGCAGGGCACGTAGCCGAGCTTGCGGTAGTACGGCAGGCCACGGTAGTCGTCCTCCATCGCGCGCTGGCGATACAGCTTCCAGGCCTTGGCGTAGTCGACGCCGGTGAAGCCCTTGGCATACGCCTCGGCGATCACCGCGGCGGAATGCCAGCCGATCATGCAGCCGGTCTCCACGCCCTGCAGCGGCCACACCGGCACACCGTCCGGGCTTTCCTCGGCCAGACGGATCAGGCCGTCGACCAGGCTCGGCACGCGCTCGGGCTGCACCAGCGTCATCAGCGGATGCAGCGCGCGGTAGGTGTCCCACAGCGAGTAGGTGCTGTAGTTGTGCGCGCCCTCGGGCAGCGTGTGCACCTTCAGGTCCATGCCGCGGTAGCGGCGGTCGACGTCGTCGAACAGCGTCGGCGCGAGCATCGTGTGGTAGAGCGCGGTGTAGAACGTGCGACGGTCGGCCGCCGACGGCGTGTCGACGTCCACGCGCGACAGTTCGCGTTCCCAGGCGTCGGCGGCGTCGCGACGCACGCCGTCGAAGTCCCACGCGGGAATCTCCGCGTCGAGGTTGCGCATCGCGTTCTCGGCGCTGACGGCGGAGATGCCGACCTTGACCAGCAACGGCGCATCGTGCGCATCGGGATAGCGCAACACGGCCTTCAAGCACTTGCCCTTGGCCTCGCGCGCGAGGCCCGCCAGCGGCTGGTCCTCGGCATACAGCTGCGCACCGGCGAACGGCCGCGACAGACGCATGGCGAAATGGATGTAGCGGCCGTTGGCCCACTGGTGCACGCGGCGGCCGCCGGTCACGGTGCGGTCGTCGACCAGCTTCAGGTCGGCGTCGGTGACGCGCGTGGGCTTGTCGTCGGCATCCTGGATGCCGTGCGCCCAGTCGATCACCAGATGGCCGCTGTGCCCGGCCGGGAAATGGTAGCGATGGATGCCGGCGCGCTCGGTCGCGGTCAGTTCGGCGCGAATGCCGTAGTCCTTCAGCAGCACGGCGTAGTAACCGGGCCGCGCGACTTCGTCGGCGTGGTCGTAGCGCGAACGGTAGCCGCTCTCCGGATGCTTGCGCGTGCCCGGCGCGATGTGCGTCGGACCGGTCGCCGGCATCACCAGCACATCGAGCATGTCGCTGGCGCCGGTGCCGGACAGATGCGTGTGCGAGAAGCCCATGATCGAGCCGTCGCCGAGGTGGTAGCCCGAGCAGGCGTCCCAGTCGGCGTTGTAGGTGTCCGGACTGAGCTGCACCATGCCGAACGGCCGCGTCGCCCCGGGATAGGTGTGTCCGTGACCGCCGGTGCCGATGAACAGGTCGACGCGATCGCAGAACGGATGCGTGGAAGCCATGTCGCCGTCGCCTTTCGTGGCGACGCCCGGCAACGCACGTGCCAGGCCGCTGGCGTCGGCGCCGGCGAACAGCGCGAAGGCGATGGCGCCCTGCAGGAATCCTCGACGGGTGGGCATGATGCGGTTCCTCGCTCGTGTGCGTTCAGGTCCGCAGCAGCTGCGGGCGATGTCGGTGCAGCTCGACGATCAGTTCGCCGAACAAGGTGTTGGCCCAGGCGAACCAGGCGCGGGTGAAATGCTTGGGGTCGTCCTGATCGAACGCCTCGTGCATGAAGCCGGTGCCGGCGTCGGTGTCGCGCAGCCAGCGCAGGCACTGACGAATCTCGGCGTCGTCCTCGCTGGTCAGCGCACGCATGACGATGGCCATCGGCCAGATCATGCGCGGCCCCTCGTGCGGACCGCCGATGCCTTCGGCGGCGCGACCGTGGAAGAAGTACGGATTGGCGGCGCTCCACACCTTCGCCCGCGTGCGCCGGTACAGCGGATCGTCGCGACGGCACACGCCCAGGTACGACAGGCCGAGCAGGCTGGGCACGTTGGCGTCGTCCATGAACAGCTGGTGGCCGCGACCGTCGATCTCGTAGGCCCAGGTGCCGTGGCCGTGCGCATCGCCGATGCGGCCGTCGCGGTGGGTCGCGGTCTCGACCTGCTTCGCCATCGCCTCGCAGTCGTCGGCGAACGCCGTGTCGCGGTGCAGGCTGCGGCTCATCATCGCCAGCTGGCGCAGCGCGACCGCCGCGAACAGGTTGCCGGGCACGTTCAGCGGATACACGCAGGCGTCGTCCGACGGACGAAACGCGGCGTGGATCATGCCGTTGGGCCGCGTCGGCGCGCCCAGGCCGTCGCGCGGCACGCTTTCCGAGGCGCGGTCGGACGGGCGGTGATAGCGATACGGACCCGGTCCGTGCAGGCGCTGCTGCTGGCGGAAAGTGTCGAGCACCTGATGCATCGCCGCGCGCCAGTCGTCGTCGAACGGCGTGGCGTCGCCGGTGGCGCGCCAGTAGCCGTGCGCCAGACGGATCGGGTAGCACAGCGAGTCGATTTCCCACTTGCGCTCGCCCACGCCATGCTTCAGCGCCGGGGTGTCGTGCACGGCCCAGGACAGCGGCTTGGCGTCGGCATCGCGCAGGAAGGCGTTGGCGTACGGGTCCAGACGGATGCAGCGCGCCTGCCGATGGATCAGGCCGCGGAACAGGCGGCGCAGATCGGCGTCCTCGCGCGCCAGCGACAGGTACGGGTGCACCTGCGCGGAGGAGTCGCGCAGCCACATCGCATCGATGTCGCCGGTGATGACGAAGGTGTCGGGCTTGCCGTCCAGCGTGCCGGTGAACACAGTGGTGTCGAGCGTGTTCGGGTAGCAGTTCTCGAACAGGGCCGCGAGCTTCGGGTCGCCGATGCCGGCCTTGACCCGCTTCAGCGTGCGCTCGACCGCGGCGCTGCGGAAACGACGCGCAGACGGCGGCGGACGCCGGTTCGGATAACTCGCGGCCGCGGCGCGGGCCACACGCGGCAGCGAACCGGCGAACAAACCGGACGCGGTCGCCGTGCCCAGCAGGCGCAGGAAGTCGCGGCGGTCGGTCATGCGGCCCTCCTCGGGTTCGACGGGGAACGGTTCATGGCGTGGCATCCCGCTTCATCACGTCGGCCAGGTCGCGCAGCGTCAGCGCCCGTTCGAGCGTAGCGAGGTCGTGCGCGCTGCGCACGTGCACGATGCGCGTTTCGCCGGGCAGCAGGTTGAAAGCGTTGTCCGAGAGCACCGCGTCGGGGTCACCGACGTCGATCCACACCGCCCGCGCCAAAGTGTCGGTGTGCAGGCGCAGCACCGCGCCGTCGGCATCGCGACTCCACTGCACGGTCAGCTTCGGCAGCGGGAGCTGCAGCGTGCGCGGCTTGCCGAAGAACACCAGATTACGCGCGACCGTGCGCTGGCCCTCCAGCAGCTCGAACACCACCATATGCGTGCGCGGATCGGCGCCGTGCAGCAGTGCAGCGTCGGTGTAACGGGCCAGCGGCGTGGCCGACGTCGGCGCGGCCATCACCGCCCCGCCGCCGGAACGCAGCACATGACCGCGGAAATCCATGACCCGCCATCGCCAACGCAGCGGCGTCGGCTGCAGGCGATCCGACACCAACGTCACGCGAGTGACGTCGTGATGTCGCAACGCGGCCAGCAGCAATGGCGCATAGAAACGCCGCGCGGCGAACTGCAGCGCCTTCCAGCGCCCGTACACGTCGACGCTCGACCACGACGCACCGGGCCAGACGTCGTTGAGTTGCCAGTACAGCGAACCCATGGTGCGCGGTCGCGAGGCACGCAGATGCTCGGCGGCCAGACGGATGCCCTCGGCCTGCATCGCCTGGCTCAGGTAGACCAAATCGGCGAAGTCGCCGGGCGCGCCGTAGTTGCGCTTCACGTAGGCCAGCAGACGCCGGTTGCCGTTGCCGCCGTCGTATTTCTGATGCGCGCGCAGCACCGGCGATTCGGCATCCAGCGGCCCGTCGCCGGCGAAGGCGCGCACGGTCACCATCACCGGCAGCGACTGCAGGCCGTATTCGGACAGGAAGCGCGGCGTGACGTCGAGGTAATCCTCGATCGGCGCGGCGTCGCCCGACCACACGTTCCAGAAATGCGTGTCGCCGCTGTCGTCCGCGTTGGCCGGTTCGCCGGCGGCGCTGAACGGCGAACCGGGCCAGTACGGCACGTCGACGTCCTCGCGCGCGACCACGTCGCGCAGCACGCGGCCGAACAGCGTGCGCATGCCCTGGTCGATGCGCGTGCGCTCGGCGGCGGAAATCGCGCGCTGGAAAGTCAGCCGGTCGCCCCAGGTTTCCCAACTGGTGCGCACCTCGTTGTTGCCCGACCACAGCGCGATGGACGGATGATCGCGCAGCCGCCGCACCTGCTGTTCGGCCTCGACGCGCACGTTGGCACGGAACGCGGCGTCATAGGGCGGAATCGCGCCGCCGAACATGAAGTCCTGCCAGATCAGCAGGCCGCGACGGTCGGCCATCGCGTAGAACGCATCGGGCAGGTAATAGCCGCCGCCCCATACGCGCAGCATGTTCATGTGCGCGGCGCGGGCGTCGTCGAGCAGACGCCGCATGCGCGCCGTCGTCACACGCGGCGGAAAGCTGTCGAACGGCACCAGATTGGCGCCCTTGGCGAACACCGGGATGCCGTTGACGACGAAGGCGAACGAACGGCCCCAGCGATCCTTGCGCTGCCGCAGCTCGATGCGACGCAGGCCGGTGGTGCGGCGCGCGACGTGGTCGTCGCCGTCGCCCTCGCGCACGTGGGCGACGAAGCGGTACAGCGGCTGCGCGCCGTAGCCGGCCGGATACCAGCGCTGCGGATGCGCAATCGTCAACGGCAGATCGACGGTGTGCCTGCCCGTCGTCAACGTCAGCGTGCGCGCTGCCCGCGCCACGCGCCGACCGTCCGGCGCCAGCGCGTCGACGCGCACCTGCACCGTGCCGGCAGCGGCCGTCTGCACGGTCACCTGCGCGCGCAACTGCGCGGCGTCCGCGTCGACCGACGGCTGCGCGATGTGCAGATCGGCCACGCGCAGACGATCCCAACCCTCCAGGCGCACCGGCTGCCAGATGCCCTCGGTGACGATGCGCGGCCCCCAGTCCCAGCCGTACTGATAGGCCGCCTTGCGCACGTAGTTGGCGCTCTGCCGGCCCTTCGGTTCGTCGCCGAAGGCCGAATCGAATTCGCCGGGCAAGGCGTACGGCTGCTTCTTCAGCCAACGCTGCACGCGGCGGATCGGCGAGTGCACATTGACCACCAGCGTGTTCTCGCCGTCGCGCAGCCAGGCCTTCGCCGGCACGCGCCAGCGGCGGAACATGTTGTCCGCGCGCAGCAAGCGGTGACCGTTGAGCGACACCTCGGCGAAGGTGTCGAGTCCGTCCAGCACCAGATCGACGTGGCGCCGCTGCTGCACGGACGGATCGACGCGGAAGCGCAGACGGTACTGCCAGTCGGCAAGTCCCACCCACTGGATCGCCGCTTCGTTGCGACCGAGATACGGATCGGGCGTGAGACCGGCGGCGATCAGGTCGGTCTGCACGGTGCCGGGCACCGTCGCCGACAGCCAGCGCGCGGCGGCGGGATGGCGCGCGGCATGGGCGTCGTTCGGCGCCAACCGCAGCTGCCAGCCGCGGTCGAGCGTCTGCGCGTGCGTCGCGGCCCACGACGGCGATCCCGACAACAGGGCCGCCAGCGCGACCAGCAAGGCGAGGCCCCTGCGCATGCTGGCCGACGGGCGGCGCGTGCCATGCCGCCCGTCGGAACGTGGTGCGTCGGGACGCCGGAGCCTCAACCCGCAGTCATCCCGCTCAGCCGTGGTCGGTGGCGCGGATGAACGCCGCCACGTTGTCGTGCAGCTTCTTCAGCGACGGCAGATGCGCGTAGACCATGTGGCCCGACTCGTACAGATGCACCGAGATGTTCTTCTGCAGCCGCTGCGGCATCGGCAGATGGTTCAGCTCGTACTCGGCGGCGAAGAACGGCGTGGCCATGTCGTAGTAACCGCCGTTCATCATCACCTTCATGTCCGGGTTGGCCTTCATCGCCTCGGCCAGATCGGTCATGACGTTGAGCGACTGCTGGTTGTGATTGTGCGTGAAGTCCCAGTGGTCGAAGCCGGCGAACAGACGGTAGTGCCGGCCCTTGCCGAACTTCAGGGTCTGTCGCACGTAGTCGTTGAAGGTCGCCACGTAGGCCGAGCTGATGGCCGAGGACTGCGGGTCGTACTCGATGGTCTTGCTCATCGGGTCCATGCTCGGACCGGCGAAGCGCGTGTCCAGACGACCGGTCGAGTCGTCGTCGGCGCTCAGCAGCTCATGCTCGAACATCGGGCCGCTGACGCGCAGATCGGCCTTCACCAGGTACGCCGTCGGCAGACCGGTGAACTGATGCAGCTTCTCGGCCACGGCCTGCTTGCGCGCCGCATCCAGCGTCGCACCGGCGGCCAGCGCCTGGCTGTATTCGCCGGTCGCGAACGCCTCGACCTGCTTCATCAGCGTCGGCAGATCGGCCGGCGGCTGCGGCAGCTTGTGGTGGTACCACGCCGTCGCGGCGTAGGTCGGCAGCGCCAGCACGTAGGGCTGGTCGACGCCGGGGTTGTCCGACGGGCTGTCCGGGCTGTTGTCGAAGCTGAGGATTTGCGACAGCAGCACCACGCCGTTGAGGTCGACCGAGTCGTTGTTGGTGAGAATGTCCGACAGCACCGCCGAACGCGTGGTGCCGTAGCTTTCGCCGAACAGGTACTTGGGCGAGTTCCAGCGGTCGTAGGTGGAAAGGAAACGGGTGACGAACTGCGCGAACGCCTGGCCGTCGCCGTCGACGCTGTAGAACTGCTTGGCGCGCTTCTTCATCAGCTCGTCGCGCTTGTCCTTGTCGGTCTGCGCGATCAGGCGCGAGAAGCCGGTGCCCGGCGCGTCGATGAACACCAGGTCGCTGGCATCGAGCAGGCTGTAGTCGTTGTTGACCAGCTTGTACGGCGCGGCCGGCGTGTGGGTGTGATCGCTGGTTTCCACGCGGCGCGGTCCGAACGCGCCCATGTGCAGCCAGACCGAGGCCGAGCCCGGGCCGCCGTTGTACAGGAAGGTGATCGGACGCTTGCTCGGATCGACGCCCTTCTTGAAGTAGGCCACGTAGAAGAGGCTGGCAGTCGGCGTGTTTTCGTCGTCGCCCTTGCCGTGCAGGACGATGGTGCCGGCCACGGCGGTGTAGTCGATGCGCTTGCCTTCGACGGTGACGCTGCCGCTGGTGGTCGAACGCTGCGGCGTGGCGAGCGCGGCGTCGGGCGCGGACGCGTCCGTGTTCGCCTTGGTGTCCTTGGCGCTGGCGACGAGCGGCGTTGCGCACAGGCACAGCGCGGTCAACGCGGCCCAGGATGCGAGTGTACGCATGAAGTTCTCCTACGATGGACGGGGGACGGCCGCGAACGCGGTCATCGCGTCAGCATACGCCTCGAATGCGCGCGCCCCATGGGCATGAAGTCACGCTTCGCTTGCGTATCGGCGACGCAGGCCGCATAACCCGTGCATGCCCGAATTGCCCGAAGTCGAAACCACCCGCCGCGGGATCGCGCCGCACCTGACCGGTCGCCGCATCGAGCGCGTGACGCTGCGCCGCCCCGATCTGCGCTGGCCGATTCCGGCCGCGATCGGCGAGCGCCTGCCCGGCCGCACCATCGACGCCGTCACGCGCCGCGCCAAGTACCTGCTGCTGCAGACCGAAGCCGGCAGTGCGCTGCTGCACCTGGGCATGTCCGGCATGCTGCGCGTGCTGCCGCCGGACACGCCGCTGGGCCGCCACGATCACTACGACCTGCTGCTGGATTCGGGCCAGGCGCTGCGCTTCACCGATCCGCGCCGCTTCGGCTGCCTGCTGTGGCAGCCGCCCGGCGAGGTGCATCCGCTGCTGGCCGAACTCGGTCCGGAGCCACTCTCGGACGCCTTCGACGGCGACCTGCTGTGGCACCTGTCGCGCGGACGACGCAGCGCGGTGAAGACCTTCATCATGGACCAGGCCGTGGTCGTCGGCGTGGGCAACATCTACGCCAGCGAAGCGCTGTTCGCAGCCGGCATCCACCCGGCGCGCGCGGCGGGACGCGTGTCGCGCGAACGCTACGCGGCGCTGGTCGACGCCATCCAGCGCATCCTCGCGCACGCCATCGAACGCGGCGGCACCACCTTGCGCGACTTCCTCGCGCCAGACGGCGCGCCGGGTTATTTCGAGCAGGAACTGATGGTCTACGGCCGCGACGGCGAACCCTGCCGCAGCTGCGGCGCGCCGATCCGCAGCCGCATGCTGGGCCAGCGCAACACCTTCTGGTGCGCCGCCTGCCAGCGCTGAGGGGCGTCAGCTGTCAGCCGTCTCGCATGCATTCGGTCTTGCGAGCGACCAACACCCTGCGCGCATGTCCCAGCATCGATATGGACGGCGTCACGATGCGGACTCGCTCGAATCCGGCGGCGCATAGGCGATCGACGATATCGAGTCCGTAATTGCGAAAGCACAGCACGCGGTCCGTCCCGGCAAAGGAGTCGTCGTGATACTCGGGCGTGTCCACGTGTTCGATCCGGCCCTCGTGCAGACGCGCACGCTCGTGCGTGTCAGGCCGATCCATCAACGGCACCGTGAACACGAACGCTCCTCCCGGGCGCAACACGCGATGGACCTCGGAAAAACCGCGCGCATCGTCGGCCACATGCTCGAAGACCTCGGTCGAGGTAACCAGGTCGAATGAGGCATTGGCGAAGGTCAGTCGTTGAACGTCCTCATTACGCACGCCATCGATGATGGCACCCAAGGGGTGGTCCGGCATCCATTCGCTGAGCTGCAGCGAGGCGACACGATTGCGCAGCCAGCCCGCAAGCACCCCACGTGAGGAAAGCTCAAGTGCTGCGTATCGATCAAGAGCGGGTAGCTGCTCGACGAGTACTCCAATGATGGATTCACTGACGGCCGAAGCGCGGCAGCGCACGCAGCGCACCGCCAATTCATTCTCGCTCAGCTTCACATGCAAGCGGTTACCGCAAACCGGGCAGTCCCACCAGCCCACGCGGCATTCCGTCGGTTTCAACAGTCGCAACGCCATGCGCAACCTGTGTAACGTTTGCATAATTCAGCCTAGACCGGCCAGTCGAAACGCACGTGGGTGTTGTTGAAGTGCGGGTCTTCGAGACTGCCTGCACGCCGCGCCTTGAGCGCGGTGGGCAGGCCGTCGATCTCCAGCTCCTGACCGTCGCTGAACTGCGCGCCCATCGCCTGCATCTCGACCAGGCGCAGGCACAGTTCGCCGGCCGCGTCGGTCTGTTTGCCCGGCACGCCGCGGATGCTGACGTCGGGCCGGCCGAACTTGCGCATGCCGCGCGTGCGCACCCAGGCCGTGTCGCCGCCGGCGTCCGTATCCGGGTTGCACAGGATCAGCACGTGGCTGCGCGGCGGCGCGCCGCCTTCGACGATGAAGCGCTCGCGCCAACCTTCGCCGTCGAACAGGCTCAGAATCTGCGGATCGGCCACGGCCACCCCGCCGATGTCCATCAGCCCGGCGATCACGCCGAGCGTGTCGCGCAGGTAGTCCAGGCTCGACGCATCGGCCAGCCGCCCACGCACGCTGAGCACTTCCGGTGCGGCCTGCGCGGCCTCGAACGCGGTCGGATGATCCTGCCGCAGCATCTCGCCCAGCGCGCCGTGCAACGGATAACCTTCCCACTGTTCCAGCGTTTCTCGCGGGTAGCGGAACAGCTCGATGCCCTCGGGCAGGCCCTTGCTGCCGTGGCGCGCCGCGGGGATGCGCAGATCCTTGTCGAACGCACCGAAGATGAAGAACAGCAGCACCGCGTGCTCGTCGTTGGCCGACCAGTAGGGGCGCGGCCAGTCGCCGGCGGTGGTTTGCGTATCGCTCATCTTCGGCTCCGTTGAATGGCAGGTCAGTCGTCGGACCGCTCGCCCAGCGGCAGCACGCTCTGCTGCAGCTCGACGCGGCCCTCGCCGGCCATGATCTTCTTGAATTCGGCGCGGCTCACGGAGACATAACGGTCGTTGCCGCCGATCTCAACCTGCGGACCGTCGCTGACGGCACGGCCCTGTTCATCCACGCGCACCACCATGGTCGCCTTGCGACCGCTGTGGCAGATGGTCTTGATCTCTTCCAGGTTGTCGGCCCAGGCCAGCAGATGCCGGCTGCCCTCGAACAGGTCGCCGCGGAAGTCGGTGCGCAGACCGTAGGCCAGCACCGGGATGCCGAGTTCGTCGACCACGTCGGTCAGCTGCCAGGCCTGTTCGCGGCTGAGGAACTGTGCCTCGTCGACCAGCACGCAGTGCAGGTCGCCGCGCTCGGCGATGTCCTTGCGCACGATGTCGAGCAGATCGGCAGTGCCGGCGAAGCGCCGCGCATTGGCCTTCAGGCCGATGCGCGAGGCCACCACGCCCTCGCCGTAGCGGTTGTCCAGCGCCGGCGTCAGGATCAGCGTGCGCATGCCACGCTCGTGGTAGTTGTACGCGCTCTGCAGCAGCGTGGTGGTCTTGCCGGCGTTCATCGCCGAGTAATAGAAATAGAGTTTCGCCATGACTGCCGTCGTCGTGGAAATGCGTGCCTCCGGCACTGCCGGCCGCACAGTGTAGCGCGGCGCCGTCTCAGGCCGCCGGCGCGGAATCGTCGGTCTCGCGAAACCGTCGTTTCACCTGCGCTCTGCGGTCCCGCTGCGCGGCGCGCCACTCGCGCAGGCCGGTCAACACGAAGCCCGCGTGAATCCACCGGAACACGCGCAGCCGCCAGTGCACGCGGCGGTTGTCGAAGATGTCGCCGGCCAGCATCGAGATCACCGCGCGCTCCACGTTCAGCACATTGCGCGGCGCGCGGAACATGCGCCGGATCGACGGCGAGGTGAAGCGATGGATGAACCACGCCACGCGCTTCATGCCTGCGCGCAGGCGGCGTTCCATGCGCCGTTGCAGACGCGCTTCGCGGACCGGATCGCGCAAGGCGCGGTCCACCACCTCGGCGGCCAGTTCACCGCCATGCATGGCCAGGAACACGCCGGTCGAGAACACCGGATCGAGGAAGGCGAAGGCATCGCCGATCAGCAACCAGCCGGGACCGCCCATGCGCGCCGCGTCGTAGGCGTAGTTGCCGGCCGCGTGCACGCTGCCGTCGATCAGGGCCGCGTCGCGCATGCGCTCGCGCACCACCGGGTGACGATCGAGCGTGTCGCGCAGAAAGGCCGCACGATCGCCGCGACGCTGCTTGAGGTAGTCCGGACGGCACACCGCGCCCACGCTCATGGTGTCGTCGGGCAGCGGGATCAGCCACATCCAGCCGTGCTCGAAACGGTAGATGCCGATGTTGCCGGCCTCCTCGCCCGAGCGCCGCGCCACGCCGCGGTAATGTGCGTACAGCGCCGCGCTCTGATGCGTGCGACTGCGGCGCAGCAGCTTGCGCGTGCGCGCCAGCAGGGTGTCGCGGCCGCTGGCGTCGACGACGTACTCGGCGCGCACCGTCACCTCGCCCTCCGGCGTGCGCACGCGCGCCAGCAACTCGCGCGGGCCGCGTTGATCGACGTGCATCACGTCATGCGCCTCGCGCGCGTCGACGCCGGCCTCGCGGGCATGCGCGAACAGCATCGCGTCGAAATCCTGGCGCAGCACCTGGTAGGCGTGCGTCGGCGTGTCGCCGAGGCTGCGCACGAAATCGAAGGTGTTGTAACCGCGCGCGTTGGACGCCTCGAACTCGGCGCCGTTCTTGTGCACCCCGATGGCGCGCACCTTGTCCAGCACGCCCAGGCGCTCGAAGATCGGCAGGTTCATCGGCAGCAGCGACTCGCCGATGTGGAAGCGCGGATGGCGCGCCTTCTCCAGCAGCAGCACGCGCCGCCCGCGGCGCGCCAGCAGCGCGGCGACGGTGCTGCCGGCCGGCCCGCCGCCGATCACCAGCACCTCGCACGATAGGTTCGCGTTCGCGGTTTCCGCCTGCACGGCGCCGATCCTCCCCAAGCCGGACCTCAAGCCTAGCCGTTCGCCGCGGAAAAACCACCGCCTGGCGCGATCTTGCGCGAACGCGCTTGCATCGAGCGGCACGCGCCGCGATCCTTTGCGCCTGCAGTCCCGCCCGGTTTCCCATGCTCAATCCGCAACAACACGCCGCCGTCGAATACGTGGACGGCCCGCTGCTGGTGCTCGCCGGCGCGGGTTCCGGCAAGACCCGCGTCATCACCGAGAAGATCGCCCACCTGATCGCGCGCCGGAACCTGGCGCCGGGCAAGATCGCGGCCATCACCTTCACCAACAAGGCCGCACGCGAGATGCGCGAGCGCGTGGCGAAGATGATCAGCGCCGAGGCGGCGCAGGCGCTGACCGTGTGCACCTTCCACGCGCTGGGCCTGAAGTTTCTGCACATCGAGCACGAACGCGCCGGCCTGCGGCGCAACTTCTCGGTGCTGGACGCCGACGACAGCGGCGCGCTGATCAAGGAGCTGGCGCCGGCCGGCATCAAGCCCGACGCGCTGTGGCGGCTGCGCAACCTGGTCTCGCAGGCCAAGAACGCCGGCCTGACGCCGGAACAGGCCGCCGACGCCGCGCGCGGCGCGCCGGAACTGGAAGCGGCCAGCATCTACGAGCGCTACCAGGCGCGACTGGCCGCCTACAACGCGGTCGATTTCGACGACCTGATCCGCCTGCCGCTGCAAGTGCTGGAAAGCGACGCCGAGGCGCGCGCCGGCTGGCAGGAACGTCTGCGCTATCTGCTGGTGGACGAATACCAGGACACCAACGACGCCCAGTACCGCCTGCTGAAGTGCCTGATCGGCCCGCGCGGCGGCATCACCTGCGTGGGCGACGACGACCAGTCGATCTACGCCTGGCGCGGCGCCAACCCGGAGAACATCGACCAGCTGGGCCGCGACTGGCCCAACCTCAAGGTCATCAAGCTGGAGCAGAACTACCGCTGCGCCAAGCGCATCCTGCGCGCCGCCAACACGCTCATCGCGAACAATCCGCATCTGCACCAGAAGAGCCTGTGGAGCGACCTGCCGGACGGCCCGCCGATCCGCGTGCTCGAATGCAACGACAACGACCACGAGGCCGAGCGCATCGCGTCCATCGCCTCGCATCTGGCCGAGAAGCACAAGGCGCGCTGGAACGAGTTCGCCATCCTCTATCGCGGCAACCATCAGGCGCGGGCGCTGGAGAAGGCGCTGCGCCTGGCGCGCGTGCCGTATCACCTGTCCGGCGCGCTGTCGTTCCTCGACCGCGCCGAGGTCAAGGACGTGCTGTGCTACCTGCGCCTGATCGCCAATCCGTCCGACGACGCGGCGTTCCTACGCGTGGTCAACTGCCCCAAACGCGAGATCGGCGCGACCACGCTGGAGAAGCTCGGCAAGCTGGCGCAGACGCGGCACATGGCCATGCTCGACGCCGCCCGCAACGACAGCGCGCTCAAGGCGATGGCGTCGCGCCCGGCCGCCGCGCTGGCCGGCTTCGTGCGCCTGATCGACGGCCTGCGTCAGACCGCCAAGCAGTCCAGCGCCGCCGACCTGGTCGAAGCCGTGCTCGAACGCACCCACTACGGCGCCTACCTCGCCGCGCAGGCGCCGGACCCGGCGCAGCGCGAGCGCCGCATGGGCAACCTGCGCGAACTGGTCGAATGGTTCCGCGCCATGGGCAAGGACGGCGGCCGCGCCGGCGACCTGACCTCGCAGCTGGCCCTGCTCACCCATGCCGACCGCGACGACCCCGGCAACGCGCTGCGCATGATGACGCTGCACGCGGCCAAGGGCCTGGAATTCCGCTTCGTGTTCATCGTCGGCTGCGAAGACGGCACTCTGCCGCACGAAGGCGCGATGGACGAGGGCCGCGTCGACGAGGAGCGTCGCCTCATGTACGTCGGCATCACCCGCGCCAAGGAACTGCTGACGCTGTCGTTCAGCGCGCGCACGCGCCGCTTCGGCGAACTGCTGACCAACCAGCCCAGCCGTTTCCTGAAGGAACTGCCTGAGGCCGAACTGCACTGGCAGGGCCGCAACCCCGAGGCCGACGCCGAAGTCGCGCGCGAGACCGCCGAATCGCACATCGCGCGGCTGGCGGCGCTGCTGGGCGACTGAGGCCATCCGCGCAGCGGAAAGCGCGATCCGCGCGCCGCGCCGACGGCGGTGACGGGAAACCGCTCGCACCGCCGAAGCTCATTCGTCGCTGGGACAACCGCGCGCGATACCGCGACGTCGCATCGGTCAGACGAATCGCGTCGTTGCGCGGCGGAGGCCACGCGCGCGACAACAGTGTTCGCACCAGGCATCGCGCTCAAATCGGAGTAGTGCCGTATCCGCTCAGGACGTGGCACCCGCGCCTTGGAGAAGCGGTGTCACCCCCCGCGCGGGATGCGTGGCAGATGCCGCAGGCCACTGGCGGCACCGCGCGGCCGACTCACACCAACCGCGCCTTTTCCAGCTCGCTCTTCAGATAGGCATAGAAGATCGGCGCAGCGATCACGCCCGGCAGCCCGAACGCGGCCTCCATCACCAGCATCGCGACCAGCAGCTCCCAGGCGCGGGCGCGGATGCGCGTGCCGACGATGCTGGCGTTGAGGAAATATTCGAGCTTGTGGATGCCGATCAGAAACGCCAGCGCGGCGATGCCCGTGCCCAGCGACACCGACAGCGCGACCACGGTGATCAGCGTGTTGGAAATCAGGTTGCCGATCACCGGCAGCAATCCGGCGATGAAGGTCACCAGCACCAGCGTCTTGGCCAGCGGCAGGTGCACGCCGAACAGCGGCAGCACGCCGAGCAGGAACACGCCGGTGAACACCGTGTTGACCAGCGAGATCTTCACCTGCGCGAAGACGATGTCGTGGAACGCGCCGGCCAGACGCTCGGCGCGCTCGGCCAGCACTTCGGCCAGCGGCCCGCCCTCGCCGTGCGGACGCACGTGGCTGAGCGCGACCACCGCGCCCAGCACCAGCCCGATGAGGATGTGCACCAGCACACGCGCCGCTTCCTTGCCGGCCAGCTGCAGCGTGCCGGCGTGGGTCTGCAGCCAGTCGAGCGTGGAGTTGCGCAGGTCGTCGACGCTGTCCGGCAGATGATCGACCACCCACGGCGGCAGCTGCTGGCGCGCCTTGTCGACCAGCGGCATCAGCTGCTGACTCCAGAAGTCCTGCGGGTTGCCCAGCTCGGCATGCAGCACCGACACTACGCCCAGCACGGCCAGGATCAGCAGCCCCACCATCACCACCGCCAGCACGCTGACCACCAGCCAGCGCGCGCGGTTGCGGCTGCCGATCCAGCGCCGCTGCACCAGGTTGGTGGAGATCACGATCAGCTCGTAGACCAGCAGCCCGGCCAGCAGCGCCGGCAGCAGATGCAGGTACAGCGTCAGCAGCAGACCGGCGGCGGCCAGCACGTAGCTGGCGATCTTGAGGTTCCGGGTCGACGAAGCGATGGCGTTCATGAGGCGGCGCATGGACAGGGAGCCGGCAGTCTGTCAGCGACCGCCCCCGCCTGACCAGCCCCGTCGGTCACGCCGGCTGTCATGGCCCTGTCGTACACTTCGCCGAGACTTCCGCCTTTGGCGTGCACCTTCCGACGGAGAGATTGATGAGGATCGCCCTGCCCCTGTTCGCCGGCCTGCTGCTGGCCGGCTGCGCCGCCACGGCGCCGCAACCCAAGCCCGCTCCCGCGCCCGCGCCGACGCCCGCTGCGGTCGCCGCACCGGCACCCGCCCCGGTGGGTCCGGCGCCCGACGATCTGCTCAACGCCACCGCGTGGACGCAGAACGCCGTCGAACACGACCTCGTCTTCCAGGAAATCTACCGCAACGCGCAGGAAAAGCTGCTGAAGGCGCTGAAGAACAAGCGCTGGGACGCGCTGCCGCACGACGAGCGCACCGGCCCGGTCGCCAAGCTGAAGCCGGCGGTGATCCTCGACATCGACGAAACCGTGCTCGACAACTCGCCCTACGAGGCGCGCCTGATCCAGAGCGGCAAGGCCTACAACGAAGCCACCTGGGGCGCGTGGGTGAAGGAAGCCAAGGCCAAGCCGCTGCCCGGCGCGCTGGCGTTCACGAAGTTCGCCGACAAGCACGGCATCCGCGTGATCTACATCTCCAACCGCGCCCAGGACCTGGACCAGGCCACGCTGGAGAACCTACGCAAGGCCGGCTTCCCGGTGCACGGCCAGGACGCGTTCCTCGGCCTGGGCACCTTCGTGAAGGGCTGCGAGCAGATCGGCTCGCAGAAGACCTGCCGCCGCCAACTGGTCGCCAAGCACTACCGCGTGCTGATGCAGTTCGGCGACCAGGTCGGCGACTTCATGACCGTGCTCAACAACACCACCCAGGGCCGTCGCGACGCCATGGCGCCGTACGCCGCCTGGATCGGCGAGCGCTGGTTCGTGTTCCCGAATCCGATGTACGGCTCGTGGGAACCGGCCATGTTCGGCAACGACTGGGAGCAACCGGCGAACGTGCGCCGCAAGGCCAAGATCGATTCTCTGCACGGCGATAATTAAACATATCAGCCACTTGCAGAAAAAACCTTGCGTGTTGCATTAGGTTTGGCGCCTCGCTATGCTGAGGTCGCCGATCCGCCGCAGACGCGGCCCCATCGGCCATTTCCCTACCGGCATGTTTCCGGATCGCCCCGCGTCGGGATCGACGCGGGGCTTTTTCATGCCCGCGGCGACGTGACTTCCGGCCGAGTGCCGTTCCTCACTTGCCTGTCACCCGGCCCACCTCTACGCTGCCATTCCACCTTCGTGCCAAGGAGTAACGCTCGCATGCTCAACGTCCGATCCCGATGGCTGGTCGCGGCCCTCGCCTTCGCCCTGTTGCCGGCCTGCGGCAACAGCGACAAGGCGGCGCAGCAGTCGGCCACCGCCAGCACCACGCCCGCCAAGACCGTCCTGACCAGCATCCAGCTGCTGAAGAACGGCCAGTTCGACCCGCTGCTGCAGCACGTGCTGCCGCCAGCCGATTACCAGAAGATGCGCACGCAGTGGCAGCAACAGCACAGCAAGCTGCAGCAGGTCAGCGAGCATGACCGCCAGCAGTTCGCCGACAACATGGCCAAGCTGACCGCGCCCGACGCGGACCAGAAGATCTGGGCCGAGACCCAGCCCAAGCTCGAACAGCTGGACAAGAAGTACAAGACCCAGCTGCCGATGATGATCGGCGTCGGCCAGATCATGCTCGGCACGCAGATCAGCAATTCCAAGAACCTCACGCCGGACCAGAAGAAGCAGGCCTCCGACGTGGTCACCGCGCTGGGCCAGTGGGCGCAAAAAGTGCCCTGGACCGACCCGGACAAGCTCAAGCAGGCCATCGGCGTGCTGACCTCGACCGCGCGCAAGGTCGACATCAAGACCCTCGACCAGGCCAACGCGCTGGGCTACGACGCGGCGATGAAGAAGTATGGCGTGATCTGGGGCGGCGTGAAGCAGGCGCTCGACATCTACGGCCTGTCCATCGACAAGACCCTGGACTCGGCCGAGGCCAAGACCGTGACCAGCGACGCGCACACCGCCACGGTGCAAGTCGACTACACGCTGCTCGGCCAGCCGCAGACGATGACCGTGGACCTGGTGAAGGTCGACGACCGTTGGTACGACAAGGACCTGCTCGACCACTGGCGCAAGGCGCTGGACGAGCACACGCCGGCCGCAGCCGCCAGCACGGCGGCCGCCGACGCGTCTTCGGCCATGTCCGCGACCGCCGCCACGGCCGCCAGCGCCCCGTAAACCGCGCGACTTCGCGATCCGGCGTGCCGTTGTCGCGGCATGCCGGATCGCGACCGTTTCCCCGGTACACTATCCGGCATGAACACCCCCGATTCTCCGGCCCAGCGCGGCATGCCGCGTGCGCCCCAGCGTTGGCGCCGTTCGCTGCTGTCGCGTCTGATGGAACCCTGGGTGCGCATCAAGCGCGACCCCGCCGAACCGGCCGCCCTGCTGCTGCCGGACGTGCCGGTGTGCTACGTCATCGAGCGTCACGGCCTGTCCGATGCGCTGATCCTCGACCGCGCCTGCCATGAGGCGGGCCTGCCCGATCCGGGCCAGGCCATCGCCGGCCTGCCGCTGCGCCGCCAGCGCGCCATGTTCGCGCTCAGTCGCCGCTACGGCTGGGTGTTCGGCCGCCGCCGTGGCGTCGCGCACATGCCGCTGACGCAGTTGCTGCAGGCCTTGCAGCAAGCGCCCGAGCAAGACGTGCAGCTGGTGCCGGTGTCGATCTACGTCGGCCGCGCGCCGACCCGCGACAGCGGCTGGTTCCGCGTGCTGTTCTCGGAGAACTGGGTCGTGGTCGGTCGCTTCCGCCGCCTGCTGGCGCTGCTGCTGAACGGCCGCGACACCGTGGTGCACTTCTCCGCGCCGATCAGCCTGCGCCAGGCGCTGGAAGACGAGACCGAGCACGGCGAGACCGCGCTGCGCACCGATCGCCTGTCGCGCAAGATCGGCCGCGTGCTGCGCACGCATTTCCACCGCATCCGCGCCGCCGTGATCGGTCCCGACCTGTCGCACCGACGCACGGTGCTGGACAGCGTGCTGGCCGCCGAACCGGTGCGCGCCGCCATCGCCGCCACCGCCGCGCGCGAGAAGATCAGCCGCGCCAAGGCCGAACGCCGCGCCTACGGCATGGCGCGCGAGATCGCCGCCGACTACTCGCACCCGGTGGTGCGCTCGGCGTCGTTCCTGCTGTCGTGGTTCTGGAACAAGCTCTACGACGGCATCGCCATGCACCACTTCGACAAGGCCCGCGCCGTCGCGCCCGGCCACGAAGTGGTCTACGTGCCCAGTCACCGCAGCCACGCCGACTACCTGCTGATGAGCTATCAGCTACACGTGTCCGGCGTGGTGGTGCCGCACATCGCCGCCGGCGCCAACCTCAATCTGCCGGTGCTGGGCAGCTTCCTACGCCGCGGCGGCGCGTTCTTCCTGCGCCGCAGCTTCCGCGGCAACGCGCTGTACTCGACCATCTTCAAGGAGTACCTGGCGCAGCTGGTCGACCGTGGCGTGCCCATCGAATACTTCATCGAGGGCGGACGTTCGCGCACCGGCCGCCTGCTGGCGCCGCGCGCCGGCATGCTGTCGATGACCGTGCGCGCGTTCCTGCGCGCGCCGCGCCGTCCGGTGCTGTTCCAGCCGGTCTACATCGGCTACGAGAAGCTGATGGAGGGCAAGTCCTACATCGGCGAGCTGTCGGGCAAGCCGAAGGAGAAGGAGTCCTGGTTCAACCTGCTGCGCGGCGCGCGTCAGGTGCTGCGCCAGCACTTCGGCCATGTCGCGCTGAGCTTCGGCGAACCCATCGAACTGACGCCGATGCTGGACGCCGCCAGCGAGGACTGGAAGCAGATGCCGCTGGACCCGGAGGCCAAGCCGGAATGGCTGGCGCAGGTCACCGACCAGCTGGCCGAGCGCATCCAGGTCAACATCAACGCCAGCGCCGACGTCAATCCGATCAACCTGCTGGCGCTGACCCTGCTGGCCACGCCCAAGCACGCGATGGCCGAGACCGACCTGCTGGCGCAGCTGGAACTGACCATCGCCCTGCTGACCGAGCTGCCCTACTCCGACCGCGTCACCGTGACCCCGTCCAGCCCCGCGCAGATCATCGCCTACGGCGAGGAGATGGGCTGGGTGCAGCGCGTCGAGCATCCGCTGGGCGATGTGCTCTCGGTCGACGACGAGCAGGCCGTGCTGTTGAGCTATTTCCGCAACAACGTGCTGCACCTGATCGCCTGCGCGGCATGGGTGGCGACCTGCTTCATCAACAATAAGCGCATGAGCCGACCGTCGGTGCTGCGCCTGGGTCAGATCATCTACCCGTTCCTACGCGGCGAGCTGTTCCTGCGCTGGGACGCCGACGGCTTCCGCGAGCAGTTGCAGGCGACCGTCGATTTCTTCGTCCAGCACGGCCTGCTGGAGCCGCAAGGCGACGAGCGCAAGCTCAAGCGCGGCCGCGGCGGCGACGACAGCACCTTCCAGCTGCGCGTGATCGCGCGCAGCCTGATGCAGGCGTTCGAGCGCTACTACATCGCCATCGCCGCGCTGGTGAAGAACGGCCCCGGCACCCTGACCACGGGCGAGCTGGAGAAGACCTGCATCCTCACCGCACAGCGCCTGGGCCTGCTGCAGGAACTGACCGCGCCGGAGTTCTTCGACAAGTCGCTGTTCCGCGGCTTCATCCAGAAGCTGCGCGAGCAGAAGATGCTGTGGACCGACGACGACGGCAAGCTGATGTTCGATCCGATGCTCAACGACCTGGTGCGCGACGCACGCGTGGTGCTGAGCCGCGACGTGCGCCACTCGATCCTGAAGATCACGCCGGGCGCCGACGAGGAAACCAGCACCGAAGTAACGGCCGCCGAACCGCCGACGGACACGGCTTCCGGCGCCTGAGCGCCCCGCATCGTGTAGCATGCGCGGCATGAACGAGCAGCCATCCACCACCCATTTCGGCTTCCGCGACGTGCCCGTCGCGGAGAAGCAGAAGCTGGTCGGCCAGGTCTTCACCTCGGTCGCGCGCAACTACGACCTGATGAACGACCTGATGTCGTTCGGCGTGCACCGTCTGTGGAAGCGCCACTTCGTCGCCATGAGCGGCGTGCGCAAGGGCGACCGCGTGCTCGATCTGGCCGGCGGCACCGGCGACATCGCCGCGCTGCTCAAGCCGGTGGTCGGCGAAACCGGCGAGATCGTCGTCGGCGACATCAACGCGGCCATGCTCTCAGTCGGCCGCGACCGCCTGACCGACCGCGGCCTGGTCAAGGGTCTGCGCTGGGCGCAGATGAACGCCGAAGTGCTGCCGTTCCCGGACAACCATTTCGACGCCGTAACCATCGCCTTCGGCCTGCGCAACGTCACCGACAAGGACAAGGCGCTGGCCGACATGTGCCGCGTGCTCAAGCCCGGCGGTCGCGCCCTGGTGCTGGAATTCTCCAAGGTCCGCAACGAGACCTTCGGCAAGCTGTACGACTTCCACTCGTTCCAGGTGCTGCCGCGCCTGGGCCGCCTGTTCGCGGGCGACGCCGACAGCTACCGCTACCTGGCCGAATCGATCCGCAAGCATCCGGACCAGGACACCCTGAAGAGCATGATGGAACGCGCCGGCTTCGGCCGCGTCGACGTGCGCAACCTCACCGGCGGCATCGTCGCAATCCACCGCGGCTACAAGTTCTAGGATCGGGATTCGGGATTCGGGATTCGGGATTCGGGATTCGGGATTCGGGATTCGGGATTCGGGATTCGGGCCAAGCGTAAGCCCTCATGTTCGTCATCCCGGCGAAAGCCGGGACCCAGTGCCTCATTCCGCACCTCGAAGTCCCTAGATCCCGGCTTTCGCCGGGATGACGATCGAAGGGAATGCCCGCGGTACGGCCGCATAGCGTATCGGTGGCGTGCCGATGGCCATTCCCTCGGACGGTCGCTGAACGTGCCCGAGCGTGATCTGCAGAAACGTTCTTCGGCGCACGACAGAAATACGCTGGGCGCAGGCGCACGGCAGCCTCCGGCTGCCAGCTTTCGTCACACGAAGCCCGCAGCCTTCGGTGGCATACTGGACAGTCTCCACCTGTTCGGGACTTCTCCATGCGACTGCTCGCCACCCTGGCGCTGACCGCCCTGCTGCTGCCGCTGGCCGCGCACGCCGGCGATCCGCACTCCTACGCCCAGCCCGACAAGGTCGTGGTCACGCACCTCGACCTCGACCTGCACATGGACTTCGCGCACAGGCAGCTGCACGGCGACGCCACGCTGACGCTGCACTGGAAGGACCCGAAGGCGAAGGATCTGGTGCTCGATACCAGCGACCTGAAGATCGCCAGCGTGAAGGCCGTCGCCGACGACGGCCGCACGCGCCCCCTGGCCTTCACGCTGGCCAAGCCGCAGAAGGACATGGGCCGCAAGCTGACCATCGTCGCGCCCGGGCATCCGGGCATGGTGCGCATCGCCTACGCCACCTCGCCGGACGCCGGCGGCCTGCAGTGGCTGCCGCCGGCGCAGACCGCGGACAAGAAGCATCCGTTCATGTTCTCGCAGTCCGAATCGGTGTACGCGCGCTCGTGGATTCCGCTGCAGGATTCGCCGGCGATCCGCTTCACCTACGACGCCCACATCACCGCGCCGGAGAACATCCGCGTGCTGATGAGCGCGCCCAACGACCCGAACCACCCGCTCGACGGCGACTTCCGCTTCGAGCAGACGCATCCGATTCCGTCCTACCTGATGGCGATCGCCGCCGGCGACATCGCCGTGCACACGACCGGACCGCGCAGCGCGGTGTACGCCGAGCCGTCCGTGGTCGCCAAGGCCGCGCACGAGTTCGAGGACACCGAGAAGATGATCGACACCGCGGAGTCGCTGTACGGCCCGTACCGCTGGGGCCGCTACGACATCCTGGTGCTGCCGCCGAGCTTCCCCTACGGCGGCATGGAAAATCCCAACATGACCTTCGCCACGCCGACCGTGCTGGTCGGCGACAAGAGTCTGGTCTCGCTGGTCGCGCACGAGCTGGCGCACTCGTGGTCGGGCAACCTGGTCACCGCCGCCGCCTGGCGCGACATCTGGCTCAACGAGGGCTTCACCACCTACGTGCAGGGCCGCATCACCGAGGCGCTGTACGGCAAGCGCCAGGCCGACGAGGAAGTGCTGCTGTCGGCGCGCGCGCTGGAGAAGAGCATCGGCCACATGCCGCCGAACAGCCAGAAACTGGCGCCCGATCCGCGCGGCGTCGGCGCCGACGATTCGCTGTCCGACGTCGCCTACGACAAGGGCTCGTGGTTTCTGCGTACGCTGGAGCGCCGTTTCGGCCGCGAGCATTTCGACGCCTACCTGAAAGGCTACTTCGATCACTTCGCCTGGCACTCGATCACCACCGAGCAGATGCTGGCGTACCTCAAGCCCCATCTGATCGACAAGTACCCGGGCAAGATGAGCTGGGCCGAAGTGAAGCAGTGGGTCTACGGCACCGGCATTCCCAAGGACGCCCAACTGCCGGATTCGCCACGCTTCGACGCCATCGACAAGGAACGCGCCGCGTTCCTCGCCGGCACCCTGCCCGCCGCCAACCTGGACGCGAAGGACTGGAACACGCAGGAGTGGATGTACTTCCTCGACCGCCTGCCCGACGCGCCGCCGCTGGACAAGATCAAGGCGCTGGACGCCGCCTGGCACCTGACCGGCACGCCCAACGCCGAGATCGGCATGCGCTGGTACATCCACGCCATCGCCGCTGGCGACAAGTCCGTGTGGCCGGCCGCCGCCGAGCACATGACGCGCATCGGCCGTCTGTATCTGACCCTGCCGCTGTATCGCGCCTTCGCCAAGACGCCGGCCGGTCTGGCCTTCGCCCGCAAGGTCTACGCCAAGGCCAGGGCCGGCTACCACCCGCTGACCCAGGAAGCGGTGGAGCGACTGTTCGCGCGCGCCGTCCAGCGCACCGCGCACTGAACTTGCACGGCCGTGCGGGGTCTGCCTTCGCGCAGCCCGCGCGCGCCGCGCACCTTGTTCCCACGAGATACCGAACCAGCCATGACCCGTCCGTTGCCGACCGATCGCCCCCTGTGGAAATACCTGCTGCTGCGCCGCCTGAAGATGCTGCTGGCGCTGGCGGTGCTGATCGCGGTGATCGGCGGCGGGCTGTACCTGTTCGCGCCGCAGTGGCTGATGCAGGTCAACACCTGGCGCAAGGCCGAACAGGCGGGCCTGACCACGCACTACGTACAGATCGGCGACACCGACTGGGCCTACTACGAGGGCGGTCAGGGGCCGACCATCGTGCTGCTGCACGGCTACGGCACGGACCGCAACGTATGGCTGAAGGTCGCGCCGACGCTGACGCGCAACTTCCACCTGATCATTCCCGACCTGCCCGGCTGGGGCGAGTCCACCCGCAACGCCGGCGACAACTACGACATCAGCCACCAGGCCGAGCGTCTGCACGCCTTCGTGCACACCCTGCAGCTTAAGCACTTCGTGCTGGTCGGCCATTCGATGGGCGGCGCCATCGCAGGCGTCTACGCCAGCGAACATCTGGACAACGTCAGCGCCCTGGCGCTCGTCAGCAGCTTCGGCCTGGATTTCGTGAAGAACGATTTCGCGCGCCGGGCCCTGAGCGGCCATAACCCGTTCGCCTTCGACGACCGCGCCGGTCTGGAGCGCATGCTGCGCCTGGTCTTCGCCCAGCCGCCCAGCATGCCCTCGCGCTTCGCCGACGTGATGGTGGACCGCGAACGCGCCAGCCACGCGTTCCTGGACAAGGTGTTCAAGGAACTGGTGCAGCCGGACCAGTACACCATTCTCGACAAGCGCCTGGGCAAGCTGACCATGCCGGTGCTCGGCCTGTGGTGCCGCAAGGACAAGATCATCGACGTGTCGGCGCTGAGCACGCTGCGCAACGGCCTGACGCACGCGCCCAGCATCAGCGCCACCGTGCTCAATGGCTGCGGCCACGTGCCGGAACTGGAGAAGCCGGACGAGACCGCGCGCATCCTGGCCGGGTTCGCCGTCGCGCACTGAGCGCGCGGCCCGCCCGTGCGGACGCACGGGCCAGGCAGCAGCCGGCGGTTAGGCCTCGTCCTTCAGCAGCTCCTCGATGACCTGCTGCGCCAGCACGTCCGGCGCGGTATCGGCGGCGTGCAGGTGGAGTTCGGCGTGTTCGGGCGCCTCGTAAGGCGAGTCGATGCCGGTGAAGTTCTTCAGCGCGCCGGCGCGCGCCTTCGCATACAGCCCCTTGGGATCGCGCTGCTCGCAGATCGCCAGCGGCGTGTCCACGAAGACTTCGTGGAAGTCGCCCTCGGCGAACAGCGCGCGCGCCATCTGCCGCTCGCTGCGGAACGGGCTGATGAAGCTGACCAGCACGATCAGGCCGGCATCGGTCATCAGCCGCGCCACCTCGGCGACGCGACGGATGTTCTCGACGCGATCCTCATCCGTGAAACCGAGATCGCGATTGAGACCGTGACGCACGTTGTCGCCATCCAGCATGTAGGTGTGATAGCCCATCGCGTGCAGGCGCTTCTCGACCAGGTTCGCCACGGTCGACTTGCCCGAGCCGGACAGGCCGGTGAACCACAGGCAAGCCGGATGCTGACCCTTGATGCGCGCACGCGCCTCGCGATCGACGTCGACGTGCTGCCAGTGGATGTTGTCGGCGCGACGCAGGGCGAAGTCGAGCGTACCGGCCGCCACCGTGGCGTTGCTCTGACGGTCGATGAGAATGAAGCCGCCCAACTCGTGGCAGTCGGCATACGCCTCGAACGGAATGGCGTGATCGAGACTGACGTTGACGACGCCCACCTCGTTCAGTTCGAGTCGCTTGGCGGCCAGCGCATCCTGCGTATTGACGTCGATCTTGTGCTTGATCTCGGTGACCTGCGCGCTGACCGTGCGCGTGCCGATCTTCAGCCAGTACGGGCGGCCCGGCAGCAACGCGTGGTCGTTCATCCACAGCAGGTGCGCGGCGAACTGGTCGGCCACCTGCGGCGGCGAGGCGGTGCCGGCGATGACGTCGCCGCGGCTGATGTCACGCTCGTCCTCCAGCGTCAGCGTGACCGCGTCGCCGGCCTGGGCGACGTCGAGATCGCCGTCGGCGGTGACGATGCGCGCGATGCGCGAGCGCGCGCCGCCCGGCAGGGCCACGACCTCGTCGCCCGTGCGGATCGCGCCCGCCGCCACCTGACCGGCGTAGCCGCGGAAGTTCTGGTCGGGGCGGCACACCCACTGCACCGGCAGGCGGAAGCCCAGCGTCTGCGCCGCGCGCGACACCGCCACCGTCTCCAGATGTTCGAGCAGCGTCGGACCGTCGTACCAGTCCAGCGCCGTGGAGCGCGTGCTGACGTTGTCGCCCTTCAGCGCCGACACCGGAATCGCCGTGACCTGCGCGATGCCGAGCTGCGCGGCGAGTTCGGCGTAGCCGGCCTCGATCTCGGCGAACACGGCCGGATCGTAGCCGACCAGATCCATCTTGTTCACCGCCAGCAGCACATGGCGGATGCCCAGCAGCGCGCAGATGTAGCTGTGCCGGCGCGTCTGCATCAGCAGGCCCTTGCGCGCATCGACCAGCACCACGGCCAGATCGGCGGTGGAGGCGCCGGTCGCCATGTTGCGCGTGTACTGCTCGTGGCCCGGGCAGTCGGCGACGATGAACTTGCGCTTCTCGGTGCCGAAGAAACGGTAGGCCACGTCGATGGTGATGCCCTGCTCGCGCTCGGCGGCCAGGCCGTCGACCAGCAGCGCGAAGTCGAGTTCGCCGTTCTGCGTGCCATGCCGCCGGCTGTCGCCCTCCAGCGCGGTGAGCTGGTCGTCGAACAGCAGCTTGGTGTCGTACAGCAGGCGGCCCAGCAGCGTGCTCTTGCCGTCGTCGACGCTGCCGCAGGTGATCAGGCGCAGCAGGCCCTTGGTCTCGTGCTGTCGCAGGTAGGCGTCGATGGCGGCCTTGGCGGTATCGGTGGTCATCAGAAGTAGCCCTCCTGCTTCTTCTGTTCCATCGACGCGCCGGCGTCCTTGTCGATGACGCGGCCCTGGCGCTCGGACGTGGTCGCGACCAGCATCTCCTGAATCACCTTGGGCAGGGTGTCGGCCTCGGATTCGATGGCGCCGGTCAGCGGGTAGCAGCCCAGGGTGCGGAAGCGCACGCTGCGCATCCGCGGCGTCTCGCCCGGCTCCAGCGGCATGCGGTCGTCGTCGACCATGATCAGCGTGCCGTCGCGCTCGACCACCGGCCGCTCGGCGGCCAGGTACAGCGACGGCACCTCGATATTCTCGCGATAGATGTAGAGCCAGATGTCCAGCTCGGTCCAGTTCGACAACGGAAACACGCGCACGCTCTCGCCCTTCTTGATGCGCGCGTTGTACAGGCTCCACAGCTCCGGCCGCTGGTTCTTCGGATCCCAGCGATGCTGCGCGTTGCGGAACGAGAACACGCGCTCCTTGGCGCGCGACTTTTCCTCGTCGCGGCGCGCGCCGCCGATGGCGGCATCGAACTTGTGCTTGTCCAGCGCCTGCTTCAGCGACTGGGTCTTCATGACGTCCGTGTGCACCGCCGAGCCGTGCGTGAACGGACCCACGCCCTGCGCGACGCCTTCCTGGTTGATGTGCACGATCAGCCGACAGCCGGTTTCCTTCGCGCGGCGGTCGCGGAAGGCGATCATCTCGCGGAACTTCCAGGTGGTGTCCACATGCATCAGCGGAATCGGCGGCGGCGCCGGATGGAATGCCTTCTGCAGCAAGTGCAGCAGCACCGAGGAGTCCTTGCCCACCGAATACAGCATCACCGGGTTGGCGAACTCGGCCGCCACCTCGCGCATGATGTGGATGCTTTCGGCTTCCAGGCGCTTCAGATGCGAATCGTGCGCCAGTGTGTCGATGTCCTTCATGGATTTCCCGCTCGATCGATCCCCGGCAGTGTATCGCGCATGAGGCGCGCTGCACCGCTACGCACCGGCATATCGTTCAGGCGAACGGCCATACCTGCGGAATCACCCACAGCACCACCGCGCCGACCAGGATCGACAGCGGCGTGCCGACCTTCACGTAGTCGAGGAAACGGTAGCCGCCGGGGCCGTACACCATCAAGTTGGTCTGGTAGCCGATCGGCGTGATGAACGCGGCCGAGGAACCGACCATCACGGTCATCACGAAGGGCATCGGCAGCACGCCCAGCTGTGCCGCCGCCGCCATGCCGATGGGAAACATCAGCACCGCCGCGGCGTTGTTGGTCAGCAGTTCGGTGAAGACCACCGTGCAGACGTACAGCAGGACCAGGGTGCGGAACGGATCGCCGCTCGCGCCCTGCAGCAGCAGATGCGCCACTTCGTTGGCGACACCGGTGGTCTGCAGCGCCCGGCCGATGGCGAAGGCGCACGCGATCACCACGATCAGGGGAAAATCCACCGCCTTGCGCGCGTCGCGCAGCTGCACGCAGCCGGTCACCAGCATCGCCAACCCCGCGGCCAGCGCGGACACGAAGATGTCCACGCGCAGCAGCGTGTTGGCCGCGATCATCGCGCCGAGGATGGTCAGCGACAGCAGCGCCTTGCGCGGCTGCACCGTCGGCGTGTCGTCGAGCAGGTTGACCATCGCGAACTCGTGCGACTGCGCGAAGCGGTCGGTGAAGCCCGGCGTGGTCTCCAGCAGCAGGGTGTCGCCGGTCTGCAGGACCGCGTTGCCGGGCTTGTCGCGCAGTTGCCGGCCGTGCCGATTTACCGCCACCACCACGGCGTCGTAGCGATGACGGAAATTGCCCTCGCGCAGCGAGCGGCCGACCATCGGCGACAGGCGCGACAACACGACCTCGACGAAATGCCGCCCTTCTACGCCGCCGATCTTGAACACCTGGTCGTCGGCATGGGCCAGCCCCGGCCACTGACGCACTTCGCGCAGAGCTTCGGCGGAACCGACGATCACCAGACGGTCGTCGCCCTGCAGGCGGGTATGCGCGGTCAACGCCGGCAACAGGCGGCCCTCGCGCTGGATTTCGGCCAGGAACAGGCCCGACACGCCGCGCAAACCGGCCTCGTCCAGGGTCTTGCCGTCCAGCGGGCCGGCCGGATCGACCCGCATTTCGAGCACGTATTCCTTGGTGTCGCGCGCCTGCTCCATCGCGCCGCGCCGGTCCGGCAGCAGCCAGCGCCCCACCGTCAGCAGATAGAGCATGCCGACCAGCGCCGCCGGCACGCCGACCCAGGCCGGATCGAACATGCGCAGCTGCGGCAGGCCGGGATAGGCCTGCGCCAGACCGTCGACGATCAGGTTGGTGCTGGTGCCGATCAGGCTGCACAGGCCGCCGAGGATGGTCGCGTAGCTCAACGGCAGCAGCAGCTTGGACACCGAGATGCCGCTCTTGCGCGACCAGTCCTCGACCGCCGAGGTCAGCATCGCCACCACCGGCGTGTTGTTGATGAAGGCGCTGAGCGACGAGGACACGCCGATCAGCCGCGCCTGCGCCAGGAACGCGCCGCGCGGCTTGCCCAGCACCCACGCGCCGACCCAGCGGATCGCGCCCGTGCCGCGCAGGCCGGCGGCGACGATGAACAACACCGCCACCGTCAGCACCGCGGTATTGGAGAAACCGGCCAGCGCCTGCACCGGCGTCAGCACGCCGAACAGCAGCAGCACGGCCACCGCGCCCATCAGCACGAACTCGGGCGCGAAGCGCTCCCATACCAGCATCGCCATGGTCGCGACGATCACCGCGATCGTCAGCCAGGCATCGGGGCCGAGCGTCATCATCGCGGCACCCGACGGGCGGCGACGGACGGCGTGGATCGCAACGGCGACATCATCGTCTTCGGCACGGCGAACCCGGATGGACAGGGCCTTTCAACATGCCACAGATGCCGCCAGGCGGGGAATGTCCCGAACGGCCCAGCCCGAAAGCCCCACCCGGCCGTCAATCGGCGATATCGGCCACCAGGCGCTCGATCTGCAGCTTCAGCTCGGCGCCGTGATCGCGCAGCCAGGCGCGCTGCGCCTCCCAGCCGGGATCGAGTTCGCCGACCTGCCGCCAGAAGCGCGGCGAGTGGTCGCGCACCTTCAGATGGCACAGCTCGTGCACCAGCACATAGCGCAGCGCCGCCGACGGCGCCAGGGCCAGCGAGAGGTCCAGGTTGATGCGGTCGCGCGTGTCCAGGCTGCCCCACTGGCTCTGCATCGCACGAATGCGCAACGCGGTCGGCGCCATGCCCAGCTGCGGCACGTAGCGCGGCATCCAGCGCCCGGCATCGCGGCGGATGCGGTCTTCCAGAAAACCGGCCAGCAGGCCGCGCGCCACCGGCAGGAACTTGGGCTGCAACTTCGGCAGCGCCAGCACCACCGCGTCGTCAGCGTCGCGCTGCACGCGCGGATACGGCCCCTCGGCCCAGCGCAGCGGCACCGTGCGTCCACGCAGGGGCATCTCGGTCTCGCGTCCCACGCACAGGCGCGGCAACGGCTTGAGCAGCAGGCGCTGCTGGCCCATCTGGTGTTCCAGCCAGTCCGCGTGCTGGCGCAGGAACGCGGACACCTGCGCCGGGTGCGTGCCGAGCGGGTAGGTCACGCGCGCACCGCCCGGCGTGATCGTCAGGCGCAGGCGTTTGGAGCGCGGATGCGCGTTGCCCAGCACCTTGATGCGGGTGCCGCTGGTCGTGGACAGCTCCAGCCAGTTGTCGGTTACCCGTTCGCGAACCATCGTGTCGGCATGTCCGTCGTCAGGCCCCGTCGGGACGGGGCAGTCCGAACCATTCGTCCAGTTTCTGCAGCAGGCGCTCCAGTTCCAGCGTCATCAACGCGAACCGCGCGTCCATTTCCTCGGCGGCCGAATCGGCCTGCGCGTGATCGAGTTCGTCGGTGATCACGTCGAAGAATTTCAGCTTGCGGATGACCATGTCCTCGCCGAGCACGAAGCCGATGCGCTCGTCGAATTCCAGGCCCAGCTGGAACACCTGCTTGCCACCGCGAAGATGCTCCCGAATCTCGTCCGATTCAAGCTCCTGATGACGACAGCGCACCACCGCGCCGCCGGCATTGGCCGGGTCGCGCAGCTCGCACTCGTCGGACAGCGTCAGACCGGCCGGCAGATCGCCGCTGGTCAGCCAGTCGGTCATGATCTGGCGCGGCGACTTCTCCGGCGCCAGCGGCAGCGCGGGGAAGCTGCCCAAGGCCTCGCGCAGGTTGGTCAGACCCTGCTCGGCGGCCTTGCGGCTGGAGGTGTCGAACACCGCCCAGCCGAGCTTGCGCTGCAGCCACACCTGCATGCGCGACGGGCGCGAGAAGGCGCGCGGCATGAGCTGGTCCAGCACCTCCTGCTTGAGCCGCTTGCGCTCGCGGCCGCCGACGCGACGGCCCTCGTCCTCGGCCAGCTTGCGCACCTTGCGCGAGAGTTCCTCGTTGACCACCGAGGCCGGCAGCAGCTTGTCCTCGCTGCCGACGGTGACCAGCAGGCTGTCGCCGACACCGTGGGTCAGCGCCTCGGCGTCCGGACCGAGCGGCGGCACGAAGCCGTGCGTGGCCATCTCCATCGCGCCGCAGGGGCGCAGGCGGTGCTCGTCGAGCGCGGCGTCGAGTTCGCCGAGGCTCTCGGCGACGGAAGGCGGAAAGCGGAACAGCGTGAGATTGCGAAAGAACATGGGCGGTCCGTGATCGGGACGGCCCGGCGCGATGCCGGGCCGTGGAAGCAAAGGATCACGATCATACCGACCCGGCGTCTCCGCAGGCGAGACCGCTGCCGCAACGCGCCCTCAGCGCGGCAGGGCGAAGGCCACCAGCGCGTCGCCACGCGCCGTGTCGAGCTTGCCGTGACCGCCCGCCGCGACCACCACGTACTGCCGGTCGCCGACGACGTAGCTCATCGGCGTGGCCATCGCCGGCGCATCCAGGTGATAGCGCCACAACACGCGGCCGTCGCGCTGATCGAATGCGCGCAGGTAGCCGTCGGTCGCCGCACCGATGAACAGCACGCCGCCGGCCGTGACCATCGAACCGCCCAGGTTGGGCGCGCCGTGCAGGTACCAGAACGGCCAGGGCGCCTTGCCGCGGCTGGTGCCCAGCGGACGCGACCAGGCGATGCGGCCGTGCGCCAGATCCACCGCCACCAGCCGGCCCCACGGCGGCTTGATGCAGGGCGCGCCAAGCGGCGACAGCAGCGCGCGCCGGCGCATGGCGTAAGGCGTGCCGTCCTGCACGTTGTAGTCCCAGCCATCCAGACCGCCGTTCTTGCGCAGCCGCTCGAAGGTCGCGCGCGGCAACAACTGCACCACCATCGGCAGATCGTCGACGTTGGCGAACAGCATCTGCGTGTGAGGATTCCACGATCCGCTGCCCCAGTTGGTGCCGCCGACCCAGCTGGGCATCTCGATGCTGCCGCGCAGGCTCTGCGGCGTGAACATGCCGTCGCTGCGCAGCTCGGCGATACGCTTGCGGCAGGCGTTGCGGTCCCAGAACGTCAGGCCCCAGGCGTCGTCCGGCGTCACCGGCCCCTGCCGCACCAGCGCCGGCAGCGCCGAATACGGCTGGGTCGGGCTGAGCTGCTCGCCGGGCACGCCGTCGGTCGGCACCGCGCGCTCGGTCACCGGGTACACCGGCGTACCGTCGTCGCGGCGGAACACGAAGACCTGACCGTTCTTGGTCAGCTGCACCACCGCCGCAATCGCCTGGCCGTCGCGGCGCACGGTGACCAGCATCGGCTGCGCGGCCAGATCGTAGTCCCAGGTATCGTGATGGATCAGCTGCCGCGCCCACACCCGCTGGCCGGTGCGCGTGTCCAGTGCCACCAGCGAGTTGGCCCAGGCGTCGTCGCCCGGGCGATCGCCGCCATAGAGATCGGGACTGGCCGAACCGGTGGGAATGAACACCCGATGCCGCGCCGCATCCACCGAGAACACGCCCCAGGCGTTGGCGGCGCCGTTCCACTTGGGGTACGGCGGCGCATCGTGACCGGGATCGGCGTCCGCGCCCGTGCGGGTGATCGGGTTCCAATGCCAGCGCGGCGCGCCGGTGCGGGCGTCGAACGCGCGCACCGTGCCGCGCGCCTCGGCGGCGAAGGCGTTGTCGCCGATCGACGATCCCAGGATCACCGTGCCATCGGCGACCACCGGCGGCGAGGTGAATTCGTAGTCGGCGTGGCGGGTGCGGCGCAGATGCGCGGACAGATGCAGCTGGCCGTGATCGCCGAACGCCTCGCAGGGCTTGCCGGTGGCGGCGTCGAGCGCGATCAGGCGGGTGTCGACGGTCGGCACGAACAGCCGCGCGGCGCAGGGCGCGTCCGCTTTGGCCTGCGGATCGCGCCAGTAGGTCACGCCGCGCGAGGTCAGCTCGGAGTAGTCGGCGTGCGCCTCGACATGCGCGTCGTAGCGCCAGCGCGCCTTGCCCGTGGCCGCGTCCAGCGCGAACACCTGTCCGGTGGCGGTGCTGAAATACAGCGTACCGTGGACGAACAGCGGCGTGGCCTCGAACGTGAGCTTGCCCCCGACGTCCCAGCCCTTGGCCCGCGCGCCGGTGTGAAAGGTCCAGACCGGTTGCAGCCGGTCCACGTTGGCAGGCGTGATCTGCGCGATGGGCGCGAAACGGCGTCCACCGGCGTCGCCGCCCCAGGCCGACCACTGGAACGCGCGGGCCACGGCGCTGGGCGCGGACGGCGGCGGCGCGGCGCTGCACGCGGCCAGCACGGCGGCAGCCAGCACGGCCATCAGGATCGGACGACACATGGAACGCTCTCCTCGTGGTGGGCTGTCGCCGACACTGCCCGCCGCATCGCGCGGGTCACAAGCGAAAGATGACGAACGGGTCCGATCGCGACGCCGACGGTCTCAGCCGCCGCGCAACGCCGGCGGCAGCGCGCCGCGATAGCGCCGACTGACCTGCACCGTGCTGCCGTCGCGCAGGGTCAGTTCGGCGTCGCCGTGCGCGCGCGGCGTCAAGGCGGCGATCTGGTCCACGCGCACCAGATGCTGGCGATGCACACGCAGGAAGCGCGCCGGGTCCATGCGCTGCGCCAGTCGCGTCAGCGTGGTGCGCAGCAGGTAGCGGCGTTCGGCGGTGTGCAGCTCCACGTAGTTGCCGCAGCTGGCGACGCGCAGCACCTCCGTCATCGGCACCACCACGCGACTTCCGCGGTCGTGCACCACCACCCATGGCAGCTCCGGCGGCGCGGGCATGGCCGCGCGCAGGCGGCGCACGTCCTCGTCGGCGGGCGGCGCATCGGTGGCCCGCAGGCGCTCGCGCAGCCGTTCCAGCGTGACCGCCAGCCGCCGGTCGTCGAACGGCTTGAGCAGGTAATCGACCGCCGCCACCTCGAACGCACGCAGGGCGTGCTCGTGATAGGCGGTCGCGAACACGATCAGCGGCCACGGCGGCGGCAGGCGGTCGAGCACGTCGAAGGCGCTGGCCGTGCCCAGCGCGATGTCGAGAAACAGCGCATCGACCTGCGTCGTCGGCAGACGATCCAGCGCCTCGCGCAGACCGTCGGCCTCGACCACGATCTCGACGTCGTCGTGCGCGGCCAGCAACCGCCGCAGCCGGGCGCGCGCCGGCGCCTCGTCCTCAACGATGGCCAGACGCAACGGCATCGTCCCGCTCCAGCGGCATGTCCAACGTCACCTCGGTGCCGCCCTCCGCGCGCCGCGCGATGCGCAGCGCGTGGTCGTCGGGATACAGCAGCGCCAGGCGCTCGCGCACGTTGCCGAGTCCCAATCCGGGTTCGGCGTCGGCGGCCAGTCCGACGCCGTCGTCGGCGACCCGGCACCGCAGCCGCCCGTCCTCGGCCCACACGTCCACCTCCAACCGTCCGCGGCCGCTGCGCAGGCCGTGACGGAACGCGTTCTCGACCAGCGGCTGCAGCAGCAGGCGCGGTATCCGTGCGTCGCCCAGCGCGGGATCGATGCGGATCGCCACGTGCAGCAGTCCCGGCTGCCGCTCGGCCATGAGATGCGCGTAGGCGCGCAGCCACTTCGCCTCCTCGCCGAGCCGGATGCGCTCGCCGCCCTCGCCGTTCATCGCCGAGCGCAGCAGATCGGCCAGCGCTACCACCATGCGGTCGGCGGCGGCCACGTCCTCGTACATGCGGTTGGAGATCGCGTTCAGCGTGTTGAAGATGAAGTGCGGCTCGATCTGCGCGGTCAGATGCGCCAGCCGCGCCTCGGACACCGCCTGCCGCAGTTCCAGCTCACGCAGTTGCTGGCGGCGACGCTGGAGGATGCTGCGCACCAGGGCGCAGGCCAGCAACAGCAACAGGTAGGTACTCAGATCGCGCTGGAACTCGAAGAAGAACACCTCCACCGCGTTGCCGACACGGTAGGTGCTGCCCATCGCCGCATAGGCCAGCTGACGCAGCCATTCCATCGAGGCGATATGCACCACCGAGAACACCAGGCAGGCCACCACGTGGATCGGCAGCCGTCGCGGCCAGCCGGGGCCGGTGATGCGGAAACGGTTCTCGAAGCGCGCCACCGCCAGCGACAGCACGCTCAGCACCACGGTGCTGCTCAGCTCCCAGACATAGTTTTCCCAATGCGCCGGCGGATGCATGTCGCCGCGATGACTGATGACGCCCTCGCTGCCCTGCCACAGGCCCAGCAGCACCCAGCCCAGGACGTACAGCAGGAACCGGACCGGCCGCTCCAGCAGCAAGGCATCGGGAGAACGGAATCGGGACTGCGTCATGACATCGCCGCGGCAACAACGAAGGTCATTGAACCGCGATCGGCCGTCGCCGTCGATGCCGTCCGTCCCGGCATCGGCCCCGCTCGTCACATGCCGGTTGCGAACTCGTCGGCGCGCAGCCCGGCGAAGTCGAACAGCGACGGATCGGCCAGGTGCGAGGGTGTGACATGGCCCAGCGCGCGCAGGATGTTGTCGACGCGACCGGGTTGTTCGCGGTCCCACGCGTTCAGCATCGTCTGCACGGCCTGGCGCTGCAGGTTCGGCTGGCTGCCGCACAGGTTGCAGGGAATGATCGGAAAGCCCTGTTCTTCCGCATAGGCCTCGATGTCGCGCTCGCGACAGTAGGCCAGCGGACGGATCACCACGTGGCGACCGTCGTCCGAACGCAGCTTCGGCGGCATCGACTTCAGCGACGCCTGGAAGAACAGGTTCAGGAACAGCGTGGCGACCAGGTCGTCGCCATGGTGGCCGAGCGCGATCTTGGTGATGCCGTTGGCCGCCGCCCAGGTGTACAGCGAACCCCGCCGCAGCCGCGAGCACAGACCACAGGTGGTCGCGCCCTCGGGAATCACCCGCTTGACCACGCTGTAGGTGTCCTGCTCGATGATGTGGAACGGCACGCCCTTGGCGCGCAGGTAGTCCGGCAGCACGTGCTCGGGGAAGCCCGGCTGCTTCTGGTCCAGATTCACCGCGATCAGCTCGAAACGCACCGGCGCGCGCGCCTGCAGCTGCAGCAGCATGTCGAGCAGGGTATAGGAATCCTTGCCGCCGGACAGGCAGACCATGACCTTGTCGCCGTCCTCGATCATGCCGAAGTCGACGATGGCCTTGCCGGTCAGGCGGCGCAGCTTGCGGCCGAGCGATTCGTGGCGGCGCGCGCCGCGCAGGCCGTCGAGCGGGATGACGATTTCACGGGCATTCATGGGCGTCGATTGTACCGGCCTCGACGGCGCTACACTTGGTGCTTGGACTTACCGTCACGGAGCGCACCCGTGCAGCCGCCCGATCCCGTCGAAATCGCCCGCCAGCTGGAAGCCCTGCGTCTGGAGCATCGCGATCTGGACGACGCCATCGCGCGGCTGGTCATGGACCCGATCTGCGACCAGCTGCGGCTGAGCCGCATGAAGAAGCGCAAGCTGCTGCTCAAGGACAGCATCGCGCGGCTGGAAAGCCGGATGATTCCCGACCTCGACGCCTGAACGGGGCGCGGCCGACGCCGCGCCCACGGACTCAGTTGCCTTCGACCGGATAAGTCTGCGCGGAACCGTCCTGCGGCTGCGCGCTGGTGCCCGTCGTGGCCGCGGCCGGCTTCATCGCCGCCTGGCCGCACTGGTACGCACCCCAGGCCTGCTCGCCGTCCAGCGGCTCGCCCAACGGCTTGACCGTATCGGCGCCCATGCTGGCGGCCTCGTTGCGCGCCATCACTTCCAGCTCGTCACGCACCTTGATGTCGTTGCGGTCGATCGGGCCGACGCGATCCATCACCGACACCGTGACCCGGCCCAGCTGCTTGCACTGGGAGACGTCCTGGGTCCAGGCCGTGTGCACCTTCTTGCCGCCTTCGTTGAGTTTGATGCCCCAGGTGCAGCCGGCGACCGTCAAAGTCAGCACCGCCAGGACGAGCAACGGAATCTTGCGCATGGAATTCTCCGGAAAGGGACTGCTTGCAGTCTGCCAACGCGCATCGTACCGCGTGAACGTGACTTGCGGCTTAAAGCCCGACTGCCGTCTGCACGGCCTGCGCAACGCCGCACGCATCGAGGCGCATCCGCGCGCGCGGCGCTTGCGTAGATAAGGGGGTGCGCGCCGACGTGCGCCGCACACGCCGCCCGCATCACGGAGTCGCCATGCTTTCCGCCCTGCTGCTGTCCCTGGCCGCGCTGTCCGCCGGCACGCCGACGGGTCCGATCCGCGCCTACACCGGCATCGCCCGCACCGCGCCGGACGCCGACGTGCTGTACCGCGAACAGCATTTCCTGTTCGACAGCGCCGATGGCCCGCGCGAATTGGTGCTGTACCGCTGTCCGGATGGACGTCCGTTCGCGCGCAAGTGGCTCGACACGCGCACACCCCAGACGCCCGACTTCGCGCTGCTCGACGCGCGCAGCGGCTATCGCGAGGGCGTGCGCACGCAGGATGGGCGACGCGAAGTCTACGTGCACCGGGTCGGCGCCAAAGACACGCCGCAAGCCGCGCTGACCATGTCGCCCAACGCGGTGATCGACAGCGGCTTCGACGCCTTCGTGCGCACGCACTGGGACGCCCTGGCGGCGGGACGTACGCTGAAGGTCGAGTTCCTGGTGCCCAGCCGCCTGAAGTTCATGCATTTCAAGGTCGCGCGCCGCGACGACCCTGCCGCCGCCCGCCACGACGAGATGGTGCTGCGGCTGCAGCTGGACAGCTGGATCGCCTTCGCCCTGCCGCACATCGACGTCGGCTATGCGCTGGACACGCGCCGGCTGCGCTGGTTCCGTGGACTGTCCAATCTGCGCGACCTGCGCGGCGAGAACCTCACCGTGTCGCTGCGCTATCCATCCGATCTGCGCGAGGATCGCGCGCCCGCGGCGGCGTTGCAGGCCGCGCGCGACGCCTCGCTGGACGGCCGCTGCCGCCTGCGCTGAAACGCTTCAGGCCGACGCGTCGGTGTCGATGCGCTGGCCGCTGCCGGCGTCGAAGAAATGCATGCGCCGCGGATCATAGGTGACGCGCACGCAGCGGCCCGACTCGGGCAGCGCCTGCGGCGGCACCCGCGCCACCACGGCATGCGCGCCGAAGCGCATGTTGAGAAAAGCCTCGTTGCCGACGTGTTCGACCAGATCCAGCTCGGCCTCCAGCGTCGGCATCGCGCCCGCCTCGGTCGTCGCCAGGGCCAACGCCTCCGGCCGCAACCCGACCACGACTTCACGTCCCTCGTGGGCCGCCAGCGCGCGCCGCACAACGGAGTCCTCGGGCAGGTCCAGGTGCCCGGCATCGGTCACCTGCACGCACGCGGCCACGACATCGAGCCGGCCACGCAGCAGGTTCATCGACGGGCTGCCCAGGAATCCGGCCACGAACAGGTTGGCCGGTCGCTCGTAAATGCGCAGCGGCGTGTCGTCCTGCTGCACGCGCCCGCCGTCCATCACCACGATGCGCTGGCCCAGGGTCATCGCCTCGACCTGATCGTGGGTGACGTAGATCATGGTCGCCTTGACCGCGCGGTGCAGGCGCGCGATCTCCATGCGCATGCTCGCGCGCAGGCCGGCGTCGAGGTTCGACAGCGGCTCGTCCAGCAGAAACACACGCGGCTGGCGCACCAGCGCACGGCCCAGCGCGACACGCTGGCGCTGGCCGCCGGACAGCGCGCCGGGGCGACGATCCAGCAGCGCCTCCAGACCGAGCATCGCGGCCGCCTGCTGCACCCGCGGCGCAATCTCCCGACGCGGACACCCGCGCAGCTTCAATCCGAACGCCATGTTCTCGGCCACGCTCATGTGCGGATACAGCGCGTAGTTCTGGAACACCATCGCGATGTCGCGATCCTTCGGCTCGACCGCATGCACCTCACGGTCGTCGATCAGGATGCGGCCGCTGTCGACGCTGTCGAGCCCGGCGATCATGCGCAACGTGGTGGTCTTGCCGCAGCCCGATGGCCCCAGCAACACCATCAGCTGCGCGCTCTCGACGCGGAAGCTGACGGCATCGACCGCGCACACGCCTTCAGCGTAGGCCTTGGTCACGTTTTCGAGTACGACACTCCCCACCCTTGCTTGTCCTCGTCGCGTGTCACCGGCTGCCATCTGCCGGACAGTTGAGCTATTCTGCCATGTAATCGTTTTCAGCCGCGGTTCCGCGCGTATCTCCCAGGGGCCTCCCGCATCATGCCGGAAAACATGCGCTTTCCCGAAACCTTCCTGTGGGGGTGCGCGACCAGCGCTTACCAGATCGAAGGCTCGCCGCTGGCCGACGGCGCCGGCCCGAGCATCTGGGAACGGTTCGCGCACACGCCGGGGATGATGCACAACGACGACCACGGCGACATCGCCTGCGACCACTACCACCGCTTCCGCGACGACGTGAAGCTGATGCGCGACCTGGGCCTGACCAGCTACCGCTTCTCCATCGCCTGGGCGCGCATCCTGCCGGCCGGCACCGGCGCGGTGAATCAGAAAGGACTGGATTTCTATCGCCAACTGGTCGACGCGCTGCGCGAAGGCGGCATCACGCCAATGGCCACGCTGTACCACTGGGACCTGCCCGAAGCGCTCGATGACCGCGGCGGCTGGCTCAACCGCGACAGCGCCGACTGGTTCGCCGAATACGCCACCACCTGCTTCGAGGCGCTGGACGACCGCGTGCCGCTGTGGGTGACGCTGAACGAACCGTGGGTCGTCACCGACGGCGGCTACCTGCACGGCGTGCTCGCGCCCGGCCACCGCAGCCCGTACGAAACCGCGCGGGTCACGCATCACCTGATGCGCGCGCACGGCGCCGCAGTGCAGGCCTACCGCGCCGTGGGCAAACACCAGATCGGTCTGGTGGTGAATCTGGAGCCGAAATACCCGGCCAGCGACCGCGCCGAAGACCGCGCCGCCACGCAACGCGCCGACGCCTACATGAATCGGCAGTACCTGGACCCGGCGCTGAAAGGGTCCTACCCGCCGGAAATGCGCGACATCTTCGGCGACGCCTGGCGCGACTGGCCGGCCGCCGACCTCGAACAGATTCGCCAGCCAATCGACTTCCTCGGCGTCAACTACTACACCCGCGGCCTGACCGCACACGACGCCACCGCCTGGCCACTGCGCGCACGCACCCGACGCGTCCCGCAAGCGACCTATACCGAGACCGACTGGGAAGTCTACGAGCAGGGCCTGACCGACATCCTGACCTGGGTAAAACAGCGCTACGGCGACATTCCGCTATACGTGACCGAGAACGGCGCGGCCTTCTACGACCCGCCGGTCGCCGCCGCCGACGGCGTGCACGACCCACTGCGCATCGACTACCTGCGCCGCCACCTGCGCGCCGTGCACAAGGCCATCGCCCAAGGCGCGGACGTGCGCGGCTACTACCTGTGGTCGCTATTGGACAATCTGGAATGGTCGCTGGGTTTCGCCAAACGCTTCGGCATCGTGCACGTCAACTACGAAACCCTGCAGCGCACGCCCAAGGACAGCGCGAAGTTTTACGCCGAGGTCATCGCCAGCCACGGCGAGTCGCTGAGCGACTGAACCGGCTCAACCCTTCACGCTGCCCAGCAGCAGCCCCTGGATGTAGTGCCGCTGCATCATCAGGAACAGCGCCAGCACCGGCAGCATAGTCACCACCGCGCCGGCCATCATCTGTTCGGTGTCCTGCACGCGTTCGCGCGACAGCGCTGCCAGGGCGACGGGCAGGGTGTAGTGCTGCTGGCTGGTGAGTACGATCAGCGGCCACATGAAGTCGTTCCAGCTGGCCAGGAAGGTGAAGATCGCCAGCGTGACCACGATCGGCTTCAGCAGCGGCAAGACGATCTGCACGAAGATGCGACCTTCGCCGGCACCGTCGATGCGCGCGGCTTCCAGCAGTTCGTCCGGAATCGAGCGCGCGTACTGGCGCACCAGGAAGATGCCGAAGATGGTCACCAGCATCGGCGCCATCACGCCGAGGTAGGTGTCGACCAGGCCCATCCACTTCAGCAGCAGAAAAAGCGGCATCATCGCCACCTGCGCGGGAATCACCAGGCCGCCGATCAGCGCCTGAAACAGTCGCTCGCGACCGGCGAAGCGCAGCTTGGCGAAGGCGTAGCCGGCCATCAGGTTGAACACCAGCGAGATCAGCGTCGCGATCGTCGCGATCAGCAGGCTGTTGAGGAAATAGCCGCCCATGCCGGACTGCGCGAACAGATCGCGGTAGTTGGCGAAGGTCGGATGCGCCGGCAGCAGCGGCGGCGGCAGCGCGCTGGCCATGCCCGGCTGCATGAACGACACCGACAGCATCCACAGCAGCGGGAACAGCGCGATCAGCGCCATGCCGATCAGCGTGCCGTTGACGCAGACACTGGCCAGCCGAAGCTTCATGCGTGCCCCCGGCGCCGCGCGAACAGCAGTAGGCCGCTGGTGATCGCGAACATCAGTACGAACAGCATGAAGGCCACGGCCGAGGCCATGCCCAGGTTCCACCATTTGAAGCCGTCCTCGTACATCAGGTACAGCACGCTGACGGTACTCTGCAGCGGCCCGCCTTCGGTGATGACGTAGGGCTCGGTGAACATCTGGAAATAGCCCGACAGCGTGAGAATGCCGACCATCAGCAGGGTCGGTCCCAGCATCGGCAGCGTGACGTGCCAGAAGGTGCGCGGCGCGGACGCACCGTCGATGCGCGCGGCTTCGTACAGCTGCGGCGGAATCGACTGCAGCCCGGCCAGGAACAGGATCATGTTGTAGCCGAGGTTCTTCCACACCGCGAACAGGATCAGCGTCGGCATCGCCCAGCGCGGATCGCCGAGCCAGTCGACCGGGTCCAGTCCCAGGCCGCTGAGCAGACCGTTGGCCAGCCCGAAGCGGGTGTTGAACACGTAGCGCCACACCACCGCCGCGGCCACCAGCGTGGTCACCACCGGCGCGAACAGCGCGGTGCGGAAGGCCGCGTGCCAGCGCGTCAGCCGATGGTTCAGCAGCAGCGCCGCGCCCAGCGAGGCGAGCATGGTCAACGGCACGCCGACCAGCACGAAGTACAGCGTGTTGCCGAGCGCCGACCAGAACTCCGGCCGCTGCAGCAACGCCAGGTAGTTGCCCAGCCCGATGAAGCGCAGGTTGTGCAGATCGGCCAGGGCATAGGGATCGAAATCGGTCAGGCTGAGCGCGAAGCCGCCCAGCACCGGCAACACGAAGAACACGCCCAGCACCAGTAGCGCCGGCGCCAGGAACATCCACGCGGCCATGCGGCGCGACTTCACGGCGAACGCTCCGGTGCCTTCGACGGCTCGTGCGCCAGCACCCAGCGGCGCTTGGCCAGGATCGCGTCGGCCCGTGCATTCAGCAGCTGCGCCGCCTGATCCACGCTGAGCTGGCCGTGCGCCATGCGCTCCTCGACCAGCGCCAGCTGCGCCGCGATGCGCTCCCATTCGGGCACCTTCGGCACCGGTCGCGCGCGTTCCAGCTGCACGCGGAAGGCGTGCGCGTGCGGATCGTCGGCCAAGGCGGAGTTGTCCCACGCCGAACGCCGCGGCGGCATGTCGCCGACCAGCTGATAGAAGGTGCGCTGCACGTCCGGGCGCGACAGGTACTCGATCAACTTCCACGCCGCCTGCTTGTGCCGGGACGCGCGGAAGATCACCAGCGACGCGCCACCGGCCAGCGACGTGCCCGGGCCGTCCGGGCCGGGCAGGGGCGCGGTGGCCCAGTCGCCTTGCTGGCTCGCCGGCAGACGGTTCTTGAATTCCTCGATGTTCCACGGGCCCGACACGTAGAAGGCGAAATAGCCGCGACCGAACTCGGCCCACGGATTCGACGCCTCGGCGTTGGTCACCTTCGGCGCCCAGTCGTTGCGGAAGATCTCGCTGTAGAAGCGGAGCGCGCGCTTGAAACCCGGCGACTGGAAATTGCCGTAACGGCCGCCGTCGCGCAGCATCGACTGCGGCTGCTGCAGGCCCAGCGATTCCAGCTGCTCGAATTCGTTCAGCGGCAGCAGCACGGCGTAGCGCGACGGCCCGACCATCGCCTTGATCGCCGCCATCTGCCGCGCCCACTCGCCCCAACTGCGCGGCGGATGATCGAAGCCGGCCTTTGCCAGCAGGTCCTTGCGATAGAACAGCAGACGCGTGTCGACGTACCAGGGCACGCCGTACAGCGTGCCGTCGATGCGGTTGGTGTCCCAGATGCCCGGGAAGTAGTCGTCGGGATCGACGCTCTTCGACGCCCGCACCTGCGCGCCCAGCGGTTGCAGCGCGCCCAGCGCCGCCAGCTCCGGCACCCAGGTGTTGCCGAGCTGGCACAGATCCGGCGTGACGTCGCCGGCGAATGCGGTCAGCAGCTTCTGGTGCGCGGCCTTCCACGGCAGGATCTCCACACGCACGCGGATGTCCGGATGCTCGCGCTCGAACGCCGGCATCAACCGACGCACGCTCTCGCCTTCGCGGCCCATCGCCCAGAAGGTCACGGTCTGCGTCGCCGGCGGCGCGGCGTGACGGCACGCGCACAGCAGCAGGGCGACGGCCAGCAGGGCCGCGCAATGCCATCCGCGCGCGCGCCAGAGCCGCATGGCTAGTGCGCCGCGGCCTTGTCCAGCCAGCCGCCGCGGAAACCGGCGCGCAGCAGACCGCGCCGAATGTACGGATTGCGACGCATCACGCGCCACACGAATCCGCTGCGGTAGTTCTCGATCATCAGCAGGATCGGTCCCTGGTCGATGCCCAGATAGGCATCATCGACCCAACCGGCGCCCGGTATCAAATCGCCGTGCTTGGGCTTGGCGTCCTTAATCGCGAAGCTGGGGTTGAAGGCGTCGGTGAAGCCGTATTCGCGGTAGATGGCCTTGCCGTAGCGCTTGCGCAGCGTGTCCAGCACCGCCAACGAGCGCTTGGGCGTGAACGGGATCGAAGCCAGCGCCGCCGTCGGCGCCAGGGTGCCGTCGTCGAAAGTGCTGCCGGACAGGCCCGCGCCACGCGCCGAGTAGCCGCGGAAATGCACGGTCTCGCCGTTGTGCACCCAGGTGAAATGGCCGGGACCGTCGCTGGCGGTCAGGCCCCACACGTTCTTGCCATAGCCCTTGAAACCGTGCGGGTTGGCGATGGCGTAGGCCTGATGCGCGAGCGCGGCGCGGCGGCTGTTGATGAAGTAATCGATGCCCTTGCCGCGCATGTAGTCGTCCTGGATGCCGCGGAAGTCGACCCAGGCATGGCTGTACTGATGCCCGAACAGCGGCGCGAAGGCCAGGTAGGTCTGGCCCTGGAAGGTGCCCCAGCTGCGGCTGTAGGTATCGGTCCAGGCCTTCCACGCGTCCGGCTTCACCGGGTGCGTCGGCGAACCCAGCGCCAGGATGTAGATCAGCATGCCTTCGTCGTAACCGGTCCAGTCGTGCGGGATGAACTGGCCGCCCGGCGTCCAGCCCATGCTGATCAGCGGCGGACGCGCCTGCGCCCAGGTCCAGTCCACGCGGCGGTAGATGGTGTCGGCCAGCTGACGGATCTCGCGCTCCTGCGCGGTATCGCGGTCGAAGTAGGTCTGGCAGAACAGCACGCCGCCGAGCAGCAGCGTGGTGTCGACGGTCGACAGCTCCACCCAGCGCCCGTAGCGCTTGCCGGTGCGCATGTCGAGGAAGTGATAGAAGAAGCCGCGATAGCCGGTGTCGTCATCTTCGGACGTGCCCTGCGGCGCATCGGCGAAGAACTTCAGCGTCGTCAGCACGCGCTCGATGGCCTGCTGGCGCGTGATGTAGCCGCGCTCGACGCCGATGCCGTAGGCGGTCAGCGCGAAGCCGTCCGCGGCGATGCTGGCGAACGGCTGTTCGCGCAGCGGGAAGTGGTCCGGCGCCAGCCCGTTGCCCGGGTTGGTGGTCTTCCAGAAGAACTCGAAGGTGCGGCGTTCGAGATCGTCCAGGCGCGCACGGTCGCCGGCCGAGAGCTTCGGCGCATGCGTCTTCGCGTGCGCGTCCGCAAGCGATCCGGCGCAGGCGGGACCCCAACCGGCAGCCGCAACGAGCAGGGCGAAGAAAACGTTTACAAGGCTCTTGCGAGCGAATGTCCCCATGGTCATGCCATTACGTTCCTGAAAAGCGAAAGTTGAGTGAGCGGTCTACGGGCGGCCGGGGGCGTGCCTGAAACTACCGATGAACGTCATTCCGTCGCGGCGCAGTGGCGGTCGATGAACGCCTGATGCATGGGCATGGCGCCCACGCACTGGTCGATCACCTGTCCGACATTGCCGATGAACTGCTTCAGATAATCCTGCGGCACCTCGTCCACCAGCGGGTGGTGCGAACGCGGCATCAGCCGCTGACCGATCATCACCTGTACCCAACTGGGTTCGGCGAACATCTCCTCCGCATTGCGGAAGAAACGACCGCTGTCCTCGAACAGGCGAATGTTCTCCTGCAGCGATTCGGGAATCTGCATGGTCCGGCAGTAGTTCCAGAACGGCGTGTCGGTGCGTTCGGTGAGGTAGTAGTGCAGGATCAGGAAATCGCGGATGCGCTCGAACTCGAACGTCATCTGCGCGTTGTAGCGTTCCATCAGCACGGGATCGAAATCGCGCTGCGGGAACAGGTTCAGCAGGCGCGAGATGCCCGACTGGATCAGATGGATGCTGGTCGATTCCAGCGGCTCCATGAAACCGCCGGCCAGACCCAGCGCCACCACGTTGCGGTTCCAGAACTTGCGCCGCATGCCGGTGGTGAAGCGCAGGTGTCGCGGCTCGGCCAGCGGCTTGCCTTCGAGGTGACCGAGCAGGATGGACGTGGCCTCGTCCTGGCTCTGGTACTGGCTGGAATAGACATAGCCGTTGCCCATGCGGTGCTGCAACGGGATGCGCCACTGCCAGCCGGCAGTGCGCGCCGTAGCCCGCGTGAACGGCGGCGGCGGACCGGTGCGCTCCGACGCCACGGCGATGGCGCGGTCGCAGGGCAGCCAGTGGGTCCAGTCCTCGTAGCCGGTCTGCAGCGCCTGCTCGATCAGCAGGCCGCGGAAGCCGGAGCAGTCGATGAACAGGTCGCCCTCGATGCGCTCGCCGCTTTCCAGGGTCACGGCCTCGACGAAGCCGTCGCTCTCGCGCAGATGCGTCTGCGTGATCTTGCCCTCGGTGCGGCGCGCGCCGAATTCCTCGGCGAAGGCGCGCAGGAATTGCGCGTAGCGGCCGGCATCGAAGTGGTAGGCGTAGGCGATGTCCGCCAGCGGGGAATTGGGCGGCACGTCGGTCGCGGACGGCATGAACTTGCCACGCGGCGCGGCCAGCGTGTTGATCGAATAGTCGCCCAGCTCGCCCGCGATGCCCTCGCGGTGCGCCTTGATCCAATACTGGTGGAACGGCAGCAGCCCTAGTTCGGTGCCGATCTTGCCGAAGCCGTGGATGTAGGAATCGCCGATGCGCCCCCAGTCGTTGAACTGGATGCCGAGCTTGAAGGTGGCGCGGGTCTTCTTGACGAACTCGATCTCGTCGATGCGCAGCAGGTTGTTGAACAGTTTCAGGTGCGGAACCGTGGCCTCGCCGACGCCGATCGTGCCGATCTCCTCGGACTCGATCAGCCGCACGTCGTACGCGCGACCGAGCAGCTTGGCGAACGCCGCCGCGGCCATCCAGCCGGCCGTGCCGCCGCCGACGATGACGATCTTCTGGATGCGTGGATCATTCATGGCGGGTCCAAGGATACGACGATGGAACGCGGTTTGCGGCAGGTCGAAAGACAGGGCCCGCCGAGGCGGGCCCTGTCGATACCGCGGTGAACGGCGATCAGAACTTCATGCCGACTTCGAACTTGATGGTTCGCGGTACGAAGGTGATGTCGCCTGTCGGGTTGTAGGTTACCGGGCCGATCGAACCCACCGTGCTATTCGGGAACAGCGTGCTGTTCAGGTTCTTGAAGTTGAAAACGTTCAGCAGATCGAAACGACCGTAGAAATCCATGCCGTGGATACTGAAATTCTTGGTTGCCTGGAAATCCACATCGCGGTAACCGAACACCTTGCCCCCCACCAGGAAGCGCCCATTGCCCTCGGGGGTCGTGCCGTAGGCGCTGCACTTGCTTCCATTCGGGAAGTACTGCTGGGTAGTCGGATCATTGGTCGTGGCATAGCAGACATTACTGTTGAACGGTATTGGTGTGGCCAGCGTCAGCTTGGCCGAGAACACCAATCCCCAAGGACCGTCCACGACACCCGTCGCGACAAAACGATGCTTCGACGCTGCATTGGACACGATGAACGGGTAATCGTTGATCGTGGCGTAGTCGAAGGAATAATGCTCGTTGATGTCCCGATTCTGCTTGGCGTCGGTGTAGGTGTACGCCAGCGTCACGCCCCAGTGCGATTGCTTGGTGTAGGGCTTGTTGGCCGACAGCAGCACCTGCGTGGTGCGGGTCTCGATGCCGTTGTTGCCGACGATCAGGCTGCCGAAGCCCGGCACGCCGTTGTTCCAAGGCTGGCCGCCGTCCTTGAAGAACGTGCCGTCCGGATAGCGGTTGCCGAGGGTGAACGCGAAGCCGTCGTGGCTCAGCACGCGGGTCACCGTGGCATCGGTCTGCCAGTCGCCGACGCGGTTGGCCATGCCCAGGCTGAACTGGTCGGAGTAGGGCGCCTTCAGCTTGTTGTTGAGCAGATCGACCTCGGTGCCGGTGTTGCTGGCCGAAGCCAGCGACTGCACGCTGCTGAGGCTGGTCAGGTACGACGGATCGAACGGCACGCAAGGCGTCTTGCCCTGGTAGCACAGGCCGGAGTTCGGATCCTGGAAGTAGTAGGTGAACTGCGGCAGCGCCGACTTGGTCACTTCCAGCTGCAGGTAGTTGTACAGGTCGCGGTCGTAGGAACGGCCGGCGCCGCCGTGGATCACGTGCGCCTGATCCGCGTTGACGTCATAGGAGAAGCCCAGACGCGGCTGCCATTCGCCCTTGTACGCGCTGCGGTTATGGCCGTTGCTGATGTAGTCGGCGACGTTGATGCCGCCCTTGGCCAGCGAATCGGCGTAGGTCTGTCCGGCCGGCGCATTCGGATCCTGCGCGTACAGCGCGGCGACCACGTTGGACGGCGTCACGAAGTTCAGGTACGACGGCGTCTTCTCGTAGTCCCAACGCACGCCCAGATTCAGGGTCAGCTTGTCGTTCACCGCCCAGTCGTCCTGGATGTAGGTGCCCAACTGCTTGTCCTTGGTGGTCACCATCGGGCTCAGGCCCAGGCCGGTAACCGGTTTCGGGAAGATCACCTCGTACGGCTGGCTGTCGGTGCCGCTCGGCGTGACGTTGTAGAAGAACTGCGGGTTGGTGGCACCTGCGTCGGAAGAATGCAGCGTGATCCACTTGTACTTGAAACCCATCTTGATGACGTGGTCGCCGTGCCACTGGAAGTCGTTGAAGGTCAGGTTGTCCTCAATGGCCGGTCCCTTCTGACCCTTGTTCTGCGTGGCGCGCGGATCTGCGCCGCCAGTGGAAACAATCGTCTTCGTCTGACTACTGGTTGGGCCGGTACCATCCGGAGCGTAGGTATAGACAGCGCCGTTCCCGGTAGTGATCGCCGTCGGCGCGTAATTGCTGTCCTCGTAGGTGTACAGCAGCTCATTGAAGTACGAATAGCCGCTGTGCTGCCAACGGATGGTGTAGCGCTTGTCGTTGTTGATCACCGAGAACGCCGCCGACGGACCCGTGGTGCCGCCCACGCCACCGATCTGACTTTCCTTGCGGATCTGCGCACTAAGCTCGAAACGATCCCGATCAGTGGGTTCCCAGTCGAACTTGGTGAAGTACAGATTTTCGGAGAAAGGCCGATTGGCCGGACCAAGTTGGGCCGCTGCACTGGCAGGCAGACCAGGCAGGCCGGGTACCGCTTCCGCATCCGGAACGACCGCCACAGGCGTGTTGAAGCGCTTGCCTTCGTAGGTGACGAAGAAATGCGCCTTGTCCTTGATGATCGGACCGCCCAGCGCGAAACCGTATTCCTTCTCCTGCGAGGGGGTCTTGAAGTTTTTGTCGTTCTCGGCCGGCGTACGCGCGCGATAGCCGTCGTTGGTATAGCGGTCGTAGACCTCGCCGTGGAACTCGTTGGTGCCGGACTTGGTCTGCGCGGTCACCGCCGCGCTGGAGATCTGGCCGTACTCGGCCTTGTAGTTCGAGGTGATGACCTTGTATTCGCCGATCGCCAGCTGCGGGAACGGGTTGCCCTGACTAGCATTTTGGCCGGTCGGGCCGCCGAACAGGTAGCTCTTCTGACCCACGCCGTCGATGTAGACGTTCACCGCGGCGTTGTTCTGCGCGCCGCCGCGCAGCGAAGTGTTGCCACCCACGCCGTCGACGTTGAAGACCACGCCCGGCACGGTGTCGGCGAATTCCAGGAAGTTGCGCGAGATCTGGGGGATCGTGTCGATCTGATGCAGCGAAATCGTGGTCGCGACTTCCGGCGTCGTGACGTCGGGCAGGTTGCTCGCGGTGACGGTCACGCCGCTCAGCGTCTGTGCGTTCGCGGTGGACGGCGTGCCGCTGTCGGTCGTGAAGTCCAGGGTGGAGGTCGAGGCCACCGTCAGCGTCACGGTGCGCGAGGTGCCCGCGCCGTCGTCGACGGTGTAGGTGCCCGGCTGCAGACCGACGATGGTGTAGGAACCGTCCGACGTCGCCTTGGTCTGGCGCATGGTGCCGGTCGCGGTGTTCAGCGCGGTGATCTGCGTGTTGGGCTTGGCCTTGCCGTGCAGCGTGGCGTAGGCCGACTGCGCCCACACGGCCGTGGGGGCTGCCGTTGCGGTCACTAGCGAGGCGGCGATCAGACTCGCGATGAGCCGCTTGCGGGTGCGTACCTTCATGGCGTCCGGCAGAGCCGTGGCAACGCGATGCCGGAACGATTTCGTGCTGTTCATGGTGGGGTCTCCCTCAAACTTTGCTTACGTGGGCGGTCTTTCGCCGCGTCTTGTGTGCGCTGGTCCCGCTGGAAGCGCGTAGCACCAACTCGGATTCGAGCGTCTTCTCGCGCTCCGCATCCGCGTTCGGGTCCTCGATGGCCTGCACCAGACGCTCCAGCGCCTGTTCGCCGAGTTCGGCGATGTGCACGCGCACCGTGGTCAGTTTCGGCGTGATGTAGCGCGCCAACGGAATATCGTCGAAGCCCGCCAGCGCGATGTCCTCGGGGACACGCAATCCTGCTTCGTGCAAGGCGGACAGACAGCCGATCGCCATCATGTCGTTGGCTGCGAATACAGCATCGGGGCGCTGCTCCAGTTGCAACAGATGCTGACCCGCCCGGTAACCGGAGACGTCCGTGAACTCGCCTTCCAGAATCTGGAGGGGCGTACCGGGCAGAAACTCGGCCATCGCGTCGCGATAGCCAAGCAGTCGGTTCTGGGCCTCGAAGTTGTCGTCGGGCCCGTTGATGAAAGCGATGTGCCGGTGCCCCAGCGACGCCAGGTGTTCGACCATGGCGTAGGCGCCGGCGTGATTGTCCACGCTCATCGCCATGCAGTTGTCCGGGGTGTGCGGCGTGTTGATGAGCACGGTGGGCATGGCCGGCGGCAGGTTGTCGGCCAGAAAGTCGGCGTCCGCGTACGGCGACATCACCAGCAGCCCGTCGACCTTGCCGCGCATGGTGCGCAGAGCGGCCGCGGCCTCGTCGGCGTCGCCATGCGAACTGGACACCAGCAGATGCTGGCCGTGCGCGCGCGCCGCGATGTCGATGCCGCGGATCAGCTCGGAGAAGAATTCACCGTGCAGGTCGGGAAGCAGGGCGCCCAGCGTGTGCGTGCGACGCGTGATCAGGCTGCGCGCGGCGCCGTTGGGGATGTAGCGCAGACGCCGCACGGCAGCGAGAATGCGCTTGCGCGTCTCCTCGTTGACATTTTCACGACCGTTGAGCACCCGCGACACCGACGCCACGGATACATGGGCCGCTTTTGCAACGTCTTTGATCGTCACCGACATGTCGGCACGCCCACCCCTCACAGAATAACGGGCGCAACTGTAAACGTTTTCATAAGGCATTGCAAAGGCTTTCCGAAGGTTTCGATAACGCGCTGGTCAGCCCTCGGTTCGCCCGCCCTCGCCACGCCGCGCCGACGGCCCGCACGACGCGTCGACCGTGACCGAAGCGAGGCCCGCGCGGACGTCCGCAGTGTCCGACCTCGGGCGGACGTCCGTCCGCGGACATCTTCCTGCGACGACAAGCAATCTGACAAACATCACAAAATCAGTGTTTTACGTGGCAGTGCCCGCTTGGCACGCGACTTGCGAGAGTAGCAGCGCAGGGATATCCCCTCGTCGTCACGGAGAACACTCATGAAATTCGAAAGCTTCCTGTTACGCGGTCTGTTCGTGGTCTGCCTGGTGCTGTGCGCCGCCACCGTCGGTTCCATGCTGTTCGGCACGTCGATCGCCGCACCGGCGTCGCCGAACCAGGTGGTCGAAGCCACCACCATCACCCCGCTGGCCTGCCCGCTGCTGCCGGACGGCGTGCTGTGCATCCGCGCCAACTGACGCGGGCCGCGGCGGCGGCGATAATGGGCGGATGCTGCACGTCATCCTCCACCGCCCGGAAATCCCGCCGAACACCGGCAACGTCATCCGTCTGTGCGCCAATACCGGCGCGTCGCTGCACCTGATCCGCCCACTCGGCTTCGAACTGGACGACAAACGTCTGCGACGCGCCGGACTCGACTACCACGAGTACGCCGCCGTGCGCGTGCATGACGACCTCGACACCTGCCTGGACGCCTTGCACGACCCTCGCGTCTTCGCCCTGACCACCCGCGCCACGCGCTCGCCCTACACCACCGCCTTCGCCGACGGCGACGCGCTGCTGTTCGGCTGCGAGACCGCGGGTCTGCCCGATGCCGTGCTCGATCGCCTGCCCGAAGCACAGCGGCTGCGGCTGCCGATGCAGGCCGACAGCCGCAGCCTGAACCTGTCCAACGCCGTCGCGGTGACGGTGTTTGAAGCCTGGCGGCAACTGGGCTTCCCCGGTGCGGCGTGACGCCGCGCGGATCGCGCGCGGCAACGGGTACAATCGACGCATGACCGAAGCCTCTCCGTTGCTGCCGCGCCCGATGCGCAAGCTCGCCGGTCGCGCCCTGGAAAGCGCGCTGAACCGCGCCGTCGATCTCGACCCCGAGACCCGCGAACGCGTGCGTGCGCTCGAAGGTCGCCGCGTGGTCGTGCACATGCGCGGCCCCGAGCTGACGCTGTCCGTGCATGTCAAGGACGGCCACCTGCGCGTCGGTCCCGCGCCCGCAGCGCCGGACGCCTCGCCCGCGCTGCGCGTGACCGCCAGCCCCGGCAGTCTGCTGGCGATGGCCTTGCAGCGCGGCGAGGACGGCATCGCGCCGGGCAAGGTCGAGATCGCCGGCGACGCCGGCCTCGCGCGCCAGTTGGAAAGACTCGCGCGCGGTTACGCGCCGGACGTCGAGGAAGCCTTCGCGCAGCGCTTCGGCGACGTGCTCGGCGTGCCGCTCGCGCGCACCCTGCAGCGCGGCGTCACCCATCTGCGTCGCGGCGCCCGGCACGCCACCGAGGATGTCGCCGACTGGCTGCGCGAGGAATCGCGCCTGGCCGTCGCGCCCGCCGAAATGGACGATTTTCTGGACGACGTCGACGCCCTGCGCGAACGCGCCGACCGTCTCGATGCACGCCTGAAGCGCCTGTCCCGCACACTGGAGCCAGACGCATGACGTCGCTTCGCCTCGCCCCGCGGCTGCTGCGCGTGGCCAGCGTGCTGCTGCGCTACCGCCTCGACGAACTGGTCGACGCCGCGCATCTGTTCCGCCCGCTGAAGCTGATCCGCAGGGTGCTGCCGCGCGCCCGCGCCGACGTGCGCGACCTGCCGCGCGGCGCACGCCTGCGTCTGGCGATGAACGAGCTGGGGCCGATCTTCGTCAAGGCCGGCCAGGTGCTGTCCACGCGCCGCGACCTGATTCCCGAGGACATCGCCGACGAACTGGCCTCGCTGCAGGACCAGGTGCCGCCGTTCCCCGGCGCCGAGGCGCGCGTGCTCGTCGAGGCCTCGCTGGGCCAGCCGATCGACGCCGTCTTCGCCCATTTCGACGAGGAACCGCTGGCCTCCGCGTCGATCGCCCAGGTGCATGCGGCGCAGCTGCACGATGGCGCCAGCGTGGTGGTCAAGGTGCTGCGTCCGGGCATCGACAAGCGCATTCGCCGCGACGTCGACCTGCTGCACGCGCTGGGCGAACTGGCGCAGCGCTGGCATCCGAACGCCGACAAAATCCGGCCAATGGACGTGGTCGCCGAGATCGAGAAGACGCTGGAGAACGAACTCGACCTGCAGCGCGAGGGCGCCAACGCCAGCCTGCTCGGCCGCAACTTCGCGAACTCGTCGGAACTGAAGGTGCCGGCGGTGTACTGGGATTATTCCAGTGCCCGCGTGCTGACCCTGGAGCGCGTGCACGGCGTGCCGGCCGACGACGTCGAGGCCATCGAGGCCGCCGGCCTCGACCGGCGCGCGCTGGCGGCGATGGGCGTGCGGCTGTTCTACGAGCAGGTGTTCCGCGACAACTTTTTCCACGCCGACGCGCATCCCGGCAACATCTGGGTCGACGTGTCCAGCCGCGAGCCGCGCTTCATCGCGCTGGACTTCGGCATCATGGGTTCGCTGCCCGAGGCCGACCAGTACTGGCTGGCGGAGAACTTCATCGCCCTGTTCGAGCGCGACTACCGCCGCATCGCCGAGTTGCATCTGGCGGCCGGCTGGATGCCGCGCCACGTGCGCGTGGACGAACTCGAAGGCGCGGTGCGCACGGTGTGCGAGCCGTACTTCACGCGCCCGCTGTCGCAGATCTCGCTGGCCGAGGTGGTGGCCAAGCTGTTCAATACCGCTCGCCGCTTCGAGCTGACCCTGCAGCCGCAGCTGATCCTGCTGCAGAAGACGCTGCTGAATATCGAGGGCGTGGGACGCATGCTCGATCCGGAGATCGACATCTGGTCGGTCGCGCATCCGGTGCTCAAGCGCATCCTGCGCGAGCGCTACAGCCCGCGCCGCGCGTTGCACACGCTGCGCCGCCGCCTACCGGAATGGCTGCACGCCGCGCCGCGCATGCCGGACCTGGCGCGCGAACTGCTGGAACAGAGCGTGGCCGGACAGACCCGCGTGCATTTCGCCTCCGAGGATCTGCAGCGCCTGCATGCCGAAGCGCGTCGCTCGCGCCGCCTTCTGGCGGGCGGACTGGTCGGCGCCACGCTGGTGCTCGGCGCGGCCCTGGTCTGGTCGCTGGCGCCACAGCACGGACCGTGGATTCCCGGCGTAGCCGCCGGCCTCGGTCTGCTGGCCTTCGTCGCCAGTTGGCCGCGCGGCCACTGAGCGCCTGTCGACGAACTGCAACGGCTTCCCCGCTACACTGACCGCATGCTGCGCGTGAACCGCTCCATCGCCATTCCCGAATCGGAACTGACCGAGCGCTTCGTGCGCGCGGCCGGTCCCGGCGGACAGCACGTGAACCGCACCGAGAGCGCGGTCGAATTGCGCTTCGACGCGGCGCATTCGCCCGCCTTGCCCGACGCGGTGCGCGCACGGTTGCTGGACCGTCGCGACCGCCGCATCAGCGCCGAAGGCGTGGTGGTGATCCAGGCGCGCCGCTTCCGCGACCAGGCGCGCAACCGCGAGGACGCGCGCGAGCGCCTGCTCGATCTGCTGCGCGGCGCGACCCAGGCGCCGAAAAAGCGCATCGCCACCCGCCCGACGCGCGCCGCCAAGGAGCGCCGCCTGCAGGCCAAGCAGCAGCGCGGCAAGATCAAGCGCACGCGTTCGCGCGACTGGAGCGGCGAATGAGCGAACCGTTGCTGCCCGAGATGCCGCCGCAGGCGCCGCGCACCCGCCACGGTTTCGGCGCGCGCCTGAGCCGCCTGCTGCTGCGCATGGCCGGCTGGCGCCTGGCCGGCACGCTGCCCAACGTGCCCAAGCTGATCATCATCGGCGCGCCGCACTCCTCGTACTGGGACGGCGTCTGGGGACTGCTGATGAAGTCCGCGCTCGGCCTGGACATCAACATCATGATCAAGCGCGAGGTCTTGGCCGGTCCGCTGGGACCGATCCTGCGCGGCTTCGGCCTGATTCCGATCGACCGCCAGGCCGCCATCGGCGTTGTCGAGCAGATGCAACAGCGCTTCGCCGAGCGTGAGCGCATGTGGCTGGGCATCACGCCCGAAGGCACGCGCAAGCGCGTGGAACGCTGGAAATCCGGCTTCCTGCGCATCGCGCAGGCCGCGCAGGTGCCGATCCTGCCGGTACTGATCGACTTTCCCAGCAAGACCTTCACCCTGGGTCCGCTGCAGCACACCAGCGGCGACATCGACGCCGACCTGACCCGCATCCGCGCGCTGTTCCAGCACGCTCGCGGCAAGCATCGCGGCGCCTGAATCCATCCCCTGAAAGTGCGGAATACGTGCACGCGGACCCCGCGTGGGCAGGCTATGCTAAGCAAAACGGCCTATTACTTAGGTGAGACAGGAACGTCAATCGTTTTGCTGTGACGGAGTTCACAAATATGGTAAAAATTGACCCCCGCCGCGCACTATCTCCCGCACCATTGCGGCTACGAATCGCCGGCGTTGGCTACAGGGGCCAGTTATGCATGTGCTGATTACAGGGGGCGCGGGCTTCATCGGCTCGCATGTCGCGCAGTTGCATCTGGCGCGAGGCGACAAGGTGCACGTGGTCGACGACCTTTCGACCGGCAATCGCGCCAACATCCATCTCCTCGAAGGTTTTCCCAATTTCCGCTTCGACCACGCCGACATGCTGGTCTGGGACGGACTCGAGCGCGCAGCCGCCTGGGCCGACCGCATCTATCACCTGGCCGCCGTGGTCGGCGTGTACCGCGTGATCGCCGAGCCGACGCGCGTGCTTGCGACCAACATCGCCGCCTGCGAACGCCTGCTGCGTGCGGTCACCGCCAGCGGCTGGAAGCCGCACGTGGTCATCGCGTCCAGCTCCGAGGTGTACGGCCATCGCCTCGAAAGCGAGCTGCACGAGCAGATGGACCTGTCCGTATCCACGCGCGCCGGCACCCGCTGGAACTACTCGGTCAGCAAGATCGCCGACGAGGCGCTGGGGCTTTCCTATGCGCAGAAGTTCGACATCCCGACCGTCATCGCGCGCCTGTTCAACACCACCGGACCGCGCCAGACCGGCCGCTACGGCATGGTCGTGCCGCGCTTCGTCGAGCAGGCGGTGAAAGGCGAGGAGATCACCGTGTACGGCGACGGCGTGCAGACGCGTTCGTTCTGCGACGTGCGCGACACCGCGCGCGCGCTGGACATGCTCGCCGCCAAGGCGACCGCCGAGGGTCTGGTGGTCAACGTCGGTAACGACCGCGAAATCTCCGTCAACGACCTGGCCGAGATGGTGCGCGCGCGCGCCCACAGCACATCGCCGATCAAGCACGTGCCCTACGTCACCGCCTACGGCGAGGACTTCGAGGACATCCGCCGCCGCCGCCCCGTACTCGACCGCTTGCGCGCGCTGACCGGGTTCAAGCACGAGCACACGCTCGAGGACACGCTCGACGAACTGATCCGCACCAGCCGGGCGAAACTGTCGAAGGAGGACGGTCATGGCCACCGCTCCGTGGTTTGTCATCAGTCCTAACGCGCTGCTCAGCGCCATCGGCCTGCTGCGCGGTCCGGACAAGACCGTACCCACACCGGCCGAGGACTGGCGCACGGCCGTGGTCGACGTGGTCATTCCCGCCTATCGCGAGACCGAGAACCTGCCGCACTGCCTGACGTCCATCGCCCGGCAGACGCTGAAGCCGCGCCACATCATCGTGGTCGACGACGGCAGCGGCGACGACACCGCCAGCGTGGCCGAACGGACGGCGAAGAAACTCGGCCTCGACGTCACCGTCATCCGCCGCCAGAGCTCGATCGGCAAGACGCCGACCATCAAGCGCCAGGCGCGCGAGTTCGACGCCGACGTCGAGTTCATCCTCGACGGCGACACCTTCCTCGAATCGACCGACTACATCGAGCGCTGCGTGCAGGAGCTGTACCAGGGCGTGGGCATCGCCAGCGCCTGCGGGACGATTCTGCCGATGCGTCTGAGCGACCGCCGCAAGCTCGCCGAGACCCCGGAATTCGCGCCGCTGCTCGCCGACGACGGCTGGCACGACCCGATGGAGAAACGCGGCCGGCTGCACCTGATGTGGTGGGGCCTGACCAACATGTACCGCGACTGCCTGTACCGCTTCCTGCAGGGCTTCGTGTACCACGGGCAGATGGTGTTCTTCGGCGGCATCACCAACCCGGTCGGCTGCGCGGTTGCGTATCGCCGCAAGTACATCCAGAACCTGTTCGACCACTACGAACCGCTGCTCGGCGACGACCTGACCACGTCCGAGGACATCTTCATCGGCTTCGCGCTCAACAACGAGGGCTACCGCAACATCCAGCTCAACGACATCCGTGCGCGTTCGGAGGAACCCGAAGCCACGCGGCTGCCACGGCAGGTGTTCCTGTGGTCGTCCTCGTTCCTGCAGAGCTGCTTCTATTTCGACGGTCTGATGCGCAGCCCGTTCAAGGCCTACCGCCGCTTCCTCAAGCGCATGCACGAACGCAAGGCCAGCGAGCAGAAGCGCATCCGCGAGATGCGCAAGATCCAGGAACCCTACCGCCAGGCGTTCGGCGAGAACGTCACCAAGACGTACGGCCGCCCTATCGGCTGGGTGATCTTCATGGGCGCGGTGGAGAAGATCGGCTTTCCGACCACGCTCATCATCATGCTGCTGATGCAGTGGTGGGAACCGCTGTGGGTCACCGTGGTGGTGGAGATCCTGCTGTCGCTGCTGATCCTGGGCGTGGTCTCGCCCGGCGCGCGGCTGAAATCGATCGGCAAGGGCCTGCTGATCACCCCGCTGCGCTACGCATTGATGGTGGCCGAGCTGCGCACCATCGGCGTGTTCGCCACTCATCTCTGGATCACAAGGAATCGGAAATGGCGCAAATGACACATCGCCGTCGGGCCTCTGCCCGCGCTGCGGCGCTGGGTCGAGCCACCCTGCTCACCGCCTTCGCGCTGGCCTGCACGTTGCCCCTGACAGCCGTTCGCGCGCAGAGCGCGGTTCCCTACCAGCCGGCGCTGAGCGCGGCATGGGACGGCCACACCGCCAAGGCTCTGCGTCTGATCGACGTCTACCTCGCCGCGCATCCGAACGATCACGCCGCACAGCTCGACCGCGCGCGCTTCCTCGCCTGGATGGGCGCCTACGCGAAGGCCGACGATGCCCTGGCCAAGTTCGGCGCCAACGACCAGGAAGCCCTTGCGCTGCGCGCGCGCGTGCTGGCCTGGGCCGAGCGTCGCCACGCCGCCCTGGCCATCAATGCACCGCTATACGCGGCCGACCCGAGCGACGACGACAACGCCTGGACCCAGGCGCTGATCCTGCGTCAGGGCGAATGGCCGCAGCAAGCTCTGCCGGCGCTGGCCACCGTGCAGGCCGACAAGCCCGACGACAAGGACACCAACGACCTCGCCAAGGCGGTGCGCCTGCCGCTGTTCTCCTGGGTCGGCCTGACGCCTTCGCTGTACAGCGATTCCGACCACATCGAAATCCGCACGCTCGACCTCGACAGCAGCCTCTGGTTGGCCGATCGCTGGCGACTGCTGGCCGACGTCACGCGGCGACGACACTCGGCGCCGTTCGGTGGCCCGTTCGCGCCGTTGCTGGGCGACAACCACGTCGACGAGGACCGCATCGGCTCCGGTCTGCGCTTCGCGCCGTCGCCCGACATCGCACTGGAGCTGTGGCTGGGCAATTCGCGCATCGACAACGGCCGGGGCGGTGAAAACGAAACCATCGGCCACCTGCTGTTCTCGCAGTACGCCAGCGACGCCTTCCGTTACACGATCACCGCCGACCGCGACCGCGTCGACGCCTCGCCGCGCGCGCTGACGGTGATGCGCAACGGCCTGGCCGTCGACCTGAGCTGGACACCGACGCTGCGCGACCGCATCGACGCGCACATCGCACACGACGACTTCGACGACGACAACCGTCGCGCTTCCGCGCTCGTCAGCTACGCCCGCGCCGTGTACCGCGGCGAGCGGGCAACGCTCGATCTCGGCGTGCAGGGCGAGACACAGCACAACAGCCTCAACACCGACAACGGCTACTACAGCCCCGATCGCTACCGTCGCTACGCGTTCACGGCATCCAGCTACATCTCGATCAGCGACGAAGTCGGACTGTCGCTGTCGACCGCGCTCGGTCAGCAGAGAGACGAGACGTTCAGTCAGTGGAAGCGGGCGTTCGACATCAGCGGCGCGCTGACCGTCGGCATCTTCACGCATTGGCAACTGGTCGGTCGCGCCGGCTACAGCCAGCGCCTGAACCAGTTCGGCCGCTACATCGGCAGCAACGTCGGCCTGGAGCTGCGCTATCGCTTCTGCGAATTCCGCGCCGACCGCTGCCCGTCGGTGCGGTGAGCGCCGCGCCCGATCCGCGGCCGCACCGCGGTTCGGCGCGGCACGGGTGAAACATCTGCACCGTCCGCAAGGACGTTCGTCGGTGCAACGGAACCGCGCTGCGACGCGGCAGCACGACCCGCGCGCATCGTGATGCCATGAAGGGAAGGGGGAAACACATGAAAGGATGGCCGCACCTCGTCTGTGTCGCACTCGTTTGCCTGCTGCCGACCGTGGCCGCGATGGCGCAGAACGCCACCGTCGCAAAACCTGCCGCCACGCCACCCGCGTTGCGCATCGCCATCACCTTCGACGACCTGCCCTGGGCCAGCCTCGATCCGAACACGCCGCTGCCGGCGCACGGCAGCGTGCCGCCGCGCATCGCCGCCGAATCCGCGCGTCTGCTGCAGGCGATCAAGCAGGCCAAGACGCCCGCGATCGGCTTCGTCAATTCCGCGCGCCTGCTCGTGCATGGACAGCAGCAACCCGACCGCGTGGCGATGCTCCATGCCTGGCTCGACGCCGGACTGGAACTGGGCAACCACACCGCCACGCACGTCGACCTGAACGCGGTCGGCGTGCCGGCCGACGAGAAGGACATCCTCGCCTGCGACGCGGTGCTGCGGCCCTTGCTGGCCAAACGCGGCCTCAAGCCGCACTGGTTCCGCCATCCGTACCTGCGCACCGGACGCACGCTCGAAGCCAAGGCGGCGATGAAGACGTTTCTGAACGATCACGGCTACCGTATCGCGCCGGTCACGATCACCGATTCCGACTGGATCTGGGCCGCCGCGTACGCCAAGGCGCTGGATCGCGGCGACACCGCCACGCAAACGAAGCTGCGCGCGCAATACGTGCCGTACCTGCTGCGCATGGTCAACTACTTCCAGCATCGCTCGATCAAGCTGCTCGGCTACCCGTTGCCGCAGGTGATGCTGCTGCACGCCAACGCGCTCAACGCCGACACCTACCCCGATTTCGTCGCCGCGCTGCGCCAGCGCGGGTACCGCTTCGTGAGTCTGGAGCAGGCCATGCAGGATCCCGCCTATCAGCGCCCGGACACCTTCACCAGCGCGCTGGGCACCAGCTGGATCCACCGCTGGGCGATGGCCGAAGGCCGGTCATGGAAGTTCTACAGCGGCGAGCCGACGTCGCCGAAGTGGGTGATCGACCTGGCTGGCGTGCCCGCGAATTCCGAGTAGCGCCGGCTGCGCCCGTCAGCGCGCGGAGTGTCCGGATTCGTCGTACTCGCGATGCGTCAGCAGGCCGGGGCGGATCAGGTCCAGAAACACGCGCGCCTCGGGACTGAGGTACTTGCCCTTGCGCATCACCACACCGTAGCTGCGCTGCGGGAAATAGCGGCGCATGTTGCGCACCGCCAGATGCGCGTGATCTTCCTCGGTCAGGCAGATGCCGGTGACGATGGAGATGCCCAGCCCCATCGCCACATAGTGCTTGATGACTTCCCAGCCGCCGACCTCGATGGCCACGGTGTAGGGCACCTGACGCTGCTGGAACACCAGATCGACCAGCCGGTAGGTCGTCAATCGCTGCGGCGGCAGGATCAGGCCGTAGGGCGAAAGGTCCTCGATGGCGATGTCGTCCTTGTCCGCCAGCGGATGATCGGGCGGCATGATCAGCATCGGGTCGAAGTGGTACACCGGCGCGTAGGCCAGATCGTGCGGCACGTCGAGCATCGAACCGACGGCGAAATCGGCGCCGTCGTTGCGCAGCAGCGCCAGGCCGTCCTTGCCGGTGACGTTGGCCAGCTCCAGATGCACGGCCGGCATCTGCTCGCGGTAGGCCTGCACCAGGGTCGGCAGCAGGTACTGGATGGTGGAGGCGCCGGCGGCGATGGTCAGCGAGCCGCTCTTGAGACCCTGCAGGCGCGTGCGGAAGTCGCGATCCAGCGTCTCCCAGCCCTCCACCAGCGGCCGCGCCAGTTCGTACAGCGCCTCGCCGGCGTCGGTCACGGTGATGCGTCGGCGCGTGCGTTCCAGCAGAGTGACGTCGAGTTCGCGCTCCAGCGCCTTGATCTGCAGGCTGACCGACGGCTGCGACAGGAACAATGCCTCGGCCGCGCGGGTCAGCGTGCCCAGCTTCACCGTGTAGACGAAGGCGCGCAGCTGCTTGTGGCGGTTGCCCTTGTAGTAGAAGCGCTGTTCCGGCGGTCCGGATTCACGCTTCGCGGCTTTTCTTGGCGTTTTTTGGGCCATGCACTGCCTGTTTTATCCTCGAAGAATCAAAGAACTAAAAATAACATTGAATTTATCAATATTATGAATTGAAACATTTACTTTGTCAAATAGATATCGCAAGCGCAGCCTGAACCTCCGAATCGCATCGCTGGAGGTGGCCCATGTCTGTGTTGCAGGAATACGTGCCCGAGCGCGGCACCATCGAAATCAACGGCCCGATGACGCCGGAGCGCGCCGCGATCCTGACGGACGATGCGCTCGATTTCCTGGCGCGCCTGCACCATCGCTTCGACGCCCGCTGTCTGGAGCTGCTGGCCTGCCGCCGCGAGCGCCAGCGCCGCTACGACGCCGGCGAGCTGCCCGACTTCCGCGACGACACCCGCGCCATCCGCGACGGCGACTGGACCGTGGCGCCGATTCCCAAGGCCCTGCGCGATCGCCGCGTGGAGATCACTGGCCCGGTCTCGCGCAAGATGGTCATCAATGCGCTCAACTCCGGTGCGCGCGTGTTCATGGCCGACTTCGAGGATTCCAACGCGCCCACGTTCGCCAACGTGGTCGACGGCCAGATCAACCTGCGCGACGCCGTCGACGGCAGCATCGCTTTCAGCCAACCCGATGGCCGCGAGTACCGCCTGGTTGACGACCCGGCCGTACTGATCGTGCGTCCGCGCGGCTGGCACCTGCCGGAATCGCATCTGACCCTGGACGGCCTGCCGCTGTCCGCGGCGCTGGTCGATTTCGGCCTGTTCGCCTGGCACAACGCCCGCGCCCTGCATGAACGCGACCGTGGCCCGTACTTCTACCTGCCCAAACTGGAAGCGATGGAAGAAGCCGCGCTGTGGGACGAGGTGATGGCCTTTACCGAGCAGGAACTCGGACTGCCGCCCGGCTGCATGAAGGCCACGGTGCTGATCGAGACCCTGCCGGCGGCGTTCCAGATGGACGAGATCCTGCATGCCCTGCGCAACCGCGCGGTCGGCCTGAACTGCGGCCGCTGGGACTACATCTTCTCCTACATCAAGACCTGCCGCGCCGATCGCTCGCGGGTGCTGCCCGAACGCGGACAGGTCGGCATGACCGTGCCGTTCCTGCGCGCCTACTCGCAGTTGCTGATCCGCACCTGCCACCGCCGCGGCGCGTTCGCGATGGGCGGCATGGCGGCGCAGATTCCGATCAAGAACGACCCGACCGCCAACGAAGCCGCGTTGGAGAAGGTCCGCGCCGACAAGCTGCGCGAGGTCCGCGACGGCCACGACGGCACCTGGGTCGCGCACCCCGCGCTGGTGCCGGTGGCGATGGACATCTTCGACGCGCACATGACCGGCCCCAACCAGCTCGACCGCCCGCTGGACGACCTCGACATCGGTCGCGAGCAGCTGCTGGCGCCGTGCGGCGGCAGCATCACCCGCGAAGGCTTCGACAACAACGTCGAAGTGGCGCTGCGCTACACCGCCGCCTGGCTGGACGGCCTGGGCTGCGTGCCGATCCACCACCTGATGGAGGACGCCGCCACGGCCGAGATCGCCCGCGCCCAGCTGTGGCAGTGGCTGCATCACGGCGGCCTGGAGTTCACCGACCACGCGCCGATCACGATGGCGCTGTTCGACCGTGCCCTGGCCAGCCATGCGCACCGCCTGCGCGACAGCGACGTGCCGGGCGCCGCACGCATCGATGAAGCCGCCCGCCTGCTCACCGAACTGACCCGCGCCGACACCCTGGCCGATTTCCTGACCCTGCCCGCCTACACGCGCCTGTAACCGCATCCCGACGCCCCCCGGAGAACGCTCATGACTACGCAACGCCTCACCGCCGAACAACTGACCCGCGACTGGAACGAGAACCCGCGCTGGAAGGGCGTGACCCGCCCCTACGACGCCGCCGAAGTGGTGCGTCTGCGCGGCAACGTCCACGTCGAGCACTCGTTGGCCCGCCACGGCGCCGAACGCCTGTGGGGTTCGCTGCACTCGCTGGACTACGTCAACGCGCTCGGCGCGCTGACCGGCAACCAGGCCATGCAGCAGGTCAAGGCCGGCCTGCAGGCCATCTACCTGTCCGGCTGGCAAGTCGCGGCCGACGCCAACAGCGCCGGCACCATGTATCCGGACCAGTCGCTGTACCCGGTCGACTCGGTCCCCGGCGTGGTCCGCCGCATCAACAAGACACTGCTGCGTGCCGACCAGATCCACCACGCCGAAGGCAAGGACGACATCGACTGGATGGTGCCGATCGTGGCCGACGCCGAGGCCGGCTTCGGCGGCGTGCTCAATGCCTACGAACTGATGTCGCACATGATCGAGGCCGGCGCCGCCGGCGTGCATTTCGAGGACCAGCTGGCCAGCGCCAAGAAGTGCGGCCACATGGGCGGCAAGGTGCTGGTGCCGACGCAGGAAGCCGTGCAGAAACTGGTCGCCGCGCGCCTGGCCGCCGACGTCGCCGGCGTGCCGACCCTGATCGTGGCGCGCACCGACGCGATGGGCGCCGGCCTGCTGACTTCCGACGTCGACCCCATCGACGCGCCGTTCTGCACCGGCACGCGCACCGTCGAAGGCTTCCACGAAACCCGCAAGGGCATCGACCAGGCCATCGCCCGCGGCCTGGCCTACGCGCCCTACGCCGACCTGATCTGGTGCGAGACCGCGACGCCGGACCTGGAACAGGCGCGCCGCTTCGCCGAGGCCATCCACGCCAAATTCCCCGGCAAGATGCTGGCCTACAACTGCTCGCCCAGCTTCAACTGGAAGAAGAACCTCGACGAAGCCACCATCGCCTCGTTCCAGCGCGACATCGCGGCGATGGGCTACAAGTTCCAGTTCATCACGCTGGCCGGCTTCCACGCCCTGAACTATTCGATGTTCGAGCTGGCGCGCGGCTACAAGGCGCGACAGATGGCCGCCTACGTGGAACTGCAGGAAGCCGAATTCGCCGCCGAGAAGGACGGTTACACCGCCGCCAAGCACCAGCGCGAGGTCGGCGCCGGCTACTTCGACAGCGTCAATCAGGCCATTTCCGGGGGGCTGAGCTCGCTTTCGGCCCTGTCCGGCTCCACCGAAGAGGACCAATTCGAGGAAGCCGATCACGCCAACGCGGCCTGATCCCACTCAAGTCCTTGCCGGCGCGGAGGAATTCCGCGCTGGCGCTCTTGCCGAAAACGCGTGTTCACAGCCCTCGAAGTTGCTACGATGGAGTCTCAGAAATTGTCTTTGTCAGGAGCAGGCCTGTGGTCACGCCCCACGCCGAAACCAGCAGAAGCGTCTCCGGGTACCTGTCCGACGACGCCTACATCCGCCGCCTGTCCGGGGCCGAGATGGGTTCGTTCTGCTCGGTCGGCACCCGCTGCACCGTCTCCGCCGGCCAGGTGCTGTTCCGCCGCGGCGAGATCGGCCAATGCATGTTCATCATCGACAGCGGGCAGATTCGGCTCGATTTCGCCGGACACATGCAAAACAAGACGCTGGGCGAGCGCGAGTTCTTCGGCGAATTGGCGCTGTTCATCGGTCACCACGCGCGCATGGCCAATGCCGTCGCGGTCACCGACTGCGAACTGTGGTCGGTCGACCAACCCGGCTTCGACATCCTGCTGCAGAGCCAGCCGGACCGCATGGTGCAGTTCATGCGCCGCTCGTTCTCCTATCTGGTTGCCAGCGAGCAGCAACTCGTACTCGGCCTGCAACGCCGCAACGAGGACCTGATCCGCGCGATGGAGTCGCTGCGCAAGACGCGCGGCGAGCTGACCCGCGCCGAGGATCAGGTACGCACCGACGACATGACCGGCCTGTGCAACCGCCGCGGCCTGTACGCCTATCTGGACAACCTGTCGCCGCCCAGCGGCGACCTGCAGCTGGGTTTGCTGCTGATCGACCTGGATCGCTTCAAGCAGATCAACGACCAGTGCGGCCACATGGTCGGCGACGAGGTGCTGTGCGCGGTCGCCCGCGTGGTCAGTGACGCGGCACGCAACTGCGATCTCGCCTGCCGCCTGGGCGGCGACGAGTTCGCCTTGCTGTGCCAGGTCAACACGTCCGGCGAACTGTGCGAGCGCGCCAACCAGATTCTCGAAGGCGTGCGAAACCTCGGTTTCGCCGAAGTCGATCAACCGCAACTGCTGGCCAGCGTCAGCATCGGCGGCGGACTGTGCCGCTACATCGACGGTTGGTCCGTGTGGTACAGCGACATCGACCGCGCGCTCTACAGCGTGAAGGCCATCGGCGGCGACGGATGGCACGTATCCGGGCTGACCGACGCCGAAACCTGAAGCCATGTCTGAGTCCATGGACGTCGGCATCTCCTGGCGACACGCCACCGCCGCCGGACAGCCCGTGCTGCGCACCATGGTGGTGTGCGACCTGGCCGACTCCACCGCCCTGGTCGAACGCCTCGGCGATCGCCGCGCCGCCGCGCTACTGCGCAAGCACGACCGCCTGACCCGTGCGCTGATCGACGAGCACGGCGGCCGCGAAATCGACAAGACCGACGGCTACCTGCTGCTGTTCGAGCGCCCGACCCAGGCCGTCGCCTTCGCACTGGCCTACCAGCGCGGACTGCGCTTCATGTCCGAGGCCGAGGAAGTCGACGTCCGCGCACGCGTGGGCATCCACGTCGGCGACGTGGTGATGTGGGAAAACACCCCCGAGGACATCAGCCGCGGCGCCAAGCCGATCGAAGTCGAAGGCCTGGCCAAGCCGGTCGCCGCGCGCCTGTCGTCGCTGGCGCGACCGCAACAGATCCTGCTCTCCGGCGTCGCCGCCAGCATCGCCCGCCGCGGCCACGAGGAAATCGCCGAGGACTGTCCCGAAGCCGAATGGCGCTCGCACGGCCTGTACCGCATCCGCGGCATCGCAGAGCCCTTGGAAGTCTACGAGGTGGGCGAAGCCGGCATCGCGGATTTCGTCACCCCCGTTCATCGCGGCGTAGCGCGTCGCATCCTGCCATGGTGGCGACGCCCTTCGACGCTGACCGTCGCCAGCCTGCTGGCACTGATCGGCATCGGCAGCCTGCTGTGGCTACTGCTTCGCCAACCACCCACGATCGACTTCGCCGCACGCGACTGGGTAGTCATCGCGGACGTGCAAAATCAGACCGGCCAGTCGGACTACGACAACACGATCGATACCGCGATCCGCATCGGCCTGCAGCAGTCGCGATACGTGAACGTGATCGCACCGGCCAAGATGAGTCAGACCCTGGGGCTGATGAAGCTCGACGAGAAGACGCATATCGATCCCAAGATCGGCGCCGAGATCGCCCTACGCAACAATGCACGCGCACTGATCGTGCCGCGCGTCACCAACGCCGGCCACGGTCTTCTCATCGAAGCCCAGCTGATCGACCCGAACACGCGGAAAGTCATCAACACGGTCAGCGCGACTGCACCGAGCTATGACGCCGTGGTCAAGGCCATCGACAATCTTCTGGTCGAACTGCGCACGAAACTGGGCGAATCGCTGCCGCAGATCAAGGCCTCGAGCGTCCCGCTCGAACAGGTCACGACGTCCAACTTGGATGCCCTGCGCGCCTATTCGCTGGCGGGACAGGCGCGTTCGCGCGGCGACTACCACCTCTCGCTCGACATGCTGAACCATGCCGTGAAGCTGGATCCGGGCTTCGCTTCCGCCTATGCCATGCAGGCCGCGAACTACATCGTGCTTGGCCGCAAGAGCCTGGCGCAGAAGGCGATCGACAAGGCGTTCAAGAATGCCAACCGCCTGAGTTCCTTCGAGCGCGCGAAGCTGCGCGCCCAGAAGATCACCAACGACCAGCCGATGACCGCCGTGACCGCGGCCTGGAAGGTGCTGGCCGACCTGTATCCCGACGCACCGAGCGCATCGAACAATGCGGGCCTGTTCTACGCAGCGAACATGAACGACTGCGAATCCGGCCTGCCGTACCTGCGCCACGCCGCCAGCCTGCCGCAGGCTTTGCGGCCGGCGTCGACCTACATCATGGCGACCTGCGAACTCGCGTTGGGACACGAGAAAAGCGCCATCGATCATTTCAAGGAAGCCTATGACAATGGCTTCCGCGGCCCCTTCTTGGGTCTGGCCGACGCCTACGTCGCAACGCGCCAGTACAGCAAGGCCATGGCCTTCCTGGAGAAGGTACCCAGCGATTCGAACACGAGCATTTCGCTCGCGGTCCGCCAGGCGCTGGTTACCGCCGACCAGGGCGACCTGGCCAGTGCGGAGAGCAACCTGCGCCATGGCCTGCAAACCATCACGCAGACCACCATCGACTCCTCGGGCTGGGCTTTGCGCCTGGACCTCGTCGGCGTGCTGTGGGGTCAGGGTGAGAACCCGCAGGCGTTGAATGAGGTCCGCCACAATCTGAACATCCTGCTGTCCATGAATGCCGACTCGAAGGACCACCTGTCCTACGACTACCCGACGCTTTTGGCCAGTTTTGCCCGATGGGCCGCTCGTCTCGGGGATGTCCCTCTCGCCGAGCGCGCGATCCGTGTCGCAAGCAGCGATGACCAACTGCGGGGCTATCCGATACGCGCACAGTTAGTCGCCGTGGCCAAAGCCGAAGTCGCCCTGCGCGAAGGTAAACCCGAGGAAGCGGTCCACATCGCCGCAGCGGCGGACTCCCATCCGCTATGGGAACTGCTAGAGGTTCTGGCCCGAGCCAAAGCAGCTGCCGGCGATCCGGATGCCGAAGCCGCCTACGAGCGTGCCCTGGATGCACGACCATTGGCCTTCGGCGAGCTGTACGAAAACGAACTGGGTATCTGCTCACGGGCCATCCAGTGGAACCTCGCATCGCTGGATGCGGCTCGGTTCCTGATGAAGACCAAGCCGGCAGCGGCTTCGCGCAAGGCCAGCATCTTTCTGGACAACTGGCGCGCGGCACCCGCAAACCTGCCGTCGATCCGTGAAGCAAGGCGCATCCTCAATCCCGAGGATGCGTCACTGAATTCAGCACCCGCCAGCTGAGCCGTTCGCGATCCTGCCGGTTTCGCGGACAGGACAGCCATGCGCATAAACAGAAGCTGCGGCCTGCACGACACGTGAAGACCGCGGCCTCAAGCGCTCCTGTCCGGAACGCAGCACCACATACTTTCAGATAGTGAACACTACGACGACGCTCGCGGCTGCGGCGAACTGCTGCGCCACTTCGTCGAGGCGCGCGTTCAGCACGTCCTTCGACGGCAGCGTGATGCCCTGCGCCGGCAGCTTGCTCGGATCGATCGTGAAACCGTACTGCGCCGTCGCCGCCACCGGGTCGGCGACCGTGAACGCGCGGAACGCGTCGTCGCGGCCCAGGCGCTCGATGAAGGCGTGCGCCAGGCTCTTCGCGCTGGCGATCGTGGCGGTGGTCTCGTAGCTCTCGTGGTTGGTGGCGAAATCGAACATGGTTTCTCTCCTCAGGGAATGGAATCAGCCGTTACGTAATGGCATGGGCAGCCAGGCCAGATCGTGCACAAACCGACAAGACCAATGCCCTTTCCGTGAGCATGATCCCGACATGTACTCGCTTCCCTTGATGCCCCGACCTGTCATCTAAGACCGGTGAACGAAAACTGCGCGAACAGAGACACGCAAAGGAAAGTGGAGGGCGTATTTCTGCTTCCGTCGCAGTGCATAGAGGCCTTCGCCCCAAGCATAGAATATAAGCACTTAGCAAGCAGATGCATGTTATGCAAGGACGACATTCACAAAAACGCGCGAAAGTCGTCCTTTCGATGGGTATGTCCCGCCCCACACGGGTATACGCACATGATTGATAATTTTAGCCTTTCTGGAAATTCGGGGTAAAAGGCTCCGGATTGAAATGCAGCGGGGCGTCCTTGTCTGGTCCCTTAACGCCCAATCCGCTGACGCCGAACGGCGCCGCCTCGATCGGATCCAGACCGAGATATTCACTCAGCTGCGCGTCGTTGATGGCGGCCGTGTAATACGCGCCCAGACCGCGCTCCGTCGCCAGCAGATAGAAGGTCTGGCTCAGGTGCGCGGAATCCATCAGCAGCGCCTTGTAGGCTTTCATGTGCCGCCGGTATTTCCAGTGATGCCGATTGAAGCGGCCCACGTGCACGATCATGACGTGCGCCTGGGCAAAATAATCCTGGCCTGCCGTGAACGCCGTGAATTGCTCTCGCAATACCTGTTCGTCCACTTCGCGCAGCAGCTCCAGGGCATGACGGCTCATGTCGTAGTGGTAGACGCCGGACTTCAGACCTTCCACGCGCAGAATCACCGGATACGGATCGATCGGCGTCAACCCGCCACCGGAAGCGCTGGTGCGCTTGACCGCCGTCGCGCCGGGCGCGAGTTCACGGATACCCTGCGCGCCGAAGCAGCCGTACAGCATGTGCGACAAATCCGCCTGCGACAGCACGGCATCAGCATCGAACACGCGCGTGGTGCGGCGCGACTTCAGTATCGTCGCGAGCGGCGAATCGAACGGCTGCAATTCCAGAGCGTGCGTGGACAGAGCATCCGCTCGACGTGGGAAATGCGGCGGAATATCGCCGTGCCGATCGGCGATCTTGCCCAGACGCTGACGATGGGCCTCGGGGGTGTGTTCACGAGTCGCGACGTCGTCGGCCATGCCGGCCCAGCGCGTCATCGCGTGATACATCGCGGTGAGGTCGTACCAGCCCACGCGCTCAAAGCGACCCTCCGCCTCGAGGATGGCCTTGCTGGCGATGTCGTGGTCGGCATCGGACAGCACAATGTGCCGCTGCACCAGGCTGGCCAGCGCTTCCTCGTCGATGCTTCCTCGTTCGATCAGGTCGCCGGCGTCGACCCATGCATCGGCCGGCAACTCCGCCAACAGCGCCAGTTCGCGGCCGCTGACTTTCAGGCGCTCGCTGCGAATCGGGCACAGCAGTTCCGCGGCCGGTTCCGTGTCGAGTTTCACCTCGCCGCTGAACAAGGCGTTGAAATCCGGAATCAGCTGATCGGAAATCTGGATGAAGCAAATGCGGCGACGACGGATGCGCATGGACGTTCCTGTTCAACGTGTCGGCGGGTCAGCGCAGACCCGGGTCCGACAAAAGTATCACGCGACTGCTTCGGTCTCTTGACGCGGCGGCGGCACCAGCACGATGACGGTCCAGCCCGGCTTGGGATCGAGTTCGCGCTTGCTGGATGCCACGCGCAGCGCGCCGCGTTCGCCGATGCCGAACAGCAGCACCGACTCCGAACCGTACTGTTCGACGAAATGCGGCCAGTCGAAGGTTTCGGTGAGCTTGGTCGACTTGATGCGCCAGCCTTCGCTCATCATTTCGGCGAAGCGGCCGTGGGTCATGTTCTCGCCGAACAGCGCAGGCGCCAGCAGGTTGCCAGCGAAATTGCGGCGATCGTGACGTTCTTCCGGCGCCAGATTGCGCAGGCGGTAGACGCGTTCGCGACCGAACTCCTGGCGGTAATGCACGACGGCCAGCGAATTGAGCTCGCGTCGCGTCGACATCGCCAGCAGGCGGCCGATGCCGGTCAGGTCCATGTGGTGATCGGCATGCTGCGAGGTCGGGCTGCCGAAGAAGGTCTCCAGACCCTGCATGCGCGCGGCGCGCACGCCCTCCCAGTCGTCGTCGACCACCAGCACGCGGAAATCCGCGGCCTTGAGCGACGCCGCCACGGCGCGCGCAACCGGGTCGGCGCCGAACACCAGCACGCCGTCCGGCTCCGGCTCGGCCACGCGCAGCCAGCGCGCCAGCTGGCGCGAGGTCGCGCTCTGTACGATCACCGTGCCGATGATCAGACTGAACACCAGCGGCACCAACGCCTCGGCGCCGGGCACGCGCAACTCTTCCAGGCGCAACGCGAACAGCGCCGAGACCGCCGCGGCGACGATGCCGCGTGGCGCGACCCAGGCGATCAGCGCACGCTGCCGCCAGTTCAGCGTGCTGCCCAGCGTCGCCAGCCAGGCCGACACCGGACGCACCACGAATTGCGCCGCCAGGAACACCAGCGCGCCACCCAGCAACATGCCGTCGGGCAACGGCCAATGCAGGCGCGCGGCGAGGATCACGAACAGCAGCGAGACCAGCAGCGTGGACAGGTCCTCCTTGAAGTCCATGATGTGGTCGATGTGCACGTCGCGGCGGTTGCCGATGACGATGCCCATGATGGTCACTGCCAGCAGACCCGATTCGTGCGTGATCGCGTTGGACACTGCGAACGCGCCGAGTACCGCGGCCATCGTGCCGAAGTTCTGCAGGTACTCCGGAATCAGATGACGGCGCAGCAGGAACGCCAGCACGATCGCGCCGATCACGCCGATCACGACGCCGCTGCCGACCGTGGCCGCGAACACGCCGATCGAATGCCCCTGTTCGCGCGACACGATGGCCTCGAACACCAGCACCGCGAACAGCGCGCCGAGCGGATCGATGACGATGCCTTCCCAGCGCAGGGTGTTGGCGATCTTCGCGTCCGGGCGCAGGGTGCGCAGCATGGGCACGATCACGGTCGGCCCGGTCACGCAGCCGAGCGCGCCGAACAGGAAGGCGATTTGCCACTCCAGTCCCGCGATCCAGTGCGCGGCCGCCGCCAGCATCAGCAAGGCCGCGACGGCGCCGTAGCTGACCAGGCCGCGCACCGCACGGCCGATGCCGCGCAGTTCGTGGAAACGCAGCGTCATGCTGCCCTCGAACAGGATCAGCGCCACCGCCAGCGACACGGCGGGGAACAGCCACTTGCCGAGCAGTTTGTCCGGCTCCACCAGTCCGCTGACCGGACCGAGCAGGATGCCGGCCAGCAGCAGGAACAGGATTGCCGGCAGCTTGACCCGCCACGCAAGCCATTGGGCAGCGAAGCCGATCACCAGCAGCAGGGTGAGCATGAGCGCGAGATTGACGATCACGAGAGACGACATCCACGGTGGTCGTGGGTTCGATGGTAGCGGCAATCGCACGCCGCATGTCCACGCATGTCTGCCCGGCGGCCGGACGTCGATGCGGCCGTGAAGATCGAACGGAAGACAGGGAAGGAAGAGAGGCCGAGCCCCGGTATCGGATGCGGGGGAGGGGGAGGGGAATCCGATACCGGGGTGGCGGGCCAGGTATTTTGCATACCCGACAGTTCAATTATCCGGCCGACGCACGGCGTGGTCAAGCAAAGCGTCGTTCGCCGTACGGAACACTGTGTCCGCGATGCTCGCCTCAGACGTCGATACGGCGCAGCTGCAAGGCTTCGGCGAGATGCTCGCGATTGACACAACCGGCCGAACCTTCCAGATCGGCCAAGGTGCGCGCCACCCGCAGCACGCGATGATAGGCCCGCGCCGACAGACGCAGACGCTCCAGCGTGTTCTGCAGCCAGTCGCGCTCCTTGACGCCCAGGGCACAGTCGCGTTCGAGTTCGCGCACGCTGATCTCGGCGTTTGGTCGACCCGCGCGCAGCAGCGCCTGTCGGCGCGCCGCGATCACGCGCTCGCGCACGGTGGCGCTGTCCTCGTCGTAGTCGCGTCGCGCGGCGGTCAGTTCGTGCAACGGCACGCGCGGCACCTCCACCTGCAGATCGATGCGATCCAGCAGGGGGCCGGACAGGCGCGCACGATAGCGGGCCACCTGGTCCGGCGTGCAGCGACAGCGCCCGCCCGGATCGCCGTGGTAACCACACGGACACGGGTTCATCGCCGCCACCAGCTGGAACTGCGCGGGAAACGTGTTCTGCCGCGCCGCGCGCGAGATCACGATCTGACCGGACTCCAGCGGCTCGCGCAGCACTTCCAGCACGCGGCGTTCGTATTCGGGCAGCTCGTCGAGGAACAGCACGCCGTGATGTGCCAGCGAGATTTCTCCCGGACGCGGCCGCGAACCGCCGCCGACCAGCGCCACCGCCGACGCCGTGTGGTGCGGCGCGCGGAAAGGACGCCTGCGCCACAGGGCCGGGTCGATCACCTCGCCGGCGACCGAGCGCACCGCGCAGGTTTCCAGCGCCTCCGATTCGCCCAGCGGCGGCAAAATGCCGGGAAGGCGCTCGGCCAGCATGGTCTTGCCGGTGCCGGGCGGACCGACCAGCAGCAGGTGATGACCGCCCGCGGCGGCGACTTCCAGCGCACGGCGCGCCTGCAGCTGGCCGCGCACGTCGACCAGATCCGGCATCGCATCCGTGGGCGCCTCGGCGGTCGCAGCCTGCGGTCGCGATAGTTCCTCGCCACCGCGCAACCACGCGCAGACCTCGGCCAGCGAATCGGCCACCAGCACGTCGGCGTCGGCGACCAGCGCGGCCTCGGCGGCATTGGCGCGCGGCACCACCACGCGACGTCGACGCTTGCCGGCGTGCAGCAGCGCCGGCAGCACGCCGGCAACGGGACGCAGTTCGCCCGACAGCGCCAGTTCGCCGAGGAATTCGCAGTCGAGCAGGCGCTTGCGCGGCACCTGGTTGGCCGCGGCCAGAATGCCGAGGGCGATGGCCAGATCGAAACGGCCGCCGTCCTTGGGCAACTCGGCCGGGGCCAGATTGACCGTGATGCGGCGGCTCGGATATTCGAACGCGGTATTCTGGATCGCCACGCGCACCCGGTCGCGCGCCTCGCGCACGGCCGCCTCGGGCAGCCCCACGATGAACGTGTTCGGCAACCCGCCGGAAAGATTCACCTCGACCATCACCTGCGGCGCGCTCACGCCTTCCTGGGCGCGGCTGAGAATCACCGAGAGACTCATGCGCGTCGCGCCTCCGCACGGCGGAAGCCCGATGCGCCCGGACGTGCGATGTGCATTGCAACTGTGCTCCTTGCACCGACACATCGCGACAGGGCGAAAAAAGCCGCCCCCGATCGTTGACTCGGGGTGAGGTGACGGATCGGGGGCGGTCTCCCGGGAGGCGGTTGTTCGGTGCGGTCAGCGGCCGGTGTCGGCCAGTCGCGCTTCGAGCTCGGCGATGCGTTGTTCGCACTGTTCCACGCGCTCGCGGGTGCGGGCGAGGACCTGGCGCTGCACGTCGAACTCTTCGCGTGTCACCAGATCGAGGCGACGCAGTCCCTGCGTCAGCACGTCGCGGAAGTTGTCCGCGAGGTCTTCGCGCGCCTGCGCGAGACCGGGCGGGACCGCGTTCGCGAGCCGCTGCGCGATGGCGTCAATGGACTGGACATCAATCATGCGGCACCTCGAAACTCTTGCGGTCAGTGTGGAACGCTCAGGATAGCCACGCCATCGGCGGAATGCATCAGACCGCGTAGGGTTTTGCCTACACGTCGTGAAGACGGCGTATGCGTCGGCCGCATCGGCATCCGCGCCGCGCAGCCGCTATAGTGTGCCCCCACCTGTCATGTCCGCCGGGAACCTGCATGAAGCTGATCACCGCCATCATCAAGCCGTTCAAGCTCGACGACGTGCGCGAGGCGCTGGCCGAGATCGGCGTGCAGGGCCTGACCGTCACCGAGGTCAAGGGCTTCGGCCGGCAAAAGGGTCACACCGAGTTGTACCGCGGCGCGGAATACGTGGTCGACTTCCTACCCAAGATCAAGATCGAGGCGGCGATGGCGGACGAGCTGCTCGACCGCGCGGTGGAAGTCATTCAGCAATCGGCGCGCACCGGCAAGGTCGGCGACGGCAAGATCTTCGTGCAGACGCTGGAGCAGGTAGTGCGCATCCGCACCGGCGAGCTGGACGCCGACGCGCTGTAAAACTCGCGTCGTAAAAGCTCGTCAGACTTCTGCGTTAGGTCGCAAATGGAAAGATGTCGCCCCAAAAGAGCACGACTCCTCACGCCCATTCCTGCCGATCGGGTGGGGCTTTCAGAAGGGTATGAGACAAGCCCGCCCGCTGTCGGAGACATCGTGGAGTTGGATCAAGGGTTCACCTTTCCAGACGGAAGGCCGGGAGGGATGGTTGTCTGCAGAGACGCCAACGGCAAGATCAAATGGGGTGCGGACGTTTACGACTCCGAACTTGCATTGATTTCTGCGCAAGCGCCTGACAACGCATCTAAGCGGACACGCTGACGCGAACCGCTTCACTCAAGTGTTTCTTGCAAGTTGTCGGACGTCTTGCCGCTGCCCGCGATGCCGGCACCAAATCGACCCTGACGCTGCGGCGCTTGCCCCACGAAACCGACGCGGTGATCCCGCCGGCCGTGTCTTTCGCCCTGTCACCCGGAGCAGGTGACCGTCACCGCGAACCTCAGCCCTTGGCCTTGCCCTGGTTGGCAACGGCCTGCATCTTCGCCTTCAGCGCCTCGGCATCGCCCAAGTAGTAGTGCGTGATCGGCTTCATGTCGGCGTCGAACTCGTACACCAGCGGCACGCCGTTGGGGATGTTCACGCCGGCGATGTCGTCGTCGGAAATGCCGTCCAGGTACTTCACCAGCGCGCGCATGGAATTGCCGTGCGCGGCGACCACCACGCTGCGTCCGGCCTTCACCGTCGGCGCCAGGGTCTCGTGCCAGTACGGCAGCACGCGCGCCACGGTGTCCTTCAGGCATTCGGTCAGCGGCACCAGCGAGGGATCGAGATCGGCGTAGCGCGGGTCGGCGGCGAAGGTGTTGTCCTGCGGTTCCATCGCCGGCGGCGGCGTGTCGTAGCTGCGGCGCCAGATGTGCACCTGCTCGTCGCCGTACCTGGCCGCGGTCTCGGCCTTGTTGAGGCCGGTCAGCGCGCCGTAGTGACGCTCGTTGAGACGCCAGTCGGTGTGCACCGGCAGCCACATCTGGTCCATCGCGTCCTGCACGTGCCACAGCGTGCGCACGGCACGCTTGAGCACCGAGGTGTGCGCCAGATCGAAGCGGAAACCGGCCTCGGTCAGCAGGCGGCCGGCCTCGCGGGCTTCGGCGATGCCCTGCTCGGTGAGGTCGACGTCGGCCCAGCCGGTGAAACGGTTCTCCAGGTTCCACTGCGACTGGCCGTGGCGAATCAGGACAAGTTTGTGCATGGGCGAGAGTCCGGCGCGGAAAAGCTTAAGCATGCGAGCCTCGGCACGGAGCGTCAACGCGGGTATTCTTGAAGAGTTTGGTCGAGGCATGTCTTTGGTCACGGCCGACTTCCAGCACACGCAAGCACTCAGGGACGGCAGGCAGACTTGCTCCGATGAACTTTTTTGCGCCCATGATCCGCCGACCGATCGGCATCACGCTGCTGGCCATCGGCCTGGTGCTGGGCGGCGTGGTCGCCTATCTGCGACTGGGCGTGGCCGCGCTGCCGCAGTTGGACGTGCCGGCGGTGTTCGTGATCGCCTCGCAGCCGGGCGCCAGCGCCAACACGATGGCGACCACGGTGGCCGCGCCGCTGGAGCGCCACATCGGCCGGATCGCCGGCATCAGCGACATGCGCTCGACCAGCAACGCCGGTTCGACCTTCGTGCTGGTGCAGTTCGACTTCAACCGCAATATCGACGACGCCGCGCGCGAAGTGCAGGCGGCCATCAACGCGGCCGCGCCCGACCTGCCCTCGAATCTGCCGTCGGCGCCGCAGGTGTTGAAGTTCAACACCGACCAGATTCCGATCCTGCTGGTCGCGCTCACGGCGCGCGCGCAACCGCCGGCCGAACTGTACGACATGGCCAACAGTCTGCTGATGCCGCGCATCGCGCAGGTGCCGGGCGTCGGCCGCGTGCAGGTGTTCGGCAGCGCGCCGCCGGCGATTCGCGTGGACATGGACCTGGACGCACTGAGCGCGAAGAACCTGTCCACCGACGACGTGCGCAACGCGCTCACCGCCGCCAACGTCAACGCGCCGCTGGGCACCATCACCGAAGGTCAGCGCCAGCTCATCGTGCAGGCCAACGACCAGCTGCACACCGCCGCGGACTTCGCCAAACTGGTGATCGCGGTGCGCAACGGCACGCCGGTGCGACTGAGCGACGTGGCGCATGTCTACGACGGCGCCGAGGACATGCACCAGGCCGCGTGGCTCAACGGCCAGCGTTCGGTGATGCTGCAGATCAGCAAGCGCCCGGGCGCCAACGCGCTGGCCACGGTCGACGCCATCAAGGCGCGTCTGCCGCAGCTGGCCGCGTGGATGCCCGCCGACGTGCACATCCAGCCGGTCTTCAACCTCACCAACACCACGCGCTCCTCGATCCACGAGATCCAGATCACGCTGCTGATCAGCATCGCGCTGGTCATCCTGGTGATGCTGGTGTTCCTGCGCCGCACCGGACCGACGCTGATCGCCGCGCTCAGCGTGCCGTTGTCGCTGGCCGGCGCCTTCGTCACCATGGCCGCGCTGGGCTACACGCTCAACAACCTGTCGATGATGGCGCTGGTGGTGTGCATCGGCTTCGTCGTCGACGACGCCATCGTGGTCATCGAGAACATCGTGCGCCACATGGAGGCCGGCGAGACGCCGATGCAGGCTACCCTGCGCGGTGTGCGCGAGATCGGCTTCACGGTCATCTCCATCACCGTCTCGCTGCTGGCGGTGTTCGCGCCGCTGCTGTTCGAGAGCAGCATGCTGGGCATGCTGATGCGCGAGTTCTCGGTCACGCTGGCGGCTGCGGTGGTGATCTCGGCGCTGGTTTCGCTGACCCTGACGCCGGCGCTGTGCGCACGCCACCTGCGACACACCAGCATCCCGCACGAACACGAGCGCACGCGTTGGCAGCGCGCGCTGGAGCGCTTCGACGACGCCGTACTCGGCATGTACCGACGCAGCCTCGACTGGGCGCTGCGCCACCGCCGCCTGATGCGCTGGCAGCCGATCCTGCTGCTGGCGCTGACCGCCGTGCTGGTCATCGTCACGGTGAAATTCGTGGGCGGCACCTTCATGCCGGCGCAGGACACCGGCCTGCTGCGCGTCAACGTGGTCGCCGACGCCGACGTGTCGCCCGATGAAATGACCCAGCGCCTGCAGGCCGTGGCGCATCTGGTGCAGGCCGATCCCGCCGTGACCAACGTCGCCACCGTGCTCGGCGGCGGTCCCGGCGGCGCCGTCGGCAATCAGGGCCAGTTGTTCGTCGATCTCAAGCCTTACGGACACGGCCCCGGCGACCGGCCGCTGAAATCGGAAGCCATCATCGAACGCATGCGCAAGCTGCTGGACAAGGTTCCGGGCGTGCAGTGCTACGTCAACAATGTGCAGTTCCTCGGCGGCGGGGGCGGCGGGGGCGGCGGACAGGCGCAGTACAACTTCCAGCTGCGCGGCGATGACCCCATCGCGCTGCAGACCTGGACCCTGCGCCTGGAGGACGCCCTGCGCAAACTCCCGCAGCTGCGCGACATCGGCAGCGACTACGACGACGTCAGCGTGCAGCAGACCGTGCACGTGGACCGCTCGCGCGCCGCCCGGCTCGGCGTGAGCATGGCCTCGGTGGACGCGGCGCTGGTTGGCGCCTTCGGCCAGCAACCGGTCTCGACCATCTACTCGGAAACCAACAACTACCGCGTGATCCTCAGCGCCGCGAGCCAGCAGGTGGTATCGCCCGCCTCGCTGCTGAATCTGTACGTGCTGGGCAGTGGCGGCATGGTGCCGATCGCTTCATTGGCGCGGCTCGAACCCACGGTGATTCCGCCGCAGGTCGTGCACGAGTCGCAGGAACTGGCCTCGACCATCAACTACGGCCTCAAGGACAAGACGCCGCCAAGCCTGGGCATCGCGCTGATCAAGGCGCAGGCGCAGGGTCTGGGCCTGCCCGCCAACGTGCGCATCGACTTCACCGGCGACAACCAGCGTCTGCAGCAGCTGCAGTCCAACATCGGCATGCTGTTCCTGGCCGCCGTGGTGGCCATGTATCTGGTGCTGGGCATTCTCTACGAGAGCATGCGCCATCCGCTGACCATCCTTTCCACGCTGCCCGCCGCCAGCGTCGGCGCGGTCGCGGCCATGCTGGTCACCGGTACGCCGCTGTCGCTGATCGCCGCCATCGCCGTGCTGCTGCTGATCGGCATCGTCAAGAAGAACGCGATCCTGATGGTCGATTTCGCGCTGGATGCCGAACGCAACCGCGGCCTCGGGCCGGTCGAGGCCATCCGCGCGGCCGCGCTCACGCGCTTCCGTCCGATCCTGATGACCACGCTGGTGGCCATGCTCAGCGCGGTGCCTCTGGCGATCGGCTTCGGCGTCGGTTCCGAGCTGCGTCAACCGCTGGGCATCGCGCTGATCGGCGGTCTGGCGATCTCGCAGTTGCTCACGCTGCTGTCCACGCCCGCGATCTACCTGGGCTATCACGACCGCCAGCTGCGCAAGGTCGCGCGACGCGCGCGACGCGCGGAGCGCAAGCGGCTGAAGACACTCGCCGTATCCAGCCGAAGTTAGGCAGGCGCACGGATGACATGCGCGCCGTGCCGGTCGCGGCGAAATATTCCATGACAATACTTGCTTGAGCATTTAAAATGCCCGAGCGGGATTTACGAGGGGTATTTCGACCGAAGGAAAGGAGTCGCAATGCCTAATCGCATGCATTTCACGTTCATCGCGCTGCTCGCCCTGGGCAGCCTGTTTGCCGCAGCACCCAACGCCCGGGCCGACGACGGCGGCGTCGACGCCACGATCAGCGTCGGGCGCAGCACCACCTCATCGCATCGCTGGACCAATGTCGGCTTCATCGACGTCACCACGCGCACCCACGACTTCAAGGGTCTGCACTGGAAACCGGCCTATACGCTGGGCTGGGTCGACAGCCGCTCGACCCGGGCCGACGATCTCGATCACAACGTCTTCGTCGGCGCGGCCGGCGTGCGTCTGGTCGACTGGTGGGGCGGCGCGTTCTTCAGCTTCCAGCTCGGCGCCGCCGGCGGACGCACCGACGCGCTCAGCAGCAGCGAACAGTTCGTCAGCAGTCTGGGCTGGCAGGGGCATCGCTGGCAGGTGATGGTGCGTCACATCTCCAACGGCGATTTCTTCGGCGGCAAGAACCTCGGCGAGACCATGCTGTTGGTCGGCGTGCGACTGCACTAGCATCGGGGCGATGAGCACCGCCCCGAACACGCACACCCTGCAACGCGGCCGCATCGGCGACATGGATGCGGCCGCCGCGTTCTCCGCCTGCGGCCGCTACCGCTATGCGCTGTGGCGGCGCTGGGGCGAGGGTCCGACAGCGCTGTTCGTGATGCTCAATCCGTCCACCGCCAGCGCCACGGCGAACGACCCCACCATTCGCCGCTGCATCGGCTTCGCCCGCGCCTGGGGCTACGGCGCGCTGGCGGTCGGCAACCTGTTCGCCTGGCGCACACCTTCGCCTGACAAGCTGCGCCGCGCACGCTCGCCGGTGGGCCGCGACAACGATGCCTGGCTGCAACGCCTGCAGGCCGAGGCGGCGCTGACCGTCGCCGCCTGGGGCCATCATGGCGCGCTGCGTCGGCGCGATGCGGTCGTGCGTGCACTGCTGCGCGAACCGCACGTGCTCGGGCTGACCCGCGATCACGCGCCGCGCCATCCGCTGTACATGCGCGCCGACACGCAGCCGAAGCGGTGGGACGCGGCCGTCGCGGCAACGTCCTGAGACGACGCGAGCCCGCACCTCGGCCATCTGCGGGCTTGCCAAGCCCGCCGTCGCCGCCGACACTGGCCGCATGCATGATCAAGCCCAACAGGTCGAAGCGTTCCTGCGCGACTTGCAGGACCGTATTTGCACGGCACTGGAAGCCGTCGACGATTCCGACGGCGACGGCCAGCGCTTCGTCGAGGACGCCTGGCAACGCCCCGAAGGCGGCGGCGGCCGCACCCGCGTTTTGAAGAACGGCGGCGTGTTCGAGCAGGCCGGCGTCAACTTCTCGCGCGTGGCCGGCACCCGCCTGCCGCCCAGCGCCACCGCGCACCGGCCAGATCTGGCCGGCGGCAGCTTCATCGCTACTGGCGTGTCGCTGGTCCTGCATCCGCACAATCCGTACGTGCCGACCACGCACGCCAACGTGCGCTACTTCGAGGCCAGCAAGCCCGGCGCGGAACCGGTGTGGTGGTTCGGCGGCGGCTTCGACCTGACGCCGTTCTATCCGTTCGACAACGACGTCAAGCACTGGCACCGCGTGGCCCGCGAACTGTGCGCGCCGTACGGCGAAGACGTCTACCCGCGCTACAAGCAGTGGTGCGACGAGTACTTCTACCTCAAGCACCGCGCCGAGACGCGCGGCGTCGGCGGCCTGTTCTTCGACGACCTCAACGAGGGCGGCTTCGAGCGCTGCTTCGGTTTCCTGAAGGACGTCGGCCAGGGTTTCCTCGACGCCTACCTGCCCATCGTCGAGCGCCGCATGCACGAGCCCTGGGAAGAGCGCGAACGCGACTTCCAGCTGTACCGGCGCGGCCGCTACGTCGAGTTCAACCTGGTCTACGACCGCGGCACGCTGTTCGGCCTGCAGTCGGGCGGACGCACCGAGTCGATCCTGATGAGCCTGCCGCCGCAGGTGCGCTTCGAATACGCCTACGCGCCCGAGCCGGGCAGCCCGGAGGCGAGGCTCGCAGCCTACCTCAAGCCGCGCGACTGGCTGGCCGAGGACGACGCCGGGGCGTGAGCGTGCGATACGCTCTGCCGGCCTTCCTCGAAGGCATCCACGACCGCGCCGCCTACGTGCGCTGGCTGCAACGCAAGGCGGTCGCGCACGTGCGCCGCGACCGCAAGCGCGGCAACGTCACGGCGACGGTGTCGTCGTACAAGCAGGCCATCCATGAAGCCGTGCTGGCGTCGGACGGCGTCGATGCCTACACCGGCGAGGCCCTGGACTGGCGACTGCTCAGCGACTACGACAACGCCACGTCGAAGGAACAGCGGCGCGCCTACAAGCAGCGCTTCGCCATGCTGCCATCGGTCGACCATGTCGGCGACGGTCTCGGCCCGGCCGACTTCCGCATCTGCGCGTGGCGCACCAACGACTGCAAGAACGATCTCGACCTGGCGACCTGGATCGACTTCTGCCGCAAGGTCGTCGCCCACGCCGACCGTTCTGCGTCGTGACGCTCAGGGGCCGGCGCTGATGCGCTTGGCCGCCGCCGCGCGCGGCGCGTACTGCGCGTGCACGACGGCGATGCGACCGCCCACGCGTACGTAGCGGTTGGGTCCGAACGGCGTCATCACGCCGTAGTCGAGTTCATGGCCGTCCAGCCGCAGGATCAGCTGCGGCGGCCGCAAGCCCAGCGCGTGCAGATCGGGATGGGTCTCGCTCAACCAGCGCTGCACCGGGGCGGCGGCGATCTCGGCCATGGCCTCGACGCGCGATGCGTCGGTCAGCGGCTGCGGCGTCGGCGTCTGTTGCCACCAGCGACCGTCCTTGCGCTGGTACTTCTCTGGCGGCTGTCCCGGCCAGATCACCTCGATGCGTTGCACCTGCACGGGATCCAGGTGCAGCAGCGTGCCCGGAGCGGCCGCGCGGTCGCTGCGCCACTGCCACCAGGCCAGAGCGACCAGCGCCAGCAGCGCCACGCCACCCAACACGCGGGGCCATGCGCTGCGCATGCGTCAGCGTCGCCGCCGGCGCCAGGCGATGCCCACGCCCAACAGCAGCAGGAGCAGCGGCAGGCCGATCATGAACACCGCCGCCATCGCGGTCAGGCCGCCGCTCGACAGCCGTACCATGCGGTCCGGCGCGGCCGCGCGGTCGACGCCGATCAACGCATCGTCGCCCAGCAGCCACTCGAACACGCGCTCGCCCAGCGTGCGGTTGCCGGCCTGGCCGAGCACCGCGTTGGACAGGAAATCACCGTCGCCGATGACCACCGCGCGCTGTTCGTTCTTGTCCGGGCTCGGCGACAGCCGCGACAGCGCATAGCCGAAATCCAGCGGTCCGCGCAGCTCGCCCTTGTCGGGATCGAAACGAATGGTCGACGGATGCTGCTCGTCGATCGGCTGCAGTTCGGTCCAGCTCTGCGGACTCGAACGCAGCAGCGGCTTGGCCGACCACTGCGTGTCCGAGGTGCTGGCCAGCGCCTGCACCTGCGGGAACACCGTGGTCTGCACCAGCCCCTGGGTAATCGCGGTCGGCGGGTAGCTGCCCAGCGCGACCACGCGCGGGTCCTTCAGGCCCAACGCCGCGCCCTGGCCGTCGACCAGCAGTCCCGGCAGACGCTGCACGCCCAACGCACGCGCCAGCGGATCGAGTTCCGGATGCGGCGCGCCGGGATCGCTCAGCCACAGCAGATTGCCGCCGCCCTGCACGTAATCGACCAGCGCCTTCACCGCGGCCTGCGGCAGCGTCGACTGCGGACTGGCCAGCACCACCAGCTGGGTGCCCTGCGGCACCTGGCCGACCTGGCTGAAATTGAGCGGCACCGCGCGCACGCCGCGCGCGGCCAGCGGCTTGATGAACAGCCCCAGATCGGCGCCGGCCGTGCCGTCCGGGCGGCGTTCGCCGTCGCCGGTGACGAAGGCGACCACGCGGTCGCCGCCGCGCGCCAGGCGTTCCAGCGCATTGGTCAGCGCGTCCTCGCTCAGCTCGCGCACGTGTTCTTCGCGGCCGTCGTAGCGCAGCACCATCTCGCCGGCGACCTCGATGCCGGCGGCGCGCATCGCGGCCGGGTTCGCGTCCGGATCGACGAAGCGCACGCTGAGGTCCGGCTTGACCGCCTCATAGCGCTGCAGGAACGCGGCGATGGTCGGTCGCAACGCGCCGCCGGGCGCAGCGTAGCTGACGATCTGCACCGGACCGTGCAACTTCTGCAGCACCGCTCGCGTCGGCGCGCTCAGGCTGGCGCGGTCGCCCGCGCTCCAGTCGAAGGTGCGCGCATGGCGCGTGGCCAGATAGCCGATGCAGCCGGCCGCGACCAGCAGCAGCAGGGCATAGAGACCGATGGGCAGGCGTCGTCGCATCATCCGCCGCGCGTCCTTTCGTCGCCCACGCGACGGATCGCCAGCAACAGGGCCGTGCCGATCAGCAGCGCAAACCAGACCAGATCGTCGGTACTCACCAGCCCGCGCCCCATCGGCTGCAGATGCGTGGACAGCGCCAGCCAGTTGGCGATGCCGCCGATCGCGCCGTCGGCCAGCGCCAGCTTGTTGACGCCGACCAGCAGCGCGGTGACCACGAAGGCGCCCGCCGCCGCCAGCGCCGGATGCCCGGCGAACGCCGAGCAGGCCACGCCGACCGCGTTCAGCGCCGCCAGGGCCAACGTCAGGCCCAACGCGGCCGCGGCCAGCTTGCCCCAGTCCGGATGCGTGACCACGGCCAGCACCACCGGCATCGCCAGCAGCAGCAACAGGATCAGCAGTTGCCAGAGCAGCGCCGCAAAATACTTGCCCAACACCACCGCCGTCGGCGATACCCCGGCCGAGAACAGCAGCGGCAACGTGCCGCCGCGACGCTCGCCGGCCAGCGCGCCCATCGTCAACAGCGGCGCCAGCACGAAGGCGGCGATCACGAACAATGCCAGCCAGGGCAGGGTGACCAGATCGGTGAATCCACTGGTGTTGCCGGCCGCCGCCAGACGCACCTGCAGCGCCAGGTACTGGTTCAGCATTAGCAGGAATTCCCAGCCCATGCCGGCCATGGTCAGCGCCGCCAGCACCCAGCCCAGCGGACGGGTCCACAGGCGACACCATTCGTAGCCCATCACCGCGCGTACGCTCATGCCGCCTGCGCCTGTTCGGAGGCGGATGCCGCGTGCTGCGTGGCGATGCGCATGAACGCCTGCTCCAGCTCGCCGGCCACCGGCTGCACGCCGGCCACGGCCAGACCGGCCGCGACCGCCGCCTGTACCAGCGCCGGAGCGTCGGCGTCGTCGCGCAACGTGATCGCATAGCGGCAGGCATCCTGGGCCTGCACCTGCGCCACCGGCGTCAGCGCCGCGATGTGGGCAGCGTCGACCGACTGCGCCAGCGTCAGCAGCAGACGATCCCGACCGGCATGCAGCGGCGCGTCGTGGCGCAGCGCGCCTTCATGCAGGATCGCCACGCGATCGCACACCGCCGTCACCTCCGGCAGCAGGTGCGTGGACAGCACCACGCCGCAACCGGCTGCCGCGCGTTCGCGAATCAGCTCGCGCAGCTGCGCCGCCTGCAGCGGATCGAGACCGTTGCCCGGCTCGTCCAGCACCAGCAGCGGGGGTTCGTGCAGCAGCGCACAGGCGAGACCGACGCGCTGGCGCTGCCCCTGCGAGAGCACCGCGACCAATCGTCGCGCCTCGCGTTGCAGTTGCAGCCGTTCCAGCAGCGCGTCGCGGCGCTTGCGCACGGCCGCGCCGCGCAAGCCGCGCAGACGCGCGCTGGCGTCGAGATGCTCGATCACGTTCAGCTCGGGCCACAGCGGCGCACGCTCGGGCAGCCAGCCGATATCGGTGCGCGCGCGCTGCGGCTGCTCGGCCAGATCCACGCCCTGCAGGCGTACGCAGCCACGATCGGGCTGCTGCGCGCCGGCCATCATCGCCAGCGTGGTCGACTTGCCGGCGCCGTTGACGCCGAGCAGACCCAGCACCTGACCGCGCGCCAGACGCAGATCGAGCTCGCGCACGACCGTGCGGCCGCCGAGGCGGCGGCTGACGCGTTCCAGTTGCAGCAGCGGGGAAGGATCGTTCACTTGATGATTCTGGCCGGGAACCCATATTGAGAACAACCGGCATCGGAAAAAAGTGCGTAGCAACAATACTTTTGCAACACCCGATGTGGTTCAATGGCAGTGACGCGAAGCGCGTTCTGCCGCGCCGGCAACATGCTGGCGAGTATGGATGCGCGACGCGTACACTGATCCTCCGCTTCTCCGAGATGTTCTGATGTTCAACGCGCTCCTCGACTTCGCTGCCCGCGGCCTGACCGGCGCCGGCTGGGTCACCTGGCTGGTCTACGGCCTGATCGTCACTCAGCTGACCATCTTCGCCGTGACCCTGTACCTGCACCGCAGCCAAACGCACCGCGGCGTGGACTTCCACCCCGTGATCGCGCATTTCCTGCGCTTCTGGTCGTGGCTGACCACCGGCATGGTGACCAAGGAGTGGGTCGCGATCCACCGCAAGCACCACGCGCTGGTGGAAACCAAGGACGATCCGCACAGCCCGCAGATCTACGGCATCAAGAAGGTGTTCTGGGACGGCGTGAGCCTGTACCGCGAGGCGAGCAAGATCTCCGCCGACATGGAGAAGTACGGCCGCGGCACCCCCGACGACTGGCTCGAACGTCACGTCTATGGCGCACATCCGTATGCCGGCCCGACGCTGATGGCGATCATCAACATCGCGCTGTTCGGCGCCGTGGGTCTGGCCATCTGGGCGATCCAGATGATCTGGATTCCGTTCTGGGCCGCCGGCTTCGTCAACGGCATCGGTCACTGGTGGGGCTATCGCAATTTCGAGAGCTCCGACACCGCCACCAACCTGATCCCGTGGGGCTTCTGGATCGGCGGCGAAGAACTGCACAACAACCATCATGCCTTCCCCAGCTCGGCCAAGTTCGCGCTGCGCAAGTGGGAGTTCGACATCGGCTGGGCGGTGATCTGCGGCCTGCGCGCCGTGGGCCTCGCCAAGGTGCTGCGCGTAGCGCCGTCGCTGGACGTGCGCCCGAACGTGCACCTGCCGGACGCCGACACCCTGAAGGCCGTGCTGACGCACCGCTTCCAGGCCATGACCGACTACTACCGCCAGGTCATCGTGCCGACCCTGCGCGAGGAAGCCGCACACGCCGGCGATAGCATCAAGGCCGTACCCAAGCGCCTGCGCCGTGCGCTCGCCGACGGCGGCCGCTGGCTGGACCGCGACAAGCGCGCGCAGCTGGAGGCCGTGGTCGAGCATCGCCCGCGCCTGCGCGTGGTGTGCGACTACCGCGCCCGCCTCATGGCGCTGATGGAACAGCGCGGCGCCGACGCGGCGCTGAAGGGTCTGCAGCAGTGGATTCGCGAAGCCGAGCAGAGCGGCATCCGCGCGTTGCAGGATTTCGCGCAGCGCCTGAAGGGCTATTCGGTCGCCGCCAGCCACGCCTGAGCGACCGCCGACCCGAGATTCGGAAAGCCCGCTTCGGCGGGCTTTTTCGTGCATGCAACCGTACCTGGTGAAGTCTGCGAACATAGGACATCCACACCAGGTGCATCGATGCAGCATCGTCCGCCCATGCACCTCGGCGGGCATCATCGCCGACCACGATGACCTCGCAGGGCCCCATTTCCGAGATATCGGCCGGTCCGTCGCGGCGACGCTTCGTGACGCAGGACTGCGGACCCAGGGACTCGGCATGCCGCCGACGCAGCAAGCGGACGCGTGCCGCGCGCAACCCGAATCGACACCCGGCGAGAGTCCTGCCGCCGCTACATCCCGTTCAGGCCCGATCCCAGCCGCCACCCTGCTCCAGCCCTGCACTTCCGCATCGTCGCAGCTGGCACATCGACCCAAAAACAAGGCCCGCCGGTGAGGGCGGGCCTTGTCGGGAAGCATCGATCCCCGCAGTGGCGGGTGGATGCGGCGTCGCGCTTGCGCGCGGACGTCACCTCACTTGATCTTGCCTTCCTTGTACATGACATGCTTGCGGACGACGGGATCGTACTTCTTGATCTCCATCTTCTCGGGCGTGTTCTTTTTGTTCTTGTTGGTGGTGTAGAAGTGGCCGGTGCCGGCCGACGAAATGAGGCGGATCTTGTCGCGCTTGGAGGGCATGATCTTGTCTCCTTAAACCTTTTCGCCGCGGGCACGCAGGTCGGCGATCACGGCCTCGATGCCGTTCTTGTCGATCGTGCGCAGCGCTTTGCTGGACACACGCAGCTTCACCCAGCGATTCTCGCTGGGCACCCAGAAACGACGCTCATGCAGGTTGGGCAACCAGCGACGACGCGTCTTGTTGTTGGCGTGCGAGACGTTGTTGCCGGTCTGCACACCCTTGCCGGTGACTTGGCATACACGGGCCATGATGACCTCCGAATACAGTATGGACCGCCCATTAGCCAGGGCGATTTCGGCCCAGCAACGGCCGTTCGGGCCGCTCGCGGCATGCTGGGTATTGCCTTTCGCTCCCGCGCTGCCGCCGTGCGCGAGGCGTGTCCATAGGGTCGGACACAGAAAGGCAAGCTCGCCATTATGGCAAATCAAGCGCTTGCGCCGCAAGCATGCCGGTCGTGGCCACGCGGTCGCTCGGGCGCACACGGGCGGCAATCTATGGGACAATGCCGCTCTTTGACATTCGATCATCGCGAGCAGAGAGCATCATGGCTGAAGAAACCCAAGCGAACGGTCAGGACCAGGTCGAGCTGATCCTGCAGAAGGTCTACCTCAAGGACGCGTCCTTCGAAGCGCCCAACGCGCCCGCCATCTTCCAGCAGATCGGCGAAACCGACGAGCAGCCGCAGGTGCAGCTGAACCTGGGCCACAAGGCGGTCAAGCTGGACGAGGCCAACCGCGAGGTCGTGCTGACCCTGACCCTGACCTGCATGCTCGGCGAGCAGACCGCCTACCTGGCCGAAGTGCATCAGGCCGGCATCTTTTCGATCATCGGCTTCTCGCCGGAAGACGAAGAGAGCGTCATCGGCAGCTACTGTCCGAACGTGCTGTTCCCGTTCGCGCGTCAGGTCATCGCCTCGATGATCCAGGATGGCGGCTTCCCGCCGTTCCTGCTGCAGCCGATCAACTTCGACGCCCTGTTCGCCGAACAGCAGCGCCGTCAGGCCGCGGGCGAAGCGGCGCCGACGCTCAACTCCTGAGTCCACGCGCATGACGCAGGCGAAACCGCGCGTCAGCGTGCTTGGCGCCGGCTCCTGGGGTACGGCGCTGGCCGCGCTGCTGGCGCGCAACGGCACGCCCACCACGCTGTGGGGGCGTGACCCGGAAGCCCTGGCCGAGATGCAGGCCGCGCACCGCAACGTGCGCTACCTGCCGGACCTGGAACTGCCGCCGGCGCTGCGTTTTCAAGCGGATCTCGCCGCGGCGGTGCAGCAGGCGGACATCGTGCTGATCGTGGTGCCCAGCCACGCCTTCGCGGCGCTGCTGGACCGGATCGCGCCGATGCTGCCGCCGCACTGCGCGGTCAGCTGGGCGACCAAGGGCTTCGAGCCCGGCACCGGTCGCTTCCTGCACGAACTGGTCGCCGAGCGCCTGCCCGGTCGCCCGGTGGCCGTGGTCACCGGACCGTCGTTCGCGCGCGAAGTCGTCGCCGGCCTGCCCACCGCCGTCACCGTGCACGGCTCCGATCACGCCTTCGCGCAGCAGCTCGCCGACCTGCTGCACGCGCCCGATTTCCGCGCCTACACCGGCAGCGACATGCTCGGCGCCGAGCTCGGCGGCGCGATGAAGAACGTGCTGGCGGTCGCCACCGGCGTCGCCGACGGCATGGAACTGGGCCTCAACGCCCGCGCCGGCCTCATCACCCGCGGCATGTACGAAATGCTGCAGCTGGGCATCGCGCTCGGCGCGCGGCCGGAAACGCTGATGGGTCTGTCAGGCCTGGGCGATCTGGTGCTGACCTGTACCGGCGACCTGTCGCGCAATCGCCGCCTGGGCCTTGCGCTCGGTCGCGGCGTGCCGCTCGACGACGCCGTGCGCGAAATCGGCCAGGTGATCGAAAGCGTGGTCACCGCCGACGAAGTCGGACGCCTGGCCGAACAGCACGGCCTGGACCTGCCGATCGCCTTCGGCGTGCGCGCCGTGCTGCACGGCGACGTCACCCCGGAACAGGCGCTGCGCACGCTGATGGCGCGCGAACAGAAGCCCGAATACGCCAGCGATCTGTTCCCGCCGAAATAACGGCAGCAAAACGCCTTCGCCACTTTGTGCGCGCGTGCTTGCACGCATGGGCGCACAGGCTGCTAGTCTTGATGTTTTGATCCGCGAGCGAGACGGATGCAGCGACCGACCGGCGAACGCCGGGCCCCGCCCCGGCCACGCAAGGACAAGGACCCGGAGCCGCAAGGCGCCGTGCCCGCCGACTGGAAGCGCCTGCTCGGCGGCCACGCTGGCGCGCCGGAGCCGGCTGCGCACGGCAAACCGACGCTCGGTTTCTTCCTGGAGATGGTCAACGGCGAGGAGCATCTGGGCGCGCGCCTGGAAGTCGCTCCCGTGTTGCTCAGCGTCGGCGAACAGGGTCGCCTCTACCACGCCGTGCCGCTGGACGCGCGCCGCCTGGCGCAGACCAAGCTGCCGTCGACCGAACAGCGCCTGGCGACCAGCCTGTTGGGCCTGCCGCACAGCCAGCGCAAGGGCCGCAACTACGCGCATCTGCACGGTGCCGTTGGCGACGCGCTGCTGACCGAGATGCTCGACACCGCCCCGTGTTTCCTCGGCGGCGTGGCCGGCCTGCGCCTGACGCGCGGCAAGCCGCACCGGCCGGAATGGGTCTGGCAGCTCGACGAAAAAGGCTTCCAGCACCTGCAGCCGCAGTTGCCACACGGCCAACGTCTGCTGCGTGCCGGCATGCCGTGGTACCTGGATCCTGAAAACGCCGCGCTCGGCCTACTCGAACTCGACCCCGACGAAGCGCGCCTGATCGACGCACCGCCCGTCGCGCCCGAGGCCGCGGCCGCCGTTGCCGCCGCGCTCGCCGAATCGCCGCTGGCCGGCCGCGTGCCTCGTATAA
>NZ_KN196470.1:0-169372 GCF_000761445.1 Oleiagrimonas soli | reverse complement strand
AGCCTCGCGCCGGAACCCGTGCTGACGCTGCGCGCGCTGACGCGCCACGCGCGACTGGCCGCCGGCACGCCGCCACTGGCCTACGCGCGACTGGCCTTCGACTACGGCGGCGAGCGCCTACCCAGCCGCGGCGGCGAACCGCACGTGCGCCGCGTGCGCGACGGCAAGCTGATCGAATTCACCCGCCAGCGCGCCGACGAACTGGCCGCGATGGAACGTCTGGAAAACGCCGGCCTGACCCCCGCCGTCGACACCGAAGGCCTGCCATGGGACTTGGCCGACACCCTGCCCGACGACGCCTGGCTGTTCCCCGGCACCGGCCACACCGGCGCACTGGAAGTGAACACGCCCGCACGCTGGATGGCGCTGCGCGGCAAGCTCGAGGACGACGGCTTCCTGCTCGACTACGACGCCAGCTTCCCGTTCGAGGTGCTGGAAGGTCCGGTGCACTGGTACGGCGAGGCCAGCACCGGCCGCGATGACGACCGCTTCGAGCTGGAGATCGGCATCGAGGTCGACGGCCAGCGCGTCAACCTGCTGCCGGTGGTGGCGCAGGCGCTGGGCGAACAGCAGATCAGCCTGACGCCGGCCACCAACGAGGCCGAGGACGCGGTCTGGTACGCGCCGGTCGACGACCGCAAACGCGTGCCCGTGCGCCTGCGCGAGCTGCGCGCGATGCTGGCGCCATTGGCCGAATACCTGGAGAAGCCGCGCACCCGCCTGCGCCTGCCGAAAGTGCAGGCCGGTCGCCTCGAGGAACTGGCGCGGGCACTGCCGCCCGACGGCAAGCTGGACGCGCCACGCGCGCTGCGCGGCTTCACCAGCCGCCTGCGCGAAGCCGCCGAGCGCGCCACCGACACCGTGCCCGAAGGCATCCAGGCCACGCTGCGCGACTACCAGCGCGAAGGTCTGCGCTGGCTGAACGCGCTGGACGAAGCCGGCGTCGGCGGCGTGCTCGCCGACGACATGGGCCTGGGCAAGACCCTGCAGCTGCTCGCGCACCTGCAGACCCTGAAGGAAGCCGACCGCCTCAAGCATCCGGCGCTGATCGTGCTGCCGACCAGCCTGATCCCGAACTGGCAAGCCGAGGCAGCGCGCTTCGTGCCCGCGCTCAAGGTGCTGACCCTGCATGGCCCGCAGCGCAGCGACGACTTCGCGCGCATCGGCGAACACGACATCGTGCTGACCAGCTACGCCCTGCTGCCGCGCGACCTCGACACACTGAAGAAACAGCGCTTCGAGCTGGTGGTGCTGGACGAGGCACAGCAAGTCAAGAACCCGCGCACCCAGGCGCGCCGCGCGCTGCTGAAGCTACAGACCGGCCGACTGCTGTGCCTGACCGGCACGCCGCTGGAAAACCACCTCGGCGAATTGTGGTCGCAGGTCGATCTGGCCGTGCCCGGCCTGCTCGGCGACGAGCGCGCGTTCCGCCGTCACTATCGCGGCCCGATCGAGAAGCAGAACGATCAGGCCTGCCAGCAGCGCCTCAACCAGCGCATCGCGCCGTTCATCCTGCGCCGCACCAAGGCCGAAGTCGCCTCCGAACTGCCGGCCAAGACCGAAATCACCCGCCGCGTGGTGCTCGACGGCAAGCAGCGCGAACTGTACGAAAGTCTGCGTCTGTCGCTGGCCGACGAGCTGCGCGAAGTCATCGCCCAGCGCGGCATCGAGCACAGCGGCATCATCGTGCTCGACGCGCTGCTGAAGCTGCGCCAGGCCTGCTGCGACCCGCGCCTGGTCAAGCTCGAAGCCGCGCGCGGCGTGCGCGAATCGGCCAAGATGGACCTGCTGCTGGACATGCTGCCGGCGTTGATCGCCGAAGGCCGCAAGGTGCTGCTGTTCAGCCAGTTCACCGAGATGCTGAAGCTGATCGGCCGCGAACTCGACCGCAAGCGCATCCGCTACGTCACCCTCACTGGCGAGACCCGCGACCGCGCCGAACCCGTGCGCCGTTTCCAGGAAGGCGAGGCGCCGCTGTTCCTGCTCAGCCTCAAGGCCGGCGGCGTCGGCCTCAACCTCACCGCCGCCGATACCGTGATCCACTACGACCCGTGGTGGAATCCCGCCGCCGAGGCCCAGGCCGCCGACCGCGCGCACCGCATCGGCCAGGACAAGCCGGTGTTCGTCTACAAGCTCATCACCACCGGCACGGTCGAGGAACGCATCGAAACCATGAAGGTGCGCAAGGCCGAGCTGGCCGCCGCCGTGCTCGAAGGCGGCGGCAGCCGCGACCGCCTGAAGTTCGATCAGGACGACCTCGACGCCTTGCTGGCCGGCGACGGCTGATCGCAGACACGGCCGGAGGCGGACTTCATGTTCGGCGACGCTGTCGCCAAGCCGCGCTCAGGGCGCGAGGGCCGACGACGCGCCCGTCGATGCATCCGGGCAATCCGCCAGCGTCGGCGCATCCTGCAGCCAGTCCTTGTCGGGATAGTAGGCGAACACCACCGACTGCTTGCGAATGGCGTCGATCAACGGCTTGGCGACGGACTTGCGCACAGCCGGGCAACCCCAGCTGCGGCCGAGTCGGCCCTGCGCCTCGGCGAACTGACGGCTGACGTAGCTCGCGCCGTGGATCACGATGGCGCGCTTTTCGGCCTGATCGTTGAAGCGGCCATCCAGGCCCTTCAGGCGCAGCGAATAGCCGTTGTGGCCGACGTAGGTGCCGTCGGTGACGAAGGTGCCCAGACTCGACATCAGGCTGCCTTCGCGGTTGGAGAAGTGCCTGGCGTACTGCCCTCCGGTGTTGCGGCCATGCGCCACCAGCACATGGAACAGCACCGTGCGGTGCGGCAGATCGAACACCCACAACCGGGGCGTGGTCGAGGGCAGGGAATAGTCGATCACGCTCAGCGTGCGCACCGTGCGGTGCCGGCTCACGCATTTGAGCGCGCGCGTGGCCAGGGCGATGACCCGCGGGTTGGCCTGTGGGGCGGCACGCGCCAGATCCACGGCGAGCGCACGGTCCGATCCGCGATCGGACGCCTGCGCGAACGCGCCCGTGCCCGTCAGTACGAGCAACACGACAAGGCGGAACCACGACAGGCGCGGACGGAGAATATGCATGCTGGGGCGCGACAAGGTGAACGTGCTTATGGCTTATATGTTACCCAGATCCGTCTCCGAGCAGCCTGAGACGCTGTGAATCCGGCGTGGCGTCGGCTCAATGCGCCGGGCGGTGATCGGTGTCGACGGACCCGGATTGCAGCAACGCGCCATAGTGCGGGTCCGGCGCCCGACCGTATCCCGGCAGATCGGTCACGAGGACTGTCGCGCCCGGACGGAGCATGGCGCGCAACCCGCGGCCGAACGCTTGCGGCAGCCGGATCTGCCGCGCCATCCGCTCGGGATCGGGCACCGGCCCGGCGCCGAGAATGCGGTAACCGGTCCAGCGATGCTCCGCTGGGGTCTTCGCAACGTCGTCGGAAGCGGCGCCCATGACGTAGAGCAGCATGCCGCGCACCGGCGCGTCCGAAGCCAAAGTTACCGGGGCATGCGCGACCAGCCGGCCGTTGCGCAGGACATAGGCGATGCCGTCGGCAGTGCTGACGACGATGCTCACGGGCGCGTCCGTGTCGTCGGCGTCCTGCATCGGAAACGCGTTGCTGGAATCTCCGAGCAGCAGGACGGGCTGCCCGGCCAGATCGATCGGCGCCACGGCGGAAGGATGCACGACCGTGGCCGGTGCCACGCGCGCATCGGCCACCACCACCACATCGCCGCGGCGCGTGGCGCCGTACAGACGACTGGCGAAGGCCGGCGGCAAGCGGACGCAGCCGTGCGATGCGGCGCGCCCTGGCAGTGCGCCCGCGTGCAACGCCACGCCATCCCAGGTCAGGCGCTGCATGTACGGCATCGGCGCGTCGTCGTAGAGGTTCGAGTAGTGCTCGCGCTTCTTCTGGAGAATCGTGTACACGCCCGTCGGCGTTTCGTAGCCGGGCTTTCCGGAGCTGATCGAGCTGACGCCGATGGCCACGCCGTTGCGGTACGCATAGAGCTGCTGCTCGTCGAGGCTGATCACGATCACCAGCGGTCCCGCGGGCGCCAGCTCGGGATGCCAGAAGTAGCCGGACGCGGCTTGTTGCGTCGCGGAAGACGCGGCGGGCGCGGCCAGCGCCAGCATGACGCCGAGGATCGCGGCCGCCCCAATGGCGCGAACCGCGTCGGCCGACGCCGTCATCGCTCTTTTCGCGTGGAGCCATGCTGCCTTCATGCGTCCAGACTACGCGCATGCCGATCCGGCGTCTCGCCGCACGTCGCACCGGCATGCCTTCGGACCCAAGGCTCCACCGCCTTCCGACGGGGGCCACAGTCCCTGACGCCGCGCATCAACGCCGCGCCGCCACCTCGTCGATGTGCAGCAGCAGGTCCGCCGGGTCCTCGTACACGCGGAACGCGCCCGCGCTCTGCAGTTCCTCGGCGCCGTAGCCGCCGGACAGCAGGCCGACGCCGAGGCCACGCGCGCGCTTGGCGGCGAGCATGTCCCAGATGCTGTCGCCGATGATCAGGGCGTCGTGGATGTCCACGCCGAGGCGCTCGGCGGCGGCCAGGAACAGGTCCGGGTCGGGCTTGGCGAAGCGCACCTGATCGCGCGTCACCACCGGCACGCGCTCGGGATCGACGCCCAGCGCCTGCAGGTTGTGCGCGGCGGTCTCCATGCGGCCGCTGGTGGCAACCGCCCACGGCAGCTGCTGCTCGGTGAGATAGGCCAGCAGCTCGCGCGCGCCCGGCAGCGGTCGGATCGCGCCTTCGCCGGCCTGGCGCTGGTAGGCCTCGGCGTGAAAGCGACGCAGTCGCTCGACGCGCTCCTCAGTGATATCGACGCCGGTCTCGCGCAGCAGGATGTTGGTGAACAGGCCGCCGCTCATGCCGATCTTGCGATGGATGCGCCACACCGACAGCTCGATCCCCTCGCGGTCCAGCGCCTGCTTCCACGCCAGAACGTGCTGGTAGACGCTGTCGACCAGGGTGCCGTCGAGGTCGAACAGGAAGGCGGTGTCGGGGCGGGGCATGCGGTTTCTCCAAAACATTCCGGGGGACTCCATGATCGCGCAGCAGGATGAAAGCGCAATGGCGTGACGCGGCGTCCACCGCCGCGATTCACGTGCCGGCATTGTCTCGTGCGAAGGCGGACGCTCGCGGCACAATCGGCGACATTTACGCCATTTCGCGGCCTGTAGACGACATTGATCGCCATACGCGGCCGATCGCCGCAGTTCGCACCCGTTCGACCCGTTCGCCTTGTGCTGGCGAAAGTTTGAACGCATAGTGCCGCCTGCGGCCTGACCGGCCACGTCTGGAAAGCCACACATGCGGGTACGTCTCGAAGACGTCGCACGCGCTGCGGGTGTTTCTCCCAAGACCGTCTCGCGCGTGCTCAACGACGAAGCCAACGTCCGCGAATCCACACGCGAACGCGTGCGGGCCGTCGTGGCCGAACTCAACTACCGCCCGCATCTGTCCGCCCGCAGCCTGGCCAGCAATCACTCGTACATGGTCGCCACGCTCTACGACAATCCGTCGTCGAGCTACCTGACCGAGGTCCAGGACGGCGTGCTCGAAGCCTGCGATCAGCGCCACTACAGCATGCTGGTGCGTCCGCTCGATGCCGAGGCGCCGGACTTCGTCGAGCGCGTGGACACCCTGATCTCGGCACACCGTCCCGACGGCCTGGTGCTGACGCCACCGGTCAGCGATCACCCCGAACTGTTGCAGCGGCTGCACGAACGCGGCGTGATCTACGCCAGCGTGTCGCCCAAGCAGCGTGCCGACACCATCGGCGTGTACATGGACGAGCAGGAGGCCGCGCGCGAAATCGTTCGGCATCTGATCCAACTCGGCCACCGCCGCATCGCCCACGCCATCGGCCATACCGTGCACGGCGCCGGCGCATGGCGTCTGGCCGGTTACCGGCAGGCGCTCGCGGATGCGGGCATCGCCATCGAACCGGCGCTGGTGGTGCAGGGCGATTTCTCGTTCGACTCCGGCGTGCAGGCCGCGCGCCAGCTGTTCGCGCTGGACAGGCCGCCGACCGCGATCTTCGCCGGCAACGACGACATGGCCTCGGGCGTGCTGTGGGCCGCCAACGAGCACGGCCTGTCGATTCCGCACGATCTGTCCGTGTGCGGCTTCGACGACGTGCCGATTTCGCGCCAGGTCTGGCCGACCCTGACCACCGTGCACCAGCCCGCCCGCGACATGGGCCGCATCGCCTGCCAGCAGCTGCTCGATGTGCTGCGCGGCCGCAGCGGCGGACACATGGTGCAAGTGCCGTACGCGTTGAAACTGCGCGCTTCCACGGCGCCGCCGCGCTGAGTCCCGGGCGACTCACTCAGTCGCGAAAAGTCTGTAACTGATCGTGAAAGCGGATGTAACGGCAGATGTAACTTCTGTCATTCAGGTTTGACAGCGCTGTCATACGGGAGTAAACATCGGCCCCACGCATCCGCAGACCTCGGGGAGGAGGCTGCGCGCGTGGGGAGGGGCATCCGGTGACAAGCGCCCCGAAATGGACCAAAAATCGGGGATTCTCGTGCGTTCCAGCAGTGCTTGTTTTCGTGCCTCCGTGCGTCTGGCGTTCGCCTGCGTGCTGTTTTCGCTGGTCGGCGTCGCGTCGGCCAAGGACGCCCAGCCAGCCGCCGCTTCCACCACGGTGCACCCGCAGATCTGGCCGCAGGTCACGCCTGCGCTGCCACCCGATCCGGCGCTGGAGCAACGCATCCGCGATGTGATGGCGCACATGACGCTGCGGCAGAAGGTCGGTCAACTGGTCATGGCCGACATCACCACCATCAAACCCGAGGACCTGGCGACCTACCCGATCGGCTCGGTCCTGGCCGGCGGCAACAGCGGCGCCTACGGCGACGAGTTCGCCTCGCCGGCGAAGTGGCGCAAGCTGGTCGACGCCTTCCACCGCGCGGCGATGAAGAATGGCAGCTCGGCGCATCCGGCCATCCCGGTGCTGTTCGGCATCGACGCCGTGCACGGCAACAACAACCTGGTCGGCGCCACGCTGTTCCCACAGAACAGCGCGCTGGGCGCGACCCGCGACCCGGCGCTGGTCAAGGCCATCGGCGCAGCCACCGCCGCCGAGACCCGCGCCGTCGACATCGACTGGACCTTCGCGCCGACGCTGGCGGTGCCGCAGAACGACCGCTGGGGCCGCACCTACGAAGGCTTTTCGCAGAATCCGTCCGTGGTCGCCGAGCTGGGCGCCGCCGAAGTGCGCGGCCTGCAGGGCGATCCGGGCAGCAAGGACTTCCTGGGCGCACATCACGTGATCGCCACGGCCAAGCACTTCCTCGGCGACGGCGGCACCCACGACGGCAAGGATCAGGGCGATACCGAAGTCAGCGAACAGGTGCTGCGCGACGTGCACGGCGCCGGCTACGTGTCGACCATCGGCGCCGGCGTGCAGACCGTGATGGCCTCGTTCTCCAGCTGGAACGGCGAAAAGATGCACGGCAACTACGGCCTGCTGACCGAAGTGCTGAAAAAGCGCATGGGCTTCGACGGTCTGGTGGTCGGCGACTGGAACGCGCACGGCCAGCTCGAAGGCTGCACCAACGCCAGCTGTCCGAAAGCGATCAACGCCGGCGTCGACGTGCTGATGACGCCGGAGGACTGGCGCGCGCTGTTCGCCAACACGCTCAAGCAGGTGCAGGACGGCCAGATTTCAACGGCGCGTCTGGACGACGCCGTGGCTCGCGTGCTGCGGGTGAAGCTGCGCGCCGGCGCGTTCGACCGCCAGGCGGCCGACGCCGGCAAGACGCCGCTGTCGGTGATCGGCTCGCCGGCCCATCGCGCGCTGGCGCGCCGCGCCGTGCGCGAGTCGCTGGTGTTGCTGAAGAACAAGGGGGGCATCCTGCCGCTGAACCCGCATCAGCGCGTACTGGTCGCGGGCGACGGCGCCAACGACGTGTCCAAGCAGTCCGGCGGCTGGACCATCACCTGGCAGGGCACCGGCGTGACGCCGGCCGACTTCCCCAACGCACAGTCGATCTGGTCCGGCCTGAAGCAGCAGATCACCGCCGCCGGCGGCCATGCCGAACTGGCGATCGAAGGCGCGTACAAGACCAAGCCCGACGTCGCCATCGTGGTGTTCGGCGAGAACCCGTACGCCGAGTTCCAGGGCGACCGCAAGAACTTCGCTTTCGACGACAACCGCGGCCGCGATCTGGACCTGATCAAGAAGCTGCGCGGCGAGGGTATCCCGGTCGTGGCCGTGTTCCTGGCCGGTCGCCCACTGTGGGTGAACCGCGAAATCAACGCGTCCAACGCCTTCGTCATGGCCTGGCTGCCGGGTTCGGAAGGCGGCGGCGTGGCCGACGTGTTGCTGCGCAAACCCGACGGCGCGGTGCAGTACGACTTCCACGGCAAGCTGTCGTTCGCCTGGCCGCGCACCGCGGTGCAGGTGGCGCAGACGGCGGACGATCCGCAGTATCCGTTCGGCTTCGGCCTGACCTACGAAGACCGCGACAACGCCGGTCCGCTGCCGGAGAAGTCCGGCCTGGTCGGCCAGCAGTACCCGACCGGGCTGTACCTCGATCACGGCAAGGCGATCGGCAAGTTCCGCCTCATGCTGACCACGCAGGCCGGCGTGCCCCAGGCCGTGACCAGCGTGCCGTCGCAGAGCGGCGACGGCGCGGTGCGCGTCACCGGCGTCGACTTCAAGGCACAGGAAGACGCGCGCCGCGTGGTGTGGAAGAAGCCCGGCGGCACGCTGGCGCTGACCACGCAGACGCCGGTCGACCTGGAACGCCAGACCAGCGGCGACGTGATGCTGGTCATGACCCTGCGCGCGGATGCCGTCCCCGCCGCCGGCACGATCACGCTCGGCGTCACCCAGGCCGACGGCGCCACCGTGCGCGTGCCGTTCCGCGCCGCGCTGGCGAAGTTACCGCCCAAGCACTGGATGACCGTCGCGCTGCCGCTGAAGTGTTTCCGCGAAGCCGGCGCGCACATGGGCTCGGTGGCCGCGCCGTTCGTGCTCACCAGCGATGCGCCGCTGGACCTGACGCTCTCGAAGATCGAACTGAACTCACATGCGGACAACGTGCTCGCCTGTCCCGCCGCGCACTGACGCGACGGCGCCGCACCGCATCCACGCCGCGAACCGCATCCCGGGGAATACACCGCAAACCGCAGCACGCATCAAACCGACAAGCGCCCACCGATCCACTCACAAAAAGCACGGGGCGCGCCACAGAAGATCGAAAGATCGAAGGAGGGGAACCATGAGCAAGATCCACCGATCCACGGTGCACAGCGCACCCGCTCCGGACGGCCAGACCGTGCGGCGGCATGCGCGGGGAGGCCACGCATGAAGCCGTACAAGCATCTGCCGCATCGTCGTCTGCTGGTTTCGGCCGTGCTGATGGCCCTGGCCGGCACGGTCTCGGCGCAATCGACGCAGACCGCGAACGACAGCAACAACACGCAGGACTCGTCGTCCATCGCCGCCAAGGCCAAGGCTAAGGCGAAGAACGATCCGACCAAGCTGCAGGCCGTGGTCGTGCAGGGCAGCATCTCGGCGTCGCTGCAGTCGTCGATGAACCTCAAGCGCTATTCCGACGGCATCGTCGACGGCATCGTCGCCGAGGACATCGGCAAGTTCCCCGACACCAACCTGGCCGAAGCGCTGCAGCGCGTGTCCGGCGTGTCCATCGACCGCGTCAACGGCGAGGGTTCCAAGGTCACCGTGCGCGGCGTCGGTCCGGACTTCAACCTGGTGCTGCTGAACGGTCGCCAGATGCCGACGGCGGACATCAACGACACCAGCGCCTCCAATTCGCGCGCGTTCGACTTCTCCAACCTCGCCGCCGAGGCGATCTCGGAGATCGACGTCTACAAGACCAGCCACGCGGACACCCCGACGGGCGGCATCGGCGCGACCATCAACATCAAGACGGCGCGTCCGTTCGACCATCCCGGCACGCACGGCAGCTTCGGCGTGAAGGGCGTGTGGGATACCTCCAACGGCAACGTGCCCGGCAACCTGAAGCAGGGCAACAACCTGACGCCGGAAGTCTCCGGCATCTTCAGCACCACCTCGGCCGACGGCCGCTTCGGCGTGGGCGTCAGCGGCAGCTACCAGGTTCGCGACTACGGCTTCAGCCAGGTCAAGACCGACAGCGGCTGGCGCACCTTCCACGGCGACGAGAACAACTGGGGCACGATCCCGCAGCCGGGTCAGCCGGGTTCGGAAAACATCACCAACCGTCCCGGTCCGAACGACGTCTACTCGGTGCCGCAGAACCTGAACTACAGCGTCAGCGGCGTGCGCCGCAAACGCACCAATGGACAGGTGGTCTTCCAGTACAAGCCGACCGACAACCTGGTCACCACGCTGGACTACACCTATTCCGAGCAGAAGGTGCAGCAGCAGCGCAACGAGATGTCGGTGTGGTTCAACTACGGCCCCTCGGCCAGCTCCTGGACCGACGGTCCGGTCGCCGCGCCGCTGGTGTATTCGGAAATCATCAACCCGGCCACCAGCGATCTGGCCATGGGCGGCGGCGAAAGCGCCACCAAGAACCAGAACAAGTCGCTGGGCTTCAACGCGGCGTGGAAGGTGACCGACAATCTGAATCTCGGTCTGGACATGCACCACTCCACGGCGGTGGCCGAACCGGACAGCCCGTACGGCTCCAACAACGTGCTGGGTACCGCCGGCTTCTTCCGCGGCACCACCACGGCCGACTACAGCGGCAGCTTCCCGGTGCTGAACGTGCAGCTGCCGGCCGGCATGACGCAGATCGACCCGTCGCAGATGCTGGTCACCGGCTCGTCGTTCCGCAACAGTTACCAGAAGATGAAGATCGACCAGATCCAGTTGTCCGGCGACTTCACCTTCCCCGACTACTCGCGCCTGGACTTCGGCATCGACCAGACCGACATGCACGATCGCTCGGCGTTCTCCAACGTGCAGCTGGACACCTGGGGCGGCGCTACCAGCGCGGCCGATTATCCCGACTCGGTCTGGCATCTGGACCACATGGGCCAGTACTTCGACCAGTTCAGCCGCCACAACGACCCGAACTTCACCGACGCCTTCTTCACCTGGGACTTCAACCAGGTGCGGCAGCTGGCGGCCGATGCCTGGGCCCGGGCCGGCAACGACCCGAAGGACTATCAGGCGTCGCCGATCTACACCACCGACCGTCGCGTGCACGAGAAGACCCGCAGCGCGTACCTGCAGTGGAGCCAGAGCTGGGACACGGCCATTCCGATCCATCTGGCCGTCGGCGTGCGCTACGAGAAGACCGACGTCGACTCCGCGGCCCTGGTGCCGACGCCGACCGGCATCTCGTGGGGCTCGGTCAACGAGTTCAGCCTGCTGCAGAGCGGCTCGGGCTTCACGCGCCAGAGCGGTTCGTACAGGTACTTCCTGCCCGACATCGATCTCAGCTTCGACCTCACCGACAGCATGAAGCTGCGCTTGGCCTACGGCGAAACCATCGGCCGTCCGGGCTGGGGCGACATCCAGGGCGGACAGACGCTGGATACCCTGGTGCGCGTCAACGGCGGCACCGGCTCCTCGGGCAATCCCGGCCTGAAACCGCTGCTGTCGCACAACATCGACCTGTCCTATGCGTGGTACTACGGTGACAACAGCTACTTCTCCGTCGCGTACTTCCGCAAGAACATCGACAACTACATCGGCACCACTCAGGTGACCCAGCAGCCGTTCAACCTGCACACGCCGGTCGGTGGCGACTACTGGAACGCCGCGCTCAGCGGCGGCTGCGCCTCGACGGATCTGCAGTGCATCCGCAACTACATCTTCACCAACTTCGCCGGCTCCCCGGGCGTCACGGTGACAGGTACGGATACCACCGGCAACCTGACGGGCACCATCGTCGGCCAGCCGGGTGATCCGATCGCGGACTTCCGCGTCACCACGCCGGCCAACCAGAAATCGGCCTCGCTGGATGGCTGGGAATTCACGGTGCAGCAGATGCTCGGCAAGACCGGCTTCGGCGTCGCCGCGAACTACACCATCGTCAACTCGGGCCTGACCTATGACAACTACATCATCGGTCAGCAGTTCGCGCTGGTGGGCCTGAGCAACTCGGCCAACTTCGTCGGCTTCTACGAGAAGGGTCCGTGGCAGGCGCGCATCGCGTACAACTGGCGCGACAAGTTCCTCAACAGCGTGTTCGACGGCGCGGGCCCGAACCCGATCTACACCGCTCCGTACGGCCAGTGGGACATCAGCGCCACGTACAACGTGACCGACCGGTTCTCGCTGTCGCTGGAAGGCATCAACGTCACCAACCGTGTCCAGCGCCAATACAGCCGCAACATCCACCAGCTGGAATACGCTACGCAGACCGGGCCGCGCTACATGGTGGGCGCGCGCTACAAGTTCTGATGCACGACCGCCCACCGACAGCCTATGCTGCCGGTGGGCACGTTGTTCCGCGGGCCGCAGCATTCAGGCGGCCCGCTTGTTTCGTGAGGTACGCCATGATGATGTCGCAGGAAACCCTGGATGAGTGAGGCGATCACGCGGATCGTCGTGGTGGGCGGCGGTTCGGCCGGCTGGCTCACCGCCGCCGTGCTCGCCGCCGAACACGGCGCGACGGGTGCCGTCGCCATCACCGTCATCGAGTCGCCGGACGTGCCCACGGTCGGCGTCGGCGAAGGCACCTGGCCCACCATGCGCGACACCCTGCGCCGCATCGGCGTGACCGAGACCGACTTCATCCGCGCCTGCGACGCCACCTTCAAACAGGGTTCCCGGTTCATCGGCTGGGTCGACGGCGGCGATGACGACGCCTACCTGCATCCGTTCGTGCTGCCGCAGGGCTTCCTCGACGCCAATCTGGTCGCCGGCTGGCTGCAGAGCGACGCGCCCTACGCCGACCTGGTCAGCTTCCAGCCGCACCTGTGCGCGGCCGGCAAGGCGCCTAAGCAATTCGCCACGCCCGAATACGCGGCGGTGGCGAACTACGCCTATCACCTGGACGCCGGCAAATTCGGCATCTTCCTGCGCACGCATTGCACCGAACGGCTCGGCGTGCGCCATCTCGCCGATCACGTGCTGGCGGTGAACGCCGCCGACAACGGCGACATCGCCTCGCTGCAGACGCGCGACCACGGCGCGCTGGAAGGTGACCTGTTCATCGACTGCAGCGGCGGCCGCGCGCTGCTGCTGGGTCAGCACTACGGCATCGAATCGATCGGCGTGCGCGACGTGCTGTTCAACGACCGCGCCATCGCCGTGCAGGTGCCCTACGCCTCGGCCGACGCGCCGATCGCCTGCCAGACGATATCCACCGCCCAGCGCCACGGCTGGACCTGGGACATCGGCCTGTCCGCACGTCGCGGCGTGGGCTTGGTCTACGCCAGCGAGCACAGCGACGACGACGCGGCCGAAGCCGCCCTGTTCGACTACATCGAAGCTTCCGGCGGGCCGTCCGCGGCGCAGCTGCCGACGCCCGCGCGCATCGCCTTCGCGCCCGGCTACCGGCGCGTGTCGTGGCATCGCAACTGCGTCGCCGTCGGCATGGCCGCCGGCTTCGTCGAACCGCTGGAAGCCTCGTCGCTGGCGCTGGTCGAACTGGCCGCCACGGCACTCGCGGACCAGCTGCCGGCCACCCGCGCCGACATGGACCTGATCGCGCGCCGCTTCAACGACGCGTTTGCCTACCGCTGGCAGCGCGTGATCGATTTCCTCAAGCTGCACTACGCGCTGTCGCAACGCGACGACTCGGACTACTGGCGACGTCACCGCAACGACGACACGCTGCCCGACTCGCTGCGCGATCTGCTGCAGCTATGGCGCACCCAGCCACCTTCGCGCCACGACCTGGTGCGGGTCGAGGAAGTGTTCCCCTCGGCCAGCTACCATTACATTCTGTACGGCATGGGTTTCCGACCGCAGTTGCGCGCCGGCCGTGCCTCCGACCACGTTCGCCGCGCGGCGACGCATTTCCGCGAAGCCGCCGACCTCGCCCGCCGCATGTTGCCGGCGCTGCCCACCCATCGCGAACTCATCGACCACGTTCACGCCCACGGCCTGCCGAAGATCTGATCCATGACCCAGCACGTCCTGCTCAACAACATCGACCACCGCGACCTGAAGGTCGAGACCGCGCGCGGCGCGCAGTACGGCGACAACATCATGGCCGCGCTGACCTACCCCGGCGAATTCCGCAACGTGCAGGCGCACTACCCGATCGTGTTCCAGAAAGACGCCCACGGCGATTTCCAGCCCGTGGCGTTGTTCGGACTGGAAGCCGAGCAGAACCTGTTCCTGCAGGGCGACGCCTGGGACGCCTACTACGTGCCGCTGTCGGTCGAGCGTCAGCCGTTCCTGATCGGCATGTCCGACGGCGAACCGATGGTGCACATCGATCTCGACCACCCGCGCGTGACCGCCGGCAGTGGCCAGCCGCTGTTCCTCGAACACGGCGGCACCACCGAATTCCTCGACCGCATCAGCGCGATGCTGCTGGCCCTGCACGAAGGCCTGCAAGCCACGCCGGCCTACATCGCCGCGCTGCAGAAATACGAACTGCTGGAATCGTTCGTGCTCGACGTGCAGACCGACGCCGACAACCACGGCCGCCTGGCCGGCTACTACACCATCCACGAGGAACGCCTCGCCGCACTCGACGGCGCGGCGCTGGGCGAACTGGCCGCCGCCGACCACCTCGAACCGACCTACATGGTGCTGGCCTCGACCGCCCGCTTCCGCGACCTGATCGAACGACGCCGCCATGCATGATCCGGTCGAGGAACGCCACGGTCTGGACCCGCTCGCGCTGCCGGACGAAGTCCTCGGCAGCACGAAACCGCTGCTGCTGCGCGGACTAGTGGCCGACTGGCCCATGGTGCACGCCGCGCGGCGCTCGGCCGCGGACGCCGTGGACTACCTGCGCCGCTTCGACCGCAACGCGCCCGTGATGGCGTTGGTGGCGCCGCCCGAGAGCGGCGGGCGCTTCTTCTACAACGACGATCTCAGCGGCTTCAATTTCCAGCGCCAGCAGGCGCCGCTGGCCGCGGTACTGGGCAAGTTGCTGGACACCGCCGAACAACCGGACCCGCCCGCCATCTACGTCGGCTCGACCACGCTCGACACCTACCTGCCGGGCCTGCGCGAAGACAATCCGATCGACCTGGACCGGCTGGAACAGAAGCTGGCCAGCATCTGGATCGGCAACCGCTCGCGCATCGCCGCGCATCAGGACCTGCCCGACAACCTGGCCTGCGTGGTCGCCGGCCGTCGCCGCTTTACGCTGTTCCCGCCCGACCAGTTGCGCAATCTCTACATCGGCCCGCTGGACTTCAATCCGGCAGGCCAGGCGATCAGCCTGGTCGATTTCCACCATCCCGACCTCGACCGCTTCCCGCGCTTCGAGGAAGCGCTGGCGCACGCGCAGGTGGCGGAACTGGAGGCCGGCGACGCCCTGCTGATTCCCAGCATGTGGTGGCACCACATCGAAGCGCTGGACGCCTTCAACGTGCTGATCAACTTCTGGTGGCGCAGCGTGCCGGCGTACATGGACACGCCGATGAACACGCTGATGCTGGCGCTGATGACCATCCGCGACCTGCCGCCCGAACAGCGCCGCATCTGGCAGGAAACCTTCCGCCACTATGTGTTCGAGCCGGACGATGCCACCGCCGAACACATTCCCGAACCCGCGCGCCGCGTGCTGGCGCCGATCGACGAGAACGTCGCGCGCGAACTGCGCGCACGCCTGCTGCAGCGACTGAATCGCTGATCCGGAGTCCCTTGCGATGAATCACGCGTCCGATGCCACCGCCGCCCGCAAGCCCGTCCGCCGCGTGGTCATCGCCGGCGGCGGCACCGCCGGTTGGATGGCCGCGGCGGCGCTGTCGCGCACGCTGGGCAAGGTGCTCGACATCACCCTGGTCGAATCCGACGCCATCGGCACCGTCGGCGTCGGCGAGGCGACCATCCCGACCCTGGTCACCTTCCACCGCCTGCTCAACATCAACGAGCAGGCCTTCATGGCCGCCACCCACGCCACCATCAAGCTCGGCATCGCCTTCGAGAACTGGCGCGACGTCGGCAAGGACTACATCCACTCCTTCGGCCTGACCGGCAAGGACCACTGGACCGCCGGCTTCCAGCATTTCTGGCTGAAGGGTCGTGAGCGCGGCCTGGCGCGCGACTACGGCGACTACTGCATGGAGCTGCGCGCCGCGCAGGAACGCAAGTTCGCGCACCTGCCCGACAACGGCATCAACTACGCCTTCCATCTCGACGCCACGCAATACGCGCAGTTCCTGCGCCGCTTCAGCGAGGAGTTCGGCGTCCAGCGCGAAGAAGGCCGCATCGCCGAAGTGCGCATGGCCGACAACGGCGACATCGCCGCGCTGGCGATGGAGGACGGCCGCCTGATCGAGGGCGACCTGTTCATCGACTGCACCGGCTTCCGCGCCCTGCTGATCGGGCAGGCGCTGGGCGTGCCCTACGAGGACTGGTCGCACTGGCTGTTCGCCGACAGCGCGCTGGCGGTGCAGACCGAATCGGTGCGCGACGCCATTCCGTACACGCGCTCGATCGCCGGCGACGCCGGCTGGCAGTGGCGCATCCCGCTGCAGCACCGCTGCGGCAACGGCATCGTCTTCGCCAGCCGCTATACCGACGAAGCCACCGCGCACGACACCCTGATGGGCAGCATCGAAGGCGCACCGCGCACCGAGCCGCGACTGATCCGCTTCAAGCCCGGCCAACGCGCCCGGGCCTGGGAGCGCAACTGCGTCGCGCTGGGTCTGTCGAGCGGATTCCTGGAACCGCTGGAATCGACCAACATCCACCTGATCCAGCGTGGCATCACGCGTCTGCTGCAGTCGTTCCCGCACGTGATCGAGCAAGTCGACATCGACGAGTACAACCAGCAGGTCGCGAACGAGATCACCCACATCCGCGACTTCGTGATCCTGCACTACAAGGTCACCGACCGCCGCGACACGCCGTTCTGGCGCGACTGTGCAGCCATGGACATCCCCGACACGCTGCGCCACCGCATCGAGCTGTTCGCCGAAACCGGCCGCGTGTTCCGCGTGCCCAACGAACTGTTCGCGGAGAACTCGTGGATCCAGGTCATGCTGGGCCAGGGCATCGTGCCGCGCCAGCGCCACCCGGCGCCGGACATGATGGGCGACGAGGAACTGCAGCATTTCCTCGAAGGCATCCGCCGCCATGTCGAGCACACCGTGCAGCGGCTGCCCACGCACATGGACTACATCCGCAGCTATTGCGCGATGCAGCGGGTTGCCAGCGACTGAAGCGAAGCCTTCACGCGCCGCACGAAAAAGCCGGCATGCCTTGCGACATGCCGGCTAGCTGGGAGCGCACGCGGATCGGCTCAAAACTTGCCGTTGCGGAAGTCCTCGACGGCGTCGATGATCTGCTGCTTGGTGTTCATCACGAACGGACCGTAGCGCGCGACCGGCTCGCGCAACGGCTTGCCGGCCACCAGCAGCACGCGGGCCGCCTCGTCGCCGGCGTTCAGCACGACCGCGTCGCCGTCGTTGAGCACTGCCAGCTCGCTGCGGTCCAGACGCTCGTCGGCCACCTGCACGCCGCTACCCTCGAACACGTAGGCAAACGCGTTATGCCCGGCCGGCACCGGCACAGTCAGCGACGTGCCCGCTTCGAGCGCGATGTCCAGGTACAGCGGCTGGGTCGCGATGCCGTTCACCGGACCGTCGACCTCGCCGAAGCGACCGGCCACCACGCGCACCTTCACGCCTGCGTCCGGCGCGACCTCGGGGATCTTCTCCGGCGCGATGTCCTGGTAGCGCGGCGCGGTCATCTTGTCCTTGGCGGGCAGGTTCACCCACAGCTGGAAGCCGCGCATCAGGCCTTCTTCCTGCTCGGGCATCTCCGAATGCACGATGCCGCGCCCGGCCGTCATCCACTGCACGCTGCCCGATTCGAGCAGGCCGCTGTTGCCCTGGTTGTCGCCGTGGCGCATGCGCCCGTCGAGCATGTAGGTGACGGTCTCGAAACCGCGATGCGGGTGCTCCGGGAAACCGGCGATGTAGTCGTCGGCCGCGTCGGAACCGAATTCGTCCAGCAGCAGGAACGGATCGAGCATCTCCAGCGTCGGCTGGCCGATGACGCGGGTGAGCTTGACGCCGGCGCCGTCGGACGTGGGCCGGCCGCGAACGCGCTGCTTGATGGTGCGGGGAATCATGAGGGGCTCCTGATGGAACGTTGTTGCCGTCCAAGATGCGCCCGAATGTGCGCCGAAACCAGTGCTCGGGGCCGAACTCATTGTTCACAAAAATAGTTCAATGTCTCGTTTGATCTTTTTTTGTGTCGCTACGCGAACACTGCTGCCGAGAGACCGCCAGCATGCCCACGGTCCCGGCCGGGGCACGCCTCAACGCGTATGCGCGGGAGATCCGTTGGATGCACTTTTCCGAAAGTACTCGGCAAGCGGGTTGCTCGGCGGAGCCGCCGAAGCAATCGCCTCGGCGAGTGCGCGGCGACGATCGCCGGAAACCATCAGGTACACCGAGGCATTGCCCGACTTGCGCTGAATGATCGTGCACGGCCAGCCACTCAGATTCCCCGACCCGACGCGCCCAATGTCCCACCATGCAACGAAGTCGTGGAATCCGGAGTAACGCGGCGCCTGTATCCCCTCGCTGGTGACGGTCACGCGTCCCATCCACCCGAACAGGAACACGAACGAACCCAGAACCACACCAAACGCCACTGCAACGGCAGCGCCCGTCAAGACGTCGTGCATCGACAGAGAGACGCTTTCTCCGCCCATCATGCGCATCACCCATGTCACGACCGCAAGCAGCACGACGATGAGGCAACCCTGCTTCACACCCCAGCGGATGCAGTATCCGAAACTGCTGTGGAAACGTTGCAATGGGCGACCGTCCATAGCGCCTAACAACTGATCTCTAGTGCAGCGAATGCCCGTCGCGCTGGCGCGGCGGTTTCTCCGAGATGCGGCTTTCGTCCGGCTGGCGTTCGTGCGCGGCCTGGCGTTCGGCGTCGCTGGGGGCCTTGTCGTGCCAGTAGCGCGCCACCGAGAGCAGCACGTCGGGCAGGCGCACCAGGCAGGCCTCGTATTCCTCGTCCGACAGCTTCTCGAATTCGGCGTCGCTGGCCAGCACGCCTTCGTCGACGGCCAGTGCCATGATCGGGCCGAGCAGCTCGATCAGCTCGACGTCCTCGGCCAGGCGGTGCTCCCAGAAACCGGCGCGCAGGTCGATGCCGCGGCTGAAGCCCTCGCACCAGCCGGCCGCGCTCAGCGCCGGGCCTTCGACGTCGTCCATCTCGCCGAGGATCGGCTCGTAGGCGTCCACGTCCAGTTCGGCGCCGATGGAATCGTTGAGCTTGGCCAGCAGCGCCAGCACGCGTTCGCCCTGTGCCGGGTCGGCGAAAGGCGCATGCAGCACCTCGGGCAGCCATTCGTCGGGCTGCGCCGGTTCGGGGCCGACGGTCAGCGCGGTGAGCAAACCGTGCACGCCGTCCAGCAGCAAATCGCCTTCGTTGGCGGTGTTGCGCAGGAAGACGTCGAGCTCGTCCAGCTCGGTATGGGTCAGCGAGCTCGGCCAGTCGGTGGATGTGCTTCTCATCGGTCCTCCAGCTCCAGCGTCACCGGCGTGTGATCGGACGGACGCTCCCAGGTGCGCGGCGTGCGCTCGATCGCGGCGGCCCGGGCGGCGGCCTTCAGCGCGTCGCTGATCAGGATCAGATCGATGCGCAGCCCCATGTTGCGCCGGAATCCGGCCTGGCGATAGTCCCACCAGCTGAAATGACCGTCGCCATCCTCGAACAGACGGAAACTGTCGGTCAGGCCGAGATCGGTGATCGCCTTCAGCGCGTCGCGCTCGGGCACCGAGCACAGGATCTTGTCGCGCCATGCTTCGGGATCGTGCACGTCGCGGTCGTCCGGCGCGATGTTGAAATCGCCCAGCACCACCAGTTTCGGGTGGCGGGCGATCTCGCTCTCCAGAAAATCGCGCATGCGCGCCAGCCAGTCGAGCTTGTAGTCGTACTTCTCGTCGCCCACGGCCTTGCCGTTGACCACGTACAGATTGACCACGCGCACGTCGCCGACCGTCACCGCGAGAATGCGCCGCTGCTCGTCGGTGAGGTTGGGCGGGTCGGTAACGACGTCGACCAGCGGTTCGCGCGACAGCACGGCGACGCCGTTGTAGGTCTTCTGTCCGGAGAAGGCGACGTCGTAACCCATCGCCTTGATCTCGTCGACGGGAAACTTGTCGTCGGTGAGCTTGGTCTCCTGCAGCGCGACGACGTCGGGCTTGGACTCGTCCAGCCACTGCTGCAGATGCGGCAGCCGGACCTTCAGCGAATTGACGTTCCAGGAAGCAATTTTCATACGTGCATTGTACGGCCTTGCTGCGCGCGAGGCGTCTCAGGCCGCCAGACCGTAGCTGCGCAGCAGCGCGGCCGGTTCCGGCGCGCGGCCGCGGAAGGCGACGAAGCTTTCCAGCGCCGGCCGCGTGGCACCGACCGAGAGAATCTCGCGACGGAAGGCTTCGCCGGTTTCGCGGTCGATCACGCCGGCCTGCTCGAAGCGCTCGAAGGCGTCGGCCGACAGCACCTCGGCCCACAGATAACTGTAGTAGCCGGCCGCGTAGCCGCCCGCGAAGATGTGCGTGAAGGCATGCGGAAAACGCTGCCACGCCGGCGGATGCAGCACCGCGACCTGCCGGCGCACCTGCTCCAGCACCGCCATCGTGCGCGCGCCACGCTCGGGGTCGTAGTCCAGATGCAGGTGGAAGTCGAAGAGGCCGAACTCCAGCTGCCGCACCAGGAACAGGCCGGCGTGGAAGTGACGCGCGTCGAGCATGCGCTGGAACAGATCGTCGGGCAGGCGCTCGCCGGTCTGGTAGTGCCTGGCGAACAGGTCCAGCGCGTCGCGGTTCCAGGCGAAGTTCTCCATGAACTGGCTGGGCAGTTCGACGGCGTCCCACTCGACGCCGTCGATGCCGCCGATGGACGGCAGGTCGACCTCGGTCAGCAGGTGATGCAGGCCGTGGCCGAATTCGTGGAACAGGGTCAGCACGTCGTCGTGCGTCAGCAACGCCGGCGCGTCCTCGGTCGGCGGCGCGAAGTTGCAGGTCAGGTAGGCCACCGGCAATTGCAGCGTCTCACCGTCGCGGAAGCGCGAACGGCACACGTCCATCCACGCGCCGCCGCGCTTGCCCGAGCGCGCGTACAGGTCCATGTAGACGCCGGCGAACACGCGACCGTCGGCATCGAGCACGTCGTAGTAACGCGCGTCGGGATGCCAGGTGGCGACGTCCTCGCGCGGCTTCAGCGCGATGCCGTAGAGTCGCTGCGTGACCGCGAACAGGCCGTCGATCACCGACGGCAGCGGGAAGTACGGCTTGATCTGTTCTTCGTCCAGCGCGTAACGCTGCTGGCGCAGCTTCTCGGCGGCATAGCCGGTATCCCACGGCTCCAGGTTGGCCAGGTCCAGATGCTCGGCGGCGAAGGCGCGCAGCGTGTCCAGCTCCTTGCGCGCGACCGGCTTGGCGCGCGCGGCCAAGTCGGCGAGGAAGTCGAGCACGGTCTGTGTCGATTCGGCCATCTTGGTCGCCAGCGATTCCTCGGCGGCGTTGGCGAAACCGAGCAGCTGCGCGGCTTCGTGGCGCAGCGCGAGCAGCCGCTCGATGCGTTCGGAGTTGTCGTAGGTGCCGGCGTCCGGTCCCTGGTCGGAAGCGCGCGTCTGATAGGCCCAGTAGACCTTCTCGCGCAGCTTGCGGTCGTCGGCGTAGGTCATCACCGCCTGCACCGCCGGCTGCTTGAGGGTGACCAGATAGCCGTCCAGATCCTGCTCCTTCGCGTACTGGCGCAGCACCGCGCGACCGGATGCGGGGATGCCGGCCAGATCGCGTTCGTCGGTGATGTGATGTTGCCAGGCGTCGGTGGCGTCGAGCACCGCGTTGGCGAAGGCGGTGCCCAGCTTGGACAGCTCGTTGGCGATGGCGCGGTAGCGGCTGCGCGCCGGTTCTTCCAGCGCCACGCCGGACAGCCTGAAGTCGCGCAGCGAGTGCTCGATCAGCGCGCGTCGGTCGGCCGGTAGCGCGTCGCCCTCGGCGTCGGCCACCGCCTTGACCGCTGCGTACAGCGCGCGGTTCTGGCCCAGTTCGGCGGAGAAATCGGTGATCTTCTCCAGTGCCGCGTCGTAGGCCTCGCGCAGGGGCTTGCTGTCGGCCACGGAATGCAGATGCGAAACCGGCGACCAGACCGTGTTCAGGCGCTGCTCCAGGCGTTCCTGCGCCAGCATCACGCGCGCGAAGTCGTGCCTCGCGCCCTCCGCCGTCATCGCCGCGATCGCGCCGCGGTAATCGGCCAGCACCGCTTCCACGGCAGGCAGCACGTGTTCGGGGCGGATGGCGTCGAACGCGGGCAGGGCAGCGTCGGCTAGCAGCGGGTTGGCGGTGGTCATGCGCGCGGGCACTCGGTGGGAAGGGTGGCTCCAAGCGTGGTGATGCGGCGACGGAAATTCAAGCTACGATGAAGGGCATGTCGCCCGGATCCCTCGATACCGTCACGCTGCTCCGAAACACCCTGGTGTTCGGCGAACTGGCGGACGACGTGCTGGCCTCCGTGGCCGAACACATGGAGCCGCTGACCCTTTCCGGCGGCAACCTGCTGTACGCCGTGGGCGAACCGTCCGACGCGCTGTACGTGCTGCGCTCGGGCAGCATCGGCGTGTTCCGTCCGCCGCGCGCCGGCGGCACGCCGCACCTGGCCGGCGTGGTCGGCAGCGGCGAAACCCTGGGTACCGTCGGCCTGCTGCTGGACCAGCCCAGCGCGGTGACCGCGCGCGCGCTGCGCGACACCGAACTGCTACGGCTGTCGCGCGCCAGCTTCGAGGCGCTCAGCGAACGCTACCCGCAGGCGATCCTGGGCGCGGCGCAGTCGGCGCTGCGCGATCTGCTCAAGCGCGGCGGCGACGAACCACGCATCCTGCCGCGCACCTTCGCCCTGCTGCCGCACGATGCGTCCGTGCCGGTGCGCGCGATGGCCGAGCGGCTGCGCCACGCGCTGCTGCCCTTCGGCAACTGCCTGCTGATCGACGAGGCGCTCGGCGCCGAACGCAGTCCCGCCTGGTTCGCCGAGCGCGAGCGCGAGATGCGCTTCGTGCTGTACGTCGACGAAGGCCGCGACGAACACTGGCGCGACCTGTGCCGCCGCCAGGCCGACGCCCTGCTGCTGGCCGTGCGCAGCGATCGCGCACCCGCTCCATGGCCGGATCGCGCCGAACTGCTGCGCCACGCCGATCTGGAACGACCTCGCCACCTGCTGCTGATGCATCCGGACGAGCGCATCGAACCGGGCTGCGCGCGGCGCTGGCTGGCGGTCGTCGACAACGTGTCGCAACACCATCATCTGCGCGGCGCGGCCGACATCGAGCGCCTGGCCCGATTGCTGGCGCGACGCAGCCTGGGGCTGGTGCTGTCCGGCGGCGGCGCACGCGGTTTCGCCGCCATCGGCATGGTGCGCGCGCTGCGCGAACACGGTTATGACGTCGACCGCGTCGGCGGCACCAGCATCGGCGCCATCGTCGCCGCCGGCGTGGCGATGCAGTGGGACGACGCGACCATGCACGCGAACTACCGCCGCGCCTTCGTCGACGGCAAGCCGCTGCGCGACTGGACCCTGCCGCTTATGGCGCTGAGCCGCGGCGAACGCACTTCCCGCCTGTTGCAGCGCTTCTTCGGCGACGCCGACATCGAGGACCTGCCGGTGCCGTTCTTCTGCGTGTCCTCCGATCTCACCGACGGCGTCGCCGCGGTGCATCGCGAGGGCAAGCTGTGGCGCTGGCTGCGCGCGTCGAGCGCGGTGCCGGGTCTGCTGCCGCCGGTGCTGCACGACGGCCACGTGCACGTCGACGGCGCGGTCATCAACAACCTGCCGACGGACGTGATGTACGACCGCGGCATGGCCACCATCGTCGCCTGCGACATCCGCGCCGACGACGTGCTGACCAGCGCCGTCGACCGCGACTGGCAACCCGGCATCTGGCGGCAGTGGATGCAGCGCGACCTGTATCCGTGCATGGGTTCGATCCTGCTGCGTTCGGGCATGGTCAACGCCGAGGTCTCCGCCAACCAGCGTCGCGCGCTGGCGACGCGGGTGATGCGCCCGCACGTGGAAAACATCGGTCTGCTCGACTTCAAGGCTTTCGACCGCGTGGTCGAGGCCGGCTACCGCGCCACCCTGCAGGCGCTTTCCGAACCGATCGGCTGACTCGCTACACTGGCGCGCATGAACAACGTGCGCAGCTATCTCGATCTCACGCCCGTGCTGGGCGAACGCGTCTACGTCGATCCCGCGGCGACGGTGATCGGCGACGTGCATCTGGGCGACGACGCGTCGATCTGGCCGGCTGCGGTGCTGCGCGGCGACGTCAACGCGATCCGCGTCGGCGCGCGCACCAACATCCAGGACGGCGCCGTCGTCCACGTCACCCACGACGGTCCGTTCACGCCGGGCGGTTTCCCCTGTCTCATCGGCGCCGACGTCACCATCGGCCACGGCGCCGTGATCCACGCCTGCACGCTCGAAGACGCCTGCCTGATCGGCATGCACGCCACCGTGCTCGACGGCGCGGTGGTGAAGCGGCATGCCTTCGTCGGCGCCGGCGCGGTGGTGCCGCCGGGCAAGGTCGTCGGCGAAGGCGAACTGTGGCTGGGCAATCCGGCCCGCTGCGTGCGTACGCTCGATGCCGAGAGCATCGAACAGCTGCACTATTCGGCCGCGCATTACGTGAAGCTCAAGGATCGCTACCTGGGCTGATGCGTCCGCTCGCGCCGCGTCATCGCGCGGCGTACGATGCGGACACACGCACTCGGGGAGAGGGCTCATGCAACGATTCGGCGTATTCGCCTGCGCGGCCGCCCTGGCCGTCGCGTTCCTGTCCGCCGCCCTGCCGGCACGCGCGCAAGCGCCGGCCAAGGCGCCGCCCGCCAGCTACTTCGACCACAGCGGCTACGCCGACGCCTTCAGCGGCGGCGTGCGGATGATTCCGATCACCACGCCCGACGGCACCTTCCGCGTGTGGACCAAGCGCGTCGGCAACAACCCGCGCATCAAGGTGCTGCTGCTGCACGGCGGCCCGGGCATGACCCACGAATACCTGGAAGCCTTCGACAGCTTCTTTCCCGGCCAGGGCATCCAGTACTACTACTACGACCAGCTCGGCTCGTTCTACAGCGACCAGCCCAAGGACACCAAGCTGTGGACGCTGCCGCGCTTCGTCGACGAAGTCGAGCAGGTACGCAAGGCGCTGGGGCTGAACAAGGACAACTTCTACCTGTACGGCCATTCCTGGGGCGGCGTGCTGGCGCTGCAGTACGCGCTGAAGTATCCGCAGCATCTGAAGGGCCTGATCGTCTCCAACATGATGGCCAGCGCGCCGGCCTACGACGCCTACGCGCACAAGGTGCTGATGCCGCAGATGGACCCCAAGGCGCTGGCCGAGATCCTGAAGCTGGAGAAGGCCGGCAAGACCCACGATCCGAAGTACATGGATCTGCTGATGTCGAACTTCTACGTCAAGCACGTCCTGCGCCTGCCGCCGGAGCAATGGCCGAACCCGGTGATGCGCGCGATCAGCCACGTCAACGAAACCATCTACACGCTGATGCAGGGGCCGAGCGAGATGGGCCTGAGCGGGCGGCTGGAACACTGGGACGTCAGCCAGCAGCTCAAGAACATCGCCGTGCCCACGCTGACCATCGGCGCGCGCTACGGCACCATGGACCCGAAGTACATGCAGTGGATGGCTTCGCAGGTGCAGCACGGGCGCTACCTGTACTGCCCGCACGGCAGCCATCTGGCGATGTACGACGACCAGAAGATCTACATGGACGGCGTGATCCGCTTCATCGAGGACGTCGACGCTGGACGCTTCCCGGCGCGGACGCACTGAGCGCCATAAGCGGGCGCCGGCACGCGCCCGCACGACGGTCCTACAGCCGGAACAGGATGCGACTCTGCACCTTTTGCGCGACGGATTTGCCGTCGCGCTCGGCCGGCTTGTATTCCCAGTAGCGCACCGCGTTGAGCGCGGCGAGGTCGAAGATGTGCCGCGGCTCGGCCGCGACCACGTGCGCGTCGACGACATGACCGTCCACGTCGACGGTGTAACCGACGTCGACCCAACCCTGACGATGCGCACGCCGCGCCGCGGCGGGATAGGCCGGCTGCACGCGACGCAGCAGCAGCGGCGGCGTGCGCTGCACGGGCGGCGCAGGCGGCGGCGTCTGCTTGGCGAGTTGCGGTGCGGCCGAAGGTTGGGCGGTCGGTGGCGGGGCTGGCTGCGGCGACGCAGGCGCGGCGACTTCCGCATCCGGTGTGGATGGCGGCGTCGACTCCGGCGCCGACGCGACGCGCTTCGCGACCGGCTTGGCGCGCGGCGGCGCGGGCGGCGGCGTCTGCGCGATCTTGCGCTGCGCGTCCAATTTCGCGCGCAGGATGTTCAAGGAATAGTTGGTCGGATCGGCGCGGTCGAGCAGGGCGATCTCGCGTTCGGCTTCGTCGAAGTGTCCTGCGTTGATGCTCTGCTCGGCCGATTCCACCGCGAACGGGAACAACTCGCGCAGCGCCGACGACACCACCGGGTTGTGCGGCTGGCGCTTGCGCGCTTCCAGATAGTAGGCGAAGGCATTGTCGCCCTGCGGCGCCAGCAGACGATGCTCGGCCAGCGCACGTCGCGCCGCCGCCAGCAGAGCGGCGTGACCCATCGTGGCGACCTGCACGCTGCGCTTCGGCGCGGTGGAGGCGACCGCGGGGCCGTTGCGCACGGCGCGTTCGGCGGCATCGCGCTGCTTCCAGCGGTGTACCAGCACGCCGGCCGCCGCCAGCACGATGACCAGCAGGGAAAGCAGGGGGAACGCTGCGCGGCCGCGCATGCGATGGATTCGACGGAGATCGGACATGGACGTTCGTTACGGCAACAGGGGGGACGTACGCGGCATGCATCCGTGACGGATGTGCCGGGCGATGCGCGGCGAGGATAGGGCGCGCGTGTTGCGCGCAGATTGCGCATGCGTTGCGCGACGGCGCGGATCAGCCGGTGCGCTGTTCCAGGTCGCTCAGATAGGCCAGTGCCTCGTCGCGATGCGCGCCGCACATCGTCGGTTCCGGTCGCAGGTTGCCGCACACTGCCGGTCGTCGCGGATCGCCGAACAGCGCGCAGCGGTAATCGTCCATCAACTGCACACAGGGGATGCCAGCCGGCTTGCCGTGCGGCATGCCGGGAATCGGGCTGGAGATGGACGGCGCGATGCAGCACGCGCCGCAACCGGGGCGGCAGTCCACGAGCGACTCAGACGCCGTCGGCGCGCAGCGCGTCGTAGACCGGATCGGTGTCCGGTCGCCGACCGTGCCACAGCTCGAAGCTGTCGGCGGCGGTCTCGACCAGCATGCCCAGACCGTCCAGCGCGAAGCGCGCGCCGGCCGCCCGCGCCCAGGTCAGAAACGGGATCGCCGCCTTGCCGTAGGACAGGTCGTAGCACAGCGCGCGCGCGCCGACGATGGCGAACGGCAGGTCCAGCGCCTGTCCCTGTACGCCCGCCGAGGTGGCGTTGACGATCAGGTCGTAGCTGCCGATGGAATCGAGGTCTTTCCAGTAGCGCGTGTGCGCCCGCGCCGGCTCGCCGAGCCGGTCGGCCAAAGCATCGGCGCGCTCCGGATTGCGGTTGACGATGGTCAGCGTGTCGACGCCCGCGTCGAGCAACGCCCAGGCCACGCCCTGCGCCGCGCCGCCCGCGCCCAGCAGCAGCGTGTCGTGACCGCGCAGGTCGAGGCGATGGCGCTCGGTGAGATCGCGCACCATGCCGGCGCCGTCATTGTTGTGCGCGGCAAGATCGCCGTTGGCCTGCGGCGTCAGCACGTTGGCCGCGCCGGACCGCGCCGCCGCTTCGCTGTGGGTGTCGGCCAGCGCCAGCGCGGCGTGCTTGTGCGGCACCGTGACATTGGCGCCGGCGCCGCCGTGGGCGAAAAAGTCGCGCACGGCGGCGGCGAACGTAGCCGGTTCGGCGTCGATGATCTCGTAGTTGAGCTCGATGCCGAACTGGCGCGCGAACGCCTGATGGATCCGCGGCGACAGCGAATGTGCGACCGGGTGGCCGAAGACGGCGTAGCGCGATGCGGTTTCGCTCATGCGTGCCCCTGCTTGCGAGATCGACTGCACGCGATTGTAGCCGGCTTACTGGTAACCGGGTTGCCCGACCTGCGCCGCGGTCTGCGGCACGCGCTTGAGTTGATCGACCGGAAAGCCCTGCGCGCGCGCCTGATCGACGTACTGCTGGTAGACGTCGTCCGGCATCGTGGTGTCGCGCGCCATGATCCACAGCAGGTCGCGGTCGGGCACGCCGACCATGACGTAGCGGTACTGCGGATCGAGCGCGAGGATCAGGTAGTCGGACACGAACGGCCAGATGATGCGCACCTTCCAGTGCGCGGCGTCCTTGGGATCGGGCAGCCAGCCCTTGCCGTGCCAGGCGTCCGGCGCGCGGTCGAAGCCCTTGCGGAAGTGATAGGTGATGGCGATGTCGCCGTCCTTGCGGCGATGGTACTCGTCGGCGGTGGCGACCTTGCCCTTCTCCAGGAAGTTGGGAATGTTGGCGATCACGTGCCAGGTGCCCATGTAGCGGTCCAGGTCGACGTGGCTGACGGTCTTGGGCATCTGCGCCGGTTGCGAAGCGCAGCCGGCCAGCGCCATCAACGCCGTCAGGGCAAGCAGGTGGGACAGGAATCGTGTGCGCATGCGGAAACTCCCTCGCGAATGGGCCTGCCTGCAGATACGCGCCAACGCCGCGCGCAGATGCATGCGCCGTCGCAGCCCGTGAGAAACGCCGCGGGCAGGCTGTGTGCACACGGAGGAGAAACCGTCATGCACACGTCCATCACCCCGCGCCGCGCGCGCGCCTTGATTGCCCTGATCTGGATGGCCTGCGGCCTGTTATTGCTGCTGACCCCGCTGGCCTGGCCGAACCGCGTGTTCGGCTTCAGCACGGTGTTCTGGCTGGTCGGCGCGCCGGCCTGTTTGCTGATCGCGTTGCAGCCGCGCTTGCCGCTACGTCTGCTGGCGCCGGCGCGTGCGCGGCGAACGCAGCGGCGCGGTTGATCGCCGCACGTCCGCGGTCGGCGCGCCGTGCGCCGCCGCTGCACGTGGCGAAGATCAGTCGGTCACGCCCAGACGCTTGCGCTCCAGCCGACGCACGAATTCCTGGATGATGCGGCGATACAGATCGTCGCCCAGGTAGGCGTCCTCGACGCCCGAGTCGATCGACGGGTTGTCGTTGACCTCGATGACCACCGCGCGTTCGGCCGTCTGTTTCAGATCGACGCCGTACAGGCCGTCGCCGATGGCGTTGGCCGCCTTCACCGCCAGGCGCACGATGTCGCTCGGCGCCTCGCGCACCGGCATGGTGCGGAAACCGCCCGACTTCGGGCCGGTGCCGCCGTGGTTGTAGATCTGCCAGTGACCGCGCGACATGAAGTACTGGCAGGCGTACAGCGGTTCGCGATTGAGCACGCCGATGCGCCAGTCGTATTCGGTGTACAGGTACTGCTGCGCGATCAGCAGGGCGCTGTGCGTGAACAGCTCGGCCACCGTTTTCTTCAGCGCCTCGACCGTCTCCACCTTGACCACCCCGCGCGAGAACGCGCCGTCGGGGATCTTCAGCACGATGGGAAAGCCGAGCTTGTCCGGCAGCGCGTCGAGGCTGCCGGGGTCGTCGCGGTAGAGGATTTCCGTGTTCGGCACGGCCAGTTTGCGCGAGACCAGCAGGTCGTGCAGGAAGATCTTGTTGGTGCAGCGCAGGATCGATGCCGGGTCGTCGATCACCACCATGCCTTCCTGTTCGGCACGGTGCGCGAAACGGTAGGTGTGATGGTCGATGGACGTGGTTTCGCGGATGAACAGGCCGTCGTACTCGGCCAGCCGCGCGTAGTCGTTGGGGCCGATCGGATCGACCTCGACGCCGAGCTGCTTGCCGGCCGCGATGAACGCCTTCTGCGCGCCGCGATTGGACGGCGGCATGGCCTCGTCCTTGTTCACCAGCATGGCGATGTCGTAGCGGTAGCGCCGGCGCGCGCGCGGCTTGCGCCACAGCTTGGTGGCAAAGTGATCCAGCGCCTGCGCGAAGGCGTCTTCCTGCGCGTCGTCCAGGGTGTGCAGACCGACCGGACGGATCGCGCCGATCTGCCAGGCGCGCTCGCGGCGGAACTCGATGCGCAGCAGCGGACACGGAAACAACTCGAACACCTGCCGCGCCAGATCCTGCAGCAGCGGATGCGCGGTCTGGCCGAAGTAGACCAGGATGCCGAAGTCGATGCTGTCGCGTTCGCTGCCCTTGAGCACCTGCGCCAGCTTCTGGTTCAGATCCTCGATGTCCAGGCCGTACAACGCGCGCCGGCGCAGTCCGTTGATGGTGCGCACCGAAGGAATCACGCGATGCCCGCGCGCCTCGGCCAGCAACGACACGTAGTAACCGCTGCCGAGGTACTTGTAGCTACGGCAGAGATTGATGACGTGCGTGCGTTCGCTGCTTTCCGGCGGCTCGCGCAGGTAATCGTGGGCAGCCACCACCTGCGTGGACGGGTAGTACGCCCCCCAGTCCGAGGGGTTCTCGACGACGATGACCAGCCGACTCATGCGACCTCGCTGTTTGCGTTCACGCCGGACGGCAAGGAACGCGATCCGGTCGCCGGCCGCGGACGCGGCCATGCCGCGCAGTGTGGCACGACCGCATGCACGCGCAAGAGGTTTTGCCGCGCTTCGACAGCACGCGTTCAAGATGCTGGGCGCGACCGCACGACCCGCGTACAGTGCGCGCATGTCCGACCCGACACCGCCCGTTCGCCTCCGTCCCGCGCAGGACGGCGACCTCGACGCCCTGCTGGCGCTCGAGGAACGCAGCTTTGCCGGCGACCGCCTCAGCCGTCGGCAGTACCGTCGCCATCTGCACAGCGCCACGGCCTGCATTCTGGTCGCGACCCACGAGCATCGACTGATCGGTTCGGCCTTGCTGCTGTTCCGCCGCACCAGCCGGGCGGCGCGGCTGTATTCGCTGGCCATCGACGCGGCCGCCCGCGGCCAGGGCATCGGACGTCGGCTGCTGGATGCCGTGGAACAGCAAGCCCGCCAACGCGGCTGCGACCGCGTGCGTCTGGAAGTGCGCGCCGACAACGCCGCCGCGCGCACGCTCTACGAACGCTGCGGCTACGCGCGATGCGGGCAACGCGCGGCGTATTACGAGGACGGCGCGAATGCGTTGCTGTACGAAAAACGGCTTTCGCCTCACTGAGGCGACGGCTTCACCGCGCGGTGCATTCCCCGTGCGACCGGTCACGGATCGTCCTGACCGTCGATCCGGACGATGCGATAGGCGGGCGGACCGAAGCTTTCCGGCTGCACGTCCACCCGCACCCGTGCACCGACCCGCACCGGCCGGGACCCCGGCGCATAGAATGAAACGACACGTCCATCGGCGAGCTTGACGACCACGACGACGCGAGTGCGGCCATCCAGAAGATTGTTTCCGGATTCCGTCATGCCGGACGATTCGACGATGCCCTCGACCTGCCTGAGCGGTCCTTTCGCATGCCGGTAGTAGGGCAGCATTTCGATGACGGAGATGCAGACCAGGACCGTCAGGATGGCGAACGCAAGCAGCGCCTGTTTTGCTTTCTGCAACATCCGCCCTCCTTTACATGAAACCTGTACCGCCTCTCATCTTCAAAAGAGACGCTTCACTCCTGGCCCCAACGCCACTGGCCACCGCAGTTTCTGCATATGAACAAGCTGCGCCGCGAGGGATAGGCGGCCAGGAACAGCACGATGACCAGGGCACCGATGCGCCGATGCAGCGGCATCGTGCGCTTGAAGTCCATCGAGCCGCAACGCGGGCAGTGCTCGCTGCGTATGCCGAGATCTTCGTTCAACTGCTGCTCTAGCACGCCGGTCCGATAGTCGGTCAGCAGTGCGCGCGCGGACACGAGCAAGGGCGCAGGCACCTGCACGGCGGTGCCGCCCAGCGCCAGGGACATGGGCCAGTTGGCGATGGCGTGATGGGCGTGGGCCACCGTGGCTGGAAGGCCTTCCGCCTCAAGCAGGGCCCGCACCACGTAGGCTTCCCACGGATCGAGGAAACGCGCGAGCGTCACCAGCATCGAAGTCAGGATCCGCTGGCGTCAGGCTGCGCGTCGGCGTGCTTCAGCGAACCGTTGAGCGATACCACGCGAATGCCGAGCCAGAACAGCAGGACCAGCGCGTAGAGGTTGATGCCCAGCCGCACACCGCCGAACCAGCCCATCGCGACGATCACGCTGAAGCCGAGCGTGAAGGAAAAGTGGAAGTTCGGCGCGGCGACATGGATCAACTGCACCGCGAAGAACAGCAGGCCGAGCACGCCGGCCCATCGTCGTTCCCGGAACCATCCGATGCCGGCCGTCAGACCGACCAGCACCAGCGCGAAATTGAGGACCAGAAACAGCGCGGGAAAACCGAATCGGGAAGCCACCACGAACGTCCACACCGCACCCAGCGTGCTGTGCAGCACCAGAATGCCCGCCATCACTTTGTCTTGTGCCGCCATCCATGTGCGCCCCCTGACGCTGTTGTGATCAGTGCCCGCCGCGCAACCGTGCCTTGGTCGCCGCATCCGGCCGCGCCACCAGCGCGCCGCTGGCCATCAGGCTGACGTGGTACACGCCGCCGTCGACCAGCGGAAGATACACGCCGCTGCCGAATACGGTGTCGACCATCGGCAGGTAGTCCGGATACTGACGGCGCAGATTGAACAGATCCAGCGCGCCGGCCTGGTTCAGATCGATGATGGTGGAACGCGCGTCGCGCGCCTGGCCGATGTCGTCGTAGCGGCCGGACAGGCGATCCAGCCGGTACAGCGGCGGCGCGCCGGCCAGCACCGCCGGCATCTGCCATTTCACCACCACGGCTTCGAGCCGGAAGTCGTCGCCGTTGAGGGGCAGCGTCTCGGTCTCGCCATCGGGACGCGTCAGGGTCAACTGCCAGAACTGCGGCGACTCGCGGTGCGCGACCATCGTCGCCACCGGCGTTTCCTGACCCAGCACGCGATAGCCGCGCAGCGCCAGACCGCCGCCGGTGGCCAGCAGCGCCAGCGTAAAGAACAACAACAGCAGCAGCGCGCGCCAGGAAGCCGCCATGCGCCGACCCTCGCGCCAGCGGCGACGGCAGGACACGCCATGACCGATGGTCAGCAGCAGCAGCACACCGGCCGCGATCAACAGCAGGGTGGCGGGCAGTTGCAGCATCTGGGTCCAGTTCAAGCGACAGTTCCCCGCGCAGCGGCGCAATGACGCCCATCATACCCACGTGCGCGACGCCGCGACGCGTATACTGGTCGCGGATTTCGAGGAAGATCGTCCATGCGTTCACTGATGTTCATGCTCGCCGCCGGCGCGCTGTGCCTACTGTCCGCCTGCGGCAACAAGGGACCGCTGTACCGACCGCATCCGGTCGCACCGGCGGCCGCCACGACGGCGATGACGCCCGTCGCACCTGCTTCGATGACGCCGCCGGCGTCGGCTTCCAGCGCCGCGTCCGACGACTGAACCCGCATGCAGCTGGCCTTCACCAAGATGCATGGTCTGGGCAACGACTTCGTCGTGCTCGACTGCCGGCAGCGCCCGATGCCGCTGTCGACCAGCGACATCCGCACGCTCGGCGACCGCTACACCGGCATCGGCTTCGACCAGCTGCTGAGCATCGAGACCGTCGCCGACGGCGACGACTGCCGCTACGCCTACGGCATCTGGAACCGCGACGGCCAGGCCGTCGGCCAGTGCGGCAACGGCGTGCGCTGCGTCGCCGCCTGGCTGCATCGTGAAGGTCTGCTGGCGCTGCACGAGGACGTGCGCCTGCGCAGTCCGTCCGGCCCCGTGCTGGTGCGCCTGCTCGACCCGCTGACCGTGGCCGTGGACATGGGCGAACCCGCTTTCGAGCCGGCGCAGGTGCCATTCGACGCGCCGCATCGCGCCGCGCGCTACCCGCTGGATCTGGACGGCGCGCCGATCACCATCGGCGCGGTGTCGATGGGCAACCCGCACGCGGTGGTCGAGGTCGACGACGTGCGCGCGACGGCGCTGGAACGCCTCGGCCCGCAGATCACCGCCCATCCGCGCTTCGCCGAAGGTTGCAACACCGGTTTCGCCAAGGTGATCGACGAAGCCCACATCCGTCTACGCGTGCACGAGCGCGGCAGCGGCTGGACCCAGGCCTGCGGCAGCGGCGCCTGCGCGGCGATGGCCGTGCTGCAGATGCAGGGCCGGGTCGGTCGCGAGGTCGAAGTGCGCCTGCCCGGCGGCCCGCTGCAGATCGCCTGGAAGGGTCCCGGCCACACGCTGTGGATGACCGGCCCGGCGGCGTTCGTGTTCGAGGGACGCTGCACCCTGCCGGAATGAATTTACCGCGCGACTTGTTCCGTGCCGTACGGACGTCGCACACTTGCCGCATGCCAACGCGGAGCACGACATGGCCGAGATGACCCTGAAAGATGGCTTGCAGGCGATGGACATCGCCGAATACCTGCGCAAGCACCCGCAATTCCTCAAGGACTTCCCCGACCTGGCGATGAGCCTGACGGTGCCCCGCGAACACGGCCCGGCGGCGTCGCTGGCCAGCTATCAGCTGGACGTGCTGCGCGGCAAGAACCGCGATCTGGAGCGCCGCCTGGCGGACCTGATCGAGATCGCCGCCGAGAACGAGCAGCTGATGGTGCGCGTGCACTCGCTGACGCTCGGTCTGGTGCGCGCAAGCAGCCTCGCCGACAGCGCGCGCCGCGTGGTCGCCGGACTGACCGAGGATTTCGACACCGACCTGGTGCGCCTGGTGCTGCTGCGTGAGCATGAGGGACTGCCGCAGGCCGACTGGCTGCTGGTCGAAGCCGGCGGCGCGGCGGCCCTGCCGGCCTTCGCCGAGTTCTTCGCGCGCAAGGATCCGATGGTCGGCCGGCTGGCATCGGAAAAGCTCGACTATCTGTTCGGCGAACAGGCCGACAGCGTGCAGTCGGCCGCGCTGATGCGCCTGGGCGAACACGGCATGCTGGCCATCGGCAGCCACGACGCCAACCGTTTCCATCCCGGCATGGGCGCGGTGTTCCTGAAGCTGATCGCCGAGAGCGTCACCGCCGCCATCCAGCGCTACGCGGACTGACGGCCATGCCGCGGCCGGCCGAACAGGTGCACGCCTGGCTCGAACGCCTGCGCATCGAGCGGGCGCCGTCGCCGCATACCCTGTCCGCCTACCGCCGCGACAGCGACAAGCTGCTGGCCTGGATGCGCGACCGCGAGATCGCCGACTTCGCCGCGCTGAGTCCGGACCGCATGCGCGCCTTCGTCGCCGCCGAGCACCGCAAGGGCCTGTCGCCGACCAGCCTGCAGCGCCTGCTGTCCTCGTGCCGCAGCCTGTTCCGTCAGTTGATCCGCGAGGGCCAGCTCGAACACGATCCCAGCGCCGGCGTGCGCGGCCCGAAGACGCGCCGCAAGCTGCCGCAGGTGCTGGACACCGACGACGCCACGCAATTGGTCGAGACGCCCATCGAAGGTCCGCAGGGCCTGCGCGATCGCGCCATGCTGGAGCTGTTCTATTCGTCGGGCCTGCGCCTGTCCGAGCTGGTCGGCCTGAACTGGCGCGACCTGCAGCTCGACGACGGTCTGGTGCGCGTGCTCGGCAAGGGCAGCAAGACGCGCATCGTGCCGGTCGGCCGCCACGCCATCCGCGCGCTCGAAGCCCTGCGCGACAGCCTCGACGCCGCGCCCGAAAGCCCGGTCTTCCGCGGCCGCAACGACGCTCGCATCAGCCCGCGCACGATCCAGGCGCGGATGCAGAAGCTGGCGTTGGAACGCGGCCTGGCCCAGCGCATCCATCCGCATCTGCTGCGCCACTCCTGCGCCAGCCATCTGCTGGAATCGTCCGGCGAGCTGCGCGCGGTGCAGGAACTGCTCGGCCACGCCGACATCGCCACCACGCAGATCTACACGCACCTGGACTTCCAGCATCTGGCCAAGGTCTACGACGCCGCGCATCCGCGCGCCAAGCGCAAGCACGGCGATTCCTGAATCGCCCGGCCGCGCGGCGCGCCTGCGCCGGAAGTCACCCTTGGAAACGCCCGGCGACAACCCATGTTTCGTTTCTCCCCAGACACGAAACGGCTTGTTCATGGACAGTTTTCACGCCACCACCATCGTTTCCGTCCGCCGCCACGGCAAGGTCGTCATCGGCGGCGACGGGCAGGTGACCCTCGGCCACACGGTGATGAAGGCCAATGCGCGCAAGATTCGCCGCCTGGGCAAGGACGGCATGATCCTGGCCGGCTTCGCCGGCGCCACCGCCGACGCCTTCACCCTGTTCGAGCTGTTCGAGGACAAACTGGTCAAACACGGCCACAACCTGACCCGCGCCGCGGTGGAACTGGCCAAGGAATGGCGCACCGACCGCCGCCTGGGCAAGCTCGAGGCGATGCTGGCGGTCGCCGACCACACCAATTCGCTGCTGATCTCCGGCAACGGCGACGTGCTGGAGCCCGAGGACGGCCTGATCGCCATCGGTTCCGGCGGCCCCTATGCGCAGGCCGCGGCCCGCGCGCTGATGGAAGGCTCCGACCTCGATGCACGCACCATCGTGGAAAAGGCGCTGAAGATCGCCGGCGACATCTGCATCTACACCAATCACAACACTTCGATCGAAGAACTGGAGATCGGCGCCAACGCCTGATCCCGTCCGATCCGCGCGCGTGCCCGGCACGCGCCGCCCCCTTCACGACACATCCGACGGCCTGCCGGCAAGAAGCCCATGACTGAACTGACTCCCCGCGAAATCGTCAACGAACTCGACCGCTACATCATCGGCCAGAACGACGCCAAGCGCGCCGTCGCCATCGCCCTGCGCAACCGCTGGCGGCGCATGCAGCTGGAACCGGCCATGCGCAACGAGGTGACGCCGAAGAACATCCTCATGATCGGGCCCACCGGCGTCGGCAAGACCGAAATTGCGCGACGACTGGCGACGCTGGCCAACGCGCCGTTCGTGAAGGTCGAGGCGACCAAGTTCACCGAGGTCGGCTACGTCGGCAAGGACGTCGAGTCGATCATCCGCGACCTGGCCGACCAGGCCTTCAAGCTGACCCGCGAGCAGGCCACCAAGCGCGTGCGCACGCAGGCCGAGGACCGCGCCGAGGACCGCATCCTCGACGCCCTCTTGCCGCGCCGACAGGCCAGCGCGCCGAACGACTGGAGCCAGGACCAGGCCTCGCCCAAGGCCATCGACAGCGATACCCGGCAGAAGCTGCGCAAGCAGCTGCGCGAGGGTGCGCTGGACGAACGCGAGATCGAGCTCGACGTCAGCATGAACGTCGGCGTCGAGATCATGTCGCCGCCGGGCATGGAAGAGATGAGCCAGCAGCTGCAGCAGATGTTCGCCAACATGGGCGGCGGCAAGACGCAGAAGCGCAAACTGACCATCGCCGCCGCGCGACCGCTGCTGATCGAGGAAGAGGCCGGCAAACTGGTCAACGAGGACGAAATCCGCGCCGCCGCGGTCGAGTCCGCCGAGCAGAACGGCATCGTGTTCCTCGACGAGATCGACAAGGTCGCGCAGCGCTCCGAATACGGCGGCAGCGCCTCGGGCGTCAGCCGCGAGGGCGTGCAGCGCGACCTGCTGCCGCTGGTGGAGGGCTCGACGGTGTCCACCAAGTACGGTCCGATCAAGACCGACCACATGCTGTTCATCGCCTCCGGCGCATTCTCGCTGGCCAAGCCCTCGGACCTGATTCCCGAGCTGCAGGGCCGGCTGCCGATCCGCGTCGAGCTGTCGGCGCTGTCGGTGGACGACTTCAAGCGCATCCTGCGGGAACCCAACAACGCCCTGACCAAGCAGTACGTCGCGCTGCTCGGCACCGAGGGCGTGGAGCTGACGTTCGAGGATTCGGGCATCGACCGGCTGGCCGAGGTCGCGTTCCAGGTCAACGCCCGCACCGAGAACATCGGCGCGCGCCGCCTGCACACGGTAATGGAACGCCTGTTGGAGACGATCTCCTACGAAGCTACCGACAAAAGTGGCGAAAAGTACGTCATCGACGCCGAATACGTCGACAACACGCTGGAAAGCCTGGTCGAGGACCAGGACCTCAGCCGTTACATTCTTTAACGAGCGCCCCGGCGCACGGTGCTAGAATCACTCGGTTATGGGAACCGTTCATCGCATGCAGAACCGGGGCCAGCGCGCCCGTCTGCGCCAGGCCCAGCAGCAACGCCAGCTAATCCGGCTGTGGCGCGGCGACATGGAGCACGGCAGTTTCTCCGGCTACGTGGCCGGCGTCGGCCGTGAATTCTTCCTGCTGCACGTGATCGGCGACGGCATCAGCGACGACGGTCTCTACGCGATGCGTCACCGCGACGTCACCGAGCTGGAGCTGCCGGATCGCCACGCCCGGTTCATCGATCGCGCCGTGGTGCTGAAGGGCATCGCCCCGCGTCAGCCGCTGGATTTCCCGCTCGACGACGTCACCCAGGTGATCAAGGCCGCCGCCAAACGTGCGCCGGTGATCGGGGTGCACGTCGACAGCGAGGACGAAGCCGAGGTCTGCTACATCGGCCGCCTGCTGCAGAGCGACGACGACGGTTTCGGTCTGCAGGAGATCAGCCCCGACGCCGAATGGCTGCGCGAGGTCTCGCAGTTCGGCTGGGACGAGGTCTCCACCGTGAGCATGCACGACCCCTACGCCAGCGCCCTGCTGGCGGTCGCCGGCCCCGCGCCGGCGCTGGAGCCGGGCGACGCCGGTATCGGGCATCTGTCCTGATTCGGGATTCGGGATTCGGGATTCGGGATTCGGGATTCGGGATTCGGGATTCGGGATTCGGGATTCGGGATTCGGGATTCGGGATTCGGGATTCGGGATTCGGGATTCGGGATTCGGGATTCGGGATTCGGGATTCGGGATTCGGGATTCGGGATTCGGGATTCGGGATTCGGGATTCGGGATTCGGGATTCGGGATTCGGGATTCGGGATTCGGGATTCGGGATTCGGGATTCGGGATTCGGGATTCGGGATTCGGGATTCGGGATTCGGGATTCGGGATTCGGGATTCGGGATTCGGGATTCGGGATTCGGGATTCGGGATTCGGGATTCGGGATTCGGGATTCGGGATTCGGGATTCGGGATTCGGGATTCGGGATTCGGGATTCGGGATTCGGGATTCGGGATTCGGGATTCGGGATTCGGGATTCGGGATTCGGGATTCGGGATTCGGGATTCGGGATTCGGGATTCGGGATTCGGGATTCGGGATTCGGGAAAAGCGTAAATCCCATCTTCTCGTCATCCCGGCGCAAGCCGGGACCTAGTGACTTCATCGCACCAACACGGCGCTGGGTCCCGGCTTGCGCCGGGATGACGAGCATCGGGAGAAAACCGTGCTGCAATGGCACGGAACCCAGGTCCCCGCCGGTTCACCGCATTCCCAGTTCCCCTGTCCGATGCACGCCTATGGCTTGTGCTCGCCGCGAGCACCCTTCACCGTGCGCTCGAAGAAATCGTCGATCAGGTGATACACATGCGCGCGCTGGCCGGGCAGGTTCAGGCCGTGCTTGCCGCCGGGGTAGGTCATCAGGCCGAACTGGATGCCACGCTTCTGCAGCGCAGACATCAGCTTGGTCGAGTTGAGGAACAGCACGTTGTCGTCGGCCATGCCGTGCGCCAGCATCAGCGGCGCGGTCAGGCCGTCCAGCCACGCCATCGGTGAACTGCGCGTGTAGCCGGCCTCGTTGTCCTGCGGGCGACCCAGGTAGCGCTCGGTGTAGAAGGTGTCGTACAGGGTCCAGTCGGTGACCGGCGCCACCGCCACGCCGCCGGCCAGATCGGCCGAGTCCTTGGCCAGCATCATCAGCGTCATGTAGCCGCCGTAGCTCCAGCCGAACACGCCGATGCGCTTGGCATCGACCCACGGCTGTTGCTTGAGCCAGTCGATGCCGGCGATCTGGTCCTCGACCTCGGCCACGCCGAGCTGGTGGTAGATGGCGTCGCTGAACCTGCGCCCGCGACGCGCCATGCCGCGGTTGTCCAGGGTGAACACCACGAAGCCCTGCTGCGCCATGTACTCGGCGAAGTCGTCGACCCAGCCGCGCGTGACCATCTGCGCGTGCGGACCGCCGTAGAAGGTGTCGAACACCGGGTATTTCTTGTTCGGATCGAAGTTCAGCGGCTTGTACACGCGGTAGTACAGGTCCTGCCCGTCGATGGCCTTGATGTGACCGAATTCCGGCGTGACGTGGCTGTCCATGTACGGCCAGTACGGGTGGTTCTCGTCGAGCTTGTTCTCCTCGATCCAGGTCACGAAGCTGCCGTCGGCGCGGTGCACGCTGACCTGCGGCGGCGTGTTCGGATCGGAGAAGGTGTCGACGTAGAAGCTGCCGTCGGGCGCGAAGGTCGCCACGTGGGTGCCGTCACGCTGACTGATGCGCTGCGGGTTGTCCGCGTCGCTGCCGTCCAGCTTCAGCGCGTAGACCTGGCGGTCGGGCACGAAGTCGCGGTTGGCGCTGACGTAGACCAGCCCCTTCTTCTCGTCGACGGCGAGCAGGCCGTCGAGATTCCAGTCGCCGGCGCTGATGGCGTGCTTCAGCTTGCCGTCCAGGCCGTACAGATAGAGGTGGTGATAGCCGCTGCGATCGCTGCCCCAGATGAACGTGTCGCCACCGGGCAGGAAGCGTAGGTCGTCGTTGAGGTCGATCCAGGTGCGGCTGGTTTCGGTCAGCAGCACGCGCTGCTTCAGCGTGGCCGCGTCGACCAGGCGCAGTTCCAGTTTCTGCTGGCTGCGCGGCATCCACTGGTAGCTGAGCCGCTTGCCGTCCGGCAGCCATTTGACGCGGGTCAGATAGATGTCCGGATCGGCGCCGAGGTCGATCCAGCGCGTCGCGCCGCCCTTGGGCGACACCAGGCCAAGCTGCACGAGCACGTTCGGATCGCCGGCGAACGGGTAGCGCTGGTCGACCATCGCGGTGTGGTCGGCATAGATTTCCATGCGCTGCGTGACCGGCACCGGCGCCGCGTCGTAGCGCTCGTAGGCAATGGATGAATCGTCCGGCGCCCACCAGTAGCCGGTGCTGCGCGCCATTTCTTCCTGCGCCACGAACTCGGCCTCGCCGTTGTGCACGGTGCCGCCGCCGTCCTGGGTCAGCTGCGTGCTCTGGCCGCTGGCCAGATCGATCACCCACAGGTTCTGGTCGCGCACGTAGGACACGTAGTGGCCCAGCGGCGAAATCTTCGGGTCGATGGCGTCGCCGCCGGTGTCGAGCTTGGTCACCGCGGTCGCCGCCGACGCGCTCAGGTCGTACAGGTACAGCGTGCCGGCCACCGGAATCAGCAGTTTCGTGCCGTCGTGCGACCATTGGTAGTCGAGGATGCCGCGCAAACCGGCGGTGCGTTCGCGTTCGCGGCGCGCCTTCTCGGCGTCGGACAGATGGCGGTCGCCGCCCAGCGAGCGCGAATCGACCAGCATGCGGGTGCGCTGATCGGCGAGGTTGTATTCCCACAGGTCGAAGGTGTGCTGGTCGTCGGCCTTGGCACGCAGGAAGGTCACCCGCTGGCCGTCCGGCGAGACTTTCAGGCCGCGCACGGTGGCGCCGGACAGGCTGCCGCCGTCGAAGATGCGTTCGATGGTGAGTTTCTTGGCCATGACGGGACATGCGGCAACCGTCAGCACGGCGGCAAGCAGGAATGCGCGCATCGATACACCTTGCGTTGCGGGAACGAAGGCACGATTAAAACGCGAGCGGCGCGCCGAGGCCAGCCCAGCGCGCGAACCGGCTTCGCGCACGAGCCGCGTCGGACGTCGCCAAGCCGTCCGACGCGTGCTCGAACGACGCGCTCAGCGTTGCCCGAACAAGTGCTTCCTGGCTTCCGCGCTGGTGGTGTCGGAGCGGTACGGCGCGCCCACCGCATAGGCGCGCTGCGTGGCTTCGCGCGCGGCGATGGCGTCGAACCAGCGCTTCAGATCCGGGAATTCGGCCAGATCCATCTGCTGCGTTTCATGCGGCACGATCCACGGGTAGGCCGCCATGTCGGCAATCGAGTAATCGTCGCCGGCAATGAAAGCGCGGCCGCGAAGGCGCTGGTCGAGCACGCGGTACAGCCGATGCGTCTCGTTGACGTAGCGCTCGATGGCGTACGGAATCTTCTCCGGCGCGTAGCGGTTGAAGTGGTGGTTCTGGCCCAGCATCGGACCCAGCCCGCCCATCTGCCAGAACAGCCATTCCAGCGTGACATTGCGCGTACGCAGATCGTCGGACAGGAACCGGCCGGTCTTTTCGGCCAGATACAGCAGGATCGCGCCGGACTCGAACAACGAGATCGGCAGACCGCCGTCGGCCGGCCTGTGGTCGACGATGGCCGGCATCTTGTTGTTCGGCGAGATGGCCAGGAACGCGGGCGTGAACTGCTCGCCCTGGCCGATGTTGACCGGATGAATGGTGTAGGGAAGACCGGCCTCTTCCAGGAACAGCGTCACTTTGTGGCCGTTGGGCGTCGGCCAGTAATACAGATCGATCACGTGCGTCTCTCCTTGCCAGGGCAGCTCTCTCCCTTTTCACGACATGGCGGGAAAAGGCCGCGGCCTCAAGCACGCGATCGGTGAACAGTCATTTTCCGATGCAACAAGTCTTATAGTCATGTAAGCTTCTGAAATACATGAATTTAAATTTTTGATAAAATTTTTGTGGTCCCGTAGGTGGTCCCGTTTGACGGGCCTTGACCCGCAATGATCCCCACCTTCATCCGTTGCACCACAGCACCTTCATTTATGTTTCGTTCATCTTTATATCGTGTTCGACCTTCGATCCCTTTTCTAAACATTCAGGAAATCGCTCAAAAATAAGATCAATAGTACGTCGAACTCAAGACAGTCCCGGTCCGAAAATCTCTTTAGAAAAAATTCAAGCGTTAATTTTCTTAGTTGTGGATGAATCTCAATCTGTTCAAGGTCTTCCATAACAAAATTTCTATGTGCATCATTTGCCTCGTCTTCGCAGACCCATGCTCGCATTCGCGATTATTTGAATTTTTAGAGGTAAAAATATGACAATAAATATGCACAATAAAAAAGAAAAATACGGGCGATCACTATATCTTGCTGAACGACCCCGTCTTTTGAGGCTACCCAAGGTAATCGATTTGGTTAATTTATCTCGATCGCAAATTTATAAGATGATATCTGGAGGTAAATTTCCGAGGCAGATAAAATTATCCGAACGCGCGGTTGCTTGGCGAGAGGATGAAATTTTAAATTGGATTAAAAAACTTAATCCACATTGAATTCAAAAAGCAATAAAAATACGAATCAATACGCTAAGCTGTAGATTACACTAAAAATTCATCATCCGGTTCACACAAGTTAATCCGATATAAATAGTTATATCGCATCATTACGTGGTCTATGATAATCCATGCCACGCTTGCGTATCCACTGATGATCCATACCTTTGCGCGCTCACGCGAGCAAGCCTAAGTGTTATCTAAATTATTATACAAAAGGATTAACATCATGGATTATATCACAAAATTCAAAAGCCATTCATACGCTAAAACTTTCGTAGAATCGTTTGGGCCATATAAATTCTTTCTCACCCTAAGTTTCCAGAAAGATATTAACAAACACGACGCAAAGAATATGGCAGCTAAGGTGATCCGCAGAATGAACAAGTTCATCTATGGAAGATATTATAAGAAATATAATTCCCACATAAAGGGGGTGTGTGTTTTAGAAGAGGCGCCAATTTTCAGGCCTGTATCATGTCTGAGCAAAGGCAACGCGCATTTCCATTTTTTATTTCAGGAGATCATAGAGAAAGATGGCACTAAGCTGGCTTTGGACAAGCTGAAGGATACATTCATCCGCGCTTCTAATACATTGAACCCTGTTTATGGGAAAAAGTTCGTCAGCAAGGGTAATATGGATGTACAAATCGTCAAGGATGCAGCTGCGGCAATGCAGTATGTTTGTAAGGAGTCTAGAAACTCAAATTGGTTGATAGAAGATCACATCTATGCGCTTCATCCTGATGGTTTAGCTGGTTAATTAGGGGTCCACAAAATTACTACAATGAATAATTTATTTCCTCGTTAATTCAATGCTTTAGATATCGTGCTAGATGAATTAAGTTACCCATGATTTTGACCATTGATCCAGGTGAGAGGGTATCAACATACTTATATTATTTCTTCGATTATCAGATTTTCAATAGATCATATTCATCTTATGATTTCCAAAATTTTATCCTTCTTGCTTTTTGGTAACTTTTCATATTCAGCTAAAAATTCGGCTAACCTATCATCCATAGTATAAAAGTATGCGACTGGTTTACTTAGGACTCGTCCTATTTGCGCCAGCATAGCCACATTCGGAACATGTTTCCCGCGCTCATATTGATTCATTCGGGTTGAGGCTCCTGAAGGGTCCAACCCTGCCATGATCCCTAGCTCCCGCTGCGACAGTCCTGCAGCCAGCCTGGCTTGCTTGAGGCGTATAGCGACTATATCGAGCTTTGTACCCTGTGATAGACCAGGCATGCCTGTAGTTCTCTAAGAACATGAGGCCTACAGGCTCAATGCTTCAGGGTTGACCGGATACTCAGGAATCCTTAGTATTTGATCGTCTGACGTTGCCCGCGATGTATGTCGGGCTTCTCTTATCTACGGATTCGTGAAGGAAAAGATATGGCTCTTTACCAAGTGAAGATGGGTCGTCCAGGGGGCGGCAGCGGTACTTTCGTAGTTGAACTTCACGCTTCTACGCCCGACGAAGCTCGTCGTACAGCTGAATCACAGAACCCGGGTTATAAAGCTCAAGCAGTTCATAAAGTCTGATTCATTTATTTAACCCGACCGCAAAGAATCTTATCGAAGGGGAAATTATCGTGACTGGATTGCTTATCCTTTTGCTTGTAAGCGCTTCGGCAGTATGGGTATACCTAGATGCGAGCAGGAATGAAATTGGTCACGATCCAAATAGATCGGGATTATTCAACATGTCCGCCGGAGCCTGGGGGTTAGCCTCTCTCCTAATCTGGATTATAGGATTTCCAGCTTACATAATTAAACGTAAATCATTGGTCGAGCATGCTAAATCGAACCCACATCCAGTAAAAAATAGGTTACTGAAATCATTTGGTTTTGCGGCAACAGGGCTATTGTTAATAGCTTTTACTGTATTCAATCAACCAGCTCAGGCTCTTCCATCCTGCACTGATCCACATGTAACCAATCTCCTCATGAATGTGCTCAGAACCTCTCCTGCAGGACGATCGGGGATCATTTTTTCCCAAATCAATGATTCTTCCGAATTACACTCAAGTGTGAATGGTGACTTTCGTATGTGTAGAGCGAGTGTGATCGCGGATGGGAGCGACGTCGATATCCAATATTCCGTAAAATGGCAAGATAAAGATCATACTGCTTTTGTTGTAGAAACATTAAGGGCTGACTAACTAGTCAGCCCTTAATGTTTAGCACATTGCAAAATTCAACTATGCGCTATGTTGAATAAGTCAGCGAACGTTCTCCTGAAACCTAGATCAGATTGTTTGATAAAAATTGGACTACTTCTTGTGCGATTTGTTCTTGAGTTTCACTTCGTGGTTCCAAGTTTTCCGCCCAATGCCTTCCTGGATGCAAAACATCCCACCTCGGCCTGACCCCTTTATGGCGCCCTTTACCTGGATTGTGGTTTCCGAAGCCATCAACCACTTTGTTCCATAACGGCACATATCTTGATATGACTAGATTTTCGCCCAATGGAATCCAAGTATCCTCAACCAGAAGAAATCTACAGCTAAAGTCTTTTATATTCAGATTGCTTGCTGAGCGGATGCTATCCGCATGTTCTGCAAGACGTTTGTAGAGAACTTTTCCAGGCGGACTGCTCAGATTCCCTCCTGTTCGACCACCTTTTGGAATGGCTTTTCCTACATAAATTGGGATTAATGAATTTATTCCATTTCGGTTACGCTCAGATAGCGCTTTATACGGAGCAAAATCACCATGGTAGTAGATAGCATATATGCCGGCTCCCACAAATGCCTCAATAGAACACAGGGTGTAAAGCTCCGCCTTCTCAAGCGCATCCGCGACACTCTCTCCGAGAGCCAATTTATCGAGAGGATTGAACGGTACTACGTTGCTCATGCCGCACCCCTGTTGCGTGAACTCTTAGTGTGCGAGAGTTCTGAAAGCGCCAGTTGCTCTAGGACAGACGAGGCAACCCGCTGAGCTAGCAACACCGGCACAGCGTTGCCTAACTGGCGCATTGTCTCAGTCCACGATCCATGGAACCTAAAGCCGTCTGGGAAAGTTTGCAACCTTGCGCTCTCTCTCACTGAAAAGTAGCGCACAGTCCCATTTTCCCTGACAAGCATATTCTCGCCACCTGGGACGCCATGATCTCCAGCCTTGAGAGTCTTAGCTGGCAGATCGTATGGGCTTCCGGTATGACCTGGATAGACTTTGGCGCCAGGCTGAAGTCTATGATCTGAGATCATACGTGCAGAGTCAGTACGGGGCTCTGGAAGGCCTTCTAAAGCGTCCCGAACCGTTTTCCATGGCAACTCGGGAGGTGGTACATCCAAGGATCGCAACTTTTTGACTCTCGCTTGATACTTCTGCGGAACAGGCGGACGCCGCTTTGAACTAACACCATGCCGATCCCAGTAATCCCCAGTAACCCATTGCGAATAGAGCAACGCATCGAGGCTATGCGTTGGCGAGGGGAAATTCCATTCGATACCTAAATCTGCGCGGAAGCCGACAATAAAAACTCTCTCCCGCCTCTGGGGAACACCATAGTCAGCGGCATTTACTAGAGTCGGTACTACGTTGTATGTCAGTGATTTTCGCTTACGTCTTCCTGACGTCCTCTCCGCTTGAAGCCGAAGTAGATGATCGAACCATGCCTCTTTCTTTTTCTTTGCAACTTCGGGGAATTCGAGTTGAAGGAGTATATATTGGTAATAATTAGCGAATGATGATCGCGTCAACCCTTTGACATTTTCAACAATGAAAGCTTTAGGGCAAAGCTGTCGGACAATATCAACGGTTGCTGGAAACATATCGCGCCCATCATCGTGAGCGCGATGCTTCCCACCCATTGAGAACGGTTGGCACGGCGGGCCTCCGGCCACTAGATCTACGGATGATTCTATAGACGACCAGTCGTAGTCCCTGACGTCGCCTTCATAGAGAGGCCAGTTACGTACCAAAGGGTAATCCCGCTTCTGATTCTCTCGTACGGTATCACACGCCCATTTATCCCACTCGGCTACAGCTAGTGGTTCGAAGCCCGCTAGCTCACACCCCATCGCTAGCCCCCCTGCACCAGCGAATAATTCTATCGACTTCATCTCAACCCCTCTTATTCCTTCAAAAATAAATCTAAACGCTTTGCAAGCAAGTCATGATCCAGCTTCGTTTCACACTCCCAAATGACTAGGATTTCCCATCCACTAGCCCGGAGTTCACGACAGTGCCTCGTGTCTCTTTGGCGATTTCCTTCGAGCTTCGCTAACCAAAAATCTTTACGAGACTTAGGGAGTCTCGCGAGCGAGCAACTTTCATGTCGATGCCAAAAACAGCCATGCACAAAGATCAGCTTCTTCCGGCTCGGAAAGACTAAATCTGGCTTTCCCGGCAACCGCCTGTCATGCAATTTGTATCTGTATCCCATTCGATGGACTAGCCGGCGAACAAGCATTTCCGGAGTCGTGTCCTTGGATTTGACCTTGGACATTACTCTGCTTCTCTCAGCTGGATTCAAACTGTCTGACATGCTTGTGTAGAAACGCAATCCCGTCTAGTTCATCGCAAGCCTATTCAATAAGTATCGCCTTAGACTGTCGTCATTACTTGCTCTATCCAGTATCCGTGAGACCTCTCCGTCAAGCTCCCGTTGCTCAAAACACTCGTCAGAAGAATCCGTGAGCATATGAATCAGGTGGCTCTCCCATCTCAGAAGGGCTTCGTACCGCTGATCCAGCAACTCCGATCTATCATAGACACCCACCACACCAGTAGGCCGATGATTCAGGCAAAGCTCGGCTACACTGGTTGAGACGCCTAGCTCCGCAAGATACGTGCGAACCGTGCGCCTCAGATCATGGATTACCATACCTGGCGGAAGCCCATTAATACCCCGAAGCGCTGCGTTAAGCGCTGAACTCGATAATGGCTTTTGGCCATGACCTTTGCTAGAAGGAAGAACCCATTCGCTTCCTGCCGAAAGTTCCTGCAGCTCGATAAAGATTGCAGTCACCTGATTCGACATCCTGTGCCGTATCGGTGTCCGATTCTTACTGTTCTCTTTGGGGATATCCCACACTCGATTTTCGAGATCAACGTCAGTCCACTTAGCCGCTAGCAGCTCCCCTTTGCGCACCGGTAATAAGAGGAGCAGACGTAGCGCTAATTTCTGAGGTTTTGAAATGCTACTAGTCTCAATAGCATGCAACCACATGGGAATTTCTTCCGAAGTCAACACCCGATCACGATGCCGTACCGCTGCTATATGCTGAGGGTCTATTCCAGCTACGGGGTTCGCTATCACCATTCCTCGGCTCAATGCATAGTCAAATACTCGCTTCAACACGCTTCTAACCCTGCGCGCGGCTTGTCCATGGCCTCGCGAACGCACTTTTTCTATACATGTCCACAACGCTGTCCGATCGATGTCAGAAGGGACCATCTTGCCGATAACCGGCAAAATATCTCGCTTCAAATACGTTTCGTCTTGGCGAGAATTTTTGTTGGACGGGCGGAGAATTTCATCTATCCACCTTTTCGCAACGTCCTCAAAATTTGCCGTATTCGCTGATCTGGCTTTCGCATTTCTCTTCTCCTCCGCTGGAGAAATACCCCGATGAACTAGATCAACCATCTCGCGGTAGCGTTGCCTAGCGGTCGCAAGACTCATGTTGGGGTAGAAGCCAATCGTGACCTTCTCCCGTTTGCCATGAATTCTGTATCGATACCGGAACGAAAGTCTCCCTGTGGGCATGACCTCGACGGCGAACCCTTCATATCGAGGACTCTTCTCATAGACGGTGTAACGCTTTGTCCTCGGGTTGCTTCGAAGACTTTCTAGATACCGATCTGTGAACGCTTTAACTGCCATGAGAAACGGGACCACCAGTTGATTTGTTCAACTTAGCACAGATGCGGGTCCCATAGGTGGTCCCAAAATTGGGGAGCTTTCACTAGATGTCCCTGGAAGTCTATGGACAATAAAAAATATATTAATCAATACTTTATATTTGATACACGGACAAAGATGGACAACTGTGGACAAATTTCTACTTGCCGATGCAGAACGATCCGAAAATCGCGCCCAGCAGATCGTCGGCGTGGTAGTCGCCGGTGATCTCCGACAGCGCGCGCTGCGCCTGGCGCAGTTCCTCGGCGACCAGTTCGCCGGCGCGGGTGCTGGACAGGGTCTCGTCGGCCGCGGCCAAGTGCGCGGCGACCGCTTCCAGCGCCAGCACGTGGCGGCGGCGCGCGCTGAACGCGCCTTCGATGTCGCTGCCGGCCTGTCGGCGCAGCAGCCGGCGCAGGCCGTCGAGTCCGTCGCCGCTGCGCGCGGACAGCCACAGCCAGTGCGCGTCGGTGCGTTCTTCGTGGCGCGGCTCGCGGCCGTCGCGGTCGATCTTGTTGACGACGACCACGCGCACCGCGCGCTCGGGCAGGCCGGCGAACAGCGCCTGATCGGACACGGCGTGCGCTTCGTCGGTGACCAGCAGCGCCAGATCGGCACGGCTCAGATGTTCGCGCGCACGGCGCACGCCTTCGCGCTCGACCGGATCGTCGCTGTCGCGCAGACCGGCGGTGTCGAGCAGTTCGATGTGGCTGCCGTCGAGATCCAGACTCTCGCGCAGCACGTCGCGCGTGGTGCCGGCGATATCGGTGACGATGGCGCGCTCGGCGCCGGCCAGCGCGTTCAGCAGGCTGGACTTGCCGACGTTGGGCCGACCGATGATGGCGACGCTGAGGCCATCGTTGAGACGCACGCCGCGGCGGGCTTCGGTGAGCAGACGGTCCAGCTGCGCGCGCACTTCGCGCATCTGCTCGGCGATGGCTGGGTCGGCCAGGAAGTCGATCTCTTCCTCGGGAAAGTCGATCGCCGCCTCGACGTGCACGCGCAGCGCGATCAGCGCTTCCAGCAGCATCTGCACGCGTTCGGAGAACACGCCTTCGAGCGAACGCAGCGCCGCGCGCGCGCCGCTTTCCGAGCGCGCCGCGATCAGGTCGGCGACGGCCTCGGCCTGGGCCAGGTCCAGCTTGCCGTTGAGGAACGCGCGTTCGGTGAATTCGCCCGGCCGCGCCAGCCGCGCGCCCAGCGCACAGACGCGGCGCAGCAGCAGGTCGAGCAGCACGCGGCTGCCGTGGCCCTGCAGTTCCAGCACGTCTTCGCCGGTGTAGGAATGCGGTGCGGGGAAGTGCAACAGCAGGCCGCGATCGATCAGCGCGCCGTCGTCTTCGCGGAACGAGGCCAGATGCGCGTGGCGCGGTTCGGGTTCGCGGCCGAGCAGGGTGGCGGCGATGGCCGCCGCGCGCGGACCGGACACCCGCACCACGCCGACGCCGCCCGCGCCGGGCGCGGTGGCGATGGCGGCGATGGTGTCGTTGTCGGCGTGCGTCGGGGTGTTCACGGAGCACGATCATGGCGCAGCGCGAACGGCTGCGCCATGGCTGCGATCAGGCCGGCTTGAGCTTCTTGCCGCCTTTGCCGCCCTTGCCGTTGTCGGCGGCATCGAACTGGCGCATCACCCACCACTGCTGCGCCACGCGGCACAGGCCGTTGACCAGGTAGTACAGCACCAGGCCGGACGGGAAGAAGGCGAAGAACACCGGGTAGATCACCGGCATCCACTTCATGATCTTGGCCTGCGTGGCGTCCATGCTGGCCGTCATCGGCATCAGGCGCTGGGTCAGCAGCATCACGCCCATGTACAGGATCGGCAGCACGAAGTACGGGTCGGCGGCGGACAGATCGTGGATCCAGCCGATGAACGGCGCCTGGCGCAGCTCCACGCTTTCGCGCAGCACGGTGTACAGGGCGAAGAACACCGGAATCTGCACCAGCAACGGGAAGCAGCCGGCGACCGGATTGATCTTCTCCTTCTTATACATCTCCATCGTGGCTTGCTGCAGCTTCTGCTTGTCGTCGCCGTAGCGCTCCTTGAGGGCGTCCATGCGCGGCTTGAGCTTGCGCATCTTCGCCGCCGAGCGGTACTGCGCGGCATTGAGCTTGTACAGCAGCACGTTGATCAGCAGCACCACCAGGATGATGGCCAGCCCCCAGTTGCCGGTCAGACCGTGGAACCAGGTCAGCAGCATGTGCATGGGCGCGGCGACCACGGTGAACATGCCGTAGTCGACCGACAGGTCCAGACCCGGCGCGATGCCGCCCAGTTCGTTGCGCAGCTTCGGACCGACGTACAGACGCGACTGGCTGCTGGCGGTGGCGCCCGGCGCGACCTGGAAGCCCGGGCCCAGCTCGCGGATCAGGTAGCGCGGGTTGCTGCCGTCGACGACGTGCGTGCTGAACTGCTGCGCCTTCTTCTCCTGCGGCAACCACGCGGCCATGAAGTAGTGCTGCTCCATCGCCATCCAGCCGCCGGTGACCTTCTTGTTCAGCGCGTCCTTGGCGAAGTCGTCGAACTTGATCTTGTTGAACTTGTCCTCCGGCCCGTACCAGGCCGCACCGAAGAAGCTGTAGCGCGACTGGTCCGACCACTTGGCCAGGAAGTTGGTATGCACCGGCTCGGGCGGCACCACGCGTTGCAGCTGGCGGTACGGCCAGCCGGTCCAGGCCTTGGCGCTGCCGTTGTCGACCTGCTGGTCCAGACCCACCACATAGCTGCCGCGGGTGAAGGTGTAGCGCTTGACCACTTTCACGCCGCTGGCGTCGGTCCAGGTGAGGTCGACGTTCAGCGTTTTCTGGCCGGGCTGCAGGGTGTAGCTGTCCTGCGCGGCGTGGAACATCGCGCGCTGATCGGGCGCGGCGCCGTCGCGGCTGAGCAGGCCGCTCTGGGCGACGAAGAAATGGCTTGCGCTGTCGCTGAACAGCTGCACCGAGTCCTTCGACTTCAGCTTCGCCGGATACTTCAGCATCGCGCTGCGGATGATGCTGCCGCCGCGGCTGTCGATGGTCAGACGCAGCACGTCGGTGGTCACGGTGACCAGCGGGCCATGCGTGTCGGCCGGGGTCTTCGCCGTCGCGGCCTGTATGTGCTGCTGCGGCGCGCTGGGCACGCCGGACGCGGAGGTCGGCGCCGCCGATGTCGCGGACGCGGCGGGCGCGCCGTCCACGCTGGGGACGCTGGCGTCGAGGTCGGACGAGGAAGGCGTCGCGGCGGATGCACTGGACGCAGCCGCGGCGGGCGCGGGCGTTGCCGGCGTGTGGTAGTCGTGTTGCCACTGGGTCCACAGCAGGTAGCCGACGAAGGCCAGCGCCAGGAGCAGGAACGAGCGCGTTTGGGGCATGACGAGTGATCCGGTGTCGGTCGCAAGGAATCTGCGGCCCGTGAGCCGATCCGCCTGGATCGGCAGAAACGTAGGTCAGCCCGCGATTGTGCCGGGCGCGGGCCGGCGCATCAACGTGCGCGCTGCCGCAGGCGTTCCCACAGACGGTCCAGTTCGGCCCGCAGTTCGGCGCCGGGGCAGGCGGCGGCGGACGGATTGGCGACCACCAGCACGTCCACCGGCGGCAGCGCCGCGCGGGCGTGACGGAACGATTCGCGCACGATGCGCTTGATGCGGTTGCGGTCGACGGCGCGCTTGGAGACGCGGCGCGAAACCGCCTGCCCCAGACGCGCAAAGCCGACCTCGTTGTCCCGGTAGCGGATGCGGAAACATTCGCTGCCGAGACGCCCGGTCGGCTTTCGCAGTGCGGCAAAGTCTGCGGCGCGGCGTAGCCGCGACGAAGGCGGCATGCCGGCGTCAAGCATGATCGACCCGCTTACGGGATCAGGCGCTTGCGACCCTTGGCGCGGCGCGCGTTGATGACCTTGCGACCGTCGGCGGTGCGCATGCGGGCGCGGAAACCGTGGGTACGGGCGCGCTTGAGCTTGCTCGGCTGGTAAGTCCGCTTCATGGCGTGCTCCAGAACTGATACAGGGAAAAAGACGCGGGAGTATGCGAAGCAAAACGCCTTCTGTCAAGCCTTTCGTGCCTCTTTCGGGGCGCCTCCACGCGCACGGAGCCGCGCGCGCATGCTGCTAGACTGGTGGCTTGAACTGCGCGTCCGGCGCATTCGCGAACGATGTCGGTGAAGTGTACATGAGTGATTTATGGCGGCGCTGCCTGGAGCGCCTGGAAGGCGAACTGGATGCCGAGGACCTCAACACCTGGCTGCTGCCGCTGCAGGCACGCGAGGACGAAGGCGCCCTGCGGCTGTTCGCACCCAACGCCTACACACTCGACGTCGTGCGCAGCGACTATCTGGAACGCATCCGCGCCGTACTGGAGCATCTGAACGGCGGCGCGGTCAACGTGCACGTCAGCGTCGGCTCGGCCGGCGCGCCGCGCGCCGAGAAGCCGGCTTCCGCGCCGGTCGTGAACGGCAACGCGTCCGCACCCGCCACGCCCAGCCACAACCTCGATCCGCACTACACCTTCGAGACCTTCGTCGAGGGCAAGTCCAACCAGCTGGGCAAGGCCGCGGCGATGCAGGTCGCGCAGAATCCCGGCCGCGCCTACAACCCGCTGCTGCTGTACGGCGGCACCGGCCTGGGCAAGACCCATCTGATGCACGCGGCCGGCAACCTGATGTGCCAGCAAAAGCCGGGCACCAAGGTGTTGTATCTGCGCTCGGAGCAATTCGTCAGCGCCATGATCGAGGCCTTGCGCGCCAAGAACATGGACGCCTTCAAGCGCCGCTTCCGCTCGGTCGACGCGCTGCTGATCGACGACATCCAGTTCTTCGCTGGCAAGGACACTACGCAGGAAGAGTTCTTCCACACCTTCAACGCGCTGTTCGAGGGCAAGCAGCAGATCATCCTGACCTGCGACCGCTACCCGAAGGAAGTCGACAAGCTCGAACCGCGCCTGAAATCGCGCCTGGGCTGGGGTCTGTCGGTGGCGATCGAGCCGCCGGATTTCGAAACCCGCGCCGCCATCCTGCTGTCCAAGGCCCACGAGAAGGGCGTGGACGTGCCCGAGGACGTGGCCATGCTGCTGGCGCGACGCATCCGTTCCAACGTGCGCGATCTGGAAGGCGCGCTCAACACGCTGGCGGCGCGCGCCAACTTCTTCGGCCGCGCGATCAGCGCCGATTTTGCCCAGGAAACGCTGCGCGACCTGCTCAGCACGCATGCGCAGGCCGTGACGGTACCGAACATCCAGAAAACCGTGGCCGACTATTACCAGGTGCGCCTGTCCGACCTGCTGTCCAAGCGCCGCGTGCGCTCGCTGGCGCGGCCGCGGCAGTTGGCCATGACCCTGGCCAAGGAGCTGACCGAGCACAGCCTGCCCGAGATCGGCGAGGCGTTCGGCGGCCGCGACCACACCACGGTGCTGCACGCCTGCCGCACCATCCGCACCCTGATGGACAAGGATGTGCGACTGAAGCAGGACTGGGACCAGTTGATCCGTATACTCACAGGCTGAGAAGCTGTGGATAACCGGTGGACGTCGCCGAGCGCGAAAGTTATCCACAGGACGAACACAGTTTGCAAGCCGACAAGCACACCGGCAAGAACGAAGCAACAAATTGAATGTTAAGGGCTTTTTTGGCTTTTCCAGTCATCCACAGGACCAGCCACTACTGCCTTTTTCTTTAAACAACCCTTTTTTAGGATTGGGGATAAGGGGCACAGACATGCAATTCGGGATTCAACGTGAAGTGCTGCTCAAGCCGCTGCAACAAGTGGTAGGCGTGGTGGAACGGCGGCAGACGCTGCCGGTGCTGGCCAACCTTCTGGTGCAGGCGCAGGACGGCAAGGTGGCCTTTACCGGAACCGACCTCGAAGTCGAGATGGTCGCGAACATCGCGGTCGAAGGCGCCAGCGACGGCGAAGTGACGATTCCGGCACGCAAACTCTTCGACATCGTGCGCGCATTGCCCGATGGCGTGCATATCGATCTGGCGCTCAACGGCGAGCGTGTGGCGCTGAAGGCCGGACGCAGCCGGTTTACGCTCGCCACGCTGCCGGCTAGCGAATTCCCGACCATTGATGACATCGAGCTGGTCGAGCGTGTCAGCCTGCCCGAAGCGGTGCTCAAGGATCTGATGGACCGCACGGCCTTCGCGATGGCCAACCAGGACGTGCGTTATTACCTCAATGGCATGTTGCTGGATCTCAACGAAGACACCTTGCGTTGCGTGGCCACCGACGGTCATCGTCTGGCGCTGGCGGAAACGGCGCTGTCCTCCGGCGTCGGTTCGCGTCGGCAGATCATCATTCCGCGCAAGGGCGTGATGGAGCTGATTGGCCTGTTTGAAGCCGGCGACGGCGAGGTCGAGCTGGAATTCGGTCGCAATCATCTCCGCGTGCGTCGCGGCGAGGTGACGTTCACCTCGAAGCTGATCGACGGTCGTTTCCCGGACTACGAGGCGGTGATTCCGATCGGCGCCGACAAGGAAGTGCATCTGCAGCGCGACGCCCTGCGTGCCGCGTTGCAGCGTGCGGCGATTCTTTCCAACGAGAAGTATCGCGGCGTGAAGCTGGAAGTGAGCCCGAACAAGCTGCGCATCATCGCGCACAACCCGGAGCAGGAAGAGGCCGTCGAGGAACTCGAAGCCGAGACCGGCGTCGACGATCTGGCCGTGGGCTTCAACGTCGGCTATCTGATGGACGCGCTGGGCGCACTGGCCGGCGACAAGGTGCAGGTCAACTTGCGTGATGCGCAGTCCAGTTGTCTGCTGCAGTCGAGCGAGGACGATCGCATTCGCCACGTGATCATGCCGCTGCGCCTCTGATCGCGCCGCGTTCGCCGATCCGATCCACCCGACGCCGGGCGCGCTCTTTCACGAGGCGTCCGGCGTTTCCATATCCGGAGTCCATCGTTTGTACATCCGCCGCCTGCAGATCCAGGGTCTACGCAGCCTCGACGACGTTCGCATCGAACTGGCGGAAGGCCTGCACGTGCTGGTCGGACCGAACGGTGCCGGCAAGAGCAGCGTGCTGGAGGCGGTGTATCTGCTGTCGCACGGGCGTTCGTTCCGTTCCGGCGCGCGTGAGGCCCTAATTCAACGCGGACGCGATGCGCTCAGCATCTATGCCGAGGTCGCGGTCACCGAGGACCGAACGCACCGTCTCGGACTGGGGCGGCAATCCGGGCGCTGGCAGGCCCACATCGACGGCGAAGCCGGGCACACCATCGGCGAGCTGGTCGCGCATTGCGCGGCAATCTGTTTTGAACCCGGTTCGCACGCATTGATCGCCGGTGCGGCGGAGGAACGGCGACGTTATCTGGATTGGGGCGTGTTCCACGTGGAACACGCTTTCCTGATGCAGTGGCGCCGCTATCAGCGCGCATTGCGCCAACGCAATGCGACGTTGCGGGCCGCGCGGGTGCCCGACGCTGCGGCGCTGGAGCCCTGGGAAGCCGAAATGAGCCGTGCCGGCGAGGCCGTCGAAGCGGCGCGTCTGACGTATGTGGATCGCCTGCGACCTCACCTCGAACGTCATTTGCAAAACCTGCTGCCCGAACTCGGGGCGATCCGTCTCGAATACCGAAGGGGCTGGACCGAGGAACGCTCTTTGCAGGACACCCTCATCGAGCGGCGCGAGCGCGACGCTTACCGCGGACATACCGCAGCCGGCCCGCACCGCGCGGATTGGGCTTTAGTGTTCGAGCATGCGCCGATGCGCGAGCATCTGTCGCGAGGCCAGGAGAAACTCTGCGCACTGGGCTGCATGCTGGCGCAGGGCAGTCTGTACGCGGAAGAACATGGCGCATGGCCCATCGTGTGCCTTGACGATCTTGCGTCCGAACTCGATCAGGCACATCAGCGCAGCGTCGTTCAATCACTGGCCGGCGTGCGGGCACAAGTGCTGGTGACAGGCACCGAGGCCGTATCCGCGATGGACGGAATCGAGGTCAACCTGTTCCACGTGGAACAGGGCGCCGTGACCCGCCGATAAGCGCCGTTTCGCGCACAGAGCCGCACGCGGTGGCCCGATTCGGGCGCCTGCTATACTGGCCGGAATGGCTTCCTAGCCCCTGTGTTTTCACGCCCGGCAGCGTCCGGGCTTGCGGCAGTCAAGCATGAACCAAACCTACGATTCCAGCAGCATCAAGGTCCTCAAGGGTCTCGAAGCGGTGCGCAAACGTCCGGGCATGTACATCGGCGATACCGATGACGGCACCGGTCTGCACCACATGGTGTTCGAAGTTGTCGACAACTCCATCGACGAAGCGCTGGCCGGTCACTGCGATCGCGTGATCGTGACCATCCACGAGGATGGCTCGGTCAGCGTGCTGGACAATGGCCGCGGCATCCCGGTCAAGGAACATGCGGAAGAGGGTCGTTCGACGGCCGAGGTCGTGATGACCGTGCTGCACGCCGGCGGCAAGTTCGACGCCAATTCCTACAAGGTGTCGGGCGGTCTGCACGGCGTCGGCGTGTCGGTGGTGAACGCGCTCAGCGAGAAGCTGTGGCTGACGATCTACCGCGACGGCCAGGAGCACTACCAGGAATACGCCGACGGCGAACCGCAGTTCCCGATCAAGGCGGTCGGACCGGCCAGCAAGAGCGGCACCCAGGTGCGTTTCCTGCCCAGCCCCAAGACCTTCACCAACATCGAGTTCCATTACGACATCCTGGCCAAGCGCCTGCGCGAACTGGCCTTCCTGAACTCCGGCGTCAGCATCGAGCTGCACGACGAGCGCAGCGATCGCCATGACGTGTTCGCCTACGAAGGCGGCATCAAGTCGTTCGTGCAGCACCTGGCGCAGCTCAAGACCGCGTTGCACCCCAACGTCATCAGCATCAGCGCCGAGCAGGACGGCATCACCGTCGAGCTGGCGATGCAGTGGACGGACGGCTACCAGGAAACGATGTTCTGCTTCACCAACAACATCCCGCAGCGCGACGGTGGCACGCATCTGACCGGCTTCCGCGCGGCGCTCACGCGCACGCTGCAGAGCTACATCGAGAAGGAAGGGCTGTCGCGCGGCAAGGTGAACCTGGCCGGCGACGATATGCGCGAAGGCATGATCGCGGTGCTTTCGGTCAAGGTGCCGGACCCCAAGTTCTCCTCGCAGACCAAGGACAAGCTGGTGTCGTCCGAGGTCAAGACCGTGGTCGAGCAGGTGGTGAACAAGGAGCTGGGCGACTTCCTGTTGGAACACCCGGCCGAGGGCAAGGCCATCGCCTCCAAGGCCGTCGACGCCGCCCGCGCCCGCGAAGCGGCGCGCAAGGCGCGCGAGATGACCCGTCGCAAGGGCGCGCTGGACATCGCCGGGCTGCCCGGCAAGCTGGCCGACTGCCAGGAGAAGGATCCCGCGCTGTCCGAACTGTTCCTGGTCGAGGGCGATTCCGCCGGCGGCTCGGCCAAGCAGGGCCGCAACCGCAAGACCCAGGCCGTGCTGCCGTTGAAAGGCAAGATTCTCAACGTCGAGAAGGCGCGTTTCGACAAGATGCTGTCCTCGGCCGAGGTCGGCACCCTGATCACCGCGCTGGGCACCGGCATCGGCAAGGACGAGTACGACCCGAACAAGTTGCGCTATCACCGCATCATCATCATGACCGACGCCGACGTCGACGGTTCGCACATCCGCACGCTGCTGCTGACCTTCTTCTACCGGCAGATGCCGGAGCTGATCGAGCGCGGCCACGTCTACATCGGTCTGCCGCCGCTGTACAAGATCAAGCAGGGCAAGAACGAGCTGTACCTCAAGGACGACGCGGCGCTGGACGACTATCTGATCTCCAACGCGGTCGAAGGTGCGGAACTGCTGTACAGCCCGGACGCGCCGCCGATCAGCGGCGAAGCGCTGGAGAAGCTGCTGCGCGATTACCAGAACGCGCTGAACCAGATCGGCCGCCTGTCCGCGCGCTGCGACGCGCTGGTGTGGACGGCGATGCTGGAATACGCCCCGCTGGAAGCGGCACTGTGGGACGATGCCGCCGCCATGCAGGGGTGGCTGGAAGGCCTGGCCGGGCGCCTTGCCGCCAGCGGTCTGGGCAAGCCGCGCTTCCGCCTGGCGCATCGCGCCGCCAGCGGCGAGCAGCCGGCGGCGATCGAGGTGGTGCGCAACCAGCATGGTCTCGAGCACACCTGGATCCTCAACAAGCCGTTCTTCGCCGGCGCGGAATTCCGTCCGGTGCTGAACGTGGCGCGTGCGCTGCACGGACTGGTTCAGAACGGCGCGGAGGCGCGCCGTGGCAATGCCTCGCGCGGTGTGCTGCATTTCTCCGACGCGCGTCAGTGGTTGCTGGACGAGGCCAAGAAGGGGCGCAGCATCCAGCGCTTCAAAGGTCTGGGCGAAATGAATCCGGAGCAGCTGTGGGAGACCACCGTCAATCCGGATACCCGTCGCATGCTGCAGGTCGGCATCGAGGACGCGGTCGCGGCGGACCAGATGTTTTCCATGCTGATGGGCGAAGCGGTGGAGCCGCGACGCGAATTCATCGAGAGCAACGCGTTGCGCGTGGCCAACCTCGATATCTGACCATCGGCGCGCAGGTACGCGCGTATTCATGCAGTGCTCGGCATGCTCGAAGCATGCCGGAAGATCAAATGTAAAATTTCAGTAAAATCAACACTCTGGGCTTCCCGGAGCAGCTACGCTGCCGACTTGAGCTGGCAGCGATAGTCCGGGTACTCTTGAAGTCTTCGCCGCGCGAAACAGGGTGCGGCTACAGCAACGAAGAGGTGGGCGATGAAGTTGGTATCGTTTTCGAAGTATCTGCTGGCGGGCCTTTTGGTGCTGCCGATGGTGGCCACGCCGGCGATGGCAGGCGGCCACAAGAGCGAAGAGCCTGCGAAGAAGGAATCGCAGTATCCGAACGCCACGCGCAAGGAGCCCAAGCTCGACCTGACCAAGCAGTCCGATGCGGATCAGCTGAACAAGGGTCTGGCGGCCGTGAACTCGGGCGATTCCGCGACGGCCAAGCAAATCCTTCAGCCGTTCGCCGACGGCACCGGCACTAAGAGCAAGTATGTGCAGGCGCTCGCGCAGCAGGGTCTGGCGAACGTCGCCTATCATGCAGGCGATATGAACACCGCAATTGATCTGTTACAGAAGGCGTTGGCTAACGGTGTTCTGCCGAACGACACCTATTTCGGTCTTGAGTACGAACTCGCGCAGTTCTATTTGATCCACGGGGACTACCAGAAATCGATCGATACGGTCGAGAAATGGCGCGCCGAGGGTCGCAAGGAGACGGCCGATTCGTACGCGCTGGAAGGCAAGGCTTACTATCGTCTTGATCAGTATCAGAAGGCTATCGACTCGATCAAGAAGGCCATGTCGATGACGGACAAGCCGGATGATTCGTGGAATCAGGTGTTGGCTGCGAGCTACGCCGAGACCGGTAACTCAGATGAAGCGCTGGCTACGGCCAAGCAGCAGTTGGCGAAGCATCCGGGTGACATGACCACCCTGAACAACACCGTTTCGCTGTTGGTCGGCGCAAACAAATATTCCGAAGCGCTCGACCTTATGCAGGATGCCTACAAGAAAGGCGAGTTCAAGGAAAGCAAGAGCTACATCACGCTGGCCAAGCTTCATCTGATGAAGGCGCAAGATGCGAACGATCCCAAGCCTGAAGCACAGGCTGCGGTGACGGTCATCAAAGACGGCATCAGCAAGGGCATTGTGAAGCCGGATTATCAGGCCTATCGCGTCGAAGGTGATGCGGCCTATTTGAGCGACGATATCAAGGGCGCAATTACTGCCTACGACAAGGCATCGACGTCCGCGCCGGACGGCGAACTTGATCTTCAGACCGCGAAGCTGCTGCTAAGTGAAAAGAAATTCAGTGCCGGTCGCTTGAAGGCACGTAGTGCGCTGAAGCGTGGCATCAAGCACGAGGGAGAGGCATACGTGGTCATCGCCGAATCCGAACGCGCCATGCATAACGAGTCAGCCGCGATCGCCGCTATGCGAAAGGCGGAGAAGGACCCCACGACGCGTGCCAAGGCGCAAGCATGGCTTAAAAAAGTGTCACGCTAGTTTGGCATAAGTAATTGAATTTCAAGGGTTTTTGTACACATGAACCGGGCCTATACAAAACCGCTTCACTGGTGTACCTTGGATGACTTCCGCTCCACGGATGGGGCGACGCGCGGTACTCGTCGTGCGTCGCCCCTTGCTGATGGACAACAAAATTTCGTTGGGTTTAGCAATTGACAAATGGCCTCACAGACTGACAACTCCGGCCGCGTGCCGTTCAACTGGAGACGAACCTGGGCGACGGCGCTGACCATTGCTCTGCACGGTTTCGCGCTCCTGCTGCTGGCATCGCCAGCGGCGCCGCCGGCGAGCAAGGAGAAGCCGAGGGACAAGGTGGTCCAGGTGACCTTCATCGAACCGCCGCCGCCGCCGCCGCCGCCGCCGCCGCCGCCGCCGCAGCCGCCGAAGATTCCGCCGCCGAAGGTGATCAAGCAGGTCAAGCCGCCACCGACGCCGCCACCGCCGGCCCCGCCGCCGCCGGTAAACGAGCCTTCGACGATGGCACAGGCCGCGCCGCCGCCGGCTCCGCCGGCCCCGCCGGCCCCGCCGACGACGATTGCTCCGGGTCAGGATCTTTCCTACCGATTGCGACATCCGCCACAGTATCCGGCCCAGGCGCGCCGTCAGCGTCATGAAGGTACGGTAATTCTGCTGGTGCTGGTGGGTGTCGATGGGTCGCCGAAGGAAGTGAAGGTGGATCAGTCCAGCGGTTATCACGAACTCGATCGCGCAGCGATCCAGGCCGCGAAGCGCTGGCAGTTCAACCCCGGCACGCGCGGTGGTGTACCTTTCGAAGGCTGGGCGAAGATCCCGGTCGTGTTCAAACTTGGTGGCTACTGAGTTTCAGTAGACCTTTCCGAATTCACAGCAAAATTTCACGCATGACTTTCCAAGGGTAGCGTTATGTTTCAAGAGACCACTCCGACCAATCCGCCGCCGCCCACGATGGGTGGTGACGCCAACGCCCAAGCCATCTCGCAGATGGGCTTCGACAACCTGATCCACAACTTCGACGCACTCGGCTGGATCGTGTTCGTCACGTTGGTGGTGATGTCCCTGCTGTCTTGGTACTTCATCATCGCGAACTTCATTCGCAACTCGATGATCCGTTCGCGTGCGGACAAGGTCATCGCCGCGTTCTGGAACAATCCCTCGGCGCAGGAATCCATCCGTGAGATGGAAGCCCAGCCGAAGTCGGAGCCGTTCTCCAAGATCGCCCTGGACTGCGCTTCGGCCGCGGCCCATCACCAGCGTTCGGATGGCGGTCGCCTGGCCGAGTCGCTGAACCGCTCGGAATTCATCGACCGTGCCCTGCGTCAGGCCGTGGCTCGCGAGAGCCTGCGTCTGGAAGGCGGCATGACCCTGCTCGCCACCGTCGGTTCGTCGGCCCCGTTCGTCGGTCTGCTCGGTACCGTGTGGGGCATCTACAACGCCCTGATCGGCATCGGCGCCAGCGGCGAAGCTTCGATGCAGGCCGTTGCCGGTCCCGTCGGTGAGGCGCTGATCATGACCGCCATCGGTCTGTTCACCGCTATCCCGGCCCTGCTGGCCTACAACTTCTTCACCCGCTCGAACCGACTGACGTACGCGCAGTTCGACGAATTCGCGCACGATCTGCACGACTTCTTCGCCACCGGTGCGCGTGTTGACGCCCCGGCTCAGCCCAAGAAGTAAGCAGGAGGACTGAATCATGGCGATGAGCGCCGGAGGTAATGACGGCGGCGTGATGTCGGAAATCAACGTCACGCCCCTCGTGGACGTGATGTTGGTTCTGCTGATCATCTTCATGATCACGGCACCGCTGCTGACGCACAAAGTGAAGGTCACGATTCCGACGGCCAATCCGGAAGCCGGCAAGACGAAGGTCAACAAGCCGATCGACTTGGCGATCAAGCCGGATGGCAGCATGTACTGGAACGACCGCGAAGTGTCCAAGGCGGAACTGGTCGCGAAGCTGAAGGTTGCCGCTTCGCAGAGTCCGCAGCCGGAACTTCAGATCCGTGCGGACAAGACCCTGAAGGTCGCCAACATCAAGGCGGTTCTGAAGGATGCGAAAGACGCGGGAATGGTGCACACCGCATTCATTTCCACGGGCAAGCAATGACCTGAGCCGCTCGCGGGCGGCCAACGGGCAGGGGCGTTTGCGGCATGGCTTCATGCGCCCCGCTCTTCGACGAGCACAATCACAGTTAGTAGGCGCGGTCCCGGCAGAGGTATGCTGAGGACAAGGCGAATCCTCGCGGATTCGCGGCGTCGGAGGATGCAACATGGCTTTCAGTTCCAACGCAGGTAAGGGCTCGGCGATGTCCGAGATCAACGTCACGCCCCTCGTGGACGTGATGTTGGTGCTGCTGATCATCTTCATGATCACGGCGCCGCAGTTGACGCATCGCATCAACATCGATCTGCCGCAGCCGAACCCCAACACCAAGCCGCCGGAGAACCCGCCGGAACCCTTGCGGCTGACGATCCAGGCGGACGGTTCGCTGTACCTCAACGACGTGCCGATCAGCGAGGCTGGACTCAAGCTGCAGCTGGAAGTCTATGGCAGCAAGCCGTTGGACAAGCAGCCGGAGTTGCAGATCGCGGCCAATGACAATGCGCAGTACGACGTCATGGCCCACGTGCTGGCCGACGCCAAGAGCGTGGGTATGCAGAAGATCGGCTTCCGCGACATGGATCAGTAAGGCACCACCCTTGGTGCAACATGCTAGTGACGGGCGCTTCGGCGCCCGTTTTTTTATGTCGGGAGTTTGTGCCTGAAAGCGCGGATAGTCTGCGCCGCGTGGCGTGGCGTAGCGGCTCTCAACGGAGAATGTCGAGATAGCGACGCACGGTGGCGTCCAGGCCGGCATACAGGGCTTCCCCGATCAGCGCGTGACCGATCGATACTTCGGCCAAACCCGGAATGGCCTGCTTGAAGGCGCCCAGATTGGCCTGGCTGAGATCGTGGCCGGCATTGACCGCCAGCCCGGCCGCGTGGGCACGACGCGCGGTCTGTGCGCAGCGTTCCAGTTCGACTTGGGGTTTGCCGGCGGCGAAAGCGTCGGCGTAGGGACCGGTGTAGATTTCCACACGGGCCACGCCGGCTTCAGCGGCGCGGGCGAAGCCTTCATCATCGTCGTGACCGGCATCGATGAACAGGCTGCAACGCGCGCCGGCGGCATGAATCGCGTCCAGCGCCGGTTTCAGTCGTTCTATGTCGCTGCGCAGATCGAAGCCATGGTCGGAAGTGATCTGCTCGTCGCTGTCGGGCACCAGGGTGACCTGGGTCGGGCGCGCTTCGCGCACCAGTTCGAGGAAGCCCGGGTAGCCCTCGCGCGGTCCGGCAAAGGGATTGCCCTCGATGTTGAATTCCACGCGCCCGCGGGTCTGCGCGGCCAGGCGGCGGACATCGTCGGGACGCACGTGGCGCTGGTCGGGACGCGGATGCACCGTGATGCCACCGCATCCGGCGTCCATGCAGACGCGCGCGGCTGTCGCCATGTCGGGCTGGTCGTGGCCGCGCGAATTGCGCAGCACGGCGATCTTATTCAGGTTGACGCTGAGAACGGTCATGCTGGAATCCACAGCAAAACGGCCCATTACTTTACGCAAAGCCGATCCGGCTGAACAGAAAACGCACGTGTGACGTGGCGCGAGCAAAAAAAAAGCGCACGTGCGTGACGTGCGCTGCAATCGAGGGGAAACCAGAGAAGAGAGGAACCACGTCCGTGTGGTCAGCATTCCACGATGCAAGACGTTGTACGGGCTTGCAAAAGATTGGACTGGCGCCGGATGGGAAAGTTCCCGCCGCTTCAGGATTCGGTCATGTGCAGCCAGTGCACACGACGCGGCGCCCCGCGCCAGGCCAAACAGGCGGTGAAATCCGGCCTGGCCAGCGGGTGCAGTTGCCAGGCACCGGGCGGGCCGACAGGTCCGTCGAAGGCATGCGCCACGGGCTCGCCCTCGACCAAGCGGAACGCGACCCGATGCAGGCCATAGCGCAAGCCTTCGCCGAGTCCCTTGAGCACCGCCTCCTTCGCGGTCCACAGGCGCAGGAAGGCGTCGGTGCGCTGCGTATCGGGCAGCGCGGCGATGCGGGTATGTTCGTCGATGGCGAAAAAACGTTCCGCGAGCGCCAGTGCACGTGGTCGCGGACGTGAGACCTCGATGTCGATGCCCAGTTGCGGCAAGCCACGTGCGATCGCGACCAGGGCGATGTCGCCGCTGTGAGACCAGTTGAAGTCGAGCGCAGTCGGCGCATCGCGCAGGACCGGGCGACCGTGCTCGCCGTCGTGGAACTGCACGCGGTCCGAAGTCGTGTCCAGGTAGGCCGCGAGCAGACGGCGCAACGGCGCGCGGCCCTCGCCGCGGCGATAGGGCAACCGCCAAACGTGCACGGCGTCGTCGGACAGATCCCGCGACGCGCGTGCAGGCAGGGCGGTGTCGAAAAGCGTCACGCGCCTACTGCGAGAGACGTTCCTGCACCAGCACCTCGACCACGGACGGATCGGCCAGGGTGGAGGTGTCGCCCAGCGCCTCGGGCTGGTTTTCGGCGATCTTGCGCAGGATGCGGCGCATGATCTTGCCCGAGCGCGTCTTCGGCAGCGCGTTGGCCCACTGCAGGAAGTCGGGCTTGGCGATCGGTCCGATCTGCTCGCGCACCCAGCCGATCAGCTCGTCGCGCAGGGCATCGCTCGGTTCGACGCCGGAAATCAAGGTGACGTAGGCGTAGATGCCCTGGCCTTTGATGTCGTGCGGGCAGCCGACCACGGCGGCCTCGGCGACCTGGGCGTGCGCGACCAGCGCGCTCTCCACCTCGGCGGTGCCGATGCGGTGGCCGGAGACGTTGATGACATCGTCGACGCGTCCGGTGATCCAGTAGTAACCGTCCTCGTCGCGGCGCACGCCGTCGCCGGTGAAGTAGTTGCCGGGGTAGGTGCTGAAGTAGGTGTCGACGAAGCGTTGATGGTCGCCGTAGATGGTGCGCATCTGACCGGGCCAGGAGTCGGTGATGACCAGGTTGCCGCTACAGGCGCCTTCGAGCGGTTTGCCGTCGGCGTCGACCACGGCCGGCTGGATGCCGAAGAACGGCTTGGTGGCCGAGCCGGGCTTGAGATCGGTCGCGCCCGGCAGCGGCGTGATGAGAATGCCGCCGGTCTCGGTCTGCCACCAGGTGTCGACGATCGGGCAGCGCTCGTCGCCGACCACGCGGTGGTACCACTCCCAGGCCTCCGGATTGATCGGCTCGCCGACGGTGCCGAGCACGCGCAGGCTGCGCCGTGAGGTGCGCGTGACCGGCGCATCGCCCTCGCGCATCAGCGCGCGGATGGCGGTGGGCGCGGTGTAGAACAGCGTCACCTTGTGCTTGTCGACCACGTTCCAGAAACGGCTGGCGTCCGGGTAGCTGGGCACGCCCTCGAACATCACCGTGGTGGCGCCGTTGGCGAGCGGGCCGTAGACCACGTAGCTGTGCCCGGTGATCCAGCCGACGTCGGCGCTGCACCAGTACACGTCTTCTTCCTTCAGGTCGAACACGCACGCGTGGGTGTAGCTGACGTAGACCAGGTAGCCGCCGGTGGTATGCAGCACGCCCTTGGGTTTGCCGGTGGAACCGGAGGTGTACAGGATGAACAGCGGGTCCTCGGCGTTCATCGGCTCCGGCGCGCAGTCCTCGGACTGGCCCTCGATCAGGCTGTGGTACCAGCGGTCGCGTGGCGACTGCATGTGCACGCCCGCGCCGGTGCGCTGCACCACGACCACGGTTTCCACGCTGCGCGTGCCGTCGCGTTCGAGCGCGGCGTCGACGTTCGCCTTCAGCGGAATCTTCTTGCCGCCGCGCACGCCTTCGTCAGCGGTGATGACGACCTTGCAGGTCGAGTCGGCGATGCGCCCGGCCAGCGAATCCGGCGAGAAGCCGCCGAACACCACCGAATGGATCGCGCCGATGCGCGCGCAGGCGAGCATGGCGACCGCGGCCTCGGGCACCATTGGCATGTACAGCGCGACGCGGTCGCCCTTGCCCACGCCGAGGTGGCGCAGTGCGTTGGCGAAACGGCAGACTTCGCCGTGCAGTTCGCGGTAGGTGATGTGGCGCGTGTCGTCAGGCTCGTCGCCTTCGAAGATGATCGCGGTCTTGTCGCCACGCTCGGCGAGGTGACGATCCAGGCAGTTGGCGGCGACGTTGAGCACGCCGTCCTCGTACCAGCGGATGTGCACGTCGTCGCGCGCGTAGCTGACGTCCTTGATGCGGGTCGGCGGCGTGATCCAGTCCAGGCGTTGGGCGACATCGGCCCAGAAGGCTTCCGGGTCGTGCACCGAGTCGGCGTAGCGCGCTTCGTATTGCGCCTTGTCGATGCCAGCGTCGGCCGCGAAATCAGGCGGCACCGGATACAGCTCGGACATGGTTCTCACCTCCGTACGAGAAAGGGATCAGACCCGCCATCGGCATGCCGAGGGACGGGCAAGCCGGATCAGTGTAGCCGACCCGGGCGCGGCTCGAAGCGCGGCGTCAAGACGCGGGCGGATCGCCGCTCTTGCGCTGACGCATGGCCTGCTGCAGCTGCTGAATTTCGAAGTCGTTGAGTTCCTCGCCGCGCGCGCTGGCGCCGATGCGTGCCTGCGCGAACGCCAGCACCGTGGCGACCAGACCGAACAGGGCGCCGGCGATGCCGACCGTCATCCACGACGGCGACGAGGTCAGGATCACCAGCAGTATCGAAGACAGAGTCAACAGCAGCAGAATCCAGCGCGTCATGACGCAAGCTTCCATCCGGAACACAGGCCCCGATCATAGCCCGGCGATGCGCCGCTGGGACATGCCGCGCGACACGGGATCGCATGGTCGCGGCGTCGGATCGGGTATCGTGGGATGTGCCGCCACCGACGGAAACGCGCATGACCCACGCCGACCCCGATCAACTCAGCGATCTGCTCGACACGATGCGCGCAGCGCAGCGCGCGCAACCGCATCCGACCGCCGACATGCGGCGGCAGCGGCTGGATGCGCTCGCCGCGCTGCTGGGTGAACACCAGGACGCGATCTGCGCCGCCATCGATGCGGATTTCGGCGGTCGTCCGACTGAGGAAACGCAGCTGCTGGAACTGTTCCCGTCGTTGCAGGCCGTGCGTCATGCACGCGGCCATCTGCGTCGCTGGATGAAGCCGAAACGGCATCTGGCCGGGCTGTGGTTCCTGCCGGCGCGCACGCTGCTGGTGCCTCGGCCGCTGGGCGTGGTCGGCATCATCGTGCCGTGGAACTATCCGCTGTTCCTGGCCGTGGGGCCGCTGGTCGATGCGCTGGCGGCCGGCAACCGCGCGATGGTGAAGATGAGCGAGTACACGCCGCGCTTCGCCGCGCTGTTCGCGGATCTGATCGCGCAGTATTTCCCCGAGGGCGAGGTCTGCGTGGTCAATGGCGATGCCAGCGTGGCGCAGGCGTTCTCCGCGCTGCCGTTCGACCATCTGCTGTTCACCGGTTCGACCGCCGTCGGTCGCCACGTGATGCGCGCCGCGGCGGCGAATCTGACGCCGGTGACACTGGAACTGGGCGGCAAGTCGCCGGCGATCATCGGCCCGGGCGCGCGTTTCGAGGCGGCGGTCGAGCGCATCGTCTACGGCAAGTGCGTCAATGCGGGGCAGACCTGCATCGCGCCGGACTACGTGTTGTTGCCGCGCGGTCGCGAAGCCGACTTCATCGCCTGCGCGCGGCGCGTGGTCGCGCGCATGTATCCGCAGTTGGCGGCCGGCGGCCAGTACGCCAGCATTGTCGACGCCGCCAAGCACGCGCGGTTGCTGCGTCTGCGCGACGAAGCCGTGGAACGCGGCGCGAAGGCGCATGCGCTGGCGTCGTCGTCGTCGGACGATGCGCGGCGCGTGCTGCCACCGACGGTGCTGACCGACACCCCAGACGCCGCCGGTGTCATGCAGGAAGAGATCTTCGGACCGCTGCTGCCCGTGGTTCCCTACGACGAGCTGCAGGATGCGCTGGACTACATCGCCGCACGTCCGCATCCGCTGGCGCTGTACCTGTTCGACGACGACCGCGCCGTGCAGCGCCGTGTCGAGCGCAGCCAGTTGGCCGGCGGCATGTGCATCAACGACACGCTCTACCACGTTGCCCAGCATCATCTGCCGTTCGGCGGCGTCGGCGCTTCCGGTCTCGGTGCGTACCACGGTGAAGCGGGATTCCGCACGTTCTCGAAGATGCTGCCGGTGTTCCGCCAGACGCGCCTGAACGGCGTCGGCCTGCTCAACCCGCCCTACGGCGCGCGCTTCCGGCGCATGATGGGGTTGTTGCTGCGGCGTTGAATCGGGGTTTCGGGTGCGTCGCCGTCGCTGAGACGGCGCGGCGCTAGCCTGCGCGGCATGCATGCCATCGACCCCGACCGACCGCAGGCCATCAAGGGACGCGGCGCCGCTTCCAATCCGGAAGGGCGCTTCGAGACCGTGCGCCATTCGCACGAGGACGATGGCTGGCAGAGCGCGCTGCTGGATGCCGATGCGCCGCGCCCGCGCACGCAGGTGACGCCCGAGCGAGCGCGCAGCGTGATCACGCGCAACGACTCGCCGGACATCCATTTCACCCAGGCGATGAATCCCTACCGCGGTTGCGAGCACGGTTGCGTGTACTGCTTCGCGCGGCCTTCGCACAGCTACCTGAACCTCTCGCCGGGACTGGATTTCGAGACCCGCATCCGCGCCAAGGAAAACCTTGCCGAGGTGTTGCGGCGCGAGCTGTCGCGGCCCGGCTACGAAGTCAGTCCGATCAATATCGGCAGCAACACCGACCCCTACCAGCCGGTCGAGAAGAACCTGCGCCTGACCCGCGCCGCGCTGGAAGTGCTGGCCGAGTGCCGGCATCCGTGCACGATCGTGACCAAGAACGCCATGGTCGAACGCGATCTCGATTTGCTGGCGCCGATGGCGGCGCAGCGACTGGTGCAGGTGTTCGTCTCGGTCAACTCGCTGGACAACTGTCTGGCGGCGAAGCTGGAACCGCGCGCCAGCGCGCCGCATCGGCGGCTGCGCGCCATCGGCGCGCTGGCCGACGCCGGCGTGCCGGTGGGCGTGCTGGTGGCGCCGATCATTCCCGCGCTCAACGACAAGGACATGGAAAAGGTGTTGGAGCGGGCCGCCGCGGAAGGCGCGCGTTGCGCCGGTTACACCACGGTGCGCCTGCCGTGGGAGCTGAAGACGCTGTTCCGCGAATGGCTGGCGCTGCATGCGCCGCAGCGCGCGGAACATGTCATGAGCCTGATCCAGCAGATGCACGGCGGGCGCGACTACGACAGCGATTTCCGCACCCGCATGCGCGGCAAGGGCGTGTTCGCCGATCTGCTGCGCCGGCGTTTCGAGGTCGCCTGTCGCCGGTACGGTTTCGCTCGCGCGCGCGACCTGCAGCTCGACACCGATCGCTTCCGGCCGCCGCGTCCGCCGTCGCCGCAGGGCGAGTTGTTCGCGGCCGATTGAGCTTCGCTCAGCGCCGCCGCAGGCTTCGCCAGCGCCGTGCCGTCGCCGTCCATGCGTTGCGCGCCAGTGCGAGCCACTGATCGCGGAACAGCAGCAGCTGCATGCCCAGCATCATCATCAGCACGTCGACGACGGCCGCATCGAGGAACACGCCGAGAAACGCGAACTCGGGGCTGAGCACCACCAGCGCCAGGACCGCCAGCGCCACGGGCACCAGCAGTTTGCGCCACCACGGGCGCGCAGCGGGCGAGGGTAAGGCATCCCGCGTGGCTTCGGAGGGTTGGATGTGCATCGACGTCATCTCGGTGTCCGAGAGTGTGTTCCTGCGCGTCGTGCGCGATCGGCGAAGCGCGGCGCCTATGGCGCGGAGGTATCCCGCGGCGCCGCCGTGTCCAGCATCAGGAAGGCATGCCGGCGATGGCGGAAACGTCGCGCGCCGCGCCAGCCCAGCACCAGCAGCAGTCCGGCCATGCCGATCCAGGCCGCGATCAGCATGGCGACGACACGGTCGGCGTAGGCCCACGCGTCGCGACCGAGCGAAGTGATTGGCATGAAGCACGACAGGCTGGTCAGGGTGACGGTCAGCGTGATCAGCACCGCCAGTTTCCACGAGGCCATCGGGCGTCCGCCGAGCACGTCCAGCGCCAGCGCGAACAGCAGCAGGCCGCAGCCGATCTGGCTCAGCGCGATGGCGACCATGCCCAGCGCGTTCATGTGCAGCGCCCAGGCCGCGAGCAGCATCAGCACCATGATGATCGCCAGCGCCACGGCGGGCGGACGCAGGGCGGCGCGCAGGAGGGTGCGCTTCACCTGTTCGACGTCGCCGAGGCCGGGCAGCAGGGCCAGCAGGGGCAGCTCGCCGTTGACCTGCGACCAGCGCCGGCGCAGGGTCGTGGCGCTCATGATCGCCACCATCGCCGAGCCGAAGATGCCGATCCAGCCGATCATGCCGACGCTGAAGCCGCGCAACAGGGCTGCCGAGGGCTTGCCGCTGGTCTGCACGATCAACAGCACGGGCAGAATCACCACCATCGGCAGCAGGGCCGGCGCCAGATTGCGCAGGTGGCCGACGAAGCTGCGCGGCACGTACCAGCCGCCCAGCGCCACGCGCAGGGTGCGCGCGAGGTGCTTCGGGCCGACACGGCGCAGGTCCACGCGCGCCAGCATCCAGTCCGGGCGATTGCGCAGCGCGCTGCTGCCGTCCTGGCAGGCCATGCTCCATTCGTTCCAGCCGGACTTGCGTCGGAACTGCATTACCATCGCGCTGCTCAGGCCCTGCTCCAGACGTTTCTCCGCGCGCACCAGCTGGCGCCAACGCAGCACGATCACCACGCTGAGCAGCAGTACGGCGGGTCCGGCCCAGTCGAAGAACAGCGGCGAGCTCGGTCCCGGAATCGAGATGGTGTGCTTCATGGCGCCGCTCAGCGCGGGCAGGAACACCATCCACATGGCGATGAAGCGCGGCAGCGTGGTGAACGCCAGACCGACCAGACAAAACAGCAGCAGCACCAGCGCAATCGACAGGTAATGGCCGCCGAAGGCGCCCAGCACCAGCGTCGCGGGCACCACGCTCAGCAGCAGATAGACCAGGATGCTCAGAGTGATGCGACGGGCGATGCCGGGCAGGCGCAGCTGATGCGCGTCGACGGCCAGCAACATGGTGCTGGCCATCAGGAACGCCCAGCCGTAGGCCAGGCCGAAGCCGAGAATCATGGCCGAGGTCATTGGCCAGTCGGACTTGTGCGCGAGCGCGCCGGCAAGCGCCGCGCCCAGCGCGCACAGCACCAGCACGCCGCTGCCGATCCAGCGCATCTGCGGGGGCGTGCCGCGCCACGGCGTGATCAGGATGGTGTTCATCGGCTGATCTCCAGGCCCAGACCAAGGCCGGGCAGCAGCGCGCAGAGCATCATCCAGACCGGTCCCACGTGCAGCAGCAGGGCCAGGCTCACCGTCAGCAGGCCGGCCAGACCGAGCAGCACCGGCCAGCGTCGGGTCCGGCGCAGCGCGTTCGCGGGTCGCCGGACGACGGCGTGCAGCGTATGCGCGTTCATTCGGCGATCTCCACGAACAGGTCTTCCAGGCCCAGCGCATCAACGCGTGCACCGGGCAGGCGCGCGGCTTCGGGCCAGCCGCCGTCTTCGCCGCGTTCGACCACCACGCTCAGGCTGCCGTCGTCGTGGCGGTGACGACTGAGGGCGTGTGGCGGCGCGGCGGCACTCTGGCTGGCGGGCAACCACAGGCGCGCATAGCGTTCCTTGGTCTCGTCCAGGCCGCAGTGCAGCAGCAATTGGCCGTCGTGCAGGAAGGCGATCTCCGACGCCGCGCGTTCCAGGTCGGAGACGATATGGGTCGAGAACAGCACCGTCGCGCCCGCCTCGCCGGCGCGCAGGGCGACCTCGCGCAGCAGGTCGCGGCGCGCCACCGGATCGAGCGCGGCGGCCGGTTCGTCCAGCACCAGCAGTTCGGGCTGCGAGGCCAGGGCGCGGATCAGATCCACGCGCTGGCGTTCGCCCGGCGACAGCTTGGCCATGACGCGATTCGTCGGCAGCTGCCAGCGCTGCATCGTGCGTTCGACGAAGCCGGCGTCCCAGTTCGGGTAGAAGCGCGACAGGTAGTCGAACATCTGCGTCGCGGTCAGCCAGGCCAGCGCCTCGGGCTGCTGCGGCACGTAGGCGATGCGCGCCTTGGCGGCGTCGGATAGGCGCAGGGCCGGTTCGCCGAACACGCGCGTCTCGCCGGCCAGCGGTTCGAGCAGGCCGAGCATGGCGCGGATCAGGGTGGACTTGCCCGCGCCGTTGCGGCCGATCAGACCCAGCACGCTGCCGCGCGGCAGGTCCAGGTCGACGCCGCGCAGGGCGTTGCGTCCCTCGTAGGCATGGGCGACGCCACGCACCGACAGCGGCGCATCGAGAGCGGATTCGTCCATGTGCAGTACGGCGTTCATGCGTTATTCCCCCAGCAGTTGTTGCAGCCGCCGCACGACTTCGTCGGCGGGCAGTTCCAGTTCGCGCGCCTGGCGCGCGGTTTCGTGCAGATGCGGTTCCAGCAGTTGCATGCGTTCGTTCTCGCTGCGGCTGATGCCCTGCCCGGTCGCCACCACCATGCCCTTGCCGCGTTGGCGTTCGAGCAGGCCTTCGGATTCGGCCAGGCCGTAGGCGCGCGACACGGTCATCGGGTTGACCGCATGGAAGCCGGCCACCTCGCGCACCGAGGGCAGTTTTTCGCCCGGCGTCAGCTGGCCGCCGGCGATCAGGCGCCGCAGCTGTTCGACGATCTGCCGGTAGATCGGCTCCGGCGACGTCGGTTGAATGGTGAGGATCGATGCATCCATGTGTATCAATACAACAATACACTTGGTGCGATGTCAAGTCCTTTGCATCGCCGCGCCGCAGGCGTACGATGAAACCGAGCCGCGGGACAGACTCGCGGCGACAACGCCACCGTGAGGGAGTCTCATGGACTACGACTATCTGGTCTTCATCGGCCGCTTCGAACCGTTCCACAACGGTCACGCCGCCGTCGCCCGCGCCGCCCTGGGCCGCGCGCGCAAACTCATCTTCCTGGTCGGCTGCGCCGACGCCCCCCGCACCATCCGCAATCCCTGGACCGTCGCCGAACGCGAGATCATGGCGCGCGCGGCGCTGGAGGACGTGGACGATCGCCTGCTGTTCCGCCCGCTGCGCGACCATCTCTACAACGAGCCGCACTGGCTGGCCGACGTGCAACGCGCGGTGGCCGAGGTCGTGCACGTTGACGGCGGCGGCGCGGACGCGCGCATCGGCCTGATCGGCCAGGACAAGGACGCCAGCAGCTACTACCTGCGCGAATTTCCGCAGTGGCCGCTGCAGGACGTGCAGCGCACCGAGACGCTGTCGGCCACCGAATTGCGTCGCTACTTGTTCGAGGCCGCCGACGAGCACGGCAACGGCGCCATGCGCCTGCTGCAGGCCAACGTGCCCGCGCCGGTGTTCGAGATGCTCGACGCGTTCCGCCGCAACACCCCGGCCTACACGCAGCTGGTCGAGGAATACCGCTTCATCCGCGACTACCGCGCCGGTTGGGCCGATGCGCCGTACCCGCCGACCTTCGTCACCGCCGACGCGGTGGTGGTGCATTCGGGCCACGTGCTGCTGGTGCGCCGCCGCGCCGCGCCGGGCAAGGGGCTGTGGGCGCTGCCGGGCGGCTTCGTGCAGCAGGACGAGAGCATCCTCGACAGCTGCCTGCGCGAGCTGCGCGAGGAAACCCGCCTGAAGCTGCCGCTGCCGGTGCTGCGCGGCTCACTGCGCGGCCAGCACGTGTTCGATCATCCGGACCGTTCGCAGCGCGGACGCACCATCACTCACGCCTTCCACTTCGATTTTCCCAGCGGCGAACTGCCCCGCGTGCGCGGCGGCGACGACGCCGAGAAGGCGCGCTGGTTCCCGGTCGCCGAAGCGCTGGACATGGGGCCGCGCCTGTTCGAGGACCATCTGCACATCCTCGAATTCGTTCTCGGCCGCAGCTGATGCGGTCGATCCCGCCGGCGGACAGACCGCCGGCTCACCTCCCGACGAGAAGGAGCTTTTCGTCATGCGCCATCTAGACAACCTCATCCTCGATACCGACAGCTACAAGGCCAGCCACTGGCTGCAGTACCCGCCGCACACCGACGGCACGTTCTTCTACGTCGAGTCGCGCGGCGGGCGCTACGACCGCACGCTGTTCTTCGGCCTGCAGGCGATCCTCAAGGAGCGTCTGGCGCGGCCGGTCACGCACGCCGACGTCGACGAGGCGGCGGCCTTCTTCGCAGCCCACGGCGAACCGTTCAACGCCGCCGGCTGGCGACACATCGTCGACACCCACGGCGGACATCTGCCGCTGCGCATCCGCGCCGTGCCCGAGGGCAGCGTGGTGCCGGTGCATCACGCCCTGGCGACCATCGAGTCGACCGACCCGCAGGCGTTCTGGCTGCCCAGCTACGTCGAGACCCTGCTGCTGCGCCTGTGGTACCCGGTCACCGTGGCCACCATCAGCTGGCACGTGAAGCGCATGATCGGCGAGTTCCTCGAACGCACCAGCGACGACCCGGACGGCCAGCTGAGCTTCAAGCTGCACGACTTCGGCGCGCGCGGCGTGTCGAGCGCCGAGTCGGCCGGTCTCGGCGGCGCGGCGCATCTGGTGAACTTCCTCGGCACCGACACCATCGCCGGCGTGCTCACGGCCAAGGCCTACTATCACGAGCCGATGGCCGGCTTCTCGATCCCGGCCTCGGAACACAGCACCATGACCAGCTGGGGCCGCGAGCGCGAGGTCGACGCCTACCGCAACATGCTGCGCAAGCTGGGCCGCGAAGGCGGGCTGGTGGCGGTGGTGTCGGACAGCTACGACATCTACCACGCGGTGCGCGAGCACTGGGGCCGCACGCTGCGCCAGGAAGTCATCGATTCGGGCGCCACGCTGGTGGTGCGGCCCGACTCGGGCGATCCGGTGGAAGTCGTGCTGCGCTGCCTGCAGCTGCTCGACGAAGCCTTCGGCAGCACCGTTAACAGCAAGGGCTTCAAGGTGCTCCACCACGTGCGCGTGATTCAGGGCGACGGCGTCGACCCGGACAGCATCCGCGCGATTCTGGAGCGCGTCACCGAAGCCGGTTACGCCACCGACAATCTCACCTTCGGCATGGGCGGCGGCTTGCTGCAGAAGCTCAACCGCGACACCCAGAAATTTGCGCTGAAGTGCTCGGCCGCGCACGTCGACGGCCGCTGGATCGACGTCTACAAGCAGCCCGTCACCGACCCCGGCAAGCACTCGAAGCGCGGTCGTCTGACGCTGCTGCGTCACCGCGAATACGGCACCTGGAAGACCGTCGAGGTGCCGCCGGAACTGGCTCGCGTCGACGAACTGCAGCCGCCGGTCGGCTGGTCGCACGCGATGGAGACGGTGTGGGAGAACGGCGAGCTGCTGCGCGACTGGCGCTTCGAGGACATCCGCGCGCGCAGCAACGCGGCGTGAAAGCCCGTCGGGCCGTGCGCGTTGTCCTGCGCACGGCCCGGCGGGATGTTCATCCGAAGCGCTTCAGGGCCTCCCGGACGCGGACGGCATTGGCTCCGGCGATATCGCGGAAAGGGGCGCTGACCGGAGGTTCTTCGGCCAGTGTGCGCCAATACCTTTCGGCCAGCGAAGCGGCTTCGCGCCAGACGTCCAGAAACTCCGGAAGCGGCGACGGCGGCTCCATCACGTGATCGGGTAGCGCGCCGCTGGTCCGCGGGCGATACGCCATGGGCAGCATGTCGTAGCTGGGCGCCAACCGCAGCGGCAGAGTGTCGTCCAGAAAGAAGCCAAGATTGCCGAAATGCATGTCGTTGTTCGCGATCAGGCGACCGAACCACCAGCGCAAGCTGATCTGCCTGGCATCGTCCGGGGAGATCCAGTCGTCCCGTTGCAGTCGCTGCGCCGCATGCGCCCAGTCGTCCCGGTCCCCGTAATGGGTATCATCAAGGGCGGCGAGGGTGACGAACCCGCGGCGTCCGTGCGGCCCGATGCGATCGAAGCGGGTCGATTCCAGATAGCGCCTGTCATCGACATCGATGCAGTCGACAAGCGCGCACTCGATGCCGTGCGCGCGCAGGAGACGTGCCGCGAGACACTCGGCATGCAGCAGGTCGGCCCATCGCCGCGCGACACCATCGCCGGTATCGAGGCGCTCCGTGAATTTCACGATGACATCGCGCACGGAGCCGTCATCTTCAAGGATTCGGGTCGTGAACTTGGGTTGTTCGCCGGCGGCCGAGGAGCCGACCGGATCGCCCTGCATCGCCGTTTGGGCGAACGTGGCGTAATGCTGGTTTCTCTGCGCGGCAAGCACGGTTCGAGGCTGCGTTTCCAGGGCATGCTTCAGTGCGTTCTCGCTGACCACGAAGTTGCCGGGCGCATCGTCACCGCGCAACAGCAGCGCGGTGAGCGTGTCGGCGGCGTCCCACAAGTTCAGTTCGTTGCGCAGACCCAGTTCGTTGGCGTGGCGCTGTGCAAACGCGCGACCCAGAAAGCCCTGCGGCCGCATGTCGTCCATGAACCAGGGAAGGCCCGGGAACAGTCCCCGGGAGAACTCGCCGCGCAGCCACGCGGGAGCATGGTCGGTTTCGAGATAGAAATGATCGTTGTGCAGCGCATGCAGCTGTGCGAACCGATGCGGACGACCCTGCGTGTCGATGCGATAGAGCGGCCAGCGGCTACCCAGCCCGCGGACATCGCGCGCCAACGCGTAACGCGTGGCGCGGGCGCGACCCATGCGCACGACGTGCTCGCCCGCGTCCGCGATACGACGCGAAAGGGTTGGCTGGCTGATCCCGAGTTCGCGACTCAGGTCCGCCGCGGTGCTGGGACCGCGGCGGCGCAGCGCATCCAGCAAAGACGTTGTGACGTTCGTCTGCGCAGGCATACGGTTTAGTGAATAGATAGATGAATCTACTTCTACATCAAAAAACCAATACAAACAATATTTTTGGTAGAAAAAAAGAGCGATTTTGAATAAATAATTGAATAGATAATTTGGTGGTTACGCGTCCAGATGATAGCGCTCGGCAGTCTCGACCTCGGCTTTGGAACCGAGGAACACCGGCACGCGCTGATGCAGCGCTTCGGGCTGCAGGTCCATGATGCGGCCGCGGCCGGTGCTGGCCGCGCCGCCGGCCTGCTCGACGATGAAGGCCATCGGGTTGGCCTCGTACATCAGTCGCAGCTTGCCGCCCTTGGCGGCGATCTTGCTGTCCAGCGGGTAGCTGAAGATGCCGCCGCGGGTGAGGATGCGGTGCACGTCGGCCACCATCGAGGCCACCCAGCGCATGTTGAAGTCGCGCTCGCGCGGACCTTCCTTGCCGGCCAGCAGATCGTCGACGTAGCGCTGCATCGGCGGCTCCCAGTAGCGCTGGTTGGACATGTTCACGGCGAATTCGGAAGTCTCCTCGGGAATCGTCGCGTCGCGGCGGGTGAGGATGAAGCTGCCGACCTCGCGGTCCAGAGTGAACACGTGGGTACCGTGGCCGAGCGTCAGCACGAGCAGCGTGCTGGGGCCGTAGACCACGTAGCCGGCGGCGACCTGCTGCGTACCCGGCTGCAGGAACTCGTTCACCGACACGTCCTGGCGGTGGCCCTGCGGCCGGCGCAGCACCGAGAAGATGGTGCCGACGGCGATGTTGACGTCGATGTTGGAACTGCCGTCCAGCGGATCGAACAGCAGCAGGTAGCCGCCCTTGGGATAGGCGTCGGGAATCGGCTGCGGATCGGCCATCTCCTCCGAGGCGCAGGCGGCCAGATGCCCACCCCAGGCGTTGGCGTCGAGCAGGATCTCGTTGGACAGCACGTCCAGCTTCTTCTGCGCCTCGCCCTGCACGTTGTCCGAACCGGCCTCGCCCAGCACGCCGCCCAGCGCGCCCTTGCCGGTCGCCACGCCGATGCGCTTGCAGGCGCGCGCCACCACTTCCAGCAGCTGGGTCAGGTCGGTGCTGCCGTAGCCGGCGCGGCGCTCCTCGGTCAGGAACTGTGTCAGGGTGATGGACTTCATGGCGGGATTCCGTCGCGGATAAAGACGCTATTGTCGCGGACGCGGGCCGGACCCGAAAGTCGCCGCCCCCGTTCAGGCTGCTGACACCACGCTGGCAGCAGGGGCGGCGCATGATGCCCGTATCGACCTGCCGAACGAGGAGCGATCCCGTGAGTCCAACCCCGTACGTCACTTTCTTCCATGCCCCGCACAGCCGTTCCGGCGGCACCCGCGCCCTGTTCGAGGAGCTGGGCGTGGACTACGACATGCACGTGCTCAACTTCAAGACCGGCACCCAGCGCGATCCGGAGTACTTGGCGATCAATCCGATGGGCAAGGTGCCGGCGATCCGCCACGGCGAGGCGCTGATTACCGAGCAGCCGGCGGTGATGATGTACCTGGCCGATCTGTACCCGGAGAAAGGATTGGCGCCGTCGCTGACCGATCCGCTGCGCGGCCCGTATCTGCGCTGGATGGTGTTCTACGGTTCCTGTTTCGAGCCGGCGGTGGTGGACCGCTCGATGAAGCGCGAACCGGCGGCGAAGTCGACCTCGCCCTACGGCGGCTTCGAGGACGTGATGGCGCTGGTGCGTGCGCAAGTCGACCAGGGCGAGTGGTGGCTGGGCGACCGCTTTACCGCGGCCGATGTGCTGTGGGGCACGGCCTTGAACTGGACCGTGGGTTTCGGCCTGGTGCCGGAGACGCCGGCAATGCGCGCCTACATCGACCGCGTCATGGCGCGTCCGGCGATGGCGCGCGCGGCACAGAAGGATAAAGCGCTGGCGGCCAGCCAGGAGGGTTGATCCGTCGCGGTCGGTGGCGACATGCGCGATGATGCGCGCATGCGCCGCGCCGACCGCCTGTTCCAGATCATCCATGCCCTGCGCGGTCGCCGCACCGCGCTGCCGGCGCGAAGACTGGCGGACATGCTGGAAGTCTCGCTGCGCACGGTCTACCGCGACGTGGCCGATCTGCAGCGTTCCGGCGTGCCGATCGAGGGCGAGGCCGGCGTCGGCTACGTGCTGCGCAAGGGCGCCGACGTGCCGCCGCTGATGTTCCGTCCCGAGGAACTGGAGGCGCTGGTGGTCGGCGCGCGTTTCGCTCGCGCCTTCGCCGGCGTGCGGCTGGCCGCCGGCGCGGCCACGGCGATGCGCAAGATCGAGGCGGTGCTGCCCGAGGCGCTGCGCGCCCGCGCCGAGCACACGCGTATCTTCGCGCCGGTGTTCGAGGATCGCCATCAGCGCGACTTCGCCCAGGTCATCGACCGTCTGCATGCCGCCATCGACGCCCGCCAGGCGCTGCGGCTTTGCTACTGCAATCTGGCCGAACAACCCAGCACGCGCGTGGTCGAGCCGCTGTGCCTGGCGTTCTGGGGCGGCAAGTGGACGCTGGGCGCGTGGTGCCGCATGCGCGGCGACTTCCGCAATTTCCGGCTCGACCGCATCAGCGTCATCGACGATGCCGGCGAAAACTTCGAGGACGATCCCGCGCGCGGCCTGCGGGCCTATCTGACCGCCGTGAGCCGCCGCCCGCACGCGCCGGGCTGAGCCGTCGAACCTTCGGCACGTGCCCGCCGCGGCGCGGTCTGCGATCATCGCCGGATGGGTGTTCACGCAGGCGGAAACATGATGAAGCAGTGGCTGGGCTGGATGATGGCGGGCGCGCTCCTGGCGGCGCCGCTGGCGCACGCGCAGGTGACCTCGCCGGACGCGCGCTTCAAGGCCATCTACCAGCAGGAATGGTCCTGGCGCAGCGGTGCGTCGCGCGGCCCGGCGGACATGGACCTGCCGGACAACAGCCGTCTGGACACGGTCGACGCCGCCGACCAGGCCAAGCGGCTGGCGTACTGGCAGAAGGTGCTGACCGAGCTGGATGCCATCGACGTCGATGCGCTCTCGCCCGCCGAGCAGATCAACTACGCGGTCTACCGCCGGCAGATCGCCAACTTCGTCGCCGACGGCCGCTTCAAGACCTGGCAGATGCCGTTCAACAGCGACTCCGCGTTCTGGTCCGATCTCGGTTACGAGCTCAACACCGGCAACCTGCGCACGCTGGCGGACTATCGCGCCTACCTGGCCAAGCTGCGTCAGGTGCCGCGCTACTTCGCGCAGCAGGAAGCGAACATGCGGCTGGGCCTGGCGCGCGGCTTCAGCGTGCCGCGCGCGGTGCTGGACGGTCGCGATGCGTCGATCAAGGCCGTCGCCGAACTCGACGATCCGACCCGGAGCAGCTTCTACAAGCCGTTCGAGCATCTGCCCGCGAACCTGCCGGAGGACGAGGCGCAGGACTTGAAGAACCGCGCGCTGTCGGCCATCCGCGACGACGTGATTCCGGCCTACGCGCACCTGCTGACGTTCTTCGACGATGTCTACGTGCCGCAGGCGCGCACCACGCTGGCCGCCGAGGCGATGCCGGACGGCAAGGCGTTCTACCGTCAGCAGATTCGCGAATTCACCACGCTGGACCTCACGCCCGACGCCATCCACGCGATCGGTCTGAAGCAGGTCGCCACGATCCACGCGCAGATGCTGGAGACCATGCGCAAGACTGGTTTCAAGGGCGACTTCGCGGCGTTCCTGACCTATTTGCGCACCGATCCGCAGTTCTACGCGAAGACGCCGCAGGAGCTGCTCGACAAGAGCGCCTGGGTGGCCAAGGAAGTGGACGGGAAGATGTCGCGCTTCTTCGGCCACTTGCCGCGCGAGCGCTTCACCATCGAACCGGTGCCGGCCGACATCGCGTCGTATTACACCTCCGGCCGCGGCGGTCCGCACGTGTATCTGGTCAACACCTACGATCTGAAATCGCGTCCGCTGTACAACATGCCGGCGCTGACCCTGCACGAGTCCTATCCGGGTCACGCCCTGCAGCTGGAGTTGGCCGACGAGGCCCGCAATCAGCCGGCGTTCCGGCGCGACGGCTACATTTCCGCCTACGGCGAGGGCTGGGGCCTGTACTCGGAATACCTGGGCAACGAGATGGGCATCTACAAGACGCCCTACCAGCGTTTCGGCTTCCTCACCTACCAGATGTGGCGCGCCTGCCGGCTGGTGGTCGACACCGGCATCCATCATCTGGGCTGGAGCCGGCAGCAGGCCATCGACTACATGCTCAAGAACACGGCGCTGAGCCAGCGCGAGATCGACAACGAAGTGGACCGCTACATCAGCTGGCCCGGCCAGGCGCTCAGCTACGAGCTGGGCTATCTGGAAATTCGCCGGCTGCGCGCCAAGGCGGAGCAGGCGCTGGGTCCGAAGTTCGACATCCGTGCCTTCCACGACACCGTGTTGTCGACCGGCTCGGTGCCGCTGCCGGTGCTGGCGCGGCGCATCGATCGCTTCATCGCCGAAGGCGGCCCGGAGCCGGACTACGGCTGCGCGTGCGATCGCGACCGGAGCAAGAAGACGTCGCCATGATCGCCAGCTTCCGCTTCGTGCTCGTGCTGGCACTGATCGCCGCCGCGGTCGCGCTGTGTCTGCCCTTCGCCGAAGCCGTGCCGTTCCGCGTGCCGGTGGATCGTCCCACCCTGCTGACGGGGCTGGTGCTGCTCGGCGGTCTGGGTAGCGTCGTCTCCGGCGTGCTGGTCGCCGTGTCGACCTTCGGATTGCTGCGCTTCCGCGGCTGGGCGCGTGCGTTGGCATGGTGGGCGACGGCGCTGGTCGCCGTATCCGCGTCGGCGATGGCCGCGGTCACGCCGATCTACGGCGCGCTCTCGTCGAGCGCGCGGGTGCTGTTTCTGGTCGCGGTCGCCGCATGGTTCGCGGCGCTGGCGTTGATGTATACACGACCGGTTCGCGCACGCTTTCTGGTCCGGCGCTGAGGCGCTTCGCGGCACTGGATGCGGCGGTTCGGCGACGCCTGCGGCAGGGCGTCGCAGCCGGGCCGGACTTGATCCTGGTCAACAACCGCCGCGCCCTGCGAACCCACACTCCTCGCGGACTTTCCCCCGCTGCTATCGAGGAGTACGAACATGAAAAAGCTGATCGGCACCGCGCTCTGCGCGGCCCTGGCCCTGGCCGGCATCGGCCGGGCGCACGCGGCCGACGGCGACTGGGTCGTGAAGGTGGGCGCGCACGTGGTGGCGCCGAAATCCAATAACGGCACGCTGGCTGGCGGTGCGTTCAAGGCCGACGTCGGCAACGACACGCGTCCGACCATCACGGCGGAATATTTCTTCAATCCGCATCTGGGTCTGGAAGTACTGGCGTCGACGCCGTTCGAGCACACCGTGCGTCTGAATGGCGTGAAGGCTGCGACCTTCAAGCACCTGCCGCCGACGGTCAGCCTGCAGTACCACTTCCAGCCGGAGGCGACGGTGTCGCCGTTCGTCGGCATCGGTCTGAACTACACGTACGTGTTCGGCGAGCACACCACCGGACCGCTGGCCGGCACGCGACTGAGCGTGGACGATTCGTTCGGCGTGGCCGCGCATGCGGGCCTGGATTTCCGCCTGAATCCGAAGTGGCTGTTCACCGTCGATGCGCGCTGGATCAACATCGATGCGAAGGCCAAGGTCAACGGCGCCTCGGTCGGCACCGTGCACGTGGATCCGCTGGTGTACGGCGTGGCCGTGGGCTACCGCTTCTGAGCGAGTGGGGACGGACTCGCGGCCGGCATGGAGTGGGCCGGTCGCGGGTCTTTTTCATCAAGGCCGCTCGGAGTCAGTGCGGCGCGGGTGCGTGTTCGCCGTCGCTGAAGGCCGCGAGCCGCCGCACTTGTTCGCCGATGACCTGATCGACCGCCGGCGCGAGCGCATCGAGCCCGCTGAGCGAAGCGCCGTTGACGCGGTAATCGACTTCCACGCGCGTGCCGTGGTCGTGTGCTTTCAACGTGAATTGCAGTACGCCGGTGACGGCCATCGGCTGCAGCGGTCCGAGCGCGCCGTCCAACACCAGCGAGTGGTCGGGCAGCGCCGCGATCACGCGGGCGTGCTCGACCGAACCGCCCTTCCAGCGTTCGCAGAAACAGCCGCCGGCCCGCGCTTGCAGCGACAAGTGCGCAGCGTCGCCGGAATAGGTGTGCGCCGGATTCCACCAGCGTCCGATGCGCAGCAGATCGGCGTAGACCTGCTGGGGCGTGCCGCGCAGGTCGGCCTGGGCGCGCACGTGGAATCCGTCGGCGGCGCGCTGCACGACTTCGCCGCGGGCCGGCGTCATGCAGACGAGCGACGCGAAACAGGCAAGTGCGTAGACGATCTTCATCGCCGACTCCGGATAGCTGCGGGACTTCGAGTGTACGCATCGAACGCGTGCAGGGAACGTCGATGCGCGCACAGGGGACATGTTTCCATAAATGAAGTAAACTAAACGAAAGGTTTATTGGGAGAATTTCATGCCCGCGCTTGCGACTTCCCGTATGTCCACGCACGCTCACGATGGCGCGCTCGATGGTCCCGCCCTGCGCGCCTTCTTCCGTCTCGCCGAAGCCTGGAACCTGCGTGTGGCCGAACAGCGCACGCTGCTGGGCGATCCGCCGCAATCGACGTTCTACAAATGGAAGCGCGAAGGCGAAGGTTCGCTGGGCCGCGACACGCTGGAACGCATCAGCTACCTGCTCGGCATCTGGAAGGACCTGCAGATTCTGCTGCCCAACACCGAACGCGCCGATGCGTGGGTGCGGCGACCCAATACGGCGGCGCCCTTCGGCGGGCGTAGCGCGCTGGATCGCATGCTGTCGGGCAACGTTGCCGATCTCTACGTGGTGCGCGAGTACCTTGACGCCCAGCGCGGCTGAAGCGGACGCCGTTCTCGGACATTGAGATGAGGCGCACGCACACTTCGGACATGGACGAACCTCCCAAGAAACGCGTGCGCTGGACGCGCGCCTACCGCATCGTTTCCAGCCGTTTCCCGCCAGTCGGCGTGTTCGATCGCATCGCCGAGCCGGGCGACCTGGAAGCCTTGTATGCCATCGAGGGCATGACCAATCCGCGCCTGCGACAGGAGCTGGGTCAGCTGTCGCTGGTGCCCGAAGCGCGACGTATCAGCGGACCGGGCAGCACGCCGGTGATGGCCGCGTTCACGCATCGCAATCCCGAGGGCAGCCGGTTTTCCGACGGCAGTTACGGCGTGTTCTACGCCGCGCACAGCGTCGCCACCGCAATCGAGGAAACGGTGTTCCATCGCGAGCAGTTCCTGGCCGCGACGCGCGAACCGCCCATCCACCTGCAGATGCGCTGCTACCGCACCACGATTTCGGCCACGCTGCACGACTTGCGCGGCGGTTGGCCGAAAGCGCACGATCTGGACAGCTACGTCGACAGCCAGGCGCTGGCCCGACGCCTGCGCGACGCCGGCAGCCACGGCATCGTCTACGACAGCGTGCGCGATGCCGGCGGGCAGTGCGTGGCCGCGTTCTACCCGGACGTGGTCGCACCGTGCGTGCAGGCCGGGCACTACATCTACCGCTGGGACGGCACGCGCATCAGCGCGGTGCTGGAGGTCGCCTCGATCACGCGGCGCACCGATCCACCGTCGGCGAAGACCTGATCCGCGCGAAGACGGATCGGTGCGTCGCGTTGCAATGCGCGGCGGCAGGGTCGAGGATGGTCGGGTTGAGCGCTGCACGGCCGCAGCGCGCAGGACGCAAGCTGCGGGTGCACCGGTGCTCGTGCTGATTTTCCCGGAATCGAGGAGGCAGGCGTGCGCAGGAACATCGTCATGGGGCAACGCGATCTGGCGCGGGAGGCGCGGATCGAGGTGAGCATGGCGCTCATGGCGGTGGCGGTCGGCGTGGTGGCGGGCTTCGGCGCGCTGGCCTTCCGCGCACTGATCGCGCTGTTCCACAACCTGTTCTTCTTCGGCCGCTTCGGCACCGAATTCGATGCGCTGAAGCATGCCGCGGCCAGCCCGTGGGGCGCCTGGATCATCCTGGTGCCGGTGGTCGGCGCGGTGATCGTCACGTTCCTGGTCAAGACCTTCGCGCCCGAAGCCAAGGGACACGGCGTGCCGGAAGTGATCGACGCAGTGCACTTCAAGCGCGGCATCATCCGCGCCCCGGTCGCGCTGGTGAAGGCGCTGGCCTCGTCGATCTCGATCGGCTCCGGCGGCGCGGTCGGCCGCGAGGGGCCGATCATCCAGATCGGCGCGACTTTCGGCTCGATGCTGGCGCAGTGGACGCGCATTCCCGAATGGCAGCGCCTGGCGCTGATCGCCTGCGGCGGCGGCGCGGGCATCGCTGCGACCTTCAACACGCCGATCGGCGGCGTGCTGTTCGCGACCGAAATCCTGCTGGTCGAGATCAGCGCGCGCACGCTGATTCCGGTGATGCTCGCCACCGGCACCGCCAGCCTGATCGGGCGTGCGTTCTTCGGCGACCATCCGTCCTTCGTCCTGCCGCCGCTGGTGCTCGATCACCCGGTGCTCGGCTCGGGCCTGCCGGCGCTGGCGGCCTACGTCGTGCTGGGTCTGCTGACCGGCGTCGCGGCGATGGTCTTCACGCGTTCGATCTACGCCTTCGAGGACCTGTTCCAGCGCATGCCGGGCAACGACTACCTGCGGCACATGCTGGGCATGGCGCTGGTCGGCGTGACGATGTACCTGCTGCTGCGCCACGCCGGTCACTACTACGTCGAGGGCGTGGGCTACGCGACCATCCAGGACATCCTGAACGGCAGCCTGACCGCCGGCGGACTGGTGCTGCTGCTGGCGCTGCTGAAGCTGCTGTCTACTTCGCTGACGCTGGGTTCGGGCGCGTCCGGCGGCGTGTTCTCGCCGGCGTTGTTCATCGGCGCGACGTTGGGCGCAGGCTTCGCCGCGGGGCTGCACGCGCTGTTTCCGGGCATGGATGTGAGTCCGGCCACCATGGCGGTCATCGGCATGGCCTGCATGGTCGGCGCCAGCACCGGCGCGGCGGTCACGGCGGTGGTGATGATCTTCGAGATGACGCGCGACTACCACGCCATCATCCCGCTCATCATCAGCGTCTCGGCGGCCTACTCGGTGCGCCGGATGCTGATGGTGGACACCATCTACACGATGAAACTGAGCCGACGCGGCCAGCGCATTCCGGTCGCGATCCAGAGCCAGCTATACCTGGCGCGGCGCGCGCTGGAATTCATCCGCGCGCCGTATGTCTGCCTGGACGCGGATGCCAGACTGGGCCGGGCGCTGGAACATCGCCGCCGGTTCGACCGCACGCCGCGCGTGGTACTGGTGGAGAACGGCCGACTGGTCGGCGTGGTGCCGGCGCGCACGCTGCGTGCGGCGCGGCGCGGGCTGGAGCGCGATCTGCCGCTGCGCGACCTGGCCGACACGCACGTGGCGGTGGTGCAGAGCGATATCCGCGTGTTCGACCTGATCGCCGCGCTGCGCCAGCAGCACTGCCGTAACGCCATCATGACCCGCGACGGCGCGATGGAAAACGCCGGCAGCGTGGTCGGCGTGGTGACGTGGGAAGACCTGGTCGAGAACACCAACCTGTCGGACTACCTCGATCACGGGAATGAACAACCCTCCAAAAAAGATCGGCACTGACGGGGCATGTCATTCACGGACCCACAAGCGTTACGGGCCGTTGTGGTTCGCTGACGTACGGCGAGCAGATGGGACCTGCCCGGGATGCCCGACAACGCCGAGGCGGCGACCCCCGTGAGCGGATCGAACATGGCCTTCATCGTCATGAGCTGCTCTGACGTCGGGAAACGCCATGGAGCCGGGATGCGCATGAGCGCACCCCAGGCGTACGGGAACGAATAGCCGCTGGCGTCGGAGGTTATTGGCAAGCGAAATCCTGCTTGCAAGGATCTGACGGATCCTGCGCGACGATCGGATGTCTCTTCGCGGCCCGATGCAGCCGCTTCAAAGAATCCGTCGCGTGACCGGCTCGCCGTGATCGCGGTCGTGGCGCTTGACGCCGGCGATCCAGGTGGCGCGCACGACGCGGTCGTCGCCGAGGGTCATCAGCACGGCCAGCGCCTCGTCGAGGCTGTCGACATGCTGCATGCGCGCGGCCATCAGCGGCGTGGCGCGCAGGTCGAGCACGGCGAGATCCGCTTCCATGCCGGGCGCGATGCTGCCGATGCGGTCGTCCAGATGCAGCGCATGCGCGCCGCCGCGGGTGGCCAGATACAGCGCATGCGCGGGCGAGAGCGGCGCGTCGCGCAGCTGCGCGACCTTGCCGGCCTCGTCCATCGTGCGCAGCATCGAGAAGCTGGTGCCGGCGCCTAGGTCAGTACCCAGGCCGACGCGCACGGGACGCTCGGCACGCTTGGCGGCAGTCAGGTCGAACAGTCCGCTGCCGAGGAACAGGTTCGAGGTCGGACAGTGCGCCAGTGCGGTGTCGCTGTCGTGGCAACGCCCGTATTCGCGCTCGCACAAGTGGATGCCGTGCGCATAGATCGCGCGCGGGCCGAGCAGGCCGAAGCGGTCGTACACGTCCAGGTAATCGCGCGCGTCCGGAAACAGCTCGCGCACCCAGGCGATCTCGGCAAGATTCTCGGACAGGTGCGACTGCACGAAGCAGTCCGGGTGTTCGCGCCACAGCGTGCCGGCGGCTTCCAGCTGTTCCGGCGTGCTGCTCGGCGCGAAGCGCGGCGTGATGGCGTAGCCGAGACGGCCCTGCCCGTGCCAACGCGCGATCAGCGCGGCGGAGTCGTCGTAGCCGGACTGCGCCGTATCGCACAGTGCCGGCGGCGCATGGCGATCCATCAGTACCTTGCCGGCGACCAGGCGCATGTCCAGCCCCTGCGCGATCTCGAACAGCGCATCCACCGACTGCGGATGCACGGTGCAGAACACCGCCGCGCTGGTGATGCCGTTGCGCAGGTTCTCGGTCAGGTACAGGCGCGCCATCGCGCGCGTGTGGTCGAGGTCGGCGTAGGCCTGTTCGGCGGGGAAGGTATAGCGTTCGAGCCAGTCCAGCAGCGGCAGGCCGCGTGCGCCGAGAATCGGCAGCTGCGGGTAGTGCACGTGGGTGTCGACGAAGCCGGCGGTGATGAGCGCATGCGGGTAGTGCTCGACCGGTGTGCCGGCCGGCAGCTGCGGCTGCAATTCGGTCGCCGGTCCGACTGCGTCGATACGGCCATCGCGTAGCAGGACCAGCGCGTCTTGCTGATAGTGCAGGCAGGCTTCGAGACCGTCGACGAACGGATCGCCACGGAAGCTGAGCATATCGCCGCGCAGGGCAATGCAGGAGGAATCGGAAGCGGGCTGGGTCATGGATCGGACGACGCGGAAACTCGGCGCAAGCCTAGCAGCCGGGGCGGATGGAGTGCGCGCAAAGCGTGGCTCCATCACGCGGCGTTCGGCGCCTGTGGTGGATCGCGAGCGAATGTCGACAGCTCGCCATGAGGCGGGAGCGGTTATTGACGCGCATGCCTCGAAGCCCACGCGCGGATGCGTGGCGCGCAGGATCCTGTTTGAAAGGAGGCGCAGTGCCGGCAGAGCACCGCGCGCGGCGGACTAGTCGCCGCGCGGCTTGCGCGTGCGCGCGGCGCCGAGTTTGCGGGTCAGCGTGTTGCGGCCCACGCCGAGTGCTTCCGCGGCGTGACCGCGATGACCGTCGTGCGCGGCCAGTGCGGTTTCCAGCAAGGTGCGGTCGAGGGTTTCGCGGGCGCGGGCGTGGATGTCGGCTTCACCGTCGGCCAACGCCCGTTCGGCCCAGGCGCGCAGTCCCTCGCTCCAGACCTCGCCGGGCGGCGGTGCGGGTTCGTCGCGGCCGCGACCGAGGTCGGCGGGGCGGATTTCCGCGCCGGGCGCGATCACCGCCAGGCGGCGGCACAGGTTTTCCAGTTCGCGCACGTTGCCGGGGAAATCCTGCCGCGCCAGCGCGCGCAGGGCCGAGGCGGCGAAGCGCTTCGGCGCGACCTTCAGCTCGCGCGCGGCGGCGGCGAGGAAGTGCCGCGCCAGCAGCGGGATGTCGTCGCGGCGCTGACGCAGTGCGGGCAGGGCGATGCGCACAACATCCAGGCGATGCTTGAGGTCGGCGCGGAAGCGGCCTTCGCCGATCAGCGTGTCCAGGTCCTGATGCGTGGCGGCGACGATGCGCACGTCGCAACGCAGCAGCTCGCGCCCGCCGACGCGGTAGAACTCGCCCTCGGCCAGCACGCGCAGCAGGCGCGTCTGCAGCGAGGCCGGCATGTCGCCGATTTCGTCGAGGAACAGCGTGCCGCCCTCGGCCTGCTCGAAACGGCCAGCGTGGCGTCGGGTTGCGCCGGTGAACGCACCGGCCTCGTGACCGAACAGCTCGCTTTCCAGCAGCTCGGCGGGAATGGCGGCGGTGTTCAGCGCCACGAACGGCCGTTCGCGCCGCGCGCTCTCGGCGTGCAGGGCGCGCGCGGCCAGTTCCTTGCCGGTGCCGGTCTCGCCGGTGATCAGCACGTTCAGATCGCTGGCGGCGACGCGACCGATCAGACGGAACACCTCGCGCATGGCAGCGCTCTCGCCGAGCAGGGCGTCGGTCGGCGTGTCGGCGACGCCGGGGTCCTCGGCGGGCGCTTCGGCCAGCGCGCGCGCGACCGCTTCCACGGCCTGGTCCAGATCGAACGGCTTGGCCAGGTAGTCGAGCGCGCCGGCGCGGTAGGCGGCGGCGGTGGTGGCGATGTCGGTGAACGCGCTCATCACGATGACCGGCGTTTCGCCCTGCGCGCGCAATGCGCGCAAAAGGGTCAGGCCGTCCTCGCCGGGCATGCGCACGTCGGTCAGCAGCAGCGCCGGCGCGCCGGCCGGCAAGGCCGCGCGCACGGCTTCGGCACTGCCGAATTCGCGCACCGCATGACCGGCGTCGCGCAGTGCGGCGGCCAGCACGAAGCGCACATTGCGGTCGTCGTCGGCGATCCAGATTTCGCGGTTCATGGGCAGCGGTGACTCCATCGATATCGGGCTGCGTCAGGCATGCGCCTCGCCCAGCGGCAGGTACAGAGAGAACACGGTGGCGCCGGGCCGGCTGCTGCAGCGCAATTCGCCGCCGTGCTCGTGCGCGGTCTCGCGCGCCAGCGCCAGGCCCAGACCGGTGCCGTCGGCGCGGCCGGACACCAGCGGCTGGAACAGCGTGTCGCGCAGCGCTTCAGGCACGCCGTCGCCGTCGTCGATGACGTCCACGCGCAGCGCCGTGCGNGGTCGGTGTCGCCGGTGCCGGCGGGCAGGCTGGGATCGTAGTCGTGGACGATGCGCGGGGCCTGGGTCTGGCCGTCCAGCACGGCCTCGACGCGGCCGAGCACCGCGTGCATGTCGACCGGGCCGAGCTGCGGCCGGCCGCCGTGACGCAGCAGGCGGTCGGCCAGCGTGGCCAGACGGTCGGCCTCGGCGATGACCATGCCGGCGAGGTCGGCCAGTCCGGCGTCGTCGACGCGTCGCTGCAACAACTGCGCCGCGCCGCGCAGACCGGCCAGCGGGTTCTTTACCTCGTGCGCGAAACCGCGCAGCGTGGCCGACAGCGGCGTGTCGCTGCCGGCGTTGTCGCTGAGCGCGTGGACTTCCAGCAGCAGCGTATCGGGCGCGCGTACCTGCAGATCCAGATCCGCGCGCAGGCTGCCGCCATGCAGCGTGTGCAGGGTGACCGCGCGCATGCGCACCTGGGTCTGCCCGGCCAGCACGCGCGCGACCTGCTCGGCGAAACGGGGTTCGGCGACCAGCGCGGAGAAGTCCTGCCCGCGCAGGCTGCGCACGCCGACTTCCAGCGTTTCAGCCAGGGCATCGTTGAGCCAGAGCACGCGCAGATCGCGGTCCAGCAAAGCGATGCCGGTGGCCAGAACGCCGAGATCGTCGGTTGAAAACGGTGCGGACATTGCACCAATCTAGTGCGATATCGAGCGTCCTGCAATGCGTCGCCGTAGGCTTGGCGCCATGCCGCACGCCGGCTCAGATGGCCATGCCGCCGGAGACTTCGATGCGCTGCGCGTTGACCCAGCGGTGATCCTCCGAAAGCAGCGACGCGATCATCGGACCGATGTCGTCAGGAAGTCCGGGGCGACCCAGCGCGGTGAGCTCGGCGACCTGCCGGTTGACCTCCGGGTTGTCGCGCACCGTGCCGCCGCTGAAGTCGGTTTCCACGGCGCCCGGCGCGACCACGTTGACGGCGATGCGGCGCGGGCCGAGTTCCTTGGCCATGTAGCGAGTCAGCACCTCGATTGCGCCTTTCATCGAGGCGTAGGGCGCGCTGCCGGGAAACACGATGCGCGTGAGGCCGGACGAGAGGTTGACGATGCGCCCGCCGTCGCGGATCAGCGGCAGCAGTTTCTGGGTCAGCAGGAACACGCCTTTGAAGTGGACGTTGTAGAGCGCGTCGAGATCGGCTTCGGTGGTGCGCTCGATGCTCTCGTGGTGCGCGATGCCGGCATTGTTGACGAGATAGTCGAAGCGCTCCGCGCCAAAGTCGGCCAGGCTCCGGCGCACCTGCTCGACGAACGCGTCGAACTGCGCGCTGTCACCGGCATCGAGCGGCAGCGCGATGGCCTTGCGGCCCACGCGGGCCACCTCGGCGGCAACCTGTTCGGCGTCGTCGCGCCGCGAGCGGTAGGTGAAGATCGTGTCGATGCCGCGTCGCGCCAGGTGCTCCACGGTGTTGCGGCCCAGTCCGCGGCTGCCGCCGGTGACCAGGGCGATCCTGCGAATGGTGTCCGTCATGGGGATGCTCCTCGGTTGGGGGTACCGGAAGTGTGCGGTCAGGACGCCGATGCGAACATGCTGAAAGCGTGTCAATTCTTGCCTGATTCTGCTCACTTGATTACCTTGATGTCGGATCGAACGATGTTGAAAAAGACATGCACGAGCTTTCCGAACTCCACGCTGCCGTGGTCGAAGCGTTCCGTTGCTCCGGCCGGGAAAGCCCCTGGTACACGGCTGTCGATGGCCTGATCCTGCTGCGCGCGCAGGCGGAACAGAAGCAGACGCATCTGGTGCACAAACCGGCGTTGTGCATCGTCGTGCAGGGCGTCAAATGGACGACTTTCGGCGCGCAGCGGCTGGCATACCGCACCGGGCAGGCGATGGTCGTGAGCGTGGAGATGCCGGGCGCGAGTCAGGTGATCGAGGGAGGTTCCGATGCGCCGTATCTCAGCGTCGTGATCGAGCTGGACGGCGCGATCATGCGCGAGGTGTATGCGCGCATGGACACGCCGCCGCCATCGGTGGAAGGGCCGGCGGCGTTCGTGATGGATCTCGATCGTGGTCTGCTGGATTGCGCCGCGCGCGCGGTGCGGCTGCTGAGCGAACCCGAAGCGATCGCCATGCTCTATCCGACCGTGATGCGCGAAATCTGCTATCGCCTGCTGGCGGGTCCGCATGGCGCGGCGCTGGCGCGCATGGTGGTCGGCACCGAACGCGACCGGCGCGTGACCCACGCCTTGCAGACGCTGCGCGAACGCTACACGGAAACGATCCGCGTCGACGAACTGGCCGGCGTGGCCGGGCTGAGTCCGGCGGCGTTCCACCGCAAGTTCAAGGCCATGACCGGCATGACGCCGGTGCAGTTCCAGAAACAGATGCGGTTGATGGAAGCGCGGCGGCGCATGCTGTCCAGGGCGATGTCGGCGGAGGTCGCGGCGTACGAGGTCGGTTACGCCAGCCCCTCGCAGTTCAGTCGCGACTATGCGCGTTTGTTCGGTGCGCCGCCGCGCCGCGACATCGAGCGATTGCGTCGAACCGGTCTGGATGCCTGACCGTGATGCATGTGAAGCTGCTCGCCAATAGCGTTTGGTTCGCGGTGGACGTGCGGGCACACTGCCCTGCCGACTCGAGCGTGCCGCCAATGACATCCAACGTCGCCCCTTCGTCCGGCCGCAACGCCGGCATCGACTTGCTGCGAGGCGTGTCGATCCTGCTGGTGGTGATGAACCACATCGGCCTGCGCATTCCGCTGCATCGCACCGCGCTGGGCGAGCTGCTGCCGGCGTGGCTGTTGAAGGCGTTGATCTACAACGGTCTGTCGGCGGTGTACGTGTTCTTCGTGGTGTCGGGCTTCCTGATCGCGCGAAATGCGCTGGCGCGCTGGGGATCGCTGGGCGCGGTGCATCTGCGCGATTTCTATGTGCGCCGTTTCGCCCGCATCGTGCCGTTGCTGACGTTGCTGATCGCGGTGCTGGCGGTGTTGCATGCGGTTGGCGCGCATGACTACGTGATCCATCGGCCGGGCCAGTCGCTGATCGGTGCGGTCGCTTCGGCGTTCGGCCTGTACCTCAACGTGTACGAGGCGCACACCGGCTACCTGCCCGGCAACTGGGACGTGCTGTGGTCGCTGTCGATCGAGGAAGTGTTCTATCTGGCTTTTCCGCTGCTGTGCCTGCTGCTGCGGCGTCGGCGCGCCATGGTGCCGTTGCTGGTGCTGCTGGCGGTGTCGCTGCCGTACACGCGCGGCCTCGCCGAGGGCAATGAGATCTGGATGGAGAAGGCCTATCTTCCGGGCATGTCGGCGATCGCCTGCGGCGTGCTGGGCGCGTTGCTGGCGGCGCGCTGGCAGCCCTCGCTGACGGTCGCGCGGACGATGATCGCGAGCGGTGCGCTGGTGCTGACCGGCCTGCTGTTGCGCGGCGATCTGCTGTGGCCGTACCTGGGGCACGGCGTGATGCTGCTGCTGGTGCTGTCGACGGCGGTGTTGGTGCTCGGTCTGCACGCCCGCGCCGCCGCCTCGCCGGCGCCACGGCCGTTGCCCGGTTTCGGCTGGCTGCGCGTCTGCGGGCGGCTCAGTTACGAGATCTACCTGACGCACATGTTCGTGGTCTACGCGGCCGTCGACCTCTACCGCGCCACGGGCAAGCCGCTGGCGACGGGTTTCCTGTGGTATCCGCCGATTCTGTTGCTGACGGCGGCCCTGGGTGCGGTCGTGGCGCGCTGGGTTTCGCAGCCCTGCGAACGCGCGCTGCGTGCGCGCTGGCTGCAGCGGCGCGGGGTGGTGTCGGGCAAGCGCGTCGAAGCTTAGTCGTCCCGCACCGGCCGACCGATCCGACCGGCGGTGGACGATGCGCGGTGCAGGCGCATCTTGAGATCCTTGAGGTCGGCGACGATCACGAAGGTCATCACCACCAGCAGCGCCCAGGAGCCGATCTTGCCCGCGTGCACCATGCGCCAGCTCAGGTGCTGATCGGGGTAGGTCCACGCGCCGAGGAAGGTCGCCGCGTTCTCGGCGACCCAAAGGAAGAAGCCGATCAGCACGAACGCCAGCGGCAGCGGCATCCACAGCCGACGACGCCACGGCGTGAAGTACACCCGGGTGCGGCGGAACAGAGCCAGCAGCAGCAAGGTCAGCAGCCAACGCAGGTCGGGCAGGAAGTGATGGGTGAAGAAGTTGGCGTAGATGGCGATCGCCACGGCGGCGCTGAGCCGTGGATCGGGCGCGTTGCGCAAGCGCAGGTCGAAGAAGCGCCAGGCCTGGACCATGTAGCTGGCCACCGAGGCGTACATGAAGCCGGCGTAGAGCGGCACGCCAAGCAGCTTGCTGTAGGCGAATTCCGGGTAGCTCCAGGAACCGATGGCAGGGTTCGACTTGAACGCTTCCAGGGCGAAGCCGAGCAGGTGAAACAGGGCGATGGTCTTCAGTTCGTCGCGCGTTTCCAGGCGCGTCCACAGCATTGCCGCCTGCAACGCGAGCGCGCCGAGCAGGATGGCGTCGTAGCGTGGCACCGGCGCGGTCGAGACCACGCGTGAAGCGGCCAGGAGCAGGAAGAAGCCGCCGGCGAAGCTGCAGCTGGCGGCTTCCTTCAGGCCGAACCAGAGGAACTCGCGCAGCGCGTCCGCGCGCACGGCGTGCGGCGCGGTCAGCCAGACGTGCAGGCGGGCAGGCAGGAAGCGAAGCATGCCGGCATGTTGCCGTATCGGCATGGCTGCGTCAGGCAGCAAATCGGGCGTTGCGATGACATGCGCATTGAACCGCGTCGCCAGCCTTGGCATGCTGCATCGATGACACGGGGAGGGATATCCATGCAGATCATGACGCTCGGCGATTTCGCGTCACGCGTGAACGAGACATTCACGGTCAGTCTCGATGAGGGGCAAGGCAATGCGCCGTTCGTGCTCGTCGAAGCGCGTCCGCTGAGCGGGCAGCCGGTGGTCGGGCAGTCGCGCGATCCGTTCGCGTTGCTGTTCCGCAACGAGGCGGCGATCCTGTTTCCGCAACGCATCTACCAGATGCATCACGAGGCCACGGGTCCGTTCGGTATCTTCCTGGTGCCGATCGCGCGCGAGCAGGCCGGCTTCCTGTATCAGGCGGTCTTCAACTGACGTTGGCGTCCCAGCGCATGCCGCGGTAGGCGCCCTCGACGCCGGTGTCGCGAAATCCCAGACGAAGATAGAGGCGGTAAGCCGCCTCGTTGCGCAGATCCACATGCAATCGCACGCCGCGGTCTGTTCGGGCGGCGTTCTGCTGTATGTGGATGATGAGTGCGGAGCCGACACCACGGCCACGAACCTCGGCCAGCAGTGCGATGTCGATGATGAGATCGTCACTTGCTTCGCGCTGCAAATAGAGCCGGCCGATCGCGCGTGCCTCGAGTTGCAGCACCAGGAAATCGGCGTCGGCATACCGGCGCACATAATGCGTATGTTGCAGTACGAACTGGTCGGCGACGAAGCGCTCGCACAGGGCCTGGGGCCATCCGGTCGCGCGCAATTCCGCAGCACGTGTTTCGGCGTACAGGTGTTGCAGAAAGGGAAGGTCTTCAGCGGAGGCACGGCGCAATGCATAGCTGCGCACCTGCAGCGCCTCGGGCGTCTGCAGGTGCTTCATCGACCCTGCCGGAAAGTCCGGCAGGGTCTGCGGCATCTTCGACATCAGCTGAAGGACGGGTAGACGCCCTCCAAGGCGATGCAGAAATTCACGGCAAGGTAGGGCTGGCGGTTTTCATGCGCCTGGCTGCCGCCGTCCGGACCGACGCTGTTGGGATGGAAGGACATATTCGGCTGTGTTCCGGTAACGAATGCAGGAACGTTGCCGGGAAAAGTCAGTCCGTACCCATTTTGCGGACTGGCTGAACGTTTGCTTGGGTCGCGCTGCACGTAAAGATTGAGTTGGTGGTTATGCGACGGAATTTCGGTGCCGATGAGGGTCACTTGTGCCTCGCCGAACGGCTCGCCAATAGTGCGCGTACTCAGGCCAGGCCCATGACCTTGATTGGTCGGTGCGCGACCTTGGAAATTGGGCAGTGCAAAGGTGCTTTGTCCATTGCCGCCGTACGTCGTGCCGATGAGCGAGAAGAGCGCGGTGTTCTGCGAGATGGGCAGCAGGCTCCCCGCGCAGGTCGCCCATCCCACGGGCGCGAAATTGAAGCCGAACAGCTGGATTTCGCCGATAAATGGTGTGGTCATGATGAAGTCCCCGAAAGCGTCAAGACAATGTGCAGGCTTGCGTCTGGTTCAGCTGCGCGACGGATAGATGCCGACATAGGCGATGCAGTACGACGCCGTCAGTGTGGGCATGCAGTTGTCATGCGGCTGGTTGCCTCCACTGGGACTGATTGCGAAGGTTTGCAGCGGGTAGGGTGACAACCCCGTGATGTCGGTGGCGTACATGGTGTCCGAGTTGCTCGGTGTGCCTAGTTGCACGCTGGGGGACGGGGTATCGCTCGAAGCCGCCGCCGAAGTGGCGTGGAAAGAGTGCGAATGCTGCGGAATCTGCGTGCTGAGAAGCGTGACCGTCTCGCTGCCGCTCTTCTGACCGATCGGTCGAGGCGTCAAGCCATTGCCGTTGCCGTAGCCGATGGGCAGACGACCGCGGAGGTCGGGCAAGCCGAAGGTGGTCTGGCCATCGCCACCGTATAGGGTGCCAAGTAGGGAAAAGAGCGCATCGTATTGCGAGATGGGCAGCAGCGTTCCATCACAGGAAAGCCAGCCTCTCGGAATGCGCGGAAAGGAAAACAAGCGGATTTCGCCGACGAACGGTTCGCTCATGGTCATGCTCCAAGGTCGTTGGGGCCGCGGCTTGCCGCGGCCGGCATCAGCTGCGCGACGGGAAAATGCCGCTCAGGGCGATGAAGAAATTCACCGCCAGGTAGGGCTGCATATTGTTATGCGCCTGACTGCCGCCCGTAGGGGAGACGGTCTGCGATGCGAGCGTGGCCTGGGTACCAGGCGCGGCGTAAAGGTTCTCGCCACTGGTCTTGGCATAGAGCGCGTCCGTGGGTGATCGAACCGCGGCGTCGGCGGTGCTGCCCATGAAGGTATGGACGTGTGCCGGCAGGGTGCTGTTCGTCAGCGTGACGGTCTCGACACCGCTGGCCTGCCCCTGCACGTAGCCGTTGTTTTTGTCGGCGCCAAGTGGTGTGCGACCGCGTGTATCCGGCAGAGCGAACGTGGTGGTGCCGTTCCCGCCGTATTGCGTGCCTAGAAGTGAAAAAAGTGCCTGATTCTGCGAGATCGGAAGCAGTTGTCCGTTGCAGAGCGCGAAATGCGCAGGCGCGAAATCGAAACCGCCGAGCATGATTTGCCCGAGGAATACTTCGCTCATCCGACGTTCTCCCTCATCCGTTTGGGACCCCGATGATGCCGGGCTGATTTTTCAGTGAACGAGTGTGCATCCAACCCCATGACGATGACAAGCGATATTTGTAGAGCAATAAAAATTCTCAAGACTATTTGCCATTCGGCACTTCCTTGTACGGGGAATAACTGTTGTAATCGTTTGTGCAAAAAGGGATCGGTTCGCCAGGAGTGGAACCGTTTTGCTCATGGGGAAAGGTGGCGTGCCTGATCATCTCGTAGAGTCCATGCACGGGGCGAGTTGACGTCGGGGCGCCAGGGGGAGTGGATCATGTCGTCGTCGATGATCGATGTATTTCGTGTGCGCACGAAACGTAGCCGCGTGTCCGGCTGCCTGCGTATGTTCAGTGCGTTGCTGGTGCTTTTCGCTGCAACGATGTGGTCGGGAACGGCGCTTGCCAATTGCTCGGCCGAGTCCCCGATCAACATCACCGTGAACTCGGGGGCGACCTACACCATCGATCTCACGGCCGATTACAACGACTGTGCGCCATTCGGCATCACCATGACCGATCCGGTCACCACGGCCCACGGCACGGTCACGCACAACAATTTTGCGGGCAGCGGCAACGTACAGATTTATTACGCCAACAATGGCGACGGCGCCACGTCGGATACGTTCACGTTCGATGACGGTACGGGTTATATCGTCACGGTCAACGTCACCATCAATCCCCCGCCCATCAGCATCACGCCGACCACGGTTCCCGCGGGCACCGCGGGCACGGCCTACCCCTCGACGACTTTCACGGCCAGCGGCGGCACGGGGTCGTATACCTACACGGTATCGGCGGGCAGCCTGCCAGCCGGAATGAGTCTGTCCTCGGGAGGCACCTTGAGCGGTACACCGACGGCGGCGGGAACATTCAACTTCACCGTCCAGGCAAAGGACACGAACAACACTACAGGCACGCAGCCGATCACCTTGACGGTGAATGCGCCGACCATCACGGTCACACCGAATTCGGTATCCGGCGCCACCGTGGGCGTGGCGTATACCCCGGTGAACTTCACGGCCAGTGGCGGCGCCACGCCGTATACCTACACGGTATCCGCAGGCAGTCTCCCGGCCGGCATGAATTTGTCTTCCGGCGGCACGCTGAGCGGTACGCCGACGGAAGCCGGCTCGTTCAATTTCACCGTGCAGGCGAAGGACAAGAACAATTTCACCGGCACCACATCCTCGATCAGCATGACGGTAAACGCGCCGACGATCACAGTCGGTCCCGGCACGATATCCAACATGCAAGTTGGCGTTCCGTACAGCCAGCAGTTCACGGCGTCCGGCGGCACGCAGGGCAGTGGCTACACGTTTTCGGCCACGGGCACGGTACCGACCGGTTTGAGCCTGTCCAGCAGCGGTCTGCTGTCCGGTACGCCGACGTCGGCGACCAGCTCCGCCAGCTTCACCATCACGGCGACGGATCAGAGTACCGGCACGGGCGCGCCGTTCTCCGGTTCGCAGGGGTACACGGTCAGCGTTGCTGCGCCGACGCTGTCGATTTCCCCCGCCTCGGGGACGACCTTGACCGCGGCGACCCAGGGCAGCAGCTACAGCCAGCAGTTCACGGCCAGCGGCGGCACCACTCCTTATACCTACCAAGTGACCGGCGGCACGTTGCCGAACGGTCTGTCGGTCAGTGCTGGCGGCCTGCTGAGCGGCACGCCGACGGAAGCCGGTTCGTTCAACTTCACCGTGACCGCGACCGACAGCTCGACGGGCACGGGATCGCCGTTCTCGGTCGCCGGTTCCTACACGCTCAATGTGCAGGCGATCGCGCCGGTGGCCAATCCGGTCTCGGACACGGTGTCCTACGGCAGTTCCTCGAATGTCGTCCCGACCAGCTTCTCCGGCGGCACCCCGACGTCGGTGGCCATTGCCTCGCCGGCCAGTCACGGCACCGCGACGGCCAGCGGCACGACCATCACCTACACGCCGATCTCCGGGTACACCGGCACCGATTCGTTCACGTATACCGGCACCAACTCGGCCGGCACCTCGGCGGCGGCCACGGTCAGCATCACCGTCTCCGGTCCGACGCTGGCGATCACCAGCTCGAGCGGCGGCACGTCGCTGACGGCCACCGTGGGTCAGTCCTTCACGCAGACCTTCACCTTCAGCGGCGGAAAGGCGCCGTATCAGGGCTACAGCATCACTGGTGTTCCGGCCGGCCTGAGCGTCACCGGCTTCAACAACACCAGCATCACGATCTCGGGCACGCCCACGGTCAGCGGCACGTTCACGCTGGGGGTCAGCGGCACCGATTCGAGTACCGGTACCGATCCCAGCAGCGGCAAGAACGCGCCGTTCACCGTCAACCAGACGTTCTCGCTGCAGATCGGCGCAGCTTCGATGAACCTGTCGCCGGGTACGCTGACGAACCCCATGACCGTGGGTGTTGCTTACACGCAGACGTTCACCGCCAGCGGTGGTATTTCGCCTTATACCTACACCGTGACGTCCGGTGCGCTCCCTCCGGGAATGACATTGTCGGCCGGCGGCATCCTCAGCGGTACGCCAACGGCGTCCGGTGGGTTCCAGTTCCAGGTGACCGCGACCGACAGCAGTACCGGCGCCGGTTCACCGGCAACGGTATCGGTCACCTATAACGTGAACGTGACCGCGCCGACGATCGCGCTGGCGCCGAGCACGCTGCCGGCCGCGCAGCAGGGTACGGCGTACAGTCAGCAGCTGAGCGCCAGTGGCGGCATCGCGCCATACACCTACGCGGTGACCTCGGGTACGCTGCCGACCGGCTTGTCGATGACTTCCGCTGGCTTGATCACCGGCACGCCAACCGCGGCTTCCGCCACCCCGTACAGCTTCACGGTGACCGCGACCGACAGCACCACGGGTTCCGGTCCCTACACCGGCAGTCAGGCCTACACGGTGGTGGTGTCCAGCAATCCGCCCGTGACGCATGACGACACGGCGTCGACGCCGTCGCAGCAGGCCGTCACCATTCCGGTGACGAGCAACGACACCGGCAACATCACCAGCATCGCCATCGTCCAGACGGCGTCGCACGGCACGGCCACGGTCAACGGCCTGTCGGTGATGTACACACCGACGGGCACGTTCTTCGGCACCGACACCTTCACCTACACCGCCACCGGCCCGGGCGGCACCTCGACGGCGGCCACGGTCACCGTGACGGTGACGGCGCTGGCTGTGCCGACCGCGAAAAACCAGTCGGTCACCGTGCTGGGCGGAAAGTCGGTGAACATCGACGCGACCGCCGGCGCCACCGGCGGACCGTACACGGGCGTCGCCATCGCGACCGTGCCGGATGCGGGTACGGCCACGGTGTCGGGTACGACCATCACCTATGCCGCTCCAGCCTCGGTCTCCGGCACGCACACCTTCACCTACACGTTGAGCAACGCCTACGGCACGTCGCCGCCGGTCACGGTGACGGTGCACGTCAACCCGTTGCCGCAGGCGCCCAACCTGAGCGTCGACGCGATCGCCGGTGCGCCGGTGACCGTGGATTTGACGGCGAAAGCGACAGGCGGGCCGTTCACGGGCGCGGACATGGTGGCGATCTCGCCGAGCACGGCGGGCAGCGGACAGATCGTGGCGGCCAACGGCGGCTACCAGCTGCACTTCACCCCGGTCAGCACCTATGCCGGCATGGTGCAGGTGACCTACACCCTGAAGAACGCCTACGCGACCTCGGCTCAGGCGACGGTCACGATCCGCGTGATCGCGCGTCCCGATCCGAGCAAGGATGCGGAAGTGCTGGGTCTGCTGAACGCGCAGACGGAAAGCACCCGCCGCTTCGCACGCGGACAGATCGACAACTTCAGCCAACGCCTGGAAGCCCTGCATGGCGAGGGTGGCGGTCAGCGCTTCGACAACAGCCTGAGCTTCACTTCCGCCAGCAGTCGCATGCGCAATTCGCTGGGCAGCGGTCCGGCCGAGTTGCTGCCGACGTCGCAGATGCAGCGGCGCTATCTGATGCAGCCCGCCGATGCCGATGAAACGCCGGTCGAAACCCGCGGTTCGTCCGATCCGAATGCCATGCACTTCTGGGTCGGCGGCGCCGTCAACTTCGGTGCGCAGAAACGCGGCACCAGCGTCGACGGCATCGACTTCAACACCTCGGGCATCAGCGTGGGTGCGGACAAGCGGCTGTCCTCGAACTTCGTGCTCGGCGCCGGCATGGGCTACGGCCACGATTCCAGCGAGATCGGCTATCAGGGCAGCCGCAGCAAGGGCGAGGCCTACAGCGTGGCGGTCTACGCCAGCTACCAGCCTGGCGAGGCGCTGTATCTGGATGCGCTGGCCGGTTATCAGTGGCTGTCGTTCCATGCGCATCGCTTCGTGACGACCGACGGCAACTTCGTGCACGGCAACCGCAACGGACAGCAGACCTTCGGCGCACTGACCCTGACCTACGAATACGCGGGCGAAGACGGGCTGCAACTTTCCCCGTACGGCCGCATCGACGTGGCGAAGGCTACGCTGGATGCCTACTCCGAAACCGGCGACAGCCTGTATTCCCTGCATTACGAGCGCCAGAACGTGGACACCACCACGGGCAGTCTGGGCATGCGTCTGCAGCACAGCTACGAGCGGGATTTCGGCGTGCTGTCGCCGATGCTGCGCGTCGAGTATCGGCACGACTTCCAGGGCGACAGCAGCGCCATGATGCGCTATGCCGACCTGCCGACCGGGCCGCTCTACCGCGTGCAGGTCGATCAGCGGTCGCAGAACCACAAGGTTCTGGGCGTCGGCCTGCAGGCGCAGACCACGCGCGGCACCACTTTCCGCGTCGAGTACCAGAGCCAGTTCGACAACACGACCAAGCACGACCAGTCGATCCAGCTCAATTTCGAGACGCCGTTCGACTGAGCGAACATCCCGGCCGACGCAGCGTGCGTCGGCCGGGCCAGTAAGTTCGTCGACTACTCGTGGGAAGGCCACGGACTGAACCGCGCCGATGACATCCATGACTTCTACACGCGCATGCTGACGTTCCTGCAAGCGCATCTTGGCGCGCCGCAGCAGGCGCAGCGCCACTAGTCGACTTGCCAGCATGCGGCATGAAAAAGGGGCGCCGGAGCGCCCCTTTTCCGTTTCCGACCGCGGTAGCGATCAGAACGAGTAGTACAGCGAGAATTCCAGCGGATGCGTGGAGGCGCGGTACTTGGTGACTTCCTGCATCTTCAGCGCGATGTAGCCGTCGATGAAGTCGTCGGTGAACACGTCGCCGGCCTTGAGGAAGTCGCGATCTTTGTCCAGCGCTTCCAGGGCCTGATCCAGGCTGGAGCACACCTGCGGGATGTTCTTCTCCTCTTCCGGCGGCAGGTCGTACAGATCCTTGTCGGCCGGCGCGCCCGGATCGATCTTGTTCATGATGCCGTCCAGGCCGGCCATCATCAGCGCGGTGAAGGTCAGGTAGCCCGACTGCATCGGATCCGGGAAGCGCACCTCGATGCGGCGACCCTTGGGGCTGGACACGTACGGGATGCGGCAGCTCGCCGAGCGGTTGCGCGCCGAGTAGGCCAGCATCACCGGCGCCTCGAAGCCCGGCACCAGACGCTTGTAGCTGTTGGTGGTGGAGTTGGCGAAGGCGTTGATGGCCTTGGCGTGCTTGAAGATGCCGCCGATGTACCACAGCGCGGTCTGCGACAGGCCGCCGTACAGATCGCCCGCGAACAGGTTCTCGCCGCCCTTGGATAGCGACTGGTGCACGTGCATGCCGGAACCGTTGTCGCCGACCACCGGCTTGGGCATGAAGGTCGCGGTCTTGCCGTTCTCGTGGGCGACGTTCTTGACCACGTACTTCATCATCAGCAGTTCGTCGGCCTTCTTCACCAGCGTGTTGAAGCGCGTGCCGATCTCGCACTGGCCGGCGTTGGCCACTTCGTGATGGTGCACTTCGACCACCTGGCCCAGCTCTTCCAGCACCTTGCACATGTCGGCGCGCAGGTCGCCCAGCGAGTCGACCGGGCTGACCGGGAAGTAGCCGCCCTTCACGCCCGGACGATGACCGGCATTGCCTTCCTCGTACTTGTAGCGCGAGCTCCAGTGGGCTTCCTGCGACTCGATCTCGTAGAACACGCGGCCCATGTCGTTCTGCCAGCGCACGGCGTCGAACACGAAGAATTCCGGCTCCGGACCGAAGAAGGCCTCGTCGGCGATGCCGGTCGACTTCAGGTACGCCTCGGCGCGGCGCGCGATGGAGCGCGGGTCGCGGCCGTAGGCCTGCATGGTCGACGGCTCCAGCACGTCGCAGGTCAGGATCAGCTGCTTGTGGCTGCTGAACGGGTCGAGCAGCGCGGTGTCCGGGTCCGGCATCAGGATCATGTCGGACTCGTTGATGCCCTTCCAGCCGGAGATCGACGAGCCGTCGAACATCTTGCCGTCCTCGAAGGTCGACTCGTCGACGCTGTGCGCGGGGTAGGTCACGTGATGCTGCTTGCCGAGCATGTCCGCGAAGCGGAAGTCGACAAACTCGATGTTCTCGTCCTTGATCAGTTTCAGTACGGCGTTGGCGGTCATGGAGGCATCCAGCGTTGATGGGTGAAAGACAGTGCCCTTTAAGCATAGGGCATGCCACGTTCAAAGCGCGTCAGGACGGGCTTTCCGCAGCGCATCCGTCGAGATTTTGCACCAAATGCATGCAATGCCGGCTTAGTCTGCACAACAATGGTGATTGGTGGCGTCTTCGTGCGGTGCGGCGTCGTTTGGGTGGCGGGTGGCGGTCGAAGGTCGCGAGCGCGGTCGTGCGAGAACGGGGAACGCTCTGTTCGCATGCGTCCGATTGCAAACAGGCGGCGCGGAGGCAACATCGGTGACATCGCCGGTGGCGACGCATGCCGGCGTCACGGCGTCATCGATGGCCCGAGCATCGACAACGCACGCGCGGTCGATGCGAACTGCGGCAAGGCGTCCCCATCACGAGATCCGGTCATGAGCGCAACGCGTTTTCCCACCTACTTCCTTTCCCACGGCGGCGGTCCCTGGCCCTACATGAAGGGGCCGATGCGCGAGAACTTCGGCTGGCTCGAACAGTCGCTGCAGGATCTGCCGCGCCAGCTGCCGGAACGTCCGCGCGCGGTGCTGGTGGTGACCGGACACTGGGAAGAGGACGCGTACAGCGTGTCGTCCTCGCCCGCGCCGGGGATGGTGTTCGACTACTACGGATTTCCCGAGTACCTCTATCACATCCAGTATCCGGCGCCGGGTTCGCCGGCGCTGGCCGAGCACGTGCGCGGGCTGCTGTCCGACGCGGGTCTGCCGGCGGGCGCGGATGCCGAACGCGGTTTCGACCACGGCACGTTCAGCCTGATGCAGCCGATCTATCCGGACGCCGACATGCCGATCGTGCAACTGTCGCTGCGGCACGGCTACGATCCGGACGAACACTGGCGCGCGGGTCAGGCGCTGGCGCCGCTGCGCGACGAGGGCATCCTGATCGTCGGCAGTGGGTTGAGCTACCACAATCTGTCGATGTTCGGCCCCGCCGGTGCGGTGCCGGCCCTGCAGTTCGACGGCTGGCTGCGGCAAGCCCTCGCGGCCGCGCCCGCCGCGCGCCGCGAAGCCTTGATGCACTGGGCGCAGGCGCCTTCGGCGCGACAGGCGCATCCGCGCGAGGACCACCTGATGCCGTTGATGGTGGCGCTGGGCGCGGCGCAGGACGATCCGGCGGTGTGCGTCTACGGCGAGCGCTTCATGGGTGCGGCGGCGTCCAGCTTCCGCTTCGGCGCGGACCGCACGCCGACGGCCTTCGACCGTCTGGCAGCCTGAGCGCGAGCGGACCGGCACGCGGCTCGCGTTGGTCGGGTGGCGCAAGGTGGAAACAATGCGCGCACGGACGGTGCAGTGCGACCATGCAGGTCGCACGCCCTTTTCCGCTGCGAGTCGCGCGCCGCAGGCGGATCGCACGCGAGCCAGGGCCGTGGTGGGCCATAGCGCGCATCGGCTTCCGCACCGCGCTGAGCTGGTATCGATGGGCAGAAGGCGTGCGCGTTGATGCGGCGGGCATCGATGCATCGTGCATGGACGCCGCGCCAAAAGCGCGGCAAGCAAGCGGCGGAGGATCGGTGCGCGCCTAGGTCGGTTGTGGCGCGGTGTGCGGACCGAGCCGCAATGGCGTCGTACGCATTGCCCGCGTTTCGCCCCGATTTTCCGCGGCGTTGCGCGTACACTGCGGTTTTTTGCGACGGTCCCCGCGCCCATGCACGATCTGATCCGCGTCATCGTCCTCGGCATCATCGAGGGCATTACCGAGTTCCTGCCGATCTCCTCGACCGGCCACCTGTTGATCGCCGAGCGCTGGCTGGGCGCGCGCTCGGACCTATTCAACGTCGGCATCCAGGCGGGCGCGATCCTGGCGGTGACGTTGATCTACTGGAAGCGCATCTGGCAGCTGCTGACGCAGTGGCGCGATCCGGCCAATCGCGATTACCTGTTCAAGCTGGTGGTGGCCTTCCTGATCACCGCGGTGCTGGGACTGATCGCGGTGAAGTTCAACTTCAAACTGCCGGAGACGGTGACACCGATCGCGTGGGCGCTGATCGTCGGCGGTTTCTGGATGCTGGCGGCCGAGCGGGCCGCCGCGCACAAACCGGACCAGCGAAACATCACCTGGACCGTGGCGATCCTGGTCGGCATCGCGCAGATGGTCGCGGGCATTTTTCCCGGCACCTCACGCTCGGCGGCGACCATCTTCGCGGCCATGCTGTTCGGTACCAGCAACCGCGAGTCGGCCACCGAGTTCGCCTTTCTGGTCGGCATTCCGACCATGTACGCGGCGACCGGTTACGAACTGCTCAAGGTGCTGCACGACGGCGGCGCCGCGCACGAGGACTGGACGGCGTTGGGCGTGGGCTTCGTGGTCTCGGCCATCGTCGCTTTCATCGCCGTGAAGTGGCTGCTGGGCTACATCCGCACGCACCGTTTTACGCCGTTCGCGATCTACCGCATCGTGCTGGGCGTGGCCTTGCTGCTGCTGCTTCCGGGCGGCGCCTGAGGCAGGTCGCCGCCGCGTTCGGCGGCCATGTCGGGCGTCACGCCTCGACCGGTTCCGGCGGTCGCGTCTGTTTCGCCGGCTTGCCGAGCTTGGCCGCCATCGGTTCGTTGGTGCGGTCGAACAGGTCGCGCACCCACTCGATGAACACCTGCACGCGCGCCGACAGGTGCTTGCGCTGCGGGTAGACGATCCACACCGGCTTGCCGGTCGAGATCGTTTCCGGCATCACCACTTCCAGCATGCCCTTGTCGAGCATGCACGAGGCCAGCATGCGCGGTGTCTGGGTGATGCCCAGCCCCGCCGCCACCGCCTGCAGCACCGATTCGCCGTCGTTGATGAGCATGTGCGCGTCGATGTCGACCGCCTGTTGCCCGCCCGGCGTGTCGAACTGCCACTGTCGCGGCCGACCGTTGGGCAGGACATAGTTGATGCAGCGGTGGTTCTTCAGGTCGTCGATGCTGCGCGGCGCGCCGAAGCGCTCCAGGTACGCCGGCGCGGCGCAGACGATGTTGCGCAGGTAGCCGATCTTGCGCGCGATCAGGCTGGAATCGTCCAGCTGGCCGACGCGGATCGCGCAGTCCAGACCCTCGCCGTTGAGGTTGGACGGCGAATCGGTCATCGACAGCTCCAGGCGGATGTCGGGGTAGCGTTGCTCGAATTCGTCCAGGCGCGGGATCACCGCGGCGCGGCCCACGGACAGCGAAATGCCGACTCGAAGCTTGCCGGTCGGTTTGCGGTTGGCGCGGTCCAGCGCCTCGGTCGCCTCGTTCAGGTCGGCGAGAATTTCCTTGCAACGTGCATAGAACGCGGCGCCATCGTCGGTCATGCGCAGCGAACGTGTAGAGCGGAACAGCAATCGCGCGCCGAGCTGGGTCTCCAGGCGCGTGACCGCCCGGCTGACGCCCGAGGGTGTCATGCCGAGTTGCTTGGCGGCGGCGGCGAAGGTCTTCGCATCGACCACGCGGACGAAGGCGGATATGGCTGAAAAGTCTTCCATCGTGGGCTTTTCCCGTCGATTCGTGACTGTGGCTCAAGAGTGCATTGAGCGTAGAACGTATTTTCTATACTGGCAAGTGTACCTATTCTCTCGACCCCTCGCCGGGTCTCCTACCCCGGCGGTAACGATTTTGGGAGTTCGAGATGATCAAGAAGCGATGGGTATTTCTCCCCCTGCTCGCCATCGCGGTGGGCGTCAGCGCATGGCTGCTGCATGGCGGCGCGCCGACGCCGGGCGCGGCGGCGGGTGCCGGCATGAAACCCGCGGTGACCGTGGCCCGCGTACTGACCCGCAAGGTCAGCGACAGCGCGGACTTCACCGGACGCCTGCAGGCGGTGAACACGGTGCAGGTGCGGCCCCGCGTCAGCGGGTTCGTCGAATCGGTGCACTTTGCCGAAGGCGCGCTGGTGCACAAGGGCGAAGTGCTGTTCGAGCTGGACGCGCGCCCGTACCAGGCCGAAGTGGACCGCCTGCGTGCCAGTGCCGCCCAGGCCAAGGCCGAGCGGGCGCTGGCGGATACCAACCAGCGTCGCGGCGAGATGCTGCTGGCCCAGCACGCGATCGCGCAGCAGGAAGCGGATCGGTTGGACACCGCCGCGCAGAGCGCGCAGGCCAGTTACGATGCCGCGCGAGCGGCGCTGGCGGCGGCGCAGTTGAAGCTGGACTTCACCAAGGTGCGCGCGCCGATCGACGGCCGCGTCAGCAACATCCGCATCACGCCGGGCAACCTGGTCAGCACCAGCGACGTGCTGACCAGCGTGGTCACGGTCAATCCGGTCTACGTGTACTTCGACGTCGACGAGCAGACCTGGCTCAAGCTCGACCACCTGCGCGCCGAGGCGGCGCAGAAGGGCGGCACGGCGCATATCGGCGCGACCATGGGGCTGGCCGACGAGACCGGCTATCCGCATCGCGGCCGCATCGACTTCGTCGACAACCAGCTGCACAGCGGTTCCGGCACGATGCGTCTGCGCGCGGTGTTCGACAACCGCGACGGTCTGTACACGCCGGGCCTGTATGCGCGCGTGAAGCTGCAGAGCGGCGCGCCGCGGCCGCGTCTGCTGGTCGACGACCGCGCCATCGGCACCGACCTCGGCAACCAGTTCGTGTACGTGCTCGACAAGCAGAACAAGGTCGCCTACCGCAAGGTCGAGACCGGCGGGCTATACCACGGCCTGCGCGTCATCGACGGCGGTCTGGACGGCGATGCGCTGGTGGTCGTCAACGGCCTGCAGCACGTGCGTCCCGGCGTCGAGGTCAAACCCGAGCGCGTGGCGATGGACTACCGCCTGGACGCGCACGACAAGGCGCTGGTCGAGGCGACCGCGCCGCCTGCGAACAAGCCTTCCACCTCCGATGACGCGACCGCGTCCGTGACGACCGCCGCGGTCGGCCACGGCGCGTCGCAGGACTGATCCGTCCCATGAAGAATTTTGCCCAGTTTTTCGTCGACCGGCCGATCATGGCCGCGGTGCTGTCGCTGCTGTTCGTGATCGCCGGCAGCATCGCGGTCTTCCAGCTGCCGATCAGCGAATACCCCGAAGTGGTGCCGCCCACTGTGGTGGTGCACGCCCGCTATCCGGGCGCCAATCCCAAGGTCATCGCCGAGACCGTTGCCACGCCGCTGGAGGAACAGATCAACGGCGTGGAAGGCATGCTGTACAGCGCCTCGCAGTCGACCAGCGACGGCGCGCTGACCCTGACCGTGACCTTCGCGCTCGGTACCGATCTGGACAACGCCCAGGTCGAGGTGCAGAACCGCGTTGCCCAGGCTCTGCCCAAGCTGCCCGAGGAAGTGCAGCGGCTGGGCGTGACCACGCAGAAGAGCTCGCCCGACCTGACCATGGTCGTGCACCTGACCTCGCCCAACAAGCGCTACGACATGCTGTACCTGTCGAACTACGCGCGGCTGCACGTGAAGGACGTGCTGGGTCGCCTCAAGGGCGTGGGCGACGTGCAGATCTTCGGCGCCGGCCAGTACAGCATGCGCGTGTGGCTGAATCCGCAGAAGCTGGCCCAGCGCAGCCTGACCACGGGCGACGTGGTCAACGCGATCCGCGAGCAGAACGTGCAGGTCGCCGCCGGTGCGCTGAACGCGCCGCCGGGGCCGACGCATTCGGCATTCCAGCTCAACATCAACACGCGCGGCCGTCTGGTCAGCGTGGACGACTTCCGCAACATCATCCTGCGCACCGACGCCGACGGCGGCGTGGTGCATCTGGGCGACGTGGCCCGCGTGCAGCTGGGCTCGGACAACTACGCGCTGCGCAGCCTGCTCGACAACAAGCCGGCGGTGGCGATGCCGATCTTCGCCCGGCCCGGTTCCAACGCGATCCAGATCTCCGACGAAGTGCGCGCCACGATGGCGCGGCTGAAGAAGGATTTCCCGCAGGGCGTGGACTATTCCATCGTCTACGATCCGACCGTGTTCGTGCGCGGTTCGATTGAGGCGGTCGCGCACACGCTGCTGGAAGCGATCCTGCTGGTGGTGCTGGTGGTGATCCTGTTCCTGCAGACCTGGCGCGCGTCGATCATTCCGCTGGTGGCGGTGCCGGTGTCGCTGATCGGCACGTTCGCGGTGATGTTCGTGGCCGGCTTCTCGCTCAACGCGCTGTCGCTGTTCGGGCTGGTGCTGGCCATCGGCATCGTGGTCGACGACGCCATCGTGGTGGTGGAGAACGTCGAGCGGCACATCGAGCTGGGCCAGTCGCCGCGCGAGGCCACGCGCAAGGCCATGCGCGAGGTCACGGGTCCCATCGTGGCCACCGCGCTGGTGCTGTGCGCGGTGTTCGTGCCGACCGCGTTCGTCAGCGGCCTGACCGGCCAGTTCTACCGCCAGTTCGCGCTGACCATCGCCATCTCCACGGTGATCTCGGCGTTCAACTCGCTGACCCTGAGTCCGGCGCTGGCCGCCGTGCTGCTGAAGGGCCACGACGCGCCCAAGGATCGTCTGACGCGCTGGATGGAACGCGGCCTGGGCTGGCTATTCCGGCCGTTCAACCGTCTGTTCCATCGCGGTTCGGACGCCTACGTCGGCGGCGTCAAGCGCGTGCTCGGCAAGGGCACCATCGCGCTGGTGATCTACGCCGGCCTGATCGGTCTGACCTGGTTCGGTTTCGCGCACGTGCCGACCGGTTTCGTGCCGACCCAGGACAAGCAGTACCTGGTGTCGTTCGCGCAGCTGCCGGACGCGGCCACGCTGGATCGCACCGAGGACGTCATCCACCGCATGAGCGCGATTGCGCTGAAGCAGCCGGGCGTGCAGAGCGCGGTGGCGTTCCCGGGTCTGTCGATCAACGGCTTCACCAACAGCTCCAACTCCGGCATCGTGTTCGTGACGTTGAAGCCGTTCGACCAGCGGCGCAGCAAGGCGCTGTCGGCCGGCGCCATTGCCGGTGCGCTGAACCAACAGTACGCGTCGATCCAGGACGCCTACATCGCCGTGTTCCCGCCGCCGCCGGTGATGGGACTGGGCACCATCGGTGGCTTCCGCATGCAGATCGAGGATCGCGCCGACCGCGGTTTCGACGCGCTGTACAAGCAGACCCAGAACCTGATCGCCAAGAGCCGCAAGGACCCGGCGCTGGCCGGTCTGTTCTCCAGCTTCCAGGTCAGCGTGCCGCAGGTGGACGCCGACGTGGACCGCGAAAAGGCCAAGGCCGAAGGCGTCAGCCTGACCGATGCGTACCAGACCATGCAGGCCTACCTCGGCTCGCTGTACGTCAACGACTTCAACCGCTTCGGCCGCACCTACCAGGTCAACGTCTCGGCGGACCCGGCCTTCCGTCACACGCCGCAGGACATTCTCGGCCTGAAGACGCGCAACGCGCAGGGGCAGATGGTGCCGCTGGGCTCGTTCGTCACCGTGCATCGCGGCGCCGGTCCGGACCGCGTGCAGCACTACAACGGCTACCCGACGGCGGAGATCAACGGCGGACCCGCGCCCGGCTTCAGTTCCGGTCAGGCGCAGGCGGCGATGGAGAAGCTGGCCAAGGACAACTTGCCCAACGGCATGAGCTTCGAGTGGACCGAGCTGACCTATCAGCAGATTCTGGCCGGCAACACCGCGGTGCTGGTGTTCCCGCTGTGCGTGCTGCTGGTGTTCCTGGTGCTGTCGTCGCTGTACGAGAGCTGGTCGCTGCCGCTGGCGGTGATCTCGATCGTGCCGATGGTGCTGCTGTCGGCCATTGCCGGCGTGTGGCTGAGCGGCGGCGACAACAACATCTTCACCCAGATCGGCCTGATCGTGCTGGTGGGCCTGGCGTGCAAGAACGCGATCCTGATCGTCGAGTTCGCCCGCGAACGTCAGCACGAGGGCATGTCCCGTCACGAGGCGGTGCTGCAGGCGGCCAAGCTGCGACTGCGTCCGATCCTGATGACCTCGTTCGCGTTCATCATGGGCGTGGTGCCGCTGGTGACCTCGCACGGCGCCGGTGCGGAGATGCGTCACGCGATGGGCGTGGCGGTGTTCTCCGGCATGCTCGGCGTGACGCTGTTCGGCCTGATCTACACGCCGCTGTTCTATGTCGTCATTCGCGCCCTGGTGGAACGCCGCCAGGCGCGCGCCGAGGAACGCGCGGCGCAGCACGCGCTGCCGCAACCGGAGCATTCCTGAGATGAAACGATCGCTGATGAAGATGGCCGCGCTCGCCGCGGCCGTGGTTCTCGCCGGCTGCGCCAGCGTGGGACCGGACTATCGCGCGCCGCATCCGGCGGCGCCGAAGCTGCAGGGCCTGGACGCCGGGCAGGAGCACACGGCCGCGTTCCAGGCGGCGTGGTGGAGGCAGTTCGACGATCCGACGCTGGACGCGTTGATCCGCCACGCCGCGGCCAACAACCTCGATCTGCGCATCGCCGTGGCGCGCCTGCGCGCGTCGCGGGCGCAGCTCGGCGTGGCGCGTTCGGCGTACCTGCCGGATGTGTCGACTGGTGCGGACTACACGCGCAGCCGCGGTCAGCAGCCCGGCTTCGACGATCAGCGGCGCACGGTCACGACCTACCGCGCCGGTTTCGACGCCTCGTGGGAGATCGATCTGTTCGGCGGCGTGCGTCGTTCGGTGGAAGCCGCGCGTGCCGATCTTGGCGTGCGTCAGGCGCAGCTGCGCGACGCGCAGGTCAGCCTGCTGGCGGAAGTGGCGCGCAACTACTTCGAGCTGCGCGGCGCGCAGACCCGGCTCGACATCGCCCAGCGCGACATCGACAACCAGATGCAGACCATGCACCTGATCGAAGTGCGGCGGAAACTCGGCGCCGCCTCCGAGCAGGAACTGGCCAGCGCCAAGGCGCGACTCAGCGCCGTGCGCGCGCAGCTGCCGGTGCTGAAGACGCGCGTCAGCGCCGAGAAGTACCGTCTGGCCGTGCTGCTGGGCGAGCGGCCGGGCGAACTGGGCATCGATCTGTCGGCGCAGAGCTTCCGTCCCATCGCCGTCGATCTGCCGATCGGCGCGGCCGGCGACATTCTCGCGCGACGTCCCGACGTGCAGGCCGCCGAGCGCGCCTATGCCGCGGCCAACGCACGCATCGGCGTGGCCAAGGCGGACTTCTTCCCGCACCTGCGGCTGGGCGGTTTCCTCGGCTTCCTGGCCGGGCGCAGCAACGACTTCGGCGGCGCGGCGACGCGCGCCTGGTCGCTGGCGCCGAGCATCACCTGGGACGGACTGAACGTGCAGCGCGTGCGCGCCAACCTGCACGCCAGCGAGGCCAATGCCGACGCCGCCGAAGCGAACTATCGGCAGACCGTGCTGCTGGCGATCGAGGACGTCGACAATGCCGTGACCGGCTTCAACCAGGAACGCGTGCGCGTCAACGAGCTGCTGGAACAGCGCCGGCAGAGCCGCCGCGCCGCCGAACTGGCGCGCGTGCGCTACCGCGAGGGCGCGACCGGCTTCCTCGAACTGCTCGACGCCGAACGCACGCAATTGGCGGCCGAAGACGAGCTGGCGCAGGCCGAAACCGCGATCAACACGCGTGCCGTGGCGCTGTACAAGGCGCTCGGCGGCGGTTGGCAGGCCTGCGGCGACGTCGCGTGCAGCGCCGTCGCGCAAGCGGACGGGACGCCGTGAACGCGCGCGCCCGTCCGGGGCCGACGGCGACGCCGGTGCATCGCGTGGCGCTGGTCAGCGGCGCCAATCGCGGGCTCGGTTTCGAGGTGGCGCATCAGTTGAGCGCCACCGGCATGACCGTGCTGCTCGGCGCGCGCGATCTGGACAAGGGCCTGATCGCCGCGCGTCGTCTGGCTGGCGCGGCGGGTGAGGTGGTGGCGGTGCAGCTGGACGTCACCCAGCAGGAGCAGGTCGACACGCTGGCGCGCTGGGTCGACATCACCTACGGACGGCTCGACGTGCTGGTCAACAACGCCGGCGGCTACTACGACCACGACGCCCACGCCAGCGCCAACGACCTGGCCGTGGCGCAGGTGGCGATGGACACGCATCTGTACGGCAGCTGGCGCGTGACCAGCGCGATGCTGCCGCTGATGCGCCGGCATCGCTACGGACGCATCGTCAACGTCTCCAGCCGCTGCGGCGCGAGCACGTCCAGCGGTCCGCACTGCGTCGCCTACCGCGCGTCGAAGGCGGCGCTCAACAGCTACACGCGCACGCTGGCCGACGAACTGGACGGCAGCGGCATCACGGTCAATGCGGTCTGTCCGGGCTGGGTCGCGACGGATCTGGGCGGGCCGGGCGGGCGACCGGTGGAACGCGGCGCCGAGGGCATCGTCTGGGCCGCCTGCCTGCCGTCGCCCGCGCCGACCGGGCGCTTCTTCCAGGACGGTCAGGCCATCGGCTGGTGACGCCGGCGCGGTGGCGCGCTCAGCGTCCGACCAGGTGGGCGAACCACTCCCAGCCGCGAATGCGCTCGGCGATCAGCTTCACCGTGGTCAGCATGGGCACCGCCAGCAGCGCGCCGGCGATGCCCCAGATCCATGCCCACAGCAGCAGCCAGATCAGGATCGCGACGGGCGACAGACGCATGCGCCGGCCCATGATCATCGGCGTGATGAGGTTGCCCTCGACGGCGGTCAGCGCGGCGAAGCTCAGCGCCGGCGCCAGCGCGTCGAGCAGATGGTCGAAATGCATGCTGCCGGCGATCAGCAGCACCAGCGTCGTGCTGATCGCGCCGACGTAGGGCACGAAGTTGGCCAGCGCCGCCAACCCGCCCCACAGCAGCGGGTCGGGCATCTTCAGGCTCCACAGGATCAGCGCCGTCAGCGCGCCCAGCGAGATGTTGATGCAGGTGGCGGTGAAGATGTAGCGCGACACCTCGGCCTGGATGTTGCGCACGATGGTGACCACGTGGCGTTTGCTGGTGAACGAGGGCGAGACCTCGACCAGTTTGAGCAACATGCGGTCGCCGAAGATCAGGAAGAAGAACACCAGCAACCCGACCGTGAGCGCGAACGCCAGCACGCGCGGCGTGACCGCGATGACGTCCCAGACGTCCAGTCGTGCCGCTTGCGGCGCGGCCGTGTGGCGCACGCTGCCGTTGCCGACCAGCGACTGGGTGGCGCGGTTGGCTTCGTCGAGCTTGCGCGTGAACGGTTTGATCTTCGGCGCCAAGTCATGGCGGATCGCGCTCGGTGCCTGCTGCAGCCACTTCACCGCCGGCGGCGCCAGCAGCGTCACCGCGCCGACCGAACCGGCGGTCACGGCCAGCATCACCACGATCGCGGAGAGAAAACGCGGAATGTGCAGACGCGCCGCGCCAGCGACCAGCGGATTCAGGCCCAGGCCGAGAAACATCGCCAGCATCAGCGGCACGACCAGGGTCTGGCTCAGTGCCAGCGTGTAGATCAGCGCCAGCACCAGCAGCGCGGTCAGCATCAGGCTCATGGCCTGCGTGGGGCGACGCAGTTCGAGCGGACCGGAGGTCTTCTCCGTGGTCTCGCTGGCGGCGGCCGGAAGGCTCGCTTCGCCGGATGGGATGTCGTGGTTCATGGTCGTTTTCCGGCGCGGCACGGGCGCATGTCACCGCGCTCGAACCTTCGGCGGCGGCTCATTACAGCATGCCGCGCAGGAAGTGGAAGCCCCAGCGCCAGGCCAGCGACCAGGCGCGCCGCGGCGGACGCCAATCCGGGCGATGGCGGCCCAGCAGGAAGCCACCCAGCGCGGCGGCGCCGAGCGGCAGCGCCGGCGCGGCGCGGTACTGGCCTTCGAGCACCTGCACGGCGGCACGGGCGCGCACGCGATGCGCGGCAACCTCGGCGTGGCGCATGCGGCATTCGATCAGGGCGCGACGGTAACGCATGATGTTCAGTCCTTGGAGGCGTGTTTGCGGGCGCGTGCGAACAGATGGCGCATTTCGTCGCGGGTGGCCGGCATCGTCATGTTGCGCGCGGTGCGACGCAGCATCAGGCGCGCGACGACCAGCAGCACGACATGCACACCGACCAGCGCCGCCAGCGCCAGACCGACCGAGTGCGTCAGCAGGTACAGCCCCCAGCCGATCAGGGCGATGAGGCTGGCCCATAGCGACAGGCTGAGGCCGACCAGCACCACCAGCAGCGCGAACACCAGCGGCCAGCTGACGCGCGCCAGCCGCAGTTCGCTGCGCGCCAGCGCGAACAGCGAGGCGACGAATTCGCGCGTCGCGTCGAACAGGGTGCGGGCCGCTTCCCAGGCGGCCGGAATGTCCAGACGATCCGCCCCCGCCGAGGCCGCCTCGTCGCGAGGCGTCTCGTCGTGCGGGGCGTCGTCGCCCGGTCCGGGCCGCGGTTCGGCGGAGTCGGTCGATGGCACCGATTCAGCGCCGGCGCAGCAGGTTGCCGATCAACCAGCCGCCGGCCACGGCCATCGCCAGCGACTTGCCGGGATTCTCGCGCACGTAGTCGAACACGCGGTCCAGCGACTGCTCGGCGTAGGCGCGGCCTTCGGCCCACTTTTCCTGACCCTTCTCGCCCAGCTGCGCGGCGCGCTCGTGGGTGCGCTGCGCAGCCGAGGCGGTGGCGTCGGTGGCGCGATGCAGGGCGCGCTCGGTGCGCTCGGTGCCGCTGACCACCGCGTCGCGGGTGGCATGCAGGGCGGCCGACTCGCGCTCCTTCAGGCGTTCGGCGCTCTCGGCGATGCGGTCGTCGAAGCTCGTGTCTTTGTTCTTGCTAGCCATGGGAATGCTCCTGTGTCGTGCGTGGAATACAGCGATGCCGCTATGCGCGCTTGCCGCGGATCAGGGCGACGATGAACAGCACCAGGAAGATGATGAACAGGATCTTGGCGATGCCGGCCGCCGCGCCGGCGATGCCGCCGAAACCGAGCACGGCGGCGATGATGGCGATGATCAGAAACGTGATGGCCCAAGAAAGCATGTGCGATTCCTTGTGGTTGGCGCCGCGAGATTGCGGCGTCGACGCGTCATCGATGCATCGACAAAACCATCCTGAATCCGCGGCAGTGCACCCGTCCTGAACACTTGCATGGTGCGGCCGCGAGGGTTCAGCTAGGTGACTCGCCGCTGAACCCTCGAACCGCGTGGCCTCAGCCGGCCAGTCGCGGATTGAGCGTGTAGGTGCCCATCCATTCGGCTTCGGCCAGCACATGGCCGTCCATCGCGCGGCGCAGATCGGCGATGTCGAAGCGGCCTTCCAGACCGAGGCTGGGCACGTCCAGCGCGTACAGCCTGAAGTGGTAGTGATGGATGATGCTGTCGTTCCACGGCGGGCACGGACCGTCGTAGCCGTAGTAGTCGCCGGACATGCTGTCGTCGCCGGCGAACCAGCCGGTGTAGTCGTTGACGCCCTGCTTCGAGCCGGGCGGTCCGACCGGATCGCGCTTGCCGTGGGGTGTGGTGCCCTCGCAGCACGCGCCGGCCTCGAATTCGCCGCACTCGGCCGGAATGTCGGCCATGACCCAGTGCACGAACTCCACGCGCGGCAGGTCGGCGGGCACTTCGCGGTCGGCCTGATTGACGTCGTCGGGCTTGCTGGGCACGTCGGGGTCGACGCAGATCAGCGCGAACGAGCGCGTGGCGTCGGGCGCTTCGGACCAGGCCAGATGCGGGCTGCGGTTGCTGGAGAGCTCGACCGGATCGCCGATTTTGCCGAACGCGAATTCGGCGGGAATCGGGTCGCCGTTGGCGAAGCTGTCGCTGCGAAATTTCATGGCATCTCCTTGGCGGAATCGGTGGGATGGAAGGTGGGGTTCGCTGCGCCGGATCGCAAAGGCGTCACGCGCGCCGGGCGGGCGATGTCGGCCTGCGGGCAGCGTGGGTCGTCCAGCTCGGCCGCGGCGATCACGATGTCGGCGACCGATAGGTCACGCGGTAGACCGCGCCGGCCAGATCGTCGCTGATCAGCACGCTGCCGTCGGGCAGCGGCAGCACGTCGGCCGGGCGGCCCCAGGCGCTTTCGTTCTGCTCGAAGCCGGTGACGAGCGGCACCTGCTGCAGCACGTGGTCGCCCTTCACGCGCACGGCCATCACCCGGTAGCCGCTCTTCTTGCTGCGGTTCCAGGAGCCGTGTTCGGCGATCAGGATCGCGCCGTGGAAGCGCGCCGGGAACATCGTGCCGGTGTAGAAGCGCATGCCGAGCGAGGCCACGTGCGCGCCGAGCTTGGCCGCGGGCGGCGCGTAGTCCTTGCACGGATGGCCCTTGCCGTATTCCGGATCGGGCGTGTCGCCCTGGTGGCAGTACGGGTAGCCGAAGTGCTCGCCGAGGCGGTCGACGCGGTTCAGCTCGTCGCTGGGCATGTCGTCGCCCATCATGTCGCGGCCGTTGTCGGTGAACCACAGCTTGCCGCTGCCCGGCTGCCAGTCGAAGCCGACGGTGTTGCGGATGCCGCGCGCGACCAGTTCGCGATGACTGCCGTCCGGGTTCATGCGCCACAGCGCGGCGAACGGCAGCGGCGGTTCGCAGATGTTGCACGGCGCGCCGACCGGCACGTACAGCTTGCCGTCCGGGCCGAAGGCCAGAAACTTGCCGCCGTGGTGCGCCTTGTCGGGCAGCTGGTCGGTGACCAGCTGCGGTTTCGGCGGATCGCTCAAGTGATCGCCGATGTCGCGCAGCACCAGGATGCGGTCGATGGCCGACACATACAGGTCGCCGTCGTGGAAAGCGACGCCGATCGGATTGCGCAGTCCGCGCGCGATCGTCCGCACGCGGTCGGCGCGACCGTCGTGGCCGGTATCGGTCAGCGCGTAGATCTGGCCGGCGTTGGAGCCGACGTAGATGGTGCCGTCCGGGCCGCGCGCCAGTTCGCGCGCGCCGGGGGTCTGGTCCGAGTACACCGCGATGTGGAATCCCGGCGGCAGGCTCAATCGCTGAAGGGGCGGGGCGGCCTGCGCCGACACGGCGAGGGCGGCGAGCACGATACCGAACAGCATGCGCATGGGGCGTGGCTCCAGGGACGTTTCGGGCCTACCAGACTACACCGCCGGGCATGAAACCGGCGTGACCGCGCGCGGGCTTCTGCTATCGTTCGCGCGATACGTTGGGGGACGCATGAACGACCTGAAGGACCTGGGCACGCTGGTGCGCGCGGCGACGCCGTTGATCGTGATCGAGACGCTGGACGAGCAGCGCGTGATCGACAGTTTCCGTCACGTCATCGGTCAGCACCTGCGCCCGCTGTGGCGCTGGACCATCACCGACGGCCTGACGCGGCTGGATTTCGAGCAGCCCGAGACCCACGTGGTGCCGGACGTCTCGCGCACGCTGGAAGCCATCCGCGAGCACGACACCGCCGGCATCTATCTGCTGTTCGACCTGCAGCCCTACCTGGGCTACGCGATGACGCGGCGCATGCTGCGCGAAATCGTGCAGCGCCAGCGCAGCGCGCCGCACACGCTGGTGCTGGTCGGCGCCAAGATCGAACTGCCGGACGAACTGGAACGGCTGGCGACCACCGTGCGCCTGAGCCTGCCGGACCTCAAGGCCATGGCCGGCCTGCTGCGCAGCGAGGCGGTCGCCTGGCAGCGCGAGACCGGGCGCAAGCTGGAAGTCGACGGCGAGGCCGCGCGCCTGATCGTGCGCAACCTGCTGGGCCTGACCCGCGTCGACGCGCGGCGCATCGTGCGCAAGCTGATCCACGACGACGACGCGCTGGGGCCGGACGATCTGCCGCGCCTGATGCAGGCCAAGTTCGAGCTGCTCAACCGCTCCGGTCTGCTGCATTTCGAGTACGACACCGCCGGCTTCGCGGATGTCGCCGGGCTGGCCCGGGTCAAGCAGTGGGTCCAGCGCCGGCGGCCGGTGTTCCTCGGCGGCGAAAACGCGCCCAGGCTCGATCCGCCCAAGGGGGTGCTGCTGCTGGGCGTGCAGGGCTGCGGCAAGAGCCTGGCGGCGAAGGCCATCGCCGGCGGTTTCGGCGCGCCGCTGGTGCGGCTGGACTTCGGCACGCTGTACAACAAGTTCCACGGCGAGACCGAGCGCAACCTGCGCGAGGCGCTGCAGTCGACCGAGCTGCTGGCGCCGTGCGTGCTGTGGATCGACGAAATCGAGAAGGGTCTGGCCGGCGGCGGCGAGGACGGCGGCGTGTCGCGGCGCGTGCTCGGCTACCTGCTGACCTGGATGGCCGAGCACAAGGCGCGCGTGTTCGTGGTCGCCACCGCCAATGCGGTCGACCAACTGCCGCCGGAACTGCTGCGCAAGGGCCGTTTCGACGAAATCTTCTTCGTCGACCTGCCGAGCGCCGACGTGCGCGAGGAAATCTTCGCGCTGCACCTGCGCCGGCGCGAACTGGACCCGGCGAACTTCGACATGCCGGCGCTGGCCGCGCTCAGCGAGGGCTTCTCCGGCGCCGAGATCGAGCAGGCCATCGTCAGCGCGCTGTACGACGCGGCCGGCGGCGTCGGCACGCTGAATCAGGCGTTGCTGGAGAACGCGCTGCGCGGCACGCGGCCGCTATCGGTGCTGATGGCCGAGCGGGTGCAGGCGTTGCGGGAATGGGCCAGCGCACGCTGCGTGCCGGCCGACTGAGCAACGCGGCGCGGCGTTCGACAGTCATATGGCCCAGCCAAGGCGTCAGAGAGCCGCGGCACATGGCCTTCGGTGCCATCGAAACGCCGCGTGCAGGGCGAGCGCTGCCCATGCGCGAGCAGATGGCGAAGCGCACCCGCCCGATGGGATGCGTTTCAGGAACGGTCGGCGGCGGCGTTGAAACGCGCGGTGATGTAGCCGTCGGTGAAGCTGCGCAGCTTCCAGTTCTCGATGAAGCTGCAGTGGCCGCCGTACGGTGCGATGTCCAGCTCGACCTCGGGCGGCAGCGTCAGTTCGCGGAATTCCTTCACCGGGATCACCGGATCGTCCTCGGCGGTGAGGATGGTGGTCGGCACCTTCAGCTCGGCCAGGCGCTCGCCGCTGACCGAATAGCCGTCCAGATAGGCGTCCAGCGTGCCGAACTCGGTGTGCCGCTCGACCTGCACGCGGGTCAGGCCGCGCAGGCCCTGGCGCAGGTCTTCGTCGGTGAAGTAGTCCTGCTGCGGGTACAGCTTCTGCTTGCGCTTGAGCGAGCCGCGCCACTTGTGCATGAAGTACCACTCGTACATCCACGGCGCGGTCTCCAGCGAGAACAGGCCCGCGTGCGGATCGATCACCGGACACACCGCGATGGTGTGCGCCAGCGGCAGTTTCGAGTCGGGCGCGCGCAGCGCCACGCGCAGCGCGAAGTTGCCACCCAGAGAGAAGCCGGCCAGCGTCACCGGCGCGTCGGGCGCGCGGAAGCGAGCGATGGCCTCGGCGGTCGCCTCGACCACCTCGTTGATCAGGCACGAATGGAACAGGCCGACGTTGAGGTGATGGGTGTCGCCGTGGTCGCGGAAGTTGAGGCGGAACACGTCCCAGCCGGCGTCGAGCAGGCTGGCGCCGGTCTGCAGCACGTAGGACGAGTCGATGCTGCCTTCCCAGCCGTGATAGACGATGGCCAGGCCGCGCGCCTTGTCGCGCACCTTCTGCCGGGTGATGGCGCCGGTCAGGCGCACGCCGTCGGACAGCGTGAAGCGCACGTTCTCGCTGCCTTCGTTGACCTTGCGCGCCAGCGGGCGCAGTAGCAGACGACGCAGGCTGCTGGAGGACAACATGGTCTGCATGTGACCGTTGCGCAGCAGCCGCGGCGGCTGGAAGTCGTTGCCGCGAGGCAGGCTCACCGATCCCCCTCGCCCACGCCGTCCAGTGCGTCGGCGATGGCCTGGCGCGCGGTCTCGGCCATGCGCTTGCGGCCCGCCTCGAAGCGAGGCACGGGCTTGAGGAAGTGCACTTCCACGTCCAGCGGCGGATCGCCGAGCAGGCGCAGGAAGTTGCCCATGAAGCTTTCGTCGGGCAGGAAGCCGGCGTCGTAGCAGCGCACGCCGTTGCGCATGAAGCGCAGCGCGGCCGGCTGCACCTGGGCGTCGGCGTCCAGCGCGGCCTGGAAGATGCGCGCGTGGAACACCTTCAGCGTGCGCCCGTCGTTGGTGCCGCCCTCGGGGAACACGGCCACCGAGCGGCCGATGTTCAGGCGCCGGGTCATCTCCTTCATCACCACGCTGAGCGAGTGGTTGTTGCCGCGACGGTGGAAAATGGTGCCGCCGGTGGACGCCAGCCAGCCGACCAGCGGCCAGCGCGCGATCTCGGCCTTGGCCACGAAGCACACCGCGCGCTGGGTGTGCATCAGTTCGATGTCCAGCCACGAGGAGTGATTGCACACGAACATGGCCGGATCCGGCAGCGGTTCGCCGTAGCGGTAGACGCGGAAGCCGAAGATGCGCAGCAGCACGCGCGACCACCAGCGGATCAGGCGGTGCGCCAGCGGCTCGCGGCCCTTGTCGACAGTCTGTCGCGCCCAGGTGAACACGCTGATGGCCAGCACGACGGCGACGATCACGTGCAGCAGCAGCAGCGGCACGCGATACAGGTAGCGAACGACGCGCCAGGGGTCGCGTGCGCGGGCGGTGGACGAGGCGGAGGTGTTCATCAAGCTTGCAAGGATACGCGACGCGCCGTGTGCACTGCCAGCAGGTTGGCGGGCGATGCGTATCGCGACGGTTTCCCGGTTGCCCGTTTCTGCCACAGGCGGCGGCCATGTTGCGTGCGGCAGGCGCGGGGTGACTCGCTGCACTCGCCTCTTTGGGGCCGCCCTTCGGATGCTCTGCGTGCTTCGCGTTTGTCCGGCGTTCGCCGGGATCACGATCATGGCAAGGCCGTGCAGCGCGATGTGTGCGAGGACGGCGCAGGCATCGCCGAGACGTCAGCCTCGCTCAGCGGGCCTCTTCCAACTGGGTCAGCGGCAGCGACGCCGCGCGCTTGACCGTGCGCAGCACGAAACTGGAATTGACGTCGGCCACGCCGGCCGTGTTCAGCAGCTGATCCAGCAGGAAGCGCGAGAAATGCTCCAGATCGGCCACGTGGATGTGCAGCAGGTAGTCCATGTCGCCGGTCAGCGCGTGGCAGGCGGCGACCTCGTCCCAGCCGTTGACCAGATCGACGAAGCGCTCGATGGTCTCGCCGTCATGCTGCTTGAGCTGCACGCGCACGAAGGCCTGCAGACCCAGCCCCACCGACTGCGGATCGACCTGCGCGGCGTAGCCGGCGATCACACCCGCTGCCTCCAGCCGCTGCACCCGGCGCAAGCACGCCGAAGCCGACAGACTGACCTGCTCGGCCAGCTCGGCATTGGTGATGCGCCCCTCGCGCTGCAGCACTTCGAGAATGCGCCGATCCGTGCGGTCAATGGCCATGATGCGACATCAAATCGTCAAAAAATGACATTTGTTGAAAGAATATTGCGCCTTGAGGGTTGTTCAGCGCAAGTCGGCAACCATCTTGCGCGCGCATCTGTCTATGCTGATGAGGCCTACACGTTTCATCCGGAGTCACGCCATGAACACCCCACGACGCGTCGAACACCAGCAGACCGATCGCGGCACCATCCCGGTCTACGCCACTGGCGTGGTCGAGCAGCCGTGGGACGACTACACCAGCGTCGATCACCACGTCTGGGGCGAACTGTTCGCGCGTCAGCGCGAGGTGCTGGCCGGACGCGCCTGCCAGGAATTCCTGGACAGCCAGAACGTGCTGCAGATGACGGCGGATGCGATTCCGAAATTCAGCGAACTCAACCCGATCCTGCGCGAAGCCACCGGCTGGGAGCTGGTCGGCGTCGAAGGCCTGCTGCCCGAGTACACCTTCTTCGAGCACCTGGCCAACCGCCGCTTCCCGGTCACCTGGTGGATCCGCAAGCCCGAGCAGATCGACTACATCTCCGAGCCGGACCTGTTCCACGACCTGTTCGGCCACGTGCCGCTGCTGATGAACCCGATCTTCGCCGACTACATGGAAGCCTACGGCCGCGGTGCGCTGAAGGCGCACGGCATCAGCGAGGAAGCGCTGCTCAACCTCACGCGGCTGTACTGGTACACGGTCGAATTCGGCCTGATCCGCACCGCCGCGGGCCTGCGCATCTACGGCGCCGGCATCGTCAGTTCCAAGGGCGAGTCGATCTACTGCCTGGAGTCGGATGCGCCCAATCGCATCGGTTTCGATCTGGAGCGCATCATGCGCGCGCAGTACCGCATCGATACCTATCAGCAGACCTACTTCGTCATCGACAGCTTCGAGCAGTTGTTCGAGGCGACCTTGCCGGACTTCACGCCGATTTATGCGCGGTTGGCGAATCAGCCGTCGATTCGGGCGCGGGATGTGCTCGATTCCGATGACGTGATTCATCGGGGGACGCGGGAAGGGTTTGCGACCGACGAGGACGCCTGACGCCTGACGCCTGGTTGGTGCTTGGCGTGTCGTTGGGGTTTTTTAAGAGCGTTCCGTCCGGCTGCACCGGCCGGGTTCATTTTCTTGCTTCTCCAAGAAAACGAACCAAAAGAAGGAGACCCCAGCGTCCGCGCCCTACGCGCCTGCGGCGCTCCGGGTTCGCTCCGGGCTCCGGGGGTTCGCCGACAGGTCATCCTGACCTGACGACGAACTGGCGCACATCCCTGTGCGCCACCCTGCGGGCCTGATCCTCCACCCTCCGCCGCTGCCGAAGGGGAAGAATTGCAGGCTGGATCATCTGGCAAGAAGCAGCTATTTCGCCTTCATTGAGCGACAGGCTACTTCCGGTCAGGCGTGGACGTTCAGAAGCGCGCCTTGCGCCCAGCTTTCACGGGTCAAGTCCGATTTCAAACGCAGGTAGGCGAACCTGGAGCCATTTTTTTGCCGAAAAATTACCGTAACCATTGTTCGTAAATGGATCGGGTCGCTGTTGGCACCGAGGATGGGTTGATCATTTTCGCCAGCTCTTTAAATGCACTATGACAGCGGGGATAGGACCTTACTCGATGTCCAAGGATGGTGTCTGTGGTTGTGGAGAGTGTAAGCATGATTGAAACTTCTGCTGGCGAGAAGTTTCGTATTATATGATGGTAGAAGGGTGTGGCGGCGTTTGAAATCCCATATTGATTGCCTACGGCGCAGGTAACAACTGTTGTCACTAATTCATTTTTTGCTGTATCTGGAATTGCGCCATCTGAAACGAGATAAAATACGCGCTCAGCAAATGGTGGTTCATTATAAAAGTTGTCGTATGCTTGGTGGACGCCCATTAGCCGCTTACAAGCATTAGAAATTAGGGCGTGCCTCTCCGAATCTCCGAGTAACCCCAAGAGCCCAAGCTTTTCAAAAAATTGCTGTGATGCTTTGTGCCGTGCTCCGTCTCCACCAGCGATGTAGTCTTGGTGCCGATCGATAAGCTGGGAGCGCGTGGCTGGAGATAGGGTGTCGCGATAATTTTGTACTATTCCCAGAGCATTGAGTCTCGCTTCTTCACTGCTTGATGGGTCACAGTAAATTCCGTGCATGGAACCAAAAAGGAGCTCCCGCTGAGCTTGGTGTGTGTTATTTAGTCTTTGAATCCACTCATTAGCTTGCTCTTGGCTGAATCTTCCTACTTTCAGGGCGTTCATGAAGCCTTGAATATCTACTCCGACAGGGTTTTGCTCGTTGCCTAAAGCGTATTTCGCGCAGCGGCTCACAAAGACAATGAACTCATGATCATCGATGTCGCCGATGGTGGGATGTGCTGCAGAAAAGTTGTTTCTTATATCTCGACATTGGTCAAGAAAGAAATATCCATCCTCCGTTATTAAGTTCAATTGTAGGCAAAGAGATAGAAGTTCAGCGGATTTGAGGTCATTTAACTTTGATTCGTCAAAATCTTTTTTAGTAGTGACTTGCTCAACGACATTCAGGCCAAAACGCTTGATCTTATTACGAAGCTCTACTTCTGAAGCATTCCAGACGTAGTTGATGGCACTATCGAATAATCCCGAGGCGACTGCGACACACATGCGAGCCATGCCTTTATCTCTGAGCTCGGGTGGTATTCGTTGCATCGCTCGCGGAAGGTTTCCCCAAGCAGCTTGAATTTCATCATCGCTTGCAATCACATCCCGTGGCACACCAAGAGCTTGCGTCAAAGCGATCAATGCTGGGCTCGTGTTGTGGATCACAGCTGGTAAATTTATGTCATTCATCCTTTTTTCTTCCAGTTTGTTGAGTTCATCCATGGGTTGGGTTTTCTTCGTAAGTTCAACCTACCGCTCCGCATGAAGATACTTTCTTAACGGGAGTGGTTCCAGGTTCACTTATAGCCGCTTGATTTGGTAATCGGAATCCTTGCATCTTTGTGACTTGCGAGGGCGTGCGCAATGAATGCCTGCCGTAGCTTTCGGCGTGCGGATCCGTCCCCTTCGGTAGCGGCGGAGGGTGGAGGATCAGGCCCGCAGGGTGGCGCACAGGGATGTGCGCCAGTTCGTCGTCAGGTCAGGATGACCTGTCGGCGAACCCCCGGAACCCGGAGCGAACCCGTAGGAGCGTAGCTCCGTAGGGCGCGGACGTTGGGGTGTCCTTGTCTTGGTTACTTCTATTGGACAAGCAATAGAAGTAACCCGGCCGGCGCAGCCGGTCGGAACCGCTCTTGATAAAGCCACAAACTTTGAACCGAACACACCCGCCATACTAGGCTTCCCCCTCCCCAGGAACGAAGCCAAACCGTGACCGCACCTACCATCCGCGCCGCCACCCACGACGACCTCGACCACCTGGTCGACTGGAACGCGGCGATGGCCGCCGAAACCGAACACAAGACCCTCGACCGCGCCGTACTCACGGCCGGCGTGCGCGGCGTGTTGGACGAGTCGCGGCGCGGCTTCTACCTGATCGCGGAACGCGACGGCGAAGCGGTCGGCAGCCTGCTGGTCACCTACGAATGGAGCGACTGGCGCAACGGCGACTTCTTCTGGATCCAGAGCGTCTACGTGGTCGAATCCGCGCGCCGCAGCGGCGTGTTCCGCGCGCTGTACACCGCAGTCGAACAACGCGCTCGCGAGGCCGGCGCAGTGGGCATGCGCCTGTACGTCGAGCACGAGAATCACCGTGCGCAGAAGACTTACGAGGGGCTGGGCATGCAGCGCTGCGATTACCACATGTACGAAGTGACGTTCGGCTGAGCGTTGCAACGTCAGGCCGTGTCGTGGGCGGATGGCGTCACCGTTGCCGGATGACCATGCTCCGATACCACTTCAAGTCTTCTTCCGCGCCGATTTCGTAGCCTTGGGCTTTTTGGGCTTCGGCCTCGGCAGCGCCTCGGTCGTGACGCGCAGCAGGCGTGCCAGGGTGTCGCTGTCGTCGAGGTATTCGTCCAGCACGAGATGCGGTTTCGCACCGGGATAGGGGGCGTCTTCCTCGACGCGTTCGAGCAAGGCGCGCGCGGCGTCGGTGGGTTTCAGGAACACGCGGTTGTCGCACACCAGCGCGACCACTTTGTCATCGAGATACAGCGCGTATTCGCCGAACATCTTGCGATAGCGCAGCGCGTCGCCGAGGCCTGCCTGTTCGTGGACGTAGGCGACGAAATCGGCGTCGGTGGCCATGTGTGTCTCCGGTGAGCGCGGTGTCTGAAAGCAGTATAGGTGCGGTGCGCGGCGCGAAGGCGGTTAGCGGCTGCGCAGCCATTGCGTCATGTGCGGATAGGCCGGCGCGTCGTTGGGCGCGGCCGCCGCGCCGACGTGGGTCAGGCCGATCTGCGCCAGGCCGAACGCGCCCGGATACACGCCGAGCAGAAAGGTCTGGATCAGACCCTGCGAACGGCCGTGGTAGCCGCCTTCGTGGAACAGCACGCTCGGCGCCAGGCGCAGATGGCACAGCGCGGCCCAGGCCCAGGCGGTGGCCTCGATCTCGGAGGCGTGCGGGATGTCGGCGGGCAGTTCGACGTCGCCGCTGAGCTGCGCGCGCAGGTCGGGCGGCGCCACGGCCAGATGGCCGGCTTCGTGCAGCAGGTCGCCGGGCCAGCGCAGCGCGGCGCGGTCGAAGATCAGCCCGCCTTCGTGCACGCGCACGCCGGGCAGGAACGCATCAGCCGGCACTTCGCCTTCGCGGGTGTCGATGCCGATGCCGTTGAGGAAGGCGACGATGCGTTCGAGCGGCGTGTCGGGCAGCACGTTCACGAGGCGCTTCCCGAGGGCGTCGTGGTCCCGCGGTGCCAGCGCGTGGCATCGTCGAGGAAGCATTTGCGCATGGCCGCGCTGTCGAAGGCGCGTGCCGGAACGATCATCGCGTTGCCGTTGCGGCCCGCGATGATGACGTTGTCTTCCCACGCCTGCACGGAGGCGATCTGGCTCCAGGGGCGCGAGCCTTCCTTTCTGCCGATGCGCGTGGACCAGCCTTGCGCATCGACATCGAGCGTACGCACCTGGGGTTTGTAGAGCGCTTGCGGAACGAGCGCGAAGATCGCGATGACGACCGGCAGCATCCACGCGAAGACGTTCAGGAAAGCGTGCAGCGATACGGCGCCTTGCGCGTCGGAAGCAATCATGAAGGACAGGAACACGGCGGCCAGGGCGTGAATCATCCACAGACGCCGCTTCCAGGCGCGCAGGTACCAGCGCCAGACTTCGCCGCGCGTGGCGCGATAGCGCAGCGTGTAGGTTTTCGGCGGCGTCACTTAGTTCTCCGAAGACGAGGCGGCCGCGGCCTTGCGTCGGCGCGCCCGCTGCGCGGCCTGCGCGCGCGCCATCATCGCGATCACGAGGCCCCACAGCGTGTAACCGGCCACGGTGGCGCCGATGCGCAGGGCATGCGTGTGCGCCAGCGCGGTGAACCACTGCACCGGCAGGCGCAGCAGATAGGCCAGGTGGATGAACCCCGCGCCGATGCCGTGCGGAATGCGCGGTGCGTTGCCCGGCGCGTGCAGCCAGTGGCCGATGGCGTCCAGTCCCCACGCGATGGCGTAGACGAGTACGGCGCCGAGGACGATGTTTCTCAGAAAGCGCAGCATGGTGGGCGAGACCCCTTCGGAAGTGGGATGCCATGGGTCGCGTGAGCGCGATGCGGTGCGCCGTGTCGGCAGGCGTTCAAGGCGCGAACTCGGCACGGATGCGCGCCGAGCGCAGGCGCACGAGAATCCACGCGAACACACCGGCGATCGCCAATCCCTGGAGGATGGTGAACACGTAGATCACCGTCACGAACGCATGCATGTCGGGCATGTTCGGCATCGCGTCGAACTGGGTCTGCATCGATGCCATCGTGTAGTGCTGCAGCACGATGGCGGCGAGCTGCCAGGCCACGCCGATACCCAGCATGACCATGAACAGTCGACGCGCCCATGCACGGCGTTTCAGCAGCCCGATGGCGGCGATCAGGGTCGCGGATGCCAGCGTCAGACCGAGCAGGGCGAACCCGGTGTAGTGCGCGAACATGAACTGCGACACCGGCGAAGGGCGCGGCATCGTTCGCAGCAGGTGTTCGAACGCCTGCGTCTTGAAGACGGAGACGGAGACGACACTCTGCACCAGCATCATGAAGGTGGCGAAACCGGCGAGGCCGATGAAGGTCCACGCGACGATGGTGACGAAGGTCGAGCGAGCGGGCGGGTGTTCCATGAGGCCTTCTTCCCCCGAGAAGACAGGGTTTAAGTCTAACGCCGAACCGGCAATGCAAGGCGCGTATGAGCGCAGCGCAAGGCTTGCCGCTTGCCTGCTTCACCTTGCGAACATCATCACGCCAGAGGATTCGCGCAGCAGTGACTTTCTGAGGCGTAACCGCGCAGCCAGGGCGATGCACAGTAGCCATGGAGTGCGCGAGAGTTTGTCCGTCGATGAATCGCGCTCAGGAGAAGCGATTCATCCCCGATGGATAATCGATTGGTTAAGTGCCTCGATGACGCCATCGATGTAGCGCCGATCCTTGCTGGTCAATGCTTGCGTTTCACCGGAAGCACTGTTGAGTACGACGATCCACTCCGATTTCTGGCTGAACCACCAGAGTGCGGCGATGCTCAGTGCGATGAGTCCCCACATCACGCCGCTCGATCCCCCGAAGAGCAGTATCAAACCTAGAATCCCGAGCACGATGGGCAGCAGTCGGGATGGATGTCTGACGGATTGCTTGACCGACGTGACACCGTTCATGGCATAGGTCTGACCGCGAACCATGAATCGTGCATTCGAGACGCTGACGCCGCCTTGATTGAAAAAGAATTTTTCTTCCATGTCCCCCTCCGTGTGTTGAACCACCGTGAATGAACAGTGGCTGCTCCTGACGCCATCCTGAGCGCAGCTCGAATCATCAAATACATGCGGACATGGGTCAAGAAAGTAAGGCACGAGGGGTGCATCTATGCGATGGCCTTTGGAGCGCGCGGGTAGAGCGGCCGCGCGTAGAGCGTATTTCCATGGGCGACAGGTATTGAAGCGCACAAGGAAGACGCCTTTTCATTAGTCGGCGCCGACGATGCTGCCCATGAACAGCAGCAGCGCCAGGAACTGGATCAACGTGACGATGACGCTCACCGCCAGGCCGCGCAGGAAGGTGGTGTTGAGCACGCCGGCCAGGATCGCCGCGCCGCCGAGGGCGGAGATCAGCACCGCCAGAATGGCGTAGGGCACGAAATGATCGATCGCCGCGCCCAGTGCCGCGAGCAGGATCACGGCCAGCAGGGCCGAGCCGAAGCCGGTGTTCTGCGCCTTGACGATGCGCGCGCCGATCATGACCGGCACGACGGTGAGCGCCAACAGCAGCGCCAGGATGAGAAGCAGTTTCATGGGTCCGTCCTTGTCGTGGTTTGTTGTTGGACGGGTCGATCAGTGCTGCGGAACGCGCGTCCCCCCGGACGCGATGACGTTCCATGATCCCCCCGACGTGCCGACCATAATGCGGAACGTTTCGGGTTTCCATCCAGCGCGCGCGGCGGCGTCGATGTTGGCCTCCGGCAGCGCGGTTCGCACGCGGAAGATCGTCACGGGTGCGCCGTCGCGTTGCGTCTGCGGTGGCTCCCAGTGCAGGAACGTCCAGCCCTTGCGCGGCGGGAGGACGTAGAGCGAGGGCGTCTCGCCGAGATCGCCGCTGGATACGCTGACGAACAGGCGCACGTCCGGGCAGGACGCGACGCTGCCAGCGCATTCTTCGATGGCGTCGGGGATAGCGTAGATGCGCACACGATACGGTTGCTCCGAACGGCCGTCGGTGGCAGCGATTTCCTGCGCGAGACCGAGGATCGTGGCCAGGCGGTGATCCGTGCTCGGCGGCAGGTCCGCGGCGCGGACCGGGCTCGCGCACAGCAACAGAACGAGAGCGCAGCGAAGCAGCATGTCGGTTGTCCAGTGCGGCAGGCAGAGGTCGGAAACGAGCCTAGCGCGATGCCTGCGCATGCGGAAGCATACAGGCGACGGGCCGCGTGCTTCATCGGACGACGACAGGCATGCGATGCGTCACGACGTGGCGGCAAGCGGGAACATGCGCCGGCTTTTCGGTCAGGCGGTCATGCCTTGGCCGGCGAAGTTGCGCCGCCGCGCGTCCTGCGCGGATGCTGTGCGCGCGCGTCTTGTCCGCAGGCGTGCGTCGCGCTCGCGATGGCGCTACCAGATGAAGCTGGTCACGACCGTATCCGCGGCCAGCATCCTGAAGCCGATCGTGAAGACACGGCCCTCGGGCAGCGTCGGATGCAGCGTTTGCGTGAGCGTCAGCTGCAGGCGGCCCGTGTCCGCGTCGAGCGACGACAGGCGCGCCGCCTCGAACTCGAAGTAGCGGCCGACGGTGGCGAATGCGCCCTTGAAGAAACTTTCCTTGGCCGAGAAGACCGTGGTCAGCAGCAGGTCGGCATCGAAACGGCTGCATGCCGTTTTCAGCAGCGCGTATTCGTCCGTGGTGACGACCGTGCCGCGAAGCGCGTCGCGTGTCGCCGCGTCCACGATCCTTTCGACATCGATGCCGATGCCGTTTATGTTCGACGCCGCCACGGCGACCGCGGCGGCAAGGCCGTGGACATGCGTGATGCTGCCGGCCACGCCGTTCTGCCAGCGCGGTTCGCGCGATGCGCCGATGCCGGGGATCGATGCGGCGAGTCCGAGACGCGCGATGGCCTGTCGGGCGGCGATCCGTCCCGTCAGGAACTCGGCTTGCCGCTTGGGCACCGCGTGCAGCAGAGCGGACGGCTGGCGGACCTCGTGCCGCCGCCACGCCGAGGCGTCGAAGGCGGTGGGGTCGAATGCGATCACGCAGGCTGGCGGCATCCGCGGATCGTCGTGTCCCAGCGGTTCCCAGTACGCATCGCGGATCATCGCGTCCGGGGCGACGGTTGAATGGACGTTCGGTTCAGTGACGATGGCTGTGGCGCAGTCGGGGTGGTGTTCGTGCATGGCTTCACTTCCATGTCGCGGCCGTGTCGAAGACGGTGGCGCAGTGTGCATCGCGCCATGTGTCTGAAGCGTACTGCATGGCGCGATCGATCGTGGTGGCGCGCTGTACGAAGATCTGACGGTGCGCATGGATCGACTGGCGCAATGCCATGCAACCAAGGGGCATGTGAGCGGCCCTTGCCGCGATGACTCGTGATGTGCGCAGTGGTTGCGCCTGCATCGTGCACGCTCGGTGCGCGCAGGCGAGCATGCAAGGGCGGACAAGATTTCCGCGCGCTCGGTACGCGCCGGAACCCGAGGGCGTCATGCGCAAAAACAAAGGGTGCGGATCGCCGCACCCTTTGTTTTTGCCGTCGTTCGCGGCCTGGCCGCGAACGGGCGTGGTCGACCGTCAGACTTCGGCGGTCAACTGCTCCGGATCGTCGCCCTGCTTGTCGGCGTGATGATCGGCCGACAGCAGCAGGTAGAAGGCGGGTACCACGAACAGCGTGAACAGCGTGCCGATGGCCAGGCCGGTGGAGATCACCAGGCCCATGTTGAAGCGGCCCGCCGCGCCGGCGCCGGTGGCGATCACCAGCGGCATGACGCCCAGCACCATCGCCGCGGTGGTCATCAGAATCGGCCGCAGACGCACCGAGGCCGCATGCAGGATAGCTTCCAGCTTGGACATGCCCTCCATCTGCGACTGGTTGGCGAACTCCACCATCAGGATGCCGTGCTTGCTGATCAGGCCCATCAGCGTCACCAGGCCGACCTCGGTGTAGATGTTGAGGCTGGCGAACAGGTTGACGAAGATCAGCGCGCCGAACAGCGCCAGCGGCACCGACACCAGGATCACGATCGGATCGCGCAGGCTGTTGAACTGCGCCGCCAGCGCCAGGAACACGATGATGACGGCAAAGAACAACGTGCCCGCGAAACCGCCCGATTCCTGCATGAACTGGCGCGACTGGCCGGCGTAGTCGACGTTGTAGCCGGTCGGCGCGACCTTGTGCACGAGATCGCGCAGGTAGGTGAGCGCCTCGCCCTGCGACATGCCGGATACGCCGGAGATCGTCGCCGAGTTGAGCTGCTGGAAGTGGTTCAGCGAACGCGGCACGACTTCGTTGGCGACCTTGGCCACGGTCGAGGCCTGGATCACCGAGCCGTTCGGGGCGCGGATGTAGTAGTCCAGCACCTGGTCGGGGTTGAGGCGGTCGACCTGCAGTACCTGCGGGATCACGCGGTAGGAGCGTCCGGAGATCGAGAAGTAGTTGACGTAGCCGCCACCCAGCGCCGCGCCCAGTGCCGCACCGACATCCTGCTGGGTCAATCCCAGTGTGGTGATCATGTCGCGATTGAGCTTGACCGTACTCTGCGGCTTGTCGACCTTGAGATCCGAATCGACGAAGTAGAACTTGCCGCTGGCCTGTGCCTCGGAGAGCACTTTGCTGGCGACCTCGTTGAGGTTCTGGAACGGTTCGGTGGTGGTGATCACGACCTCGATCGGCAGACCCGAAGCGCCCGGCAGCGAGGGGAACTGGAAGGCCGCGATCTGGGCGCCGGCGATGTTGTTCCACTTCTGCTGCAGCTCCTGCTGCAACTGCTGCGCGCTGCGGTCACGCTGTTCCCAGGGCTTGAACAGCACACCGCCGATGCCCTGGTTGACCGTCGGGACGCCGGTCAGCTGGAACATCTGGTCGTATTCGGGCAGGGTCTTGGCGGCCTGGAACATCTGTTCCGCATAGACGTTCATCTGCTGCGCGGTGGCATTCGGCGCGCCGACGATCTGGCCGGCGACGACGCCCTGGTCTTCTTCCGGCGCCAGCTCCGACTGCGCGGTCATGCCCAGCGCGATGGTCGCCAGCAGCAGCAGCGCGGCCATCACGATGACCACGGACTTGGTGGTCAGGATGCTGCTCAGCATGCGCCGGTAGCGGTTCTGCACGCGGGTGAACTGGCGGTCGATGAACTGGACCAGTCGCGCCTCGTCCTGCCCGCGGCGGAAGAAGCGCGAGGTCATCATCGGCGACAGCGTCAGCGCGACCACGGCCGAGACCGTTACCGCGCCGGCCAGGGTGAAGGCGAACTCGGTGAACAGCGCGCCGGTCAGGCCCTGCTGGAAGCCGATCGGTACGTACACGGCGATCAGCACCACGGTCATGGCCAGAATCGGTCCGCCCAGTTCGCGCGCCGCCAGCAATGCCGACTGCAGCGGCGTCTTGTGCTCTTCCTTCATGTGCCGGTCGACGTTCTCGACCACGATGATGGCGTCGTCGACCACCAGACCGATCGCCAGCACCAGCGCCAGCAGAGTCAGCAGGTTGATCGAGTACCCCAGCGCCAGCATCACGAAGAAGGTGCCGACCAGCGACAGCGGAATCGCGACCACCGGGATGATGACCGCGCGCAGGCTGCCCAGGAACAGGAAGATCACCAGCGTCACGATCACCAGCGCTTCGACCAGGGTCTTGATGACCTCGTCGATGGAGCTGTTCACGAACTTGGTGCCGTCGTAGACGATCTCGCCGGACAGGCCGTTCGGCAGTTGCTTCTGGATTTCCGGGAACTGCTCGCGCACGCGCTTGGCGACGTCGAGCACATTGGCGTCGGGCGCCACCTTGATGCCGATGAACACCGAACGCTTGCCGCTGAAGGCGACGTTGAAGTCGTAACTCTCCGAGCCGAGGTCGACCTTGGCGATGTCCTGCAGGCGCACGATGGAGCCGTTGACCTGCTTGATCGCCAGCTGCTTGAACTCGTCCACCGTGTGCAGGTCGCTGTCGGTGGTCAGGTCGACGGTGACCGCCTGGCCCTTGCTCGATCCGACCGCGGCCAGATAGTTGTTGGCGGCCAGCGCCTGCTGCACGTCCGTGGCGGTGACGCCGTGGGCGGCCATCTTGGCCGGATCCAGCCAGGCACGCAGGGCGAACTTGCGCGCGCCGAGCAGTTCGGCGGTCTGCACGCCCTCGATGGCGTCGAGCTTGGGCTTGACCACGCGCGACAGGTAGTCGGTGATGTTGTTGGTGGGCAGCACATCGCTGTAGAAGCCCATGTACATGGCGTCGATGGTCTGGCCGGTCTGCACCGTCAGCACCGGCTGCTGCGCCTGCGGCGGCAACTGGTTCTTGACCGAGTTCACCTGGGTGGTGATTTCGGTCAGCGCGCGGTTGGCGTCGTAGTTCAGGCGCAGCGTGGCGGTAATGGTCGATACGCCCTGGACGCTGGACGAAGACAGGTAATCGATACCCTGCGCCTGCGAGATCGCCTGCTCCAGCGGTTGCGTGACGAAGCCGGCCATGGTCTGCGCGTCGGCGCCGTAGTAGGCGGTGCTGACGGTGACCGTGGCGTTCTCGGTTTTCGGGTACTGGCGCACCGTCAGACTGCTGACCGCCTTGATGCCGAGCACCAGGATCAACAGACTGACGACGATTGCCAGAACCGGCTTCTTGATGAAGACGTCGGTGAAATTCATGGCGTTCGCTCAGTGCTCCTGCGGCGTCGGGTTCGGGCTGTCGGCCGGCTGGACGCGGTTGTCGACCTTGATCGGCGCGCCGTTCTTGAGCTTGATCTGGCCGCTGGTCACCACTTCGGTCAGCGGTTTGAGGCCCTTGAGGATCGCCACCTGGTCGCCGCGCGTCTCGCCAGTGGTGACGAAGGCCTGCTGCACGGTCGGCGGATTCGGCTTGCCCTGGTCGTCCTTGCCCTTGCCCGGCTGCACCACGTAGACGGTGTCGCCGTACGGGTTGTAGACGATGGCGGCCTGCGGCAGGGTCAGACGCTCCATCTTCTGGCCCACGTCGATGCGCACTTTGGCGAACATGCCCGGGGTCAGCGCCTTGTCGTGGTTCGGCACCGTGGCCTCGACCTGCACGTTGCGCGTGCTGGTGTCGACCTTGGGATTGATCGCGCTGAGCTTGGCGTCGAACACGCGCTTGCCGTAGGCGTCCAGGCTCAGGTGCACGGTCTGGCCCACGCGCAGGCGGCTCAGCTCGCGCTGCGGCACGTTGAAGTCGACGTACAGCGGATCGAGCTGCTGCACCGTGACCAGCGTGGTGCCGGTGTTGACGAAGTCGCCCGGGTTGACGGTGATGATGCCGGCGCGGCCGCTGAACGGCGCGCGTAGCTGCTTCTTGGCAACCACGACCTTCTGCTGCTCGACGGCGGCCTGGCTGGCCTTGTAGTCGGCTTCCGCGCTGTCATAGCTGGCCTTGCTGATGGCCTTGGCCGCCAACTGCTGGCGTGCGCGTTCAAAGGTGATGCCGGCGAGCTTGGCGTTGGCCTGCAGCTGATGCAGCTTGGCGACTTCGTCGCCGTCGCGCAGTTGCAGCAGCACCTGACCCTTTTTCACGTCCTGACCGGAATGCAGGTTCACGTCGGTGACCAGGCCGGAGACTTCCATCGCCAGATCCGCACCGCGCGCAGCGCGCAGCGAGCCGACCGCCTGCAGCGACGGCTGCCAGGTCTGCGTCTCGGCCTTGGTCGTGCTGACCGTGATCGGTCCCGGCTTGGGCATGCTCTTGATCATGCGCATCACCAGCATGACCTTGATGCCGACGATCACGGCGATGAGCACGAGCACGCCCACGATCATCAGGATCATGCGCTTGGCGAGGCTGGGCTTGTTCTTGTCGGCGCGCTTGGGCATGCGCGAACTCCTTAGTTGGCTACGGCCGGAGCGGCGGACGATGCCGTCGCGGCGGGGGTGGTCGTGCGGTCGTCACCGCGCCAGCCGCCACCGAGGGCGGTGTACAGCGCGGCGGTGTCGGAAAGACGCGCGGCGCGCGCCTGGATCAGGTTGATGCGGGCCTGCTGCAGACTGCGTTCGGCGTCGAGCAGATCGAGGTAGCCGGTCGCGCCCAGGCGGTATTGCTGGCGCGTCAGCGACAGGCGCTGCGAGGCGGCTTCCTCGGCGGTCGCCTGCGCGGCCAGGGTCTGCGCGTCGTATTGCAGCGCCTGCAGAGCGTCGGCGACGTTCTGGAATGCGACCAGCACGGTCTGCTGCCAGTCGGCGCGGGCCTTGTCCAGTGCGGCTTGTGCGGCGCGCTTCTTGTGCAGCAGTTCGCCGCCGTGGAACAGCGGCTGCGTGAGGTTCAGTCCCAGCGACCAGGCGCGGGTGCCGGCCGAGAACAGATCGCCGGCGTTCAACGCCTGCGATCCGGCGCTGCCGGACAGGGTGATCTGCGGCAGCATCGCCGCCGTGGCGACGCCGACCTGGGCCGACGCTGCGTGCAGTTGCGCGGACGCGGCGCGGATGTCCGGACGCTGATCGACCAACTGCGACGGCAGACTGACCGGAATGTCGCGCGGCAGACGCATGGCGTCGAGCGTCAGCGGCGCCGCATCCAGCTGTGCGGGCGTGACGCCGAGATAGGTGGCCAGACGATTGCGCGTCGCGGCCAACTGCGCGCGCAGCGGCGGCAGCGTGGCCTCGGTCGCAGCCAGCTGCGCGCGTACCGCCAGCGTGTCCGACAGCGAGGTCGCGCCGATCTTGAGTTGCTTGTCGGCGATGTCCAGCGAATCGCGCTGCATCTTCACGATCTGCTCGGTGGCGCGGACCTGCTCGCGCAGCGAGGCCTCCAGCAACGAGGCCGTGACCACGTTGCCGGCCAGGGTCAGGTAGGTGGAATCCAGCTGCGCCTGCTGCACGTCGCTGAGCGCTTCCTGCGCTTCGATGCCGCGCTGCACGCCACCGAACAGGTCGAGCGTGTAGCCGACGCTGATCGAGGCGTTGTACAGCGTGTACGGGCCTATCGCGCGACCGGTCCCCGACTGCGCCGCCGACAGTTTCTGCCGCGTCGCACCGGCGCTGGCGTCCACCGCAGGAAACAGCGCGCCGCCGGCGGCGCGCGCGTTTTCCTGCGCCTGGCGCAGGGCGGCCTGGGCCGAGGCGATGGTCGGGCTGTGCGCGAGCGCCGTGTGCACGCGGCGGTCCAGTTCGGCGTTGCCGAACGCGGTCCACCAGCGCTGCGGCACGTCGCTGCCGCTCAGAAAGCGTTGCGCATCGCCGTCGATGGCGTCGGCGGACACCGTCGATGCCGGCAGGGCTTGGGTGGTGTACCGATCCACCTTGGGCGCATCCGGCCTGCTGTAGTTGGGGCCGACGGCGCAACCAGCCAGCAGCACGCCGATCAGCAACGGCAACATGCCGCGGCGGAGCACGGGTGCGAGGGTGGTCGATGGAGTGTTGGGTAGCGTCAAGGCGGAGACCTTAAGCAGCAGTAGCCGGCACGGACAATACCATACCGATCAGTTTAGATATAGATATCGAGCGCAATCAATCGCGTGCGCCCACGCAGGGGCACCTCCCCGGTGCTTGCGTATGATACGCAGTTCGCGATGTCAAGGTGAATACACCATTGTGACGACGTGCGCGTCGCGTCGCCGTATGCTTTCAGTGCAGACGCTGGACCGGCGGTGGCGTCAGCGAGCGGTCGGCATCGAGATGCACGCGATCGAGCGTCTGTACGGCACCATCGGCGCCGAAGCGCGCGCCGAGGGCGTGCAGGTGGGCCTCCAGGCGACCGCCGAGCACAAGGGCGTTGGCCAGCACGCGCATGCGTGTGGCGTCGGTCTGCGCGACGCTGATCGCGATCACGCCGAGGCCCGGGGCGCGATGGGTGTACAGCACCGGAGCGGGCAAGGCTGGATCGGGGTCGGCGCAGGTTTCGACGGATAGCATGGCGTCGTCGGTGCAGGCATCGTCCAGATGCATCGGCACGGCATGCGCCTGCAGCACGGCCGCGTATTGACGCAGCTCGAACACCCAGCCGGCCAGCGTGTGGGCGGCATCGTCCGTGGTCTCGGCGGCATGCGCACGCAGTTGTGCCAGCGGCGAGGCCACATGCAGGACGCCATCGGCATAGCGCAGCGGCAGGCCGCGTGCGCTGAGCGTGGTTTCGGTGGAGTCCGGGCTGAGCAAAGCCGCTTCCAGCATCGTCCACAGCGGCGCCAGGTTGGCGTGTTCGTACTGCACGCAGGTCAGCGCCAGCAGGTCGTGGCGGCTCAGGTAGCGCGCATGTTCCAGGCGCAGATCGAGCGTACGCATGAGGAAGTCGGCGGTGCGCGTGCCGGCTTCGCCACGGCCGATCAGTTCGACTTCCATGGCTTCGCCGAGCGCCTTGCCGATGGTGGCTGGCGCTTGCAGCGTCCACGGCAGGTACAGCATCGGGCTGCCGGCCAGCGCGGGTTCCGGGGACAGCGGCTGTGCCGGCATGCGCCCGTCGCGCGCGCCGAAGGCGACGATGCCGCCGCGCTCGCGCGGCAAGCGCGCGGCCAGCTCGTCGAGCGTGGCGTAGGCGGGGAAGTGCGGGCGCAGCAGCTGCGCGGCGTCGAACAGCGCGCCGGCCACGGCCAGGCGCGCCTCGGTGACGTCGGGCAGCAGCGCGGCCAGGTCCTCGGCCATGAAGCCGGCCAGTGCGTCGACCTCGTCGCGTTCGAGGGTGACGCGGGAAGGCGCGGCGTCGGGCGCGCATTCGAGCGCCAGCACGCCGGGGCAGCTGATCAGGTCGTCGTGGTCCACGCCGGGCTCGCCTCGCAAAAGGGCAAGTGTACCGCGACCGAACATCACGGCTGCACAGGCTTCCGCCCGCGCGGCGCGCGCGTTACCTTAAAAGGCCCACAGGAGCGGGACAGATCATGCAAAAGCGTGTTGGCGTCATCGGCGGCGTTCGCATTCCCTTCTGCCGCAACAACACCGCGTATGCGGAGGTCGGCAATTTCGGCATGTCGGTCAAAGTGCTCGGCGCGTTGGTCGAACGCTTCGGCTTGCATGGTCAGGAGCTGGGCGAAGTGGCGATGGGCGCGGTGCTCAAGCACGCCTCGGACTGGAACATCGCGCGCGAGGCGGTGCTCAGCTCCGGCCTGGCGCCGACCACGCCCGGCATCACCACGGCGCGCGCCTGCGGCACCTCGCTCGACAACGCCATCCTGATCGGCAACAAGATTGCCGCGGGCCAGATCGAGGCCGGCATCGCCGGCGGCAGCGACACCACCAGCGACGTGCCGGTGGCGCTGAACGATCGTCTGCGCAAGCGTCTGCTGCGCATCAACCGCGCGAAGACGCCGATGGACAAGGTCAAGGCGGCCTTCCGCGGTTTCTCGTTCGGCGAATTCAAGCCGTCGTTCCCGGGCGTGGCCGAGCCGCGCACCGGCAAGTCGATGGGCGATCACTGCGAGCTGATGGCGCGCGAGTGGAACATCAGCCGCGAGGATCAGGACAAGCTGGCGCTGCAGAGCCACCACAAGTTGGCGGCCGCCTATGAGGCCGGTTTCTTCGACGACTTGCTGGTGCCGTTCCGCGGCCTCAAGCGCGACGGTTTCCTGCGCCCGGACTCCACCCTGGAGAAGCTCGCCACGCTGAAGCCGGCCTTCGACCGCAACTCGGGTCACGGCACGCTGACCGCGGGCAATTCCACCGGCCTGTCCGACGGCGCGGCCGCCGTGCTGCTGGCCAGCGACGAATGGGCGACCGCGCACGGCCACAAGGTGCAGGCGTACATGACCCACGCGCGCGTGGCCGCGGTCGACTTCGTGCATGGCGAGGGTCTGCTGATGGCGCCGACCATCGCGGTGCCGCGCATGCTCGCCGAGGCCGGTCTGACGCTGCAGGACTTCGACTTCTACGAAATCCACGAGGCCTTCGCCGCGCAGGTGCTGTGCACGCTGCGCGCCTGGGAATCGGAAAGCTACTGCCGCGACCGCCTCGGCCTGGACCAGCCGCTGGGTTCGATCGATCCGGCCAAGCTCAACGTCCACGGCTCCTCGCTGGCGGTCGGTCACCCGTTTGCCGCCACCGGCGCGCGCATTGTCGCGACGCTGGCCAAGCTGCTGGAGCAGAAGGGTTCGGGCCGCGGCCTGATCTCGATCTGCACAGCCGGCGGCATGGGCGTCACGGCGATTCTCGAACGGCCCTGAGCCGGCGACGACGCGTGCCGCGCCTGCGCACCATCCTGGCCGTGAGCCTGCTCGTGCTGCTGCTGAGCATTGGCGCCACGGCCCTGCTCAGCAGCGTGCAGCGCATCAGCGACGGCGTGACGCTCGATCCCGGCGCGCGTGCCGTGGCCGCGCCGCCACCGGTGCGGGCGCGCCGGCACGCAGCAACGCATGCGCGGCTGGCACGCGGCGAAGCCTCTACCGTCGCCAGCACGCCGGAAGTCGCGCCACAACCGACCTTCGCGCCGTCGCCGCGCTATCCCATCGCGGCCCTGCGCACGCATCGCGAGGGTCTGGTCCGGGTACGGGTGATGCTGGATGCGCAGGGGCGCGTCACCGAGGCGCGCGTGCAGCAGTCCAGCGGCGACGCCGACCTGGACGAAGCGGCCCTGGACGCGGCGCGACGTTGGACCTTCGACATGCCGCCGCACGCGCGCCGCGAGGCGGTCCTGCCGATCCGCTTCCGCATCGACCCGAACGCGCGCTGACGCGTCGGATCGCCGGCGACCGCGTTACAGAATCCCGCTCAGTCCGACGCCGAACGCAGTGATCATGCGCGTGTAGATGGTCTTGAACGGCAGCGCGACGCCGGGGAAGTCGCCGACCGCGTGATAGCACTGGAAAAACTTCGGATCCGACGGCGTCAGCGGCCGGCAGCCGGGGTCGATGTCGTAGCTGGTGGCGTAGCGGAACGGCCAGAAGTCGAACAGCGGCAGGTGCTCGGACACGGTGCCGATAGCCTGGTTGATGTAGGTCAGCACCGGCACCTTGGGCTGGCGTGGCGCGATGGTCCAGGCGTTCTTGGGCTGGGTCTCGCGCAGGATGGATTTCTCTAGCTGCCGGGCAAAGCGCGGGTCGTAGATGATGATGCCGGCCTCGGTGTTGTAGTGATCCGAGCGCGGATCGAAGTTGTGCGAGCCGACCATCGAGAAGGCGCCGTCGACGACGATGGACTTGGCGTGCAGGCCGATGCGCATGCCCTGGGTCTCGATCAGCGGCGCCGGGCTGTTGCGGCGGCGGGTGCGATGCAGGTCCTGGCGCGCGCTCGGTGGCACGGTCGCGGCCGCCGTATTGTCGTCGCTGGCGGGCGGCGTCAGCACCGGCAGGTCGGCCGGATGCGGCTTCAGTTCGTAGATCTCGAAGCCGTAATCTTTCAGGTAGCGCTTGCGGTGCTTGTACGACATCGCGTACACGGCGAAGGCGTCGGTCGAGGCCAGCGAATTGGTCGACACGATGACGCGCGGCTGCGGATGATCGCCGTGCAGCTTGAGGAAGATCTTGCGCGCCTGCTTGCTCATCACCAGGTACGGCGTCTGCAGCACGATCTGGTGCTTGGCGTTGGCCACCATGCGCATGATGTGCTCGGTCAGTTCGAGCGAGCGCTTGCGGTCCGGGTTGTCGGTCTTGCCGGGGAAGTCGGAGAAGAATTCGACCGGCCCGACGCGCAGGGTGTGGTCGAGGATGTGCTGGCCGAGCCAGCTCGGGTCCTCGGCCTGTCGTCGCACCTTGGCGACACGGCCGGGATGCTCGTAGACGGGTTCGGTCCAGTGCACCGGCTGCACGCCGGTGTCGCGCAGGATCGCGTTGACGTCGCGTAACTGGGTCAGCCGCTTGGTGCGCTTGTGCACCCAGAAATGCTGAAAGCTGGTCGCCATTTCGCGCGCGGCGGGGCCGCCGACCATCACGTCGCGGTCGATGTAGTTGAAACTCGGGTCCCAGCCGTAATAGCGGTCTTCGATGTTGCGGCCGCCGGTGATGCCGATGGTGCCGTCGACCACCATCACCTTGTTGTGCATGCGCTGGTTGAACTGGAAGAAGCAGCACATGATGCCGGCGGCGAATTCCAGCGGCGGGGTCTTCGCGTTGGCGAAGGTGGGGTTGTATAGCCGCAGCTGGAAGTTGGGGCTGACCCGCGCCAGCCGCGCCAGCTGCTCGGGATCGGAGAACGAGAACAGCTGGTCGGCGATGATGCGCACCTTGACGCCGCGCTGGGCGGCGCGGACCAGTTCGTCGAGCATCAGCTTGCCGGTGTCGTCGGGCGCCCAGATGTAGGTCTGCAGATCGATGCTGCGGCGCGCGGCGCGGATCAGGTTGATGCGCGCGGCCAGCGCCGCCTCGCCGCTGTTGAGCAGGGTCACGACGTGTTGCGGATGCTTGGCCGTGGAATAGTGCATCGCGTCCTCGGCCGCGGCCATCAACGGAGAGGGCGTGGGGCAGTGGTCGGCACGCTTGCAGCGGGTTGCGCCGGCAGGCTGGCTCTGCTCGACGATGGAAGTGGCTTCGCGCACATGCACCCGCGAAACGACGCATCCCTGCAGCAGCATGATCAGCGCCAGCAAGGACAGCGCACATCGAAGTCGGCTGGTCATGCCGGAGATTCTAGCTGCTGCTCGCCCTGGCCGGCGCGGACGAGGCCGGAGACGGTTCAGGTTCGGCCTGCAGGTGGATCACCAGATCCAGATGCACCCGCGACGAAACCAGCGCGCGATAGGCGCGCATGTCGAAGCGCGTGCGATCCAGCCAGCCGCGCAGGCGCAGGGTGCAGTCGGCGAGGTGCGGGGCCGGGCAATGCGCGCCGTACAGTTGCAGCGTCATCGGCCGGGTCACGCCGTGCAGGGTCAGCGTGCCCTTGAGGTGCTCGTGGCTGCTTTCGAGCAGGGACAGCGGCATGGGATCGGATACAAACAGGATGTCGGGGTAGGTCCCGACATCGAAGAAATGCTTGCCCAGCAGGCGTTCGCGGAAGCGCGAGGGTTTCACCACAACGCTGTCCACGCGAATGCTTGCGTGCACCCGCGCGGTGCGTCGGTCGGGATCGATGCGCACCTGTCCGCGCACATCGTTGAACTGTCCGACGACCGATTGCCACCAGATCAGGCGCACGCTGAAGCCGGCGTAGGACTGCACGGGATCGATGTGCAGCACGTCGGGCACGCTGGCCCGAGCCGCGGTTGCGCATGCCAGCAGCATCGCCAGCGCAAGCGGCCAGCGAAAACGGCGACGGAGCGATTCTGTGCGCATGGCGGACGGCTCGGTGCCGGCCATTGGCGATTCAGGGCGACCAGAAGGCGTGCAGCAATGCGCTGCCGGGCTCCAGCGGAAGCGGAGAACGCAGCCAGGCGATACCCGCCGGCGGCATGCCGCGCACTTCGTTGGAGCGCCCTTCGCAGAGCAGGCCGACCAGCTGTTCGAGTCCCGGGTTGTGGCCGATCAGCATCAGTGCGCCGGAGGTGGCGTGCTGATCGATGAGGCTGATCAGCGTGCCGGGCACGGCGTCGTAGATGGCCGGTTCCAGGGTCGGTTTGACGTCGCTTTCCAGCGTGTCGAGCACGTTGCGCGCGGTCATCACCGCGCGTTGCGCCGGCGAACACACGACGTGCGTCGGGCGCACGTCGTGTTCGCGCAACCAGCGTCCGGCGGCGCGGGCTTCCTCCTCGCCCAGCGTGCTCAGCGGGCGTCCGCCGTCGGTACCGTCGGGCGCCGAAGACATGGCGGCAGCGTGGCGCAGGAGAATGATGTCGTGCATGGTTTGTCCAGGGCGTGCGGCGCGAGCGCCGGATCAGGTGTTGCGTGCGATCCATCGCAGCGGCCGGCGCCAGTCGTCCTGATGTCGGCGCACGTGTTCGGAAGCATAGTCGAAGATGCTCTTGCCGAGGCCGGTCAGCAACACGTAGGCCTGACTGTCGCGCAGCGCGCCGACCACCGGGAAGGACATTTCGCGCAGCCGCTCGACAGCGTCCTGGCTGGCATGCGTCCACGGTTTCAGGCGATTGCCGACTAGGCCGACCGGCGCCTTGCGGCGCTTGACCGGCTCCATGCCGTGCAGCATCTCGAGAAAGCCGCCGGTGGCGTCGAAGTCGATGACCGAGGGCAGCACCGGCACCAGTACGGCGTCGGCGCGTTCGAGCCACGGCGTGAGTTGGTATTCGCTGATGCCGGCCGGGGTGTCCACGATCACCAGGTCGGTGTCGGGCGGCAGCCGGTCGAAGGCCTGGCTGGGCGAGCCGTCCATGCCCAGCACGCCGGGCAGGTGCTCGTGTTCGGCGCGGCGCGCGCACCAGTTGAAGCTGGAATGCTGGCGGTCGGCGTCGATGACCACGACGTTGCGGCCCTTCTGGGCGCGCGCGGCGGCCAGGTTGGTGGCCAGGGTGGTCTTGCCGCATCCGCCTTTGCTGCTTGCCACAAGTATCGTCTGCATCGCCGACTGCTCCCGTAGCCCGAGAAAACGGTCCCGCGCGTTTTCGCCTGCGGGACCTGCGACAAGCCTACACGGCGCGGGCCGCAGCGCAAGTCAGGGTGCGTCGGAGGTTTGCGGAGTCTCGGTCGGCGTGGTGCGCGGCGACCAGCCGGACGGCGCTTCCAGCGGCACGTCCGCGCCGCGCAGGGCGGCCTGCATCAGGCTCATCTGGGTGCCGCCCTGGCGCGCCAGCATCAGCATGCGCTGCGCCAGTTCGGGGTCGGTGCGGGCGCGCGCTTCGAGCTGGCCGAAGTGCTGCACCTGCCAGGTCAGGTCGCGCATGGCGGCATCGGCCTTCTGCCGCGTGGCGTCGTCCGCGGCCAGCGTGGACTGCAGGTGCAGGCCCAGCGAGCGCGCCAGCGGGCTGCTGCCCCAGACCAGCACGTGCGCCAGCTTCAGGCAGGTCGCGCGGCGATCCGGCTGTTCCTTGACCACCTTGGGCAGGCATTGCGCGGCGGCCAGGTGGAAGCCCGGCAGCGGCTGCGCGTCGCCGATGCCGTAGACCAGCGCCATCTGCAGGTCGGCGACCTGGGCGCGCTGGCTGCCCTGTCCGGACAAGGTGGCGGGCGGGGGCGGCAGTTGCATCACGGCGATGGCCAGTGCCTGCAGGCTCTGGCCGGTGTAATCGTCGTACTGACTGGCCTCGGCGGCCTTCTGCAGCGCCGTCTCGGTGTCCTTGGCGTGGCCGTCATGGGCGGCCTGTCCCATGCGCAGCAGCCACACGGCGGCATTGTCGGGCGCCTGCGCGCTCAGTGCGCTCAGCGCGTCGGGATTGGGGCAGTTGTCGGCCTCGGCGTCGCAGTCGCTCAGACGCACCCAGTTTTCCGCCGGACCCGCGCCTTCGGCCTTGGCGGCGCGGGTGATGAGGTGATGGAAATCGAGCGGCCCGCCGTGATCGATGTCGCCGGCGCGCGCCAGCAGCGCGGCGCCGAGCAACGGCTTCGGTTCGGCGCGCAGGGCCAGCACGGACACCAGGTCGTGCTGGAACTGCCGACGCGCCTTGAGCTGCTGCGCGGCCGGGTCGGCGTGCGCGGGCAGCACGGCCAGGCCGAGCAGGGCCGCGAACAGGGGGGCTAGGGTGGTGCGCCATGTCATGAGTGTTCTCCTTGGCGAGAGCATCCGCTCCACCTTACCCGTCGATGATGAAGAGCGGCTGAGTCGCGCGACGCGGGCAAACGTCGCGGTAACGTCATCGTTGCTAGAGTGCCGCTGGATGTTTCATGCCGGTTCGTGCGCGCGCGAGTCGATCCGGCGCGCCCCTTTCCAAAATTGCGGAGAACAGCAATGGATGATGTCGCGACCCTTGCCTCCCACGGCGCCCCGTATTTCGTCGGCTGGGGCACGCTGGCGTTGATCAATGCCGGTCTGGCGCAGGGCAAGAATCGCAGCGGTCTCGGCTGGTTCCTGTGGTCCCTGCTGCTGGGGCCGGTCGCCACCCTGATCCTGGTGCTGCTGCCGAGGCAACGGCAGACCTTGTTCTGATCGCATGCGACGGACGGCGCACGGCGCCGCCCGCGTGCGTCACTCGCCGAACGCCTGGCGCATGAATTCCGGCTGCGCCAGCGCGGCCTTGTGCATGTCGACGTTGTAGTAACGCGTGGCGAAGGTCTTGGTCGCGGCGCCGCGCTCGCGGAAGCCCGACAGGTCGCCGCCCTTGCGCGCCATCGTGCAGCTCCACCAGCCGGTCGGATAGCACGGCTGCGGGAACGGCAGCGTCTTCAGCGCGTTGAAACCGGCGGTGCGCATCGCGCCGCGCATGGCCTTGATCAGGTCCAGATGCGCCAGCGGCGATTCGGACTGCTGCACCAGCAGGCCGCCATGACGCAGCGCTTTGAAGCAGCTGGCGTAGAAGTCGGCGTTGAACAGGCCCTCGGCCGGACCGACCGGGTCGGTGGAATCGACGATCACCAGATCCACGCTGCCCGGTTCCAGCTCGGCCATGTACTTGATGCCGTCGTCGAACAGCAGTTCGGCGCGCGGATCGTCGTTGGAGTCGCACAGTTCCGGGAAGTATTCCTCGGCCAGGCGCGTGACGCGCTCGTCGATGTCGACCTGGGTGACGTGCTCGACTTCCTCGTGCTTGAGCACCTCGCGCAGCGTGCCGCAGTCGCCGCCGCCGATGATGACCACGCGCTTGGCCAGCGCATGCGTGAACAGCGCCGGGTGCGTCATCATCTCGTGGTACAGAAAGTTGTCGCGCGAGGTCAGCATGACGCAGCCGTCGATCACCATCAGGTTGCCCCAATCGGTGGTCTTGTGGATCTCGATGCTCTGGAACGGAGTCTTCTCCGCGTGCAAAAGCCCCTCGGTGCGAAAACCGATGGACGAGCCGGAAGCCTCGTGGGCCTCGGTGAACCAGCTGGGTTGCGACATGACGGTTCCTTGAAGTCATGGGGGACGCGGACGGACCGCACATTGTAGCGGCTTGTCCGCATCCGCACATGCTGCACTACACTACGTCGTTTCAGGCTTTTCGCGGAGTACGGCAACGATGGGCACGGACTGGAACATCGAGCGCGCGCGCCGTACCTGGTCGATCCCGAACTGGAGCGCGGGTTATTTCGACGTCGGCGACGACGGCGCGGTGACGGTGCGCCCGCAGGGCGTCGATGGGCCGTTGCTGTCGCTGCCCGAGGTGGTCGAGAAGGCGCGCGCGCAGGGTCTGCGCATGCCGCTGCTGGTGCGTTTTCCGGACATTCTCGCCGACCGCCTGCATCGTCTGCAGAACGCTTTCGAGCAGGCGATGGAAGCGCACGAATACACCGGCGGCTACACCGCCGTGTACCCGATCAAGGTCAACCAGCAGCGCGGCGTCGCCGGCGAGCTGGCGCGCGTGGGCGACAAGGGCTTCGGTCTGGAGGCCGGCTCCAAGCCGGAGCTGATGGCGGTGCTCGGTCTGGCGCGTGCGGACAGCCTGGTGGTGTGCAACGGCTACAAGGACCGCGAGTACGTCCGCCTGGCGCTGATCGGCATCAAGATGGGCCTGCGCGTGCACATCGTCATCGAGAAGCCGTCCGAGCTCGACTACGTGATCGCCGAATCGAAGGCGCTGGGCGTCGAGCCGCTGCTCGGCGTGCGCGTGCGGCTGGCCTCGATCGGCGCCGGCAAGTGGCAGAACACCGGCGGCGACAAGGGCAAGTTCGGCCTCGGTCCGCGCCAGCTGCTGGCGCTGGTCAAGCGATTGGAGGACGCGGGCCTGAAGCACACCCTGCGTCTGCTGCATTTCCACATGGGTTCGCAGATCTCCAACGTGCGCGACATCGCCACCGGCATGCGCGAGGCGGTGCGCTACTACATCGAACTGCGCAAGCGGCAGGTGCCGATCACCATCATGGACGCCGGCGGCGGTCTGGGTGTGGACTACGAGGGCACGCGCTCGCGCAGCTTCAATTCGATCAACTACTCGATGGAGCAGTACGCGGCGAGCCTGGTGCAGCCGCTGGCCGAGGCCTGCATCGCCGAGGGCATCAACAAGCCGCGGCTGGTCACCGAGGCCGGCCGCGCGATGACCGCGCATCACGCCGTGCTGGTGGTCAACGTCAGCGAGGTCGAGCGCGTGCCGGAAGGTCGAGTCGACCCGCCGCACGAGAACGAGCCGGCGGTATTGCGCCATCTGCGCGACGTGCATGCGGCCCTCGACGAGCGCCCGCCGCTGGAGCTGTTCCATGAGGCCCAGCACCATCTCGCCGAAGGCCAGACGCTGTACGCGCTGGGTCAGCTGGACCTGGCCGACCGCGCGCGTCTGGATGATTTGTACTACGCCATCGTCGGCGCCGTGCGCCCGCGCCTGATGCCCGGCGAACGCGCGCACCGGCAGGCGCTGGACGAGCTGGACGAGAAGCTGGTCGACAAGTACTTCGGCAACTTCTCGGTGTTCGAGTCGGTGCCCGACGTGTGGGCCATCGACCAGGTGTTCCCGATTGCGCCGATCGCGCGCCTGGACGAGGCGCCGACGCGACGTGGCGTGCTGGTCGACATGACCTGCGATTCCGACGGCCGCATCGACGCCTACGTCGACGCCGAGGGCGTGGACGTGAGCCTGCCGCTGCACGAGGTGCGCGAAGGCGAGTCCTATCGTCTGGGCATCTTCATGGTCGGCGCGTACCAGGAGACCCTGGGCGACATCCACAACCTGTTCGGCGACACCGATGCGGTCAACGTGCGCTGCGACGGCTACGGTTTCCGCTTCGACCACGTGCGCCGCGGCGACACCGCCGACCTGATGCTCGACTACGTCGGCTACGCGCTGGACGATCTGCGCGCGGCGTATGCGGAAAAGCTGCAGGCCGCCGGCATCGAGGGCGCGGAGGCCGAGTCCCTGCGCGCGACGCTGGAAGCGGGGCTGACCGGGTACACCTACCTCGAAGAGGTCTGAGACGAGGCCGGCTTGCCGGCCGCGATGCGCGCGGGCAACTCGCGCATGTCCTCGAACACCGCGTGCGCGCCCGCCGCCAGTAATCGATGCGACGGCATGCTCGCGGCGTAGCCGAACACCGTCATGCCTGCCGCCACGGCCGCGGCGACACCCGTCGGCGTGTCCTCGATCACCAGGCAATCGGCCGGATCGGTGTCGCTGCGTTCGGCGGCGAGCAGGTACACGTCCGGCGCCGGTTTCGGGCGCGGCACGTCCTCGGCGCTGAAGGTCCGGCCACGGAAACGCGGCCAGAGGCCGGTGGCGCCCAATGTGGCGCGCATCTTCGCCTGTTCGCCGTTGGAGGCCACGCAGCAGGGCAGTGTGATCCGATCCAGGGCTTCGACGATGCCCGGGACCGGCTGGACTTCGCGTTCCAGTGCGGCGCGGGTGCGTCGATCGTAGGCGGCGACGAAACCGGGCGGTGCGGGATGGCCCAGCAAGTCCGTGATGCGTTCCAGGCATTGCGTCATCGTCAGGCCGACGAAGTACTCGAACATGTCGGCCAGCGACAGGCTCAGGCCCAGTTCGCCGAGCATCTCGGCGAACACGCGGTTGGTGATCCGCTCGCTGTCTACGAGTACGCCGTCGCAGTCGAGAATGAGCAACTGGAACGGTTCGCCGGCCGCGTGTCCGTCACCGGGGTGCGGTCGATGGTCGGGCACGGGCATATGTCGCGGATCAGTCCCGATGCACCTGCAGCCCCGCGGCCGACTGGCTGGTCGGCATCACCTCGATGCGGTTGACGTTGAGGTGCGGCGGCAGGTGGGCGATCCAGGCGACGGTCTCGGCGATGTCCTCGGCCGTGATCGGATGCGCGCCCGTGTACAGCTTGTCCGAGGCGGCCTGATCGCCACCGGTGCGGACCAGGGTGAATTCGGTTTCGGCCATGCCCGGCTCGACCGAGGTCACGCGCACGCCGGTGCCGTGCAGATCGGTGCGCAGGCCCAGCGAGAACTGCGTGACGAAGGCCTTGGTGCCGCCGTAGACGTTGCCACCCTTGTACGGATAGCTGCCCGAGATCGAGCTGATGTTGACGATCGCGCCGCGGCGTTCGATCAGCGCCGGCAGCAGCGCATGCGTCAGCGTCACCAGCGCGGTGACGTTGGTGTCGATCATCTGCCGCCATTCGTCCAGGTCGGCGAACTGCGCCGGTTCGGTGCCCAGCGCCAGGCCGGCGTTGTTGACCAGCAGGTCGATGTCGGCGAAGGCGGCGGGCAGCGCATCGAGCGCCTCTGACATCGCTTCCGCGTCGCGGATGTCGAAGGCGGCTGCATGCGCCTTGTCGGCGCCGAGGCGGTCGACCATTGTCTGCAGCCGCTCCTCGCGTCGGCCGCAGATCACCACGCGCCATCCGTCCTTGACCAGTCGCTCGGCGATGGCTGCGCCGAATCCGGAAGTGGCTCCGGTCACCATGGCTGTTTTCGTCATCCGATCAGTGTAACGGTTCCGCGGCGAATCGCGTGTCGCGGCATGTGCACGGTTTCGCGTTCGTGTGGTCTAGAATCGGGCACATCGGGGGATCGTTGGGGGAATCATGACCGAAGCCATGTATTCGGTGACCGTGACCGGTCAGGTGCAGTCCGGGCGCGATGCGCCGTCGGTGTGGGAGCGGGTGGCGCAGCTGCTGAAGCTGGACGCCATCGCGTTCAGCGAGCGCGTGCTGGCGCGAGTGCCAGTCACCTTGAAGGCCGTGCCGCGCGAGGCGGCGGAACGGCAGCTGGAGGCGCTGACCTCATGCGGCGCCGAGGCCGTGATGCTGGAGGAAGGCGACGCGCCCCGTCTGTGGGTGCGCATGCGCCAGGGCACACGCGGGCCGCTGAGCGTGGCCTATGTCCGCCATGCGCTCGCCGCCGGGCAACTCGCCGCCGACACGCAGGCCTGTGCGCAGGATGCGCAGCAGTGGCGCTCGCTGCGCGAGTGGATGCCGGCACCGGGCGCGCCCGCGCCGATGGCACCGCGCGAGATGCCGGCGTCGGCACCGGCCGCCGCGGCGTCGGACGCGCCCTTGCAGTTGCTGCCGACGAAGTTTGAATACCCGGGCCTGCATGCCGGTTTCTGGCTGCGCTTCCTGGCCTATCTGATCGACACGCTGGCGCTGTGGGTGCCGTTGAGCATTGTCGATGTCGTGCTGATGATTCCTCTCGGCGGGCGTCCGGAACAGGTCGGGGCGACGCTGTTCAGCGTGTATGCGACGAATTTCCTGCTGATGCTGGTTTATTTCGCGTTGTTCGAGTCTTCGCCGCTGCAGGCGACGCCGGGCAAGCTGGCGCTGGGCCTGCGCGTGACCGACGAGTGCGGACGACGCATCGGTTTCTGGCGTGCGCTCGGGCGTTTCGTCGGCAAGCTGTTCTCGGGACTGATCTTGTGCATGGGCTACGTGATGGCCGGCTTCACCGAGCGCAAGCAGGCCCTGCACGACGTGCTGGCCGGTTGCCTGGTGGTGCGCAAGACGCCGCTGGCCGCCTGGCGCGCCGATCCGGGCGCGCCGCCGCTGCCGCGCACCGGTCTGCCGGGCTGGGCGATCGGCCTGATCGTGGTCGGCGTGAGTCTGGTGCCGCTCAGTATTCTCGCCGCGATCGCGATACCGGCCTATCAGCAGTACGTGGTTCGCTCGCAAGTGGCTGAAGGCGCGAACTTGGCGTTTGCGCCGCGCGAGGCCGTGGCCCGCTTCATGCGCGACAAGGATCGCCCGCCGGAGGACAACGCGACGCTGGGTCTGCCCGCGCCGACCAGCATCACCGGACGCTACGTGGCCGAGGTCAAGGTTGATTACGGCGACGTGACGGTGCGTTACGGCGAGCATGCCGCGTCGGTCGTGCGCGACCGGCATCTGCTGTACACGCCGGAGCTGAGTCACGGCGTGGTGGTGTGGAAATGCCTGAGTCCGGATCTGCCGCGCAAGTACCTGCCGCGATCCTGTCGCTGAAGCGCATCGCGCCGCGTGGCTCGAAGCCGCGCGGCGCGGTGGCGATCAGTGTTCCTTCAGCGCGATGGCCTTGATGCCGGCCGAGGCCAGGCGCTGCTTGGCGGCTTCCAGCTTCGCGGCCGAGGCGTAGGGCCCGAGGCGCACGCGGTTCCAGGTCTGGCCGTCGATGGTCACCGGTTTGACGTCGGCGACGAAGCCCTGCAAGGCCAGCTTGGCCTTCATCGATTCGGCGTCGGCCGCGTTCGGGAACGAGCCGACCTGCAGCAGGTAGCCGCCGCTGTCGGCGGGTGCCGGCGTGCCGGGTTGGGCCTCGGCCTTGGCCTGGCGGCTGATCTCGGCATCGGGAATGATGACTTCCTTCTCCGGCAGCACCGAATAGAAGTCGTACTTGGCTTTCTTCTTGACGCCGGTCTGGTCGGCCACGCCTGGTTCGCTGTCGCGCGGCACGGTCGCGTTCGGGTTGGGCTGCGGGCCGTCGTGCTTGCGGCCCATCGGCAGCCAGCCGCCGCGAGTGGCCATGGCCATCAGGATGGCGCCGACGATCAGGCCGATCAGAACCCAGCCCCAGGCCGGGAAACCGCCGTTGCGCACGGCCTGCTTGCTCTTGCGTGCTGCCATTACATGCTCTCCGGGGCATCGAGGCCCAAAAGGTCCAGTCCGTTCACGAGCACCTGACGGGTCGCCGTGACCAGGGTCAGGCGCGCCTGGCGCAGGTCGTCGTCGTCGACCAGGAACTGGTGCGAGTTGTAGTACGTGTGGAACGCCTGCGCCAGTTCGCGCAGCCAGTTCGCCAGCAGGTGCGGTTCGAGCGTGGAAGCCGCCGACTCGACGATCTCCGGATAGCGCGAGAGCTCGGTCATCAGCGCCTGCTCGTGTTCGTTGTCCAGGCGTGCCAGATGCTTGCGGCCTTCGCCGGGATCGAACGCCAGGCCTTTTTCCTTGCACTGGCGCAGCACGCTGCATACGCGAGCATGGGCGTACTGGATGTAGTAGACCGGGTTGTCGTTGGACTGCGAACGCGCCAGGTCGATGTCGAAGGTCAGGTGCGAATCGCCCTTGCGCGAGATCAGGAAGTAGCGCGTGGCATCGCGGCCGACTTCGTCGATCAGGTCGCGCAGGGTCACGTAGCTGCCGGCGCGCTTGGAGATCTTCATCTCCTCGCCACCCTTCATCACCGTGACCATCTGGTGCAGCACGTAGTCCGGGTAACCCTTCGGAATGCCGGCGTCGAGCGCCTGCAGGCCCGCCTTCACGCGCGCCAGCGAGCCGTGGTGATCGGCGCCCAGCTCGGTGATGGCGCGGGTGTAGCCGCGCTGCCACTTGCTGCGGTGGTAGGCCACGTCCGGCACGAAATAGGTGTAGGTGCCGTCGGACTTGCGCATGACGCGGTCCTTGTCGTCGCCGAAGTCCGTGGTCTTCAGCCACAGCGCGCCGCCTTCCTCGTAGGTGTGGCCGTGCGCTTCGAGCTCGCGCACCGTCTCCTCGACCTGGCCGCCTTCGTACAGCGAGGATTCGAGGAAGTAGACGTCGAAGTGGATGCCGAAAGCCTTCAGGTCCAGATCCTGCTCGTGACGCAGGTAGGCCACGGCGAAGTCGCGGATGGCGTCGAGGTTCTCCGGGTCGCGCGCGCCGGTCACGGTGCGGTCGTCGGCCGCGACCGACTCGCCGGCCAGATAGGCGCGCGCCACGTCGGCGATGTACTCGCCGCGGTAGCCGTCCTCGGGCCAGCCGTCGTCACCCGGCGCCAGGCCGCGGCAGCGCGCCTGGGTGGAGATGGCCAGGTTCTGGATCTGCACGCCGGCGTCGTTGTAGTAGAACTCGCGCTTGACGTCCCAGCCGCTGGCGTGGAGCAGGCGCGCAATGCAGTCGCCCAGTGCGCCGCCGCGGCCATGGCCGACGTGCAGCGGTCCGGTCGGGTTGGCGGAGACGAACTCCACGCCGACCACCTGACCGTTGCCCGCGCCGTTGTGGCCGTAGTGCGCGCCGCGGTCCAGCACCTGGCCGATCTCGGCGTGGTAGGCGGCCGGGCTGAGGAAGAAGTTGATGAAGCCCGGTCCGGCGATCTCCACGCGGTCGACCAGCGCGTTTTCCGGCAGCGCGGCGACCAGCGCCTGCGCCAGTTCGCGCGGATTGCGGCGCACCGGGCGCGCCAGCAGCATGGCTGCGTTGGTGGCGAAATCGCCATGTTCGCGGCTGCGCGCGCGCTCGATCACGAAATCGGGCGTTTCCAGGTCGGCGGGTAGCGTGGCGGCATGCTGCAGGACGGCAAAGGCCTGCAACACCAGGTCGTGGAGCTGCTGTTTCACGGTCGGGTTCGGTGATTGCGGGAAGCCGCCATGCTAGCAGCCCGCAGGCCGCGCGAACATCCGCAAGTCGGCGTGCGGACTGACCTTTTGCGGTCGATTTCGGGGCGTGTACAGGCCTGTGGATAACTCTGTGGGCAAGGCGGAGCGTTCGCTGTGGCGTCTGGACTTCACGCTCGGTTCATCAGGATGAAGATCAAAAAAGATCATTTAAAACATGTATTTATTGATTTTTCCTTGCACTTTCGGTCAGCTTGAAGTTCTAAGTGACCGTTTTGTGAAATTGTGCATAAGTGTGTGGCGGAGGGGCGAGAAAGCGTTTTCGCCCGCCTCGGGATGTCATACGCCAGTCATGCGCTCGCGGCACACTGCCGTCGGCGCTGGAGCGGGTCGGGACGCCCGTCCCAGCGCTTTCGCACTTGCCCGTGGCGCAACTCCCCCGCTGATCGGGACGGTGGTCGCTGATCTCCTCCAAAGAACTCGCGACGAAGTCTGTGCGCGGCTCCGGCCGCGCTTTTTTTTTGCGTGTCGTCCGGGCCCCGGGGCTCAGATCAGGCCGCGCGCCGCCATCGACACCGGCAGGCCGCTACCGACGACCAGATGGTCCAGCACGCGCACGTCGATCATCTGCAGCGCTTCGCGCAGTTGCAGGGTGAGCGTGCGGTCGGCGGCGCTCGGCTCGGCCACGCCCGAGGGGTGGTTGTGGGCGAAGATCACGGCCGCCGCGTTGTGCCGCATGCAGGCGCGCACGACTTCGCGAGGATGCACGCTGGCACCGTCGATGGTGCCGCGGAACAGCTCCTCGAAGCCGAGCACGCGGTGCCGGTTGTCCAGATACAGGCAGGCGAACACCTCGTGCGGGTGGTCGCGCAGACGCGCTTTCAGGTAGGCCGCGCTGTCGACCGGGTCGAGTAGCGGCGCGCCGCGTTCGAGTTCCTCGCCCAGCGCGCGCCGCGCCAGTTCCAGGCTCGCGCACAGGCGTGCGTGCTTGGCCGGCCCGAGGCCGGACATCCGCGGCGGTTCGGTGCCGGCCATCAGCGAAGCCAGCCCGCCGCCGCTCTGCAGCAGCTCGCGTCCCAGGGCCACGGCGTCCTTGCCGCGCACGCCGCTGCCCAGCAGCACGGCCAGGAGTTCGGCGTCGCTGAGCGCGGCGGCGCCGCGGGTCAGCAGGCGTTCGCGGGGTTGTTCGCTGCGCGGCCAGTCGGCGATTGCCATAGGTACTCCGTTGCGGAATCGAATGCGCAGCGTGCCAAGGACGGTGCACGACGGACAGCAGCGTACGCGGGCGAATCCGGTAAGCTACGGGCTTGCTTGTCTGTCAGCGAGTTCCGACATGAGTCTGGCCCAACGTCGCCTCCTTCTCGGCGTGTCCGGCGGCATCGCCGCCTACAAGGCCTGCGAGCTGGTTCGCCGCCTGCGCGAGGCCGGCGCCGAGGTGCGCGTGGTGATGACCGAAGGCGCGGAACATTTCGTCACCGCCACCACGTTCCAGGCGCTGTCCGGCCAGCCGGTGCGCACCAGTCTGTGGGATGAACAGGCCGAAGCCGCGATGGGTCACATCGAGCTGGCGCGCTGGGCCGACCGCATCCTGATCGCGCCCGCTTCGGCCGACACGCTGGCGCGTCTGGCGCACGGCATGGCCGACGATCTGCTCAGCACCGTGTGCCTGGCCAGCGCCGCGCCGCTGCACGTGGCGCCGGCGATGAACCAGCAGATGTGGGCGCATCCCGCCGTGCAGGCGAATATGGGCATCCTGCGCGCGCGCGGCGTACAGGTGCACGGCCCGGGTCGAGGCGATCAGGCCTGCGGCGAGGTCGGCGCCGGGCGCATGCTCGAAGCCGCCGAGTTGCGCGATGCGCTGGCGGCCAGCTTCAACGACGGCCCGCTGCGCGGCGTGCGGGTACTGATCAGCGCCGGACCGACCTTCGAGGACATCGATCCGGTGCGTTATCTGGGCAACCGCAGTTCCGGCCGCATGGGCTACGCCGTGGCGGCCGCGGCCGCGGCCGCCGGTGCGGAGGTCTGTCTGGTGTCCGGGCCGGTGTGCCTGGATACGCCGGCCGGCGTGGCGCGCCGCATCGACGTGCGCAGCGCGCAGCAGATGTACGACGCCGTGTTGACCGAAGCGCGCGCCAGCGACATCTACATCGCGGCGGCGGCAGTGGGCGACTACCGCCCGAAGGGCGTCGCCGAGCACAAGATGAAGAAGCGCGATGGTGCGCCGCTGACGCTGGAACTGGCGGAAAATCCGGACATCCTCGCCGCGGTCGCCGCGCTCGACGCATCGCCGTTCCTGGTCGGTTTCGCCGCCGAGACCCGCGACGTGGAGACCTACGCACGCGACAAGCTCGAACGCAAGAAGCTCGACATGATCGCCGCCAACCAGGTCGGCGGCGGCCTGGGCTTCGAGGCCGAGGACAACGCCCTGACCCTGATCGACCGACAGGGTAGCGAAACGCTGCCGCGCTGCGACAAGCGTGAACTGGCGCAGGCCCTGATCGCCCGCATCGCTGCACAATTCCACGCCCAACGACCATCGCCGAACGCATGATCGACGTAGAACTGAAGATTCTCGACCCCCGGCTGGGCAAGGACATTCCGCTGCCCGCCTACGCCACCGAGGGCAGCGCGGGTATGGACCTGCGCGCTGCGATCGACGAGCCGCTGACGTTGGAGCCGGGCGAAACCGCACTGGTACCGAGCGGTCTGGCCATCCACATCGGCGATCCGCGCTGGTGCGCGCTGATCCTGCCGCGCTCCGGACTGGGCCACAAGCACGGCCTCGTGCTGGGCAACCTGACCGGCCTGATCGACGCCGACTACCAGGGGCCGTTGATGATCTCGTGCTGGAATCGGGGCGCACAAGCGTTCACCATGCAACCGGGCGACCGCATCGCGCAGTTGATGTTCATGCCGGTCGCGCAGGCTAGATGGCGCGTGGTCGAGGCATTCGATCCGAGTCGTCGCGGGGGTGGCGGATTCGGTTCCACGGGCGTGAGCTGAGCCGGGAGAGGTAGATGAACAAGAGTGCAAACCTGCAGATGGATGCGCTCAAGCAGCTGTTGCAGCGCCTTTGGCAGCTGGCCGCGGCGACCGTGCTGATTGCGGCAGCGGCGTTCTGCGGCTGGCAGACCTGGCTCATCGCCGGCAAGAGCGGCGAGGTCGATCGTGTGCGCAGCGCGCAAAAGCAGGCGGTCGATCAACTCTCGATCCTGCTGCGCGCCGGCCGCGACAAGGTGCAGGCCATGACCGACGACAGCGGCGTGCGCGACGACCTGAAGTCGGGTGATGCGGCCGGCCGCGAAGCGGCGGCCAAGCGCGCGGCGGTGCTGCTGCCGGAAGCCGAGCAGATTGCCTTCTTCAGCGCCAGCCTCGACGAGGTGGTGCATGCCAACTACGACAAGTTCGGCTATTCGCGCGCCGCACAGTTGCTGGCCGCGCAGAGCGACGGCACGCAACCGCTGATGCAGGCCAGTTTCACGAAGCAGCATGCGGTGCTCACCCTGGCGCGACAGGTCGGCAGCACGGATGCGCCGCTTGGCTATGTGTGGGTCGAGCTTCCGTTCGCGCCGGTGCGCGACATGCTGGGCCGGATCGACCCCGGCATGGGGCGCCTGGAACTGCGCCTGGGCGACGGTGGCGACGGCTTGCTGCTTACCCGTCACGGTCGAACCAGCGCGCGTATCCCGGATGGCGATGCGGGGATGCAGATACCGGGGACGCGTCTGCGGGTGATCGCGGCGTTGCCCGAAGCGTGGATCGTGCTGCCGGATTCGCTCATGTTCAGCGGCGCTCTGACATTGTTGTGCCTGGCCGCAGCAGCAGGCCTGTTGTGGATCCGCCATCGCTCCATGAAGTTGTATGCCATGCCGAAGCAAAGGGAACCTGTCTTGTCCGATGTAGTGGAAAACGAAAACGCCGCCGAAACCGCGACCGCCGCGAGTAGACAGGCGAAGAAAGACGCCGTCGCGGCGTCGCCCGCCGCCACTCGCGCCGTCAACCGCAGCATCTTCCGCGCCTACGACATCCGTGGCGTGGTGGGTACCGATATCGATGCCGATGTCGCGCGCCTGATCGGTCTGGCCATTGGCAGCGTGATGCAGGACAAGGGGCTGAAGGAAATCGTCGTCGGTCGCGACGGCCGTCTGTCCGGCCCGGAGCTGTCCGAGGCGCTGGCGCAGGGCCTGCGCGAGGCCGGCATCGACGTCATCGACATTGGCGCGGTGCCGACGCCGCTGGTGTATTTCGCGGCCTACCATTTCAACACCGGCTCCGGCGTCGCCGTGACCGGCAGTCACAATCCGCCGGACTACAACGGCTTCAAGATCGTGGTCGGCGGCGAGACGCTGTCCGAGGGCGCGATCCAGGATCTGTACGAGCGCATCGCCGAGAACCGCCTGCAAAGCGGCGGCAGCGGTGAGCTGCGGCGCATGGACGTGGTTGGCGAATACATCGACCGCATCGCCGACGACGTGCAGGCCGAGCGTCCGCTGAAGGTCGTGGTCGACGCCGGCAACGGCATCGCCGGCGCTATCGGACCGCAGGTGCTGCAAGCCATCGGTTGCCAGGTCGTGCCGCTGTACTGCGAGGTCGACGGCGAATTCCCCAACCATCACCCCGATCCCTCCGATCCGCACAATCTGGAGGATCTGATCCTTTCGGTGAAGAGTACCGGCGCGGATCTGGGCGTGGCTTTCGACGGCGACGGCGACCGTCTCGGCGTGGTCACGCGCGAGGGCGAGATCATCTATCCCGACCGTCTGCTGATGCTGTTCGCGCGCGACGTGCTGGTGCGCAATCCGGGCGCGACGATCATCTACGACGTCAAGTGCACGGGCCACTTGCAGAGCGACATCCTCAACGCCGGCGGCAGCCCGATGATGTGGCGCACCGGGCATTCGCTGATCAAGGCCAAGATGCGCGAGACCGAGGCGCTGCTGGCCGGCGAGATGAGCGGCCACTTCTTCTTCCGCGAGCGCTGGTTCGGTTTCGACGACGGCATCTACGCGGCCGCGCGATTGCTGGAGGTGATCGCCGGCGATCTGGAGGAGCGTAGCGCCGAGGAGATTTTCGCCACCCTACCGAAGGGCGTCTCGACCCCGGAACTGAAGATTCACATGCAGGAAGGCGAGCACTACGCCTTCATCAAGAAATTCAGCGAGAAGGCCGAATTCGAGGGCGCGCGGCTGACCACCATCGACGGCGTGCGCGCGGACTGGAAGGACGGCTGGGGTCTGGTGCGCGCGTCCAACACCACGCCGGTGCTGGTGCTGCGTTTCGACGCCGACGACGAGGCGGCGCTGCAGCGCATCCAGCAGACCTTCCGCGAACAGCTGCTCGCGGTCGATCCGGAGCTGAAGCTGCCGTTCTGATGGATCGCCCGTTCGTCCGCGACGAAGCGCACGGCTTCGTCGCGGACGGTGCGCGCGTCAGGGCGTTTGAGCGTCCTCGGCGGCGCGCAGTTTGCGGTAGCGCGCGAGCAGTTCTTCGACGTGCTTCTCGGCGTCGACCTTGGCCTGCTGCTGACGCGCCAGCGTGGCGCGCTGTTCGGTCACGGCCTTGCGCTGGGTGTCGATGCGCTGGTTGAGAAATGCCGGCACCGGCTTGCCGTCGTGCTTGATGTCGGCCGCGTGCGACAGCAGATCGGCCAGATTCTGTTCCTGCGCGTGCAGGTTGATCTGCGTGGTGCGGATCGCCTGGGTCAGCTCGTTGATCTCGGCTTGCTGGGCGTCGCGGAAGACCTGTTCGTTGGGATACGCCGACAGCATCTGCATGTCCTGTGCGTGCTGACGTTCGGCGGCGGCCTGGGCGGCATCGGCCTTGGCCTGCGCGGCCTCGGCGACCTTGCGCTCCTCCGGACTCAGCTGACGCTGTACGTGGCGCACCACCAGACCGCTGCTGTTGATGACGTCGTAGCCGTTCTTGATGGCCTCGTTGTTGAGGCTGTCGCTGAAATGCTGCAGGCCGCTGTCGTCGCGCCAGCTGTAGCGGTAGCTCTCCGGATTCTTGGCCTGCCAGGCAAGCGCGGACGCGCTGCAGGCCAGCAGGCCGATCAGGACGAGACGGGATGTGGTGTTGTGCATGGACGATCCTCCGAGGATCGAGTATAGCCGTGCGGTGATGCCGGTTTGTATGCGGCCGCGCACAGGTTGTTCGAGGGTTCAGTCGCTGCCGTAGCGATCGCGGTAGGCCTGCAGGCGCTCGCGTTCGGCGGCCAGTTCGGGGCGCTGCGCGGCGTAGCTGAGCACGTCGGCGAAGCCGGCGATGGCAACCACGGGCACGCCTTCCTGCGCGGTCAGTTCCTGCGCGGCCGAGCGCGTTCCTTCGCCGCGTTCCTGGCGGTCCAGCGCGATCAGCACGCCGGCCGGCGTGGCGCCATGGGCGCGGATCAGCGCCAGCGACTCGCGCACGGCGGTGCCGGCGGTCATCACGTCGTCGACGATCAGCACGCGGCCCTGCAGCGGCGCACCGACCAGGCTGCCGCCTTCGCCGTGATCCTTGGCTTCCTTGCGGTTGTAGGCGAACGGCAGATCGCGGCCGTGCGCATCGGCCAGCGCGATGGCGGTCGCCGCCGCCAGCGGAATGCCCTTGTAGGCCGGGCCGAACAGCATGTCGAAGTCCAGCGGCGAGGCCACGGCGGCATCGGCGTAGGCGCGGCCGAGCTGACCCAGCGCGGCGCCGGAGGCGATCTGGCCGAGGTTGAAGAAATACGGGCTGATCCGCCCCGACTTCAGGGTGAACTCGCCGAAGCGCAGCACGCCCCGATCCAGGGCAAGTTCGATGAATTGGCGCTGGTGCGCTTGCATGGACATCTCCCGGGCACGAAAAGGGCCGGAAGCCGGCCCTGCGAGATTGTTATGATGCCGCAACCTTCACTGGAACGTCGCGCATGCGCATCATCAGTCTCAACGCCAACGGCATCCGCTCGGCGGAACGCAAGGGTTTCTTCGAGTGGTTCGAGCAGCAGGACGCCGACTTTTTGTGCCTGCAGGAAACCAAGGCGCGCACGCATCAGCTGGTCGACGACCCGGCGTTCACCCGCGACGGCTACCACGACTGCTTCCACGATGCGCGCAGCAAGAAGGGCTACAGCGGCGTGGCAATCTACTCGCGCGAACAGCCGGACGAGATTCGCACCGAGCTGGGCCGCGAGGACTTCGACTGCGAGGGCCGCTACATCGAGGCGCGCTTCGGCAATCTCAGCGTGGTGTCGCTGTACTTTCCGTCCGGTTCGTCCGGCGACGAGCGTCAGCAGTACAAGTTCCGCATCATGGAATGGTTCGCGCCGGTGCTCGACGAATGGCTGAACAGCGGCCGCGACTACGTGGTCTGCGGTGACTGGAACATCGTGCGCAGCGAACTGGACATCAAGAACTGGAAGTCCAACCAGAAGAATTCGGGCTGCCTGCCCGAAGAGCGCGACTGGATGAACGACCTGATCGACACGCGCGGCTGGGTCGACACCTTCCGCGCGTTGAAGCCGGACACGGTCGAGTACACCTGGTGGTCCAACCGCGGTCGCGCGCGCGAGAACAACGTCGGCTGGCGCATCGACTACCAGCTGGCGACGCCGTCGCTGCGCGAGCGGCTGCAATCCTGTTCGATCTATCGCGACGAACGCTTCTCCGATCACGCGCCGTTCACCGTGGACTACGACGCATGACCGCCGCCAAACCGCGTGGCTGGCGCGGCATCATGCAGGCGTTCGCCACGCCGTCGGCGGGCACGCTGTGCCTGCTGGGATTCGGTTCGGGGCTGCCGTTCCTGCTGATCGGCTACACGGTCTCGATCTGGCTGCGCGAGTACGGCCTGACGTTGGGCGCGATCGGCCTGTTCAGTTACGTCAGCTTCTTCTACGTGTTCAAGTTCCTCTGGGCGCCGCTGCTGGATCGCTGGAAGGCGCCCATTCTGGGCTTTCTCGGCCGCCGTCGCGGTTGGCTGGCGCTCTCGCAGATCGTGTTGATCGCGGCGCTGGTGGGCATGGCGAGCACCGGCCCCGCGCAGCTGGATCTGTTCGTGGGCATGGCGATGCTGGCCGGTTTCTCCGGCGCCACGCAGGACACCATGATCGACGCCTACCGCATCGAGATCGCGCCGCAGGAAGCGCAGGCCGCGCTGGCTGCGACGTACACGCTGGGGTATCGCTTCGGCCTGATTTTGTCCGGTGCCGGCGCGCTGTACATCGCCGCGTACAGCAGCTGGCACGTGGCCTATCTGCTGATGGCCGCCTCGTTGCTGGCGCCGCTGCTGACCACGCTGGCGATGCGCGAACCGGACGCGATCCGCGTGCGCGAGCGGGTCAGTTTCCAGGCCTCCTTCGTCGAACCGTTCCGCGATTTCTTCCGCCGGCACGGTGCGATCGTCGCGATCGCGTTGCTGCTTTTCGTCGGTCTGTTCAAGCTGCCGGATCAGATGCTGGGCGTGATCAATGGACCGTTCTACATCGACACGGGCTACACCAAGGATCAGATCGCCACGGTCTCGAAGGTGTACGGCGTATGGATCGGCATTGCCGGCGCGTTTCTCGGCGGCGTGTCGGTGGCGGGGCTGGGGCTGAAGCGCTCGCTCTACATCGCCGCGCTGGGCGTGGCGCTGTCCAATCTGCTGTACCTGCTGATGGCGCAGCATCCGGGCCAGACCTGGGCGTTCATCGCGGCGATTTCCGGCGACAATTCGACGCTGGGGTTCGCTGGCGTGGTGCTGGTCGCCTTCCTGTCCTCGCTGACCAGCATGGAATTCACCGCCACGCAGTACGCCCTGCTCAGTTCGCTGGCCAATCTGCCGGGCAAGCTGATCGGCGGTTTCTCCGGCTTCCTGGTCGAGCGATGGACCTACTCGGGTTTCTACATCTTCAGCGCGCTCTCGGTGCTGCCGACGCTGCTGTTGCTGGCATGGCTGTCACGGCGCATGTCGCTGGATCGCAGCGCCGGGGCCGACGACGAGGCTGCCAAGGCGTCGCAAAACTGACACAATAGGGCGCACAGGGGGCATGCTGCGCGGAGGAGGTTTCGCACGTGCCGGACATCGTAGTACGCCATATTGACGACGCCATGGCGACGCGCATCAAGGAGATCGCGCGCGACCGCAAGTGGTCGATCAACGACGTGGTGCTTCACGCCATGCGTAGCGGCCTGGGCCTGGGCGGCGAGGTGCTGGGCGCCGAACGCGAATTTCGTAGTATCGCGAAACTGGCCGGAACCTGGCAGTCCGAGGAGACGGCCGCGTTCGAGGAAGCGCTCGAGGCGCTGGCTGCCGCGCCGGAAGGTCAGTTGGCGGGCAAGCCCCGTTCCGGGGGCTGAGACTTAGCGCCGTGGTGCTGCATGGATCGCGCCGAGCAGGCGCAATCCCGCGGCGCCGGTCACGCTGGGCAGATTGCCCGGTTCGCCGCGCAGTCGACGGTAGGCCAGCCAGGCGAACCCCATCGATTCGACATGATCGGGCGCCACGCCCAGCGTTTCGCTGCTGACGACCCGGCATGGCGCCAGGCGTTTCGCCAGCGCGTCCATCAGTGCGCGGTTGTGCACGCCGCCGCCGCACACGATCAGATCGTCCGCCTGCGCCGCTTCGCGGCGTACGGCGTCGGCCACGCTGCGCACGGTCAACTCCAGCAAGGTGGCCTGCACGTCGGCCGGCGCCATCGCGTCGATGTCGCCGTGGGCGCGCAGCCAGTCCAGATGGAACACTTCGCGGCCGGTGCTTTTCGGCGCGGGCAGCGCGAAGTACGGATCGTTCAGCAAGGCTTCCAGCAGGGCTTCGTCGACCGTGCCGCCGGCAGCGATGGCGCCGTCGCGATCGAAGGGCTGGTGGTAGGTCTGGGCGCACCAGGCGTCCATCAGGCCGTTGGCCGGGCCGGTGTCGAAGCCGATCACGCGACCGTCCGGATGCAGCACGCTGAGATTGGCGATGCCGCCGAGGTTCAGCACGCCGCGCACGTACGCGTCGGTGCCGAGCACCGCGGCATGGAAGGCCGGCATCAGTGGCGCACCCTGACCGCCGGCGGCGACGTCGGCGCGACGGAAGTCGGCCACGGTGTCGATGCTGGTGCGTTCGGCGATGACGCTGGGGTCGCCGATCTGCAGCGTGAAGGGTTGTTTGCCTCCGATGCGGTGACGCACCGTCTGGCCGTGCGAACCGATGGCGCGCACGGCGGCGGGCAACACGTCGGCTTCCTGCAGCAGGCGCTGCACGGCCTCGGCGAAGCACTGACCGATGGCCACATCGAGACGGCCGTAGGCGTCGAGGTCGAGCAGGCGGTTGCCCTGCGAGACGTCGAGAATGTCTTCGCGCAAAGCATCCGGCCACAGGTGCGTGCGCGCGTGGATCAGCTCGGTATGCGGTTGGAAACGGCACAGCGCGGCGTCGATGCCGTCCGCGCTGGTGCCGGAGATCAGGCCGACATACAGCGCGGCTTCGGTATCGGACATGCGCGCGTCAGTCGGTCTGCGGCGTGCGCTTGCCGGCGTCGCTGCGGTTGGCCAGGCGGATATTCGCGTCGAGGGTATCGATGCGCGCCAGCATCGGCTGCATCTGCTGCTTGAACTGCGCCAGCAGCTTCGGCTCCAGCGGCTTCGGCTTCGGCATCGTCACCGTCAGCGGGTTCACCTGGTGGCCGTTGACGCGCACTTCGTAGTGCAGATGCGGTCCGGTCGCCAGGCCGGTCATGCCGACGTAGCCGATCACCTGGCCCTGGCTCACGCGCGAACCCACGTGCAGGCCGGGCGCGAAGCGCGACATGTGCGCGTAGGCCGTCGAGTATTTGGCGTCGTGCTTGATCAGGATGAAGCGGCCGAAGCCGCGCTCCCAGCCGCGGTAGCGGATCACGCCGTTGCCGGCGGCATGGATCGGCGTGCCGCGCGGCGCGGCGTAGTCCACGCCCTTGTGCGCGCGGGTGTAGCCGAGGATCGGATGATTGCGGGCCAGGCTGAAGCGCGAGGAGATGCGCGAGAACTTCACCGGCGTGCGCAGCAGCGCCTTCTGCAGCGGGCGGCCGTCTTCGCTGTAGTAGCCGAAAGTACCGTCCGGGCGCTGGAAGCGGAATGCGGTGTAGCGCTGGCCGCGGTTGTAGAACTCCGCGGCGATGATGTCGCCGCCGTGCAGGTAAGCGCCGTCGCGCCAGACATCGTCGTAGACCACGGTGAAGCGGTCGCCGCTGCGGATGTCCTTGATGAAGTCGATGTCGTACTTGAACACGTCGGCCAGCTTCACCACCATAGCCTCGCTGAGGCCGGCCTGGCTGGCGGCGCCGAACAGCGACGACTGGATCACGCCGTGCGCGATGTGCTCGCGCCGCTCCAGCTCGCGCGCCTGCACGTGGCGCGTGACCTCGCCGTTGGCGAAGCGCAGCGTGACGCGATGGCCGCCGTCGGCGTCGAAGCGCAGGGCTTCCAGCGCGCCGTTGGCGTCGGTCAGGTAGGCGAACTCGTCACCGGGGTGCAGGTCGTGCAGCGTGCCTGACTTCTTGGTCGCCTGCAGCGCCAGGTTCAGGTCGCTGTAGTCGAGTCCGTGCGATTCGAACAGGCCCGATAGCGTCTGGCCCGGCTGCACGCGCATCACCTGCCAGTTCTCCACCGGCTTGCGCGCCGGCTGCGGCGGCAGCACGGGCAGGTCCAGCGGCATCTCCGTGTAGGTGGTCACCGTGGAGCGGTGCTTCATCGCGCTCGCCCACGCCGGCATGATCAGCGCCGACAGCACCACCAGCAGCACCGCGGCAGCGCCCAGCATCCAGCGTTCGCGCGACCAATGCAGCGGAGGTCCCGGATCGGACGGACCGAGGGACCAATGGGTGTATCGTTGATAGAAGTGCTGATGCCGGCGCTGTGCCTTGCGGCGCATCGCCTGGCGGCGCGCGTGATGCGCGACCGAGGGACCCCGAGCCATGATCTAGTTTCCCGCCCCTGTATGCCGAAAGGAGTACGAATACAGGCTACGATAACGAGGGCCGGGAAACGCCGTCAACGCCTTTTTTTTCAAAGCGTTGCGCTCATCACCTCGGTTAACGCACAATTAACTGCATTCAGGTCGAGCCGCTTCCCGGTACGGCCCATACCACCCCCGCAGGACACGAGGTTTTCATGAGCGACATCGAGGGCGCGCTGGCGCTGATCGGCCGCGGCGCCGACGAGATCATCAAGGAAGAGGAGCTTGAAAAGCGTCTCGGGGAAGGTCGCCCGCTGCGCATCAAGGCCGGTTTCGACCCGACCGCGCCGGATCTGCACGTCGGTCACACGGTGCTGCTCAACAAGATGCGCCAGTTCCAGGATCTGGGGCATCAGGTGATTTTCCTGATCGGCGACTTCACCGGCATGATCGGCGACCCGACCGGCAAGAACGCCACGCGCAAGCCGCTCACGCCCGAGCAGGTCAAGGCCAACGCCGAGACCTACGCCGCGCAGGTCTACAAGGTGCTCGACAAAAAGCGCACCGAACTGCGCTTCAACAGCGAATGGTTCGGCGGCATGAGCGCGGCGGACATGATTCGCCTGGCTTCGCAGCACACCGTGGCGCGCATGCTCGAGCGCGACGATTTCGACAAACGCTACAAGGCGCAGCAGCCCATCGCCATCCATGAATTCCTGTATCCGCTGGTGCAGGGCTACGACTCGGTGGCGCTGAAGGCCGACGTCGAGTTGGGCGGCACCGACCAGAAATTCAATCTGCTGATGGGGCGCGCGCTGCAGGAACATTACGGACAACCGCCGCAGGTGGTGCTGACCATGCCGCTGCTGGAAGGTCTGGACGGCGTCAACAAGATGTCCAAGTCGCTGGGCAACTACATCGGCATCGACGAGCCGGCGATCGACATCGTCACCAAGACCATGAAGATCGGCGACGAGCTGATGTGGCGCTGGTTCGAGTTGCTGAGCTTCGATGTGTCGCTGGACGAGTTGGCGACGATGAAGCGCGATATCGAGAGCGGTCAGCTCAACCCGCGCGACGCCAAGCTGCGCCTGGCGCGTGAACTGGCGGCGCGCTTCCACGATGCGGCGGCGGCCGAACAGGCCATCGCCGGCTGGCATGCCGTGGTGCGCGGCGAGGGCGACACCTCGCTGCTGCCGCTCGACGAGATCGCCGTGCCCGAGGAAGGCCTGCGTCTGCCGGCACTGCTGACGGCGGCGGGGCTGACCAAGTCCAATTCCGAGGCCAATCGCAAGCTCAAGGAGCGCGCGGTGCGCATCGATGGCGATGTCGTCGAGGATGCGCAACGTGTGTTCGAGGCGGGCTTCGAAGGCGTGCTGCAGATCGGCAAGCGCAACTTCGCGCGGGTGCTGCTCAAGCGCGGCTGAAAAATTTTTTCATCGATTTCGCACGAAGGGCTTGCGCTTCGTGCGACGCCTCCCTAAGATGCGCGGCTCGCCAATGCACAGGCGGCTCGCGGCCCGTTTCCGGCGATGCAAATTTCCCTGAAAAAGGGTGTTGACGGAAA